>NZ_JBPFGO010000001.1:662500-3830538 GCF_053470305.1 Nostoc sp. DSM 114160 | reverse complement strand
CTTTGGTCGTCAGGATGTGAGATAGATCGCCCGAATAAACAATCGCATTTCACTATCTGAGGAGATCGAGATGACAACAACGACCGATTCCGATTTTGCTGCCCGCGAGGCACTACGCTGCTCGGCCCCCGATCCCGAAAACTGGGTACCCGATCGCCATAGGCATATCCGATCGCAATGTCACTATAATCGGTGGGCCAGCGGCAGCGGTAGCGCCTTTGTATTTGCGCTACGGCGTGCTGGCATCGGTCGCGTGACGGCGATCGATGCAGCCGATGACGAGGCTCATGCAGGCGTGTGGCTGACACGAGCGCGGATGGAAAAGCTCCGCACGCCGAAAAATGTGCCTGGCCCGGAAACTAGGCATCCCAGAATTATCCTTTCAAGCCTGGTACGAAGCGCGGCACGGTGCGGAAGCCTATGCGGCGATCGATCGCATTGGGCGAGTTGACATGGGCTGAGTACCTCAGTTGGTATCGGCACTCCTCGGTATCCAGGTTCGTTACCGGACGAAGTTGGGTGCGGGTTGAGCCAGCCGATGGTTTCTTCCGCCTACACCTTGAGGGTAAACGGTGTCCCACAGGTAGAAACTACGCGCAAAAATTATCTTCGCAAATGGCGTGGCGGCACTGGGTGGTGCATACATACCTCCAGTACTGGCTGACTTACCACGCACGCTGTACGCACATACCGCCGAGTGCCATCGATTTTGAAGCACTGCGCGGTAAGACTGTGGCGGTACTGGGGTGGGGGCGGCTTCAGCTTTCGATGCAGCAGGGAGTGGCGGCGGAATCGGGAGCTAAGGCAGTACACCTATTTGTCCGGCGGTCGGCACTTCCCATCTCTACCAATCCTTCGGATACGGGAATACCCTGGTGCTTACTGCAACTATCCCCAATTACCCGATGCAGCCCGCTGGTTTCAAGCTTGGGCGCTTGCGTCGAGCAGGCTCCACACCATCACGGAACGCGATTGAGCGAGCGATCGCCTTCCCGAACTTTCCACACATCACCTATCTGCACCTTGGAAATCGGCACAGGCAATGGGCGAACGCATTGTCATTCAGGGTGAATGATGATGTTTTCGAGGTTGATTTTGCGATCGCTGGCACGGGGTTACTTCGTTGACCCAACAAAGCGTCCCGAATTAGCCGACTTTGCCCAGCACATTGCTCTCTGGCGCGATCGCTACGAGCCACCAGAAGACCTGCGCGACGACTATTTAGGAACGCACCCTTACTTGGGTAACGCCCGTGAATTCCTAGAAAAAGTACCTGGCACTGCCCCTTATCTCAAAGACATTCACGTATTTAATCCTGCTGGTTTCGTCAGCTTCGGCTTGCCAATTGGTGACATATTTAGCATCCGCCGCGACATACCTGCAATAGTATCGTGCATCAGTCACGACTTGTTCTTTGAGGACTGGGCGCATCATGAGGCACGTATCACAGGCGATATCGCCCCCGATTTTGAGAACTCGCTCTATGCTGCTGCGGTGTGGAAACAACCGATCGAGGCAGCGACTCGCTAGGTCAAAAGAGGCAGGGGAGCAGGGAGCAGGGAGCAAGGGGGGAAAACTGAGACAGAGCTTGTACTCCGCCCCAGTAAGAACGCACTAGAAGGGCGGGGCTTCTCTCCGAGACGCTCCGCGAACGTACCCATGCTCCGCTTCTCTACCAGACGCACTCGCGTTCGCTCCGCGCAGAGGAGAAGGGCTTGTTCCCCCTGCTCCCTGCCCCCTTCCCCTCTGCCTCTTCAGTGATTGTCATTCCACAATCACTGCTGAATCAAGTATCACTGTTAAATCAATTCACTTAACAGTGTCATTTCAACAGATTTTTTACTACTTATCAAAGGAGAATGTCATGGTTGCTCAAACAAACTCGCCAGCAGCAAAAATTTTGGAAGTTGCCGACGATCCACGTCTTTCCAGTGGGGTGAAGGAATTTTTGAAAGTGCTGAATTCAGGAGGTGTGCCGTTAGAGACATTACCTCCACTCGAAGCACGTCAAGTACTCGTGGATGCACAGGCTTCTGTGACCGTAGACCTTTCAGGCATTGAAGAGTCTGAGAAGAAAATTATTGCTGACGGTTATTCGATTACGCTCAATATCGTGCGACCGGAAGGTATCAAAGGCACATTACCTGTTTTCATCTTTATTCATGGTGGTGGTTGGGTGTTGGGTGATTATCCAACACACAAGCGTATGGTGCGCGATCTGGTTGTGCTTTCAGGGTTTGCAGGGGTCTTTGTCAACTACACGCGCACGCCAGATGCTCAGTACCCACAGGCGATCAATGAGATTTATGCTGCGACCAAATGGGTTGCCGAGCATGGTGAGGAGATTGGGGTGGATGGCAAGAATCTGGCGGTGGTCGGCAACAGTGTCGGCGGAAATATGACAGCAGTCACTGCTTTGAAGGCGAAAGAAAACGGAGGGCCACACATCAAGCTACACATCATGATGTGGCCGATCGTCGATGCCGATTTTGAAACGAATTCTTATCATCAATTTGGCGACAAACGGTACTTAAGCGCACCCGCGATGAAGTGGATGTATGATATGTACATCGCTGACCCAGAAAAGCGCAAAGACATCTATGCTTCTCCTTTACAGGCGACGGTTGAGCAACTCAAAGGCTTGCCTCCAGCGTTAATTGTGGTTGCAGAGAGCGATATTTTGCATGACGAAGGCACAGCCTACGGACGCAAGCTCGATGAAGCTGGGGTAGAGGTGACAACGGTGCAGTACAACGGCATGATTCATGACTTTGGACTGCTCAATGGTTTAGCCGATCTGCCACAAGTGCGCTCTTTGTTTGTTCAAGCTGCTGCCCAATTGAAGAAATATCTGCAATAGGATGCGATCGATATTTTTGGGAAAAGGAAAAGACTCTCCTCCATCGCTTTGCTGCTTACGGAGTTAGCGTAGGAAAAAAGGGTAATTCGCAACTGCGGTCTGGGAACTCGCATCAAAGAAACGTTAACGTTTCTTTGATGCGATAACTCTGTGCCGTTTCACCTTCAAATGGATCGTTATATTTAAACTACTATCGGGTACTTACCTGCTATGAACAGCCACACACCGACTGCTAGGGACATTATCGGATCGTCACCGTTGATTGCGATTGAAAACGAAGCACCACCCAAGTTGATTGTCGATCCACCGCTTCCCGAACCACTAGCTCAGGGTCGCGTCTTTATCCAGTACCGGACGGAGAATTTGCGTGTGTTGCCAGTGTTTGGCAAAGGTGCTCTCGAAGTATCGCCGCGCATCGGTCATATCCACATCACCGTTGACGATTTGCCGTGGCACTTTGTCGATTCCAGTGGCGAAACGATTATCCTGGTCGGACTGGAACCTGGCGCGCACAAGGTGCTGATCGAACTAGCTGACCCCACACACAAAGTCATCACTAGCGAAACTGTGGAGTTCACGCTGCCCGATCCTAAGAAATCATCATGAAAAAACTAGTAGTCTACCAACCCAAAAATGTTAGATGGAGGTTGGGTAAAGGTTAAAGGGAAAAGGGTAAGGGATTTAAACCCTTTCCACCTTCCCCTTTTCCCCGCTTGCGTTGCCTTGGCGTACCATTAGAGGGAAAATTGCAGTTGTGACGGGGGCATCTGGAAAAATGCTGCACATCGCGGGTGGTATTCATCGATCTGTATTAAACTGCTTTTGAGGTAATTCGGTCGGCAGGCACTTACAGCAGAATCCAGAAGTAAAACAAAGTTCATACCTGGCTTTGGGACTTATACCAATTCTCCAAAAGACAGCAACAGATGGAACCAAGGAAAGCCTTGCTAAATCTGAGTTTTTCAATTGCGAATTGCGAATTGCGAATTGCGAATTGCGAATTGGTATTAGTTTGTCTACTTCACCAACTTGAAATCTGCTGTAAATTTAATTCAACCGTGCTGAGACGTTGGCAAAGCCTCTCGAAACGAGAATTGCGATTCTAGTGCTTACATACTATGAACAACCCCGAAAAACCTCGACCACCCCTGCCACCTTTCGATCGTGAATCCGCCATCCAAAAAGTCCGAATTGCAGAGGATGCTTGGAACACACGTAACCCTGAACTAGTATCACTCGCTTACACGTCGGATAGCATTTGGCGCAACCGCTCAGAATTTCTATCTGGTCGTGAGGCGATCGTCCAGTTCTTGACACGTAAGTGGCTTAAAGAATTGGACTACCGTCTAATCAAAGAGCTTTGGGCTTTTCAAGACAACCGCATTGCTGTCCGATTTGCTTACGAATGGCATGATGATTCCGGCAACTGGTTTCGCTCTTACGGCAATGAGAATTGGGAGTTTGACGAACACGGATTTATGCGATGGCGTATTGCCAGCATCAACGACCCCTGCCAATTCACCAAAGCGATCGCAAATACCACTGGATACTAGGTCGTCGTCCCGACGAGCATCCAGGATTGTCAGACCTCAATCTTTGAAAAGCTCAACGAACCAGATCGTCCAGTTTTATCCTACAAGAAATCCACTGCTATGAATGCAAACAACGGCATCATTAGCCAGCTCAGTCAATATTCAGTGCCTGTAACCATCGATCGATTAGAAGCCGTCCTTCAAGTAAAAGGCATCACCATTTTTGCCCGCATCGATCAACAGGCTGAAGCCGCAAAAGTCGGACTAAGCCTGTGTCCTACACAGTTGTTGCTGTTTGGCAACCCGAAAGCCGGAACTTCCCTCATGGTAGCAGAACCCACGATCGCCCTGGATTTACCCCTGAAAGTACTGGCATGGGAAGCGACTGACGGCAAGGTTTGGGTGAGTTACAACGATCCTAATTACTTAAAACAGCGATTTTCTCTCTGTGATGAGTTGGTGAAAAATATCGCTATCATTGCACCTTTAATCGATCGAGCACTTAATTCTGCCGATCGCCAATAAGTCGCAGAATTAGCACGCGATCGCACCTTGGCGTTTTTGAAACAGCATTTAGCCACTGGTGTCAAAGTCTCAAATAAATGTCAAACTTATTAATTTTGCAAGATTTATGAAAACATCCGCGTTACTCCTGGCTCTGCCAATCAGTATCTTAGCTAATTTTTCCTTAAGAGCTTCTGCTGATTCTACTGCTGGCCTCCTCCTGAGTACAAAATGCCAGGGTGGGTACAACATCAATATTTGGCAGAATTATACTTCTCGTGAACTGCTTTATCGCGCGACCAGTTCCAACGGTAATTTAAGTTTGGGCAAAGGAACTAGCCAAGCGACAGAAGGTGTTCGAGTGTATAAGTTTCGGAGTGGAATTTATGAATATTGGGTGTGGGATGGCACGTTAGATAACCCGCAGTCTGGTACTTTAGAGGTGTATAAAAACAAGCGTATCTTGATGAAGCAAGCTTGTAGAAAAAGTTGAAATCGTATTCACCCGCTCGAACTCAAAGGATATGGAAGTGAACGCTCAACACTATGACGACATTATTATCGGCTGTGGCAAAGCGGGTAAAACACTTGCACCAGCGTTAGTCGCTGACGGACGTAAAACCGCTCTGGTTGAACGCAGCTTAAATATGATTGGTGGCGGGTGCATTAATATTGCTTGCATTCCTACTAAAACTATGGTGGCGAGTGCTAATGTGGCAAACACAGTACGAAATAGTGCCGTTTATGGTGTTAAAGCTAATACACCCATCGTTAATTTAGCAGAGGTGATCCAACGAAAACGAACAGTTGTACAATCTGCGCGTGAAATGAACTTGCACAATTTAGAAACTGCTTTGGGTCACGAACTGATCATTGGTACAGCCCGCTTTGTTGCTCCCAAAACAATTGAAGTAACGACGACTGAGGGGAACAATCACTTCCTTACCGCCGAACGGTTATTTATTAATACAGGCACACGACCCGTTAATTCCATCGATTCCCGGACTCACAGAAGCTGGATTTTTAACGAGTGAGTCGATTATGGAGCTAGAACATTTGCCTGAACACCTGATCGTTCTCGGTAGTGGCTATATTGGTTTAGAGTTTGCCCAGATGTTTCGGCGTTTTGGCTCTGGTGTTACTATCATTGGGCAAAATGAGCAAATCCTGTCACAGCAAGATCCAGATATAGCGATCGCAGTTCAAACACTGCTAGAAAAAGATGGTATTGAATTCTTACTGAAGGCGAAGGTGTTGAGGGTTACTCGCACTGATAATCAAACCGTCCTGCAAATCCAAGTTGGCGAGGGTGATTTCACCCTCCAAGGGTCGCATTTGCTCGTCGCCGTTGGTCGTGCGCCCAATACTGAGAGCTTAAATTTAGCTGCTGCTGGTGTTGCAACCGATACACGCGGATTTATTCAAGTTAACGATCGCTTAGAGACGAACATTCCGGGAATTTGGGCGTTAGGCGACATCAATGGCGGCCCGCAATACACTCATATATCGCTCGATGATTATCGCATTATCAAAGCTAATTTAATTGATGGGGGCAACCGGAGTACACGCGATCGATTGGTTCCATCAAGTCTATTCATCGATCCAGAACTGGCTCATGTGGGTTTGACTGAAACTGAAGCACAGCAACAAGGATATGCTATCCGCGTGGCGAAGGTGGATGCGTCAGCCGTTCCCAGAGCAAGAACACTCGGTCAAACCGATGGACTTCTGAAGGCGATCGTGGATACAGATACAGGTCGTATTCTAGGATGTTCCCTGTTGTGTCATGAAGCAGGTGAAGTGATTTCAACGGTGCAGATGGTGATGCAAGCTCAGATGCCCTACACCGTTCTGCGCGATGGTATTTTAACTCATCCCACGATGACCGAAGGATTAAATATATTGTTTTCCAAGTTGTAAAAAGACAGCAATTGCAGATCCAAAGATTTACCAAACAAACGACATTTCACTCTTGCAAAAAGTAGATATAGCATGATGAGTAAAACATCTAAAGTCGGTATTATTGGTGCAGGTAATGTAGGTGCAGATGTTGCAAATGCTTTAGTTTTACTTGGCAGATGTGTAAGGGTTGTCCTTTTTGACCGAACCTTATCAAAAGCTGAAGGACAAGTATGGGACATTGAAGACAGCATTCCCCTACTTAAGGAGATGGAAATCATACCATCAAATCAGTATGAAGACTTAGCTGATTCAGATATCATTATTGTGACTGCTGGGGTGCAGCCGAAACTTGGACAGACCCGATTAGATACATTGAGCAACAATGCAGAGATTATACGTTCAACAATCAAAGAATTGGATCGAGTTGCACCGAATTCAATTGTAATTATCATTAGCAATCCAGTGGATGTACTCACGCGGATTGCGATCGCTACTTCCACCAGAGCAGAAAACCTAATTTTCGGTTCGGGAACCGTTCTTGATACTGCTAGACTGAGATATCAACTTGGAAAGCAACTGAATGTTGCAAAACAAGACATTCATGCTTATGTGATTGGAGAGCATGGAGACAGTCAATTTGTCGTTTGGTCTAGTGCATTTATTGGGGGAATTTTGTTAACTGAATTTCCCCTACCACAAGGAGAAACGCTAGAACAAATTCAGCAAGAGTACGCACAGTTAACTCGTAAACGGGGCTATAACATTTTTGAACGTAAAGGAAATACAAGCTATGGCATATCAACAGTAGTTTGTCAGTTAGTTGATACCATTCTGCGAGATGAAAAGCAGATATTTCCAGTATCCGTCAGAGCAGATTCTAACTATGGAGTTGGCAGTGAAGTTGTTCTTGGACTTCCATGTATCATTGGCTCAACAGGTATTGAGCGCCAACTGCTGTTATCAAGAAATGCTCATGAACAACGCTTATTAGAAGAATCAGCCAACAAACTCAATGAAGCCCATAATTTTCTGCATAATTAAAATTAATTGGGTGCAGTTGTAGTTGAAAATATAGTATCCTAAACAATACCTTTGCCATCAAGTAGAATAAGGCAGTACATGAGTTTAATATTCAGTAGATACTACTCAGGAAACAAATAGCTTTAGTTTCACTATTTGATAGATTTAAACTTAACATCCAGTGCTTGTTGATAAAAATGACTAAGTATACTTTCATTCTAAAGTTTGAGAAAGTTGTCAATAAGGAACCTTGTAATGATTAAGTTTTTAGTACGCGCGCTGTTTGCTACATTATCGTTAACAATATTTTTGAACTTGTTCACTTCTGTTGCCCTTGCACAAAGAACTTATGAGCCAACAACTGAATCGCTATCGAAGCATGAAGTTCCAGACTGGTTCAAGGATGCGAAACTCGGAATTTTCATCCATTGGGGGGTATATTCTGTACCTGGCTATGCACCACTAACTGGGGAACTGAACAAAGTCGTTGCAGAGCGTGGTTGGGAATATTGGGAAGAACAGCGCGATCGCTTGAATTTTTCACCCCGTAAGAGCGATGCCTTGCGATCGGAATTACACCTAACCTATTGACAAATCTATGGAAACTTTTAAAAAATTCTCTGATCCTATAGTCAGCTCTTCTGTTTTGCAACCTTTAATACTGGGTGAGCCAGAACTGCGTGGTCAAGTTATAGACTGCCAGAAGAAACTTACACGCTATCTAAAAGATCAAGTGAAAACAGACGGATCTGTTAGAGATGTTTGCAAGAGCCGTGTACTTGAATCCTCATTGATGCTCCACTTGCTTACTATTCAAGAAATATATCCAAATTGTCAATATCAACTCACTCACTACTTAACTACTCAACTTGATAAAGAGCATAATAACAAGTTCTACAAGGCTCTAATTATTGGAGCATTTCGTAAAAGTACGCCTGAAGATGCACAGGTTGTGGAAGATTATATGACAGGCTTTCAGCATTTTACAGCAAGTCGTAAGCGCGTGCTGTTCCGTGCAATCCTAGCAGAACTAGGAGTAATGCCGTATGACAGCCAGTATCAGATAGAACACTTCTTTTATCGAGCTTATCAAAGTTGGGTTGCAGCTGAAATATGCGCTCTCAAAGTTCTATACGCTTTTGGTTTAAACTACCGAAAGTGGATAAACCCTGATGACGTAGAATTTCTACTGGCAACGCAGAACAATAACTCGATTTGGGAAAAACACGTTTTAGCTAATATTATCATCTTATTGGCACTTCAAAAGTTTCCAGAACACCACCATGTAGTGTTGAAAGGAATTAACAATTTGCTAAGTTGTCAAAACTCAGATGGCGGTTTCCCTTTTATTGCTAGTTTTGAGATTTTCTGTACAGCAACTGCTGGAGTAGCGTTAACAGATAGTGGAGCAGACATAGAGACTCTATTACAAATGGCTGAGTACATAGTGAGGCAACAGCAATCAGATGGCGGATGGTCATATGCAGAGGGTACAAGTCAGACTGACGTAGATGATACTTCTTTCTGTGTGGAGTTTTTACAGGCAGTTGGGGTTGACAAATACAAAGAATACATTTCAAAAGGTGAGGCGTACCTTCTCGCTATTCAGAATGAAGATGGTGGATTTCCTACCTTTGTGCGTGGTAATTCCTCTGAAATTACCATGACAGCAGCAGCTCTTAACGCGTTGGCTCCTCGCTGTACTGAGTATACAAACGTTTTCGAGTTAGGACTACGCTACATCACAAGCCTTCAAAAGTTCGACGGTTCTTTTGAAAGGAGCTGGAGTCTGAGCGAAGCACAGGCGATTTTTCGTTCAGTGTTAGCAATGCGTACCTGTAAAGTTGTTCGGGTCAGCGCAGCTTTTAGAAAGTATTTATACAGCAGAAGCGAAAGCATTAGACTACCTGCGTAAATCCCAAAACAGCGATGGCGGTTGGGGTCATCAATTAGGTGACACGAGCGATGTTATCAGTACCTCATATACCCTAATTGCCTTAAGCAGCCTTGGTGATGCCGAAACATTAAGGCGAGGTACACATTACCTGATGCTACAGCAGGATGAAGAAGGGAAATTCGTCTCCATACCAGATCAAGTAGCTCCCCGACCCATACCTTATGATGTGCCTATTCTCACTAGTATCTTCGCGCTACTCGCTCTTAAGTACACCGCTGCCGTTATCAGGGAATAATATGCAAAGGAACGATATGAAAGTTGCTGCCTTAGATATTGACGGAACTCTCTACCCCGGTGCTTTAGGGCTTCAGTTACTACAAGCATTGACAGCAAATGGTATTAGTGATAAATCAAAGATCGAGGATATTTTTAAAGTAGTTGAAAAATATCGCCTTAATGAAATTGACTTCCAGATCATGGCAACTACCGCTTATAATCTCTTTGCAGAGGCGATTGCAGGGATATCACAAACTGTAATGCAGCGTATTGCTAGGCAAGTATGGCAGCAAGAACGAACCAAACTATTCCCTTTCGTTCCGAAACTCCTCGACATTCTCAACAGCCAGGGATATTCCCTTGTATTAATTTCAGGTAGCCCGAATGAAATCGTGTGTTGCCTAGCTGAGGAGTTTGGGATTTCAAAATACCAAGGCTCAATTTTCGCCACTCACCAAGGCAAGTACACTGGAAAAGTAAATCTCTTGTCAGGATCTCTCGGCAAGAAGTATTCTATTTTTCTACAGATGGTTAAGGATTGGAGTGTAAATCTGGAGGAATCCCTTGCCATAGGTGATTCAATAACTGATACGGCGCTCCTTGAGATCGTTGGAAAACCTGTAGTGTTTGAACCTCATCCATCATTAATGTCGATCGCACAAGAGAAAGATTGGCTTGTTACCAACCGGAATAATATTGTCAAACATATCATGGAGTTAGAAAACCCATTTTTGACTTAAACAATAACATCGTGGGTTTTAATAAATCCAACGATATGATTAATAGTCAAGCAGGTAACATCCCGTAAGGGCGATGCCTTGTAATCAGAATTACACCCAGCCTATTGACAATAAACCTCGTCTACGTTAAAAACCGTAATTTTTGCTCATCTTCTTCAAAATGATTTTTCACCCACAAGCAATCACTAATTTGGGGTAAAGTTACGGAAGCTGTCACCAGGGGCAAGCTAGCCTGTAATTACTACGCTACAAACGTTTCAGCCTTTATGATGATTGGGGATAGCGATCGCTCACCATTGCTAAAAAGTTCCGATTTCAATTGGAGTCGGAACTAAGGAACGATTTTTATGTGCCTTTCAAACTTTTTTATTTTTATTTTCTGTGTGTACACAATGATTAGTTTAAATTCTCCAGTCTTCTTCAGCTTAAATGAAGAGCAAATAAATAAACTTTCTGAAGTCAAGAATGTATCTCCCGTCTTAAAAGAAATGCATGAATTAAAATAAAAATTTAGAAAGATTTTTAATAAGACAGATAATTGGTATCCGGGAGTTTTTAAACTCGGTATGTGGTTATCGAAAGCTAAAAAATGTTTTCCCAAGAGTAACAATACTATTATCCGTTGGTTTTATGAGATAATTGCTTACTTTGATAATAGGACAAATAGTGGTGCTGTGGAAGGCATTAATAACAAGAACAAGTTAATTAAACGTTCCGGTTATGGATTTAGAAACTTTGACAATTTCCGAGTTAGATGCTTATTGAATTGGCATTTTAACTATTAGTTAAGCATACTATGTACTGAAGAACCAAAAAAAATGATACATGATGACCGTTACACACTAGCCACTGGAAAAGTAGGCGCAAATCGATTGCAAATTCTTCACCAAATCCATAAGCCATATACAGAGTTTTTACTTGGGCGAGTTGGACTCAGTGAAGGAATGCATATAGCTGACATTGGTTGTGGTATTGGAAGTGTTTCCACTTGGTTAGGCGAGCAAGTTGGATTCAACGGTTCAGTTATTGGTGTAGATGTGAGTACAGAGCAGGTAGAACAGGCACGAGGAAATGCAGACGCACTTAACTTGAGCAATGTAAAATTTGTCTTGGGCAGCGCTTACAATACAGGATTACCTCATAACTCCTTTGACCTAGTTTACTGCCGCTTTTTGCTAATCCATCTGACGCGCCCTAAAGATGCACTGGAAGAAATGCTGGCACTACTCAAGCCGAGTGGGTTTTTAGTGTGTGAGGAAGCCGATTTTAGCACTGCTTTTTGTCAACCTGCTAACCCTAGCTACAACCGTTGTTTTGAGCTTTTCCTTAGACTAGGTAACACTCGTAGCCAGCATTTTTGTATGGGAAGCAAGCTTTACCAAATATTTCAAAAAGCTGGCTTGCGGACGCGAGAAATTTTTTTAGTGCAGCCTGTCGCAATTCACAAAGAAACTAAGCGTTTCATAGATTTGTCACTCAAAGAGGCGACTGATGCCTTAATTGAAACTGGAATAACAACACCAGAAGAGATTAAGCAAACTATAGAGCAAATAAGAGAGTTGGCAGAGGACGAAAAAACACTGTTTGGCATCCCTCGTGTGACATAAATCTGGGCGCAAAAATAACTATGCAGTTTATTGAGGCTTTACAGAATTATTCGATTGTGAAGAGAAAATCAATTCTCTAAAGAACAACTGAAAGCAGATCGTAGTTGATTAACCTTTGAAATGCGATAGATTTGCTGTTTATCATTCTCAGACAGGATAATTAATACCAATTGGTAATTCGTAATTCAGAAATTAAGATTTAATCTGTAGGCAAGCTCAAGATGAACTTGGCACTAGTAACTACAAATGCAGTGGGAGCAAACTTATGCTTACTCAATCAGAATCTCAAAGAAAAAAAGAGCCTTTTTGGCATAAAATTGTTCGACTTCTAAGATGGGAAAAGCCCACTGGACGGTTAATTTTAATAATTCCAGCTCTTTGGGGTACTGTTTTATCAGCAAAGGGGATGCCATCAATACAACTTGTTAACCTAATCATTTTTTTTGCTTTAGCTACCAGTGCTACAACTTGCGTAATCAACGACTTATGCGATCGAGATATTGATGCACAAGTGGAAAGAACGCGTGAGCGTCCCTTAGCTTCTGGGGCGCTTTCTATCTCTGTCGGGATCGCGGTTGCTCTAATTTCTGTGGGCTTGAATGGAATGCTGGCTTTTGCTTTAAAACCCCTCTCGTTCTGGTTATGGGTTGGAACACTTCCGGTAATTATTTTATACCCATTGTCTAAACGGGTATTTCCAGTTCCCCAGTTATTACTGGCAATAATTTGGGGCTTTGTAGTTTTGACTAGCTGGACTGCGGTGAATGAGCAGATAGAGTTTACTACCTGGTTGCTGTGTAGTTCAACTGCACTGTGGGCTGTGGGATTCGACACTATTTACGCTATGTCTGACCGC
This sequence comes from Nostoc sp. DSM 114160, assembly GCF_053470305.1. Classification (NCBI taxonomy): domain Bacteria; kingdom Bacillati; phylum Cyanobacteriota; class Cyanophyceae; order Nostocales; family Nostocaceae; genus Nostoc; species Nostoc sp. DSM 114160. The sequence goes on along the minus strand of NZ_JBPFGO010000001.1, from coordinate 3,817,344 downwards.
AAGGATGATCGACGGATTGGCGTTAAGTCCAGTGCTCTGTTTTTTGGTAAATATGCTCCTGTTGCTGTTATGGTTTGCTATGCAACTAGTGCCTTACTATTGGGTTTGCTAGGCTTTTATATGCAATTGCAACTGAGTTTCTGGATTAGTTTGATAATTGCAACTACTGCTTGGATTTGGCAGTTTATACAACTGCTTGACTCCGAACTTCCAAATACTGCCTACAATCAAATGTTCAGTCAAAATGTCTGGATTAGCTCTGTATTGCTTTTTGGGATGATTTTCGGGTTTTTAAAATTATAAATTTTCCTCTCTTCTTAAGCTGCGCCAACGAGACACTACTCGCGTTCGCTTGAATTTTAGCTAAACCACAATTCATCTCATCACCTCCCTTGCGCGTAGGTGAGAGGCTTCTTGCGGTTTAGCTAAAGTTAGAAATAGGTTGAAAAAATGCGCCTCTTAATTAAACCAAATCGGCAAACAAGGAATGTTGAAAATTTTAGTGACGGGTGCGACTGGGAATGTCGGCTGTGAGGTTATTCGCTTGCTACTATTCCACGATTGTCATGTCTGTGCCGCACTCAGAAATCCCGACAAAGCTCAACAAATATTAGGCAGCAATATTCATTGTGTCTGGTTCGATTTTATTAACCCCGAAACGTGGGCAAGCGCTTTTGAAGGAGTCAACAAACTTTTTTTAGTACGTCCGCCTGCACTTGCCAATGTGAAGAGGCAAATTGCCCCGGCGCTGAATGCGGCAAAAGAAGCAGGTGTTGAGCATATCGTTTTTGTTTCACTTTTAGGAGCCGAGCGCAACCGAGTTGTACCGCACGCCAAGATTGAGCGCTACATCGAGCAATTGGGCATTCCTGCCACGTTTTTACGCGCTAGCTTTTTTATGCAAAATCTTAACACCGTACACCGAGAGGATATCAAAACCCGTGGCGAATTGTTTATGCCAGCAGGGAATGGTAAAACCAGTTTTATTGATGTGCGTGATATTGCTGCTGTTGCGGTACGTGCTTTGCTTGAAGATGGGCATTTGGGAAAAGCTTATGCGCTCACAGGTAGGGAAGCCTTGACTTACTATGAAGTAGCAGAAATTTTTACAGAAGTTTTGGGCAAACCAATTCGCTATACTAATCCCTCATTACTGAAGTTTATTTGGCAAATGTGCGATCGCGGGCTGTCGTTGGGCTTCATTTTGGTAATGGCAGCAATTTATACAACCGCTCGTTTAGGATTGGTAGGTGGCATTACACCAGATGTAGAACAATTACTCGGTCGTCCGCCACTGACGATGCGGCAATATGTTGAGAATTATCGAAAGTTTTGGTTGTGAGAATATAGAGCGATCGCTCTTTATCGGTGTCACTTTTTACCAATCAAATCCCGCTTCACAGCAAGAGCATATCACCCGCCGCAAATACTTCCCTCGTATCTTCTGCATTAAGCGATTGCCCCCCAGTCCCTCTAAGAAAATGCCCTACCCAAACGGTTGCCCCCAGCGCTCCCAATTTTCTTTGTTGAATGGACTACGCCATTTCAAAATCAAGTTCAATTCCAACTCTTGCTGTACGCGTCGGTCTATGGGTGCATCCCACCAAACGGCAATACCTATACTTCTTTCTAATTCATAACGCTGGTGTAGTGAATGGTAGCTATCTAGGTAGTGTTTTGCTTGACCTCACCAAATCGCGTTGCTCCCAGCTTTAAATGGCTTTCAGCGATTGGGTTCGCCCAGAATGACTAAACAGGGTTAAACAGAAGAAGCAGGGAATGTTCGAGTAGAAATAGAAAAATGAAAAATTTAACTTGATAATGGAAAGGCAGATGCTAATACCCAACCAAAAAATAAACTACTACCAATAGCATAACCCCACGGATTATTCAGCAACCCAGAGCAAAATGAAAAAATCGCTATAAATACAGGAAATAATGGCAATAAAAGATAAATAAAACTTAGTTGTGGCAGAAAATAAAGCACTAGAATAAAACCAGCAATTAAGACTGTGCTTTGTCCTAGCCACCACAAAGTTCGTTGACCAAAATTCAGATTTTGCTGTGCCACTCCAGAAGCTAAAAACCAAGGGAAACAAGCAACTGCCAGGATAGGAAAAATTTGCAAACGTGGCCCAACTAACCACCACTGTAACCATACTACCTGTGCCATAGCCCCGAAACCAATCGACAATATGACAAACAAGGTTATGCCAATTACTAAAGCTCTGGCTGATGGCAGTTGTAGTGGGGTCATAGGAATCAGCCAACTTAAACCTGCTACTCCAAACCAAATACTAACTGCTCCACCTACTAATACTCCACCCAAGCCATGAATATCGCCTACTTGATTGATTGACATGAGTGTACCAGTAGCGACAAAAGGTGCTACTAATAAACCAATCCAGCTTTTTAACTGTCCTGTTTTGTGAGTAATAGAAGAATCAGCCAAAACAGGGGCGATCGCTGCAAGTAGAGTTAACCATGCCAGCAAGTGCAAAAGATACCACAGCATTCGGTAATCAACATAGTTACTCTGATTGTTTATCCCGAAGGTGCTATTAAGCCAATCTCTAGCAGCCTGATGACTCAAATGGCGAAACAAAATTGTAATATGTTCGGCATTGGGGATAATAACAAGCTTTCTTGCAATACCTTGAGTAAAATTGTGATTTTCTCCACCACCAGCCTGTAGTAACCGCTTTGCATTGGCAACAAATCTATTTTCCCAACTTCCCGCTTGTAATAAGAGGTTTCGGGGTACATTTGCTGTAATTGATGCGCCTGTAGGTGAGACTGCTACAGTTGCAGCATAGCGCGAAGCCGGATTGATAGCGGCAGACATTACAGCACCACTACCCATTGAGTGTCCTAATGTGGCCAAACGTGATTTATCTACCTCTGGTTGTTCTACAAGTACTGTATATGCAAGATTTAAATTCTGCTGAAGTGAGTTTTTTTCTAGTGGTTTGGTGTTAGCAGCATGGCTATCAAAATCCCACAGGATGGTAGCATAACCTGCATGAGCCAAAGTGTAAGCATAACCAAGCATTAATTGTTTAGAGCCTGCATAACCATGTGCAATTAAAACACCAGGAACATTTTGAGCGTTCTTTGGCGCGATATATAATAAGGGCATCTGTTGATGTTCTATCTGGCGTACTACAAGAGAAGTTTGCCCCAATCGCACACCCCACCATGAAAGAGCAATTAATACTATAAAACTCGAAAGAGTTGGTGGATTAAGCACCCTGCTTGAACTTCGTAAAAGTCCAGGACGACCAAAAACCATTTCCCTGGAGGTGCGATCGCACATTAAAGAAGAACTAAAAGACTCACAAGGATTTCAAAGCTATGAGGAAGTGCGTAGATGTTAACAGAAGTTGCGATCGCAACTATTGAATTACCGATTTTCCTCAACTGAGGCGCTTAGTGACTTTAGTCATGTTTAAGTGATGACATTTGCTAGATATCTTTTCTTGATTATGCAGAATATATTGGCAATATACAAGTTAAGTAAAACAAGGATTAAAGGATATATGAACCGCTTAAAATCTATTCTTCTTGGTGGTTTATTAGCTTCTGTTTCAATTGCTGCTCTTTCAGCTCATGCTAATGCTTCTGTTGTAACTTTTCGCAATGAACATTTAAATACTAATACTATTGCTTTTAATAACACTAAACTAATTCGTGAGCGTCAACTGCATGAACAGCAGGTTCGTGAACAAAAGGCTCGTGAATTACGTGAACGCCAAGCTCGTGAACAAAAAGCTCGTGAATTGCGTGAGCGTCAAGCTCGTGAACAAAAAGCTCGTGAATTGCGTGAGCGCCAAGCTCGTGAACAAAAAGCTCGTGAATTGCGTGAGCGCCAAGCTCGTCTTCATCACTAAAATTTGAATTTTTACTCGTTCTGCGGTAAGCCAAGCTATGCCGTAGGCTTATCGCCCCACCCAATCCAGCGAACGCGAGTAGCGTCTCGTAAAGTAGAGAGGAAATCCAAGCGACATCAATCGTCGTAGACATCGTATACAAAAAAGCCCAGTCATCTCATAACTGGGCTTTTAGCTATCTCAATCAATTATTGGAGGTAGAATAGTTTTCTCACAACCAATTAGGCAGCAGGAAGTTCAAGATTAACCTTGACAACTTTGTTCTTTTCTTGCTCAGTTTTAGGCAGTGTCAGATTCAAAATGCCGTCTTTATAATCTGCGGTGACATTGGTATTTTGAATTCGAGCAGATAGAGGAATTACACGTTGGAATTTACCGTAGTAAAATTCACTTCTTGTAGTGCCATTGTTTTCAGTTTTAGTTTGGGACTTGCGCTCACCGCTAATGTGAACAGCATCTTGGGTGACTTGAATATCTAGGTCTTTAGCCTCTAGTCCTGGTAGTTCTAGCAATAGAAGAATCGCATCATCAGTTTCGTGCAACTCAGCCGCCGGAACTTTGATAAAATCTCTATCAAGCCGTGCAGATGGGACTTTGGTATCTCCCAATAAACCGTTGATGTGACGTTCAAAAGCGTTCAATTCTTGCCAAGGATTGTAACGAACTAGTGCCATAACTCTTTCTCGCATTAATTAGCTCTGTTTAATCGTTTTTGCACTTGTTTTTGTGCTTATGTATTCATAATAAGTATGCTTAAAACTCATGTAAATTCGGTTATCCTCACCTAATTAAATGATGATTACCGCACTAAATTAAACAGAAGAAAAGATTACGGTTTCCTTTCATTTATGAGTACGGTAAACCAGAATAATAACTATCAATATCACTAAAAATTAACTAATTAATCTGCTGTTAAAGGGCATGGTGCAGTTAGAGAATTACTTACTTTTTCATAACTAACTAAATGGTTGTTCCCATCGTTCCCAATTCTCTTTGTTAAACGGCGATCGCCACTTCAAAATTAAACTCAATTCCAATTCTTGCCGGGGTTTTCTCTCAACCGAGGCATCCCACCAAAACGCAGCATTGACTGCTGTTTGCAACTTATAGCGATAATGTAAATCCTGGTAGCTAGCGATATAGTCTTTGCAGCCATGTATACCCTTCCACCGCTTGTTACTCCGGCAGGTTTCCCCCACATACAGCACAAGAGAAGCAGCCGAATCAATGATGAAATAGAGACACGCATCGCCGGGGCTGTCTGCTGGCATCCTCCAAAATGACATTGACACCACCCGCAGCAAGAGCGGATCAATTTGGTCTGGGGTCGTAGTGCTTTGGTGCAATGTCGAATAACGTCGCCTGGTGTGGTGGCTGACTTTCCCTCACCCGTTGTTGATAGTTAAAAATCTGAGACTTCCACTTCAGCAGGGCATCAGCACTCATCACCAATGTCTCTGTCAAAAGTGCTGGTGTGGGTTTTAGTCTGGAAATAGGTTTAGCTGATTGGGTTCCAAGGTATTACTGGGAGTTACAAACCAGTAGATTATCCCCCAGAACTGAATCAAGTAAAGCTGTTAACGGGTTTAGGGGAGCGATCGCCCCACCAAATTCAAGCGTTCACGTAGTGTCTCGCAGAGAGGAAACTAAGCGATGCCTCCTGCGATCGCACTCCTGTAATTACTATCACCCATATTCAACAATTGCAATCAACAGTTCTGTTTAGTAGAGTGTCACCCCACTGTTGTAAGCGTTCACAAAACTGGTGTAGTCGTACTCGACTTGAGTTGCATAGTCTAGAGCAAAGTTAACAATCTCATCTTTGAATACAGCCTTGTTACCGCTGGTGATATCAGTCACTTGCTTGTCAACGCTTTCTGAAACAATGCTAGCATCGTAATCTTGATCGGAGATAGCATGGTTCTTAGCAACAACCTTACCTGCATATCCCATCGCATCCATGAATTTTGATTTAGTGGTTAGTAAGGTATAGTCAAAGTCCACCTGGTAAGGGGATTTTTCATGCAGCATAAAGGGGATACCACTGACCGTAGTGTAGCCAACCAACGGGTCAGTATTAGAGAGCATCGCTTTGGTGGCGATTGTCACCCTCGCCCCTTGATGATTTCCATAGACTGAACTTGGTAGTAAACCTGGAACTGCGATCGCTACGGCGCTGGTGCTTTCCTGCTTCATCTCCAAAATGCGATCGTCGTCGGTTGCTGAACTTGGGCCCTCAATCAGCAAGTAATACCGATACTTACCAAGACTACCAGTACCGGAACCTAATTTGAGACGAATATCTTTTATGGTGTAGTAACTATTGCTGTAACGCTTACTGCTAGAAATTGAAGCGATGTAGCTGCTCATAGCCCCAGTAATATCTGAGTAGGTGCTGCTGGATACAGGCTGGAGTTCAGAGGTTGTCTGAAAAACTCGATTGCTACTACTATTTAGCAGCGTGTACTTATTTAGCAAACTAGAGCGGCTCTTGGCTGCTGCCTCTTGAATTAAATCCTTGACTACACCATTGGTATTGCTCTGTTGCAAACGGTATGATAGCTCGTCGTTAGTCCCCTTAAAGTCGCTCATTTTGTTGAGATAAGCATCCAGGAAATTTCGGACAATATCTTGAGCATCACTGGAGCTTAGGCCGTTCTCTTTGGCTGCTAGGATAATCGAGACTGCCATACGTCGCAAATCCCAAACGTAGGGGCCAAGATAGCCTTCATCAAAGTCAGTGGTATCAAAAACGTTGTTATCGTTGCCATCTCTCATTCCCCCAAGATTTTGCAGATGCATATCTCCTTCTAACCAAATGGCATCAGTAGAAGAATTCACAAATGCTGAACTCGGTAATGTTTGCATATCGCGGTAGAAGATGTGAGCCGTTCCCCGATAAAAAGCAAAGGGGCTAGCTGCCATCTTTTGCATCTTCGTTGCCAGTTCTTGCGGTAACTGTGATGCAAAGGGATGGTTGTATTGGTAAATTTCATTTTCCACCCAAGTTGAACGGGGAGTTGCAGCAACAGATGTAGATGCAAACCCCAAAGTTAAAATAAAGAGGGTGAAAATTCCAGATATCTGTTTGAGCATGAAAGTCTCTTAGGCGGTAAAGCGGTAAAGAAATTAACTCTTGCAGGACTCTTGTGTAGACACAACCATCCAACAACAATTCTTTTACCACCTTGAGTCAGAACTTATAAAGTGATTTAAAGCACAATGTAACAACTATTCATAGCCAGCAAAAAAGATTGCTCTCAAGAATTTTACGCTGCCCTCAATCAAGCGAACGCGAGTAGCGTCTCGTAGAGAGGAAAATAGAGCGTTGGCGAAGCCTACGGCGGGCATCGCCAACACCTTCACTTTCCTTTTTTTCCTCTAAGAAATTTTGGGGTATCCATTAATACAAACGGTTAGCGCTCAGATATATCAAAGAATTATGGTCTTTGATATTCAATCCGCACTTGCTTAATGTCAGTTTGCTCAGATTCTAAAAACACGAGTTTTTCTACTTGCTGTAATCCCAAATTATCAAACTGTTTGAGTTCCGAGTCTGATAATGACCAAGGTGGGCCAGAAGGTTCAGCTTCTGTATCTCGAACACGAGTAATCAGCAAAAGTGTGCCACTAGGAGCAACAAGCGAAGCAACTGAGGAGATAACCAAAGAACGCACATTTAACGGCAAAGCTTGAATATTACGACATTCAAAAACAAAGTCAAAAGCTTGATGCCATTGTGAGGGAATTGCTAACAAATCTGCAACTATATAGTTGACAGCCGAATTGGGAAATCGCTCTTGACACCAAGCGATCGCCGTAGGAGAAATATCAAAAGCTGTTACCTCAAATCCTAGATTTGCTAAAGCTTCAGCATCATCTCCCAAACCACAACCAATAGCTAGCGCCTTTTGCCCAGAAGCGAACGGTTGATGATCCGTCAACCAATCTTGCAGATAAGGGTGAGGAGCTAACTTTGCCCAAGGAATTTTTGCTGTATCACCTTTAGCTTCGGTATATAACACTTCAAACCATGCCGATGGTTCTGATTTTTGTACAGCTTCAGTAGCTAACTGTTTAACATAAAATCGTAAATCTTCAGGTTGCTGTTCAAACATAAAAACTGACATCATTAACAATTGTGCAAAATTTCTGAATCCCCTAAGTATTGTAGATGAAGAAAAGCGATACTTACGGTTCAAGATGCCTACGCTTCACTCTCTTACACTTAGATTCTTCAAATCAACATTACACTAATCCAGAAGATAGATACATTTTTAAAAAGTTGAAGCACACTGGTAAGAGCAAATTCAACTTCTAAATCATGGTGTGGCAATGTGGCTAAAATATGGTGTAAATGAAGAAGGTATCTTGATATGTATTGAAGATATCAAAAGAGGAAAGACTTCACTTAAGTGTCCTTACTGTAATAGTGGTCTGACGGCTAAAAAAGGAAAGGTAAAAGAGCATCATTTTGCTCATCAGGGAGAAACTTGTCGCCCCATAGCTAAACGAGAATTCCCTACTCTGCCACTCTATGACAATTTCAACATTCAGCTATCTGGCAAAGATTTAGCACAGCTAAAACTAGTTTGGCAGGAGTACGGAGCTAAAAATTACCCTATTAGTTCCTACTTAGTTACTCCCAGTTTACTCAAAGCAGGAATGTTGAGAAAAAATGTTTACATGAAACCACCTGCGTATGAATTTAGTGATTTGGGTAAAATTCCCGTTGGAGCGCTAGAGTTAACGCTATTCAACGATGCACAGGAGCCGCTATTACTTAAAAAGCTACTGAAACTGGAGCTAGCTTTGAAACACGCCGAGTACAAAAACGCTCCAGATTTAGCATATCGGCTCACTGATTTAAAACTCTACCGCGCTCAACTTCAACGTATTCTATCCTGTACGCTATATTTTTTAGAGATTGAAACTAATATTGAAATTATCTACAAAATAGGAGTAACCCAAAGACCTGTTATCAAGCGAGTAGCAGAAGTAAAAATTGATTTACTTGCTCATTATTCGAGTGCTGCTATTAAAGTATTAGGAACTTGGGAGCATAGAGGTAATGTTGAACTGTATTTCAAACACCGCTATCAGGGCTTTAATTATCCCATCGGCAGTTTAACTGAGTACTATAAATTTAATACTGAGGAATTCAAAATGGTGCTACATGATTTACAACAAATGCTACCCAAAATACTTTCTCAAGTGCAAATAGATATTCTTGAGGAGAATACTAACTGGGAGCAAGTTGCTGTGTAGTATTTCACGCGATCGCGGAATGCAGAATAAAGGTTAAATGCCTCAAAGCATTGCTCTATCTTGGTTATGGAAAATAGCCAGATTTTCAAATCACCTGCAGAATGTGGGTTAGATACCAATGCTTGTATTATTTTTCTGAATCGTCCTATGTCTGCTGTGAGGCAGAGGTTAGAATCGCTATCACCAGCAGATATTGTTGTTTGTTCGATAGTGAAAGCCGAACTGTTTTATGGTGCAATGCGAAGTAACAATCCTGCACGCACCCTAGCATTACAAGAAGCATTCTTAAATAATTTTGTATCTTTGCCTTTTGATGATCGGGCGGCTCGGATTTTTGGCGCAATTCGGGCAGACTTAGGGAAGGTTGGTACACCAATTGGGCCAAATGAATTGCAAATTGCGGCAATTGCTCTAGTGAATAACTTAACATTAGTTACGCATAACACAAGAGAATTCAGTCGTGTTAATGGGCTGGTGATTGAAGATTGGGAACTTGAGTAATGACATGTTTTGTCTGTTTAAAGCCTTAGCAAATCCCGAACTTAGAGGAAAAGGCCGGGGAAGAGGTGATTGTCAGTGCAGTGAAAGTTTATCTATCCAATTGAGGTGGCTGCTCAAAAGGGAATAGAGTAGGAGGCTGTTTCACATCTGAATCACTATTAATATCTTCATCATCATCTTCTTTACTTGGTCGCTGAGGTTCTTGCTGAACAGTATCTGCCTTCTTCTGTGCGACACTTGCTGCTTTTTGGGCGTTTATCAGTGCCTGCCCCACAGCCGCAGCCACAGCTGGATCTTGGGCTTGCGGATCGTAGGTTTCTAGAATAAGCGATCGCAGATCAATTGTCTTCTCCAGTGCAAGTTTGACCTGCTTGTTCAATACTTTAGTTGCCTGCTGGGTCATCGTATTCCCCCACTGTTGAGAAGGGCGCTGTTCAACCGTGTTTTCCAAATCCTGAATGCGCTGTCTAAGCTGCTGATTCTCAGTTTCTAACTGCCGTAGCGATTCCATCTCGTCTAAGCGTTGCTGCAACTGAATATTCTGCTCCTTCTGTTGCTTGTACAGGTTTTGGAGGGATTGGATTTGCTCTTGTACCTGCGCTTCGGCTCTAGCTGATGCTTCTGTTAACAAGCCAACCTTCAACTCTTGCTCCAAGCGCTCTAACTCGTGCCTATGCTGTTCTTTAATTTGAGCGATCGCTTCCGTAACCCAAGACCCTCTGACCAGCAGAGATCGCCGTATCATTGGCGAGATTATCGAAGTTGAACCCGAAACAGTCCGCACTATCTGGATAGAAGGCGGGATTACAGTATGGGTGCAGTTCTTCGATGGCGGACGGCTACCCTTTGATCGCAACTGGTTCGCCAAAAGAGTCCAAGAGGTCAAAGCGACTCTACCAGAAACACCTCTGGAACGCAACGAACACCTCAGCGATGAACTGGAAACAGCTTGTACTGCTTTCGGTCTGTACCACGGGGAAATTGATTGGTTATCATTCAGCACCAAACTCTACCAAGACGGGCACTTTGTCGGCTTCATCGGGTGCAATCACCAAGGTTGGTATGCAAGACCGAGACAGTACGGGGTGAATCGGGTTGCTGGCAGTGCAAAAGATGTGATTGCGTCGTTGGGAGTCCGAACGGCAGTAGCGGCGTAATTGCTGGAAGTGAGAAAGGGCGATTGCTCCCCCAAGACAAGAGCAATCGTCTCCAAAGTGTAATCGCTTAAGAGAAAACTATCATTGCATAAAGCACAGCAAGTAACATCACGCTTCAAGTGGATGACTGCCAAGAGAATTTTATGTTACCTCTAGCAGATGCGATACAGAGGTGTAAGAAATTCCTTGTTCTTGAAGTGAGAAAAGCGATCGCAGTTCTAGAGTTATGCAATCGCGTCTACAACGAAATTAGACAAACGAAATTATCATGGCACACCAATGCCAGAAACTAGCGATTTGGTAGCAGCTTAAAAAATAGGTGGGCAGGAAAACCCACCTCAAGGCAAGGAGCAAAACTAAATTATCAGTTTATCCGAATAGAACAACACAACTCATTGGATAAAGCAATGCAAACAATAGAAATACTGAAAACTTTCAACTCGTGCTACGCAAAGATTCAGGCGATCGCAGTTAACCTCTGTGGCATTGGTTCATCCCGATCGCGTCCCAGCTTACAATGCCATGATTGCCACTCAACTCATCCCCAGCGATCGCAAGATTACCTCAACCCAAGTAATGGAGATTGCTGCACAATCACCAGTCGGTCGAGCAGTTTATTACGGCGGCATCAATGAATGGATACCAATAGCCTCTGTTAAAGAATTTCTCTGGCTATGACCGGGATACCAAAAACTTTATTGACTCTGCACCAAGTAATAAGCAAACCTCTCAAGCTGAAACTAAGGAGTCAGGCACACCAACAACCCAAGCTCAACTCTTATTGGCACTTTTGGAAAAAACGAAAGCCAATTCAATTGATGAGTTTATCCAAACCGAGTTGAAATTAGACGGAGTTCCACCAGATTTAATCCGCTTAGGAATCGAAATATTACTCCAAAATTCTCATATAAAGTACAAATTCGACAGTTGGAATAGTAATCAAAATTAAAATTTGGAGAAAATATGCAATCAGTTCTTAACTTTTCATCATCACTGCGGCATACCTTGCTTGCTTGTCGGTGCGCCCTGCTTGCTCTGGTAAAGATGTTTTTGCCAGCCACGCTATTCGTTCCAGAAGGAAATGGTGAAAACAAATGATTGGAAGCGATCGTTGACGTGTTTTGGGCTGAGTGGTTAGGGGCGATCGGAGGCGATATCAAGATAACCAGTCAATGCAGCAGATTGACCCATCTCCCTTGTGCTAAATTCAATATCATCTGCAACCACTGATTTTGGTTGCCCCAACTGTAATGCATCCTTAGTTCGAGCAGATGAATCGGAGGATGATTTTGATTTTGATGACCAAGTTAGCCGACCAATAGCTTGCATCGGTTGCACTAACTATCATGGAGTTGAGTATGGGGACAACGTGCTAGTCTGCGGAATACACCCGAATGGATGGGATAGCGAGAATTGCCCAGATTATCATTCATAAGATTGCTCCTGATCTAGGACTCATGTGATACTTAAGATTGTAAAAAATTGACCTGCTCTCTAGCCCTTCTCGAAAAGCCACTACTCAGATAGGCATTAGGCATTGTTATTGCCACCATTAACTAGTATGTCGAAATGCAACACGTCTTCGCGATCGCCTAGCTTTGTATAAAGTTTAATGGCTGGCTCGTCACCGATATCTGCCTGGACGAAAATGACATAAGCTCCACATGCTGCTGCTACTTCCTTCAGTTTGTGAATTAATGCCGTTGCGATCCCCTGCCGTCGGTGTGCAGCGGCAACAGCTAGATCGTAGATGTAAATCTCACTGCGCTCCTGCTCGAACTTTTTAAGCTCGTATGCAGTAAGACCGCCAACGACCCTCACCTTCTTTCAATGCAGCGATCGCAATGAAGTAGTCACTATCGAGCAGTTGCCGCAGATAGTCTGCACTAGGTGGATTTGCATAGGTCTCTACCCGATCGAACGCCTCACCAAAGGTCGCTAATAGAGCTTCCATTAATGCAACGTCCTCTGGCACGATCTGTTGAATGCTTAAGCTCATTAGTATTTCCTAAGCTATATTCCTACTGAACGGCTAAATCCTGCTCGTTCATACAATAACTGAATTCTGGCTCCTGACTCCTGAATTCTGTTTTGATAAACCAATTATGACCCTTGGTGGAAAGCAGAAGTGGTAACGCTTTATCAACCAGGACTTTGAACGGATAGCTTAACGTGTATAAAAACAACAGGAACAGTAAATAATAATCATGCCTTAGAATCTAAAGCAATTATCCCAGTAATGCAAATCCAAAAGTCTACTTTTCTTATTTCAGTAAATTTACTGCAACAGTATTTCTCTAGAAAGGTACATAAAAGTAGAAGTTAACTTTCAGGAAAATTACGATGAATTTTACAGAATCTATCAAAAATGAGCTAATTTCTTCAGGTATAATTGACCAAACTTTAAAGGTAGGAGATATTATTCCTAATTTCATTCTACTTAATGCTTTCGGTCAAGCAGTAGAATTTTATATCATACTCGTATCAGGATAATCTGTAATTCTAATAATTAAAATAAGTCAGGCAGAATTTATAAAATATTTACTTATAAAGTATCTGTTTGATTTGATGAGTTTCATTTAAAATTATTACAAAAGAGTTGTCAAAGATATGCAAAATACTAATCTACAAAAAGCGACATTTGGAGCAGGCTGTTTCTGGGGAGTTGAAGCAGCATTTCGTCAAGTAAAGGGAGTAACTTCTACAGCAGTTGGTTACAGTGGCGGACACTTTGAGAATCCAACCTACGAAGATGTCTGTAGAGGCAAAACTGGACACGCTGAAGCAGTGGAAGTGGAATACAATCCAGCAATAGTATCTTATGATCAACTGCTAAATGTGTTTTGGAATAAGCACAATCCCACAGCATCAAACCATCAGGAGCTAGATGTTGGTTCTCAATATCGGTCTGTGATATTTTTCCACACACCAGAGCAGGAATTATTAGCAAGAGCCTCCAAGGAGCAGCTTGAAAATAGTTCTCGTTATCACAAAAATCCAATTGTGACGGAGATTGTACCTGCATCACAATTCTATAGAGCAGAAGAGTATCATCAGCAATATCGGAAGAAGCATGGACGAGCATCTTACAGGATAGGCTAATCTTTCACCGGATTGAGGGGATGTTGAGAGTCGAATGCTGCAAATCCCCTTACTTGCTATACATATCAGGAAACTTTGCTTGAAGTTTAGCCCAACGCGGCAAGTCATTCACTATCATATAGCGCTCGTTTATACACGGATGTGCTATCAACTGAAGCGCTTTTAATTATCTAATTCGCTGCCATAAAACACTGATAAATAACACTGCAAATACTGAATGTACAATGATTATAAGTGTATTAATCATGCTGCTAAGAAAACTGTAAATTTGGGCGATCGCTACCAGACTATGAAAAATAGACAAAGCGATTAATCCCGGTTTTAGTTCTTTTTTATCAGTCAAATCGAGCATTAAAAAACTCAAAGTCCCCAAAGACAAAGCACCGCATCCAATTACCCGCAGTAAAGAAATAGACAGTTGGCTATCCAGGGTAAGCAAAGTTGGAAACAAGAAAAATACGCAACCAATTCCTATTTCAAAAATAGTATTGGCTATTAATAGCATTCGCATTTAGGAAAACGCACTTCAGACTCGCACATACATTAACATAACTTTATACGCGAAACTCATATACAGGCGATGCGGCTGCTGTCATTGTTAGAAAAGAGCGATCGCCCACAGCCGAATGTCCAGTACTTCACTAAAGTTTACGCCCGTAACCTGGGTGTTCACTTAGCACCTGTCAAGCTTTCAGAGCAAAAGTCAGTTTAGGGAACTTATGGAAAAGATAGAGTTGTCAGAGATACAGTTAATTTCCAGTAGTCGCGTTGAGTTCATCCCTTTTCCCTTTTCCCCTTGATGTTCCCACTTTCGGAACTTTATTCTTGAGGAAATGGCAAACTTGTAACTTAGCTTTCAAATTACATTTGTCAAATTTGAATAGTGATTAAATTATTGAATAATACACAGTTTTGATATTTATGTACAAAAATTTCTATTTTTCTAAGTATTTGTCCCTGAGCTTAATCCTAATGACTCTGACTGTTACCTCTAACTCACTTCAAGTAGAAGCAAAAAGTATACCTAGAGAAAAAATTTTGCGAGGCGAGAATTATGGAAAACTAAGAAACCAAGAAAAATTACGTACATACTATATGTATACGCCAAAATCTTACAATCCTAAGCATCCAATATCGTTAGTTTTAGTGTTTCATGGAGATAATGGTAGTGGCAAATCTATAGAGAAAGTTTCTCGCTTCAATAATTTAGCAGAGGCATTTGGATTCATTGCAGTTTATCCAAATGGACTTGACCATCAATGGAGCTTTACAGGTCATGTCAGACAAAAAGTGGATGATATTTCATTTGTTGCAGCTTTGATTGGGCATATAGAGCAAATTAGAAATATCAACCGAGGTAAAATCTATGCCACTGGTTTTTCTCAAGGTGGGATACTCACTCAAGCTTTGGCCTGTAAGCTGCCGAATAAAATTGCTGCTTTCGCATCAGTAGCCGGCTCTCTAACTACTCGATTTGTCCGTAGCTGCCATCCGACGGTTTCGATATCAATGATGATGATTAATGGTACAAAGGATTCGAGTGTACATTATCATGGCGATCCCATTACTCAAAAAGAGGCTCTTGTTTCTATCCCAGAAACCATAAATTTTTGGCGAAGGCATGACCGATGCACTTCATCATCTCAATTTCAACACTTAACTCCAATTAAATCTCTTAATCACTTGCAAGTCAAAGCTTTTGGTTATTCGGGTTGTAGAAACGGTTCAGAAGTATTGCAGTTCACTGTAGTCAATGGTGGGCATTTCTGGCCCGGTGGCACTTCAACCGATCCTAAATTAAATCAAGTCAATATTCAGCTTGGTTTTAATGCAAGTAAAGCAATTTGGAGCTTTTTTCAACGCCACATTTTGAGTAGTTTCAAAACGTCAACCATTAGAAAAGCTAAAAGATAATTTCCCAAAAATCTGACACTATACTCAAACCACGGTATTAGGGATAACATTATATAGAAATTGAAAACTCTTTTTAAATGTATTACATAAACCTATCCCACTAATACCAGCAATATGATAATCTACTGTTGATGACGGTAAGTTGTATCAGGGTATGGCTGGGCGATTTGAAGGCTTTTCTAATTCAATATATGCAGTGGGTAAGATACATGAAAAAAGCGTGGAGTAAAAAATGCTTAACGTTAGTCGCACCGTTCATGTGCATCTTAGGGGGGTCGCCACTCCTGCTGCTAGTGCTGTAATTCGGGTCGAGCCGGATGATTTCCGAACATTCACACCTCTAACCAACGCGGTTCCAGGCGTTACACTGTCTATAGATAGTAGACCCGAACTCTCTATCATCTCATACGATCTTTTCGGAATTCCCAGCACAGGAACCCGTTTGTTTGGGATTATTGGGCCTGGTGGGGATGGGGCACAATTCTTCTTAAATAGCCAGTTCCGCGCTGACTTCAATCAACTTGCGGACTCTGTATCGATTGATTTCATAGGTGATGACTTCGTATTTAACACACTTGGGCAACTACTTGCGTTCGACTCTAATGGAAAGCTTTTAGACAGCTTTTTCACCGATCCTCTTGCAAAAGGGCAAAGCCAGACAGGTGTCGTCACATCAACTGGATTTGAGATTGCATATGTGATAGCAAGCAGCACAGAATCCGGAGGTGCCACGGATCTAGACAACTTTGTCGCCAATGTAGCCTCTGTCCCCGAACCCTCCTCTACGCTAGGTATACTGTCTATCGGTACTTTGGGTGCAGGTTTAGCTTTGAAACCTCACCGTTCGCGCAATCGAGGATGAGTTTGGTGAAATAGATGAAATAAGGGAGAGTATTTAAGCAGGCGTTGGCACAGCCTCTCGTAGAGATGGCGTTCCGCCCACCGTGGGCGATCGTTTTCGGCATCCCTTGTGCCAGAAAGAAATTTGTGTAGGGTGTAACGGTTTAATGGTAAGTGTGAAAAATGGCACATTTACCCCAACAAATAATATCAGAACGAATCGATGATGTGGTTCTGCTGCTAGAGGTGATGAAAAAAATGGGACGGGAGCAACGCGATTTTCTGAAGTCGTGTAAAAACGAGTGAAGATGCTCCACTCCGAAGGATGCGATCGCTAACCCAATAGTTCAATAGATTAGTAAAATAGATACTTACTAGATAGCTAAATACCTCAGTAATACTGAGATAAATTTATCGTTATGGTTGTTTAGTTTTCTAATGGAGACAGAAAAGTGTAGGATTCCCTTGGAGTAAAAGTTTTGAGATTTGATATCAAAACAGGGAGTTTGCCGTCACTTCATGAATAAAAAAATACATTCAAGTTTAGATTTAAGCACATTCGTGTCAAACTTTAGAGAGAAAGTTACGAAACTTTTAGAAATAAAAAATCTGAGCGAATGGTCGGCTCAAACCTTTAAAGACAGAAAGATTCAATCCATTGGTTGGCATCCGTTTATGTGGATTAATCAAATTGGACAGTTCAAACCCTTGGGGCAAGATTCTTGGCAGCCAATAAATTCTTTAGTACAACAAATTGGTCAGTTTTGGAAGGGACAGGTCACTTGTTTTAAAACTAACAGCATTGAGTGTACTTTGTTAGCTCGGTATGATGAGGGCTACACTGATGCTTGCTTAATTCTCACCGATTTACAACCGGAAGTTGCGGATGCTTGCTGGTATTCCATGCGCTCTTGGATTGAGTGTGTGTTTAAAGATGGCAAACGCGGCGGTTTTTGTTGGCATCAAACCAAAATTATTCACCCAAAACGTGCCGAAAGGCATTGGTTAGCTATAGCGTAGACGCGTTCGCGTAGCGTCTCGTAGAGAAGCGGCTTGTCGTCAGACATCGCTACTTTGTGGCAAGTAAGTAAGTGTTGGTGGTTCTGTTGATGCCAATATGCCCATTAGTAGTTTAGATGAGTTACCACAAACTCATATTGCACGACGCAATTTTAAAAATATAGCAATCCGGAATCATTCGTGAGAAAATACGTAAAAAGATGTAAGTAGTTTTAATGACTAGGGTTAGGGTGCGGCAATGTGGATGCGATCGCGCTTAAGAGTTTATTGAAAATAGCCAAGATAAGCGTGAAGTTCAACGAGCGATAGCAGTGAAGATGTTGTTGTATGGATACAAGCATGAAGAGATAATACCGATCCTGGGGGTGTCGAGCGGTTTTATCAGCAAGTGGAAAAAAGCATTTTTCAAAAATGGAGTAGAAGGTTTAAAAGCTGTCCATCAAGGAAGTGTTGGGCTATTAAGCCCAGAGCAACGTTCGTCCATAATAGAGTGGCTGTTAACAAAAAATAGATGGACTTTGAACGAGCTAGAGTATGAGATCAGCCGCAAATACGGCGTTACTTTCTCTTCAAAACAAAGCTATTATGATTTATTTAATGAAGCACGTATCAGTTGGAAGAAAACTCAAGCTCACAACCCAAAATATGATCAGGAGTTAGTCGCGTCAAAAAAAAAGATATTTGTACACTGTTGGCAGGGCGACGTGAGGAAATAGAATCTGGAGAACTAGTCGTATTCATGGTCGATGAATGTCATTTGTTAGTTAACTTGGTGCTACTATTTTGTCGCAACTGATAATCGTCATACACTAACATTGACTAAATCAACATCAGCAAGCCATATTGTTCTGCTTTGGGCAGACACTTCTTCTAAAATTGGAGAGCACCACTCTACTCCATAAAGCCAATTATCTTTGAGGCTAAAAATTCCTTGAATAATACGGCGTGTCGGCTGTTCACCGAAATCAACCTCAACTATATCCCCCAATTTAAAGGCTGGAGTAGAAACAGTGGACTTTTCTAGTAGATTTGTTCTATGAAATTCTTGTTCAGCTAAGTAGAGAGTTTCACTCTGGCAAACAATTGCATAAATCCATTGCTGTCTTTCCCACTGAACACCACAGCAGTAGCCTGACAAATCTGAGATTGACAACAAAACTTTTTCTAACATTTTCACTGCTAAGGGAGGCATGGACTGACCCCATTCAGGAGAAATATGCCAACAGGATTCTAAGGCGGTAATTTGGTTAATCATCTGGGAATGTAGTTCTCTTTTTTATACATACACTCACTTGCATCAGTCCGATCCGGAATATAATTCAAAATAAATATAGAAGTGATTGGCTGGTATCTGATGTTTATTAGCATCTGTCCCTAATAGAGATGATCTATCCCTAACCTCTAACTATTGAAAAACAAAGAAAAAAATGACTGAATATTTAACTGGTAAAAAAACAAGTATAGAGCAACTCAATGAATGGATTGATTTTTTTCATACTCATGGTTTTATTGTAATTGACAATGTGTTGACACCTGAACAATGTGAGCTTCTCAAGAATGATTTAGATGAAACTCTCAAAAAAATTGAAGGTGAAAATTATCACGAATCAAAAAAAATGATGATGAAGCGAATGTTCGAGCATTCAAAGCAAAATCTAAATCTTTTTGCTTTAGAACCTATAGTTACATTTGCAGAACATTTAATTGGTGGAGCAAATGGAATAGGTTACTCAATACAGGATGGTGTTCCCAACGCTAATATAATTCATGTTATCCACAATAACTCATTTAAGATTCCTCCAAACACTGATGGGTTAGCTAAAAATGCTTGGCATCAAGACGATACACCGCACGTAATTTCCCTTGATGGGGAACCCTTAACCAACATTCGCCTGAATGTTCTAGCATTCACAGTAAATTATTACTTGACAGATGTACTATCTGAAAAAAATGGATCAACTCAGGTGATTCCAGGATCTCATCTATTTGGGAAATTCTGCAATGGTGATATTTCTGGATATGAAGACCGGGTTTATAACTGCTTGGGAGCAATGGGTTCTGCTGTTTGTTTTAACAATCAGGTATGGCATAGAGGGTCTAGAAATTCGTCCTCTATAACTCGCTACATTACGCAGATTACCTATGCAAAAAGACTGGTTGGGCATAAGTACGAACCCTTTATGAATTATCAAATGCCTAGTCACTGCTATGAAGAAGCAGACCAGAGATTGAAACAACTCTTAGGATTTCTTCCCAACGGTGCTTATGGTTAATCTGATGATTATGAGGCTACTTTTCAAAGTAAAGCTTACCTTGAATTTAGAGATAAAAGTCCGCCCACCGTTAAAACGGCGGTCTAATAACCCAAGTCCATTAAAATGGACTGTAATCTTGGGTCCTCTGAGTGAGGACTTTTGCTATCAGACAGGGATTTTAATCCCTGGCGGAGGTTCGGTTTGACGTGAAGTTGACACCAATGGCAACATCAGCGCCCAATACTTTTCGGGTTTTGGGGGAAAGGGGAAAGGGAAAGGGTTTGAATTTACCTTTTCCCCTTTGCCCTTTAACCTTTTCCCAGACCAAAAGAGAGATTGTTAGGCTTATCCGAAAAGTATTGCATCAGCGCCCAGTTCACAAGACGGGCGATCCGCCGATCCTACAAGAAATATTGGGATATTTTATTATTTGTCAGTCCCTCAGTGCGATGAATTGAGTTATTGGCTGCGGGATTGGGGTAAATTACGATGCGCTCTAGGGTGTTGAAAGCGATCGCACTCTGGCGCAATGCCTCCTAAAGATTGCACTCAGAAATTATTGGGGGAAGCTCATGAACAACCAACCGAATCACGAAAACCTTAGCCCACAAGAAACGCCATGTCCTATCTGCGGCTCACAAAATTTTATTTGGGGTCGTACCGTTGGAGAATCAGTAAGTCAGTGGGTGTATTTCCGTGCTGATGGGGCTGGGTGGGGGGAAGGCGAAAAGCTACGTGCGCGTAAATGTAGAGATTGTAGCAATGTTCAACTGTTTTCCTATGATTAGCTGATGAGTGGGCACGGTTTCTAATACTATAAGTATTAGTGGTGGATCGGGTAAATTCAACAGTGCGATTGGCACACTGATCTTGTCCGAAAATCTTACACTCAACCCAGATCCAACTGCTCCTGTTAAGAGGTCTACCTCTAATTTCAGGTTCGTTTCAAACACTTCAAACAGTTCCAGAATCGAGGAATACCGCGGCGATATTTAGCATCGGCTTGATTGGAGTGGGTTTTCTACTACGCCGACATAGAACATTGACCTAGAGTTATTGGTTAATCAACATTTAAGCGATCGCCTTGATGTCATCAAGTTAAAAGCTGGACTGGTAATTTTGCATCAATCTCAATCAAAGTAACTTTGGCATTTTCGACTACTGTATTTTCCATTAACGTGTCCTGCATAGCTTCAA
The DNA here is from genome assembly GCF_053470305.1 of Nostoc sp. DSM 114160. Lineage (NCBI taxonomy): Bacteria > Bacillati > Cyanobacteriota > Cyanophyceae > Nostocales > Nostocaceae > Nostoc > Nostoc sp. DSM 114160. The sequence goes on along the minus strand of NZ_JBPFGO010000001.1, from coordinate 3,796,200 downwards.
ATTTAGACTCTGCTTTCCCAACGCGTTCATAATGCAAAATCACATGATAATGCTTTTGTATTGCTTCTCCAGACTCAGAACGCTCTACTGCAAGCCAATCCTTATTTTGACCCTCTTCGGTAATCTGACGATATTTACTCGCTAACTGCTCTAATGCAATAGCTATAGCGTGTTCTCTGGTTTGCCCACAGCAACGAATTTCATCTCTTGGCTGGTCAACAGATGACAACAGTTCACAAACATACTGTCCATTATCGTCAGCCTGTACGTTAATTGTAATTGTTCCGTTGATTGAAGTCATGCTCAAGTTACATTAACACTGTATTATTTTAAACAAAACGAAAAAATTAGGGTTTCAAAGCCTCTCGAAGAGTGGGGGAGAGGAATGGAAGTGGGGTTTTTAGAGCCGTCGAACTCACGTTTATTTACAATTGGCTTGGCAGGAATAATAATCAATTGCAGCAATTTAATCCACTAGAATGGTTGTAGAAAATTAGTTTGGAGTGAATAGTAATGTTGACTAATTTTCTGCCATCACAAGTTAATCAGCTAACAGACCCAAAAGCGATCGCTTTTGTCCAAATGGGATAGGTTCAAGAGTAGTTTACGCTAAAATAACCATTCTCCGCAGCCGCTCAGGAAAGCAGAATATAACAAATGGCTAACCTCAACCTGATTTCAGAATATAAAAGCTTTGGTGGCAAACTCGGTTTCTACAGTCATCACTCCTCCACCTGTAACGCCCAAATGCGCTTTAGCATCTATCAACCACCACAAGCAACTCAAAATCCTGTACCGATTCTCTATTTCCTCTCTGGATTAACTTGCACGGAAGAGAATTTTATGGCGAAGGCGGGAGGAGTGCAGCGCTTTGCTGCTGAGTACGGTTTGATATTGGTTGCACCAGATACCAGTCCGCGTAATACTGGCATTGCAGGTGAGGATGATGACTGGGACTTTGGCACTGGTGCAGGTTTTTATGTTGATGCTACAGAAGAACCGTGGCGTCAAAACTACCAGATGTATAGTTATATCGTCCAGGAATTACCTGCTTTAATTACTGCAAATTTCCCCACCCAACCTGATAAACAAGGCATTTTCGGCCATTCGATGGGCGGACATGGGGCAATTGTCTGTGCAATGAGAAACCCAGAACTCTACAAATCAGTATCAGCCTTTGCACCAATCACTGCACCTATGCGTTGTCCTTGGGGTCAAAAGGCTTTTGGTGGTTATCTTGGCAGCAATCAAGAAAATTGGCGTGCTTATGATGCTAGTGAATTAGTCAAGCAAGTAGGTTATCACAGTTCAATTCTTATCGATCAAGGGACTTGCGATCAATTTTTAGCTAAACAATTACTGCCAGAGGTGTTTAAGCAAGTTTGTACAGATGTTAACCAGCCGCTAAACTTGCGTTACCAAGAAGGCTATGACCACAGTTATTATTTCATCGCCAGTTTTATTGAAGATCATATCCGTCACCATGCGATTGCTTTAAAAAACTAAACCGGAAGACAGGAATTCGGATTTAACACTTTTCTTAAGTTTTACATTGTAGTTAAACAATGGAGTTATTTAATTTGCCAAATATGTATAGTGCTATCCTCATTGCTACTAGCAAGGGTTTTACCATCTCGGCTCAGAGCAAGCCCTAAAACCGAACTGGAACCATCTTCAAAGGTATGCAACGGTTTTAAAGTCTCTAAGCTCCACAGTTTAATAGTGCCATCATAATTGCCGCAAATCAGAATTTTTCCATCGGGGCTGATGGCAAGAGATTCAACTGAACTAAAATTATCACTAAAATCATGCAGCAGTTTTCCAGTTTGAAGATTCCATAATTTCAGGGTACTAATTGCACGATTTCGAGAAACTAGCTGACCAAAACTACCAGTAACAAGCTTTTTGCTATCTGGAGTAATGGCAATAGCATCAACTCCGGTTTTGTGCCCTTTGAGAATATGGCGTGTTTTTTTAGTTTGCAAATCAATCAGCCTAATTGTATTATCATCGCCACCCCCAGCACTTACAAGGGTTTGCATATCAGGGCTAAATGCAACTTTACTCACAAATCCTGAGTGTGCAGCAATAGTATCAAGCAACTTAAGCGTGTGTAAATCCCAAAGCTTGATTGTACCATCGTCACTGCCACTAGCAATCAATTTACCATCTGAACTAATCGCAACGGTTTCTACTGGTTGGGTATGTCCACTATCACTGTTAAGCATAAGGAAAGTGCGTAAATCCCAAACCTTCATTGTTGGGGTGCTTATCCCACCTGTTACAATCCTATTGCCATCTGGACTAATTGCAATTGAAGTAATACCATCTGAGTGAGCGTTTAAACTACGCAACAATTTTCCAGTACGTAAATTCCAGACTTTAATTGTATCATCTCTACCTGCACTAATTAGGGTTTGCCCCGACGAAGAGCTAATCGCAACTGCTCGAACACCAAAAGTCACTTTTTTATGCCCAGTCAGTGTGTGAACAAGTTGAATCTGTGGTTGGAACTGAGTAATTGTACTCTTGTCTATAGGAAAATTTGAACTAGAAGAATGTACATCAATGACAGTGATGTTTACTGCAATTGCTAAAACTATAATGACTGGTCTGGATTTGAGAAAATGCAATAATTTCATGGTACCCAGGAATGCAATTACATAACATAGTTCCCATTGGATGGGACGCGATCGCTTATAAATAGACGCGGCTTCCACACACCCACGCAGGTCTAGGTGAAAAATTGACTTTTGATTTGTCGCTGCGGTCAAATAATTCGTCTCTCTACAACAAATCAAAGAAGAAAATTATCGCTTGAGCCATTCGCCTCACTACACTTCTAAGATAAATTTTCAGTGAATTTGTACTAGTATTTTTAAAAAAGAATTATAGTATTAAATAAGACAAACAAAACACTGAGTAAGAAAAGCTTATTTATGATGGCAGGCGCACCTTTCAATGGAAAAGGCGATTCACCTCATAGCCGAGAGAATCAGCAATACGCCTCCTTGGTAGAGCAACTCGATTTGATGATTCGGGCGCGGTATCCTTTAGTGTATGTGATTTCCGTGGAAGAAGAACCTGTAGAAGAAGTGCTGTTCCAAGTTGCATCGCGTTCTGTACCACAACGACAGGTTTTGTTTTGGGATATTGTGCGGGGTTGGAGTGACAATGGTGCAGATAAAGGTTCGGTAATGGCTGCATTAGCACGCATCGGCAAAGCTGACTCTCAAACAGCGGCGATGTTTGTGCTGCGAGATTTGCATCCATTTGTGAAAAATCCCACCACGGAGAAGAATGCACCCATTGTTAGGGAGTTGCGAAACTTGACGCGGGAGTTAAAGCGATCGCGTAAAACTATCGTTACTACCAGTCATACTTTAGAACTTCCTGACGAGTTACTGCAAGAGGTAACAGTCGTTGATTTTCCCTTACCTAGCGTCAGTGAAATCGATTATTTAATTCAACAGTTAGTAGTACCAGAGAAATTAAATGTTTCCGGTTTGGCGCGGGAACAGTTAGTCAAAGCTTGCCAAGGTTTAAGCCGCACTCGGATTTCTAGAGTTTTGGCAAAAGCCTTAGCAGCTAAACAACAGGTAAACGAATCTGACATCGATGGTGTATTGGAAGAAAAAAAGCAAGCAGTTCGCCAAACTGGGATTTTAGAGTTTTTCACACCGCAAGAATCACTCAAACGAATGGGGGGATTAGATCAACTCAAACAATGGGTATTGATGCGCCAAGATGCTTTTACTGAAGAAGCCAGACGCTACGGTATTCCTAATCCCAAAGGTATGCTTTTGGTAGGGATACAGGGAACGGGTAAATCTCTCTCTGCTAAAACCATCGCCCATGAATGGCGTTTACCCTTACTTCGATTAGATTCCGGCCGTTTATTTGGCGGAATCGTTGGTGAAAGCGAAAGCCGCGTCCGCCAAATGATACAGCTAACCGAAGCAATGGCACCTTGCGTTTTGTGGATTGATGAAATTGACAAAGCCTTCGGTAATATTACCAGTGGCATTGATGGGGATTCGGGAACATCGCGCCGGGTTTTTGGCAGTTTAATTACTTGGATGCAAGAGAAAACTAGCCCAGTATTTATTGTCGCCACTGCAAATAACGTGCAAATATTACCAGCCGAGTTGTTACGCAAAGGACGATTTGATGAGATTTTCTTTTTGAATTTACCTACACAAGCCGAACGGCAAGAGATTTTTAAAGTGCATTTGCAACGGTTACGCCCCAACCGCCTGCGAGAATTTAATTTAGCTGTGTTAGCCAAACAAACTGCTAACTTCAGCGGTGCAGAAATTGAACAAGTAATTATTGATGCCATGCACCAAGCATTTTCCACAAGAGTGGAGGGACAGCGGCGAGACTTCAATACAGAAGATATTTTACAGGCTATAGCGCAGACAGTTCCCTTAGCTGCGATCGCCCGCAATCAAATTGAAGCCCTAAAGCAATGGGCAGCCGAAGCAGGCGCAAGGCCAGCTTCCAATGATGTTCAGTTAGTGGAGGAATTAAAGCACTATTCAACTCAACAAGGAATCGGGCCTTTAGAAGTTGATTAGAATAGAAAAAATCTGCATTTTAGCGGTTTATTTTTTCATCCAAAATCTCAAACACAAAATCAATTATGTCTCATTTCACAACTATTAAAGTTCAAATCAAACGCGGTGAAATTCTTCATGAAGTGTTGCAAGAATTAGGTTATCAAGTGGAGTCTAACACCAATGTACGCGGATATCGAGACGATACAACTCAAGCCGAGTATGTAATTCGCCAAAAAAACGGTTATGACTTGGGTTTTCGTCGTAATGGTGAAAATTACGAAATAGTTGCAGACTTTTGGGGAGCAAAAATTAATCAACAACAATTTGTTAATTCTATCAGTCAAAAATATGCTCATAAAACCTTGATGGCAACAGTGCAAGAACAAGGCTTTAATGTTGAGGATGAAGAAGTATTAGCAGATGGAACTGTGCGAGTAGTTGTAGGACGTTGGGTGTAAAGATTGCATGGGTTGGGCATCTTGCCCAGCCTAGATATTAAAATATTCATTACAAAATTATGTCACATTTTACTAGTATTAAAACTCAAATTAAGAATACAGATGCATTAATTAAAGCTTTGGCAGATGTCGGCTTTAAAAATGTTGAATATCGCGAAACAGCGCAGCACCTATATGGCTATCAAGGTGATGTGCGTCCTGAAACTGCGGAAATCATTATTCGCAAAAAATATATTGGTTCTATGAGTAATGATATCGGCTTTAAGCGTCAACAAAAAGGTGAATTTCAAGCCATTATCTCTGAATACGATCGCAAAAAATACGATGGAGCTTGGTTAAATAAATTGATACAACGGTATGGTTATCACACTTTGATGGCATCAGCACAGGAACAAGGTTTTACGATTGAAGAAGATGAAGTTTTAGAAGATGGAACGGTAAGAGTTGTTGTAACGAGGTGGACATAATTTATCTAAATAATTAAGGTGTATTTCATTTACTCTGGTATATCTTATAGGGGTTCCCGCATGGATGAGGAACAGAAAAGAATAGATCCTTGTAGGGGCGCACAGCTGTCATAGGTGTCAACTTAACGTGAAACCTTTGTCATGACGTAGTTTTGAATTCACTTATTCAATATAACGATCCGCGTTACCCCACCCCGATTTTGTCTAAAGCCAAAATCTCCCCTCCCCTTGCCAAGGGGAGGGGTTGGGGGTGGGGTAAAACGATTGTGAGGCAAGAGTTTTAGCTTAAGTTGACACCAATGCACAGCTGTGCGCCCCTACCTATGTACCTCATTCAAATGAAAATCGCTATAAAGGCGTTGCTGATTAACTGACAACATCATATTCTCGCGGTTGCTTGGTTATTTTGCAGTTTGCTAATTTCTCTGCAAGCACAGACAGGGTTCTGCAACCCGTCCAAAAGTCGCCTAACCCCCAGCCTATAAATGCACCGCCACGGGGTAAGTTTCCCACCGGCGCACTCAAGTCGAATTTCAAATCATTCCAATAGCACCAAGTACCTTGAGAAAACCATCCCACACCTTTACCAAACCGACACCACGCTTCCCAGTCGGGATTTGATGTACCGCCAACGATTTGCCAGATATGGGTTTGGACAACAAAGCCAAAGCGTCCGTTGCTATATCTTTGCCAGAGAGTTTCAATAGTGTTTAAGTCTGCACAAGGGAATTTTTCAATGTCTGATGGATCTAAAAATCCTTGTGGTTGGCGATCGCATACCCGCAGCATTATACTAGCAGTTTCTTGGTCTGCATCTTTCCACTTTCCGGAAGCAAGTAAATTTTGCAAACGACTGTAGTTTAAATCAACCGCAGAGATTAATAGTATTTCCCTGTCTAGATGGGACTGCACTTTTGCTAATGCTTGTTGTCCCAGCAGTGACGATATTGTAGATTGCAACTTTTCAGATTCAGTATTTACAATCTCAAACACCAACTTGGTACCGACTTCGCCATACTTTAGGGCTTCTGCAACGGCGAGAATTTGTTGTTGTGGAGATGTGGCGCTGCTTAAACGTCGTTTTACACCTTCAATACCTCCTAAAACTACGCCATCTTTTGGAGGTGGTACTTGTCCGCCAAGCACAGCATCATATTCTCTTGGTTGATTGAGATTTTCTGACATTGCTGTTTTTATTTAGAAAATGCTTGCAATTTATCAATACAGCCTTGGTTTACTGCTTCTTTTAAAATCTTTTTTGCTCCGCGTCGTTTAAAATAAAGTGCTGCATAATTACGTTGTATCTGGGTGCCATTGAACAGGTAATGTCGAATTCGGTCTTGACCTTGAGGGGTATCAACTAAGCTCAGTGTAAAGTCAACTAACTTGCAAGTGGCACTAGTGCGGTCATTTTCTAGATTCTCCATTAGTGTATCGATATCGGACACTCCGCCAGCACGCGCCATCGCTACGAAAGCATCATATCTGTCAATTTTATGACTATAGTCCTGAAGTATTTCTTGTACTATAGGTTCTGGTCGAGAAGCTAGTAGTGAATAAGCTGCTTGGCGTACTTTCCATAATTTATCGTCTAACGCCCAGATTACCAATTCCAAACCTGCTTCGCCATACTTGAGTGCTTCTTCTAGTGCTGCGATTCTTTGTTCAATTACCGGATTTGCCAAGCGTCTTTTAACACCTTCTAGTCCTCCTAATACTACAGCACCAGGAGGCGCTTTTTCTTGACCGCCAAGAACAGCATCATAAACTGTTGGGCGATTGGAATTTTCTTTCATCAGGTTTTTAATGTTGAGCCTACTACTTAGTATTCCCAATCACTGAGGTGAGGCGATCGCACTTTTTTCTACCCTTATGGCATTCTCCATATTTTAATAGTTCCATCTACACTACCGCTAACAAGAGTTTGCCCATCAGGGCTAATAGCGACAGAACGAACCGCTGATGTATGTCCGTTGAAAATGGCTTTTCCCCGTCCTGTCTGTAAGTCCCATACTTTGATTGTGCTATCCCTGCAACTGCTAATCAAATTCTGCCCATCTGGACTGATAGCAACACAATAAATACTGCCGGAATGGGCATTTATGGTAAATTTTTCTTCTCCTGTACGCAAAACCCAAACTTTAATAGTACTGTTGCTATCGCCACTAACCAAAGTTTCTCCATCTGGACTAATTGCAATCGAGTTAACAAGCTGAGAATGTGCTTTTAGAGTGCGAATTAGTTCCCCTGTCTCCAAATTCCATATATCAATACGATTGCTACCATTAGCATCAACAAGAATTTGTTTATTTGGTGTAATAGCGAGACAATGACTGTGGGCACTATGATGGGGTTTTTTCAGAGTACGCAGTTGTTGTTGTGTTTGTAAGTCACACACTAAAATTGTTCGTTGATTAGTAATGCTACAGGCCAGCAAGTGACCATCAGGACTAATCGCAAAGCTATCAATTCCTGACATAGATAAAAGTCTGATTCCGGCGGAAGAATCAGCATGATTTTTATGAGTAGCAAAAGAGAGAATATCTTCTTGTGTTCCTGTCTGCAAATTCCACAATTTAATTGTTTCTCGGCAACTAGTAAAAACGCTTTGCCCATCTGGACTGAAGACAACGGACTGAATATAGTCTGAATGTCCAACGAGATTTGTTAGCAGATAACCTGTGCTGAGATCCCAAAGTTTTGTGACTTCACCGTTTTTATTCACAAAGTTATCACTACCACCACTAACAAATGTTTGCCCATTAGGACTAATGGCAACAGAATTCACTTTAGAACCATGCCCCTCATAACTATACACTTGCTTTCCTGTGTGAATATTCCATACCCTGACACTCTGATCGCGACTACCACTAACTAATATTTGCCCATCAGGACTAAGAGCTGATTCGTAAAGAAAATCTGAAGGATACTCAACTCGTTACTAGGTCTGAGTTTCAGCGAATAAGTATTTTTTTGACTCAAATTCCTGAAATCCTTGCAAGACAAGTACTTTACTTGAGTTTACAAATTAGCTCTAATAGCAACATCTTGAACCCATCGTAGATGTCCTTCAAAAGTATGAATTTCTTGTTTAGTCTGTAAATCCCATACTTTAATAGTCTTGTCAACACTACCACTAATGAGAGTTTGTCCATCCGGGCTGAAGGTCAGAGATTTAACACAGTCTGAATGTCCTGTCAAAATAGTAATTTCCTGTTTTGTTGACCAATTCCACAGCTTTATTGTTTCATAACAAGCACTAGCTAAGGTCTGCCCATCGGGGCTAAAAGCTAAAGATTTACTTCCACCTGAACGTCCAGTAGGGAGGGTGTAAAGTTCCTGTCCTGTCTCGAAACACCATAGCTTTAGAGTTTCATCGACACTTTTACTGACAATAGTTTGCCCATCAGGGTGAAAAGTAACAGCATAAACAGCTTCTGAATGACCGTTTAAGCTACGAAGTAAATTTCCCGTTTGGATCTCCCATACTTTAACAGTATTGTCTCCACCACCACTAATCAAAGTTCGACCATCAGGGCTAATGGCGATCGCCTGAACTCCACCAGAGTGTGCTGTGATTGTACGCAGTTCTTGTCTTTTTTGGACATCCCAAAGTTTAATCGTCTCATCATAACTACCACTTGCAAGAATCTGCCCATTAGGGTGAATAGCAATAAAATTGACTCCTCTGAAGTGTGCTTGCAAAGTATAGATTTCCTTTCTTTGTGATAAACTCCATAGTCGAATTGTGCCGTCAACACTGCAACTAAAAATAGTTTGCCCATCGGGGCTGATGACTACGTTATTAACATGATGTGTATGTCCGCTGATTGTTTGCAAACATTCAAAAAGTAGCCAAGGATTATACTCGCGCAGTGCTTGTTTTACTTTTGGTTCTGTCCGATGCTGGAAAAGCAAATTTTCAGCGGTTTGCTGTACTTCTGGTGATACATCTGTCAAGGTCTGAATTAGTAATTCTAAACCTGCTTCTCCATACTTGAGTGCATCTTCTATAGCTGTAATTCTTTCTTTAAAAAATATACTAGCCAAACGCTTTTTAACACCTTCTATTCCTCCTAAAACAACACCATCAACGGGCGATGGTACTTGTCCACCCAACACGGCATCATATTCTTTTGGTTGATTGTGATTCTCTGCCATTGGATTTTTACCACTTTACTGCTAGTAGTATTCCCATTTCTTATTCCGTTTTTGACGAACCGCCAAGACGCAGAGGACCAGGAAGAGATTATTTGAGTTTGGCGATCGCCCCTCTCTCCACTAACATCTTCCCCGTCAATAAATCTTTTACCGTTACTACTAATACTCGTTGTTCGTTGACTTCAAATTGTGCTTGGATTCTGTCTACTCCTGTTTGTCCAGGCGGTTCGATATGAGCGACGCATACTTGTTGATGATGAGTTTCTAAAGAACGATAGCTATCTTGTTTTATTAAGTGGCTACTCGTCATTCTGCCTTGAGAATCGTAATAAACTTCTGCTTGGGAAACTTCTGCAACTTCGCCAATATCAAGGCGAATTTCTCGCTGTCCTTCGGTGGCTACTTGCAAAGTTAAAGGTTCAGAACGCGCCCCTGGATACTTTGCTCCTTTTTCAATTAAAGTAAAATAAGAATAAGTTTTGCTGTGGGGTTCCCAAAGCCGGATAGCATAACTGTGGCGCAGGTAATCATCAACTGCTGTCATTTCACTTAATGCTAATGCGCCATGTGCCACAGCTTCAAAGGGTTTATCTAATTTAACTTTTTGTCTGCCGAAATAGGAAATTACTAGTTGTTGAATCGCCGGAATTTGGCAAGTACCGCCGACTAATAAAACTTGTTCGATGGTAGATTTAGCGATACCTTTGGAAAGTGCGATCGCTAATACTTCATCTATTGCTTGTCTTAACTGTTCTAATAATTGTTGATTTTCTAAAATTTCGCCCAACTCGTCCCGATGTAACTGCAATTCATGGGACATAAAATTTTCATCATCAAACCAAGCTTCTTTGGCTTCATCTGTTGTTGAAAGTTGTATTTTTACCCTTTCTGCTACTTCCAATAAATTCATAAAACCGATTTCTCCTACTTCAGCGCGGGAGGAATTGATTTTTTGCAGATAATGTTCGACAATCCAAGTATCGATATCTACACCGCCAATAAAAGCATCAGATTTAGCAAGAACTTCAGCCCGTACTGCTTGCTGTTCGGAAGCGACGCTGACAGTCCGTACTAAACTTAAATCCAACGTTCCGCCACCAAAATCCACTACCAAAACCACAGTGCCAGGACGCTTGATAGCATAACCAAGGGCGGCTGCTGTTGATTCATCGACAATTTGCACTGCGGGAATATTCAGCTTGTCGCCCAAATTGCGAAACCAGTCAAGATATCGCTCAAACGCACCTACAGGAACCGTAAAGATAACACTATCAGGTTGTAATTGCTGTTCAACCTGTTGCCAAATTTCTAACAAAAACAGTTCTGAAATAATCTCAGCACTATAACTATTACCATCCAAAAGTCGGGGAGGTGGCACAAAATCCGCTGCTAAATCGCGTTTAAAAGCTCGAAAACAGCGTTCAGGCTGGGCAAACCCCAAGCGTTTGGCACGTACAGATTCACCAAACAAAATGCTATTTTGCCCTTCCACAAACACCAAACTCGGCACCACGCTAACTTGTTCGCCCCCAACCTCAAACCGCCGCGACATCGAATCAAATCGCAACGTCCGTGGTTTTTGCGTAATCAAATCCGTAGTACAAACAACAGTATTGCTAGTACCAAAATCAATTATTACTGTAGTCATTTGTCATTTGTCATTTGTCATTTGTCATTGGGCATGGGGCATTGGGCATTGTTACAGACTTAGCTTCCTTGTCTCCCTTGTCCACCTTGTCCCCCTTGTCCCCCTCATCCCCCTCATCTCCCTCATCTCCCTCCCGGTAAACTCCGGCTAACCTTGGCAGGGCAAAGAATTCTTCCTTGATGCTGATAACCAACAAATCGAATGTAAACTAATTCACCTTCAGTAATATCAGCATTGTCTGGTTGATGAAGTTGAGAATTATAAGGCACTTGTTTCCAAGGTTTGCCTATCTGTTCGTAACCCCATTTACTAAGAAGATTATCTAGAGGAGTAAACATCGAAAGCAGATTTTTGACGGGCAATTCTGGTTTAACACTCACCATTTGGTGGATGCTGGGGTAGTTCGTCAGTAATGTCTGCAATTGCTCAAATGTGGAAGTGCGAAATTCTTCTGTTAGTTGTAGACGTTGCTGTTGCAACTCTTCATGGAGTCGCACGCCTTCTTGATGCAGTGCGGCTTTTTCAGAAATAAGTTGCTGTATTTTTTGCTCTAATTCTAAGTATTCTTGACGAGATGCTTGGAGTTCATCTTCTAGTAATTTGATTTGAGATTGCGCTAACCCTAACTTATCAATTCGCTTGTTTGGTTGAGAAGCGATCGCCGCGTTAATTGCTGGAATAATCAAAAGTAACGCCAAAAATCCGATTGCGATCGCTAAAATACTTTCCAGAGAAAACATTCCGCTTCCCTCGATGTCTGAAATGATGTCTGCAAGCATCTGTATCTCTCCTATTGTTGTTTGAGAGACTGTTGTTCTGTTCCTGTGACGTTTTCTTCTCCCTCGTAATATTCAGTCAGCAGTTGTTGAGTTTCTACGTCTCCCAAAGCATCTTCAATTCCAGATGTTGTGCTGGTACAACTTGCGCCAGAAGCACCAATCACTGTTTCCGTAATTTTTCCATCTTTACCGATGCGATACTCAATTTTTTGATACTCAGCCATAAGTAAAATATCTATATTTTCAAGGTTTTCAAGCAATACGCAGTTATTCCGTTGTATCACTTTTGCCAGTTAACTGCAATTACCATCTGGCACTAGCACAAACAAATAAATGTGTCAGGGCTTTACTAATTTACTAAAACAAATGTACTATTTTTGATGAGATTACACAAGCCTCAAAGAAACTGAGTCAAAACTATGAGTGTGTCATTTGTTACAATTTGTGGGCGATCGCTGCAATTTAACCCATATTAAATATCAAGAATCCAATATCAATGTATGTAGCATTCATCCCCTGTTAAAAGCCTATCCTAATTTAGAATTACTTCACATACGCGGGCGTATGCTTGAGAGGATGTTTGGAAAGTATTAAAGGAATCTATTAAGCGAGTCTTCTCAGCATTAACCGAATCATTGCAATTTGTACAAATGTTTCATGCGTTTGCGGTAAAATTTCGTAGTCTTTACTTAAACGACGATACCAATTAAACCCTCCCATTGCTACGTTCAACAACCCAGCGTTTGGGTAGTAGGACAAAACCCTTCGCATCAGCTGGACGACGTACAACCTCTAAAATCCAACGGTAAGTGTCTATAACCCATTTCATAAATCCCTGACCCTGATACCCCGCATCAACCCAAATACAAACCAGGCGATTTAAGCGATCGCTAATTCTCTGCTTCGCTTGCGCGAATAATTTCTTTGCACCGGCTTGGTCAGATTCGTAAGTAAAAGTGACTACGACCATCAATACCAATCCGAGAGTGTCAACAAGCAAATGCCGTTTACGTCCTTTCACCAGTTTGCCGGAATCAAAACCAACTTCAAGTGATACCATCCCCGTGTGATTGGTGAACGCGACCCGAATAATCCCTTTCATTGGCGATGGGCATTCAATTGGAAAGAGAAGATAGACAGGGCATGGAAAAGCAAAAGTATAGGCTCAATTCCCCCTGGTGCTGTCCCTATGATTCGTCTAATGCAACAACAGGGGGCAATTAGGGAAGATATTATCGCCTTTATCAAAAAAGCGAAAACCAAAAAGCCATCACTAAAATTGGATGTCTGCAAAAATTTTGATAACACAAAAATAAAACCAGTTCTTCCAGATGATGCGGCGATCGCTGTAGTACTTTTCGCTGGTGGCGGCGGGATTGAAGCGGGGATGGTTCAAGCCGGGATTCGCCCAGCCATTGCAGTGGAGTTCGACCCCACAAAACCAGATTTGAGCAGGGCGATCGCTCTCAACCATCACCGTAACTTTCATGAATATGGCTGCAAAATCATTCAGCTAACAGTTCAAGAAGTAGCACGGTTAGGATTTCTAGGTTTTAAGAGCCGCCCCGATTACCTCCACGCATCCCCGGTGTGTGCCAACTTCAGTCAAGCTCACACTGCAAAAGCGGGTATTGCGCTTGAAACGGCTGACGATTTGAGTGCAGCGATCGCAGTTGCAGAAGCCATCCGACAGTTGCAGCCACGGGTGTTCACTCTCGAAAATGTTCCGCGTTATCAGAACAGTCAGAGTTTCAGTATCATCCTGTCAGCTTTGGAGCAAGAGGGGTACTCGGTCGATTACAGCGTGGTCAACATGGACAAATTTGGACTACCCCAGGCGCGGCGGCGGTTAGTCCTGGTTGCAAGCAAGGGTTTTCACGTTGCCCTACCTTTGGGGACTACACCTTGTGGTTGGTATGGGGCGATCGCTCATCTCATTCCCATGATGACCGATTCTCAACTACTCCCTAAAAAACGGCAAGCGGTAGAACAATTTCTGACGGCTAACGAACCAACACCACTGCTGATACAAAGAGTTGGGGGGCGTGCAGAGTCCAAGTATAAACCTGCACACTTGCCCTGTAACACTATCTTGCGATGCCTGCGGCGGGCTGCGCCTACGCACTTCACAGATCGCAAAGGCTGCAACCGTAGTAAGTTCGCTGATATCTGGTTGCCAAATGGTACTGTCAAGTCTTTGTCAATCCAAGGAGCGGCGAAGTTACAAGGTTTTCCCGATTGGTACGAATTTCCCAGCGAGGCAGCAACGGCGGGGTCAATCATTGACTACTCTGTACCACCCAGTTTTGCCGCGCAGTTATTTACTCACATACAGAAAAATGAGTTATCTCAAAAAGATTAAGGGTAAGTAATTCGGATTAACTACCAACAGTTTTGAAATCATTTTAGTTAAAATGCCCTAATTAAAGTGCCTAGAGTTGGCGTACCTAAAACTGAAGAAGCTAAATTCCCTGGGATATTCCCATCAATTATCCAGCAGTCAATCCCTAAACTAGAAATAGTCAAAAACTCCTCAACTTTCTTAGCCATCCCGCCAGTAACATCTACTGATTTGCTCTTGCCCAAGAAAGGTTTAATCCGAGAATAGTTAGCTTGAGTAATATTGGAAACTACTTGCCCATCTCGATCGTATACACCTGCATAATTTCCAACATTTATGAGTCGAATTTTAAACTTACCTTGAAGATAGAAGTATTTCGCTAGTTCTGCAAGCATTGCATCTGTCGAGAGGACAGTACCACCAATAGCTCGATCTAGAACGACATCACCAAAAACTAAAGGAATCAAACCTGTTTTTAGACTACTTTCTATTACATTAAAGTCACTCTTCAATAGTTTCTTATTATGAGTAATTATCATAGTAATAGGTGGCAAACTTATTACTGGTAAACCTGCTTGTAAAAAACTTTTAGCTAGGAGGGAATTTAAATCTAAAGCATCTTGGTGAACTAAGCAAAACCCTAATTTTTCTTCATCACATGAAAAACCATTAATTGTATTATATTTATTCGCTGATTGGTGGGCAAAAGAACCAGCACCGTTACCAATAATCAGTTTCAGATTAGGATTTTCATGTTTGATTAGGCTCACTTGCTCAACCAGTTGTGTTATAACTTCTCTTCGAGCAGTATAAGGTTTATCCTTATCAGTAATTAAGGAACCTCCTAGCTTCACTAATACTAATTCCATAATCAAATATTAAATGAGGAAAGACATAAAATTATATGAAACTAATTGTAAACAAAAAAATCAAAATTACTAGTAATTTCAACGCAATTTAACAAAACGCATGAAAGTCAACAGTAAATTTTGGTTACAAAATAATGCAGCAAATGTTGTTACATCTACGTTGCCAATGGATAGCTGGAAGTTGGGATAATTTTTGCGATTCTATCTTTAACTCTTTTATTAAACCTCAAACTGATAAATTTGATACTTTAATTTTCAGGTTCAGCTATTATTCGCTGTTTAACCTTTACTCTAAACCCAATGCCGAGTTAAAAATGCACAAAGCGAGTAGTATTGCGGTCAAGCCTGTCGTGAAGCACCGCAAACTACTACAATGGCGGCGATCGCCTTGTTAGTTGGAGCTAAAAGTTTTCAATGACTACAGGCTCAACTGGTTGGGCAATTTCAAAATTGAAAATTCGTGAATAAAAGTAAAGTTCTGCTGACAAAGAACGCTTGATGTTTGCGGCTTTGCGGAAACCATGTTGTTCACCCTCAAAAGCAACATAAGCCACAGGCACACCTTTTGTTCTTAGCGCTGTAACCATTGCTTCAGTTTGATTGGGCGGAACTACTCGATCTTCTAATCCCTGGAAAAAAATCATTGGGCAGTCTAGACGCTCACTAAAGTTAATTGGCGATCGCTGTTGATAAATCTGACGCTGTTGTGGATAAGGGCCAACCAGACCATCCAAGTACCGTGATTCAAACTTATGTGTATCCCGAACTAAAGCTTCCAAGTCACTGACACCAAAATAGCTGGCTCCTGCTTTAAAAGTATCTCGGAAAGTTAAGGCACAAAGCGTTGTGTAACCACCTGCACTCCCGCCGGAAATGCTTAGACGAGCGCCGTCTACATCTCCCCGTGACACTAAGTAACGCGCACCAAAAACACAATCATCCACATCTACAATTCCCCAGTTTCCAGAAAGCCGTTGCCGATACTCCCGCCCGTACCCTGTACTGCCACCATAATTTACATCCAAAACCGCTATTCCTCGGCTAGTCCAATACTGAATGTTAAAATTGAGACTACTAGAAGTTGCTGCGGTGGGGCCACCGTGACTTTTGACAATCAAGGGCGGTTTTTCAGTCTCAGGAGCCGTATAGTCACGGTTTCGAGGTGAGTAGAAAAGGGCGTATGCTGTTTTGCCATCAGATGTTTCGTACTCAATGGCTTCAGCTAAAGAAAGATAACCAGCATCAATAGTTACATCACTAGAATACCGTAGTACTTCTAGCTCTTTAGTTGTCAGATCCAAACGGACAATTGCTGTTGATTGAGTTGGCGAGCTGGCGCGAAAAACTACCTGTTTAGAGGTGGCGTGCAGAGAGCTAATATCTGTGTAGGGCGTATTTATTAGTTCTAAGTTACGTGTTAGTGTATCAAGGCTTGCTAAATACCAAATGCCTTGCTGGGTATAAGTACAAATAATCTGGTTGGCAGACCCAAAAGCATAAGTGGACATCCCAAAATTCCATTGCGGCTGACCAAATTCTGCTTCCATTTGAGTTAGCGCTTCTACATTTTCATCTTGCCAACGATATATATTCCACCAACCTGTACGGTCAGAAACAAAATACAACTGACCATCTGGCGACCACTGGGGCTGAAAAATAGACTCATCTAAATCCCCAGCAATTTTTTGAGTATTTCCCAAAGAACCATCTGCCTTTAATTCCCCAACCCATAGTTCAGTCCCATCCCAAGGCATATTAGGATGGTTCCAAGTCAGCCAAGCTAAACGTGAACCATCCGGGCTCAGGCGAGGCGAAGCATAAAAGTCATTTCCAGATACTAATAGTTGGATTTTACGATCTTTGTCTAGTTCCACGCCGACTAAACTATTACTCGCCTCCTTTGTCACATCTGTATGATCTTCATACACACAAATAATTCGGTTGTTTTGACGATCGAAAACACCGTCTGCATAGCGTGTGGCAGCTATTGGGGTGATGGCTTGCGGTTCTCGATCGCTCTGTTGATAATATAGGCGTTGATCGCTAAAGTTGGAAAAGTAAACAGTGCCATTCACCACAAGAAAGGAACTGCCACCATATTCATGCACACGAGTACGCACATTGAAGCCACTAGGCGTGAGGGACTGGATTTCACCATTTGCACCCCGCCGCACTATGACATTTCTACCTGACTCTGATGGTCGTAACTCACTCCAGTAAATCTCTTCGCCACAGAGGGCAATTTGTCCCAACCCAATTATACTTGCGGTAATTAAGTCTGTTGTGATCGGCGATCGCCAACATCCGTAAGACGCTACTTCTGCTTTCATCACGCTCTATTCTGCTCCCTGTTCCCAAGAATCATACATTGTCTGTAGAGGCAAAACTCTGGCACACCCACTTATACTAATCCGTAATTCGTAATCCTAGCCTCTAGCTAGCAGCAAGCTACGTAATTGAAAGTTCTTTGATATAAATATTTTAGGCAACCAGATCGTTGGCGTCAGCTCTCACTGCCGGCCAACGGGTGCAAGACTCAAAGGAGGCCACTTGTATAAGAAAAACTGCTCTGAGCAAGGAGTTCAGGGCAGCACTTGAAAAGCGAAATAAAATAGGGGACTTTTAAAGCGTTGTCTCTTGGTTTATACATAATTCCTTTGGTATGTAATATTCTTCTTCTTTTGTTTTGTGTTTTTATGCAAAACTAACCAAAAATCTTGAAACTGCCGTCACACAAGAGTTAAGTGCCAGCATCAACACCATCCCTTCGGTAAGCAAGTCAGATGCGTGTAGACCATTGGTTTAGATTTGCCACTGAAGCGGTATACAATCATCACCCCTTCAACTCCATACAGGGGCGATCTGCGCTCTCACCCAACCGCGACTGCAATTCATACAGCGATCGCATAAAGCACTGCATGAGGTTAATCACTCCAAAATCTACTCTCATCACTACCGCTATCTCCTAATAAGTCTTAATTAACCTGGCAGATAGTGCTGTTGACTGCTACTAACTTGACGATTAAGAGAGACAGAATCAGCCGCAGATATACCAGAGAAATATCCGTCTTTTGAACCACACGATGGTAACGCCATTTGTTTAACTTTCACATTCTTTAGATATGCTTCTAACTCAGATTCTAGTTTTTCATAGAGCGCTTGCACGATAATGGCGGGTACTGCAACTGATTCAGTAGTTCCAGCAATCCCTTGATTTTTCTGTCGATCGCGATTCTCAAGAATCCTACTTACAAGTCTATTAGCAGCACCTAACTTAAAAGCATTTCTAAAAGTGCGATTGCCTTGGGCTTGTTTTGCTAATCGTTCAATGGTTTGTTCAAGATACTCAAACTGAATCCGAGTAGAGACGATATTCACTTTTCGCCCTAAGATAATCATTTTAGACCCGCTATGGTAGTGTCTAGCGATCGCACAGCAGTAATTCCCCCAACAAACACCACTTAGTAAAATAAATTTCCATGAGGTCATGCGTTTGAACTGGCGAATGACTTCTTCTTCTAGTGGTTGAGGTGTCCAATCTTGAAGTGAGGCGATCGATAAATTGTGCCGGGTTAGGATTTCTTGGGCTTTAGCTGCGGCGGCGCTTGCCTCTGCCTCGTTGGGAGATTGACTAAGTGCGAGTAGTTTTCTAATTTTGTCAGCGATTTTTTCTAGTTCTAACATCTGTGTCTGCATTCGTATCACTCAAGCAAGTTTTGAAAGTAAACATCCTTTTTAATATACTTGTGTAAAATGAAAAATGTAGCTAATTTTTATTCATACATAGCAAGCTTTGTAGCAATTATTCCTGCTAAAAACGGATATTCGCGATCGAGCCATGATTACTGAAAATGATGATTCAGTCGATGCAGTGAATAAACTAGTGAGAAAAATCTCTATTAAAGAAACCCAGCTAAAAATAGCCCAAGAATCGAATCTTATTCAGACTGCTGAAGCGTTAGAAAACCACCTATCCCAATTACAACAAGAATTGGGAGATAGTTAAGACACACAATTGCAATCATTGATGAGCTTTTGAAATGCTTACGACGGTAATTGAAATTCGCGGGAGAACGGCTGCGGTCAGAGATTGCTACAAACTCGAACTCAGCACAAGCGGCTTTCTTCAATCTGCTGCACTACAATTGTTAGATATCAGAAATGAACAAACTAACACTTTTACTATCTTTAGATAGTTTAATCATTCGCTCAAAGCTTAGTCCTAATTTTTTAAGCAGCTTTGCTGAATCATAATTGTCCGGTGTAGTGATAGCGACAATACGAGTTAAGCCGAAGGTTCTTCTCCCATACATCATGACAGCAGAAGCAGATTCATAGGCGTATCCTTTTCCCCGGAACTTAGGAAGAAAGGCAAACCCAACATCCACATCCTCCAAGGAATCTCTTTTTATCAAACCGCAAATTCCAATCGAGACGCTCTTCCCCTTTAGCTCAACCAAATACAGCCCGAAGCCGAAACGTTCATACATAGCAACCGGATTATTCAAAATATATTCACGAGCATCATTAAGAGTTCTTACACCTTTATCACCAATAAAGCGCAACCACAAAGGGTCATTCAATATCTCAAGAATGAACTCGCTATCTTCAACTGTTAGCCGACGAAGAACTAAACGCTCTGTTTCAAGAATTTTCATAGTCGAACACCTTGTTATTGATGTCTAACTATTTATTATATGAGCACGGGATAGGACATAATTTACAGCACTTTGCAAGTAAATGAAGTACACATTTTAATATGATAAATCTTGTGGGGTGGGCATCCTGTCCGCCCTTCTGTACTTCATTCAGATGAAATGTGCTGTATAATTACAAGAAATAAAATATCAGTTTACCAAAGTATAAAATCCATTTATCCCAATACTGATGCCAAGCATAGCAATTCAAAACAGCGATCGGATTTACTGGTAGCTGACAAATGCTTAAAAAATCAAAACCTCATTTTGGCCCGACTCCTGCTCGAAACTCGATTTTTCGTCATGATTCTGATTATTGTTGAGTGGTTTTACTAAACTCCAATCGATTGTTTATAACCTTACTTCTCCAATTTTTAGATTCCTGCTCAACCTTGATTTTTATTTTTCCTCTGCCTAAAGTGACAAAAGAGGGATAATTAGATAACTAGCCCACTTACTTAATTTCAAGGGTGATGGTTAAGTTTGAGGAGGTTTGCCCTGATGAGTTTGCTCAAGTTTACAAATAAAATCTAGTATGAATGATGTAAATTTCTCAGGATACCAGAGTCCCCATTCGTGAAATCCTTCTTTTACAATAACTAATTTAGAGCCGGGAATAATTGCCGCCATTTCTTGGGCGTTACTTAATGTCGTAGTTAAGTCTTTTTCTGACCATACTAGCAAACAAGGAGCTTGGATTTTTGGTAGTAGATGGCTGATATCTTCGTATAAAGAAATTAGCAATCCTTGAATGACATTTTTTGTATTAAATAACAAGTTATAGGAGAAAACCAAAGGAATATCAACTAATTTTAACCTGAGTCTTGGCAGAAACAGTTGAGCGGTCATTTCGATTGCCCTTCGCGGGATCATCTCCGGTATAGATGGTGTAGGAATTCCAGTACTATCTATCAGAATTACACTTCTGACTTTTTGTGGAACAAGTGTACATAAAGTAATAGCAATACCGCCACCGAATGAGTGTCCTACTAGATGAAATTCTTGTAAATCTAAAACTTCCAAAAATGAAAGGAGAAATTTGCTATAGCTAACGTAATCAGAAATTAGACCAGAGTAAGTCGATCTTGCAAAACTGGGCAAGTCAGGAGCAATTATAGTATAGTGCTGTGCTAGTAGTTCCAGCACTTCTTGATAAGGCTCAGTAGAGATTCCCCAGCCGTGTAGCAATAGGATGGGGGTTGAACTCGAATCCAACTTACTTTGCTGATAAAAAATAGTGCAATCTTGTAAATCGACCTGATGATTAGTTAATTGAGAGTTCAAAACCACAACCTCATTTACCATAACTCGGTAATTTATTTCTACTGTTATATAACAGTAGCAAGCCCACAGGGTTGACGAAACTTTCTCAAGGCTTATATAAAATCGAATTCGGAATTAATAAACTTAAATTAGTAGCACTTTCAAGAGAAAGATCTGTTGCCTAATGAAAGAAGAATTGGTATTACTGATCGCGGGGAAACCGCCGCATCATCTTCTGCAATGGCACAGCCTAGTCATCTGGCACATACACAACCTCGCCCGACATTGCCATCTGGCCATTGCACTGGAACCATCGGCAGTACCTTCGGATCTTCCAGGAAACGCTGGGTCAACGTTCCGTAATCATCGGAGAATTTTAACGACAGCGGCATTGTAAAAACCAAATGGCAGTTGAGCTTTGTCAAAAACTCCCCCTGAACCACAAACAAGTATACCTGTTGCGGACGACCCCACGGCTTAATCCGGTTATCTATGCGCTCTAGGAGTTCACGATTAATCGCCTCCAGTAGTCTGGTCTTCTGTGGCCCCAGGTATTGGTTGAGTTTCCCCCGCAGTTGAGGATCGCTTTTGGTTTTAGTTGTGATTTCACTAATTCCCAATGCTAAGGAGAATTTCTCTTTTTCTGCTGAGAAACAAACATCGCCTACTGGTGTTTTTACCCTTAGCCCTGTCACTTCCGAATCTAGCACTCTCAACACGCCTTGCAGCAATTCATAGAATTTGTTCGGTTCCGAGAGCATGATTTTCTCCAGGCTTTGGCTCACACGACGGGCGATCGCTAGCAAAACATCTGCAATGTCCACGTCTGTCATTTCTAAGTCTTCACTCGACTCAAAATATACTACGTGATAACCTGACTCTTCTAGTTCTACTTGTAACCTTACTAGCTCTGTCGATTTCCCACAGCCAATACAACCCATCATTTGTATTTTTGTAAACCATTGGGCCAAGTACTTGACGCTGGATTGCCTGTGAGATGCTTAGGCACTTTGCGACTTGTCGCAGACATCACTTCCTAAACACTTGGCTCAAAGCCTGTTTATTTCATAATACATTGTTGTTGATACAGTCTATGAGAATGAATTATAGCCTCAACCTTTATTATTTCGTTGTTTTACGACTCAACAGGACAAGTCAGAACGTTAATAAGCCAAATATAACAACTAGTTAATATTTGATAGCGATTTGGGCAAAATGATCTCAGGCTGTTCACATGACAGTAGATTTGGCCAAATTCTCTAACGATAACTTCTTCACCAGCAAATTTATAGATATGAGCAACTGTACCAAAACAAAATCTACGCATGGTTATCGCATTTTCAAATTACTTTACTCTGGTAATAGACAAATCAATTCACTGTATTGAGATATACATAGCTTTCTCAATGTCTAAAACTAAAAAATAGTGAATCAGTATGTCTATCGAAGAGTTAAATCAAGAGTTAATCAGCTTACGCCAATGCCTTCAGCAACTAAAAACAGAAAATGCTGAACTCCGCCAGACAGTTCTAGAATATACTAATCAATTACAGCAGCAACACAAGAGCGAACAGCAAGCTGCACTGCATGAGCGCCAACTGATAGAAGAACAACTGCAAACTGCTCAACAGTTTCTGCATTCTGTGATTCAAACAATGCCTGTAGCAGTTTTTGTCAAAGATGCGGTCGATCTGCGAATTATCTTATGTAATCGAGCCTCGGAAAAGTTAGCTGGTGTCAGTGCCGATGAAATTTTAGGGAACAACGACTACGACCTATTTCCCAAGGAAGAGGCTGATTTTTTTACCCAGCGAGATCGCGAAGCACTTAATAGTAAAACATTGTTAGAGATCCCGGAAGAAAGAATTCGGACAAAAAGCGGCGACACACGCATTTTACAGATTAAAAAAGTTCCGATTCTTGATTCTCAAGGTCAGCCTAAATATTTACTAGTGGTTCGAGACGACATTACAGAACATAAACAAGCAGAAGCTCAACTTAAACAGCAAGCAATAGAACTAGAACAAGCGCTCAAAGAATTACAAACTACTCAAGCTCAACTCATCCAAAGTGAGAAAATGTCTTCTCTAGGTCAATTAGTTGCTGGAGTTGCCCATGAAATCAATAATCCAGTTAATTTTATCTACGGCAATTTAACTTACGCTAACAAATATATCCAAGAACTACTAAATCTACTTTATCTTTACCGCATAAACTATCCTAATCCTGCACTTGAAATTCAAAAGACAATTCAGGCGATGGAATTCGATTTTTTAGTCGAAGATTTGCCAAAATTACTCTCTTCAATGCAATTCGGTGCTGAACGCATCCAGCAAATCGTGGTTTCTCTTCGTACCTTTTCACGGCTAGATGAAGCTGAGTTAAAAGCAGCAGATATCCATCAAGGTATTGACAGTGCTTTGATTATTTTAGAACACCGATTTAAAACAAAAGTAAATTATCCTCCAATTCAAGTAATTAAAGATTATGGCAAGTTACCCTTGATTGAATGCTATGCCAGACAGCTAAATCAAGTATTCATGAACATCTTGACTAATGCAGTTGATGCTTTAGAAGATTCATTAATTCAAGGGAAACTATCACATAACCAGCCACAAATTCGCATTTCTACTCAAAAAATAAATGCTCAACAAATAATCGTTCGGATCGTAGATAATGGCCCTGGTATTCCCGAACAAATTAGACAGAAGTTATTTGATCCTTTTTTTACTACCAAAGCTGTTGGTAAAGGTGCTGGGCTAGGTTTATCGGTTAGCTATCAAATTATTACCGAGCGGCATGGTGGTTCGTTAGAGTGTGTTTCTTCTCCTGGGTGGGGAGCAGAATTTATTATTACAATTCCAGTTGCACAGCCCAAACATTACTGTGCTTAGGTTACAGCCACGAATTGCCATGTCTCTTCAACTCTCTAGTCCAACCCACGATCAATACACTAATTTCTCTGAATGCTAAAGCACAAGAGCAGGGGACTGCTTTAGGTTTGAACGCATCTTATTTAAGTATCTCTAATGGTATTGGGCCTATAATTGCTGGAACACTTAGAGGCTAATTCTAAAAGTTTTTCTAAATATTTATTATCCATTGCTGCGAGAAATTGTTTATTTTTGATGCCCAGTTTGACGCGCTTCTCTTGACCTAAAATATTGACTGCTATCTGACGCAATACTGCAAAATTTTGTGGGGCATTATCTTTTCTAATCCGACAGTCATCCTCGTTTAATGCTACATCAAGTACCCAATGTAGCGAATTTTAAATCCCTCAATGATTGCGAACAGAATTTGCAAGTTTTTGAGCATTATTATCAAGACTACTAATAAAATAACGAGTTTCAACTGTTGTTTTACCATCTAATGAACGGACAGACTCTACCATGCCAACACTATTAAAGTTTGACCAAACTGATTCTGGGTCAAGCCGAGTTACCGCCATCAAAACCGTACACATCCCCCTTTTTTGGTCAGTTTTGACTGACTGTCTGCGGCGAGGGCGCTGGGTTGTGTTGATTTACCTAATTTTAAGCGAACCTGACCGCGCAGTGAATGGTTTAATTTTTCCCATACCCCAAAGCGCTGCCATTTGCGGTAGTAATTGTATACAGTTGAGCTGGGTGGGAAATCCAAGGGAAGCATATTCCATTGGCATCCTGTCTTCAGGTGATAGTAGATAGCATTGCATACTTCCCGCATATCAGTTGTGCGCGGGTGTCCTCCAAATTTCGCTGGTGGAATCAAGGGGGCTAGGATTTCCCACTCCATATCCGTTAAGTTTGTGAGGTAAGACTTTCGCGCCATACATAACTATGTAAATACACTATGTTTAAGGTATCTTATCGTTATCAGAACTCTTTTCTCCTCGCTTTTAGATTTACTTTATAAATAACCTCTGAGTTATTCCATTGCTTTTTATAAAAAGTTATGAGTTTTTATATGAGCTTTTATATTACCTTTTGAAATGATTTAATAAAAATTGTGTAACAATAATTTAAAAGCTACCTGAGATTCATTATAAATTCCGTTAAAATACAATGGGCGGAAATCTATTTTGCTTCTCAACTATCATTGATTGTACCAAAATTTGATTTCTAAATTTACTAAATACATCTAAACATGTTTTCAACAAAGAATAAAATCAATAAAAATTAACTACAAGTTAACTCTACTAAAATGACACTTTAATTAGTAAATAAACAATTAATAAAGCTCAATGGAACTTAAAATCCAATTTAATCCTTGTTATTCTGTTCAAACTATAGAAGCGGACAATATCTTTTTTTTGTCAGAAAGAGGAAAAGTCTGGTTAAACGATCATCTTTCTCATACTTTAGTTGCTTTCATCGATGGTAATCGCAATATTGACGAAATTATTGATACCATTCAACAGTCGCTACTGCAAGATCCAAAATCTTTACAGTCAGCTACCACTTTTTTCCAAGAAGTTCTCAATGTGAGTATTAAAGCCCAATATGCTTTATTACAAATGCAACAAAAGGGCTATCTTATTCAAGAAGATAATTCTCTCCCATCGCACTTAGAAATCTTCTGCCATCATCTTAATATTGCTCCCGCAGTAGCTCATCAAAGATTGCGCTCGACTAAAGTAGCAGTAAAAGCATTAGGTTCAGTTGCTGCATCTGACTTGATTGCTGTGCTTGAGTCTCTGCAAATTCAAGTAGCAGACGAAGGTGATTTGACAGTAGTTTTAACCGATGATTATCTCAATGTTGAGCTAGAGAAGTTCAATCAACAAGCCTTAAAATCGCAATCTCCCTGGATACTGGTTAAGCCATCAGGGACAATAGTCTGGATAGGCCCTTTATTTAATCCTCAGAAAACAGGTTGTTGGAACTGTTTAGCCCAGCGTTTGCGAGATAATAGACCGATTGAAGGGTTTATTGAGAGACAGAAGCAAATTTCTTCCCCTTTAACTCCTCCTTTAGGATTTTTGCCATCTACAATACAAACCGCTTTAGGAATGGCAGCCACAGAGATATTTAAGTGGATTGTCCAGGGGGAAAATCAACAATTAGAAAGCAATTTGATTGCTTACGATGCGATCGCACTGCAAACTCAAAATCATCGCTGGGTTAAGCGTCCTCAATGTTCTAGCTGTGGAGAGATGGTAAATGGGTTAACTAACAATCCCCTACCTGTTGTTTTAGAACACCGCCAGAAAACCTTTACCGTTGATGGAGGACATCGTATTTGTTCGCCACAAGAAACTCTCAGGAAATATCAACATCATATTAGCCCCATTACTGGCGTTGTGCGAGAACTAAATAAAATTCCTGGGAATGGATTAACTCATAATTACATCGCTAAACATCATTTTCTTAGTGTTTTCGACGATGTAGCTAGTTTGCGCCAAAATTTGGGGGGTAGAAGTGCGGGGAAAGGTAGGACTGACTCTCAAGCGATGGCTAGTGGTTTTTGCGAAGCGATCGAGCGATATTCTGGGGTGTTTCAAGGGTATGAAATTCGAGAAAAAGCCAGTTACCAACAAATGGGGGACAAGGCGATTCATCCCAATGTTTGTATGAACTTCAGCCAACAGCAATATCAGAATAGAGAGCAATGGAATGTTGGGTGTCAAGGCTGGTTTCAAAAAGTCCCCGAACCTTTTGATGAACAAAGAGAAATTGACTGGACTCCTGTTTGGTCTTTAACCCATCAGGAATTTAAGTATCTGCCAACGGCTTACTGTTATTATGGCTATCAACCATCCTATAAACCTGACTGTTGGGCTGATTCTAATGGATGTGCAGCGGGTAATACTCTTGAAGAAGCTATTCTGCAAGGGTTTATGGAGTTAGTAGAGCGTGATGCTGTCGCGTTATGGTGGTATAACTCTCTACAAAAGCCTCAAGTGGATTTAGATAGTTTCGACGAGCCTTATTTTCAAAACCTGAAGCAATATTATCAAACTATTAATCGAGAAATTTGGGTTTTAGATATTACCAGCGATCTGAATATTCCAGTTTTTGCTGCTGTTACTCGAAGAAGCGATCGCTCTGTAGAAGATATTGTTTTGGGTTATGGCGCTCATTTCGATGCCAAGATTGCTATTAGTCGAGCCTTGACTGAAGTTAACCAAATTTTACCTAACGTTTTATTTGCCAAAGCTGATGGAAGTACTGAATATCCCCCGTCAGCAGATGGCTTGGCGGTAGATTGGTGGAAAACCGCAACTTTAAGCGATCGACCTTATTTAGTTCCAGATAAGAGAATTGCTGCTAAAGTCAGTGGCGATTATCGCGAAATAGCAAGTGACGATTTACTTGAAGATGTCAAGCTCTGTCAACAAATCGTTGAGAACAATGGTTTAGAAATGCTCGTTTTAGATCAGACTCGTCCCGATATTGGACTTCACGTTGCCAAGGTAATCGTTCCGGGAATGCGCCATATGTGGAAAAGGTTAGCACCCGGACGGCTTTATGAAGTTCCGGTGAAAATGGGTTGGTTGTCAGAGTCACTTACAGAAGAGCGACTCAATTCTTTTCCCATGTGGATGTGAGGTTCTCCTTACTGAATGATCTTATTTTTCATGAGTTTTTCTATGAGTTCTGGGATGATTTTTATGAGTTTCAGAGACTAAGAAAAAAACTAATATCAAAGGTAGTTCACTGCGATTGAAGCTCACGTTCCGCACCCTCAATTGTCACAAACTGAAGGAAAGAATAAAAGCTTTAAAACCGCAATTTGATGCAAATCTCAATTTTTTAAGGAGAAAAACATGGCACAACAATACACTGTTAAAGCGGGGGACACATTATTTAGCATTGCGCAACAGTTTTATAAAGATGGCAATCTATGGGGTAAGATTTCTACAGCAAATCACAATCTGAACCCTAATAGTTTACAACCTGGTACTGTACTTCAAATTCCTGATTAGAACATCTGCAAAATAGCTATTACTAGCAGTAGTTACTAGGAATGCAGAAGGTTAGTTTGCTTGGCTAACCTTCTGCAACTATAACTAACTAAGGTTATGTGGGCTATCACCAACCTACAACACTAGGGCAAGATTATGGTTCCGATTGCGGCAATCTTATCGTCCCACTAACATTGATTGACAAAATGCGTTTTTTCTTAACATCTCACGGATGTAGTTTGCAGACACACTAGGGCTTGCACCACACCAACTTTCTGTCAATATCTAAGTTTTAACTTGATAAGAGTGCTTTCATTCCAAGTGATAGACTTTATTCACCAATTTGATGCAAAATCTCAATCTTTTAAGGAGAAAATCATGTCTACTGAATTGAATTTAGAAGCTACTTTTTACAGTAGAGAACAATCTACACTCCCAGACGGAACAGTACAGCCACCTGCTACTGGTGAGTTTGGCGTTACATTGCAACAAGCACGTGCCGGCCAATCACCTCTACAGTGTGCGGTAGATCCAAACGTTATTCCTTTACTAACAGACTTGACTTTAAGACTTTGGGATGGACAAGAAGTTTCTGCTAAAAGTCTAGATACAGGTACGGCTATTCAAGGTAACAGAATCGATATATATGTTGATACAAACGATGAAGCTATTAATTTAGGTATACAAAACGTAATAGCATTTTTTTAATATTGCTGTTTTCTGTTGCTGTGGCTTACTATCTTGTAGAGTCTCTAACACACCTTGAAAAGGCTGATTATAAGGTTGTAATTATAACGACCAGAGGCTGTTATAATTCAAAATTGTCCGCCACTTGCCTATAGCATCTGTTTCCAATTTCTTTATTTGTACGGAGTTTTTTATGTCATTTACAACGATACAACTTGCACAACAGATGCATAAACCAAATCTTGATATATGGACTTACTATAATCTACAAAATCAGGGGTCTTTCTTGATTCACTTTCGAGTTAAAATCCCTAAAAAGCCCATTCGATAATACTTTTGACTTTTGACTTTCGCCTTGCGGTAGTAGTACCATCAAGACGATTTCACCGATTGTTTGATAAAAATAGAGCTGACGCAACTGGCATGTAAAACTGTAGGATGTGTGAAGCTACCAAAAAATTTCAGCGCAGTAATCAGATTTGTAGCGTTACGCACCAATTCCCAATTCTGAGCCAGATTGATTAGAGATCATGCTAAACGGATATTCGATTATTGATGCGGATTCCCACGTTATTGAACCTCCCAGTATGTGGGCTGAATATCTCGAACCAGAATTTAAACAGTTTGCTCCCTCAGCAGACATGAAAATTCAAGGGGAAGACATTGTAAAAAAAGTTTCTAGGCAAGTTCGAGATAAGGGGAATAAGCAGATGATGGAAGCTCATCCTAATGCTTATTTCCAAAGCTACAATGTCGAGTCTCACGTTCAAGAGATGGTACAAATGGGGATCGATCTGGCATTCCTTTATCCAACTTATGGATTGTGGCTTTGGGCGATCGATACTATGCAACCGGAAGTTGCTGGCGCTTTTACCCGTGCTTACAACAATTGGTTAAAAGATTTTTGCAGCTACGATCCAGATAGGTTGAAGGGGGTAGGAGCAATTAATCTGCACGCACCAGAGTCAATGGTGCATGAATTGCATAAAATTGTCGATTTTGGCTGGGACAGCAGTATTTTTACGCCCTAACCCTATCAAAGGAAGACTATTGAGCGACTCCGCTTACGAGCCATTTTGGACAGAATGCGAACAACTAGGCATAGCAGTAGGTATTCACGAAGGGACTCACAGTCGTTTGCCAACTACAGGTACAGAAAGGTTTAACACTCGTTTTGCTACTCACGCTTGCTCTCATCCGATGGAACAGATGATGGCTTTATTAGCTTTGATCGCAGGAGGAGTATTAGAACGTCATCCAAAACTGAAAGTGGCTTTTCTAGAGTCCGGTTGTGGCTGGCTTCCTTACTGGCTGTGGCGACTAGATGAAGAGTATGAAAATTTAGCTTGGGAGGATACAATTCATGATAATGTCAAAATCAAGCCATCAGAGTATTTTCGTCGCCAGTGCTTTATTGCCATAGAGCCTTCAGAACCATTACTGGTTCAGGCGATCAAATATATTGGCACGGACAATTTAATCTTTGGTTCGGACTATCCCCATATGGATCATAAGCCGAACATCGTTGCAGAAATGGTAAAGCTTGAGGAAAAATTATCGAAAGAAACTGTGCAAAAAATTCTTTGGGATAATCCTTGCCGTTTTTACAATTTGTTTTGAAAGTTATCACAATATTAGAAAGACGAGGAAAAATCATGTTTGGAACTAGAGATTTATTTATTAAAGGTGAAAAGATAAGTGAAGTAACAGATAGCCTTGTAAAAGGCTATGTAGATCAGTTATTAAAATTGTCAGAACAACATCCTAATGAAAAACAAGAAGTAGTATCGAAATTCTTGAAAGATACGCTTCTCGAAGCTCCTCAAAACCTTTTTTTTCTAAACCGACTTTATCAGCAAGCTAAACAACTTTCTCAAATTATTGCCTATATATGGCTTAATGCTGGTAGTTCAGATATTCATATGTCAGACACTGCAAAACAATTAGAGGAATATTTTATACACCCTACTGAAGAAAATTCCCCAAATGTGCCTGGTGGAAAGTTGAAATATCTATTGAAAGCTAATCCTAAAGATAACTCGTCGGAGGAAAATGTAGAAGCCAAGTTACTCCGTGAGGTCTTTAAAGATTATCAATCTAACGAAAATTTGATTTTTCCTATATTTAATGACTTTGAACTAGAAAATGACCAAAATTCAAAGGGTCTTGGTTATTTGTTTGAAGTCAATGTTAATGCCTTTAATGGAGTGCTAGAGGACGTAGATCGAAATAGTCCTAGCCTTTTTAAATTTGTCATTCCCTTTCCTCCGCGCCCGCAAATTGGCGAGGGTACTGTTACTTATTCTGAATTGGAACACTGGATTGCGGATAGAAAAGAAGGGAAATATTTTGCAGACAACCCTTATATTCCTACAACTTGTTCTTAATTTAAGATAAGCAAAGTTTTACAGACTTAAACATCTTAATCTTCTGAAAGCATAAATTGCTAAAGACTCCACCCATGCCTAAAACAAGGGTGGTTCTTTTCTTCATTGGTGCTATCCAAATCCTGTAGAAAAAATATGACTATTAAAGACCCTCAAAAGCTTTTACCAATTCAAATCCGAGACAATTGGCAAATATCGGATATGGTGCTGGAAATACCACCTCATGGTATTCCCTTACAATCAAAAAGTGTAGAGAGACTTGTGGCAGCAGTAAAATCTGGAAAAAAAGTAGTTGCTTTCAGACCTTCCCTACCTGTTTCATCAGAATTAGGCTTACCTGCATATCCGACCCTAGCTTATTTGTATCCCCAAGAGTTAAGTAATATCTGGAGTCAGTTATTACAAGAATTTGAAAGTAAAAATCAGGAGATTTTTGGCATTCCAACACCCTTGACTATTATTTCACAGACCGATATTGATGAACAGTTACATTACTTTGGAGACTATTATGGCACGGCTGTAAAACCTTCTTATGTTAGGGCAATTGTCGGAAATACCTGCAATCTCAAATGCGTAATGTGTCCATATCATAGTTCTTTGCTTAAGCCAACACATACAACAGATTTCTTCACAGGTAATAATGCAATGTCCTGGAAGATGATGGAAAAACTAGCACAAGAATGTGGGGAACAGGGAATTACGATCTTAATTGGCAGTGTGGAGGAGCCATTGCTTCACCCGAAGATTATAGATTTTGTTCAAATTTGCAGAGAACAGGGGGTTCCCAGAGTTCATATAACTACCAACGGTCAACTGCTAGATGAAAGTCGAGCCATCGCATTATTGCAAGCAGGTCTAACCAGTATTGATATTAGCATTGATGCTGCTGAAACCGATACTTACTTAAGAGTTAGGGGTGCTAATCTCAACCGAGTCGAATCTAATGTTATCAATTTTCTGCGACTGCGCGATCGCTTGGGAATTCCCTGTGAGGTGAGGACATCATTTGTCAGAAATCAAGATGTAACTATTGAAGAAGAACAAAAATTTCGAGAACGTTGGCTAGCAAAAGCAGATAGTGTTTTTGTTTTGAATTTAGCTGAATATAAAGAAACTAATATGCGTCTTAGCAAGATTAACGACGCTCTGCAAGATTCGCTTAAACATTATATTCAAAAAGCGCAAGGGAGATGGGCTTGTCTGTTTCCCTTTATAGAAATGGCTGTTTTGCCTGACGGCAGAATATACTACTGCATTGAAACCTTATTTAGACTTGGTTTTGATAAGGATATCGCTAGTCTGGGAGATTACAATCAACAAACTCTGCAAGATATTTGGAGTGGAGATTTATTTAATCAACTTAGACGCGATTTAATGCTTAATCAGTTAAATAATAGGTCGGCTTGTAAAAACTGCGACATGTGGAAGTCACAGGTTATTAGTAGAGCTTTTAAAAATAGGCTTCAAGTTACCACCACTATGATAACTGAGATTTATCAGAGAACTGACTCCAAGGTAAAAACATAAAATTAAAAAATTTTTCAGATACTTTAGAATTGGGAAGGAAAGACAATAAAAATTGTAATTATAAAAATTTCCTCACGAACACTATGAAAGACTATCAGATTATTCAAAAAATCTATGAAAGTGCTAATTCATTAGTCTATCGAGCCATTCTCAAGCCTGATAATCAACCCGTTATTTTAAAGATTCTCAAGGAAAACTACCCAACTCCCTCAGAACTAACTCGATACAAGCAGGAATATGAAGTCACCCGCTCCTTAAATGCCGATGGGGTTATTAAAGCGTACAATTTGCAGCGATATGAAAATAGTCTAGTCATTTTTTTAGAAGACTTTGGTGGTGAATCTTTAAAATTATTAATACCCGAACGCCAATTTACTCTCAAAGAATTTCTCTCTATTGCCATCAAAACAACTGAGAGTTTGGCGGCTATTCACGCTGCCAATATTATCCACAAAGACATTAATCCCTCTAATATTGTTTATAATCCAGAAACTGAACAACTTAAAGTCATCGATTTTGGTATTTCCACCTGTTTATCACGAGAAAATCAGACAGTTAGTAATATTGAGCGCCTAGAAGGAACTTTAGCTTATATTGCTCCAGAGCAAACTGGAAGAATGAACCGAGGAATAGATTACCGCAGCGATTTTTATTCCTTAGGTGCTACCTTCTATGAATTGCTGACTAATCAACTACCTTTTACAACTACCGACTCTATAGAATTAGTTCACTGTCATATTGCACAACAACCTGTTTCCCCACATGAACTTGTAGAAACGTTAAATCTAACATCTCAACCAATACCTAAAGGCGTTTCAGATATTGTGATGAAATTGTTGGCAAAAACCCCAGAAGAACGATACCAAAGTGCTTGGGGAATCAAAGCTGACTTAGAAACCTGGCGCGATCGCTTAGAGAGTTTAGGGCAAATGGACGAGTTTTGTTTAGCAACTCAGGATATTTGCGATCGCTTTGTTATTCCTGAAAAACTTTACGGTAGGGAAAAAGAAGTTACTCAACTATTAACTACTTTTGAGCGAGTTAGTCAAGGCAGCAGTGAGATAATGCTGGTTTCTGGTTATTCAGGAATTGGTAAATCTGCCTTGGTTAATGAAATTCATAAACCAATATTACGCCAGCGAGGATACTTTACTAGCGGAAAATTTGACCAGTTGCAGCGAGATATTCCTTATGCGGCGATCGCTTTAGCATTTCAAGACTTAACACGACAATTACTTACCGAATCTGAAGCAGCACTACAAACTTGGAAACAGGAACTTTTAGCAGCATTGAATCCTAATGCTCAGGTTATCATCGATATAATTCCTGAATTGGAGCAGATTATCGGCAAACAACCACCAGTTGAGCAATTAGGAGCAACTGAGGCTCAAAATCGATTTTATTTATTTTTTCAAAGATTTATTACTGTTTTCGCTCAAAAAGAACACCCTCTACTTATCTTCCTCGACGATCTACAGTGGGCAGATTTAGCATCCTTAAAGTTAATTGAGCTATTAATAAGCGATGCTGACAGCCAATATCTATTGATAATCGGAGCCTACCGAGATAATGAAGTTGATGCTACTCATCCTTTGATGCAAACCTTAGAGAAAATTCAAAAAGAAGGTGCTAGCATCAATAATATCTCGCTGCAACCATTAGAAATCCAATATATTAATCAATTAATTGCTGATACATTAAATTGCTCCACAGAAAAGTCAAAGCCTTTAGCAAAATTAGTAACTAATAAAACTCAAGGAAACCCTTTTTTCTTAACTCAATTACTCCAATATCTGCACAAAGAAAACATTTTGTCATTTGACCAAAAGAAAAATTGTTGGTACTGGAATATTGAAGAAATTAAAAAAGTAGGAATAACTGATAATGTCGTTAATTTAACTATCAGCAAGATTACCAAACTGGATAAAAAGACTCAGAAGATTTTGCAATTAGCAGCTTGTATTGGCAACCAATTTAATTTAGAAATTCTTTCCATAGTCAATAACAAATCTCAAATAATTACAGCTAGAGAACTTCAGCCAGCACTAGAGTCAGGTTTAATTTTACCTCTGAGTAATGACTATAAAATACCTCTGCTTTGGAATCAGGAAGAAATATCAATAAATACTTCAGAAATTCTCAATGCTTTTATTCCCAAAGTTCCCAAATATATCCCCTACAAATTTTTGCACGATAGAGTTCAGCAAGCTGCCTATGCTTTAATTCCAGAAATAGAAAAAAAATTAGTACATCTGCAAGTAGGTTTTCTTATTTTGAAAACGATAAAGTTAAATGAAATAGAGTCAAATATCTTTGATATTGTCAATCACTTAAATGAAGGAACTGAATTAATTATTGAGCGGGCGGAAAGAGATAATTTAGCCAAATTAAATCTTCAAGCTGGTAAAAAAGCAAAAGCTTCAACCGCTTATCAGGTAGCTCTAAAATATTTAGAAACTAGTTTAAGATTATTAGCAAAAAACAGTTGGAAAGAGCAGTATGAATTAACTTTGGAAATTTATGTAGAAACTTTAGAATTACTTCGCTTAAATACTCAATTTGATCGAGTTGATTCCTTGTATAAGATTTGCTTATCTCAGATTACAAATATTATTGATAAAGTAAAAATATATGAAGTAAAAATTCTTTCTTGTTTTGCTGAATTTCAACCGCAAGATGCGATAAGTACGGCGTTTAAGTTTTTAACAGAACTAGGAATAGATATTCCTCAAGGAAGTATTGAAATAGAAAATAAAATTAAACAAGAAGAAGGAGAGCTAGAGCTATTTTTGCAAAATCAAAATATTGAGAAATTAGCTAATCTTCCTAGACTCAACGATCCACATAAACTGGCAGTAATATTCATATTACAAAGAATTATTTCTCCTTTGAATATTATGAATTCACCATTATTTCCCTGGGTCATATTAATCCAGCTTAATCTCTGTATAAAATATGGTAATCCCTCTCAAGCTCCTGCTATTTATAGTTCTTATTTACTAATTAGATCTGGCTCGACGAGAGAGATTAATTTAGGATATAAGTTTGGCAAACTGTCTATAAAGTTGCTTCATCAATTAAATTCGACCGAATTAGAAGATTTAGTTATCCACTTCTATTATGGATACGCATGGCATTGGAAAAATTTTCTCAGGGATAAAAGTGCATACAAAAAAATTATAGATACGGCTCAAAAAGGGATAATTAGAGGGTGCAAGGAGTATACAAGTTATGTAATTATCACATATTTTTTGATAAAGTTTTTTGGAGGATATAATTTAGAAGATATCATTGTTGATTATACAATATACATTAAGTCAATTGAAAAATTAAAAATAAAATACTCAATTTATTACGCTAACATATGCAAAAAAAATATAATAAATTTGATAGAGATTAATTCAAATTTTATTAATAGTATTAGTAATGATACAAAAGAAGAAAACGACTATTTAAATAAATGGCAGCAAGATAATAGCGAATGGTTGTTGTTTATAGCTTACTTTTCAAAATTAATTTGTTCATATTTATTTAAAATATATGAATATGCTGTTATCTCAATAGTTGAAACTGAAAGATACATTAAATCTTATGCTGGATATTTAACTGTACCACAACACAATTTCTACTCTTCTCTTTCCTTTCTTGCTCACTATCATAGTTTCAACCCAGAGCAACAAAAACAAATATTAGAAAAAGTAGAGAGTAATCAACAAAATATGAAAGTATGGGCGGGTCATTGCCCCGCCAATTTTCAAAATAAATACGATTTAGTAGAAGCAGAGAAAGCGCGAGTATTGGAACAAAATTGGCAAGCCCAAGAACTTTATGAAGAAGCAATTCAAGGTGCTAAAAAATCTGAATTTATTCACGAAGAAGCCATAGGTTATGAACGCGCAGCAGAATTTTATATCTCTCTCGATAGAGAAGAAATAGGACGACTATACCTGAAAAATGCCCATCATTGTTATAGTTGCTGGGGTGCAAAAGCCAAAGTTAAAGCCCTAGAATCGGAGTACCCACAGTTTCTAATGGATATAAACAACCGAAAAGAAGACCAAAGCATTAATACAACTGAATCTACTAGTAGTACAAATCCCCACGTACTCGATCTGATGACAGTTACCAAAGCCTCTCAAGTATTAGCTAGCGAAATTAAACTAGACCAACTGCTGGCTAAGTTAATGAAAACTGTAATTGAAAATGGAGGTGCCCAAAAAGGCTTTCTGATACTGGAAAAAGATCATAAATGGGTGATCGAAGCTGAAGGCACAGTAGATTCTGATGATGTGACTCTACTGCGATCGCTTCCCATTGACTCTGTAGATGGCGATTCTCAGACACCTATCCTACCAGTTGCGATCGTTAACTATATTGTCCGTACTCAAGAAAATGTAGTTCTTAATAACGCTAGCGAAGAAGAACAGTTTATCCGCGATCCCTACATCGTTGCCACTCAACCAAAATCGATTCTCTGTACTCCTTTGTTAAATCAAGGCAAACTAAGCGGTATTTTATATCTAGAAAACAATTTAACCACAGATGCATTTACCAGCGATCGCATTGAAGTTTTAAGAATTCTTTCGGCTCAAGCTGCTATCTCCATTGAAAATGCCCGTCTCTACGGACAGTTAGAAGATTATAACCGAAATCTAGAGATGAGAGTAGACGAGCGCACTCAAGAACTCTCACAAACCCTAGAAATTCTCAAAGCCACTCAAGCCGAACTGCTCTTTGAAAACGAGTTACTCAAAAGTGCCGAACAACCCTCTACCTTTGACTATCAAGTGGGAGGAAGTTTGCCGATGGATGCTCCTACTTATGTTGTGCGTTCAGCAGACCGTTATCTCTACAAGGCGTTGAAGCGCGGGGAGTTTTGTTACATTCTCAATCCTCGGCAGATGGGCAAGTCAAGCCTGATGGTACGTATGATACACCATCTCCAGCATGAGGGATTTAGCTGCGGGGCGATCGATCTGACCCGGATTGGTAGCGAAAACGTCACGCCTGACCAATGGTACAAAGGCTTAACAGTAGAGCTATGGCGAAGTTTTGGTTTGTTAAGAAAGGTTAATCTAAAAACTTGGTGGCAAGAGCAAGGAGATATTTCTCCAGTTCAGAGGTTGAGTCAATTTATTGAAGAAGTTTTGCTAGTTGAAGTTGCTCAAGAAAATGATACTATACCTAAAAACTTGATAGTTTTTATCGATGAAATTGATAGTTTCTTAAGTTTAAAATTCCCAGTTAATGACTTTTTTGCGCTAATTCGCTCTTGCTATAATCAGCGTAGTATTAATCCAGAGTATCGACGTTTAACCTTTGCTCTTTTTGGAGTAACTACCCCTGGTGACTTAATTAATGACCACCAAAGAACGCCTTTTAACATCGGTCAGACCATTCAATTAGAAGGGTTTAAAGAGCATGAAGCACAACCTCTACTTCAAGGATTGACTGAAAAAGTGAGCAATCCTCAAACAGTTTTAAAAGAAGTGTTAGCGTGGACTAATGGCCAGCCCTTTTTGACTCAAAAGCTCTGTAAATTTATCCGCAATTCTTCATCTCCTATCCCTACCAACAGAGAAGCCGAATGGATTGAAAATTTGGTGCGAGGGTCGGTAATACAAAATTGGGAATCACAGGATGAACCAGAGCATTTTAGAACCATCCGCGATCGCCTTCTCAAAAGTAAACAATCCGTTCGGCTACTAGAACTCTACCGTCAAATTTTGCATCAAGGAGAGATTATTGCAGTTGATAGTTCAGAGGAAAGAGAATTGCTTTTGTCAGGGCTAGTAGTCAAGCAACAGGGAAATTTGAGAGTTCAGAACCGTATTTATGAATCTATTTTTGTTTGATTTACGAAAACTTTTGTTTAATCTAGAAAGTGAAAGAAGAGGTCTATACTTCTGGATAATTTAATTTGTCTAAGCAATACTGTTGTACTACTAAATGGCAGATATTGTGTTACTTGCGTAACTTCTGTTATCTTTATTAGTAGCTTTGTCTGTAATCTCTATGAACCTTGATAGTCTGTTTGAGATTGTTGACCGCCTACTAATTGAGAGCCACAATCGCCCCCTTAATTCCACAGAAAATCTGGTTTTGCGTGGGATTTGGCAGTATAAAACTTATAACCAAATAGCTATAGAGGCAGGTTATAGTCCTGGCTACTTTACCAATGTTGTTGCCCCAGAGTTGTTTGGGCGACTCTCTGAGGTCATTGGCCAGCGCGTGACCAAGAAAAACTGTCAGGTGCTGCTGGAGTCTTATGCCATCATTGAAGCAGCTCCAAATACAAAACTTTTGAAACAAGACCTGACGCTATTTCCCCCCACAGTTAATCAGGATACGTCACCTTCCTACCCCAGTGGCTCAGTTCCTCTCGCCTCTCCCTTTTACCTCAAACGTTCTTACCTTGAGGAGCAAATCTATCAAGAAATTAAGAAACCAGGAGCGTTAATCAGGATCAAAGCTCCCAGAGAAATGGGCAAAACTTCACTGTCGCTGAGGATTCTTGACTATGCCAAGCACGAGGGTTACTGCACTATCAGCTTGAATCTAGAACAAGTAGAGCAGACAATTCTAAGCGACTTGAATCAACTTTTGCGCTGGTTGTGTGCCAATATCGCCCGCCAGCTTCAGCTCCAACCAATGTTAGACGAGTATTGGGATGAAGATTTGGGAAGTAAAGTTAGCTGCACCGTCTACTTTCAAGAATATCTACTAGAGTCAATTAATACTCCCCTGATCTTGGCGTTGGATGAAGTGAACCATATTTTCGAGCATCCCCAAGTAGCGAAGGATTTTCTACCTCTGTTGCGTTCTTGGTACGAAGAAGCGAAAAGACTGCCCATTTGGCAAAAGCTTCGTTTAGTCGTTGTTCACTCAACAGATATTTATGTTCCTCTTGAACTTAATCAGTCTCCTTTCAATGTAGGATTACCGATTCAGTTAGACAACTTTAGCCAAGAAGAGGTACAACAGTTAGCCCAACGCTATGGACTCAATTGGACAGATGGAGAAGGAGCTAGACAATTAATGGCAATGGTCGGGGGACATCCGGCACTAGTAAATTTAGCTCTCTATCATCTGAGTCGAAACGAGGTAACTCTGTCGCAACTACTAGAAACTGCTCCCACTGCTAGCAAAATTTATTCAAATCACTTGCAGCGTCACTGGGCAACCTTGCAAAAACAGCCTGAGTTAGCACAAGCTTTTGATAACGTTCTGAATGCCAATGAAGCTATTCTCTTAAATCCCATCCTTTCTCACAAGTTAAGCAGTATGGGGTTGATTAAACTTTCTGGATCTGAAGCGATCGCAAGTTGTGAATTGTATCGGCGATTTTTTACGAAAAAAGAGCAGCATTTGGCGTTGCAGAATAAAAATATGAATTAGTGCGATCGCTATGGAATGTCCAAAATGTGCATTAATCCGCATTTGCAAAAATAGTAAATAAAATCGCCACTTTGTATCGTTGGACATAATAGTGATAAATCCTTGAGATGTACCACAGTTAATTTTCATGCTTGGGAATAATACTTTACTTTACCTGACTTTTAGGCTTAATTGAAGTATTGATTTATGAGTAACAGTATTGAGAGCCTCTACTTAATAACCTAAAGAAAAAAGCTCAAGCCTTTGGTTTAGAACTCACTCCTATTTCTGACCCTACGCAATTGTTGAGAGTACAGGTGCTTAGTTACAAGTTATTTTAGTACCATTCCTCTTTGGGATGTTATTTTTCATGAGTTTTACTATGAGTTATGGAATGAGTTTTATGAGTTTCAGAGTCTATAAGATAACTAATATTAAAAGTAATTCACTGCAATGTTATATCTAATACGAATTTAGCTTTTTTAAATAAGTAAAACAGGAGAATCTTAAATGTTTAATTCACTTGGTGTATTTGAAGAAGGTTTCCGCTTATCTCAAAAAGCAATTGATTATTTAAAAGAATGGAATACTGAAGCGGAAATTGCTTAAAGTATTTCTCAAACAGCCCAAAAGGTTGTTGAAATGTTGGTGAATGTAGCTGGTATGACTATGGCTCATAGTAGAAATTTTCAAAGAGCAACACCTTTTTTTATACTGAAAGATAAAACGGTAGTTAAAATTTTTATAAATCCAGTACAGGTAAAACACATATTCTTAGCAGATGACAATAACAAGATAATATTTGGAGGCTACGTAGGTTGGATTCATACAAAAGAAATGAATAAAGCTATAGATAAAATCAAGCAAGAATTTACTGAAGAGGCTATGTAAAATTTAGAAACTTTATCACTGAAAGGTTTAAGAAGTGGAGTTAGATAAATATACCAGTCTGACGCTGCAAGCTTTGACCTGGTTCGCTCCTTTGGGTGTAGGAAATATTTCACTTCTAAAAAAGTGGCTTTTCTTGAAAAATTAACGAGGATTAGTCATGGCAGCAATCGATACAGCACCCTTAGAAAACAGCCTGGGATTTCTAGCTTTAGGAGCTTATATTCTTACCTTAATGCCCACGAATCTCAGAATAATTTTTCCTCAAACTAAACAAGCGAAGCTTCCTAAATGGCTGTTAAAATATCGACGACTTATCGGTATTCTGGCTTTCTGCTTGGCTTTGCTTCACGCTTTCCTCTTAATGAAAAAGAGAGACCTTGATTTTTTAGATCCCAATACCTATTTGATTTATATCCAAGGTATATCTACCTTCATAATTTTTACCCTATTGGCAATTACTTCTAATGACTGGAGTGTCAAAAGACTGAAAAAAAATTGGAAGCGATTACATACCCTGACTTACTTAGCTATGTTCCTGCTCACTTGGCACATTTGGGACAAAATGTCAGAGCATTGGAGCTATTTAACCCCGATTGCGCTAGTAGGGATTGTCATGACAACCTTTTTATTTCTGATGCGACGTTGGATTGAACATCGGAATAAACAACAAAAAGCGAAAGGAAAAGCGTTCTCATCTCAAATTCCAGACAAAATTACTCTATAGTACCGCTAGTCTCCGACACCGTTACGCAGTGGGTGCAAGTTAGATTATTCTCCCACTCGCACAAGGAATGTCCTGTTATGAGATCGAAAAAAATTACCTGGAAATCTTCAGCAGCATTGGCAATC
Organism: Nostoc sp. DSM 114160; assembly: GCF_053470305.1. NCBI lineage: Bacteria > Bacillati > Cyanobacteriota > Cyanophyceae > Nostocales > Nostocaceae > Nostoc > Nostoc sp. DSM 114160. The sequence continues at coordinate 3,754,348 of NZ_JBPFGO010000001.1, read as the reverse complement.
AGTACCCTAACGATTTTGGTTGGTAGTAGCAGTTGTGCTAGCCTATTCTTCCACTTCCGAAACGCTAGTGTTGCTACTAGCTCTGTTGCAGCCACTCAACCCTTACGTTCTATCCAAGGAAATTCAACTTGGGTTTACGCTCTTGCAATTAGCCCTGATGGACGCTTCCTCGCCAGTGGCAGTTACGATAAAAAAATTAAAATTTGGGATCTGCCTAGTAACACCTTACTCCATACTTTAGAAGGACACGGTGATGCAGTGGTAAGCCTTGCCATCAGTCCAGATAGCAAGCTGCTCGCTAGTGGTAGTTGGGATAACCGGATTAAACTCTGGAATTTAGAGACGGGGCAACTGCTTCGTACCTTAGATGGCCATACAGATGATGTAGAAGCCGTTGCCATCAGCCCCAACGGAAAGTGGTTAGCTAGTGCTAGTGCTGACACAACCATCCGCATCTGGAACGTGCAGACTGGCGTACAAGTTCATCAGTTATCGGATGGATTGTGGGTAAGAACTGTTGCTTTTAGTCCAGATGGGCAGACCTTAGCTAGTGGCAATGAGGGTGGTACAGTCAAAATTTGGCGGCTCATGGATGGTGCTGTTCTAAAAACCCTGAATGCTCATTCACAAGCCGTGCGCTCAGTGGCTTTTAGCCCTGATGGACGGCAGATCGCGAGTGGCAGTGCTGATAGGACAGTCAAACTCTGGCAAATGCCCACTGGTAAATTGTTGCACTCCCTAATTGGACATGAAGGAGTTGTGTGGTCAGTGGCTTTCAGTCCCGATGGCAAGAGATTAGCTAGTAGTAGCAATGACAGCACTATCAAGTTATGGGGGTTGCCTGAAGGCAAACTCTTAGAGAATTTGATCGGGCATCAGCGAGGCGTGCGGTCAGTAGTTTTCAGACCGTATGGAAACATGATAGCCAGCAGCGGTGCCGACAAAACCATCAAACTCTGGTCTGTTCCTAAAGAGTGACAAGAAGTTTTTAGAAAGTAAACAAATTTTTATGAGTAACAGTATTGAGAGCGCCTACTTAATAACCTGAAGAAAAAAGCTCAAGCTTTTGGTTTAGAACTCACTTCTATTTCTGACCCTATGCAATTGTTGAGAGTCAAGGTACTTAGTTACAAGTTATTTTAGTAACATTCCTATTTAAAAATGTTATTTTTCATGAGTTTTACTATGAGTTAGGGGATGAGTTTTATGAGTTTCAGAGCCGATGAGACAACTAATATTAAAAGTAATTCGCTGCAATGTTATATCTAAATACGAATTTGGCTTACTTGCTCAAATAACTTATTACTGATATTAAAATTTACAATCTATCTTAATTTTTTTATTTAAAAGTTGACTATTTTGTCAATTTGTAGGTTTTAATTCTTAATCAGAGAACGAACAATGCCCATACAACCAACTTATCCAGGCGTTTACGTAGAAGAAATTCCGAGTGGAGTACGCACGATTACAGGCGTATCTACCTCTATTACTGCCTTTATTGGTCGCGCTTTACGAGGCCCTGTAGACGAGCCGATTACTATTAACAGTTATGGCGACTTTGAACGCATTTTTGGCGAATTGTGGCTGAATAGTACCCTTGGCTATGCTGTACGAGATTTTTACCTCAACGGTGGTAGCCAAGCAATTATTGTCCGACTCACTCACTCTAAGCTGAAACAAGCAGAAGGGCAAGCTCCACCGGAAGGTCAAACTCCAGGGGAAACTGAAGCCACTGCTAAGAAGGCACAACTAAATGTTAATGGTCTCAACTTAGAAGCAGCAAATGAAGGCAGTTGGGGAAATGCTTTAAAAGTGCGGATAGATATAGATATTAAAGTAAGAGGTGACGCAGAGTCAGAAAAACTATTCAACATTACAGTTCTGGATCAAAAGACAGGACAACTAGAAATATTTCGCAATGTGTCGGTGCTACCAAATCATCCCAGACAAGTAGATAAAGTCTTATTGAATGAGTCTTATTTAGTTCGATTTAGAGATGAATCTCTGCCAACAGAAAGACCATCTGCTCATGCCGATCCAACACCTGATAAAAAATTGTGGGGTGATAACGATACAAATACCAAAGCGGAACCAAACAGCGGTGCGGATGGTGACTATCTAGATGTGAACGACTTCACAGGGTCAAATAAGGAAGCAAATAAACAGGGTCTTTACGCTTTAAATAAAGCCGACCTGTTTAATATGCTTTGTATTCCGCCTTATAAAAATGATGGCAATATAGATTATGACTCTTTAGTCGATCGAGCAGCAGAATTTTGTAAAGAGCGTCGCGCGTTTTTCATCATCGATCCGCCCAGTACTTGGACTAATAAGGATAAGGCCAAAGCTGGTATTCAGAACGATCTTGGTGAACCAACTAGTTATGCTGCTGTTTTCTTTCCTCGAATCAAGCAACCAAATCCTTTACGGGAAAATCAAATAGAAGAATTTGTTCCTTGTGGTGCGATCGCTGGCGTATTTGCTCGTACTGATGTTCAACGCGGTGTGTGGAAGGCTCCAGCAGGTACAGAAGCAACATTGACAGGTGTACCACAATTGAGTGTACCTCTAACAGATCCAGACAATGGGGAATTGAATCCTTTGGGAATTAATTGTTTACGAACTCTACCAGCTTATGGTCGTGTGATTTGGGGATCGCGGACGCGCAACGGAGATGACCGTCTGACGGATGAATGGAAGTATATTCCGGTTCGCCGTTTCGCACTTTTCTTGGAAGAAAGTCTTTATCGCGGTACGCAATGGGTTGTCTTTGAGCCAAATGACGAGCCGTTGTGGGCGCAAATTCGCTTGAATCTTGGAGCTTTTATGCACACTCTCTTCCTTCAAGGAGCCTTTCAAGGTCGTAAGCCGGAAGATGCTTACTTTGTGAAGTGTGATAAAGAAACAACAATCCAAAATGATATTAACTTAGGAATTGTCAATATCATTGTTGGTTTTGCTCCTCTCAAACCTGCTGAATTTGTCGTTCTTAAGATTCAGCAAATAGCCGGACAAATAGCAGTTTAAGGAGAAATATATGCCTTCTATTTCAGGTAAACGTTTAGACCTCTACAAAAACTTTAAGTTTGTTGTGAAATTCGCTGGTAAGGATGTGGCTGGGGTAAGTAAAGTCAGTGGTCTGAAGCGAACCACTGAGGTCATAGAACACCGTACAGGTGGCGACCCTAGCACTGTCTATAAGTCTCCGGGACAAAGCAAGTACGATGCCATCACCTTAGAACGAGGTGTTAGCAAAGATCCTGATTTTGAACAATGGGCAAACAAAGTCTGGGCGCTTGGTGGTAGTCCAGAAGTGTCTCTGGCAGATTTTCGTAAAGATATCACTATTGAGGTTCGTGATGAAGCTGGTCAGAAAGCGACTTCATATAACGTTTTTGGTTGCTGGGTTTCGGAATATCAAGCTTTACCAGACTTGGATGCTAGTGCTAATGCTGTCGCTATTGAGTACATAAAAATAGAGAACGAAGGTTGGGAACGTGCTTGATGATTAACTCGGCTTAGTTAATCAAGATTTAATTGTTCAACCAGTAGGAAATTAACTACGGGACTCCTATATGCGATCGCTATCAGCCTCGGAACTGTTAAATATCTGGGAGTGGGGACTTAATCAGCCATCTTGGTCTAAAGCAATCAAGCTACTAGCTAGTGCTTGTCCTGAAACCTCCATAGATGTGCTTACTCAATTGAGTCTCGGTCAGCGTGATGCTATGCTGCTGACATTGCGGGAGTGGACATTTGGTTCACAACTGGTTAGTCAAGTCACCTGTCCAAGCTGTGGTGAAGTCTTGGAACTCAATTTTGATATTGCAGATATGCGTGTAGCATCACTGTCACTTGAACCAGTTGAGAAATATTGTCTTGAGCTTGGTGATTATCAGGTGAGTTTTCGTCTACCAAACAGTTTAGATATGATAGCGATCGCTGAACACAAACAGCCAGAGATTGCTCAAGAGATTTTATTAGAACGCTGTATTTTGCAAGCAGTGTGTAACGGTGAATATCTGCTGTTTCAGCAATTACCATCTCATACCAAAGATGCAATTATTACCCAAATGGCTGAAGCAGATCCTCAAGCAAATGTGCCAATTGATATTTCCTGTTCCGCTTGCAACCACCAATGGCAATCATTATTTGACATTGTGTCGTTCTTCTGGGCTGAGATTAACGCTTGGGGATTTCGAGTGTTGCGAGAGGTACATACTTTGGCTGCTGCTTACAGTTGGCGTGAAGCTGATATTTTGGCGATGAGTCCCAGACGGCGACAATTGTACTTAGAGATGGTGACGGACTGATGAGCAATTATCTCTTTCATTTGGTAGCTAAAAGCTTTAACTTAATCGATACAGTTCAACCTCTTGTATTATCAGTGTTTGAACCGTTACCAGAGCCTACCCTTGACTGGGAGTCATCGACTTTTACCACAGAATCAACTGAGTTAGAAACAACATCAGAAGCGGAAAAATTTCCCAATTTTGACATTGTGCAGTTGTTGGAGAAGCGATGCCTGCGGCGAGCTTCTCTACGAGACGCTCCGCGAACGCTAACGCCTGCAACAATAGGGCAAATATCTGAAGAGATAACTAACCCCCTGTTAACTAATTTAACTTCAACACCTGTTCAATCTTCCCAACCAATACTAAAGTCAATTGCTAGTTTGACACAAAAACCTGACTTAGAATTATCCTCTGATTGGCCTTTTTTAGATTCAATTCTGACTCAAATTAGCACTGATAATCAGCAATTGACTTTAAACACAGAACAAAAAACAAGCACTACCCCACCGATTCCTACTACTACTCAATTATCACAGAAACAATCAAATAAAATTAATCCTGTTGTTTCTTCTGTCCAACCTGCAAACATTGGGCAAAAAACAAGCACTACCCCACCGAATCCTACTACTGCTCAATTATCACAGAAACAATCAAATAAAATTAATCCTGTTGTTTCTTCTGTCCAACCTGCAAACATTGGGCAAAAAACAAGCACTACCCCACCGAATCCTACTACTGCTCAATTATCACAGAAACAATCAAATAAAATTAATCCTGTTCTTTCTTCTATCCAACCTGCAAACGGAGAAAATCGAGAACAATTCTCAATTCAACCTTTTCTAGAATCAGAAATACTTTCATTTACTGCGAATCAAGCAGTACTTAATCCCAATACAGAGCCATTAAAGTCTACACTTGTACCACAAACAAAGACTTACCTATCGAATCGTTTTATTTTTGTACAGACCAGAGAATCAAATACTTATCTCTCTAATCTCGCTAACCCAATATCTAAAAAAAAGCAGTCTACACCTAAATGTTTACTCCAGCAACCAATTAAAATTAATCGTCTGGATTTATCTTTGCAATCATCTCTCAAGCCAGACTTACAAATATATTTCACCGAAAACCCAACAAAACCAGTTATTTTTTCATTTACTCCCCAAGAGAAAACATTTTCTTTTCCTAATCTAAATTCCACAATTGTCAGGACTGCGATCGCAAATGAAAATAATACTCTTGTCTCAAAGTTAGTTGGTAAAAAATTAGGAAAAATTACAACTCAATCATTAAATAACCAATCAATTGAAATTAATCAAGAAGTTTCTCTTAATCTCTTACCAAAGGTATTGTCTTTGAAGCAATCTCTCCCGCAAATACAAGCAGAAGCCAGCGCTATTCTATCAATTCCTAGCGTTCTACAACAGGGAAAATCTGCAACTGAAAACTTACATAAACAACCTATAGAAAATCATCCAGTTTTTATCCATTCTCAGTTACCACAAGTCGAAAGTTCTGAGGACTTTCCTCCTCAAATTCAATCAGAATCAACAGCGATGTCTACAACGGGAAACTCTTGGAAAGGCGACACCAACGCTTATGCACCTGCTATTTCTCAAGTTTTGCCTTTAACACCTATGCTAGCAGTGGAAACTAGCACTCCCGCCTCAAGTTCTGTAATTCAACACCAGAAAACAGCTGTAACTGAATTGTCATCAACGCAATCGCTACAAAGAAGTGGAAATGTTTCATCTACTCAAGTGCAAAAGCTGATAAGTTTACAGCTATCTATTCCAGAAAAATCTGTAGACAGCGCACCTGTTGCTAATCAAATATTGCCCACAAATCAAAAATCATTAACACCTGGGTTGACGCTAGAAACTAGCACTCCCGGCTTCAGTCCTGTAATTCAACACCAAAAACAGTCTGCAAGTGAATTAGTACAACAGCAATTACCGCAAATAATTGGGAATGAAAATGTTTTATCTTTGCAAGTAAAAAAGCTCATTAATCCACAACTAGATTCCAACCAGTTTTTAGAAGAACCTGTGGCGATGTCTACGACGGGTAACTCTGGGAGAGGCTACGCCAACGCCTACGCATCTGCAAGCGAGCGGGTACTATCTTTAACACCTGTGCCAACTATGGACACTAGTATTTCCGCCTTAAGTCCTGTAATTCAACCACAAGTACAACATGGAGCGATACCTTCTCTTCTTCTGTCGGAGACGCTGCGGGTAGCTTGCTTCCCCGCAGGGGTACGAGATGCTACACGTAGCTTGCTTCCCCGTAGGGGTACGATAAGCTCCGCTAACGCATCTACTATTGATAGTACCTTAGCGAATTCACACCAACAGACCTTAACACCTACAATTGCTACAGAAACAATTGCCGAACCGCAGGAAAAACTTACGTCTAATGTGCCAGAAAATCAGCAGAGGTTTGTCCACAAAAATGTTTCATCAATACAGCCATTTGTCGCAGATGCTTCTGCTAAACTATCTTCGCTTGAGACAAACAGTTCTACTGCACCATTCGTAAATAATCTATCATCATCTATCGCTTCACAACCGATAACTCAGCTAACTGCTATTAATTCAGATAAAATACCAACTCCTGCTTTACATCCTTCAACCCCAGGAATTGACATACAATCACAAGTCAACTTTTCTGACTCTCACTTGTCTGATTTCCGTCCAGAAAAAGCTTCTGCTCAGAAAGTCGGCTCACAAAACTATAATACGAGCGATCGCAAACATATTGCTATCCAGAAAATTGGCGTTGTCGAACAGTGGGATGAATTAGGGCAAGTTGGGGAAGACATGAACGTTAATTACGCCCATCATCCCGCAAATATACAACGCCAGCAAATTAATCGTAATCAAGGTATATTGACCAGCCCAGTTGAAAACTTAATATTATCCCAGAACACATCCCCCGATTTATCTATGTCTGCGGATAGATTTAAAGATCGTATTGCTATCCAGAAAATTGGCGTTGTCGAACAGTGGGATGAATTAGGGCAAGTTGGGGAAGACATGAACGTTAATTACGCCCATCATCCCGCAAATATACAACGCCAGCAAATTAATCGTAATCAAGGTATATTGACCAGCCCAGTTGAAAACTTAATATTACCCCAGAACACATCCCCCAATTTATCTATGTCTGCGGATAGATTTAAAAAACGCCAACATATTGATATCCAGAAAATTGGCGTTGTCGAACAGTGGGATGAATTAGGGCAAGTTGGGGAAGAGACGAACGTTAATCACACCTATCATCCCGCAAATATACAACGCCAGCAAATTAATCGTAATCAAGGTATATTGACCAGCCCAGTTGAAAACTTAATATTACCCCAGAACCCATCCCCTAATTTATCTATGTCTGCGGATAGAGGCAAAGATGGTTTGGGGTCTTCGTACTTTAGGCAACTAGAGGAATCTGATTTGAGACCGCTATCTCAGCCTATTAATGACCTCACTGTAAAAAATTTGTCAGTTATCGCAGCTAGTAACAAAAAAGTCCAAAAGCGATCCTCGGTAGATTTGGACACACCACTTCCTATTCAAGTCACAATTGGTCGGCTAGAAATTCGCAGCGCAGCTCCAGCAGCACCTCCGCCTCGACCAAAGCCCCGGACAGCACCATCTGTGATGAGTTTGAATGAATACTTGCAACGACGTGCCAGAAGGAGGTAAGCGATGAGCAACGCTTTAGCTATTGCGGCTGTCACAATTACATTGCGTCACTTGCTACAGCAAAGGTTTGATGTTGAGAGTTCGGGGGGAATCACTGTGACGACACGACCATTGGATAAGGTACGAGATAATACTGTTAGTAGTGGCGATCAAGTTAATTTATTTCTCTACGATACTCAAATAAACCCAGCTTGGCGGAATATGGATATTCCTTCTCAAGTGAAGCCGGGTGAAACAGGACATCAGCTTTTGCCGTTGAACCTCTATTACCTACTGACTGCTTACGCCCAAAATGATGACTTTCCAGAACCTACTAGTCATCGGTTATTAGGCGTGGCCATGAGTGTTTTTAATGACCATCCGATGATTACTTCTGCGGATATTAGGGCAGCCTTGCCTACTACCGATCCGACTGAATACGACCTTGACTTACAAGAAGAACAGTTGCGAATTGATTATCAACCGCTATCTGTGGAAGAGGTGTTTAATCTCTGGTCAACTTTTCAAGTACCTTATCGAGTTTCTGCTGCTTATGAAGTGTCAGTAGTGCTGATTGAGAGTAGCTTGTCTGCAAAAACTCCGCTACCAATTATTAAACGTCAGTCTAGCGATCGCGGCCCAATTCTGCAATCAAACCTATCGTCACCCTTACCCACATTAGTTTCTCTGCAATTGCCTAATCAGCAAGCTAGCGCCAGATTGGGCGATATTCTGATTCTTAATGGTTTTCACTTAGATGCTGAAAATGTAGTTATATATTTTACAAATCATCGTTTAGAAATTTCTCTAGAAGTGCCACCTTTAGCAGAGAGAACAGCAACAGATATTAGAGTTCAATTACCTGATGAGCCTGTAAACTGGGCGGCGGGTTTTTATACCGTGGTAGTCAAAGTAACGCGGACTAACGAACCAAGTCGGACTACCAATGAATTATCTTTTGCCTTAGCACCTAAAATCTTGGATATTATACCACGACAAGCAACAGCAGACGCTAATGGGGAAGTCAGCCTCACTGTGATTTTAAACCCCCAAGTGCGACCAAGACAGCGGGTGGCGTTATTGTTGGGCGATCGCGAAGTGCTGGCTCAACCCCATCCAAATCAAACAGACAGGCTGGAGTTTCGGATTGCAGGTGTTACACCGGGTGAGTATTTTGTGCGGGTGCGGATTGATGGAGTAGATAGTTTGCTGGTAGATCGCACAGTGACACCGCCTGTTTTCGACCAGAACCAGAAGGTGGTGATTTTATGAACAACCTCGATTGTTGGATAGCCAACAATGAAGAATACTTAGCAAATGCCTTAGCTTGGTTACGCTGGCGTTTATGTGAGCTTGCACAGTTACCTGATATTGAGAAGCCTAAAGTAATAGAAATGGCAATGGCGGAAGGGATGAATCCACCCCCAGCGCTGCTTCTCTTAAGTCAAAAATTAGATTTATCTGATTTTGAACAACAGGTTTTACTGTTATGCGTTGCAATGGAATTAGATCCGGGTATGGCTCGTCTTTGTGCCAAAGCACAGGATAATGCTCACCAGCCTTACCCTACCTTTGCGTTGGCTTTATCACTATTCGAGCAACCTGCTTGGGATGCCCTTTGTTGGGAACGCCCTTTACGTTACTGGCGATTAATTGAAATTCATCAGTCAGGAGTTCAACCTCTGACTACGAGTGGTTTACGGCTAGATGAACGTATATTAAGTTATATCAAAGGATTAAATTCTCTAGACGATCGCTTGGTATCATTACTGATGCCGATGGAAACAGCAGAATGGAGTGTAAAATTACCCCCATCTCAAAACGCTGTTGTCGAAACAATTATTCAGCAACTGCACCAAACGCACAGAGAGCAGCGTTTACCTATTATTCAGCTAGTGGGGGCAGATTCCCTCAGCAAGCAACTAATAGCCCAACATATAGCAGCCCAACTAGATAAATATGTCTATCGTTTGTCAGTGGAATTATTGCCCACTCAGGCGGGAGAATTGGAGACGATTGCTCGTTTGTGGCATCGGGAAAGCTTGCTTTTGCCGCTGGCGCTGTATTTAGATGCCCAAGAAATTGACACTAAACCGACTACAGAAGGACAAGCACTTCCCTTGCATCGGTTTCTTACCCGCAGTGGTGGTCTACTTTTCCTTAGCACTCGTGAAGTTAGGCAATTGGGTCTGCCGACAATTGTCGTAGATGTTGAAAAGCCAACACTCACGGAACAAAAAGCTACTTGGACTGAGGTATTAGGAGGAGTGGCAGATAGTAGTCCGCAGGTTCTGGCGACTCAGTTTAACCTCAATTTAGTCAAGATTGAGCAGATAGCCCAGCAAGTGTTGGGGGAAATGCCATCGCAGGAAGAAGACCTAACCCCCCCAGCCCCCCTTCCCTACAAGGGAAGGGGGGAGGAAGAGGACTCCCCTCTCCTACAAGGAGAGGGGTTGGGGGAGAGGTTCAACGAATCGGCTTGGAGAAAAACCTTGCGTGGTAAGCTTTGGTCGGCTTGTCTTGCTAGTACTCGTCCGCAGTTGGATACTTTAGCTCAACGCCTCGACCCGAAAGCAACTTGGGATAATATCGTCCTACCAGCAGAAGAGACAAACTTGCTGCATCAAATAGCTGACCAAATCAGGCAGCGCAGCTTAGTTTATCAAGAGTGGGGTTTTCACAACCGGATGAATCGGGGTATGGGGATTAGTGCCTTGTTTGCAGGGGAAAGCGGCACAGGGAAGACGATGGCGGCGGAGGTAATAGCCAATGATTTGCAGCTAAATCTTTACCGGATTGACCTTTCATCTGTGGTCAACAAATATATTGGAGAAACGGAGAAAAATCTGCGGCGTTTGTTTGATGCAGCGGAAGATGGCGGGGCGATTCTGTTTTTTGATGAAGCGGATGCATTGTTTGGCAAACGTTCTGAAGTGAAAGATAGCCATGACCGCTACGCCAATATTGAGGTGAATTACCTGTTGCAGCGATTGGAGGCTTATCGCGGTTTGGCAATTCTAGCAACGAATCTCAAGAGTTCGTTAGATCATGCCTTTATGCGTCGCTTGCGGTTTATTGTGAATTTTCCTTTTCCGGGTGTGGCTGAACGTCAGGTGATGTGGCAAAAGGTGTTTCCACCAGAGACACCAATACAGGATTTAGATTTTAACCGTTTGGCACGTTTGAATATGACGGGGGGCAGTATTCATAATATTGCTTTGAATGCGGCGTTTCTGGCTGCTGGGGCTGGTACGTCGGTGACGATGCAGTTGGTGTTAACCGCGGCGCGGGCTGAGTTTCGCAAATTGGATCGACCAGTGAATGAGACAGATTTTCGGGTTTCAGTACTTACGGGTGTAACGGTATGAATATCAATATTGATATAGAGAAGCTGATTTTAGAGGGAATGCCGATTTCTCCCAGTCAGGCGCGGTTGTTGCAAGCTGAGGTAGAGATTGAATTGGCGAAGTTGTTGGCTAATAAAGGTATACCAGACAACTTGCTCTCAGGTGGGGTAGTGCCTGGTGGTGCAATTCAAGTAAAGCCTGGAATTAACTCTACCCAAATGGGGCAACAAATTGCACAAGAAATAGTTATCAAAATGTTAGGAGAAAAATGATGAGTAGACCAGACGTAAAATGGATTCCTGCAAGCTCTAAAAATCAGACTGATTACCGGGAATCGACAATTGATTCTATTGTGTGTCACAACACCGAGAGTTCATTGCAAGCTGCTATAGCCCGATTCCAAAACCCTGAAGAGCAAGTTTCTGCACACTACATTGTTGCTCGTGACGGTACGTGCATCCAAATGGTGTTAGAAGATCATACCGCTTGGCACGCAGGTGACAGAGCTATGAATCATCGTTCTATCGGAATCGAACACGTTGCTGACAAAAATAATTTAGGTATGACAAAAGAGCAACAACAGTGTTCGTTGAACCTGATTGGATATTTGGTAGATAAATACAAAATTCAGAAATCTCACATTCATACGCACCGTACAGTAGATACAATGGCTGGCGGAACTGATTGTCCCAAATGGATTTGGCCTGATGAAGCATCGTTTGAAAAGTTTAAAGAGACAATAGCCTGACACTTGAGGAGACATTTGTTAAGCGACTAAGCAGCACAAAGAATGGCATGTTTAATATTGAGGAATGAAACCATGACTAGTAAAAGAATTGCCCAAACTAATCAGCAGCAAAAAAGTGAGGCATCCCAGGCGAGTGGCATTTTACAGCGTGCTGCTGTTCGTTCTGTTTCGGACGCAGAGGTGCAATCAACAGAAGATAAAGAAGCACAACCATTAAGTGATTCGGCTTTTTCCAAAGACTTTAGCCGAGTGCCTATCAGCACAACTAAACCACAGCCGATTATGGCGAAGCTAATGATTGGTGCAGTGGGGGATAAATACGAACAGGAAGCGGATAGGGTAGCAAGTGAGATTGTGAGTCGCATCAATACGCCTACTTTTGTGTTGCCAGGGCAAGGTAAGGCTGTTCAGCGAGAGGTAATACAGATCCAAGATGATGAAGCGAAACTGATGCGCTCACCGATAGTGCAGCGTATGCCTAGTAAAGAAAAGTCTTACAAGATACCCGAAGGTTTTAATGAAAACGATCCTGAAGTGCAACGTTTACTTGAAGAACTTCATAATGAAACCATAAGTAAGGAAGAATGGGGAAAGATATTAAAAATTGTTAATCCCTCGGAAAAAACGTTGCAATCATTGATCACGCTAGTAAACAGCATATTAGAGCATGGTATTCTGAGCCAAAAAGTGGCACAAGAGAAAAGGATATCAATTGTTGGCAGTGTTGATAAGGTAAGTAAAAACGCTGATCAAAAAATCCCAATAGCAGTAAATAACCTAACCCTCGTTAGCGAAAACCTAGATGAAGCAAAAAATGTTGCTTTGGACTCTTTAACAGCCGAAAACAGAGGAAGTATTAGTGTCAGTCTCGAACGGCAAGACGATTTTCTACTTCGTTATTTTCCTAAAGAGTCGGATATGGTATTAAATCAAAACGAACAACAAACACTAGAACAAGACTCAAGCAACGCGCCGGAATTAAGATCCCAGATAGAAAAGCATTTGAAAGCTCAAAAAGCAGCACGACAGATTACAACTAAACTGAATAATGGGGAATTTAATAAAGTTTTATCTGAAAGAGCGCAGAATACTGTCTTGGCAATCCTTAATAAAAACGTGATTTCAAAATCAGGTGCAACAAATATTCAGGAAGGAACTACAATAGAGGCTCTTAATAATACTTCTCAGGAGCTAGGAGTTGTAGCTGATCAAATTACTCCTAAACAAATAATATCACTTCTTGTTCCTAATATACTTACAAATATTAAGTATCAAAAAGAAATTAAAAACCCGAATAATGTTAATATAAAATATGTGGATTCAAAATCTATAAACGCATTTTATAAACCCGCAGATGGCAAAAGTAATATTGAAGTAGCAGTGCAAGCCCCAGACTACCAGGAAGCAATAGCACAAGAACTGTTAAAGCAAAGAGTAATTGCTACACATATAGCAACTGCATCAGTGAAGTCAGATGAAGATAAAACTGTTCAGGGAGAGGATACAGAAACAAAAGATAACGAAGCAAGACTGATGAGGTCACCAATATTACAGCGTAAGTCTAGTGATGGTGGGATAGCTGCTACACCAAATCTGGAAGCCTCCATCAACCGAGCAAGGAGTGGCGGACAGGTGATCGCAGACAACATCCGCGAACCGATGGAGGTGGCATTTGGCGCTGATTTCAGTGGGGTGAAGGTTCACACGGATGGTCAATCTGACCAGTTGAATCGGTCAATTCAAGCGCGTGCTTTCACCACGGGGCAGGATGTGTTCTTTCGGCAGGGGGAATATAATCCAGGGAGTCGGGGCGGTCAAGAGTTGTTGGCGCATGAGTTGACTCATGTGGTGCAGCAGAGTAAGGGGACGGTGCAGGGAGAAAGAAGACGAACTAATCACCATGACCATCAAGAGAGCATTTACAGAAGATCGCCAGGAAGTCTAGTCAGCCAGATACAATTGACGACAACGGCATCCGACATGACGCACTTAGAGATATTAGATCTCAGCTATTGTGAAAAGCCTACCAGTGGACGAAGTGGAAACTTGGTTTTATTGGACAAATCATTCGTATACAAATTGTTCAAGAATGACGGTGAGTACCTGCGGGAGATGAAGGATTCCGTTGAGTTGATGAATACTGGGGCGCCAGTGCTTTTTTACAAAGGTCTGGACAAAAGGAAGGTAATTTTACCAGACAAAGAACAACTTACGATAGCCGTCCTTATGATGTATCGGATGCAAGGACAAACATTTATGTTGGCAAAAACCGGTGGCATAAGACGTTTCACCAACATTGTTGACAAATACAAGGATAACCCAGTGCAACTTAAAAACTTACAACGTTGGTTTAAGGCGGCGAGCGATGCAGGAATAAAGGATGCGCAATTTATATATGATTCAACCACAAACCAACTTTATTTCATGGATGTTCATCTGGGCGGCACCAGGGGTGGAGGTGATTGCCAGGAAATAGTCAACTATATCAATAATTTGTTGTAGATCGCTACTAATTGATTACCTCAAGATGAATGATGAACAACGCTGGCAAATTACGGTGATCGCTAGCCGCTTACTGTAGATGGTAGTGCGATCGCCCTTGTAGTGACTGTCTTAAAAGTTGAGCGATCGCCCATTTATGAAGGTTGATGAGGGTGCGATCGCCCCATCTAGTAACGATATTCTTAAAAGTTTAAAAGTCAACAGATGTGAGGGAAAGTCCAGAATAATGCTCATTAAAAAACTTAGCTAAGGATTCAGCTTCAGATTGACTAATTTTCCGTTCACCATTAACTACTTCCCTAACAATCTCAACAGAGCCAAAAACCACGACTAAAGAAGTTGGCTGCACATCAAATTCATGCATCAGAGATTCCAAAGTAGCCACAGGTTTTGATTCACCCATAGGATAATGACATAACTCGTAATTCTCAATCAGAAGAACCAACAATTCAAAAAGTGTAGTTTCAGCCTCTGTCAACTCACCAGACATCATGCTCTCTACTACTGTTAAGGCTCTGTTATACTCCTGTTCTGTTTTAATTGGTTTAGGTTGATACTGGATCAGTAACTCAGTGTATGTTTTTTGACTAGAAGTAGGGGTCATCTTTCCACCTTTCTTTATCGTATTCAGGATGGGTAAGAACGTATTTAATAAAAACTGTCTGGCTGGAATATCTAATGTCTACAATCAAACGATAGTTATTACCTTTGATGTTAAACACTGTAAAGTTACCAACCGCTTCTGCCTTTGGATATCTTTTCTGAACATCCACTAAATTAGACCAGTTTGCTTTAGACGTAAACTTGTACCAATCATTAAGAGCATCTTCAGAATCAGCGTGTTGAACCCAGAATTCCCGCAATTTCACTTTGCTGATTACGTGCATTCCTAAAGTTAGAAATTTATGCTAATCATAGCACTGATTGAGAGTCACGCCAGGGGAATAGGGCGATCGCAGTATCTCTATTAAGGCGCGTAATAGATTCTACAAAGACTTTTATTTTCTCAACAAAAACCCATGTTAGACTTTATTCTGATTAGTGGCGATCGCGCCATATTCAACCCCATCTTTGGCAAAGCAATAGTTGTAGTACGTCCTGGGTTCTTAACTGGTACTGGGAGAGCTACGGTTAACAAAAAAACTATTTGCATCGATGGCGACGAGAAAAAAGTCATTGTTCCTGCTTGTCCTTACACAAGTCCACCTTTTGTCATCCCAGGTATGGGAATACTTTTTATTCAATCCTTAGCAGCTAATCAAAAATCTAAAAAAGTTAAATCTAAGGGAAAAGCAGTATTGCTCAAAGGTAATACATTCAAAGCAAAATTTCAGGTAATGGTTCCAGCTACCCAACCAACAATACCACCAGAACCAGACACCACTCTCCAATATTCCGGCACGGGAACCTTTATGACTACTAATTTTAGAGCCAAAGCAACTTGACAAAGCTTAGTAGATATGCGGCGTATTGTACTCGTATTTAGACTGCGATCGCCAATCTTATTGTTTACATTAATCTATGCAATTCCCCAAATTATTACCAGAAAATACAAATAAATTAGGAATATTTTTATGTCTCACTTTCCCCGTGCGCCATGCTTATTAAAAGGAACGATCGCCATCCTTGATGCTGTTAGCTTTTTGCCCAAAGGAATAATCGTATTGCAATACAATTCCGAAACACTCAGACGCACTTTACAGGTACGGAGTGCGGGTTCTGAAAGAAGCGATCGCCTCATCTTCCAAGCTATTGTAGGGACTGTGTAAAATAAATGCGATCGCACAGGTAAAAAGAAATTGAGCAAATGCGATTTCACGCATTATAAGTTTATAAATCAGAACTAGAGAGTATCTGAACAAAGGAAAAGTAAGCTAGAAAGAGAGTGCTGATTAATAATAGTATGTGAGGTAATGAAATGAATTTTGCAGATATATTTACAATTGCTAAAAACTTTCCCTTAAAAGCTATAAAAGGCTTTTTAATTGGCTGCTTAATAGGACTAATCGCATGGTTTGTAAGTAGTAGTTTTTCAGGTAAATTGTATTATCCTATGTTATTTATTGGTTCTGCTGGAGTTGGGGTATATTGTAGTTTGTTTTATTCAAATAAATGGACAAAATTTGGAGTAATTCTTTTATTTACCATTCTGACTTTCATAGCAATGTGTACCAATATCAGAGATTTTTTTGGAGGAAACGAGAAAGAACTTCTAAGTTATATAGGAGCCTACGGTTTTCTTTGCCTCATCTTTGGTGGTGGAATAGATAGTATAATTACTTGGAGTAAAGATGAAAATCAAAAAACTTGATGCATACAGACAGTAATTGATTACCAATGTTGCATGGAACCAAAGATGATGTCATCAAACAATTTAAAATTTTAGACAGTGGGATATCTAATCATGTAGCGACGGTCTTAAAAGAATGCGATCGCTCTTACAGGAAACGCAAATTATAGCTTAGATAGCCATTACCACAATTAAGAGTTACGGCTTTTAAGGGTGCGATCGCCAATTTTCTCGTTTACATTAATCTATGCAATTACCCAAATTAGTACCAGAAATCACAAATAATTTAGGAATAATTTTATGTCTCACTTTCCTGGTACGCCAAAGACATTAAAAGCAACGATCGCCATCCTTGATGCTGTTAGCTTTTTGCCCAAAGGAATAATCGTATTGCAATACAATCCCGAAACACTCAGACGCACTTTACAAGTACGGAGTGCGGGTTCTGAAGGAAGCGATCGCCTAGAAGCTTTGCGTCTAGTTGCACCACCTATGGAAACAATTCAACTAGAGGCAGAAATTGATGCTACAGATCAACTGGAGTTTCCTGCAAAAAATCCAGATACAGTGTTATTTGGCATATACCCCCAATTAGCAGCCCTAGAAACCCTGATCTATCCTAAAAGTAGCCAAATTCAGACAAACAATCAACTCGCCCGTACAGGTGTTTTAGAAATCTTACCAAATGAGGCGGATTTAAGTGTATTTATATGGAGCTTAAATCGTGTAATGCCAGTACGCCTCTCTGAGTTCAGCATTACCGAAGAAGCATTCGATTCTAAACTAAATCCCATTCGTGCCAAAGTCAGTTTAGGTATGCAAGTATTAAGCACAAATGATTTGAGATTTGACCATAAAGGCAGCAGCTTGTTCAGAGTCTATCACAAGCAAAAAGAGAAATTAGCTAAGGTAAACACGGCTGCGACTGTTATCAAGACTGTTGCTTCTTTATTATAAATTTGGCTAGTTTCAACCATGAGTTATTTCATCTGTAAGTTTCTCAAAAATATCTCGGTAAATATAGATTTTTAGTTGTAAAATAAAAAGAGTAAAATGTTTACTGAAAGCAGTCGTTACTACGATATAGAAATTGCCAAGTGGCAAACAACATCAAATAAAACTATCGTTTACCTCCGGCGGAGATTTTTACCGTCATCACAGAGGTTTGAAATTTTTCAAGAACATCAAGTCAGCGAAGGCGATCGCCTAGATAATATCACTGCAAATTATCTACATGACCCGGAAGTTTTCTGGCATCTATGCGATGCTAACAACGCTATGCACCCTGATGAATTGACTGCCCAAATTGGTCGGCGACTACGTATTCCCCCGATCTAAAAAGGTTAACTTATGCCTGACTCAGATATTCGCCTAAAACTCATGATTGGTAGCACCATACCAACACCTGCACCTTATGAAGTAATAGATGCGCTGATAGACTTAGAAGTGACTCAGCAAGACCGCGATCGCAGTGCCTTTCAAATGACCTTTAGTCTGAGTAAAGAATTAAAAAACTTTTCAGATTATTGGTTACTTCAAAAAGATATTTTGAATCCTCTCAATCGAGTTGTTATTCAAATCATAGTTAATGTAAAAGTCGGTGTAAGCCGTAGTCTTCAAAGCCCTATATTAATTGACGGCATTATTACCGATCATCAAATTGCACCCAGTAATCAACCAGGGGAATCAAGGCTAATAGTTACTGGTGAAGATATTAGTCTTATGCTCGATCTGGAAGATAAAAATGAAACTTACCTAAACTTATCTGATTCTAGAATAGTTAAGCAAATTTTACAAAAATATAAAGTTAAATATGGGCTGACATTAGATGTACAAGATACTACTAAAGATTTTGCACCCAAAAAAGAAGAACAAATTACCACTCAGCAAAGTTCAGACTTACAGTTTATTCAGAAACTAGCTCTACGTAATAGTTTTATTTTTGAAATCAAGCCCGATAAAATTCCTGGTAAAAACATTGCTTACTGGGGTGAGGAAAAAAAGAAAGTTACTCCTTATCAACCAGCATTGTCAATGAATATGGGGGCGTTTACCAATGTAGATTCATCTATAAACTTCAATTTTAATGCTCTAGAATCTATTAAACCTCAAGCATCAATTAGTGATGAAAAAACTGGAACATCAATTTCGGTTCAGGTTCCTAAATCGCCCGGCCAAGCTTTAGCTAATAAGCCTGCTAAATCATTACGAACAGAAGTGCTACGTAGCACCAATAAACTCGAAAAAATCCTCGCTCAAAAGGAAACCGAATTATTGGCCAGCCGTTCGCAGGAGAATGCCGTAACTGCTAGTGGGGAAGTAGATATTGTTCGCTATGGTTATGTCTTAGAAGTGCGTCAATTGGTGGGAGTGAGGGGTGTGGGAAAAACTTACGGCGGTTATTACTACGTCAAACAAGTAACACATCGCATCAAGCGTGGCGAATATAAACAAAGTTTCACCTTGAAACGCGAGGGACAAGGTGCAACAATTCAGATGTTAAAAGTATGAACCAATCAAAACTTGATACTTATGGAAGTATAAATCAACAAAGACCTTCTTTTTACGGCAAATACCGAGGCGTAGTATTTAACAATGATGACCCGTGGAAGATTGGTCGCGTACAGGCAAAAGTGGAAGAAATTTTTGGCAACGATCCTAGCGGTTGGGCATTACCTTGCGTTCCCTATGCAGGTCAAGGAGTTGGGTTATTCTTGATTCCACCCAAAGGTGCTTTAGTGTGGATTGAGTTTGAAAACGGAGATCCTGACTACCCCATTTGGAGTGGCTGCTTTTGGGCAGATGAAAAGGTTCCAAACATAGTACCAGCTAATCCTTATGACCCAGAAACTAAGGTACTTAAAACCGATATTGGCAAGATTGAAATTAATGATAAACAAGGTAAGCAAAGCATAACTATCGAAGCCAAAATCGGGAAGCAAACTATGAAAATAGTGATGAATAATTCAGGAATTGAAATCAATAACGGAAAGAGTGCGACCGTGAATCTAAATGGTAATAAGGTATCGATTAACAACTTTGATTTGGAGGTAACTTAATGCCAGAATATCTCGTAAATCTACCCAGGCAAAAGAATGTAATCAACATCGATTTTCCCTTCCATTTCGATATAAACTATCACACCGCCAGCACCAGTGATGAAAATCAACACATCCGCGACTTAATTGAACAATTACTGTTTACTACTCCCGGCGAACGAGTCAACCGCCCAGATTTCGGCAGTGGTGTATTGTCTTTAATTTTTGCACCCAATAGCCCGGAACTAGCAAAAGCTATGGAAATTACTATTCAAGCATCTATTGAGCAATGGTTGGGTGATTTAATCGATTTGCAAACTTTGGAAGTAACAAGCGTTGATTCCAGTCTTTACATAGTGGTGGAGTATTTGGTGCAAAGTTCTGGGGAGACACAAACAGCTACTTTTAGGACAACAGTGCCATGAATAGCCACACCTTAACTTACCAAAACGAACAGCGCCGCCAAGAAATCCGTAGGCAAAGAAAAAACGGGCTAGATTATGTAGAAGTTAGCGATGATTTGCGATCGCGTAGCGGCTCCTTCGGAGCATCGCTATATGTCTACTTTTTAGGTTCGGTACCAGAAGACTTAAAAAAAGAGAATCTCCAGATTAAAGGCGGCCAGCGCATCCGCCATCTTCATGTGACTAATATACAGATAGAAAGTCCTCAAAATTGTGAGAGTTACTTAAGAGTTAATCTTGACCAACCAGGTGATTTCTCTGTGTATACTTTGCGCTTGGTGTCATTAGATGAACAGGGCAAACCCACAGATCAACCATATCCCAATTTTGACCCGCGCTACTCCCAAGTAGAATTTAAATTCCGAGATGGCATCTGTAACACTGACATGGATTGCAAGCAAGAGCAAACTTGTCCGCCACCACAATTAGTTGAACCAGCTATCAACTATTTGGCCAAAGATTATGCTAGTTTTCGCCAGTTGATTTTAGATCGCCTCTCCCTAGTGATGCCGGATTGGGAAGAACGTCATGTTCCCGATTTAGGAATTACTTTAGTGGAAATCCTCGCTTATGTTGGCGATTATCTCAGTTACTATCAGGACGCTGTAGCCACAGAAGCTTATCTAGAAACTGCCCGTCAACGGATTTCTGTTCGCCGTCATGCCCGCCTCATCGATTATCCGATGCATGAAGGCTGCAATTCACGTACTTGGTTGTGGCTAGAAACAAGTGATGATATTCCCCTGGAAACAAAAAATTTCTACTTTATTACTAGTTATAATAATGCGCCTTCCCTTGGGACTGTCTTGAAAGATAGTCTTCACCTAAATCATATTTCTCCTAGTAGTTATGAAGTATTTGAACCGCTAACGCCCTTAGCGATTGATCTCTACAAGGCTCATAACAAAATCCTATTTTATACTTGGGGCAATGGTTCATCCTGTCTTGACCGTGGTTCCACAACCGCTACATTAATGGATGAATTTATAGCTACACAGCCAGGAAAGGCAAATTCCTCTAGTTCCCAATTTCTTGAACATCAGCGAAAATTGCACCTAAAAATTGGTGACATTCTCATTTTTGAAGAAATTAGAAATCCGAAAACAGGTATCCCAGAAGATGCAGATATGAAGCATCGCCATGCAGTCCGCCTGACAAATGTCAAGCCAAGTGTAGATGAACTTTACAATCAGCCAATTATAGAAATTGAATGGGCAGAAGAGGACGCATTACCTTTTCCCCTTTGCATTTCGGCAATAGTACCACCAGACTGTCAGTTAGTTGATATTAGTGTTGCCAGAGGCAATGTAATTCTAGTCGATCATGGACGTACTATTAAACTGGAAGATTTAGGAACTGTACCAGGAAAAGAGATAATCCAGGGATGCCAAGAAGAAGGCGAACCTATAGAAATTTTAGTAGTTGGCGATCGCTTCCGTCCTACCTTACAAAAAACGCCTTTAACTTTCAGCCAACCTCTGTCCAGAAAAAACCTCACCCAAGATGCTAAAAGTATCCTAATTCAAGACCCCCAGCAAGCATTACCCCGAATCCAACTTACGAATACTGGAAATAACTCTACTTGGACTCCCCAATACGACCTCATAGACAGCAACAACGAAGATCAACATTTTGTTGTGGAAATGGACAACGATGGACAAGCTCACTTGCGTTTTGGAGACGGTGAATTAGGAATCAAACCAGCAGCCAATACTCACTTTCAAGCAACTTACCGGGTAGGTAATGGACTTGCAGGTAATATTAGTGCTGAAGCGATTTCTTATATTGTTTTTCACAATGAACTTCACAATGAACTTCACAATGAACTAATTAGTGGTTCGACATTGCAGCCACACCAGCCCTTCCCCGCTCAAGGTGGGACAGCACCCGAACCTCTATCTCAGGTGAAATTATATGCACCGCACCTATCTCACAAAAAATTAGAGCGTGCCATTACTGCTGATGACTACGCACAATTAGTAATGCAACATTTCCCAACAAAAGTTCAACAAGCAACAGCCACCTTACGCTGGACGGGCAGTGGGTATGAAGTCTGGGTGACAGTAGATCCCTTCAAAAAAGAAACGGTAGATCGCAAATTACTGCAAAATATTACCACAGACCTAGAAAAATATCGTCGCATTGGTCATGATGTCATCGTTCAACGAGCAGCATACGTCTGTTTAGATATAGCGATGAGAGTTGATGTCAAATTTGACTATTTGCGCGGTCATGTCAAAGCTGCTTTACTGGATATTTTCAGTAACCGGATTTTAGCTGATGGGTCGGCGTGGTTTTTTCCATCCCGATAACTTGACTTTTGGGCAAGGAATTGCATTAAGTCAGATTGTAGCTCAAGCTTATAGTGTTCCAGGCGTTGAAAGTGTCTCTATAACTAAATTAGAACGTCTTTTTGCAGGTGACAATCAGGAGATTGAAGCAGGTTTTTTACCCATTGGTTCTTCGGAAATTGCCCGACTCGACAACAACCCCAACTTTCCCGAAAACGGTAAATTTACACTCGATTTGCGAGGTGGCAGATGAAATTGAGTTGTAGCTGTAACTGTCATAACTATAAACCAAGCGATCGCTCTAGTTGTGGTTGCTGTGAAGGTGTTGAAATTCTCACTCCCACATCAGTAGCAAATCAACTTGGTTTTTCTACCCTAGCTTATCGAGTTGGAACCCATGCAAGCTTTTTCGAGACAATGAAAGCGCGTTTGGGCGACAGCAAGTTTCCCTCGCTCAAACATTTAAAAACCCGCGATCCTCAAGACACGTCTTTAGCTCTACTAGATGCTTGGGCTACTGTCGCAGACGTTCTAACATTTTATCAGGAACGCATAGCCAATGAAGGTTACTTACGTACTGCGATTGAGCGACGTTCCTTAGTAGAATTAGCTCGATTAGTAGACTATGCACATAGTCCCGGTGTCAGCGCTAGCGTTTATTTAGCTTTTACCCTAGAAGATGGTTACAATTTGGAAATACCTGTTGGTTTGAGTAGCCAGAGTATACCTGATTCTGACGAATCGCCGGAATTTTTTGAAACATCCGAAAAACTGCGAGCTTATGCCCAGTTGAATCAACTCAAGCCCCGGATAAGTCAACCACAACAAGTTAATTCAACAACCGTTACCGAAATTGATAAGATTTATTTAGATGGTATAAATGCGAATCTCAAACCTAACGATCCACTTTTATTGATCTTTGGTGATGCTAAACAATTCATTCGTAAAATTCAAATTATTGAGCCTCAACCAGAGGAAAACCGGACAAAACTTACATTACAATTACCACCAAAAGTTACACAAAAGTTAACTAATGAAGATTCAGGAAATACAAGAGAACAAAGAATAAAACTGCCATCCATACAAACTGCCAATGCTCTTGAAGATTCAGAAAATACAAGAGAACAAAGAATAAAACAATTAATCAAACTGCCATCCATACAACCTGCGAATGCTTTAGAACTGGAGCGGACAAAACAACAAATCTTCGCTCCCGAAAACATTGATATTAATTTTCGGTTAATTAATAATACTTTAAATCCCGCTTCAAACACAGCAATATATCAAATTTTAACCAACAATAAAATTAATTCTGCTAATCAGTTAAACCGAATTGAGTTTTTAGGAATCAAAGCTGCACCTTTCGGACATGACGTAGCTTTGAAGCCGATTTTTAACCAGCAAGGGCGAATTGAAAAATATGAGGAATGGCAAATTGCAGATATAAATGAGTCAATATCAAGCTCCTCTAGCACACTACCATCAGAATTACGAAATATCTTAGCTTTAGATGCTCAATATGATGGAATTACACCTGGAAGTTACCTAGCGATTGAACGTGTAGATATTAATGAAATTGAGATTTATCAAGTAATAAAAGTTGAAAATATCTCTAAAATTGCCTATAACATAGTAGGAAGAATTACCCAACTCACTTTAGATAAGCCTTGGTTAAAAGAACAGGATATATCTTTAGATGTCATGCGTAAAACCACAGTGTATCTCAAGAGTGAAGATTTGAATTTGGTGGAAAAACCAATTGACCTGAAAGATGCACCAAGCGCTCAAAATTATATATCCGATCGGATGGAAATTGAACTAGACAATCTCTACGAAAATCTCCAACCTGGACGTTGGTTAATTATCTCCGGCGAACGCAGTGATATATCTGATGTCAACGGTGTCTGGGCTAGCGAAGTTGTTATGTTAGCTGGGGTGAGACAAGATATATGTGCGAATTTATCCAATGACAAACCCCATACATTCCTGAAATTTGCTAAACCTTTAGCTTATTCTTACAAACGAGAGACTGTTACTATCTATGGCAACGTAGTCAAAGCCACTCATGGCGAGACTCATACTGAAATACTGGGCAGTGGTGATGGTACTAAAGCAAATCAACAATTTACTCTATCACTACCGCCCCTTAGCTATCTACCAGCACCTATCCCTAGTGGTGTTGCTAGCACTTTAGAAGTATATGTTAATGATGTCCGTTGGCAAGAAGTAGAAAATTTAATTGAGTTAAGTCCAACAGACCCGCGCTTATGTCACCCAAACTGATAGCGATGGCAATACAACTATTATCTTTGGCAATGGTGAACATGGAGCTAGGTTGCTTAGTGGGATTGAAAATGTCAAAGCAGTCTACCGCGCTGGCACTGGCAAAAGTGGTAATGTTGCAGCAGAAAAAATTACGCAACTGGCAATGCAACCTCTAGGTTTGAGTGGCGTACTCAACCCCATAGCAGCAACAGGAGGCGCAGACCCAGAAAGCGATTATGAAATACGCCGCAATGCACCCGTTGGCATAACATCTCTCAACCGTGCAGTTTCCGTGCAGGACTATGCCAATTTTGCGCGTACTTTTACTGGAATTGGCAAATCAAATGCTCAACGTCTTTCAAATGGTTCGGATCAAATTCTGCATATTACCATTGCTGGGGCTGATGATATTTATATTGATAGAAATTCAGATTTATATCGTAGTTTCGTGCAAGCATTATACCAGTTTGGCGACCCCTATCAGTCACTACAAATAGATATGCGGGAACTAATACTGTTAATTATCAGCGCCAATGTGCGAATTTTAGCAAATTATCAATGGTCATCTGTAGCATTAAAAATTCGCACTGCTTTGTTTAATAAATTTAGCTTTGAAAATCAGGAACTAGGAGAAGATATTGTCCTCAGTGGAGTTATCAGCACGATTCAACAAGTACCTGGGGTGGACTACGTGGATGTGGATATTTTAGATAGCGTTTCCGAAACTGAAGCTCAAAATCCAGACATTTTAAATAAAAAACTTCAACAACTGGCAAAACTAGGCATCAGTAGTGGAGATGACCAATTATCAGTACAACCAAAACAAAGAATTCCTGTAAACTTGGCTGTTTTTGATTCCACAACAAACCAACTCTTTCCTGCTCAATTAGCTATTCTCAGCCCTCAAGTGCCAGACACACTCATTCTGAAGGAGTTGAAATTATGAGCAATTCCCCAGACCGCCTTTATGAACTGTTGCCAGCCGTTTACCGCATACGTGATGCAGAACTTGGCTATCCTCTACGGGATTTATTACGTGTCATTGCTGAACAAGTAGATATTGTTGAAGCAGATATTACTCAACTCTATGAGAACTGGTTTATTGAAACTTGCCAAGATTGGGTAGTACCATACATTGGTGATTTAATTGGTTATCAAAGCGTTCATAGTTCTGGTACAAAACAGCAAGATAACAAGATTTTAAATCCTCGTCGGGAAGTAGCAAATACTATTCGCTATCGACGGCGCAAGGGGACGCTAGCTTTGTTGGAATTGCTGGCTGATAAAATAGCTGGTTGGCCGATACGAGTTGTAGAATTTGATCGGCTAGTGAGCAAAACACAGCATCTCAATCACCTGCGTTCGTCAACCTCAACAACATTAAATCTGCGTCAGGTGGATGGAATCACAAAGTTAAATAGCCCATTCGATGAATTAGCTCATACAGTAGATATCCACCATATTTCTTCACAAGAGCAACCTGGAAAGTATAATACTCCGAATATTGGTATTTTTGTTTGGCGATTAAAAGCTTATTCCATGACTCTCACACCAGCTTTTTGTTTGGAAGAAGTTAGCTCTAACTGCTACACATTTAGTATAACGGGTAACGATACTCCGCTTTACACTCGTCCCCAATTAGCAAAAGATGCAATCCAAATTGATTGCGAATTAAATTTACCTGTTCCCATTCAACGGCAAGTTTTGCAATCTCACAAAAGCGATTATTTTGATTCAAACCCAAATCCAGAAGAATTTACCAAAAGTTTGCAAGTCTGGAAAGGTGTTGGCTCAAAACTGCATCTAATCTCTCCAGAGCAAATTATTATTGCCGATCTGGGCGATTGGAATTATCAACTAGAGCAAGACTATATAGCAGTTGATCCAGAATTAGGCCGAATGATTTTTCCGATCCGCCAGTTACCAAAAAATGGTGTTTGGGTTTCTTATCATTATGGTTTCAGTGCTGATATTGGTGGTGGCGAATATGACCGAACTTTATTAGATTCTACAGCACATTTCTTACTTGATGTTGGTGATATTCAAGAGCCAGCAATTTTTAGCTCACAACAAGATGCTTCTGCATTATCCGAGTTTTTGCGATCGCAATTGTCCAGTGATACCCAAAGGCTTTTGGATGCCTACACCAGTCCTCCTCCCGAACCAGCTTTAATTGCAGCTTTGCTTCCAGAGCTAAATCAACTACTTTTAGGTAAAAGCCTTTATGATGAACAACGTTTTGCATCTATCACCTTGAGTGCCAAAACTAAACGTTTGGTTCAGCAAAATCTCCAAGGTAAAGAACTGATTCGCTGTAATCGTTTGCTATTAGAAGAAGCTTTTCCATCTCAAATCAGAAAGCATTATGCTCATTACAGCGTCAGTCAAACTTCACGAGGGTATTATCAAACTATTACTGAAGCAATCTCACAGTGGCAGCGAGATAAACCCCATAATGCTGTGATTGAAATTATTGATAGTGGTGTTTATGTAGAACGAATTAATATTGAACTGGAAAACAATCAAAGTCTGCAATTACGTGCAGCTAACCACAAGCGTCCGGTGATACGCATTCTCGATTGGAGAACTTCTTTAGGTGATGCTTTAAATGTTACAGTAGAGTCAGGAAGTTGCTTTGTTCTCGATGGTTTATTGATTACTGGTCGGGGAGTGCATATAGAAGGTAATCCTACTCAATTTGGAGATTATTCTACCTCTATTATGCAAAAACCAGCTGCGATTATTATCCGTCATTCTACATTAGTGCCGGGTTGGTCATTACATTGTGACTGCGAACCCCGACGTTCGAGCGAGCCAAGTTTGGAGTTATTTAATATCAATGCGTGCGTAACGATCGCACACAGTATTATTGGCTCTATTCAGGTTAACCAAGATGAGGTAGAGACTGACCCTTTACCCATAAATATTAGCGATAGCATTATAGATGCTATCAGTATAGAAGGTGAAGCGATCGGTGCAGCAGGTTACTCCATAGCCCATGTACGGTTGACTATTGCACGTTGCACAGTCATTGGTCAGATTCAAGCACATACAATTGATTTAGCAGAAAACAGTATTTTTAACGGCATTATATTTGTTGCTCGTCGTCAACAAGGTTGTATCCGTTTCTGCTACGTGATGCCCAACTCACGCACACCACGTCGGTATAATTGTCAACCCGATTTAGGGGAGCAAAAGATTAGACAAGAAACTGAACTAGAGGCAGAACAGTTAGATGCAAACCTGCTTGTTACCAGACATCACTTACAACCTCAATTCAACAGTATACGTTATGGCACACCTACTTATTGTCAGTTAGCGTCAACCTGTGCTGAAGAAATCAAACGTGGCGCTGATGATGAATCAGAAATGGGTGCTTTTCACAATCTATATCAGCCTCAAAAAGAGGCTAACCTACGCATCCGTTTAGATGAATATACACCCGCTAATACTGAAATTGGCATTATTTACGCTAGCTAAAGAGGATTTTATGCAAGGAGAATTTAGAGGCGATTTTACTCGTGATACCTACGACAAAAGTAAGCACTTTCTTCGAGTATTGATGCAACAAGGTAGAGTGCAATTAGATGCAGACTTCAACGAACAGACATCAATTTTACTAAATCGCTTGCAAACTTTGGCCAAAGATATATTTGGACTACAAGGTGGCCCAGAGCAGAATTGTGGCTTTGAATTTATCGCCACGGAGGAGCAAATTAATAATATTAACAATCTTAGTGAGGAAGAAAAACAAGAACTAAAGCAATTACTCCAATCTGAAAAGTATTTAATTGGCAAAGGCAACTATTATGTAGATGGTATACTTTGTGAAAATGAGGAATTTGTATCTTATCTTCAGCAGCCAGATTTTACGCCGGAAGCCACAGATACTTGTAAAGTTCAATTAAATGGAGCAACATATCTTGCTTATCTTGATGTTTGGGAACGACAGATAACCCCGATTGAAGATCGTGACGACTTCAAAATTAATATTCGTGAAGTTGCTTTAGGGGGAGCAGATACAGCAATTCGCTCTAAGTTAGTTTGGCAAGTTAAGCTCAAACAATTAAAAGATAATCAAGATATTGAAACGGTTGCGAAGCAAGTTAGTAAGGATCGTAACTATTTTCAGAGTGTACTAGGTCAAGAATTATTGAAGCCGGGAAAAGGCGAAATTATTGCCAGAATTACAAAGCCTAGTTCTACAGGAATAAACGATCCATGTGTTATTCCGTTTAATTCCAAATTTCGTGGTGCTGAAAACCATCTTTATCGTGCGGAAATTTTTAGAGTTTCTACTACTAATCAACTATCATTTGTTTGGTCACGCGAAAATAGCTCAATTGTTTTTCCTATTGTGACATCTCCTGAGAAAAATTCTTCAGTAATTGTATTCAAGTTAGAACATTTAGGAAAGGACAAAAATTCTAGTTTATCAGCAGGTGATTGGGTTGAAATCATCAATGATGATTATATACTTGGAGATAGCGATCGCCAACTACTAAAAGTTGAGCAAGTGGATCGCATTGAGAATCAAGTAATTCTCTCAGGAGATAGCAAGAGCAACACATTGCTTCCAGAAAAGCACCCTCTATTACGCCGTTGGGACTCTAAAGAAGTCGAAGTAAATTTATCTGAAGGGAGTAATAAATGGTTCCCCCTTGAAGATGGAATTGAGATTCAATTTCAAGCAGATACTCAGAATAACTTTTATCAGGTAGGTGATTATTGGTTAATTCCTGTCCGAACAGCTACTGGCAATGTAGAATGGCCTAAACAAAAAAACAAAGAAGGAAAATTAGAGCCTCAACCTCAACTACCGCATGGTATAGCGCATTATTATGCACCTCTGGCAGTATTTTTAGGTAATCCTAATAATGTAACAGTTTATGATTGCCGAAGAAAGATTGGTAGTCAAGAAAGCACTATATCACCTATAAATAATAAAAATAATAATCCTGTACTAGCGAATTATCAAGAAAATCCTGCAACACCTATTAATCAGAAAGAAACCACTACAGAAGCCATAACAGAATTCAATCGCATAATCAATGCTAGTTGGCATCACGATCAAGTTTTAGAAGCTACTATTGCAGAAGCACAGGAAAATTATAACAATGTCCCAGAGGATCAATTATTTAATTTAAAATCTCAGGATTTGAGAAATTTATTTACTAAACTAGGTTTAGTAATTCAATTTCAAAAGCCAGTAAGAATTGATAGTTTACATAAGAGTAGTATATCTGTTTTAGCTCATACGGATAATGTGTTGAAAGGTGAAGTATTTTATATATTGCCAATGAAAGTTGAGCCAGTTCAAGTTACAAAAACTGAAATAAAATCTATCCGTTGGGCAATGGGCAATGATATATTGGATAGTAATATGAATCTAATTACAGAAGTTGAACCTTTGACAAGTGAAAATAATGCTTATACAGAAGCTGTTAGATTAATTACACCTGATGATTGGTCGCAAAAAGCTGTCTTTCACCAAAATAATATCTATCAGTTTACTGTCTCATTGCATGGCGACTGGATTATGAATGAGGAACTATTGTTTGAGAGCGAAAATTTTATACAAGGAGATTTAAATAAAGGGATGATTCCTGATAGATTACGTCAGCAATTTCAACAAAAAGGAATTTCCCTTTCCTCAAATATTATTTTATTTACGGAAAAAGAAAATTTAAAATGGCGCTTAGTCGATGCATGTCAAATTTACATTCTTAAACTAGATAACAATAAATTAACAGTTAGCAAAATTCAAGCATTGGATGGTAACAATATTTGGCCTGGTGTTCCTGAGCGGTTTAGTGGAAATGGTTCTGAAGGAGGTGACTGGATAAGTATTATTCATCTCAAAACTTGACTTGCAGAAGTTGGCGCGAATGCAGGCATAAGACGGGATATTCAGAGAGTTCAGGAAAAGAAAAAATCCAATTGCCTCAAACGCCTTGGGAAAAGAAAGTAATTAGAGGAATTTATTTAACTCGCTATCAAGTTACCAATAATGCTGATGAACAAACGATTCGTGAAAGAGTTCGTTACTATCGCTCTCAAGGAATTAATACAATTATTCACGGTGTTTGGGGGAATGGTTGTACGATGTATAATAGTAAGGTTATGCAGCAAACCTTTGGGTATAAAAGTTGTCCAAACCAGTTTCAAGAACAATGGTTAAAATGTAGATAATTTGAATTAACCCATCCTGACAAACCATTAACTCTAGTATTGGGCCCTTGAACGACACTTACATAAGCCCAGATACCCTCTTGTTTCTTCAACAAAACATTATTGCCATTATCAAGACCTGCCCTAGATTGTCCATTCGGGCTATCACGAAGTGCCAGTTGCCCAGATGTAATATTCACTACATCACAATAAGTTACACCCTTGAGAGTTCCCACATTTTCAGTTGTCTCTACTAGTTGACAGCGTAATATCTGCTTATCTTTGTTGTAAATATTCAAATACATTCCTTCATTGGCATTTTCACGCCAGGAAACTGAATAAGTATAATCGCTATTTTCCCAAGTAATACCCCGATAACCATTATCACGCCAAGATGTTCCATTTTCTAAATTTATACATTTCCCCTGAGCATCACAACCTCTGTAGGTTTTGCCATTTTCTCCATCATCCAAAGTAACTGTAAATTCTCCAGCAAGGTAAGTATTCGCTTTTGCATGAGTAGCAGTTACTCCAATAAAGGAAACAGTCACAATTGCAGTCAAAAACAATACTTTTAAGCGTTTAATCATATTTACCTCTAGAATTTTCTCAAAATAAGAAAATTTTTTCGTATCGTAGATTCAACAAGTTTATCGATTTTTGTAGGTTGGGTTTGCCCAAATCCTTTGCCAGTTTTTTAGAGGAAACCTCTATAGTTGGTACAAGTAATTCTAAAACTGTCTTGAGAGAAAACTTATGGTGATTACACAAAGACGTAAACTTGGACGTTCAGCACTAGAAGTATCACCAATATCTTTTGGTGGTAACGTGTTTGGCTGGACTATTGATGAAAATAGTTCATTTGATATTTTAGATCGCTTTATAGCGGCTGGAGGTAATTTTATTGACACAGCCGATGTTTATTCAAAGTGGGTTGCAGGAAATATTGGTGGAGAGTCTGAGACAATTTTAGGAAAATGGCTCCAGCAGCGTGGTCATCGTGACCAAGTGGTGATTGCAACTAAGGTTGGCAATGACATGGGCGTTAAAGGCAAAGGGCTTTCTCGTAAACACATTCAACAAGCTGTTGAAGACTCATTACAAAGGTTACAAACTGATTATATTGATTTATATCAATCGCATATCGACGATGAAACCACTCCACTTGAAGAAACCCTTGAAACCTACGCAGAATTGATTCGTCAGGGAAAAATACGTGCGATTGGTGCTTCAAACTATAGTGCAGAGCGTTTGACACAGGCACTAGAAATTAGCCGTCAGCATGGCTATCCTCGTTACGAAAGCCTTCAGCCCCGTTATAACTTGTATGACAGAGATGGTTATGAGCAGGATTTACAACAAATTTGCCAAGAACACTCAATTGGCGTGATTAGCTATTCCTCTCTGTGCAGTGGCTTTCTCTCTGGTAAATATCGCTCAGAAAAAGATTTGTCTATTAGTCTGCGTGGTAGTTCTGTAAAAAGATATTTAAACCCTCGTGGTTTACGAATTCTAAAGGCAGTTGATCGGGTGGCAAATACTTATAATTCTACTCCCACCCAAGTTTCTCTGGCGTGGCTCATTGCTAATCCGACCATTACCGCTCCTATTGTTAGTGCAACAAAGATTGAGCAACTCAACGATATCATCAAAGCTGTCAATATAAATCTCGACCAAGATGCTATTGACCTTCTCAATCAAACTAGTTCTTCAAACAGCTAGTATGGCTACTTTGTCAGTCAACAGTTAACAGTTATTCCCCCTATCCCTCCATATAAAGAGCTTTCCTCTTTGAAAAAGGGCGGCACATTCCGATGCTTGGCTTGGGCGAAGAGGTGGGGGTGAGGGCGAGCGCGGGAGCATCTTCTCTACGAGACACTACTCGCGTTCGTTTGAATGCGCAAAAAGCACGTTTGCCTCAGCAAGATAGAGGCAGGGGATTGTCTATGGCAGATCGTATATATCTAATTAGGGGGCTTTGGGTTTGATGAACTTGAGGATCATGCGTAGGCGTAGTCCGCACAACTCTTGGAGACGCTCCGCGTAGCTTGCTTCCACGAAGTGGTACGGCAAAGTTCAGTGACCGCCGCAGGCATCGCTGCCAGTACGCTTGCTCTTAAGAAGCTCAAGCTGGTTTGCGGTGATAAACTCAGAAGAATTAGCCGTTTTAAAATTACGAAAAGCTACAAACTTAACTAATAGGGATTAGCGCAGAATGAATGACCAGCAATTATTTAATGATCGTCTGGCTGTGTTGGCGACAATGCACCAAAAAGAAAAGGTAATTGCTCCACTATTAGAACAAGAGTTAGGTATCAACGTTATAGTACCACAGGATTTTAATACTGATATTTTTGGCACATTTACTAGAGAAGTAAAACGTCCGGGAACACAAATCGCCGCAGCTAAATTCAAAGCAGAGAAAGCTTTAGAATTCACAGGAGAAAATTTAGCGATCGCCAGCGAAGGTAGTTTTACACCCCATCCATTAGTTCCTTACATTTACTGTAATAGAGAAATAGTTTTTTTCTTAGATAAAATCAACAATCTAGAAATTATTGGTCAGGAAATATTTCCTAATGGTATGGAATTTGCGAATCCAGCCCAATGTATGTACTGTAATCCGTAGGGTATCTCTACACGGAGAGGATGTGGGGGATTGGTCAAAATTGCGATTGCTGGGGGTGCGTAGCTTGCCGCCGTAGGCATCCATCGCTTAACACCTAAAATACTGCTATGGTCAATCACTACCTGATGAACTAGTATTAAAATCTGTTTGCATAACTTGACAAAACAATCACTAATGAATGTTCAGCGCAGTTAAAATTGTGGTTTCTTATATTGCAACAAAAGAATTTGCAACATGAAGCCATTGTGCAGAACTCCCATAATCTTAAATTGCGATCGCTGGAGCTATCATCAGCGCTATCTTGATTTTCCAAAGAACTAACCAACCATCCATTGCACTCACCGAAGAATGGATAGTTACCCAAGTGGCAGATGGGGACAGCATCACAGTCCGCCAAACCGATGGTAGTCAAATTGAAGTTGAGCTTTGTGGAATTGATGCCCCAGAAATGACACAGGCTCAAGCCCCAGCACAACCATTTGCTAATGAAGCAAAACAGAAACTACTCAAGCACCCTGATGGGAATACCACAGTCGCTTTACTCTTTCCCTTACCTTGTACCTGGATAAGTGCTTACCAGAATCCTATCTAAATTAAACTCCATAAGCTATTACAGTGCATTAATTCCTCTTCTAGTTTTTTAAATCAGCGAACCACCAAAGATAGTTTTTACCCTCCTGTTTCACCTATCTGATCTGCATCATCTGC
Organism: Nostoc sp. DSM 114160; assembly: GCF_053470305.1. Classification (NCBI taxonomy): domain Bacteria; kingdom Bacillati; phylum Cyanobacteriota; class Cyanophyceae; order Nostocales; family Nostocaceae; genus Nostoc; species Nostoc sp. DSM 114160. Next base: position 3,719,917 of record NZ_JBPFGO010000001.1, on the reverse strand, counting down.
CACTCCATTGCGAAAGTGCGCCTAGTAATATTAAATTACCATCATCCAATATCATCTCAGATAAATAGATGATAAGGCGGATGGCATCTTAAGCTTTTGTTTACGAATCAGATCTAAAAGCAATGCCAGTAACAGTGACAAAGCAGTTGCAATATGTTGGCTGTTCCATTTAATAGGGGATGTGCATCAGCTATTGCATACTACCAAACTAATAACTAATCAGTACCCTCAACCAGAAGGCGATCGAGGCGGTACACGTTTTTACATTAGAGTTAAACCAAATAGCCAAACGATTAGTTTGCATAAATTCTGGGATGACCTAATTGTTGGCAGCGAAAGGTTTCAAACAGTTCGTAACGCTGCTACTAGCCTTAGATCATCTTACCAACGTAATAAATTACCTGAATTAAGAGAAACTAAATTTAATAACTGGGCGAAGTTGGAAAGCTTTAGAATAGCAAAACAAGACGCATATCTAAATGGAAAACTTTCTGGTAGTAGTGATAAGAATGATGGGAAACTCTTACCAGCAAATTATGCTGCTACAGCTAAACCAATTGCTCAACGTCGAATGAGCTTGGCAGGCTATCGCCTAGCCGATGTGCTTAACCAATTGTTGGGACAGCGATAAAACCTGCACGTGGTGGTTCCCGTTCGATGGAGCGGTTTCAACAGGTTAAATATTATGCTGCGGTGGTCATGGAACGGGTGAAGGATGGGATGAATGCGGTAAAAGAGTTTCTCTCTACCCTCACTCCTGACGAGCGTTGGGGCGCGATTTTGGCGTTTGATGAGCTAGAGCCTGTGATGTTTGGGGAGTTGGTAGCTGTGGCTCCTGATTGGGTTGAGTGGATGGGGTGAAACCTGGGTTTAGGAAAAGCTTACTAGCGAGGTCGATTTTCTCGCCCATGATAGATGCGTAGTATCACAACATCATGCTCAAGAATAACATAGTGAATTATGAAGCCGTATTTTCCAAAAGGAACTACAAGCTTTCGTAATCCTGCTATATTCAAACTCGATCAACATTAAACCTAGAGCAAATGCACTGCTGATGAGTGCTGAGGCAAATTGCACACTGTTATCTCAAGTTAATATATCTAATTTGTATTATGTGTGTTACAATTGGCTATATAGATAAATACCAGAGGCGAAAAATGAAAATGCAGGACGCATAAATGGCGGCTTTGAATTAAGTCGCCAAATCGAACAACAATTTATTAAATTTTATGAAGAACATGGGCATTCTCATTTACCAGAATATCCCTTAATCTCGCAAGATAAGGATTTGCTCTACACAATTGCTGGGATGATACCATTTAAACCCATGTTTGAAGGGCATCAACAACCTATACATAAACGAGTTTAACTTATGTGTTAAGCAATAAAAAAAGTATTTATGAGATAGATTGCTTCTGCCAAAATTTTGATAACCATATTTTAAAAGACCACTACCGAACTTATAATTTGATTATGAGTGAAGGGATAACGCCTAGCAATTCTCAGCATGGTTATATCCTCCGCAAACTAATGAGAAGAATGTTTTATCTTGGATACAAGCCAAAAGATAATTTGATTTTCCAAGAAGAATATGAAAAATACCAAAAAGTCTTATCGCTTGGTAAGCAGAAGTTAAGCAAAATTGCTAACCCAAGCGAAAGTGATTTATTAAATCTTTACCAAACTTTTGGTATACCTATTGAAATTAGCTAACAAATTATTAATAATAAAAAACTGATGTAGGATGAATTTATTGTTCGTAACATTTTGTAAAACCGCTTGAGAACTGCTGTCTCCATTATTTAGCAGACCTACTGGCTACTTACCACTTCTGCAAAGGTAGCGCTTGAGTATAGTTTCTGCTTCTTTTGATTTATCTCCTGAAGAGTAACTAAGCAGTTCTGATAAGAAATTAACATTCTGATTAGTTCAGCTTTTTTAGACCATGTTTTAATATTATGATGAATATCACACCAAGAGCAAAAGTAATAGCTAATAATATTGCTATTGGCAGGAAGCAATTTACTTGATTCGTACTCCACGAACATAAGAAAAGTAGACTCTGTATACCAAAGATACTCACTAAAATTAAGCTAAATATGCCAATAACACCAATAGATACAATAATATATCCAGTATTTCTATTTTTGCTCATAAATCTCTTACATCTGACAAAAATTATTTTTAAGTGGAGTTACACGGCTAGGCGAGTGTTCCCAAGGCAACACAATTAAGGCAGGCAATATGGTTACACTTTACCCTACTTATACTGGATAAACTGGTATTATGCCAAAAATCAAACAGTGCAATTACTGTCTGTTGTATGCTAACGATCCCCACATAGTTTGTGCCGTTTATCTAGGAGGGATCGAGGGCGATCGCTGCTAATCAAACAGTTCAAACTGTATTAGGTGTTTCTCCAGTTGGTAAAGAACGGATTAATTCCCGAATGATATCGGTTGTTGGCCGTCCTGTGATTGAGCAGTACTTTTCTAGGCTTTCTGCTTCGCCTGATGTCAGATTTATTGTTATTCGTTTAACTGGAGTTTAGACTAAAAGCGATATGAGAGAACGCAAATCAAATGGAATTAGAGATTAAAAATATTATCTTTGGATTCAGCCCTTCACATTCGGAACGTTCGCGTCGCTCGAATGAGCCAAAACCAACCAATGTTACCTTATCCCCATTCGCTACAGCTTCGGTAACAACTTCTAAAAAAGCTGATATCACTTCCAATGCTTCTTTTTTTGTGATGTTGGCCTTTGCTGCTATAGCATCTACTAATTCACCCTTGTTGATAAATTCCCCTGAAGTATTGCAAGTATTGGAAATTTAGCATCAGTAAGTCTTGTTAGCAAAGGGGAAAAAGGAATAAAAATCAAAAATGTAATACTACTACAAATTCTTTTGAGTTTATAACCACCTATCTAGTGGAAGCAACTTCTCTAATTTTGCCAGAGAAGTTGCAAGATAAATTCGTAAACTCTCAAAATTAGAGATTACGAATTATTGTTTATTTCCTCAAAATATTAATAGCTGCACCTGCTGCTGCGCCATCTAATAAATCGCCAGCCACATCTTCGCGCCCGCCAATAATAGCGCGAACTCCGGCGCTAGTTGCTGCCCCGACTGCGGCATCTCTACCTAAGTTACGTTTTTTCTTACGTCCAACTAAATTGACGGCAGCACCAGCCGCAGCACACTTAGCAGCATTGCGTAAAACACTACCACGTCTTCTAGCAGCTCCAGTTACTACACAAGTACCAGCACCAAGGGCTGCATCTCCTAAAATTCGGTCGTTAGCTGCTGCTGGTTGAAGAGGAACTAAGGAGATTCCAGTTAAACTGGCAGCCATGAAACTGGGTAGAAATGCGCGTTTGAGAATTCGATTCATAGTAGATACCTTCTTAAAAAATCAAACGACTGTTCAAAAGACTAAAGAAAAATTCAATTTGTTGCAGCCACAGATGCGCTCCTGACTAGTTTAGACCTGGAGTTTAGTCAGAAGTGCGAAACCCAAAGCCTTACAGTGATTGAGATAGGGAAAATGTACTCAATCGTAAGGCAGACAATAAGTGTTACAGAAAAAATATCACATTGACCGAGAGTTCAATATTATTATCTTGCTCCTGGGTGGTGAAATGGATAGACAAATGAACTACCCAGGAGCTAGCTTTGCTTGAGCCAGGGGTTTCTCCCGGATTTCTCACAATAAAGAGCGATCGCAATCCTCATAATCCTTAGCCAGAATATGTTTCGGACATTTTTGATAGATGATTTTTGGATTTGTGTGAAAAACCAGAATCTAGATTTTATAAGGGTTTGAGAATTGTGGCGAGAAATGCGGGTTCTACATCCCCTGGGGACTAGCCTGAGATTTTTGACGCTTCTTTTAACCCAGTTTTTTCATGCTTCCCGCAGTCTTACGGGGCTTCTGCACACTCGTATTTGAGGAATAACAACAAAATTTTCAGATCCATAGCCTCGCTCTCGATCTAAATCTATAGCAATATTAATTAAGGTTTTAACGGTAGGTTCTGTTAAGCTACGACCAGTACGTTCAAAAAAATCCTCACATCTTTGCTGAACTGATTCTTCAGGATTTAAAACTAGGCTATAGTCTTTCTGTAAAGCATTAATCAGCAATTGAGTAGAACGATTATTGACTAAAGGTATAGTATTATTTTTCAAAGTATAAGTAGAAATATTTTCTTTTTCTAATAGCAATCTTATATGATTAAGTTCATCTCAGTTACGTGCTAAAATAGCAATCTCATTTGGGAAAGAGCCTGAGTCTAGCCACACTTTGATATTATCTTTAATCCACCCAGCTTGCTAAGATATATTTTTGAAATTCAAAGCTCTAACAGGCTGTCCCTTAGTTACTTGCCTCTCATGGTTAATGCGAATTTGTTCTTCTGGAGCCTATTTACATTTTTTAGGATTTTTTTAAATTAACTCATTAGCAACTTTAATAATATTATCTGTAGAGCGTTAATTTGCGGTCAGTAGTAATCTTTTGGCTTTATATTCTTGTTCAAATTGAAGGATATACTTGGTAATAGCTCCATTAAATTCAAAAATATTTTGGTCATCATCACCAATAGCGCAAAGATTAATTTGCACCGAGCGTGTTTCGTCTTCAGATTGATTTAACCCAACAATTGACTTAATCAGACGATACTCCTTTTCACTAACATCTTGATACTCATCAACAAAAATGTATTCTAATTTTCCTAATAATTGAATTCGTCGCGCTTGAGTATCGTTATCTGCATCTTCAAATTCTTCATCAAAGTCACCCTCTTGAAAGATTTCATTGGTTGTCACCCAAAACCAATCGTCTTTGGCACTGCCAAAAGTGCGATCGCCTTACTACTGCACTACTGGCCACCACAGTCATCAAGCGACCCCAACAGTTCGGTTGAAAGACCGTTTTAAAAAGGCTAAATCGGCATCGGTCAGTGAAAGGTTACGCTTGAGAGGGGCAATCGCACTTGTACACAGCAGGAGCGATCGCCCGATCGTCAAATCTGCGATTCAACATTAGATAATCGAAACTGGCAATTACCGTATAATCAAAAGCACAGTTAATACAAAACTGTTTCAAGCAGAAAGCTTGTCACCTTTATTAGTGGCTTTGGTAATTTTTAGGCTTTTATTAGTTGTACACTAACTCTATAATTGAATGGCACTAAGAAAAGCTCTAAGCTATGTGGAATAGGAGCTATAGCTTGAAATGCGGGACGAGCAGTAATGGCATAGGCAGGCGATCGCTAATGGAGGGATGATGTACAATTGTCCAAAAGTTTTTGGAAGTAAAAAAAGCTTACTCGTCCGTGAAATACTGTTTTTGAGACGAATAAGCCAAAACCAAAATTACTACTACTGTGACACTAAGAGTACAAATCCTCAAGGATAAATTTAATCAGAGTTTAGGTTTACCTTTCAAAGAACTATTGCCAGAGTTTGTAATAAGACAAGCAATTTCCGAATTAAAGATTAAATACAAAAAGCGGTTATTTGATCCGTTTGTAACATTGTGGGCATTTTTATCTCAGGTTCTGGATACCGACAAAACTTGCCATAATGCTGTGAGTAAAATAATTGCACATCTAGCAGAATCAGAAGTAGAAGTTCCCTCAACGGAAAAATAGTGGATATTGCCAAGCCAGAGCAAGGCTCCCAGAGAAATTATTAGAGAAACTTTTCAATTTCTCAGCACAAAATCTAGAAGAGAAAGTGACAAAAAAACATTTGTAGTGTGGTCGCAATGTCTTAGTAATAGACGGTTCAACTGTTTCCATGCCAGACACCATTTGAGGGCGACGACCCCCAGTGACAAATGGCTCCTTGGCATAGGCTCCATCAACTGCAAGATAACGAATTTGGTGAGGTAATTGAGGTTGAGCAATTTCCAGGTGATGGAGATAGTAGTCCATCCGAGTCAGGTCGGGACAGAAGCCTTGGTCAAATGTTTGTTCAGCAAGCAGACTATAGGCCACTTCAGTTTCTACATCTACTACCGCCACCAAGGATACCTCTAATCCTCTCTCGACTCGATTGTGACTGCCATTATAAAATTGGTCGTATCCATTGGTCTTTTTCCCGCTTTTGGCAATGAATGAACAATCCATCACGGCAATCATCGAGTGATCAAGAGACGTTGCTGTTTTGATTAGTTCCGCGTTGAACTGAGCAAAATCAAACTGTTTTTTAACACGAAACCGGACACTTATTAGGTATAATCAACGGCTACAGTGAATTCGATCGCTACATCCAAACCATCAACAACACCAAAACCTTCATCGGCAACAACATCACCGCCACCCTCACGAATGACGGTAGCCACCTCGACTCCAAAATACACCCCTACGACCTGATGAACAACACCCTCGCCCCAGGCGTGCGTAAACTACCATCATGGCTCAACCTCCAAATGCTTAATGCCATCCGTACCGGAGATGGGGGGATGGGGGGATGGGGAGATGGGGAGAATACCCTGCAAGCACCACTTGGCGCGATACTGCTTGCAGACATCACCAACGGCAACTTCGACTTTACTGACACCAGCAAACCCGAATATGGCTGGACAACACGCGGTGCAGCCACCATCATGAATCAAGAAGCAGTCCTCACCGAAGACTCGCCATTTAACAGCAACTTCACCCAAACCTTCATCATCCCCTCACACGCCAAATACCTACAATTCACCATCCTTGACACCCACCTGGGAACCAACGAATTCGCCCCCAACGACGCCTTTGAAGTCGCCCTATTAGATGCGCGTACCCTCACCCCCCTAGTCGGCACATCTATAGGACTCAGCCAAACCGACTCCCTCCTCAACCTCCAGCAAACCGGCAACGCATACTTCAGCGATAAAGTAAAAGTCGCAGGTGCAAACACCTCCGGCGACAAAATAGCCCTGAACACACCGCGCACTGTCAAAATTGACATCAGCAACATTGCTCCTGGAACCCTTGCCACCTTATACTTCGACCTATTAGGCTTCGGTACAAAAGATGGCAAAGTCATCATCGATAACGTCATGCTACTAGACAAAGACCTGATTAGCCCAACAGCGTTCGCAGACACAGCCACCACCGACCAAGCAAAACCAGTATTAATCAACCTCCTCGCCAATGACAGCGACGCAGACAGCAGCATCAACCCCACAACCTTAACCATCAAAACCAATCCTAGCAACGGTGCGATCGCAATCAAAGGGGATGGTACAGTTACTTACACCCCCAACCCCACCTTTGTCGGCACAGACACCTTCACCTACACCTACACCATCACCGACACAGACGGCTTAACATCCAACACCGCCACTGTCAACATCACAGTCAACAATATTGCCCCAGTTATTACGGTAATTACAGGCGACACCACCACAACCGAAGGCACCATAGCCAACTTTAGTGCCACAGCAGTTGACCCAGGTGATGAACTTACCTACCTCTGGAACTTCGGCGACGGTTCCCAGCTACTAGAAGGTCAAAATGTCAGCCACGCCTACGCCGACAACGGCACATACATCGCCACCCTTACCGTTATAGATAGCCAAAGCGTAAATAGCTTCCAGTCTCTAGAAATCACAGTCAACAACGCCGCACCAAAAGCTAATGCAGGCGCAGACCAAAGCATCAACGAAGGTCAAACAGCCACCTTCAACGGGCAATTTAGCGACCCCGGTATTCTCGACACCCACACAATCACTTGGGACTTCGGCGACGGTACAACCATCGCAGGTATCCTCAACCCAACCCACATTTACACATCAGATGGCACTTACGCAGCAAGCTTGACCGTTGCTGACAACGCCAGGGCATCCACAATCGACACCCTCACCGTCACCGTTAACAACCTCGCCCCCACCATTACACAACTCACGGGCACAACTGAAGTTGCAGAAGGCACACCAGCTAACTTTAGCGCCAGTGGTACTGACCCCGGCAACGACACCCTTACCTACACCTGGAACTTTGGCGATGGTTCTGCCCCCGGACAAGGAAAAGATATTAGCCACACCTTCGCTGACAACGGCATCTACACCGTCAGCTTGACAGTCAGCGACTCTGACGGCGCTTCTACATCCCAAACCCTACTGACAAAAGTCAACAACGTCGCTGCCACCGTCAACGCAGGTACAGACCAAACCATGTACCAAAACGAACCCGTCATCTTCGACGGACAATTCAACGACCCCGGTATATTAGATACCCACACAATCGAGTGGAACTTCGGTGATGGTAACACCGTAACTGGCGTTCTTAACCCCAATCACATTTACACCCAACATGGCGAATACACCGTCACCCTCACCATCACTGACAATTCGGGCGCAGTCTCCAACGATACCATGACTGTCACGGTGAAGAAGCCACCCACCATGTCCGTTAGCGATATCTCAATTATTGAAGGAGATAATGGTAACAAGTACGCCGTCTTTACTGCTAGCTTAAACGAAGCCAGTCTGCGTACCATCACCGCCAACTATTCTACCACTGACGGTACGGCAACTGCGGGTAAAGACTACACCGCCACCAACGGTACAATTACCTTTGTTTCAGGGGAAATCAGCAAAACCATCACCGTTCAACTAATTGGCGACACCCTTGACGAATTCGACGAAACCTTCAGAATCAACTTTACTAATGCCACAAATGCCACAATTCTTACCAACCAAGCGATCGCTACAATCCTCGACGACGACGCAGCCCCAACCCTGACAATTGGTAACAAAACCATCACCGAAGGTGACAACAGTACGGCAACCATTACCTACACCGTGAACCTCGACACAGCCAGCGCTAAACCAATCTCAGTTAAATATACAACAGCAGATGGGACAGCGATCGCGGGTAATGACTATACCGCAACCAACGGCACAATTAGCTTTGCTCCTGGTGAAACTACTAAAAATGTTACGGTACAGGTACTTGGCGATACCATTGATGAGTTTGACGAAACCTTCTTCCTCAACTTGAGTGATGCTACAAATGCCACAATTGCTGATAATCAAGGTGTAGGTACAATCGTTGATAATGACCTACCACCTGTACTCACCATCAATCATTGTAGAGGTAATTGGCGATCGCACCAGAGGTGCTGATGAAACCTTCGCGATTAACCTGAGCAACGCCACCAATGCTACCATCAGTGATGCCCAAGGACTGGGTACAATTGTTGACGATGACCGCACAGATGGATTTGGGATTCGAGCCGAAGGAACGGTGACTATCAATGGTAGTAGCGACTTTGACGGCAATCCCCTTGATGTGTACGATGACACATTAATCTATGCAGCCAAGGGTTTCAATATCAATGGAAATTCAGTACTCCCTGTAAAACGAGATGCAGCTGGTAATCCGATTCGAGATGCCAAAGGTAAATTGATTCTAGTTGAAAATGCTGTAGCAGTAGCACCAGGATATACAGTCAGCAATGCTTCAAATGGCAATCAGTATGCCAACTTAATTCCTCCACAAATTGTAGAGCCACAGACTATCGTTGTGCCAGCTTACGCTTTGGTAAAACAGCAAGAACTAGAACGGAGAATTCGTGTCACAGTAGTAGTAATTTTGGTTGGTGTCCTTCTTGCAAGACAGTACTTGCCGATGAGCAGGTGATTGGCGGCGAATGCGAACGGTGTAGCACGATCGCCATTCAACGGGAATTGGAACAGTGGTTTTTCAAAATCACCCAGTATGCTCAACGGTTGTTGGACAATTTGGATCGATTGGACTGGTCAGAAAAAGTCAAAACGGCTCAACGCAACTGGATTGGGCGTGACGAAATAAATGGCACAGTGCAGTATCACTTGCGAGATTGGTTAATCTCACGGCAACGCTATTGGGGCCCGCCAATTCCGATTATTTACTGCGATTGCTGCGGGATAGTGCCCGTGCCAGAGGAGCAATTGCCAGTGCAGTTGCCGGAAACTGAAAATTGGTTGCCTCAAGGAACTGGGAATTCGCCTTTGGCGGACATTCCAGAATTCGTCAATACAACCTGTCCCTGCTGTGGTGGTGCAGCACGGCGAGAAACGGATGTGTCTGATAACTTTTTGGATTCTGCTTGGTATTTTTTGCGCTATCCCTGTTGCGATCGCGCTGATGTTCCATTCGATCCAGCAATTACAGCTAAATGGTTGCCTGTGGATATGTATATTGGTGGTGCAGAACATCATCTGTTGTACAGTCGATTCATCACAATGGTGTTGCACGATTTGGGGCATATCCCCTTTGAGGAACCCTTTCAACGATTCCGCGCCCACGGATTGCTGACTAAACAGGGTGCGAAAATGAGTAAGTCGAAGGGTAATGTGGTGAATCCCGATCGCTATATCGAGGAATATGGTGCAGATACATTGCGGACTTACCTGATGTTTTTGGGTCCATACGACCAAGGAGGCGATTTTTCCGATCGCGGGATTGCTGGTATCCGGCGATTCTTGGAAAGAGTGTATCAATGGGCGAACAAACACAAAAATAGTTTGCAACCAAATCCGCCTGATTTGGGATCGCAGCGGCGTTTACATCAAACAATCCACAAGATTTCCAAAGATATTCAATCGCTGAAATACAATACAGCGATCGCCGCCTTGATGAGTTACTTCAATATGTTGCAATCAAAGTCAAGTATTGCAGAGGTGGAATTGAAGTCGTATCTATTGATGTTGGCTCCCTTTGCACCCCATGTCACAGAAGAACTCTGGCAGCAATTGGGTGCTGATTGCTCGATTCATCAGCAGACTTTTCCCCAGTTCGATCCAGAATTTTTGATTTTGGTGAGAAGGCAGCGGATTTAATTAAAGCAGGTCGCACAGCACGAACGGTTCTCAGCAAATCTAACGTCCAAAATCCGGCGTATTCATCTATTTAGAAACGAGCGATCGTCTTTGATAAATTTCAGATTATCATACCTGTTGAGCGTTTATCGGTCGATGTTAGGCAAACAGAACACTCGACCTCTGTAAAGGGATACACAATGGCTCTGATTACAACACCATTTGGACGACATTCCACTGCCGCCGAGGTCGTAGAAGGAATTGATCTTTCCGGCAAGCGGGCGATCGTCACGGGAGCCGCATCAGGCATCGGCGCAGAAACGGCGCGGGCACTGGCTCAAACTGGAGCGATCGTCACACTAGCTGTGCGTAATACCAATGCTGGAGCGCAAGTCGCGGCTGACATTATGGCTACTACTGGGAACCGGAATATTTATGTTGCTTTGCTTGATTTAAGCGATCGCAACTCAATTGCCAAGTTCATTGCTGCCTGGCGTGAGCCGCTACACATCCTCGTTAATAATGCAGGGGTAATGGCACTGCCCAAACAGCGCACACCCGAAGGCTGGGAGATGCAATTTGCCACTAACTATCTCGGACACTTTGCTCTAACGCTCGGACTACACGACGCTCTCGCTGCTGAGGGTGCCGCCCGTATCGTGTTGGTTAGTTCTAGCGGGCACCTGATGTCGCCCATTGTGTTCGATGATATTCACTTCATGTTCCGTCCTTACGATCCGTGGTTGGCGTATGGACAGTCCAAGACCGCAAGCATCCTCTTTGCAGTGGGTGCTACTGCGCGCTGGTTCAAGGATGGCATTACCGCTAATGCCCTGATGCCTGGGGCGATCGCAACCAACCTCCAGCGTCATACGGGCGGTCTTAGAACCCCACCTGAGCGGCAGAAGACAATAGCGCAGGGTGCGGCAACTTCCGTTCTGTTGGCAACCTCTGGGCTACTAAAGGGCGTTGGCGGACGCTATTTCGAGGACTGCAATGAAGCCACTCTCGTCACCAACGGGAACGGCTATATGAGCGGAGTTGCCCCCTACGCCCTAAACCCAGACAATGCCGATCGGCTCTGGAATGAATCGTTGCGCCTGCTCGCTTGACCTGGCAGTAACAGTGAGCTTCATGCTGTTGATGAACGAATTGCCGGTCGTAAGCCTGCCAGCCTTTTGTCCATCATGCCCACGATCGCCACGGGAAATACAAACGCACCCACTATGATGATTGCTGGGAAGGCAGCAGATTTAATTAAAATGGAGCGTACTTCGCAAAGTGTTCTTAACAAGCTTAATGTTTAAAATCTGACACACTCATCTATTTAGGAGTTCGGAAATCTCCCTTTTCAAGAGTTTATCTGACACTTCGCTTTAGCACTCGGTTTCCATGACGTACTGGCATTGACGGCATGAACGCCTGCTTTATCTGAGTCGTAAGCTTGAACATTCATTAGAAGGATCTATTTTATGATACAATCTTTCTGGCTTTTTGGTTCTCGCCTCACCATCGTCGCCGACCACACTACGACCGATGGTAAATACGATCTGATTGAAGGTTATTTCCCTCCTGGCACACAGACTCCACCCCATCGCCACACACGTTATTCCGAACAACTTTATGTACTCGAAGGAGAGTTCACTGTCTGGGTTGGTAAGAATAAGGTTGTGCTAGGCCCAGGTGAAAGTGCCTTCATTCCGATGGGTACACCCCATGTCGTTGCTGCACTCAGCGATCGACCAGCTCGCGGGTTAGTTGTTGCTTCGCCCAGTGCCTTTGCTCACCTAGTTGAAGCAACAGGGACGCTAAACGAGAATGAGGAAGCTGACTTAGCATTATTCATACGCGTCTCTAGCGAAATTGGCGACGAAACTCTGGGTGTACCTGGAGATATCCCTTAAAGATTAAGTTGACCATTCTTCCTCCTGACTCCGCTCTCCATAAGCAACTGACTGCTTTAAACCCAACAATCAAAGGATCGGCATAATGAAAAAACTAGAAGGAAAAATCGCCCTTGTCACGGGTGGCAACAGTGGTATCGGTCTTGCCACTGCCAAACAGTTTGTTGCTGAAGGAGCCTATGTTTACATTACGGGTCGTCGCCAAGCCGAACTGGATGCTGCTGTAGAAGCCATTGGTAAAAATGTTACGGCTGTGCAGAGCGATGTTTCTAATCTGGCAGACCTCGATCGCCTGTTTGCCACCATTAAGCTTGAGCTTGGACACCTCGATATTATCTTCGCTAATGCTGGCGGTGGACAAATTGCCCCACTTGGAGCGATCGCTGAGGAACATTTTGACAAAACATTCAACGTAAACGTCAAAGGTTTGCTGTTCACCGTACAAAAGGCACTGCCACTGTTGCCAGAGGGCGCTTCTATTATCCTGAATGCTTCGATTACTTCTATAAAAGGTACGCCAGCTTTCAGTGTTTACAGTGCCTCCAAAGCCGCCGTGAGATCGTTTGCTCGGAATTGGATACTCGACCTCAGAGAACGCAAGATCCGAGTGAATGCCATTAGCCCTGGTGTGGTTCCGACTCCTGGTTACGATCGTTTGGGACTCAATGACCAGCAGTTGCAAGAATTTGTGGACAGCCAAGCCAGCACCATCCCACTGGGACGAGTCGGCACACCCGATGAAATTGCCAAAGCCGTTGTTTTTCTGGCTTCAGATGATAGCAGCTTTGTGAACGGCATTGAGTTGTTTGTTGATGGCGGTATGGCACAGATTTGAAGTCCAAAAGGGGTTAAAGATGAAGCTGATCTCTGTTAATGTCGGGCTGCCGCGTGAAGTGACCCTGGAAAGGAAAACCCGTCCGCACTGGAATTTTTAAAGAGCCAGTTAATTCCAGAGTGATGGTGCGCGAACTCAATTTAGATGGCGATCGCCAAGCGGATCTCACCGTTCATGGCGGAATTGACAAAGCCGTATATGTCTATCCTTTTGAACATTATGATTACTGGCGAAGTGAATTGCCTGACACAGAGTTAACGCCAGGAATCTTTGGTGAAAATTTCACAGTTACAGGATTTAAAGAAGAGGAAATTAACATTGGCGATCGCTTCAAAATCGGCAGTGTGGAACTAATGGTGACTCAACCGCGCTTACCTTGCTACAAACTAGGGATTCGCTTTGGGCGAGCGGATATGGTGAAACGATTTCTCGCCAGTCGTCGCACCGGATTTTACTTTCGGGTTTTGCAAGAGGGCGAAGTTGTAGTCGGAGACACTTTAGAGTTGATGAGTCGAGATACCAACAATATTACTGTTGCTAATATCATTCAGCTTTATGTTCGTGAGCGACACAATCCAGAATTACTGCATCGTGCTGCTCAACTTCAAGCGTTACCCGAAAGCTGGCGGGACTACTTTCAGGAGCAGATCCGTCAACGCCCTTCGGGCGGGGAAAAGGGTAAAGGTTAAAGGGTAAAGGGAACCCCATACTAAAGTTAGGGGCTTGATACTATGAGGCTGTATTCCTCGTACTACGTATCTGGAAATACATCTTTTTTCCTTTTCCATGTTTAAAAACTCTTTCTTGCGCCCTTTCCCCTTTCCCCCTCTTCGGTTGTCAGGATGCGAGATAGATCGACCTGTCGGAAAACGCCATCATGTCACTTTTATCACTTACAAGGAGTAATCTGATGACTACATATCGCACAGTTTCAATTGATGGTTTAGATATCTTCTATCGTGAAGCGGGTTCCCGTGATAATCCAACGATTCTGTTATTGCACGGCTTCCCAACTTCCTCTCATATGTTCCGCAATGTCATACCAGCCCTCGCTGATAAATTCCATCTCGTTGCTCCTGATTACCCTGGCTACGGCAACAGTTCGATGCCAACTGTAAATGAATTTGATTACACGTTCGATCGCTTGGCCGAGATTGTGGAGAAATTTATTGACGCGATCGCTCTCAAAAAGTACAGTCTTTATGTGATGGATTATGGCGCACCGATTGGCTATCGGATTGCAGCTAAATATCCAGAGCGCGTGCAATCTCTGATTGTGCAAAATGGCAATGCTTATGAGGAAGGTCTACGCGAATTCTGGGAGCCGATTAAGGCATACTGGCAAGAGCGATCGCCTGAGAATGCAGACAAACTCAAATATCTTGTCACCCTAGAAGCGACGAAGTGGCAATATACGAATGGTGTTCGCAATCTAGAAGCGATTAGCCCCGATACCTGGACTATCGATCAACATTTCCTCGATCGCCCTGGCAACGGTGAGATTCAACTGGCACTGCTGTATAGCTATGGTACGAATCCACCGCTCTATCCCCAATGGCAAGAGTATTTTCGTAAATATCAACCTCCAACTCTGATTGTTTGGGGCAAGAACGATTACATCTTTCCTGCTGACGGTGCTTATCCCTACCAGCGTGACTTAAAAAACCTGGAGTTCCATTTACTCGATACGGGACACTTTGCTTTGGAAGAAGATGGGGATGCGATTGCAAACTATATCGATCAATTTCTCACATCACGACTGCAATCCGTTCTCACCTGATCGGTGGAAATGATGCATTATCCCAGCATGGTTCCCTACCTGCGGGGACATGGATCAACCCGTTTTCTCGACAGCGCCACACCACGCTCCGGGCTGCAAGCTGCGCTCGGTGTCGATGCGATCGCCCTTGGAGTGGCTTGTTGGATTTCCTGTTGTGGAGTAGGTTGTGGTGCTGTTGCGGAAACTGTGGGCTGTTCAATAACCGATGGCTCCCATCCGATTGGCGGCAAGGGGGAAGGTAGGGTTTTCTCTGGGGATAAGGGGCGGGGGAAAAAGGGGAAAGGGTTTAAGAGGATAGTTATTTTGTACAGTGCATAGGTTCTAGTATTATTTCGGGTGAGACACTATCCCCGTGAGGGGTAATGAGGTTTGGAAACAGTGGAGCGCTGGTTGTTTGGTAGGGCGATACGCAAGGACACTATCCCCGTGAGGGGTAATGAGGTTTGGAAACGTTGAGTCGCCTGATAAAAAGAACCTGTAACTGCAACATGACACTATCCCCGTGAGGGGTAATGAGGTTTGGAAACTATACTTAAAAACCACAAAATAATATATACGCAAGACACTATCCCCGTGAGGGGTAATGAGGTTTGGAAACTTAGTCTTAAATAAAAAGCGATCGCCTGAAGTGACAAGACACTATCCCCGTGAGGGGTAATGAGGTTTGGAAACTTCCGCCGCACCGGAGGTCATAAGCATTATTTATGGTTTTAAGACACTATCCCCGTGAGGGGTAATGAGGTTTGGAAACAGCTCGGTGCTGAAACTTAACCAGAGCAAGCTTCCTGGGGAGTGATTTGACGGATCGAAAAAATAGGTCATTTTCAGCCGTCCTTATTGCAAATTATTTGCAACTCTCCCATTTCATGAAACGCTATAACTATTATTTTGTCAAGGTTCTGGCGATTTTGACGAGTCTCCAGGGTTTTTGACCCCGCTTCGACTTGTCAAACATCAAGTTTGTAAATTCATCATAAGACTATTGTTTGCTCTTGTCGAGGAATTTCCGAACCGTATGTGATAGTTTTTTTGACTGCACCTGCATCAAGCACATATATACGTACAGCATCTTCTTCTGATTTGATGAGTTTTTCTATTTTTGTTTGTAGTGTAGCAAATTGAACCGTTGTTAAGAAGCACTCGAATACGCTGTACTGTGTCCATTTACCATAGCCTGACAACATTTTGTGTAAAGGAGTACGACGCTTATTCGCTGCTTTATTATCTGGTAGATCGTAAATAATCAAATAGAATAGTGTAGTCATCGTAGAGCTAGAGCTTTATAAGGAATCCCTTCTTGCAAATGCCGACTTAGTAATCGAGCTTGCAGTTCTATAGCTCAGCGATAGGTACATCTGTACTCAAAAACAGGATGTTTGAACTCATCGTTCATTTTTCGCTCAAATGCTTGCAAGAAGGATTTACGGGCATCTTCCTTTAAGCGATACGCACCCAAGCTTTCAGAGAAATCTTGTGGCTGAATTTCGCGTTTATGCAAAACGGTCAATACCACATTATCAGCTATCAAAGCACGAAACTCTTCCATCAAATCGAGTACCATCGAAGGCTGACCGTGATGTACTTCATGTAGATATCCTATATATGGATCTAAACCAGCTACATGAACCGCAGCTGTTACTTGAACGCGCAGCAAACCATAAGCAAAACTCAGCAAAGAATTCACTGGGTCGGTAGGGGGACGGCGATTTCTGCCATTAAAAGTCCATTGCTTTCCAACCATACGCGGCCAACAAGCAAAATATTCCCGTGCGGCTAAACCTTCGATACCCCTTACTCGATCGATAGTTTTCTGGCTCTTGACCTGGCTTTTACGTTCTTTAAGAGGATTATCTCGCTCGTTATGACGGTATAGAACTTGATACTGATTGTGAATTTTAGCCGCCACGATCGCTTTGACTAATTCTAAACGCCGTACAGGATCGTTATACAGTTGATACTGCGCTAACCGCAATTGTCCATTACGTGAATAGCCAGGAAGTGCCGAACCATTTACCAAAGTGAGAAAGGTAGTAGAACCGGCATTCCTAATTCTAAGGCATAAACAAGCGCATCTCCTGTAACTTGAGGATTGCCCATAAGCACAACTTGCTCTACAGTTTGTGCAGGAATACTTTGTTTTTTCCAAGAACCATCTTCCTGCTTTAAAGTCACATTAAAAGCTTCATAATTCTTGCTCAAAACAGCATCAGCTTGAGTAACGTACAGAACTGACATATCAAAGGTGTGTAATTAGTAGTGAATAAAAGTTGTTAATGGAGTAGCACTGATTCAATCATCAGTTTCAGCAGTTTGTAGATTTTGTAATTGCTTAACTTCAACAGGTAGACAAATTCCTTGTAAGCTGCATGAATGACATTTTTTAGGATGGTCAATTGGGGATGGCATCGCTCTATTAGCCGCAAGTTGAGCAAGAGCGATCGCTTGCTCGGTCATTTGTCTTAGTTGTGGTGTAAATGCTACTGTCTGCCTTCTGCGGTTAGCATGATAGAAAATATCACCGTAAGTAATACTGCGTCCAGTGCGTTCTTCTAAACATAAAGCGGCTGCACAAAGTTGAAAGTGGTCGTTAAGATGCTGTGCCATCTTAGCTTTTTTGTATTCCACAGGCACAAGTTGCTCGTTGCATTCTTCTACGGCATCGATGATTCCAGCAACCTTGAGGCGATCGCTCCAGACCCATTGCTGTTGATGAATTAGTGTTTCACCCTCTTGAAACGTGGTTTCTTCATTGATGTTGCGGTGGATGTGACGACCCAAAATGATGTGTTCGTTATCTTCCATCTCACCCAAGACATATTCTAAATAAAATCTGCGTGGGCAATATTCCCAAGCGTTAAGATACGCCAGGGGCAAATAATCTTCATTCATAAGTTGTTAGTCAAAAGCTATTTAATTAATCAATTGATTGTCCGTGACAGTTGCGTAAGTCCTGCTAAAGTTTCGGCACGTTGGCGTAGGCTGTTAGCCAGGGTTCGCAGGGGGACAACGTAGATAAGTTTGTTGGGGAAGTCAAGGTTGAGATGTTTGGCGAAAAGAAAAGGTGCGATCGCTGTTTCTGTTTTCCCTGACCCTGTAGGTGCGCGCAGGAGGATGTCTTGGCGGTTGAAGATGCGTGCGATCGCTTCAATATATCAAAAAAAGGTAACTGCTTTGTAACCAGCATTTACCTCATAACAATGTGTTTTGTAACTTTTAGTCCCCTTGCGGGGAAGTGGTGAAAACTGAAACAACTGTTCAATCACCATACTAGAGGAGTGTTTCAATCCCCTTACGGGGAAAACACTTTTTCTCTAGTCATAAAAATAATAGCTTGACATTTTTGATAAGTCAAGCTATTATTTAATGCTTTTGTTTTTCAAAAAGAACTAGTTTTTACTCAAATTGAGCAAGAACAATTTCCTCTTGGGGGAAATTAGCTACTATTTTTAGATTCCCACCAAGAGCTTTAATATAGCGCGAGAGAGTGGAAATTTGAATGTCTTCTTGGTTCTCTAACTCCAAAATAGTAGACTCGACATCACTGAGTTTTTTTTCCAAATCATCCTGTGTCACGCCCAATGATTCTTGTAGTTCCATTAGGGTAATATGAAGTGACATAAGTTTAGCGCGGATTTCGCTTTTTGCCCTTTGCTCAGGTGACATTTGTTTTCGCAATTCACTAAAAGGCTTTGTCTTCATATCAATTTTTCATCCTCAAGCTCTTTTAGCAATTCGTCGTAGAGTCTATCAGCTTTTGGGACATTCTCTTCATACCAGCGATCGTTACCTTTTTTGTTACCTCCTAAAAGGAGTACGGCGATCCTACGGGGATCGAAGCAATACAATATTCGGTATGGTTCTCCCTTATGTTGTATCCGAAGTTCCCGCATATTTCCATGACGAGAACCCTTGATATCTGAGCTATAGCGAGAGCGAAGATTTGGGCCATGTTCTTGAAGTAACTTGACTACAGCATCCACAGAGACTTGCTCTGCTGCATCAAGTGTAAGCCACCACTGCTCAAACTCGTCTGTATACTCTACTTCGGTTGCCATGTGTAATAATTGCCTATTTATAAAATACTTCGTGCTGTATGCTGGTTGAAAAGTTGATTCAGTCCTACTGTTTGCTAGTTGAAGAGTTGATTCAGTTGAGCTTGAGCTTATAACAGGGGGCGATTCACCCAAGTATGTGGTTATTTGTGAATTCATGTTTTGTTCCTACAAAGATTGCTGGCTAAGATAGCCTTACTTTATATACTATTAGACCTAATAAATTAGTGGTAAGAATTCATCATTAATCAATAAATTTCACACTTTTAATACTTCCATCATCCTTAAGAGACACGATTTTTACTTGCACAGTTTGTCCTTCTTGGAGAGAAGTGGCTTTTTTTGGTTCCTTCTCGGTTAACTTAATCGTCCCCAAAATTTCATAGGTGACTTTGTTACCATTGATTTTGGTAACTTTAGCTTCGATAATTTGCCCAACTTGAAAGTCTTGCGCTTGGGCTATTTTAGCAATTTCCGCTTGACGTGCTGACTCAAAAACAGGTGTTGAGGGAGGAGCAATTTCCCCTATTGGAACACCAGCATCTCTGTAGTAACGCATCAGGCGAGATACCCAGCCTAAAATTTGCAGCATGGTATGAGCATCGTTCACACCTTTAAGATAATCGCTACAAGCTTTCTCGATGCTGCGGTAATAATCTGTGGTTCTACCACTGTGTCCAATTTGTCTACCACTACTGACTAAGGTTTTCAGGTAAGTGAAAAATCGGGATGTTGCATTTGGTTGCTGAACAGAGGAACGGAGATAAGCAACTGCTTTTCCCAATTCGTTGACATCTGTATTATCTTTGACTAGGGTTTGAGCGATCGCATGGGCAATTTCCCACTGTGGATCTGTGAGAGATTCCAAAGTAGATTCAGTTATGGGCATATTTAATACATTATCGGGAGTTTGTGGTTGTTGGAATAGCAAAACATTTTTAGTGAATAAACTAGATTCAACATGAAAAAAATCTCCTAGCTTTTGCGCTTGTTCTGGAGTAATTTTGTGCTGTCCATTTAAAATCTCCTCCATCAAAATTTTTGATCCTAAAACTACCTCTAAATCTTCTCTGCTTTTCTCAGATTGTTCTAAAAGAAACTCAATCATTGATTTAGGATTAATCTGCTCATCAATTTGATAATATTCTCGTTCAAAATTTTCAATCAAAGTAATCAGTAAGTTAAATAATTCATTTTCTTCAGGAGTAAGTTCCTGGTGCATTAAATCTTGTATGATTGCTAAAGCTTCTTCATTTTCAGTTTCACTATTAATAACTTTATTAGTATAAGTTTTTAGTAAATTTTTATACTTGTTAGTTTTGGAAGTAAGGGTCATTTTTCCATTCCTCCTTATCATATTCAGCATGAGTGAGAATATATTTAATATAAATTAATTGCCTTTGATAATTTATATCAACAATTAATCTGTATTTATTACCTTTGATATTGAAAACTGTAAAATTACTAACAGCTTCAGCTTTCAGAAAAACTTGTTGTACTTCGACTAAATTTGACCATTTAGCTTTACTAGCAATTTTATACCAGTTATTAAGAGCTTCTTGACAATCTGCATGTGTTTTTCCATATTCTTTTAAAATTTTATGACTAATAACGTGCATCTTTTCATAAAAATTTAATTAATACATAACTTCTACTTAAGTTATTGCAATGGACTATGTTCTATCGAATGCGATCGCATGGGCAATTTCCCACTGTGCATCTGTTAGAGATTCTGAGGAGAATTCAGCTATTGTCATGATTAGTACATTCCAGACGGTGGTTCGCGGTCGGTTGGATAGCGCAAAATAGCAGCGAGTTCTTCTAGTTGCTGTTTTTGAATCAGCCGTGAATGTGCTGCTTGAATATTTTTTTGGATGAATTGTTGTAATTTTTCCCCAATCAACTCATCAGATTGATTGAGATTATAGGAAGAATAACGCTGTTTGAGGTTTTGTGGCTGATGGATTTTGTCAATTTTGACCGTCATTGTTCCCATACCTATGGGTTTACCACCGCCCACTTTTAAAGCCATAGGATATTTAGCATCTTGTCCTAAGACAATTAATAAAGTTCCTAATTCTTCATCTGTCAAATTTTTAAAATGTAATTGAGTGGTAAAAATATATTCTCTGCCAGCTTGTTGTACAGGTATCCCAGCATTTTGTCCTTTATCAATTGCTCTAATAGTGTTGTAATAAAACTTACGTCCTGCAACTTTACCTCGAACAAAGTATGCACTACTTTCATCTGGGCGGGGACGATATAAAGAAGGCATAAACCCTGTAGAAAAGTCGATACTTTCACACTTTGCATCGTTAAAATCTATCAACCCTTGCCAATCTAATGCACCAAAAACTCTACTCGCAGGACAAAGTTGTTCTTTGTTGCGACAAGGTAAGCGTTCTTGCGGAATTTTATCTCTATATCTATTAGTAATTACTGCTAAAGTACTATTAGTAATTGCCTCATATACAGACCGGATGCAACCTTTAAGGGAACTGCCTTGAATTGACAGCTTTTGGTCAACACCTTGTACCATCGTTTTAATTAAGGAAATGCGGTTGTTACCAATGTCGCTACCCATAACCACTACTCCAGTAGAGACGTGAAGAGATGTCTGCACTTTTAGGGTGAGGAATAATGTACCATGTAGGCGATCGCTCAAATATTTGTAATGTCCAGCCGGACGCTGTAAATTAGGGCGGTCTTGCGGAAAGGAAACGAATTCATAAGGTTTTGGCGGAAGTTCTGGTGATGAACCCCCACCACTAGGACGGTTAGGTTTACTAGGTGGTTGAGGTCTTGATGGACGATTTGCAGTCATAATTATTGTTTAATTGTCAAAGCGACAAAATGAACTGTAGTGGTTTGTTTATCGATAAAATAGCGTTGGGCGATATTTAATTCTTGAGCAGGAAATCCTTTAGGAAAACGTGTTTCTGTGGGAGAATGTAAATGAGCATTTCTGTCTTGAGTTTCCCAAATTTCACCCACTGGTTTAAAATCAGAGTATTCACCCGCAACACTCAAAAGTAGAACTTCATAACTATCTTTGCGCTTATACTTCCACCTCAATTCACAATTTTGATTAAACATTTGACCTTCCAACATTGGGAAGTCATCTTTTGTGGGTTCTTGTGTCCAATTATCGCTAACTTTGTGACTCCACCGGAAGAAGTAGTAACTAGGTTCAATTGCGAATTTGTTAATTAATACCAGCAATTCTTCAACTGATAAAAGTTCTTGTTTCACACCAACAAAAGCCGTCATTTTGACACCCCTAATAAACTACTCCAAGACCTAACAGCACGTTCAAATAAATCTGTAACCGTACCATCGCGCCAAGTAAGTTGCACACCAAAACCTAAATCCATCTCTTGTGCAGCAACAGGAGTATCTTGATAATCTGGTTTAGAGAAACCATATAATTGTGCATCTTCTGGTTCTAAAAACTCTCCAGCACCTAAAAGAAAAGTATTAGACCATTGTTTTTGACTTCCAATAGCGTGAATTTGTCGTTTATCTTCCGACAAAACACAACCAGGATATTGCACAACGGCTGAGTTTAATTTAACCTGTACAGTACCCAAACCGCGAGATTTTGCAAAACCTAAACCGAACCAACCATCATCTAAATCTCGTAATACTAAACCAATTAAACCCAACTGGGAAAGAGTGAAGTTTTTCAAATGAATCTTGGTATGAAATTCGCCAGCAGTGCAAACTTGATAATTGAACAATGCACCTGGAACAGTAGATCCAAATACTCTATCAATTGCGACACCATTACGTTCTTCAATTTTGAGAGGCTGAGACTTATCTGGATAAGCATCTTCTATTCTTAATCTGCTGGCGATAGAAGTATTACCAAATATTTGGTCAGTAAAACTAGAGAGTTTGTAAATATCTGATGCTGATTTTTTATCAAGATAATCATATTTATCACTTAAAGGATCGTTAGCCCAAGGTAATTTCTTGGAGTTTGGTTTGTCATCACCTACAGTCCTTACAATCCTTTCTGCATGGGCACGGATTGCACCTTTTAAACTACTTCCAGGTAAATAGATAGAACGCCCACCAGCATGATATGTTTCCACAAATTCCATATCTGGCTTAGTCGGATCAGCTCCTTCCTTACCCGGTTTAATCAGAATCGGCCCGTCAGGAATTAGGGTAACATCAATGGTACAATGGTTAACAAATTTTTTGTGCATAAGTATATTCTGTTGAGTAAATATTGCAGATTAGGCAGCAACTAAATTATTTAGCTGCACTTCACATTGTTGAAATACAAAATTAACAGCAGCAAAAAGTTTATTTAGTTCATAAATGGTATAAGGAGTGATATTTCTAGTAAAAATATCACCTCCTAATTTACCAAATTGCCATGTTGCACCATTGGAAACAATACCATAAATCACTATTTGATATTCTCCATTCAGTCTTTGAGCAGCAATCATTTCGGCTAAACATTGCGCCCAACCAGTTTCAAAGTTATCTTGCTTTGCTTCTACTAATATAAAGTATGGTTGATCAAAGACAACTTTTCCTAATGGAGAACGTTTAGCCAAAATATATTCAGGAAAACCTGATAGTTTTTCGTCATAATTTAAGGATTGATGACTCCATAAAATAAACTTACTACGGTAAGTCTTCCAGATTTCTTTCAGTACGGGATAAATGAGATTTTCACAAATAGCAAACTCGGAATTATCAACAACAGCATCCCGCATCATCAGTTCTAAATCTTCGCGGAAATAGTCAGGAATAGTAAAAGCAAGTTCGCTGACAAAATTAGCTTCGGTATAAGTTACTTGAAATGCTTTGAGAACTTCCCCGATAGTTTTGAAACTGCTGAAAGCCATAGTTACCCTCCTGAAGCAATTGATTGGGTGGAATTTTGAGCTAACTTGTCACTCAAATGATTTATCAAATCCTGCGTCCAAGTATTCTTAAACTGCTTACCATCTTCATAAATTGATGTATCGCTAGTATCTTCATTGACTAATGTTTGCAAGTATTTCAACAACTTTTCTGGGTTGTTATCAACATCAATCCATGTCATCGTGTCAATATCTAGTTTAACGACACCCAAGCCACGCGATCGCCCTCCACCCAGAGGTATTTGTTCGGTTTCAAACTGGTGTAACCCAATCATCAATAAACCCAATTCCCAAGGTTCTGCATTCTCGACTACAGCCTTAAACTCAAACTGTGTCGCTGCTGGAACTACTTGGAAATCATATAGTTTCCCATCTGCGGCGGTTTCGGTGTCTCTATCAATAGCTACACCGTCTCTTTCTTGGTATTGTCCAAACCAGGTATCACGCACTACAGTTAAATCTCTGACTTGGAATTTGCTAGCAATCCAGGGTGAACCAAATACAAGAGATGTGAGATCAGTTTCGTTAATAATTTTCTCTGTAAGTAACTGATCCCTTTTTGCACTCCGTTCTTCCGGTGAATATTGCTCAAGTTCTTGTTCTACTCGTTTTTTAATACCATTTTTTCCATTCAGGCGTTCGTTTGTGATTGACCATTCACTCTCTATTGCTGGATTTGCAGCTAAATCTGGATTTATACCTCTGAGGAAACTTTCGAGGCGCGATCGCATTGCACCTTTAAAGCTAGAACCTGGAATTAATGGATTACCCAACGCATCTTTAATTACAGGTAAATCTGAGCCAATTGGTTCGCTAGAACGACCTGTGCTGATGCGTAATGCTGTAATTGTGGTGAGTGTACCTGTGATTTCTAAGCGATTTTTGAATGTGTCAAACATCATATAATTATGGGTTATCGTTGACATAATCATGCTCTCCATAGTGACGTAAATATAAATTGCCATTTTTGGTAATACAACTTACACGCCAACCTGTGTTTTTAATATAAAAATGATCAATTTCATTCTTTCTTACTCCTCCTTCGCATTTTTGTCCACCTTCATATCTAGTAAAATGTAGTCTAGGATCAAAACGAGTAGTGTTTCCATTAAACTTAATCATAGAAGCTGAAACTTCAGCTAATACTTCATGCAAATCAAATTTATTTTGTTGACTGACATTATCTCGTTGGTAATCCTTCATAAAAGAAGAATTTTCCCCATAAATTAAACGAGGGAAAACCACTGGCTTATTACCTGTTAAAAAGTCTCTTTTACTTCTATTCCAAAGCAACCGTCCCCAGTTATTAAGTTTTGCTTCATCTCCAACTTTAAATATTAAACTATCTGGCACATTTTCCAATTCTGATAATTTAACCCAAATATCTACAGATGAAGCCATGAGAGCAAATTGGGCAGGCTTTATGACAGAATAATCAATCTGGAGTGGCAATTTAGGTATCGTAATAAAATCTAAATTCCCCTCAAATATATAGATAATTTCAGCACCGTATAGCATCCCGATGGTGTTTGCATAACCTTGTAGTGCTTTAAAACCACCAACAAGATTAAAATAAATATCATGACTGTCTTTATATGCCAAGAAAATTGTATCCCACCATTCTAAAAATTCATCAATACCATCAGCAAACCTTTCAGTATTGAATGTGGAAAGTTGTTTAGGTACTTGTATGTGAGCGTTAATTCCTTTGTGTTTTAAGAATTTTTTAACAATTTCTGCTGTAATTCTACCTTGATAGGTATCTGTAGAAATCAGCCAATGTATATCTGATTTTCCTTGTTCTAGATTACCCCCGTATAAGCCATAAATACCATTGAGTTCGGCACTAGTGTCTCTAATTTCTTTAGTGTTCTTAGCATTATCAATTTTATCCTCTGCCCTATATTTCAAGTTGAGAATACTTTTTTTAGCGTTATCACTTATTTCTTCTTCTTTATCATTTGCTGATCTTTGTATATGTGTAAAATACTCTTCAGGATCAGTGTATACATCAATCTGATTTGTTAATAAACTTGTTCCTACAGTAGAAACTACAAGATTTGGCATAGCTACCCCCTTGATAATTTAAACTTCACCTTTATTTTTGTAAACCAAATAGCGAGCACCATAGCCTAAATAACGGCGAATTAACTCTATCCAAATAGGGTTTAAATCCTCAGCATCAGACTTGGTTCTGATATCTTTAGCTAGGGTCTTAATTGTGTCGTCTATATCATTAATAATTTTGTGTGCTAAAGAATTTTTACCTCTCCCCCACTTTTTATCCCTTCCAACTTGATAGAGTAAAAAGTTTTTAATTACTTCTACGCTTTCAGTAGTATCTGCAACACGAACTAAATTACGAAATTGAGACTCTTCTAATTTATCGTAAGAGGTTGTATCATTTAATGCATATTGAATAGCCTTGACTAATTCATCTTCAGATTGACGAATTATTTGCTGAATTTTAAGTTGCTTTTGTTGCTCTGAAAAATTGGTCATGCAGCCTCCTCTCTAAATACAATATGAAAATTATTACAAATTTCTACTTGGCCAAAACCTTCACAAGTACGCTCCCCTATACCTTTTAACTCTAAATCAGCTAAAGCGTTATACCAAATATCTGGATGTAAAGTGCTAAATAAATAAACTGCACCTTTATTGGTTATTAGTTCTACATCTTTCATTAATCCCCAAGCTGCATTCCAACCTGAGCGATAATCGTAACTACTGTAAGCAACTTCAAGTTTCAACGATTCATCCTCAATATTTGTAAATTGCTTTAACATCTGTTCAGAAACGATATTAGTACGTTGCCATTTCTCATTGAAAATCGCATCTGATTCTAAATCTAAAGTAAAGTAAGTGCGTTTAGGTACTTCTTTAATTGGATTACCAAAAACTGACCATTTTTGCCAACGTTCCCACAACTTAGCATTAAATACTTCTATTTTGTTTTGGATATTTTGTTGAATATTTCCTAATTTAGCATTAATCTCTACTTTTCCTAAGCCTCGTGAAGTTGAACCTCCAAAGCGAAAATTTTTATAATTAGTGTTGATAAAATTCTGTAATTTATCTAATAAATCATCTAAATTATCTGGTACTAAAATATATGACCTAAAAAATAAAGGATTATGATTTTTAGCTTCAGATTCATTGATGACTTCAATGCTGTATAATATCTCTTCTTCAGATGTTGCTCTTCGGCGATTAATACCAACTCTTGTTAAGAGACGTTTACTAACTGAAGAATTGTAATACATCTCATCTACTTTGCTATAAAAAGTGCTATATGGTTCAACTCTTCCTCCATCTTGTGGACAATTAGGATCATAAGGTAAACCATAATATTCAGCACAAAATCTGTCGATCAAACTATCAAAAACTCCTTTATATTCAGTTGAACATTTTCCATTTCTCTTGCGGCAAAATCCTGGCTTAGTTTTGGAACTTAAAGCAGTAGCAGGTAATAATTTTATTTCTTTTATCCTATTTGTGGAAAAAATTCTACCTCTATCAGCTTTTACATTTGCAGAATAAGCATTTTGAAAAATCGTAGGTTCATCACTCAAAAACAAAGCGTGAAAATCACCACCATTTTTACTCAGATTGTCAAACTGCTTACCTGATTGTTTTAAAATTTCACTTGCAACCGCTCCACGAATTACACTACCTGGAATATAATCCTCACATTCGCTCACCGAACCGCCTGGTTTTTGTCGAGAAATTGCTAAGGGAGATAAGGCTTTAATTTCTAATTCAATACGCTTCACTTCATCCGTCCTTTTCCTAAAAATTGCCAAACTTCAGCATTTACATTAATATTTGGTAACTCCCAATGTAACCATCCTAAACCTGCTGATTTACTTCCCCCCAATGCATGAATTTGTCGTAAACCTGCCCAAATTAATGCTTTTGCATAATCTGGTCTTTCAGGAGTTAAGCTAGGTTGAATGTGAATTTCTCCCTGAAATTGAAGTTTTGTATTCACGGGTGAAGTTTCGAGAAAATAAAGCTTTTGCTCTTCTGCAACACGACGACGGCGATTAATTGTTACACCAGGACGCAAAACTTCAGGTAAATTTTCTGGTTCTTCGGTACATACTAAATCGTCAAAAATTACCCGTGAAGATAAAACTGGATCGCCAAAAATTTGGCTGATTAAACAGTGGTATGCATTTTCATATCCGGTAATTTTGTATTCATCACGATTAAATGTAGAAGGTGCATTATCTCTACGAATAACCATTTTTCCTGCATTAGGAGATTCAGAAATTTCCCACCCTAAACCACGCAGTAGTTTTTCACATTCATGACGTACACGGCCTTTTATCTGTGAACCAGGAATTAGTAAATTACGTTGTGAATTTCTGATAATCGGTTTATCTGCTAAGGAACCAGAAGAACCTCCCGCACCTACACATAATGCTGAGTCAATTATGGCGGTAATGGTGAAGGTTTCAACTTGATTAGGTTTATTATTATCTAATAAAGCTTGAAGTTTTATCATCGCGTAGTCTCCTGATGTGATGTTTGTGGAGATTCGGTTTCTGAAAATGTAATTAAATCAAATAAATCTACCATTTCTCGCCAGATAGTTTCATAGGTTTCTTCTTTTAAGTCGTACATCCAAGGTGCAATATTACCTTTGTTGGTTTTAGCTGGACACCATTTATCTTCAAAGTCGGCTTTCAATGCGTCTTGTCCTTTTTTCAGTCGATGACGAAAATAGTAATAATTTAAACTAGCAGTTCGCTTACCTCGCTCTAAAAAACTACGAATTTGATAAAGTTGTGATTTAGGAAATTCAGTTTTTTGCAGTGCGCGAATAGATTTTAGAAATTTATCTAATTCTGGTATTGTATAAGGTGCAGAGTAAAGCTTAAGTTTTGCACCTCTGTTATCAATAGTTAATGCTTGTTTGCGAAATTCTTCGATATTTGATGAAATCATGGTGACTGATTTCATGGTAAAAAAATCTATCGTCCCACCATAATAGCCCTTTTCTTTTAGAGTTTTAGCATACTTTTTCGCAGACTTCATCAACTGGTTTGTTAATTTTTCTGCATAATAAATTGGCGTATTATAAGCAGTAATCAATACACCAGTAGACATACTAAGTTTACATTGTTCCTCTTCTGATATCGTTTCAGCAAAGCGATGGTGTTTCTTAGAACCTAGTAGATTATTATCTATTTTATATTTGCCTTTGATTTTTACACCTGATATTTTGACTTTTTTTAAAAGTATGTTTTCAAATTGCTCACCTATCATCTTAGCAATCTGTAAAGCTTTATCTGCTGGTACTATTAAGAAAATGTCATCACCACCAATGGTGATAATTTCAAATGGATGAATTAAATCTCCATCTTGAATGTTTGATTCGGCTTCACTGATACCTTTAATTTCACGCGGATGCAGATTATATGCTAAAGCTTGATAAACAGCATATTTTGTGGCATTTTCAACATCTTGGCTAAATTCTCGATATTCTTTCGGTGTGCGGATGTTTTGAATAAAACCACCCATGTTATTACCATCTGCATATATGTAAGCTACATAGTTATTACTTACTTTGCCCAATTGAGTTAAAGATTGGGCAATTTTAATTTCTTTAGTCCCATCGTTTTTAGTACCATAATATTTCTGACATTGTTCGGGATTCTTTTGCAAAAAACCCTCAAATTTATCTAGCCAACTTTCAATTATTCCAGAATCCCAATCTAGCCCAGTATCTTTATACCATTTGGGTGGCTCAGAAATCCCAGTTTTTGCTCTATCGCCTATTCTGCGTTTATAAATTACACTTTCAGAAAGATAAGGTTTGCCAGTTAGTTGATTTATCTGAGCAATAGCAGAACGTTTCTCACCTTCATCTCTTCTTAGGTAAGGATGAGTTTCAAACATTGGCGGATAGCGACGAGTCGGACGCTTTTCGCTATCATTTCCACTACGGCGTTGATTAAAACGAATTGCTAATTTTGTGGTTAATTCGTTAAAACTTTTATGCTTTATAAATGTTTCTTCAAGTTTTGATACATCATCAATTTTTCCGAAATAAGCTTCAACAATGCTATTTTGATACTCCTGCTGATATCTTTCAAGCCAAAATGTTTTTTCAATATTATCTCTAAGCAACCCTAAGCTAGTTTCTAAAACTCTAAAAGTTTCTCCAACTGCACAAGAATTTGCTGTCAGAGTTCTTTGCGTATAACGTTTTTCTATAGCATTAGCTAAATCATCTACAAAATCTGCTGGACAAAAAGCAAGGATATTACCACCAGTTGAATAAATAATCAGTTCAGGAATTAAAGCATCTGATAAATTAAGCTTTTTATCAAAATTTTCATTAAGCCATTTTTTTATTTCTCTGCATTCTATATTGTAGTTATAATTTGGTGACTCTGGAATTACATTAAAGAAAGCAGGTAACTCAACCAAATTTATTTTATCTAAAAGTCCAGAAGCACCACGAATATCTGGAAGTTTAGATTCTTCAAACACATATTGCTTGATTTTGGTTGCACCACCATAAACTAAGCCAATTTGAGAATTCCATAGTAGAGGATATTTCTCTGGTAATTGCTTTAATTTTTCTAGGGTATCTGGAAATTCTAAATTCTGTAATTCCTGCGCCTGCTTCACTAACGTCTGAACTTCCTCCGGTACTTCTTTCCCATCATTCAAAGCCTCACGCATTTGCCGCAACACTTCCAAGCTATACTTAGGCTGTCGTTCATCACCCCAAGCCAAACACCAAGCAATAGCAGTTGTAATAGAATTTTTATTCTGCATCTCTACTTTTTCCATCTGTACGTACTCCTGCAATTACTCCCCTTTATAAAATCCCACCAACAACCGCGCCAAAGCCTGCACCATTGGACGCTGCGATATATCCTCACCTCGTTTTAATCTATGAACGCTACCGCGTAAAATCGGTGATTCTGACTCAACCACATCATTGTTTCCGTCATAGTCGCTAAAAACGATCGCAATAACTTGCAATTCCAACTCATCACAAAACTTGACCCAAGGCTCAATTTCCGTCTCATCTTTGACTAAAATCGCCGCATGGGTAGCTTCTTTCATAATCAAGCGGTTCTCGTCTGATATTTTTCCCCCGACATCAAAAACGAATAGCGGTGTATTGATACCTCTGACTTCCTGCGCTTTAAGTTTGGCAAACTCTGGGCTAAATCCGGCTTTGTATCGTGCTTTTAACTCGGCGGCTAAATCAGGATCGCGCTTGGCTGTTTCACTGTACCAAGAACCATCGCCATCGGGACAGCCGGAAATAAAGTATGATTCTGGTGCATTGGGAATCTGCAAGAGTGCTTGTTTTAATCCGTCCCGAAAGCAAGTCTTTCCAGTGTTAGCAAAGCCACAGAGTACAAGTTTAATGTTTGATAGTGGTTGCGATCGCACCACATCTAAAGTATCCCCTACTCGATAGTCTGGATGTCTGCTAATAGTAACTACATATCTATCAAGCCCTTTATCTCCAATTTTAGGATCGAAGATGGCGATCGCATCATATACTTTCCCTAACTTATCCCCTAAGACCTGACTAACTAATACAGATATCCGTCCGTTGATTTTGATGAGAGTACCTCCGGGTATCTCTTTTGTAGCAATCATTTCATCTAATTTTGTTGCTACATCGCAGACAATGCGATCGCCTGTGGCTTGTGTATTGCCAAATCCTACTTTAAGAATGTCACCCTGTAACTCTATATGATAAGTAGTCATGATTATTGCAGATTTATCAAACCAATCTACTCCTCTTTTTGCTTCGCCTATCAAATATCAATCAATTAAGTCTCCCAATTTATAACTAGGATTGTGTGTAATAGAAATCACATATTTACCTAACTTAGGATCGTAAAAAGCAACTGCTCCGTATATATGAGCCAGCTTGTGTGCTAAAACAAATGCTACAGGTATAGAAATCGGCCCGTTAATCTTGAGTAACTGACCTCCGGCTAATTCACCTGATGCTGCCATTTCTTCTAACCGGGCTGCGGCATCCCGTACAATCTGGTCATTTTGGGCAGGTTCGCCAAAACTAACTCGTAATAGGTTGTCTTTAATCTCAATCTTGTAAGTAGACATTACCATTACCTTAATTTGCTTGGTACATCATACACGCCGTTGGAAAAGATGTCTTCCAAAAAGTTGTATCTTAAAGAAAGTTATTTATCGAGATTTGGCTGTGTCTGAATTAGTGTTTCAAGATGCTCCCCAAGTTGAATTATTGCAATGGTTAGCACGCGGTTCGCTGAAGCAAAAACTGTTGCGGACGATTCGATTGTGGGTATGGTTGCGATCGCTTTACGGCGATCGTCAAGAACGTTTAGCTTTAGACGATTCATTTACTTATGCCGAATGGCGGGACGCATTTTTTAGTTCCACTCATACTAAAGGCGAAGAAGTTCCCAGCTTGCACGATCCTGATTGCCCTTGTGCTAAAACAACCCAGCAGTGGTTATTTAACGAAAAAACAGGTGTTGTTGCTCACCAATGGCAAGAATCATTGATGGCTCACACTGGGATAACAGATTCTAGCAAACTATTAAAGCAAAGATTATTTGGTGTAACTCGTCGTTCCTTGCAAGGCGATTTAGAAGTTTTAACAGACTTGGGTTGGTTGGTTTATAAAAACGAAAAATATTACCGTGTCAGCGAGTTCCCACAACGTCCGGTTACACCAAAAGATGAAGCTGAATCTAACAAACTGAGTGTTTATCAATTAAATTTTCTGCACGATGATTTGATGGGGTTTGCTCAAAACAATTTTCAAAAAATTAACGGGGTACAACGCTTTTTTTTGAAAGTAGACTATGTTGTACCTCGTAGTACCTTGGATACTGTTGATGATTGGCAGCACCAGTTAAGAGAGGTTTGGGCAAAAACTCCAGTCCCACCGATTAAGCTAACTTACGCAAGTGCCAAAGTTGGAAATAAGCTTGATTGTATTATTTATCCAGTCTGTATTTACTATGTACAAAGAGCAGTTTATTTATGTGCTTACGGTGAAAGCCCTGATAAACAAACCCAATGGTATAACTTCCGCCTTGACCATATTAAAAAGATGATTCCTTTGAGTTGGGATAATTCAGAGTTACCTTTAAATTTACGTCAACACTATCAAAGTCATACTTTACCCAGCCCAGATGATATTGCTTTAGAAATGTCTAAAGCTTGGGGATTCGATTTCTACTTGCCTTCACAATTAATGTTGATGCGCTTTGATAGAGATTTTGGCGATCGCTATGTTAGGGGTACTGAACGCCATGAAACTTTTGAAGAGATTTCTTACCAACAAGCACAAAAACTAATCAAACAAAAAATCAAACAACCAGAACAACAGACTTTGCTAAAAATTCTGGCCAATCGCTCACCAGAAGATACTTATTATCAAGTATTTATTCGTTATCAAGATGAGAAATACAGAGACAACAACGTTATCATGCGCCTACGTGCATGGCGGCCTAAATGTGAAGTTCTCTTTCCTTACGAACTAAGGCAAAGTATTGCCGCTGATGTCGCCAAAGAATTTCAGCTTTACCACCAGAATTGAATTTTCTTATGAATACATTACACTTAACACCAAAATTTGAAGAAGCATTAATTTATGCAACTCGTCTTCATACCAATCAAACACGCAAGATTAGCGGTGTTCCTTATATAGCCCAATACGGTTCAGTTAAGGCTGAAATAGTTGTAAATTAAGTATTGTTTTCAAAAATAGAAATCAAATACAGTGCATCTCAAGGAATTGTCATTGGTGTCTCACAAGATACAAAGTACTGAGAGATTCAAAGCAATAGAGACAGCTATCCCAGCTGCTTCAATCGAACAGGCGATCGCTCGATAAAATCGAGATGCAAAACCAATATCCTGCTGCAATTTTGCGGTCAATTGCTGCCGAGAAATCGATATTACCACCGACTTTTGAGCAGCTTCAACAGTAGTAACAGCTGGGCGAACATTAAGAAACGGGATTTCTCCTACTATCTCACCGCTTGATAACCTACCAATCTCTCGTCCTAATGTTTCACTATCCTCCATAGCTGCAAAAGCTCGATCCAGAGGATTGTTTGTAGCTTGTGACACAGTGATTGTGAATGTTCCATCTAGTATGATGTGTAGGATATCCAGGGCTTTTCCTTGCTGTACAAGGATAGTGCCAGCAGGGATCTCCTTTTTCTGACCCGTAGCGATCATCCAATTGATGTCGCTATTACTCAATTCCTTAAGTAGAACTTCTGTCATAACTCATATCAATTGTGGTTTAGATTTTGGATGCATCTGTGCATTTTTTCAGACTTGTCCGCAATTGGTCTAGAATTTTCTGAATATATGAGTGCGCCTCAGAAGAAGCCAATTCTTCTAATGTCAAATAAGTCAAAGCTATTAACATAATCGGTTGACTATTGAGAGTCCTTAACTCACCTCCATGTTCAGCATCAAAGCGTTCCAAATTCTCAGCAGCAGACTTCACCAATGCTTGCAGAATCTTAAATGCACCCTCTGAAAGCGGCGGTTGACCCCGGTAATTTTGCAATCTCCCTCCTTCTCGGTAATCTGGAAACGACTCCAGCCCCAGAAAACGCAAAAACCAATCAGCCCGATAGTGTCCGATAGCTGCCACAATACCTCTGTAGTCGGCAATCAGTTCGTCGAGTAAATTATTCCGCATGGAGCCAAATAAGCGGTGTGTGAAGTAGTGAGTACATTCATGTTCCAGCCGAATTTTTAGGGAAAGACGCCGCCATTCTACTTTTGAAAGTCCGATGTCGTTGTTTGAAACATTGCTATAGAAACCGTCACTCAAAATAATCAACCGATCTTGATAAAGCTGCTTTTGCGGGATTAGTCGCCCAAATTCTTCTAACCAACTACTTTCAGAGCAGTTACCAAAATTTTTCACTGACCCATTGTTGGCGATATTGGCGAACCCGATCCCAGTTGTTGAAACCAGTAACCATGCAAGCTCCCATAGAAGCAGGGACTGGTAGTGGTTCATTCCGCATCGTTAACGCCTGTACCAAAGAAACAAAATCTTCTCGGTTCCTGGTGAGCAAAACCGGGATGACTCCAGCCAAGCTTTGATGTAGGATCAGTTGGAGTTGTTCGGGTTGCTGCAAAATCAAACCAGTCGCCTCGACCATACCATCCACTGAAACACCCTTACGAGTAGCAAAGCGGTATGCCTCTGTTTGGCTAATGCTTTCAAGTATGGGGAACTGTAACTGTACCAACTTGCTTGATAAAGCTTGAAAAACTCCCACCTCTTGAGCAAAAGTGGCGTATTCTTCCCAAGCGGCTACATGGGGTTCGGGTGGAAGCGGAAACTTGGCGCTTAGTGTTGAAAAACTGCGATTGAAGATGTTTTGATTGTAGGCAAGCAATTCTTCTGTCTGTTGGGCAGTAGCACCATAGTCAGCAAGTACATTAGTACGAAGTTGGTGTTGATTGCTCAAAAGCGATCGCCTCCCACTAATACCTTTCTATCCTAACTCTCGCTCGGCAGCATACGGACCTCCGTATCCGCCACAACTGTTTGTGCAATGAATCTGCGTTTGACTGTCCCTTTTAATTGCTGTGCGGTTTCCTTCAGCAACGCGAATCATTAAAGAATTTACTACAAAAAGGGGGAAGGGAGAGCCTGCCTGCGGCAGGCTCTCCCTTCCTCCTCGGAATGATTATCGAAACAATCAGGTCTAAAACCTCGCCTTAAAAGGCGAAAAATTTTTTGAGCGGGGTATAAATCCCTGTTACAAAAACGGCCTCCTGCCTCCTGCCTTCGTTAACATTCTTATACATTGTATATTTTATTTTCTGGAAGTCCCTTAATTAGAGAAAAAGATAGTACCACTGTTGAAAGCAAGTTTAATATGATTTAGGTAAAATTTTGATTACGTTCAGTCTATATGGCATTTCAGATCGATATTTTTTCCCCTACAATGCTCTGCACTTCGCGCAGAGTGTGTTTCGGCGGGCTTGTTACCCGGTCAGGTATAAAATAAACAATAAAGTTGGGAAATTTCTGCGAATTGGCGTTGAGATAAATAGTTATAAGCGTAGAAATAGAAAATACTAAGATGAGGGAATGACTAATAATTTGAATTATAGTAATTCTGAAACTATTGTTAAAGGCAATAATCCTCTAAAGTTGGCTCGTTCTGATACTGCATGGTTGGTATTATCAGGGACAATGGCTTTGTTTGCTGTCGGAACAGCAAACGGTATAGAGCAAGGATCGCGTCGTTACTTATTCGATATCAATCCAGGGGATGTTATATTCGGAATTCCTGTAAATTTAGAAGGGAATTCTTACTCGCTGATTGCTATTGGTTACGAAGAAACTCTCTTGCAAGCAGTAGATATAACAAACTGGGGACAATACAGCCTAGAGGGGAATGAAAGGTTATCTCCAATTCCCGATCGCCTGCGTCAATGGAGCGATCGCTTAGTTGTAGTTTTTGACAATACTGATATTGTTTTAGATGGAATTAAGCCAGAAGAAATTAGTAGCACAACTGCAACCTTAGAACGCTTGCAGCAATTTCACAGCGATTTTTGGCGCTGTTTGCACGAACTAGAACAGCAGGAAGAAAAAACCCGTTTTCAGCAGTTTAACGCCCGTTTGCAACTTAATCAACAAGCTAGCGAACGGGCGTTAGGGGAATTGACGAGTATTTTTCGCCCTCAAGAAGCAGAATTTCTGCAAGAAGGAACAGAATTATTAATTGCTGTGGGTGCGGTTGGTCGGACGTTGGGAATTGAAATTCGTCCGCCTGCTAGATCGGAAGATCCCAAGCGGGTAAAAGATCCCTTAGAAGCGATCGCTCGCGCTTCGCGGATTCGCACAAGGCGGGTTATTTTAAGTGGTAAGTGGTGGGAGTCTGATAGCGGCCCGTTGTTAGCATACACCGCAGAAGGCGATCGCCCAGTGGCTTTATTACCTGTAGGTAGCGATCGCTATGAAGTTTTTAGTCCTCACGAACGCCGTCGCATCCGCGTCAATATTGACACAGCCAGGTTAATTTCTCCAATTGCTTATATGCTTTATCGCCCGTTTCCCGAACGGGTACTAAAAACAGTAGATATTATCAAGTTTGCGTTGCGCGGACGCGATCGAGAAATTTTGACCGTGCTAGTGTTAGGGGTTATTTCTGCTTTGCTAGGAATGCTTACCCCCCAAGCAACAGGGATTTTGATTGATAAAGCAATTCCCGATGCCAATCGGGGAATTTTATTACAAATTGGTTTGGGTTTATTAGCAGTTAGTTTTGGGAATGCAGTTTTTAATTTAGTGCAAAATATTGCGATCGCTCGAATTGAAACTGTACTAGAGGTGCAAAACCAAGCCGCAGTTTGGGATCGGTTATTAAAATTACGAGTATCTTTTTTTCGTAAATATTCGACTGGCGACTTGCAATCTCGCGTTTCGGCGAGCGCCCAAATTCACAAACTTCTCAGCAGTAACATTATCGGCACAATATTTTCTAGCTTTTTTGCGCTGCTGAATTTGGGATTGTTATTTGTTTATAGCAGTCAATTAGCATTGGTAGCTTTAGCGATCGCCTTTATTAACTTGTTAGCCACAATAATTTCTAGCATTTTTTCTCGCAGAATTATTAAGCCGATGCAAGAGTTACAAGGCGAGATTTTCGGGCTAACAGTAGAACTTCTCAACGGCGTATCTAAATTGCGGGTAGCGGCGGCAGAAGAACGGGCATTTGCTTACTGGTCAAAAGGATTTAGCCAGCAACTAAAATTCATGCTCAAAAGTACAGCGATCGCCGATACAGTAACAGTTATCAATCAGGTTCTGCCAACTATTAGTTCGATGCTAATTTTTTCCTTAACTGTCGGGATTATCATGCATCAGTTAGGAGGAGGCGCAAAATTTTCGACTGGAACTTTTTTGGCATTTAATAGTGCTTTTGGGCTATTTCTTGGCGGTGCAACTAAATTGAGCAATGCGATTGTTAGCGTCTTAGAAGTTGCCGTACTTTGGGAACGCGCTCAACCGATTTTAACAGAATTGCCAGAAGTGGATTTCAATAAAAGCGATCCTGGTCGATTAGAAGGCGGTGTCAAATTCGATCGCGTTAATTTTCGTTACCGAGAAGACGGCCCTTTAACTTTAGATAAAGTATCAATTGAAGCCAAACCAGGAGAGTTTATTGCTTTAGTCGGGCCTTCTGGTAGCGGTAAATCTACAATCGTGCGTTTGCTATTGGGCTTTGAACAACCAGAAGACGGCACGATTTATTATGATGGGTCAGGATCTATCGGGGTTGGATATTTCAGCGATCAGGCGGCAATTAGGAGTAGTGCTGCAAAACGGTCGTATTAATAGCGCCTCTATTTTTGAGAATATTTCTAGCGGTGCGTTAGTAACAATAGATGAAGCTTGGGAAGCAGCAAGAATGGCGGGTTTTGCTGCTGATATCGAACAAATGCCGATGGGAATGCACACAGTAATTTCTGAAGGTGGCTCAAATTTATCTGGAGGACAACGACAGCGTTTATTAATTGCTCGTTCTTTGGTATTAAAGCCGAGAATTTTGATTTTTGATGAGGCGACTAGTGCTTTAGATAATCGCACGCAAGCAATTGTCGGTCAAAGTTTAGAACAGTTAAAAGTAACTCGGATTGCGATCGCTCACCGCCTTAGTACAATTCGCAATGCCGATCGCATTTATGTAATTGCAGCAGGACAAGTAATACAGCAAGGCACGTTCGATCGGTTAATGGCTCAACCTGGAATTTTTGCCGATTTGATGGCTAGGCAAGTTGCTTAATGCTATTGTCAATTGTCGATGATGAAACTATCATTGCAGCTTAGACTAGTAGTTCGCCAAGTGAACTTGGCTCTTTTAAGGGGAAAGGGGAAAGGGGAAAGGTTTTAAATCCCTTACCCTTTACCCCTTCCCCTTTCCCCAGCCCTCACTCAGCATTTTTGGGTTGGCAGACTACTAGGCAATACGGTTCGGATAAGCATTTTGAACTAACAATTGGTTTGGGGA
Source organism: Nostoc sp. DSM 114160 (assembly GCF_053470305.1). NCBI lineage: Bacteria > Bacillati > Cyanobacteriota > Cyanophyceae > Nostocales > Nostocaceae > Nostoc > Nostoc sp. DSM 114160. The sequence continues at coordinate 3,680,617 of NZ_JBPFGO010000001.1, read as the reverse complement.
AAAGGTTACTGGGTTTGGGTTAAAGGTTTTTTATTCCCCTTTCCCCCTTACCCTTTCCCCTTTAACCGAACCGTATTGGACTACTAGGTATCTATAATTCAACAATTGGATTTAAAAGGTATAAATATGGCTGCCATTCCCGTTTTTATCATGGAAGAACATCACGAAGCATTTTGGATTTGGCATTATGCTATTAGCCAAAATATCATACCAAAATCAAAAAATATCTTGCTCCATATTGACGAACATTCAGATTTGGCAACACCTAGATTTACTCGTTCTCTCAGTTCTCTAAATGGTAATTTTCAAGAAATTTATGAGTTTACTTATCGTCAGTTAAATATTGCTAGTTTTATTATTCCCGCAGTTTATCAGAGAGTATTTAATCAAGTTTTTTGGTTGCGACCAAGGCTAAAAGAGCCATCCTCTGAGTTTATGTGTGTTTATGCTTGCGATCCAGAAGAAACGATATTTCTAATCAAAAATGTCAAGAATATCGGAGCATTTTTACTCGATCCTAAATATAAAACTGCTAAATATACTTGTTTAACAGTTAAAGATGAGTTTACTGAAAATCAAACTGTGGTTTTAGATATCGATCTAGATTATTTTTCTTGCAACAACAGATATTATAACGATAAAGGCAGAATAGAAATTACTAAAGACCAATATCAAAGTTTTCAGAGAGATAATTATCAATTTTTACGAATAACTTATGGTAGCTCAATCAAAGCCGAGATTGAAGACGGCAAATATTATCTATTGTTTAACCAATTTCCCGAAACAGAATTATTCCCCAATATCCTTAAACTTTCTGAAGACAAAATTCTGGAGAGAATTGACCAATTAATTGAGTTTTTAATCCAGAAAAAAGTGCAAGCGAGCATGATTGATATTTGTCGATCGCGCATTAGCGGTTATACTCCTGCCGATCAATGCCAGTTTATCGAAGATAATTTATTAAAAAGATTGGGAGAATTGTACCATCTTAATTTTGTCAGTTTAGAGCAAATTAAACCTCAGCCTTTAGATGCTAGCACAGCATTAAGCCAAATTTGATTAAAATATGCCATCAGAATTATTAGTTTCATTGAGAAAAGACATTGCTGCGATCGCGCCACCGGAAGATCGTTATATAATTCTTGAGTTTGAGGATAGACGGCTGACATTTAAAAATCCCAAACCTGGACTGAGAACAGCTTTAAAAACTTTAGCAACTGTTCCAACTCCACCTTCGCAACTCAAAAATATTGTTTGGGAAAGTGACGGTTTTGAGGGATGGCAAAAATTTAATTTATATCTCAAAAAGCTTACCAATCTAGGATGGCTTTGCTATTCAATTGTAGTAAATGATGTGGCGATCGCTACTGCCGTACCCATCAGCCCAGATTTGCAAATTTCCCCCGAACCAATATCAACTACAAGCAAGTATGTTCTCTCGCGCTTTGCTTATACTCACCAAATAGCAGGGGAAACTATATTAGAATCGCCTTTATCTTTTTGCCAAATTCGGCTCGATTGGCGAGGTGCAGCTTTAATTGCACTCCTTAGCAGCCCTCAGAATATTTATGAACTTTCCTCGCAAATTCCAGGTATTTCTGTAGACATAGCCGAGCAATTTATCAGTTTGCTTTTCACCAGTCAAATGCTCTCAACAGTAGATGAAAACGGCGTAATTGCTGAGGATGAAAACTTAACTCTAGCTCAATGGGAGTTTCACGATTTGTTGTTTCATACCCGCAGCCGTGCAGGAAGACACGCGAATCCCTTTGGTGGAACCTATCGTTTTGTCGGCAAAATTGAGCCGCTACCAGTCCTAAAACCACTAATATCTAACGATTTAATCGACCTTTATAAACCTGACTTAACCGCTTTAGCAGAAACAGATATTTCCTTAACACAAGTTTTAGAAGCAAGAAAATCAATTCGTCAGTGGGGACAACCAATTACTGTAGAACAATTAGGAGAATTTCTTTATCGAACCGCCAGAGTTAAGAATATTATTAAACATGACTTGGTACAACTTAGCCAACGTGCCTATCCTGGTGGTGGAGCAATTTATGAATTAGAAATTTATCCAGTTATTAATCGTTGTCAAAATTTAGCATCTGGTTTATATCATTATCAACCGCTATCGCACCAACTAAGCCATCTTACTGATAAAAACGAACTAGTAGAAGCCTTACTACAAAATGCTGCTAGTTCAATGGGAGTTGAAGAAATACTGCAAATTTTACTAGTGATTTCGGCTCGCTTTCAACGCTTAACTTGGAAGTATCAATCTATGGCTTATGCACTTATTCTCAAGCACGTAGGCGTTTTGTACCAAAATTTTTACTTAGTAGCAACAGCAATGAATTTAGCACCCTGCGCGATCGGGGCTGGAAATGCTGATTTATTTGCTAAAGCAGTGGGATGTGATTATTATGCTGAAAGTTCTGTTGGTGAATTTGTTCTCGGTAGCCGTCCCGTTAATTCTTAAACTTAGAAAAGTAAGGATTTTAGTACTAATAGAAAATGTCAAGCAATTTTTTTGATTTTGATAAAATCATTTATCCCTTTAATAAGTCTGTATTTTTTAATGAATATTAGGAGCAAAAGCTTTTATTCCTCACTCGGAATTCACCAAATTACTACTCAGATTTAGTATCTTTAAAAGATGTTGATTCAATAATCAGCTTTACCAGTGCTAATGATAGTAAAGCGGAAGTAAGAGATTTTATGAATGATCCTAACAACTACATACTTGAACCCATTAGTCCTAATCGTTCTAGAGGCGGAAAAACCCAAGACCGTTATAGACGACCTGAAATCTAAATTAGCCACCAAATTTTATGAACTCATCACAAGGTGAATCGAAATCTTACCCTGATATTGATGATAATAGTTACTCTAAAATATTAAATTTTTGCAAACAAGGAGATACTTATGCAGAGCAGAAAGAATTTGCACAAGCCATTGAAAGCTATCATCAAGCTTTTGATTTAATACCTGAACCCTTTGAAGCTTATGCAGCATCCACTTGGGTGTTGACAGCCATTGGCGAATCATACTTACTCATGGGTGACTATGAAAATGCATCTCATGCGCTTCAAGAAGCTATGTATTGTCCCAATGCAATTGGAAATCCTTATATTCATTTAAAGTTAGGGCAAGCTCAGTTTGAATTGGAAAATTTCGAGCGCGCCCAAGATGAACTTGCAAGAGCTTATATGATAGAAGGGAAGGAGATTTTTAATGATGAAGATCCTAAATATTATGAATACCTGAAAACATTCCTCCGAGAAGTAGAGTAGAGTAAAAATCCGTTGAATCAATTATAGTTTGATAGATTAATAATTATTAAGATACTGCTACTCATCCCACTGAACCAACACCCCATTCACCAGCCAGGGGAAATGCATCTAAATTACTCTTGATCGCAACTAAGGTTAAGAACCAACGAAAAAATCTTTCCTTTCGCATTTAATTGTTTTTTTAGCCCCAAAGCGATCGCCTAAATTTTTCGCAATAAGCAAGAGTTAATGACATAAATTTTAACTCTATTGAGAATATACTTTGCTTATTGACATGATGCGGCCGCCCTGGTACCTCAAGGACTCCCCGACCTAAAGGTAGGGGAAGTGTAAAATTAAGTCCAGTTAGATAAACATCGGTATCGGGTTAAGTTCTTCTTCTTTTAAAGGTGCTGATAACCAACCTAACTTAACTGGGATATCGTAAAGGCGACCCTGGAGCAAACCTAGTCCAAAAGTGGCGCAATTCAGGGACAATAACTTTGACTACGTTCAAGCCAATATCAGGGCGAGTTTGGTCTAGAACTAGCATTTCTAGACCTAATTTTTTGACAATTTCTACACAGATTTCTATATCTTCGCGCAAATCGCACTTGCTACCTAAATAATGATAGTCTGCATAAACTTTAGCAGGAGTGCGATCGCAAGGTACTAGATAAGGCTGATTTTCGACAGTAGCATTAGCATACCAGTAGGCCATATCAAGATTTTTAGAATCGAACTCAATTTCATTATCCGAATCGTAAGTCAAACTTTGATTTACTTCTGTTACTGCCCGTAAAATAGCAATAGTCGGATCGAAATGCGTTCCAAATCCGATTAAAATATTTTCTTTCTCTCCCTGAGTGTGGCGAGAAATTGCAGCAAAGCTGGGAATATTTAAATCGCTGGTGATATCCAGCACCCACAATTGGCGGTTGAATTTTGTTTGGTAATAATCTTGCAAGTTGAGCAAATAAGGTTCGTTGAAACTCGCTAAATCAACTTGCGGTCTTTTTACGCGGTTATACCACCACAGTGCCACGCTATCCCGTTCAACTAATTCCATAAACCCTTGCAGAATAGCTTCTTCGAGAGTATTACCTGCTGCATTCCCGTTGGAATCTCCAAGGCAGAATTTATGTCCTTCGGGTAGCGAATAATCAAAATAGCAGAAAGCGGTAGGTAAATATTTTTGCGTTTGGTTAGTCAGCGACCAAACTTGTGTCCACTCAATCTCTTGAGTTAAATCGTAAGGGTCAGGAACCTGTGCAAAACTTCCGTGCTGAGGGTTCCATTCGTGACGATTTTGATATTGTTTGTCGCTATATAAAAGACATTTATGAGGGTGAATGGCTGCATCTCCGAGTTGAGCAAAAGTAGCTTTGATGCGATATTCCTCACCTGTAAAAATTCCCGAATAGCGTTCTAGAGCTTCACAAAGTGCGCTAGCTTTAGATTGGCTATCTGTCTTGCCTTTACCCGCACTCATAGAATAATCTAAACTCTTTCGCAGGCGCTCGTAATTATCGAGATTCTCAGCACTTTTGTAAGTTGCAACATAAGTATGAATTATATTTTCTGCTGTATTTAGTTTCACCAATTCTTTAACAATACCCGTTACCAAACTAACTTGATTGCTGTATTTCTCTACAGTTTGTTCTGGTCTAACTGTACGGTGTCCCCCATCATCAGTAAAATTTTTAGGACGACTTTGCAACTCAATTGGCTGTAATTGTTGCTTTTGCCAAAACTCTGGATTGCCGCAAACAGAACATTGAGGACGTTTAATTAAAGTGTGGTTTTGAGTTGATAAAGTTTCTGCATCAAAAGTGATTATTTTACCTTCTAGCTGTGGGCTTTTTTGCAGTACGATCCATTTAGCAACTTCTTGAGCAGCAAGATTTAAACTTATTTGCCAGCTAGAAGGCAGTAAAGCAATTGAAGTAATTAGAGAAGTATCAATACTTTTTTGCTGTTTAATAGAAGTTTCTACGGAGAAATTTCTTTGCAATCTATGAGCGAGACATTGCCAACAAGCTGTTTGTCCTGGAATCAAAATTGGCCCAATCCACGAAAACATTCCTATAGGCTTAATTAGCAACCAAGGTTTTTGGCTTTGGCGATTAAATTCTGCTAATTCTGGTTGCAAATAATCGTCAGTTAAAACAACAGTAAAGTCTGCTTCATTACTGATATTAATATGCAGACTTTTTAAAGCTTCTATAAATGGTGCTGATTGAATATTGCCGAAAGTTTGCACGGCAACGCGAGTAGTTTGCAATCTGCTGAAAGCGGTTTGGGCATCAACCCCTAAGTAACTCCAAAAGGCTTGAACAGCATCGGGTAGGCGATCGCTTGCTTCAGTAATGTAACCTTTATCCGCTAATTTAGTTAAGATGCGATCGATCTGTGCGCGGTTGGTTGTCCATTTCAGTCTATTAGTAATTTGCTCTACAGTGTAGTTGCCATCAAGCAAAGGTGCTAAGAGTACATAAAGATTACCTGTTAAAGCAAAGCTTTTGCACTCGCTTAATAGGTAAACTTTTTTAGGCTGGACAATTTCAACTCGAAATTCTGGTTTAAATCTAGGTTTATTAAGCATCGGGTTTTAATTAGGTATTTTAGAGGATGTTTGTCAAGTAGCTTCATTAGACTTCTTACAGAAGTCGGTAAAAGGGAAAGGGGGAAAGGGGGAAAGGTATGTTATTTTCGCTTTCCCCTTTAACATGCATCCCTTTTCCCACCTCTTGCAAAAGTGTTTTTTGCAAGAGGTCTATTAGATCGATATCCACTCTATCCCCACTTAAAGAAGGGGTAATATTCTTCTTAAATTCCGCCTTTATAAGGGGATGCAAGGGGAGCGAGAAACTTTTGATATATACAAAACTAGCTTTTAAAACATCCTCAACAGTTTATTGAGCCGCCACAGAAAAACAGGAATTTCGTCCTATTTTTATCCCTCCCGCCACTCGTTCCAATGTGACGATGCTTCGCCTATCTATATCCACTACAACATACAACACAACCAGATGACCTTCTCCCTCCCGCCACCTGTTCCAATACCTCATCATCAAGTTCCCCTTCTGCTTGGGCCGTAACTTCTTGATACTTTTGGATAGCTTCGGCGGCGGTAAATTCATATCCATGCTTTGCCCCAAGCAATACAAAGGCATTAGCTGCTTCTTCAATCTGCTCTTTGCCTTCTAAAACGCTAGTTGTTTCTTGTTGCAAAGCCGTATCGCTATTGATTTTGCCTAAAAATTCTGTACAAGCTGCTAGACTCATTGGTTCTCTCCCTCTAGAAAGATGATTTTTATTGCCACTTATTGTATGCGATTAATGATGTTTCGGCTATGTACTATAAACAGAACCAGATACCCTTCTCCCTCCCGCCACCTGTTCTAATACCTCGTCATCAAGTTCCCCTTCTGCTTGGGCCATAACTTCTTGATACTTTTGGATAGCTTCTGCGGTTGTAAATTCATATCCATGCTTTGCCCCAAACAAGACAAAGGCATTAGCTGCTTCTTCAATCTGCTCTTTGCCTTCTAAGACGGTAGTTGCTTCTTGTTGCAAAGTAGTATCGCTATTGATTTTGTCTAAAAATTCTGTACAAGCTGCTAGACTCATTGGTTCTTTGCCTACTAGTAAATACTAAAAAAAGTGTTGCACAGGGTTTCTGGAGAAGTTTATCAGACCGCCGCCGGAAAATAAGAATTTCGTCCTATTCTTCTCCTGCCGCCACCTGTGCCAATGTGGCGATGCTTCAGCTATGCAGAGTTATAACAACCACGAACCCTCAATCTCCCTCCTGCCACCTGTTCTAATACCTCGTCATCAAGTTCCCCTTCTGCTTGGGTTATAACTTCTTGATACTTTTGGATAGCTTCTGGAGCAGTAAATTCATATCCATGCTTTGCTCCCAGCAAGACAAAGGCATTAGCTGCTTCTTCAATGTCCTTTTTGCCTTCTAAGACGGTAGTTGTTTCTTGTTGCAAAGCGGCATCGCTATTGATTTTGTCTAAAAATTCTGTACAAGCTGCTAGACTCATTGGATCTCTCCCTCTAGAAGGATGATTTTTTTCGCTCTTCATTATATTCAGTTTTTTATTTTGCAGCTATTTTTAGGTTCGCGGTACAAGAATATTTAAATAAGAACAAGTGAGATAAGCTTTGGCTTCAAAGGGTAGTCCAGGCTGATAGACCATTTTAATTTGACCGAAATTTCTCTCCATGACGTTGAGCAGTCGATTTTCTTGGAGCGCCGCAGCATTCTCTATTATCTGGTGGAAAGTTGGCGAACTTCCTTTGATTTGTGTATAACCTGGCCACTTTCGTAATGCTTCCCGTTTTTCTGGGCTACATAACTGATGTTTGACGAGGATTTCTAAAAATTCCTGCCAAGGCGGAGCGTCTTTGGTAGCGCAGGAATAAAAATACTTTAATCCAATTCTCGGATATACTTGTTCGTCTACATCAAAAGTTAGTGTGAAAGGGCTAAAATTAGCAGGAGCGATCGCCATCATTTGAGCTAAACGGTCTGATTCTCCTTGCCAACCAATCTTTTCTAAATATGGAATGGTTTGTTCTTTTGTAAATCCTGATAACTGAAGTCTGGTAGTTTGCACGGGACGAGCAAACATCATGCCAACCATATTAATGTCAGTATTGGCAGGCATCAAATCGAAGCATTGTTCGAGTTTTTGCTCGACAGCAGGGGGTATATTTTCTTGTTTCACTAATCCCCAAACTTGAGTCAGAATTTCTTTAGCATTATCCAGCGTTTTCAGCGTTACCTGTTCAGTTATATTGCCGCTTGTATCCTGAAATTCTTGAGTCAATTCTTTGTATAAGCCAAAAAAAAACTAGGAATAGGTGGAGCTGTTAAAACGTCCTCAAGATCGAACTCTAGACCAGCTATTGAAATATCGTGTAATGGAGAAGCCGGATCTAACCACTGTTGGTAGAAGTTTTGAATGCGTTGCCAAAGCGGGTGTTTAAAAATGTCTGTGCGAACAGGTAATTTCTGTTGCATATATGTAGAAAAATCTACTTGAGGATTATCATCCACTAAACGGCACTCTAAAATAAATTTAGAAAATTGCGGTAACTTGGGAACTAACTGTTCAATTTTTTGCCAAGCTTCTGAAGAAATTAGTTCTTCAGAGGTGTATTGTTTAACTAAATCTAGTTCGCTTTGTTGGCATAAATTCATATTAACAATTTCCTTCACTAGCTTTTTTGGGTAAGGATTATTGGCAAGTAATACCAATAAAACTTACGCAAGACTTACACCATAATTCCTTCTCCCTCCTGCCACCTGTTCCAATACCTCATCATCAAGTTCCCCTTCTGCTTGGGCTATAACTTCTTGATACTTTTGGATAGCTTCGGTGGCGGTAAATTCATACCCATGCTTTGCCCCAAGCAATACAAAGGCATTAGCTGCTTCTTCAATCTGCTCTTTGTCTTCTAAGGCGGTAGTTGCTTCTTGTTGCAAAGCGGCATCGCTATTGATTTTGCCTAAAAATTCTGTACAAGCTGCTAGACTCACTGCATCTCTCCCTCTGGATAGGTGATTTTTATCGCTTCTTATTATATGTAGCTTTTCCTTTTGACGCTACTTCTGGGTTCGAGATGCAAAAATATTTAAACAGAAACAAGCATATTCTCAGGTTTTGCGAGTGTTATTAGGCTTTACGAACACTTATAAGTAAGTGGACACAATTATTTAGAAGACGCATTTCGACTGCGCTCAATGCTCGATCCTTGAGAAGACGAGGGTTGAGCGAAGTCGAAACCCGGCAACCTCAAGTTAGGTTTAATTTAGTCCTTCTACTTATTTAGTTAATAAAAAATCTGAAATCCTGACTTTATAACAGTTTGGCAACAGTTCCAACAGATGCGTTCAAAAGTGCAAGAGAAAAAGAAACCAACAAGTAAAAAGTTTCATTGGAGAAACAAGTTAATCGTTGGTTTTTCCGCTGCTTCGCTGCCTAAGTAGCAAATACTAAAAGAAGACTATTTATAGTCCCTCATTCCATCTTCGCAAGCGTACCCCGCCTGCAACCTGTTCCAATGCGCGATCGTCAAGTTCCCCTTCTCCTTGGGCAGTAATTTCTTGATACTTTTGGGTAGCTTCGGCGGCTGTAAATTCATATCCATGCTTTGCTCCTAGCGAGACAAAAGCGTTAGCTGCTTCTTCAACTCCCGCTTTATCTTCTAAGGCTGTAATTGCTTCTTGTTGCAAAGCGGCATCGCTATTGATTTTGTCTAAAAATTCTGTACAAGCTGTTAGACTCATTTTACCTTTCCCTCAAGAAAGTGATTTTTATCGCTCCCATTATAGTTACCTTTCTCATTTTTCAGATATTTCTAGGTTCGAGGTACAAAAATATTTAAACAAGAACAACGGAGATAAGCTTTGGCTTCAAAGGGTAGCCCAGGCTGATAGACCATTTTAATTTGACCGAAATTTCTCTCCATGACGTTCAGCAGCCGATTTTCTCGAAATGCCGCAGCATTCTCTATTATGTCAACCCAAGTTGGCGAACTTCCTTTGATTTGCGTATAACCAGGCCACTTTTGCAATGCTTCCCGTTTTTCTGGGCTGCATAACTGATTTCTCATTAAGATTTCTAAAAATTCTTGCCAAGGCGGAGCGTCTTTGGCGGCGCAGGAAGAAACAAACTTTAACCCAATTCTTGGATATACTTGCTCGTCTACATCAAAAGTTAGTATGAAAGGGCTAAAATTAGCAGGAGCGATCGCCATCATTTGAGCTAAACGGTCTGATTCCCCTTGCCAACCAATCTTTTCTAAATATGGAATGGTTTGTTCTTTGGTAAATCCTGATAATTGAAGTCTGGTAGTTTGCACGGGACGAGCAAACATCATACCAACTATATTAATGTCAGTATTAGCAGGCATCAAATCGAAGCATTGTTCGAGTTTTCGCTCGACAGCCGGGGGTATATTTTCTTGTTTCATTAATCCCCAAACTTGAGTCAGAATTTCTTTAGCATTATCCAGCGTTTTCAGCTTTACCTGTTCAGTTATATTGCCGCTTGTATCCTGAAATTCTTGGGTTAATTCTTTGTATAAGGTAAAAAAAAACTAGGAATAGGTGGATCTGGTAAAACGCCCTCAAGGTCAAACTCTGGGCCAGCTATTAGAATATCGTGTAATGGAGAAGTTGGATTTAACCACTGTTGATAGAAGTTTTGAATGCGTTGCCAAAGTGGGTGGTTAAAAATGTCTATGCGATCGGGTAATTTCTGTTGCATACACATAGAAAAATCTACTTGAGGATTATCATCCACTAAACGGCACTCTAAAATAAAGGTAGAAAATGGTGGTAACTTGGGAACTAACTGTTGAATTTTTTGCCAAGCTTCTAAAGAAATTAATTCTTCGGAGGTGCATCGTTTAACTAAATCTATATCGCTCTGTTGCCATGAATTCATATTAACAATTGCCTTCAGTAACTTTTTTGGTTTTGGTAATTTTTATTCAGCTTTAATTAATCGAGCATAAGCACCATCAACATCTTTCATTTCTTCGTGAGTACCTCTTTGCACTACTTTCCCTCGTTCTAAAACAATAATCTCATCGCAATCCCGAATTGTACTCAAGCGGTGAGCGATAATAATGCAAGTACAACCTCGCCGTCGAATGTGGCGATCGATAATTTTTTCTGTCTCTGCATCTAAAGCACTGGTTGCTTCATCCATCACTAAAATTGCCGGATTATTAACTAAAGAACGGGCAATTTCTAAGCGTTGACGCTGACCTCCGCTTAAATTAACACCCCCTTGCAATAATTTGCCATCTAAACCCCCAGGAATTGCCATTACTACATCTAAAATTGCGGCATCTTGACAGGCTTTTAGTAATTGGGAATTAGGAATTGTTTCATCCCACAGCGTCAAATTATCTCGTACTGTACCGCCAAATAGAAAAATATCTTGTTCAACCATTGAAAGGGAATTAGCTAACACTGCGCGGGGAATTTGTTGTCGAGTAATGCCATCAAATATAACTTCTCCTTCCCAAGGTTCGTACAGTCCCGTAACAATTTTAGAAAGAGTAGATTTACCAGAACCGCTAGTACCTACAAATGCTACTCTTTGTCCTGGTTTGAGTTGACAGCTAAAGTTTTGAATTAATGGTTCTTCTATCCGACTGTAACCAAAGGTAATGTTTTGCAGTTCGACATATCCTTGCAAACGACAAGGCTCTGAAAATTTAGCATATTCAATTGGAGTTTTATTGCTCTGTGATTCTGAGTTTAAATTTGGATCGATCGCGTTATCTAAAGCATCATCTAACCGCTTCAAATCGCCATCAAGTGCTTGAATTGTACTGCCCAAACCAACTAAACTATTAACTGGTTGCTGTAATCTGGTCATTAAAGTTTGAAAAGCCACTAACATCCCAATACTGATATAGCCATCTATCACTCGCAAACCACCAACAACTAGCAACAGCATGGAAGTTAAAGCTGTTAGTAAAGGTGGTAAAGCTTCCAAAATTAAATCGGTTTGTAGCAATTCTTGTTGTGAGTTAGTAGCTTTAGCATAATATCCTGCCCAGCGACTAAAAAAATCTGATTCTAATGCTGCTGATTTAATGGTTTCAATACTTTCTAAAGCCCCAATTTCTACGCCAGCAATTTTGCCATAATCTACACTTAGGCGCGTATTTGTATCAATTCGTTTTCGCGCTACCCATTGCAAAAACCCAATATTAATTGCTACTGCTACTAAACCGATCGCTGTTAGCATCCAATCGTAAGCTAACATCACCGCCGCATAAAAAACTAACATTACTGCATCTATAGTCGTTCGCGCTAACTGACCGGAAAGTATTTTCGCTACCTTATAATTAAGAGCGGCGCGATTGCTAATTTCTCCCGCAAATCTCTGAGCATAAAAACCAATTGGCAAACGGAGAACGTGCCATAAAAAATTTCCTGTCATACCGATTGACAATCTAATTTGTAAATACCGCAGCTTTCGGGTTTGCAGAATTGTTAATATTGCTTGCAACAATACTGCAAATCCCATTCCTAACACTAAAGGCTTTAACCAATCAAAGCGATTTTCAATCAAGATATTATCAACAAAAACTTGGCTGAGGGAAGCAATAGCTAATTCGGGAATAACTAAAAAAAATCCAGCCAGAATGCAGAAAAAAAGCTCGTAAAACGAGCCTCGCAAGCGATTGTAAAGCGCACTAATAATACTGGGTTTTCTGCCGCCTTTTTTAAATTCTTCCCCTGGCTCCATGAGTAAAACTACGCCTGTATAAGCTTCGTCAAACTCTTGTAGAGTTACGCTACGAGGCCCCGTAGCTGGATCGTTCAACCAAACCCGTTGTTGTCCGAAACCTTCTACTACTAAAAAATGATTGAAGTTCCAGAAAACAATAAAAGGTGGTTTTATTTGTTGCAGCTGATTAAGTCCTTTTTTAAAGCCTTTTGCTTGTAACCCGTAGTTTCTAGCTGCTTTTAAAACGTTTGATGCTTTAGAACCATCGCGGGAAACGCCACAACTAACCCGCAGTTCTGCTAAAGGAACGATGCGACCATAGTAACCTAATACTATTCCCAAAGCTGCCGCACCACATTCTACTGCTTCCATTTGTAATAAAGTTGGCGTTTTAAAGCGAATATTTTGAAATTTGGAAACTTGAGAATTTGTGTTTTCTGAATCTGATTTTTTAAATCTTTTAAAGAAATTCATCGTTAATATATTTGATTAGCAAAATATAAACTATTTGATTCCAGTAAGTTCTCGCAAAATTGGCAGTACAAAAGTAATTGGCGCTCTTTCTTCAACGGTGACTCGAACTGAAGCTGTAGTTCCCGAAGTAATTTTTGAATTTGGCCCTTGAGAAGATGACCATTTATAACCAGTAACAGTGCTACTATCGTTAGTAAGATTAGCAGTTGCTTCGATCGCGCCAGTTTCACCAATCAAACTTCTGACAACTTCTGGATTGCCAATTACCGAAACAGTTCCTTCTTGAGTTACTGGTAGTGGCGAAACGCGAGCAATCTTTCCCACAATTCCCCCAAATCGCTCTCTTTGGACTGTATCGGGAGTAATCAAAATCGACATTCCTGGCTGAATTTGTTTGCCGTCTTTAATCGCAAAATAAGCGATCGCCTTAGCTGACTCCTGAGTGCTACCTATACGCAATACTCCCAATCGAGTTCCAGCTTGAACCACTTGCCCCAATGTTGTATTCAATTCCAAAATACATCCAGCTTGGGGACTTAAGATTTGACTATTATCTTTTATTTGCTGTTCTAATCTAGCAATATCTCGGTTAACTGCGGCAATTTCTTTATTCCTTTGATTTGTAGTTTCTAAATTTTCTTGATCTAAGCGTTTACTTTTAGCATTCAGTTCTCCTAACTGAATCTGAACGTCGCTCACAGAACGGATTTGTTCTAAATAAGTGCGCTCAACTTCACTATTGCGAGCTTCTAGTTGTTTGAGTTGAACTTGAATATCAGCAAGATTCTGACGTGTTTGCACGTACTCTTGTTCGGCTTGCAGCAACGAATCTTTTGATAATCCCCCCGCATCTGCTAAACTTTGTCGTTGCTTGAGCCTTGTTTCCATCACTGGTACTAAAGTTTGAGCATCTCGAAGACGCTGTTCTAAACTTTGACGCTGTTGAGCGATCGCTGTTAGTTCTTTATCTCTGAGTAGCGGTGCAACCGCACTAATATCTTGGAGACGTTGTTGCAAGCTGGTGCGATTGGCAGCAATGGTATTTCTTTCTGTTTCTAGGCGTTGTTTAGATAAAACCAACGTATCTTGAGCTTGTCTTTGCAATTGAGCTAACTGTTGACGCGCTAGCTGTAACTGTTTTTGCAAGTCAGCCGGATAAATTGTGGCGAGGAGTTGGTTTTTCTTAACACATTGTCCGCTAGCAACATTTAAAGCTTGAATTTGTCCGGCGATAGATGATTGAAACTCAACTACCTGACGAGGTTGAATAAATATACCTCGACCGTCAACGGTAATGGGAATGCGACCAACTATGCTCCAGATTACGCCGCTAATTGCCAAACCATTCAACGCGATCAACGCCAGCCAATCTTTCGGGCTAACTACTTGCATTAACCGATCTAAGCGTTCCGGTGAGGATAGGCGTTCTAAAGATTCTTGGCGGAAAATGCTCTCTTTTTGATTATTTCGATTAAAAAGCATCTGTTTTGATCTAGTTAGCGGCGGAGTTGATTAATCATCCAGTCGAAACGAGTACCTGCGATCGCTGTTCTTGCCAACATATCTAGATCGAGTTCGTCTTCAACTTCAATATCGGCAGACAACATTTCTACCGTCTCGGATGAGAGCATAGCAGTGCTGCTCCTTGCTAATAAATCTAGACAGCGATTGGCTAAAGTCAAGGCAATAGAACGATAAAAACGACTGGCAAATGCCCGATCTGCTTTTAACTTAGCAGTTAGGGTTTGTCTTGATATCGCTAGAATCCAGGCATTTTCTAGGGCTTTGACAGTTACCGAAGCTGTACCGCCATCAACAAACGACATATCGCCTAAAATCTCGCCTTTAACCCGTTTGGCAATCTCCTTTTCTTGCACTCCATAATTGTTGTTTATTTGTAAGTAAATGCCGACTAACCCTTCTAATAAAAGATAAACGGCTGGTACTTCTCGATTTTGTTGAATTAGAACAGTATTCAATGCTGCTTTTTCGGCTCTGCCATTAGCTACCATCCAAGAGATATCACTGTCGTTAAGAACCGCAAATACAACCAGAACTTTCCGTAATGGTTCTCCTTCTCTGATGTTTTGTTTGCCCATCAAATTAGTTAATTTCCGCAACCGTTCTGACAGGTTAATCGATAATAAATGGTAGAAACTAGCTGCAAAATCGCGATCGCTTTGCAAACGGTGTTCGATATTGTGTTTAGGTATGGTTAGTAATTGGGCAGTTTCAGTAACTGTGACCGAGCATAAATCTGGGCGATCGTCTAGTAAGGAAGTTTCGCCAATCAGTTCGCCAGCCGATATCTCCATTAATTGCTGCTTGCTGTCATCTGCTTGGCTAGAAGTGGCTGTAAGACTGCCATTTAAACAGAGATAGATGCAAGGAGAAAATTTACCTGCTTTGATTAAAACTGTTCCAGGTTGATGGGTTTCGGCTTGAGCCATTGACTCTATCCACTCGAACTCGCTTGCTTGTAAATTCCGAAAATTATCAAAGCTAGAAAATATCTGAGTCATATTGATTTGGGCTGTTAATTAAGAACTCGTTTAGAAACATAATTAATAAGGTTGTACGCTCAGATAAGGTTTAAACGTTGTTAGTTTGAAAAATCATCTATAGCAAATAGTATTTTTGTACCATTAATTCAACTCATGTATGCGTTGCTACTTTTGTTGTGTAATTTGTGTCGTTCGGTTGACGAATTACAATCAAAGTCTTCAAAACAGAGTCTAACTTTAAGCTTTCCCTAAGCAGTAACTTTTCTAACACAAAAGCTCCAAAACGAATCTTCGCGTCAGATTTCTCACCAACATCCCATCACTTCAATAGCCCACATCAGCAGGACTTTCGGTAATCACTCGTGAGAATCGATTGGGGAGGCGATGGACTATGCCCCGTAAGAGCGATGTCTACGATGGTCACTGACTTGTACTGAGTTTCGACTGCGCTCAACTACCGCGCAGCCGAAGTAGCTTGTCGTACCACTTTGTGGAAGCAAGCTAGCAAGAGCGTCTCCAAGAGTTGTGCGGGCTGCACCTACGCTACTTTCTCCATCCCCAAATTTCCTTATTCAGCACCCATCGGTGAGAGGTTAAGGTAATTGCACAAATGTCCGTGAAGGTGCAGGAAAAAGCGATAAATCCAGCTTGGAGACTGGCTTTCGGAGATATTTAACCACGCCTAAGTCTTGATTTTCTGGAGCAGCAAAGTACTTAATGGGACTTAGACAAAAAGTAGCCTGAAAAACGTATAGACCAAGAATTGCTCAAAGACTTTAAAAAAGTCAATGGCAAGACTAATTTACTATTTCAAAAACGTCATGCTACTAGACCTAGACCTGATTAGCCCAACAGCGATGGCTTCGCCAACGCCAAGGGCGAACGCAGACACAGCCACCACAGACCAAGCAAAACCAGTATTAATCAATATCCTAGCCAATGACAGCGACGCAGACAGCAGCATTGACCCCGCAACCCTAACCATTAAAATCAACCCCAGCAAGGGTGCGATCGCACTCAACCTTGATGGTACAGTTACTTATACCCCCAACCCCACCTTTGTCGGCACAGACACAGACGGCTTAACATCTAACACCGCTACTGTCAACATCACAGTCAACAATATTGCCCCTTGAAGTTCTCTTCCATGAAACTTTATTCTATGCATCTTCATAGAGAATTGGTATCACGGGGGCTGAAACTTTTGAAGCGATCGCTCCCTCACCAGTTCGGAATTAATTTTCCCCCAAAGGGGATGAAATCGCTTAAAATATTGGACATTCTTCAACCTAAATCAAGCGATGCCAAGAGCAGCCACAGTCCCCAAGCGCAAGCCAAAAGCCAAATCAGCGCCCACTTCCTCAGT
This sequence comes from Nostoc sp. DSM 114160, assembly GCF_053470305.1. Lineage (NCBI taxonomy): Bacteria > Bacillati > Cyanobacteriota > Cyanophyceae > Nostocales > Nostocaceae > Nostoc > Nostoc sp. DSM 114160. Next base: position 3,663,723 of record NZ_JBPFGO010000001.1, on the reverse strand, counting down.
TGGGACATGGGCAGATGAGACTGAATTGGTAGGCTTGGTGTTCGATTTTGAGGCAACGGCAACGGCTTCTCTGTACTCGCAGTACACAATTGGACTTCATGCGTGGTTTCTCGACCAAGTGCGGCAAGTTGACCCACAGCTATCAGCTTATCTCCATGATGGAGAGTCGGAAAAACCCTTCAATATTTCGGCGCTAGAAGGACAACTGTTACCTAGTGGCAAGCAACTGCAATTAGTGGCCAACCAAATTTACCGTTGGCATATCAACGCTTTGTCTCAAAGAGTGGTATCCTTCCTCAAACAGTGGTTAACCAATTTACCAAAGACTATCGACTTAAGAGGAGCATCCTTACAAATAAAGCAGGTGAGCATCGCTCATACTCCGATTACTTACGCACAATTGCTGCGATCGCCAAGCGAACAATCTGTAGTAGATCTCAGTTTTGTTTCACCAACGAGTTTTCGCCGCAAAGGTCATCATTTCCCGCTGCCAGTCCCAGAGAATTTGTTCCATAGTTATCTGCGGCGGTGGAATGACTTTTCCCAGCAGCCAGTAGAACAAGAGATTTTTATCAAATGGATTGATGAAAGCGTTATCATCCACCAGCACCGTTTGGAATCAATGAAGGTGGCTGCTGGCAAGCAAGGGTCAGTCACAGGTTTTACAGGTGCGATCTCCTTGGGTTTGAGCAAACAAGCTTTAGCAAATACTGAATTCACTCAGCTATTCTACGCTTTGGTCAGGCTTGCACCATACTGTGGAACAGGTCATAAAACTACCTTTGGCTTGGGACAAACGCGCTCTGGCTGGTTAGCACAACAAAAGTCAGCTATAGCCGAACAGTTGATCGCGGATACGTTAGCTCAAAGGATTGAAGAACTCACAGAAATATTTACTGCACAACGCAAACGCAAGGGCGGCGATCGCACCGATAAGATTGCCGTTACTTGGGCGACTATCCTGGCTCGTCGTGAACATGGGGAGTCATTGCAGGCGATCGCCCAAGATTTGCAAATGAAATCTGAGACGGTCAAAACTTACGTCAAGTTAGCTCGAAAAGCTCTCAAGCAGGGTACAGTTGAGGAAGCTATCGACAATCGTCAGTAATTGTCGTATTATGTCTGTATCAACTTGATGTTTGGCAAGTCGAAGCGGGGTCAAAAACCCTGGGTATCTGCCAAAATCGCCAGAACCTTGACAAGATAATAATTACAGCGTTTCAAGAGTTGAAAAAGTTGCAAATTACTTGCAATAATGACGGCTGAAATCGACTTGATTTTGAGACTCGTCAAAATCCTCTCCAGGATGCTTGCTCTGGTTCAGTTTCAGCACCGAGCAGTTTCCACAGACCATTACCCCGCGAGGGGACTGAAACGATTCTAATCGCTGCTTGATGAAGTTATCAGCCATCAAAGTTTCCACAGACCATTACCCCGCGAGGGGACTGAAACTAGAAGCGGGATGGAATCATGCAAATGATTCTTAGTTTCCACAGACCATTACCCCGCGAGGGGACTGAAACTTAAAAAAGGGGGAGAGACAACCAATGGATCGACAGTTTCCACAGACCATTACCCCGCGAGGGGACTGAAACAGTATATCTGACTATATCAACTAATAGACTAATATCGTTTCCACAGACCATTACCCCGCGAGGGGACTGAAACAAGTTTGCCAGCGACTATAAGCTGTTGCGTCGAAGAGTTTCCACAGACCATTACCCCGCGAGGGGACTGAAACTGCAAGAATGATTCCACTTGGTTAGCGTCAGTTTGTTTCCACAGACCATTACCCCGCGAGGGGACTGAAACGAATGGCACTAAGAAAAGCTCTAAGCTATACAGGATAGGCGCTACAGATTTCAAAGCTATTAAGCAGTGTGGCGACGGGGCAGGCGATTGTTCTTGATGAAGTGTTGCGATCGCTAATGAAGTTTGCTCCCGGCGTAACCGCCCGCCTTGTTGGGATGCCTGCGGCGGTAAACTACGCTATGGTTGACTCCAGACAGTGCAAAAATGTACGGGTTGTCCAAAAAAATTTTAGGTAGGAAAAGCTTACTCGTTCATGAAATACTTTCCTTGAGACGAGCAAGCAAACATCATAAATACTACTGTGACACTACGAGTACAAATCCTCAAGGATAAATTTAGCCAAAGTTTGGGACTACCGTTTAAAGAACTATTGCCAGAGTCTGTGATAAGACTTGCAATCTCGGAGCTAAAAATTAAATACAAAAAACGGTTGTTTGACCCATTCGTAACTTTATGGGCATTTTTATCTCAAGTATTAGATACAGACAAAACTTGTAATAATGCTGTGAGTAAAATAATTGCACATTTGGCTGAGTCAGAAGTAGAAGTTCCCTCAACAGATACGAGTGCTTACTGCCAAGCACGGGCAAGATTACCAGAAAAATTGTTAGAAAAAGTTTTCAATTATTCAGCACAAAAACTGGAAGAGAAAGTAACCCAAGAACATCTATGGTGTGGTCGAAATATTTTGGTGATAGACGGCTCGACGGTCTCTATGCCTGACACTGTAGAAAACCAAAAAGAATACCCACAACCCAGTAGTCAAAAGCCGGAATGTGGATTCCCAATTGCCAAAATTGGTGTGATATTCAGTTTATTAACGGGAGCTGCCGTTGCCTTGTGCATAGATGTTCTGAACACTCATGATATTAAATTAGCAAGAATTCTGTACAGTTTTCTCAAACCTAATGATGTGCTTGTAGGGGATAGAGCTTTTTGTGCTTACGCCGATATGTTTAGTATCAAAAAGTTTAATTGTGATGCCGTGTTTCGTAAACATCAATCTCGCACAACAACTATGCGAAAAGGTAAAATTGTTGGAGATTGCGACAAATTAGTTACTTGGTATAAGCCGAAAACTTGCCCAAAAGGATTGGATAAAGATGAATTTAATGCTTTACCTCCTTCCATAACTGTGCGAGAGATTTACTATTATATTGTTATTCCTGGTTTTCGGACTCAACAAGTTAGCTTAATTACCACTCTTTTAGATGGATCTTCTTATTCTACTCTGGCAATTGTTGGGCTTTACGGACAACGCTGGGATGTTGAACTAAATTTAAGACATCTCAAAACTACCTTGGGTATGGATATTCTGCGATGTAAAACACCTTCGATGATCCGCAAAGAAATTTACGTTTATTTGCTGGCTTACAATCTACTTCGTAGCTTAATGTGGTCGGCTGGAACTACTTATACTACCTCTCCAAATCGCCTATCACTGCAAGGTACTCGCCACCATTTAATTAACTTTATTCCCTCTCTTATAGCAGCAACTTCTCAAAAACGGCACCAAATTTATCGCACTTTACTCAAAGTTATTGCTCACAAGGCTGTTCCTGACCGCCCAGCTAGAAATGAACCACGAGTCCGTAAACGTCGCCCCAAAGCCTACCCCTTAATGACCAAACCCCGGCATGAATTACGCAAACAATTGCAAACTGCTTAATTGATAAGCGTTTCCGCTTTTCTTAGTGCCATTCCTATCCGAGTCAAATTACCTGTTTTCGGGCAAGTGAGGTAAATTCTGATGATGTTTCTAGCCTGTCTGAATATTCAGAGATACTACAAGACCCAGCTTTAGGCTGGAACGAGTTTTCTACCAAAGCGGTAGAGGTTCATATTGTCCCTGGGGACCATGTAACAATGATGACTCACCCCCATGTTTTGACTCTAGCCGATCGCTTGCAAACATGCATTGAGAAAGCACAGGTAAATAGTGGAGTGAAATAATATGAGCCGACACTCTACACTTGGAATGCGAATTTTTATCTTCATCTGGTTGGGGCAGATGGGTTCTCTAATCGGCTCGTCTCTTACGAGTTTTGCCTTAGGAATCCGGGTATATCAGAATACACAGTCTGTAACCCTGCTGGCTTTAATTCTCCTGTCTGCTAGCTTACCATCAAGCTTAATCGCCCCGGTGGCTGGTGTCTTGGTAGACCGTTGGCCGCGCCGTTGGGTAATGATTTTCAGTGATTTTGGTGCTGGTTTGAGTACATTGGCGATCGCTTTACTACTTTTCGCTGGTAAGCTGGAAGTCTGGCACATCTGCATCGCTTCCGCCGTCAGTTCTGGATTCAGCGCTTTTCAGTTGCCAGCTTATAGTGCTGCTACTACTTTATTGGTTCCTAAACAATACCTTGACCGCGCCAGTGGCATGATCCAGTTAGGACGAGGAGTCGCTCAACTCCTATCACCAATACTGGGGGGCTTACTTTTAGTCACCATTCAGCTACAGGGAATTATCCTAATTGATTTCCTCACCTTCCTCTTTGGCATCATCCCTTTATTATTGGTAAAGTTCCCTGAACCGAAAATCACTAGTATCAGTCATCCTCAGACAGTTCAAAAAAGTTCCTTACTGCAAGAAGTAACCTCTGGCTGGGATTATATCACTGTCAGACCAGGGCTTTTAGGGCTGTTAATGTTCTTTACCATCAGTAATCTGCTTGTGGGAGCCGTTGAAGTGCTAATTAGACCATTGGTGCTGTCCTTTGCCTCACCTGCTGTCTTGGGTACGATGACATCCTTTGCTGGTATTGGTTTGCTAGCAGGCAGTTTGATTATTAGTACTCGTGGCGGGCCAAAACGATTAATTCATAGCGTGATTGGGTTTCAGTTACTTGGTGGATTTTGTATTGTAGTTGCTGGGTTACGCGCTTCCGTCCCACTGATTACTCTTGCTGCTTTTCTATTCTTTTTCGGCTGGCCGATTTTAAACACTTGTGTTCAAGTTATCTTTCAAAAAAAAGTTGCCATTGATGTGCAAGGAAGAGTTTTTGCAATACGGCAAATGGTTGCTGATGCATCGTTTCCGTTGGCTTATGCGATCGCCGGGCCACTAGCTGACAAAGTATTTGAGCCTTTAATGGTTGCTAACGGCCCCTTAGCCGGAAGTATTGGACAAATTATCGGTGTTGGTCCAGGTCGCGGCATTGGGTCTAATGTTAATCCTCATGGGCGCACTAACTGTACTAGTGGCTATAGCAGCTTATCAGTACCCTCGTTTACGGCTAGTAGAAGATGAACTACCGGATGTTATATGAATAACAATGTTGAGTGTTGACTAAAAAAGATTTATGCAAGAGATGTCATGAACGTAATTCATAACAAACTATGAAAATCTCTTAACAGTCATCGGCGATCGGTCAACTATTGGAAACTGAATTGATCGTAGACTTTTTGCATAAATAACTTTTGTATTGCTGACAATATTAATTAAAAGCTCACACCAAGTTGTCAAGGTGCAAGGAGACTAAAAAGTTAATTGTTACAAGCTAAAAAAGCATCTCAAGCTTTTATCCTTCGTGTTCTCTGCGGTTCGTTGTTTCACAATCCGCGTGTAATTCATAAAGCTATGTCTTCAGGTTATTCAATATTTGTGTAATCAGTTTGATATTGCTAACTTAGATTAAATTTTTAGGAGTAGAAAATGATATTAGCTACAGAAAAGGATATATCACATCTGGATTTATTTTCAATTAATCAAGGGATTTTAGGGACAATTGGTAATACACCCTTGATTAAGTTAAACCGGGTTATGCAATGCGATCGCTTTCAACTTTTTGGCAAGCTAGAAATGTTTAATCCTGGAGGTAGTATCAAAGACCGTCCAGCTTTCAATATGCTCAAAAGAGCCTTGGAATTAGGAAAGATTGATTCTGAAACTACAATCATCGAATCTAGTTCCGGGAATTTAGGCATCGGTCTGGCGCAAGCATGTACTTTTCTCGGCTTACGTTTTATCTGTGTAGTTGACTTGAGAACAACACAACAAAATATCAATATTCTTAAAGCATATGGAGCAGAGATTGTTCTAGTAGCAAAGCCAGATCCAATCACAGGAGATTATTTGCCAGCTCGAATTAATCAAGTGAGGTCATTGATTGCTTCTATTCCTAATAGCTTTTGGTGCAATCAGTATGCCAATTTAAATAATTCTTATGCTCATTATCAGACTGTACATGAAATTGTTACAGCACTACATGGACAGCTTGATTACTTGTTTTGTGCTACTAGTACTTGTGGCACACTTCGTGGTTGCTCTGAATATGTTAAGGGTAAAAAGCTTAAGACAAAAATTATTGCTGTTGATGTTGAAGGAAGTGTGATTTTCGGAGGTAAACGAGGTAAACGACTCATTCCTGGGCCTGGTGCAGCAAGAATTCCAGAGTTATTTAAACCTGGATTAGAGGATGAACATTTGTATGTATCTGATTTAGATTGTATTGTGGGTTGTCGTAGTTTACTCAAACGAGAGGCAATACTAGCTGGAGGTTCATCAGGAGGAATTATCTCTGCAATTGCCAAGAAAGCACGAGAGATACCTAATGGTGCAAACTGTGTTGCTATTTTATGCGATCGCGGTGAACGCTACCTTGACACAATTTATTCAGATAATTGGGTTGAAAAATATTTTGGTAATGTTTCTTCTGCTTGGCAAGATTAAGTTATCTGCTAAATATTCGCTTTTTAGATATTTTCTATTTACTACACAACAGAGGTTTTTTGTATGAACGACGATCGAATACTTATTTTAAAAGGCGATGAAATTGTCTCGTTATTTCACAACCGTGATTTGGAAATAATGCAAATCATTCAATCTGCTTATCAAACTTATGAACAAGGTAATAGTTTCTTGCCTCATTCTAGCTTTTTGCGTTTTCCACAAAATACTAAAAATAGAATTATTGCTTTACCAGCTTATTTAGATGGTGAGTTTGAGGTAGCAGGCATCAAATGGATTGCTTCTTTTCCAGACAATTTAGCTATGGATATGGAGCGAGCCTCAGCTGTATTAATCTTAAATTCAACACAGAATGGCCGTCCCCAAGCTATGATAGAAAGCTCTGTGATTAGTGCAAAACGTACTGCTGCTAGTGCTGCGATCGCGGCCGATCGTTTGCAGGGTGAGCAATCATTAACTAAAGTAGGTATGATTGGCTGTGGTTTAATTAATTTTGAAACCTTGCGTTTTCTCTTAGCTAGTCGCCCTGAAATAGAAACCTTATTTATTCATGATTTAAGTTTAGCTAGAGCAAAGCAATTCAAACTTAAATGTCAGCAGCTGTGTGAGCACTTAAACATTCTTATTCTGGAAGATCCCAGCAGTGTTTTACAAGCTGCATCTTTAATATCTTTTGGCACAACAGCAAGTAAACCATATATATTCGATACTTTAGATAGTAATGCTAATAAAATAATCTTGCATATATCTCTACGAGATTTATCACCAGAATTCATTTTATCAGCCGACAATATTGTTGATGATATAGACCATGTATGCCGTGCTCAAACATCTATTCATCTTGCTGAACAACTCACAAATAACCGAGATTTTATTAGATGTAGTATAGGCAGTATTCTTAATGGTGTAGCTCAACCACGACAAGAAAACAAAATTGCTGTATTCAGTCCTTTTGGATTAGGCATCCTTGACTTAGCTTTAGGAAAGTTAGCCTACGATTTAGCTACTAAAGAAAATCAAGGAACAATTATTCAATCATTTTTCCCTATTTCCTGGCTACAACGCAATTAAATATTAGTTTCAAAGTAAATCACTTTGGAATTTTTGTGTATTGATGATTCAAACAAGTACAAAAATATCAAGAAGTATCTCATACAAACTCGGTAAAGGATATATTCTTGAAAAACGAAAAAGCAGATTGAAAACCGTTTTACTTATACATTTTACAGGATGTTTAATTACGAGCTACGAATTAGTATCGGTTATTAGGAGTAATTGAAATATATGGCTATGCCCAAGAATTTAGAAAAGCTGCAATCTTTTTATGAAAGTCAGAACATGAAGCTCAAAAAACATATAAACTTTAATTTGACAGTGCCCTTAGTTTTGGCTGTAATTGGAGCTGCGATCGCTTTACCACTCTATAGTTTTCTAAGTTCTCAATCTCCTAAGCAAAGTCAGAAAGCTACTACAGTAATTCCTACCTCTAAACCTGTTGTTAATGAAAGTGTTACTGCTTTAGGACGCATACAACCTAAGGATAAAATTATTAACCTCTCCGGTTCTTCGTCTTTTCAATATGCGCGGGTATCTAAGATTTTTATCAAAGAAGGAGATCGAGTTAAGCGTGGACAGGTAATTGCTATTTTAGACAGCTTAATTAAACTACAAGCTGCTCTACAACAAGCTAAGTTAAAAGCCAAAGTCGCTCAAGCAGAGCTTGATAAAATAAAAAGTGGTGATGCCAAACAAGGAGAAATTTCTGCTCAGAAGGCACAAATTGCTAATATAGAAGCTCAATTTCAGGGAGATATAGCTACTCAAAAAGCAAAAATTGCCCGTTTAGATGCAGAATTGAAGAACGCTCAAACAGAATATTCACGTTTTGAGCAGCTATATAAAGCAGGTGCGATCGCGGCTTCCGAAATTGATAGTAAACGTTTAAATGTTGCTACTCTTCAAGAACAAATCAATGAAGAAAAAGCTAATCTCAACAGAATTTTATCAACTTCCCCCAAGCAGATTTTAGAGAGTAAAGCCAACTTAGAAAAGCTCAAAGAAGTTCGTCCAGAAGATATACAAGTTGCTCAAATTCAATACGAACAAACAAAAGCAGCCATAGTTGAAGCAGAGGCCGATTTAGATTTAGCTTATGTCTATGCTCCCGTAGATGGCACAATTTTAAAAATTCACACTTTTGCTGGAGAAAGCATTAGTGATAAGGGAATAGTTGATTTAGCTCAAACCAAAGATATGTATGTAATCGCTGAAGTTTATGAAACTGAAGTTGGTAAATTAAAAATAGGAGATAAAGCTACCATATCTAGTAGTTCATTGGCTAAAAAGCTAAATGGCAAAGTTGAGAAAATCGGTTTACAAGTTGGTCAAAAAGAAGTATTTAACGGGGATAAAACTCTAGACATAGATGCTAGGGTAGTCGAAGTTAAAATTCGTCTTAATCCATTGGATACTGAGGAAGCAGCCAAACTAATTAACTTGCAAGTTGAAGCAAGAATTAATATTAATCCATAAACTTTGATTTAATTATGATTCCCAAAATACCTATAGCTTGGCTACAACTATCATACCAAAAGTCTCGTTTATTAGTAACTTTAATGGGCGTAACTTTTGCAGTGTTTCTTATGTTTATACAATTAGCTTTTCGTGATGGCCTATATGAAGATGCAATCACTATACATAAAACCATTCAAGCAGATTTAGTTTTACTTCATGCTGACACTAACTACTTTTTTGGTATCAAAGAATTTCCTCGTAATTATTTATATATGATTTCAGGAATTAATGGTGTAGCATCAGCTAGCCCATTATATTTTGCTGATGGTAAATTTAAAAATCCTGAAACTTCAGTGACAGAGACTATAGGAGTTTGCGCGTTTAGACCCGATCGACCAGTTTTAAATTTACCAGATGTGAATCAGTTATTAGATACTTTACAAAAACCAGATACGGTTTTATTCGATAAATTATCACGAGGTGAATATGGCCCTATTGCTTCAGATTTTCAAAATAAAGGTTTGATTACTACTGAATTATCAAATCACAAAATCAATGTTGTTGGTTTATTTTCACTGGGAGGAGGAGTCATGTCTCAAGATGGGCTGGTCATTACTAGTGATTTAAATTACTCTCAATTACTGAATGTGCCGCTAGAAAAAGTTGCTGTTGGAGTTGTTAAACTCGATCCAGGTATTCAACCAGAAAAGGTAATTGAAGAATTCTCCAAAAGATTCCCTGGCAACAATGATGCTGTTCCTGTCAAGTTAATTACATTAAATAAATTCATGGAACTGGAAAAAGAACATTGGAAGAATTCTACTCCAATTGGATTTATTTTTAATTTAGGTACACTTATAGGTTTAGTTTTTGGTGGAGTGATTGTTTATCAAATTTTATATGCACAAATTGCTGACAACTTATATATATATGCAACATTCAAAGCTATTGGATATTCTAATTTATATTTAGTAAGTATTGTTATTCAACAAGCTATTTTAATGTCATTGATGGGGTACATTCCTGGATTTGCTCTATGTCTTTATCTATATAAGTTTGTTCAAGACGCAACTCGTCTCCCCATGTTTATGACTTTGAGTCGAGCCATAATTGTCTTTTTACTCACAACTACAATGTGTTCGATCGCTGGCTTACTAGCTATGAATAAACTACGTTCAGCCGATCCTGCCGATCTCTTTCGCTAATTGAAGAATAAATCATGACAAATGCAAATAACAAATAACAAACATGCAACCAGTTATTCAAATTCAAAATCTTAATCACTATTTTGGGAAACGTTTATTACGTAAGCAGGTTTTATTTGATATTAATTTAACAGTGCAACCGGGCGAAATTGTAATTTTGACTGGGCCTTCTGGTTCGGGGAAAACAACTTTATTAACTTTAGTTGCTGGTTTAAGGTCAATTCAAGAGGGAAGTGCTAAAGTTTTAGACTGTGAACTTTATAGAGCTAGCGATAAACAACTTCTGCGATTACGTCGCCAAATTGGTTATATTTTTCAAAGACATAATTTAGTACCATTTTTAACAGCTTCTCAAAATGTGCAGATGTCTTTGAATTTGCATCATAATCTTTCTAAGCGCGAACTAGATAAAAGAGCAGAGTTAATACTAGATGTAGTTCACTTAATGCACAGGATAAATTACTATCCCGAACAACTTTCTGAAGGACAAAAGCAAAGAGTTGCGATCGCTAGGGCTTTGATTAGTCAACCGAGAGTAGTTCTTGCTGATGAACCAACTGCTTCTTTAGATAAAAATAGTGGACGTGATGTTGTTGAATTGATGCAACAACTTGCAAAAAACCAAGGTTGTGCAATTTTGCTAGTCACTCATGATAACCGCATCCTTGATATTGCCGATCGCATTATTCATATGGAAGATGGGTGTTTGTATTAATTGATGACGGTTAACGGTTGACCTTCGCCTTGCTCATGCCATTACTCTGCTGTCTAGCTTTAAAAGGTATAAGCCTTATCTCGCATACCTTATAGCTTTTCTTAGTGCCATTTTGTTATATAATACTATTCACCTCAATTTTCGTGCTTTAGGCAAAAAACGAATCATCTTGAAGTTGACATTACAAAGTTTAGAAGTCAGCATCAGTCAACGTATCACAGACGGCATCTGCGGTTTTGAGCTTCTTCCTTGGCTTGCAACTCCTGATGCCAAAAATATGGTTGCAGGTGATGGGGTGTTGAGTGAGTTGTAAAGATGGAGATCGGGCAGAAATATATTGCGATCGTGTGAGAGCTTCAAATGAGAATTTTTGTTCCAGGGCGTCTTTGTTTGTTCGGAGAACACAGCGATTGGGCAGGAGAATATCGCAGTGTTAATCCTCTGCTCGAAAAGGGCTACACCTTAATTGTTGGTACTAATCAAGGAATTTATGCCGATGTCTTGCCTAATCCTAATGAGTTAATTATTCGTACTTCTCTCAATGATGGTAGGGGTTATGAACCTCTGAGATTACCTATGGAATCTAATACCCTGAAGTGCATAGCGGCAGAGGGCGGTTTTTTTAGTTATGCTGCTGGTACAGCATATCAAATTCTGACTCACTATGATGTTGGCGGACTTGAGGTTGATAATTATCTAACCGACTTACCCATCCAAAAGGGATTATCTTCGAGTGCTGCCTTTTGCGTTTTGATTGCAAGGGCTTTTAATCGTCTGTATGACTTGAAGATGACAATTCGTTCAGAAATGGAGTTTGCCTACTTGGGAGAAAGAACCACTCCTAGCCTTTGTGGTCGTATGGATCAGGCTTGTGCTTATGGAAATCGCCCAATATTGATGATATTTGATGGTGAAGAAATCGATCTGCTCTCCCTTCAAGTTAGTGAGGATTTGTTTCTTGTGATTGTCGATCTTGGCGGCAGCAAAAACACACAAGAAATACTACAAAAATTGAATCAGTGTTATCCTTTTGCTATTAATCCAATACAGCAAAATGTCCAAAAATATTTTGGTTATATTAGCTCTGAAATTACCCAGGCAGCAGTTGAAGCAATACAAAAAGCAGATGCCCAACTTCTTGGAGCTTTAATGACAAAAGCCCAAACAGAATTTGATCGGCACGTAGTTCCGGCTTGTCCTGAGCAATTAACTGCAAAAAAGCTGCATCTGCTTCTCGAACACGAGCCTCTTCAGCCTTATATCTTCGGAGGAAAAGGTGTGGGTTCTCAGGGCGATGGCACTGCACAACTGATCGCTAAAAATCAAGAGAGTCAAAGAAAAGCTATCGAAATTATTGAGCGTGATTTTCCTCAAATGCAAGCGTTACAGTTAACTATTTCAAGATTACCAGCTCCTATGATTGACTTAGCTGAGGACAAAAAGCAGTATAGGGATGTTTGTTAAAATACTACCAGTCCGCTAAATTAAAATTGTTGACTATGGGATTCTCATACCATTTTGGATTTTAAATTTTAGACTTCGGCTGCGCTCAGTCGAACGATTTTGGATTGTGAAACATCCAGACGAATTAGTTAAGAGCTTCTTAAAGCCAACTAAGCGATCGCCCATTCCATCCAATCTTGATGACCGAGAAGTAATTGACAAATGCCGATATTTACCGATTAGCTATGAATGATTCTTCACGAATAGTTGATGACACCAATGGCGGGCGCAGGCAAAGATAAGCAAGAGAACCAAGTAAGGGAACAAACACCACTGCTAAAAATACCTCGGTATTAGGGAAACGGCGACGAGCCATATCATCACCAACAACAGTAGGAAATAAAAGATAAAATAGGCAAAATGCCAAGCTCATGCCATTGATAAAGCGATCGCTCTGGAACTGCTGCACATAATCTCCCCAATCACCCAAGGCAAAACCATAGACAAGCAAGACAACTGTGCTGAAAGTTAAGACGATACCATAAATGCGAGAATCCAACAGATTCAAAAAAGTATCCTTTTGTCCAGAAAATTGTTGATTAGGTTCGCGCAAAGCCAAATACGGCAAAAGACCAAGTACACCCGAAGCCACTGATGCGATCGCAAAAGGCCAAAACCGAATCGATTGCATCCTGCCATCAATGAACAATAAACTACTGTAAATTAATAGCCAAATACCCACTAGAGAAAATAAAGACAGGATAATTGGATTAATAGTAGTCCATTGAAGAGTAAATATATTTTTCAACAGCGTTAGCGTTTCATCTAAGTGCAGAGGCGGTGCCAATAATAAAATATAGGCAATAAATCCAGCCCACAGTAACCAGAATGCAAGTTTAAGAGTCATAATCTTCATTTAGTTGCATAAAATTATTTCCAAGACACAATTAATTGAGTTTTATAGTGTCTTTATGTCGATCCTAGAAGTTTTTTGACATCCTCACCGAGCTAAAGGCGCGGTGATTCTGGAGTAATAAGTAATGAGTATATACCTATTTTTCATCCACTCATTACTCCAAAATCATTACTTTAAAGCATTGCGTGAAGCACAGGGTTTTAAACCTATTTTTCTGATAAAGCAGCTAGGATTTAACTAATTGATAGTTAAATCCTGACTGCATTGTAAATTATGAATCCTCTGCTCGTTGTCGCTCAATGGGTAGAGCTTCTACAGTTGAAAAAGGTAACATAGTTGCTCAAGTCCAATTTATTACCAATCACGTTTGAAAATAGATCGCTCTCCACACTCCACGAGCAACATCCACAACCTCGGCATAATAGACTTCTTGGCATTTGTCGGGAAAAGGGGAAAGGGGAAAAAGGTACTGCAAAAGTCCCTTTCCCCTTTAACCTTTACCCTTTTCCCCCTCTTGCAAAAAGCACTTTTGCAAGAGGTCTAATTGCTTCATCTCACCGTACCCGTACACCCAATTTTGTATCCCAATGCAGGGGTTTATCTGCTTTTTGCAGGGGAGACTCCGGCATTTGACCTACTGAAACGCCGTATTTCCAATTTGGCGGACAGATAGCAATGTAACGTGCATAACCTCCTAAACCACCTTTGAATTTGGGATACCCAATAGAGATTAACGCGCCTGTTTCTGGCACCCGATCTAGATTTGTAACACCCTCTGCTTGGGTATATCCATTTTTCAACAGCCAAGCTTCCCCTTCGAGTGTTGGGGTGCTGTCTGTATCAAGGGGTTCGTGTCCGTGGAAAAGAATTTTGCGCTCAAGGTGCAGAAACTTTAAAGCTTCTAGCTTCACCCCAGGAAACTTAGTTCTTGTAGCTAGTTCGGGGTTTGGCCATGATGAAGACCAGTCAGAGCGAACAAACACAACTGAGCCTTGAGGAATTTTGCCATATTTGCGTTCCCAATCCTGAATATCTTTGACACTCAAATGGTAATTGGGGTCTTTGGCAACTTTATCCTGGATCGGAATTATTACTAGAGGACGAACAGCAAAGGTCGCTGGCAACTCATCGATAGCTGGATAATCAGGGTTCCAGTGAGCAGGTGGATCTAATTGGGTTCCTAGCTGATCGGTGGATAAATCGTAATGAGTTGCTTCAAACCCATCCTTTTGGTAAGTGTATGGCTCACTCGTTTTTGGGTTGATGGCAGGCGCAAACTTTGATGAACCAAAACCTGACCATACAGGAATTGAAGGAGCGATTGTATGAGTCAAGTCAACATATTTGGCGTTTTTGAGCGACTGCTGATAAACTTGCCACAGATGAGGCTCACGTCTGGGTTGTACCGCGTTTACAGACACCAAACCAACACCAAACAGAACTATTAAACAAACAATTCCCCAGAAAGTTTTTTGAAATGGTTGACGCAAAAATCTATCTAGTTTTTGCAAGGTATGTGTTTGGTTACATTGCGGCAGTATTGTCATTTGTGAAAGCTTATTATTTTTGAAAGCTCTAATTGTTTTACCACAAATTGCTACATTGTTTATTCTGTAACTCTTTTGCAATACAAAAAAGCCCAGTCATCTCATAACTGGGCTTTTAGCATCTCAATCAATTATTGTCGGTAGAGTAGTTGCATTACAACCAATTAGGTAGTAGGAAGTTCAAGATTAACTTTGACAACTTTGTTCTTTTCTTGCTCGGACTTGGGTAGTGTCAAATTCAAAATACCGTCTTTATAATCTGCGGTGACATTGGTATTTTGAATCCGAGCAGATAGAGGAATTACACGTTGGAATTTACCATAGTAGAATTCGCTCTTGGTAGTGCCATTGTTTTCGGTTTGAGTTTGGGACTTGCGCTCACCGAAGACGCGAACAGCATCTTGGGTCACTTGAATATCTAAGTCTTTAGCTTCCAGTCCTGGCAGTTCTAACTTGAGATGAATAGCATCATCAGTTTCTTGTAGTTCAGCAGCAGGAACTTTGATAAAGCCTTTTTCAAACCGTGCAGATGGGACTCTGGTATCTCCAAGTAAGCCATTGATGTGACTTAAGTGAGCGTTCAATTCTTGCCAGGGGTTGTAACGAATTAGTGCCATAACTCTTTCTCGCAAAAATCCATCTCTTGTTTAACTTTTTTTGCACTTGCCTTTGTGCTTATGTATTTATAATAAGTATGGTTATAAGTCCTGTAAATTCGGTTAGTATCATCCAGTAATTGATGATTACCGCACCAAATTAAGCAGTAAAAAAAATTACGAGAACTAGCTATTGCTTCGGCATCGTCTCCCAAGCCAAATTTTTATTTAAGTACCGCTAACACTTCATCTGGGCAAAATTATTCTAGTTCCTGGACTGCTGTCTGCAAACTAAGATAGGGTTAAATGCCATCTCTAGAAAACTCAAGTTATGAAGTACAAAATTTTAGCTACACTCGTAGTACTAGCGACTACTAGCTTTGTTACTCCTGCTAAATCTCAAGAACCTGTAACTGAAGTTCCAGCAACATCAAATCAAGTTGTGAATGCTTGTGTTCAAAATCAAGCCCAAACTTTACCAAATCCTTTTACTGATGTTCCATCAGACCATTGGGCTTTCAAAGCAGTTATGACCATGCACTATTGTGGTGCATTTCGCCAAGCTACACCACCAACAATTTTAAAAAAACTCCAACCCACTCAACGTCAACAACAACCACAGCAAGAACAACGGTTTGAAAAATAATTACCTATCAACTGTTGCCCGTTTCTGTTGCTCGATCGGGAATGAGTAATTTGTGCGTCCATCGTGGTTATGTTCCGCAAAGAGTTTAATCAAGCGATCGCTAGAAATATTTATTGCGTAGCTTTCGCTCAAGGCTCTGCTTAGAATCAGACAGTCTCTTTTGAGGCTAAATTTCCCAAAATTTAGAACTCAGTACCAACCAACCTATCGCAGACGGTATCCGCTTCTCTACTCTCTACCTCTAATTTAGTTATAAAACTTCCTCAACCGGATTAGAACAAGCAAATAGAGAGCGATCGCACCAAGCTCACTGCCTTGATGCGATCGCAACTGGGAATTTTATTGTGGAATGCGTTCAGCTCCGAACTTGCGCTGATGCCAGTAAGGATAAATTGGCGCGATCGCGCTAACCTGATTGAGCCGATTTACTTCCTCTGATGTTAGCTCCCACTGAGCAGCACCAAGGTTGTCTCGAAGTTGTTGTTCATTCCGCGCTCCGATAATAACCGATGTAATACCAGACTGACGTAACAGCCAGTTGAGTGCGACTTGAGCAACACTGACACCACGGTTATTAGCCACTTCGTGCAGAACTTCCACAATGTCGTATCCCTTTTCCAGGTCACTGACAGTGCCAATATCACCGATTTTTGCTCGTCGCGTTCCTTCTGGTTCCGACTGACCACGACGATACTTACCTGAGAGGAAACCAAAAGCAAGCGGACTCCACACCAAGATACCCACACCTCGATCTAAACTTAGAGGAATTAGTTCAAATTCCAACTCTCGCGCCACAAGCGAGTAATAAACTTGTTGTGACACATAGTGCTCCAAGTTCAAACGCTCTGATACAGACAGCGCCTTCATTAAATGCCAAGCTGAATAATTAGAGCAGCCAATGTAGCGAACTTTGCCACTACGTATAAGTGAATCTAAGGCGCGAAGCGTTTCTTCTAGTGGAGTCAGAGCATCGAAACCATGAACTTGATAGAGGTCGATGTAATCTGTGTTTAATCGTCGTAGGCTGTCCTCACAGGCTCGAATCAGATGATAACGTGACAATCCAGTATCATTTGCTCCTTTTCCCATACGACCATAAGCCTTAGTTGCAATAATTACATCAGAACGACGCTTTCCGAGAGCTTTACCAAGAATCTCCTCAGAAAGTCCATTCGAGTAAACATCTGCTGTGTCAAAGATGTTGACACCTGCATCAAGGCAAATATCAATCAGATGTCGCGCCTCGTCTACCTGAGTCGCTCCAATTTCTTGGAAGAAGTCGCTACCACCGAATGTCATTGTACCGAAACTGAGAACCGAAATCTTAAGACCGGACTTTCCTAAAAATCGCGTTTCCATCACTCTAATTCCCCGATTTAGGTGTAAATCCAAGCTAAGACTGCGGATTTTGCCTAAGCCCTAACAAATTTCCGTCAAGATCCTTGAAAGTGGATAATTGCACTCCATGACCGACATCTGTAATTGGCCCAACTGAGACTCCTTTTTCAGTCAGGCTTTGACGAGCAGTAACTATATCATTGACAACAAAGGTACTGACAGTATTACCTGGTTCAACTGAGTTACTCAAGTTCAATCCGATTGCAAAGCGTGGAATATCAGGAAAACTAAACTGTCTCCAGCTAGGTGTGTCATATTTTTCTTCAGGAACTAACCCAAGCTTGGACTTGTACCACTCGGCACTAGCTTCGAGATTAGTAACGTCTAGTTTAGTAACAAAACTATATTCACCAAAAGTGTTTTTCAATGTCATATTCTACTGTGCTAATCCAGAACTTTTGTAGTAGAGCTATTATAAGCTTTTTAGTAAAATATACTCCAAGCTTACCAATTAATAGTAGTTTGGTTTTGCTCGTGTACTTTTACTCTAAAAGCCGCGCTTTTACGTCTAGGCACTCCAACAAAAGTTCAACCACAGTGAGCTTTTGTCCACTATTGGAATTATAAAGCGCATAACTTCATACAGCTTCAAGGGGGAAAGAGTTTAAATTCCTTACCATGAATTCCCTTTCCCCTTTCCCCAGCCCTCACAAGCGCATTTTTGGGTTGGCAGACTACTAGTATATTAACTGAGGATTTCTATATAGCCATCCGTTCCATTCACCCGAATTCTCTGTCCGTCATCGATCAGTTTGGTAGCATTATCCACTCCAACAACTGCACTTATGCCATATTCACGTGCGATAACTGCTCCATGTGTCATTAGTCCACCAACTTCGGTGACTAGTCCTTTTATAGATACAAACAATGGTGTCCAGCTAGGGTCAGTAAAGGAGGTGACTAATATATCTCCATCTTCTAGATCGGCATCTTCCATGTTTAAGATGACACGCGCTCGTCCCTCTATAACTCCAGAAGAAACAGGTAGACCGATAATAGCTTCGGCAGGGAGATTTTCTCGTTTGTACCGACCTGCAATAATTTCACCGTCAGATGTAATAACACGTGGGGGAGTTAGTTTTTCATATAATTTGTACTCGTCTTTTCGTTTGCCGATAATCTGGTAATCAAGTTTATTTGTGCGTACAACTTCGCGGAGTTCTTGAAAAGTGAGATAGTATATATCTTCTTTTTCATTAATAATGTTGGTTTGTACGAGTTGTTCCGCTTCTTTGAGTAAAGCCTGCTTATAAACGAAGTAGCGGTTAACTATGCCGTATTTTGGATATTCGCGATAACCGATGAAATTCCGAATTAGGCGGATCATTCGTTTTGTTTCTTCGGACTTTTGTTCGCCATCCGGTAATTGCTTCAATCGCTCTAATAACTCTTGTTCTTTCTTTAAAGCTGACCGTTGCCCTTGCTCAAATTTACGCTCGCTTTCACCAGGCTCAAAATTTTTGATGTTACTGAGAATCATCGGAACAAGTGTGGTTGGGTTTTCGCTCCAACGAGTTCTCGTAAGATCGATTTCTCCAACACATCGCATTCCGTATTTGTGAAGAAAAGTAGCGATCGCGTTCTGGGCTTCCTGTCCACCCTCAAGCTTCACCAATTCACCTAGAAAGTTATCCTCTTTTACCTGTTGCAAATACTCAATGACTTCCGGGTAAGGACGAATCGCATCCGCAACATCCAATAGTGCCAGACCCATTTCCGACGTAATATTGTTGGGTGCTGATTGAGAAAGTGTATCCGCTGCGTTTTTTTCGCCTAACCACTCGTTCATTTTTTCATTGATCCAGGAGGAAGCATTCATCCCAGTCATAAGCACACCAAAACTCTGTGAATCAGCGTTGGTCTTCTTTAATTGCTGGATATCTTCCAGGATAAAATCAAACAGATCCGCTCCTGATTTTGTTTGGATGGTTTGTTTTAACGCATCGATCGAGGTTTGACTCTGTTGAATCAAATCAGCAACAATCGCCGGATCGTAGTCGTTTAGGGTTTGAAAATCCGCAGGCGATCGACCTTTACCGCTTTTGCCGGAACTCTGCTCGTCGGGTAACGATTTTATAAAATCTCCCCGCTCTAGGATGGTTGTAAGTGCGTCTTTCATGAGCGGATCGGATTTTCCCAATGTGACGTTTAATACCGTTTCTCTGCTGACAGGTGAAGCCAGCGTCGCTGTAACATCAACAAACAACCTTCCACCAGCAGTGTGCATGGGTGCATGGGTCATTAACAGGAAAAAAGACAATCCCAATGGTTTCATGGCATCGGTCATCATTTGGTTGTGACCGACAGATACATAGACGTGATTTTCGCGATCGCTTGTTTCAGGAATGGGATATAAAGTCGTGATGGGGCGACTCTGGACAATATGAAATGTGTCATCAACCAAACACCATTCGATGTCCTGGGGGCAGCCGAAATGTGCTTCAATCTTCCTACCGATGCGCTCAAGCTGTACAATCTGCTCGTCTGTCAGTGCTTGTCTATTCTGCCGTTCAGGTTCAATTTCCTGTTCTTTCGTACCGCCATCTTTTAAGGCGTAAATAGCTAGCTTCTTGGTAGATATCTTCTTATCAATAATCTTGCCGTTACACACTTTATAGTTATCAGCATTCACAAGCCCGGATACCATAGCCTCACCAAGTCCGAAGCCCGCATCAATGGATAACACCTTCCGATTAGAAGTGACGGGATCGGCAGTAAACAGAATTCCTGCTACCTGGGGAAAGACCATCTTCTGAACAACCACAGACAGGTGGACTTGACGGTGGTCGAAGCCGTTTTGGAGGCGGTAAATTATTGCTCTCTCGGTAAATAGCGATGCCCAGCACTTACTGATCTGCTTTAAAATTGCTTCCTTCCCGATAATGTTCAAATACGTATCCTGCTGGCCTGCAAAGGAGGCTGTCGGTAAATCCTCAGCAGTTGCGCTGGATCTTACTGCATAGGCGTTTTTTTCTCCAAGCCTGGAGAGGTGGTGGGCGATCTCTTCATTAATGTCTTGAGGAATGGCTATCCCTTCGATGAAAGAGCGAATCTCACCGCTAAGTTCGCCGATTTTGTCCCGGTCTTCCACCAATAGATGCGATAACTGTTCGAGTAATTCGTTAATCGACGACGTTTCCCCAATGATTCTTTTAAAAGCTTCAGTAGAAATACAAAAGCCATCTGGTACGGAGATTCCTTCAATCTTGCAAAGTTCTCCCAGGTTGGCACCTTTACCCCCAACAAAGGTGAGTTTTGTTTTGTCTATATTTTGAAAACCAAGCACAAATGAACTCATCAGTTTTCCTCCTTGGGCAATTCATACTTTGGTAATATGGTTGCCATACCTTGCGGTTCATTGATGTATTTACCACTATGTAAGGGGCTGTATGTCTCGTTGTAAAAATACAGGCTCTGAGGATTTTTGAAAAGTATTTTTGGTAACATCTAAGTCTCAGAAACCTAACCCCCCTAGCCCCCCTTCCCTACAAGGGAATGGGGGTTTCAAAGCCTCTCTCCGCTTGCCTAACGGCAGGCTGACGCCAACGGGGAGAGGAATGGAAGTGGGGTTTATAGTATACTTTGTGACTTTTCAAACAACCTCTAAGGATTTTTGGCAATAAACTGCATCATCTGTCGATCGGGTTCACCCCGGAAAAATTCTTTCAGGCTGTCTTCAGCCCCTCAATTGCCTCTGCTGGGATAGCTGTCTTGATTGCTTTCAGTATCTCAGTATCCTGTATGTTTGGAGACAATAAAGAAAATTCTTTCAGATGCACCGGATTATCTTTAATTCTAAGCGACAATACTTAATTTAACGTGAGTTCGACAAGCCCTTTTTTGACCTCTCCCCCAACCCCTCTCCATGTTGGAGAGGAAAGCCAAAACCCTAATTTCTCGTTGCTCCTCCCTTGCCCGTGGGAGAGGTTCATCGAACTCACGTTAATTTACATAACTTTTGGGCTTAACTGAACCATATTACAGTATAGGTTGCTTATTTCACCCCCTTATTCAGAGTAATATATCTTCTGAACAAACTCCAGTCTTCAAGATGGATGAGGTTTATAATCGGGATCAAAGTCAAGTTGAAAGATTTTCTATGTCCACAGTACTTGCTTATCTTGAAGATACCTATAAATTTACTTATCAGGCTCGCGTTGAGTATATTGCTAATGATGAGCGGGGTGATTATTGTGTACTCGATAGTACTGTGTTTTATCCACAGGGTGGTGGTCAGCCTTCAGATATAGGCACAATTGAAGCCAGAGGAGTTCAAATTCCCATCACTTTCGTAAGCTTTGTAGATGAAGAAGTTCGTCATTATGGAGATTTTTCATCTATATCTTTAGAAAAAGGTGAAGAAGTAATTTTATATGTTGATCAAACCCGTCGTATGCAAAATGCTAAAGCTCATACGGCTGGACATCTCATGTACACAATAGTCGAATCCCTTGATAAAAATCTCATCGCAGTCAAAGGATATCATTTTCCGGATGGTTCTTATGTAGAGTTTCAAGGAAGCCCTTCATTTGAAAATACTGAAAAATTTATTGCTGAAGTTAATACAAAAATTAGTGAAGCTTTAGATGAAGCTAGCAATGTAGAAGCTTCACTGATTACATCAGAAGAATTGGCAGTGCGTTGGTCTAATATACCCAATAACCTACCTCCAGGAAAACCTTTAAGAGTAGTAACAATTGCCAATCTTCATCCAACTCCATGTGGTGGAACTCATTTAAAATCACTTAATGAACTAAAAAGTGTAGTAGTTACTAAAGCCAAACGTCAAAAAGGAAATCTAAAAATTAGTTATAAATTCGAGTAAATTTATGCTTTTTTAATCTGAAGTTACTTTCAAACAAAAAATGCTGATATTTATGCAGAGCCTGAGGCAGTCCGGTTAGTCCAGCAGGGAGGGTTTCCTTTTGTAGGTGACTGGCGTTAACGAGCTTGCGGGCGATCGCTAATTTTACTTATAATATCGTGTCCGCTTAAAAACTTATCATTAAGACCGCTCTAGGGGCAGAGGGGAGGAGTTTTTAGGCTTTCTGCATAGAGAAAGGGAATCATAACTAATTAGCCGGACATGATATTATAAGTTCTAATTTGTCTTTACGACCAAAAAACTAAATCACCTCCCGGCATTTTTCCAATAAAAGAGTTAATTGTTATACGTTCTCCCATGCCTGGCAAGACTTCATGAAAATTACGGCTGTTGAAGATGACCAAATCTCCTGTGAGTGGAATATTATGTTTTACTTCTGAGGTAGCTATTAAGGAACGATCGTAGCCATAGGAACCAGGAGTTTTATATTTTTCATCTTCAGGCTGCCACTGTCGGTTATAGACTTTGCAAACACCTCCTTGACTAGGCGCTTTGACATAGAGATTCCATACTAATTGCGAGGTAATATTTCCTATTACCCAATCTGGAGCATCTAACCCTGCAAAGTCTATGTGTAGCAAGGCAACATTAATCTGACGTATCAATCCAGCGAAGTAATATCCATAAGCTTCATTTTCGTAAGCAATTTGTACTTGACTAGAGACATTCTGCCGGAGAATTGTTGTCAAACGTTTTAGCGGGTCAAAAGATAAGGAAGTTACCTGATTATAAGTTTTGTTAGCTTTTTCAACCGCATCAAAATATCCCCTTTTATCCTTTTTTATATATTCAAATTGGGTAATTCCAATTCTTCCTATTGGTGGTTCCACATTTTTATAAAAATTAAATCCAACTTTTTCAATTGCCAAAGCTAATTTGTGACATTCTTCAGATGAAGCAAATTTAGAAATGCGAATTGATGGAATTTCATTTCTCAGCAATGCTTGGAAATTTTGCTGATTCATTTCACAGTCATTTAAGGTTTGCCACTTTGTTGCTCTTAGCATGGTAACTTTCTCACTCATAATTTCTGGTAAATTAAGTTGTTGTCAAAACAGGAAATGATGGAAATAAAGATAAAATCAAAGTTAGTTTTTTATTTGGTCTTTAAGCTGTCAAACCCACATTCGACAGGTGCGATCGCAATCAGCCAAAAAAGGGAGTGTCACTTTATCCCCACACTATAAGCAGGGGAGAAAAAGTCTTAGTAAAGCCTATCAATTAGATAATTTATTCTTTTGACTTCGTTAAACTCTCACCCATTTCAACACTTTAGGATCTTTGTCATAGCGATAGGTTAAGCCATCCCTAGTAGTGATAGACTCCCCTTTGCTTGCCTTACTTCTAATAGTGGAAACGGAATAGTTCGTTAATGCATTCATTTCTTTATGAGAAAACCTTTCGCTTGTACTGATTTCTAATTGTGGTTCATTATTAGGTAAAATATCTGTTGTGTTCTCAGCATTTTCAGAAGTATTAGTGACAATTTCTCTTGCTTTTTGCAGTCGATAATCCTGCACGGTTACAAGTTGCCAACTGGAATCTTGTGAGAGTTCTAAAACCCATTGATGATAATTAAATAGACTTTCTCGATGTCCAACACTAATAAATGTTGTTTTTGTCTCTTGTAGCTGTTGATATAAACTCCCTTCATTTCTTAAATCTAAAGCACTCGTTGCCTCATCTAAGATAGTGAAGCTAGGATGAGTAACTAATAGTCGAGCAAATGCCAAACGTTGTTGTTCTCCCAAAGATAATATGTTTTCCCAAGGAACTTCAGTATCAAAACCTTCAACTCGACTGAGCAAGTTTTGCAGGTTTACTTGTTGCAAAATATCTTTGAGTTCTGCATCGGTCATCTGACGATTTGTATTAGGATAAAGTAATTGTTCGCGCAAAGTTCCTAAGATAATGTAAGGACGTTGGGGTAAGAATAAGACATCTTGTAGCGGAGGACGCACCAGACGACCAGTTCCCGCATTCCACAAACCTGCGATCGCTCTCAATAAAGAACTTTTACCTCGACCACTTGGCCCGACAATTAATAAACCTTCTCCAGACTGAACGTTTAATGACAAGTCTTCGACGATCACCTGTTCATAGTTAGGTGTTTGTAATGTCACATGCTCAAAAGCAAATTGCTTCTCTTCTATTGTTTTAATAGTACTGACATTTTCGGGTTGTTTAGTTACTTCTTCTAAGGCATCTGAAAACTCAGATAAACGCTCAACATAACTAGAAAATCGCCCAGAAACACTAAATTCTCGAATTAATTCTTCTAAAGCACCAGCAAACATATAGCAAGCTGTAGTAGCTTGTCCAACTTGTCCGAAATCAATTTCACCTTTAATATATAAAGGTGCGAGTACTACGAGTGCGATCAGTTCGATAACAGCCCGATATCCTCTGTTAAAAATTTCCTTACTTCTCTCCCAATCAATCTTTTGTTTAATCTCTTTGACCAAAATACTAAATCGGCGTTGAACTATATTTAGTTCCTGTTCTTCTCCTCGGAAAAAAGCTATCGACTCGGCGTGATTGCGAACATGAGTTAAACAATAGCTATAATCAGCTTTAGCCTCAAGTTCTGCCTGATTAATCTTAATTAATTCTTGATTTAAGTAAATAGCAATAAAGTTGCCTACAATTGTATAGATAATTAGCGCAATAGCTATCTGTTGCGAAATTGTCCAGACAACTATTAAAAAGGTTATCATTTCCAGTACTTTTTCTAGGAAAGTGGCTGAAAAACTGAGGGCATTACCAGTAACTGGTTCAATCTCTTGAGATAAACGTTGATCTGGATTATCAATATCTGATTGAAAATTAATTTTATAATAAGCACGTTTGTTTAAATATTTATTTAAAACATGATTATTGAGCCATTGATACCAATCAAGAGAAATTTGTTTTCTTACAAATTTAGTCAGTCCTACTAGAAGCGTTATTAATACAAGTCCAACAGCATAAAAAGCTATAGTATAACTAAATTTAGAAGAATCCTTCTCTTGAATAATAACATCGATTAAATAACGATGAATAAAACTATTAAAAGTAGTTACACCGACAAGAGTGAAGATGAGAAATATTAGGAGAATCAGCATTCCCCAGGCACGAATAACATCTGAAAAAGCTCTTTCTCCTGGCTTGTTTGGGTACCAATAAGGGCCAGCGATCGCTTTTACATTTTCCCAAAATCGAATAAAGTCTGTAAAAACATTTGTTGCGGGTTTAGCTTGAATAACTTGGGTTGACATATTTGATAAATAAACTGGAATTTC
Organism: Nostoc sp. DSM 114160; assembly: GCF_053470305.1. NCBI lineage: Bacteria > Bacillati > Cyanobacteriota > Cyanophyceae > Nostocales > Nostocaceae > Nostoc > Nostoc sp. DSM 114160. Next base: position 3,638,075 of record NZ_JBPFGO010000001.1, on the reverse strand, counting down.
TGAAAAGTATATTTCATAGTTTTTAGTGTTGAATAATCAGTAATAATTACCGAATCAAGAATACCATTCACCACTACTTATTCAAATCATATTGCCTAACTGTTGAGTGCGGCTCAAAGCAGTAAGCACTGCATTAGAGATGACAGTTCGCATCCCACCTTTTTCTAACTCGTAAAGACCAGCAGCAGTCACTCCCCCAGGACTCGTTACCTTGTTGCGTAAGACTGCTGGATGTTCATCAGTCTGAAACATTAGTTCTACACTCCCAGCAATCGTATGCAATGTGAGTTCTTGGGCTTGTGCGCGAGTTAAACCCATCTGTACCCCAGCATCAATCATCGCTTCGATGTACAGAAAGATAAACCCAGTGCCGGCGCTACTCAACGCCGTTGCCATATCTAGATAATGTTCATTTTGGGTAGTAAATTCTTTGCCTAATGCTTGTAAAATGACTTGCGTATGCGATCGCTGTATTTCTGTCACACTTGGTGATGCGCTCCACACCGTAGTCCCATGACCAACTTGTACAGCAATATTCGGCATTGTACGAACAACAGCAGGATGATTCAACCCTTCGCACAGAGATGCAATACCTACTCCACCCACAATACTAATTACTAAAACATCAGGTGAAATTTTATCCTTCAGCATAGCCATAACAGAGGTTAAAACCTGCGGCTTTACAGCCAATATCACAATCGATACGCCTTGTATAGCTTCTATATTGGAGGTTGTAGTACGTACTCCATATTCCCTTTCTAAATACAGGCATCGCGTAGAAAGTGGGTCACTGACTATAACTAAATCGGGTTGTTGAATGGTTTTTGTCGATAACAATCTACTAATTATCATTTCGCCCATCGTGCCACCGCCGATAAAGGCAATTTTTAAATCTTTGAGCATATCTTTCTCCTTATTTTATATGTTGTTGGTATCAATATAGATTAGGTTTAATTACAGCTTTTAATACAGAACCTTGTTCTACGTCCGCCAGAGCTTGATTAATTTCTGCTAGTGTGTATGAACGACTAATTATGCTCTCCCAAGCAATATTTTTTCTGGGATCGCTATGACGTTTTAGTAATTCAATCATTCTGTAAAAATGGCTGAAATCAATTCCCCAAGTTCCGCGAATATCAATATGTTTGAGATTAATTTCTAAGTGGGGATTGATGAGAATTTCACCCGTATTTGTGTAATGCCCGACAACCACATAACGACCGCCATTTCTCGTCATATTCAAACCCTCTTTGACAGCAATGGGAATGCCTGTGGCTTCAATAGTGACATCAGCACCATGTCCGTGTGTCAATTCCAAAACCCGCTCAATATGTTGTTGTGGGTCGTTAGCATTAATTACCAGGGTTTCATCTACACCGAAAGATTTGGCAACTACTAAGCGACTTTCATATTTATCAATGACAATTACTTTACCTGCACCTGAGAGTAAAGCCAGAATTGCCGCACTCAAACCTACAGGCCCGCAACCCTGTACCACGACAATATCACCAATTTGAATTTGCGCTCGATCGATAGCGTGTAGTGCAGTTGGTAAAGCACATCCCCCAGCAATGAATTGCTTTGGCGAGACTTCTTCAGGTAAAGTGAGAACTTTCACCCCTGGTTTGAGGTAAATCAATTCAGACCAACCACCCAGTAATCCATCTTTGGCTGAGTAGGTGACACCATAAACCTTGCGTTGTGGACAGCGAGTGGATGATTTGGCTACTAGACAATACCAGCAGTTGTAACAGGTTTCGTGGACATCGAGAAAAGTAGCGATCGCTCCAGGCTTAATTAATCTACCATTAACATCACTAACCTCTCCACCTGTTTCCACCACACGACCGACTGAAAAGTGACCGGGGATAATTGGATACGGTACTCCTTCTAAATGCCCACGCAGTAAATGTACATCTGTTCCACAAACTTCAGAATATATGGTTTCAATAATGATTCCACCCTTTTCTAAAATAGGGTTTGGTAATTGTTGGATTGTAACTGGCTCATTAGGCGCAGTCATCACAGCTGCATTGGGCATGAATCATTACCTCACTTTGGGCAGGGGGCAGGCAGGGGGCAGGGGGCAGGGGGCAGGGGGCAGGGAGCAGGGGGCAGGGAGCAGGGGGCAGGGGGCAGGTTTTTTTGATTAGACAAATTTTTGGGATTTTAAAACCAAAACCATTGTCTGAGAACTTAAAACTACGTTCAATAATTGAGAACATTCTCAACTATTTATCGAAAGCCTAAAAGCCTGCCCTTGAAAGGCAGGGGGCAGGGGGATTAGAAATTAGCGTTTTATGAGCCAGGGTGATGGATTGTTGATCATGGTTACTAGAATGCCTAAAACTTGGTTTAATCTTCCATATAGTTCTCTGCCTGTATCAACGTCTAAATAACCACATTTCACAGCAAATTTAAGCCAAGTCTGAGTTTCTGCTGCTTCAGCCTCTGAATCATTCAATTTTGCAATAAAAGCAGCCTCATAGCGGCGTTTTCTCCATGCCTCGGCCAAGTTGGCACAAACTGACCGTGATGACCTACGAATTTGGTCAATCAATGAATACCTTTCTTCTACGGGAAACTTCTTAGATAATTCAAAAATTTTCATCGCTACATCAAACGCCATTTTGTATACTTCTAAATCTTCATGACTTTTGATTGGTTCTTTCTCCATTCCCTCTGCTCCCTGCCCCCTGCTCCCTTGCCTCTTTTAAGACCAGAAAATAATTTCACCGTTAGGAAGTAAGCCAATCATGGAAGTGAAAGCTACACGCTGTCCATGCATCGGCTCAACATAGTGAAAGTTGGTTGTATTAAAAAGCAGTACATCTCCTACGTAAGGTTGGAAAGCGATCGCATCTGCATCCGCAATTACTCGATCGCTATATCCGTAGGAATCGAGTTTATATTGCTCATCGCTTGGTTGCCAACGGCGATCGTAAATACAAGTTTTACCTTGATTGTTGTCAGATAATTTCAAATACAAAGTCCAAGAAAGTTGAGCAGTAATTGTACAAACTTCCCATTCAGATTGCTCTATTGGCGCAAAATCAATATGAATTTGGGTTCCATGCTCTATTTTTCTGATCAGTCCTGCATAATAGCTACCGTAATCTGGTTCAGAAGCAATTCGTGCATTCACGCCACACTCTCGAAATTTTTCGATGATGCGCTCCAATGGATTGAAGGAGGCTGCAAAAATGGAGTCTCTTAATTTAGTTGCCCGTTCTACTTCTTTAAAATAATTTCCTTTACTAATGCTGTTATATTCAAACACTGTGATGCCAACTTTTTCAATTTTAGGAGTGACATCTTGATAAGCGTTAAAGCTAAGTGATTGAGATTGAGCATATAACATCTCACACTCTTCAGGTGTGGCAAATTCTTTCAACCGAATCAGAGGTATTCGGTGTTCGAGGAGCATTTTTAAAGTTTCTGTAGTTAAGGGATACTCTTGTTTTTTATCCCACAGTGTCGATTTAATCTGATTAGAAGCAGCAGTCATAATAAAATTCCTTACATTTAAATTTCAAATTTCGGTTTTGGTGAAAAATCAATACGCTTGGGTTAAAGGTTATTGGCGTCGAAAATTGGTCTTTCAGACGCGATGAATCGCGTCTCTACATGAGTTACAAATCTCAATTGATATTCATACTCAACAACGCCATATTTGCTTTAAAACTTCCAAAAAATAAATTATCTAATTTACTCAGATAATATATTTCTCTTTCCCCCTGCCCCCCAATACGGTTCGGTTAAAGGGGAAAGGGTAAAGGGGAAAGGGGAATAAAAAACCTTTAACCGCAAACCCATTTCCCTTTTCCCCAAACCCTATTTTGAATTCAAAATGCTTATCCGAACCGTATTGCCCTGCCCCCTGCTCCCTGCCCCCTGCCCCCTTGCCTATATAAGGCTTGCTGAATGCAATCTTTCAATTGTTCGGCTAAGACTTGGACGTGGGGTTCTGCCATCATAGTAATATGATTGCCTGGAACAAAATGGATATCTACTGGTTCGCAAGAATACTCACTCCAGCCCCAGGTCGAATCTTGGGAAATCTCAGAAAACTTGCTAGTCAACCGTTCCGGGGGAGTCTCGCTGGCACGTAAAAGTGTAATTCGATCGGTATAAATCTGTTGTGGTACATAATTAATTAGGGATAGAGAGTTTGCTTTTAAAGCTTGCACCATGTTTTTCAACTGCGTAATTTCAGCGTTAGGAGGGAGCATATTCACCATTTTTAAATGCTGTAAAACGTATTTTAGTTGCTCCTTTTCAGATAGCGATCGCAGGGTATCGTAAGAAATATCCATGTTGGTTGATAGAGAAACTTCTACTGCTTTGATCGACTCAATTAACCACCGAGCATGATCCCAATCAAGACGCTCAATCCGTGCTTGTTTGTCTTTAGAAGTTGGTGCTGACATATCAAGTATGACGACTAAAGCAACCTCATGTCCCCGATCGAGCAACTGAGTTGCCATTTCAAAAGCTACTATACTTCCTAAAGAATGTCCTCCTAAAAAGTATGGCCCTTGCGGCTGGACGGTTTGCATTGCTTGGATATAATGGCTAGCCATATCCTGAATTCGGGTTTCTGGCTCTACATCTAGATTGTTTGCTTGAAAACTGTATAATGGTTGCTCATCTCCTAAATAACGCCCTAAGTGATATAAGTAGAAAGGTTCGCCCCCAGCGCCAGGAATGCAGAAGAAAGGTAACTTTGAACCGTTTGGCTGAATTGGTACTAGACAAGACGAATTTGAATAATTCGAGTCTATTTGCAAAATTGTCGCTAACTGTTCAATAGTTGGGTTTTGGAAAAGGCTTGTTAAACTCACATCTTTACCAAACTGCTGCTTAATTTGAGTTATTAAGTAGGGGGCTAAAAGAGAATGACCACCTAAGTCAAAAAAGTTATCTTGTACTCCTACTTTGTCAACTTTCAGAATTTTTGACCAGATTTGCACCAGTTGCAGTTCTAATTGGTTACGGGGTTCGACAAATGTATCTAGGTTATTAATGTTAGAAGGTGTAGGCAAAGCACGGCGGTCTACCTTACCGTTGGGTGTCAGGGGCAAGCTATCTAGGAAGACAAAACTAGAAGGCATCATATACTGTGGTAGCTTAGTGGAGAGGAAGCGCCGGATTTCACTAATGGTAGGTGTTGAATCCTGATTGGGAATAATGTAAGCCACTAAGCGTTCTTCATGGGCAATTACAACAGTCTGATGTACAAATGGATGTTGTGCTAATACTGTCTCAATTTCTCCAGGTTCAATGCGTATGCCGCGAATCTTGACTTGACGATCGAGGCGACCGAGAATTTCGAGAGTGCCATCTGGAAGATAGCGACCGCGATCGCCTGTATAATACAGCAAATCTTGGTCATCATTGCGAAAATGGTTTTTAACAAACCGAGAGCGCATTTCTTCTAGGGCGTTAATGTAGCCCAAACTGCGAAATGGTGTCCGCAAAACAATCTCACCCGCTTCCCCAATACCACACAATTGGCGATTTGCACCTAAAACTAAAGCTTGAGTTTCCGGAAGTGTCCGTCCTACTGGCTGTACCCCTGGTGTGGGTTTACTAGGTACTTGGTAATAACATTTCGCCAAAGTTGTCTCTGTCGGCCCATACAGATTAACGATTTCACCTGCTTGGGGGAAAGCATCTCGCCATTGCAGTACAAGTGTCTCCTTCAAAGGTTCTCCGGCGAAGAATAACCAGCGTAAGTTATGCAGAGAAACTTCTTTTGGCACATTAGCCAGCCATGATTGCGCTAAGGAAGGAACTGTGTGCAGAACAGAAATCTGTTCGCGTTCCAAGTAGCGCAAAATTTTCGTTGGTTCTAACTTATCTTCTTGTGCTGGTAGACACAAGGTTGCACCACTGGTCAAAGATAAGAAAATATCTCTGAGAACGACATCAAAGGAAAGTCCTGTTAATTGGGCAATGCGGTCTTTTTGATTAATTCCAAAGGTTTGTCTTTGCCAATTGAGAAAATGCGCCATCCCTTTGTGACACCCCAACACTCCTTTAGGAACGCCAGTAGTACCAGAAGTAAAGAAAATATAGGCTGCATCATTAGCAGATATTTCCGGCAGAAGTATTGTATGACTGCTTTCTTGGCGATAATTTATAGCTACTGCTGTGTCTGGATTTATACAGATAACAGTTAAAGACTGCCATATTTCCTGGTCTTTTGGGTATTGACTATCGACATACAATATGCATTTAGCTTTAGCTTCCTGAAGCATTAGCCGTTGGCGTTGACTAGGAAGTTGCGGATCGATGGTTAGCAGCACTCCTCCACTCAAGAGAACAGCGATCGCACTGGCAATCAATCCAAAACTTGATGTCCCGTACACCGCTACGACATCTCCCCGTTCGATTCCGTGACTTAGTATCACCCTAGCTAAATCTTGAGAGCTTTTGCCTAATTCTCTATAGTTCCAAGTGCGAGATCCTTGACGCACTGCTGGCTGTTCTGGGGTGCTATTTACCCAAAAAGTAAACGTTGTTGTAACTAATTCGTATTCTGGTTGTGGTATGGCTGTTGTGGGATCTGGTAGTAAAAATCGGGTTTGTGGTGTGACAAGAGAATAAGAGGCGATCGCACTATCAGGTTCAGCCACAATTTGATTCAGCAAATGATGGAATTGTTGCACCATTTCCACCATTCGTTCTGAAGTAAATAGGTCAGCATTATATAGTAGTTGCAGAGTTATTCCTTGTTCGTATTCTGCAACATACAAGCTTAAGTCAAACTTGGAAGCCGCTTCTGACATCGATATAGGTTCTACAGACAACCCAAAAAGTTCTAGTTGGGTGTTTGCCAAATTCTGTAAATTAAACCATACCTGAAAAATTGGGTTATGGCTGAGATTTCGTTCTGGCTGCAACGCTTCCACCAACATTTCAAAAGGCAAATCTTGATGAGAGTATGCTCCCAAAGCCACTTCTCGCACCCGTGATAATAGCTGCCTAAAACTGGGATTACCATCCAAGCGGGTACGCAACACCAGGGTATTGACAAAAAAGCCAATTAACCCCTCAATTTCTGCACGATTACGGTTAGCGATCGGCGTACCTATACAGATATCATCCTGCCCACTATAGCGCCATAGCAATATTTGGAATGCTGCTAACAGCGTCATAAACAAGGTGACACTTTCTTTTTGACTCAATTGTTTGAGCGCAATACTTAGTTCTTTTGAGAGTGCCAACTCTTGATATGCGCCGTGGTAAGTTTGTACAGCTCCTCTGGGACGGTCAGTAGGTAGCGACAATAAAGTTGGTGCATTGGCTAGTTGTTGTTGCCAATAACTCAGTTGGCTTTGCAGTACATCCCCTTGCAACCAGTTTCGCTGCCAAATTGCAAAATCTGCGTACTGAATCGATAGTGGTGCTAAAGGTGATATTTGATCTTGAGAATAAGCATTGTACAGAGCTACTAATTCCTGGACAAACACACCCATTGACCAGCCATCACAAACAATGTGATGTATGAATACTAACAAAGCGTGTTCTGTTTCGGACAGCACAACTAATGTTGCTCTAACCAATGGTTCATTTGCTAAGTCAAAAGCTTGAATAGCTTGTTTTTGCACTAATTGCTGCAAAGCAATTTCTTTTTCACTTACTTCGGCTTCGCTCAGTACAAGTGTGGATAAATGCTTCAAATCAACAATAGATACTGTCCAAGGTGTAGATGTTAGTTGGCTCAGAAGAAGCTCGCTGCCCCCTGCTCCCTGCCCCCTGCTCCCTGCCTGTTCCCTAATAATTTGTATTGGTTGTCCATCAACGGTAATAAAGTTAGTACGTAATGCTTCGTGGCGATAAATAATTTCTTGTAAGCTTTTTTCTAAAGCTGCTTGATTAAGAGTTCCTACTAAACGCAAAGTTAGGGGTATGTTATAAGTGCCACCTAGAGACTGTAACTGGTCTAAAAACCACAAACGCTGTTGAGCATAAGACAGTGGTAATTGTGTATTTTTTGTCCTTGGTAAGATGGGTGGTGTAGAAAATTCTAAGTCCTGTTGCTGCAATTGCTCAAGCGATCGCGCTAATTCGGCAATTGTTGCTTTGGCAAATAACTCACGCAATGGTAGTTCCACTTTGAAAATGTTACGGATACGTGAAAGCAATTGCGTTGCTAGTAATGAATGTCCCCCAACTTCAAAGAAGTTATCATGTATGCCCACTTGCTCTAGTTTCAGCACTTGTGTCCAAATTTGTGCCAGCATTTCCTCAATGGGTGTGCGTGGGGCGACATATTTGCCTTTTTGTTCGCTGTGTAAATCTGGTGCTGGTAGGGCGCGGCGGTCTACTTTACCGTTGGGAGTTAGTGGCAGGGACTCCAGCACTACAAAAGCATTTGGAACCATGTACTCTGGGAGTTTTGCTTTCAGGAATTGCCGCAGTTGGTTGATTGTGGGTGTACTTCGACTTACCTCGGCTCCGGCTCCATCGAGCGAAGTCGAGATGCTCGGCACGAGTCGCTCAGTACAAGTCACGTCTTTTTGCGGCACTATGTATGCGACTAGGCGCTTCTCTCCTGAGATATCTTCACGAGCGATCGCACAACAAGTCTGCACATCACCATGTTGGCTCAGTGCTGTTTCAATTTCTCCTAATTCAATGCGGAAGCCACGGACTTTTACCTGATTGTCAATGCGCCCTAAGTATTCAATGTCACCATTCGGTAAATAGCGTGCTAAATCCCCAGTTTTATAAAGGCGCTCAGAATTAGAAGATTGGTCTTCTGTTTCCCCTCTGCTCCCCTGCCCCTCGGTCACTGAGCGTAGTCGAAGTGCTGCTCCCCTGCCTCTTTGAAAGGGATTGGAGATAAATTTCTCTTGTGTCAACTCAGGACGGTTGAGGTAGCCTCTTGCTAATCCCACACCCCCAATGTGTAACTCTCCAGGCACACCAATGGGAACTGGTTGCAAATTTTCATCTAAAATGTAGACTTGCGTATTGGCGATCGCCTTACCAATAGATATTTTCTCATCTTCAGGAGTGCATTTGGCAATAGTCGCACAGACACTAGCTTCCGTTGGCCCGTAAGCGTTGAAGAAGTTTCTGCCAACAGACCACTGCTTGATTAATTCAAGAGGACAAGCTTCTCCGGCGACAATTATTGTTTGCAGTGTCGGCAGTTCCTCCACAGGCATAACTGCTAACGCCGATGGTGGTAGGGTGATATGGGTAATGCAATGCTTACGTAATTGCTTAATTAATGGTTCTCCTGGCAATAGAGAGTCTTTAGTTCCTAGATAAAGCGTTCCACCTGAAAACAGAGCCATCAAAATTTCTGAGATGCTTGCATCAAAACTGAAGGAGGCAAACTGGAGAACGCGACTAGAACAAGTCAAGCCAAAAGTTATTTTCTGAGCTTGAGCTAAGTTGCACAATCCCTGATGCTCAACCATCACACCTTTGGGTCTACCTGTAGATCCTGAAGTGTAAATCAAATTAGCTAGATGAAAAGCTTTGACTCCACTGCTTGGATTATCTTGATTGTTTTGGGCAATTTCTGACCAAGCTTCATCTAAAAAGACAACTTGTGCTTGATTTGGAGGAAGTTTGTCAATCAGTTGTTGTTGAGTTAACAGCACCGAAACAGTAGCATCTTCTAGCATGAAGCGCAAACGCTCAGGCGGATACTCTGGATCTAGTGGTAAGTATGCTCCACCTGCCTTGAGAATACCCAGTAGTCCAACTACCATTTCTAAAGAACGCTCCACACAAATGCCCACCAGCGTGTCTGGTTTGACACCCAATGAGTGCAAGTAATGAGCTAACTGATTAGCACGACAATTCAACTGATGGTAGGTGAGTTGTTGATTGTCAAACACTACCGCTACAGCATCGGGTGTACGTTCTACCTGTTCTTCAAACAACTGATGAATACATTTATCTTGGGGATAATCTACTTGAGTATTGTTCCATTCAACGAGTAACTGCTGTTGCTCAGATTTTGTCAGCAGAGGCAATTGTGCAATTCGCTCTTGAGGATTAGCAACAATTCCTTCAAGTAATGTTACAAAATGCCCACTCATTCGCTCGATTGTGCGCTCATCAAACAAATCAGCGTTGTACTGCCACATACCCACCAATCCAGTGCTTGTACTGAGCGTAGTCGAAGTGCTTGTATTCTGCATTGATAAAGTTAAATCAAACTTGGCAGTTGCACCTTCTACTGGTAAAGAACTGATAGTTAAGCCAGCAAGTTCTACTTCAGATATGGGTGCATTCTGGAGGACAAACATCACCTGAAACAGTGGTGTATGGCTGAGGTTTCGTTGTGGCTGTAATGCTTTGACCAACTCCTCAAAGGGTAAATCTGGATGGGCATAAGCTTCCAGTGTCATTTGCCGCACTCGACTGAGCAATTGCCCAAAACTGGGGTTGCCTGACAAATCGGTACGTAATACTAAAGTATTGACAAAAAAGCCAATTAACCCTTCAAGTTCTAAGCGATCGCGGTTAGCAATTGGCGTACCTACTACAATATCATCGGAGCCTGTATAGCGATAAAGCAAGGTAGCATAAGCACAGAACAGCGTCATGAATAGGGAAGCTCCCTCTTGCCTACTGAAATTGGCGATCGCTTGACTCAGTTCGCTTGATAATTCTAGATATTGGACTGCGCCCCGGTAAGTTTGAATGGCTGGTCTGGGTCTATCTGTGGGTAATTCTAGTAAGGTAGGAGCGTTTTTGAGTTGTTGCTTCCAGTAGTCAAGCTGCGTTTGCAGTACTTCTTTTTGCAACCATTGCCGTTGCCAAATCGCAAAGTCGGCATACTGAATTGGTAGCTCAGGTAGCTTGGGCGACAAGTTATTGCAGATGGCTGAATAGATGGTTGCTAACTCACGCATCAATATACCTGTTGACCAACCATCCACTATGATGTGGTGGACTGTTAGCACAAAAGCGTGTTCTAGCTCTTTGAGTTTCACCACACAAGCTCGGATTAAAGGAGAGCTAGCAAGGTCAAAAGGTCGAGCAAGTTCAGTCGTGGCTAATTTTTGGCAAGCGATCGCTCTTTCACTTTCCGGTAAATCTGTTAAATCTACTACTGGCACACTTAAGGTTAAGCTGTCAGCAATAATCTGGACTGGGCGATCGTTGATGGTGCGGAAGTTGGTACGTAAAACTTCGTGACGAGCAATAATTGTGTTGAGGCTTTGCTCTAGCGCCACAACGTTCAACTGACCGTGAAGTTTTATCGCTGTTTGTTCGTTGTAGAAGGGGTTATCTGGTTCTAACTGGTTTAATAACCAGAGTCGTTCTTGGGCAAAAGATAGAGGTAAGTTCTGAGGGCGATCGGCTTTGACGAGGGGTAAATCTGTGTCGGGGTTCGCATTTTTCTCTTGCAATAACAAGATAAGTTTTGCTTTATGGTTAGCTAATAAGTCACGAGTTTCTAGCGTCAATACGCCCTTTGGAGCATTGGCACGCAGCTGCTCACCTTCAACCCACAACTTCACACCCTGTTTAGTAAGATTAGCTAACAATTGCTCGACGTTCACAGAAACATTACCTCCACTCGGTTAATTCGTCATTCGTCATTCGTCATTCGTAATTGAATAATTATTTATTGGTGTTCAAATTGCGATTTCTTCTCGTTCAATTTCACTTAAAATATCTAAGTCTGGTTGGTTCTCTAGCTTGGGTGCTATTTCAGCTATTGTGGGAGATTCAAATAAACTGGCTACAGTTAATTTAATAGGAAAAATCTTTTTTAGTCGAGATATAATTTGAACAGCTATTAAAGAATCTCCTCCTAATTCAAAAAAATTATCATGAATTCCTACCTGTTTAATTCCTAATAATTCTTGCCAGATATCAGCAATTTTTTCTTCGATTTCATTACGCGGAGCTATATAGGAATTGGGCAAAGTAGGTCTTGAGTGGAGTGTAGATAATTTTTCGGGCTGAAAAATCTCCGGCTTTGTTTGTAATGAAATCTCTAATTTCTGGTCAGTCTCTTTTTGCCCAGATTTTACACTAAATGCGGTTGATGCAGAAGCCACAGCCATAATAATCTGATGCTCTAATGCTTCAGTTTCAGGAAATGCAGCAACTTGCACAAAATCTTGAGCGCGTAATGCTTCAAACCACTGTTGTTTGATGATAAAAGGTTGACCTGGGTTGCGTCTTTGATCGTCTAAAGGTTTCAACAGCAGACCCCAAGTGATATCAAAGTCTATTTTTGGCTGAGTTATTTCCCACACTAAAAGGAAGCCGCCAGGAGCTAATAAAGAGCGTACATGGTGGAGTGTTTGATCTATATTTCGAGTGGCGTGTAGAACATTAGAGGCGATGATTACATCAAAGCTGTATTTATCAAACCCTTGCTCAGTTGGAGACTTGTCTATATCTAGTAATCTATATTCAACAAATGGATAGTCTTTAAACTTCTGTTGAGCTTGAGTCAAAAAGCCGCTACCAATATCAGTAAAAGTATAGTTTGTTCGTTCGGGCGGCAACACAGGTAATAATGATTGTGTAGACACACCAGTACCCGCGCCGATTTCTAAAACTCTCAGGTGAACGGATGATGGCAATGATTTGACTACCTGTTCTAAGCTGGAACGCAAGATAGAGTTGTAGTAAGAAATTAAGGGAGTTTCTGAATATGAACCATTGTTTTCTTTTTGATAAACCAGTTCATCGAAAATCTCTAATGGTTCTTGTTCGCCAATCACAACAGCAGCTAAATTTTCACCACAACGTTGCACTAAATCTAAATCTACTAAAGATGAAGCAGCAAACCTTGCTCTAACTGCTTCTAAATGTTCATTAATATAATCTTGCGAACATGGCAATAGCTTAGTAAATAACTTCTCCTGTTGCTGTAGTTGTCCTTGTTCCACTAATATTTGCAACCATCTAGATAACAATTGCTGATAGCGGGGAGAAATATGGTATTGCGCTAACAAATTATCTAAAGAATACTTTTCTTCAGGATTGCTAAAAGCTCCTAATTGCTGGAATGCAGAGTTGATGTAAGCTGTACATAAACGGTCTAACCATTGTCTATTTTCTTGATAGGTTAACTCATTGAGTTCTGCATTTCTAGTATTTGCTTGCTTTTGACCTGCTTGGGTAAGCGATGTCCACAATTGTGATGTTGTGGGTAAGATTTGCAACTGTCCCCAAGCTGCTTTTTGTGGAGGGTCAATCCAATAACGTTGGCGTTCAAAGGGATAAGTTGGTAAGGGAAGACGATAATACTCATCCTGGCTATAAAATCCAAACCAATCTACTTTCACTCCAGCCAACCAAAGTTGACCTAATGTGTTGAATAAAACACGAATATCAGATTGCTTTTCTTGAGGATGACGTACCGAAGTTAAGACAGTTTGTAGAGGTGCTTTGTCTGGATGTCTCTTGACTAATGTAGTTAGTGTGTGTCCTGGCCCTACCTCTAGTAAAACTTGCTCTGGGGTTGCTAATAATTTCTCGATACCTTGAGTAAACAGCACTGTAGAACGTAGATGTTGAGCGTAGTAGTCAGGATTTGTGGCTTGCGTGACTGTAATCCAAGTACCAGTCAGATTGGAAATATAAGGAAGTTTAGGGGGATTTAAAGTAACTTTTTTGACTCGCTCTGCAAAGGCCTCTAAGATTGGTTCCATCATTTGAGAATGGAAAGCATGAGAAGTATGCAGACGACGACATTCAATTCCTTGAGCAGCTAGCTGATTTTGTAGTGTATCTATTGCTGCTGTTGAGCCGGAAACTACACACTGCAAGGGTTGATTAATTGCAGCAACAGAAAGTTCTGAACCTAACAGAGATTGTACCTTATCTGCGGGTAAGGGAACAGAAAGCATTGCTCCAGTGGGCAATTGCTGCATCATCTGTCCGCGTGCTGCTACCAAAGATAAGGCATCTTCTAGAGAAAAAACTTCTGCTAGAGTTGCTGCGACATACTCGCCAATACTGTGACCGATCGCAGCTTGTGGTTCCACTCCATAAGACTGCCATAATTTAGCTAAGGCGAACTCAATTACAAAAATAGCGCTTTGAGCAATTCCTGTTTGTTGAAGTTGCTTTGATACCTCATCAATCTTTTCGTCACTGGGGTAAAGAAGATGACGTAAATTAAGCCCTAGTAAAGGTTTAAGAAATTCTGAGCAATAATCAACTTGTTCTTGAAATACTGTTTCAGTTTCGTAAATTTCCCGCGCCATGTTGACGTATTGAGAACCCTGACCAGGAAACATAAAGACCACAGGCCGTTCTGTAATCTCTGTATAGTTCGTAAATACTTGTTGGGCTGCTAAGTTACTGAGAGCTTCAACAGCATCTTCTAAATCACGACAAATCAACATCCGTCGATAATTAAAACCCCGACGACCACTGTTGAGCGTATAAGCAACATCACCCAAGTTAAGTTCTGGATGCTCTTTTAAATGTGTGGCTAAGTTAACTGTCGCCTTCTCCAGCGCACTCGCAGTCTTAGCCGAAAGACACAATAATTGATAATCTCCCCCCTGCGCCCTGCTCCCTGCTCCCCTGCTTCCTTCTCCCTGCCCCCTGCCCCCTGCCCCCTGCCTCAACAAAGGTACTTCTTCTAAAATTACATGAGCATTAGTACCCCCCATACCAAAAGAACTAACTCCGGCACGCCGAGGGCTGTTATTTGTTTTCCATTCAGTCAATTTTGTATTGACATAAAAAGGACTGTTGGCAAAATCAATTTTGGGATTAGGTGTCTCGAAATGCAAACTCGGAGGCAGCATTTTATGTTGCAGTGCTAATACTGTTTTAATCAAACCTGCAACACCTGCTGCTGTATCCAAATGTCCCAAGTTGGTTTTTACCGAACCAATAGCGCAAAAACCTTTTTTATCTGTAGTTTGACTAAAAGCTTGAGTTAAAGCGGCAATTTCAATCGGATCTCCTAAAGGTGTAGCTGTGCCATGAGCTTCAATATAAGAAATTGTCTCGGCATCTACACCCGCTATAGCTTGAGCTTCGCCAATCACTGCTGCTTGACCGCTAGCACTAGGAGCAGTGTAGCCGACTTTCATTGCACCATCGTTATTAATTGCCGAGCCTTTAATAATTGCATGAATGTAGTCGCGATCGCTGATTGCATCCTGTAATCTTTTTAATACCACAATCCCAGCACCGCTACCTGCGATCGTTCCTTGTGCTTTCGCATCAAAAGCACGGCAGTGTCCATCAGGAGAAAGAATCATTCCTTCTTCATGCAAATAGCCGATTTTTTGGGGAATGCTGATAGTAACTCCACCAGCTAAAGCTATGTCACATTCACCATTTAAAAGACCTTGACAAGCTATGTGAACAGCAACCAAAGAAGTAGAACAGGCTGTTTGCACATTTACTGCGGGGCCAGTCAAATTTAGTTTGTATGCAACTCTTGTCGGTAAAAAATCTTTATCGTTAGAAATTCCTAATTGCACAGGGTCAATTGCGGCTAATACTTGATAGTTAGGGTAGAGGTTGTTGAGCAAATACCCACTCATTCCCACACCACCATAAACCCCGATTAAACCATTGTAGGTTTGCGGATCGTAACCAGCTTTTTCCGTTGCTTCCCAAGCCAATTCTAAAAATAGGCGTTGTTGTGGATCTATTAACTCAGCTTCTTTGGCGCTATAAGCAAAGAAATTTGCATCAAACAATTCAATGTCTGATAGAACACCCTTAGCTTTTACATAATTAGGATTACT
The DNA here is from genome assembly GCF_053470305.1 of Nostoc sp. DSM 114160. Lineage (NCBI taxonomy): Bacteria > Bacillati > Cyanobacteriota > Cyanophyceae > Nostocales > Nostocaceae > Nostoc > Nostoc sp. DSM 114160. Next base: position 3,622,353 of record NZ_JBPFGO010000001.1, on the reverse strand, counting down.
CAGTAAATCAACAGAAACCCCAGAATTTATTAATTCTTCATCCTTCAAACAAGAGATAGATTCTACACCATCTCGTAAATTATGCCAAAATGATTCAATATCTTTGGCGCCAGCAAATCTACCAGCAACAGCAATTATTGCTATTTCAGAATTATTAAATTCATTATTGTTATGTACTGAATTTATTGTCATTTTGTACCTTTCTTCTGAGAGCGATATTGTTGTCTGGATTGTAATTGTTGATTTCTTAAAATTTTAACTTCATTTAAAGAATGAGGACGATAATTATTTTGTTTAATTATATCTTCTTTTTGAATCTTATTATTTAAATATTGATTTAGACTATGTACAGTTGGATAATTAAACATATCAACTATTGACAATTCTAAACCAAATTCTTCTTGCAATTGCTGATTAATTTTTACCAGTAATAAGGAATGACCTCCTAGCTCGAAGAAATTATGATAAATTCCTACTTTTTCTACTGCTAATGCTTTTTGCCAAATACCAGCAATAATTTTTTCTGTTTCTGTATTTGGGATTACATAATCTGATAGTTCTTTATGTAAATCTGGGTCAGGCAGAGCGCGACGGTCTACTTTACCATTAGGTGTCAGAGGTAAAGACTCTAGTATTACAAAAGCAGTTGGCAACATATACCCAGGCAGTTTATCGGCAAGGAACTGACGCAGTTGGCCTGTTGTCAGTGTCACGTCTTTTTGTGGCACTACGTAAGCGACTAAACGCTTACTTTGGCTTCGCTCAATACAGGTATTGCCTGGAGTTTCTTCACGAGCGATCGCACAACAACTCTGCACATCACTATGTTGGCTCAGTGCTGTTTCAATTTCTCCCAACTCGATGCGGAAACCCCGAATTTTTACTTGATTGTCAATGCGTCCCAAGTATTCAATGTTACCATTTAGCAAATAACGTGCTAAATCCCCAGTTTTGTAAAGCCTTCTGCCTCCTGCCTCCTCAAAAGGATTGGAGATAAATTTCTCTTGTGTCAACTCAGGGCGGTTGAGGTAGCCTCTTGCTAATCCTGCTCCACCGATGTGTAACTCTCCTGATACACCCACAGGTACGGGTTGCAAATTTTCGTCTAAGATGTAGACTTGTGTGTTGGCGATCGCCTTACCAATCGATATTTTCTCATCTTCAGAGGTGCATTTGGCGATCGTTGCACATACAGTAGCTTCCGTTGGCCCGTAAGCGTTGAAGAAGTTTCTGCCAACAGACCACAGCTTGATTAATTCAAGAGGACAAGCTTCTCCGGCGACAATGATTGTTTGCAGTGCCGGAAGTTCCTCTTGTGGCATCGCTGCTAAGGCTGATGGTGGTAGGGTAATATGGGTAATTGCATAATCGCGTAATCGCTCAATTAATGGCTTTCCTGGCAATAGCGAGTCTTTTGTTCCCAGATACAGCATTCCACCGGAGCCAAAAGCCATGACGACTTCCCAAATCGAAGCGTCAAAACTGAAGGAGGCAAATTGAAGAACCCGACTATCTGAAGTTAAGCCAAAAGTTTGAATTTGAGCTTGAGCTAAGTTGCACAGTCCTTTATGCTCAACCATCACACCTTTCGGTCTACCTGTAGATCCTGAGGTGTAAATCACATTCGCTAGATGAAAGGCTCTAACTCCAATATTTGGGTTAGTTTGATGATTTTGGGCAATTTGTGACCAAGCTTCGTCTAAACAAATCAGTTTTACTTGATGCGGAGGAAGCCTTTCAATCAGTTTTTGTTGAGTCAGCAGCACTGAAACTTGAGCATCTTCTAACATGAAGCTCAAACGCTCAGGTGGATACTCAGGATCAAGTGGCAGATATGCCCCACCAGCTTTAAGAATACCAAGTAGTCCGATCGCCATGTCTAGCGATCGCTCCACACAAATACCCACCAGCGTATCTGGTTTTACACCCAATGAGTGCAAGTAATGAGCTAATTGGTTAGCACGACAATTCAACTGCTGATAAGTCAGTTGTTGATTCTCAAACACAACCGCCACAGCATCCGGTGTGCGCTGAACCTGTTCCTCAAACAATTGATGGATACACTTATCTTCAGGGTAGTCCACCGATGTATTATTCCAATCAACTAATAATTGCTGCTGCTCAACTGCTGTCAGCAAAGGTAATTGGGAAATTCGCTCTTGAGGATTGGCGACAATTCCTTCAAGCAATGTTACAAAATGCCCACTCATCCGTTCAATCGTGCTGGCATTAAACAAATCAGTATTGTACTCCCACACACCCACCAATCCTTGGGTAGTGTTTTCCATCGATAAAGCTAAATCAACTTTTGTAGTTGTGCTTTCTACTGGCAATGAACTAACAGCTAACCCAGCAAGCTTTAATTCTTGTACAGGTGAATTCTGAAGGTTAAACACCACCTGAAACAGTGGCGTATGTCCCAGATCCCTTTCTGGCTGCAATGCTTCCACCAGCATTTCAAAAGGCAAATTCTGATGAGCGTATGCCCCTAAAGCTACTTCTCGAACGCGAGTGAGTAATTCGCTAAAACTGGGATTGCCTGCTGTGTTGGTGCGCATGACTAAAGTATTGACAAAAAAGCCAATTAACCCTTCGATTTCACTGCGATCGCGGTTTGCGATCGGCGAACCCACCAAAATATCTGATTGTCCTGTGTAGCGGTAAAGCAGGGTATCAAATGCTGCCAACAGCGTCATAAAAAGGGTACAACTTTGCTCCTGACTGAGTTTTACTAACCTATCAGTTAACTCAACTGAAAGTGCAAACTTCTGATATGTCCCAGCGAAAGTCTGCACAGCAGGTCTAGGTCGGTCTGTAGGTAGCAACAATAAAGCTGGTGCGTTTGCTAGTTGTTGTTGCCAATACGAGAGTTGGCTTTGCAGTACATTTCCTTGCAACCACTGTCTTTGCCAAATAGCAAAATCTGCGTACTGAATCGGCATTGGTGCTAACGGTGACGGCTGACCTTGAGAATAAGCATTGTAAAGTGCCATTAATTCTTGGACAAACACACCCATTGACCAACCATCAAAGACAATGTGATGTATAAATATTAACAAAGCCTGTTCTGTCTCAGACAACGCTACTAATGTTGTCCTGATTAATGATTCATCTGCCAAGTTAAAAGGTCGTTGTCCTTGTTCTTGCGCTAATTGCTGCAAAGCAATTTCTTTTTCGCCTGTAGCTAAATTCTGCAAGTCCACAATTGATAATATTCCCTGCCCCCTGCCCCCTGCTCCCTGCTCCCTGCTTTTTATTCCCTGCTCCCTAATAACTTGAACTGGTTCTCCATCAACTGTAATGAAGTTAGTGCGTAAAGCTTCGTGGCGATAAATAATTTCTTGTAAGCTTTGTTCTAAGGCAGTTCGATTCAGAGTTCCAGCTAGACGTAAAGCTAAAAGTAAATTGTAGAACGCACTGTTGGGATTTAACTTGTCTAAAAACCACAAACGCTGTTGAGCATAAGACAGTGGTAACTCTGCATCCCTTGCTTTTGGTAAAATGGCTGATGTTGTTAGATCCTGTTGCTGCAACTGTTGAATATTTTGGGACAATTCAGCGATCGTGGGTGCAGCAAATAAACTCCGCAGTGGTAATTCTACCTTCAAGCTGCTACGCACGCGAGAAACCAGTTGCGTTGCTAATAGCGAATGTCCGCCAAGCTCAAAGAAATTATCATGAATACCAACTCGCTCAACTTTTAAGACTTGCGCCCAAATTCCTGACAGAATTTCTTCAATGGGGTTACGTGGGGCGACATAGCGATCCGATAATTGGTTGTGTAAATCAGGCACAGGTAACGCGCGGCGGTCTAATTTCCTGTTAGCAGAAAGCGGTAGAGCCTCCAAGATGACTATTGCACTTGGAACCATATACTCTGGTAATTTTTCCTTGAGGAAGTTACGTACTTCGCCAATAGAGATTGTACTTCGACTTCGCTCAGTACAAGTCTGCTCTGGTTGCGGCACAATATATGCAACTAAGCGTTTATCGCCCGGTGTATCCTCACGAACAATTGCACAAGACGCTTGTACATCACTTAGTTGACCCAGTACCGCTTCAACTTCGCCCAATTCAATGCGGAAACCCCGAATTTTAACTTGATTATCAATACGTCCTAAAGATTCGAGTTTCCCGTCCGGTAAATAACGTGCCAAATCTCCAGTTTTATATAAAAGTGCTGTTAGCGGTAGCGGGGCGTTCAGCCCGTGCTGAGTAAAATATTCTTCCTCTGCTCCCCTGCTCCCACTTCGGCTACGCTCAGTGACCACCTGCTCCCTGCCTCTTTGAAAGGGATTAGGAATGAATTTCTCTTGTGTTAACTGAGGTCTATTAAAGTAACCTTGGGCTAAAAGCGCACCTGCAATGTACACTTCTCCCTGCACGCCCACAGGTACAGGCTGTAGATATTTATCAAGGATGTAAATTTGCGTGTTAGAAATGGGTCGCCCAATGGAAGGAAGTAACGGCCAAGTATCTATTGCATTAGGCAAAGTATAACTGGTGGCTAGATGGCTTTCTGAAGGCCCATACTGATTGTGCAAAGTAATATCAGTTAGTTGGCTCAACCAAAGAGAAATCGCAGGGGTAATTTGTAACTGTTCTCCAGACGTAATAATTTCTTGCAAACCAGTATTAACTATGTCATTCCCCAAGGCGACTTCTGCTAGTTGCTGTAAGCCGACAACAGGGAGAAACATTCTCTGAATTTGTTTCTCTTGTAGAAAACTTAATAATGCTAAAGCATCACGGCGTAATTCTTCTGTGATTAAGAACAATGTGCCGCCAGAACACCAGGTAGTAAAGATTTCTTGGAAGGAGACATCAAAGCTAACCGAAGCAAATTGCAGGGTTTTTGCACGAGTAATCTTGAGATTGTCCCGATGCCACAAGATATGATTGCACAGGGCAAGCTGACTCATGGCTATACCCTTGGGTTGACCTGTGGAACCGGAAGTGTAAATTATATAAACTAAGTTATTGGGTTGTACGCCAGAAATTACGTTGTTTGTGCTGCACTGAGAAATATCTTCAGCGTCAGTATCTAAACAAACAAGTTTTGCTTGATAAGAAGCAGGGTAGCTCAAAACCTCATCTTTCCCTTTGATTGAAGCCCCATCCCTTGTAGTTGGCTTTTCTCCCCTGCCTCCTGCTCCCTGCCCCCCTGCTTCCCACTGGGGTAACCTGTCAATAAGTCGCTGTTGAGTCAGTAAAACTTTAACTTGAGTATCGTCTAAAATAAAGCTCAAGCGATCGCTCGGATACTCTGGGTCAAGTGGTACATACGCTGCACCCGCTTTGAGAATTCCCAGTAGTCCAATGACCATCTCTAAAGAACGCTCGACACACAGACCAACTAAGACATCTGGTTTTACACCCAATGAGCGTAAGTAGTGCGCCAACTGGTTAGCGCGGTAGTTTAATTGCTTGTAAGTAAGTTGTTGATTTCCAAACTCTACCGCCACTACATCTGGTGTAAGCTCGACTTGTTCTTCAAATAATTGATGGATGCACTTATGAAGTGGATAATCAACTTCTGTATCGTTCCACTCCACTAATAACTGCTGTTGCTCAACTGCTGTTAGCAATGGCAATTGAGAAATTCGTTGTTCTGGGTTAGCAACAATACCTTCAAGTAATGTGACAAAATGACTTGTCATTCGTTCAATTGTGCTGGCATCAAACAAGTCAGTGTTATATTCCCACCACCCTGCTAATCCTGTGGCAGTGTTTTCCATCGATAAAGTTAAATCAAACCTAGAAGTTGTGCCTTTTATTGGCAATCGATTTACAGTCAGCCCGGTTAGTCCTAATTCAGATGTGGGTGCATTCTGAAGGACAAACATTACCTGAAACAGCGGTGTATGACTGAGGTTTCTTTCTGGCTGCAATGCTTCCACCAACATTTCAAAAGGCAAATTTTGATGAGAGTATGCCTCCATTGCCATAGAGCGAACACGGGTGAGTAATTCGCTAAAACTGGGGTTGCCTGTCAAGCTGGTACGCATAACTAAGGTATTGACAAAAAAGCCAATTAACCCTTCTATTTCAGAGCGATCGCGGTTAGCAATTGGCGAACCCACCAAAATATCTTCTGTACCTGTATAGCGGTAGAGTAGGGTATCAAATGCTGCTAACAGCGTCATAAAGAGGGTGCAACCTTGCTCTTGGCTGAGTTTTGTCAGCTTACTAGTTAGTTCAAGAGAAAGTGCAAACTCTTGATGTGTCCCGTGGTAAGTTTGCACAGCTGGTCTAGGTCTGTCTGTGGGGAGCGACAATAAGGCTGGTGCATCTTGTAGTTGTTGTTGCCAGTAATTTAATTGGCTTTGTAGTACTTCCCCTTGCAACCAGTTTCGCTGCCAAATTGCGAAATCTGCGTATTGAATCGGCAGTGGCGCTAACGGTGACGGCTGACCTTGAGCATAAGCATCGTACAGTGCTGCTAGTTCTTGGACAAACACACCCATTGACCAACCGTCACTCACAACATGGTGCATACACACTAACAAGACGTGTTCGGTCTCATTAAGCACTACTAATGTCGCCCTGATTAATGCTTCCTTTGCCAGGTCAAAAGGTTGAGTAACTTGTTGTTGCGCTAATTGTTGGCTAGTAATTTCTCGTTCTGTTGTAGATAAATACTTCAAGTCAACAACTGAAACTGTCCAAGTAGTTTCTGTTTGAATAATTTGAGAAGGTTTGCCATCAACTGTAATGAAGTTAGTGCGTAACGCTTCGTGGCGATGAATAATTTCTTGTAAGCTTTGTTCTAAGGCTACTCGATCCAAATTTCCCACTAGCCGCAAAGCCATAGGAATGTTGTAAAAGGGGCTGTTAGGCTCGAACTGATCTAAAAACCACAAACGCTGTTGTGCATAAGACAGTGGTAATTCTGCATCCCTTGTCCGCTTTAAAAGTGGCGGGGAAGTTATTTCTGAGTCTTGTTGCTGTAACTGCCCAATTGATTGTGCTAATTCGGCTACTGTCGATGCAGCAAACAACTCACGTAATGGTAATTCTACTTTGAAAATGTTGCGAATGCGTGAAAGCAATTGGGTTGCTAGTAGCGAGTGTCCGCCAAGCTCAAAGAAGTTATCATGAATGCCTACTTGCTCCAGTTTCAGCACTTGCGCCCAAATTTGCGCCAGCATTTCTTCAGTTGGTGTGCGTGGGGCGACATACAATTCTCGCAGTGTGCTGTCTAAGTCTGGTTTTGGCAGGGCGCGGCGGTCTACTTTACCGTTAGAGGTGAGGGGTAAGGATTCCAGCAGCACTATTGCACTTGGCATCATGTACTCTGGTAGCTTTGCCTTAAGAAACTGACGCAGTTCTGGGACTGTAAGAAATTGTTCGGTCTGCGGGACTACGTAAGCTACTAAACGTTTACTTCGACTTTGCTCAGTACAAGTGTCGCCCGGTTCATCTTCTCGTACTATTACCACGCTTTCCCAAATGGCTGGGTGAGAAGCCAGTAATGCTTCAATTTCTCCCAACTCAATGCGGAAACCACGAATTTTAACTTGGTTATCAATTCGTCCTAAATACTCTAACTCGCCATTGGGCAAATACCGCGCTAAATCACCTGTTTTGTATAATTTTTTGGAATTATCAAATGGGTTAGAAATAAAACGTTCTGCTGTCAGTTCGGGACGATTGAGATAGCCGCGTGTCACCCCCTCTCCACCAACATACATTTCACCAAGAACGCCTATCGGTGCTGGTTGTTGATGTTCGTCTAGTACATACACCTGCAAATCTGGTATTGGGCGACCTATTACACTTGCCGTGCTTTGCAAATCAGCTTTACTTAACGGGCGATAGGTAACGTGTACGGTGGTTTCTGTAATTCCGTACATATTAACTAATTGGGGTGAGGTGTCGCCGTGTCGCTCAAACCAAGGTTGCAAACTGTTGATTTCTAAAGCTTCGCCACCGAAAATTACTTGGCGTAAGTTCAAGGAGGAGGCAGGGGGAAATGTAATTGACTGTTCTGCTTGAATTAACTGACGGAAAGCTGAAGGGGTTTGATTGAGAATTGTGACTTTTTCTTGACACAATAATTGATAGAAAGATTCAGGCGATCGCGTCACCAAATAAGGCACTATTACCAGTCGTCCACCATACAGCAAAGCACCCCAAATTTCCCATACAGAAAAATCGAATGCATAAGAGTGGAACATTGTCCACACATCATCTTGATTGAAGTGATACCAAGAGTCTGTGGCTGCAAACAGACGAGTTACATTTGAGTGATTGACTAAAACGCCTTTGGGCTTACCTGTAGAACCAGAAGTGTAGATGACATAAGCTAAATTATCGGGTGTTGCGGTATTTTCTGGGTTTAAGCACTCTTGAGCAATTTTTTCCCAGTCGGTGTCTAAGCAAACAATATGCGCCTGATGTTGAGGAATAGTGTCTACTAATTGTTGTTGTGTTACCAGGACTTTAACTTGAGCATCTTCTAACATGAAGCTTAAACGCTCAGTTGGATACTCAGGATCGAGCGGCACATAAGCACCACCCGCTTTGAGAATGCCTAGTATTCCAACGATTGTTAAGAGCGATCGCTCTACACACAACCCCACCAGCGTATCTGATTTTACACCCAAGGAGCGCAAGTAATGCGCCAACTGATTAGCTTGATTGTTCAACTGCTGATAAGTCAGTTGTTGATTTTCATACACAACTGCTACTGCATTTGGGGTACGCTCTACCTGTACCTCAAACAACTGATGAATACACTTATCAGAGTAATAATCCGCCTGAGTATTGTTCCATACTAATAACTGCTGCTGTTCGGGTTGTGTCAATAGGGGCAATCGGCAAATTGGCTGAATAGGATTTGCCACAATCCCTTCAAGTAACGTTATAAAATTCCCCGCTATGCGCTTGATAGTGCGCTCATCAAAAAGGTCAGTGTTGTACTTGAAAATTCCAGCTAAAGAAGAACTTTTTTCTGCGATCGTCAAATCTAGATCGAACTGACCCTCCATTTGGGGCATTTCAAAAGGTTTGAGGATAAATCCTTCTTTATTTACTTCACCTTCTAACAAAAGTTTTTGCGTCTGCTCAAACTGTCCTAAGTTCTGCAAAATAAAGTTGAATACAGTTTGAAAAATCGGGGAACGGCTGGAATCGCGCTGTGGCTGCAATCGCTCTACCAATAAAGCAAAGGGAAAATCTTGATGCGCTAATGCTTGTGATACGCAGGAGCGAATTTGAGCCAGAAATTCCCCAAAACTGGGATTTCCTGACAGATTTGCCCGGATGACAACTGGATCGACGAAGTAGCCGACAATTGAGGCAAATTCTATCTGAGTTCTACCTGAAGTCGGAACGCCGACTAGAATATCCTCTTGCCCTGTATAACGATACAGGAGAACCTGAAATGCAGCCAGAAGCAGGATATATTGGGTAACGCCTTCTGTTTGAGCTAATTTTTTCAGTTTTTCGGTCAGTTCTGGGGAAAGAGTAAAGTTATGGGAAGCACCGTTATAAGTTTGGATGGATGGCCGTGGTTTGTCTGTCGGCAAATTGAGTACAGGTAATTCTCCTGCTAGTTGTTGCTGCCAGTAGTTCCAGAGCTTTTCTCCTTGGGCGGTGGTTAATAATTCTCTTTGCCAATAAATGTAATCGATGTAAGAGTGCTGTAGAGGAATTAGAGATGGCTCAACACCTGACTCTAGTGCAGGATAGCTGGCGATTAATTCTTCCATCAGTAATGGCATCGACCAACCATCACCTGCAATATGATGTACTGACATCAACAGGATGTGTTCGTCTGGCGAAGAAGTAAATAAACGCACCCGGATGATTGGGCCATTTTTGAGGTCGAAGGGTTGCTTGTATTCCTGAAAAACTCTTTGCTCAAGCTCCTGCTCGCTCCAATTAGAGGCATTTATTTGTTGAAAATCTGGTAATTGAGTTTGATGGATTTGTTGAACAACTTGATTACCTTGCTTGGAAAAGGTGCTACGTAACTGAGGATGACGGTTAATCAGGAGTTGGAAGGTTTTTTGCAAAGTCGTAACATTCACCTGCGAACAAATACGACAGGCAAACACCATATTGTAAGCTGCACTTTCAGGTGCTAGTTGCCACAAAAACCACAGCGCTTGTTGACCGTAGGAAAGAGGATAAATATTTAAAATATCTGGGCGATCGCGCAGTAATTGTAAAATTTCACTTTTATACTGCTGTAATTGAGCAACTACATCAGGAGTTAACAGCGACTTAGAACCCCCAATACGTAATTTTTCCCCGTCATTTCCCAATTTAATCCCTTTCAAAGAAAGGTCTTGTAAAAATTCAACCAAGCTCATAGTTCCAACTCCACCCAATCATTATTTTCGAGATTCTCTAGCTGAAATTGCTCGCTACCTGTGCTTTGGCTTTCTTGAGCAAAATCTAGGGGAAAAATTTCCAATGCCAAATAATTAGCCAGTTCTGTAACCGTAGGATAATCAAAAGCTAAATTTGGGGGTACAGAGCATCTTAAAGAGTTTTGCAAGCGGTTTCGCAACTCAACAGCCGTTAGAGAATCCATCCCTAGCTCAAAAAACCTCTGCTCTCGATCTAGGGTTGAGAGATTACGCCCTAGCACCTTAGCTACTTGTGAGGAAATATGCTCAATTAAGAGTGGTTGGCGATCGCTAGGATTGGCCATCTCTAATCGAGTCCGAAAATCAGATTGTTCGAGTTTCTTGGCTGTGTGGCTGAAGTTAGCAAAGAACAGCGATGCGAAACTTGATTTACTGAGAAATTCTGACCAGTCGATCGGTATTACCGCTACTTGAGCAGAAGATTGATTCAACAATTGCTCTAGTACAACTAATCCTTGTTGCGGTGCAATTGTACCAATACCGTTTGTTTGTAGGCGATTTTGATTTTGGCTATCTAAGTTAGCCGTCATACCCACTTGCGACCAAGGCCCCCAGTTAATGCTGATTCCAGGTAAACCCAAAGTTTGGCGATAATGGGCAAAGGCATCCATAAAAGCATTCGCTGCTGCATAGTTGCCTTGTCCAAGAGAGCCAATTAGCGAACTCATCGACGAGAAACAGACAAAAAATTCTAGTGGTAGATGTTGGGTGAAGGTATGGAGATTCCACGCACCTTGCACTTTCGGAGCCATTACCCGCCAAAAACGCTCTAAAGACTGTTGCCGTAAAACACCATCATCCAGCACGCCAGCCGCATGGATAATTCCCCGCAGTGGCGGTAACTGAGAGTCGATTTTTTCTAATACTTCAACCACGCGATCGGCTTCGGAAACATCCGCTTGCACCACCAGTACTTTTGCACCCGATCGCTCAAAGCTAGATATTCTTTGTTTTGTGGCAATAGATACCTTACTTCGCCCAATTAATACCAAATGTCGCGCACCTTTTTCTATCAACCACTCAGCCACCTCTAGACCCAGTGCGCCGAATCCACCAGTAATTAAATAACTCGCGTCTGATTTTATAGATAACTGCCCCTCATCAACTGTTGTACTGATTTGCGGCATCGATACTACTACTTTGCCGATGTGCTTGGCTGCTGCCATATAGCGGAAAGCATCTACTACTTGCTCTAGGGAAAATACTGTTTGAGGTAAAGGCTTAAGAGTACTTGTTTGGAATTGTTCTATTAGTTGCTGCAACATCGGGGAAATTAAAGCAGGATACTTATGGTGAACTTCCCCTAAATCAAAAGCAAAATATGAAACATCATCTCTTGCGGCTTTTACTTGGCTTTCATCCCAGATGCCAATTTTGCCGATTTCGACAAATCTTCCTTTGTGAGCTAACACCTGTAAGCTTTTGTTGATGAATTCACCATTTAAGCTATTGAAAACAACATCTACCCCTTGTCCCTGTGTCAGACTCATCACCTCGTCAGCAAATTCCAGACTGCGGGAGTTCATTACATACTTAACTCCCATTGATTTGAGAAATTCCCACTTGTTAACAGAAGCAGTAGCAAATACCTCTGCACCAGCAGCTAATGCTATCTGCACTGCTGCCAAACCAACACCCCCAGCTGCGGCATGAATTAAAATTCGTTCTCCTGGTTGAATTTTTGCTAGATGATGCAACCCGTAATGGGATGTTAAAAATGCTAAAGGTATGGTCGTTGCTTCTTGGAAACTTAAGTTTGTGGGCTTTTTCACCACAGTCGTTGCTGGTAAGGTGACAAAACTGCTGAAGGCATCGTGAGTTGTCACCCATGCTAGAACTTCATCCCCAACTTGGAGATGGTCAACATTCTCTCCCACGGCGACGATATTTCCAGCACACTCAAAGCCAAAAGTCAACTGACTCACTTCGGTAATGCCCATTTTTTCAGCATAATATTCTTTAAGCATTCCTAAAGCATTCAGGACATCTCGGAAATTCACGCTTGCAGCTTGCACTTGAATTTCCACCTCGTTGTGTTGCGGTAGGCGACGAGTCATCGCTTGCAACGATAGATGATCTAAGACACCATACTCAGATAACTTTAATTGCACAGGCTGGTGCGGTGCGATCGCAATTTGTTTATCCCGATCGGAAATGGCTTTGCGCCGCACCAGTCGCGCTACGTAGCGTTTGCCGTGACGAATGGCTATTTGGTCTTCTGCATCTGGAGAACAGATTTCTGACCACAGCGATGGCTCCGCCAACGTCAAAGACGAACGCAGATTGTCCTCATCGGCAGCTAAATCTAAGCGCACACATTGTAATTCGGGATGTTCTAGAGCAATGACTCGACCTAATCCCCACAATGCCGCCCCACTTAGTTGAACTGGCTGTGGCAATGCGCTATCTACCGCTTGAGTGCCACGAGTTACCAGCCATAGCCGAGGAGGTGTTGGGAAGTTGGCTTGCACCACAGCTTGCACTAAATGTAAGACACCGCCGCAATTTAGAATTTGTTCTTGTTCTAAATCTATCAGAGAGTTTTGTGACTGCTCTTGGTAACTCCACAGATGAACAATATTACTTATTTGATCCTGACTGATAGCACTAATCAATTTTTGCCAGTGGTCTGAGAGGCTGGGATCGATTTGATAATGTTGCTGGTCAGTTTTCTGATAGCTAACACCAGCAGACACTAAGATACAAGCAACTCCTTGCTGTTGCAGCTCTTTGGCTAGTTGTTGGCCTAGTCCTTCTGAATCAGTCAAAATCAGCCAACTGCCACCAGGGACAGCAGCCGATTGACTTTTTTCCACCGCTTGCCATTCAATTTCATACAACCAGTCTGCGAAATCTTGCTCAAGAGATTGCAGCAACGCTTGGCGAGTCGCTTTTTTGGCTTGTAAACCTTTAATATCTGCAATCAACTGTCCATGAGTATCAAACAGTCTAATATCTGCTAGTAGCTTGTCAGACTGAGAACTTTCTAGCTGTCGTTGCACCGCATGACACCATAACTGCTGACTTTGAGGACGTTGGTAAAACTCGAAACTCTCAATTGCAAAGGGTACAAAAGTCTCATCGTCAGAAAAGAAAATGCTGGTCAGTTGTAAGCAGGAATCTAGAAGACCTGGATATAATTGATAATCTTCTAAACCATCTACTACCGAAAGCCATTTAAGCTTGGCTAGGGCTTCTTTTTCTTTCCACCAAACCGAATCAAGCCACTGGAAACTTGCACCCAGTTGAATCTGTCGCTTTTGCCAACTTTGATAAATTTCTTTTGCAGCTATTTGTTGAGTACAGCGTGTCTGTATCTCTTGGAGAGAGACTGTTTCTGGTGTAGTGTTAACGCCAGAGGAGATTTTACCTGTGGCATGAACTAACCACTCACTTATCTGAGTACTACCATTTGGAACTGTATCAAAGCCGATAAGTTGGAAAGATGCGCCACTTCCCTCAAAAGACAGCACCAACTGTACTGTGCGCGCTTTACCTTCGGGGATAGGCAATGCTTGCGGGAAAACTATATTTTCTAACAGACATGACTCACTGGCGAAAGTCAGCTTTGCTGCACCCAATAATAAGGAGAGATGACAGGCTCCAGGTACTATAACTTGGTTATAAACTTGATGTTCTGTTAAGAACGGTAGAGTTTGAGTACTAAATTCCGATTCAAACAAGATTTCCTTGCTTAAAGGCAACTGAAGCTTTTTGTCTAATAATGGGTGCAGTTTTGCTGCTTGTTGCTGTTGATGCCGAGGTGGAGTATGTTCAAGCCAATAGCGTTGTCTTTGAAATGGATAGGTCGGTAGTGCAACTTTGCGGCGAGGATAATCTTGCTCAAATCCTGACCAATTAACTTTGCTTCCGGCTACGTATAACTCACCTAAACTAGAGAGCAACTGTTGCCATTCTGGTATGCCCTCACGTAAAGAAGGTAGCCATAAACCTTCACCATCTGGCAAGCATTGACGACCTATGCCTAACAAAATCGGTTTCGGCCCGATTTCTAAGAACACTTCACATCCAAGAGTACGCAATGTCTGCATACTATCAGCGAACCGTACTGGTTGACGGATATGATTGACCCAGTATTGCGGCGTTGTGATGCGATCGCCTGCCAATTCTCCAGTCACATTAGATACTAACTGAATCTGTGGCTGATTGTAGGTAACTTGATTAGCTATTGCTTCAAACTCAGCCAACATCGGTGTCATCAAAGGCGAATGGAAGGCATGGGACACTTGTAAACGCTTTGCCTTCACTCCTTGGGCTTCTAGTTGCTGACAAACAACGGCGATATCTTCCCTAGTTCCAGAAATTACGATGCTTTCGGGGCCATTGATGGCTGCTATTGCCACCCGTTGATTATAGGCTGCAATAACTTCTCTCACCTTCTCTTCACAAGCCATCAAGGAAACCATTTCACCCCTATCAGGCAATTGCTGCATTAACTTTCCCCGATGAGCAATGAGTTTTAATCCATCTGACAAACTAAAAACACCAGCTACAGTTGCAGCAACATACTCGCCAACACTATGCCCCATGACGACATCTGGCTCAATTCCCCACGATTTCCAAAGCTGATACAAGGCATACTCAATCGCAAATAGCGCAGGTTGAGTATATGCAGTTCGATCCAGCAGATCCTCAAGACCTTGACTAGGATACAGTACCTCTAACAAAGAATGCTCTAGTAATGGGCGAAGAATTTCATCGCACTGCTCTAAAGTTTGGCGGAAGATGGGTTGGGTTTCGTATAATTTGTGACCCATGTTGATGTACTGGGAGCCTTGGCCAGTAAACAAGAAAGCTATTTTTGTTGGCTTGTTATTAGACTGGAAGCTCTTAGAAGGTGTCAAATCAGCCAGTTTCTCTACCAACTCCTCCCTAGAGTCAGCCACAATCGCCAGACGATGGTTAAAATGCTCCCGCCCTGTATTCGCCGTATAGCAAACATCTGCAATAGATACTCCAGAATTCGATATCAAAAATTCCCGATACCGATGTCGCAATTCATCTAAAGCATTCAGAGTTTTTCCTGAGAGTGCAAGCAAGTGGTAAGGACGCTCCTCTGCTCCCCTGCTCCCACTTCGGCTACGCTCAGTGACCACCTGCTCCCCTGCTCCCCTGCTCTTTCCTATTGGTGCTTCCTCAAGAATCACATGGCAATTAGTACCACCTATTCCCAGAGAATTCACCCCAGCACGACGGGGATGATCTTGGGTATGCCAATCCTGCAACGTAGTATTAACGTAAAAAGGCGTATTGGGTAAATCCAGTTGAGGATTAGGTTGTTCAAAGTGCAAACTTGGTGGAATTTTTTGATGGTACAGTGACAGGACTGTTTTGATAAAACCAACTATACCAGAAGCAATCTGGAGATGGCCGACATTGGTTTTTACTGAACCAATACCACAAAAGTTTTTTGACTGCGTACTAGCACGAAATGCTTGGGTGAGTCCGCCAATTTCAATCGGATCTCCTAAAGGTGTGCCAGTTCCATGTGCTTCTACGTAGCTGATAGTTTGTGCATCAACGCCAGCCATCGCCATTGCTTCTGTAACCACAGCTGCTTGACCATCTCCATTAGGAGCCATGTAGCCAACTTTTGTACCACCATCGTTATTAACGGCGGAACCTTTAACTACAGCATAGATGTTATCGCCATCAGCGATCGCATCCTCCAACCGCTTCAAAACCACAAGCCCTACACCACTACCAAAAATCGTCCCCTGAGCCTTAGCATCAAAAGCCCGACAATGACCATCTGGAGTGACAATCATTCCTTCTTGATACAAATGACCAATCTTTTGGGGTGCATTCACAGAAACCCCACCAGCTAAAACCATGTCACTTTCGCCACTCAGCAAGCTGGCACAAGCCATGTGAATTGCTACTAGGGATGTAGAGCAAGCGGTTTGCACATTCACGCTTGGCCCAGTCAAGTTGAGTTTGTAAGAAATCCGTGTGGTTAAATAATCTTTATCATTAGCAACCATCATCTGCAAACCACCCATTGAATCTATGGTTGCTACTTGCAGATTATCGTTAATATCAAGCTGATGGCGGTTGGGATAAACATTATTTAGTAAATAAGTGTTCATCACCGCGCCAGCATAGATCCCGATCGCACCATTGTATGTTAGAGGATTATAACCCGCAGTTTCTAAGCTTTCCCAGGCACATTCGAGTAAAAGCCGCTGTTGAGGATCTAGTAATTCTGCTTCTTTTGTGCTATAGCCGAAGAAATCAGCATCAAAAGATTCCACATCCGATAATATTGGTTTGGCTTTGACGTAGTTGGGATTTTTCACCAATGCTGGATCTACACCTGCTTTGATAATTTCTTCATCACTGAAAAACGAAATCGATTCCACACCGTTGCACAAATTTTGCCAAAATTCATCGATATTATTCGCACCAGGGAAACGACAAGACATCCCAATGACGGCGACATCTGTGTTGCTGACAGCGTGGCGAGAAGTACGAACTTTGGAGCGTTTTTGACCTTGTACTACAGCAGGCGATTCTGTTTGCCCTTGACTTAAGAAATTCGCTAAGGTGCTGATGCTGGGATATTTAAACATATCCACAATCGACACCGGAATCTGGAAGAACTCTTGCAATTTACTCTGAGCCTGCACTAGAAGTAATGAATGTCCTCCTAGCTCAAAGAAGTTCTCATGGATGCCTATTTCTTCAAGACCCCAACACTTCTTGCCAAATCTGTGCAACTTGGCGTTCAATGTCTGAAACTGGTTGTGCTTGGTCGTTGGCGCTTTGGTGCAACTCGCCTCTAGTAAGCTTTTCTATATCGATGATGCCTGTTTTAGTTAATGGCATCTGTTGTAGCTGCACAAAATTGCAAGTACTGGGTGTACCATAGCGATCGCACACCACTAATTTAGACAATTGCTCGCCAACTGAGGAATTACTAGCGGTAAAATAAGCAGTTAATTTTTCCAGAGGGTAAGTATCTTCTACATAACTGCGGATATATCGGTTACTACCATCTAATCCCACTAGCAATTGCACCTGATGATGGTGTAAACCGATGAGCAAAGAATACAGTCCTTGCCGTGCAGACATGGCACAGTAACCCGCTTTTTGAGCCAACTTGCTTCTTTGGTAGTCTTGGCTAATACCGAGGCCATCCCACAGACTCCAGCTAAAGCAATAGCTCTTTAACCCCAAAGAGCGTTGATAATGTGCAAAACTTTCTAGAAACTGATTAGCTGCAACAAATGTGCCGACAGTAGCGCCTCCCAAGAAACTACTTACCGAAGAAAAGCTGATGAAAACTGCTTGGGGATCGTATTTGAGTAGTTGATTGAGTACCCAAGCTCCCCCAACTTTTGAGCGTAAGGCTGCTGACCAACTGTGATGATTTTCTGCGATGAGCGATCGCTCTTGATAAGATCCTGCTAGATGTAATATCCCGTCTAATTGACATTGCCAGCTAGACTTTGCCTGTTCAATCACACCTTGCAAAGCTGGCAAATCACAGACATCCACTGCCTCGTAGATGATTTCTCCACCTAGCTTTTCTAGTTCTTGATAAGCCGCGATTTTTTGAGATATAGCATTGGACTGTTCTGTGTAGTTGTGCCATACACTTCTTTGGGGTAGTTCAGTTCTACCAACTAACACTAGCCGTGCTTTGTAATGTTTCAACAAATACTTAGCAATTTCAACACCAACACCCCCAAGACCACCGCTAATTAAATACATTCCACCTAGTTGAAAGGCAAAATCTTGCTTTGGTTGAAAGCGAAAATCTACTTTCTCTAATCGAGGAATCCAACGCTGTCCTTGGCGATAAGCTACCTCAGACTCTCCTGAGAAGATATGCAACTCTTGCAGAATCCGCTCTGCATTCACCGCAGTTTCATCTACTGTTAAATCTAGATGACGACTTGTCAATCCTGGTATTTCCTGCTTGATTACCTTCAATAACCCAAGCAGTGGTGATTTTTCATAGGCAATTCGATCGACAGATGATGTGAACTGCGTATAATTAGAAACTACTAATAACTCGATAGGATATTGCAATTTCTGGATATTAGCTAACGCTTTAATTAAGAATAGTAGACTATAAACACTATATGTTTGAGCTTGTTCTAAGGACTCTAAACTGGAAATCTCATGAATACAACTGTCATAAGTCCATAAATGTATAATTTTATCGATTTGAAAGTCGTTAGCTTTCAGGGCAGATAGCAAACGTTGATAATCTTCGGGATTATTTGGTGCAATTTGATAGCGGTTATTGCTCAGTTGCTTAAAGTCTACTCCCGCTTCAACACCAACCCAAGACAGCCCTTGCTTTTGAAGTTCTGCCCCTAAATATTCACCTAATCCTAATTGGTCGAAAAATACCAGGAAGTTACCATTAATTGTAGACTTTTGGCTTACAGGTAATTTACGTCGCCATGTTTTACGATAAAACCAGTCTGGTAGTAAGTTGGGATTATCTAAATTGATGCCTAACTGTTGAATAATATTATCGAACTCACCAGCCACAAACATCTTGCTTAATTGGGTGCGCTGAATCTTGCCAATAGCAGTCTTGGGTATCATCTCCTTTTTCAGAGGAATGATGTAATTTGGATTAACCCCAACATTTTTAACAACTGCTCCACGAATCTTCTTTATTAGTTCTTTTAACAAGGTCTGCTCGGAAATAGCAGAATTAAAAAAGATTGCTAATCCATCTGCGTTTTGCCCAGAGAATCGCACGGCACAAGCAGCCGTATAAGATATCTCTACACCCTCAACTTCTTCAACTACTGATTCAATTTCATGGCTGTAATAGTTGATGCCATTGATAATAATGTCATCTTTATCTCTGCCAGTCAGCACGATTCGTCCTGACTGTAAATAGCCGATATCTCCAGTATTAAACCATCCATCTTCGGTAAAAGCTTCGCGGTTGCGCTCTGGATTTTGATAGTAACCTCTTGTTACTGAAAGTCCTTTAACTTGGAATCTCCCAATCGCCCCTTCGGGAACGATTTGATTATTATCGTCAGTAATGCGAATTGATGCTCCCGGAATCGGCGGTCCAAGTTCTACAAATGACATATCATCTGATGAAGTTTCTAAAGAAAAACCATCAGACCCAAGTAATTCCTGAGCAAGTCTCAGACATCCCAAAGGCTGGATGAATGGCGTTAGGTGGTAAACCATGTTGTTGGAGGAGCTTAAGAAAACTACGTGCTGTTTTCGGTACGATTTGCTCTCCAGCGTTCACGAGAAAGCGCATAGAAGATAAATCCCATGACTGCTGATTTATTTCACTAGCGCGTTCGTTAAGTAAGGAAAAAGCGAAGTTTGGGGCCCAAGAAATTGACGCTTGGTGGCGTTGAATCAATTCCAACCAACGAATGGGATTTTGCAGTATATATTCTGTAGATGCATGGATTTGCTTGCAACCTAAATCAACTGCCATCAGTCCCAGAAATACAATTGCACCCACATGCTCTAATGGCATCCAGTTCAAAACAATTTCATCACTGAAAAAATTGTTCATTTGGGCTGTGCCAGCCGTCATACTTAAGAGATTGCGATGAGTTAACATCACACCTTTAGGAAAACCAGTACTACCTGAAGTAAGTAATAGTAGTGCTAAATCATCTTGGTCACTTTGATGAATATTTCTATCTGGTTGGTTTTGGCGTAAGTTATCTACTGTCTCAACTGGAAAATTTTCGATATTTAAAAGTGCTGGTAACTCCCGAAGGCTTTGAACTAATTTTGAGCTTGTCAGAACAATAGGTTGCTCTAACATCTGCCAAGCATTGTGTAATTTGTTAACAGCGCTGTTAAGTTGCTCGTAGGCAGGTGCGATAGAAACTGGTACGGGAATAAAACCGCCTAATATACAACCCCAAAACGCAGGTATGAAATCTTGACTGAGATCGATTTGAAATATTACTTTATCTAATGGTTTTAAACCTAGCTTTCTTAAACCAGCTAATATCTTTTGAGCATCTAATAGTAAATCTTTATAAGATTGAATAATTTCACAACCATCGGCTTGAATATAAACTAATTCTTTGTCTGGAAATTGAATAGCTGTTTTTTGCAGTGCTTCCCAAAGAAGTTTTGGAGCATTTTCTTCTTGTTTTAGTTCTTTGCCATGACTAACAGCTAGTTTGTTATTAGCAAAATCCTGATTGATAGTTGAACGAGAAAATTGAGGTGTAACTAAAGTATTGTTTTCTTCACCTGTGAGAGTTTTCCAATCATTTAGCAAGTCTGATATACGTAGCGATCGCTGCTGCTTGAGATGTTCTTGAACTACTACTGCTACTTGCTTAACTTCAGGTAATAACTGAATTTGCTCTGACCATTGCTGTATAAGATTTGTATCCCTTACTTCTAAATCATTTAAGACAGTTTCATCTATCTGTCCCGATGGAGTTAATGGTAAAGTGGAGACTGGCACAATCGCCTTCGGTATTAATTCGCTAGACAGAATTGTTTGCAAATAAGATAGCAATTGTTCTGGTACAAATAATCCTGATGGAACTACATAAGCAATTAAATCTTGTTTTGAATTTTCTGTCTGCCTCTCTATTACTACACAATCGTCAACAGCCAAACTCGACTTAATAGCATCTTCTACTTCTCTATATGGAAAAATTTTATTATTTGAATTTACTAAAAGCTGACTATGATTATCTAACTGCATTAGCTTGTATATCCTTTTTAAAGTCCGCTCTTCAATAATTAACATTACCTAACTAAACTTCTGCTAAAAGTGGGTTGACATTAGGTAACAGCTAGCCCTCAAAATCATTTCTTAACAATTTCAATTTTTTTTCATCTCTACGTCTTCAGCATTAATCCTTAATCAGCTAAGTCTATTGTAATCAGCAAATCTTTAATTTCTTTAAAGACCAATTAAACAAATTCAGTTTTGTTAGGTTCTTGATAAATATCTTTAACAACAGCTTCAAGTCCATATTCTGCTACAGCATCCCCTTCAACCGTTATTAAACCAAATAGCCCAATACCTCCGACGATATTAAATGGATTTCCCAATGGTATAAGAATAGCTGCAACCGCAGCAGAATTACCCTCGATCTAACTGATGATTTTACTCTTTTTTGATAAAAACTAATTTATAGGACTCATATTTGATTGCGTGAAAAAACTCAGTACACCTCTAACTTTTCTCTCCTGTTAAAAGTTCCCTCTCGATCGCGCTTGCGCCTCTCTAGGAGAGGCTTCTCTTTCAGAGATGCTAACGCGAACGCCAACGCGCACCACGCAAATAATTTCAGAAATAAAAGCAGATTTTTATATCGTTGAAACAAACTTACTTTCTTGAAAGTAACATACTGAAAATTTCAGTTAAAGAATCATCTCATTTTTCTCAATAAAATGCAACAGCATTTCAAACAATTCGTTGAAGACAGTTAAGACAGTTAAGACAGTTAAGACAGTTAAGACAGCAATCGTCAACAATTTATGTTGTTCGCCAAGATTTAAAGCAGAATAATTCTATAAATTTAAGTAAATATTTAAATAAATATCTTGACTTAAAAATCCAAATAAACTATGTTTTTGATACAATGAACATAAATTTTGAATATTTGAGCAATAATTAAAAAAATTGCAATGAATTATAATTTTAAATAAGTTATAAGTTGAGAAAGGTTTAGTAATATTATTTAATAGTTGCCAAGATTTGAATTGGAAAAATCTTAATGGTAAGTGAGATATGGGAACTAATAGGGAGCGCAGCCATACTGGTATAATCAGTCGTAGAGAGTGCGACGATGGACGATGATAGCAATCTGAGTACACCCCATTATTCAAGCGATCGCCATAAATTTTAATCGTCACTAAGGACTTTCTTCAGTTCTACTCTTATTTGGAGATTAAAATATCGTGACAACACAGGTATATAGCCAATCAGTTATAACATTTGATGGTCAAGATGATTATATAAATTTTGGCAGGAATGATATTGGTGGTGTTTTTGCTGAGGGTAGTTCAGCCTTTACGATTTCTGGATGGATTAATCCTCAAGAACTAAAAAATCAAGCCACTACATACGGAACGCACAATGTTTTTTTTGCGCGTTCCTCAGACCGATATAGTGATAACTTTGAGTTTGGCATCAATGAATCAGGAAACTTAGATATATATATTGATGAGAAGGTTGAGAAGGTTATCAGAACCTTTGGCAATGGAGAATTAACTGTCGGACAATGGCACTTCTTTGCTATTGTTTTTAATCGGGGTCAACTGACTATACACCTTGATGAGCATGAATATTTTGGCTATTTGACAGGTGACTCTTTAAACAAAGCAACTAGTCCTGTAACTCTGGGCGCGACTTTACACAACAGTATATACTTCACAGGTCAATTAGCTAACATTAGCGTCTGGAATTATCCCTGTCCGCCAGTGGAAATCCAAACACACCGCTCTGGGCCTCTAATCGGCAATGAACAAGGATTAGTTGCTTATTGGATGTTAAATGAAGGAGAAGGATCGACCGTCAAAGACCAGACTGAAAATACTCATAATGGAACTTTGCATGGTAATCCCAGTTGGGGTTTAGCACAAATTCCATTTGGAATTACCCAATCATCGAACCAGAGCCAGACAACAAGCAATTCCCCAGAAGAGAACCAGTCAGTTGCAGAGGTTTTCTCCACTGAACTAACTGCTGTTGGCCAAGCTGACTCGCAGCAATCCATTGAAGTTTCCCCAGATGTAGAAAACGACGTTCTTGCAACTCCCACTCCCGTAGCCTCGACTACAGGAAAGGGAAAAAAAGGGTCAAAGAAGCAGAGTGAAAATACCAACATTCAAACTTCCCAGCCAAAGCAAGAGGAGAAAGTCGAAATAGTTCAAGCAACTGAAAGTCAAGTTCCAACCGATATCCAACAGCCCAAAAGATCACAAAAATTAACTCAGGAGCGATCGCAAAAAACTATGATTACTACAGCCAATCCTAGATATAAAATTCTTTCCATTGATGGAGGCGGTATTCGAGGCATTATCCCAGCGCTAATATTAGCAGAAATTGAAAAGCGCACACAAAAACCGATTTTTAGTTTATTCGACTTAATTGCAGGCACTTCAACCGGAGGAATTCTGGCACTAGGATTGACTAAACCCCAATTAAGTTTAGATCCATCTATATCTGAAAGTGAGCCACAAGCTCAGTACAGTGCTGAACAGATGGTTAAATTATATGTCGAATATGGGGCTGAGATATTTTACGAGCCATTTTTTGAACATCTGCTCGGCCCTCTTGAAGATATGTTTACTCAGCCCAAATATGCGTCTGATGGCAGAGAGGAAATTATCAACAAATATTTTGGTAATACCCCTCTAGAAAATAATCTTAAAGAAGTTTTCGTCACTAGCTACGATATCGAACAGCGAATTCCAATATTCTTTACCAACAAAATCGAAAAACAACAGATAGAATCTAAAAAGTTTCGGAAGGTGAGTGTCGGTTTTACACTCAAAGATGCGGCAATGGCAACTAGTGCGACACCTACTTATTTTCCTCCCTATCGAGTTGCGACTTCTCATAATCCTAGTGGCTTTTATAATTTAGTAGATGGAGGATTGGTTGCTAATAATCCAGCAAGCTTGGCGATTACAGAAGCGAAAATCAGTAGACAAACTCAAAGAACAGCGCTACATACCAACGATATCTTATTAGTTTCCTTGGGTACAGGTTCACTGACGAGTGTCTACAAGTATAACGATGTCAAAAATTGGGGACAATTGCAATGGGTAAAACCTCTTTTAAACATTGTTATGGACGGTGGTAGTGAAGTTGTAGCCGGAGAATTAGAACACTTATTTGAGTCTACTGAAAAAGAAATCAGAGGCTCTTATTATAGATTTCAAACATTCCTCACAGGTGAGTTAGAAGACATAGATAATGTCAAATCAGAAAATATTCGTCAGCTACAAACTATAGCCCATCGACTGATTACAGAAAGAAGTCAACAAATCGATGAGTTATGTAGTATTTTGTCAGCCTAAAAAACAGGCAGGGGACGAGGAGATGAGGGAGACAAGGGGACAAGGGAGACAAGGGAGACAAGGGGGACAAGGGGACAAGGGAGACAAGGGAGACAAGGAGATAAATAAAACTCCTAACTCCTAACTCTTAACTCCTAACTCCTAACTCCTCACTCAGCACTCAATTTTGTACAAGGAAAAATTAGTCACCATCTCGATCAAGTACTAAGCTAGCAAGTAAGGGTGAATAAATTCTATTACCCTTAATCAAGATTTAACCAAGAATGTAAGGATTTAAGGTAATTCCAATGGATGAAGTCGTTAAAAAAATCGCTGCTTTGGGTCTTCCTGGCATACTTTTGGTAATTGCAGTTTCTGCATCAGGTTTGGCGGGTGGTTACGGCGTTGTAGCTGCCCTGGCGGGGTTGGGAGGCCCGTTTGGCATCATCGGCGGTCTAGGTGTGCTTGGTTTGACAACACTTGTAGGGGAAGCTATAGCGGGATTTGGAATTGAAGCAGTTCTCAAGAACATTTATACAGAACGTCGTAAAACCGAATCTGTGAGATATCTCCTCAAAGAAATTAAAGATTTACCGATTACAGAGGATCTAAAACTCAAACTAAAAAATGAACTGAACCCAACAATCACTGAGAATTTTGAAGATGTTCAGCCGCCAAAAACAATTGAAATCGTCGAGGAATAATTTTACTGTTACATTTGTTGAGACTACCAACAAAATGTTACTAAATTAAGTGCGATCGCGCTTAATTACTCTCAAATAATAAAATGGCCTCTGAGTCCGACTTCTATCGGATTAAACCCTCAAAGGCCATTATTCAAAATCATGCAATGCAGCCTGAAAATATATTTAAACAGGAACAGATTAAAACCTAAAAACTTGTTCTGCACTAATTCATTCAATTTATAGTTTTTAACCACCACTTGTATACAGTATGGGTTGATAATCAAATGAATTTTTCAGAAAAAAAAAGTTTAGATTTAGAGAAAATACAGCAAATTAAAAATGATTTTGAATTAGTTTTATTGGATAAAACTTCAATAAACGAATGTACAGTAATTATTAAAAAAATATTTTCCCTAGAAGTCATACTATATATTGTTTCAAGTTCAAATATTTCACTAGAACAAATTCGCTCTTATCTTCAAGATATATGCGATGAAGCATTACTACCAAGAGCTTTGGTATCAGTGTCTCATCTACCTTTAACTGCCACAGGAGATGTAGACGAATTAGCTTTGAGCAACATTCCTGTTATTGATGAAATTTTAATTGAGCGAGTAGAAAACCAACTTAATTTTGATCGCAGAATCGAACAGGCAGTGATAGTAGTGCAGGAGTTGAGAAAGCAGATCCCCTCACTCCATTTGTCAGATTTGCTCCCAGATTGGCAAAACAAAAATGCAATTGTTAACTTTTCCCCAGTTCCCAAAGACTCCCAACCCAGTACACAACAACATTTCTTTGAACTAAAACCACTTGCCATCAGCTACGGTGGTATTCTCCCTGACGATCCCAATGCACCTATTACCTTACCCGAAGTTTTGCAAAGAACTGCTCAACAGGCTACAGGTGGGGAAATTATTTACCTGTTGCCCGATGGAACAGAACTACGCCAATCCTACGCTGAGTTACTTGAAGTTGCAAAGCGAATTCTTACTGGTTTGAGAAAATTGGGACTCAAGCCAAAAAACAAAGTTATATTGCAAATGGAACTTAATTGTGACATTATTCCTACCTTTTGGGGCTGCCTACTGGGAGGCTTTGTACCCGTAATCATGGAAGTGTCACCAACTTATAGAGAATCAAACAAGGTGGTGGATAAGCTTTGTCATATTTGGCAGTTCTTAGATAGTCCAGTCATCTTAACTACGGAAGCTCTCAAACAAGAGGTAGAATTACTATCGCAATGGCTACCAGAAGAACGCCTAAAAATAGACACGATTGAAGCATTAAAAGACAACACTGCCAGCACACAATATCACCAGAGTCAACCAGATGAAGTAGCTCTTTTTAACTTAACTTCTGGTAGTACAGGAATTCCAAAATGCGTTCAATTGACTCATCAAAATCTCATTGCTCGCGCCAGAGGGGCCAATAAACTTAATCAACACGAGCCAGAAGATGTAATTTTGAATTGGCTACCGTTCGATCACATTGGCAGCATTTCCGACTGGCATATTCGTGGTGTAGAAATCGGTTGTACCCTAGTTTACGCACAAAAAGAATATATCTTAGGTCGCATCCTCAACTGGTTAGATTTAATCCATAAATACCGGATTACTCATAGCTGGGCCTCCAATTTTGCTTATGCCATAGTTAATGACTCTTTTAAACAAGAACCAGAACAAAACTGGAACTTATCTTGCGTAAAATTCCTACTAACAGCTGGTGAAGCAGTATCCAGTAAAGCTGTGGAGGATTTTCAAGAAAATTTAGTGACTTACGGACTCAAAGCAACGGCAATTAGACCAGCTTTTGGGATGGCAGAGATGGGTTCAGGGATTACATATTATCAGCCGCACCAAGAAGCACCTTTGTTGTTCCATAGGGTAGACAAATCTAGATTGCAAAGTACTATTAAACGAGTAGAAATAGACCATCTAAATCATCATATTTTTACTGATTTAGGTTCAGTTATTCCGGGAATTACCATTCGCATAGTAGATAATAACAACTCTGTATTAAAAGAAGACACCATAGGTCGTTTGCAAGTCAAAGGTGATGCAGTTTCTCCAGGATATTACAACAACCACGATGCCAACAGTCAATCATTTTTAAAAGAGGGCTGGTTTGATACTGGAGATTTAGGATTCATTGCCAACGGACAATTGGTGGTTACTGGTCGCGCGAAAGAAACTATTATCATCAATGGAGCTAACTACTACAGTCATGAAATTGAAGCAGTAGTTGAAGAAATTGGCGAAATTGAAGTGTCTTACACCGCCGCTTGTGCAGTCTGCGATGCTGATGATACAACGGAGAAACTAGCCATTTTCTTTAATTCGCCAATTACAGAAGACCAAAAACTATTAGAACTACTAACTAAAATTCGGCAGGCAGTCGTCAGTAAAATCGGGTTGAATCCTGATTATTTAATTTTATTACCTAAAGAAGATATACCCAAAACTGTTATTGGTAAAATCCAGCGATCGCAACTTCGCAATCGCTTTGGTGCAGGTGAGTTTAACCACATTATCAAACAAATTGATATATTACTAAATAATACTAATACTATTCCTGACTGGTTCTATCAAAAAGTCTGGCGACGTAAGAAAGCCAAGCTTCTAAAAGCTTTACCTCAAGGTTGTCTAACTATAGTCTTCCTCGACGAGTTAGGATTGGGGACATTTGTTTGTCAGCAATTAGAACAGCAAAACCTGCCATATTTGTGTGTTTCACCCGGCTCTGATTTTGCTAAAAAAAGTTCCCATCACTTCTTTTTAACTCCTGGAAATGCAGAGCATTATCAGCTCTTACTTGACACAATCAAGGCAGAGAAACAGACCATTGGTCAGATTCTCCATCTGTGGAATTATCAAGAGTATAGCGGAGAAATCAAAAGCCTAGCAGCTCTGGAAAAAGCGCAAGAACAGGGAATCTACAGTTTGTTATTTCTTGTCCAAGCCATAGCAAAAACTCAAATCCCAGATTTACAGTTATTGTTTGTTTCTAGCTATACCCAGTCTACGCAGCCAACAGACAAGATTGCTTATGAAAAATCTCCAGTTCTCGGTGTCATTAAAACTATTCCTCAAGAAATACCCTGGTTAAATTGCCGTCACATAGATTTGACACCAAATTTAATACAGGCAGATGGTAACTATGTTTTACAAGAACTCCAGGTTTTATCAAAAGACCAAGAGGTTGCTTACCGGGATGGAGAACGTTTAATTGCAGGTTTAGAAAAAGTTAATCTGCAAAAAAAAGCAAAGCAAGAACTTCCCTTAAAAGTGGGGGGAATGTATCTGATAAGTGGTGGGCTTGGAGGTGTTGCGGTTGAAACTGCTAAATATCTAATTCAGTTTTTTAATGCCAAATTATTATTAGTAGGTCGGACTCGTTTATCAAATGTCTCATTAGAAAAAGTCAAGGTTTATCAGGAATTAAAGCAGCTTGGCTCCGTGATTTATGAAGCAGTGGATATCTGCGACTTTCAAGCCGTGCAACAAGTGGTGGAAAAAGCCAAGGCTAACTGGGGATGCCAACTAGATGGCGTGATTCATCTGGCGGGAACTTATCACGAACAAATGCTAGTGAATGAAACACCACAGAGTTTAGCTGCAATTTTGCAACCTAAAGTGTTAGGCACTTGGGTGCTACATCAGGTACTTAAGAAGCAAGGACAGGGGATTTTCATTAGCTTTTCTTCTTTAGCAAGTTTCTTTGGTGGAGCGACAATTTCGGCTTATGCTGCTGCTAACAATTTTTTGGAAAGCTTTAATCAATATCAACGTTTTATTGGTGGGTTGCACAGCTATTGCTTTGCTTGGACAAATTGGCGTGATACAGGAATCAATAAAGGTTATCAGAGGCAAGAAATCACCCGCGCTCAAGGCTATTATGAGATGAGTTTGCAACAAGGATTATATTCCTTTTTGGCTGGTTTATATCACGACCAAGCCCAACTAATAGTCGGTTTAGATGGCAGCAATCCCAAAATTCGCCGTTTCACCTCTGAGTTTCCAGAATTACAGAAATTAACTGCCTATTTCACTACGAGTAACGGTTCTATCGTACCAGAGTTATCAGATTTGATGGTACGCGATCGCTTCGGAACAACCGTTAACTGTGACTTCGTGCAACTATCGCAAATGCCCCTCACCGCTAATGGTGAAATCAATCGAGAATTATTGACTAAGGGTATAACTCAAAAAGCGATCGCTCCCCGAAACGAAACGGAACGGCAAATAGCTCAAATCTGGCAAGAAATTTTAAAAATACCCCAGATTAGTGTTTACGACAACTTCTTTCAACTGGGAGGAAATTCTTTGCTAGCCTTCCAAGTCATTTCTCGCTTGCGCGAGGCTTTTTCTGTTGAATTGTCGCCAAATCGTTTTTTTGCATCCCCAACTGTAGCTGGTTTGGGAGAAAGTCTTGAGGCGCTGCTAACTGTCGTCAGCAAGTGGAATGTAGCTATTGATGACGCAGAAGAAGAATATGAGGGAGGCGTATTATAAATGACAACAATAGAATTTGTATCTTATTTAAATAGTTTAGGCATAAAAATTTGGTTGGAAGGCGACCAGTTAAACTATCGCGCTCCCAAGCAAGTGATGAACCCAGACCTGAAAAACCAACTGCTAGAGCGAAAATCAGAAATCCTGGCTTTTCTAGAAGAAGCTAAGACTGCAACAGACTCCTCCTTTGAACCAATACCATCTATGCAGCGTTCTGAGGAGTTGCCCTTATCCTTTGCCCAGCAGAGAATGTGGTTTCTCTATCAATTAGAGAGTCAAAGCCCATTTTATAATGAGAGTTGCCAGCTACGCCTTCAAGGTGTACTCAACACAGAAGCTCTTGAGCAGAGTATCAACGAAATCATCCGTCGTCACGAAATTCTGCGAACAACATTTCCAGCAGTAGATGGAAAACCTTTGCAGGTAATTTCTCCCAGCTTGGCGATCGCCATGCCAGTTCTAGACTTGCAAGGTTTAGAAGCATCAGAGGTACAACAGATTGTCAAAAAAGAAGCTGGCCAACCTTTTGATTTGAGTAATGGCCCTTTGTTGCGAATCGCTTTACTACGACTGGGGCCAGAGTCCCATATCCTGGTATTGACTATGCACCACATCATCACGGATGGCTGGTCAATGGGGATATTCATCAAAGAGTTGTCCAACCTCTACCGAGCTTTTACTCTTAGTTCCCCTTTGCTCCTTTCTGAGTTGCCTATCCAGTATGCTGATTTTGCAGTTTGGCAGCGACAGTGGTTAACTGAGTCAGTTCAAAAACAACAACTGAATTACTGGAAGCAACAGTTAGCTGGTGCTACACCCTTATTAGAACTACCCACAGACAAACCGCGTCCCCCCGTTCAGACTTTTTGTGGTGCTACCAAAGAATTTCAAATTGACCAGAATTTGAGCAAGCAAATCAAAACCTTCAGCCAACAGTCAGGAGCTACCTTATTTCATACCTTACTGGCGGCTTTTGTAGTTTTAATGTTTCGTTACAGTGGTCAGGATGATATCTGCATCGGTAGCGCGATCGCCAACCGCAACCGTAAAGATATAGAACCATTGATTGGCTTTTTTGTCAATACATTGGTACTGCGTCACCGGATTGAGGGAAATCCTAGTTTTTATGAGTTTCTCTCTCAAGCGCGACAAGTTGCAACCTCTGCTTACAGTCATCAGGATGTTCCTTTTGAACAAGTAGTAGAAGCGTTGCAACCAGAACGATCTCTGAGCTACAATCCCCTTTTCCAGGTGATGTTTGTCTTAGAGAATTTCTCGTTAGATACATTAGAGTTGCCTAATCTTACCTTGACTCCCCAACTGGTAAAAAGGGAGACATCTCAGTTTGATTTGAGCTTGGCAGTTTGGCAGACAAAAGCAGGATTGATGGGTTCGTGGGAATATAACAGCGACCTCTTTGAGCCAGATACCATTGCGAGGATGACAAGTCATTTCCAGACTTTGTTAGCAGCGATTATTGCTAATCCCAATCAACCTATTGCTGAGTTACCACTACTGACTGAGTGCGAACGTCATCAGTTGCTAGTGGAATGGAATGATACTTATACGCCTTATCCTGACAGCAAATGCATCCATCAGTTGTTTGAGGAGCAGGTTGAAAAAACGCCAAATGCATTAGCTGTGGGTCTATGAGGACGAGTCTCTGACATACCAACAGTTGAACCTCCGCGCCAATCAGTTGGCGCATCATCTGCAATCTTTAGGTGTTGGTGCAGAAGTACTGGTGGGAATTTGTGTTGAGCGTTCGCCCTTAATGATAGTAGGATTGCTGGGCATTCTCAAGGCTGGTGGGGCTTATGTACCGCTTGACCCAGCATATCCCCAAGAGCGGTTGGCGTTTATGCTAGAAGATGCCCAAGTTAAAGTACTGTTGACCCAGGAAAGCTTGGTCGCAACGCTACCGTCACATCAAGCGCAGGTGATTTGTCTGGATAGCGACACAGCAATCTTCAGCACCAGTGTAGAGAATTTACTCCACACAGCAACAACTGACAATCTGGCTTATGTGATTTACACTTCCGGTTCCACTGGCAAACCCAAAGGAGTGCAAATTGAACATCGAGGATTGTTAAATCTCGTCTTTTGGCATCAACAAGCTTTTGCAGTGTCGCCGCTTGACCGAGCAACACAAATTGCGGGAGTCGCATTTGACGCTTGTGGTTGGGAAATCTGGCCTTATCTGACTGCTGGAGCTAGCATTCACTTTCCCAATGATGAAACCCGGCTTTACCCTGAGCAACTACGAGATTGGTTGTTGTCAAAGGCAATAACCATTAGTTTCCTACCGACACCAATGGCCGAGAAAATTCTATCATTAAATTGGCCGGCGAATGCTGCTTTGCGGACTTTACTCACAGGTGGGGATCAACTTCATCAATATCCTTCGGCTGCTCATCCCTTTAAGGTGGTGAATAATTACGGCCCAACAGAGAATACTGTAGTCACAACATCTGGTACTGTTCCTAAAAGCCAACAAGACTATATACCACCTGCGATTGGGGGGGCGATCGCTAATACTCAAGTTTATATACTCGATTCCCTGTTGCAGCCTGTACCCATTGGTGTGACTGGAGAATTGTACATCGGTGGTGAGAGCTTGGCACGAGGCTACCTCCACCGTCCCGACTTGACGGCTGAAAGATTCATTCGTAATCCTTTCCAAAGAGGCAGAGGGGCAGGGGAGCAGGGAGCAGGGAGCAGGGGAGAAATAAAAGAGCGGCTTTATCGAACAGGCGATTTGGTTCGCTACCAAGCCGATGGCAATATAGAATTCTTGGGTCGCATTGATAACCAAGTTAAAATTCGTGGCTTTCGCATTGAACTTTCGGAAATTGAAGCGGCTTTGACTCAACACCCACAGGTACGCGATGCTGTTGTGCTTGCCAGAGAAGATAAACCTAGTATTAAGAGTTTGGCAGCATATATCATCCCAGAATTGACACAGCCAACCAGTAATGAGCTACGTCTGTTTCTCAAGTCAAAGCTCCCCAGTTACATGGTACCTGCATCCTTCACAGTTCTAGAAGCTTTGCCGATTACCCCCAACGGCAAAGTAGACCGTCGTGCATTACCAGTACCAGAGTTCGAGTTCGATGAATCTACTGGCTTTGTCTCCCCCCACACCCATACTCAAGAAGTCTTGGCAAAGATTTGGCGGGATGTTTTGGTACTTAAACAAGTCGGTATCCACGACAATTTCTTTGAATTGGGCGGGGATTCCATCATTAGTATGCAAATTATTGCTAAAGCTAATCAAGCCGGACTCAAGCTGACTCCGAAACAACTTTTTCAACACCAAACAATTGCTGAATTAGCTGCTGTTGCTGGTACAATTAACTTGGTTCAATCAGAACAAAGTTTAGTTACAGGGGTTGTCCCTCTAACACCGATTCAGCACTGGTTCTTTGGGCAAAATCTGCCGGAACCTCATCACTTTAACCAATCCTTCCTGCTAGAAGTTCCCGCAAATTTGCAACCGGAGTTATTAAAGCAGGCACTACAAAAATTACTGTACCATCACGATGCTTTACGCCTGCGGTTTGTGCAGCAGGAGGGGCAATGGCAGCAGTACAACAGTGATGTGAGCGATGGCGTATCGTTGGGTATTGCAGATTTGTCTGATCTGCCCCAAGCAGAACAGTTAAGGACAATAGAAGCAAGGGCAGACGCAGCACAAAGGACGCTGAACTTAGCAGATGGGCCGCTAATGCGGGTCGTTCTATTTCATTTAGGCAATTCTCCCGGACGTTTACTCATCGTCATCCATCACTTGGCTGTAGATGGGATCTCGTGGCGAATATTGTTAGAAGATTTATCTGGAGCATACAAACAATTAGAAACTGGCAAAAGTATCCAACTACCTGCAAAAACAACTTCCTTTAAGGATTGGGCAATTCGATTGCAGGATTATGCCCGCTCTCAAGAATACTCACAGCTAGATTACTGGCTGGACTCAATGCAGTTGCCAATTGCTCTTTTACCGTTGGATTATGCTGCTGTTGCCCAAGATAATACTGTAGCTTCCAGTCGGATTGTATCTGTATACCTGAGTGGAGAACAGACTCGCGCTCTATTACAGGATGTCCCTGGAGCTTACAATACTCAAATTAACGATGTGCTATTGACCGCGTTGGTGCAAACTTTCACTCGTTGGACGGGTTCTCACTCTTTATTGATTGACTTAGAAGGGTCATGGACGAGAGGACTTGTTTGAGGATGTGGACTTGTCTCGTACTGTAGGCTGGTTTACTAGTATATTCCCTGTGCTGTTAAAACTTGAGGATCGTTTCGATACCGGAGAGGTTCTCAAGTCGGTCAAAGAGCAACTGCGAAGTATTCCTAACCGGGGTATTGATTATGGCATCTGGCGCTATCTTAGGCTGGATGAGAGCGATCGCAGTGAAAAAGCAGGGGGCAGGGGGCAGGGAGCAGGGGAGCAGGGGAGCAGGGGAGCAGGGGAGCAGGGGAGCAGAGGAGCAGGGAGCAGGGGAGAAAAACTACCTATACCAGTCCTACCCCGAGCTGAGGTGAGCTTTAACTACTTGGGTCAATTTGACCAAACGCAGTTAGCAACCCTTGGCTGGAAATATGCTCAAGAGTCTTGCGGTTCCATTCACAGCCCTAAAGGACAACGCCGCCATTTGTTAACAGTGAATGGATTAGTCGTTGAAGGCAGGCTGAAACTGGAATGGCAATATAGCGAGCATTTCCATAGCCGGGCCACTGTAGAAAATCTGGCTAATGAGTATATAGAAACCTTAGAAACTATTATTGCCCACTGTTTATCCCCAGAGGCAGGTGGCTATACTCCTTCAGATTTCCCAGAAGTTGAGTTTAGCCAAGAAGCTTTGGACGAACTGCTAGCAGAAATTAATTAAAAATAAAGTCGTCTACATTTAAAACCAAATTTCTGTTTTAACAAGGTTTTCTGCAAATAAACTAAATTCTTGGAGGTGATTTATAACAAAGCTACTAATGACTCGCTACTAAAAAATATCATGATGATTACTCAGGAAAAACTATGCTGGAATTTCAGATTGAATTTAAACCTCGTATCCCTCCTGCCAAAAATTTAGTCATAGGTACTTTGGGGCCTGCTGCTACTAGTAGTGATTATGCTGCTAAACATATAACTAACCATCTGACTTCAGAACAAGTAACTGTATCAACTCAGTTATTTGATACTTTTACAGATGTTAGAGAAGCTTTGCTGCAAGACAAGGTGAATTTGGCTTTAGTTCCTCATGCTTACGACCGGATTAATGAGTTTTATATGGAGCCAAGTTTTGATTTAGGTTTCATTTTTATATATCCTACTCCAGTTTATGGATTGGCTAAGAAAAAAAATACAGAGGTAGTTTTCAACGGTTCTAGAATTGTTACTCATCCTGCTCCTTTACCTTTGTTGACAGAACTCTTGCCAGATTCTCAAGATCGAACACAAATACAAGTGGATTTGTCTCCTTCTACCAGCGATTCAGCAATTCAAGTAATGCAGGGTTTAGCTGATTTGGCTATTACTAATGAGAATGCTGTTAAAGCCTACGATTTAGAGTTTATTTCAACCTACGGAAATATCCAGATGAGTTGGTCAATTTTCCAGAAAAAATTAGCAGAAAATTATGTCTAAATATTTTCCTCAGCCAAAAACCATCAAAATTAATTCAGATGTAGAGTTAATTGCATTTCAATGTCAAGATACAGTTGTGCAATTAGTTTCTATTCCAGCAGGGGCTACGTTTGAATTACATCGGCATCCTGAAAGTCAAATTGGAATGCAAATAAAAGGGCGTTTAGAAATAAATATTAATGGTACTAAAGAAATTCTTGAACCCCTTGAGCAAGTTTATGTGGCAGGTTCTAATGTTCTTCATGGTTCTATAAACCCTTTCTCCGAAACAGCATTAGCATTTGATGTGAAACGCATCACTCATTCTGAGGAAGCTGAGGAAGCTATTTTGAAAGTTTCACCAACTCCAGATGAAATTACAGGTTTTGAGTGCCAGTCTGTTGTTGGTTCTTGGTTTAAAATTATTATTACTAAAATTCCTCCCAAAGGGATAATACCAATTCGCCAGTCTGCTAGTGAAACAATGGGAATAATTCTTAACGGTCAGTTGAGAATGATGGTGGAAGAACAACAGCAGCAGTTAGAATCTAATAGTGTTTATTATGCTCCGGCTGATGTTCTTTATGGAGGATATAATCTCTGTGACGAAATAGTATTTTTGGTTGAAATTTCAATTAAACCTCCCTCTCTTCTCTCAGTACAAGATACTGTTTCCAAGACATATATGGCGCGATCGCTAACTACTTCGTAAGGGAACAATCATGGATTTAGGATTAACACAGAAAGTAGCTTTAGTGACAGGAGCAAGTGCTGGTATAGGTTATAGCGTTGCCCAAAAGCTGGCAGCAGAAGGTTGTCAGTTAATAATTTGTGGGAGAAATTATGAGCGGTTAGAACAAGCTTATCAAGGTTTGGTTGGTTCTCAAGTTAAAATTATCCCGATTTGTGCTGATGTGCAAAATGCAAGTGATTCTCAAAAGTTAGTCCAAGAAGCTATCAGCCAGGTTGGCAAAATTGATATCTTAGTTAATAATTCCGAAGGGGCTAGTTTTTCTAATGAAGCAGTAGAAAATTTATCTGATGAAGATTGGATAACTGTGTTTGAAGGTAAGTTAATGGGCTATATTCGCATGACGAATTTAGTGCTACCGACAATGAAAAATCAGCGATGGGGGCGCATTATCAATATTGTTGGAACATCAGGAAAAGAACCTTCTAGTCGTCTTGTGAAATCGGGAGTGGCGAATGCTGGATTAATCAACTTTACTAAAACTGTTGCTTCGCAAGTTGCTAAGTGGAATGTTTTAGTTACCTGTGTCAATCCTGGTCTGATTGATACTCCAAGGCATAGAGAATATTTAGAAGTATTTGCCCAAGAGGAAGGTCGGACGGTTGATTCGATAATAGAAGGAACGAATAAGATGATTCCTCTTGGTCGTCGCGGTATTTCTAGTGAGGTTGCTAATTTGGTTGCTTTTCTAGCGTCAGAATGTGCTAGCTATATTACGGGTGTTACT
Organism: Nostoc sp. DSM 114160; assembly: GCF_053470305.1. Lineage (NCBI taxonomy): Bacteria > Bacillati > Cyanobacteriota > Cyanophyceae > Nostocales > Nostocaceae > Nostoc > Nostoc sp. DSM 114160. Next base: position 3,585,651 of record NZ_JBPFGO010000001.1, on the reverse strand, counting down.
ATTCCGATAGATGGCGGATTATCAACGTCTGCTTTTTAAGAGATTGGGTAAGTTTTTAGTTTATATAAGTTCTATTTGATTTATGAAAATTACTTTTTTTCAACGAACCGCAGAGTCCCAGAAGTTCTTAATACATTGCTAAGAAAAATGGGCAAACCTCTGCGTACCTTTGCGCTTTACTCTGCGCCCCTCTGCGTTAAAAAACATTGATTCTGTACCTCAGTTAAATGGGAATTCCAATAACATAATTAATATCATATAAAAAACAATGGTAGTTGCACAAAAACAAAGTAAAAATAAAGATATTGAATCTATTTATCCCCTTTCACCTACGCAAGAGGGGATACTCTTTCATACTCTCTATGAGTCGGAATCGACAATCTATTTTGAGCAGTTTCAATTAACTATTCATGGCAATTTAGATTCAGGTATATTTGAACGAGCTTGGCAACTGTTGGTAGAGCGACATTCGGCTTTGCGGACTCTTTTTGTTTGGAAGAATCGCAAACAATCAGTTCAGGTGGTGCGTAAACAAGTGAATTTGCCTTGGTCTATTTTAGACTGGCGAATGTTTCCTCAGCAAGAGCAAGAAATACGTCTCAATTCTTTCTTAGATTCAGATAAAAAACAAGGTTTTGAACTTGACAAAGCTCCATTAATGCGCTTTGCTTTAATCCGAGTAGCCGATGAAACTTATGAGTTTGTTTGGAGTTTTCATCACCTATTAGTTGATGGCTGGAGTTGGCCGATTATCTTCAAAGAATTGTTTGCTTTATATGAGTCAATTCAGAACGGTCAACAGTTATATTTAGCTCCCAGTCGTCCTTACCGAGATTATATTAATTGGTTGCAACAGCAAGATTTAGCTGAAGCGAAGGCATTCTGGCAACAAAATCTTGAGGGGTTTACTGCACCTACGCCTTTAATAGTTGAACGATCGCTAGGGCAGAGTTCTCACCAACAGCAAAATATTGAGGTGCGATCGCAACATCTATCAGCCGAGACGACAACTACCTTAAAATCTTTTGCCCAACAACATCATCTCACACTTGCCACCTTGGTACAAGCAGCTTGGGGGCTGTTACTAAGTCGTTATAGTGGTGAGTCTGATGTAGTTTTTGGCACTACTGTATCTGGCCGCCCACCTACTTTATCTGGTGTGGAGTCGATGGTGGGATTGTTCATTAATACATTACCCGCACGGGTGAAAATCCCGGATACAACCGATTTGTTAACCTGGCTGCGGTTGTTGCAACAAGAATATATAGAACGAGAGCAATATTCATACACCCCACTGGTAGATATTCAAGGCGTAAGTGAAATTCCTCGCACTCAACTTTTGTTTGAAAGCCTGGTTGTATTTGAAAACTATCCTGTAAATGTAACATTGCAGCAACTCCCTGGAAACTTAAGCATTGGGGAACTACAAGACAGAGGACAAACCAATTATCCTCTCACACTGCTGGCAATTCCTGGCGAGGAAATGACTGTAAAAATTTACTACGATCGCCAACGCTTTGATGCAAACATTATCGATCGCATGGCTGGTCATTTCCTTACTCTGTTGCAGGGAATTACCGCTAATCCTCATCGCACCCCAGGCGAGTTACCGATACTGACTCCAAGAGAGCAAGATTTGCTTTTAGTACAGTGGAATGCTACCTCAGCAGCGCATCCCATCAATCGTTGCATCCATCAATTATTTGAGGAGCAAGTTGAAAGAACACCCCAAGCTTTGGCAGTGGTATATGAAAATCAACGATTGACTTATCAGGAGTTAAATCAGCAAGCCAATAAAATCGCCCACTACTTGCAACGCTTCGGTGTGAAACCAGATGTCCCAGTGGGTATTTGTGTGGAGCGATCGCTAGCAGCTGCTAGCGCTATTTTAGGAACTCTCAAGGCTGGAGGAGTTTGCGTTCCCCTCGATCCTACTTATCCATCAGAGCGTTTAGCCTTCATGCTCAACGATTCTCAAACACCAGTCATCTTAACTCAAACACATTTGCAGTCATTATTTAATGGCAACTTGGCTCATCGTCTAATTGTGTTAGATGAAGATGAAGACGAAATCGCCAAAGAATCTGAGAGTAATCTGCAAGTTGAGGTAGGAGTTGATAATTTAGCCTATATCATATATACCTCCGGCTCTACTGGCACTCCTAAAGGCACTCTTGTTACCCAGCGATCGCTCGCCAATTTAGTAGCACACCATCAGGCAAAAATGGCTACAGGTATTGGTGTGCTTCAGTTTGCTTCCCTGAGTTTTGATGTCAGCTATCACGAAATATCCGTGGCGTGGGGCTTGGGAGGCACGCTGTATATGATTTCTGAATGCGATCGCAAAGATTTAGATAAATTAATTCATTTACTTGCTAATAACCCAATTGGTAAAGTTTTTCTGCCAGTTAGCCTTTGGCAGCAATTAGCAGAAATATACGGAGAGCAAGAACATCTATTTCAGAATATTCGGGAAGCGATCGCTTGTGGCGAACAACTCCAAATTACTCAGCCTACGATCGAGCTGTTTAAGCGTCTGGAAAATTGTACACTCTACAATTTCTATGGCCCTACAGAAGCAGACTTAGTGACAGCTTATACTTTTAGCCAAAACCCAGATGAATGGCCGATTTATCCGCCCATTGGTAAAGCTGCTGTCAACGTGCAAGTTTATTTATTAGACAACAATCTGCAACCCGTGCCGATTGGTGTGGCTGGGGAACTCTACGTGAGTGGTGATGGTTTGGCTCGTGGCTACCTCAACCGTGCAGATTTGACGAATCAAAAATTTCTCCCCAATCCGTTTACCGATTTTGGATTGCCGATTTTAGATTTTAGATTGAGGGACACAAGTGAAAATTTCCAATCTGCTGAAAGTTCTGAGAATCCAAAATCCAAAATCCAAAATCTAAAATCAAGTTGTTTGTACAAAACTGGGGACTTAGCCCAATATCTACCAGATGGGAATATCGAGTTTTTGGGACGGATAGATGATTTAGTAAAAATTCGGGGCTTTCGCGTTGAACTGGGAGAAGTTGAAGCCGTTCTGAGCAAACATCCTCAAATTAACCAAGCAGTAGCAAAAGTGTATGGGGAAAGTGCCAGGGAAAAATATTTAGTCGCTTACTTTGTCCCCATTGTGGGAGAGACAATCACAGTCGAACAACTGCGGACTTTTTTAACTAAGCAATTGCCAGATTATATGATTCCATCGGCTTTTGTCGAAATGGAATCATTCCCGCTCACACCCAATGGTAAGGTAAACCGTCGCGCTCTCCCAGAACCAACAACCAGCCGACCGGAATTAAGTCAAACTTTTGTTGAACCGCGTACTCCCACCGAAGAAATTTTGGCTGGGATTTGGAGAGATGTTTTAGGGTTAGAACGAGTTGGTATTTACGATAACTTCTTTGATTTGGGGGGACATTCTTTACTGGCAACTCAGGTGATTGCTTTAACGCGCAAAGCATTTGGGATAGAATTACCACTGTTAAGTTTGTTTGAGTCTCCGGCGATCGCACCTTTAGCCGAAAAAATTGCTACAGCTAAAGCCCCAGACCGGCAGGAGTTAGCTCTAAAACGACTTCCTCCCCAAAACGAGCCAATACCAATTTCTTTAACCCAGCTAGAGTTGTGGTTTTTTGACCAATTCTATCCAGGCAATTCCATCTATAACCTGCCTTTGGGTCTATCGCATCACAGGTGCGCTTAACGAGAAAGCATTAGAGGAGAGTTTAAGAGAAATTGTCCGGCGACATGAGACATTGCGATCGACTTTTCAGGTTAAGAATGGCCAAGTCGTCTATGCTGTTATTAACGAGCCTGTCTTTGACTTTTCAGTAATCGATCTCCGGCACATCAGCGAAACTGAGCGCGAAGCTCAAGCTACACAACAGGCTGAACAGGAAATTAAGCATCCTTTCGATTTGGCACGAGGCCCTTTATTACGCAGCAAGCTTTGGCGTTTGGATGAACAAGAGTATCTATTCGTTGCCGTCACCCACCATATCGTTGCTGATGGTTGGTCTTTTAGTGTCCTAACCCAAGAACTAGCAAAGGTTTACGAAGCCTTTTGTGAGGGTAAGCCGTCGCCGTTGACTGAGTTACCGATTAAATATACCGACTTTGCTCAATGGCAGAGGCAGTGGTTACAAGGAGAAGTCTTAGAGTCTCAGCTTCAGTTTTGGCAAAAGCATTTAGGCACTAGTCCGCCAATATTGAAGCTACCATGCGTTAGCGAAGCTGGCCGTAGGCATCGCCCACGTCCACCAGTGCGAACCTTCAAGGGTTCGAGTCAATCAGTATTTCTCTCAAAAAAATTAACCGAAGCGCTGAAGGCACTGAGTCAACAGGAAGGCGTAACCCTGTTTATGACATTGTTGGCAGCATTCCAGACATTACTCTTCTCTTATACAAGACAGGAAAATATCATTGTCAGCAGCGCCTTGGCAAATCGCACCAAAGTAGAAACTGAAGGACTGATTGGTTTCTTTGTCAATTTACTGCCATTTTGTACCAATTTAGGAGGAAATCCCAGCTTCCGAGAACTACTTAGCCGAGTGCGCGAGGTAGCCTTGGGTGTTTACGCTCATCAAGAAATGCCCCTGATTAAGCTAATAGAAGAACTCCAACCAGTCAGAGATCCCAGTTACACATTAATAAATCAAGTAATGTTTGTCTTTCAAAATACTCCAGAGGATAATTTACAATTTGCAAATCTTACTTTGAAAGAGCAGTTGATTGCTAGAGATACAAAAGATACCGCAGAGTTTGATTTAGAGTTAACGCTCGAAGAAACATCAACAGGTATTGAAGGTCTGCTTGTATACAGAACCGATTTATTTGAAGCTGCCACTATTACCAAGATGGTCGATAATTTTCAGACTTTACTGGAAAAAATAACGACCAATTATAACCAGCGTTTAACTGAACTTATCTTAATATCTGAACCCCCAAGTTTGCCCACTCAAACTGTTGTTTCTCCAATATCGAGGGATTTTGTTACACCTCAAAATTCTATCGAAGAAGTTGTATTAGCTATCTGGAAAGAAATTTTAGGGATAGATCGGATTAGCACTCAAGACAACTTTTTTGAACTGGGAGGACATTCTGCTCAAGCTCTTGAAGTTATCTGCAAACTACAGTCAGCTTTGCAAGTCGAACTACCGTTGATTTACTTGTTTGAAAAACCTACTGTATTTCAGCTAGCAGCAGCCATCCAATATCAATTAAATAGTTAAGGAATTTCATTTCCATGTAGGGTGTGTTGTCGCATAGCGCAACGCACCGTCAACAATCCAAGGTGCGTTAGCCTACGCATAACACACCCTACGTCTGGAAGTACTTTAAACTTCGATTTATTCTTGCCTACTTATCTAATATTTAAACTGCTCTGTCCAAGCAAATCTTAATTTAGAGATGAAAAACATGGAACTTACAAAAAATAATCAAATAATTGAAAATACCAAACATAGTATTAGGGAAGTTACTCAAATATCTAACGAATAACTTCGTATATTGCATGAAATTCCTACATTTAGAACGATTGTTCAAACATTCGTTGTCAGAGCATCATCTATACCCAAGTATGCCACCGTCTAACTACTCCAAGATACATGAGTTAATTCAAGATCGCCTTCAGTATATTGAAAAATCATACTTGATGTTTCATCTCAAAGTAATGCAGGGCTTGATTTCGGCAAAAAGTCATTAATGAATCGCTTTTTTAATCAAAACACATTTATGATGCAATATCGTAGATTCGGGCGTACAGAATTGCCAATGCCAGTCTTTTCCTGTGGCGGAATGCGCTACGTCTATACTGAGTATAAGGAGCTGACTCAAGAACAAATTCCCGATGAAAATCAGCAGAATTTAGAAGCCACTATTCGCCGTTCTTTAGAAGTTGGCATTAATCACATCGAAACTGCCCGAATGTATGGAACTTCTGAGATGCAATTAGGAGCTATTTTACCTAAATTGCCTCGAGAAAAAATTATTGTCCAGACTAAGGTTACTCCTACATCTGACTCTGAAGACTTCCGCCATTTATGTGAGAAATCTTTGGCTTTATTAAAGCTAGATTACATTGACTTATTAACACTGCATGGCATTAATAATTATCAACATCTTGAAGATAGCATTCGTCTCAATGGCTGTCTTGATGTAGCGCAACAGTTGCAAGCTCAGGGTAAGGTAAAGTTTATTGGTTTTTCTACCCACGCTCCAACAGACTTAATTATCAAAACCATTGAAACCAATCAATTTGATTATGTCAATCTCCACTGGTACTACATTAATCAATTCAATTGGCCCGCCATTGAAGCCGCCACACGTCATGATATGGGTGTATTTATCATTAGCCCATCAGATAAAGGTGGTATGCTTTATAAGCCTCCACAAAAGTTATTAGACTTGTGCTATCCTCTTAGCCCGATGGTGTTTAACGATCTGTTTTGTTTGAGCCATCCGCAAGTACATACTCTCAGCTTGGGCGCATCTAAACCATCAGATTTTGACGAACACTTGAAGGTTATAGAACTTTTAGAACGAGCAGATGAAATTTTACCACCAATTTTAAACCGTTTAGAGAAAGCAGCGATCGCCACATTAGGACAAGACTGGTATTGCACTTGGCACACTGGTTTACCCAGATATCCCCAAACCCCTGGTGAGATTAATATTCCAGTTATTTTATGGTTGCGAAATTTAGCGATCGCTTTTGATATGTTTGAATATGCTACAAGGCGTTACAACCACTTAAATACTGCCGATCCTTGGTTCCCTGGCTTGACAGCAGAAAAAGTTAGACAATTCGATCTAAGTGATTGTTTGCGTCATAGTCCCCATGCTGACAAAATACCAGCTTTATTAGAAGATGCTCATAGGTTGTTATCTCAACCTAGTCAATAAGAAATTGCGGAGTGGTTTCACGATGTCGCATTCTAAGTTATTAAAAAATCATCAAAAATATACTTTAATTCGTCATCGTTGGCTAGTAATTTTGCTGGCTTTTATAACTGCGATCGCCATAATTATCTATCATCAAATTACCTCAAAAATCCCAGCAATACCAACATCTGAAATTATTGTCCCTTTCCCAACTGAACCGACAACTTTCAATCCAGCTTTAATCGTAGAATCGGCTTATATTTTAAACTATACTTATGAAGGGCTAGTTAAAGAAAATGCTCGTGGAGAAATTGAACCCGATCTAGCTAAATCTTGGCAAACTTCCAAGGATAATAAACAAGTAATTTACACCCTCAGAAAAGGGCTAAAATGGTCAGATGGAAAACCACTAACGGCTGAAGATGTCGTTTTTACCTACAATGAAATTTACCGTAATCCAGACATTCCTACTTACGCCAAAGACTTCTTTATAATTGGGCAAAATCGTACCTTCCCTACTGTACGAAAGCTTGATAATTTGCGAGTAGAATTTACATTACCTGAACCATTTGCTCCATTTATTCGGGCTACAAAATTAGAAATTTTACCAGCCCATATTTTTCGGGAAAGCGTCAAAACAAAAAGCCAAGAAGGCATACCCAAATTTATGTCAATTTGGGGAACTGATACTCCCCCAAAAAATATTATTGTCAACGGCCCTTATACAATAGAATCTTATACTCCGAGCCAGCGAATAATTTTCCGCAAAAATCCTTATTACTGGCGTAAAGATACTCAAGGCAACTCACAACCTTATATTGAGCGCGTGATTGGACAAATTATTCCTAATCAAGATACTTCTTTAATCCAATTTCGTTCTGGAGGATTGGATTACATCAACGTCAATACTGATTATTTTTCATTATTAAAACATGAAGAAAGTAAAGGAAAGTTTACTATCTATAATGGCGGTCTTTTTATTGGGTCAACTGCTATTACTTTTAATCTCAATCAAGGTAGTAGGAATGGTCAAGCATTGGTCGATCCTATAAAGTCTCGTTGGTTCAATACAGTGGAATTTAGACAAGCAGTTGCCTATGGAATTGATCGACAACAAATACTCAACAATATCTATAAGGGATTGGGTAAACTGCAAAATTCGCCGATTGCTGTACAGAGCAAGTATTATTATCCTGTTCAAACTGTCTACGAATACAATCTTCAAAAAGCGAAAAAATTACTTCTAAAAGCAGGTTTTAAATACAACAATCAAGGTCAGCTATTAGACGAGCAAGGCAATATTGTCCGCTTTAGCCTAATGACGAATAGTACCAATAATGCATTGCAGGCGATGGGAGTACACATAAAACAAAATTTGAGTAACCTTGGCATAACTGTTGATTTTAATCCTGTAGCTGCTAGCATTTTCATCAATAAATTGACTCAAACTTTTGATTGGGAGTGTCAATTACTTGAGGTTGCTGTCGGTCAAGAACCAAATGATTGGGCTAATGTTTGGTTGCCTGAAGCTGGTTGGCACTTTTTTAATCAAGAATCTCAAGCAGGACAAACGCCGATAATAGGGCGACAGGTTGCAGATTGGGAACGAAAAATTGGTAATTTATACATTCAAGCAGCCTCCGAAGTGGATGAAGCAAAGCGTAAAGCTATGTATGTAGAAACTCAACAAATTACTCAGGAGTATCTGCCATTTATTTATCTAGTTAACCCTTTATCAATGGTGGCAGTACGAAATCGTATCCAAGGTATTGAACACTCTGCCCTACTAGGAACATTTTGGAACACTTACAACTTGAAACTGACTGAGATTAACTAAAGAGGATATCGTTTGTATGCAAATTCCTATCATTGATTTCAATCCTTTTCTTATAGGTGACTTAACCGCAAAAGAAGCTGTCGCTGCACAAATTTCTCTTGCTATTCATGAGGTCGGATGTTTCTACCTCAAAAATTATGGTATTCCTAATACTCTAATTGCTCAAGTTTTTTCACAAACCGAGTGCTTTTTTGCACTACCGGAGCATGAAAAAGAACAAATATCTTTCTTTCCAGATCGGAATCTTCGCGGATATCATAATTTTAAAAAGAGTGAAGATAAACATAATGCCAATGAGCTAATGACTGAAGGCTTTCATTTTGGGAAAGAAATTACTCCTGATGAAGTTGGTGCGATTGAAGATCCTTTTTTTGAACCGAATAAATGGCCTAAAAATCCAACTCAGTTTCGTGAAGTGATGATAGAATTTTTCATGGGTTGTCACGAAAGCGCCCTGAAAGTATTCCAAGCTTTGGCTATTTCCCTGAGAATTCCAGAAAATTACTTTACAAATTTATATTCAGAGCAGAATCACGGCATAGTTTTACATCACTACCCATCGATATATCATCCTCCAGAACTAGGAAAAGTTTATCTGGCAGAACATACCGACATCGGAACGCTGACATTTTTATTTCAAGATTCTGAAGGATTAGAAGTATATACAAATGCTGGGGAATGGGTTGTAGCGCCCTTCATTCCTGATGCAATTATCGTATTGGTGGCAGATTTAATGCAGCGATGGACGAACGATAAATTTGGCGCTACACGACATCGAGTTATAGTTCCAACTCAATCTCACAGTGCTAAACAAAGGTACTCATGCGCCTTTTTTACAGGCCCTAATTACGATGCTCAAATTAAGTCCATTCAGACTTGCTTAGATATAGATGAAGTTCCTAAGTATCCACCAATTCTTGCACAGGAATATTTTAAACAGCCAAAAGGGTAATTCGTAATGACGCTTTTGCGTCGCTAACATAATTCGTAATTAATACATTACTTTAAAAAGGGTTGATCCAATTGCTAGCAAAGTCAAATCCTCCAACTTGGTTAAAAATTTTGGTAATTAGCCTGATTGGGTTAGGTATTTTCTTTCGCTTTACCCATTTAGGGCAAAAAGTGTATTGGTACGATGAAATTGCTACATCGCTGGCAATATCTGGTCATACGCTAGCTGAGGTTAAACAAGAAGTTTTTAGCAATTGGGGTAATAATCAAGGCATAATTCCTGCCATCACTTTAGACAAATATCAACACATTAACCCAGATCGATCTGTGGCTGATACAGTTCGCTACTTAATAACTTCAGACCCGCAACATCCACCTTTGTATTATGTAATGGTGAGATTGTGGGCGCAAGTCTTTGGGGATTTTCCGGCGGGAGTTAGGAGTTTATCAGCAGTAATCAGTTTGTTGATATTTCCTAGTGTGTATTGGTTGTGTTTAGAGTTATTTGAATCACCACTAGTAGGGTGGGTGGGAATGGCTGTGATGGGGATTTCTCCCTTGCAGGTTTTCTTTGCCCAAGATGCACGAGAATACGGTTTGTGGATGGTGATGATCCTAGTATCAAGTGCTGCTTTGTTGCGAGCTATTTGCCGAGAAAGTTTCTCTACCTGGGCTGTGTATGCTCTCACCCTAGCCTTGGGATTCTATACCCATTTATTAACAGTAATGGTTGCGATCGCTCATGGGATTTATGTAGTTATTAGGCAAAAGTTTCGCTTTCACAAAACCTTGCGTAATTATTTACTGAGTTCAATAGCAGCTTGCTTAATGTTTTTACCCTGGCTAACGGTGCTGATTACCAAAGCTGACACAGCAACAAATCTTTTGTCATGGATAACATTTAAAACCGATAGTCCTTTTGACCTGATTGGAATTTGGCTCAGTCGGATTAGCCGAATATTTTTTGATTTTAATTTGGCTTCTGATGATGCTTGGGTCAATAATTTGCCTGCGGAAAGTCCTTTGTTTTATAGTATTCCTACAATAATAGCCAGTTTATTGTTGATTATTTACATTATCATTTTCTTGAAAAATCACTTATCAAATAACACTAGTTTATTTATTGCTTTATTAGGGGGATTTCCCGGTTTAACATTGCTTTTATACGACCTAATTTTTGGAGGAATTCGCTCCATTTATTTTCGCTATCAGTTACCCTTATACCTCAGCATCCAAATTGCTGTAATCTATATTTTAGCTTTCCAGCTTTTTTTAGCAAAGAACTGGCAGAAAAATCTTTGGCAAATTATGACGATGGGATTACTCATCTCTGGGCTAGTTTCTGATGTTAGATTTTTTCAGACTGAAACTTGGTGGTCACAAATTGGTGGCAAGAATTTGCTAGCAATGAGTCAACTTATTAATCAATCTAATAGTATTTTATTGGTAAGTAGTAAAAATGATTATAACTTGGGAGTTATCCTCACCTTAAGTCATAACTTAAAGCCAAAAGTTGGCTTACTTACAATCCAAAATGACCAGTTACCAATAATTCCTCAATATTACAATCCTATTTTCTTTGTTGACGATCTGGAAAATAGTTTAGCTCATCAGCTTGAGAAGGATAAAACTAACTCCCTGAAATTAGTCTATCCGCTTGAAGGGTTTTGGCAACTCGAGAAAAATCAGAAGACGTGAATATTTCTGATTGTAGCAGCCTCGATAAAAAATATTAAGTGAGTAAAAATTGAATGAATAAATTTATTAACTACTTTAATATTAGCTTCTTGAGAGATAAAGTCCAATTAGTTGTTTCTTCAACGCTCATAAGTCGTTTTTTTCGCTTTGCTGTAGTCGGTTTTAGTGGGGTAATTGTAGACTTGGGAGCATTTTATTTTTTACATAGCTCATTATGTTTGGCGTTAACTCTGAGTGCAATGCTTTCCACAGAAATAGCAATTATTAATAATTTTCTGTGGAATGATTTATGGACGTTTGGTGATGTGTCTTTTCAACAAAAATTAAATTTAAAGTTTCAACGTTTTGTCAAGTTTAATCTAATTTGTTTGGTTGGGCTGATTTTCAATAGCCTAATTGTAAATTGGCTATTTTATCAATTCCACGTGAATGAATACATAGCTAAATTGGTAGCGATCGCTTGTGTGACACTTTGGAATTTCTGGCTCAACCTGAAGATGAACTGGCAATTAACAAAGGCAGAAGTAGATGTAGTTGTAGATATCTAAGGAACAATCATGTTAAAACCACTAGTTATGTTTGGTTATAGTTTAATTTTTATAACTACTATATTTTTTTCTTCTGGATGCTTGAATCTCGTTTTACCCTATTACAAGACTATCCAGAACCTTGGTGAAATCAGTGTTAAATGGCAATATTTGACTGAACACAAAGATGATTATGACGCTATTTTTCTAGGGCCAAGTACTACCTACTTTGGGGTGATCCCGAAATTGTTTGATGAATACATGACGACACAGGGTAAAAGTGTAAAATCTTTCAACTTTGGTATTGCAGGTGCAAATGTATCAGAACTAGATTTTTATTTACAAAAAATTCTGGCTTTAGAACCAGCAAACTTAAAGTGGATATTTCTCGATTGTTCAGTTGACTTATTTACCAACATTGGCTCTACTTCCGTTCAAGAGATATACTGGCATACTCCTCGGAAAACACTAGAAAATTTCCAATTAATTTTGGAATCATCAATCGATAGCTGGCAAGCAAAAGTTCCATATATATACGCTAACTTTCAAAGCTTTATCTACCGATGGCTAGGAATTGGTCAACTTTCTACTTTCTGGCAGGAAAGAATATTAAATTTAGATTTATCAATTTCAGATCCATTAGCAAAAGTATCTGAGGATAGGCTCATACAAGAATCTGGATATTACGCAATAGATTGGCAAAAAAAAGCTGATAAATGGAAAACTATGTTTAGAGCAAATGGTTTGGATACTTATCAAAAAAATCTCAAAAATGAACAAGCAAAATTAGCAAATTTCAATTCAGAAAATGTATTTAACGATCCATCTACAATATATGGAGCGAAAATGATGAAGAATATTGCTTCTCGGATCGAACAACAGCAGCAAGTTAACAAAAAGAAAATGGAAGCTATATTTTTCATTCCTCCAATTCTCGAAACTGATTCCAACCCATCTGCTATTTACAGAGCGTATAAATCGGGATATATCGAGAATCTATTTGCTTTTAATAATCCTAATAATTTTACTAATTTATATGAACTAGATCGCAGAATTGATAGCGCACATCTCAATCATCAAGGCGCTGAAGAATTCACACTTTTACTGGCATCAGAATTTAGCCAATATTTGAAAAATTCTGGAGAAAAACTTATTAGTGGTAGACTTTAAATATCTAGTTTTTATTACCTAATCACTAATTACATATAAATAAATATGGTATTCACAGAATTTCGGTTTATATTTTTCTTCCTGATTGTTTTCTGCATTTATTGGGCTTTGCAGAAACACAATCATCGGAAATTGTGGCTGCTAGTCTGTAGTTATATTTTCTATAGTGCTTGGGATTGGCGCTTCCTTTTTTTGCTCTTGCTATCGACAGTTATTGATTACTTTGTCGGTTTAATGCTATCTAGACCACAGGTTAGTGATTTGCAAGCAAAAGCGATCGCCTCACTTGAGGTAGTAGAAAAAAAAGAAACTACAAGTTTTTGGAATTGGGATGGCTTGCTAAATAAACCACAAAATCAGCAACAACGTCAAGCATGGTTGATACTTAGTTTAGTAGCAAATCTCGGAATATTAGGATTTTTTAAATACTATAATTTCTTCACCGATTCTGCTGCCAACTTATTAGCTTTTTTGGGCTTACCCCTGAGTCTTAAAACCCTTAATATTATTTTGCCAGCAGGGATTAGTTTTTACACATTTCAAACTCTGAGTTATTCCCTGGATATTTATCTAGGTAAACTCAAACCTGTAAGAAATTTTTGGGATTTTTCTCTATTTGTAACTTTTTTTCCTCAACTGGTTGCAGGGCCTATTGTCCGTGCATCTACCTTTTTACCGCAACTGCTAACCCCAAAAAACTTAAGCGAGGTTGATTTTAGAGGATGTTTAATGCTTTTTTTCGTAGGGTATTTTAAGAAAGCCTGCATTTCCGATAATCTTTCGCCTGTAGTAGAACAGTATTTCACGAATCCAGAAAATTATACTTTCTTGAGTTGTTGGATTGGTGTTATTTCTTTCGTCATCCAGATATACTGCGATTTTTCTGGTTATTCTGATATGGCGATCGCTTCAGCCGGTTTACTTGGATACAAACTACCTCTGAACTTTAATTTCCCCTATCTTTCCAATAATATCACTGAGTTGTGGCAACGTTGGCACATCACTCTTTACAGTTGGTTGCGAGATTATGTTTATATTCCTTTAATGAGAAAACGACCAAAAGCTGAACGCACAGAAATGTTTGGCTATAGAAATATTCTCACTTTGATGCTTTTATCAGGACTCTGGCATGGGGCTGCTTGGCATTTTGTAGTTTGGGGTGGATTAAATGGCATCGCCTTAGTTGTTCACAGGCAATGGTCATCTCGGATCGCTCCCTATAAGGAATTAGTACCACTGAGAAAGATGCTAGGTATTCCCCTAACATTCTATTGGTTTTGTGCCTCTGTCATTTTCTTTCGGAGTAACGATCTCAGCAGTGCTGTACAAATAGAAAAATCCTTTTTATTCTTTAATTCTCTTGGTTATGAAAATCTAAATATCCAAATTGCATGGATTTTTGTACCTTTAATTATCCTCCACTGGGCGGCTTATAAGGGTTGGTTTGCTGATTGGTGGCGTAAAATTCCTAGTTGGAGTTTTGCTGTTTTATTTGGGGTGTTGGTTTCAACAATATTTCGGCTGACAGCAATTAATCCTCAACCCTTTGTCTACTTTCAGTTTTAGTGTGCGATCGCTCAATGCGCATAAATTTAGCGTAGGAAATCAAATGTTATATGGCGAAGAATAAAAATTGGATAAAGAGGTGTACCTATCTTTTAAAAAATAAAATAATAGCCCTATATGAGCAAGCTGGAAATAATTAAAAATAAAAATATTGAATCTATTTACCCTCTTTCTCCTATGCAGGAGGGTATGCTTTTTCATACTTTGTATGAGCCGGAATCAGGAGTATATCTTGAGCAGTTTTGTCTCACGCTCTCTGGAAATCTAGATATTACAGTGCTTCAACAGGCTTGTGTGCGAGTAGTGAAGCGTCACCCAGTTTTGCGTACTCTTGTGGTTTGGGAAAAGCAGGAAAAGCCTCTTCAGGTAGTATGTAAACAAGTAGAGTTACCTTGGCAAAACTATGATTGGCGTTCCTTATCTGCAAAAGAACAACAAGAGCGCCTAGAAACTTTCTTACAAGCAGATCGAGTCCAAGGTTTTGTTCTTGACAAAGCTCCACTTATGCGATTTAACTTAATTCAAATCGCTGATGATATTTACGAATTTGTCTGGAGCTTTCATCACTTGCTAATTGATGGCTGGAGTTGGCCGATTCTCTGCAAAGAGGTTTTTACTTTTTACAATGCTTTACTTAAAGGCAAATATTTATATTTAAATACTCCTCGTCCTTACCAAAATTACATAAATTGGTTACAACAACAAGATTTGAGAGCAGCAGAAGCTTTTTGGCGGCAACAACTCCAAGGATTTACTAGCCCTATCCGTTTGCTACTAAATCGGGGTGAGGTGCAAAATTCTCCACAAGTAAAAACCTACCACGAGCTGCACTGCTGTTTATCGTTGCCCATAACTGCTGCTTTACAGTCCCAAGCACAGCAATATCATCTGACAGTTTCAACTTTCGTACAAGCAGCTTGGGCAATTTTACTCAGTCGCTACACTGATGAGTCTGAGGTAGTATTTGGCGCAACTGTCTCCGGCCGTCCTCCCACTTTATCGGGGGTGGAATCGATGGTGGGACTATTCATTAATACTCTACCAGTTAGGGTGAAAATCCCAACAGCGACTCCTTTATGGCAATGGCTGAGGCAATTGCAGACTCAACAGGTAGAGCGATCGCAGTATTCTTGGTGTCCCTTAGTCAAAATTCAGGCTATTAGTGAAATTACCCAAGAATTACCTTTATTTGAAAGCATCGTGGTGTTTGAAAACTATCCACAAGATACGTCTTTCTCAAATCCAGGTCAAAGCATCCAGATTACTAAACGGCGAGTCATTGAACAAACTAATTATCCGCTCACAGTCATCGCTGTACCGGGACAAGAGTTATCCCTACGCATTCTTTATGATGGTAGCCGCTTTGACGAGGAAACGATTAACCGGATGATGGGGCATCTCGTGACTTTGTTAGAGGGTATGGTCGCTAATATCGAGCAGACAGTGAGTGAAATACCTATGCTAACTGCTGCCGAGCAGCAACAACTTTTAGTATGGAATGATACCCAAACAGATTATCCTCACAAATGTATCGCTCGGTTGTTTGAAGAACAGGTAGAACGAACACCGGATGCAGTCGCCGTTTCATTCCAATCCCAACAACTGACTTACCAGCAGTTAAATTGTCAGGCTAACAAGTTAGCACACCATCTCCAAAAACTTGGGGTAGGGCCAGAAGTGCGGGTAGGGATTTGCGTTGAGCGTTCTTTATCGATGGTAATAGGACTGTTGGCAATCCTCAAAGCTGGTGGTGCTTACGTACCCTTAGATCCGCGATCGCCCCAAGAACGCTTAAATTATATGTTGAGTGATTCTCAAGCGTCGGTATTGCTGACAGATTCATCAATTGCCTTATCTGGGCAACCATTAACAGTAGTTTGCTTAGATACATCGGATTTGTGCCAAAACAGTCAGGAGAATCCTGTTAGTGGAGTGACACCAGAGAACTTGGCTTATGTCATGTATACTTCTGGTTCTACAGGCAAACCCAAAGGTGTAGCCATGAGTCACCGTTCTCTGGTAAACCTTTTATCTTGGCAAATGGACGAAAGTGCTTGCAGTTGTGCCAAAACTTTGCAATTTGCTTCCATCAGTTTCGATGTCTCTTTTCAAGAAATTTTCTCTACCTGGTGTAGCGGCGGAACCTTAGTTTTAATCGCCGAAGAAGTACAGAAGGATGGGTTTGCATTATTACAGTTAATTGCTAAAGCAAAGGTGGAAAGACTATTTTTGCCCTTTGTCGCCCTTCAGCAATTAGCCCATGCTGCCTCTATTACTCAATCCTATCCTGCATCTTTGCGTCAGATTATGACAGCAGGAGAACAGTTACATATTACCCCTGTTTTAGTCAACTTTTTTAGAGAGCTTCCTGGTTGTACGCTACAAAATCAGTATGGCCCAACGGAGAGCCATGTAGTAACAAGTTTTACCTTAAAAGATGTGGCAAGCAGTTGGTCGCCACTTCCGCCTATTGGTCGTCCCATTGCCAACACGCAAATTTACATCCTCGATCGCCATCTGCAACCATTACCAATTGGAATTGTTGGAGAACTGTATATTGGCGGCGTGGCGATCGCCAGAAGTTATATTAATTCCCCAGAATTGACTGCTGAGAAATTCATTGACAAGGATGGGAATCGTTTGTATAAAACAGGCGATCGCGCTCGCTATTTACCTGATGGCAACATCGAATTTCTCGGTCGTATTGACAATCAAGTAAAGGTGCGGGGTTTTCGCATTGAATTGGGGGAAATTGAAACCGTACTCGCCGCGCACCCCCAGGTAAAAGAAGCAGTAGTTCTTGCTATTGACCAACCAGGAAACAAGCGTCTCGTTGCCTACATTGTCCCCAAACAGCATCTAGACACTAGCGAACTGCTTTGTTACCTCAAACAAAAGCTACCCGAATATATGTTGCCTTCTGCTTTTGTCAAGTTGCTGGATGTACCTCTAACCCCCAGTGGTAAAATAGAACGCCGTGCTTTACCAGCACCTACGAGTCGGGAAACACGTAACATTTCTACAGACTTGATTCCACCCCGTACTGCAACTGAAGAAGTTTTGACAGCAATCTGGAGTGATGTTTTAGGACTAGAAAAAGTTGGTATCCACGACAACTTCTTTGCATTAGGTGGGCATTCCTTATCAGCAATGCAAGTCATTGCGCGTTTGCGAGAAACTTTCAAAGTAGAGTTACCTATAAGCTGTCTGTTTGATTACCCGACAGTAGTTGAGCTAGAGCAGCAGATTTCAGAATACCGCCAAAAAGAGGCAGGGGAGCAGGGGAGCAGGGGGGCAGGGGAGCAGGGGAGAAATAATCTTCTCTCTCATCCTCTTCTGCCCTCTTGTCAAAATGAGTTGACTCCTTCTCTCAAACCAGTACCCCGAAACACAAAGGAGTTGCCAATCTCTTTGACTCAGCTTGAGTTTTGGATATTAGCTCAATTAAATCCGGGCATTCCCATCTATAATATTCCACTGGCTTATCGCTTGACGGGTTTACTCAACGTCAATGCCCTGGCGCAAAGCCTCGTAGAAATTGTGCGTCGTCACGAAACTCTGCGAACTACTTTTACTATTACGGATAGACAAGTTGTTCAGAGAATTATTCAGGAGCCTATCCTACCATTTTCAGTGATAGATTTGCGAAAACTTTCTCAATCTAAAACTGAGCGAAAGGCTTTGGCTCAAAGATTTGTAACTGAGGAAAAAAACCAGGCTTTCGATTTAGAACAAAGCCCATTGTTACGCATCAAACTGTTGCGGCTCTCTGATGCCGAGCATTTACTCATAGTAACTATCCATCATCTGGTTTTTGATGGTTGGTCTGTGGGTGTGTTTTTACAGGAGCTAACAAAATTATACGCAGCATTTTGTCATGGTCAGCCCTCACCACTTCCCGATTTACCCATTCAATATGCTGACTTTGCCCATTGGCAACAGCAGTGGGTTACTCGTCCGGCTTTCGTGTCTGAGCTTGACTATTGGAAACAGCAACTAGGCAATAGTACACTTTTACTAGAGTTACCTAGCAATCGCCCACGCTTGCCAGTACGAACTTTTCAAGGTGCAAGTCAAACTTTCATTATTTCTAAAAGCCTAACAAATGCTCTTAAACATTTGAGCCAACAGCACAATGTAACTCTATTCGTAACTCTATTAACAGCCTTCAAAATAGTGCTGTTCTATTACACCGGACAGTCAGATATTATCGTGGGCGTTCCTTTTGCCAATCGCCAGCAAGTAGAAACTAAAGGGCTTATTGGATGCTTTATTAACACACTACCAATACGTACATATCTGGGTGGCGATCCAAGTCTGAGTGAGTTGCTATATCAGGTGCGTGGCTGTTTTTTAGCAGCCTGCGATCGCCAGCAAATTCCCTTCGTGAAGTTAGTAGAAGCACTACAGCCAAAACGAGAACCAAGCCACTCTTTGCTATATCAAGTGATGTTTAACTTCTTGCCTCCATCAGATTTAAAACTGACAAATTTAACTGTTCATCCCTGGTCGATTGAAACTAATACAGCAGAATTTGATTGGGATATTTATCTTCAACAAACAACATTAGGAAGTGTTGAAGGGAAATGGTGCTACAAAATCGATTTGTTTGATGCTACTACTATTAGCCGTGCAGTCACTCAGTTTCTAGTGTTGCTTGAGCTGCTAATTAAGAATCCTGAATGCCGCCTGAGTGACCTTTGTTTACTATTTCAAAAGCATAATTCTCAATGCCGTGCGTAATTCGTAATTCGTAATGACGCTCCTGCGTCGCTACCGCTGCGCTAACGTAATTCGTAATTCGTAATTCCAAGATTTGAACAGTAAAAAGCTAGAAAATACCAGATTATGATGTCAAACGTACAGATGATAGAAAAAACAAAACTGACTGCTTTGCGAGAAATGCGGCTGTTTCTCGTTGTTTGGATAGGACAGTTAATTGCCCTAATTGGTTCGAGTACCACTGCTTTTGCCTTAGACATTTGGGTTTACAATCGCACTGGCTCAGTCACCCAGTTTGCTTTCATCTCCCTGTTTAATACTTTACCGCTAATCTTAATTTCCCCGATAGCTGGGCCTTTAGTAGATAGGTGGGATCGCCGAAAGACGATGATTTTCGCTGATGTTTTGGCGTGTTTGGGAACGATCGCGATCGGCGTTTTATTTGTCATGGGTCGATTGGAAGTCTGGCATATTTACTTAGCTAATACCTTTACTGCTGTTTTCATGGCTTTTCACATGCCAGCTTATACAGCATCAACAGTCTTACTTGTGCCAAAACAGCACCTCAATCGTGCTAACGGTCTGATGAGTCTGATGTATGGCATTTCCATAATCATTGCACCAACTCTCGGAGGTGTTCTACTAAGCATTGTTCATTTCCAAGGGATTATTTTGCTTCACGTAACCAGTGTGTCTATCGCTGTTGTCTCCTTGATGCTGGTTCGGTTCCCCGAAGTCAACACAAGTGTTGTTACAACTGCAAAAAGTTCATTTCTCAGTGAAGCAACTTACGGATTTACATATTTGACCGCTCGACCCCGGACTGCTGGGACTAATTTTATTCTCAGCTTGCAGTCTTTATCTTGTGGGAGGTATTAATGTCATTACTGTTCCGCTAGTGTTGAATTTCGTTTCAGTAAGCGTTCTGGGAACTATTCTTTCGCTATTTGGCATTGCTATTCTAGCAGGCGGCTTGCTCGTGAGTATCTGGGGAGGACTAGAACGCAACATCTATGCAATATACGGGTGTATGCTGTTAAATGGTGTGTTTATTATCGCCGCCGGTTTGCAACCCTCTCTTGTCATCTTCACTGTTAGCATCTTCTTATTCTCTTTGACACAACCAATCATTTCCAGTTCCACGCAAGCTGTCATGCAAAAAAAAGTAGAACCTAATGTGCAAGGTAGAGTTTTTGCGATCAAAGGCGCGATTGAAGCGGCTGCTTTACCTCTAGGCTACATCACGATTGGGCCTTTAGCTGAGAAGGTTTTTGAACCCTTAATGGCTACTGATGGTTATTTGGCGGGAAGCATCGGACAAATCATCGGTGTTGGGTCTGGTCGTGGTATGGGACTTCTACTGATTATTATGGGAGTCTTAACCATTTTAGAAACCTCTCTTGCTTACTTGTACCCTCGCTTACGGTTTGTGGAAGATGAACTTCCTAATGTTAGTAATGCAGTTGCGATGGCTACTGATACAGCTTCTAGCAAGAGTGACGTAGTTTCTTTGGTATCCTAAATTTGGCATTGCATAGCGATCGTTGATTATTTTATTTTTTTAATTATCTATTTTGAAAAATAGATAATTATTAATTTTTTTCATAAACTGCCAAAGTTTTGTATCTAGATTCAACATCAAATCCTGTATTGTTTACTTTTAAATTTTTCTGTCTTTCAATTAAAAAAATGTTCAGTTTATTTTAGAATATGCAAACCAAAGTTTCAAACGATCCTTCTCCTCCGACCTTTAATAAATTTTGGGATAAGGTAAGAGCGATCGCCGGCCCTTACTGGTATCCAACAGAGTCCAAAGAAAGAGTATTTTCAGACGTAATTCGGACATGGGGGATGCTCATTCTCCTAATTTTATTAATAATCACGCTGGTTGGCGTAACTGCCTTTAATAGCTTCGTGACTCGCTACATAACCGATGTAATCGAAGAGAAAGATTATCCTAACTTTATTAAGACAATAGTGATTTTCGCTGCTGCTCTTGTTTGCATAACACTCTTAAACGGATTTTCTAAATTTGTCAGACAAAAAATCGCTATTGATTGGTATAAATGGTTAAATAATCACATATTATCAAAATATTTGAGCAATCGTGCCTATTATAAAATTAATTTTATATCTGATGTTGATAACCCAGATCAACGAATATCCCAAGAAATTGAACCTATTACTAGTGATGCTCTGAATTTTTCGGCTATTTGTCTAGAAAAAGTGCTGGAAATGACGGTTTTCTTAGTAATTCTTTGGTCAATTTCCCAATTTATCGCCACTGTTCTGGTTGTTTACACAGTCATTGGTAATTTGATTGCTATTTACTTAGCTCAACAATTAAATAAAATTAATCAACAAGAACTAGAAGTGAAAGCAGAATACAATTATTGTTTAACTCATGTTCGCGATCACACGGAATCGATAGCTTTTTTTCAGGGAGAAAACCAAGAATCTAATATAATTCAACGAAGATTTAGTAACCTCCTAAAAAATTTCGAGCGCAAGATTAATTGGGAGAGAAATCAAGAATTTTTTGACGGAGGATATAAGGCTGCTATCCAAATCTTTCCATATTTAGTACTTGCACCTATATATATGAGTGGTCAAGCTGATTTCGGAGAAGTTGTTCAAGCCAGTATAGCTTGTAATCAGTTTGCCAATGCTCTAGCAACATTGATTAGTGAATTTGGAAATTCTGGACGATTTTCTAGTTATGTTGAGCGGTTATCTGAGTTTTCAAATGCATTAGAAGCAGTTAGCAAACAACCAGAAAATGTCAGTACAATTAAAACAATAGAAGAGAATCAGTTTGCTTTTGAAAATGTCACTTTACAAACGCCAAACTATGAACAGGTAATTGTTGAAGATTTATCACTTTCTGTTCAACCAGGCGAAGGTTTATTAATTATAGGGCCAAGTGGTCGAGGTAAAAGTTCTTTATTGAGAGCGATCGCAGGTTTGTGGAATGCGGGAACTGGTCGTTTAATGCGACCTCCCTTAGACGAAGTTTTATTCTTACCCCAACGTCCTTATATCATCTTAGGAACTTTGCGCGAACAGTTAATATATCCTAATACAAATCGTCAACTGACCGACGCCAAACTCAAAGACATTTTGCAACAAGTAAACCTGCAAAATTTATTAAGTCGAGTTGAAGGTTTTGATAGTGAAGTTCCTTGGGAAAATATATTGTCCCTGGGAGAACAACAACGTTTGGCTTTCGCACGATTATTAGTTACTAACCCTAGCTTCACTATTTTAGATGAAGCAACAAGCGCTTTAGATTTGAATAATGAAGGTAATTTATATCAACAATTACAAAAGACAAAAACAACGTTTATTAGTGTCGGACATCGAGAAAGTTTGTTTAATTATCATCAATGGGTTCTGGAACTTTCACAAGACTCCAGTTGGCAACTTTTAACTGTGCAGGATTATCGGCTGCAAAAAGCAAAAGAAATTATCACTAATTCTCCCGAAAACACTAAAAATACGATAGATGTTTTAACTGATAACATCCAAAGTCAACCAGAAATATCGACGGATATTAGCACAATTGTAGGACTTTCTCATCAAGAAATTCAGACATTAACAGACTCCAAGATTAACACTATTAGAAGCAAGGCTAGCCTTGGTAAGTCCATTACTACCAAGGATGGCTTTACCTATCGCTATGACAAAGACCCGAAGGTGTTGAAATGGGTAAGAACTTAAGAACTATTAAGATTTTTGAAAATTAAGGTCATGTTTACTAAACAGCAAAGACAACTAATTACTTACGAAACTATTTCAATCTACGAACGAACTTATCAATTACCCATTCTCAAAAATAGCGGTGTAAAAACGGTTCAAAAAACAATTAGAGAACGTCAAAGGTTAATTAAAGAAGGTGTTCGATATCATCATCAGCTTGGAGGAATAATTAAGCGAAAAGAAAAAATTAGCCAGGGAGAGATTTTTAATGAAATTCAATTATTTATTGAAGACTACAATCATATCATTGATTTTCTAAAAATTTACAAAGATACTTATCACAATTTTTTATTAAACCTTACTAACGACTTGAAGAAGTTATTCAAACAAAAATATTTAGCAATAAAAACTTTAGAAGATGAAAGAAGCAAATTAGAGCTAAAAAATTATAAAAACCCCCAAATACTTAATGAGCTAAGATGGGATAAAGAAGAAAACTTTAAAGCATTTTTATTATTAAGCAATGCTTATTTTTTGATGTTAGAAAAAATTAGCTTGCTTGGTGAAGGAATTAAAAAACTTGCAGAAGATATAAAAAAACAAAAAGAAATTGTTCAGCAAATAGTTGAGGATTTAGACACCTATCAAGAGCTTTATGAATATCAAAGTAAAGCTTATAAAATTCGTCAAGAAATAGCAAAAATTGCCCAGACAGCAATCAATTTTGAGAATTCTTTACAAGATTACTTTAGTCCCTTTCAATCTTTAATCGATGACTTCGTAAAAATAGATGAATATTTTTACGCAACTGTCGGAGATATTAAAAATTTAGGAGATAATATTTTAAAGTATCAATCAAATTTATTTAACCTTGAAGAAGCCAAGGTCATTTCTGAAAGTTTTCTCGATTTTATGGTGACAAGTTATGATAAAAAAACTAGATTAAAAGATGCTTTTATTGAAGCTAAACTATTAGATTGGCAAAGCTATAATTTAGATTCGAGCGAAAATTTTGTTTTTTTAGACAAGGGTATTGATTTAATATCTAACTATATATCTAAGCAACTTACCGATCAAAGAAAAATGCTAGGCATAGCAGAAGTAGATTTTGTCTCTACAGTGTCTCTATCTACTGTTGAAAAAACAGGGTTGATGGAACTGACTGATAACAATCTTACATTGACAAAAGAATTTTTCAGTAATAAAGATATTGATTATAGCCAATTGCAAAATCTCCTCTCACAGCATAAGTGGAAAGAAGCTGACATTGAAACAGCTAAATTAATGCTAAAAGCCATGAAAAAGAATTATTGGAATGAAGTTTATAAGGAAGATATTGATAACTTTTGTTGTCAAGACATCTATACCATTGATGAACTTTGGGAACAATATAGTTATGGTTATTTCGGTTTCAGTGTTCAGCAAACTATCTGGAGTGAAATGGGTGGTCAAGTAGATTATGAAACAGAAAAGAGACTAGGCGATCGCCTTGGTTGGCGAAAAGAGGGAAACTGGTTAGACTATGAGCAACTAACTTTTAAATTGTCCCCCATGACACCGATGGGACACTTACCAGCCAAATGGTTACACTACGATCGACATAGCTCTGACTTATCTTTATCATCTACAGAACACCTTTCAATGGGAGCCTGGCGGGTAAAATCTTGGTTAGTTTGGCAGATGCATTTATTCTTTTCTCGTACAAAAATTTG
Source organism: Nostoc sp. DSM 114160 (assembly GCF_053470305.1). Classification (NCBI taxonomy): domain Bacteria; kingdom Bacillati; phylum Cyanobacteriota; class Cyanophyceae; order Nostocales; family Nostocaceae; genus Nostoc; species Nostoc sp. DSM 114160. The sequence continues at coordinate 3,560,878 of NZ_JBPFGO010000001.1, read as the reverse complement.
TAGTTCTTTAAAGATAATTTGAGAAGATATTTAGTAATTATAGAATTATGTTTTAAGTGTAGATTTTGTGAGGATACATATTTTCAAAATAGGTAATAGCAACTTTGGCCAATGCCTTAACCGCAGCAGAACTAATTACAGGTTGAACAAGTCCGATACTAGGAATAAATCCTGCGCGCTTTATGGATTTTTAACTCGGAATTGGATTTGGGGAAAAGGTTACTGGGTTTAGGTTAAAGGTTTTTTATTTCCCCTTTCCCCTTCTCTTTTCCCCAAAACCCGACAAGTATTGCAACAACTCCTAGTTGTGCTGTCATTGTTGATTTTATTCACTCGGTTTATTAAAAACTTCTAAAATCTGTCGGCAAATCTGCTTGAGCTTTTCCTCGATTTCACTAGAAGGCGAAGATGCACCGACAACACTCCAGTTTTCTACCGTAGAAAGTCGCCACGCCTCACCGCGATGATCGAATCCAGCCACCTCCACGCCGATCGCACGCCGGGAATTATTGATGGGATCTTGATAAAATCGGATTTGAATTAAAATACTGCGACTTCGCCAAGATTTGCTAATACCAGGAAAGTGAAAGCCAATATCTATAGAATCTGGATCGACTAACTCCCTAGTTTCCGGGTCATTTTTCCAGGGTTTGAGATCGGATTTGGCATCAGGAAACTCGAATTTGAACAAATTAACTACCGTGGCAATGTTGCTGGCGAGTTCAAGGTTTGTTGCCTGTTCAGCTGCGTTCACTAAAAAACACTCCTATATTGCGTCGGCATCTTCAAGGATGTGAAGACAGAAAAACCGCCAGAAGGCTTATATTATTGGTGTTTCAGCTTATCAAGACCTTTGAGATTTAGCAACTCTAAATCATATTTTCCTAACAATCCTCGTTACTAACAGAAGCAAAAAATCGCTTCTTGTTGGGACTGCCTAACACCTATTAAGTAATTGTACTTAAAAATTACTCCAAAGCAGATGAAACTCTGTTCTTTGGAAAAAATATCAAGATTTTCTGCAAAATCCTTGGCTGACAAGAACGATTAACTCCGCTAGCGATCTAAAATGACACTGTTAATCGGTAAACCAAAAAGCAATTAAGTTCAATATATGGTGCGTCAACGCTCGATTTTTTCATTTTTCCTAGTACTATTGGCCACATTCCTGATTAGTTGTGGTGGCCCTGGTGTTGCGGTGGCACCTCCGACTTACACAGCAGTACAACTTGAAAAAATTCAGGCTTATGTTCCTGAAATTCAGGCTGTGCGCGATCGCTCACAAGAGTTGACAACCTTGATTAAAAGAGGTGATTGGATCAATGTGCGTAACTTTATACATGGCCCCATAACAGAAGCAAGGCTGAATCTGACTTATGTCACTTCCAACCTTCTACCCAAAGACCAACCCAAAGCACGTCAAATAACGCGAGATTTGTTTAACGACCTAGTTAAACTTGATAAAGCTACTAGTGCTGGCAATCCTCTAGTTGCCTTGAATCAATCCCAAGCTGCTTTTGCAGAGATTGACAAATTCCTCGAGCTGCTTCCGAAAACAGAAGAAAGTTAGGAGTTAGGAGTTAAGAGTTAGGAGTTAGGAGTTAAGAATTTTTAACTTCTCACTTCTAACTCCTCACTTGAAACACAAGTTATGAATGTAGTTATTATCGGTTGTGGTGTAGTTGGAGCTGCGATCGCTTACGAACTGAGTCTAGTAAAAGGGCTGAAAATTACAGTTTGCGATCGCCAACCACCAGCACAAGCTTCCACAGGCGCTGCACTTGGCGTTTTGATGGGCGCAATCAGCCAAAAAATCAAGGGCAAGGCTTGGCAGATGCGGCAAACTAGCATCCAACGCTATGAAACCTTGATTCCTGAACTAGAAGCTTTAACAGGTCGCAAAATTCCTTTTAATCGTCAGGGAATTCTGATGCTTTTATCTGATTCCTCCCTAGAGGGGATGTCAGCATGGGAAAAGTTAGCAGAAATTCGCCACTCTCAAGGCTGGAATTTAGAAATTTGGGACACGGCTAAACTCCAGAATATCTGTCCTCAAATTAATAATGAAAAAATTACTGGTGCTGTCTATTCTCCGCAAGACCGCCAGCTCGATCCAACTGCCCTTACCTTAGCTTTAGTTGAAGCTGCCCAGCAAAATGGTGTAACTTTCAAATTTGGCGTGACTGTTTTAGATGCCCCAACCTCAACACCGGAATTTTGCCATCAACTTGACACTACAGAAGGAAAAATAATCGCTGATTGGTTTGTAATTGCAGCAGGGTTAGGTTCAACCCCACTAACAGCAAAATTAAATCAGATAATTGATATCCGCCCCGTACTTGGGCAAGCATTGCAAATGCGTGTGGAGCATCCATTAGGAAATCCCGACTTCCAGCCAGCGATAACGGGTAACGATGTCCATATTGTTCCTGTGGGCGGTGGAGATTATTGGATAGGCGCAACAGTGGAATTTCCCAGCAATGGCGATGAGATACCGCCAAATCAAGAACTGCTGGAATCTATTAAAGAACAAGCGATCGCATTTTGTCCAGAATTAGCTACAGCAACTATTCTCCGCACTTGGTCGGGGTTACGTCCCCGCCCTGAAGGTCGCCCCGCCCCAGTTATTGGTAAGCTACCAGGGTTTAGTAACGTCCTCCTAGCTACCGGACACTATCGCAACGGCGTTTTACTAGCACCCGCTACAGCTTATGCGATTCGTGAGATGATTATTCCTCAAGGAGTGGGGAGATGAGGGGGTAGGGAGCAGGGGAGAAATCAATTCAAAATTCAAAATTCAAAATTCAAAATTCAAACATTTTAGAACTTCTGCCTCACTTCGACTACGCTCAGTGACCACCTGCCTCCTCTTTTCCAATGACAAATGACAAATGACAAATGACCAATGACAAATGACAAATGACAAATGACCAATGACAAATGACAAATGACAAATGACAAATATAGGAAAATAGCGTGTCAATAACAGAACATAAAATCAATGTAGATTCACTGGAATGGTTTTATCGGGAATCTTTACCAATCGGCAGAAGTGATTTAGCGCCTGTGTTGTTGCTACACGGCTTAGTTTCGCAAAGTTACAGTTGGCGTCATATTATACCTGCTTTGGCGAATCAGGGAACAAGAGCGATCGCTCCAGATTGGATTGGTTACGGCTTTTCTGCCAAACCAGAAAAACGAGATTTTGCTTACACTCCCGATGCTTTTATCACAGCTTTAGAAGGATTTATTAAAGCCATAGAACTTGAACATTTTTCTTTAGTTGTCCAAGGTTTTTTAGGTTCTGTAGGACTACAATATGCTTTGCGTCATCCAGAACAAATTGCCAATTTAGCTATTTTAAATACACCAATTTCAACTGCTGCTAAATTACCCTGGAAAATTAAACAAATGGGTTTACCTTTAGCAGGTGAAGTCATGACTCAAGACCCCTTATTAGTCGATCGGACGCTAGAAGGCGGAAGCCGTTATCGCATAGGAGATAAGGATTTAGATGTTTATCGAAAACCATTTTTAACTGCTTCTTCGTCTGGTCGAAGTCTCTTAGCAAGTATTCGCAATTTACAGCTTGATTCAGCCATGACCGAAATACAAACTGGCTTTAAAGAATGGCAACAACCAATTCTGATTCAATGGGGTATGATTGACCCTTGGCTATCTGTAGATATTGCTGAAAACTTTGCCAATTCCGTACCAAATACCGAATTAATAAAACTTAATAATGTCGGACATTATCCTCAAGAACACTACCACGAGACGATTTTGCAAGACCTTTTACCCTTTGTGCGTCGTAAAGATGCTCATTGACAATAGACCTCTTGCAAAAGTAACTTTTGCAAGAGGTGGGAAAAGGGGAAAGGTTAAAGGGGAAAGGTTTTTTTATTCCTTTTCCCTTTCCCCCTTACCCTTTTCCCTACAAATGCCAAGAAGTCTAATATATAGCAATCCTATTTGATTTGTGAGAATTTTGGTGTTGACTGTCCTAAGTCAATTGGTCATTTGTCCTTGGTTTTGTCTTACGAAAGATTTAGGATTGCTATAGCTTTGGCAAAAATGGATATTATAAAAATGAATGTCAAAATTCAGGAGTCAGAATTAATTAGTAGAGGATGCAAAATCATCATTGTAGTCCACTAAATAGAAGATTGAGTGGCAGAATTCAAATGTTATTTCTTGTTAAAAGTCCATCCTTTTTCAGGTGCAATATTCTGAATTCTGAATTCTGGCTTCTGACTACTTTGTTATTACCATTACAAGTAAAGGAAATTATGATTCATGGCTTATTCATGGTTTAAAGCCTTTCATATTGTCGGATTTGTAGTTTGGTTTGCTGGTTTATTCTACTTAGTACGTCTTTTTATCTATCACGTTGAAGCAAACCTTGAACCTGAACCAGCACGAACGATACTGAAAAATCAGTATCAAATTATGGAAAAGCGCCTTTACTCTATCATCACTAACCCAGGAATGTTTGTGACCATCGCAATGGCCATCGGTTTATTAACCACTGAACCGGACGTTTTAAAAGAGGGTTGGTTGCATATCAAACTGCTGTTTGTGGCGCTTTTAATTGGCTATCATCATTACTGCGCTCGGCTGATGAAGAAATTAGCAGTAGATGAATGTCGCTGGAATAGTCAGCAATTACGTGCTTTAAATGAAGCGCCTACAGTTATGTTAGTAGCGATCGTTTTGTTGGCTGTGTTTAAGAATAATCTACCTACAGATATGGCTGCTTGGGCTATTTTCGCCATGATTATCTTGATGGCTGTCACTATTCAACTTTACGCCAAAAAACGCAGGCAGGATAAAGAGAAATTGACGGCACAGATAGGAAAACCACAAGAACAAAGTTAGATAAAGTAGGGGCGCACAGATGTTATAGGTGTCAACTTAAGGTGAAGGCTTCCTAGAACAAGCTTTCAGAGATTGTCTCGTTATCTCGTTCCCAGTCGGAGACTGGGAATGCCTATGTGAGGCTTCGCCTCAAGACTAGCGGCAGAGTCGCAATAGAATAGCATTTCCAGCCTCTAGGCTGGAAACGAGGTTTTAAGCGGGTTTGCGCTTAAGTTGACACTAATGCACAGATGTGGGCCCCTACTATTACTCATCCTGGAAACGTTTACAGTAAATCATCCCCAGGAATCACGGTAGTGTAAAAAATATATTTGCGATTAGCGACATAACGGCGGTCTTGTTTAACAATCGCCATAAACTCTCTATGTCCCTCACGGCTACGTCCCACTAAACAACCTGCGCTAGCAAGGCGAATATCATTCCTGGGGAAATCAAAGCCGTAGTGTTGATTTACATAAAAATTATCACCTGTATCAAGTTTGTCGCCAGTCCGTTTAAAATCTTGGTTGAAATCTCTACAAACAGTGATATCTCCAACTTGCACTAATGCTTCATGAGGCTCGGCTGTACCGTGAGTACCCACAGCCCAAGCTTTGTATTGTCCAAACTGAATCCTAGCTGCTCCTTTGGGATTCATCGGATTGTAAGTGTAGTACTTCCCTGGTTCTGTAGTAGCTTCCCAGTGATCTACGATTTTGGGAACACCATTTACTACTTCGATCACAATCCGGCGATCGTTAAATTCATTAGGTGTATCACTGTTGAGAGTCCAGTCTCCATTGATACCCTCTACATAAACAATGTTGTATTCTTTGGGATTGGTAAATACTTGATAACCTTTGGCTAACATATATTTCACAATCTTACTGGCGATGTCGTTGCCTAGTTTTAAGGGGGGTTGAGGAAGATCGTCTATTTTAGTTTCAATTAGTTTCTTGGCTGTGACTGCTCCTAAAAAACCACTTTCTTCAGTCTTGGTTAATTCTTGAAATTTTTTGAGAGATATCACAGAAACAGGGCCAAATTTACCATCGGCTGGAGGTTCCAGCAAACTTAAACCAATTAACAATATCTGAATCTGACGAGCCAAGTCTGCATCTTCTGCGATCGCATCAAATGACCATTTCTCATCTTTTCCCAAGAAATCTTGTAGTTTCATTATGCACCTGCTTTCATTTACTGAGTTCTAAGTATAAACATCATTTTTTTAATTGATGTTGTTTGAAACTATACTCTTAACTAAAATATGATGTCACAATTTTTACTATTAATTTATGATTAAGCACACAAAAATTCACAGATATTACACTGAAGAAAAAACTATTTATTGGCGACATATATTAAATTTTTTTTCGAGTTCAGAGGTTGAATGGTGAACGATTTCGTAGGGGCACAGGAGTCTGCGATCGCACGCACATTGCCTGAATGCAATCCTTAATACAGGCTACATTATTAATTAACTCAATTTCTCTGCTGCGCGTCCAAGCAGCAACTCGTCGTCAGGCATCGCCTCTGTAAAACCCGAAATGACTAACGAAGAACTGCTGCAAATTATTGAACAAGCTGCCAGAGATAAGGTGACAAAATTAGACCTTTCTGACAAAGGCTTAACAACACTGCCACCGGAAATTGGCCGACTCACCAACCTGCAATCCCTCCACCTCTACAACAATCAACTGAGCAGTCTGCCACCGGAAATTGTCCAACTCACCAACCTGCAATCCCTCTACCTCAGCAGTAATCAACTGAGCAGTCTGCCACCGGAAATTGTCCAACTCACCAACCTGCAATCCCTCAACCTCAGCTTCAATCAATTGAGCAGTCTGCCACCGGAATTTGGCCAACTCACCAACCTGCAATCCCTCAACCTCAGCTTCAATCAACTGAGCAGTCTGCCACCGGAAATTGTCCAACTCACCAACCTGCAATCCCTCAACCTCAGCTTCAATCAACTGAGCAGTCTGCCACCGGAAATTGTCCAACTCACCAACCTGCAATCCCTCAACCTCAGCAGTACTCAACTGAGCAGTCTGCCACCGGAATTTGGCCAACTCACCAACCTGCAATCCCTCGACCCTGGGCAGTAATCAACTGAGCAGTCTGCCACCGGAAATTGTCCAACTCACCAACCTGCAATTCCTCAACCTGGGCAGTAATCAACTGAGCAGTCTGCCACCGGAAATTGTCCAACTCACCAACCTGCAATTCCTCGACCTGGGCAGTAATCAACTGAGCAGTCTGCCACCGGAATTTGGCCAACTCACCAACCTGCAAACCCTCTACCTCAGCAATAATCAACTGAGCAGTCTGCCAAGGGAAATCAGGCAACTGTCAAACCTGAAAAAGCTGGATCTTCGTAGAAATCCAGTCCCCATTCCACCAGAGATTTTGGGGCCGAAGGAATTATATGAAGATCCAGGCGATGTGAATGAAATTCTCGATTTCTATTTCCGGGTACAAGACGCAACCGAAACAGAACCCTTCTACGAAGCAAAATTATTGATTGTTGGCGAAGGAGGAGCCGGTAAAACCTCTTTAGCCAAGAAAATCAGCGATGAAACCTACGAACTCCAGCCAGATGAGCAATCAACCGCAGGCATTGAAGTCATCCGGTGGCAGTTTACACAGCCAAATGGCAAAGATTTCCGCGTCAACATCTGGGATTTTGGCGGTCAGGAAATCTACCACCAAACCCATCAGTTTTTCCTCAGCAAGCGTTCTCTCTATGCCTTAGTTGCCGACACTCGCAAAGAAAACACCGATTTTTACTGGTGGTTGAAGGTTATTGAACTCTTGAGCGATAAAAGCCCAGTTTTTATCATCAAAAACGAAAAACAAGACCGTCAGTGCGAAGTCGATGGGGGGCAGTTACGAGGAAAATTTAGCAATCTGGAGAAAATACTGGCAACCAATTTAGATACTAATCGCGGTTTAGCAGAGATTAAAGACGCTATTCAGCTAAACATCAGCAATCTTGACCATGTTGGTACACCTCTACCAAAACTCTGGGTAAGAGTCAGAGCCGCTCTAGAGAACGATTCCCGAAATTACATCAGCTTTGATGAATACTGTAACCTTTGCCGAGTCAATAATTTAACTGACCGTAAAGATATGCTGCGCTTGAGTAGCTATTTACATGACCTCGGCGTTTGCCTCCACTTTCAAGACGATTCTACACTTAAACACTACGTCATCCTCAAACCGGAATGGGGTACAACTGCCGTTTACAAAGTTTTGGACAGTCAAACTGTCAAACAAAAGCAAGGTCGTTTTACTAAGGAAAACCTCAAAGATATTTGGGAAGACGGCGAATATGCAGATATGCAAGATGAACTCTTGCAATTAATGATGCGGTTCAAGCTTTGCTACAAAATTCCCGGTCGCGATGAAATTTATATTGCCCCGGAATTACTTTCCATTGAAAAAGCTGATTATACCTGGGACGATCGCAACAACCTAATCCTGCGCTACACCTATACATTCATGCCCAAAGGCATCCTCACCCGCTTTATTGTTGAGATGCACGCTTTGATTGAACAGCCAAAACTCGTTTGGAAAAACGGTGTTGTTATCAACGAATACCAAAGTCGTGCTGAAATCATTGAAAACTACAATCAAGGGGAGATTAAAATCCGTGTAGCCGGAAATCGTACAAAAGAATTGATGGCAGTCATCATCCATCAACTCGAAGAAATCCACAACTCTTATGAACGTTTGCAATATCAAACCCTAGTTCCTTGTAACTGCGAAACTTGTAAAAATCTGCCCACCCCTTATTCCTATTCTCTGAAAAAACTCAACAAACGTTTGAACGCTGGTCGTTACCAGATTGAGTGCGAAAACAGCTATGAAATGGTAGATGTCCGTAGGTTAATTGATGATGTCATGTTTCAAGCCATTAAAGTAGATGGGGAATATAATCCCCAAGTGGCACAGTTACAAAGCGAACTGGAGCAAGAGAAAAATGAATCATTGACGCATCGTTTACGAGATAGTGAAGAAGAACAAAAACAGATCGTGAATAGTCAATCTGCAATGAAATTCGAGAAGGAAATTTTCATCTCTTATGCTTGGGGTGGAGAAAGTGAGCAATTTGTCAATCAACTGGATGAGACTTTTCAGGCAAAAGGAATCAAAATCATCCGCGATAAACGCGATTTGGGCTACAAAGGACTAATCAAAGCCTTTATGGAAAGGATTGGACGCGGTAAATGTGCGATCGCAGTTATTAGTGATAAGTATTTAAAGTCGCCCAATTGTATGTTTGAGCTAGTGCAAATTGCTAAAAATGGTGAATTTTATAATCGAATTTTCCCGATTGTGTTAGCCGATGCCCAAATTTATAAACCTGTTGCAAGACTTAAATATATTAAACATTGGGAAGACGAAATTAGAGAATTGGACGAAGGGATGAGAGAAGTTGGTGCAGCTAATTTGCAGGGATTTCGTGAAGAAATTGACCAATACACCGAGATTCGCAACACGATCGCCGAACTCACCAACCTGCTAAAAGATATGAACACGCTCACCCCTGATATTCACAGCGAATCAGACTTTGAGGAGTTGTTGAATGCGATCGCACAGCGTTTATATGAGTAAAAATAACCTATTGACTAAGCTCAGAGGTCGAGCAATGTCTCTGACAAGCTAGACTTACGCCCTTTTAACTAGACAATTTATGTTCTAAGGTGCAAGCTTTAAGTTCAAAAGTAGAATGATCGGGGTTAAAAGCGCAACTTCGAGGATAAAAGGTGCAACTTCGAGGATAAAAGGCGCAACTTCGAGGATAAAAGGCGCAACTTCGAGGATAAAAGGCGCAACTTCGAGGATAAAAGGTGCAACTTCGAGGCTTAAAGGTGCAACTTCGAGGCTTAAAGGTGCAACTTCGAGGCTTAAAGGCGCAACTTCGAGGATAAAAGGTGAAGCGATGCCTGCGGCGGGCTGCGCCAACGCTCTTTTAACTCGACAATTGGTGTTAAAAGGTGCAATCTCCGAGTTCAAAGGTGGAATGATGAAGCTTTGAGGTGGAGCGATCGGATTTACGACTTAGAAGACAGTTCAAACGCCATCTGCGAACGATAAAAACAGACATCAAATTCTAAGAAAAAATTCATGCGTCCTAAAAGTAACGGCACGTAATCCGTGAGACTCCAAGCAAATACCAATCGAACTGGTTCAAAGCTGGCTATTTTAGCAGATAGAATTAACCCTTTTGCTTCAACTGGTGCAAGGTTTCCAGCCAGTTGTACTGAGGTTGTTAATTCTTCCCAAGATACCCCTAACTGAATACCTAGACTGTAAGGTAAAACATTAATACTAGCTCCAGTATCCAATAAACCTGAAACGTTGACGACAGAATTTTTGTAGCTTAACGTCAAAGGTAATATTGGTACTGCATCGATATCCCCGAACACATCACGACTTTCAACGAAGGGAAATCTTTGTGAATTAAGCATCGTTTACCTGTCTGTCTTCTTCTAGCAGTGCGCCTAGTTTATTAGCAGCTTCATGAGAATTATAGGGAGACCACAGATGATAAGTGACTCCTGGCTGTAACGACAATGTTTCTTCTTCAGTCGCTAGTTCTTGAACTAAAAACTGCATGACCTTGAGTTTATCTGCACGAGATAGCTTGTGCAAGGTTGGGAATAAATCTGCTGCGCTCATATCAAATTGAAGTTAAAAAAGATTTTACTATGCAAAACCTATCCCTCTCCGCATCGGAGAAGGACAGACTTTAATAAAAGTTTAAGGCAGGGGGTTTGATAACTAAATTACTCGATTTGTCGATGAGTATTTTGTCCATCACAACAAACTAAGGTTAACGTGAGTTCGATGAACCTCTCCCCAACCCCTCTCCGAGGCGGAGAGGGGCAGAAATATTCTTAGTTTCCAACGAAAAAATTAGGGTTTCAAAGCCTCTCTCCCTGTGGGGGAGAGGTTTGGAGAGGGGTTTTTAGAGCCGTCGAACTCACGTTAAGGTTAGTGTAGCTGTGGTTTTAGTCTGGTAAGCATTTTTGATACCAACCCAGTTACTAGCAATTGGCATTCGCCAACCGGTTCCAAAGGCGCGATCGGTGATTTTTAAGCCGGGGGGTGCTTGTCGCCGTTTAAATTCAGCCCGCGCCACCATTTGAATTACTCGGTTTACAATTACCGGATCGTGACCGGCTGCAACAATTTGTGCTGCTGATTGGTGGTTGTGAATCAGGCGTTGCAAAATATCGTCCAAAATTTCGTAAGGCGGTAGAGAGTCTCGATCGACTTGGCCTGGTTTGAGTTCGGCGCTGGGTGCTTTAATCAAAACGTTTTTTGGAATAATTTCATTATTGCGATTTAACCAATGGCAAAGTGAATACACACGAGTTTTAGGAACATCTGCAATTACTGCTAACCCGCCATTCATATCGCCGTAGAGTGTACAGTAACCAACTGCCATTTCTGACTTGTTACCGGTAGATAAAAGCAGATAGCCAAATTTATTAGCGATCGCCATTAATAAATTACCGCGAATCCGTGATTGGATATTCTCTTCAGCCAGTCCAAACTCAGTACCCGCAAACAAATCATCTAAAGTGCGATCGAAGCCTTGCATTAACTCGCCAATTGGTAAAAGATGAGTCTTAATCCCCAAATTTTCGGCTAATGCTTCAGCATCACTGATGGAATGCTCAGAACTGTAAGGGGAAGGCATGAGAACACCGAGGACATTTTCTTTACCAAGTGCAGCCGTGGCGATCGCAGCTACGATTGCCGAGTCAATTCCGCCACTTAAACCCAATACTACTTTAGAAAAGCGGCACTTACGAGCGTAATCTCGTACTCCCAAAACCAAAGCTTGCCAAATTTCTTCATCTTCCGATTCATACATTGGTTCTACAGAACCCAACTGCAAATCACGCCCCGTTTCATCAAATTCTACTACTACTAAATCAGTGTCAAAACCACGAGCGCGACACATAATTTCACCTTGACGATTTAAGGCAAAACTATGTCCATCAAAAATTAGATCGTCATTTCCGCCAACCTGATTAGCGTAAATCATTGGTTGTTGAAAACGTATTGCACTATGCTTGAGCATGATTTCACGAAACTGCTGCTTTCCAGCCGTGTAGGGCGAAGCAGACAAATTTACAGTCAAATCTACACCCAAAATTGCTAAGTCAGCAATCGGGTTCACTGCATAAGTACGTTTGCCCCAGAATTCCTCATCGTTCCATAAATCTTCGCAAATAGTTACGCCAATATGGATATTATCGAGAATGAAATAATTAGCTTGCAAGCCTTCTTCAAAATAGCGACGTTCATCAAAGACATCGTAAGTAGGTAAAAGTCGCTTGTGAAAAACTTGCTTGACTGTGCCATTCTCTAATAAAGCCATGCTGTTAAATAAACTTTTACCGCCACTAATATCTGCTTTGATATTAGGTTCAACAGTTCCTACCAACACAGCTAAATTTGGTGGTAAATCCTGAGCCAAATTTTGTAAAGTGATGCCCATCGCTTCCACAAAACTAGGATTTAGTAATAAATCTCTTGGTGGATAGCCACACAGAGAAAGTTCTGGGGTCAACAACAAACGCGCACCGCTAGATGCTGCTCGTTGTGCCGCCTCCAAGATTTTTTGGGCATTTAAAAGCAAATCACCAATTGTCGGATTAATTTGAGCGATCGCAATTTTCATATTATTTGTCATTTTTCATTTGTCCCCTTGTCTCCTTGTCCCCTTGTCTCCTTGTCCCCTTGTCCCCTTGTCCCCTTGTCTCCTTGTCCCCTTGTCCCCTTGTCTCCTTGTCCCACGTAGCGGTTGGTTAAATAAATACCAAGGGTTTATCTTTTAAGGGAGCAAAAGCTTCAGCGTCAAACTTATACAAGCTAGCCGGACGACCGGCACCCCGTGATACCTTAATTCCGGTATCGCATAAAAAACCTAACTTGAGTAGACGCGCTCTAAAATTAGAATAATCGGAAAAGTTATCACCTAAAACTGTGGCGTATAACTGATATAAATCATTCAAGGTGAACATTTCTGGTAAGACTTCAAAAGCCACTGGGCTATACTCTAATTTATTTCGTAACCGCCTATGTCCATAAGCCAAAATTTCGTTATGGTCAAAAGCTAATTGCGGCACTTGTTTTACCGGATACCAAGCGATGCCAGTCATGCGATCGGCAATCAATTCGGCTTCTTCAAATCGCACTAGGGCAAAGTAACTAACTGATAAATAACGCACACCATAACTATCAGTTGCTTCCCGTGGATCGCGATTCGGCCCGCCAAATGTATACAGTTGTTCTAAATAGAGATTGTTGACCTTAATTTTCTCCGCCATAATGCGATAAGCGGCATCTTCTAAAGACTCTCCTGGACGTACCAAAGTACCGGGAAGACTCCAATGATTTAAAAATGGTTCTTGCTGCCGCATTACTAGTAGAACTAACAGCCGATTTTGTACAGTGTCTACAGAAAAAATTACATTATCAACACCAACCTTGAAATCGGCCAAAGGTTGTTGGGTCTAACGGAGTTGGTATCTTTTTTGGTGAACGTCCTGGCATTCGTACAAATGCTCTCGATTAATATAGGCAACTACAGGAGCTGTGAGGGCTTGAGGATCTCTATGTTCGCGGTACGCTGTTGAGGAAACATCTAGACCGGTCAGACTAGCGATCGCAATTTTCCCTCCCAGCTTTTGCACTACCTCTGAACTAGATTCATCTATTGCATATCCGGGTCGCGGTACAATCAGTAGTTGCACTTCCTGTAACAAATCTTCAATGCGATACCAACGTGGTAGCTGACTCAGTAAATCTGAACCAATAATCAACGTCAATTGGGCGTCTTCACCCCAAGCAAGCTTGGCTTTTTCCACTGTTTCCAGCGTTCTGAAACTACTCAATTTTTGTTCCAAAGCAATATTGTGCCGTGGTGCGTCTATATTCGCAATCAACAGTTGCAGCATTGCCGCCCGGTGTTCTAAGGGTGTTTGATGAGACTTAAATGGATTATCTGCTGCCCAAACCGCTACCCAATCATAACGCTCAGACAACCAACTCAGAATTTCTTGATGTCCAGCAGTTGGTGGATCGGCACTAGTTCCAAACAAAGCAACTCTCATAATAATTCGTAATTCGTAGTGACACTCAATGACTATTTATCCAATGGATGTTTCACAATCCAAAATCGTTCGACTGAGCGACTTGCCTTGAGTTTCGACTGCGCTCAACTACCGCGAAGTCGAAAGGAGCCGAAGTCTAAAATCTAAAATCTAAAATCGAAAATGGTATTACCTCTGTGTTCTCTGTGCCTCTGCGGTAGCCTACGGCAAGCTGCTGGTGCGTCTACGTTTCTTAGTTTCTTCAGTCAACACCCGTAACCCCTCAGAAATTTCCACCTGCACCGAGACAGGATCGTGCAAAGACCGTGTTTGTTGTGGCAAACTGGCAACTGAGGCAGCAGTACGCTGACGAATTGTTGTCAACGACTCCAACGGCTGCACCCGTTCACCTTCTTGCACTACCAACTGCAACAAAGGTTGTTCTTCTAAAGCAATTTCACCTAAGAGTCCCAATCTGTCTGCTTTTACCTTATCTCCCGTAAACGAGCGAAAAATCTGCTTGCGCCCTGGATAAGTAACTTTACTACTCGATTGCTTCATGACTGGGATGCCATCAATGTCTACAAGTTTATAAACTCCATTGACAGGCGAACCTGTAACTAGTCGTGTTCCCAGTCCGTAACCATCAATTTCGGCCCCAGCAGCTTTTAATCTGGCAATTTCCCACTCGTCTATGTCGCCACTAGCAAAAATTGGCACACCGGGAAGGAGCGATCGCACCTGTTTTGATAAGGTAACTAAATCTCCTGAGTCTAATCTCACTCCTGTTAATTGCATTTCCCCGGAATTTACTTTTTCGGCCAAGCGCTGGGCAGCAACAATGGTATCGTAAGTATCAATTAGTAATGGCGCACCCGGAAAATAGCGATGAAATGCACTAAAAGCTTGTTCTTCAGTGCCCTCTATTGCTGACAATGCCATCACTAAGGCGTGTGCCATCGTACCACTTGGCTGTTGTCCCAGTTGTAGCGCTGCTAACACATTGGAAGTGGAATCTAACCCACCCGCCAACGCCGCCCGCGCCGCCCACAAAGACCCTTGGGGACTAAATGCTCGTCTGGTGCCAAATTCTAAAAGTGTTGCTGATTCCCCTGCTACATCCCGCAATCGGGCTGCTTTTGTGGCAATCAAAGTCTGGTAATTAATCGTATTCAGCAGGTAAGTTTCTACTAGTTGCGCTTGCCAAAGGGGTGCTTCCACCCGCAACAGTGGTTGATTGGCAAACACGGCTGTCCCTTCTGGTACTGCCCAAACATCACCCGTGAACTTTCCCTCAGCTAAAAGCGACCCAAAAGCGATCGCCTGCGCGAGCAAAAATCCCCGTTGCCTGTAATGCCGCAATTTGCGCCGAACTAAAGCGGATTTTGGCTAAATATTCCAATGCCTGCGTCAGCCCCATCGCAATCAAATAACCAAAACCCTCTGGCAACCTTCTGACAGACAATTCAAAGCTTGCCCGTCGTTGTTCTATACCTTCGCCTGTGTAACAAGCTGCCATCGTCAACTGGTAAAGGTCGGTCAGCAAGCTGTAGTCATCGGCAGAAAGGTTCAGTTCCTGGTTCTGCTGGCTTTGCTGTTTATATACATAGTCCAAATCTGGCAAAGTTGTCATGCAAGAGCTTCCTTACAAGATGCTTCTTTTATTTATGGTAATATTTACCATAAATAATGTCAACTCCCTGGAAGTATATTGTCTGAGATTTCCGTATAACAATAGATTTGTCGGTAGCTTAATAATAAATTCATCAAATAATTAATATTTTTTAATAGTAATGGCTTGCAATAATGTTAATTAAATCGGGCGGCTAATCAAGGGAAATAATATCCTGTCAGAGAAAGTTTGTTTTACTTCGCTCTTTTCCCAAATGGGTTGAAAGAAACAACTATGTTACAATTAGAATCGAAGAGAAAAGTTTTACTTTTTGACAAGCTAAAGTATTGCAAAGTTATCTGAATAAACATTGCATATATTCTCAATATATTGAGAATATGAGCAAGGCTTGAGTATTAGGATTAGAGTATAAGCATCACCATTAAAGCGACTCAAAAAGAAGGAGTCCAATATTATGGATATTTCCAAAATCATTGCGAACATAACCCAGTATATTTCTGAAGCTGCAATGCGGATTTTTGGCCCTACGGATGATGCTTATCCTGCTGTTGGCGTACAACCTTTTACAGGTGAGCCTTACGACGAAGATAGAGATGATAATTGGTAGATGCCGATCGGGTATTCAAAAACAATACAGGAGTTAAAATTCAGAATTCAGGCGAGGACAATTACCGGAGAATTCAGGCAAACCATATAATAGAAAACTAGTAAATTGTAGATTTAGCTCCGTACTTAAACCTCTTTATTCAAAAGTAGTGGCGTATTGCAATACGCCACTATTCCAATTGTTCTGCATTCTGGCTCCTGATAAATAGATATCTTGCAAAAATTATATAGCAATCAAAGTTTTAGTCTTAGTATGCGTTCAAAATTCAAGCCGTAAAGATTTGTTGTACCGTTAGTTGCATTAATTTTATTTATTTTCATATTTAGAGGGGAAAATGAATAAGATTTATTTTTGGAAAAGTTATTTTGCCTTGACTTTTAAATTTTTAGTACATATAGCTCCTGCTGCACACTTAGTTACTTTACTTGGACTGCTGCTCGGAGTACATCAAACGGCATCTGCTACGACGATTACGTTTGAGAAAGCATCTGTAGGGACACTATCAACCTATACTGAATCTGGTTTTACAACTTCGGTAGTTTCTGGGCCTTGGGTTGCAATTGACTCATACGGGAAGCCAGCTCCCTTCATAGAGTTTACGAATGAGGCTGGGTCAGAACCCGCTGGCTGCGACAATTCAAATTACAAACGATGACTCCACGTTTAAATTCAACTCAGTCGATCTTTACTCCAGCGTGACACCAATCCCTTATGTAATAACGGGATTGTTGAATTCAACGCCAGTATTTTCTTTTGAAGGTACGGTTCCAAACACTTTTGGTGATTTTCAAACTGTGGTCAACTCGAACTCGAATTACTTAATCGACAGCCTGACAATCTCTCTAACTAACCCAGCAGCACCGTGTTGCTCTAATCCTATGGGGCTTGATAATATTACTGTGACACCCATTTCCCCTACTTCAGTTCCAGAGCCAAATAGTTCTCTATTTTTTTTACTGGGACTTCCAGTTGTCACTTGGCTTCGTCGAGCGACATCTGACTCCTCGCTCAACAATCCGTAATGAGTTCATAGCGATCGCACTCACCGTAATGGCTAATAAATTCATCAACGGTTAGAACTTTTGAGGCTGATTGAACCATTGTGATTATTCTCAAAAATCGTAGAGTGTACGTAAGTCCTAATATAATTCAACCCACCTACTTAAAATAAAGGCGTGAGGAAAAAACTCACGCTTTTTTATTTAAACTTTTCGATCGGCGATTGCTAAGAGTTCCAGAATCGCTCCATTTGTCCAGCCGAAACCAACTTCGTTAGAACTATATCCAAAGCAGATTTCGTCGGAAACATTGGCAGAACAGCGTTCAACATCATATTTCTCAACTAGGGTATCGTGACGCTCAAATTCTTTAACTGCCATAGCGAGAAATTTGTTGGCAATGCGATCGCCTTCTGTATGATACCCATAACGGTGAAGTCCAAGGACTGCAACTAATGTCAATGGGGCCCAGCCAAGGGGAGCATCCCACTGATTGCCGGTGACACGAGTACTGGTAAAAATTCCGCCTGGGGCTTCAAACAAAGAGAGATTTTCTACGACGCGTTTGGCTTGAGTTGGAGAAGCAATTCCCAGCCAGAGAGGATAAAACGTGGTAGCAAATTCGTAGCGGCGGCGTTTTCCATTCTGGAAATGATAGTCTAAATATAATCCTTGTTCTTCATCCCAAAGAAATTGATCGATCCGATCGCGGCGGATATCTGCGCGATTGCTCCATTTTTGTTCCAATTGTTCGTTCCCCAGAATACGCTTAATTTGCGCCATGTCTTGTTCAACCTGATACAGCAAACTGTTGAGGCACACCGGAGCGTAGTGGAGGATATCAGCACTGAAGGGGCCAAATCGGTTGGTGATATCAAAACCAGATTCGCGCATGGTGCGATCGCTTTTGTAAAATAGCTTGGTCAGTTCGTCAGTTTCCTGGTTGTAATAAAGACTAACGTCATAATCCTCAACTTCAAAAGTTTTATAGTACTCTTTGACGCGATCGTAGTGGCTTTTTCCCTCTTCATCCCGCTCGGAAAACAAAACTTCTGGCGCCGGGCCCTCCCCAAAGGCGTAGAATCTGGATAAGCCGGTTGCAGCATTCAGATGGGGCGGTACTACCCAATAATAGTAAAACTGCTCTAACAAGGGTACGGTTGCCCTCAACCACTCCTCATCCTGGGTGTACTCGAATAACGCCAAAACCATCATACTCAGGACAGGGGGCTGCGATCGCGACAGCATATAAGTCCGGTTGGCGTTGAGAATAATGCCGTAATGTTGTACTTGGTATAACAATTGATCGACTTGACTTTGTGCTAGCTCCAATTCTCCATCGTGCAAAAGTCCTAGTAATATAAAGTAGCTGTCCCAGCCATACATTTCGTTGAAGCGACCACCTGGTACGACATAAGGCCCTGGTAAGTATAGTAACCCATGCTGTTTAATCGCTTCTGCTTCTGCTGGCAAAGTGCGAATTTCTAGCTGTTGCATATCTTTCGGAGATAGCGAGCGCTCTAACACAGTCTGAATGTTGGGACAATCTTCGGAAGGGGAAATGTAAACAATCCAGGGAGTTTCTCTTTTGTGGTCTAGTTTGGTATCCTTGGCAGATTGTAATAAGTGTTCGTGCGATCGCGTTAAAGTTTTCCACATTTTTTTGATGTGGAGGCGCACAGCTTCAATCTGCGCGGTGGGTCAGTGCTGGTGGAGTGGTCATAATTACAGAATTTTTTTTAACGCAAAAAAGAGGCAGCGCGGTCTTCTCCCAAAGGGAGAGGCTAACGCCAAAGGGGTTTCCCCCATGAACGACTGCCGTCACCAAAGGAAACGCAGAGGAACGCTGAGGTTTTACAGGGTTCTCTCTGCGTGGGACAAGATTTTTGTTTTTACTCCGCAGTGGTAATTAAGAGGGCAACTGGGAAATGAGTTAGGGCTGTTGCGATTGATAGGGTTTCTGTAGCTTGTAAGGGTTGCTGAGTTAGGACGTTTTTCCAAGTGGGGGAAGTTCCAGGGGGTAGTTGCAGGTGCGTATCTTGCCAAACTGACTCGCCCAAGGGATTGTCTCCTGGCTGGATGAGGCTGGTTAAAAACCGGGGCGCGATCGCGATCGCTGTTTGATTCCCCTCCCGCCGTGCAAAGGCGATAATATGATTGGCGTAGGTTCCCTGAACTTCTAACGGTAAATAATCGCCGTCCTGGAATAATGAGACATAGTTTGTTCTGGCTTGGAGTAATTGAGCCGTTAAAAACAGTTTGATTCTGCCGTCTGTTTTGTCCTTTAGTAACTCCTGAATTAGTCCCAAAATGTCTGTTTTTGCCTGTTCGCGGATAGCGCTTAAGTAAGTACGTCGCTGTTCAAAATCTACGGGACGGCGATTGTCTGGATCGACTAAACTCAGTTCCCAAAGTTCCGTTCCCTGGTATAAATCGGGTACGCCGGGTACGGTAATCTTCAGTAAAGTTTGGGAAAGGGAATTGAATATCCCATAGTCGGCAATTCGCTGTTGAAATGGACGAAAAGCTTCTAGAAATTCCCCAGATATCGCAGGATCGAGTACTTTCCCAATGAAGGAGGTACAAGCTTCTTCATACTGGCTATCAGGTCGTAACCAGGCTGTATGCACCTTCGCTTCTCGTATTGCTTTTATTATATAGTCTTTCACTCGTTCCACAAAGGATGCATGTTCGTGTTCGGCAAAGGGAAACGCCCCTACTAGGGTTTGATAGAGAAAATACTCGTCGTTGCGATCGGGCATCGCAAACCCGTGGCGATGGCTACGATGTCCTCGATTCATGGCACTCCAGGTATTTACCTGCCGATCCCATTCATCGGGGATTTCTGAGAGGACATTCAACCTTGCCCGCACATCTTCGCCGCGCTTGGTGTCGTGGGTGGCGGTGGTGTTCATTGTGTGAGGCCAGGTTGCTTGATGCTGTTTGTTAAAAGCATGAAATTTGGCTAATTCGATGCCAAAATGACCGGGATTTCCGCCGACTTCATTCAGCGACAGCAACCGATTGTAAACATATAATGTGGTGTCTTCTACGCCTTTGGCCATTAGCGGCCCGCTGTATTGCTGCATTCGCAAGACAAAATATATCCACTGTTCGCGTTCTGTTTGAGTCAAAGAATTATCAAATTCTAGCAGCATTAACTTTTCAATAAAAGTCAGTTCGTTCTGCAACAGAGGGGTTTGTTCTTTGGCTCGATCGATTACTTCTTGAATGGTAGCGCGATCGCTTTCTCCAATTCCATCGGGTGTAATGTACGTGCGGTAAATCGGGAACAGTGTCAAAACTTCGGCGATCGCTCTTTTTAATCCATTCAGTGTAAAATCATTGCCATAGCGATATTTGCTGGAAACGTTCTTTAACAAAAGAGCCAAATTGTCAATATCACCTGCTAAATTCTTTTCCAAAATCAGGTGCTTTTTATCCTTCACTACCGAGGCATAATCTGCTCTGGAACTAATAAAGTTTTGGTAAATTTTATCGAAGGCTGATTCATTTTCTGTTTGACAAAATACGCCATTTACATAGTTAAGAAAGTCATATCCAGATGTTCCTTGAATCTGCCAGTTTTCCGGCAACTCTTCGGTCAGTTCTAAAATCTTCTCGACGGTGATATAAACATCTCCCATCTTTTCTTGCAGTCTTTCGAGATACTGGATTGGGTTATAAAGTCCATCAATATGGTCAATCCGTAAACCAGTAAATTTGCCTTCTTCAACTAGTTTCTGAATTAGGCTGTGGGTATTATTAAAAACCCGCACTTCTTCAACTTTAACGGAAATCAGTTCATTAACAGTAAAGAAACGGCGGTAATTCATTTCTTCCGCCCCCACCTTCCAGAAGGCAAGACGGTAAAATTGATCCTTGAGTAAATCATCTAGGAGGTTAAAGCTTTCGGAATTACCGGGTTCTCCGTTGAATGTTTGGATATTTTCGTCAATAAACTCGCGGATGGTATCGTTTGTGGTGTAGAGTTCCCAAACCAATCCTTTAATAAATGCGATTTGGTCTTGTCGCTGTTTTCCCGCAACTTCTGAGGGTACATTTTTGAGAATGTAGAGAATCCCCAATAACTTAATAAAATCGGGATGATTGCGTCCCAGTGTCCGGGTGAGTTTACCTAAATTATAGGTGATAACTTTTGTGTAAGATTCTAACCGCAGTGGCAATTTTAAGCTGTAATAATTGACGGTTAAACCGTTTTGTTCGTATTGCAGTTGAATGTGTCCGTTTTCCAGGGATGTACCATAGAAATCTCCCAGCAGAGGAGCCAGAATTCGCTCTTGGCGATCGCCAAAAGGAGCATTCCAAGAAAGGTCGAAGTAATCGGTATAGCTGGAATCTGGGCCGTGTTCCAATACGTCCATCAAGTAATCGTTTTCGCTGCTATAAGCCATGTGGTTGGGCACAATATCTTGTAACCAGCCCATACCAAGGGATTGAACTTCAGCAACTAATGCATCAAAAGACTCATTAGTTCCCAGTTCTGGGTTAAGTTGAGTGGCATCTACTATATCGTAACCGTGCGTACTCCCGGATCTGGCTTTGAAAATGGGGGAAGCATATAAATCGGAAATACCTAAATCTGCTAGATAAGCTGCGATCGCTTTAGCGTTGTCAAAGCCAAACTGAGGTGTAAACTGAATTCGATAAGTGGCGGTGGGAATTCGCATATTTTTTTAGTAGGAAGTAAGGGGGATAAGGAAGATGAGGTTTTGAGGGTAAACGCTGAACCTTTTAGAGAATGTTTGAAAAGTCCTCTTCTCGGTAACAAAAGGGTATTACCCCCCTTAATCCCCCCGATGTATTGGGGGGAAACAAGAAAATCTAGTTCCCTCCCCTTTACAAGGGGAGGGTTAGGGTGGGGTAAATTTTAAGGGGGTTAGGGGAGATCAATAAGTCCTTAACATCCACAGCCAACCATTATTCAAACATTAAGCCTTTTAGCTCGAACATTAAGCCTTATTGCTCGAACATTAAGCCTTATTGTTTGAACCTTAAGCCTTATTGTTTGAACATTAAGCCTTATTGCTCGAACATTAAGCCTTATTGTTTGAACCTTAAGCCTTATTGTTTGAACATTAGCCTTATTGCTCGAACATTAAGCCTTATTGCTCGAACATTAAGCCTTATTGTTTGAACCTTAAGCCTTGTTGCTCAAACATTAAGCCTTATTGTTTGAACTTTAAGTTCTAACTCTCTGCCTCATCCTTTTTCATAGAGTACTAGACTAGTAGGTTGCAATTTCACTTCTTGTCCCACAGACAAATGTTCAGCAGCTTCAGAACCATGCCCAGACCATGAGGTATCAGCAGAGTCCAACAATTTATTAGCATTATGCTCAAACGGCAGAGTCACTGTCACTGGAGACGAATTGAAATTCATCACAAATATTATTTCACTCGATTCGCACCAACGCCGCACGATGACGATCTCTTTCTCTTCATCGCTAGTTGCTTCGATGAAATTGCGGTCTTGGTTGAGCAGGGCTGGATGTGTCTTCCGTAAATTAATTAACTGGCGATACCAATCCCAGAGAACTTTGTGCTTACCTTGATTGCGTAATTCCCAATTAAGTTTAGACTTGAGGAAAGTTTCTGCCGATTCTGGATCTGGGGGATCGTCTGCATAGTGAAATGCTTCAAATTCTTCTTTGCGTCCGGCTCGAACTGCTTGAATCAAATCGGGATCGGAGTGACTGACAAAGTAAATGAAGGGTGCAGTTTCGCCGTATTCCTCTCCCATGAATAACAGGGGTAAGTTAGGTGACAACAACACAGCACCAGCGGCTAACTTTAATCCTTCAAAAGAGATCCTCTGGGAGAGGCGTTCTCCTTTCATTTGATTGCCGATTTGATCGTGATTCTGAATGCAGACTGTAAATTGTGACAAAGGGCGATCGCGGCAAGATAAGCCATGAAATCGTTTGCGATCGGGCGAGTATTTCCAATCGTAGACAAAAGTATCGCTATAAGCTTTTGCTAAATCAGCACATTTCCCAAAATCGTGATAATATCCTTGGCGATCGCCTGTCAACAGTACGTGCAATGAATGGTGAAAATCATCACTCCACTGAGCATCGAGTCCATATCCACCCAATTCTGCTGGACGAATTATTCGCGGATTATTCAAGTCACTTTCGGCAATTAGATGGCGTTTCCATCTTTGTCCTTGTTGTGAGAAATGATGAACTGCTTCCGCCAATTCCCATAAAAAATGCTTGGCTCCCAAGTCATAAATTGCTTGAATGGCATCCAGCCGCAATGCATCAATGTGGAATTCGCCCAACCAGTAAAGAGCATTTTCGATAAAATAATTTCGCACACCCTGACTATGGGCATCGTCGAAATTCATTGCTTCGCCCCACGGCGTTTTATAGGTTTTAGTAAAGTAGGGCGCGAACTGACCCCATATAGTTGCCTTCCGGCCCAAAGTGGTTATACACCACATCCAGCACAACGGCGATGTTATTTTGGTGACAAGCATTTACCAATTGCTTGAGTTCGGCTGGACTACCGTAGGAATTTTGGACAGCATAAGGATAAACGCCATCATAGCCCCAGTTGCGGTATGCGAGAGTTGCCTCAATATGAGTATCTCCCGGAACCTGGGAGATGGGCATGATTTCAATGGCGTTAATTCCCAGTTCCCGCAGTTCTGGTAAACGGGGAATGATGGCGGTGAAAGTTCCTTCCGGCGTGAATGTCCCAACGTGAACTTCATAGAAAATCATCGACTCTACAGGAATACCCGTCCATCCTTCATCAGTCCACTCAAAAAAAGGATCGACAATTTGCGACGGGCCATGTACCCCTTCCGGTTGATACTGCGACGCCGGATCGGCAAAGTTGTCTTGGCCATTCAAGACATAGCGATAAAGCGTACCCGGATACACATCGTTGACTTTCGTGTGCCAGTATCCCTCTGATTGAGGCTTGAGAGGAATTAACTGCTCTTCTGGCGTCAAAATTTTTACCGTGACGCTATCTAATAGCGGAGACCAAACTGTGAATTCACACTCTCCGTTACCCAAGTAGTTTGCACCAATTTTCACGCAGTATCCTCCCGTCAGTTCAGTTTGTTGTGCCGAATTGTGGCGCGATGGCGTACCCACCCGCTGTAGGCGATCGCAAATGTCATTGATTGCACAATGTTTACAAAGACGCCAGATAGCATAATGGTTGGTCTAGCAGACTTTTTGCTAGCATCTGGAGGCGGATTTTTGAATAAAATAATTCTGTCTAATGACAAATAAAGAGACAGGGCAATACAGTTTTGTTAAGGTTTTTTGATGAAAATTCTAGATCGCAAAACCGATTATTGTAGAGACGGCGATTCATCGCGTCTCTTGCCTTAACCAACAGTATTGAGAGGCAAGAGGCAGGAGGTAGGAATTTTTAAAACCACGCAGGGGGGGTAAAGCTTCGTGTCACTGCGGTTTTTAACGGCCTATTTAACTTAAGTTGGCTTGCAGCTACCATCTACACAGTACGATGATTGATATGTATTGGAACGTTTACCAAATATGGTGTAGCGGTTATCGCGGATTTGCTCGTAAAAGCGATCGCCTGCCCATTTCATCCCCGGTAATGCTCGATAAGCGTCTACAAATATACTTCCTGCTGGCAATAACCGCCCAATTTCTTCAGCTGCGTTACTGCCTTGCCAACGTCTTTGAGGGTTATTGCCATCAATTAAAATCATCCCCTGTTCGCAATCTTGGGCTGAAATTCCCCACTGTAAAAGTGTCTGCTCATCTTGCATGGGACTGTAGCGAAATAGTTTTCCTTGGTCTAAGGTTTCTAGCGATCGCACTAGGGTAACGCAGAGATTACAATTCCCGTCGTAGATTACGTAGTAATTCATAAAAATAATGGCTCTTTGGCAATTGAATTGTCGGATGTGTCTAAAACACAACTTTGGTATTCTAGCTTAGAAAACCGTAGGGATCGCTCTTACCTCACCGAACCAGTCTCCAGTTCAAATATGCATAATGTCGTCTAGCTTAAGTTGTAAATTTAGCAAAACATTAGAATAAATAGTATCTTTTAAGCAATATTGTTGTTGGCAAACACCGTTAACAAACAGCAAAGGTTGGTTATTTGCGATTACCGATAAACATCACGATGCATTTGTACAGCATAAAAGTCCTACAATCATAGTTTCCAAACAAGGACTATAGAATGTTTCTATATAAATTACTCTCACCACAAAAAATAATTAGCATTCTTATTTTTTTACAAAAGAATCTTGTGTATTGATTCCTGTTTAATATATAGTCTTTTTTCGTACATACATTAGCACAAGAAAATACTGGATGCTTGCGACATGTAAGTATATCCTTAATTGTCAGACTTTGTATCTTAAAACACCAATTACCTAATAAACAAGTATGGCTAATATCACTGGAACCCCTCTAAACGATGTTCTTAACGCTACTATTGGCGACGATGTAATCAATGGACTGAATGGAAATGACCGCTTAATAGGGAATGCTGGAGTCAATACTCTGAACGGTGGTTCAGGTGATGACAACCTTGATGGTAGAGATGGTAATGATATTCTAATTGGCGGATTAGGTAGAGATACCTTAGTTGGTGGAGCAGGAGCTGATATCTTCCGTTACAACAGTGCTTTAGAGGGTGGCGATATTATCAATGACTTAAACGCATCTCAAGGTGATAAAATCCAAGTTTCTGCATCTGGATTCGGAGGTGGACTCGTAGTAGGGCAATTACAACGTTCTCAATTAACTCTCGGTAGTGCTTTCACCAACCCTAACCAACGCTTTAGAGTTGACACCAGTAGCTCGATTCTATTCTTCGACAAAGATGGTAGCGGTTCGCAATTTGGCTTTGTCGAAATTGCTAGAATAAACGGCGTTAAAGGTCCTCAAATTATCGAAGTAATCGCCTAGAAAATTTTGGATTTTAGATTGTAGGGTCGGGTGTCGTAGCTAAATGGACTATGGCACCATTAGCAGACATCAAAAAACTCAGAAGCCGAGTTTCGTAAATTTAAAAATCTAGTTATGGAAACATATTCAGGTTGCATTTTATTATATTATTAAAACAACAGTATATTTAATAATTTATTTTTGTAGGTTAGGGAACGCTAAAACTCAACTACACATTTTTCTTGTTTAGCCTTGATCGAGTAGTATTGCAAAGCGATCGCCGCATTTAAATAGCACGACAATATAAATACTAAAAGGCTTGTCCTCAAACATCGCCCCCGATTTCCAGTTATCATGCCTTTGTAATGGTATTTGCTTAGTTTTTTCATTAATGAGAAAATATTCATGAGATACAAACTCTTAGGCAAAAGCGGGTTAAGAGTCTCTGAACTCTCCTTGGGAACCATGACCTTTGGTGAAGATTGGGGTTGGGGTGCATCTGTTGACGAAAGTCGGAAAATCTTTGATAGCTATGCAGAAGCAGGGGGAAATTTCATTGACACCGCCAACGGTTACACCGATGGTAGCAGTGAAAAAATTGTTGGCGAGTTGATTGCTAAAGAACGCGAACGCTTTGTAGTTGCGACAAAATATTCCTTTCCCTTGCGGATGAACGATCAAAAGGGCGACCCTAACGCCAGTGGAAACCATCGCAAGAATTTAATTCAGTCTTTAGAAGGTAGTCTCAAACGCCTGAATACCGATTACATTGATTTATTCTGGTTGCACGCTTGGGATTTCACAACACCGATTGAAGAAGTCTTGCGATCGCTTGATGATGTAGTCCGTCAAGGTAAAGTACTTTACATCGGCATTTCTGACACACCCGCTTGGATCGTTTCCCAAGCAAATACCATAGCCCATTATCAAGGATGGACGCAGTTTGTCGCCTTGCAAATTGAGTATAGTTTAATTCAGCGAACACCAGAACGGGACTTGATTCCGATGGCTAAAGCCTTCGATTTAGCAGTAACACCGTGGTCGCCTTTGGGTGGTGGTGTGTTGACAGGTAAATATAATCGGTCTCCTCAAGGAGGCGCTGAACAAGGACGACTCGAAACTTTGGGCGGAGGGATTTCTGAGAAGAATTTAGCGATCGCTGAAGTTGTTAGTCAAGTTGCGGCAGAAATTGGCCATACACCTTCACAGGTAGCATTAGCTTGGTTACGCGCTCAAAGTGGTGTGATTATTCCGATCGTTGGCGCACGTAAGTTAACGCAGTTTCAAGATAACTTAGCTTCAATAGAAGTTACACTTTCGCCAGAACATCTGCAACGGTTAGATGAAGTGAGTCAAATTGAAGTGGGTTTTCCCCATGACTTTTTGCAGAATGACGTAATTCGCGATCGCCTTTTCGGTGGTACATTCAATACCATAGAAAACCATCGTATTTAACTAATAGTCATAAACAGTAACATATTCAGGCATTAATTCAATCTATCGTCAGAGAGTTTCGCCAAGCCTTGCAATTCTGTAAAGTTGGATTTAAAAGGCATTAACAACGTAGAATCATGAGCGACAACAGCATTACATCACGTTTGTACCCCACCCGTATTGACATTCCCGCTGAAGCGCGAGTGCAAATTGTGGTACTTCTCAACCAAAGCTTGGCAGCTACTTCGGATCTAAAAACCCAAGCAAAGCAAGCGCATTGGAATGTAAAAGGAACTGACTTCTATCAGCTACACTTATTATTTGATGAAATTGCTGGGGAATTAGAAGAGTTCATCGATTTAATTGCTGAACGCGTCACAGCTTTAGGTGGATATGCTTTTGGAACAGTCCGCGCCGCAGCTAGTAATTCCATCCTGCCAGAATACCCCTTAGATATTTTGGATGGCAAAGATCATGTGACAGCCTTAGCAGATCGCTTTGCATCTTATGCTAAACACCTGCGGGATGCGATCGATAAAACTGATGAATTGGGCGATCTCGATACCGCTGACCTTTACACCGAAATTTCTCGCACCATTGACAAACGACTCTGGTTCTTAGAAGCTCATCTGCAAGTAGCAGAAATTAAAGCAGAGAATGGCACAGCGGGTACTACTAAAACTCAAAAGATCCCTGCTACTGTCAAATAAGCACTTTTGAGAGACACTTGATTTACTAATAGGGTGCATTAGACTAAAGTTTAATGCACCCTATTGGCGTGACACAGCTAAAACGTTGCAAAAAAATTTATAGGTTGTGTTGAGGAATGAAACCCAACACTCCGATCAATGTTAGGTTTCGCTACATTTAATACACTATTTTATTTTTGCAAAAAAAATTGTAGGTTGGGTTGAGGAACGAAACCCAACACTCCGATCAATGTTGGGTTTCGCGTTGCTCAACCCAACCTACATTTAATGCTACTAGTAACTTTTTAGAAAAGTAGTCTTTATTAAATCTAATAGTATCTTTTTGGTAAGTACGTCACTTTTAAGTGCGTACTTTTCATTTATATGTATATACTTTACTATTGAAATAGTTCAAAACCAGGTGACAAAATTCACAAATATCTTCGACAAGTAATACATCAAGATTAATGCTTCAACTTGAAGAAGTTATTAGGTTACTGAAAATTTATCCTAATTCCATTCCTAACTCTTGTACAGACGCGATTCATCGCGTCTCTAAATACTCATTAAGAACGAGGTAAATATATGTCTCAAAATACAATTACCCACTTAATTCACGATCGCAATTCCCGTGGTCACGCCAAAATGGGCTGGCTCGATAGTTATCACACATTTTCTTTCGGTAGTTTTTACGATCCCAACCGTATGGGATTTCGCTCTCTGCGCGTAATTAACGACGATCGCATCGCCCCTGGTGCTGGATTCCCTACCCACAGCCATCGTGACATGGAAATCCTCACATACGTCTTAGAAGGTGCTGTAGAGCATAAAGACAGCTTGGGTACTGGCTCGGTGATTCGCCCCGGTGATGCCCAAATTATGAGTGCTGGAACTGGAATCAGCCACAGTGAATTTAATCCCTCCCCAGACGAACCACTACACTTATTACAAATCTGGATTCTTCCCGATCGAGAAGGAATAACGCCAAGATACGAACAAAAAGCTTTTCCTCTCGAAGAAAAGCGCGGTAAACTCCGCTTAATTGCTGCTAAAGATGGGCGCGATGGTGCTGTGACAATTCACCAAGACGTTGATTTATACACATCTGTCTTAGAGGATGGCGATGTTGTTAATTATCAAGTCAAAAGCGATCGCTATGCTTGGTTACAAGTAGCCAAAGGTATAGTTAACCTAAATGGTGAAGAACTTAGAGCCGGTGATGGCGTACAAATTAACGGCGAAGAACAGCTAGAAATTAGCACCAACATCGGCGGCGAAATCTTGCTTTTCGATTTGGGCTAATATTACAGCTAAAAGGGCGGTTAGAAACCACATCTAAACAAAACCTGCTTCCGCAGGTTATAACAAGGGGCTTAAGCCCCTTGTTTTGTTTTAGTCCGCGCAGACGGACTTCGCCTGTGTAAAATGAGACTGTTGGAATATATCCAAATCACGATTATACTTTCTCATAAAACCACCAAAATACTTGGGGGCAATGGCCAAAAAGTTCTTAGTTTGGGAAAGATATATCAGAATTTAATAACTATTAGAGGTGGCTGTAATGCCGACAATTCATTTTGTGGATGGTGAAAAAGGCGGGGTAGGAAAGTCTCTCTTTGCCAGAACAATGATTCAGTATTGTCTGGATAAGAGAATCCCATTTGTACCAGTAGAGACCGATAGATCGAATCCAGATGTCGCAGGGGTATATAAGGAAATATGTAAATATGCTGTGTTTAGTGAGAATGAACGACAGGCAAATAAGGCAGATAGAATATTTGAGTGGGCGATAGAGAAGCCAGTAATTGTGAATTTAGCCGCACAATCGCATAGAGCAGTACAAGGGTGGATTGAATCTAATCAATTACTTGAACTAGGAAGTTCGCAGGGAGTTCTCTTTTGCAAATGGTTTGTATCGACAGGAGGATACGACAGCATCAACCTGTTTGCTCAGTCAGTGAATACTTACGGTGATAAAATCCCTCATATTCTGGTGAGGAATTTAGGGCTGTGTGATGATTGGGAGCATCTAGAGTCAGATTCCAACTATCAAAACATAGTAAATAAATATCAGATAAAAGTTATAGATTTTCCGAAGTTAGCATACAGAGAAAGAAACATAATTGACCAAAATCGCCTGACTTTTGCAGAGGCTAGAGAATATAAAGAATTTGGGATAATTGGAAAACAGAGAATAGTGAATTTTCTGAAGCTTGCTTATGGTGCTTTTGAGAAAGTAGGTATCTGGTATGAAAAAGTTGAGTAACTGTCATTAGTCATTGGTCATTAGTCATTAGTGCCTATGACTTTGGACAAACTTTAGCAGGAGATTGGATGGGGGTGCGATGGCGTACCCACCCGCCGTAGGCGATCGCTTGGCGAATTTGACTACAATCCTTAGAAAGAGTAGCAAAAACCTAAATGTCTAAAAAGTCCGATTCTCAGTTCCAAAATCTCTTTAGTTCACCCAAATCAACCAACTGGGACGAAAGATTAGCCCAAATAGCCTATCGCTTTAACCGAGAATATCAACGTGAAACCTTTGAACTCCCAGCAGAAGTACAAGCGATGCCGATATTCCGTGAGTGGATTGCTGGGAGTTTCTCAGGAAGAATTGCTTCCCCTTTTTGGGAAATTGCTAAACCTCAAAAAAATCAACACTGTATAGATATTGGCTGTGGAATCAGCTTTTTAATCTATCCTTGGCGGGATTGGCAAGCATTTTTTCATGGGCAAGAAATCAGTAATGTGGCACGCGATACCCTAAATTCTCGCGGACCGCAGTTGAATTCTAAGCTGTTCAAAGGGGTTGAGTTGGGAGCAGCTCATCAGTTAAACTATCCATCAGAGCAATTTGACCTGGCGATCGCCACCGGATTTAGCTGCTATTTTCCCCTCGAATATTGGGATGCTGTACTAGCAGAAGTCAAGCGGGTGTTAAAACCAGGCGGACATTTTGTATTTGACGTTCTCAATCCAGAACAGCCTTTAGCGGAAGATTGGGCAGTTCTGGAAACCTATTTAGGGGCTGAGGTGTTTTTAGAGTCTTTGGCTAAGTGGGAAAAAACGATTAAGACCGCTGGTGCTAAAGTCGTGACGCATAAATCAGGGGAATTATTCGAGGTGTATAAGGTGCGATTTTAAAAATCTTATTACTCAGGGATAAGTGGACTCATTGGATCTAAGGAAGTTGTAAAAACAAAATAGATTACCCCAGTGCCGAGAATCATCACAGCGAGACTGAACAGCAACACCCACCGATCTGTTGGTTCGTAAGTATCCTCTTCGATATCACGACGGACAGCAAAATAATGTACTGTTGAGAGCCACACCGTGATTAAACCCACCAGCGAGAAGACTAAACCTAACTTCCAGCCGTTGCCAGGACGGGGTACTAAAGGTACTTGGAAGGCACGCAAACGCACAATGACGACACCAAAACCTAAAAGAGCGATTCCTGTCCTC
Source organism: Nostoc sp. DSM 114160 (assembly GCF_053470305.1). Classification (NCBI taxonomy): domain Bacteria; kingdom Bacillati; phylum Cyanobacteriota; class Cyanophyceae; order Nostocales; family Nostocaceae; genus Nostoc; species Nostoc sp. DSM 114160. The sequence goes on along the minus strand of NZ_JBPFGO010000001.1, from coordinate 3,529,162 downwards.
ATCCAAGCGAGGTAGGTACGCTCATTTGCCAAGTGATCTCGGATTCTGGACGGATTCAGTCGTCCTGGCTTTTTTTTATCTTTTTCTTCTTCTGTAGGTTTCAATTTTAACTGCATCAATAACACCCTTATCCCCAAAGCGGCTCTTATCAAAAAAATGCGAAGGTAGTAGAAAATCTCTTTCCAGATGACTTGCACCCAGCACAATAGTTGCGCTCTTGAAATATGCCTGTTGTGATTGTACATTTTTTCCAAAATTTATTTTAATGCAGATATCGAAATAAAACAAGCCTAAAATTGAGGATAGATAAATTCAAAAAAAAATAGCCAAGATCAAAGAGATGTTTCACCAGTGTTTGTCCTGTTTTTCTCTGATTTTGGCTGTTACCCTATTTAAATTCAGAACAATCATTCAAAAATAAACTATGCAGTTCTATTTCAAGACTGATTGCTAGGCGCATTAGGAACTCGTGTATTTATGAGATCCTGCGATATATCTGGGATAAACCAGTTAGCCTCTTTGCTGTTTAAAACTTTTACAGTCGGGACATTCAATTCAATCGCAGCAGTATCTGGATTCCTCTTAATTATCAACTGAGTTCCATCAAGGATCTTCAGAGCAGCAGCTCCTCTCAATTCTTCACCTTGCCCATTAGGACTAGAAGTGAAATTTTCTACTTGGACATCATTCGGTAGATAGATGCCATCACAATCCCAGTTATTTTTAGTGGATTGACCATCCCCTAGAAAATATAGACCATTCTCGTATACGGCATCTTCATCTTCATCATCATTTGGTCTTTTACCGTATACCGCTATGGTATTACCTGTTTGGTTGTTGCATTGACCCCAATTGATTCCCGTCTCTAAAGCATATTTTTGCAGTGTTAATTCCTCGGTTCTTTTTTTAATTTCTTCTGGTGTCAAACCTTCAACTTGAGTTTGGGCATCTTTTGTCTGAGAGAGTTGCTTAAGAGCTTTGGTGACTTCGATGTAATCGGGGTTTTTACTAAATTTTGGTCTATCAGCAAAAGAAGGTTGAGCAAAGGCTAGATTAGCGACAATCATTAAGACAATTAGCAGAGATTTCCAGATTTTCATGTTTTGATTCCTGTTGATGGGTAAGATGTTTCCCAGTTTAGAATTAATTTTGCTCAGAAAATTGATGATACACCTCTTTATTAGACACTTAATTTTTCTTGTTCTTCACTCGAAGGCTGAGTCGTGAAACCTAAAATTAATGAGAATATATAACTAGAAACTACGGACAAAAGAGTCCAGGTAACATTTTCCGTGACAATAAACACGCCCAAACCAATCAATATACAAGGGACAAAAGTATTGCCATTTTCAGTTAAAAAGTTGGCGATCGCAGGCAAGTAGGTTAACTTGTAAGCGGTATAACACCATACACCCACTAGTCCAAAAAATACACTTATAATCACCAGCAGACTATCTAATTCTGAGTTGGCAAACAAAGGCACGTAGACGCTGATATTATCACTGCCATTAGCAAAGGCGATCGCGGCTACATTGCAAGTTTGCGGAGAAACAAAACTCCTAACTATAGAGGGACAAGACGGTTCGGTTTCTTCTTCAGCTTCCTCAGATGAATCCTCTTCGCGTTTTAGTAAACTGCTCACACCAATGATTATTGGCATAAAACCAAGTAGTCTAATCCAGTCCTGCGGTATGATTAGTCCACCGAAGAAACCAGGAAGACTAGCAACGATCAACGCTGCAAAACCGAGATACTGACCAGCAAGGATGTGACGACTGCGAAACGTTTTACTTATTTGTGAAAAAAACAACGTCAGAATGACAATATCATCAATGTTGGTGGCAGTGAATGCAGTAATCCCTGTGGTAATTGCAGTTACTAAATCGTTCATTTGTGGAAGTCCTTATGTTCATGCTTGGGCATGGGGCATGGGGCGTTAAGAGTTCTGTTAGCGGAAGCAGGGCGTTGAGCCAGTGCTGAGTTAGGAGTAGAGACGCGATTAATCGCGTCTGTACAAGAGTTGGGAGTTAAAAGTTTTGTTTACCCCTTGTCCCCCTTGTCCCCTTGTCCCCCTCTCTACTTGGCCGTTTGATTCCGTGCCGAAGCTTTGATTTATACTTTAGTCAAACTAACCGATAGAATCAAATGCTTTTATTTGTCAAAATGATAAATGAAAGTGATTAAATTTTTGACACCAAGTCTTAGGGATACGACCAATGGCAGGAATGACGCTTGAGCAGCTAAAAATATTTCTGGCTGTGGCGCAGAACTTACACTTCACTCGCGCAGCAGAGGAGCTTTATATTACACAACCTGCTGTCAGTGCAGCGATCCACAACTTAGAGCAAGAATACGGAGTGAAACTATTCCATCGGATTGGTCGCCATATCGAAATTGCTGAAGCGGGTAAATTACTGCAAGTGGAAGCGCAGAAAATTCTCGATCAAGTTTCCTTGACAGAAAGGGGGTTGCGAGAATTGAACAATCTGCAAAGAGGTGAATTGAAATTAGGGTCGAGTCTGACCATTGGTAACTACTGGCTACCAAGTAAGATTAGTGAGTTTAAAAGCCAATATCCTGGTATCCAGATTGACTGTACCCTTGCCAATGCAGAAACGATTTGTGTCGGTACAGCAATGGGACAGTTTGATTTAGGTTTGGTGGAAGGTGACGTGAAGCCAGCGCTTCAGAATACTCTAGAGTATGAAATAGTGGGAAGCGATCGCTTACAAATTGTAGTCGGTCAAAAACACCCTTGGTTTGAGTGGGGAGAAATTGATTTAAGCCAATTAACTCAAACTCCTTGGGTAATGCGGGTGCCAGAATCTGGTACACAACAAAGGTTTGAAGAAGCGTTGCAAAATTGGGGGATCAACCTCAGCGAACTGAATGTAATTTTAGTGTTCACCAGTGGTGAGATGGCAAAAGCCGCAATTGAAAATGGCGTAGGCGCAACTGGAATTTCTGAACTGATGGTAAAAAAAGAAATCCAGCTAGGAACTCTGCGGGCAATTCGAGTTATTGATAATAGAGAAGGCAACAGTGCGATGACTACGGCAGACTACGCCTACGCAGAAATAGTTCGACCTTTTTTCAAAATCAAGCATCGTCAGCGTTTTCAAACTGCTCTTTCCAAAGTCTTTGAACAAATGTTGATATCGTCTATGTCGGATAATTCACATCAACATGTATCAGTTATTTAAAGAAGATTGGGGATTGGGCACAAGAGGCAGAGAGGCAGAGATGCAGAGGGGTAGAGGAGAAAAACTTACTGTAACTGCTCCCCTGCTCCCCTGCTCCCCATCTCCCCTGCTCCCCTGGTTACTGAGCGTAGTCGAAGTATGCCCCTCTGCCCCCAATCTCCTTCACACCTTCCGCATATTTCTACTAATCGGGTCAAAACCTCTAGAAAACCGCGTACTTTCATCATAGTAAGCGCCAGTCAGATTAGCTCCATACAACTTGGCATAGTTGAGTTTTGCTCCTCGAAGATTTGCTTCATTCAGATTGGCACCGCTCAAATTAGCTCTGGTCAAATTCGCTTTGGCTAAATTAGTTCTACTCAAATCTGCTCCCCAGAGTTTAGCTTTAGCTAAGTTAGCTCCACTCAAGTCAGATCCCCATAAATTAATTCCTGGCAAATCGGCTCCAATCAGCTTATCCCGACTCAAGTTGACGGCTGGAAAATATCTTTCTCCTGCGGCAAAACGCCTTTTTAATTCTTCAGCATTCATGCGTAGCGTTCACCTTCTTTAGCAATACAGAAGTTATTTGTTCCCATTCCTGGCTTAGTTCTCCTGAAAATACTGGTTGACCACTGCGTTGATACCAGAAATGGGCATTGTTCAAATCGCCTTCTTTGCGATGCAGGTAAGCATGAACCCAGGCACTGTCAGCATCGCTGGCATCTGTAACTATTTCATGAGCTTTGTTCCAATCACCTTTGTTGTCATACCACATTGCTTGCAGCCCTTTTGGTAGTGTCTGAGGACATAGGCGTTGCTTTTCGATCAATCGCAGAAATTCCTCTGTATTCACGATCGCCACCTAACAAAAATCAAACTTCTATCTCTAAGATACTCCTCAGCTTAAGGCTAAGGGGCAGAGGGGCAGGGGAGCAGGGGAGTAGGGGAGACAAGGAGACAAGGGAGACAAGGGGGACAAGGGGAAATTATTGAACAAGTCTCTCCCAAGTCTCCCCCCTCTTCCTTGTCTACCTTGTCTCTTCTCCATGCCCAATGCCCTTCACATCTACTTAACTGGAATAACTTCAAACTGGAAAGTACCGATCAAACGGTTATCAATATAGACTTCTATTCTATGCTTACCAACTGGATCGCCAGGGGCGATTGTCCAAAAATTCTCAATTACACCTTCGGGAGCCGACTGTGTGCGTCGTGTTACAGATGTCTTGCCGTCTGCTGATATTGAGAAATCTTCGCCATTATCTGTACCCCAAGTTTCTGGAGGTTTTGGTAAATACAAGACTTCACGCCATTTCACTTCACCTTGGTAGTTTTTGAGTTTAATCCGCCATCCGTAGGTGTTTCCTTCCTGAAGTGGCACTCTTGTTGTCTGGAAAATGGTAACGTTTCCTTTGGAGTCAACTCTCTTCAGACCAAACTCGGTGTTACTGACAGTAATCTGTTTTGCATTCGTTGGCGCCGGAGATGATATGGCATTTTCTACCAAAACAGAAGTAGCGTTGATTGGCTTAGAACCGATGACCCCAGATATTAGCCAAAAAGCAGCTAGCACAGCAGTAGTAGTCCAAATTCTCATTAGTATGGTTTTCCTATCAGACTTTTGGTACTTATTCAAGTAATCTGCCATGTTTTCCGGGTCGAGGTTAGCGATGGTTAGACAAAGACGAAATTGCTTTCAGAAATTTGGCATACCCATTCCTCACCGTCTTACTCTACAAGACACTTCACGAACGGGATAGTGTGGCATGGATATAGTATTCTAAATCCTGAATTCTGAATTTTGACTCCTTCTTTAACGTGAGTTCGACGAGTGCTATTTTGACCTCTCCCCCAGCCCCTCTCCTACCAGGAGAGGGGAGCAAAAACCCTCCTTACTCGTTACTCCTCCCTCTCCCAAGGGGAGACGCAACGCGTTCGCCTTTTAGGAGAGGGAGGCCGGGAGGGAAAGGTCTGTCGAACTCACGTTTCTTTATTTCCTCCTTTTCTAATCACACTTTGCACATGAGATACCAAGTTGGCGGTAGCCTCCACAGTGACGATCCCACTTATGTTGTGCGTCAAGCAGACGAAAAACTTTATACCAGTTTAAAAGGTGGCGATTTTTGCTACGTCTTCAACTCTCGCCAAATGGGTAAATCATCCCTACTACAGCGAATAAGTCGTCGTCTCAAGTCAGAAGGCTATAAATGTGTTTACTTAGACGTGACGCAATTGGGTAGCGAGGATACCACATCAGCACAATGGTATAAAGGAATCATTGTCAGCATATTCTACGGGTTAAATCTGGCAGAATACGTCAACTTTAAGCAATGGTGGAATATGCAAACAGGTCTTTCTCCTGTACAAAAACTACACCAGTTTGTTGAGGAAGTATTGTTGCCAAATGTCAAGAGCGATTCTGAAGGAGGCGGCGAAGCTAAAGGCATTTTCATTTTAATTGATGAAATTGATAGTTTGCTGAGTTTGAATTTTCCGGTCAATGACTTTTTTGCCTGGATTCGTCATTGCTACAATCAGCAGGCACACGATCCGAGGTTTCAACGCCTGGGATTTGCATTGTTTGGAGTCGCCAGTCCATCTGATTTAATTGCAGACAAACGTCGGACACCTTTTAACATTGGGACAGCTATTGAGTTATACGGCTTTCGATTGCATGAAGCTAGCCCATTGCTAAATGGGTTAAAAGGAGCAATTGAGCGACCAGAAGTTGTGCTGCAAGAGGTGATCTATTGGACAGGTGGACAACCGTTTCTCACTCAAAAACTCTGTCAATTAATTCTTCAAACTGCCTTAAAGACATCAGAGCGGAAAATTTTCCTACCCCCAAAAACTGAGGCCTATTGGGTAGAAGAATTGGTGCGATCGCAGATTATCCAACACTGGGAATCACAAGATGAACCCGAACACCTGCGCACGATTCGCGATCGCTTGCTTTTCAACCAACAACAAACTGGACGGTTGCTGAGTCTTTATCAGCAGGTATTGCAAGCCGAGGAAATAGAGGACGAGGGAAAATGGGGATGGGAGGACGCAAATAATGAAGACACTAGCGACTCTTGGCGTTCCCAGTCTTTGCGTCCTCTTTTATCTCCCGTGGCTGCTGATGATAGCCGAGAACAGACGGAGCTTTTACTATCAGGATTGGTCGAGAAGTACAACGGCTATCTCAGAATTAAAAATCCCATCTACCGGAATATTTTCAATACTGAATGGGTGTTAAAGCAGTTAGACAATCTGCGCCCTTATTCACAGCCATTCAATGCTTGGGTAGCATCGAGCTTTCAAGATGAGTCACGCCTGCTGCGGGGTAATGCTTTACAAGAGGTTTTGGACTGGACTCAGCGTAAAAGTCTTAGCGATTTGGACTATCGATTTTTAGCAGCTAGCCAAGAATTGGAACGTCGGGAAGTCCAGCAAAAAATGGAAGTAGAACGGCTCAAAGAAATTGAAGCGCGATTGGCGAGCGAACAAAAGAGCGCTCGGCTTCAGCGACGACTCCTATTAGGGGTAAGTTTGGCCCTACTAGCAGTTATTGTCTTGGGGTTCACAACACTCTACGCCGATCGCCAAGCATCACTGAGTGAGGTACGGGCGATCGCAGCTGCTTCTAATGGTAGTTTTAATTCCAATCAACGCTTAGATGCACTGGTACAAGCAATCCGAGCCAGACAGGAATTTCAACGGCTCGATCTGCAAAATTTGGTAGATGCCAATGCTCTGGATCTCCAAACCCGCAAAGTATTAGAACAAGCTGTCTACGGTGCTGATGAATTCAATCACTTGTCGGGGCATCAAGGGATTGTCTTGGGCGTTGATTTTAGCTCTGATGGTCAGTGGATTGTCTCATCTAGCATCGATCGCACAGTCAAGCTATGGAAGCGGGATGGAACACTGGTGAGAACGCTACCACATACTGCAACCATACAAAGCGTCCGCTTTAGCCCGGATAGCCGGCGGATAGTCGCTGCCGGCATTGATGGCACTATCCGTCTTTGGACGATCGATGGTAAATTGTCAACCATTTTCAAAGGGCATACATCTGCGGTGTGGCGAGTTGCCTTTAGCCCAGATGGACAAACGATCGCTTCTGCCAGTGGCGATTTTAGCGTCAAGCTTTGGCAACTAGATGGCACTTTAATCAGAACTCTTAAACATCAGCGTGGTGTGTGGGGAATTGCCTTCAGCCCCGATGGTCAAACCTTGGCTTCTTCTATGGTAGGCGGCAAGAATCAGCTTTGGCGATTGGATGGAACGCTACTCAAAACATTCACAGCTGGAAGCGCAACTATTTGGAGTGTTGCTTTTAGCCCTGATGGACAAACTTTAGTATCTGGCGGTGCAGATAAGATAGTGCGACTGTGGAATCGAGAAGGCACTCTGCTGAGAAGTTTTAAAGGGCATACTGCTGAAATATTTGGTGTAGCCTTTAGCCCTGATGGGCAGACTATTGCTTCCGGCGGTTCTGATAAAACCGTTAAACTCTGGCGAATAGATGGTACTTTATTAAGAACTTTGCAGGGGCATACCTCAAATATTCAAACCATCGCCTTCAGTCCTGATGGAGAAACTCTCGCCTCTGCCAGTCACGACAACACCATCAAACTCTGGAGAGTCAACTCACCCTTAATAAAGTTACTCAATGGCCATCAAGAAATGGTCTGGCGGGTGGCATTTAGCCCTGATGGGCAACGGCTAGCTTCTGTTGCTGGCAAAGAAGTCAAACTCTGGAGACGCGATGGTTCTCTCGCCAAAACTATTGTTGAAGAAGATTCTCGAATGCTTAGTCTCGACTTTAGCCCCGATGGTCGAACTTTAGCGATCGTTGGTTCTAAAGGTGTTGTGAGACTGTGGCAACTAGACAGCAATCAGCGAACCATTCTGGAAGGGCCAGGTATCGGTCTTTTGGGTGTTAGCTACAATCCTGATGGCAATCGATTAGTGACTGTGGGTTTTGATTACAAGCTGAGACTCTGGCAACGCGGCTCCAATGGAGAGTTTCAACTCCAACAAATTATTCAGGCGCATACAGGGCGAATTTGGGACATTGTTTATAGTCCAGATGGGCAGTTTATCGCCTCTGCTAGTGCTGATGGCACTATCAAACTGTGGACTTCAGAAAATAGCGAACGCCTGTTAGAGAAACCCGATCGCACCTTAGAAGGGCATAAGAGTGAAGTTTTTGGGGTTGCCATTAGCCCGAATAGTCAATTGATTGCCTCTACAGGTGGGGATGGTAGTCTGCGACTTTGGAAACGTGATGGCACTCTGGTGAGGAGCTTTGATGGTAAAAGTATTGGCTTAACGAGGGTAGCATTCAGTCCAGACGGTCAAATGCTAGCAGCCGCAGGTTTTGACAATACGATCAAAGTCTGGAAAATTGATGGTACTTTACTCGTCACCCTGAATGGACATACTTCTAATGTCGGCAGTGTTGCCTTTAGCCCCGATGGCAAAACCCTTGCCTCTGGCGGAGATGACCAACTTGTGATTCTGTGGGATTTAGAACAAATTCTCCATCTCAACCTACTGAAATACAGTTGTGATTGGGTACGGGATTATTTAAAGACTAATATAACAGTGGAAAAGAGCGATCGCTCTCTTTGCAATTACAGCCTTTTTCATTGATTTGAACCATAATACCTTGTTGGGGCGGCTGCAAAACAATATCTGTGAATCAAATTATCGCGCCGCTTTGAAGCAATTCCAACAACCAAAACTCCTTTAATACAATCACCGACTAAATTTACACGGCAATTTAAATTTGAACAATTAGTTTGTTTAGCGGAATCTTTGATTAACAATAATTAAAAAACATCAAAAATTCTATGCTTAAACTACTCAGATCCATTAGCATTTTCCTCGTTACCGCCTGTTTACTACTTGCTTGTAATACTTCCGCACCAACTGAAGTCAAACGTCCGCCATTGAAAGTGGTCTTTGCATCTTTTGTTGGAGAGCTTCCAGGCATCATTGCTCAAGAAAAAGGATTCTTCAAAGACCAAGGGGTAGATGTGGAACTAATTCATAAACAATATACCCAATTGGAACAAGCAAACTTCAATGCGGGTAAGTATGATGGGATTACATCGTCTTTGGGAAATTTTATCATCTGGAGTGGCATAAATCCAGATATACAAGGCGCGATCGTGATAGATGAATCAATAGGAGCAGATGTGGTAGTTGCCAAATCAAAAATAAAAACTGTAGCTGACTTGAAAGGTAAAAAGCTGGGTGCAAATCTAGGCGGTTTTAGCGAAGTTTTCGTGACTGAAATGTTGAAAACTGCCAATTTAACCAGTGATGATGTGAGCTTAGTTCAATTAGAGGCTTCAGAAATTCCTCAACGCCTGAAAAATAATACGATTCAAGCCGGACACACTTGGCAACCTTATCTCTCTGAAGCGATGAAATTAGGGGGAAATATTCTATTTACTAGCAAGCAAACCCCTGGCTTGATTTTAGATTTGATTATCTTTCGCGGTGAGACAATCCGCGATCGCCCCGAAGATATTAGTGCATTTGTGCGCGGATGGCTGCAAGCCTCGACCTACTGGAAAGCAAATGTTGAAGAAGGAAAAGCTATCGTCAGCAAAGCATTAAAAATTCCGCTCGATACTCTCTCTCTAGAGGGAATAAATCTAACTGATTTAGGTGAAAATCAAAAATATTTTCAATCTAGCAACCCTAAATCCATTTATCAAACTGCCAAGATATATGCAGACTTTTTTATTCGCTCTGGAAACCTGACGCGTATTCCTGAACTAAAAAGTTTGTTTAATTCTTCCTTCTTGAATCCTCCCTAGTTTGAAGCTATGCAGCACTCTTTTTTGGGCGGCATCCGTACAAAGTTAATCGCCTCGTTTCTCGTTGTTGCTTTGATTCCGTTGCTGTTATTGGCATTTGTCAACAAACAGACAACTGAAAAAGCACTAACTGACAACGCCCGACAGGCCCTATCTGCGGCGGCTAACGAAACCGCTAACAGAATAGATGCCTTTATTGATGGAAATCTCAATGCCGTGCGCACAGAGGCGATTTTACCAGGTTTGGCACGCTACCTCAGCCTAACTCCAAAACAGCGAGACGACAGCCCCGAAATGCAATTGGCGACAGAAACATTAATCCGTCTCAGTCGCAAAGATATGCTCAATATTCTCTCTTATGCTTTGCTCGACTTAAACGGGAAAAATGTATTAGATACACGTACACTAAATATTGGCAAAGATGAATCAGTTCAAGATTATTTTAAAACACCGCTAAAAACTGGTTTCTCCTTTGTTTCTAGCATGAAGCGATCGCCAACAATTCCCGATCTGATTACCCTCTTTTTTAGCAGTCCGGTTCGCAATGCCAAGGGAGATATATTGGGTATATTGCGTGTTTCGTATAATGCGACTGTTGTTCAGCAGTTAGTAACTCGACAAACTGAACGAGCTGGGGAAAAATCTTTTGCGATTCTTTTAGATGACAATAATATTTATCTGGCACATAGTACTGCACCAGAACTACTTTTTAAATCAATTGTGCCTCTACCTGATGATGTTGTAACTAAACTGCAACAGGAAGGTCGTTTGCCTAATTCTTCTGTCAAAGAATTGGCAACTAATGAGTCCGAACTTAAACAAGCATTGGATAATAAACAGTCGTATTTAATTGCATCTTTGTCAGCAACAGGCGATCGGGTTAATCTAATTGCGATCGCTCGTTTGCAATATAAACCTTGGTCTGTGTTGTTTGCCCGACCCCTTGCCGTTGCCCTAGCACCTGTAGAAAAGCAAATTCGTGACGCAATTTTTCTATTTGCATTTATTGCTGGAATCGTGACAATCATTGCTTTTGTCATCGGACAACTGCTAACAAAGCCAATAATTTCTCTTACCAATATAGTTTCCCAGTTTACCGCAGGTAACTTAGATATTCGTGCCAAAAATAAATCAAAAGACGAAATAGGTCAACTGGCAAAATCGTTTAATAATATGGCACTTCAATTACAAACATCTTTGGAAACCTTGGAACAACGGGTACAGGAGAGAACAGCAGAGTTAGCGATTGCTAAAGAAAAAGCTGAAGTCGCAAATCAAGCTAAAAGTTTATTTATTGCGAATATGAGTCACGAATTGCGATCGCCCCTCAATGCTATTCTAGGTTTTTCTCAGTTAATGTTACGCGCTAAAAACTTGCCTGCCGAGCATTATGAGAATGCTGGGATCATTTATCACAGTGGTGATTATTTACTCACACTTATTAATAATATTCTCGATTTATCAAAAATAGAAGCGGGTCAAACTACTCTTAACCCTAGAGACTTTGACCTGTATCGCTTGCTAGATGATTTAGAAGATATGCTACATTTACAGGCAAGTAATCAAGGCTTAAATTTAATATTTCAACGTAGTGATAATGTCCCATGTTACATTTGCACAGATGAGTTAAAACTCCGGCAAGTATTAATTAATTTGATTGGTAATGCCATTAAGTTTACTCAAAAAGGAACAGTTAGTTTAACAGTAAATAATAGTAGTGAAGAATTCACAGATATTTTAACTCTTGATTTTAAAGTCTGTGATACAGGAGTGGGGATTGCAGCCGCAGAATTACCCAAACTATTTAATGCTTTTGCTCAAGCACAAGCCGGAAAAGAATCCCAAGAAGGAACGGGTTTAGGTTTAGCAATTAGTCACAAGTTTATTCAGTTAATGGGAGGAGATATTTCTGTTGAAAGTAAATTGGGAGTTGGGACAACTTTTAAATTTTATATTCAAGCAAAGTTAGGTCAACCAACCAATAAAAATATTTTAGAAGTACATCCAAAAGTATTGGAACTTGTACCAGGACAACCTATATATAAACTATTAATAGTAGATGATAAACCGATTAATCGCAAATTATTAATTAAACTTTTACAACCGTTAGGGTTTGAGATGAAAGAAGCTAGTAATGGCAAAGAAGCGATCGCTATTTGGAATGAATGGGAACCCCACCTGATTTGGATGGATATGCGAATGCCTGTCATGGACGGTTACGAAGCTACAAAATATATTAAGTCCACTACAAAGGGGAATGCTACAGCTATAATTGCTCTAACGGCAAGTGTTTTAGAAGAAGAAAAAGCGATCGTCCTTTCAGCCGGATGTGATGACTTTCTCCGCAAACCTTTTGCAGAACATACAATTTTTGACACACTAGCCAAACATCTGGGTGTCAAATATATATTTGCTGAAAATAATTATTCAAATTTGGAATATACAGAAAAAAATCCTTTAACATCCAAAAATCTAATTTGTATGTCTCAAGAATGGATTAATCAATTCTATGAAGCTGCATTAGAAGCAAATACTAATCGTGTCATAGAATTAATTAGAGATGTTCCTAAAACAGAAACTTTTTTAATTCAATCTTTAACAAAACTTGCTCGTCAATTTGAATTTGAGGAATTAGTTGATTTAGCCGAACCCCTGAGAAGCAATGAATCTTAATTCTGATAAAGAAAATAAAGGTAATATTCTCCTAGTAGACGACAGTCCCAAAAATTTACATTTGTTAAGTGATACTCTAGTCAAACTCGGCTACACTGTTCGTAGTGTCACAAGTGGAAGGATGGCACTAAAAACAGTAAAGGCAAAGCAACCAGACATCATTCTTTTAGATATTAAGATGCCAGAAATGGATGGCTATCAAGTGTGTAGAACTTTAAAAGCTGATGAAGTTTTACGCACCATTCCTGTTATTTTTATTAGTGCTTTAGATGATGTGTTCGATAAAGTGACAGCCTTTGAGTCAGGGGGCATAGACTACATCACTAAACCCTTTCAGATGGAAGAAGTTGTAGCGCGTCTAGAAAATCAGTTAACCATTCAACGCCAGCAACGGCTTCTAGAAAAAGAAAATATTAAGCGTAGGGAAACAGAAGAGATACTGTATCATTCCAGGGCAATGCTAGCCAGTATTTTGAATAGTTCGCTAGATGGTATTGCCGCTATGCAAGCTGTCCGCAACCCTGTAACAGGAGACATTGAAGATTTCCGTTGCTTAGTGATCAATCCTGTCATTGCTAGAGCCTTCGGAAGCAAATGTGAAGAGATGATTGGCAAATTAGTACTAAAAAAACTCTTAGCCTATCTAGAACCAGAACTCTTTAATCAATTCGTTAATCTTGTCGAAACGGGGGAAGCTTTAAAACGAGATTTTTACTATCCATTAGGCAATTCTTGCTGGTATCACTTTGTTGCAGTCAAACTAAATGATGGTTTTGCTATTACCATACGCGACATCACTGGACGTAAACAAATTGAATTAGCTCTTCAAGATGCAAATCAGAAACTAGAACAACTGGCAAATTTAGATAGCTTAACTCAAGTGGCTAACCGTCGTTGCTTTGATGCACGACTGAAAGCAGAATGGAAACGCCTTGCACGAGAACAACAACCCCTGTCACTGATTATGTTTGACGTTGATAAATTCAAACTTTACAACGATTACTATGGTCATCTTGCAGGCGATGATTGTTTAATGAGGATAGCGCAAACAGTGCAACAGACAATTCATCGTCCTGCTGATTTAGTGGCACGTTATGGTGGAGAAGAATTTTTGGTACTCTTGCCCAATACTGACTTAACGGGAGCGCTCAAAGTAGCACAAAGTATTCAGCAAGCAATTCATGCTCTGGCTATTCCCCATGTACAGTCTGATGTCAAAAATATTATCACCGTTAGTTTAGGAATTACCTCTCGCATACCTATTTGGAACATCAGGCCAGACACACTCATTGCTTCAGCAGATAAAGCACTGTACAATGCCAAACGAAATGGGCGCGATCGCTATTGTAATGATTGACACGTTTTTTATAGCAATACCTTCATTTCCACCATTATTACATCAGTAACAATTACATCCAGCTTTTCTTTTAAAATAACGCAGGGTCTACTATTTCAATGCTGAATCGACCATGCTTGAATACCACATTATACCATTCCTCGTCATCCATCTCGTTATAGTGTAGGTAGCCATCGCGGAATGCACAAACACGTTTAGGTTCAAGAAGTAATAATTCCCAAAATGCCTTGGCAATACGTTCATAAACCTTAGTTGATGAATCGTCTGGATAAAAACGCAGTCCAGCACGAAGGTTGTAATCTTCACAGATGAATGGGTATGCTATCCAGTCTCCATTTGACCCTAGCTCACAAGCCACAAACATTTGCTCGATGAGTGCATACTTGTAGTCTGGAATAGACAAGCCGATCAAAATATTAGAACCAAATATGGCTGGAATTCTAGCCCGTACCCACACTGCATTAACTGATTTTCCAAATAGATCGTGGCATCTCTGTAAAATACTTGGAGGTTGTCCCTCAATGTAGTCCGAAAGAGGAAACATTGGATCTTCTCCAACCCTTTGATATGAGATAATTTCTAGTTCGCTACCCAAGTCACCCAATAGCGCAATAAAAACAAACCCACCATGCTGGGCACATTTCCCAAGAATCTGATGAAACCATCCATGTTTGATAACAATGGAAACCATTAATCAAACTAATTCTTCAATATTAATAATCTTGTCATTATTTATACTAACTTACAAGTACATTGCAACGCTTGCTCAAGTAAAGATTGATATTCTTCATCTTCAACCCGATAAGCGCCAAACCTCTTCAAATGGGGATTCATCATTTGGGCATCAAAAAACACAAATTTTCTCTGACGCAATCTTTCCACCAACTTAACCATCGCCACCTTTGAGCCTTCGGGAATGCGGTAAAACATCGACTCGCCAATAAAAGCCCCACCAATCACAATTCCTAAAATTCCCCCAGCTAATTCGTCACCTTGCCAAGTTTCAAAACTATAAGCATAACCACTCTGGTAAAGTAGCCAGTAAATCTTTTCCAGTTCCGGTGAAATCCAAGTTGTCTCTCTATTAGCACAGCCAGCCACCACAGCTTGGAAGTCCCGATTAATCGCCACAGTAAACCGTTCTTGATTCAGAACACGCTGTAAAGACTTGGGGTAACGAAACCGTTCATCCAAAGGAATAAAAGTTCGATCGCGACTTCCGTACCAATTCAAGCGATCGCGCTCATCAGCCATGAGAAAATAGCCTTGTGCATAACCCTCAACAATAGCCGCGATATCATATTCCATAAATAAATATAAAAAAAATACTCTTAGAAACGCAATTTGATGCTAAAAAATCAACCTCAGCGTTCCTCTGCGTTTCCCTTTGCGTCCCTCTGCGTTTAAAAAAAATGACTCAACCAATTCCACCCATCACCCTACCACCGCCCGAAAACCCCCTACTCGAAGGTGAATGGTTACGAGAACGCTTACAACGGTGGCTAGATACAGAATTTATCCCCGAAGCAGTAAACCAAAATATTGCCCAACGAGCCGCACAGATTTTTGTGCGTCAACGGATGGAAGGAGAAAATGACCTTGGTTCTCTGGTAATTGCCATTGTCACAGAGATGCAGTCCTATGATTTTTCCAATAGCTTCTATGGAGAGTTTGCGATCGCTAACGCCGTCAGCGATCTACTCTTAGAAAGTCTGGGAATTGATAAGTGTTGTGGTCAATAATATTTTGTCATTTGTCCTTTGTCATTAATCCTTTGTTATTTACCAATGACCATTGTACAGACGCGATTAATCGCGTCTCTACTGACTAATGACTCTTAACTACCAACTAGACTTAACAACTCCAGGTAAAAGGCCTTCATGCGCCCATTCTCGTAGTACGTTCCGAGACAACCCAAAATCGCGGTAAACTCCTCTAGAACGACCAGTCAACCAGCAACGGTTGCGGTGGCGGGTGGGCGCACTATTCCGGGGTAGCTGTTGAATCTTCCGGTGGATTTCTAGTTTATCCAAAGGAGATGCTGCACTTTTGAACTCTTCTAAGAGAGCTTCCCGCTTGTCAGCATACTTTTCGATCAACTTGGTGCGCTTTTTCTCGCGCTCAATCATGCTCTTTTTTGCCATATATTCTCTAACTTATTTGAAGACACCGTTTTCCATTCTACAGTCTCTCCATCAATTCTGGGGTTACTTGTGTCGCTTATCCTACAACCACTGGCTTATTTGCAGCCGGACATAAATCGGCAAGCTCACAAGCAACGCAGACAGGAGAGCGGGCTTTACAAATAGCACGACCGTGATAAATCAGCCGAATTGACCAATTTTCCCAATCAGACTGAGGCAATAAATCCATTAAATCTTGCTCAATCCGAACGGGGGTCTGTATGTTCAGTTAAACCCAAGCGTTCGCACAGGCGCTTGACGTGAGTATCTACTGTCACGCCAGCATTAATGCCATAACCATGAGCTAGGACTACATTTGCTGTCTTGCGCGCCACACCTGGAAGCTTTAATAATTGCTCCATTTGGTTGGGGACAACAGAGTTAAACTCAGTGACAATCATCCGACAGGCGGCTTGAATGTTCTTGGCTTTATTGCGATAAAACCCTGTTGAACGCACCAAACTTTCTAATTCTACTAAGTCAGCGATCGCTAAACTCGCTGCATCAGGAAACCGAGTAAATAATGCTGGTGTCACTTTATTCACCCGCTCATCAGTACACTGAGCAGAGAGAATCGTTGCCACCAACAATTGTACTGGCGTTGAGTAGTTCAAAGAGCAAGTAGCATCTGGATAAAGACGCTTCAGCCGAGCTAAAATTTCTATCGCTCGTTGCTTTTTAGATAAAGATTTGCGGGTAATGCTCACTGGAACAATTTTTGTACCCATTCCAATTGGCTAGTTAATTGGGTGGTTTCTTTGACGATCAGAAAAATTCCTAAGCCTAAGAGTAACACCAAACCGGTTTGCATTACACTTTCTTGAATTCGGGCGGGTACTGGCTTACCGCGTAAACCTTCAATCACCAGAAAAGCGAGTTGTCCGCCATCCAAAGCTGGTAAAGGCAAAATATTGATAATAGCCAAGTTAATGCTGATAATTGCCGCAAAAGACAACAGATTTGCGCTATTATCATCAGCTAATTTTGCCCCGATTTTGACAATATTAACTGGGCCAGAAACTTGTCCAGCAGTTTGTTGAAAGTTGGTAATTAACTGCCCAAAACCGCTGAGTGTCCCAACAAATAATTGTTGAAACCTGTTAGCAGCAAGACCAAAAATTTCAAAAGGACTATTAGGACGGCGATAAATTGCTGTAGCATTCGGACTGAGTGCCACACCAACTACGCCTTTGCCATCGGCTCCCAGTTTCGGCGTTAATTTCAGGGTTTGTTGTTGTTTTTCCCGCAGAATTTTCAGTTCGATTTGCTGATTGGGGTGAGTTTGAATTTCTTTGGTCAGCAAAGGAGTTGATTTGTCAGAAGCCGGGAGTTCTCGACCGTTAACAGCCAGAATAATATCTCCTTCCCGAATTCCTGCTTGGTAGGCAACAGATTCTTGATTAACAGGCTGGACAATTACACCAGCTTGATAAGTTAATTCTTTGGGAATGCCGACGATACCCAATTGCAGAGCCAACACCAAGTAGGCAAATATTAAATTTGCGATCACTCCAGCACTGATGACAATCGCTCGGTCTAAAACTGGACGGTTACGCAGCAGATTTGCGTCATTGGGTGGAACATCGCTATCGGGGGTCATCATCGGGAAAGCCCACAAAGCCGCCCAAGGGAAAAGCGCGGACAGCATATTCGGTTTGCGAACCTTGGTACTTTAAAAGAACTGGGCCAAAACCCAGAGAAAAACGGTTAACGAGAATGCCTTGAGAACGTGCTGCAACAAAATGTCCCAACTCGTGTACCAAGATCAAAACAGCCAAGACTGCGATCGCTGCTAAAACTGACATAGAGTAAATTGTGAAGATATTAAGCTATAGTTATCTCCATTCTAATTGGGCATTGGGCATTGGGCATTGGGGAGGCAGTGCGGTCTTCTCCCAAAGGGAGAGGCTAGCGCCAAGGGGTCTCCCCAAGTGGAGAAGGCAGTGCGGTCTTCTCCCAAGGGGAGACGCCAAGGGCGATGGGGTCTCCCCAAGTGGAGCAACTGCCGTCAACTGCCGTCATTGGTCATTGGTCACTTGTACTGAGCGTAGTCGAAGTATTGGTCATTAGTCATTAGTTTTTAACAAAGGACAAAGGACAAATGACTAATGACAAATTATAAAACTTCACGTCCCAAGTAAGGTTGCAACACTTCTGGTATCTTGACTGTTCCATCGGGTTGTTGATAATTCTCCAAAATTGCTGCCATCGTCCTTCCCACCGCCAAACCCGAACCATTGAGGGTATGTACGAACTGAGTGCCTTTCTTCCCCGCCTCTTTGAAGCGAATATCAGCCCGTCGCGCCTGGAAATCTATAGTATTGGAACAGCTAGAAATTTCGCGGTATTTGCCAGAAGAAGGCAACCAAACCTCTAAATCATAAGTTTTGGTAGCGGCAAATCCCAAATCTCCAGTACTTAAATTTACGACTCGGTAAGGCAACCGCAACGCCTGTAAAATTGCTTCTGCATTCCCTACCAATTTTTCCAGTTCATCAAAAGACGTACTAGGTTCGACAAACTTCACCATTTCCACCTTGTTAAATTGATGCAGGCGAATTAATCCCCGCATATCGCGCCCATAACTACCAGCTTCGCGGCGAAAACAGGGAGTAAAGGCACAGTGGTAAATAGGCAAATCTTCAGCAGCGAGAATTTCACCCCGATAAAGATTTGTAACTGGAACTTCCGCTGTCGGAATCAGCCACAAGTCATCATCAGCGCATTTAAAGCTTTCTTCCGCAAATTTGGGTAATTGACCGGTCGCCGTCAAAGACTCAGTATTAACTAACAGCGGTGGACTGACTTCCACATACCCAGCTTGAGTATGGAGAGTCAGCATAAATTGAATTAATGCCCTCTCCAATGCTGCACCAGCGCCTATTAATGTCACAAAGCGACTTTGGGCAACTTTTACAGCTCGTTCAACATTGAGAATACCCAGCTTTTCGCCAATTTCCCAGTGAGGCAGAATATGCGGATTTTGGGGAATGTACTCATCACCCCAACGGCGCACTTCTACGTTATCTTCCTCATTCTTTCCAAGGGGTGTAGAGTCACTTGGCAAGTTGGGAAGTGCCAACACAAGTTGAGCAATTTCAGCTTTCAGGTCTTTTTCTTGGGGTTCCAGTTGACTCAACGTCGCTTTGACAGAGTTACCTTCATCCCGCAAAGCTTGAATTTCTGGGTCTTGAGGATTGATCCCAGATTTTATCTTCTGCCCAACAATTTTACCAATTTCGTTGCTACGAGCTTGGAGTTGACTACGCGTCCCCTCAAGTTCCCGTTGTTGCCGATCTAACAGTAATATCGGTTCGATGTCGTATTTACCACTACGACTATTCAATCTTTCTTGAACTAATTGGGGATTTTCCCGTATTTGCTTGATATCCAGCACAGATTTTTCTCAGTTTTTAACCTAAAATCTTCCTGTCAATACAGTTAACACATAAGCATTTAGCATATAGTAATTTTGCTTTGCTGTAACTGCAAAAACAAAGTTTATTAGAAAAATCAGTTTCAATCTCTGAGCAAGATTTTACCCTAGCATGATTGCCAGGGCTAAGAAACCATATAATGCATTAAACCAATCATGAATTCGTATTTTGAGTCACTGTCGTTTCAGAAACCTGAGCAAGACTCTGATCGTTACCATTATTGTTATCAACGGCTGCAAACGTCCTTTGAGTGATATTCGGTGGTTCCTTATCGTCTCTAGTTTGTCCAGGTGAAGGTAACCAGTATGCAAGCACACCTGATAAACCACCCCAGTAAAGCGCAATATTCTTGTCGTCCTGTTGTGACGAGCCTGATGAGGCAAGCTTGAAAATGCACAGCCCCAACACGATGCTACTAAAGAAAACCTGTACGCCAAATCTCCATACGTCTTGATTAAATTTCTGTGCTGGTTGATTTCTCATGGTGTCAAATTGATTTTTCATGGTATCAGACTTCTAAAAAAGGTACATATTATCCCTGTGCTAGTTTTGGCATCACCTACTACTACAGCTTGGTAAAATTCATAATTACGTGTACTAGTAAGATGTTTTTCAAGGATTATGTAGTTGTCTTCACACCCAGTTTTGTCTGTTTCGGAAAAATTATGGTTAACTTCTTTAGACTTTTGAAAACTCAGCACTCATATTATTAGGGTCGGTTAATGCGATTGAGTAACCAAAGTGACGCCACCAGCCCTGCAAAGTGGGCTGAGACGGTGTTGGTGTTTGCCTGTACTACAAGCATATCTAGACCGCTAATAATCCGTGTAGGGTCAAAAAATTGGGTAGTTATCGCTTGTGGAGATATGGAGCGTGCTACCAGTGTTCCCACGATCGCCTGCGCCCCCAAAAGAGTCACTAGGGTTCCTCCTAAATTCACCCACACACCTAAGCGTAATACTTGCACAGTCTCGCTTTTCCGAGGGCGGTTGCTGGGATTGGAGGATTCCAATTGCTTGCCAATTCTCGTGTAACGGTAAGCTAAATAAATCCCCCCACCTAAAACAACCAGTCCACAAATTGCTAAAAATACGCCAAAGCCAGTCCCAGGATTATTACTAGGGCTGCCAGTTCTTTGATTAAAGATGGCGAACAGCAGCACAATTATGCTAGAAACAACACCTAGTACTAGCTGAATCCAGAAGCTAATCCAACCTGTAAGGCGAAAAGTTTGGGCAATTGCCCTAAGAGTTGAGGAAGATGATGGGGCATTGGGAGTTTGTGACATAGCGATCGCTAATATGCTGGGTGCAAGATATAAGGAAGGCGAGGAGGAGAGGACGAAGGGAGTTTAGCGCCTTCTTTGATAAATTTACTATCACACTTGTCAAATAAGACAAGAAATTCTGCGATCGAGGAAATCATAAATGGTTACTACTTAAGTATGTCTACAGACGTAGCACTTCGATCTCAGATATATTCCATAGCTTAAGATTTTAGAATTTGCATTGGGAAAATCACTGTAAAACAAAGTGTTTATTAAGCTTTACAGACAAAATAGCATTTTACCTGTAAAATTTCTTCGATGGCATTTTATTGCTTAAGCAGCTCGGCATCAGTTAACACCAAGATACTGAGTCTTTCACTGTCTGTTCGCTCCTCACCACACCGTATCGAGCTTGAGTGGGGGTACATTGTTTTGTGCCCCTAAAACTCGTAAACTCGCCCCACAACTTCACAGGCGTGGGTAATTGTTTGATGTTTACCCTTTGGAAATCTCGTCTAAGTAGCTTTATATGTATTACTCGCGTAGTAGTAGCACTGTATACTGTCTACAAGGATTGTAGACTTTACCCTAAGGCATTTTTTTAGCCATTCACTAACCATGAAACTTGAGGATATATATCAATTTTTTGAGAATCCTCCGCCAACTTACCTTTGTCAGGAACTAGCAGTTTGTTACATACTGTCTGTTTTATTACAAGGTGAATCCTACGGAACCGAGTTGATTGAGCAATTAGAAACTGAGTATCCCGTCTATCGGCTTTCAGATACCGTACTTTATAGTGCAATCAAATTTCTAGAAGACCAAAAGGCAATCACTGGATATTGGAAGAAACTCGAAGGACGGGGGCGCCCCAGGCGGATGTACCAAGTTTCTCCCGAATGGCAAGTTCAAGCTCAGGATTTAGCTTTTCAATGGCTTAACTACATCAACGGGAGGAAAAAGTAACGAATCATTGATAATGAATAAGTCTCCTCCAGTCAAACACTAACAATTAGTTATGGATACTGCTATTTTGCCATCTACCTTCCTGCTAACCTTGTTGTTATCGGTTGGGCTGTTTTTCTTTATTCGTGCCTCGACTAAAGACCGCACAGAAATAGCCCACCTAGTATCTGAGCAAGATGAAGCTGTTTTAATGTCTCAATTAAAAGAGTATTTTCGATCGCGGTCTTACCGAGTGGCAGCGGTAGACCGAGAACAAAATCAGGTAATTTTTGAAGGTAATGTTCGTCCCAGCTGGTTCTTAGCCATATTTCTCACTTTACTGGCAGCGATTGGGATTGTTTGTCTATCTCTGGTTGCATCCCTGCTTTTTCCTAGCCTGAGTACCCTTGTTCTGGCGATGGTACTGCTGTCGCCTTTAAGTGGTCTATTTTATTGGAAAAAATCTGGAAGACTTGAGAAGGTATCGCTCAAAGTAGAAACAACTCAGAGCGAACAAACCTCCTCAAGTAAGATTGCTGTAGTTGCCCATCGAGATGAACTGGGCGAGTTGCAAAGGACTCTACAGCTCAAGCCTGGGAAATAGTTGATTTTTGCGACCATCTCTTAACTATGATATGCAGACTTGTGACCTAACCTACTATGCAGGCAATGGAAAGTAGTCAGGAGAAAATCAAGACTGCTGCTTTGCCAGTTTTCCCCACGACTTTGGTCGTGGGGAAAAAATTTAAATTCATTAACTTAAATTCATTGACAGAGCAAACTTTAACCATCTACGGCATAAGAGCGCAACTTCACTCTTCTTTTTAGAGGCACTTGGCTCTATACCCATTCTCTTCTGCGTCATCAAAGTAGTATCAATCCATGCAATCTAGCGTGGCTTGAAACAGGTTCACTTTCCAACTACCTGGATTAGATTTACTGGCAAATCAGCTACAAACTAAAAAAAAATTAAATTTTGCATAAACTTAGCAATTTTGCCAGTTAATAGTAGTCAGGAGCCACATTCAATGCTCAAGATGACCATCTATGGTTCACCGACTAGCTAAAGCAAGAGGTTCTTGACCTGGTGAAGGTTCCAACACCCTCAAACTAGGAAACAAGAAATGATTTTCCTCTACGTATTGAGCACCAAACAGTCCCTTTTCTGCCCAGAAATAACGATCTGTAGTGTGTTCATTTCGCTTTACAAGTAGCAACGCTGGTGGCAAAATTCCTTCAGCTTGAATGAATCTTCTTGCTGCTGTCACAGGCTTTTCTTCGCCACTTTCGATGCTATATTGAGGCACGTGTTCCAAAATACGCCGTCCTTCCTGACGACGACGACTCTTCCTTTTGCGTCTCCTTGCCAATATACTGTCCTCCTCTTTCAAGCTATAGATTGTAGTGATAGCTACAAAATCCGTCGTCATTATATAGGTTCTAGTTTAGAATATCAATAGTTTTTAACCTTTTAATATAAGAAAGTTAATATCTTTGAAACATAGAGAAAAGCAAATTACCTAAGAATATAATTTCCTAGTACAAACCATCTCTTTTGAAGATTTTAGTTAAGCTTGATGAAATGAGTGAGGTAAAAATTAAGTATCCTCTCTTACATCATGCCTCAAAATCTATAATCTTGAGCAAAAGCTAAAAAATGTTAATGTCTGCCAGTTCTGATTTTCTTGCTCTGTGTCGAGAGCAAATAGCGCTACTAACCCAAGGGCTAGGAGCAACTTTAAGTATTGTGTACTTAACACAAGAATTGGTAGATACTCCTTCTGGCGATGCCAAACTGATTCCTGTGGTGATTTACCCGGAAACAGCATTATTGCTGCCAGGAGAGGAAACTATTGAAGCGACGGCATACAAGCAACTTCAAGTTGGAAATGCATTTATATTACCCAATCATCAAAGAAGGTTATTGACAGCAGGTTCAGAACCTCCAACTTCGTCACGAGAGTCTGAGATACCAGATGCGTCTCAACCCGATCTCAAAGAGGAATACCTACTTAGTGGCAACCAAATTGTTTTACCTTTGATTTATGAGGGTGTGATGATGGGGTTATTAGTGACAGGTAGGAAAGACCGGCTATGGAATGAACACGAACAAAGTCAGATTCAACGGATAGCCCAAACATTAGCGATCGCTTGTATTTTAGATCAGCGGCGAGCATGGTTTGAGCAACAGTTGCGCGAGCAACAAATTCTTCAAGAAAAACAGCGGGATTTGCTAGATAACCTGTTGCATCAGTTTCGTAACCCATTAACGGCGTTACGGACTTTTGGCAAACTGTTATTGAAACGACTACGACCAGCAGATGCTAACCGGGATGTGGCAAATAGTATTGTCAGAGAAAGCGATCGCCTTAAAGAATTACTGCAACAATTTGAACAAGTAATTGACTTGACAGAGGCAGATTTAGCACCACTACATCTACCGGAAGATGGAGTATTTGTAGAAGCAACTATTCAAAAATCCGCTAAACCGCCGCTATTATTGCCGGGAACGGGAGATAAAGCAGTTGACTGCTCCCTAGCAGATATATTAGAACCATTATTAATATCAGCCAAAGCGATCGCCCAAGAGCGAAAGCTAAAACTAATAACTGAAATTCAAGAGAATTCATCCCTAGTACGTGCTAATGTCAAAGCATTACGAGAGGTGTTAACTAATATTATTGATAATGCTTTGAAATACACTCCCAGTGGTGGCAAAATTTTGATTCAAGCAGGGCAAAAAAAAGCTCATTTTCAGGGAATAGTTATTAGTGATAACGGGCCCGGCATTCCACCCCAGGATTTAGAACATCTTGGAGAACGGCATTATCGCGGTGTACAAGCGCAAACAGAAATCCCTGGCACAGGTTTGGGGTTAGCGATCGCTAAACAACTAATAGAGCAAATGCAGGGCGAAATTGAGGTTTTCAGCCCTGCAATCAACTCTAAATTCACTTCACCAAATGCGCCGGGAACTACATTTATTATTTGGTTGCCGGAAGTTGAGAATTAGTCTATTGAAAACAAGTTATCCCGTTTTCCTTTAATATTTTTACTGAACCGCAGTTGTAGCGATCGCGTCGAGATGTGCGATCGTTTGCGGTGAAAGTTGCAGGTCTGCCGCTTTGATGTTTTCGTGCAGATGACTAATGGATGACGTTCCGGGAATTAACAAGATGTTCGGCGATCTCTGAAGCAGCCATGCCAAGGCGACCTGCATCGGTGTGGCTCCAAGTGATGCTGCGACAGCATCGAGGGCTGATGATTGCAACGGATTGAACCCACCCAGCGGGAAGAACGGCACATAAGCAATTCCCTGCTTTGCGAGGTCGTCAATGAAAGCGTCATCTTCCCGGTGCGCTACGTTGTACTGATTCTGCACGCAGACGATTTCTGCGATCGTTTGCGCCTCTGCCAACTGCGTAGGTGTGACATTGCTCAAACCGAGGTGACGAATTAATCCCTGCTCCTTAAGTTCGGCTAAGGTCGTTAGCGGCTCTGCAAGAGAACCCTCCGATGGCCCGTGAACGTTACCCATCAAGCGGAGATTGACAACATCGATCGCATCGAGTCCGAGGTTACGCAAGTTGTCGTGAATCGCCTCGGTCAGCTCCTGCGGCGACATCGCGGGAACCCACGATCCATCTTCAGGACGACGCGCTCCCACCTTAGTGACGATCGCTAAATCTTCCGGGTAGGGATGCAGTGCTTGTCTGATAATTTGATTCGTGATGTGAGGTCCGTAGAAGTCGCTGGTATCGATATGATTAATGCCAAGGGCGATCGCTTCGCGCAAAACAGCAACGGCTGCATCCACATCTCGCGGCGCACCCATTACATTCGGACCCGCGAGTTGCATGGCACCATAACCTATGCGCTTCACTGTGATTGAAGTGTTCGGCAACGTAAAAGTGCCGCCAAGGTTCGTTTGCTCGGACATATTGCTACTTTCTCCAAAAATTTTTTAGTGATTTAATGAAAGCAATTTTGAGAGTCCATTTCTCATTGATGTTGCTGCGTGCGATCGAAGCCCTCTCCTGGCGATCGATAGATTCCTATCGCTTGTCATTGTTCGTTGCGGCTCGCGAATATTTGCTCATACTCACCGTTCCTTTCAGCAAAGCGATATGCTTTGACACGATTAACAAGGATTTCACCGTGGGGCGGGTTGGGAGTGCTGAGAATCTGCATCACTTCAGCAATAAAGTCAGCCAATGGCATTGCAGCAGGATCGGTCGCCTGACTAGCCCCGCCAAACTCCGTCTGTACATAGGGTGGGGCAAGTTCAAGAACCTCCACGGAGGTTTCCCGAAGTTGAACGCGGAGCGACTGCAACCAAGAGTGCAGAAAAGCCTTGCTCGCGCAATAAGTCGGATATGGACTGATGGGAACGAAAGCCAAGCCAGAGGTGGTGGTGATAATCGTTGAATGCGGTTGCTGTTTGAGAGTCGGGAGGAGTGCTGCCGTCAGGTGAAGTACACCGACAACATTAGTCTGAATTATAGACTGCATCACGGAGAAATCGATCGGATCTGAGGTGAGGTCTTCCGTCTTACCAATTCCGGCATTGTTGATTAGAACATTGAGTTTAGGGAACTGCTCTCGAATGCGGGAAGCAAAGGCTTCGATGTCCGCCGGATCTTGAACGTCAAGTTGAATCCCGTGCATACCGGAGTGAGCGGCGGTGATTTCGTCGAGAAGATGTTGACGGCGACCCGCGATAATAACTTGATTACCGCGTTGATAGAAAGCCTCGGCAAGCCCACGACCGATGCCGCTTGTGCCGCCAGTAATGAGGATGGTGTTGTCCGTGAGATTCATAGGTATATTTTCCTGGAAAGATGTCAAAATTTGTTGAAAGTTAAGTTGTTGTAAAAGCTGAAAATTCAATCAGCGCTTATTCGCCGCTCACACGCAACACGATTTTGCCCAGATAGTGCTGTTTCATCGCATCCTGCGCTTGTGCCGCCTCTGACAGCGCAAATGTCTGCGCGATGTGAACTTGAAACTCACCGATACCGATCAATCGGTTAAGTTCGTCTAACAATATCGGGTCGGCGAAGCCATTTGCCTTCTTGAGTTCCACCCCGTCGGGCGCTTTGGGTTCGGGCATCACGCCATTAGGAAAGGAGACGATCCCACCCTGACGCACTAAACTCAGCGTAGATTGAACTGTATCGCCGCCCACCAGCACCAGCGCCGCATCGAAGCCATCGGGTGCAAAAGTGCGGGCGCGTTGGGCAATGTCGTCGCTGTGTCCGTCTACTGCTTCATCGGCACCCAATTGTTTAGCCAAAGCTACACCGTCTGCACCCGATGCGATCGCGAAAACGTTTGCCCCCATACGTTTAGCCAGTTGCAGCGCGACGTGACCGACGCCACCACTCGCGCCCCATAGCATTAATTTGGTTTCGCTGCTTATCCCCAGCGCCTGCAAATTGTTTAGCGCTGTTATACCAGCAATGGGTAGCCCGCCTGCCATCAGCATATCGAGACCATCGGGCATCAGCGCGACCGTTTTCTCAGATACGACGACGTATTGGGCATAGCTACCGCCTTTGTCATTCATGAAGCTTTGGGCGTAAACGCGATCGCCAACAGCAAAACGCTCAACCCCGTCGCCAATGGCAACGATCGTGCCTGCACATTCGCCGCCTAGCACACGCGGAAAGTGGACTTCGTTATACACCAGATCGCCTTCACGCTCCATTGCGTCCCAGATGCCAACTCCGGCGGTCTCAATGCAAATCAAAACTTCGCCTGCATCTACCATAGGCACGGGTAAGGTGTGCAAAGTCAGCTTGTCAGCATGACCGAACTCATCCACAGCCATTGCTTTCATTTGTTGGGGAGTATTTTGCATAAATAGGTTCTTCTGCTTATTGCTTCAGTTGTGATTGAGGAGTTCAAAGGCGTAAAACTTTTCAAAAGACTTCTTGCAAAAGTCGGGATAAGGGGCGGGGGAAAGGTTTATTATTTTTCCTTTCCCCTTTAACCTTTTCCCTTTTCCCACCTCTTGCAAAAGTTCTTTTTGCAAGAGGTCTAAAGTTTGTTTGGACGGATTGCCATTTCCTCCAAGAAGTTTTTAATTTCAGAAAAGAAATGCGGCATCGTTCTTCGGACTCTCTAAGGTCTTGCTTGAGATACTTTCATCCTACGAATTCGATTCAGCGTTTCCAATGCCTAAAACTCTTCGATCCTTGCCTAATTCTCCAGCATGGATCGCTTGAAGACATTCTATAATCGTGTAGGGCATTGAATGAGTCGAGGTACCATGACTTTCGTTATCCCCAATTCTGAGGTAGTTGCAGATCGGTGCGAAGCCCTGGCGACATTAGTGGCGCGGCACACCGAACCCAATAACAACCTTGTCTATCCAACTGCGATCGCATCATTGAGCTTTTCGCGATCGAATGCGTCATCTGCCATCATTTACCAGGATTATGAACCGCGTCTGGCCATTCTCGTTCAAGGCAAGAAAAACATAGTGCTGGGAGAGGAAACGTATCCCTATGAGATCGGGCAATGTCTTGTTGTCTCAGTCGATCTCCCCATCGGTGGGTGTATTGTTGAGGCGACAAGCGATCGGCCGTATTTGGGATTAAAGCTGACCCTAGACCCAATGCAACTTTGTGAAATGGCTGCTCAAATGAATTTTAGTTCGGCGAAGAAAGAGAACTCCGTCCGAGGCTTATTTGTGAGCAACGCCGATCCCACGTTGCTTGACTGTGCCCTTCGCCTCACTAAGCTCTTAGATACGCCACAGGATATTCCCATGCTGGCACCGATGATGATTCGGGAACTCTACTACCGTCTGCTGATCGGGGAACAAAGTGAAGCTGTGCGTCAAATTGCTACCTCTGGCAGCAGTATGCAGCGAATTGCTGAAGCGATCAAACGGATTAAGTCTAAGTTTACTCAGCCGATGCGAGTCGAGGACTTAGCAAAGCAGGTGAGAATGTCTACTTCATCGTTTCATCAGCACTTCAAACAAGTGACCTCAATGAGTCCACTTCAATATCAAAAGCAGTTAAGACTGTTAGAAGCTCGTCGCTTGATGCTGACGGAAGATTGTGATGCAACCTCTGCTGCTTATCAGGTCGGGTACGAAAGTCCTTCACAGTTCAGCCGGGAATATTCACGCCTGTTCGGTGCGCCACCGATGCGAGACATCGAACGATTACGAACGGCTTGACCGAATAATTACTAATTCGTAATTCGTAATACTTTTATTCTTTCCTCAATCAAAACTTTTCAGTCTACTAAAAGTACCAATCATTGAAATTATTTTTTTAATAATATCTATAAAATTAGTTTTGTCTCACCTCTATAGCGCTATTATCACTCTCATAAATTAATAAACAACGGCATAAAAAACTTGCTTAACTTAAATTTAGTTTCAGGAATTTTCTAAAAGTTTTTAGTTTGATAAAAAAACTAGCGTAAGTACTATATACATACAATATATAGTACTTACGCTATTCTTTCAATTCGGCTTTAAATGTACTAATGACTATCTTAATGAAACCAACAAGTTTTGATTGATGGTCATTTGTAAATCAGTATTTGGGTCAATGGCGATTAAGTCAACACTATTCTTGCCGAAGAACAGACCAACCAACGCACCGATACCAGCACCACCCAAGACTTCTTCTGTGGCAATAGCGCGATCGCCTGTGACAGCAGATACCGCAGTTGCCGCACCTGCGCCCAATACAGTATCCTTGATAATTGAACCAAGACTAGTACCCTTCTTGACGGTTTCAGTTTTGGTAATCACGTCAGAACTAGCATTAAGCTGATACTCTTGACCATTGGTCAAAACTAGTTTCTCGGCAACGAATTGAGAACCGCCTGTAGCAGGTTTGAGTTGACCAACAACTTGGCTCCCAGCAGGAATGACTACAGCTCCGTCTTGCGTTACCACGTTTTGGGATACTGTCAATGTCAAAGGCGATGTTTCATCCTTTGTAACGAGAATTTTTTCTGCCTTGTCATACTTCACAGGAATAGTAGTCCCTTGAGCAATTGTCACTGATGTAGGTGTTGGGGTAGTAGATCCGACAGCCACAACATAAGGCGAGTTAATTGCTGAGGCTTGATTAGAACTAACCAATGCTTGGTAGATAAAAGCTGCTACCTGGGCGCGAGTAGCGGTTGCAGTTGGATTCAGGAAGTTCACATTCGGATAGTTCACCACAATTTTCCTTTCAGTTGCTGCGGCGATCGGGCTACGGGCATAGCTAGCGATGTTAGAGGCATCGTTGAAGTATTGCAGAGTGCTTTCGGTATTACCGCTAGGAGTATATTCCAAACCGTTAGCGAGAGAAACTAAAACCTGTTCGCGGGGAATAGCTTGATTAGGCTCAAAGCGATTACCGGGATAACCAGATAAGAAACCAATGGTATAAGCTTGCTGGATTGCACTGGATGCCCAATAGTTGCTGGGTACATCAGCAAAATTGATTGCTGGCCGTTGCTGTGCTTTTTGGAAAGCTTTGTTAACCATCGCAGCAAATTGAGCGCGTGTCACCGGTTCTTCTGGGCGGAAACTACCATCAGGAAATCCGGCAATTACACCTCGCTGTGACAATTGTTGAATAAATTGTGCTGCCCAATAGTTAGATGAAACATCAGAAAAACTCGTTTGAGCTAAAGATGGTGAAGCTGTAATGAAAGGCGCTACAGTACCGACTGTGACGCTTAAAGCCATGAATGCAGCTGTTCTAGATTGCCAACGATTTAAGTTAAACATTATTTTTTTGCTCCAGTTCTATTATTTTTTTTACTGTTAATTAGTTAGACATTTACTAAAGTACAAGGTTCCTAATTTTTCTGCTTTTTGTCAAAACCATTACTTTAGTCATGCAGTCATCATTAAAACATCTATGCCAAACGAACTAGCTAATAGAACGTGAGTTCGATGAACCTCTCCCCAACCCCTCTCCGAGACAGAGAGGGGCAGAAATATTCTTAGTTGACAACGAAAAAATTAGGGTTTCAAAGCCTCTCGAAGAGTGAGAGAGGGGAATGTAAATGGGATTTTTAGAGCCGTCAAACTCATGTTAATAGAAGTAATATCATCACACTATTCTCTATTAGCAGATTTCCAAAAATATAGATACGGAGTGAGACGATCTAGAGAAATAATAGTTGCTGTTAAATACACAATTTTATAGTTAAAAGTGAAGGCGATCGCACACTCTAGTTAAAGTAGCGATCGCCTATTAAATAACTATCTAAATCAACAGATTCTAATTGTGACTGATACAGGTGTTGAAGTAGTAGATCCGAAGTTAATTGCTGACTCTTAACACAACATAAGGCGAGTTAATTGCTGGGGCTTGATTAGAACTAACCAATGCTTGGTAGATAAAAGCTGCTACCTGGGCGCGAGTGGCGGTTGCAGTTGGATTCAGGGATTTCACGTTCGGATAGTTCACCACAATTTGCTTTTGGGCTGCTGCGGCGATCGGGCTACGGGCATAGTTAGCGATGTTAGAGGCATCGTTGAAGTATTTCAGAGTGCTTTCGGCATTGCCACTGGGACTATATTTCAGACCGTTAGCGAGGGAAACCAAAACCTGCTCGCGGGGAATAGCTTGATTAGGCTCAAAGCGATTTCCAGGATAACCAGATAAGAAACCAATAGTATAAGCTTGCCCAATCGCACTAGATGCCCAATAGTTACTAGGTACATCAGTAAAATTGATTGCCTGCCGTTGCTGGGCTTTTGGGAAAGCTTTGTCGATCATCGCGGCAAATTGAGCGCGTGTCACCGGTTCTTCAGGGCGGAAGCTACCATCAGGAAATCCAGCAATTACACCTTGCTGAGACAATTGTTGAATAAATTGTGCCGCCCAATAGTTAGATGAAACATCAGAAAAAGCAGTTTGAGTTGAAGATAGCGAGGAGCATCCCACTACGATCTGATTGCCTTGCAAAGGATAATTCACTGGATCGCAAACAAAACCTGCCGAATTAGCCTGTATAACAGTCCGCGTTGACGGATTTTGTTTCTCTAACTCTGATTTCAAATTGTCAGAGATTTTTTCGAGAGTGGGATGCTTACTTAAAAACTCTGAGTCTGCAACAATATCGTGAGGCCCCTTAGCAGTTATCTTAGTGCTATTGAGATAGATATTATAATCATAAACAACGTTTTTGTTTTTAGTGTTGTTATTAATATTTTTGTCAGGAAAAGCATAGAGAATGTTCCTGAGAATTCTGACATCGGATGAGGTATGAGCAAATATTTGCCCTCCATTAATTTCTGGACTCTGATTATTTAAAAAAGCTGTGTTATTTACAATATCAACATGGTCGCTAAAAAATGCATGAATCCCTGAACCACCATTATTAAATGTAAGATTGTTTTTAACTAAAGTACGTCCTTTATATGCGCCCAATTTTGAATTGTCTTGATTTCTTGTACTATCGATAATAATGCCATTACCGTCTGTGATCTTTCCAACTGCAATCCAAGGGATGTACATACGATTGTTGTAGGTCTTGTTGTTGGTAACAAACATCTTGTATCCCTGGTTGTTATCAGAATTCCAATTATTCAACATCGAAATGCCACTGCAACCATAAACGCTGTACCAGGCATTATTAAATACCACATTATTATCTATTGTCACATAGTCTGCTTGAATTGCTGAAATACCTGCTCCTCCACAGTCATGCACTTTGTTGTTCAAAATACGGATGTGATGAACATGACCATTCGTTCGACCATCAATGTTGATACAGTTTCCATTCGTCAGTGGGTTTTGTTTGTTAGTCTTCTGACTCATCGCATAATCAAGGGTTATATTGGGATTGTTTCCCATAACCTCTAACCCGTTGATCTCGATATACGAAGCTTTATTTGAAATCGTGATACCATTCCATGTATTGTGCTGAATTTTTGGGAAATGCCCAGGATATGCTTTATACCTAATCCATGCATTTGCAGTTCCAGAACGTATAATATTTACTACACTCCCAGCTTTGCCTGTATTTGTGTATACTCCGTTCATTATCAATACTGTATCGCCAGGGTTCGTAAGGTCTGCTGCCTTTTGAATTGTTTTAAAGGCAGATGAAGTAGAAAGTCCGCTATTATTGTCGTTTCCACTACCACTAACATAGTATGTTTTCGGTGTTGAATTAGCGCTGATTAGCTCACCGCTAGATAGACTAACTTCCTTGTTAGTGGATACCTGACTGGCGTTTTCAACTAAAGATACTTTTATATTGTCTCCCGGAACCAAAAGACTTAATACTACGGGAATTGCAAGATATGTGCCTAAATTTAAACCTTGAATTACCATAAGAAAAAGCTCCTCGATCGCTACTACTTAATAAAAGTATCAGGATATTCCATAATTTTGAATACTCTTTTAGATACAGAATACAATAAAGCTAATTTTTAAATAAGTATTACAATAAATATCGATATCTATCGAGACGATGCAGAGGTGAAATAGTTGCTGTTCAAGAGAATTTTTTAGGGTTAAAAATAAAGGCGATCGCACACTCTAGTTAAAGTGGCGATCGCATATAAGGGATAATTAAATTCACAACTTGAATGAAGTTAAATTTAGTAGCGGGATTGTGGTACTAAATTCAAGTTAGAATTCAGTGTGAGCCTTAAATCCTGTTCAGGTCTGAGGACAAAAGCATCTCTTTCTTTGTTCCGCAAAAGCACACTCGCACCCGCACCCGCAGCCGCACCGAGAACAGGTTTTAAATCGTCAATTCTGCGATTACCAGTAATTAGTGAACCTAAAACACCAGCACCCCCACCAATAGCTGCGTCAGTTAAAACCTGACTGGTGTTGGGCCCCTGTTTAACTCTTTGAGTTGTGGTGTATGTCCGAGAACTTGCGTTAATTGACTGACGTTGACCATTAGAAAATTCTAATTCTTGAGCGACAAACCTTACGCCTTTTCCTTGGTTATCATTTCTATCTCTGGAATAACCATCTAAATCAACAGGTTCTAGCCGTCCATTTATTTTAGTACCAGCAGGAATTAAGACATTTCTATTTCTATCGATAATGTCATTGGCAATTCTCAAGGTTAGAGATTTACTTTCTCCTGGAGCAATAGTAATTGTCTCTTTTTCGTAGGTTACAGGAAGGTTAACTCCAGAAGGAATAGTAACGTTTCCGTATTGCCCAATTCTGTCTTGGTTAATTCTATATTGTGCATTAGCAGGAGTCAAGCTCAATAGGGGACTAATGACGGTTGTAGTAACCGCCATTGCGATAAATGCAACAGTACCAGATTTCCATTGATGTATGCGAGTCATAAGAGGGTTATCCTTTGTATATGTGATGTATTTAATGACGAGGATTCACTGAGTTTGTTTCTGACTGTTTGGGAACCTGTCTGTAGGCGTATACAAGTACTTATTCTGATGGGAAGTTTTTGCGATCGCACAGACGTAAACCGTCATAGACATCGCTTCTCAGAATTTGTATTCTGCTAATGTGCGTTACTAAAATTAAAGATGAAAGGTTTGCACGACGTAAATGAGTATCATTTTGTTCCAAAATGCTGTTTTATTACTCATGTCCACATATTTAAGCCATTGAATAGAGGCGAATGGGTTGACTGTGAACTCTTACTTCCATTCTAGATTTATTTGCGAATATTGGTGAAATATTTTCGTTTTTTTAACGAATAATTCACTATCTATTATATGGGTATTTATGATTGCTGTTGGCGCTGTTTAATCTCTGCGATCGGTAATAGTAAAGTATCTTCTATTTGCTGTCGGACTTCACGGCTGACATAACAATCGCTATTTAGGAAAGATATCAGTAACAAATTAGCATTGTGGTACTGGTTTAGTAACTCCTTCTGCCGTTCGCTAAACTGCCAATTATGACCAACATTACGATGTTTAATTATTACTGCTCTTAATTCCTCTCTCCAAGCTTGCATATCATCTAACCACCATTTCTGAGATTTTTTCCAGTCTTTTCCGTCTGGTAGTTGCTCTTGAAGTTGTTGCAGTGAATACTTGAGTTCTGAGTTAAGGGTTCTGGAAAGAAGTTGAGAGAGATTGAGATCGAGAGAGAGGTTGACTGGTCGACATAGCTCAAAGTCGAGGTCAAGGTCAAAGTTGAGAGGAAGGAAGACTTCGAGAGATCGGGAGAGGGAAACAACTCGGGAAAAGGAGAAGGCTCGAAAGAATGAGAGAGAAAAGTAAAAAGCTCTAACTGTTGCTGGTTTGTAAGAAACCTCAACGGAAATAGATTTCTCTCTTACCCATATAAGAAACTGTTGCAACTTTTGCTCATCAGCCAGACTCGCATCAATTTTCTTTTTTATACACAGCAATAATCGATCTGCACTTGGTGACATTCCAACAGCTAGCAAAAAGACTTCTCGCCAACGTTTCTCGGTCATGTGGCTAACAAGATTTTGTAGCGCCTCTTCTGATGACTGTCTGACAACCACAAATTCTCTAGCAGTGAAATACTCGTGAAATGTAAGGTGACAAAAAGAGTAAATATTTTTTGCCCTGGCTACAACAAGTCCATGATGATGCTCAATTGAATGCAAAACTTGCTCGCTATCAAATTGCAATGCTTCCTCATCAGTATTAGCACCAGGTAAATTGCGGATATATTCTGTAATGTATTGTTCTGCTATTTTTTGTTTAAAGAAATAGTCACCTAACTCAAAGGTAGCCAGAGCAATTTTACTGAGTAAATCTTCTTTACGTTGGACTGACAGCTTTTTATAAACTTGATCGCGCTGAATTCCCCGCTTTGCATCCCATTTTTTTAATAGCGTATCTATTCCTTCTTTGTATAGCTCAGAACGATTTGCTGGAAAATCTCCTGACTCTTCAAATGCTAAACATAACAGTGTTAGTAGGAGCGGACTTATAGCGAGTTCTTGAATTCGGTTATTGTCTTTGAGGAGTTTAATAAAAGTCTTTGATTTTATAGCTTTATTCTTAAACCAATTATTTGCAAAATTAGCAATTTGCTCATCGTCAAAATCAGCAACTTCAACCTCCGTAAACTTTTCAAAAGTATACTCACGTGCTGCAATCCGGCAAGTCATTACAAAGTGATTGTTTGGGAAACGGTCAGAAAACTCACGAATTTCCTTTAATATACGGCTGTTATCTTCTTCTCTAACCTCATCTAAGCCATCGAGTAAAAGTAATACTTTACCGTGAGTTATCACATTTTGAATAGACGTGATAAATTGCGTCTCTAAAATGTTACTTGTTGCAGAAACGTGATTTACGGCATTTTCACTGATGTATTCCAACAATCCAGGTTGATTTAAGGCTTCAGCGAAGTCTTTGAGTGTGATAAAAATTGGCACGCAATTACTCTGAAATTTAGCTTCAATACACTGAATTGCCAAATACTTCAAAAACGTAGTTTTACCTGCTCCTGGCTTACCCAAAATCATCAACTTAGGATATTTTTCTACCGCCTCTAGCCCTGGTACTCGTTTTTGAGTAATTCTGCCCAGTCCAAAGCGGTCAAAATCTTGGCTTTTACACTGTTGTAATAATTCATCAATGCCTAACCGCCGCTGTCCCCAGTGATTTTTTCCAAAATATTAACGCTGGTGTAAATGTCATTCAAGCCAATGGGTTGAGTCATATCTAGCACTCGCATTGTGCCGCAACGTTCTTGAATGATGGGTTTTATCTTTTCGCGTACCCCTTGCACGATCGCATCAATATCAATACTGTTATGCTGATTTACCTCTGGTTCACTGGCTGGTTCAGTAACTAGTTCTTCCCACTCTAAATCTAGCCTGTCGCAAATCTGGACAAAAAGATTGCGGTCAACAGGTTTACCTGTAAAGAACTTTCCAATCGGCTGGCGAGTTACTTGTAAATCTTCAGCTAATGCTTTTTGAGTTAAGGAACAGCGAATTAAAGCTCTTTTTGCTTTTTGGATACCTTCTGGAGAACAGGAAAGCGATCGCCCGGACATAAGCTAACCATTACACTTTTGCTGATTCTAACTGCCAATTCTCCAATTCATGCTCATCGCATACACAAGTCACTCATATCTCAAACCTGTATTTAAGCCTAGAACAAACACTCACCTGTCAAAGTATGGATGTAGTGATTCTAACAATTTGGGAGGGAGTCTATGTTATCCAAGAAATTTCCTTCAAGAGATGAAGTGCTAGCTGTTGCAACGCTGATTATGGTAATTGGTTCTCTCACTCTCGCAGTTATCGATGAAAAAAGTCGCCCTCCATTTCTAGATTTAACCAAATTTGCTGTCGGTACATATATTGGATTGTTGATACCTCGGTCAAGGCCAAGCGATCGCGATGTCTAAGACAGACTACGCCTACGCAACTAAATGACAAATTCGATAAGAAAGATCCCCGACTTCGTAAAAGTTGTCGGGGATCTGTGACTTCCAATTCTCACAAATCAAATAAGAATGTTTTCTTCTCAGTCAACAGAAAAAAATAACGAAAAGCCTCCAGAAGAGTTTCATTTTTCTCCGAAGACAGCAAAACTTTTTCATGCAACAAGAAAAATTGACTCAGAAAATTGTAAATTTTTGTAAAATTGATGTCTTCAAGACTAGAAACCTGATATCTAGATAGCTAAACTAACAAACAGTGCATCTGTACTGTTAATAATTAAAAGTAGATGTGGCGCTATAGCCTGAATGATCCCAGTACAACTTATCCTCAAAAACTTCCTTAGTTACCGTAATGCAACTTTAGATTTTGGCGGTTTGCATACGGCTTGTATTTCGGGTTCCAATGGTGCGGGTAAATCTTCTCTTTTAGAAGCAATCACTTGGGCAATTTGGGGTGAAAGCCGCGCCACTGCTGAAGATGATGTCATCTATTCTGGTGCGAAAGAAGTTCGGGTTGATTTTACTTTCAAAAGTAACCAGCAAAAATATCGGGTGATTCGTACCCGAATTCGGGGAGGTACTAGCGTCCTGGAATTTCAAATAGAAATACCATCTGGGTTTCGCTCACTCACTTGCAAAGGGGTAAGAGCAACCCAAGATTTGATTTTAGAACATATTAAGCTCGATTACGATACTTTTATTAATTCTGCCTACTTACGTCAAGGTCGTGCAGATGAATTCATGCTCAAGCGTCCCACAGAACGCAAAGAAATTTTAGCAGAGTTGTTGAAACTCAATCAGTACGATGATTTGGAAGAACGAGCAAAGGAATCTTCTCGTCAGTTCAAAGCCCAGGCAGTAGAGTTAGAGCGTTCTTTGGAGTCGATAAAAATTCAGCTGCAACAACGCCAGATCACCCAAGCGCAAAGAGTGGAGTTAGAAGCCGAACTCAACCAACTGCAACAGGTGCAAGCTTTTGATAATATTCAATTACAAAGTTTGCAAGTTGTCCAGCACCAGCGCCAAAATTGGGAACAACAACTCAGCTTTATAAAGCAGCAATACCAAAATCTTACCCAAGATTGCGATCGCCTCCAACAAGAACAATCAGCTATTGGCTCTCAGCTAGCAGATTTAGAAAAAATATTACACCAAGAAGCTGAAATTAAAGCCGGATACGCCCAATATCAAAGTCTCCAATCTCAAGAAGAAGCCTTTGCTGTCAAATTTGAAGAACATACCCGCGCCCAACAAAATCGCCAACAAAAGCAACAACAGCTTACCAAAGAAATTCACGAAATCGAACGGCAACTGCAACAAGCCCAAGCGCAGTTAGAAGCTTTGCAGCAACAAGAGCGAGATATTCAACAAACTCTGACTAAATCAGGTGAAGTCGAAGCTGCTTTGTCACAACTAGCCGCAGCCCGCCATCATGTTACTCGTTTAGATGAATTGCAAATGCAAGTGACTCCCTTGTTGCAACAACGAGCAACTTTACAAAGCCAACTCGATCGCACTCATGCTGGTTTAGTAGCGCGACTCGAACAACTGCAAAGTACTGAGAACCAATTGCAACGCCAGCACAGTCGCCAACCGCAACTGCAACAAGCGGTGATGGATGTGGCAATTCAGATTGAGGAACTGGAGAAAAAGCGGGTTTATCTGCAACGAGTCCAAGAAAAAGGGCAAGAAAGGCGGCATTTTATCGAACGTTTGCAAGCTCACCAACGAGACTATGAAAAACTGCTGGGAGAATTAGAGCAGAAATTGCAAATGCTGCAAAATCCTGAAGCACTTTGTCCATTATGCGAGCGTCCTTTAGACGAACATCACTGGAGTAGGGTGGTGGAAAAAACCCAAAGTGAGTTAGAAGATACTCAAGGGCAGTTTTGGGTAGTACGGGAACAATTAGCTGTGTCTGACAAAGAAATTCAGACACTCAGACAGGAATATCGCGATATATCCCAACAATTGACGGGCTACGATGGTTTACGCGAACAACGGGGACAGTTAGCAGCGCAGTTAGAAGCGACAACTGATGTGCAAGAACAGTTACAACAAATTGCTGCTGAAAAACAGCATTTAGAGCGATCGCTCCAAGCAGGTGATTACGCTCCCGATAAACAAGCGGAACTCCGGCAGCTAGACCAATATCTGCAACAAGTTAATTATAATGAGCAAGATCATGCCCTCGCTCGGAGCGAAGTTGAGCGGTGGCGATGGGCAGAAATTAAACTCCAGCAAATAAAAGATGCAACTAAGCGACAAGCGCAACTATTAGCCCGAAAACCAGAATTACAATCTCAAATTGCCCAATTACAAGCCAAAATCCAGCAAGAGCAGATTGATTCTGAATGTGCTAAACAAATCGCGGCTCTTGAGCGTCACATTACTGAAATTGGCTACAGTTCTGAGCAGCACAATAATCTGCGTATGGCTGCCAAGAAAGCTCAATCTTGGCATTTGCGGTATCAACACTTGCTATCAGCCCAGCAGCAGTATCCGCAACTCCAGACGAGATTGCAAGAGTTAGAAGAGTCCAGAAGCGCCAGAGTCACGGAGCGCCAAAAACTCGGCAGCCAAATCGAAAGTATTATCCAGCAACTACAAGCAACAGCTAATCCATCTGCCCAAATTCAAGCTTTAGAACAGCAGCTAGCAATCCGCAGACGGCAACTCGACGAGCAAATAGCGAAGTTGGGGCGTTTAGAACAGCTGGCGCATCAACTGGAAATGCTGCAAATTCAGTACGAACAACAGCAGCAGCAATTACAATCTTGCAAGCAGGAATATCGTGTTTATCAGGAATTAGCGCAAGCTTTTGGTAAAAATGGTATCCAAGCATTGATGATTGAGAACGTGTTGCCGCAACTGGAAGCCGAGACAAATCAACTACTTTCGCGGCTGAGTGGCAATCAGTTTCATGTACAATTTATTACACAAAAAGCTGGGCGTAGTGCTAAATCAACCAAAAAAAATGCCAAGCTAATAGACACCTTAGATATTTTAATCGCCGATTCTAGAGGAACGCGAGCTTACGAAACTTACTCTGGTGGAGAAGCTTTTAGAATTAACTTTGCCATCCGTTTGGCTTTGGCGAAATTATTAGCGCAACGGGCGGGGGCGGCGTTGCAATTGTTAATTGTGGATGAAGGTTTTGGTACACAGGATGCCGAAGGATGCGATCGCTTGATTGCCGCGATTAATGCGATCGCTTCCGATTTCGCCTGCATCCTCACTGTTACCCATATGCCCCACCTCAAAGAAGCCTTCCAAGCCAGGATTGAAGTGAATAAAACTCAAGAAGGTTCGCAGTTGAGTTTATCAATTTAATTACGAATT
Organism: Nostoc sp. DSM 114160; assembly: GCF_053470305.1. Taxonomy (NCBI): domain Bacteria; kingdom Bacillati; phylum Cyanobacteriota; class Cyanophyceae; order Nostocales; family Nostocaceae; genus Nostoc; species Nostoc sp. DSM 114160. The sequence goes on along the minus strand of NZ_JBPFGO010000001.1, from coordinate 3,488,587 downwards.
AGTTAATTGTATTTTACCCGTGCATCCAGACCTAACGAGCGGAGCTTTTTCGTTAGCGTTTCTGCTTGGGCGCGATCGCTAAATGCTCCAGCATTCACATAATCCCCTAAATTGGATTGCTCCGCGACAGCATTGGGTATATATTGTTGTACTTTACTCAGAGTATCATTACTGGAAATTGGAATTATTACTCTGTAAGGATTATTAGCAACTAATGTGTTGCCATTGGTAACAGGTACTACATTGTCATTGGCAGGAGGTAATGCATAGGGATTAGTGTTAGCTAATACATAGTTATTATTCTCAGTATAATTGCCCCCAGTTGAACCATTTAACCCCAATGCTTCCCAAGTTTGCCAATCTACATTTCCAGTAGAACTAATTCGAGAATATTGCTGGAATGCAATCACAGATTGTCTAGTGTAATCGTTGAAAAGTCCATCAGGATTAGTATTAGAGAAACCCAACTGCGCCAAACGCTCTTGAACTAATCTGACATTTTCTCCGCGATCGCCTACAGTGAGATAATTTCTACCTGGTTGTTGAATGCTACCTGTAGAGACTCTACGCACTGAGTCCAGAACTTGGGCATTAGCAATGCCATCAACAGGTAATCCATTATTTCGTTGGAATGCAATTACAGCTTCTCTAGTCATTGGGCCAACATTCCCAGTGGCATCAGCATTTAAATAACCTAGCTGCCGCAAACGCACTTGCAGTTCTTTGACTTGTTGAGTGGAAAGACTCGATCTTCCTGGAGTCACAGAAGTACCCATTAGTGCGTTCCAAGTTTGTCGATTCACAATCCCGTTAGCAGTTATGCGATAACTTCGCTGGAATGCAATTACAGCATCTTTAGTAATTCGTCCAAAATTCCCAGTGGGATTAGTATTAAAGTAGCCTAACTGCCGTAGACGCTGTTGTAATCTTGTGACGGCTGCACCAGTTTTGCCTTGAGAAAGAGTAGGATATTGACCAACTGGCGAACGTGATGCGCCACCGATATTTCTATTAGAAATTCTACTTTGACACGCTCGTTGCAAGGCTCGTTGAGTGCTAACACCTACAACTCCATCAGCCGATATTCTATTGGCTCGCTGGAATTTGATTACAGCATTTTGAGTCAAGCTAGCAAACTTACCTGTCATTGGGCCGTTAAAATAGCCTAACTTTTTTAAACATCTCTGGCTACTGCTAACTTCAGGCCCATTACTTCCTATTTTTTGAAGTGCTAAAACTTCTCCAGCAATACTCAGAAGCCCCGTAATCAGAGCCACTGATAAAAAACGCATTGCACCAAAAGTCGATAACTTTTTCCAATTTAAAAATTTAAAATTAACTACGATAGGAACAACCTTGATGCTTTCGGATGCCTCGTAGACTGAGGCAAGCTTGATTAAATGGCTAGCTACCCCTGTTTTCACTTGCTTTTTTAAGTTAATAAATATAAAAAAGTATACCACTTACTAGATGTAAGAATTACTTTTCGTATGATTCTTTACAAGTAAGTGTCCTGGGGAGTGGGGGACAAGGGGGACAAGGGAGACAAGGAGATAAATAAAACTCCTAACTCCTAACTCTTAACTCCTAACTCAGCACTATTTTGCCCAATGCCCCATGCCCCATACCCTATACCTATTGCTCATCAACTTTTTCAGTATTACCTGCTTTCACCCAACCTTCTTGTTCGCTATCTTCCAAACGGATCTTTTGCCAAGCTTTATCCTCGCTTTCTGACAAAATAATAATTTTTTGATTAAAAGCAACTCCACCAATCTTTTCAGCTTCTTGATTTGGTTGCGATCGCAAACTCAAGCCTTCAGCCCAACTAACACGTCCTCGGTAAGCTCCCGATGGTAATGGTTTGGATGATGGAGTAGCCTTTGGTGATTCTGTGGGAGTAGAGGTTGGGCTTGCAGACGATTGAGTAGATGTTCCAGGTGTAAGAGCGGGCTTACTTTCTCCAGGCTCAGTTTTTTTAGGAGCTTGGGCTTTCACTGAAGGACTATCATTGGAAAAAATGGGTTTGGCAGGGGCTATGCCAGTACGATTCATAAAATAGAGTGCAATTGCAGCACCGCCACCTATTAGCACAGCGATCGCTAAGAAAAATCCCAGTATAAACTTTGTTAAGCCAGACAACATAATTAAAACCTGATTATCAAGAGTCAAGGGTGTAGGTGAGCCAGTTATGTACGTATTTTCCCCCATTGAGGAGAGTGGTGTTTAACTGGCTCTCATGGGTTACGAGTAGAGAAGCAAATAACCCATCAGTATAAGAATCAATAGTCCATAATAATTCATCATGAACTATTGACTTTTGACTAACTGATTATTGTAGCTATGCTGAATAGACATCTGGTGAAATTAAATATGCGTTATCCAAAATCTTTGTAGAGACGTAAGCACTCCTGCGTCTCTACATTATTTTTGGGTTCACGTAGTGCGCCGGAGGCGTTCGCTCAAAGGATTGTGTTTAGATGCTAAACGCGCTCTTCCAGCAGCAGCCCATTCTTGGAGTTGCTGAATTTGCTCTACGGCAGTTCGTGCTAAGGGTATGATTTGACTAGCTGCTTCTAAAATGTCGTCGGTAGCAAAGTCGCGATTTTGGCTAAATCCAATATGCATCGCTTCAATTAAAGTTTGCTCAATCTCGGCCCCAGAAAAATCAGGGGTTTCATAAGCTAGCCTGTCGATGTCATAACTTTTCAAGTTATGGGGGCGCAGTCGGGATAAATGAACATCATAAATTGCTTTTCTCTCTTCTTGGGTGGGCAAACCCACAAAGAAAATTTCATCAAATCGTCCCTTGCGGAGCATTTCTGGCGGTAAAGCTTGGATGTCGTTGGCGGTGGCGACGACAAACACGGGTGAGCTTTTTTCGGCTAGCCAATTAATAAAAGTGCCAAACACACGGCTGGCTGTTCCGGCATCACCTTTGCTACCAAGCCCTGCAAAGGCTTTATCTATTTCATCAATCCATAAAATACAGGGAGCGAGGGCTTCAGCTACTTGAATCATTTGGCGAGTGCGAGATTCTGATTCGCCCACTAAACCACCAAATAACCTGCCCACATCCAAACGTAGCAGGGGTAAATGCCAATGATGAGCGATCGCTTTTGCCGTTAACGATTTACCAGTTCCCTGAATACCCACCAACATTAAACCACGGGGGTGCGGTAATCCGTACTGTCGCGCTCGATCTGTAAATGAACCTCCCCGCCGAATCAACCAATCTTTCAAGTTATCCAGTCCGCCAATATCAGAAATTTGCTCAGTGGCGGGGTAGAAGTCCAGGATTTGGGTTTGGCGGATAGTTTGGCGCTTTTCTTCCAAAACCAGTTCCATGTCTTCTGGTCGCAATTCTCCGTGGGTTGCGATCGCTTTTGCCAAAACCCGGCGAATCCGTTCCATCGAAAGTCCTTGACAAGAGCGCACCAAATCATCTAAAACTTTTCCAGAAAGGGAGTTACCAGTACTTTGTAGTAAGCGATCTATCTCAGTTTTTATTTCTGAGGCGGCTGGTAAGGGAAACTCGACGACTGTCAGCACTTCCGTTAAGTCATCAGGGATGGCGATGCGTGGCGACAGTAGAACAATATTTTTTGGTTGCGATTTGAGAAGTCTGGACAGATTGCGGAGTTTGCGGGCGATCGCCACATCTTCTAAAAAGCGATGATAATCTCGTAAAATCATTACCGCAGGTGCGGAAGCTGGTAATTTTTCAATAAATTCCAAAGCTTGCAACGGGTTACGTCGCCCAAACCCAACATCATTGGGGTTTCCCTGGTAGCCATCGACAAAATCCCAAGTATACACCGGGCGATTACCCTGGTTGCTTGCTTCTTCCCGGATAGCTGCTTCTACCCGTTCTTCCTCGTATGTAGGAATATAAATCAAGGGGTAGCGGGCACGTAGCAGCAGTTTAAACTCTTCACGGAAGTTCATATATATGTTATTGGTTAGTTTCTCTTGAACGCAATGTACAACTTTCTTGGTTCAGAAAGCCAATGAGTAATTAGCAAGAACAATACAATATTGCTTTTCTCGTTCAGCAAATATGGGACTCGTATTTGATTGCGTGAAAAAACTCAGTATACATTTATTCCTTCTTCCCTATTCCCTATTTTCTCCCTACGCAAATAATTTCTCCAAATCAAAGCGGATTCCTATATGCACAAGTTAAAATAATGCTGTTCTTAAATAGACTGTTAATTTAAAATTAAAAACCTAGTGATTTCTAAAAATCATTAATATTTTTTATAACGTAATCTTGGGAAAATAGGTGATTGAATGTTACTTTAAGCAAGAGCTTGTAAAAATTATGATTGACTTAGTTTTAGTAATTGATCAAATACAACAATTATTGATATCTTTTGGATAGAAATATGAATATCAACTAACTTATACCGAAAGTATTTAATAAAATATAAAATAATAAGCCTGTATAGACAGGCTTAGTTAGCACAGCCGAAGACTTAAGTCTGACGTAATTATCAAATTACTTATCCTGGAAGTTGCTTTTTTAAAGCTTCCAGAGAAGCCCAACGGTTATCAACTGGAGTCTCACGACTATCAGAAGTATCAGGACTATCAACTGTACTACTTACAAGAATACCTGGACAATTGCGATCGCATAATTGGCGCTGCGGTATTGCCAAACACATCTGCTCATACAGCCATTCGTTGGGATAAAAATAACCATCAGGCGGTAAGCTTTCCAGCAAATCTTCCATAACCACTTCCCTTTCTAAGGGCAAGTCATTTGCCTGATTTGCAGTTTCATCTAACCAGATAATTTCCTTCGTATCAACCCCTAAACGGTGATTGTATTGCTGCAAGCAGCGGTTGCACGTACAAGTAATAATTGTTTCTGCCTGAGCTGACACTTCCAGGTAATTGCCATGATGTTGCACGCGCACATGACCGCGAACTGGAGTTAACGTTTCTAGACCAGGCAGAAATTCTTTAACTTGAACTTCCTCTGTTCGCTCCGATGCTCTAGTTAGCTGCGGAATATAAATTGCGTCCATAGGATTTGTGAGACATCCTCACTAAAATTTATCTCGATTATCAGCAATTATACTGATACTGAATCTTTATTTTATCCCTTAATAAAAAGAGAAATTTTGAAATTATATATGGTTATGAGTTTTCAATTAACTCCAAACTCATAACTCCTAACTCCTAACTCCTAACTCCTTCCAACGAAGCGGGACAAACAACCAGATGGCGATGTGGCTCTTTACCGCGACTGAAGGTTTCTAAATCTCCAAATTCTTTTAAGAAGGTATGAACTTGACGGCGTTCAGCAGAACTAAGAGATTTGATTTCTACTTCTCTACCAGAAAAGCGCACTTCATCGGCTGCTGCTTCTGCTAATGCCCGAATTTCGGCTTCTCTTTTGACCCGGTAGCCATTTAATTCAATGGTGTAAGAGGCTTGTTTTTCTGGGGGTTGGCTAAGGTTTAGAACCGAATTTGCGAGATACTGAATCGCATCTAACACAGAACCATCAGCACCAATTAACACCTGGATTTGTTCTGATGTCAAATTAGTTTGGTCAATAGTCAACCAGTAGTTATCTGGTTCTGGAGAATCGCCGTCTTGAGATTGGGCAGTTTCTAAATGACCTTGAATTTCAGCAGGTATTCCAGTGAGTTCCAGCAGGGTTTTTAACCACTGCTGACCTCGCTGCATCGGAATGTCGCTCATGATCCCCCTGTTGCCTTTTTCTTAGGACTTTTTGGTTCAAACGGTAATGCTTTTTGCTCTGTGACTGCTGCTTCTTTCTCCTGGGTTTCTACAATTTTTTGTAGTTCCTCCGGTAGAGGTTCGCGGGAGAGAAGATAAGTTTGGGCGGTTTGGAAAATATTACCAATCACCATATACATCAGCACCCCAGCTGGTAGGGGGAAGAACAAGAACATCCCAGAAAAGATGACGGGGGTGATTTTGTTAACTGTATCCTGCTGCGGATTGCCACCACTGGAATTTTGCCCGGAAAGCATTTGGCTAACATAAAGGCTGATTCCAAAGAAGACGATCATGGCGACGATATCCCAGTGGATTGTGCCATCTGGATCTTGTGCGCCAACCCTGCCTAAAGCATCAATGAATAAAAAGCCTTTTTCTGCGGCTAATCCAGGAATTGTTCCTTGAATAGTAACTTCTCCTGGTTGCAAGGCTTCTACATTGCCCTGGGCATCAATTTTTATTCTATCTTCACCTTTGGTAACTTTCCAATCAGGAATCAGCTTATTTTCTGGGTGTTCTGCTAAGAGTACCTGAAATGGTTTACCTTCAACAGTCTGATACTGTATTTTGGTTTGTTCTCCCACCGCTAATTTATTTCCGCTGGGAATAATGGCAGCTACTTTAACGTGTTCCCCATCTGCAATGTAAATATTTTGAGGAGCAGTGGCAAAGGCTTGCGGTTGAATTTGTTCGATTTGTTCTGCGGGAAGAATTTGCAGGTTAACGCTGTAGTTCGCACTTGCAAAAGGCGAACCCCGCAAGGTAGCAAACAGCGCTAACAAAACTGGCATTTGCACTAGTAAGGGAAAACAGCCTGCCAAAGGGTTGCCAAATTCTTTTTGGACATTAACCATTTCCTCCTGCTGCTTTTGCGGATCGTCCTTATAGCGCTCTTTGATTTCTGCCATCCGCTTCTGCATCAGAGGTTGTACAATTCGCATTTTCCGCATGTTGCGAATTGAGCCAGCACTCAGGGGATAGAGCGCGAAGCGGACTATCAAGGTCAAAGCAACGATCGCTAATCCGTAGCTAGGCACAATACCATAGAAGAAATCTATGATTGGCAGCATCACGTTGTTCGAGAGAAAGCCGATACCAAAATCCATTATTCTGAATTCAACCTGAGGTACTGTAAACTGAATCTAATTTATCTAAATCATGATTTGTCGGCGACTATCTTTCGCTACGGATAGCCGCACATTTTGAGTGCTGAGTGGTGAGTGCTGAGTGCTGAGTTAAGAGTTAAAGAGTTAAGAGTTAGGAGTTAGGAGTTTTGTTTGTCTCCCTTGTCTCCCTTGTCTCCCTTGTCTCCCTTGTCTCCCTTGTCTCCCCTGCTCCCCTGCTCATCACTTGTTAGCAGGAGCGCTAAATTCGGGATTTTTCGCCGCAATTCTTTCGTTTATGTAGTCATAGACTTCGCGAAACTTGGGAATTGCACGCAATTCCAGACGACTGCCGTTTTTTAGGGTGATTGCCATATCTCCCCATAAGCCAATGCCACGGGGAACTTTGACGACTTTGACAATTTCTGAGTAAATTACGTCAGTGCGATCGCGCCCTTGCCAACCTCCGGTAACAGTAATTCGGCGATCGGTGATGCGGAAACGCAGCCACAATGCCCTGACAATTGCCCCGACTGCTAATGGTAGCCCGACAATGGTTAGCCCTATCAGTAGGTTGACAATTAAATCCCCAACATGGGGCCCACCTTCATAATAAACATCTTCACGAATTCCCATCGAACACCTCAGCTTGTGCCAACAACTGCTCTAATTCTTGCAGAAATTGTGGGCTTACGCACTTAGATTCTGCTGCTGTGGGTTTGACAATGAATACTAGCCGCCATCCTGGTGATAATTTTGGCAGTAGATTATATAAAGCCGCAGTAATTTGCCGTTTGATTCGGTTGCGAACCACTGCCCTTTTGCTGACTTTTGTGCTAATTGAAATACCAATCCGCGTGCTAGCAAGGAGCTTTAAGTCAGTTGTTTGTGTAGTCTGAGTGGCAGTGTCCAAAGAAGGTTTCGTTGAACATAAGGGCTTTAAGGCTCTCAATGTTAAATAAGAGCCATGACGCCGAATTCCTTCTCGAAAAACTGCCTGGAAATCCTTGCGGGATTTTAGCCGATTTGTTTTAGGCAAAGCCACAGATGCTCTTTATCGCTCGATCTGTCCTAAACACTCAGACGGTGACGGCCCTTTTTTCTTCTGGCGCTAATCACGTTTCTGCCGTCTGGTGTCCGCATCCTGGCGCGAAAACCAGAGGTTCTTTTTCTCTTACGGCTAGTACCGCCCAGTGTTCTTTTCATACTCTTCTCCTCTTAAGTGATTTTTATAAAAACTCACAATCTCTAATTTTATCACTTTCTTAGGGAATTGGGAATAACCGATTGGTTATATCCCTATTCCCTATTCTTAAGTAATGCTCAAAATCCATGTTCCCATATAGCGCAGTAGTGGTACATCCCCAGGGGAAAGCACTTGACAGTTAAAATAGTAAACTCCGCCGAAGGATGGGTTTTTCACGTTAGATAACACTACCTCGACTGGGCTACCTGCTGGTACTGGATCTTGAGGAAAAATATTGATCAGTTTACCTTCTTTGTCCCATTTCACCTCAGAAAGCGGAACTGCTTTGCCTTTGACTCGGACTTCAATTTTTTTCTGGTCAAAAGTTCCTTTGTAATAATCAGGGTAGGTAATGGCAAATTGACCAACTGCCAATTTCATTCTTTTGGCTGGAATCTTTAGTATGTATCGATCCCAACCATTAGCTTGTCCCCCAAAATCTAATCGGAAGGGTAGCTGATTTTCTTGTTTGACGCCGCTAAACAGCGTAAATCCAGGTAAGCTTTGCGCCCAAGTCAAGGCTGGTAATCCAGTAACCAAAAAGCTACTCACGGCTAAAGCAGAAAGTAAACGTCGCATAATCGGGCTTCCTCTACGAAAATATAAATCTGTTATCTAAAAATAACTGTGTGTTAGTATTCTTTACTAAACTTTACTACTAGCTTCCTGACAATGGACGTTTAATATCCAAAAAAAGTGCCATCCTGCCTGAAGTTTAGGCAACAGTAAAGTTACTTAGTATTAAAACAAACGTATATTCAATTTACTTCATTACCCTTAGAGCTAATTTGTAAACTCAAGTAAAGTACTTGTCTTGCAAGGATTTCAGGAATTTGAGTCAAAAAAATACTTATTCGCTGAAACTCAGACCTAGTAACGAGTTGAGTATCCTTCAGATTTTCTTTACGAATCAGCTCTTATGTAGCCATGATTTGATTGCTAAGTTGGGTCAAATTTGAACTAGATATAAACACAGTTGGGGGTTGGATTGTGTTTCTAAATATGTATAAGTGTATCTAAATTTGAGAATTTTGTTATAAAAATTGAGGTGTGCCATCAGCGATCGCCAGTTAAGTTGGGCTAAATTGATTAAAATAAGTTGGATTGGAATCGAAGTCGCAATCATTAAAATTTGATTGGGAAATTATCAAGCTTTCAAAATTCGGTCAATATTACTCTATAAGAAAGGAATACCAAAATTTCTCAATCCCGAAAACAACCTAAAGATAAAGATGCAAAATTTGGGAATCAATTTAGGATGTGCAATACATAACCCTGTTTGCAACTATCTGAAAATATGACATCTGCGAGCGGCAAAGCAAAAAGTCCGATTGGAGGGAACCTCCGCTCAGAACTTTACAAAAAAATGAGGCTTTGTCTAGAGAGCAAAGAGTGGGAGAAGAAAGATTCAAGGTTCAATCTACAAGTAAAATTCATGGCTGATGTTCCTGCCTAAGTACCATGAGTGCGGGACACCCATCATCTGGACAATCGCTTACTTGGCAGAGATTAAGTATTTATCTTCAGGAGATTTCATGAGAATAGCAGTTGCTAAAGAAATTGAAGTTTGTGAACGTCGTGTGGCATTAATTCCTGACACCGTTGCCCGATTGGTAAAACAAGGTTTGGAAGTTTGGGTAGAAGCGGGTGCAGGAGAACGCTCATTTTTTGGCGATCCTGACTATGAAGCAGCAGGAGCCACAATAATCAGCGATACTGCCAAATTATGGGGTGAAACAGATATTCTGCTGAAAGTAAGTCCACCGCAAGAACGAGAAGATGGACGCTCAGAAGTTGATTTGCTAAAGGAAGGGGCTGTTTTAGTCAGTTTCCTCAATCCCTTGGGAAATCCTGTTGTGGCGCAGCAACTAGCAAATCGGAAAGTCACAGCTTTGAGTATGGAGATGATCCCCCGTACCACCAGGGCGCAAAGTATGGATGCTTTGTCCTCGCAAGCTTCATTAGCCGGTTACAAAGCAGTATTAATTGCCGCCGCCGCGTTACCGAAATACTTTCCGATGTTAACCACAGCCGCAGGCACGATCGCTCCAGCGAAAGTATTTATTATGGGCGCTGGTGTCGCTGGATTGCAAGCGATCGCCACCGCTAGACGCTTGGGAGCAGTAGTAGAAGCCTTTGATATTCGTCCCGCCGTCAAAGAAGAAGTGCAAAGCTTAGGGGCAAAATTCGTTGAAGTCAAATTAGACGAAGAAACCGTCGCTGCTGGCGGTTACGCCAAGGAAATTTCTGAGGCTAGCAAACAACGTACCCAAGAAGTTGTCGCCGAGCACATTAAGAATTCTGATGTAGTGATTACTACAGCCCAAGTACCTGGGAGACAAGCACCACGGCTAGTTACAGAAGAAATGGTGGCACAAATGAAACCCGGTTCAGTAATTGTGGATTTGGCTGCTGAACAAGGTGGTAACTGCGCTTGTACCGAACCCGGCAAAGATATTGTGTGGAACGGCGTAACAATTATCGGCCCGATCAATCTTCCATCATCGATGCCAATTCATGCCAGCCAATTGTATGCCAAGAACGTAACATCGTTGATTCAACTGCTAATTAACAAAGAGAAAGCTTTGCAGGTGGACTTTGGCGACGACATCGTTGATGCAGCTTGCGTTACCCACGCAGGTGAAATTCGCAATCAACGAGTGCGGGATGCGCTACAAGCATTGAATACTCAACAACCAGCGGTTAATTAGGGAGATGTGGTTCGACTGCGCTCACCAACCGGGAGATAGGGGGGGACAAGGGGACAAGGGGACAAGGGGGTAAACAAAACTCTTAACTCCTAACTCCTAACTCAGCACTCCTAACGCCCCATGCCCAATGTCCATTTATACAAGGAGTTTTGATTTCATGACAGAGGCATTACTTGCTGCTTTGTTTGTATTTGTATTGGCATCTTTTATCGGCTTTGAAGTTATCAACAAAATCCCACCTACTTTACACACGCCCTTAATGTCAGGCTCAAACGCGATTTCTGGCATTTCGGTACTTGGGGCAATAGTGGCTTCAGGTGCTAGAGAAACAACTGTGTCAGTGATTCTCGGTTTAATTGCTGTAGTACTAGCTACAGTCAACGTTGTAGGTGGCTTTCTCGTCACAGATAGAATGCTGCAAATGTTCAAGAAGAAGGAGATTAAGGCGTGAGCGACTTTTTACCAACTGGCATTCAGCTGACATATTTAGTCGCTGCATCCTTATTCATTTTTGGTTTGAAAAAGCTGGGTTCACCAGCTACAGCCCGAAACGGTAATGTGATTGCATCTGTGGGCATGTTGCTGGCAATTGTGGCAACAATGCTAGATCGGAATGTGTTGAACTACGAGATGATATTGTTGGGCTTGGCGATTGGATCGGGAATTGGGGCGATCGTTGCCTACAAAGTCCAAATGACGGAAATGCCCCAAATGGTGGGTTTACTCAACGGTTTAGGTGGTGCGGCTTCTGCATTAGTCGCCGTTGCCGAATTCTGGCGATTATTGGATTCTGGCGCACCCGTACCTCTAGATGTGAACATTTCCATGCTATTGGACGTGTTAATCGGTGGTGTTACCTTCACAGGTAGTTTTTTAGCCTTTGCTAAATTGCAAGGTTTAATTAGCGGTTCCCCGATAACATTTCCTTTCCAGCAACCATTTAACCTCTTACTTCTGGGTGCTTATTTGGTAGGCAGTGCCTATTTAATCATCACACCAGATAGCTTACCCATATTCTTGGGAGTGGTAGCTGTTTCCTTAGTGTTGGGTGTGATGTTCGTCATCCCCATTGGTGGCGGCGATATGCCGGTAGTAATTTCGCTGTTGAACTCCTTGTCAGGTGTGGCGGCGGCGGCGGCGGGTTTCGTGGTGATGAACAATATGTTAATCATCGCTGGTGCTTTGGTAGGAGCATCCGGCTTAATCCTCACCGAAATTATGTGTAAGGCGATGAACCGCTCTCTCTTCAGTGTGCTGTTCAGTGCTTTTGGTACAGGGGCTACTTCTGGCGGTGGTGCTGCTGGTGGTGCAACCGATCAAACTGTCCGCAGTATCGATCCCGAAGAAGGAGCGATGATGTTGGGTTATGCCCGTTCTGTGGTAATTGTGCCTGGTTATGGTATGGCAGTTGCCCAAGCGCAACATAGCGTCCGCGAATTGTCAGATCAGTTAGAAAAAATGGGTGTTGATGTTAAGTATGCCATTCACCCCGTTGCTGGGAGAATGCCGGGGCACATGAATGTGTTGTTAGCAGAGGCAAATGTGGCTTATACCCAGTTGTACGACATGGATGATATTAATCCCCAGTTTGAACAAGCGGATGTGGCTTTGGTAATTGGGGCAAATGATGTGGTAAATCCAGCGGCGCGGAGTGATGCAAATAGCCCGATTTATGGTATGCCGATTTTGGAAGTAGATCGGGCGAAGCAGACGATTGTGATTAAGCGCGGTATGAGTACGGGTTTTGCCGGTGTAGATAATGAGTTGTTCTACAAGGATAAAACGACGATGCTTTTTGGTAGTGCGAAGGATATGGTGGCGAAGTTGGTTTCGGAAGTGAAGCAACTTTAAGAGAAACGAACCGCAAAGGCGCGAAGGGTGCGAAGTCAAGAAAGAATTTAGAGAGTTAGCTTGCCTTGGGGGTGTAATGCCTTTAGGGCAAGTTTTTTGGAGATTGTTTCACGTAAAAACGCAAAGAAGACTTTAATAAAAACGTACTAATTTTGTACTAATCAAAGGCTAATTCATGTATTGAGTATAATTTCGCAGTCAAAATTGTCTCTTGGGCTTTGACAAAACAGTAATTTTAAGTTTATAAAGTATAAAGTTACACAAAATAAACGTTAATTAATTTAACTACCTATGGACAAAGAATTATATTCACTATCTAAAATTTTTACAGAAAAATTATATAGAATACCAGACTACCAGAGAGGATATGCTTGGAATCTGAAGCAACTTAAAGATTTTTGGAATGATTTAGAACAACTGGAAGATAAAAAAAATCATTATTTAGGAGTTTTAACTTTAGAAGAAGTTTCTAGCGAGGTTATCAATCAGTGGCAAAATGATTCATGGATCATACAGTCCAAAGGTTATGACGCTTACTATCTTGTTGACGGTCAACAGAGATTAACAACTGCAATAATTCTCATTCAAGGATTGATTGAGTGTACAGATAAAAATACTAAGTTAAATTATAATACCGTTGAGGAAATCCGCAAAAAATACATATTTGATTCAAAAGATGAGGGTATTTCTAGATCGTATATCTTTGGTTATGAAAAAGATAATCCAAGTTATGAATTTTTAAAGACAAAGGTTTTTCACGAGCATTCTTTTAATATTTCTGACAAGCAGGAGACGATTTATACTCATAACCTCGAAATAGCTAAAAAATTTTTTAGAGACGCATTAGAAAAATTGTCTCATGCTGAAAAAGAAAATATATTTCAAAAATTAACACAACATTTATTGTTTAATTTATTTACAATTTCTAATGATATAGACGTTTGTATCGCTTTTGAGACGATGAATAATAGAGGAAAACCTCTTTCAGTGCTTGAATTACTGAAAAATAGATTAATATATCTTTCTATAAAGCTTAATGTTGAAGATTATGAAAAAAGAGATTTGAGGCATAGTATAAATGAAGCATGGAAAACTGTATATCATAATTTAGGTAAAAATAAAGATAATCCACTAGATGATGACAAATTTCTATTCAATCATTTTATTTTGTATTTTGGAAAAGATACAAGCGGTGAGGATGAAATATCTGCTGTTGAAACTTTTGGTGTCAATATAAATACAAGTCGTTATGTTATTCGTGCTGACTACTATAAATTTCTTTTAGAAAAAATATTTATATCTAAAAATATTGTTCAAGAAAATAATGGTAATGACAGCAATAATGCTATTAAGTTAAACACTAAATTCATAAATAATTATGTCAAAGATTTGCAAGAATCAGTTGTGTTATGGCATAAAATTTCTAATCCTTATTTTAGTGACTTTTCAGAGAATGAGAAAATTTGGCTAGATAAACTAAACAGATTAGGACATATTGGAACGACATCTGTTGTTCCTCCTTTTACCTCTTTCATCAGCTAAAAACTCTAGCTTTAGCAATAAATCTTTTCTTGCAAAAAAAGGTAATGAAATAAATACTATTGGATATAGATATGGGTCTTTTTCTGAAAATGAAGTAGCGACTTATGAAAATTGGACAGCTAAAGAGATACTTAAAAGAGGTATTGATTTACTAAATTTTATGGAAGAAAGATGGAAAATTAGTATAGGAAACGAACAAGAAAAAATAGAATTTTTGGGTATAGGATTTGTCTTAAAAAAAGAAGGGTTATCTAATTAAGCAAATATGCATTCCTTTGCCTGAGACAAAAAATGATTACCACACAATAGCCAAAATGCGCTCGCCCTCTTCTTCCTTCCTCTGTGTTCTCTGCACCTCTGTGGTTCGTTAAAAAGAGCGATCGCTAAATCTCACACTGCGATCGCTCTGGCAATATAATTAAGACTACGGTGTAACACTACGCGGATCAACAACTACAATTGCAGAAAAACGTTTAAAGTCATCAATATTAAATGTAAGTAGATGTGTAATCTGATGTGTTATCATCGCCGCAACTAAACGTGCATCATGCACCTTTTTTCCCATGACTTGGTATTTAACAATTAGAGATTCCCACTCACCAAAAATTGCAGGTGTATCAAGGTGTAGTATAAATATCTTCTTAAGTTTATTAGTTTCTTCTACTGCTTGAGCCGTGGATAAACCTAAACCATTACTATTAATTGGTCTTGTAGCGACAGCCCAAAACTCAATGAGATTCTGTGGAATTATATATAAGAATTCCCCTTGTCTCTTGAGCATCAAGATGGCTCTTTGAGTATCAAAGTGCATTGGGCTATTTTTTTGCACCAAACGCAGCAAAATATTAGTATCCACCAAATAGCTCATAACATTTCATCTTCTCTGGTGTAAATACTCTCTCGACTAATCGCTGCATCTGAAAGTGCTGGTGCTAAAGAAAAAGCAGGACTATTTATTAAATCTGTTAATATAGCTTCCCATTCTTCCTGAGTTGATACTTGATAAAAAAAACTTTCTTCATGGCTCGTTAAACTGTTTTCAATCAGAGATGCAAGATAAGCTTCTACCGATAAACCTTGTGCAGCAGCTTCAGCAATAAGACGAGCCTCTATTTCTGGTTTCAATTGTAGCTGTATGGCCATTTGTTGTCTCCTAATTCCCTGAGTTGTAGAAGTCTTGATCTGGATAATGACAAAAATCTTCTCCCTCTAAGTCTGAAAATGTAGATTTTCCTTGATTTCTGACTTGGTTCCATAACTCTGCTGCTTTCAACATCACTTCTGTTGTAATAGGAAGATAGATAATTTCTGACTTTAGTTGATTAAGTTTTCTAATTCCTGATAATTTATTTGCCCTTAATAATTCTCGTCTAATTTCATAATCTATAATTTCTGGTAAAATTACTTTATATTCTCTCTCAAATAGCGTATAAAACCATTCTTGACATTGCACAGCTAGAGGCGTTGCTTTTGGATTAGTAATTAATCCCACAGGTGCAGAATCCAAGATAATAACCTTACTCATCCTATGTTAAATAGAAATACCTTTCATAGATTCAATAATTTCTAAGGTTTTTTGCTGTTCTTCTTGTTCATCTAACTCATTCCATGACTCAAATATTTTTTTGATGTTTGTTTTCCTTTCTTGTCGTTTGATGGGATCGCTATGATTAATTTCATTAAGAGCATTTTCCCAGTTATTTAATGATGTCTGTTTCATCGTCATACTTTGACGAAATAGACGTACAATTTGTAGTAATTCTGGTAGATATTCTTCTGGAGTTTGTTGAATTTCTAATAATAGTTCAGCGCGGAGTGTAGGTGATGATTGCGCTGTTAGCGGTTGATTATTGTTCATAAATACCTTGCAAGTAAATTATTTAAAAACACGAGTAGATATTAATCAGTTTTAGCACTGGTAGTTATATTATATTTTAGCGTGAATAGCTATTTTAATTTACTGAGAACGTCCCGACGCTGACATGGTATCGAACGGAGCAAGAATCAGTTCCTAATCGAGTGCGCCTATTGCGTGGGATAAAAAAGCGATCGCTAACTTTTTGAAATGCTTAGGCTTACCGTAAGCATCGTCTTCTTCTGTTCCTCTGTGTTCTCTGCGTCTGTGTAGTTTGTTAAAAAGAGCGAGCGCCTACAAAATCTCTACTAGTGCTGTTTTCTCTACGGCTCTGTGGTTTGTTAAAAAGAGCGTAGGCGAAGCCTTCGACGGGCTTCGTCTGCAAAATCTCCATTGTGCGATCGCCCTCTGCTTCCTCTGTGTCCTCTGCGCCTGGAATGGTTCATTAAAAGTTAAAAAAGGTGTAGCCTCTCGTAGAGAAGGCATCACCTGATTTCTTTGTTAACTAACTATCGTTTTATTGGGATTTCTATCCAGAACTCACAGCCATTAGCAGGTTCAGAAACACATTTGATATTACCGCCGTGTTTTTCTACAATAATTTGGTAACTAATAGATAACCCTAAGCCAGTACCTTGTCCAGGTTGTTTGGTGGTAAAGAAAGGTTCAAAAATGCGCGATCGCACAATTTCAGGAATGCCACAACCATTGTCAGCAATGCAAATCAGAACAGCATTTCCTTCTATAACTTCTGTACGTATCCAAATTTTAGGATTGCCAATTATTTTTCCACTAGTTGCTGAGTTCTCCAGTGCATCGATCGCATTGTTGAGAATATTCATAAATACCTGATTCATCTGGGCTGCATAGCAGACTACCGGGGGCAATTCACCATATTCTTTAACTACCTCAATCGCAAAAGAATTAGTTTCTGGTTGCAGTCGATGTTGTAAAATTAGCAAAGTACTGTCGATACCTTCATGAAGGTCAACGGGCTTCATTCCTGCTTCGTCAAGTCGAGAAAAACTTCGTAACGACAAGACTAATTGAGAGATCCGCTCTGCACCCATCTTCATTGAAGTCAGAATTTTGGGCAAGTCATCACTAATAAAATCTAAATCTAGTGCTGCTACTTGCTTCTGAATTTCTCCTATTGCTTTAGGATACTGTTTCTGATAAAGGCGCAGTAATTTAAATAAATTTTCGGTATGTTCAGTAACATAAGTGATATTCCCATAAATGAAACTAATCGGGTTATTAATTTCATGTGCTACACCAGCAACTAACTGCCCTAAACCTGCCATTTTTTCACTTTGAATTAACTGACTCTGAGTGTGCTGTAATTCCTTCAAAGTCTGTGTCAGCTCTTCTTTTTGACATTGAGTTTGTTCTAGTAATTCCGCTTGCTGAAGTCCTACGCCCAACTGAGTACCAATTTGCATCAACAAATCTACTTCATCTTCTTGCCAATCACGGGGTTTGATATTTTGATAAGCTGCTAGTAATCCCCAAAGTTTCTCACCCTGAAAAATCGGCACAATCATATATGCCCTAGCCTCCATGAGTTCAATCAGGGCAATATAAGGAATAGAATCATCGGTGCTATAAATATCTTTAATAACAAGAGTTTTACCATTAGCAAAATCCCCACCTTGGGTTTCTTGCAAGTAATTACTTGCATCGGCGTAGCCCGCACTTCGACTTGGCTCAGTGACCATCGTAGACATTGCAGGTACAATTTCCTTTACTGGTGTCCAACCTTCGGCTAAAGACTCAGCAACAAATTTGCCACTCCAATCAGTCCCAAATCGATAGATTGTCACTCGGTCAACTTCCAATAGCCGTCGGACTTCTTCTGTACTGGTTGCAAAAATGGTGTCAATATCAAGAGAGTGGCGGATTTTCTCCACTGTTGCAGCTAAGGCCTTCTGTCTTTCGGCTGCTTTGCGTTCTCGCTCGGCGGCTTGAGCCAGTTTTTGGGCTTGCACCTGCATTTGTGTTAAGGATTCAGCTTGCTGTAATGCTACCCCCAATTGAACGCCAACTTGGGCTAGTAAGTTGATTTCTTCATCTTGCCAATAACGGGGCTGGGAGTTTTGATAAGCTACTAGCAATCCCCACAGCTTTTCACCCTGAGAAATTGGTACAAAAACTTCATTACGTGCATACTTACCCGCTTGTTTTCCTTGCACAAGAACGCCTTCTGTCACAGACTGCGGCTTAACCATTGGTGTCCAGCCATCAACGATGGAATCAGCCACAAATTCTCCACTCCAATCAGGATAGAAGCGATAAATTGCGACTCGTTCCACTTCTAATAACCGACGAACTTCTTGAGTAGTGGTTTTAAATATGGCTTCAATTTCAAGAGACTGACGAATTTTTTCTACTGTGTGCGCCAACGCTCTTTGCCTTTCAGCAGCTTTGCTGATATCTGCTGCTTGAATCTGCATTTGTTGGATAAATTCCGCTTGCTGCAAAGCCACACCTAGTTGGGTGCCAACTTGGGTAAGCAAGTAAACCTCATCTTTTTGCCAATCACGGATTCCAGCATTTTGGTATGCTGCTAGCAAGCCCCAGAGCTTTTGACCGTGGTAAATAGCAACGATCGCATAAGCTCTTGCTTGATATATCTCTAAAATTTTAATGTAGCAATCACTAAAGCCTGAATTGTAAATATCATTACAAATTCGGTACACTTCACACTGAGTGAAGTTTCCACCCTCTGTATCTTGTAAATAGGTATCAGCGACTGGAGGTTTAGCTAAATCTTTGGCACTACATTCGCTGACGTTCTCTTTCAATTCTGGCCGTTGCGACTGTTGATCTATGAGGGAAACCCAACCCTCTGCCACTGATTCAAACACGAATTCACCACTCCAATCGGGATTGAAGCGATAGATAGCCACGCGATCGGCATTTAGCAGCTGCCTAAGTTCTGCGGTGGTTGTGTGGAAAATGATTTCCAAGTCTAAGGACTGGCGAATTTTCTCAATGGTGATAGCTATAGTTTTCTGCCATTGGGCCGCTTTTTCTCTAGCTTTTGCTTGTGCTAGTTCTGCTGATTGTAGTTTGACTTGTTCCAGGAAATCTGCTTGCTGTAAAGCAACTCCTAGATGTTCGGCAATTAATTGCACAAACTCAATTTCTGATACTTCCCATTGTCGAGGATTACTACACTGATGAATACACAACAATCCCCATAAATCTTTACCTTTGATCAAGGGGGCAATTATACTGGCACGTACTTGGAATTTTTCCAGAATCTGGATATAGCAATCACTGGCATTTACTTGATAAATATCAGTTATTGCTCTAATTCGACCTTGCTGATAAAGTTCTGCGAACTCCTCACTAAAACAGTGGTCGCGCAGTTTGGCTGCTAATGCCGAATCCCATTCGGTTGCCACATCTTCATAGATAAATTCTCCTTCCCATGCCAAATCAGGATAAAAACGAAACACGCTAACCCGATCGCTTTTCAGAAGTTGGCGGACTTCAGTGACTGTAATTTTGAAGATAGTTTCTATGTCTAGAGACTCCCGAATACGGGCAATAACTCCAGATAAGGCTTTTTGTTGCTCATTCTGATGTAAAGAGCATGTTACATCTGAATGAGATTCTTGCCGTTCTGAATTTGGTTGTATGGGTTGAGTAGTAGAGGAGTTTTCCATTCCCAGTGGGACTTTAAATATTGAAAGTCTTCTATTTAATGATTCCCGTTGCGATCGCAAAGGTAACAGTTATTTCCTGGGAATGTCATAAAAACAATGTAGGGACACGATTGTATCGCGTCCCTACAAAAAGATTTTCAATTACCAGAAAACTATCGCCGCTTGGGAGTGGCGCTGCGGGTGGTGCGTTTTTCTTCATCTCGGCGACGGCGATCGCGCCAATCTGCCAGGGTTAAATAACCAATACCACCAGTGACTACTACGAGCAGCACTACAGCAAATAAAGCCAAAATACTCAAGAATGGACTTTCCACAATGCCTCTATAGTCCGTTACGTCCCCACACTACCATTGCAATTGACCAAGTAAACACAACTAACAACGCTACCCAACCTAGTGTCAAAATCTCCATAGTCCTACTTTTCAAATAATTACAAAAGGTTTCTAATACTTATCATACAGGGATTGGGCAGGCTGAGATTTTTTTATCAATCAGATTGTAACTTTTGCGTGTGATGTTTACGACAAGGTACGTTTACACAAAAAAGACACCAACTTTTCTTGATACGTTAGTACTTTAAGCAACGATAAACACGAATGTAAAAAAGTAGCGATCGCGCTTTCTGACTTGATACTTTTGGGAATACTAGGGCTATGGGTACATATTTCCAATCCAGCAGCCCCTAATATCATGCCGACATTTTTTAACTATCCTTTCCACTCCAACGGTTTTATTCCCCACGGACATTGTTATCTCTGGCAAACTGGATTAGTCTGGCTGCACATTATTTCTGATGCCACGATCGCTCTAGCCTATTATTCTATTCCCTTCCTACTGATTTCTTTTATTTACAAGCGTAAAGACGTTCCTTTTAATGGCGTCTTTTTGTTATTTGGTGCTTTTATCATTGCTTGTGGTACTGGACACTTGATGGATATTTGGACGCTTTGGCATCCAAATTATTGGGTTGCAGGTAGTTTAAAAGCTCTAACTGCAATTATTTCAATATATACGGCATTTGCGTTATTTTATCTCATGCCTCAAGCTTTGACACTACCCAGCCCTTCTCAATTAGAAGTTATTAATCGAGCGCTTTCAACTGAAATTGTCGAGCGCAAGCGCATCGAGAAAGAACTACGCCTTGCAGAAGAAGTCGCTCAAAACTCCAGCCAAGCCAAGAGTGAATTTCTCGCCAATATGAGTCATGAACTACGCACACCTCTTAACGGGATTTTGGGCTATACACAAATACTTCAACGCACAGAATCTTTGAGTCAGAAAGGACGTAAAGGAGTCAGCATCATTTATCAATGTGGTTCTCATCTTTTAACCTTAATTAATGATGTTCTGGATCTCTCCAAAATAGAAGCCCGGAAACTAGAATTGTATTCTGTTGATTTCTACTTACCTGCCTTTATAGATAGCGTGACTGAAATTTCCCGCATCCGGGCAGAACAAAAGGTCATCGCATTTCACGTCCAACTCGATCCTGATTTGCCAACGGGCATTCATACTGATGAAAAACGCTTGCGGCAAGTGCTGATTAACTTACTTAGTAATGCAATTAAATTTACTAATCAAGGCAGCGTCACTTTCAAAGTTAAGGTCATTAATCAACAATTAAACACTAATGGACATACTAACTACAAAATTCGTTTTGAGGTAATAGATACTGGTGCGGGGATAATCCCTGAACAAGCGCAGAAAATCTTCCAACCCTTTGAACAAGTAGGAAATCAAAAACGACAATCTGAAGGTACAGGCTTGGGATTAGCAATCAGCCAAAACATTGTTTTGTTGATGGGTGGTCAAATTCAAGTACAAAGTGAATTGGGCAAAGGTAGTACTTTCTGGTTTGAGGCAGAATTTCCAGAATCTAAAGACTGGGCAAAGGTTTCTAGAGTGATTGAACAAGGAACTATTATTGGTTATCAAGGACAAAACCGCACCATTTTGATTGCGGATGACAAATGGGAAAATCGATCGGTAATTGTAAATTTACTAGAGCCAGTTGGGTTTATTGTTGTAGAAGCTAGTCAGGGTCAGGAAGCATGGGAAAAGGCTCTAGCCCACAAACCAGACTTGATTATTACTGACTTAGTGATGCCTATATTGAATGGATTTGAGTTGATCGATCGCTTGCGTCAGTCTGAGCAATTTAAAGAGATTGCTGTCATCGCTTCCTCAGCTAGTGTGTTTGCAGCCGACCAGTACAAGAGTATTGATGTAGGTGCAAATGCATTTCTACCAAAACCTGTAGAAGCTGAAACGCTACTGGAAATGCTACGACAGTTTTTGCAACTGGAATGGATTTTTGACGTGAAGGTAGATGAAATCAAAAAAACCAATATAGATGCTTTGGAGCGACCAAATGAGATAATTTATCCTGCCAAAGAGGTTTTGCAAGATTTACTCGAACTAACGCAAGACGGTGATATTCAAAAAGTTTTGCAACTGGCCGAGGAACTGTCTAAATCTGATGAGCATTTAAGCATTTTTGCCCAGCAAATTATCCAGCTTGCTAGTAATTTCCAACTCAAACGTTTGGAAACTTTTCTTGTAAGTATTCAGGAGTCAGAATAAATGAGACGAACTGTAAAAGCATTTCAAGACTAGTTAATAACTAGCTATGCTAATTCCATTCTGAATTCTGAATTCTGGTTTCTGAATTTTTTAATTCAACAATATATCAATTAATTTGAGTCAAATTTAAATTGTTAATTCATCATGCTTAAAACCTCAGATACCGGATTTATTTTGATTGTGGATGATAATCCCACAAATTTATCTCTCCTGTGTGAAGCACTTAATAGTGAGGGTTTTCGTTTTCGGGTTGCAGTTGATGGAGAAAGTGCGATCGCCCAAGCCGAACGCAATCAACCAGAGTTGATTTTGCTGGATGTACAAATGCCAGGTATTGACGGATTTGAAACTTGTCGCCGCATGAAAGCCAATCCTGTTACCCAAAACATTCCGATTATTTTCACTACTGCTTTAGCGGATACAGAGAGCAAAACGAAGGGATTTTCCCTTGGCGCAGTTGACTATATCCCGAAACCATTTGCCCAAGAAGAAGTGATTGCCAGAGTACGCGTACATTTACAACTCAAACAATTGACTGAATCTTTGGAACAAAAAGTTAGCGATCGCACCAGGGCTTTGCAAAAAGCCCAAGTCCAACTAGTACAGCAAGAGAAACTATCAACACTCGGAGAGTTAATCGCTGGTATTGGCCATGAAATCAATAACCCTATCAACTTTATTTCCAGCAATATTCCACCCTTGCAAGAATATATTACAGCAGTAACCGAGTTGCTTCTACTATATGAACAAGAGTATCCAAACCCAACAGCCAAAATTACCAAAACTATTGAGAACTTGGATCTAAACTTTGTTCTCGAAGATATGGGAAAAATCTTGAACTCACTCCACATAGGAAGCGAACGAATTCGCAACCTTTCTAGTTCACTCCGCAGTTTCTGTCGCTCGGATAGCGATGCCAAAATATCTGCTGATTTACATCAAGGAATAGATAGTACCCTAATGATTTTGCAACACCGTCTCAATGCTAATAGCGATCGTCCCCGCATTGAAGTAATTAAAACTTATGGAGAATTACCACAGGTTAAGTGTTATCTAGGGCAGATGAATCAAGTATTTATGAACATTCTCGCAAATGCAATTGATGCCCTTGATGAAGCTATAATGGAAGGCAAAATCAGCAATCTAATTCCTCAGATTAAAATTACCACAGAAATAGATTCTGAACAATTGGTTATAATTCGGATTGCTGACAATGGGATTGGTATTCCTGAACGGTTGAAAAAACGTTTGTTTGAGCCGTTATTTACGACAAAAACTGTAGGCAAAGGTACTGGACTTGGCTTGTCGATCGCATATCAAATTATTGTAGAAAAACACAACGGTATATTAGACGTGAATTCTCAACCTGGCATGGGAACCGAATTTATCATCAAAATTCCTACTTGAGAGCGGTATTTAATTAATGACAAAGCTGCTCAAGCATTTATCATACTGGAGAGTAAGGAAAAATTTCCCTAATATCCAATCCCTTATTTATATATGGAGTGAACTCAATTTTAGATCCTCAATTAATGACAGAACGCATAGAATCCCTTAAGAGTGGAATCATTGGGGGATTATCTGTGTGTTTGGCTTTTGCAATCGCTAGTCTGTTGAATACTTTCGTACTGGCAAAGTATTTTCAGACACTTGTATGTCTGCAAAGCGATCTTAACTGGCGCTTGTTGGTGAGTGGTGCAGTTGCAACTTTTACTGGTTTCCTATTTGGTGTCACCTACCGCTATATCATCCGCTGCGATCGAAATCCTCAACTCAAAGCTGGTGGCGTGTTAGCTTTTGGCTTGGTACGCGGATTAACTCAGATAGAATTTGGGTGGAATCACAGCACAATTTGGCCTTTTTTGGTGTTAGCGGCAGAAAGTTTGTTATGGTTTGCGCTGGCTGCGATCGTTCTTGATCTCGCTATTCAATTCCTTTGGGTTAAACCTTTTTCATCAATCTAAATTTCTGTAGTCTTACAGCTACCTGTAAGCCTCTACAGGAGGTTGTGGTTCAAATAAATCAAAAAAGCTGTGAGCGTTACATTTTTGTAGTATAATTGTTACAATAGAATTACAAAAACCACATTCCGCAGGTGATTTGAAAATCTGGCTATTTTCCATAACCAAGATAGAGCAATGCTTTGAGGCATTTAACATTTATTCTGCATTCTGCGATCGCAACTGAGTTGAGCGTCAAAATGAAGCTTATTGATACTATTGTCAATAAACTTAGCATGTTTGACCTGAAATACTTCTATAACCCCCTATAGATAATAAAAAGCCTGAAGTGTTTGTACAAGTTGAGTTTTAGCCATTTTGTAAAAATTCGGATTTTGGCAAAAATACCTGCGGAGAGCAAAATTTTGAGTATATTTACTCATGCGGAATATGGGACAAAAGCAAGTGATTTTTTAAAAATATGTATAAATAATTACTAATTTAAATTACCTTTACTCTATTTACATAATATGAATAATAAAAGATCCCATTATTATCTGATAGTCGATTTGGAAGCTACGTGCTGTAACAGTAAAACTATTCCCCGTCACGAAATGGAAATTATCGAAATCGGTGCAGTGATGCTCAATCGAGCAACGTGGGAAATTGATTCAGAGTTTCAGCAATTTATCCAACCGGTGAGACATCCGCAACTGACAGGTTTTTGCACCGAATTGACTAGTATTCGGCAGCAAGATGTTGACGAAGCACCCAAGTTTTTAGAGGCAATTTCTCGTTTCAAAGAATGGATTGATTTGTTTCCCAACTATATTTTTTGTTCTTGGGGTAATTACGACAAAAACCAATTTATTCAAGATTGCGCGTTTCATAATTTTCCTTATCCTTTTACTTCAGAACATATAAATATCAAAGAGGAATTTTCTAAATATCTTGGTGTATCTAAAAAATTTGGCATGGCACAAGCTCTCAATGAGTTGGGGATAGAATTAAAAGGCACGCACCACCGTGGCATTGATGATGCCCGCAATATTGCAGCTATTTACAGACAGATGAAAAACAAAAAAAACTAAGCTTAAGCTAAAACGCTCTAACTCGAATGGCACGCTTGTAAAGCCCAAAGACTTATTGTATCCTCGTTCCCAGCCTCCAGGCTCTTAAACAGTTGGGGCAAGGGCTGTATCTTAACAAGCGTGCCATTTTGCTCTAACTCTTTGTTAAATCCCTTTATGTAAAATAATTACGAATGACGGATTTTTAAAGTTCGGTGTTTGTTACCGACTATCCATAGTAGAACAATTAGCAATACAAGCGCTTTGATCGTTGATGGCTCCACTACCTTCTTCACTTGCGTGGGGGTTTGAGGAGTAACATTACACGGAATCTCAACGATTTGTGTGTGATTAGAACCATTACCACTAGGAGTCAGATCGCATTCGCCTTTATTGGTGAGAGACAAAGGTACATTTTCTGGAGAAACAGGTGTAGGTGGTTGAGGAGATAGAGAAATAGGTGGTTGAGATGAAGAAACAGGTGGTTGAGCTGACGAACTATCGCCACTCAGTAGTAGAAGCAGAATTAAACCAAGACCCCCAACGCCAATTATTGGCCAAAGTGGAAAGGAATTAGAACTGTCTGGTACCAAGACATCTCCCGTAGAGCCAGGGAAAGCATCAAAAGCTATTGTTTCTCCATCCAAAGCTAGTGGATTGTCACTTAGCAAAGTATCTCCTGCGATATCTTCTCCTAAAAGCTGATTAAATTCCGCTGGAATCGCATTGTTGGGGCGTCCTAGTTCCCCACCTTCTTCAGAGTATGGAAAGGATAGTACTTCAAAAATCTTCTGTTGGAGTTGGTTCTGATCTCCAGAATTCAACGCATCCAAGCCTGTAGAGATTCTATTTAAATAAAAATTTGTCATCTCTGGCGAAAGACCTAGAGACTGAATCTGCTCTTGAATATTAGAAATTTTTGAGGCCTCTTCAAAAAGCAGTCGTCCGTATGACAATTTCAGGTCTAGTAATCCATTACGAAGGCTAACCGAGTCATTGACTCCTGAGTATGGTGCCCAGTAGAACTGCTTGGTTACAAGTCCGAGTCCTTCTACTGGATTGCGACCAAAAGATTGTCCAAGAAGGTATTGAGATCCATCCATGATTGCGGGAGATGCATTTCTCCAAAATGAGGCGTAAGGCACCGCAGAGAGATTGGGATTATTGCCGTAGAAGCTAGCGAAATTCTGGAAGTTTTTTTCCCCACCGGCTGCTCGGATCAGAAGGTTTTGATAACTAGTCCCATTGTTTAACTCCACTAATCGTTGGATTACCGATCCAGTTTTATTGCAGGTCAGACCAAATCCCACATCACATCCAGGAATGACTCGCATTTGGCTCAAATTCTGGTTATTAAGTTGGTACTGGAGATACTCAGACTCCAATCCTTGTTGGATGCCATAGCGTCCAACATTTAGCTGTGCAAAAGCAGACTGACATGTAGTGAGGACTACTGCAACAGATGAAAATGCGATCGCTGCAAAGCGAACTACTTTCGGCATCGCAATTCTTTGAACAATTGATCTAGACAAGATGCACCTCCACTAAACGACAGCTATTTAATTAGGGATTGGGCATGGGAAAGAGGACTTGGGGACAAGGGGAAAGATTTGTTGTAAGTTCTAAACTTTTGTCCCCTTGTTCCCTTATCTCCCCTGCCCCTCGGTCACTGAGCGTTGGTCATTGAGTTTCGACTGCGCTCAACTACCGCGTAGCCGAAATGAGTCGTTCGCGCAGCGTCTCGTAGAGAAGTGCTGCTCCCCTGCTCACTGCCCTACTTCCTCAATTCAACTCTTAGGTAAATAAATGTTGATCGTGATTCCCGTACCTTTAAGGTTTCCTGATGAGAGTGTGTGATATAAGACCATCGCCCGGTTTGGTTGGTCAAAAAGATACCCACGACGTGTAGGTTTGATCTTCCCTTCTTTGACCAAGGAAACGAAGGCTTGTAGATATCTACGTATACCTTGACGGTTCTCTTTAGTAGTATTCGTATGATGCTCAATCAGCATCATAAAGAAGTCCAAGCTACGATTTTCCTGACCTTGAATTAGACTGCCTTCATCTAGGAAAGAACTTGCTATGAGCCTGCTATTAACTTGTTTGACCTTAAATAAAGTAAAATAACGTCCCTCTTTTTTAGGATCGTTGGCATAACAGACCCAGGAACCCTCTTTATTTTGTGTAAAACCCTGTTCAGCAAGGTAAGAAAGCAAAGAATTACTTGTTTTAATTTGTGGTGGAGGTAATAAATCTTCAATGGGATCTAAAGAGCAAATCCTCTGTGTTGTTTTTTGTGGATAAACAGCAGGAGTCTGTTGGGTATTGACGCGAAAGGGCTGTGTTGTTTTCTGTGGATAAACAGCAGGAGTCTGTTGGGTATTGACGCGAAAGGGCTTGTCATCAGACATTGCCATGCTAGACATTGCAGCCAACGCAGATAATTGGAGAACGATCGCTCCAAACAAACGAACTATGATATTCATGTTTTTCCTGTTACTCTTAGTGACTTTGTGAATAATCGAATTTTTACTAGATCGATCTCGATCTAGCAGTCCTAAATTATTTGTTAAATTTAAGTGTTTGCCTGATTTGATCGAGGGTAGCTTAAGTTTTCACTAATCAAATAGGACTTTTATATATAGGTAACTAAGCACAAAGAGAATCAATATCTAAATAAAACACACAATGTTAATGTCTTGTTGACAAGACAAATTAAGCTTTTTGATATTTTTACATATACAAAAAACTCTTGACATTGCGTCAAAACTTTTCTATTTACTCTTGTCTAATTTTTTGCCATCTTAAGAAGGTTTTATGCCTTTCTCGCTGGCTATGATGATTCCTAAAAAAGAGCTTTAGTTAGCTCTTTAGTACCTTATATAAGCAGAGTTTAAAAAGCTCTGTGCTTTGCACGTTAGGGCTTTTGTTGATTTCCTGGGTAGGTTGAATAATTTTTTGTTTTTTGCAGGTAGCGCACCTAACTAGCTCTTTCAGCATGGTTACAAATTGATGTATAAATAATATCTCCCTGACAGTAAAATAATATTACCATGAGCTTAAGACATGCAACAGTATTGTGGACAGTTGTCAAAGTTGTACACTATGAATCGCAACTACCTCTTCATTAAATCTCATCGCAAATAGGTGAGAGGCAAGCTTAATCTATATTACACACTACTAGTATGAAATTATTAAATAATCGCAGTGTGTAAACTGATATTGTCATGTATTAAATAGAACTTTGTCTAAAGAAAATACGTATAAGAAATAGATTGCGATCGCTAACCCAAGTGTTTAATTACCCTACTAGGCGATGTTTATGATGGTCTACGCCTATGCACCAAACAAAGTTAAGTTAGATTAAAAGTATAAAATTTGCGATTTAGCACGCTATTGCTGTTGTTGCTACAGACCCTTATAAGCCTGTAAGGCAGATATTTACGACTTCTCTAATACCAATTAAAAAAAATGTTTGCGACAGATAGGGCATCTAAAATAAAATCATAGCCTCAACATTATCAACCTGAATAATGTTGAGGCTATCAGCATAACAAGCGGCAAATTCTGTCAATAATTGTTGATAAATAGAACTTACGCATTGACAGGTAAGACAAAAAGTGCGTAAGTTCTAAAATAGTTAATTCAATTTAATTTATTACAAAGCACTGCGGCTAGTTAACGCATTCCACAAGAAGACTGCAACAATCGCACCCAGAACTGCTACTGCAATACCGGGAATACTCAAAGAGGGAGCAGCTAGAGCAAAGCTTCCTGTACTAAAGAATACACCCAAACTACCACCAATAAAAGCACCAACGATCCCTAATAAAATTGTTGCTAAAATTCCGCCGCCTTGATGACCTGGGTAGATAGCCTTTGCGATCGCACCAGCAATTAGACCTAAAACAATCCAAGCAAGAATATTCATTGTTTTTATTTGATAAACGTTTTTTAGTGACAAATACACAATAGCAATCCAAATATTGACATTCAATCTATCAACAGAAGCAATGATCGATAGCCTTGAGGATGAACGCTATTACTTCTGGTGATGAACTCTCTTAATTGAAATGGATAATAAAAAAGCTCCTAGTTGGTATAAAACCAGGAACTAATAAATTTATTGCTTGATAATTGCAGTATATACCTTTTTAATGATTTTTCTCATCTACTTGAAGAATTAAGCTCAGGTTTGAGGGCAGCTACTTTTGTAGGAACTTGTAGAATTCTAGCGTCATTCTAAATTCTGACTGCTGACTCCTGAATTCTGTTTGATAAGAAAACCAACTGCTTTACCAATTTATCGTTCTTGCATTTCTCGCTGACGCATCGGCATAGCGTCAATTTGCTCAAAAATTGCTGTCGGTTGCACTGGTGTAGATTCTTGGCGCTTAACACCACCATCTTTGCCGATCAAAATCACGCGAAAATTTTCTTTATTAACCCCAAAGCGATTTCGCAAATTGGCAGCAGAAGACTCATCTATTAACTGTCCGTTGGCATAGCTTTTATCTGTTGCCAAAACTTGAACAAGAACTAAATCTCGATCTTTAAAATCGTTTTGTTGCTGGTTAAATAACTGCATCTGTTGCTGATAGTTATGGTTATCAACAGATGGTGCAAAAAGTAGCAGCACTCGATTTTGCCATTTTTGGGAACTGAGGTTAAATGAAGACATTTTGATCGTATGGGTTGAACCTTGGACAGTACCGGCAATACTAACAGGCGATAGGGCTATAGATGCGGCGATCGTCAGAGCGATTAATACTGAGTTATTCACTTCGGGGCTTGTTAGGCTCATAATGACAATGACACGAACGAGGTTTGATGAAATGTCAAAAGCTTTTCCAGACTCTTCTCAACTACAACAGTGGCATCAAGGTATTGAAATGGCTAACCGCAATAACATTTTCTGTCATTGTCGTAGTTGCAGCCATGAATGGGTGGACTCTGTGATGGATGCAGTTTGTAGTAAATGCGGCAGCAAAGATATTGAACATATCTCGTGCTGGCAGTTTCCAGATGATTGAATTAGTATTCAAAGATATAGCCGATAAAATAGCGATGTCTACGACGGGCTGCGCCTACGCTACTTTTGACATTTCCTCTGAAAATTCTGGATGATTACTTTGTTAAGCTGCGGTAATATTTGCTTGTGCATCGAAAGCGGAATTTGAAAAAATACTCCATTTCAGATAGATTAACGGTTAACAGTACTCATGTCAGGATAGCGATCGCCAGCTGCGACATTTTTTGGTGCAACTGTTTCCAGTCGATGCAACTCTTGTTCAGTCAGGGTAATTTCGGTAGCTGCAATATTCTCCTCCAAGTAATTACGGCGTTTTGTACCAGGGATTGGGACAATATCTTCTCCTTGAGCAAGTAGCCATGCTAAAGCAAGCTGACTAGAAGTTACTCCTTTTTCGCTGGCGATCGCTTTAACTTGCTCTACTAATTGCAGGTTTTTATAAAAATTCTCACCTTGAAAGCGAGGAGAATTTCTTCGATAGTCATCAGGTGCAAGATCGTCAGGACTAGCGATCGCACCTGATAAAAATCCTCTTCCTAATGGGCTATAGGGAACAAACCCAATTCCTAATTCTCGCACGGTAGGTAAAATTTCATCCTCTGGCTCTCGACTCCAAAGAGAGTATTCTGTTTGCAGTGCAGTAATCGGGTGAACTGCTACAGCCCGTCGAATCGTCGCCGGAGCAGCTTCCGAAAGCCCCAAATAACGAACTTTTCCCAGCTTGACTAACTCTGCCATTGCCCCGACAGTATCTTCAATGGGGACAGTTGCATCTACTCGATGTTGATAATAGAGGTCAATTACTTCCACTCCCAGACGTTTTAACGAGGCATCGCAAGCTTGATGGACATATTCTGGTCTGCCATCAACCCCTTTAAAGCCACCATCTTCAGTACGGACATTACCAAATTTAGTTGCTAAAACTACTCGATCGCGGCGATCTTTAATTGCTCTGCCTACTAGTTGCTCGTTGGTAAACGGCCCATACATATCAGCAGTATCAAGAAAATTCACTCCGAGTTCTAATGCCCGATGAATTGTAGCGATCGCCTCAATTTCATCCCGACCGCTATAGAACTCAGACATTCCCATGCAACCAAGTCCGATAGTTGAAACTTCTAAGCCTTGTTTCCCTAACTTTCTGGTTCTCATAAAAGAATTTCCTACTCAGTAATTGGTCTTAGAATATTACCCTTTTCAGCATTATCCCTTTCCCTTCCACCAAGTCATCTATTATTAGAAGTATTTACTGATATAAGTAAATTGATTGGCGGGTAATTGACATTCGATTTTACCAGCCGTGTTCAGAGAGCTTTCTAGTTTATGCACATTTATTATGTATTTTCTAGTCAATTACTAGCCAGTTGTAGAGAAGCGATGACCAAATGCTGTAAATTGGCTGCTGAGTTCTTTTACAGCTTTGGGTCAACTTAGGCGATTTGTGGTTGTTCTGTTCTGTTGATATCTCATTTAAACTGCAAAATATACAGTTGTAATGCCAATGAATATAGAATCGTCACTTCAAGTTCACTTTTAGCAAAAGTTCGTTAAGCACGCACAATAATGGTCGGTTGTTACATACACTAGTCTGATTGTGATTAGTCAGAATATAGTAGTGCGAGATATTGCACTCTTACAAAAGTTAAATTCAGAGGTAAACTATGTTTCCTTTTTGGGGTAATCCATGTTATGGAAGCGAACCCATTTCGCACAAAGCTAGCTTAGAGCGGAAATTAAAATTCTTGATTTGGCTACGAGATGATTTAGAGTCTAAACTGGCTGGTCTTAATGCTTCTATTGATACCGTTCGTCAGCAAATAGAACGTTCAAACTCATCTACTTAGAACTTAGCTAATACAGCAATTCATCTCATCACCTATCTAATAAGCAAGTGATGAGATAAATTGCAAGTGAATTGACGACTACTAACCTAGTTAATTAATCAGTCCGTTGTAACTAATAATTGATTGCTGACCGACTCTTTTGGTTAAAGCAGCTATTAGTTATAGCGGACTGATATCTTGTGAAGCACCTGCTTCATCCAGGGAGTTTCAAATTTTAGAAATAGCAAAAATGCTTGAAATCGTAGGCATTCCCATCTCTGACACAAAAGTGCGTAACTCGATGGCTGCTTGCACTCCTCCAAAGCTACCAGCAAAGTAGCGAACAATACCAGCAGCAATCCTGTCGGTCAACAAACCAATAGACACATTTCCAGTTTTCCTTCGACCCAACCCAAAAAATCCAGCTTCAAATCAAATATCAATAACTTTAGGCGATGTCTACAACGATCTACGCCTATGCTTTAACTATTTTATTAGACATCTTGCAAAAGTAGCTTTTGCTTTCCGGTTGGAGAAAGGTTAAAGGTTACTGGGTTTGGGAAAATTCTATACCTTTACCCTTTAACCGTTCCCCTTTTCCCCGACAAATGCCAAGAAGTCTATTGTCAAGTCATCTCTGTGATTAATAGGTGTGAGTTTTGGGAAGGCATAATCTACACCGCTTGCCAATCACGCACCACTTCCAGGTTAACCTAGACCTGCCACTGACCCAGAACTCAGTAGCAGTCAGGTTCACCATTAAAAATTGGGATATTTTACAAAAATATTTTTCAACGGTGATTTAAGTACAACATTTGGGAACAATTTATGGAACTCAGATTTTTGTAGGTACTTAGGTAATTTCTAAGTATCTACAAAAAACAGATAAACCTGTTCAAAATGCAGCCTGAGTTTCCCTAAAAGGGAATAAATCACCAAACTGGCAATATCTATAAAAATGCTTAATTCGGAAATTCAGAAAGACCTTCGCCATAACTTTACTGTCAATGTTATTGAAAGTGGATTTTTTGGTTTTGGAAGTGGTTTTGCTTCATTTTTCACGATTATTCCACTATTTGTTAGTACTCTTACCGATTCTGCATTGCTTATCGGTCTGATTCCAGCTATTCCACGCTTAGGCTGGCAATTACCTCAGCTATTAACAGTTAGTAAAGTAGCTAGCCTACAGTGTTACAAACCAACTGTAATGTCGTTGACAATTCATCATAAGCTTCCTTTTTTGGGATTAGCACTGGTGGCTTTATTACAACTAGAACTCAATCACCAAACTATCTTACTGTTGACATTTGCCATACTCATTTGGCAAGGGCTAGGCGGTGGATTTAGCGCCACTGCTTGGCAAAGCATGATTGCTAAAATTGTTCCCTCCAGAAAGCTTGGTATTTTTTACGGTACTTTAGCAGCATCTGGTAATTTGATGAGTGTTTGTGGTGCTGCGATCGCTGGTTTACTGCTTAAGGAAATTGCTCAACCATTTAACTTTGCTCTGTGTTTTTTGTGTGCCAGTTTGGCAATGGCTCTATCTTGGTTTTTTATGTCTAGGACGCGAGAGCCAGTAAGTATCGCACCATCAGCCTTTGAAAGTAGAAGTGAATTTTGGGGCAGTCTGATTGTGATTCTCCGGCGCGATGAGAATTTCCGCTGCTTTGCGATCGCACGTATGATCTCACAGTTAGCACTGATGCCGCTTCCCTTTTATACACTCTATGCCGTACATCACTATGGGATGGAAGAAGCGTCTATTGGGTTGATTACGACTCTATTGATGGTTACACAAACTATTGCTGGGTTAGTTTTGGGTTGGTTAGGCGATCGCACAGGTTGCAAGTTAATTTTACAAATTGGTTGTGTCGCTTGTGCATTCAGTTCGATTTTTGCTTGTTTAGCACCCAATGCAAACTGGTTTTACTTGGTATTTATAGGAGAAGGAATAGGTATGATGGCTCTGCAAAATATTGCTGCGGTAATGACCTTAGAGTTTGGCAACCAACATCAACGACCAGCCTATATTGGTCTGGGTAATACCCTTATTGCTCCTGCCACCATCCTTGCTCCCCTACTAGGGGGATGGATAGTGGAGAATATTGACTATAGAACTACCTTCTTGGTAGCAGCTATCGGTGCATTAGCTACAGCACTGCTTTTGCACGTAGGAGTAAGCAATCCACGCTATGTTGAAGAAAATTTTAGTAACAATTCAGTTAATGTTTTGCCTGAGTAGTAAACATTCGATCTTAATTCGTAATCCCTCCTACCTTCTGCCTCAAAATCCGTAACTTTGTACTTCATGCAAATAAAAACTGCTGTAAATCACTCTTGGGAGTGAAAGTTGGATGATTCTAACTATGGTATGAACCTAAAAGCAGTTAACAAAGCATTGCAAGGTTTAGGCTCATGATATTCATGCCTCATAATTTTCTACTTGTATGGCTATTTCAACTGCTGTCGGTTGGGGTGCTTGGCGGGGGAATCTACATTCTATATGAGTGGTATGAACGAGAACTTGTAGGAACGCCCTACTTGGTGGCTGGACTAGTAATGGTTCTGTGGACTTTTGGCGGTCGTTTTATCAATTTGCCACTGCTGCGCCGTCCTGGAGCCGAGGAACCCAAGTTTATGCGTAGCAAAACCGTGCAGCGCTTGTCACGCCCAGATGGGAGTGTGTTGCAGGTAGAGTTTTTTGGCCCTGAAGATGGTCAACCAATTATCTTGTCACACGGTTGGGGACCAAACAGTACTGTATGGTATTATGCCAAACGACAACTAAGCGATCGCTTCCGAGTCATTGTTTGGGATCTACCAGGGTTAGGAAAATCCGCTAAACCGAAAAACAACGATCATTCTATAGAAAAATATGCCCGTGACTTGGAAGCTGTTATTGCCATAGCAGGGGATAAACCTGTTATCTTGGTGGGACACAGCATGGGCGGCATGATTAACCTGACATTCTGTCGCCTGTTTCCAGAGCAATTAGGGAGCCGAGTGGCTGGCTTAATTCTTGTAGATACTACTTACACTAATCCGGTAAAAACTTGTATCTTTAGCAATCTGGTACGTAAATTACAGAAACCGCTAATCGAACCTGTGTTGTACCTGACTATCGTGCTGTGGCCGATTTTTTGGTTGATGACTTGGCTCTCCTATTTGAATGGTTCGCTGTATATCACCGTCGAACTATCTGGATTTACGGGTACTGAAACACGCGGTCAACTAAGTTTTGCAGGTTTATTATCAGCATTGGGTTCGCCTGGTGTTCTGGCTCGTGGCACACTGGGAATGTTGAAGTTCGACGAAACAGACACACTTGCAACTATTAACGTTCCTGTGTTGGTAATGTGTGGGGCTTCAGATATAGCGACAAAACCTGTGGCCAGCGATCGCATGAAGGCAGAATTACCTTACTCTGAAAGAGTCACCCTAAAACCAGGTGGACACATGGCATTGATGGAACAAAACCAGCAATTTTCTGAAGCAGTCAGCAGATTTTGCGCTGGCTGCTCATAGCTGCCTAAATCCCACATTTAGCATCCATCAAAAAATATTGCTCCAGGGTTGACGTTTCGGTGTTTCGCGCAGTCTGTAGCAACTTCCGTCTTCCCTGCAAGAACTTCTGCCTTAACGTTTCGGTGTTTTGCGCAGTCTGTAGCAACTTCCGTCTTCCCTGCAAGAACTTCTGCCTTAACGTTTCGGTGTTTTGCGCAATCTGTAGCAACTTCCGCCAAGACGTTTCGGTGTTTCGCGCAGTCTGTAGCAACTTCTGCTTTCCCTGCAAAAACTTCTGCTTTGACCCCAGTTTTGCACTTTATTTAATCCACATTGCTTAGTACCTTTTGATTAGATCCAAAGTAGAGTTCGCTCAATTCTTCCAAAGAAACATCGGTCTGCGATTCTGGATTGCGGAAGTAGGGATGGATAGGAAGGAGTTCAGCGCGAGGGCTTTTCGGTGAAGACAGAATTTGCTCAAGCAAAGACAGGTAATTTTCGCCAGTAGATTCCCAAGTGTACTTCTTCAGCACCCGTTGCTGACCAGCTTGGGCAAAATACTCCCACTCTTGAGCATCACATAGCAACCGCTCCAAGCCTCGTGCAATATCAGCAGGATCTTCCGGATCGACGAGTACCCCATATTCCTTATCTCCCTGTTGCAAGCTCTCGCTAGGGCCACCGTTCTTGGTTGCTACCACTGGTAAACCTGCGACTGCTGCTTCTAAGGGAGCAAGCCCAAAGGGTTCGTAGAGTGCAGTCAGCGCAAATACTGAGCGGCGTTTAACCATAAATCTATAGGTTGCTGCCAGTGACTCTTGAGATTGATGTAACAAGCCAAATGCACTGATTTTGCCCCACAAGTCGTTTTCTTTGACCGCTTCCCGAATCGGGGCTAATACTTCTTCAGTGATTTCGTCGCTAGCCTCTTCTCGTAAAGGATTGTCCAGCGCCCCTGTAATTATCACCAAGTTAGCTCGTTCTTGAAGTGTTGGACTGATTGCGAAAGCTTGCACTAGCCCCAATATGTTTTTTTTCAGTTCTAATCGACTGGATGCTAAGATGACGGGCAAATCTCGACGGTCTTCTGCAATGTCCCGTGCCAATCGTTCCTGAATGAACTCATAAGTAGCCTCCTCGTTTTCGAAACGCGCTTTTGCCCCAAAAATCGAGAAATCTGCTCCTGGTGGAATCACTGCAAAGCGGTTGTCGTCGTCTACATCCACTGCACCACTATAGACTCGATGAGAATACTGTTCAAAACGTTCTTGTCGTGTGCTGGTAATATTAACCGCCGAGCGATTCATGCTCAGGCGTTCGGCTAAAATGCGATATCTGAAATAGAATTGCTCGTCTATTTCTGTGAGATTTTCTGGAGTGACTTCTAATTTGTCAATCTTTTGAGCGCCGAGAGAATGAGCAGTAAAGGTAAAAGGTATGCCTGTCTCCTCTTCAATTAGAGCGCCACAAAGTCCTCCATCAGCGTAGTGAGCAGTCATAGCATCGGGTAAGCTACCTTCCTGTTGATAAAATTTCAAGATGTTGGGTACCCAATCAGCGACAAGATGAGGCCATAACAACTCTTTAGAGAGAAATTCTTTTGGCCCAGCTGGTAAGCGGATAATGCGAACATTATCGATCCCTTGATAAGTGTCAATCGCTTCGGCAAACTCTGGCCACTCCGGGTCAATAATTTGACGGGTGATAATATCAACTTTATGACCCATTTGAGCTATGGCTATAGCGACTTGCCTAACGTAAATTAGCTGACCCCCAAAATCTGGGTGTTTCGTGATGTGACTATTGCCTGAATCAAAATTGCCTTGAGGATTGAGAAATCCAATATGCATAGCCCACTTCCTAATACAGGTTAATTTCTACCAGAGATTTTTGCTTGAAGACGGCAGCATAATAGCTTAGTGAGCTTGTTAAAAACTCCCAAGGCTGAAAAACGCAAGCAGTGAAGCTGTAGATAAATAGCCAATTCACGCATTTATCCTAATGTTTAAGTTAATCGCTACTGCGGCTGGCGCATATATACCCGATGACATAAATAGCATGGTAACTTTCAAGAAACAAGGCAGGAAGTGAGT
The DNA here is from genome assembly GCF_053470305.1 of Nostoc sp. DSM 114160. Taxonomy (NCBI): domain Bacteria; kingdom Bacillati; phylum Cyanobacteriota; class Cyanophyceae; order Nostocales; family Nostocaceae; genus Nostoc; species Nostoc sp. DSM 114160. Next base: position 3,450,803 of record NZ_JBPFGO010000001.1, on the reverse strand, counting down.
AGCAAGTGGTACGCCGTCGGCTGCGCTGCTCTTAGAAAATACAAGGGAAAATTACTTAATCTACCGGATGCGTTATGAAAAGCTGACATCAGCTAGCTTGGAATTTGAAATGTCAAGATAAATCTGACTCGCTAGGATAGGATTAGAAATTTACTGCATTTGAGTATGACCAAGCAAGATACTCCGCTTACGGGAGACGCGCTGATTAAAGAAGTCTGTCGGCGGATTCGAGTAGCCCGCAGCTATTGGGATGCTCACAACAATGCTGCTTGTCGGGGCGAACGCGATCGCGCCTTAGCCCTTTATAATACTCTGACTAAAGAACAAAAAGACCAGATTCCGCAAGTGTTGCGGGTGTGGTTGCGTTACCGGAGTGAGAAATATTTTGGCGCACACCGAACACCGCCAAAGTCAGCACGAAAATCAAAACATATCTAATTTAGATTACCCACCTGAAGACCAGCGTATAGGCAACAATGCGCCTACGCTAAAAACCACAGCTAATCCACCGATACCAAACATTCCCCAAGGTACTAAACCTTCCAGCGGATTCACTACGCGTGCAGTACTTATCGGTTCTTTAGGATTGTAACGTATCACCACTATCTGGCCGTTGCTGGAGCGGTAGGACTCATAATTGCCTGTAAAGCGAGTGCGTTTACCGTTGGCTAGAAACTCGATAACTGGCGCATAGGTTTCTTTTTGCTCATTGTTATTCGTACTGCTGCGATCGCGACGACTGATGCTGTCTACCACCGTACCGCGTGTTTCGTTTAGCGTTGCACCTTCGTGCGCAATGATGTTACGTACCCAAAAACCGCCTCCAATAAACAGCAATCCAATCACCAGCCCAATACTTGCGCTTAGTTTGTCATCAAAAGTGTTCTGGTGAGGTTGGAAATTCATGGGTTTGACGATGGCACAACAATAAATTTCATCACAGCATCTCGATTACAGCTTACATTTGAAACATTTCTATTTGGCACCACTAACCTTATAACTGCGTCAAATATCTTGTAGCTAAATTACTGCATCAGTTTTCTGATGTAGTAATTTAACGTTTATATGGTATTAAATATAACCAATTAACCTCATTTAGTAAGCAAAAGTAATGACAACTCAGTTTTGGGAAAAAAGTAGAGAAATTAATGCAACTCTAACTAACTTACTATTTAAGCCTGTACACAGACGAATATTACTAGGTCTAAGCAAAGCGAGTCAACAGACATCGCCGTGGATTTTGAAAAAGCGTCTGCTGCCATTATTATGTCTGATATCATTCTTTCTAGTATTGCTACTAAACAGCTTTGCCCCTGCTGTTGCCCAACTACCTCCTCAACCTCGTCAGGAAATTCGGGGAGTGTGGCTAAGTGGTAACGATTTTAGCGTTTTTAGAAATCGTTCGCAGGTGCAAGCAGCCATGAGCCAACTGCGGCAGTTAAACTTTAATACTGTTTATCCCGTAGTCTGGAATGATGGTTATACACAATACCCCAGCGCCATCATGCAGAAAGAGGGGATACCCTTTTTCTTCAAGGGAATAGATGGACAAGATGTAATTGCAGACATTATTACTCAAGCGCGCAGACAAGGGTTACTAGCAATACCCTGGTTTGAATTTGGTTTTATGGTTCCTCTAACTTCGGAACTTGCATCGCAGCATCCAGATTGGCTAACACAAAAAGGGGATGGGACTCAAACTTCAATTAGTGCTGCGGGTGAAGTAGCTTGGTTGAATCCTTTTCACCCGGAAGTGCAAAATTTTATCAGGGAACTTGTCATAGAAGTTATCGCTAAATACGATGCTGATGGCGTTCAATTTGACGACCATACGAGTTTACCTGTGGATTTTGGTTACGATAAATACACGATAAGTCTATATACTCAAGAAACTGGCAATCCTCCTCCACCCAATCCCCAAGCCCAAGCATGGATAAAATGGCGGGCAGATAAAATTACTGCCTTTATGATAGACCCTCTACCAAACCGTGAAAGCCAAAAAACCGAATGCTATTTTTTCAGTTGCTCCTAATTACTATAATTTTGCATATAAAATGCAACTGCAAGACTGGCTCAACTGGGTACGGTTTGGTATTGTCGATGAGTTAGTGATGCAGGTGTACCGTAATGATGTGGAAAGTTTTATCGCTCAAATTACCCGTCCAGAAATTTTAGAAACCCAACAAATTATTCCAACTGGTATCGGTATTATGGCGGGTTTACGAAATCGCCCAGTTGCTATCCCACAAATCCAATCCCAGGTAGAAGCAGTGCAACAACGCGGTTTAGGTATCGGCTTTTTCTACTACGAAAGCCTTTGGGATATTGCTCCTGAACCAGCAGAGCAACGCCAGTCGGCATTTGCGGCTCTTTTCCCAAATTCAGCGTTGCGCGATATCTCGCAAAATACACCCCGCCAGCCAACTTTTAACACCATAAGCTTACCTTTATATCCAAAACCTTCCCTTGGGCAACGTGTTCGCGGTTATTTTTTGGAAGTTGCGATCGCAAATGGTCAACCAAAACGTATTTTATTAGATACAGGGTCAGCAGGGCTAAGAGTTCCCAAAGAGTTTTTAGGTAATTCTCCGATCCAAAGAACAGGTCAAAATATCAAGGAAGTATTAAGTGATGGTACTATCCTGGAAGGAGAATTAGTTTATGCGAATGTCCGGTTTGGTTTGATTCCCACCGCCGAACCTGTTCCCGTACAGATTGTTAGTAGTCGCCAATGTAGCGCCGACAAACCTAAGTGTTCAGCAAACAGTGGTGTACCATTTTCGGGAATTATCGGTGTTAACTATTTTGAAAAATCACTTCCCTATAACCCGTTGAGAAAATTATCAGGCAATCTGAGTAACGGATTTATTGTCGTTGGCAATGGTGGTAGTAATAATAATGGCAGCCTAATTCTCGGTTTAACTGCCGAAAATCAAGCAGGTTTCAAAATGGCTTCTTGGAGTCAACAACCCGAAATTAATGGTGTACCCGGTAAAAGATGGGACTCTCGACTGAATAAAGTTTGTTTAACTGTTGCTGGGAGTTCTGCGAAAAATTTGTGTAATAGCAGAGCGATCGCTGATACTGGAACTATTAATGGTTTAACTGAATTCAAGTCAGCTTCGACAGCAGGTAAACTCAAACCCGGAGTATTAGGGTCAGCAAATGCTGTAAAAGTAGGAATTAATGGCATTTTTGATTACAGTTTGACACCAGGAACCCGTGACGGATTTAATCGCTGGAATTTGAGTATCTCGCCACAATCAGAACTGGCTATATTTGTAAATCCTGGAATTGCCTTGTTTGATAAATACGATGTACTCTTTGACCAAGTTAATGGTAAACAGGGTTTTCGTAGTCGGCGGTGAGAAGAAAGTAAAGACTTGCTTACTCAGATAGCGTTCAATTAACCCAGGATTTACACAAACATTACCGAAACCCAGATGTAGAGACGCGATTTATCGCGTCTTGAAAGACCAATTATTTACACCAATAACCTGTTAACCTAAGCGTATTGGCTTTTAGCACAGTAAAAGCCAATCACTAAGTAGAACGTTGAAATACTACTGAAAGATTATTAGCTGGCATTTGGTAAATCTGTTGCAATATCAGATTTTGTGCCCTAGCTACTGCTATGACATCATCCAAGTTACGCACACCCCACTCTGGGTTTTGAGTGCGTAAATATTCGTCAAAAGCTGCATTACTCGCAGCTGTATGTTCTCCACCTTGTTTAAAGGGTCCATATAAATAGAGAATACCTCCTGCTTTTAGGATACGACCTGCCCCTGCCATTAACCCCAGACAGGCTGACCAAGGTGAAATGTGAATCATATTGATGTTGACGATGGCGACAATTGGCTTTAGATTTAGCCAATCAAATCCACTATTTTCCACACCCCAAACTGGTTCTTTTACATCTAGTTCAAGCGGTGCATAAACGTTATCACATACATTGTGTTCAGTCCATGAAATAATGCTGGCTCTTGATTGTGGATTTATATCGGTTGGGAGCCACAGATAATCTTTGAGCCTGGATGCAAAAAAGACTGCGTGTTCACCAGTACCACTTGCTATTTCTAAAATAGTGCCGCTCTTTGGCAACACTTGTAAAAGTACTTCTAGAATTGGTTCGCGGTTACGCTCGGTTGCTGGTGCGTATTTTCGTGCGTCTTCAGAAGCTTTCATGAATTTGGCTCTCTAGCTCAAAAAAAATTTTCTAGAGATTGGATCTTGTTTGAGGGATTGCATAAAATCTCTCAAAGTCATCATGCTGCCTGTTAAGGTGAACTTAGGAGTGCCATTTTGAGCAACGATTCTCACTTCATTGTCTTGAATCTGAATCTTATTTTTAATAATATCCCATAGAGCATCGAAGCTCTCATCATCCTTACAACCATTGGCTTCCAGGAATTTTTGGCGTACTTCTGTTTTTAGTGCCAGTGCTTCTGCTGCTTGAGTACGTGCCTCAAAGTGCTTAACTACATCTTCATAGGCACTTTCTCGCAGAGTTTTGTTTTCAGCCAGAACTTCTTCTAACTGAGTTTTGATGGCTTTCAGTTGGGATGCTAAAGCAGCTGATTTTTGGTATTCAACTTTTAAGGCTTGCTTTGCATTAACTAACAAGGTTTTATAATCTAGCCGATCTTGATTTTTTTCGGATTGCATTTTTATCTCTCGATCGACGCATTTTCGGGGATCAACTCTCGTCAGTTATATAACAAAACTGGCGAGAGCTTAGTAAATATTGTCTGTGTTATCTGAGTTTCGGCTATTGCACCAATAATGGTGATTCAGAGTGAGCATTCTCTTGAATACTACTCAAACTAAAACTAATGTGAGAACGGATAGCTCGTTCATAAACACTAGTCTGCTGAGTGCGTACCCCTACAGCCTGATATATTAAGTTAACTTCCGGGAACTCAGACCAATACATCAAAAAAATATCTTTAGCTGGAGTAATAATTTCATAATTATTCTCTTGTCTTTTCTTTCTAAGTTTACAATTATTTAGTTGTAATTTTTGTCTGAATAGTTTTTCAAATTCTAGAATTAAATCTGAAGTAGTTTTCATGGTTAATACACGTTAAAACGTGCTAATTCTGCAAAGACTATCTGTTGATATTACTAAGTATGACACTTCAGATACCTCTTATAACTTAGTGTATCAGTTATCGGGTATTTGAGAAGGGTATTCAGAGGCAGGGTCATTCCTTGGCGTACTCCCTGATGGAGTAGACTGTGCGATCGCTGTCACCTTTTAATATTTTTATGGTACAAAAATACTATTTGATAACTTACGTCAGTATACCTAGTACAGTCGAAAGTTTGTCTACCTTTAACCAGTTGCTCAAAATAACTTGTCTGCCTATTGTCTGCCGAATTGAGATGGTAGCTGGATTTACACCAAGTTGTACTAGTTAGTAGAAACACCCTGTATAATTACACCACTAAATCATTTTTGGAGTCAAACTTTGCCAGGTATTGATTACCCAATACTGTTCGGTTCAGGTAAGAGACGCGATGAATCGCCGTCTCTACAATCTACCTACAGGCTACAGCCTGGGCCTTCAAGACCCTCTGCAAAACTGATTAATTCCAAGTACTCTGGATTTTCCACAAGCTTTTTAGCAGCTAGCAATCCGGCAATGCTCCAAGTTTGATAAATTCGGGCTTCTTTGCCAATTAAACGACCATTGTTGCCATCGTAGTATTCCGGGAATTTATCTCTAAATAAACGCTTTTCGGCAATAGCGATCGCTGCTTGAGCAAGTTCTGTGCGACCGGCTTTCAATGCCGCAGCGGTAAATAACCACAGTAAAACCGGCCAGTTACCGCCGTTGTGATAAGACCAAGCCCTGTTTTTAGAGTCACATCCTGTAACAATTCTCCACTCTAAACCTTCCATTGCGGGAAAGCAAATTTTAACAGGCATATAGCCGATTAAGTCTTGCCAACGTTGGGCGAATAAATTCATAATGCTTTGAAATTCTTTTTCGCTTGCTAAGGAAGTTAAAATTGCCATCAGATTTCCCAGAGCAAAAAAGCGAAAATCTATCCGTCCCGGCCCCAGATTTCCCGCTAAATATCCTCCAGTTTCGGGCAACCACTCGGTCAACCAATTCGGAATTGATTCTGAGTTGATGTTGAATTTATTAACAATTTCTTTACCAAATTCGTTATCTTTGTAACGATAGATTTCCCCCAATCGCTTTAGGTCTAGCCAATAATAGTTGCGGATATGATATTTCAAAGATCCCAATCGCCTATTGACTTTGCTAAGGTAGCTATCGCCATCCCCATCTGGTAAAAGCAGTTCATTAGCAGCTCTCAAAGACGCGTAGAATAACACCTGAATTTCTAAAGGATGTTCGTAAACTCCCATGCGACGGTCAATCATAAACGCGCCATCGGGAACTAACATTGTTGGGTACATGGAAAACCGATGTACTAAGCAAAGATCCAAAATTAGTTTGATTCCGGCTTGAAAATTTGGCTGACGCGCTAGAGTTAAATCACCTGTAGCTTTTTCATAAGCTCGTAGCAGAAGAATCCACCACATACAAGAATCAACTGGGGGAACACGAGCGATCGCTTGCTCTCCAAAATCAGCGACCAAAAATTCCTCATTCCCTTTAGAATGAACCTTGAAACTGGCAGGCATTAATCCTGCTCCCGGTTCAAAGCAGTCCATCTGCTTTTCATGACTTTGTAATTTCAGTGTTTCTACTAAGAAGTTACGCACAATCTCTGCTTTGCCATGCATGAGAAACACCAAGGCAGAAGGGACAAAATCGCGGAGGAAGCACTGGTCATAATTGAGTGCATCTGACTCCGGATCGTGGGCGGCTACAGTACCAATCGGTTTTCCTTGGTAATAAATTACAGAATTTTCCAATAATTTCCAGGCTTCTGCTTCCATCTGACTGTTCTTATCGATCGCGCTAGTCATAGGCGTTGAATTCCACTAATGGTATGTATCGGCTTAATTGTGGAAAGTACGCCAGCTTAACCTCAAGCTGACCAAGAAGGGGGAAAGGGGAAAGGGGCAGGGGAAAGGATACAAGCCCCTGTTTTTAACGTGAGTCTCCAACGAAGGCGCGCCTACGGGAAGGGCGAAAGAAAACTGCGTTTTCTTAGGAGTTAGACAGACCTCTCCCGGACAGCCTCCCTCACCTTTTAGGTGAGGGAGGAGTAACGAGAAAAGAAAAGTTTTTGCTCCCCTCTCCTCGTAGGAGAGGGGGTGGGGCTTTCAAGGGCAGGCTTTTAGGCTTTCGATAAATAGTTGAGAATGTTCTCAATTATTGAACGTAGTTTTAAGTTCTCAGACAATGGTTTTGGTTTTAAAATCCCAAAAATTTGTCTAATCAAAAAAACCTGCCCCAGAAAGAGGGGGTGGGGGAGAGGTCAAAATAGCACTCGTCGAACTCACGTTGTTTTTAAACATGGAGCATATGTAAAGATGTATTTCGAGATACGTAGTACGAGAAATGCTACGTCCTTACTTCAAGCCCCTAACTTTAGTTATGGGGTTCCCTTTTCCCTTTCCCCTTTAACCTTTTCCCTGCCCGAAGGGCGTTGACACGAATACCTTGGCTTGCATATTCCAAAGCTAAAGTTTTGGTGAGGTTTTCCATGCTGCCTTTGCTAATGGAATAACTGATATACATCGGTCGCCCAATAATTTCGTGAACGCTAGAAATATAAACGATCGCTCCCCGATGATTAACAGACAGGAGGTATTTAATAGTTTCACGGACGCAGAGATAAGCACCCCGGAGATTGACTGCAATTACTCGGTCAAAGTCTGCTGTGATAACTTTGTGGGATGGACTATAGCTGATGTTCCACCTGTAATTAAAACATTCTTTCCTTTTAAGCCTATCATATTTCTTGCCTAAGCTGCCTTTACTCAAATTTGCACTCAGTCAAACAATTTTGGATTTTAGATTATTCTTTGGTTATTTAAAGCTGTTAATGTCAACCCCTATTGGAGGTAATTTAAAGTTAAAAAATGGGTATTTGATAATTTTGAATTTCTGAAAACAATTCTCAAAAATGAGGCTACAGATTCAAGAGATGGAAAATTATACCAATTCAATTAATGATTGCAATACGTACTTGGGTAAAGACGCGATGAATCGCGTCTCTACAAATGGTCTATTTGTCGTATTCTTTTTTCAAATTGGTATTAACTTGAATCTGACACCTTTTAATTACGAATTGCTATTAATCTCTATCGCAAATTCGCTGGCACTTGTTCAGGGACTACCCAATAGTAAACAGTTTTGCCCTCTACATTAAGAGTCTGGTCTGGTTTCCAATCGCCCATATCGAAGGCGTGGGAAACAATGCGAGTCCCAGGTTTAAGTTCTTTCAACAGCTTGGGACGGAGTTTGGCGTTGATCTCTGGCAGTAAATAAAGTGTAACTACTGTTGCTTGACTCAAATCAGTGTTAAACAAATCTTGTTGGACAAACTTGACGCGATCGCTTACTCCTGCTTTTTGGGCATTAGCATTAGCTTCTTTGATGCGATCGGGGTCAATATCTATACCGATGCCGCGCGTACCAAATTTTTGTGCCGCAGTATTGACAATTCTGCCATCACCACTACCAAGATCGTAAAGCACATCATTTTTACCCACTTTTGCCACTTGTAACATTGCATCTACCACTGGCTGTGGTGTAGGTACATAAGGAACATCTCCAGGACGTTCTTGGACTTGAGTTGTGGGAGTTGTCGCCGCTGGTGTTTCGGTTTCGGTCTGACCTGTTAAAGTAGAAGGCTGTTGTGTTCCGGCTTCCAAATCTTGTTGTTGCGGCGTACACCCAGCAATTCCTAAACTGGTAATACTAACGCTTGTAACCAGTAAAAACAGAATTTTTTTGAAGTCCATGAATTTTCTCCTTTGTTAATAGTTATTGAATATTGGGTATGGAGGCATTGGCCAAACAGGGCGTTAGGAGTGCTGTTAGCGTCAACGGGGCGTTTAGCCCGTGCGGAGTTAGGAGTTAAAAGTAGAGACGCGATTAATCGCGTCTGTACAAGAGTTAGGAGTTTTGTTTACCCTCCTTGTCCCTCTATCTCCCTCATCTCCCGGTTGGTGAGCGCAGTCGAACCACATCTCCCTGCTCCCCTGCCTCCCCTGCTTCCCCTGCCCTCACGTCCCCCTACGTTGACGGTAGTTATTCCAGAACAACAGAGGAATACCTGCTGCCACGACTAAAACACCTGCGATCGCTCCTACACCTGTATAAACCAAGCTGGAGTACAGCAAGTAAGCGCAGACGGCGCAAAACAGTAATGGAGTGAAAGGATAAAATGGCACACGAAAAGGGCGAACTATGTGGGGTTCGCGGATGCGCAATACCAGCAGTGATACGCCGGAAAGCAAAAAGAAAAACCAAAAAATCGGGGCAGTGTAATCCACCATTGTTTCAAAGCCTTTGCGGGTGAGCGTGCCTAAAAAAACCAGTGCTAAGGCGATCGCTGCTTGCAAGAATAAGGCATAGGTAGGACTGCTCGGACGTTGTTGCCAGCGTCCCATAAAACCAAATAGCGAAAAATCCTGTCCCAGTGCGTAATTGGTACGCGCTCCAGTAAAGATTGTGGCGTTGGTTGCTCCCAAAGTCGCGATCGCAATCAGCACACTGATAAACAAAGCTCCCGGTGCGCCCCAAAGAGAGCGCATTAAATCTGCGGCTACTGCTTCTGACTGTGCCATGTTTGCTAATCCCAGTCCCCGTAGGTAAGCCAGATTGATTAGCAGATAAATGGTTGTAATGATCCCAATACTCCACATTAGCGATCGCACGATATTACGTCGTCCATCTTGAATTTCTGCACAGATGTAAGCCGCCTCATTCCAACCACCATAAGATAGCAACACAAACACCATCGCTAGTCCCCAGGTTCCTGATGATGCAGATTCTACAGGAGTGGCAGAATTAGGAATGGCGGTAAGCCCAATAATGACTACCAGCAACAAACCTAGAACTTTCGCAGCACTCAGCAAGTTTTGTGTCCACTTACCCTGTTGCAAACCGACAATGTTCAAAGCAGTTAAAAATGCGATCGCTATGGCTGCATATATAGAAGACGAAAACGTGCCTAGCCGCCATATCTGAGAAATATAATCACCAAAAACAAATGCCAAAAGAGCAATGGAACCAGTTTGAATCACTGTCATCCGCGCCCACGCAAATAAAAAGGCGACTCTTTGCCCGAATGCACGTTTCAAATAATAGTAGGCACCACCAACGTCAGGATAGACAGTGGCCAATTCTGCATAGCATAGCGCTCCTACTAGAGACACTACACCACCCATTAGCCAAAAAAGCAGTACAGCAATATCGCTACCTGCTTGACTGGCTACTAGAGCCGGAGTTTCAAAAATCCCCGCTCCGATGACAATACCGACAATTAGAGCCACTGCGTCTAATAATGTCAGGGATGGTTTGGGTGTTGCTAGTTCAGTTGATGTTGTTTGATCGAGCAAATTGTAGTTTTTACGTCTACTCACATTATTTCCTTATTAGTGTTGAGTTGGGACTTTTGGCTTTGTTTTACAGTCTTTGTTCAACAGAGGAATCATCTATGTACTCCAGATTTGGGAACTCACGATTCAATAAGACCTTAAATCACTGTTTTAGCTGTACTTCTATGGTTAACAATAAATGTGACGAGAAAGTGACAGTCACCAGTGATACAGCATATTGCAAGTTATATTCATCTGGTAATATTCAGATTAACCTCCCTGCGTAGCTTGCCGCCGTAGGCATCGCTCTAAATTCTCTTGCTAGACAACATCATTTTGCAAATAGGGTAAAAAATCTGAATTGGTAAAACGTCTTCCACTAGTGAGATTTATACCCATCTAAAGAATGATTGACTGATAAGGGGTAATCGTGCTTTGTTTGATTAAAAAGCTGGTACTGCTATACGTAATTTTTATACCGCACAAGTTTCATTGATTGAAAATTGATACTTTATTTACGCCCTGCTGTACTCAAGACAGCGATCGCTCCATAGTTTCGCTTAAGTATGGATGCACATATGTGCGTTGTTAATTAATAAATAATATATCGGCTTCTTATCCCTAATTTTTTAGTATCTGCTACTGGGAAAAAGTAAAATGTCTATTATTTCACCTACTACCAAACCCAATACAGCTAGGACAGTTATAATCCAAAATGAATCTAGTTTATTGTAGCCAGAAAAGCGCATTTCTAAATCAGCTAAAAGCGTAGTGGCTAAGGGTATCATAAAGAGCCTTAATAATATCGACCAAGTTGCTACTAAAGCAATTGATATACTTAAAAACAAGATAACAACTAAAGTTTTCGAGCCAAACTCGACTAAACGCTCTAACCAAGAAAAACTTTTTCTGGCTACAGCTATAACCATAGCAACAACAAAAGCTCCTACTAACCAAATAATATGATTAGCAGCAAGATACCATCCCAGAAGAATGTAAGCCAATAAGAGGAATATTAAAGGCATTAAAGGAATCCTGTTAAAAAATTCCATATTTATACTGCCAAGGCTTAGAAAAATACCAGGTTAATCCCTTAATTCTATTCAAAAAATGTTACTACTAAAATTTGTAAATATACCAGCTTTGCTCAGGATATTTCTCTATCTATAGAGCCAATTGAAACAGATACTCTTTCGTCATGACAATAGACTTAGCTTGTGTAGCGTACCAATCCGACTTTCAAAAACCTTGTTAACTAAGTAGTGTCTGTAATTATACTAAAATTTTGGTATTATAAATAACTTAAAAAAATTATTAACTCGCGATCTAGATCACTGCTAAAAGCTCAAGATACTTCCCACAATAGATTGGGGCAAAGTCTAATTCTGTAGCTAATTTGCATATCCCAAACTTGTCTGTATATTTAAACATTGGTATTGATTTGATGAGAGAAGTTATCCCAGAAGAAAAGACATATTTAGAGCTTTCCGAAGCTAGTGGAAGCTCTCACAAGTTTTATGAAGTGATAGTTCAAGATAACCAATTAACTATACGTTACGGTCGTATTGGCGACTGTGGGCAAACTCAAACAAAAGCTTATCCAACTTTTGAGAAAGCGAAAGCAGAGGCTAGTAAAAAAATTAAAGAAAAGCTCAAAAAAGGTTACGAGGTAGCTGTTATGGGTGTTCGCCAAAAGCGTCCTGTGACACGCCGCCAAGTCAGCAGCACTATTTCCACCGCAAAACAAGCTCCGATTATTTGGAAGTTTGCTTCATCTTCAGCTGCTTTTGGAATTTTCATTGATGCCAAACGTTGCTGGGTTGGAAATCAAGCAGGTCAAGTTTTTGCTTTGAATCATCAAGGTCAAGCGATCAATCGGTTTAAGCTTCCTGATGGCGTTAAATGTTTAGTTGCCGATGATATTTGGATTTATGCTGGTTGCGATGACGGCAATGTTTACGACCTGACCGGCAAGCTACCGCGTCTAAGCTATAAAATTGATGAAAATGTAGATATTTTTTGGTTAGATATCAAAGATGGATTGTTAGCCGTCTCTGATGCTAATGGTGGCGTAACGACAATCGATCATGATGATGAATCACAGTGGACTCGTCTAAGTCAAGGTGATTCCGGCTGGATGGTACGTTGTGACCAATCAGGGATTTATCACGGTCATAGCAAAGGCGTGACTATGTACGATCGCCTTGAAGGTAGGATGTTATGGCATCAAAAAACTCAAGGCAGCGTACTGTTTGGTTGGCAAGAGGCATCAACAGTCTATGCCGGAACAAGCGACCATAAAGTTTACTGCTTTAATAAAAATGGGGAAGTTGGCCCCGTTTTCAAATGTGATGCGTCAGTTTACTCTTGTGCTACCGCACTTAACGGCAAGTATGTATTCGCCGGAGACAATAGTTCTTCCATTTACTGCTTTGATGGACTAGGAAATCGTCTTTGGAAGCTTTCTACAGGGTGTGGCTCGGCTTTATCTATGCAGTTTTTCAACAACCATATTTATATTGTTACAACAGATGGTTATTTGGCTTGCATTGATGCTAGTGAAACTGCGATTGGCTCTGCTCAAACAGGCACAGTTCCCGAAGCTGTAGTAATTAAAGCACCATTAGGTGAAGGAGCAGCACCCTCATCTGTTCTAGAAACTACTACAAATACAAGCTCTGGGGTTATTGTTGAATGCTTTCGAGAAGGAAGTAAATTGAGAGTTCGTGTTGTTTCTGAGGGTTACAACCACAACTGGAAAGTGCAGTTTCCCAAAGATATTCGTATTGAAGGTGCGCGTTACCTTGTTCAAGAAATACGTGAATCAGCCAGTGGCGGATTCTACCGTGCTTATGGTGATATTCAAAAATTAGTTTAACTAGTGGTACGCCAAGGCAACTTGGCTCTTTTAAGGGGAAGGTGGGGCCCCAAGAAGGGGATAAGGGGAAGGGGGAAGGGGGAAAGGGTTTAAATCTCTTACCATGAATTCCCTTTAACCTTTATCCAATCTCCACCTCAGATTTTTGGGTTGGCAGACTACTAGATAAAGCCTGAGCTTCAGCGCTAAAACCCTCGATATTTGAGACGATCGCAATCTCAAAAAGCGCCGACACTAAAGCATTCAGTCCCAGATTAAACCGTAAAGACTGCGATCGCCCTTGAGCAAATTGAAACTAAGAATGAAAAATAGCACAACGCCCCATGCTCAATTACAAAATTATCTTTGAGATTGTCAAATCGCAGCAAAGGTATAATAAACCTTTGCTGCGATTTTAACCTTAATTGCGTGTAGCTTCCAGTAAGCGAGAAAAATAGAAGCGAGTTTTCGTCATTGCCCGTCGTTGCAAAGAAAAGCCATTGCTTTCTAAGATTTTCACCACATCAGCCTCACGATGTAAATAAGCACGAGTGGCTTTACTTGGCCCAGGAAAGAAACTGCCAATTTTCTTGAGTATACTCAGGGCGCAGGTCTTCGGCGCAAAACTGAGAATTATCCGCGACTGTGCCAAAGAACAGAGGTGAGATATCATCTCATCGGCTTTTTCTTGAGGGTAATGGATGAGAACATCTAAGCAAATAACGGTATGGTAGCTACCACTCAACGATTCTAAATCCTGCACGGCAAAAGTCGGATTTTCGTTATTTCCCAAAGTTTGCTTTGCTCTATCTCTGCCTTCTTCTACCATTTTTTCCGAAATATCGGTGGCATAGACTTTAGCACCATCTACAGCCAGGGGAATGCTGAGACTACCGACACCACACCCAGCATCACAGATTGATAGCTCTGGTAAATTGTTATCAGCCTTCAGCCAACCGAGAACTGTATCCACAGTTTGCTGGTGTCCATTGCGGATGTCTAATTGGACGTTGTTGACTTCGCCATCGCCGTAGATTCGCTTCCAACGGTCAAACCCTGTGGAATTGAAATACTCGCGAACAATCGTTTTGTCGTCGGCTGCATTCATAAACTTCGATTTTTAGGGGTTCCCAATGCTTAAAATTATCATTGATAGGAACCCATAAGAGCGGTCTTCCAGATTTTTCCAGATGATAGTTGCCCCCTGAATCCAGCAAGCTTCAAATTGCTTGACGCTTAATAAATATTACTATTATGGTTTTTTTGGCATATTCTAAGACCCTGTGAATTTGGGGTGGTGTTGGGCTAAAAAAGAAACATGAAAATTATTAAACCGATCACCAATTGGTTAGAAACCCGCGCTTGTGCCCCTGCATACGGCGGTTGGGTACTAGCTGCAACGGCTATTTGTTTTTTTGGCGCAGGTATCAATACGATGGCTGGTTGGCTTTACGCCATTAGCGGCATTAGTTTTGCTCTTTTGGGTGTAGCAGCCATTTTACCGCCGCGCTCGCTCACAAATCTATCCATCACCCGCCGTCCCATCCAACCAGTATCAGCAGGCGACGAGCTGACGGTGGAATTAGAAATCTGCAATCAAACACAGCAGCCTGTAAGTTTATTGCAAGTTGAAGATATACTGCCCTTCGTCTTAGGGAAACCAGTACAAAAGGCAATCGAAACAATTCCTCGCCAAGGTAGTTACCGTTGGGTATATTACCACCCGACTGTATGTCGGGGTGTTTATCGCTGGCACACAGTTGAACTTGCTTCTGGTGCGCCTTTGGGATTGTTTTGGTGTCGCCGTCAGCGTGATTGTGGTGCCACAGCGATCGTTTATCCCACAGTGTTACCCTTGGCTACCTGCCCCCTAGTAGATGAAATGGGACAAGAAGAGAGCAAAAGGGGCGATCCTCGTGGTAAACCCTTGCAAACAGCGACAACGGGGCTAGTGCGATCGCTCCGTCCCCTACCGTCTAGGAGATCCCACTCGCTTGATTCACTGGCGAACTAGCGCTCGTTATGGCGAATTAAGGGTGCGGGAGTTAGAAATGGTAACAGGTGGACAAGAAATAGTGATTGCCCTCGATAGTGCTAGCAATTGGGAAGAAGAAAACTTTGAACAAGCAGTAATTGCCGCAGCATCGTTGTACTTTTATGCACAGCAACAAGAATTACAAGTGCAACTGTGGACAGCATCAACAAATTTAATCAAAGGCGATGCCTACGGCAAGCCCGAAGGTCTACGCTTTGTTCTAGAAACCTTAGCAGCAACCAGAGCCTTAGAAGATGCCAGTTCAGTTGTTCCTAAAAGCTATCCTTTGATTTGGCTGACTCAAAACCCCCTAAGCCTTGCTACTCTTCCTCAAGGTAGTCGCTGGGTTTTATGGCCAAATATTTCCTCACCAGCAGAACAAGAGGTAATTAATTGGGAACACCCTGGTATAGTTTTGCAAAGCGATCGCCCACTGCAACCCCAGCTACAAAAAACATTACATTCATAAATCAATTCAAATTTTATAATTTCAAAGACTGCTGACAAGTTCAACTTCTGCGATTTCTGAGATTTTCTCCGATCCCAGGACAGCAGATATATCAGCCTTTGAGCAAATGTAAAACAATTTGAGGGGAAAAGGTTGGGGAAATACACCCAGTAATCCCTTAGTAAGGCTGAGGTACAATGCAAAGAAATATTTAAATTATGAACGACATGATCGCATCAGAACATAACACAAAATCCAGCGATAAAAGCCTAGAGGCAATGCGGCATTTTTCCGAACAATACGCCAAGCGTACTGGAACATACTTCTGTTCTGAACCTTCTGTCACCGCAGTTGTGATTGAAGGATTAGCCAAACATAAAGACGACTTGGGTGCGCCTTTATGTCCTTGTCGCCATTACGAAGATAAAGAAGCTGAAATTCACGCCACATATTGGAACTGTCCTTGTGTGCCAATGAGAGAACGCAAAGAGTGCCATTGTATGTTATTCCTCACCCCTGACAACGAGTTTGCTGGAGACAAACAAGAAATCTCTCTGGAAACAATCAAAGAAGTACGAGACAGCATGGGATGAGCGAAATCATCCCCCAAGAGTTTTGGCAAGGCGTAGAACAGTTCAATTCTGGACAGTTCTACGCTTGTCATGACACTTTAGAGGCTTTGTGGATTGAAGCTAGCGAACCGGAAAAAAGCTTTTATCAAGGCATTCTCCAAATTGCTGTGGCACTGTATCATTTGGAAAATCGGAACTGGCGAGGTGCTGTAATTCTATTGGGAGAAGGCAGCAATCGCCTACGCCGTTACCCATCTAGTTACAGCGGCGTTGACGTAGATGAGCTATTGAGTCAGAGCGCAGTTTTGTTGACGACATTACAACAAATAGGGCAAGACTTGATTGCTGCTGGCAATCTGGGCGAAAATCAAGTCTTATCTTTGCCTAAAATTGTGCTAACGACTGATTAGACATCTGGTGAAATTATGCGTTGCCCGAAATTCCTGGTAGTGGTTTGTCAAATTCATTTAACGGTTAGAGAGACGCGATAAATCGCCGTCTCTACAGTGAATCTATCCATCAATTATTTATTGACAGACTAGTAGGCACAATTCATATAGCGTAAAGCGGCTTAAGGCAGGGTATTGTGCCTACGTCATTTTCATTCAGATGTCAATTACCTGAAACCTTGAGGTTGAGGGTAGCGTCACTATTTCAGCCAATAGTTATCAGAAATCACTCCAGATTGTATATTTCATAATCTGGATAAAGTACTTGAGATAATTAGAATGCAATGAAATCCTAAATCCCCAATTGCTATGATGCTCTGCTATCAATTGCCCTTATCCCAGATACGTCGCTTTGGATTAGCTTTAATGCTACCAGCTATATTTTTGGGCGCTTTTGCCTTCCCTACCCAAGTGCAAACCGCTACTGCACAAACATCTCAGGCAAATCGCCCCCTGACTATCCGCGCTGATGTACAAGAATATGACGCGAAAAATCAAGTAATCACCGCTCGCGGGAATGTGCAAATGTTGTATCCGGCTCGCCAACTTCAGGCAACAGCTGCCCAAGCACAGTATTTTAGTAAAGAACGCCGAATTGATTTCAGTGGCAATGTCTATATTTTGCAACAGGGCGGTAACAGTATCCGAGCAGAAAAAGTAACCTATTTAATTGATGAAGGGCGATTTGTTGCTTTACCCCAATCCAACCGTCAGGTAGAGTCCATCTACATGGTGCAGGAATCAGATAATAATGGACAAACTGCGACACCTGCCCCAAAAACACCACCTTTGAAGCCTTCTAATTAGCATTTACCACCAAGAAAGGGTGCTTCCAGCGTGAAAATTGTTTTAGAGAATATTCACAAATCTTACGGCAAGCGAGTAATTGTCAATCGTGTCAATCTTTCTGTTGCTCAGGGGGAAATCGTTGGTTTACTAGGCCCCAATGGGGCTGGTAAAACGACGACTTTTTACATTGCGACAGGTTTAGAAAAACCCAATCAAGGAAAAGTTTGGCTGGGTAATGTAGACGTGACGGGAATGCCAATGCATCAAAGGGCAAAACTGGGTATTGGTTATCTAGCACAAGAAGCAAGTGTTTTTCGCCAACTCTCGGTAGAGGATAATATTCTGTTAGTGCTAGAACAAACTCATGTGCCACGATGGGAGTGGGCAAGGCGACTCAGAACTTTACTGCGGGAGTTTCGGTTGGAAAAATTAGCTAGGAGTAAAGGAATTCAACTTTCTGGTGGTGAGCGACGGCGGACGGAATTAGCAAGGTCTTTAGCTGCTGGACAAGAAGGGCCAAAATTTTTACTTTTGGATGAACCATTTGCCGGAGTCGATCCGATCGCAGTCTCAGAAATTCAGCAAATCGTCGCACAACTGCGCGATCGCGGCATGGGAATCTTAATTACAGATCATAATGTCCGTGAAACCTTAGCCATCACCGATCGCGCCTACATCATGCGTGAGGGACAAATTCTCGCTTTTGGCGCTGCTGACGAACTCTACAGCAATCCTCTCGTGCGGCAATATTATTTGGGGGATAATTTTCAAGTCTAAATTAACAATTATTTAGTTAATAATTTTAAAAGATATTTTGATTTTTGATTCTTCAGCATGAATTTATGAATTCATTTTAGTTCTGCTTTCTGTGCTATTGAGAATTAAACTTTGATACTGAATAAATTAGATACAGTAGTTTGCAATTAAGTGAGGTAGAGAGCCTAAACTTCAAGACCAGATATAGGACTAGTATTTGATTTTTGAAATTACTCGTAGAGGCAGGGAACAGGCAATAGGCAATAGGCAATAGTGAAGAAGAGGATTATAAGTGTACGGATTTTTTTCAGAAATCAAACCGGATTCCTATATAAAGGCTATTTTTCTTCTGCCTCCTGCCTCCTGTCTGCTGCTGTATACTTTGCTTTGCCAGGGTTGCTAATATCTAAATTTTCAAGTTGCTTATGATATCAAAGAAGCTCACGTCTTTTAATAGTCTTTATTCGCTGCTGCCTTTTACGATCATGGATCGCTACCTTGCCAGCGAATTGTTAGCGCCGTTTTTCTTTGGTGTCGGAGCTTTTTCATCAATTGGCGTCACCATTGATGCTGTATTCGATCTCGTCAGAAAAATTGTCGAATCTGGGCTACCTATAGACATTGCTATTCAAGTTTTTTTGTTAAAATTTCCCAACTTTATCGTTTTAGCCTTCCCCATGTCTACGCTGCTGGCTACTTTGATGACCTACAGTCGTCTTTCTAGCGAGAGCGAACTAATTGCTTTGCGTGGTTGTGGTGTCAGTGTCTATCGCATGGTGCTAACTGCTGTGATGTTAAGTCTTGTAGTCACAGGAATGACATTTGTGTTTAACGAAGAAATTGCACCAGCAGCAAATTATCAAGCGGCGATGACTCTGGATAAAGCGCTCAAATCAGACAAGCCCACTTTTAAACAGCAAAATATTTTCTATCCTGAATACCAGGATGTTGTCCAGCCAGATGGCTCTAAGAATCGGATATTGACACGCTTGTTTTATGCCGACCAATTTGATGGTAAGCGGATGACAGGGTTGACAATTATAGATCGCTCAACCAAAAATCTGAATCAAATTGTGGTATCAGAATCTGCTCAGTGGAATCCTTCTCAAAATGTCTGGGATTTTTACAACGGTACAATCTATTTTGTCGCAGCCGATCGCTCTTATCGTAACATCGTCAAATTTGAACACCAACAACTGCAACTACCGCGCACGCCATTAAGTCTGGCAGAAAAAAGCCGAGATTATGGTGAAATGAATATTGCTGAAGCACTAAATCAACTAGAAGTGGAAAATCTTGGTGGCGATCGCCAAAAAATTCGTAAACTTGAAGTGCGGATTCAACAAAAAATCTCTTTGCCCTTTGTATGCGTGGTTTTTGGCTTGGTAGGTGCAGCGATGGGAAGCATACCCCAGCGAACGGGGAGAGGTACCAGTTTCGGGATTAGTGTGGTAGTTATTTTTTCGTACTACTTAATATTCTTTGTTAGTGGGGCGATGGCACAAGCAGATGTCCTTTCTCCCTTTATGGGGGCTTGGTTGCCCAACTTTCTTTTTTTGGGAATAGGTTTATTTTTATTGATCCGAGTTGCGAGAAGGTAAATTCAAATAGCAGGAGGTCACTGAGCGTTGGTCATTGAGTTTCGACTGCGCTCAACTACCGCGTAGCCGAAATGAGTCGAAGTGGGGCAGGGAGCAGGAGGTCACTGAGCGTTGGTCATTGAGTTTCGACTGCGCTCAACTACCGCGTAGCCGAAATGAGTCGAAGTGGGGCACGGGGACAAAGAGACAAGGAAAATAATTCCAAACTCCTAACTCCTAACTCCTAACTCCTAACTCCCAATGCCCATTCCTCTTCGTCCCCACACTTCAATTACGGGTGATAATTTCGACATTCTGGTGCATTGGGGTTTTCCTTGCAGTATTCTTCAAAAGAAACTTTAGCTGATATCATACCCTCAGCTTTCTGATGAGCTGCTTCTGCCTGAAGTTCTTCTACCTCATCCCAGGCAGCTGCACAGGCTTTAGAATAAGCACCTTGTTCAGTGCAAATAGCACGAGCTTGCTCAATTGCTTTTTGAATTCTCTCCTCCAGCAGTAGCGCTTTTGGCGCTTCCACAAAGTCGCTTTTAGTCAAAATGTCGGTAATCGAGATGATGCCCAACAGCTTGCCTTGAATCACAGGTGCGCGATGAATACCAGTATTAGCAAATAACCGCGCTACATATTCCACACCCAAATCAGGATTGACCACGATGCAGGGCTTGCTCATAATTTCATAAACCCGCACTTGCTTTGGATCTTTCCCGTAGGCTGTTATCTTATAAACAATATCTGTTTCTGTGACAATGCCATAAGCATCATTGTCATAGCGACGATCCACAACCAGCGCCCGCAATCTTTTGTCCTTCATCAGCCCCACCGCTTCAGCAACAGTTGCCGAACCGCGAATGGTAACTACGTCTTTGGTCATGATATCTTCAGCTTTCATCATTGTTGTAGTCTCCTGGTTAATAGTCCGGTGCAGCACTGCGCCCTCATGGACGTATGAAGCGTTGCAGCGCACAGTTTGCTCTAACTAGAAAGTAAAAAAAGTGGAACTTTTGCCGAGCTACAACAATAAATTAGACCAGTTGTCAACTTATGATGTTATCCAATGTAACCAATGCTCAAAAACCAAGCATAAATTGTGATAATATTTTGTCGGTTAACAAATATTTATTTTTTAATTGCCGAAAATCGCCGCATTTTCCAGAAATAGCTAGAAATCAAATTGGTAATAATATGAGCAACAATCGGCACTAACAAGTTACCCGTAAGCAGGGCGCTATATGCCAATATCATCCCGACAATTGTTGCCCAAATTACATAAGGCCATTGTTGGGAACCGCTAAAATGCAAGATGCCAAAGCAAAGACTGGATACAATTACAGCTGTCAGATCGGAGCCTAAAGCTGGTAGAATCACGCCTCTAAATAACAATTCTTCACTCAATCCTGGTAGCAACCCCAGCCAAATTAAATCTGGTAAAGCTAAAGGCTTCAGTACTACTTCTAGGTAATAATCTGCACTCTTACGATAGGCAGTCCATAGACGGTAAGTTAAGCCACTTAACGCAGTCAGCACAAACCCCAACCCTACACCTAACAGCGCTTCTCTTGGATTCAAGTCCCAAGAAAATAGTGAAAAGTTGCCAAAGTATAACGAAAGTTTAGCGACTATCAACAAAATGATTGCAGTCGCTCCCATCGCCCCAAGTACTTGGATGCGCGTCAGGTATGGAATTTCTGGCTCTTGCTTTTGTTGTTCAATCACGGGTTTTAGGGGAATGGGGGCAGGGGGGCAGGGGAGCAGGTGGTCACTGAGCGTAGCCGAAGTGGGAGCAGGGGAGCAGGGGAGCAGGGGGCAGGGGGCAGGGGGAGAATAATAAATGACCAATGACAAATGACTAATGACTAATGACCAATGACTAATGACTAATTGATTGCAAAGGTAATAATTTGGGACGGAGAGCGGAGGGATTGATGCCTGCTTTATGTGCTACCAATACACCTACTGCTTCTAAATATGAGTTTACCTGTATAGATTTGATCCCCAACGGTTGGGCAGGAACTTTTATCAGAGTTTTATTTTCTTCTACTGTAATTATTTGGCATCGTTTTTGGCTTAAACTCAGTAAAGCACTGCTACCACAGGCAGTTGCAGGTACGATCGCAGCATCCACTTCATCTGCCCAAATATCTCCTTTCTCTGATGCGATCGCTCCTTTCTCTATTATAAATTGTGGGGCACGACTTAATCCGACGAGTACGCAGGGCAAAAAGGTATAGCCCAATTCTTCGGCGGCGGAACGCGGAGATAAATCAGCTTGTGGAGGTTCGCTCAAAAGGGCGGGAGAATGGGCACAAGGTATTTGAAAGGTTCGCACTAGCAAATGGCTAATTACGGCTTCTGCACCCGCTAAAGAATCTACCCCTTCACCTTGACGATATTTCTCTACTGCTTCTAAGTCCATATCATCGGGGAAACGGGCTACAACTGCGATCGCTTCTGCTCCCGCTTTTTTAATTAATATCTCGGCTGCTCGTAACAAGCTATCTGGATTGCCAATTGTTCCCCAACTAGCCCCCGATGCTGTAGTCCGTAATTCTACATTTAATGGCGCATCGGTAATTACATAATCTGTTAAGGTTAATCCCAGAGTTGCTCTCACTGCATCGGCGGCTTGTATATGTCGTAGCCGTAACTCTGGCTCAATGCCTTGGTCTAAAAGCAAACCTATTTTATTAGTGCGGACTGGACGCAACCCCCAGCATCCAGAAGCGAATTTGTCAAGTCCGTAACCTTCAACATAAAAAGCATTGGGGAGATTCCAATACAAACTTGCGCCATTCAGGACATTGGGGTGAGTAATTAGGCGATCGCAAACCTGTGCTATAACTTTGGCAACAGGTAAAGCATCTCCTGCATAACCCCCAATAGCAGCCCCTACGCCTGTTGGTACAATTAAGATAGCGGTGTACATATTGAGTGCTGAGTTATGAGTGATGAGTGATGAGTTTATGAATCAAAAGCCATCAAATCCTAACTCTTGTACAGACGCGATTAATCGCGTCTCTCTAAATCGCGTCTTTCCTAACTCTTAACTGTGGTAACAACGGCTTCAACTATAGCTTTTTGTTCGTCAGTATCCACAGAAGTAACTGCCCAACGCAGAGGTTCGCCTTGTTTCTTTAACTCTGTTTCAATTACTTCTAGTAACTCTGCGGGAGTTTCTTGTAAATCAATTTCTGCGGTAATAAAATGAGTCGTCATTTTGGTAAATCCTGTTGGTCTGTAGTTTCTATAATAGCTGACTTCATCTCCGATGAAATACTTATGTAATTTATCGAATTTGGTAATCTCAGAGCTGATTCGTAAACAAAAGCTTAAGAAGCCATCCGCTTGATCATCAGACGAATCAATGAGCCATAAATCATAGCTTCACTTAACTCTGTGTACAACTCATAATCCTTACTCAAACGCCGAAATCTATTAAGCCAGCCAAATGTCCGTTCCACAATCCATCGTTTCGGCAATCGCTCAAATGTTTTCGATATCCTTTCAATCACCTCAACACGAACCTTTTCTCCGCAAACTTTCTTGACTGCTTGAGCAAAGTTTTCTCCTGAATAGCCTTGATCTACCCAAACAACTTCCAATTTGGACAATTCTTTAACCGCCTCATGCAGTACAACCACAGCACCTAAACGTTCTGACGCATTGGCTTCAGTTACTAAAACACCAATCAACAACCCTTGAGAATCTACAACTATATGTCGCTTACGCCCTTTAACCTTCTTACCACCATCGAAACCGTAGACCCTCCCCTTTTTTTCCGTGGTCTTCACTGACTGAGAATCTGCGATCGCCACGGTAGAATTTTCATCTCGCCCTAAATCTTGTCGCAGTTGATAGCGCACTTGGTCGTGAATCTGCTGCCAGATGCCTTTACGCTGCCATTTTTGAAAGTAGCCATACACTGTTGTATATGGAGGAAGGTCATGAGGTAGCATTTCCCATTGACACCCAGTACGTTGCACGTAGAAAATTGCATTCAATATTTCTCGTAAATCTACTTCTACAGGATGCCCAAATCCCTTTGGCGTAGGGAGAAGAGGCTTGAGAATCAACCATTCAGCATCGCTTAAATCACTTGGGTAGGGTTTGCGGTGTGGATTCTCAATCGTAGGTATACGGCTCATCGACAACAACATAAATTACACTCGATTTAGCCTATAACCTTAACAAAGCCGGATTCAGCTTTCTTTAGATTTTCTTTACGAATCAGCTCTCAGAAACAGTTATTCAGTTATGAATAATTATCCGATATACTGATAACTGTTCACAGATTATTTGTCTTTACCAAATTGTAATTGATAAACTATGTCTTCCTTTTCTGTTTCAAGTTTCAAATCAGAAAGGGGTTTGGCAACACAAAGTAATACGTAACCTTGCTTTTGCAAATCTGGACTAACGCCCATACCATCAGTTTGATCCACGGTTCCCTGGCTTATTTGACCGGCGCAAGTTGTGCAAACACCTGCATTGCAAGAACTCGGCAGTTCCAAACCAGCAGCATCGGCAACTGATAAGATCGTTTCATCTTCGGGAACTTGCAAAGTATGAATTTTGCCTTGATGATTAATTTCTACGGTGTAAGTTTTGGGCATAGACAAAAGAAGGTGATTCTACGGGCAAATATATTAGTTTATCTGAATTAGTTAAAAATATCCAGATGTTACTATAAGAATTTAGGTAAAAGGCAGTTGACCAGGATTTAGTAAGAGAAGCGATGAACTCTCTTTATAGTTTATTTGGTACAATCCGCTAAGTTCTCAAAGCCGCCGGAGCTAATGTGGGTGCTTCTCGTGATTCAGTGGAAGGAATTGCGTTGGCGCAGCCCGCACTTCGACACCTTTCGGCTTCGCGGTAGTTGAGCGCAGTCGAAACTCAAGGCAAGAAGCTCAGTGACCCACCGCAGGCATCGCTGTAAATCAACAATATACACTATGTATCGATGATTGCACTCACAAACAAACTTTGGTCATCAATGTTACAACATTAGGCTTACGGCTTTACTGTTACAGCAAAATGTAACCCTAAAGCATCCAACAAAGAATTTAGACTGTAAAACTCAATTTCGCCTTTCTCTAATAGCATCTGGTCAAGTTTCTTGTAAAGTTGCTTGACTTGTGCAGAAAGCCGATCGACGCCACCATGCGCTTCTATGACATTTTTCAATGCCTTACTTAACATTTTCGGATCGCTTTCTTCTAAAACAACTTCAATATAAACTGCTGCTTCTAGTGGATTTTTTAAGTCTTGAATCAGTTTTTCGTGATAGCTGGTACTTCTATGCATCATCTCTACTCCTATAGTCTTTCCAATATTCCTTGGCTTTAGCAATATCTTTATCTTGAGTGCTTTTATCGCCACCACACAAAAGAATAATAATTGTTGACCCTTCCTGCCCAAAATATATGCGGTAGCCAGAACCATAGTCTATTCTAAGTTCAAAAACACTATCACCAACTGATTTACAATTACCTAAATTACCCTCCTCTACTCGGTCAAGCCTTGCTCTGATTTTAGCCTTTGCTTTTCTATCCCGCAGAGAGTCAAACCACTCAGAAAAAATATCTATACCATCAAATCTTAAATAATTCCTGATTTCTTTTGGTTGAACTTCCATGTTGAAATTTTCCCAAATGCGCGATCGCATTATCAGCGATCGATCTAGGGTGCGATCGCGCCCGTTACTGCAACAATATGATTTAAAGCTGTCACGAACAAACTTTGGTCATCAATGTTACAACATTAAGCCTTAAAGCTAGAACATTAAGCCTTAAAGTTACAACATTAAGCCTTAAAGCTAGAACATTAAGGCTTAAAGCTAGAACATTAAGCCTTAAGGTTACAACATTAAGGCTTAAGGTTACAACATTAAGCCTTAAGGTTACAACATTAAGGCTTAAGGTTACAGCGATGCCTGCGGCGGGCTGCGCCAACGCAGTTGACATAGAAGACAGACCATTTGTAGGGGCACAGCAATAGACTTCTTGGCATTTGTTGGGAAAATGGGAAAGGGTTCTGTATTGTCCCTTTACCCTTTTCCCCCTCTTGCAGAGGTCTAATGCTGTGCCCTATTGTCTGTTGCTTAAACGTAATATTATTTTGCTGAAAATCAAACTTTGAGGATTAAATTCCGAGAAATCACGGACATCAATAAAAACTTTTACTCAAAAATGCGCTTTTTGCTGAACCAAAATCCAGGTTAATTGAGACAAAATAGCTTTGTAAAGCTTTGAAAGTTGTAAATTTATGACTCGAAAAAAACGTACTTCCCTGGTTCTAAAAAAAGCTGAGTTTAGAGTTGCCGGACTAAAAGCGGTCGATCAAAATATCAATTTCGATGATACTTACAACCTGCAAAACCTGACTCAATTAATAAAGCAGTTTCATAATATGCTTGATGATTATAACGCTGCTATAGCTATGATTGACTCTTCTAAAAAAAAGCTAGATGAAATGGAAAAAACCTTAAGTCATGTTTCAGATAAAATGCTGGCAGTGGTTGGCTTAAAGTACGGCAAAAACAGCAATGAATACGAACTTTCAGGCGGGGTTCGAGACAGCGAACGTATTCGTAAAAGCAGATTGACACGGTTAAAATCTAATCAAAATAAAACTTCAGATGAAAATGCAATAACTACCTAGTAAATACTTCTCGGTTAGCGCAATTAGTCGTTGCAGATCCCTCCAATACCCCGATAATTTGGGGGCTTATACCCTCTTTTACCTCCCTTTTTAAGGGGGTCGCCGTAGGCGGGGGGATCTGAATTTAGAACGACTCAACTTTAATAAATGAATCAGAACTACTATATAATAAAAATTTGCCTCAACCCCAAAATTCCGCAATCTTAAAATTGAATGACCCGTTTTATACACGATAAATTCGCCAAAGACTATCTAGAAGAATTATTAAAAAATTACGGCGAAGTCAAAGCATCAGAAAAAGTTTCAGGAGAGATTAAAGAAATAGATGTTTTATTCACTCCTACCAAACAGCAAAGCTCTAATATAGAAATACTAGGTTTGCTAGGAAGATTTGCGGAATATCCTGCACTCATAGAACCCTTCCGTAATCCAGCTTCTACCGATGAAATATGCGACTGTATTCTAAAATTATTAGAAGTAAAGGCTCTTTTACGACGAGAAGCTAAAACTAATAAAACCAAACTTCAGAACTCGGAAATTCCTAAATTGTGGATTCTGACACCTACCGTATCTGAAACTAGGTTGTCTAGCTTTGGAACTATGCAACAAGCAGGTTGGTTACTAGGAGTACATTTTCTGCCAGATGCCTTGCGGACAGCAATTGTAGCGATACACCAACTACCCCAAACACCGGAGACTTTATGGTTGAGGCTTTTGGGAAGGGGAAGCGTGCAGTCACAAGCGATTATCGAGTTGCAAGCGTTACCATTAAATCATCCATACCAAAAAGCAACTCTCGAATTAGTTTACAACTTGCGCGAAAACTTGAGAGTAAATCAAGAATTAGAAGCAGATGATAGGGAGTTAATTATGCGGCTAGAACCACTTTATCAAAGAGACAGAGAACAAGCCAAAGAAGAGGGAAGGCAAGAAGGAAGGCAAGAAGGAAGGCAAGAGGGAAGGCAAGAGGGAAGGCAAGAAGGAAAACAAGAAGGAAAACAAGACTTAATACTGCGTCTACTAAATCGCCGTATTGGTGAAATTGATGCATCATTAATCGGGCAAATTAAAGGCTTATCGATTGAACAATTAGAAAATTTAGGAGAGGCATTGCTAGATTTTTCTAGTGTTGCTGATTTAGAAACTTGGTTAAACCAACAATCAATCTAATTCATTTTGATTGATAAAGAGTTAATTATGCGACTAGAACCACTTTACCAAAGAGACAGAGAACAAGCCAAAGAAGAGGGAAGGCAAGAGGGAAGGCAAGAGGGAAGACAAGAGGGAAGGCAAGAAGGAAAACAAGATTTAATACTGCGTCTATTAAATCGCTGTATTGGTGAAATTGATGCATCATTAATCGGGCAAATTAAAGGTTTATCCATTGAACAATTAGAGAATTTAGGAGAAGCATTACTAGATTTTTCTAGTGTTGCTGATTTAGAAACTTGGTTAAACCAACAATCAATCTAATTTATTATTACTACACCTGGCAACTATAAGTCGCGGCTATACAAACTTGTGTTGAGCATCTCGACTTCGCTCGATGAAGCCGAAGTCGAAATACGAAACCCACCTCTGTGGGTTAAAAATTCTTGATTTACTCTTAGTCCACGGAGGTGGACGAAAGTTTGTGTAGTAGCGAATTTTATTGCCTTATATTTTCCAAAATTTCAGTATAAAAAAGTTGCTAATAACCAATTACCAGTAAGGCTTTCATCATAAAAATAAGCTAAACTCTTATAGCCAAGTATTGCCTAAAAATATTTCATAATTGAAGGGAGAACATCCCAATGGAGAACATAAAAATGCTAGAACAATATCGTAAACACGTTGCCGAAAGAGCAGCACTCGGTATTCCCCCTTTACCATTGGATGCGAAGCAAACCTCAGAATTATGTGAATTACTGAAAAATCCGCCAAAGGGTCAAGAGGAGATATTATTACATTTATTGAGCGATCGCGTTTCTCCTGGTGTCGATCCAGCAGCTTATGTCAAAGCTGGATTTCTCACCGCCATCGCCAAAAAGGAAATCACCAGTCCTTTGGTTTCGCGCATAGAAGCGGTGCAATTGCTGGGCACGATGGTAGGTGGTTACAATGTGCAATCTTTAATCGAACTGCTGCAATGGCCCACCGTATCCCTCTCCGACTCATCCGAAACACCTCTAGTAATGGGCGGACAAGGAAAGGAACCCATCGCCGCCTACGCCGCCAACGCTTTAAGCAAAATCCTCTTGGTGTACGATGCCTTCCACGATGTTTTAGAGTTATCTAAAACCAATCCTTTCGCCAAACAGGTGATTGACTCTTGGGCGGAAGCTGAATGGTTTACCATGCGCCCCACAGTACCAGAAGCGATTACTGTCACCGTTTTTAAAGTTCCTGGCGAAACCAATACCGACGATTTATCCCCCGCCCAAAGCGCCACAACTCGCCCAGATATTCCCTTACACGCCTTAGTGATGTTAGAGTCACGGCAACCGGGAAGCTTACAAACCATTGCCGAATTGAAGAAAAAAGGGCATCCTGTAGCTTACGTTGGAGATGTAGTTGGTACAGGTTCCTCGCGTAAATCTGCCATCAACTCAGTATTGTGGCACATGGGAAATGATATACCTTTTGTGCCAAACAAACGCGCTGGGGGTTATGTTTTAGGTGGTGCGATCGCGCCAATCTTCTTTAACACAGCAGAAGATGCCGGTGCTTTGCCTATTCAGTGCGATGTCACCAAACTAGAAACCGGCATGGTAATTACCATCCATCCTTACAAAGGCGAAATCACAAACGAAGCAGGCGAAGTTATTTCCACCTTTGACCTTAAACCTGATACCATCCTCGATGAAGTTCGCGCAGGTGGACGCATCCCCCTACTTATTGGACGTACCCTCACCGATAAAACTCGTCTTGCACTTGGTTTAGAACACAGCACAGTTTTTACCCGTCCCCAGCAAGCCTTTGATACAGGCAAAGGCTACAGCTTGGCACAGAAAATGGTCGGTAAAGCTTGCGGATTACCTGGTGTGCGTCCCGGCACATCTTGCGAACCCATCATTACTACCGTTGGTTCTCAAGATACCACAGGCCCCATGACCCGCGACGAATTAAAAGAACTCGCCTGTCTTGGTTTCAGTGCAGACTTAGTGATCCAAAGTTTCTGCCATACAGCAGCTTATCCCAAACCAGTAGACATTAAAACCCACCACGAACTCCCCGATTTCTTTGCCTCTCGTGGCGGAGTCGCCCTCCGTCCCCGGTGATGGTATTATCCACTCTTGGTTAAACCGGATGCTGTTACCCGACACCGTGGGAACTGGCGGCGACTCTCACACCCGCTTCCCCTTGGGTATTTCCTTCCCTGCCGGTTCTGGATTGGTAGCCTTTGCAGCCGCCTTGGGTGTGATGCCTTTAGATATGCCAGAGTCAGTATTGGTAAGATTCAAAGGTGAATTGCAACCCGGTGTCACCCTGCGCGATGTCGTGAATGCCATTCCTTACGTAGCAATTCAAAAAGGTTTGCTGACAGTAGAGAAACAGAATAAGAAAAACGTCTTCTCCGGGCGAATTCTAGAAATCGAAGGTTTGCCAGATTTAAAAGTTGAACAAGCCTTTGAACTCACCGATGCTAGCGCCGAACGTTCTTGTGCCGGATGCACAATTAAGCTGAGTGTAGAGACAATTTCTGAATATCTGCGTTCTAACGTAGCGCTACTGAAAAATATGATCGCACGCGGCTATCAAGATGCGCGTACCATGCTGCGTCGTGTGGCAAAGATGGAAGAATGGTTAGCAAATCCCGTGTTATTAGAAGGCGATGCCGATGCAGAGTATGCCGAAATCATTGAAATTGATTTGAACGAAATCAAAGAACCAATTGTTGCTGCTCCCAATGACCCCGATAATGTTAAGTTATTATCGGAAGTTGCTAACGATCCAGTGCAAGAAGTATTCCTCGGTTCTTGTATGACGAATATCGGTCATTATCGGGCAACAGCGAAAGTTTTGGAAGGCGCTGGTGAAGTAAAAACTCGCTTGTGGATAGCACCACCAACGCGCATGGATGAACACCAATTAAAAGAAGAAGGTGTATACAGCGTTTTTGGGGCTGCGGGTGCTAGAACAGAAATGCCAGGATGCAGTTTGTGTATGGGTAATCAGGCGCGAGTTGCTGATGGAACAACAGTGTTTTCTACCTCTACCCGCAACTTCAATAATCGCATGGGTAAAGATGCACGAGTGTATCTTGGTTCAGCAGAATTAGCCGCAGTGTGTGCGCTGCTGGGACGGCTTCCGACAGTGCAGGAATATTTGGATATTGTGGCGAGTAGAATTCATCCTTTTGCAGATGATTTGTATCGGTATTTGAACTTTGATCAAATCGTCGGTTTTGAGGATGAAGGGCGCGTGATTGCGTTGGAAGATATGCCAAGGCTTGAGGATATTTTGGGTATGCCAGCTAGTAGTTTGCGTTAGTAGATAATTAAAGTAGGGTGGGCATTGCCCACCTGACACCATCTAGTAGGACTTTAGCAGGTAAATAAAATAAGATTTTATTAAGATTTATTATTAAAAAGTTATAAATTATCCAATAAAAATAGTTGGCTTTTATACTGTGATAGCTAATATCAATTTTTATACCTACAAGTCTAATAATTTTCCTCTCTTATCGTAAAAATACTTTCAAAAATAAATACTTATGCTAACTAAATGGACTCTTCAGTACTTTAAGTCAGTCTGTGCTAAAACCACACTTGATATGGCTCCGCTAACTATATTTACTGGAGCGAATAGTTCGGGAAAAAGTACTATTATTCAAAGCCTTCTATTAACCACTCAAACGTTACAAAACCCTGTTTCATCTAGGTCTGTCATCTTAAATGGGCATATTTTAAGAATTGGAGCATTCAATGATATTGTCTCAAATAATCATGAATCAAAAAATATTTTCATAGGGTTTGAGCTAACTCCAAGTGTAGATGAGCGTGAGAGTCCTATTACAACATCTATGCGTTTTGATATTACCCGTAGAGTTGAAGCTTTAACATCTATAGATTGCTCTTTTAGCTTTTCAGCTAATGGTTCTGAAAAAGAGAGAGAAATAATACAACTGCAACCACGCTTGGAAGAGTCTAGACTTAAAGTAAATTTTAAGTTGGTAGGCTCACCGAAGGAAGAAGAAGTTTATATTCGCAGAAGCAAAAAAAGTATAAAACAACGTCTACAAGAATATCAATTATCACAAAAACTCCTTCACAAAGTAGAAGTTGCATCTTTAGAATATGAAGTGAAAAAGCTAAGTTACTTGACAAAAGCAAGATATCGTCGTTATTATCGTTTTCATGCAATCGGGCAACCAGTAGGGGCATTGCTCAACCACTTTTTACCAGGAAAAATTTCTATTATTTTCGATGCTGTTGAAGAACAATCAAGACAGTTAGTTGATTTTCTAACTATTCAAGAAGATGAAGAGATATTGTTTTATAGAACAAGAGGCATCAGCATAGATGAGATAAATAATTTATTAAATGAAAATGTTAAACTTATCATTGTAAATACGCTTAAAGAAGCATCTAAAGATATTTATAAGACAGAGAGTTCCAGTAGCAAAACCTTTATTAACAATATTTTAATTTTAGAAAATGACTTTACCATTCAAAACCTATCAAACTGCTATAAATTACCTACTGCTAAAAAAAGAACATTAGCTCAAAAGCTAGCTGAAAAATATGATGATATTCTCAATGCTGTCAGAGCTAATCGCCCTCTAGACAACAGAGTTTCGTATCTTCCCCTACCCGATATTTCAGAACTTGCGGTTGATTATATTCAGGGATTTTTTACTCGTTTTGTGAAATATTTAGGGCCATTACGAGATGAGCCAAAACCAGTTTATTCTCTTGCTGGTACAACTGATTCTAAGGATATAGGTTTCAGAGGTGAACATACAGCTGCTGTCTTGGATGTTAATCGAAATACAAAAGTAGAGTATATACCTAGTGATCAACTAAAATTTGGTAGCAGTGAAACTATCACTAAGGCTGATTTTTTACCAATCGCAGTACTAGATTGGTTGAATTACATGGGAGTAGCTAGTGATGTCCAAACATTGGATAAAGGTAAGCTAGGTCATGAACTCAAAGTTACTACTACAGGTTCTTTATTATTGCATGACCTTACTCATGTTGGAGTAGGTGTTAGTCAAGTTTTACCAATCTTAGTACAATCTTTGTTAGCAGAAAAAGGTTCTACTTTAATTTTTGAGCAACCCGAATTACATTTACATCCTCGTGTTCAAACACGTTTGGCAGACTTCTTTATCTCAATGACAATGCTGAAAAAGCAATGTATTGTAGAAACTCATAGCGAATATTTAATAAATAGACTTCGCTATCAAGCTGCTGCTTCAGAAGGGGAAGAAATATCTAAAAATGTACTTATGTATTTTGTAGAAAAGCATAGTGGTGAGTCTAAATATAGGTCTGTAAAACTTAATAAATTTGGTGTACTTGAAGACTGGCCAAAAGGTTTCTTTGATGAGAATGAAGAAAATGCAAGAGCTATTATAAAAGCTGCTATGGAAAAAAGAAAAAACGAGTCAACTAAACAATAATAAACTTATATATAATATAAAATATGTATAAAATATACCTAGACCCGTATTTGCTTGTTTATCCTCAAGCAAATTCGGGAATTGATGAATTTCAAAACTATATTCATAGCCTAATTTCATGGGGTGAGGAAATACAAAAAATAAAGGAAGCTAATTTAGCTACATTATATTTATCTGCAAAAACTCCTGAAATATTAGCTATCACTAATGGATATCCAGAAAGAAATGAGTTAGAAAAATTGATTGTAGATTTAGACTTACAAAATATAATACACCCTCATGATATATTTATTTTAATTGAAAGCTTTTTAAAGCTTCCTTCTATTGAAGACAGACTTAATATAAATGCAATACTAATCGATAATATACAGTGCGATCCTGTTTTTTACCTTGATGGAAGAAATGAGATTTTTGTACAAATCTATTATGAATTAACAGTTTTAATATTTTTGTTATGT
Organism: Nostoc sp. DSM 114160; assembly: GCF_053470305.1. Lineage (NCBI taxonomy): Bacteria > Bacillati > Cyanobacteriota > Cyanophyceae > Nostocales > Nostocaceae > Nostoc > Nostoc sp. DSM 114160. Next base: position 3,417,091 of record NZ_JBPFGO010000001.1, on the reverse strand, counting down.
AAAATAGAAAATTTAGACCATAAACATCAAATCATCGTTACCCGCTATATTCAAGCAGAAAATACACAGTTTTTAATAGAGTGTGAAATAGTAGATTGTGAATTTTGTACTAATTCATGCTATGTAAATATTCCCTATGATGTTAGGATTCGTTTACAATCCTTTGTCAATCCGAATAGTTTACATAATTATTTTGATGCCTCAGATATTTGGATTAATGCTAATCAGTGTGAAGAAGTTTATAAAAAAGCTATTACTATTTTTGTTACACAGACAAATAAGCAATTAGAAAAGCCAAAAACTATCGATGAAATTACTTATTGGTTATTTGGTAGCCGTTTATTAAAAAGCTTAAAAGATTTAGGTTTTCTAGATGAACATATAAAAACTAAAATGTTACTTCGCACTTGTGCTGAAATAATTTTAAAACAAAATATGGGTGATACTCATTGGTTGAGAACAGGTAAAGGTGCAAATAATCCTCAGAAAAAGCGTAAAAAAGATGGAGCCAAAGCTTGGAGAAGAGATATTGATCACGAATATCATTTACATTACTGGGAAACAGAGAGTGGAATAGAATTCGCTTCAGTTGTAGTTCATAATGATATGAAGATTCCTGAATAGCTTTTATGAAAAAACAACAATAAAATTATTGTAAGAGTACAAATGTTGTATAATATTTTTAGAGGTCAAAGTGTCAAAATCCGCCGAATTACTAGAACTTATGGTAAGGGTAAAGACCTGCTAGTAATAGAAAATATTCCAGTGATAACCTGTACTGATTGCGGCGAAACTTATTTAACTGCTGAAACTCTTCACAAAATTGAACAAATCAAAACTAACCGTAAAAAATTAGCTGTTGAACGTCCTGTAAAAGTGGCTAATTTTGGATCATAAATAATTGCCAAAATTAAATATTGCTTCAGCTATCCACTTAATACACATCTATGGACTTTTCCACAACAGTTTTGCGAAAGAGTGAGGGTTATTGGGTTGCTTTATGTTTAGAAAATGGACTGGTAGGACAAGGGATAAATCAAAAAGCAGCAATCAAGCAACTTAAAGAAGCGATCGCCTCTTTTTTGGAAGTTTATAAAATCGAACCTAATATCTACCATCCTTCACTCACTATAAAAGAATTACATAAGTTTTTGAAACTGGAATACACTGAACCAGACAAAGTGATAAAATTTTTCACCATAAGCGTTCCAACAGACTGATAATTGTATCTGCAATTGTGTTGCGATCGCACCCCTGATTTCTCAAGTGCGATCGCGATAAACTGTTAAAATCTAATTACCTGACACCAAAATTTTAACAGGTGAACACCAATAGATTTCTACACATAGGAGTTATTAAAATGCTTGAACTTCACAAAAGCTATGTTATCGATGATAATCAACAACCTATTGCCGTACAAATTCCTATCGCTGAATTTGAAAAGATTGAAGAAATTCTTGAGGATTATGGTTTAGCAAAATTCATGGAGGAAGTAGAGGAAGAAAAACCATTATCAAAAGATGAAGCACTAAAATATTATCAATCACTAAAAGAAGAAAATGTGGCAAGTTGAATATACCAAAAGGTTCTTGAAAGAACTTGCTACTTTACCAGTTGAGATTCAAAGCCGGATAGAATCTATTGTCTTTCAAGAACTTGAATCAGAGAATCCATTTGAATTAGGATATCTCGAAAAGCTGAAGGGCTATAGTGATAAATATAAGATTCGAGTTGGTGATTATCGTATTGGCATTACTCTCGATCAAGCAACAAAAACATTAATTTGCCAACGAGTTGCTCACCGCAAAGACATCTACAGAATTTTTCCTTGAAGCACTGTAAAACTTGCTATTGTCATTACTGTATATATACCCTAATACCAGTAAAGCGGCAAATGCTGTGTAACAACAATTTATTGATTTTATATATGTCATTTGCAGTCAAGCTTTAGGAGTACAAAGATAATAATTTTTCACCTAATTAACCATTCTATCAGCGCGATCGCACCCTTGCACTTTGCACACAGACCTAACCCCCTTCCCTACTAGCGTTGGGGGAGAAATCCGGCTCCCCTCTCCGCTTCGGAGAGGGCTGGGGGAGAGGTCAATCTATGCGATCGCGTATGTTCCAAAACAAGGCAACGGATTTGTATTAAGTACGTATGTAATAAGCCTTATGAGGGGAGATCGACGGTTAAGATAATGTCAACTTGATAATACTTCATCAAAGTATCGATCGATTTCTGCTTTGAGTACGTCAAAGTCTACAGGCTTGGTTAAGTGGGATTTGAAACCAGACTTCAGCGCAAGCTGCCGATCCTCTTGGCTACCGTAGCCGGTAAGCGCAATCAGAATTGAGCGAGTAAATTTGGAGTCTTTACTCAGTTCTTGTGCAACGGCGAATCCATCCATTTCGGGAAGTCCGATGTCACAAATAATTACATGAGGCTCAAGCTTCTTTGCAGTTTCTACCCCTAAAATTCCATCCTTAGCAATGGAAACTTCATGCCCAAAATGCTCAAGTAGTGCTTGTAATGATACGGCTGAATCCTCGTTATCTTCAATAACTAAAATTTTCAACGATTTTTTCGCCGTCTCTGTAATTTCTAGTTCGTTGTCCGAGGCTGTAATTTTTTCGCATATAGGGAGAGTGACTTTGAATTCTGCTCCCAAATTTATCCCTCTACTTGAGGCTTCAACATTACCACCATGAAGTTCTACAAGACTTTTTACTACCGAAAGTCCCAAACCTAGCCCGCCCCGCGAACGAGCTAAACTGCGATCGGCCTGGGTAAACGGCTCGAAAAGTTCTGGTAATATTGTCGGGGTCTATCCCTATTCCTAAGTCTCTTACAGATAAGGCCGCCATACTACCTAAGCCATTCTCACCTGGAATAACTGAGAAATCTACCCAGATCGTCCCATCTGGCTGGGAAAACTTTAAGGCGTTATCAAGAAGGTTCCCAAAGATTTGGAAGAAGCGAGTGGAATCAACATAAGCCCACACGGGCGTGTTTGGCAAGTCTTGTACTACGTTAAGATTCCATCTCTTGATTGCTTGTGCGTGGTCATTGAGACTTTGGCGAACCAATTCAACCAGATTAACCTTCTCAAGGTTTAATGAAATCTTCCCATAAGTGATGGACGACACATCAAGTAACTCATCGATCAATTTCGAGAGATGCTTAATCTGGTTTTGCATCATTAAAACTGTTTCCCCAACTGCGCCAGTCTGTCCTAGCTTTAACTTTAGTAGCTGAACGCCGTTGGAGATGGGGGCAACGGGATTCCTCAGTTCGTGAGCCAGCATGGCAATAAATTTGTCTTTTAGGGCATTTTGGTTCGTTAGTTTCTGGAAAAGTTGCACGTTAGCGATCGCAACTGCTGTAGTATCGGTTAAAGTCTCCAGCATTCCGATCTCTTGGGGCGTGGCTAGGTGTTGTGTACTCCAGTAGGCTCCAATCGCACCCATGGGATCGGAAACCCGAATGGGAACCATCACTAAACTTTTAACAAAAGTTACCTTGTACGCCTCAATCGGAATTCGCGCATCCTGGTAAATGTCCTCAATTACGGCTGCTTTTTTATTCAGCATTGCCCAACCGGAGATGCAAGACTTAAGGGGAAAACGCATACCTTTCCAAAGCGGGCCAATGGCGTTTTCATCGACATAGTGGCAACATTCACCATCCCGCAATACAAAAGTTACTCCATCAGCATTTGTGAGATCGCGAGCAGCCAAACGCACAATCTCAATAATTTCTTCAATAGTCCGCACACAAGCCAAATCCTTCACAACGGCAAGCAGCCTGTTGTAAGAGGAAATGCTATAGCTCGGATCTAAATTCTGTTCTTGAGAGATGGAGGTTTGTAGTATATTTTTCATAAAAACTCCGAACAAAAAGATATCTGTATAAAAACTTAGGTAAAGCGGGTAGGTTCAGTAGACACCTACTCTTAATCGTAATCTTAACCTCGATCTTGAGATTACAATCTGTTCCCGCATTTTTACTTTTCCTTATATAGGATGAAATTCCTCAAAATTGCTAAGTAAATATTCGTAATTTTCTTTGATTTATTAATGCAACTTTTGGCGTTTAATCTACGGTGATTACGTAACAGCTTAAACTCGTTATTTAGACGTAGTATTTGCAAGAAAATCGAAGATGCGTCACAATCCCTCGTAGACATGGCCATCGCAGGCAAATTATTTGGCGATCGCTAAATAATACTCAAATCGCTCCCGGAGTTGTTCAACTGTCAGATTTTGAGTCCAGTATTCCACTAGAGCGTGACCAAATGCCCAGGCATTGCGATCGGGTGCAGCGGAATTTTCCAGCAGTAGCGGCCAAAGGGCTAGCAACTCAAAGTTGACCGAGTTGGGGTTGAAGAGTGAGAAAAGCTCATATCCCATTTGCAGTTTGCCAATGACAATCGGCAACTGTTCCACAGGAATTTGCTTTGCCAGCATATACGCTAGGGCTGGAGATCCAGTTGAGAGGGTAGAAACAAACTGAAGGACGGGACTTTTGAGCAATGCCGTTAATCCTTGTGTTGTCGTCATTTGGAAGGTGTAGTGGTCAATGATTTTGGCGGCGGCGACGATGCGAGTTTCTAGGTTGCGCAAAAAGCGGGCGAGACGGAGTTGCTTGGTAGGTGCGATCGCATCCACTAATCCCAACGATAGCGCTTCTACTCCCCAGGCAACTCGATTTGTTTTGCTGTCACTTGTAACCACGGGTAAAACTAGATTACAGAAGTTTCCTAGCAATTTAGCGCGATATTCAGTGGCTTCTCTAATGGCAAATTCTTTGGGACGATCGCCCCATTCCCAATCATAAGGCGGTTGCCATTCGCGGATGGGACGCAGCCGGTCTACCTGAGTAACGATCGCGATCGCAGGTAAATCTGCAATTTCTGCTTTGATGGCTTGCAAAAAGTCCACATCCATTTGCAGGGCAGGATCGAGGGCAGGGGTGGCTAACAACAGCAAATCTGAATTGATGGCATAATCAAGCACCAAGTTTCGGAGTTCGGCACGGTTGACTTGTTCGTAACCAGGTGTATCCAAAAGCGTCAGAGTTTCACCACTTTCAGTTTGCCATTGATAATTCTGAATGCGATCGGTACTGGGTAAAACATCGACGGCTGCGAGATCCGCCTGAAATAGCGTATTAATCAGGCTACTTTTTCCCGATCCGGTGCGCCCCACCAGCAGAATATTCACGGGTTTTTGCTCAACCGCCTCGGCTGGTTGAGCTTGAGTCAGGATGTCTCGGAGTGTTTGAGTTTTTGCCTGGGGTAAAGTTGGCGTGGAAACTACGGTTGCTGTAACTGGTAAGGTGCTACGTCCGTAAAGTGCGATCGCTTGTCGGCATAAGTTTCTCAAAGCAGCTTCCCGGAATAACTGGCTCAAATTCCCCAATAATTGCTGAGTTGCTTGGTTACTAGAACCCTGACTAGCTTGTTTTGCCACCGCCGCCACCGGATTTAAGATCCACTGTGCCCAGTTCCAAGCTTTCCAGAATTTCCGAGCCGATGGTTCCAACTTTCGGTAGACTTCATATCCTTGGTATGCTTGTCCAACCGTCACCTGATTGAGGATCGGGGATAACTTTTGCATCCACTTATCCATATCATCCACCGTTCCCCGAATCAGCCCGTAAGCTTGGGGGACGTAAATATTCAACAGGGGATATTGAACTTCAGGATTGTAGATACGAGCGATCGCTACGACTAAATCCTGGCATCGCGTCCAAAAAGTTTGCCAGTCTTCCCAAATTGGGCGATCGCTTTGTGCTGCTTGGAGAATTTCTTGAAGGGCGGTTTCTGCAAGTTTTGTGGTGTCACTTCCCACAGGTAGCTTTGCTGTATCCTCTGCTGTCGATTCCAGTTCTTCACGGACTTGAGTTAATACAGCTTCCACTTGGTTAACAGCTGGTTGAGTCCATTTGACTAGCAGCCAACGCCAACCAACAAATAAAACGGTGAATACACCCCAAATCCAATTAATGCCCCACGCGTGAATTTGTGAACCGGCAGACACCAGTAAGAAAATGATGATAAACGCGATCGGAATTGCTAAAACGACCCACTGCCAAAGTTTTAACCGCACCATTGCCCCATACCTGCTTTGAAATGTTGGGAAATTCGAGTTTTTGTCAAAATTACTCTTATAAAAAGTCTATCGTCTCTAATGCAGGCAGGATGTTTGGTATTCTGGGATTAATGGTAGACTCCTAATTATTAGGGATAAATGTTTTATTTTGCTGTAGGTAGCTAAATAAACAACTGGATATTTATATTTCTAGATTAGAAGAAGTTTAAAATTGCTCAGTTGTTTATGAGAGCAAAATTTAGTAAACAAGCTATGCAAACAATTACCGACATTGGCACGCTGATTGTCAGCACACCCGGAACCTGTGGTGGTCGCCCTCGGATTGCGGGACACCGGATTACGGTACATAATATTGCGATCGATTTCAACGCAGGCATGAAACCGGAAGAGATAGTTGTCCAAAGACCACAGCTAATGTTGGCACAAGTTTATGCAGCGCTAGCTTACTACTATGCTAACCAGGAAGTAATTGACACGGAGATTGCCGCAGAAATTGAAGAATACGACCGTTTGGAAGCTGAGTACACGGCGAAGAGACAGTGAGCCAAATTCGTTTGTATTTAGATGAGGACAGTGTTGAGAAGTCCCTAATCAAAGATTTCTGTAATGCAAACTTAGATGTTGTGACAGTGGCCGATGTGAGCAGGCAGAGCTATTCTGATGATGAGCAGCTAATTTGGGCAACAGAGCAAGGGCGTGTTATCTATAGCTACAACCGAAGAGACTTTTGCTGCTTACATAACGAGTTTTTAGCCACAGAAAGAAATCATGCTGGCATTATCTTGTTGCAGCAACAACGCTATTCAGTAGGGCAACAGTTACAAGGGTTGCTCAAGTTGGTTGCTACTCGTTCGGCTGAGGAGATGGTAAACCAACTAGTATTTTTGAGTGCTTATATTGATAAAAGCTCTTAGAGGTTGTTTGAAAAGTGGTTGACTGTGATTTTAATTACCCCCCTTAATCCCCCCGATGCATTGGGGGGAAACTGAAAAATCCAGTTCCCTCCCCTTTACAAGGGGAGGGTTAGGGTGGGGTAAAAATATTTGATACATCAATCATAACTTTTCAAACATCCTCTTATCTCGACTTTATCCAAAATTAAGAACTCGGTTTTCTTTATCCGGCAAAAACCTTAGCTTTTCGGCAAATACTTTTTCAACGTCACAGATTATCGATGAAGTTAAAAAAGTAAAACTACTGTCCTACAAAGGTTTCAGCTTAAGCGAGCGCGTTGCGAAAAAAATGGATAAAGTCGAGCTTATATCATGTCCGGCTAATCACTTCTGATTACCGTATCTGTGCAAAAATCCCAAAAGTCTCTTTCCCCCTGCTCCCTGCCCCCTGCCCCCTGCCCTTTAAATGATAAGTCTTCAACCGGACATGATATTAGACCACTGTCAGCGTTTTAATTAATACTAGGCTTTATTGATAAGACTGCTATCTTAATAAACATATCCTTGAAGCGATCGCACAAAAGTTGTCTATCCATCGCTCTTAACGTTTTAAATACTTATTTAAATACTTAATATTAGTTAATTTTAGGGATAGTTGGCAGCAAAAAGTTTTAACAGAAGTTCCCAGACGATAAAATTTGCGGACGATATCTAAGATAGAGTGTGGTACGCGCAGTCGCAGTGGGTAAAACACGGGCAGATATAACCAGTAGTAAGCCTTTTTTAGGTCATTCCACTTTGAGCAAGCTTCTTGATGCAGGAAATCTGATATATCTACGACTAATCCTCTGCCTTGGTACATCATGACATTACGCCCGTGGACATCATGAGGGTGGAGTCCACGACTTCGTGCATAGTCAAGGGCTTCATCGATGTCCTTTATTACCTGCTTGGGAATTAGTAAACCAAAGTGCATACAATCGTAGAGAGTTGTTCCATAAAGCCGTTTCAAGACTAAAAACCCATCCTTGGCGTAGAAACACTCAGAAAACGCTGGATGATAACCTAGACGATGGTAAACTTCTACTTCCTCTTCAAAGCCTGGCCGTCCCTGGGGCATAAATCTTAACTACATAGTCAGGGGAATCAGGGTGATAAACTACTGCGGCGTAGTTTCCTTTGCCAAGTAGCCGCCAAGGTTGTGGAAGATAGCTGACCTTAATTGGATCGCAGGGATTGACACTTTCAATCTGTAATTTAGGCAGTAGTTCTTGATAAATGTTTTTGACTAACAGTTTTAGGGGCAATTTGTCCATATTAATTCCTTAGCCAATTTACGAGGTTTGGGAATAAGGTTGACTTGAGTGAATTACGACCTAAATGATTCCGTTGCAACTTGCCGTTAACAGTAGAGATGGCAATTTTTATCCACAACTCATTGCGATATTGATTTTTCGACCAACAATTCCGATCCTGCTTCACCCTCACCCAGGTTATCAGAATTAACAGATTTAGAAAAACCATCTGCTACATCTTTGATAAAACCAGCTACAGGTACCGCAACTAGCAAACCCAAGACTCCGCCAACATTGGTTCCTACAAGCAGAGCAATTAATACCCATATTGGTCTAATGCCAGTAAATTTGCCTAAAAGACGGGGTGCGATCGCCTGATCGATTAACTGATCGATAACAACAGCTACCGCAAAAACCTTAGCTGCTAGCCAAAAGTCATGTGACGCTATTATTAAAGTTATCAAAACCAAACTGACGACATCACCAAAGGGAATTAAGCTCAAAAGTCCGACTCCCAAACCAAAGAGTAAACCAAATTGGACTTGAAAAGCTAAAAACAATAATGTTATTGAAACACCCATCAACAAAGCCAAACTTACCTGACCAATTAAGTAATTTTGAAAGTTTTGCTGAATAGACTGGGCGATCTGCTGGGCACTATTTCCAGGTAACTTCTTAAATATCGCCTCCCAAATTCTTGGCCCATCCAATAATAAGTAAAAAGTCAGTACTACTGTGATTAACGCCTCAGAAATACTATCAATTGTATCTCTGATAATACTTAAAAGTTTATCTGAAATAAACTCTATTTCATTAGGTAATTGGTCAGTAATTTGTGCTAACAACTGACTTAAATTTACATTTAATTTATGTTTAAAAAACCAATTATTGAGAATTTGAAGTTTTTCTTCGCTAGAATCAATCCATTGCGGAAAGACTTTAACCATTTCATTAAATTGCTCTAAAACAATGGGCAATAAAGTGATACCCAAAGCCACAACAATTACTAAGGCTAATATAAAAACTAATGCTACTGCATAGCTGCGTTTAACTTTCCGCTGCTGGAGAATTGAAACAGGATAGTTTAAAACGAATGCAAGCAAAATAGCCAAAACAAGAATTGTGACGACAGGTTGAAAGTTTTTAATCAGCAAAAATGCTAGCCAACCATTGAGAAAGACTAGAGGAAATAACAAAGTAAAAATTAACCATCTAAGTAGTTGATTCAGAGGAAAATTCATAATTAATTTCAAAGCAAAAATTATTTTAGTTACTAGATTGAACCGAGTAATTAAATCTGCTCAACAGGAAGTAGACAAGAAAAATATTTCCAGATTCTCCACTTCCCATGATTGAAATGATTAACTTTCAGCGAAAGCTAAAAATTGTTCCTCATTTATTCGCCCTGCTTGATAGAGAGTATTAGTAATTTCCGAAATAGTTAAAACCGCATGGCTACGATAACCATTTTGCTGTAACCTATCTTTCACTCCTTGTTCGTGATCGATAAATACCACAATATCATTAACATTTAATCCAGCTGATTCCAACTTTCCTGCCCCTTCCATGACACTTTTGCCGCTAATGAGAATATCGTCAACCACTACAACTGTTTCACCAGCATGAAAGTTACCCTCAATTACTCTCCGAGTTCCGTGTGCTTTCACCTCTTTACGCGGGAAAATCATCGGACAATGAAGGCGCAAAGCTAAACCAGTCGCAGTAGGTAATGAACCATAGGGAATACCTGCTAATCTATCAAAATCCAGATTCTTCAAAATATTCTCATAAGCTGTGAGAACTTGATTAAAAACTTGGGGATTGGAAATAATTTTGCGTAAGTCGATGTAATAAGGAAATATCGCTCCTGATGCTTGGACAAAGCTGCCAAACATAATGCAGTCAATATCATAAAGTTGTAAAATCAAATCTTGGTGTGGGTGCTGATTTAGAAAACAAACATCAGGAAACCACACAGAACAAGTAGAATTTTCGTAAATAATTTCAGTTTTGATTTGATTGATTTCTGCACGTAGTGACTGGACTTCTTTTGATAATTCGATATTTACCAACATATCTTGAGGAACAGGAATCAGTAAACCATCACCATTACTATTCAAGCCAGCTTCTAAAATTTGTTTCAGGTTTTGAGCCTCCGCCCAGATGCTACGCGCCATAATAATTCGTTCGGGTGCAACTGCTCGAATAAGTGCTAAAACTTCAGGATTTGTAGTTCCCACTTCCAAACCCAATTGTTCTGGAGTTCCCCAGGTTTTTGATTCTTTTACTACCTGTAAATAAAGGGGTGATTCGTTTGTCGGATATTGCTGTAGAGCTTCTGCACCTGGATTAGAAGTACAGCATAAAATAAACACCGCTTTATCAGGATAGACTAAAAAAGGTGCTACGTGATCTTGTCCTGTATAAGGGCTGAGAGTGATTGCGTCCACTTGCCATTTGGTAAACACAGTCTGGGCAAAGATGCTACTAGTATTTAAGTCACTGTGTTTGGCATCTAAAATCACTGGGATATGGGCTGGAATAGCTGCTAAAGTTTTGTACAGTAGTTCTAAACCAGGAATACCTAATGCTTCGTAAAAGCCAAGTGTCGGTTTATAAGCACAAACGAAATCAGAAGTTTCCGCAATAATGAATTGTAACCACTTTTCCAAACCAGCAATCAGTTCTTCAGATTCATAACGTTTAGGCATCATCTCTGGATTTGGATCGAGTCCTACAAATAACAAGCTTTGATTTTGTAAGATATTTCTATTCAATTTATCAAAAAAGTTCATTTTTTTTAAAAAGTCATTTGTTATTTGTCATTGGTCACTTGTACTGAGTTTCGACTGCGCTCAACTACCGCGTAGTCATTGGCGCAGCCTCTCGTAGAGAAGTATTGGTCATTGGTCATTTGTTATTTGTCATTGGTCATTGGTCATTTGTCACTTGTACTGAGCGAAGCCGTTGGCGCAGCCTCTCGTAGAGAAGTATTGGTCATTAGTCATTGGTCATAGTTTAGTTAGTAAAACATTGATTCTGTTAATTCGGTTCCACCCGCCTTACGTCCTAATTGATAGTGAATTATTGCAAATAAGATAACCATCGGCACTGAGGCAAAGTGAACAATTCGCAATGCTTGCCAATCGCCAAAACAATCCACAATCCAGGAAAATTGAGCAGGTTTATACATTCCTATCCCTGTAAATAATGCCAGCAGCAAAATAGGAATAATTGCTGTATAAGCAATTCGATGCCAAGCATAAATTAGGCGTTGGGAATTTTGAGTTTTTTGTAATGCTTTCAAGTCATTAGCACTGACAAAGCGATGTCGCCAGCGTCGGGTAATTAAAATGTAAATTCCATACCACAACAGGTTCAGCGAGAATAGCCACATTGCTGCAAAATGCCAGTGTCTACCTCCTGCAAGCCAACCTCCTAAAGTAAATATCAAAGGAATGTGCAAACCTGCGCGTCCACCAAAAACAGGGTTAGCGTTGTAAATTTGTAGTCCACTGGTGAGCATGATAAATAGACTAATGATGTTACACCAGTGGAAAATTTTGGCTCCTATTGCTTGAGTGGGGTCGCTTTCGAGTTGGAGAGGGAACGTTGGAAGTCATAAATTTTGACTGATAAAATTTGTTGTTTATCTGTCTTAGGTAAATAGCCCAGCAAGTTTGGGTGAGTATTACTCACTTTTATTTTCCCATCATTTAGATTCAGTATTTTGGGATTAATGGTCTACCATCTGCTGTTTGATTACCAGTAGACCGATGTCAATCCAATACCTAAATCAGCAGCGCAGCAGTACAGGATTGCTCTTTTTTGGTGGAATGGGGTTTTCTGACGACCCTAGAGTTGTCAAACGATCGCATTTTGGCTGGCGAATGCGAGAGCGTTTTTTATCCAGTATGTATTAGACTTCTTGCATAAGTCGGGAAAAGGGGCAGGGGAAAGGGGAAAAGGTTCTGCAAAAGTCCCCTTCCCCTTTAACCTTTTCCCCCAAGAGTGCAAAAAGCACTTTTGCAAGAGGTCTATTGGTGATAAACGCGGTTTACTTTTTAGACATCATTTAAGATTAAAACATCAACAGGTATCAAACATCATTTAAGCAAGGAGAATAAGATGGCTAACACAGATAATCTCATCGATGTGAGAAATTTGGGTGTTGCGATCGCCGATCCCTTAATTGGTAGCACTACTCCAAAAACTCCTCAGATATTGGAAGTTACTGGTCAAGGAGAGGTCAATGTTGCTACCACTTTAACTGATGTAGAATTGGGGATTAAAGTACAAGGAAAGACTGCAACCGAAGTTCAACAACTTGTTGCTCAACGTTCAACAGCGGTAGTTGATGTACTGCAAAAGCTTGGGGCGCAAGAACTTCAAACTACATCTATTCAACTAAATCCTGTCTATAGTTATGAAAATAGTACTCAAACTCTAACAGGCTTTGAAGGCCTGAACACATTTGAGTTTGAGTTACCAACAAATCAATCTGGGGCAGCAATTGACAAAGCTATTCAAGCAGGCGCAAATGTCATACAGAATATCAGCTTCACTGCCTCAGATGAAGTATTGCAGCAGGCACGCCTGCAAGTTCTCAGCGAAGCTGTTAAAGATGCTAAAGCTCAGGCTCAGGCTGTTTTTAGTACCTTGCAGTTAACCCCCGGACAGATTATTGACATTGATATCAACTCAAATGACAATCCTAGACCATCTCCCTTCGTGTCTAATCTAACAGCAGATAGGACTTTTGCAACAGCTAGTACAACTCCTATAATTGGTAGTCCTCAGACGGTAAAAGCTAGCGTTTCTCTCGATATCGGTTATTCTCCAAATTCAGCAGGGACTCTTGCTTCGGCTGCTAATAATCTCATCGATGTGAGAAATTTGGGTGTTGCGATCGCCGATCCCTTAATTGGTAGCACTACTCCAAAAACTCCTCAGATATTGGAAGTTACTGGTCAAGGAGAGGTCAATGTTGCTACCACTTTAACTGATGTAGAATTGGGGATTAAAGTACAAGGAAAAACTGCAACCGAAGTTCAACAACTTGTTGCTCAACGTTCAACAGCGGTAGTTGATGTACTGCAAAAGCTTGGGGCGCAAGAACTTCAAACTACATCTATTCAACTAAATCCTGTCTATAGTTATGAAAATAGTACTCAAACTCTAACAGGTTTTGAAGGCCTGAACACACTTGAGTTTGAGTTACCAACAAATCAATCTGGGGCAGCAATTGACAAAGCTATTCAAGCAGGCGCAAATGTCATACAGAATATCAGCTTCACTGCCTCAGATGAAGTATTGCAGCAGGCACGCCTGCAAGTTCTCAGCGAAGCTGTTAAAGATGCTAAAGCTCAGGCTCAGGCTGTTTTTAGTACCTTGCAGTTAACCCCCGGACAGATTATTGACATTGATATCAACTCAAATGACAATCCTAGACCATCTCCCTTCGTGTCTAATCTAACAGCAGATAGGGTTTCTACAACTCCTATAATTGGTGGTTCTCAGACGGTAAAAGCTAGTGTTTCTCTCGATATTGGTTATTCTCCAAATTCAGCAGTGATTCTCGATCTACCTCTTAATGGGTTGCAGCAATTTGCTTAATCAGGACTTATGCAAGTTTCACAAGCACGTGGCGGACTACACCGCGCCCAATACCGTTCGGTTAACGTGAGTTCGACGAGTGCTATTTTGACTTCTCCCCCAGCCCCTCTCCTTGTAGGAGAGGGGAGCAAAAACCCTCCTTACTCGTTACTCTCCTTCGCCTTTTAGGAAAGAGAGGCTGTCTGGGAGAGGTTTGGTGAGGGGTTTTTAGAGCCGTCGAACTCACGTTAAAGTTATAGTTCTCAATTCTGTCCGTTTTATAAGTAAAAGCACAGAGCAATTAAATTTAATAGTATAAAAAAATACAAAGCTGAGCAGATAAAAAAATTAGGTTGATTTATAAGCTTTTGAAGTAAGTGTGACATTGCTCGGTTGTGCCTCATCAGAATTTCTCCTACTAACTGCCTTCAGACTTTTTATAATTCCTTTAAACAATATTTCAGTAATCATCCAGATGACTTAAGACTACTAAACTAACAAAAATGGGATCAAAGTATAACAAGTCAGGCTATATAAAACTCTTATCGCCAAAATCTTCTTGAAATATGCCTTGTTAGAGTTCCTGTTTTAGTCTTCTTATGATCATCTTACTTACAAAATATGACTATTATCATAATTTGAGTAAGGATTACAAGCATCTTTGAAAAATGAATAAAGCTGCTATGTAGTCTATTCTGAATCGCATTATGCTGCCGCCTCACAGTCGAAAAATTCATTTTATGAACTGTCTTTAGTACACCAATATCGAGCATAAAAACTGAAATGGATAATCAACAATTGCGTGTCGATTCTAACCAAATTATTGTCTTCATTGATTCTGCTATAGAAAATTCCCAACACCTAATTAAAGGTGTAATACCACAAGCAGAAGTAATTGTCCTCACTTCCCAGCAGGATGGTGTTGAGCAAATCACCGCAGCTTTACAAGGACAAGTTCGCTTCACTAGCGTTCACATTGTTTCTCACGGTGCCCCAGGAACTCTTTATCTGGGAAACACAAAGCTGAGTCTTAGCACTCTGGATCGCTACTCCGAACACCTGAAGGCTTGGTTCACCCCATCCCTGTTTCTTTACGGCTGTAATGTGGCCATGGGTGATGCAGGAGAGGAATTCCTTACAAAACTTCACTACTTTACAGGTGCAGCGATCGCTGCATCTACAACACCAATTGGAAATGCAGCACTTAATGGAAACTGGGAACTAGACAAAAATTTAGGAGCAGTAGAATTTTGTCCAGCATTTCTTCCATCTGTAATGGAAAGTTATCCTACAGTGTTTGAACAGTCTAACCCTATAGTGGTGGGCAATACCAGTTATTTTACCACCTACGACAATATCAATGGCACAGAACTGTGGAGAATTGATGCCAACACTGGCAATCCGGTACTAGTCGCAGACATTAATCCCGGTAGTGCCTCCTCAAATCCCAGCAATTTCACTGTTCTAGGTAATAGCCTCTACTTTACCGCCAACAATGGTTACAATGGCACAGAACTGTGGAAAATTGATGCCAATGGCTATCCACAACAGGTACAAGACATTAATCCCGGTAGTGCCTCCTCAAATCCCAGCAATTTCACTGTTCTAGGTAATAGCCTCTACTTTACCGCCAACAATGGTTACAATGGCACAGAACTGTGGAAAATTGATGCCAATGGCTATCCACAACAGGTACAAGACATTAATCCCGGTAGTGCCTCCTCCAATCCCCGCAACTTCACAGTCGTAAATAACATTCTCTACTTTGTCGCCACAGATAATTACAATGTCAGCCAGTTGTGGAAAATAGACCAAAATGGCTATCCACAGCCCTTAAGTGTTCCTGGTGGTCTGCCCAATAACAGCAACATCACAGTACTAAACAATCGGCTCTACTTCACTGCATCGGAGGGGATGAATGGCACTGAACTGTGGACGATTGACCCTAACAATGGCAATCCGATCAACCTCAACATTAATCCCGGTAGTGCCTCATCAAATCCCAGCAATTTCACTGTTCTAGGTAATAGCCTCTACTTTACCGCCAACAATGGTTACAATGGCACAGAACTGTGGAAAATTGATGCCAATGGCTATCCACAACAGGTACAAGACATTAATCCCGGTAGTGCCTCCTCCAATCCCCGCAACTTCACAGTCGTAAATAACATTCTCTACTTTGTCGCCACAGATAATTACAATGTCAGCCAGTTGTGGAAAATAGACCAAAATGGCTATCCACAGCCCTTAAGTGTTCCTGGTGGTCTGCCCAATAACAGCAACATCACAGTACTAAACAATCGGCTCTACTTCACTGCATCGGAGGGGATGAATGGCACTGAACTGTGGACGATTGACCCTAACAATGGCAATCCGATCAACCTCAACATTAATCCCGGTAGTGCCTCATCAAATCCCAGCAATTTCACTGTTCTAGGTAATAGCCTCTACTTTACCGCCAACAATGGTTACAATGGCACAGAACTGTGGAAAATTGATGCCAATGGCTATCCACAACAGGTACAAGACATTAATCCCGGTAGTGCCTCCTCCAATCCCCGCAACTTCACAGTTGTAAATAACATTCTCTACTTTGTCGCCACAGATAATTACAATGTCAGCCAGTTGTGGAAAATAGACCAAAATGGCTATCCACAGCCCTTAAGTGTTCCTGGTGGTCTGCCCAATAACAGCAACATCACAGTACTAAACAATCGGCTCTACTTCACTGCATCGGAGGGGATGAATGGCACTGAACTGTGGACGATTGACCCTAACAATGGCAATCCGATCAACCTCAACATTAATCCCGGTAGTGCCTCATCAAATCCCAGCAATTTCACTGTTCTAGGTAATAGCCTCTACTTTACCGCCAACAATGGTTACAATGGCACAGAACTGTGGAAAATTGATGCCAATGGCTATCCACAACAGGTACAAGACATTAATCCCGGTAGTGCCTCCTCCAATCCCCGCAACTTCACAGTTGTAAATAACATTCTCTACTTTGTCGCCACAGATAATTACAATGTCAGCCAGTTGTGGAAAATAGACCAAAATGGCTATCCACAGCCCTTAAGTGTTCCTGGTGGTCTGCCCAATAACAGCAACATCACAGTACTAAACAATCGGCTCTACTTCACTGCATCGGAGGGGATGAATGGCACTGAACTGTGGACGATTGACCCCTAACAATGGCAATCCGATCAACCTCAACATTAATCCCGGTAGTGCCTCATCAAATCCCAGCAATTTCACTGTTCTAGGTAATAGCCTCTACTTTACCGCCAACAATGGTTACAATGGCACAGAACTGTGGAAAATTGATGCCAATGGCTATCCACAACAGGTACAAGACATTAATCCCGGTAGTGCCTCCTCCAATCCCCGCAACTTCACAGTCGTAAATAACATTCTCTACTTTGTCGCCACAGATAATTACAATGTCAGCCAGTTGTGGAAAATAAACCAAAATGGCTATCCACAGCCCTTAAGTGTTCCTGGTGGTCTGTCCAATACCAGCAACTTCACAACTCTAGGAGATAGCCTTTACTTCACTGCATCGGAAGAGATGAATGGCACTGAACTGTGGATGATGAACTCCACGACTGGCAACCCCATCAACCTCAACATTAATTACCAGAATGGTGCTTCTAATCCCAATAATTTCACAGTTGTGGGTAATAGCCTCTACTTTACTGCCAATGATGGTTACAGTGGGACAGAGTTGTGGAGAATTGTTGCTAATAGCTATCCGCAACAGGTAAAAGACATTAATCCTGGGATTGGCTCTTCCAATCCTCATAATCTGACAGTGATAGATAACACTCTTAACTTTATTGCTGATGACGGTATAAATGGTACACAAATGTGGAGAATTGATCCTAATACTGGTACTCCGAACACTTTGGGTATTTAACTTCCCAGAAAATACTTCAGCCTCCAAGAATGGTTTTCCAGCCTCCAGGCTGGGAACCAGTTGGGTTGGGGCAAGGGCTGTATCTTAACTTAGTGCCATTCGTTCATTACCTAAAAGTTGGCGTGTTTTCTAATCGCGGCATAGTGTCTTGCTGTTGTATTCATCTCAATCACCAACTCTGTCCCTCGATCTAATTGAGAATTACACTTAAGTTTACCTTGATGTTTTTCAACGATAATTTGGCGACTAATTGATAACCCTAGTCCTTGACTTTTGTCTACTGGCTTGGTTGTAAAAAACGGTTCAAATATATGTCTTTGGATATGGGGAAGCATACCTTTGCCATTGTCAAAAATGCGAATTATAACTTTGTGTTTTTTACCTAGTAGTTTGTCCTTTACCCAAGGTTCATTATTGTTGACCAATGATAAATGACTGCTAACAACTTCTGTATGAATCAAAATTTTTGGAGTAAAAGAATAATGGTGCTTCATCTTCTCTTCTAAAGCATCAATTGCATTAGTCAAGATGTTCATGAATACCTGATTTAGTTCACCAGGGTAACACTCAATTAAGGGTAATTTCCCAAAGGTTTTAATTACTTTAATTTCTGCTCTATCAGGTTTTTCTTTGAGACGATGTTGTAAAATCCTGAGAACACTATCAAATCCTTGATGTATGTCAACCTTTTGCATTTGACCTTCGTCAGAGGTAGAAAAATTTTGCAAGGCGAAAACAATATCTTTCACGCGCTCAGAACAGGCTCGCATTGACCACAGTAATTTGAAAAATTCTGTCTTCACGAAACCAAGGTCAAGGTGTTGCAAATGTAAGGCAATAACTGGAGTAGGCGTGGGATAGTAATATTGGTAAAGTTCAATAATTCTGATTAAATCTTCAGCGTATTTACTAGCAGGATGGAGATTGCCGGAGATAAAGCTAACGGGGTTGTTAATTTCGTTAGCCATATCCGCCACCAGTTGACCGAGATTAGCCATTTTCTGGTTCTGCAATAACTGCTTTTGGGTATATTTGAGTTCATCAAGAGTAGTTTCTAGCTGCTGTGATTTTTCCTTAACTTGGTCTTCGGTAGACTGGTGTTGAGCAATTTCTCTTTGGAGTTGTTCAAATAGTTGGTATTGTTGAGTAGCGATAGCTTTATCTTGATTAATATCCTTGTGCGTTCCCACCATCCGCACTGGTTTACCGAATTTATCCCACTGAAATACTTTGCCACAAGTCAAAATCCACTTCCACTCCCCGGATTTAGTCAACATTCGCAATTCGACTTCAAACACAGGTATGCATCCTTGCAGATAATCGTGCAATACCTGGCGAATTCTTGGTAAATCTTGTGGATGTACCAGTTGTTCAAAAGATTTATAATCGTTGTCGATTTCGTCTACTTTATATCCCAGGATGCTTTTCCATTGGGAATCGTAATAGGTTTTGTCAGTTACCAGATTCCAATCCCACAACCCCAAGCCATTAGCGATTAATGCCATTTGTAAGGCGGCTTGTGAGCATTGGCAAGGATCTAAATTTTCTAGAGATAAGTCTTTGGTTTCTGGGAAACTCTGAGAATCTTGTACTGAAAGTAGAGCTTCTGATTCATGAGTAGCGGGTTCTTGGATATGCATAGCTGCTGGTACGATGAGGAAGATATTCTGTAGCTTTCTCTCTACGCTGTTTTAGCACCCTGACGATTCAGTTATGGACAAATCGCCTAGTTGGTTTATTAGGCTGTAACTTAGGTCAGGGATATATCAGCCGATATCATCAATTGAAATGGAATTTAGAAGAATGTAACCTCTGTTGCGATCGCAATAGCAATATTTTAGAAAAAATCGCTACATTGTTGTGCATCTACATTCTAAGATATGTCTAAAAAAAGTAGTTCAAGTCACATATAATTACCTAAAAATCCCGAAAAAGTTGTAAAAAAAATTCTATGATTGAATCACGCTAAATAATTTCAAGATGCAAAAAATTGTCAAGGCTTTTTTGTAGCTTTTTGAGTCAGGTCTGGCTGCTATGCATACAAGGCAGGCGACATTGACTTCTAAAGCTTAATGGTGTGAGAAAAGATCGTGCTGAATTAGACTCAATGAGTAATGACTATAGATGAACTAGTATTGCTACTAAAAGCCAGTCAAGCAACCGGTTTAACGACGCTCCAAGAATTGATATTACGTTCTTCGTGGGAAGGAGAAACCTACGCCAATATAGCTATTGAAGCGCACTACGGCGAGGAACGTGTTAAGAAAATTGCTGCTCATTTATGGCAAGTACTGAGTAATTTTTACAAAGAACCAATAGATAAATCCAACTTTCGCCAGACTCTAGAAAATCACCCTTTTAGCGAAGCACATCAGCAGTTAATTAAGGAATTCAACCGAGCCGCCACAGCGATATCCTTAGAATTTCCTAGTGATCCAGTATCTCTTAATTCCAGATTTTACATTCCTCGTTTGCCAATTGAAGAACTCGCTTACGCAGAAATGGCTGAACCTGGGAGTGTAATTTGCATCAAAGCACCCAAAAAGATGGGGAAAAGCTCTCTGATTCTCCGGTTGCTTGCACGCGCTAACAAGCAAGGCTTTCGTACCGTAACTTTGGACTTTCAGCAAGCAGACAAAGCAGTATTTGCCAATTTGGATAAATTTTTGCGTTGGTTCTGTGTCAATGTTAGTCGGGAGTTACAGCTAGAACCAAAACTCAATGATTATTGGGATGAAGATATGGGTAGCAAAGTCAGCTGCTCTATCTATTTCCAAAAATATTTACTGCCTGCGCTCTCAAGTCCCCTGGTTTTAGTATTAAATGAGGTGGATTGGCTATTTGAGTATCAGGAAATTGCTGGAGAGTTGCTACCATTAGTGCGATCGTGGCATGAACAAGCCAAAAGGGTAGAAATTTGGCAAAAACTGCGTCTGGTTCTGGTTTATTCAACAGAAATTCTTGTTCCCATAAAACTCACTCAACCACCATTTAATATTGGTTTGACAATTAATTTACCTCCCTTTACGAAAGAGCAAGTGCAGGATTTAGCACAACGTCACGGCTTGGATTGGACAGATGGTAAAGATGCCGATAGTTTAATGGCAATGGTGGGAGGAAATCCTTATTTGGTGCGATTGGCATTGTATCATCTTGTAGGTAAAGGTGGATTAAAAGGAGATTTAGGGCAGTTATTGCAACAAGCACCTACAGAAGCCGGAATCTATAACCAGTGTCTAAGGCAATATGTATTAGCACTTCAAGATGAACCAGAATTAGGAGATGCTTTTTATGAAGTGATTAATACTACAAATTATGTGAAATTAGAGCCAAGCTTGGCATATAAATTACAAAGTATAGGGCTAATTAATTTAGAAGGCGATCGCAGTACTCCTGCGTGTGAATTATATCGGTTATATTTCCAACAATATCTCAAAAAAAGTGAGCATTTCAATAATACTCATGTTGAACAATTGAAATAAGAAAATCAACAGTTATCAGTTCTTTATAGTTTAGATGAACTAACTTAATTAGTTAATTACTGCTACTTTGAAAGCTACCTGCAAATTGAGGGGCAAAATTTTGCTCGTCAAAACACTCCAATATCACTGATTTTTTGCGATATAAAAAAGAATTCAGCTATTCGGAATTCAGGAGCGGAGCCGGAGACGCTCTGCCTCCGGTCAGAATGAAGACGCTCGATGACTCGCTAACGCTTCGCTATCAGTGGGGGATTCAGACCCGCCGCTGTTTTGTTTAACACTAAATATGCAGATTGAGTAGAGGTGTTAAACCCCTGAATTCATCCAGTAGTCGCACAAAATTCATTCTGAATTCTGACTTCTGACGCCTTTATTCTGTTTTACTAAAAATAGCAACTGATAAGACTTTTTTTGTCGATGAAATTTCCATTACTAGCTTGGGAATAATAAATCATGCATGAGATAAACTTGCAATTAATCTCAGCATATTAGGTGTGTTTACTATCGACAAATAAAGGAACAACTTGTTAATGAAAGTGAGTTCATTAGGAATTAAGTTAGGTCTTGCAGCTGTTAGCAGTAGTTGTCTTGCAGCAGTAGCGATCGCTATGAGTGGGGCAAGCGCAATTGCTGCTCAATTCATCACAATTGAAAGCACTGGTACCTTATCAGGAACTATCGAACTGCCCAGAAATAATCCTAATTTCAATAACAGTATTACTCGTATTGATACGGATGATACTGGAACTTATTACCGGAACTTAGGTACTAATAATAATCCTAATTATGTTCCTGTATATCAATCAGACTATTTACAGGTAGAAACACGCTCCGATGGAAGTCTGCATCATTTTGTTGACTTTAAAGGTATTCCAATTGTCTCGTTTGATGGTGTTCTGACATCACCTGTTCTTTCTGGTGGTCAATTGACTACCTTTCTTTACCAGGGACAATTGCCAGGAACCACATTTCAAGGAGTAGTTCAAGATGAATTTAATCTTACAAAAGCTTTCTACACTGGTACTGTCACCGACCCAAACACCGGAAAGAAGTATCAAGGTACTTTTGAAGTGAGTGGATATGGGGAGCGATATAGTAATCCCAATGGTAATTTAACTCCCACGGTCTTTGATTTCAAGTCTGATATCCCAGGTTTACCAGGTGTAACATCTTTGACCATAACTAACGCTAGTTTGGCAAATTTAAGAATCATAGTACCTATAAATGAAACTTCTATTCCAGAACCCGCTAGCCTTCTCGGAACTCTGATGGTAGCTAGTTTTGGTATCGTTCTGAAAAGAAGAAAAGACAGCGGACTTAGGAAGACGTTTTAAAACTAAAAGCCTGTTGTAAAAAAGCTCACAAGGCTGAAGCTGAATTGTAAAAATCAGTGCCTTGTGAGCAAATAATCTCAGACAATAAGGACTTTAATCCTTATTACTAACTTATTTATCTATCAATTTAAAATAAGCCGGACTTTTGCAAATCCGGCTGAGTTTAATCATTCATCTATACGCAGTAGCTTGCGATAAAACGGTTGCGAAAAATCGGTTATACGATAACGTTTATAGTTATCCATAAGTTCAATTAAAAAATTAATAAACTCGAAACTAGCCATCATCAGTTCATAACTCAGGTCAGCATTGCCATCAAACTGAATTCGGCAACGGGTTAAGTCTGAGGGTAAAGTAGCAACATTCCAAGAGGCGACAAAGGGGACATGTTCGCTGGCTTCAATTTTCCGATGTCCCTCCAAGACCCCTTTTTGATAAAGACTGATGGCATAGGGTAAGAAATTGCGCCTAGCACCCTGAACATAAGGTAAGTAAACACTCGCTTGTTGTTGAGTTGCAGGCTGGAGTTGCTCAATAGACATAGTTAAATATTCCTCAAGTTAGTTAGCAACTGGGGATATTAGTGGATGTTAGTAGTATTCCCCAAAGATGTGTCTAAAGCACATAGTGGTCAGTGAAGAAGGGAATAGGGTACAGGTTACAGGGTACAGATTATTCCCTATCACCTGTCACCTGTCAGCTCTCTAATCCCAATACCAATGCCCCATGCCTAATAAATGAAGTTACTACTAAGAAATATTAAAATTTCGGTTACAATGATGCTGCATTAACTGTTATCGAATCTGGGAACGGTAACACTAAAAATCCCTACTGTACAGTGGTGGATGCCGTTATTGCAGTTTTTCCCAACAAAAAGCTGCTGCTACCTTGCTATTACTTTACCCAAACCGGAGTTCTCATTAGAGAAAGTCCGACTCTACAAGCTTCCTGCCGAAGTGGCTATTAAAGGAATCAAGCTTCTGTCTAAGAGTAGCAAACGCGGTTAATATGAGGTAATTACGCACAGTGGCGGTGACAACAAATGTAGTCCCAGCGGCTTTTGGCTTAGGGATAGCGGGTATTGCAGTTTGCCCATTCCGATTAATATCGGGAAAAGTAGCTTAGGGATATTTGTCCGTAAAATTACTAACTGTAGACAAATAGTGGTTTTTGAATCAAGCAACCTAACCTATGCCAGCGAATTCCTGGCCCGAAGAAGATTCTTATCAAGAGCTCGATCCGCTCAACTCCTTGTTATCTGACCTATCAGTAGATGAGGAGTCAGTGTTAGAGACAGATTCTATGTCTCTACCATCCCGGTTTCAAGGTCGTAGAGGCAAAGCAGCTCTAGTCTTGACTATCGTCTGGAGTGGCACGATCGCTCTACATTTAGTTTCTTGGGCTTCCATTTTTATTCTAGGACTGACCACCATTCTAGGATTTCATGCTTTGGTGGTGGTGTTTACCAAATCCCGTCGCTATCCAAAAGAAATGCAGGGAGATTTACCTTCTGTTTCGGTGCTAGTGGCTGCGAAAAATGAGGAAGCGGTAATTGCTAAATTAGTCAAAAATCTTTGTAATCTGGAATATCCAGGTGGGGAGTACGAAATTTGGATAATTGACGATCGCAGCAGTGATAGCACGCCACATTTATTAGCGGAACTCGCACAGAAACACGACCAGCTAAAAGTACTAAGGCGTTCAGCAGAAGCTACTGGTGGCAAATCGGGAGCGTTGAATCAGGTATTGCCGCTGACAAAGGGCGACATTATAGCAGTATTTGATGCTGATGCCCAAGTAACACCAGACTTACTGCAACAGGTAATACCTTTATTTCAAAGAGAAAACGTGGGGGCGGTGCAGGTGCGAAAAGCGATCGCCAACGCTAAAGCAAACTTTTGGACTAAGGGTCAAATGGCCGAAATGGCCCTTGATACTTGGTTTCAGCAACAGCGGACTGCCCTTGGTGGCATTGGCGAGCTGCGGGGCAATGGTCAATTTGTCCGGCGTTCCGCCTTGGAAAGCTGCGGTGGCTGGAATGAAGAAACCATTACCGATGATTTGGATTTGACAATCCGTTTACATTTGGATAAATGGGATATTGAGTGTGTTTTCCATCCAGCGGTGCAAGAAGAAGGAGTGACAAATGCAGTTTCACTTTGGCATCAGCGCAACCGTTGGGCAGAAGGCGGTTATCAGCGCTATTTAGATTATTGGGATTTAATTCTCAAAAACCGGATGGGATGGCGTAAAAGCTGGGATTTGCTGATTTTTATGCTGATTATGTATATCTTGCCGACAGCAGCAGTCCCAGATTTATTAATGGCGATCGCTCGTCATCGTCCACCAATGTTAAGTCCGATCACAGGCTTGTCCATTTCTATGTCGATGGTAGGGATGTTTACAGGTCTGAAGCGGGTACGTCAAGATCAAAAATTCCCACTTTCTACATATCTTACGATGCTGGTGCAAACCCTGCGTGGCAGTTTATATATGTTGCACTGGTTAGTCGTCATGAGCAGCACTACTGCTCGGATGTCGGTAAGACCAAAGCGCCTGAAATGGGTGAAAACCTTGCATACGGGGAATGGAGAATAGGGAATAGGCAATAGGGCATGGGGCATGGGGAATAGGGAATGGAGCGGGGGATGGGGAATGACGAATAGGGGAGAGTTTTCCCCTCTGCACCCCGCCCAATGCCCAATGACGGCAGTTGCTCCACTTGGGGAGACCCCAAGACCGCACTGCCTCCCCAATGCCCAATCCCGAATTTTTTATTCATCATCCACGTCTGCTTCTTCTACCCATTCTGGTGTAGTTGTGGAATCGGAGAATTCTGGGAAATCATCTGCAAAACGGATGATTTGTCCGTTGAAAAATTCTGCTAGACGTTGAGCTGCGATCGCTACTTCGTCAGGTTCCCAATCAGGTGCGGGTGTTTGTTTTGGGGGTGGAGGCAAAGTTTGCATCCCGTTTGCATTTACCCCGTTTCCATTTGCCCTATTTCCATTTACACCATTGCCATTTCTTGCTGCTGTCGGTGCTGGTGGTGGATTAGTTGGCCGTGGTGCCGACGCTGGAGGCGAAATTTGCTGGTTGTAACTGGGAGTTGGTGGTTGCTGAGAGCGAGTAGAATCTTTTGGTGGAGGATTTTTTTTGGCTGAGGTAGGAGTTGCAGAACTGACTTGTTCCAGATTTACCTGAACTTCACGTTGAAAAGTCTGCTGGAAAGCTGCTTTCATCATCGGGAGATCAGATTTAAGTGTTTCATACCATTTAGCCCCTTTAACAGCAATACGCGCTACAGTACCGTTAAACTCTATTAGCTGGCACATTTGTCCAAGTAAAGCTTGCCTGGAAGGCATCGGAAAATTAGTACGCACCTGTTGCCAAACCTGAGTTAAGTCATATTCTGTTTCGCCAACAACTTCTGAAGTTACTGGTTCAAGGTTCGCAGGTGGCACGGGCACGGATACAGGTTCTGGGGTTGGTGGTGAAACTGATTTAGCAGCAGAATTGTGATTTGTTTGCCGTTCAACTGGGGGAGATGAAGTAACGGGCTGATTTTGGGCAGCCGCTTGATGATTGGCAGATGCAGAATTATGATTTGTTTGCGGTTCAGCTAAAGGTACAGAAGAGACGGGGTGATTTTGGGCAACGACTGGAGGATAGTTTGGAGATACAGCAGGTGTATTAACTCGTGGCGCGACACTTGAGGTTTGTGGCTGAATATTCGTCGTCGCACTGGGTAACAATCCTAGTAATGTTACCTCCAACCACAAACGTGGCTGGGTGGTATTTTTAATTTGTACTTCAGCTTCTCGCAAGTGTTTCTGTCCCGCCAAAATCACGCTCATATCGAAGTATTGAGCAAACTCAACCAGCGCTGTCCAAGTTTGCTGAGTACAAGCAACTAAATCGTGGCGGTTGGGTGCTGTTTTGGCAATCAGTAAATCGCGGTAAAAAGCAGCGAGATTTTGCAGAATAGTTAGGGGTTCTCGACCGCGATCTAGGATGTAGTGGGTACAGTCTAGAACCGCTTCCGGTTTATCTTGAGCGATCGCATTTAAAAGCCCTAGCAAGTCCTGTTCGCTTACCGTCCCCACCAAATCCCAAACTCGCTCTGGTGTGACTTCACCTGCTAACAAGCTTAATTGGTCGAGTAGACTTTCGGCATCTCGCAAGCCTCCCTGAGAAAGTTGGGCTACCAGGGTGACAGCATCAAGTGAAATATGAATGTTTTCTTTAGAGGCGATCGCGCTTAAATGCTTCACCATCGCTTCTAACTGAATGCGTCTAAAATCAAACCTTTGACAGCGCGAAATGATTGTTGGTAACACCCGTTGCGGGTCTGTTGTCGCCAATACAAAAACTACATGTTTCGGTGGTTCTTCTAGTGTCTTGAGTAGCGCATTGAATGCCTGGGTACTGAGCATGTGGCAATTATGCACCAAAAGCCCATTCGCAACAAAGTTATGATTATCTTCTACTTCAATGTCATAGACTCGCTCGATCCCAGCGAGGTGAACAGATTCGACAGTCTCCAAACTTGTAATCCATTGAGGGGATGGAATATTGTTTAAGGTCTGCCAGCCATTTTCTACTGGTGCTTGCCCCCAACCGTATATAGTGGTATGTCTTGCCTGTACTACTTCTGGTGTAAAATTTTGTTGTTGCTGAGTATCCCATTGCTGTAAGCCAAGTAGCAATGAGTTGGTTTTCTGCGGCAGAGAATCCTTCGGTATGTAGTTGAATTTGTGGACTTCCTTCTGGACTGAGGGTAAGTGAACCATCATCGCAAAACCACCAAGCAATTCCTTCTGGGGTAATTCGATTAAGCCAGTCCATAGAGACGAGTTTTTTATCCCTATTCGGTTTAACGATGTCAAAAACATCTTTGAGTTGGGGATGGCAACCTGTGTTACAGGTAACTGATATGTTTCCGTATCCTTTGTTAGATGTAATTCGCAGTTTTGGACGTAATTCTTGAAGGCGATAGGCTTTATATTCCAACCATTCTTGCTGCTTTTCTGAGTGTGTCCAACACAATCTAGGGAATCTGCTGTATTTATTGGGATAACTGATAGAGCAATCTCCAAGCAAGGTTCCGTAGATAAGCCCAAGTGCATTTGGTTGTATAACTGCCGCATCTGCAAGGAACTTTTTTGTTCTAAGTTCCCAAATTCCGTGTCCTTTTTTATATGGATGTTTTTCCCAGCGAGACTGGATACTGATGATTCCTCGCCCCTTTTTTTGTAAAAAGGTTGGAATATCAAGCTTTTCTCCACACCCGCAAGCACAGAAAGGTCGGAGTAATTCGGCTTGTTTAAGGATAGATTCCAGGTCGTATGATTTTTGCCCTGATGTATTTCCTTTAAATTGGTGTCCGCTAGCAAATCTCCGGGTGCGTCCATCGATACCAAATTTGTAAATGAGGATGCCGCATCCGCATTCACAGGGGATAGTATCTTCACTCCTTCTTTTACGTCCAATGCTTGTAGCCATCCCTGGTTTGTCCTAATTAAATGATTATCGGTACATCTAATTTCTCGGTTAGTTGTCTTTATAACCAGGGTTTGCCGTTCTCCTTGGTCTAACCATCTGACAACTTTCTTGAATTCCCACTTAAGAGATGAGTCGTTGTAACTCAGTACTTTCTTCCCTTTAATTTTGGGATCGTCAATTCTGTGAAGTCCCTCATCAGTCAAGATCAGAGAATCTCCAGTTAAGCATTCGTCGATTACATAAACCTTGTAGCGACACTGCACAGGAGCAAACTGGGCTTTTTCAATCAACTCGCGGATATTATCGACACCAGTATTACTAGCGGCATCGATTTCAATTACATCTAGGGTGTAGCCCTTAGCGATCCCCTGACAAACCTCACACACGCCGCAGGGTTCAGCCGTGGGCCGATCGCTTTTGAGACAATTGAGGGACTTAGCCAAAATCCGGGCACTAGAAGTTTTCCCCGTACCTCTTGGCCCAGTGAATAAGTAGGCGGGGGCGATTTTAGATGTGCCGATCGCGTTCGTGAGGGTGGTGGCGATCGCCTCTTGACCCCACCAGTTCAGCAAAACTTTTGGGGCGATATTTGTGGTGCAAGGGTTCGTAAGACATGGAAAAATAGACTTCAATGCCTTTCAATGTTGATTAGTAGCACCGAGTCGAGTTGAGGATTCAATTATTTTAAACTCTCGTACCTGGCTTTATTTATCGATGTTGCATAGGTCTTGCACTCAACTAATGCCGTAAATTTTGGCACTCAGGAAAGCAAGCAACCAGAGCCGATCCTCTACTATGATTTCAACATCAATAGTATGGGAATTATAGCATATCATTTAGTACATTTGTTCTATTAAAAAACACAGGGAAGCAGAGGAGAATAACTCTTGACAAATGACAAGTGACTAATGACAAATGACTATACGTTTTATTTACGGAACTAACGCCATAGTCCAGTGCGATCGCTACAATTTTATAGATAAAGTAAAACTCGATGGTGCAGCAGATGCTCAAGCGGCTATTTCAATGGCTCAAAAAGCTTTTTCAGAGCTTGTTTGGTGGAAAACAGACTGCCTCAAAATCTAGGGGAAATGTCCAAAAAGAACCAGCGCCACCCCTAAGCGATACGGATCTGGAATTTCTTTTCAACGAACTGTTGCAAGGAGTACATCAAGCACGAGGGGAAGCATGGGCACAGAAGTGGCTGCATAATATCGAACATCGCATCACAACTCAAGACTGGGTTGAGTGGCTAGGGCGCTTTGGCGACAGATTGCTCGCATCTCCGACACCCAATAATGAAATGGCGGCGCGGTTAGTGCAATTGGGTGAGTTAAAAGTCGGAGAAATTGGAGATGTTGCCTATAATATCGGGATGCAGTTGTTGACACGCAATGAAGGCGAACCAGTTTGGGAATATGAAGGACCAGATGCTTTTAGCACTCCTTTGCCCTCTGAGGGAACTGTCTCAGTATCGGAGTCAGCAGATGCACCAGAGAACCTCCCAGAGGGAGAATACCAAACTGTCACCCTAGAACAGTTGTTTGTAATGTTACAGGAGGATGAAAATTTACGTCAGCAGATTGCTCAACAGCTTGCGGTTGAAACAGACGATCCACAAGTGCTTGTCCAGGCATTAATTAGTCAGTTATATCCTGCTGGGCAATCGACTACAGAGCAAACTGAAAATTAACTGCTTGCCACAATCAAATTCAAGAGTTAAACCTGGGAATTGTAACGTTGTAATGCTATGCTCTTGAAGATTTGTATATTTTTTGCTAACCTGCTACGGAAGCGCTGTCCGAATCTAATGGATTTTTACGTAATTGATGATTTTTTTAAGACAACGATGGCTACAATCTAGAAAAACAAAATCCAAGAGTGTGGCAGATGCTCAGGCGGATATCGCAGTCGCTTAAAAGGTTTTTAAAGCGCCTCATTGCAAGTAAACAGAATAGTTCTCTCAAGGCTTCGAGAGGACGCAATCTGGTGGGAGTACCACCAGAACTAACCAATGCGGATCTGGAACAATTGTTTATCCAATTGTTAGAAGGCGTGCATCAAGCACGAGGACGACAGTGGGCATTGAGGTATCTGCAACGAATCGAAAATCGCATTCCGGCTGAACGTTGGATAGACTGGTTGGTGATGTTTGGTGAAAGCTTACTAGCTTCACCTACACCAAATCCTCTTTTAGCAACACAGATGGTGCAATTAGGGGAACTTGGTGTTGGCAGAATTGGAGAAGTTGCTTATGACATTGGCATTCGGCTAATGCAAAACTTACCTACAGAAATAGAAAATTATCAGGACAATCAAGCACAAGACGATCTAGAAATCACTCCTGGGCAAGAACTGATCCGTGAGTTGGGCGAGCAGCTATGGGAATATGATGAGCCAGATGTAATCGAAACTACTCCTGGACAAGAACTGATCCGCGATTTAGGCGAGCAGTTATGGGAATATGATGAGCCAGATGTAATCGAAACTACAACCGATGAAGAAATTATCCCAACTTCTCCCGGACAAGAGCTAATCCGTAGCTTTGGCGAGCAATTATGGGAATATGATGAGCCAGATATTGAACCAATAACGTCAGCAGATCAAAATGTCTTTGAGGAGACATCGCCCGAAAACTTCGAGGAACTGGTATGGGAATCTGAAAGGGAAGACGCCCAAGCCACAATACCAGAAAATATCCCTCTGCCGACAGCAGAAGATACAATCAACTTGTTAACCCAACTTCGGTTTGACGAAGAAGAAGTTGTTCAAATTACTACACCAGCAAATTTTCTTTCCACGAGACAAAAGACTGAATTAGCAACGTCTCCCTCGGTGGAAACCTGGGATAACACTTTGACGAATTTAGAGCCAAATGTAGCTAATACTTTAGATGAGTTGTGGGTGAAGTTGGATCAAAGTACCAATTTAGTCCAGCAACTTGCTTCAGATTTGGCAGTTCAAAGCAGTAATTCTCCTGGTATTATTGAGCGGCATAACGATAATCCAATTCCCCACGCTCAAGGGTGGTTTTACCAAGGTCTAAGCCAAGCGAAAACAGGCGATTTGCTAGGTGCGATCGCATCTTACGATCGAGCGATTGAAATGCAACCCGAATTATCAGAATATTGGTTTAATCGAGGCTTAACGCTGTTCCATTTAGAACGTTTTGATGAAGCGATCGCGTCTTATGAAACAGCCATAGAATTGAAACCAGACTTTTACAAAGCCTGGTACAACCGGGGTGGAACTCTCGGAGAATTAGGATACTTTGAAGAAGCGATCGCTTCTTTTGACAAAGCTATAGAAATCAAGCCAGACTATCAAGAAGCGTGGTCTAGCAAGGGTTTGGCACTGCTGAAATTAGGTTGGCTACCAGAAGCTATTGCTAGTTATGACCAAGCGCTACAACTCCAACCAGAAGACCAGGAAAACTGGTATTACCGAGGCATAGCCCTAGCCGTCAGCGAACAATTTGCCGAGGCGATTATATCTTACGACAGAGCTATAGAAATTAACCCAGATTACCACGAAGTGTGGATAGATCGGGGTGTAGTGCTGTTTAATTTAGGCAGGTGGTCAGAAGCGATCGCTTCCTGGGACAAAGCACTTTCAGTTCAAGCCGACTTCTACTTAGCTTGGTACAACCGAGGTATAGCATTAGACAACTTAGGGCGCAGACAAGAAGCGATCGCCTCCTATCAACAAGCGATCGCCATTAAACCCGATTTCCATTTAGCTTGGTATAATCAAGCAGTAGCACTGTTTTATTTAGAACAATTTGCCGAAGCGATCGTTTGTTATGACAACGCTTTGCAAATTAAACAAGATTATTGGGAAGCTTGGATTGGTCGGGGAACTGCGATCGGCCATTTAGTAGATTTTGACGTTTTGCAAAATTTGTCGAGTAGTATCATCGCGACAAATCCTGCCTTACAACAGGGCGGCTACGAAGGAAAATTAAAAAGCTACGAAGAAGGGTTAAAGCATCTGCGGACAGATACCCATCCAGAAGGTTGGGGTAGATTGCATTTTGCGATCGCTAATACTTACTATGAGCAAGGCAAAAAACATACCAATCCTCGCGATTATTGGCGCAAAGCTGCATCTGAGTACCATCAAGCGCTGTTAACCCTGACATTAGAATATTTTCCCCAGTTGCATCTAGAGGTTTTGCAATCTCTCAGCAAAGTGTTGATGGGTTTGGGACAAACCACACAAGTTCAAGAATTGCTGCAACGTGGGACAGATTTATTGCGACAATTACTCAGTGAAGAAACTCGCTCAGATGAAAGTAAAAAACAGTTAGCTTTAAAATTTGCCGGCTTCGATCAATTGGCAGTTGATTTAGCTGTAGAGTCGGGTGATTTAGTAGAAGCTTGGGAAATTGCCGAACAAGGTAAAAATGCTTGTTTAAACTGGCTGCTTTCTGGCTGGAATAATAATATTTACTCGCCTTATTATGGCGCAATTCAACAACTATTCAATCCTTCAACAGCAATTATTTACTGGCATATTAGTCCAGTTGCCCTACATACTTTTATTCTCAAAGACCAAGCACCATCACCAATTCTCCTGTTTACACCCATGCAAGATACTGGGGTAATACCTTTAGGAGAAGATGCTATTCGTCTCAATGAATTGCCTCTACCCGAAGCAGTGCAACGCCTAATTGAATTTGAAATTTGGCTAGAAAATTGGCATCAACAATACCAAGAATATCGCAGCACAGCCCACGACAAAGAAAGTAAAAGTCAGCATTCTTGGCGAGTTGAGATGGAGGAGAAGCTGTTGCAACTGTATGAAATCCTGAATATTTCCACAATTGCACAGGAACTCGAAGGTATCACCCAACTGGTCTTAATTCCTCACCGTGACTTGTACAGATTGCCCATTCATACACTTTTCCATTTTTCTTCGCCATCACCAGAAGAGTTACCGAATGTGGAATCAAATTTCAGCTTTACTTATCTACCTAGTGCCCAAATAGGTTTATCAATCAGAACTGAGGATATTTGGCAGTGGCAAAATAAGTTACTGCTCAGTGTTGAACATCCTGAAAGTACAGGTTATCCCACACTTAAATTTGCCAAACTGGAGTCTGAAATTGTTAGTCAGATGTTCAATAATATCCAACGAATTCAAGGGGCAGAAGCTACGAAAAGTATTGTTGAAAATGCCATATTTGATAATTATAATATATTGCATTTTACAGGTCATGTTACTAATAATTTAGCTGAACCGAAAAAGTCAGAATTAGCATTAGCGGGTGAAGACAGACTTACTCTAGATGAATGCCAACAAAATCTAGATAGTTACAACCTTATTACCCTCTCTGCCTGTGAAAATTTAAGTACTAACAACTACACTATCACCAGCGAATATGTAAGTTTAGTCAGTGGTTTTGTAACTCAAGGCGTACCTCATGTAGTGAGTACTCTTTGGACTGTAGAATCTTCGGCTAGCGCCTTGGTGATGATCGAGTTTTACCGACGATTACAGCCCAATAAATCAGCAGTTACTGCCTTAGCTGAAGCAACACGATGGCTGAAAGAACTAACTGCTGGAGAACTGACAAAATGGTATGAAGATATCTTAAATAATCTGCATCCAGAAGAAGTAAGAATTCAAACTTATTTAGCGACTCAACTATATAGAAATAGTAAAATGGCATCAGATAAAATTCTTTATAATCATCCTTATTATTGGGCAGCATTTACGATTACGGGTAAGCCTAATTAATACTTTTAAACTTTGATTACAGCTATAAAATTAGCCAGATACTTGTTTTTAGCTTCATCTCAGAATTGGGTAGAAATGAAAACAATTGAAGAATTAAAGACTCGAATCAAAGAACTCAGTAGTCAAGCTGTAAAATTTAGTAAAAAAGCAACTGAAGTGTGTTTGACTAATCGCGAACAAGCTAAACATTTCAGACAACAAGCTAGAGAAGCTAGTAAGCGTTGTCAGCTATTGATACAAGAATTGAAACGGCAATAGGTTTAAAATAATTCGTACTGATACCAATTCACAAAAAATATGATACAGATGCAAACCATAAAACCTATGCTAATTGTCACTTTCTTAATTTTGAATTTTGAATTTTGAATTTTGAATTGGTATGAGGGGTTTATTATGCCAGATGTTCGGTTTGATAAATACTATCGTTATGAAGACTTAACGCGCATTCTGCACAGTTATGCGAAGGAATTTCCCCAACTAGTACGCATAGAAAGCATTGGCAAAAGTTACGAAGGACGTGACATTTGGCTATTGACAGTTAGCAACTTTGCCACTGGCGCACATCAAGAAAAACCTGCCCTCTGGGTTGATGGCAACATTCACGCCACTGAACTAGCACCATCAAGTGTTTGTTTATACCTATTGCAAACATTAGCGACAGCTTATGGTACTCACCCAGAAATTACCCGTTGTTTGGATACCCGCACCTTCTACATTTGCCCCCGTGTTAATCCTGATGGTGCGGAGTTGGCATTGGCTGACAAACCGAAATTTATTCGCTCCGGTACTCGCCCTTATCCTTATGATGAGGAAAGCAACGATGGCTTAGTGATGGAAGATATCGATGGCGATGGTCGGATTTTATTGATGCGAATCCCCGATGCTAATGGGGCTTGGAAAGTCTGTCCGACTGAACCTCGCCTGCTGGTG
This sequence comes from Nostoc sp. DSM 114160, assembly GCF_053470305.1. NCBI lineage: Bacteria > Bacillati > Cyanobacteriota > Cyanophyceae > Nostocales > Nostocaceae > Nostoc > Nostoc sp. DSM 114160. The sequence goes on along the minus strand of NZ_JBPFGO010000001.1, from coordinate 3,382,279 downwards.
CGACGCGAACCTACAGAAATCGATGGTCAGTATTATCGCGTACTACCGGAAGGAAAGATAGAAAATTATGACGGAGTTCAGATTCAGATTCAGCGTTCTAAGCAAGGGCTAGATTTAAACCGGAATTTTCCATTTTTGTGGCGGCAAGAATCTGAGCAATCGGGGGCTGGTTCTTATCCTACATCTGAAACAGAAGTGCGATCGCTAGTTCAATTTATCACTACCCATCCTAATATTACAGGAGCGATCGCTTTTCATACCTTTAGCGGTGTTCTCATCCGTCCCTACACCCACCTCAGCGATGATGAATTTCCGGTCAATGACCTCCGCACTTATCAACGCATTGGCGCAAAAGGTACTGAACTTACTCAATACCCAGCCATCTCTGCCTTTCATGATTTCCGCTACGACCCCAAAGACGTAATTACAGGTACATTCGACGATTGGGCTTATGAATATCAAGGTCTATTTGCCTGGACAGTAGAAGTCTGGAGTCCGCAGCGCCAAGCTGGAATTAATGATTATAAATACATCGATTGGCAACGAGAACACTCTGTAGAAGATGACCTGAAGTTGCTGCGTTGGAACGATGAGAAACTTGCAGGTAAAGGCTACGTAGATTGGTATCCCTTCGAGCATCCCCAACTCGGTCAGATTGAACTAGGCGGCTGGGATACCATGTACGCTTGGACAAATCCACCCCCTGAATTTCTGGAGAAAGAAATAGCCCTCTTTCCAGAATGGCTAGTTTGGCATCTATTAATATCTCCGCGTTTAGAAATTTACGAAGCCAGTGTCCATAGCTTGGGTGATGATACTTATCGGGTGCAATTAGTTGTGCATAATACAGGCTGGTTGCCCACTAATGTCACCCAAAAAGCTTTAGAAAAAAAACTGGTGCAAGGCTGTATCTGTGAAATTGAACTGCCTCCTGGGGGAACTTTGGTAACGGGTAAGCCCCGTGAAGAGTTAGGTCAATTAGAAGGACGAGCCTACAAGCCTTCAACTCCCATTAGACGGCACAGCGATCCTACCAAGGATCGGGCAAAAATGGAATGGGTGGTACGTGCGCCCCAAGGTAGTACAGTTAGACTGCTAGCCCGTCATCAACGTGCTGGAGTTGCTCGCACTGAATTGACATTTCCATAATTTGGATATTTAAAATTGTCAAAAATTATCCTAATACAGCTTTGCCTAAACCGATAATTACCGTTCGCCTAATTACACGCGACGAACTTCCCCAACTTTTGGCTTTATATAAGCATCTAAATCCTGTCGATGCACCTCTACCGACTGATGATGTTTTACAATCTATCTGGGATGGGATTTTACACGATCCCCGTTTGTATTACATCGTAGCTGATGTTGATAACCAGCTAGTAGCAACATGTAATTTAACTATTGTTCCCAACTTGACACGTGGCGCACGTCCATACGGCATTATTGAAAATGTTGTCACTCATCTCGATTTTCGACAACAAGGATTGGGTACACAAGTGCTGCATTATGCCTTAACATTAGCATGGCAGCAACAGTGCTATAAAGTGATGCTTCTGAGTGGCTCAAAACGTGAAAAGACGTTGCACTTCTATGAAAATGCAGGGTTCAAACGTGGAGTAAAAACCGGATTTGTTGCCTTCCCTCCAGAGGAGTTGTGAGCAGAACCGATACAGATTATACCTCTTTTCAAAATATTGGTTGATCTATGGGTTCCTTTTCATGAAATAGTCTTTTTTAAAAAAATAAATTCCTAGCCAAAAATGCTGGGGCGATCGGGCTTAGAATTTTTGATTGCGATCGCTAATTTCCAGTCTAGTATTTGAAAATTTACCATTAATGACAACTATCTAAAGAATGAAAGTTTTTCTTCAAAATCTAGCCCTGAGTTAGTTGTATGATTTCGATCGAACTACAATAATACAGCATATCGCCAAGATACTTTTATTTATTAAATCTTGCTAAAGATCATGATACATTGAGTTTGACGGCATTAACCCTCCTCGGCAATTATAAAGAGACGGCTATTAAAAGCCAATTATTTTACTGCTTGACTGGAATTTTAGAACTGAATAAAATCGCCTACTTGCATTAACTCTCTTTATTGTTGCAACATATATTAACACAGGAGCCATGCTTAATTCTTAGTGTGCTCTGCGGTTCTTAAAAAAATAGGAATTCGATACTATGTGTGGTGTACATGAGGATAAACGTTATGAGATATCAAAGCAGCTACTCATAATGTTCAGCGTTTTAATTTTCCAGAGCTAACAGGTTTCATTTCTGGTTTTCATGTCGAGGCGAACCAAATAATCATCTGAGATATTTGTATTCATTTAACCTTGCATCCAGTATTTTCCACATCATCAACCCAAGAAATTGAAAAGAGGATATTTCCATGTCTAGTTTGTCTCGTTGGTCATCAACAAAGGTTGCTTTGCTAGTTCTGGGAATGACAGCTGCTACAATAACTCCCATCGTAATTTCTGCCCCAGCTTCATCTCAAACTCCTGTTCCATCTACGACACCATCACCTGAGACACCATCACCTGCGACACCATCGCCGACTTCAACAGTTAACCTGTCTGATGTTTCCTCAGATTATTGGGCGCGTCCCTTCATTCAAGCCCTAGCTGAGAATAACGTGATTAGTGGCTTTCCTGATGGCACTTATAGACCAAATCAGCCTGTGACTCGTGCGGAATTTGCTGCTTTGATTCAAAAAGCTTTCAGTAACCAAAACCGAGTTCGGCAATTAAGTGCAGGTGGATTTAGTGATGTTCCTGCTAACTACTGGGCCGCTGCTGCAATTCAAAACGCCTACGAAACTGGATTTTTGGCAGGCTATCCTGGGAATGTGTTTAGACCAAATCAAGAAATTCCTAGAGTGCAGGGGATCGTTGCCTTAAGTAGTGGTTTAGGTTTAACTGGTGGCGATACAAGTACTCTCACTACTTACTACAACGATGCCTCAGCTATCCCAGAGTATGCTGTTGGCAGTGTGGCAGCAGCGACAGTAAGTAATCTTGTTGTCAACTACCCGGATGTAAAACAACTCAATCCGCAACAGTCTTTGACTCGTGCGGAAGCAGCAGCACTTTTATATCAAGCTTTAGTTAAACAAGGACGGGCGCAACCCATTGCTAGCAATCTTCCAGCTAGTCAGTACGTTGTAGCTGGAACTCCTACAAGTACTGATATTGTTTCTCTAACGGCATCCAGTAGTTCTTTTACAACTCTGACTTCTTTATTAAAGACAGCTGGTCTAGCAGATGTTCTTCAACAGCCAGGCCCTTATACAGTCTTTGCTCCCACCAATGACGCATTTGCTGCTTTACCTGCTGCTACCTTAGAACAGTTACAGCAACCAGAGAACAGAGAAGCGTTAGTTAAGATTTTGAGATATCATGTGGTTCCGGGTGCGGTAACTGCTAGTCAACTCTCGGCAGGGGAATTGACAACGGATGAAGGAAGACCTGTAAATGTTAAAATTGATTCCGCTAACAGTCAAGTCTCGGTGAATAATGCCAGAGTTCTCCAAGCGGACGTGAAAGCTAGCAATGGTATTATCCATGCAATTAACCAAGTCCTGATTCCGCCTGATGTTAACATCAGTCAGTTAAATCAGCCACCAACAGGAAATGGGACACCTGATGTTAACGTAGGTAGAGCTACTCGCGGTGGCAGAAGCTATATCGGAGTTGGTGGTAACATTGGTTTGAGCGGCGATGATACAGCTCTGAGCGACACTAACTTTACAGTGATCAGTAAACTTGGTCTGACAAATTATCTCTCAGTGCGACCATCGGTAATCTTTGGGGACGATACAATATTTCTAGTTCCTGTGACTTTAGATTTTTCTCCCCGCAGAGCAGGTTCGGTAGGCGATAGAACCTATAGTATATCTCCTTACATAGGTGCGGGTGTCGCAATTGAAGCTAATGCTGATACTGATATTGGATTACTGTTAACAGGTGGTGTAGACATTCCTCTCGGTTCTAAACTCACGCTAACAGGTGGTGTAAATGCTGCTTTTGTAGATGATACTGATGTCGGACTACAATTAGGAATTGGCTATAACTTCAGGTAAATAGAAGTAGAACATGCAATCAGGGCGCACAACTAACTGTGCGCCTTTGCTGTATTAAGGTCGCTTGATTGCTAAAGTAAGTCCATCGGCGATGGGGACAAGGGAGAGGGTAATGCGTTCGTCATGATGTAACTTCTCGTTCAGCGCCCGGATTGCTTGGGTGCTTTCATCTTGATTTTGCTCATCAGCTACTTGTCCAGACCATAAAACATTATCGATCGCAATCAATCCACCTGGACGAACTAATTGCAGCGATCGCTCATAATATCCATCATAATTTTCTTTATCAGCATCAATAAAGGCAAAATCAAAAGTTTCGGCTTGTCCAGTTGCCAATAGCCGATCTAAAGTTTCCAAAGCTGGAGCCAATTGGAGATCGATTTTATCAGCAACTCCAGCTTCTAGCCAATACCGCCGAGCGATCGCAGTAAATTCTTCACTCACATCACAAGCGATAATCTTGCCATCAGGCGGTAGTGCCAAAGCTACAGAAAGTGAGCTATAACCCGTAAATACTCCAACTTCTAGGGTTTTCTTCGCTGCAATTAACTGCACCAGAAGGCTCATAAACTGCCCTTGTTCTGGTGAAATCTGCATTCCACTCCGGGGATGATTGGCGGTTTCTTGGCGCAACTTCCCAAGAATCTCTGGTTCTCGCAGCGAAACAGATAAAAGATAATTGTAGAGTTGTTTATCAAGACCTATAGACTGTTTTGGCATGATAGATCGGAGAATTGAGAGAAACTACAGTTATACTATCGCTGATCGGTGGAATCTCAGGAATAACATGGTGCGGTTAGTTTTGACAGCAATATTGCTGGTGCTAGTGACAGCTTGTGGCAGTATTGGACTGCTACCGACTAGCGAGTTAGTGCAAAAAGCGATCGCACTTGGGCTAGAACAAACTCAACAAAAACTTAGCCAACAACTAAATCTAGATTTTCAAGGATTTGAAATCAAACGGCTATCAATTACCCAAGAACAACCCCTAACGATTGAAAATTTACCAGCTTTCCACGTTCGGGGAACCTACGATTTGATTCTCAAGCTACCAAAACGTCGCTTGACGCAACCAAAACAACCCTTTGATGTTTACTTGCAAATTCAGCAAGAAGGTAAAACTTGGCGATCGCTAATTACCGAAAAAGGTAGCAAAGATACTCAACCAATTTGGCGTAGTTATTTAGTTGAGTAAACCCATATCATGAAAGTGCTTTTTTACGGTTGCGTAAGAATTGCAAACCAGTAATGTAAACACCAAATACCAGTAAACCTGACATAAAACTGGGTTCAGGAACACTAGCAGTAGATACAGAATTGATACTTACAGCAAAGTCTTGATTTAAGTCTACATTATCACCAAATGAACTGTCGGCAGCACCAATAAATATAAATTTTGCATCACTGGGAACTTGTACAAGAACACCATTAAAATCTACACGTGAAATGTAAAAAATACTATTATCTAAACACTGCAATGGAAGACAACCGTTGGGAAGAATTGCATTAATAGCGCCAGGAACTCTGTCAGTCGTTGCGCCATCATACTCTCCGATGCTTGGTAGTAAGGTATTGTCAGCGCTGAAAGTAGCCCACATTGCACCAAAATATTCATTAGTCGGATCGCCAAAGGGTGAAAAACTGCCAAACCGTTCCAGTTTAATTGTGTCCCCGGAATTAATTCCCAAATCTGTTAGAGAAAAAGGTACGCTGTCAGGACTAAATGTATATGAGGAAATAAAACTTGCACTAGGGGTCAATGTTGAATTTAGCTGCCAAAGCTTGAGCAGAATCAATTTTGAATAATACTACTAAGCTGAAGGCAGTTTTAACAGTTGCAACTGATAATTTGGTGAATAATTTAGGAATTTTTTGATTTTTTAACAAGGCTGACATCATGATTTCCTACAAATTGTTAATTACTGAAATCAAAAAAAATTTAAGTCTGAATTCTGCACAGTATGATGTGTGCTACTAGAAAAAGCATCACAAGCATTTCCGTATAACTGGTGAGGCATAGTCATGATCGAGGTATAGTTTCACCGGAGACGACAAGATGTATATTAACTTTTTCGCCAGTTCCATCGCTGGAATAGTGGTTGTGGTGCTAACGGCTTTTGGCTTACTGCAATGGTTGCACATCCCTGCTGGTAACTTTCTTGATTGGGTGATTGGTGGTGCTAGTTTTTGGTGGCTATTGGTAATTGTTACCGTACCGTGGAATGTGCATTTTCAAGCTAAAGAAGTCTTAGCAGAAGCCGCACAATCAACAGAGAAAGGAATTCCAGTTGATGAGAAACAAGTGAAGTATGTCACATTGTTGGCAAAGCGATCGCTCTGGGTTGCCATTGCTTTACACTTATTCTCAGCTGTTGGTCTTTATACTCTTGCTGCCACTGGTATTAGTACAGTGGGATATATAAGTTCTGGTGCCGCTTTGTTATTAACAATTCTGCGTCCTGCGATTCGCGCTTACGAGTATTTATATGCGCGGTTAGCGATGATTCGCCAAGAATGGAAGTATCCGCGCGAAGATATTTTTGAACTGCGCGATCGCTTCTCTATATTGGAACAAAAAATCCAGTCATTGGAAGATCAGCTTAATCCTGAACAACCCTATTCCTTACCCGCAACTCAACAACGTTTTGCCGAAGAAACTCGCAGAGATTTAGCCCGAATCGCCGCTAATTTAGAAGAATTACGGGCGACAAATCAAACGGAACATGAGCGTTTGGCAAGAGAAGCCAGAAATGCGATCGCGCAACTTTCCACTGACGGGCAATTTCTCGATCATGTCCGCGAAATTATTCGATTTTTTAAGACCACTTAATGATTGCTTTAATAGCTACAGCTCTAGCAGTTGTCGTTTATATAAAGTACATCTTTTAACCTCAACCCCAATGCCTCTGCTTACTAAGGAGAAGGGAGTGTTTGCCTTAGCAAATACGGGGTGAGGTTCCGAATGTATATGTTATAACTTTGTACGAATGATGATTAGTAAAGCTTACATAACTTCAGGAGTACTCACAGTGAATCAGATACAACTGACTTTAAGAGCTAATTTGTAAACTCAAGTAAAGTACTTGTCTTGCAAGGATTTCAGGAATTTGAGTCAAAAAAATACTTATTCGCTGAAACTCAGACCTAGTAACGACTTGAGTATCCTTCAGATTTTCTTTACGAATCAGCTCTAACTATTGGTTACTTATTAATGATATGCTATTTTTTAACTAATTGGTTGATATTTTCTTTACATCATCCTGCTTCCAATCCAGAAGATAAATTTTTCTCGTTTGTGATGTTTATGGTGACAACTATCTTCTGGCCTTTGATGATTCCGATGTCTTGTTTAGAAATGGTTCAACAAAAGCGTATAGACTTTAATAAAATGATACCTGTTCTCTTAGCAATATTTGTATTTAGTGTTTCATATTATTTAACCGAATAATTAATAATTCCTCCTCCTAAATTGCATAGATATTCAAGAGAAGCCGGAGGTTTGATTTGTTACCCTCCGGCTTCTTTATGCACAACTACCTTTACTTGTTAGGCAGTCTATTTATTAAACTTGAATAAACTTGAAATTTCTTAACGGCGTCTGCTGCCAAAACCAGTTGAGCGGCGGGGGGCTGAACTACGTCCACTACCAAAACCACTGCCAGAATTGCGTCTGGGTGAAGTGGCTCTACCAGAGGGGTCGCAACGTACTACCACCAAAACCAGAACCAGAAGGACGGTTATTACCTGTAGTGCTACGCGGTGTATTGCGTATATTTGTATTTCCAGGATATGACCTTCTAATTGTCCCTGTATTGCGGAAGGCAGTGCGATTTGTTACGGCTACGGGTGGCGCATTGTAGCGAGTTTGATAGTGTTGAACTGCTTGGCCATAGCTTGCGCCATATCCACCGAAGCCACTTAATCCTTGTCCTGGGTAATAGGCAGGGGGTACATAATATTGGGGTCTAAACAACATACTACCAATTGCCTGTCCCGCCAAGCTACCAGCTACAGACCCAGCAAATGGTGCCCAGAAGTTATTTTCTCGACGGACTACAACCGTCTCTTGTTGTCCTGTTTGGGGATTAGTTCTATTCTCAGTAACGTTGTGGACGTACTCAATTTTAAAGTCTTCCGTCAGATATAAAATTGGTTGCCCTTTTTCTACCTTCAGATAGCTTTTTTTACCCTGCTTGATTTCATCATCAGTTAACCGCGCCATTTGCAAATTTTCAGTTGCAAAGGTTGGGGGATTATTGTTAAGTAAAAACAGGCTATACTCACCAGTTGCATCGTCATAAGTGGCTTGTTGTATTTGATACTCGCCATCCCTCAACTTTGTACTAGTAGAGGTTTGGTTAACGTTCTTAGCTGGAGGAGTACTTTGGTTCTCGCCACCACAAGCAACAGTTGTGATACACAAACTCAGAGCTAAAAAAACGGCTGTAAATTTACGTACTATGGTCATGATCATTGGATTATTGTCCTATCTCTGAGCTTAACAATTTATCATCTAAGTAGTAAGTACGGACTACCCGACATATTACAAAGGAATCAATTCTGGGTAATATTGCAACAGTTGATCGCTACTAAGTTCATCGCCCAACTGTGCCGGTGAGAAATGTACTTGGATTGCCTTTAATTTATGTTTATAGTGCAAATTTATCAATGCTTTCAATCCTTCCTTGAGCGCCTGAACGTTAGAAAGATCGGTTTCCAAATCTGGTACTTCTCCTTCATAAGCTACTGTAATCATCACAATGACGTTGCGGGTAACAGGTATGGATAAAGGTTCATTCGATCCATTGGAAGCGTAATCTGGTTCGCTAAGATATCTTTCAGCAGAGTCAGTAAATAATTCATTTACGTAATCTCCCGCTTCGCCCTCATTAAAAAATACGTCACCTTCGTTAGCAGCAGAAAGCCAATATTCATCGTATTGCAGCAGGGTTTGGCTGATTTCTACCAATCCTTCTCCTAAAACTTCTAAATCGCCATCGGCATCGATCGCATCTCGTCCAGCACTATTTAATACTCCCAAAATTGGCGCTACTTCACCTCCCCCTAAGTGCAGAAATAGACGAAACACTACATAGCGAGTTCGACCGATCATTTTATTAAAAATATTGCTCATTTTTTCCTCCAAAATTTTTGTTTTTTGTCATTTGTCATTGGTCACTTGTACTGAGCGTTCGCGTAGCGTCTCGAAGAGAAGCCGAAGTATTGGTCATTTGTCATTAGTTCAATCCCCAATGTCTCATAACTAATGATTAATATAATGAAATCCTTTAACAAAATCTATAATAATATCTAATGAAGGTAATATATTTTTTGTTGAATCACTGGATATATCATAAGCTGAAGCATTAAGAGCAGAGCGATTAATAAATCTTTTTCCAAAGTTGGGATGATCGTAAACAATCAAAGTGTGGGCACTGGAATTCGTTAAAACTATTTGGGCTGGGGCTTTACAAAAATTTAGTTTTGCGGCAACTTCGATATTTTTTTTCATCTGTTTAATTGTTGTAGCCTGATTCATAGCTTGTTCAAAAAGAGTATTTAATTGTTTGACTATCTGAGGCGATTTTAAGTTTTGGTTTGCAACAACTTTATTGTTAATTATTTCCACTATACTGGAAATATTTTTTTGGGTAGATGCCGCATCTAGAAAGGGAAGAATGACAATGTAAGCAGTGGGAAATAATGCTTCGTCGCTATCTACATGAAAGGTAAAAATAGTTCGGCGACGGCCACTTTCAATGCTTGGAGGTTGTTTCAGCCCTCGATATTCTTGAGCAATTTGGTAGTAAGCACCAGCGATCGCAAAATTGGCTTCATGTTCTAGAGCTGCATCAACAATAATCCGAATTGTTGGCGGTGTTTCGTTAAAAAAATCTCGTGACTCTTCAGAATGGAAATTTTGGACAATGGAGCGATCGCCATTTGGGCTAAGATCGACCCATTCACAAACTATGCCTTCGGTTTTTAAACCAAATCTGGAAGTGGCATAAAGCTTGGCTCCCGTTAAAGTTGCTCCTGTTAAGTCAGCACCGATCCATTCTGCTCTAATTAATTTTGCCTGAGTTAAATTAGCGTGGACTAAACTTGTATTTGTTAAATTGGCATTGCTTAAATCTGCGCCAATTAAATCAGCCCCGCTCAATTTTGCGCCGCTTAAATCTGCCCACCGGAGATTTGCGCTGCTCAAATCTGCCCACCGGAGATTTGCACCACTCAAATCAGCCCCGCTCAAGTTAGCATGGCTGAGATTGGCTTGTCTGAGTTCGGCATCTCGCAAATTTGCACCGCTCAAGTCAGAACGACTCAGGTCACTGGCGTTTAAGTTAGCTATCTCCAAGTTGGCTCCAGTTAAAGAAGCACCTCTCAAGATCGCCTCACTTAAGTTAGCGTGACGGAGATTCGCTTGGCGCAGTGTCGCTTCTCGCAAATCAGCACTGGTGAGATCGGCCTCCAACAAGTCAGCACGACTGAGGGTCAGCGCGAACTAATTCGGTGCGGATTAATGAGGCTCCTCTAAGTTGAGCGCGACTTAGATCCGCTCGAATCAAATTAGCGACGTTGAGACTGGCGTTATTGAGGATAGCGCTGCATAAATTCGCACCACTCAGTCTGGCTACATTCAGCTTGACATTGCTCAAGTTAGCTTCACTCAGATTCGCGCCACTCAGGTTGACTATACTCAAATTAGCATCGCTCAGATTTACGCCACTGAGTTTAACTCCACTCAGATTGGCTTCTGGGAGGTCAACACCACTAAAGTTTAAGACTCCTGCTGCGTATTGTTCCAGTAATTCCTCTACAGTCATCGATGCTACCCCTTGGATGCCAACTTTAATAGTTGGTAAAGTCATAAAAAACGAATGTCAAAATCAAAAATGAATATTGGAATTTTAGGATTGGGACTGATTGGCGGATCTTTGGGTTTTGATTTGCGATCGCAAGGACATCATATCTTAGGAGTTAGTCGCCGTGAAGCAACCTGTCAAAAGGCAGTTACCTTGGGCAGTGTTGATGAAGCATCAGTCGATCTGAGCCTATTAGCAGCCGCAGAAGTTGTATTTATTTGTACACCTCTAGCCCTTATTGTGCCCCAATTTGAACAGTTAATCGCTCATTTGCCTACGGCTACAGTCGTCACTGATGTCGGTTCGGCGAAAGCACAGATAGTTAAGGATATTACTCCCCTTTGGGATAATTTTATCGGCGGTCATCCAATGGCGGGCAGAACAGATAGTGGGATAGAAGCTGCACAGCGAGATTTATTTGTTGATAAACCTTATGTCTTAACACCGATAACGACAACACCAACTAATGCAATTACAGTCGTAGAAGAAATTGTGCGATCGCTCGGAGCTAATATCTATTTTTGTCAACCAGAGCAACACGACCGCGCTGTGAGTTGGATTTCCCATTTACCGGTGATGGTTAGTTCTTCGTTGATTGCTGCTTGTTTGAGCGAAACTGACCCCGATGTTTTGCAATTAGCCCAAAAGTTAGCTAGTTCGGGTTTTCGGGATACTAGTCGTGTGGGTGGTGGGAATCCAGAATTGGGCGTGATGATGGCGCGGTATAATCGTCAAGCATTGCTGCGATCGCTGCAACAATATCGTCAAAACCTCGATGAATTGACTAATTTAATTGAGCAAGAAAATTGGGCAGTTTTAGAGGAAAAGTTCAAATCAAGGCAACAGGCACGACCTGATTTTGTTTAATAGTTGTCGGGTGCGTTCAGCTATCGATAACGTACCCATTTTTTAATTTAAACCTCGTCTACCTTGAAAACCGTAGTTTTGTAGGTTGGGTGCAGCGATAGCGTAACCCAACATAAAATTTGGTGGTAATGTTGGGTTGCGTTTCACTCCACCCAACCTACAAAAGTATATTTTTTAAAAAACTCTAGGTTTCAACATAGATGAGGTTTAGTAAGTTAATTGATAAACAGAATTCAGAATTCAGAATTCAGGAGTCAGAATCAATCAGGAAACTTTAGTTATAAGTTGGTCAGCGATAGCCAAGCTGTCATAGTAGAAAATCTTCATGTATTAGGCATGGTACGCAATCATAAATTGGCGAAATCAATATCTGATGCAGGATGGGGAACATTCACCAACTTTTTAGCCTACAAGCTAGAACGCGGAGGTGGAAAGTTGGTTGAGATTGATAGATGATTCCCCAGTTCTAAGCTTTGCTCTAATTGTTTCTATCAAATCGGTGAGATATTATTGGATGTCCGTGAATGGACTTGTCCTCATTGCAAAACTCATCACGATCGTGATGCGAACGCAGCCGTAAATATTAGAGCAGAGGGTATCAGAATGCTTGCCCTGAGCGCAGCCGAAGGGATAAAGGCGGAAGGTTCAGCCGTCTCTGCTGTAGAAGGGGAGGTAAGACCAAAATTAGGGCGAAAGTCCAAGTTGCGGCACTCCCCCGTGATTACAGAAGCCAACACTGTACTTGGTACTCCAAGTCAGTGTGAGTAGTTCACAAATGCTACTCAACAGTCTGATAGTCACCAAACCGATGTACCATACAGATAAATTTACAAAAATCAACAATGGTAGAACGTCCAATCAAGAAATCGGAACGTCAGGCTCAAGCAAACACTGACAGCAATTCCGAAAATTCGGATTCTGTAACTCCGATTGAATCCAACCCCAAAAGCTCAAAACCGAGCCGCGAACGCTCATCTGACAAAGGGAAAAAAGCATCATCTAGGGATGAAAGCAGACCACCGGTAAATCCGGCACTAGCGCGTGGCCCAAAACCGGTTAAACCTCCAACCCCCAAAGTTAAAACAGAAGAACTTGAAACCGAATCAGAATCTATCTCTGAGGAGTCTCAAGACTAAAATTACAAGTGTTGTTGTGTGTGATGTGGGAGGCTATAAGCATATTAAAGATTGAGATTTCTGACTCCGAAGGCAGCGATCGCGCCCCCCATCACCATTAGATTATTTTTAGCGATCGCGTCTCTCATAGAGTTCCTGTATGTCAAATGCGCGAATGGGTAGGTGTACAAATTTCACACCCTCAAAAAATTGCTTCTATCTCAATACCAGCAAGCATTTCACGCCACTCATTACCAAATTATCATCCGCGCAATCTCTGAAATGCTTACAAAAACTAGGATATCAGCCTTTAACTTTTCCCGGCACTCTTCCCAAAGGAATTCTCTAATGCTATGATTGCTCCAGAATCGCGCAACCGCACCTTGAAAACTAAATATAGCTTGGCTTTCAGGCTCCCGCTATTGCAATTCATCAAAATCCCTATTAGGGATTGAAACTGGCTATTTAGAAAGGTATATCATCATCATCCCAGGATTGCAATTCATCAAAATCCCTATTAGGGATTGAAACCTCATTTTTTCTTAGAGGAAAGTACTGAGTGCAAATTGCAATTCATCAAAATCCCTATTAGGGATTGAAACTCAGAAATCGATGGTTACTGCTGCGATATCCTCAAATTGCAATTCATCAAAATCCCTATTAGGGATTGAAACACATCTATTCCTGCTGAGTGGCTATATTCGGCTTATTGCAATTCATCAAAATCCCTATTAGGGATTGAAACAAATGCAATTGGAAAGAGTCAGAGTTTATTTCAGAATTGCAATTCATCAAAATCCCTATTAGGGATTGAAACACTCACCATTGCATCTCGCACCGATCGCGCCCTGAATTGCAATTCATCAAAATCCCTATTAGGGATTGAAACTCAATGCCACTTCTGATGATATAAGTTTCATCGGCATTGCAATTCATCAAAATCCCTATTAGGGATTGAAACAAAACAAGGTGCTTCAGAAATCTGGAGTTGAAGTATTGCAATTCATCAAAATCCCTATTAGGGATTGAAACATATCAAATACAGTATCCTCTCCATCTATTACTCCATTGCAATTCATCAAAATCCCTATTAGGGATTGAAACTCAACTCCAGTGCTTTTTGACCCTAACGAAATCACATTGCAATTCATCAAAATCCCTATTAGGGATTGAAACGAGAAAGAAGTTTGCACCTGGAACTAGCTGGCATAAATTGCAATTCATCAAAATCCCTATTAGGGATTGAAACGTACCGAACGCGAGCTTTTTTCCCTAAATCACCCATTGCAATTCATCAAAATCCCTATTAGGGATTGAAACTCTAGAACTACAAGATGGTCGAGTATTCCGAACTTTGAATTGCAATTCATCAAAATCCCTATTAGGGATTGAAACCCAACGATTTATGTAAATGGAGAAGCACCGGGACCTGGGGAATTGCAATTCATCAAAATCCCTATTAGGGATTGAAACTTCAAGATACTGGGCTTGCACCATCGCATCTATCATTGCAATTCATCAAAATCCCTATTAGGGATTGAAACTTGACATGAGCGCCATTGACGGATGTAGGCGATCGCATTGCAATTCATCAAAATCCCTATTAGGGATTGAAACGGATCTGTGCTTCCTCCACCACTATTACCGCCACTGATTGCAATTCATCAAAATCCCTATTAGGGATTGAAACAAGTTTTTTAAACGGCGGCAATATTTACCTAAAAATTGCAATTCATCAAAATCCCTATTAGGGATTGAAACTGAACTGATATAAAGCTTCAAGTGTGCCTCTGCTATTGCAATTCATCAAAATCCCTATTAGGGATTGAAACAGTTTATCCCTTTGGGCGAGGGTAAGGTGCAGGAATTGCAATTCATCAAAATCCCTATTAGGGATTGAAACGTGTAATTACGACGTATATAAAAACAAGGATAAGATTGCAATTCATCAAAATCCCTATTAGGGATTGAAACATAGCAAAGGGAAGATTTACTATACAACATGGCAAATTGCAATTCATCAAAATCCCTATTAGGGAAGCTGAAACCCCATATAGGTTTTAGCATTAGCGTTGCTAAAACCCTCTTCCCTCCTGCCTCCTGCTTCATCCCAACGACAAATATTTACACGCACCTACTGATTACTGTTCTTCGCCTTTTTCTTGAAGGAGCGATCGCCAATCTTCAATCGCCTTTTCCGTCCACAGCCAATTTTTAGTTAATTTATCTACCTGGAAATTTTCTGGATCGGACTTGAGAACCGTTTGGCGCAATTTGATCGCTTCATTCAAATATTGCGTCTGCTTACCATTAGATTGACTAAGTGCAGATTTATACAGTCCAAGAGCTAAACCAGCATAAGAAGTTAAAGCATCTTGAGGAACTGCTGTGTTTTGGGATGTTGATTTTGTGTTCTGTTCTTTGAGAGCTAAATTCAAAGCCTTGAACCAAGAATCATTGGCGCGATTCAGATTGCCTTCTGTGTAGTAGGCAAATCCCAAAGCGTTATTATACAAAAGCGATTCGGGTTTAGCTTTGGCAGCAGTTTCCCAATAACGACGGGCATCATCGACGCTATAATTATTGTCTCCAGTTTGGATAGACTGCCACGCCAATCGTCCCTTGTAAAAATTCACAGATGGATCGTCAGCTTGTTTACTGGGAATTAGTTTTAAGGAAGTTCCAGCCGCAGCCAGTGCGCCCCGATTCAGTAGTTCTTCTACAGCCAATAACCCACCTTGCAAGTCACCCTGACTCAATTTTTCCGTAGCAGTAGCGGTGACAATTCCAGTTGCTTCTATTCCTAAATCGATGTTCGGCTGCTTTTGAATCGGTCGAGAATCAGGTAAAGACTGGGCGGGAATTTCTGGTATTTTAGGCAATGCTTGGGGGCGATTTTGCCACCAATTTAAACCGATCGCAGCTGCGATCGCACTAATTCCCACAACACCCACAATCGGCCACAGTTTGCGGCGACGAGTACGATTTCTTGGCGGGGGTGGTTGCGATTGCGAAAAATTAGAATTTTGCCAATTTTCTTCAAGGTTTCCAGGAGTTGCAGGTGGCGGTGGGGGAACTTCTCCCCACAAATCTGCTGACTCTTCTGAAGAAGTCATTTCCTCTGAAATCTGGCTTTGGTGAAGACTATTTTCGCTAATTTGTCGATCCGGTTCAGTTGCAGGTTTTTGGTTATCTAGCTGACGAAATAAATCCGAAACGATCGCAGAATCTTCTTCATAGCTTGGGTCATCATACTCAATTTCATCAACCAGATCGCCCCAAGTCTCTTCACCCAGCCAGTCCAACCCAGAATCCCGCGTTAAACCACTAGGAATCATATCTTCCATTCCTAAAGGCATCTCGCTATCATCAGGCATACCAGGGTACATCATGGAAGTTACCCCTAAAGGCGAACTATACTGATTCAGCGAATCTGTACTTGTAGATACCTCAGTTTCCTGACTTAAAAAACCGTCAAATTCTGGCTGGAGATATAAAATCGGTAATGCCCAATACATCTGGTGAGAACCATAAGCCGAAATTAATCCTTGGCGCACCCGACTTACACACAAATCTACTGGATATCCCTGACTTAAATTGCGGTAAAACAATTGTGTGAGCGTCAACGCCACTTCATCAGGAATCCGTTCTGACATCGCCAAAACGCTTCTAATTCCGCGCTTCACCAGACTTTCTGCTAAGTTTCGTTCGCCAGTATCTCCAGAGGGATTAGACGCTGCTGTGTAAGCGCCCAAGCAGGAATTAAACACTGCCATTTGGATATTATTGTTGACGAGCAAACCTGCCAAATCGTCCCCAGTTAAGATTTCCGTTAAGCCAGTTCTGCGACTAACAAGATAAATTTCTCCGCCATTTGCGCCTAAGTTACTATGACCAGAGTAATGGAGAACGTGGTATCTGCCTTGTTCTAGGGCTTGCGTCAGTTCTTCCCGTCCTGGTTGGTCTAAGACAGTGAGTTCAATTTCTGGGAAACGATTGCGACTTTCACCAAGTCGTGACGTTTGACGGTGAAGTTCCGCTTGCAGTTTAATTGCTTCTTGTTTCTGTAAGTCAAGACGGACTTGATCTGAGGGAGAAGCAATTACCATCAAAACTCTGACACCACCTTGTTCTGGTGGTGTGGGCATATTTTGGGATCGCAAAGGAGAAGCCCCCAAAATTCCACTTTGGAAGCGAGAAAAAGCCACATAAGGCCCAGTAGCCAAAGGGCGATCGCCTGCGTGCATCACTTCCCAAGGCAAACGAGCTAATCTAGTGTCTTTTAGCCCCAAGCGTAAGCGTAGTACTTGTTGATGGTTCTGAGCAATACCTTGGGCAGTAATCCAACTATCTCTGAGAGTGCCTTGAAATAGGGCGTTATAAAATTGTTGACCCAACGCCACCAAATTCACAGAGTTTCTGGCGATATCGCTTTCATGTCCGCCAGAGGTAAATGGATCTCCTTGCAACACTGAATTCAACGGGTCATTCATCAAATGCCCAGCAGCCATCAACCAATCAGCTATAGGCCAAGTCACCAATTCTTCTGCCAATGGTACCCCAGGCGCGACTTGTTCCGTCCGCACCAAGTAGTCATTTTGCCCTACTGGGGTTACGGAAATATGGAATTCCTGGGTCACAACTTCTCCTGTCCCGCCTCCTAAATCTGGTTTGAAACGCGAAAGTTTCAAGTCGATTTTTCGCTTTCTCTGATAATTTAGATGCATCCTGCCCCTGAATGTTTCTGATTCGGTGTCGTTTTGGTTTTTCTGCCTTTACAACTTTATCCGGATCGGATTACCTGGGTCTAGAACACTTAATTGGTAGATGCACCTTGATCTTCAACTCCCCTAGTTGGCTAACACCCACTGGGGGTTTTTTTATTTTTGGCAAACAACAGCAACTTCTGACGCAGATATTCTCTACCAGAAAATAGTGCTTAATCCTAGAATACTTGATTAATAGATGGATGTCCCTCGATCTTTAACTCCCCTCATTGAGTTAATATCCACTTTGGTTTTTTTGACACACGATAACAATCAATTTTCTCATAAATTTATCCGGAGCATGGTGGTTAAACCTAGAACATTTAAGTGGTAGATGCACCCTGATAACTAGCTCCCCTGGTTGGCTAACGCCCACTGGGGGGTTTTTTTATGAAAATTCAGTCCTATTGATTAACCCTGAAACACCCATTTTGTAAAGCAGCGCACCGATCGTTTAATTGGTAGGTCTGTCCTGATAACTAACCCTTTTGAAGTTTCTCTTCCATCGACAAACAGTAACAACTTCAACCTCTGCTAATTTATCCGGTAGCGACCCATTTATTTTAGAAAAGATTATTGGTAGATTCACCCTGATAACTTACTCCCCTGGTTGGTTAACACCCACTGGGGGTTTTTTCTAGTTGCGTCACCGATAGCGATCGCAAATGCCTCTGGTAGAAAAATCTGCGCGAGTCTTTTACTCTCAGAGATGCTACATGTAGCTTGCTTCTCCATGAGGTACGAGCTTTACAGCCCATCGTCGTAGACATCGCTTCTGATTTCGCTCATTTTTCCCGGAAGATGCTATCTGCCCTTAGAAAAGATTATTGGTAGATGCACCCTGATAACTCACTCTCCTAGTAGGTTAACACCCACTGGGGGTTTTTTTATTAAAAAAAATAACTGACCCTGATAACTCAACTCCCTTGATAGGTTAACACCCACTGGGGGTTTTTTCTAGTTGCGTTCCCAATAGCGATCGCAAATGCCTCTGGTAGAAAAATCTGCGCGAGTCTTTTCCTCTCAGAGATGCTACGCGTAACTTGCTTTTCCATAGAGGTACGAGCTTTACAGCCCATCGTCGTAGACATCGCCTCTGATTTCGTTCATTTTTCCCGGAAGATGCTATCTGCCCCTAGAAAAGATTATTGGTAGATGCACCCTGATAACTCACTCTCCTAGTAGGTTAACACCCACTGGGAGTTTTTTTTATTAAAAAAAAATAACTGACCCTGATAACTCAACTCCCTTGATAGGTTAACACCCACTGGGGATTTTTTCTAGTTGCGTTCCCAATAGCGATCGCAAATGCCTCTGGTAGAAAAATCTGCGCGAGTCTTTTCCTCTCAGAGATGCTACATATAGGTTGCTTCTCCATGAGGTACGAACGTTACAGCCCGTTATAGACATCACCATTAACTCTAATTGAGTTCATTTTTCCCGGAAGATGCTGGATGCCCCTAGAAAAGATTATTGGTAGATGCACCCTGATAACTCACTCCCCTAGTAGGTTAACACCCACTGGGGGTTTTTTATTTAAAAAATAACTAACCTTTGTGCAAATTTATCCGGAGTATGGTCTTCAACCTGAGAACACTTAATTGGTAGATGCACCCTGATAACTAACTCCCCTAGTAGGTTAACACCCACTGGGGGTTTTTTTACCCCAGACGCGTAGCAGTGAGCCATACAACCAGAGTAAATCACTATCACTAGTCTTGTTGCTACTGCTGGTAGACCTTGAGTCTCCTCCTGTTGCCAGGATAGAGCATAACTTACTCACTCAATCCCTGAATCGCTTTCTTTTTATTGTGAGCTAGAGACGCCACTCCAAAATGATTGCTATGATATTTAATCACATTCTTAATTTTTTTTATATATTTTGACCGATATTCCTTGATGGTACAAGCCCCTAGATTTATCTATAGGGTCAATCCAAAATCCAAAACTTGTACTGAGCTTGTCCTGAGCGTAGTCGTACCCCTCCGGGGAAGCAAGCTACGCGTAGCGTCTCCGACAGGAGAAGGGCGAAGTCGAAGTATCTAAAATCCAAAATTGTCTGACGAGTTCCCTTTTAACTTTCACTATTTGTCTGCCTCAGCACCCACTAACAGACTAAATATCAGGCTACCGTTAACAGCACCCCTGAAGCAATTGAAAACTGCTAGAAGTTCCAATTTTTTAGCTGGTTGGGATTAGACGCTAATTGTGTGGTAAACAGGCGGTCTAAAATTTCTGATTTCTGTTCTGAACTGAAGTTGTCATAAAAATTTTCCAGCTTCTCAACTATTCCGAAATTTCTGAAAGCCTCTAAATTAGAATCTGGTTTTTCAATTAAAGGTTTTTGTCTATTCTGGGAATAACTAAGTATATCTACTGTATGATTATTCCTTCGATGCACAAGCTGCATCAATAAATCTATTGCAACAGTTGGCAGAACGCGGTAGGTAGAAGTCACAAAAAAATCAAAAGTCATATTTCCTAGACGGATGCGATCGCCGTCTTTGAGCTTAATCGGCCTAACAGCGCGATTACCGTTCACAAAGGAGCCATTGGTACTGTTGAAATCAATTAAGTAGAAGCCTTGCTGGTCAATATGCTGAATAGCAGCGTGGCGACGAGACAGATGATTGTCAGCAATACAAATACCACTGGTGCGATTACGACCTATCGTCCAGATTTGTTGTGGCTGTCGTAAACTCTGAGTCTCATTATCGCCCAAGTTAGTCATCAGATAAACAGCAACACTATCCACTACACCATGTACGTAACCTGTCGTCTTGACTCTCCTCAACGACGGTTGAGATAGGTTTTCTAGCTGAAGAATTTCATCTAGAAGGCTGCTGTGGTGTTCGTACAACTTGAGGAATACTTGATATAAAGTTAATCGCCGTTCTATTTCCGTTTGTGCAAAGTCAGTCATTATACGTGAACCTTATACTACCTGATTTCGCGTGTAATATACATTTCCAGCCGACAATCAGGAATAATTGATTTTTTGCTTTTTGCTGCCATCTGAAAAATTTAGTGGTTTAGAAACATGCTATTTTACAAATTTTAAGTGTGAGATTCTCTGTTATTTATAGCCATCAAAAGCATGTAAATACCTTTATAAAATTATTATGATGCTTTATGGTTTATTGTAAATAATCATTTGTTATTTGTAACAGATAAAAATCATAAAGATTTCATGAAGAATTGACAACCATCTACGTATTTTTGCTAGATAGTCGGATATTTCTTAATATTCGTGAGAGTGATGGCTATGGCTTAACTGAAACATTATACATATTTGGTCAATTTTGAATAAATCTAAGTTTTATTGAAAAGAATCAGGGCTAATTTTCCCATATATAAGAAAAGTTCAGCATTGTGATTTCGATCGAACAAGTGTTTGAAAATTGTTAATAAAAATGGAGAACTGAAAAGCAGGGAGGTTGAGGCTATTCTGCTAATCGAAAATAATTGATTTCAATAAAAAAGATTCATCCTTCAAGATAATCTAGAACCTAATATCGGAGAATATTCGCATAGAAATACGACGGCAAAACAGACTATTCCCGAGGAATCAGGAAACTCCATTCGTCTAAAGATTGGGTAGTTCACACTTTCAAATCACAACAGGCCTCGTTTGCCATTGGGACGCACGGTCATCCAATTTGTTTTTGCTAGTGCTAGCTGCTCATCAGAAATTTTGGCACTGGTGAGATTAGCACCACACAGATTAGCTCCTCGGAGGTTCGCATTGCTGAGATAAGCATTGCTAAGGTCTGCGCCTCGCAGGTCTGCTCCTTCTAAATCAGCATGGTTAAAGTATGCTTTGCTCAAATTAGCATCTTTAAGATTTGCTCGAGTCAGACTGGCTCTGCCAAAGTCACTATTGTGAAGATTAGCTCCCTGAAGATTGGTTTTTTGCAATTGAGCAGAATGGAAATTTGTTTGAGATAAATCAGCACCTTGCAGATTTAGCAAATTTAAATTGTGTAAGGCAAAATCTCGTCTTCCCTTCAGATAAGCTGTCAATAAACCTTGGGTATCTAACTTTCGCCCAACTTTAGAATTTTGACTTTGTGAACCATTGCTGTTGCTACTGAAAGTCGTTGATTTGGCCATCCCAGAACCCTGGTGTAATCCTGCAGCTTCCGCTGCCTTGGCTCGTCTAGCACGAATCGCTGCCGCTACCTGTGCCACTCCAGTGTTGGTACCAGCAGGATTGTTACATAAAACAGCAGAATTTTCCAGGTGGTTATGTGTTCGCTCTTTAGATCGATTATCAGATTTAGTCAGCAAACCCTTTGCTAAACTATCTAAGTATGGTTCTATTTCCAATGCTCTGAGAACTTCTGCCGCTGACTGATAGCGATTACGTACAGACACCTCTAACATTTTTCGCAACACATTGCCCAAGTGATCGCTCACTTGCACAAGCTGCTCCCACATCATCTCGCCAGTGTTGGGATTGTAATCTAAATCTTTAGGAGTTTTGCTAGTCAGTAAATAAATGCATGTCACACCTAGTGCATAAATATCACTGGCGTAGACTGGACGCATAGCCATTTGCTCTGGAGGTGCAAAACCAGGAGTACCAATAGCATATGCAGTTAATGCTGTCTGTCCTGATGGGCCTGCCGCACTTTGGCTAATTTGGTTTTTGACGGCACCAAAATCGATGAGTACCATTCTGGCATCTTGAGTGCGGCGGATTAAGTTGGCTGGCTTGATATCACGGTGAATCACCTTTTGCTCGTGGATGTATTGCAACAGTGGCAAAATCTCGCTCAAAAATTGCTTAACTCCAGTTTCGCTCAAGATGCCGTTAAGTTTGACCTCCTCTTGCAAGGTGTCACCACTGATATATTCTTGAACTAAGTAGAATTGCTCGCGATCTTCAAAATAGTCTAACAATCTTGGTACTTGGGGATGATTGCCAATCTTACCTAAAGTTTTAGCTTCTCGTTCAAAGAGTTCTCTGGCCATCTGTAAAACGTATGGAGCGCTTCCTGATGGACGTAATTGTTTGATTACGCAACTCGGTTCTCCTGGTAAGCCTCGATCGTTGGCTAGGAAGGTCGCTCCAAAGCCACCCTGACCCTAATGGTTTGATCGTCTGATAGCGATCGCGCAACAGTAGTTGCGAGCCACAAGACTGACACCTTTGGCTATATACCAAATTTTCTGGATTGGAACAGGTAGGATTTAAGCAGTAGCTCATGCACTCTCAACTCGCTGCACGAATAATCACGGGGAGTGTTATACTCTCTTCCAATTATTTAGACATTAATCAACTCTTGCCAGGTAATTTTTGCTGGAAATCCTTTGAAGAGTTCCTAAAGTTTAACTGAGATTACCTAAAGCGATCGCTAAACAAGATTATTTATTATACTTACATTGGTAAAGACTGTGTATGCTACTTTCTACCAATTCCTAATTCCTAATCACGCTTTCTCAAGGCTTGTGGCGTGCATCGTGCTGTTATTCCATTCAGAAAATCAGCTTTAATCTGGTTTTTTGTATGGGAGAACTGGTATTAAAAGGTATTGGAGGGCAGTGCCCAACGCCAGTTACTAATTTGGGGAAACCCCAGACGCTCGCCGACTCGCTTGCCGCCGACGCTATCGCTTTTAGCGTCTCCCCTTCCTCCCAAAGGGAGAAGACCGCACTGGCTACTCTACAGAAATTCGCTGTAGAATTTTGGATGCCCAAATTTGGAGGCAATTTAGAATTATCTCCATTAGTCATTAAGAGATTATTAGCTAGCTTTCATATTCACACTAGTCAGTTGTTCGATAAGTGCAAAAACATCACTGCGGCTGAGTTTCTCTTTACCATTAGCAAGGGCGTCAAGAGTGCCGTTTGCCAGGGTGAAGGGGATTTGACAAAAATCTAAGGCTGGCCCGGTAGGAAGGTCTTTGATATAAGCTTCGGCCAAACCTAGATTGCGTCGGGCATACTCTTGCATATTTTCTGCACTCCAACCTTCTGGGAAGAATTCTACCCCACGCTTCAAATCTTCAGTGTGGTTACGCAAGATATTGACTGCTTGTAAACCCCGCCCAAAACCAATCGCCTGGGTACGGTTTGTTTGTGTTCCATCGTACCAAGTCCACAAGTCAGAAAGTAATAGTCCCACTGCACCTGCAACTCCAAAGGTATAACGATCTAAATCAGATTCTGTATAAATTTTCCAGTTTTTTTCTGACCAATAAGCCATCCGGTCAGCCATTGCAGCAGTGGCATCCCAAATTCGAGGTGCAATGGTGTCTGGTGCTAGCAGTGACCATTCTCTAATCCTCAAAGTGACTTCTTCTAATGAATTCTCATACCCACTAAATCCTGCAAAGAAAGCATCTACCGCAAAGCCATCAACTCCTGCCTGTAATGTCAAGCTAATGGTTCTTAACAGCTTTGCTTTAGTAGCGTTATCTAGTTCGGGATGATCTTCAATTTCATCAATGGCACGCATACACAAATATGCTGATGCTACTGCTTCTTGCAATCCTGGCGGTAAAAGACTAATTGGAATATAAAAAGTTCGGCTAGTTTCTTTGAGGATTTGCAATGCATCTCTACGTAAATTCATGTTTTCACTCCCCACTTGATTTTTGCACCACATGAAGTTTGCAGTTTTTTGATGATACTGGATATAGTTTTGACTAAACTTTAAAAACTATAGACTATAAGATACGCTAGTATTTCATCTAAAAATTGATAGTTTTTGGTATTGCAATTAACAAAACTCTCAAATTTATCAAAGTCTAGTCTAGTATAGAGGTTTTTGGGTGCAAAAGTGTTTGAAGTGTCGTTTGATATAGCTTTCATAAACTTTTAGCATACATATAAAGAATTATGGTAATATTTGGTTGGATATGACGAAATTGTTCTATAAGCAAACATCCATTTTAGCGATTTGAAAGTGCTTGAAGTCTGCGTTAATCTGACTAACAAAATGTAATTCTTGTATATATAAAGACAATTCAGGAAAAGCTGACAACGGATAACAGCATTTGTACATACCTTTGGATGGGTACAATGGTTTACCGAAGATTTAGGGTCAGTTAAATTGGACAACATATAAGGCTGCAATGCCTGAGTTGGACTAAGCCTAATCGATTGGAGTCAGAACCGTCTTGCTGTTTAAAGTGACATAAAGTGACCAAAACTTAGAACAAGAAGTTCCCGTATATTTACGAGATTGGCAAAAGTCGGGAAAATTCCATACCTTTTCCCGACTTTTGCAAGAAGTGGGAATGAGAGGACACCTCCCCATCTGCTCTTAGGAAGGGGAGATGCCGTAGGCATTGGGGTTCTTTCGCGTATTCATCAAGAATCGGTGTTATAGTCTAGATTATGTTTACAAACAAACCGAACAGTTTGTAAAAAATTAAAAAAATATAGAAGTATTCCTAATTATTAAATTTTCTGAATCTCTTGTTGATACTGTAAATATTTTTTATGTAATTCCTCTGGAATGGGAATAAGACGATTATTTTGCAAACTGACAAAACCACCCTTCTGACTAGCCACTGCTGCTAACTCATTGTTAGATAAAATTTCAGCTTGCACAGTCCACTTTAAGCGTCCTAAACCACTCAGCCATAAACGTCCAATCACTCGATCGATAATCTTTATTGGACGTTTATATTCAATTTCAGTCCCAGCTAGAATTGGTGTATATCCTAGCTCAATTTGTTGATTGAGTTGCCAATGTTCATCTAAAAACTTTAGACGTAAATCCTCTAGCCATCTGATATACACGATATTACTCACAATTCCCATAAAATCAATGTCGTATGTTTTGACAGGAATTGCTAATACTACTTCTAATGGTCTGTGTAAGTTGTTATTTACTAGCATTATTTCTCTTGATATTTTTTAATACTGCTTGGTCTGTTCAATTAAAGAGAAGTTTTTAAGTATTGATTCAAGTGATTAATTACCCTATGGATATGAATTGAATCTCCATAAAGCTTGCTGATCATTATGCCTCCTTCCAGTGTTGCGATTATGATGGTAGCGATTTCATCAGCACTCACTTCCGGGCGAATTTCACCCTTTTTAATTCCTTTTTCAATAATTCGACAAATTAGATGTAGCCAAGAGTTCATCGCTTGTTGAGCACGTTGTCGCAACGCCGGATGAGCATCATCACTTTCCACAGCAGTATTCAGCAGTGGACACCCGCCCTTGATTGGTGGATTTTCTGCGAAGCTACTAAACACCCCAATGATTGCTTGCAGACGTTCTACTGCGTGGTGTTTGCTTCGTAATGCAAATCTAGTATGCTGCTTAATGCGAGCGATCGCAAAATCAAAAGCCTGTAGTGCGAGATCGTCTTTGCTTTGGAAGTGATTGTAAATTCCTCCTTTCTGCAATCCAGTTACACGCATAATGTCTGACATCGATGAACCTGCATACCCCTGTTGATTAAACAGTTCGGCTGCTTGCTCAAGAATTCTAGTTTTTGTTTCTTCGCCTTTGGACATTACAGCGATTTTGATAGTAGGGAGTGAGGAGTTTATTGAATTGAAAATTGCTGTAAATAAAATATTACCGACCGAATGGTTTGATTTAAACTATCATGATAGTTGCTTGTAAGTCAAGATTTTTTCAACACTGAGTAAAGAACTAGGCATTAGACCTGCCTTGAAAATAAGGCAGGAGGCAGTGTTTCGACTCCCAACTCTTGGAAAGGCTGCACAACTCTTGGAGACGCTCTTGCTAGCTTGCTTCCACGAAGTGGTACGACTACGCTCTGTTACTACGCCAACGACTACCAAGAGGGCTAGTCGCTCAACAACCAGGCAGTTCTTGCTGGAGGAAAAGTTTGCCAATGCAGACTTCACCTGGTTATAGACGCCGTTAGTTTTGATGCTACCCCACCATAATTAATCAGGATTTTGGCGCGATCGGGAATTTCAGCAGCAATGTTGGCGATTTGACCTTTGCCAAACAGGATTTTGACTGGATTGCAAAAAACAAAGTTTTCCATGAGTCATTAAACTAGGGAATCGAAATTGACCTTGAGTATTGTAATCACTTTCAGGATATTGCCTAATTGCAGCATAAATGCGATATATCGCGTCTCTACAAAGTTTGATATTATCCCTATGCTTACTAACTTGTAGGTAAATTTTTGAGCAACCAGTCCGTAGGGAGTTTGACTGACTGCGGTGTATTATCCAGATAATTGAGCAATATACAACGCGAATACGCTAGACGTTTAATCATACTTCCGAGTAAAATACGGTAAGTGCATCGCCTTACGTGGTTTTATATGTAAAACTGTAGAAAAACCTAGTTAGAAGTTGAGTTTCGCAGAGCGACTGACCAATAAGCAGTTATCAAATTCTGTTTGAGCTAAATGCCAGTTGTCATGCTTACAAAAACTTCCAGACAGGTTTTAAGTTGTCCAGGAATCATTGAGAAACACAATAACTTGTCATAACTAGCTCTGTCTACCACTGGGCTATAGTTTGGCTGAGTTGCTGCTCTCTAACTGCTCGTAATTAAGTCAGTGAACAGTTATCAAGGCTTCGTTTGGGGATCTAATCAACCCTTACCGACGCTGCTCACTTATAGAAGTGGGAGATTCAACAGGACTTTGATAACTGATAACTAATTGTTGAAACCCCTGAAGAGTATGCACTATTTATTACTACCGTTCTTAAGCTTTTTTGTTGGTATCATCGTTGGTTTGACGGGTATTGGTGGAGCGTCTCTCATCACCCCAATGTTAATTTTTATTTTTCAGGTTCCGCCTTCTATCGCTGTGAGTTCTGATGTTGTGGCCGCCACCTTAATGAAAATTGTTGGTAGCGTCAAGCATTGGGAACAGAAAACCCTCGACACAGAAGTTGTCAAATGGCTGACCTTTGGAAGTGTTCCAGGCTCATTGTTCGGAGTAGGGATTTTGCACTTCATTAAACATACAGGTGAGTATAGCCTGGATAATATCTTGCTCCGTTTGCTTGGCGGGATGATTTTGCTAGTCACATTGTTAGCACTAGTGCAATTGTTGTTATTGACTTTTTTCCCCAAATTTAATTTACCCGAACTGCCAAAGTTAGACTTAGAAACTAACTTTGGTCGATTTATGACAGTTACTTTAGGAGCAATTTTAGGCTGTCTGGTGGGTCTAACTAGCGTCTCCTCAGGTTCGATGTTTGCCCTAGTACTGATTGGGTTTTTCCGCCTTGACGCCCGGAAGTTAGTGGGTACAGATATTTCACACGCAGCGATTTTACTGCTGTTTACAGCCCTTGGTCATCTCAGCCTGGGAACAGTTGATTGGAGTTTGGTACTGCCTATATGGTTAGGCTCTGTGCCTGGGGTGTTACTAGGTGCTAAAATCTGCCAAGTAGCTCCGCAACGGCCACTACGGTTTATTATTTACGCCATTTTAATGATGGTAAGTTGGAAATTAGTTCATCAAGTGTAACCAACTTGAGATTTTCAATTCCAAATCCAACATCCAACATTGATTAACTTCTTACCCAAAGAGTAGAGTGAATGTACCTCGCTCATACATAATCAACAGACCCCCAAGCCAATTAACACAAAAGGTACGGCAGCTTTACCGTAGCGACTTAAAATATTAGCAATGGTAGGTTGACGGCTTAAAAAATAAGCGATCGCACACCAAACTCCTACCATGATAAAAAATATACCTAAAATTACTCCCAAACTGGTAAGGTTATGACCAGCGAACAAAGGGATATATATACTAATATTGTCACCACCATTAGCGATCGTTACTGCTGCCACTTTATAGGTTTGGGGGTGCAAAATACTCAAAATAAAAGACAATACCGGGTTAGTAGGTGTAGGCTCTATAAAATCACTACTGACTGTCTGAACTGTTATAGTTTCTTCTTTTCTAGATATCAATTGTTGAATACCAATTGCTATTGGTAGTAGTCCTAACAATCCTATCCATTCTCGCTGTACAACCAATCCACCAAAAAATCCTGGTAAGCTAGCGATGATAATGGCTGTAAAACCCAAATATTGACCGAGTAAGATATGCCGCCGCCGAAAATTAGCATCTACTTGTGAAAAAAATATTAACAAGATAATGATGTCATCTATGTTAGTGGCGATGAAGGCAATTATCCCTTCACTGAAGGCTGTCCCTAGCTGACTCATGCTGGATTTTTAGAATCTACGATTTACCACCATACCAAATTCACTAATTCGTAATTCGTAATTATTGACAAATACTCGCGCATCATTATCAATCACGAATTATTTTAACCTTCTGGTACAACTTAGATTTAAAATGACACAGTAATTATTACTGACTCCTCAATTCTTCTTGATTTTAAAATATGAACGAGTTAGTTACTGCAATTACTACAGGGGCAATCGCATTCATTGCTACTAATATTGATGATATTGTCATTCTATTATTATTTTTTTCTCAAATAAATGCTAACTTTCGCCCCCGGCATATAGTTGCTGGCCAGTTTCTCGGTTTTACAGTTCTGTTAATCCTTAGCCTTTCGGGTTTATTTGGGGGATTAGTTTTATCAAAAAACTGGATTGGATTACTTGGTTTACTACCAATGTCCATAGGTATCAGTAGCTTAGTCAATCAGGAAGAAGATTCATCAAAAAAAGTTGTAGCTGCAACAGAAAAAGCTGAAACATCAACGATTACTAGCTTTTTTTCTCCCCAAGCTTATAGTGTGGCTGCTGTTACAATTGCCAATGGAAGCGATAATATTAGTGTTTATATACCTTTATTTGCTAGCTGCAACTTAGAGAGCTTTTTGGTAATTATCGGATTATTTTTTCTCTTGTTAGGAGTTTGGTGCTACGTTGCATATAAATTAATTAACAACAGAGTTATAGCTGAAGTATTTACTCACTACATTAACAATCTAGTACCTTTTGTTCTTATCGGATTAGGCGCTTTTATTGTATTAAAAAGTGAAGCTTTAAGTCCAATAAAGCTAGCTGCTAGTAGTATCTGTTTGATTATTTTGGTGAAAAATAATGAAAGTAATGATAAAATTGGCGGAAATTCTAGTAAATGAATGTAACTAGTACGACGGACGTGGCGAAAATCTCCGAAAGGATTGATGTTTGAAAAAATTTCTGTTTCTGTATCAGCTAACGGCTGTGCGTACACAGTAGAACAGCAGGAGAGTGTGCTGAAGCAATCGCAATATTCCAAAAGAACAGAAGATTAGGCGATCGTTATTGTTAATCAGATGCTCCAGCGTGTATTAATAAACATTGTCTTTGTTCTTGATTAACTATCAAAAATGTAAATCCCCAGATAATAAAATCCCACAGTTCGTCATCGATATCAAAGGCTGGATTATATTGAAAAACTCTCGCATTCTGGTAATCAATACACTCATTGACATTCCGCCAAAAACTTGTAATCAGATTGCGCTTTTTAGATTTTTCAACGTTTTTGAATCCGTCAGATGGGTTGATGCGTGCAATAAAAGTATTAATTCTGGTAGTCAGCACTGTGGAAGCATGATAACACTCACACATGGTAGCCAGTTCTGGCTTTGCTCCTGGATAAGCCAATTGGATTAATCTTTGCATTTCTAAATCTGGCGTTGCTTCTTGAGAAGTTTTTTGAATGGCTAGTTTGTCCAATGTTTGAGGCTCTAAATCACCATCCTCAAGCTTTATTCCCTTCGCACTGAACCAGATGACATAGTTGCCACCTTGTAGGCAACAACTCATAGCTTCCATGTATCCATTTAACCTACCCAGTTCTGGTGTATTCTGTATTATCATACTGTTATTGGTTTTGAACGGCTCGAACTTCTCTGTGCCTCCAGTCCAGTATAGTTGCCTTCTTGTACTAAGGAATCAGGATTAAATAACTCCCCAAACTGTAAAGAAGGGCGGATTTGACTATCTAATTAACAGTTGCGCGACTATATCGAGGAAACCCGCCCCTATCTAATCCTGGAACTTGTTTAATTCACGATTCTAAGTTGCCTCATTAAGAGTCTTATCCTGAGAATTCTTACCATAAGGAATCAAACTTTACTCAACCACTCATTCTCCTCTGGATCTTTGAACAGTGAGGTGCTGAGGTAACGTTCGCCGAAGCTAGGCTGTACCATGACGATGAGGCGACCCTGCATTTTCTGGTCGTTGTGCCACTTGAATAGCCGCGTATAAAGCAGCGCCAGTCGAAATCCCCGATAGTAATCCTTCTTCTTTTGCTAGGCGACGGCTGTAAGCGATCGCTTGCTCATCTGCTACCTGAATCACTTCATCTACCAGTTCGGAACGGTAAATTGCTGGGACAAATCCCGCGCCGATACCTTGAATTTTGTGAGGTCCTGATTTACCGCCTGCTAATACCGGACTGTTGCTGGGTTCAACTGCGATCGCTTGAAAACTCGGCTTCCGTTTTTTAATAACTTCTGAAACTCCTGTAATCGTCCCACCAGTACCCACTCCCGCCACGAGAATATCTACCTCTCCATCGGTATCATTCCAAATTTCTTCGGCTGTGGTTTCGGCGTGAACTTTCGGATTAGCAGGGTTGCGGAACTGCTGCAACATATAAGCATTGGGCGTTTTAGCTACAAGCTGTTCTGCATGAGCGATCGCTCCTCGCATACCTTCTACCCCTGGCGTTAACTCTAATTGAGCGCCATAAGCTTTGAGCATGGATCGTCTTTCGTGGCTCATTGTGTCAGGCATCGTTAGAATGAGATGGTAGCTCTTGGCAGCTGCCACCATCGCTAGCGCAATTCCTGTATTTCCAGAAGTCGGCTCTACTAAAACAGTTTTTCCGGGGTGAATCAAGCCTGCTTCTTCTGCCACTTCCACCATACTCGCGCCAATCCGGTCTTTCACAGAAGATGCTGGATTCATGCTTTCTAGCTTCACCACAATCCGAGCAACCGCTCCTGAAGCTTGGGGAATCTTGTTTAATTGAACTAGAGGAGTTCGGCCGATTAACTCTGTGATATCTTTCGCTATCCGCATGTGGGTACTCCGTCGTGTCTAAATATAATACATTGGACTCTGCTGGGCGCGAGTTTCTCTTTCCTCGCACAAGTCTTGGAGTGTATAACGACCCAAAACTTCTATTGAGGCAGCGTTAGCTTGCTCCCAAACTTCATAAACCAGAGTCTTTTCTAGAGTCGGAGAGTTAGAGGTATCTTTCTCTTTCCGCTCGCCTTCAACCAAAGTGACAATTTCAAGTATTGTAATCTGCCAAGGTTCCCGAACTAAAACGAAACCTCCTTTAGAGCCGCGTTGACTCTGCACCACACCAGCACGCCGGAGGTTAGTCAAAATTTGTTCCAGATAGCGCTCAGGTATGGGTTGCTTGGCAACGATCTCGCTCATGGTTAAAGGAAGTTTTTGTCCGTGGTGGCTTGCTAGTTCTAAGAGTGCCAGCAGCGCGTATTCCACTTTGGAAGACAGATCCAAGAGAGCGTAGTTTTGGCTATTCAAGACTGTACTCAATATACTACGGTGAATTGAGGGACTTATCGCAGTTTATGCGAAATTAATTTTTTTCAACTGTGGAATGTGATAGCATCCCACTTATTACCCACAAAAACACTATAATCTATCGACTTACCGTAGATTTAGATATTACACAATTCCCAATATAAGGACTCGACCTTTTTCTGGGAGTCATCCTGAGTTTCTGTTTTCAGAGCCTCACCCATCAATAGAAATCTCAACAGAGTATGCTACTAACTGATTTGCAAACCATTTTTGAGCGTGATCCAGCAGCCCGTAACTGGCTAGAAGTATTGTTTTGTTACCCTGGACTCCAAGCTCTAGTGTTTCATCGATTGGCGCACTGGCTGTATAAAATTGGAATTCCTTTCATACCAAGATTCATCTCTCATCTTAGTAGGTTTTTAACCGGAATTGAAATCCATCCTGGGGCATTAATTGGCCAGGGAGTGTTTATTGACCACGGTATGGGAGTTGTGATTGGCGAGACTGCGATCGTGGGGGATTATGCCCTGATTTATCAAGGTGTCACCCTTGGCGGGACTGGGAAAGAAAGTGGCAAACGCCATCCAACTTTAGGTTCTCATGTGGTTGTGGGAGCAGGTGCGAAGGTATTGGGAAACATTCAAATTGGCGATCGCGTCCGTATCGGAGCCGGTTCAGTGGTGCTACGAGATGTTCCCAGTAACACTACAGTAGTTGGGATTCCAGGGCGTGTGACTCGTCAGAACAACTCATCTACCAATATTCTGGATCATGATAAAGTCCGCGACGTAGAAGCTGAAGTCATCCGTGCTTTATTTGAACGCGTCAAGTCTCTAGAGAAACAGTTCGAGGAGTTGGAACAATCAAGTTTGTCCCCAACTGAGCTTGGCGACGAATTAACTGACAACCCTAAGAGCAAAAATTCTGATGGGATGATTGAAGATTTTCTTGATGGTGCAGGAATTTAAGTGAGGGAATGGGGCATTGGGCATTGGGCATTGGGCATTGGGCATTGGGCATTGGGAAGAGACAAAAAAGACAAGAAAGAAGGGGAGACTTGGGAGAGATTTTCAATAATTCCTCCTTGTCCCCCTTGTCCCCCTTGTCCCCTGCTCCCCTGCCCCTCTGCCCCCTCCTCCCCTCTTTAAAATACCCATAGGTTCTTATAACCTGATATAAATGTAATACTACGGTTAATTTATCGGAGAATGGTTTTATATAATATGGTGTCTTTGTACACAAGTTTATCAAGTTCAAACAGTAACAATACTAAGCAACTTTTTGCCCGTAGGTCATTTCTGCCAGAGCATCATAACGACCTTTGGAAGATTGAAACGGGTTTTGTAAGAACTTTTAGCTATCTGGAAGATGGTACAACTGTTGCTTTAGGATTGTGGGGGCCTGGAGATGTCGTTGGTAAAAGGTTGTCAAAATTAGAACCTTATCAAATGGAATGCCTAACTAAAGTGGAGGCAACAGTTTTACCTCTAGAGGAGTGGACTGAACTCACAGAAACTCTACTAGCCCATATCCAACAGGCTCAAGAATTGATGATCATTCGTAGCCATAAAAAAGTGGATACTATGCTTATCAAGCTATTGGCATGGTTATCCAAAAAGTTTGGTTCGGAAGTTGAGAAGGGACGTTTAATAGATATGCGTCTGACTCATGAAGACCTGGCGGAAATGGTCGGTTCAACTCGTGTTACGATCACTCGTGTTCTTGGGCAGTTTGAGCAAGAGGGCTTGATCGATCGCCTCTCCTTACATCGAATTGTTCTCAAAGAAGAAGAAATTTGGTACTACGAAATTTAAATTATTTCAGTAAAACCAGCTATCGCCGTCGGCATTCGGCTTGCCCACAATTCTAAGATTCAAGGATTCTAGGTAAGCTAAACCGCGAGAAATTTGTGGCACTGTTCCCCGCAGTTCAATGTCAAAGCATCCTTCTGTATTTGGTTGTAGCATAGCCTTGGTAATATTAACTACCAAGCCGTAAGTAGAAATTAACTGCGAAATCACGGGCGCTTGCAGATAGCATTTGGGAATATGTATCCGCAGACGAATTTGAGTGATTTGGCTTTTTTCAGAAACTGAAGAAACCAGTGATAATCTGTTTTGGGAATTGGTTTTTTGGTTATTTAGTGCTGACATTGGATAGTGATGATTTTATTAATTAGCGTAGGCGTAGCCCGTCGTAGACATCGCTATAAACGCTAGACAAATCTAGCCAAATCGGTAGTCCCAGTTTTTCTAAATAACTCAAGCTAGAGTAGAGTTGCTTTGTTCTTCCCCACAAATCCAAGTCAAACCAGCCGTCATCTTGCGTATCGGGTTGAAGTATCGCACTGGTAATATTAACTGTTAGTCCATAACCAGAAACTAACTCGGAAATTACTGGTTCTTGGTAATAAGATTTTAAGATGCACAGTTGTAAGCGCAATCGATTGGTTTGACCTTGAGAAATCCATTGCTGGAATTGTTCTTGCCATTTATTTGTCAGCCATGCAGAGTCTTTGGGACTGAGTTTACTAGCTGAATTTGGGAAAGGTAGAGTGTGCTGGTTAAGTTGAATTTGGTTAGCGATCGCTAGTTGCAGTAAATTCACTCCTAATCCTTGCAAGTAAGATAGGCTATTTGTCAGTTTTTGAGGATTTCCTGAAAGTTCCAAATCAAACCAGCCATCGCTGTCATTTTCGGATGTCAGGGATGCAGCTTTGATATTGACGGTTAAACCATAACGAGAAACCAGTCGAGAAATTACAGGTTGCCTGTTATACCGTTGAGGCACAAGAATTCGACTGTGGACTGAAGCAGGTTCTACGGATTTACTCTGAGACATCAGATTAATTCCCAATAGCGATGCCTACGGCGGGCTGCGCCTACGCAATTTTTGGGTTCGGCAGAGAATCTTGCTGATGTCGTGCCCCCACAACTCAACTGTGCCTGCTTGAATGTTAGCCTCATAGAAATGTTCATATTTCTAGCTTTTATTAAACTACTGTAAATCTATCGATTTTATGCACTTAATTGTTATGTAAAGGAGACTCCCACAAAGACGGAAAAAATACAATGGGTAAAATAACGTAAATCAAACTCATTATATTTTGACTAGCTTGAGGTTAATACGGTTGACATTTTTACAAAAAAATAGTATGTATACCTTTTACAGAGATAGTCCAGTTTAAGTAATCCACGCGCAACTTGAGACTTAGGCAGTGGACGATGTTAGATGCTCTACTTGGAAGGAAAGTTTTTATTCATACTTAATACTTATTTCCTCCAGGAATAACTGCTATCTCTTGTGAGAAGTAGAACGGTGTTAATAATTAAAGGTTTAGATTAAGCGGCTCTAGCCCTCAAAGTAGGGCTAGAGCCTTCAAAGCAGAGAAAAATTATGTTTTTTACATTATTTAATGTACTTTAATTTGTGACTGCCTACTTACTTAAATATTTTTGGTACTTCAGCTAATTTTTAATAAAATGAAAAGTCAGTGTTGACGCGATCGCAGAAACTTTAAACTTTAAGTTCATATCCTAAAATTGCCTTGATCTTTACCTTGTTAGGATATTAATGACTGTAGAATAGTCGCTTAAATTTTCATGATAAAAGTTGATGATTAATATTACTAAATTAAATAAATTTGACTTTTTAGTTTTGATTGGGATTGTGATTATTGGTCTTATACATTTGCCTTTTCCATTTGATGGAGATCAAGCATTTTTTCGGCTTGGTGCTTTGGAGATGCAACAAGGAAAGTTACTCTATCGTGATTTTTGGGATGTCAAGCAACCGGGGATTTTTTGCTTTTACTTTTTGGGAGGAATTTTATTTGGTTTTAATGAGATTGGCATCCATCTCTTTGAACTTATTTACATGGTGTTTCTGTCTATAATATTGTTGCTGAGTCTAAAAAGCTATTTTCAGCATCCGATAATCGCAAGTTTAGTACCTTTGTTAACGGTTGGCGTTTACTATATTGTTTCACAGCCTTGGCATCTTACTCAAGTAGAGGCACTGGTTAGTTTGCCTTTATTTACTTGTGTTTGGTTAACTTCTCAATCTTTTAAATATGAAGGTAGAAAAGCATTTTTTATACTTTTACTATCAGGCTTTCTTGGTGGAATTATCATCACATTTAAATTAATACTTTTACTAATATTACTTTCTTTTTGGCTAACTACTTTGATATATTCTTTGCTGATCAAACGGCAGCCAATTCCAAAAGTATTTATAGAAATCTTTATTCCCATTTTTATGGGGATTATATTTCCTATTTTATGTATTGTTAGTTATTTTGCCTGGTTTAATAGTTTACCAATTTTGTATCAGACATTTTTTTTATATCCACCTCGGATTGTTGCTAATTCCCAATTTAACCCAAGTGGGCTTTTTGCAGGAATAAAATGGTTTTTAAATAATTTTTACCCTCTAATTTTAGCTGCTACTGTTGCCGTAGATGTATCATTACGTAAGTCTAAGAATATATTGACTTTGCTACTTGTTATTTGGTGTATTTTTGCTTGGGGTGTGATTGCTCTACAACGTGGCGCATTTTGGGAATATCATTATTTACTATTGTTTGTACCTTTAGGTATTTTAGCTACTAAAGGATTAGATGTTTTATGGGAGTCTTTAATAAAATTGAGTTCCCCATTTACGACAATCTTGCTGATATTTTTGTTTTTCTTCCCTTTATCGCACACTTTGATAAAAAAGAGTGTTGTTCTGGTTAATAATAACTTTGCTTTAACTGAAGAGACACGATTCAAATATCAGACTGTTTTTAGAGAAAAATACCCATCTCTTCGTTCAGAAGCTGAATTTATCTCCCAACCAGGAAGTCTTCTTGGTAAGATTTATGTAGCTGGCGATCCATCTATTTACTACTTCTCCAATCGGACTCAGGCAACATCACTACGTGGTTGGGCACTTGAATATTTTCTGCCTGAGCAATGGACAAAACTTTTAGAAGAGTTAGATTCATCTAAGCCTCCTTATATCTTTATTGATGATATTCAGCAGCCTACTATCAACAAAAATTTTCCCAGAATGCTAGAATTTCTTGAGAGTAAATACCGTATTTTACGTCAAAATAATAACGGTACTTGGTATACACTTTTGTAGACAAATCACTACAGCAATTCTGAATCATTTATCAGAAATAAGATCCCCGACAACTTTTATAAAGTCGGGGATCTGCGGGTTTTAATACAATACAGTTCAGTTAAAGAAAATTGTAGGTTGGGTTAAGCAAAGCGCAACCCAACAAAACCCCGAAAATGTTGGGTTTCGTTCCTCAACCCAACCTACACATTTCAAAGTTTTTGGCACTAACCCAAGCGTATTGGGTTTCAAGACTCTTAAAACCAGACAAATAAACTGTTTGTGTTACTATAACTCTTACCAATCGGTTGCTTTAGTATCATCCCAGACTTCCAATTCCAAATCGCGGAGATAAGTTAAACCGCTTTGAATTTGTGCATCTGTTCCTTGTAGTTCAAGGTCAAACCAACCATCTCCGACAGCATTGGCTCCCAAAATCGCTGCCGTGATATTCACAATCAGTCCGTAGTCAGACACCAGGCGAGAAATGACAGGTTCCTGGTGATAATCTTTAGGAATTCTGAGTCGAATCCGTTTATTGGTAAGTGTATTGTCAGTAGCCATATCTGAGTTATTTCAATCCCTAATCGGGATTGGTACAGAACTACTCTTAACCCTAACGGTAATTTCCTGATAGGTACTAAGTAGATCGTACCATGTCCCATGATTTGCTTGTATCCTATTTCAAAAGATAACTATAATCGCTTGATTTTTCTATTCAACATCTTTAATGCGGGTTTTCCGTTCTAGAATCTCCTTCAGCACCAAGGTTACTACTGCTAA
Organism: Nostoc sp. DSM 114160; assembly: GCF_053470305.1. NCBI lineage: Bacteria > Bacillati > Cyanobacteriota > Cyanophyceae > Nostocales > Nostocaceae > Nostoc > Nostoc sp. DSM 114160. Next base: position 3,344,241 of record NZ_JBPFGO010000001.1, on the reverse strand, counting down.
CAACGCTAACAGTACAGCCGCAGAAAAAGCCGCTTCAGTTTCGTATTGTTTGTAAGCGTCTTCTACAAACAGTGGTAGGCTCTGGGTTTGGTCAGCAATGTTTCCAGATACCACTGAAACCGCTCCGAATTCACCCATTGCTCTGGCATTGGTCAAAATTAAACCATAGAGTAAGCCCCAACGGATACTAGGTAGAGTGACGCGCAGAAATATCTGCCAATCTTTTGCACCTAGAGTTCTTGCAGCTTCTTCTTGATCCTTACCAAACTCTTCTAAAACAGGAATCACTTCCCGCGCCACAAAGGGCATACTCACGAAGGCTGTAGCTAGTACCATACCTGGAAAGGCAAAGATAATCTTGATATCATGGGCTTGAAGCCAAGGGCCAAACCACCCATTCCGTCCGTAAAGTAGGACAATCATTAACCCTGCAACTACAGGCGAAATTGAAAAGGGCAGATCGATAATGCTCAAAACTACGGCGCGTCCAGGAAATTTATGACGAGCGATCGCCCAAGCTGCACATAAACCAAATACCGTATTTAAAGGTAGAGAAATCACAGCTAGTAACAGTGTTAGCCAAGCTGCATGGATAAAAGCTGGTCGCGTCAGATTGGACAGAAACGGCCCAACACCCTTACTAAAGGCTTGGACAAAAACGTTAATTGCCGGGATATATTGAACTAGGGCTAAATAAGCGATCGCTATCCCAATTAAAACTATTGGCACCCAACTCTTCTGCTCTTTCGGCTTGGCCGTATGTGTCTCAGATGCAGATGAGTGAAAACTTGGCTTATCTACTGTCATATCGCCTTGCCCATGCTTGTAAGAAATTAATTGCTAATAACAGTACTAACGAAATTGATAGTAAAACTATGCCAATTACTGTTGCACCAGAATAGTCGTACTGCTCTAGCCGTTGGAAAATCAGTACAGGTGCGATCAAATCTTGAAAAGGCGTATTAGAAGAGATAATCACAGTCGAACCATACTCTCCAACTGCACGAGAGAAACCCAAGGCAATACCAGTCAAAATCGTGGGAAATAAAGGTGGCAAAATCACTTTCCAGAAGGTCTGCCATTGAGAAGCACCCAGACACCAGGCGGCTTCTTCAATTTCATGTTCCATTTCCTGAAGTACGGGTTGCACAGTTCTCACAATAAAAGGTAGTGAGATAAATATCATTGCTACCGCTACTCCCGTGCGGGTAAAAGATATCTTAATTCCCAGTGGTGCTAGTAGCGAACCTAGCCAGCCGTTATCGCTGTAAACAGTTGCCAGTGTTAAACCTGCTACAGAAGTTGGTAGTGCAAAGGGTAAATCCACTGTGGCATCAATCAAGCGCTTGAAGGGAAAGTCGTAGCGAACCAGAACCCAAGCAATTAAAGTTCCAAATACGCCATTGAGTAAGGCAGCAAATATTGCCGTCACAAAAGTTACGTTGTATGTTGCTAGTGCGATATCACTGGTTGCGATCGCCCAAAACCTAGATGGAGGTTCTGTAGCTGCTTTCAGGAACATTGCAGTTATGGGGATCAGCAACATAACTGTCAAGTATACAATGGTGATTACCCAAGTCCAAGAAACTCGCTCCAATCTCTTCAAAAACGGTGTTTTGCGTTCAACTTCTACAGAAGGAGATACAGTCGTCATAGTCAAAAATTCAAAATTGGAAATTCACAAGGAGCTTTTTGCCAGTGTTCGTAATTGCTAATTCGTAATTCAACCACAGACCAACTATTTTTTATTCTGGAGAAAAGAAAGTTGTGGAGTCAGAATTACGAATTACGAATTACGAACTTGTACTGAGCTTGTCCTGAGCGTAGTCGTTGGCGCAGCCTCTCGTAGAGAAGGGCGTAGCCGAAGTATTACGAATTATTTTTTGCCTTGAATCTTGTCAAACACGCCCCCATCTGCGAAGAACTTCTTATCAATTGCTTCCCAACCGCCCAAGTCTGCAACTGTACCCAGAGTTTTCAGCTTAGGAAATTTGTCAGTGACTTCCTTGGTTTGAGCTAAAGTCTCATCCACAGGACGGAATCCTAATTTGACAAACTCTTGCTGTGCTTCTGGGCTATAGAGGTATTTCACAAAACCTTCAGCAACTTCGCGGGTTCCGTGCTTATCGACGTTTTTATCTACCACAGCGATCGGATTGTCGATGGATATATTCACATCGGGAACGACATACTCAACCTTCTCGCCCTTTTGTTGTGCCAAAAGAACTTCGTTTTCGTAGTTGATTAAGACATCTCCCTGCCCTTGCTTGGCAAATGTATCAGTAGCTTCCCGCGCATCTTTAGGCAAGATTGGCACATTTTTGTAAACTTTAGTCACAAATTCAGTAGCTTTCGCCTCATCGCCACCTGTTTTAATTACAGAATCCCATAGTGCTAAGAAATTCCACTTAGCACCGCCGGAAGTTTTGGGGTTAGCAGTAATCAATTTCACACCATCTTTGGCTAAATCTTGCCAGTTCTTGATGCCTTTAGGATTGCCGGGACGAGTGACTATTGCTGCAACAGATTTGGAGACAATGCCATTGTTGGGAACTTCTTTCTCCCATCCTGGCTGAATCAATCCAGCCTTCTCAATCTTTGTAGTGTCTCCAGCTAATGCTAAGTGAACAACATCTGCTTCCAAACCATCAATAACAGCGCGAGTTTGGGAACCAGAACCACCATAGCTTTGCTTGAAGACGACAGTTTGATTATGATCTTTTTTCCACTGTTCTACAAACTTAGGAATAATTGCTTCGTGAGCGGCTTTGGTGACAGCAAAGGAAACTAGAGTTAGTTCAACACTATCTTTGCTTGCAGCCACAGGAGTAGCATTAGCAGCAGGGGTTTCAGAGGAAGAAGTACTCCCAGTTCCTCCACCAGAGCAGGCGGCAAGGGCTACACTCAATACAGTACCTACCAAAAAGAGTGATATAAAGCCTTTGAGCGAATTTAGTTTGAATCGATACGTTCTATTGAACGCGTAGATGCGTTCGCCTTTGGCGTTGCCGTAGGCTAGCAGCTTGTCGTAAGACATCGCTTGTAATCTTTTCAATAAGCGTTGCCACAAACTCATTCTATTTCCTCCACTAAATCCACAAATAATCGATGGGAATACAGTTATATAGTGTTTATCATACTGGATGATTCCATGTATCTAGTTGCAAACACCAAAAAACCTCACATTCTTTATCAAGAACATGGTGATTTTACCAGTTCTGTGAAAAATTAAAAATGCTTTTATTTTCAACTATCAAATTGCATAGGCGCAGCCCTTCATAGGCATCGCAATCAACTATCTGCTGCATCAAGCAACTTGCTATAGAATAGCTAATCTAGCGTAGGCGTAGCCCGCACTTCGAGTGAGCTTCAGTGACCATCGTAGATATCGGCTTCGTTCAACGCAGTGCAACAAAATCAAATAACGTCTTGAGTGCAAGAGAAATTACTGTAGTGAGAAATATACGGCGCAACCAGAGGTTACTGAGTATGAGAGCAACCCGCGATCCAACAACTCCACCAATGAACATAGTAATACTCAGAATAATACCTAGTTTGTAATCAACTATTCCCTGCATAAAGAAAATAATGGTGGCAATTAACGAAGAAAAAATGTTGATAAACTTTGTGTTTGCGATCGCCTGCACAAATGTCATCCGAAATAGACTGACATAAACTGCTGTGAGCATAGTGATATAGCCTCCACTAAAGAAACCACCATAAACACCAAGCACAAAAGTTGCCACATATCCACCAATTTCTGCTATTGGTGAGGGTTTCCCTATTTTTGAAACGATTCCAGCATTCCGATTGGTGATTGAAAAGACGGTAACTACAATCATCAAAATCGAGATAATCAGAGGCATCGATTTTGAAGGTACAACTAAAACAAGTAATGCACCGATAATTGAGCCTAAAAGTGTTAATAAAATCATTATTGGCAAGCGACTGCGGTCAACTACTTTTTTACCAATAAAAGGCAATGTACCACCAACACTCATAAAAGTTAATGCCAGCATATTAGTGGCAAGAGCAATACGCGGTTCAATGCTCAATTGAAACATTACAGGGACGGTAATTAAAGAAGTGCTTCCTGTAATGACACTTATAACACTTGTGAGAAAGAAAACTGCAATGAGTAAAAATAATTGGATAGCATTCATTAGAGATTCGATCTTTATGTTGTTATAAATACATTTTTTTACAGAATGCTTGCAGTAGATAAAAGATATCTAAAGCCCCTAATCTGAAGGAGATACAGCTTTTTGGAATTATATTAATATAAATATAATTCCGTGTAAACTTATAATTTTATACCAAGTTACAGCAAATTTGAGGTTCATGAGGTACAGTAGCAGCAATTAGTAAACCAATTTTTTAGATGCTTTGGATCAACTAGTTTCAGCGCAATTTTAATTAAACCATCAACGACAGATGCACTCTTGGGAGAAAATTGTTTCAGAAAAGCTTTTAATTGTGACCACCAATGTTCAATTGGATTGAATTCAGGAGAATAAGGAGATAGATAAAGAACACTTGCTCCCACTCCTTCAATCAAAAGCTTAATCTCTTCGACTTTATGAGCAGGTAGATTATCCATTACAACGACTGCACCAACCCATAATTGCGGAAGTAAAAAATGTTCTACAAAAACTTTATATGCATCTCCATCCATTGAGCCGTTTAAAGTCATCACGGCTAAAACCTTCTTTAAGCTAATTCCTCCGATTACACTTATTTTTGCTCCCCGATAATATGGTTTAAAATTATACGTTCTAGTACCGCGCTCGCTTCTTTGATGAGTTCTAGTTAAGCCAAGTAAAACACCCATTTCATCTATAAATACAAGGTCTTCTGGGTCTACTTGCTTTACTTTCTCCCAATACTCTATTCTCAGTTTTTGGACTCTTTCTGTTTTTCCTTGGCTGCACTTTCACTTTTTTTTCGCGTTAATTTTTGTTTTTGTAATGCACAACACATCACACTTGCACACACCCAAACGTTGTATTTTTCTCCAAAATATTCGCAATATTCCAATAAAGTTGCGTCTGGGTAAATTTGAACCATTTCGGCTAATTCGCTCACGAAATCATCTAACCTACCCTTCATGGCTCCACCTTGCTTTTTAGGTTCTAGATGTCCTTGCACTCTATGAAGTTGGATTAGCTTTTGCACATAGCTTTTTGCTACACCAAATTGCACAGCAACCTTTCTTATTGAAGTACCACCCTTTTCGTAAGTATTTACTATTTTTTCTCGTAAATCGATTGAGTATGCTTTCATTTTAAGTCTTGATACACCAATATTATGTGTACCTCATTTACCTCGAAAGTGCTGTAAATGGTAAATTTTATATATTGGTAACAACTAAGTTGGGGGACTTTATATAAATTGATAAATTACAACAGTGAGCCACATCCAATACTGTGCGATCGAGAGTTATTGGTGTAGATAATTGGTCTTTCAATAAGCGATAAATAGTGTCTCTACATCAGGGTTTGATTGGTGATACCAATTCAATTAATGATTGCAACATATCCTTGGCTAAAGAAGCGATAAATCGCGTCTCTACAAATGATCTATTTGTCGCATTCTTTTTTCAATTGGTATGATTATGAACTGTATGTATTACAATATAAATAGCATCAAAAACAAAACCCATTTAGAAATTATCTAAATGGGAAAAATCGAACAAATATTTATGATTAACTGAATGCATATTTCAGGGGTAGCCCGTCCTGAAAAACTAGTAATTCCCCTGGTTGAATTTGTGTCCAAACTTCATTGTCAGTCAGGGGCGTGGTAGCAATGACAGCGACGCGATCGCGTTCAGTAGTCACTTCCCGAAAATCTACGGTCATGTCTTGGTCAATTAAATGGGCAGCAGCAAAGGGCGCTTGGCGAATAATGTAGCTGAGTTTAGTTGAGCAATAAGCAAAAAAGTGTTCTCCATCTGATAATAAGTAATTAAATATACCTACTGTAGCAATTACAGCAGTAATTTCTTGCAGCACAAAATACAATTCCTTGATATCGGGCTTACCTTTAGGAAAGCGCGATCGCAATGTTTCTAGGATCGTACAGAATGCTTTTTCACTATCGGTATCACCTACGGCTTGATAAAAGCCCAAATTTTCTGGATCAAAATCTGGCAAATTACCGTTGTGGGCAAACACCCAATACTGGCCCCACAATTCTCTGCGGAAAGGATGGCAATTGTGTAAGGCAATTTCACCCTGAGTAGCTTTGCGGATATGGGCTATGACATGGGTTGAGTGGATGGGATAACTCCGCACAAACTCAGCTACCGGAGAAGCAACAGAAGGTTGAGCGTCTAAAAACATTCGACATCCCTTTCCTTCAAAGAAAGCAATGCCCCAACCATCGCTATGGTCATCCGTTTTTCCTCCCCGTGCAGAAAACCCTTCAAAAGAAAAGCAAATATCCGTTGGAACATTGCAATTCATTCCGAGCAATTGGCACATTAGCTCTCAATTTTTGACTAAGGTCTCAGGATCAAGATACTTCAGAATGCTGCATTGATTCTGGAGCGATCGCTTCAATCTTAGAATTTAAGGCTGAGATATGCCAAACGATCCCCAAAAATAAAGAGTCTGCTTCTAGTTAGGATGATGACACTATGCCAAAAGATGGTAACGGCGGATATCTGGTGCAGCAGTCACTAAACCTTCGAGTTTAGCTGCGGCCGCTTGGAAATGGGGTGAATCTAGATGAGTATTCAGGGCTTCATCAGAAGTCCACTCTTCTACAAAAGTAAAGTCTGTTGGATCGTATTGGTTTTGCAAAAGTTCATACTTAATCGCACCTGCTTCCTGACGGGTTGGCTCAATAAGTTCCAACAGTACAGCTTTTAGTTCTTCTACTTTGTTAGGCAAAGCAATAACACGGGCAACAATTTGAATAGTTTGGTTTGTCATTTGTTATTTGTCATTGGTCATTTGTCATTGGTCATTGGTCAAAACAGTGTTGAGTAATGAGTAATGAGTAATGAGTAATGAGTAATGAGTAATGAGTAATGAGTAATGAGTAATGAGTTTTGTTTATCCCCTTGTCCCCTCACTCCCTCATCTCCCTCATCTCCCTGCTCCCCTGCTCCCCTGCTCCCCTGCTCCCTGCTCCCTGCTCCCTGCCCCCTGCCTCCCCTGCTCCCTGCTCCCTGCCCCCTGCTCCCCGATCTTCCCTGCTGCTCTGGTATTAATATTTATTAAAACATCTGCTGTAAATATTGTTCATAGCCTAGTTGTTCTAGTTTTGCTTGCTTTGCAATTACTGATTCACATAAGGTTTGACGATATTGTTGTACTTTTTCTAACAATTCTGGTTGATGAGTTGCGAGGATTTGTATTGCTAAAAGACCGGCATTTTTGGCATTACCGATCGCTACTGTTGCCACAGGAATACCACCAGGCATCTGTAAAATAGAATACAAAGAATCTACACCTTGTAAGTTCCGAGTGGGTACAGGAACACCGATCACAGGAAGGGGAGTCAAAGACGCTACCATTCCAGGTAGATGGGCAGCACCACCGGCACCTGCAATAATTACCTTAATACCGCGTTGGTGTGCAAGTTGAGCATATTGCACCATGCGTTCTGGGGTGCGGTGAGCCGAAACGATCGCTACTTCGCTCTCAATACCAAATTCTTCACAAACTGCGATCGCATCTTTCATAGTGGGCAAATCGGAATCGCTGCCCATGATAATACCAACTAGAGGAGCCATAGAATTTTGGATTTTGGATACTTCGACTTCGCGGTAGTTGAATCTCGACTTCGCTCGATTACCGCGCAGTCGAAACTCAGTACAAGTTTTGGATTTTGGATTAATCGTCGGTTGTTTCATCTAAAATCGGAGAGATTTAGCTATCTTCTCCTCAGTGTGATGACCCAAGCAACACAAAATCCTGTAGATATTATCAATGCTAGAGTGCCTGGTTACAAAGATTTGCAGATGCTCTTGGTTAATCAAGAGGGCATAATAGAGCAAATCTTGCCAATGGATACAGTCGGGAAAGACATCTGTGCATCTGCGATCGATGTTGCAGGTGACTGGATTTCATTGGGTGGCGTTGATTTGCAAATTAACGGTGCATTGGGTTTGGCATTTCCTGATTTAACGGCTGAAAATGCTCATGTACTCCAGAAAATAACGCAATTTTTGTGGGATGTCGGGGTAGATGGATTTTTACCGACACTTGTAACAACTTCAGTAGAAAATATTCAGCGATCGCTTGCTGTGATTGCTGATATTATCCCCTGTCAACAAGCTGGTGCCAAGATTCTCGGAGTCCATTTAGAAGGCCCATGTTTGAATTACCATAAGCGCGGCGCACACCCAGCAGAGTACTTGTTACCCTTAACAATTGACGAGGTAAGGCGGGTTTTGGGAGATTATGCCCGCGTTGTGAAAATCATCACTTTAGCGCCGGAGTTAGATCCCACTGACGAAGTAATTCCATATTTGCGTTCTTTGGGAATTACCGTTAGTTTAGGACATTCTCAGGCGACATCAGCCCAAGCGCAACTTGCTTTTGAACTCGGTGCAACGATGGTAACTCATGCTTTCAATGCCATGCCACCATTGCATCACCGCGAACCAGGATTATTAGGAGCAGCAATTACCCATTCTGATGTGATGTGTGGTTTTATTGCTGATGGCGAACACGTTTCGCCCACAATGCTGCAAATATTACTTCGCGCTAGCTATCAAGAAAAAGGGCTGTTCCTCGTTAGTGATGCCCTTTCACCTCTGGGGCTACCCGATGGCGTGTATCCTTGGGACAGTCGGGAAATTGAAGTTAAAAACGGTACGGCACGACTAGCCGATGGCACTTTATCAGGGACGACTTTACCTTTATTAGTGGGAGTGCAGAATTTGGTGAAGTGGGGGATTTGTGATGTAGAGACTGCCATTTTACTAGCTACGGATGCACCTAGACAAGCGATTGGTTTGCCTGGAATTACCAAGAGTCAACCTGCTAATTTATTACGCTGGCATTGGGATGAAGCGACAAACGAACTAACGTGGCAGCGATTATTGGGCTAAATTTCGCTTCAAGGTGATAGGGGAAGAAGCGTTAATTATACTCAGTAAAAATGTACATTTGTGAGATAGACATCATAAACCAATCGGATATCGCTAGGGAAATAGGCGATCGCAACGGCAAAGGTTTATCCTTATATAATTTGGGCAATGCTTACAACTCACTGGGACAGTATGAACGAGCGACAGATTTCTTGCAGCAGTCTTTGGGTATAGCTCAAGACCAATTTGGAGAATAGTTATCAAACCATGCGATCGCTCTTGTCGATTCCCATCACTGAGACAAAAGCGATCGCATACGTGTAGAAGCCGAGGATATGGCAAATCAATTAATGTTTCTAACAAAATATATTGATAATTTTTAATCGGCGATCGCTTTGTGTGAAAATCTGTAAATTTATAATTGTATATAGTTAAATTATGGAATGTATGTAGAAGGTAAAAAAATGACAATTACTACCAAACTAAAACAACTCTATGAAACCGATGAGAATTTATGGTTAGAAGAAACTATTGAATTATTAAAACAAAAACAGTTTAGCCAGCTTGATTTAGAAAACTTAATTGAGGAATTAATCAGTTTGGGTAGAAGAGATTTAGCTAAAGCCAAAGGTCTTTTAAGGCAAATTATTATTCATATATTGTTACTCCAATATTGGCAGATTGAATATGAGAGAAACTATCGTCATTGGATTGGAGAAATTAAAACTTTTAGATATGACTTAAATAATCATTTAACAACAAATTTAACAAAAAAGTTACAGGATGATTTAGAGAATATTTATCAAAGTGCAGTTGATTTTGTGAAAGTTAAAACCGATTTAACTATTTTATTAGAAAAGTGTCCTTACACTCTTGTACAATTATTAGATGAAAATTATTTACCTTAAAGATAGCAGTATTATCTAATTTTGGTTAAATCAAAGCAGCACCAAGAGCGATCGCAGTTTCACGAATAGTCATGGGAATAATCCTTTTTCAGTTCTCTTCATTTTTACTCAAGGATTTTACTAAACGCACGCTAAGGGCGAACACTTACATCTTTATCTAATCTGCTTATCTTAATAAAGTTTTCATGACTTAATTAACTGATAAAATCTAGGTTAATTTCTCCGAGTCTTTACAATTAGGACAAATAGAAACTTCAGTAAAAGAACCAAATGGAGTTCTTACGCGTTTGCGAACTTCTCCCGATCCTTTGCAAGCTTGACATACCTGAGTATGGACAAAGTGTGCCTCGATTTGTTGCTTAATTGGCAAAATATTATCGTCTTTTAACCCTAGAAGCTCTTGAAGCATATTCAGTTCTTTACAGGCTTCCTCACTTAAAGGATATTCATGCTCTGCTTCTGCAATTAAAGCTTCTCTATAGGTTTGTAAATTCTCTAATCGCTCCTGATAAGGGCGTAATACCTCGGTTTCAATTTCAGTAGCTTCTTGAGAGGTCAAGCCTAACTGCTGCCTCAGTGTATTCAGAACAGCCCGACCAGCAGGTCGAATACTTCCGACATTTGCATAACGTGAAGCGGCTTTCCGATATCTTAGCTTAGGGTCAGTAACTCGTGCTTTAGAGAGAACAATTTCAAACCCCTTGTCTTTAAGAACGATGATCTTTGGGGTCATCTTTGGGGCAGTTTCCTGTACTTTACTGGCAGCATACTCATGCAATTCCAGCACCGAAACAAACCCATCCTCATTGCGATCGCCTGCTCCTGTTTCAATCCCCTCGACTAGATATCTGGTGTAAATCGATAAGTCTGATCCCTGCTGCTCAAAGGAATACTGAGTTGAACTGGAGGAAGTGAGTACCACTCGCCCTTCAGATCCAAGTTGTGTTTGCAAGTCAACCGATCCATCATCTTTGACTTGTAAGGCAGGGTCGAACGCTCCACTAAAACAACAGTCTAAGATAATTGCCTGCCGTTTAGCACGGCTATTGTTCATAATTTCTTGAACAAAGTTGGCAGGTACAGCTGTTGACCGAATCAACTCCTCTTTGGAATTCTTGCGAGTTATCCGAGTTGCAAAATACAGCTTGCCACCATCATCTTTGATGCCGTGTCCAGAGAAAAATAGCAACACAAGATCGTCTTTGGCTCGACCCGAAAACAAGGTTTCAATCTCAGATTCCATTGTTTGTCGGTCAGGATTAGGAAGCGCTTTCACGTCATCAAACCCGCCCATTTCCGAATCTTTCAAAACCCGTTGCAACGCCTCGATATCTTTGACAGCCGCAGGTAAAGGATTTAGTCCTGGCTCATACTCACTGACTCCAATCAGCAATGCTACCTTTGCCATGTTTTCTTGTCTATGCTGCAATAAAATCTTGGGCTGCTTTGATGGCCGCTTCTAGTTCTTCGCGACTGTGGGCTTTCACCGTCAACTTCTTGCCATTAGCTTTCACCGACAGTTCAATAGGTTTACCACCGAGGCGATCGCCCAAAAATCCCATAAACTTTTTCGCATTGGCTGTATTTACCTCAGCCATTAATAGACCCACCAGAAACCCGCCTAATGCTTTGTTGCCCTCTGGTGGTCTGGGATCAAGAACACGACCAACTGCATCTACCTCGTCAATTTGCTTGAGTTCAGTAATTAGCCGTTGAACCTGTTCGTCCCTTTCTTCCGCGTCCAAGTCAGCGTCGTTGAAGGCGATCGTAAACTTAATGTTATTTGCGGTCATACTGCACTAATAAAAGTTTAGTTAGTTGTTTTTATAAAGACTGACAATTATGTTTATTTATACCAGTCAAAACCTCATTCTTTAATGAACATAACGAACATTTGCATAAATCTTCATAGAAGAAAAATTTGTCTTTTCAGATATAAGTACGACAAACAACAGTAGAAAGTTTCGAGGACTTGAGCAACTTAAAAAAGACATATACAGATGTAACCAACAAAATAAAAAGCCCACTAATGAATGTGGGCTTTCTAAATCAATCAACTTTACTTACCGTTTCGCTAACTTCTTCGACATCTTCCGTAGACGAATTGATTGGGGTGTAACTTCTACCAATTCATCGGGGCCAATGTATTCCAAAGCACGTTCTAGGCTCATGTCTATCGGTGCTTGCAGTTGCACTAGTTCATCGCCACCAGCCGCGCGGTGGTTGGTTAACTGCTTGGTTTTACAGATATTCAGTTCCAAATCTTGCGGACGATTGTGTTCGCCGACAATCATGCCTCTGTAAACCTTTGTGCCGGGAGTAATAAAGAATGCTCCTCTATCTTCGGCGTTTCTCATGGCGTAGAATGTAGAAACACCTTCTTCAAAGGAGATTAAAACGCCTTTGTTACGGGCTTCAATATCACCACTGAGTGGACGGTAGTCCAAGAAACTGTGGTTCATGATGCCTTCACCACGAGTCATTCGCATGAATTCACCCCGGAAACCAATCAAACCACGGGCGGGTATGACAAACTCTAACTGGGTGCGATCGCCACTACTTGGTTGCATATCTTGCATTTCGCCTTTGCGTTGTCCCAGGCGTTCGATACAGCTACCCACAGCATCAACAGGAATGTCTAACACCAAGAGTTCGTAAGGTTCGCAAGGTTGACCGTTGACTTCGCGGTAAATAACCTGTGGCTGAGATACCTGAAACTCGAAGCCTTCCCGGCGCATGGTTTCAATTAAGATACCCAGGTGGAGTTCTCCACGACCGGAAACGAGGAATTTATCGGGAGAATCGGTTTCTTCGACACGTAAAGCCACGTTGGTTTCAAGTTCGCGGAATAGGCGATCGCGCACTTGTCTTGATGTTACCAACTTGCCTTCTTGACCAGCAAAGGGTGAATCATTCACCCAGAAGGTCATTTGCAAAGTTGGTTCATCTACTTTAATTAGTGGTAAAGCTTGGGGTTCGTTAGGATCGGTAATCGTTTCCCCAATATAAGCATCGGCGAAACCAGCCACCGCCACAATATAACCTGCGGTTGCTTCTTCCAAGTCTACGCGCTTGAGTCCTTCAAAGCCCATCAACTTGGTAATTTTACCTTTGACAATGGTGCCATTTTCTGTAACTAAAGCGGCTTGTTGTCCTGAGCGGATAGTACCATTGTGAATTCTGCCAATGATAATCCGTCCCAGATATTCAGAATAATCTAGGGTTGTGACTTGTAATTGTAGAGGCTTATTGCGATCGCCCACTGGTGATGGAACGTGTTTCAAAATCGCGTTAAACAAAGGTTGCATGTCTACCGATTCTGCTTCCAATGTTTCTTTGGCAAAACCTCCCATCCCGGAGGCGAACAGATAAGGAAAATCACATTGGTCTTCATCTGCGCCTAATTCCAAGAACAGATCCAAGACTTTATCAACTGCAACGTGGGGGTCAGCTTGACCGCGATCGATTTTGTTGATGACAACGATGGGACGCAGCCCTTTTTCTAAAGCTTTTTTCAGAACAAAGCGTGTTTGGGGCATGGGGCCTTCATTGGCATCGACAATCAGCAGACATCCGTCAACCATGCCAAGTACCCGTTCAACTTCGCCACCAAAGTCAGCGTGTCCAGGAGTATCAACAATATTAATTAGTGTTTCTTTGTAGCGAACTGCTGTATTTTTGGACAGGATAGTAATACCCCGTTCCCGTTCTAGGGCGTTGGAGTCCATAACGCAATCCGGAACGTCTTCGCCTTCGCGGAAAATGCCGGATTGTTTGAGAAGTGCGTCAACCAGCGTGGTTTTGCCGTGGTCAACGTGGGCGATAATGGCGACGTTGCGAATTGGGAGCGTCATAGAAGCTTTTGGTGAACTCTAGAGGGTGTTTATAAGATTTACATTTGAATGCTAGGCTGTTTTAACAGAATTGAGAAGGATCGGCAAATTCTGTAAAGAACCTTTAATAATTCTAGCGTAATCGTCACAATTGCGGGGAGTTTTGTAAACCCCACAATCGAGATGTGTGGTAATTACGGCGTTGGTGGGATAAAAAAGCTTCTGTGACAAACAGGTGTTAACTGAAGGGCTGTATTGCTTTTGAGAATTGCGGTTGATTCGCATAGAGAATTTTGTCATTGAAATACTTTGGTGAAAAGTGCGATCTTTGTCACACAGAGATGAAGTTCCTGGCTGCTAAAAGTCAGGTTATTTCGTGTTTGGGATCGATAGAGAAGCGATCGCCAAGCCTGGTTTTTATTGACTAGAATGGGGTGGGTATCTCTACAAAAATATTCAACTTACACAGAATTCTCACAATGTAGAGCGAGGTCAATTGTTTAGGAGAGTAAGAAGCGATGTCTACGATGGTCACTAAGCTTGTCGTACCACTTCGTGGAAGCAAGCTAGCAAGAGCGTCTCGTAGAGAAGTGCGGGCTACGCCTACGTCATTATCTATGTAGAGACTTTACAATGTAACGCTTCTAGAGAATTTAAGGTATATCCTAAAAACTAATAAAATGACAGCGATAGTTATATGGTCTGCTGCCTAAATCCTAATTGCGAGAATCCCAAAAATCCTGACGGGGCAAATTTCTGCCTCAGTTGTGGCACACAGTTGGTATCGCTATTGAGAAATCGTTACCGAATCATCGCACCATTAGGAAGAGGAGGTTTTTCACGCACATATATTGCAGAAGATATAGACAAGCTCAATGAACGATGTGTTGTTAAGCAGCTGGTTCTAAGTCAATTTTATGCCAGTCAGGGTAGTCAGGCACATAAAAAAGCGACTGAGTTGTTTGAACGAGAAGCTAAACGTCTCAAAGAACTAGGAGAACATGTCCAAATTCCCAATTTATATGCATATTTTAAGGAAGCTGAATATCTGTATTTAGTGCAGCAGTTTATCGAAGGGCAAAATCTGTTGCAAGAGTTAAAACAACAGGGAGTTTTTGATGAAGCCAAAATTCGAGATTTTTTAAATGATTTATTATCCGTAATGGTAGACATCCATCAACAACAAGTAATTCACCGAGATATTAAACCAGAAAATATTATTCGTCGTCAAAATGATGGGAAGTTAGTACTAATTGATTTTGGGGTGGCAAAACAAAAAACGGAACCTACAAACACTACGATCGGGACAATTATTGGTTCTTTGGGTTATGCACCAATTGAGCAAATGCAAACGGGTAAAGTTTTTCTGTCTAGTGATATTTACAGTTTAGGAATAACTTGCTTTCAACTGCTGACCAATATTTCTCCTTCGAGTTTGTGGATGAAACAAGGCTATGGTTGGACTTCTAGTTGGCGGCAGCATTTAACGCAACCCATAAGTCAAGAATTAGAGATGATTCTTAACAAGTGTCTACAAGAAAATCACGAACAGCGTTATCAATCTGCACAGGCTGTCTTACAAGACTTGAAGAAGTTGCCACCGCTAAGGTATACATCACCTCCTACAGTTATTCCACCTACTCTACCATCAAGAACGCAACTGCAAAATCAATATCAATCAACTCGATATCTACCACAATTATCTAACAGGAGATTATTGTCTGGAGCAATAATAGCTGGATCGGGTAGTTCATTTTTAGCGATCGCACTTATAAGTTTTCTTGGAACGACTTGGATTAGCTCTGGATTGTGGTTGCTCATTTTAGTAGGATTAATCTTTATTCAATCTCGCCCACTTCTAGAAAAAGCTTATTTAATTGTTATTGCTATCATCGCCAATTTACTCGTTGTCTTTATTTTCAGAAATCTCTTAACTAATAATCTTTTTAAAGCTGGTTTAAATGGGATGTTACTTGTAGGATTGCTAGTTATTCTAGCAGGTTTATTAACAGTTATTATTGTGGGCGTATCTGAAATAATCAACAACCTGATTGCTAAATATCTTTAGTTTTTTGGTTTTGTTCAATTGTCATAAATCTCTCTATTAAGATAAATTTTGTAAAAGATTGGTAATTATTCATGATAAATAAAAAAGAAAACTTGAGACTACTTATTTCTTTGGGCCTGGCTGGGGTAATGGTAGCAGCTATTTTATGGTTAATTAACAAAGTATCTTCTACTATCGTAACAACACCATCAAACCCCACACAAACTTCATCTTCATTTACAAATAAGTCGTCATTAATGAATTTGGGTACAAGGATTTTGGTGAAAGTGCAAACATCCCCTGAAAAGACAGATGGAGTTAAAGCTTTTGCTGAAAAAGATTACGTTACTGCCGTTAAAAAGTTTACTGATTCTCTGAAAAATAATCGCAATGACCCAGAAACTTTAATTTATTTAAACAATGCCAAAATAGCGCGAGATAATTCATCAGCTATAAAAGTTGCGATCGTCGCACCAATTAATTTCGATCCTAGTTTAGCAGAAGAGATTTTACGCGGTGTAGCTCAAGCTCAAAATGAAGTTAATACCCAAGGAGGAATTAATGGTAAAAAATTGCAAATTGTAATTGCAAGTGCTGATAATAGAGAAGATTCTGCACGGCTAGATAATGAATTAGTTGAAGATCGAAGCCTTGTAGCTGCTGTGGGTGTTAGACGCAACGCAGAAATATATAAAGAGAAAGGTTTGGTTTTAGTCTTACCCGTCGAGCTACCAAATCAAGCAGAAAATCCAGGAAAGTTAAATAATAATACATTAAATAGTCAGCCTAATAGTTCCACAAATAACTACTTATTTCACGTAAATCCCTTATATGATAATTTAGTAGATACTCATTCTCGCTACATTGCTCGACAAGCAAGGAATGTTGCTATTTGTGGCGATGTTCGTAATTCAAGAGATAATCCAACCTCTTCATCAAATCAGATACTTGTAGAAAAGTACACTCAAGCTATCCAAAATTATGGCAGCAACGTTATTAGTACGCCTTGCAATTTAGCAGATAAGAATTTTGACCCTAAAGCTTTTGTAGATAAAGCCATAGAAACAGAAAATGCAAATGGCTTTTTACTAATGCCTTCAATCAGAAATATCTACTTTGCCACCAAAGTAGCACAAGAAGTTAAAGGTAGAAAGCCACTGTTTGCTTCTGAAACTATGTACAGTGCAACAACTTTGCAAAATGGCAAGGATCTCGAAGGAATGGTATTACCTGTGTATTGGCATCGTGATGCTAATAAAGATAACCCCTTTGCCAAAAATGCCTTTCAGCTTTGGAATGCACAAGTAAATCAGAGAACAGCAGGAGCTTATGATGCACTCCAAGCAATTATTGCTGGTTTAAAAAAAGATAGTACCCGCGAAGGATTACAAAGGGTATTGTCTAATCCGAATTTTTCAACATCTGGTGCAACCGGAATGATTCAGTTTTCGGCATCCGGGGAGCGTCAAGGAGAAGCAATGCTTGTCAAAATTGAGCGTTGCGAGTCTTGCTCTAGTGGGACTGGTTACGATTTTGCCCTCTTGAATAAGAAGTAGTTTTTTCGATCTTAATTGTCATTCTAAAGATATAAATTGCTTTCAAATAGGTAATTTATTCAATTTGAATGTCATACTAAACTGCTTAATTTAATGGCAATCAAAAATTGAAGCGATCGCTTCGATTTTTCTCTAAGGAAAAGTTTTTTTCTCTACCCAGAGTTGCGAGCGCGATCGCTCAAAAGAAAGATGGAATCCCCCTAACCTCTGTGTCAAGGTTATATCAAGTAAGAATTACGAACACTTTGCCGAGGAGAACACGGATGGTAACTACTTTAGATGATACGAAACGGAATGCTATTGCTGTAAAACTAGCAAGTCTTAAAGCTCTGCAACAGTTGGTCATCGAAAATGAACAATCGCTTTTGACGCAAGGGCTAGATGCTGAAATTGCCGATCGCATCCGAAATTTTATAAATGATGATGAAAAAAACCTTGGTGTTCTGGAAACCGTAATTGGTCAGTATGGTATTCAAGCTGAACCCAAACAAAATGTTACACAATTCATTGAAAAAGCTCGCGAATTGTTCAAAGGTTCTGAGTTGAGCCTGTATGAGAAAGTCTCTCAGCATGAATTGTTGAAACATCAAATAGTAATGAGTGGCTTGATAGTTCACAAAGCTGCTCAAAAAGTTGGCGCTGATGTGTTGCTAGCGATCGGGCCTTTGAACACCATTAACTTTGAGAACCGCGCTCACCAAGAACAACTCAAAGGCATTCTGGAAATTCTGGGTGTTCGCGAACTCACCGGACAAGATGCAGATCAAGGAATTTGGGCACGTGTTCAAGACGCTATGGCCGCAGTCAGTGGTGTAGTAGGTAGTGCTGTCACCCAAAATAGCGACAAAAAGGATCTCAATATCCAAGATGTTATCCGCCTCGATCACAACAAGGTAAATACCTTATTCACCGAACTACTGCAAAGCGACGATCCACAAAAGATCCAAGAGTACTTCGGTCAAATTTATAAGGATTTAAGTGCTCACGCTGAAGCTGAAGAGGAAGTAGTTTACCCACGAGTACGTCCTTTCTACGGTCAAGATAACACCCAAGAACTGTTTGACGAACAAGCTGAAATGAAGCAGGTGTTAGATCAAATTAAGGGTATTAGTCCTTCTTCATCTGAATTCAAAGATCGAGTTAGACAGCTAATGGAAGCTGTTGGCGACCATATTCGTCAAGAAGAAAGCACAATGTTTGCTGCTATTCGTAACAATTTGAGCAGCGATGAAAGCGAGCAACTGGCTACTGAATTCAAAGCCGCTAAGACCAAAATTCAAGAGAAATTGGGCGTTGTTAGCGAATCCAATGCGTAGAATGCTTAAAAGCATTCTATAGCAAAGTGCTGTTAGCGAAGCTCGGCGTTGAGCCAGTGCTGAGTAGAAACCCAGTTAGATCGTGGCTTTTAGCAATCAACATTGTCCTAACCTATGTGGCTACGGCTATATATCCGCTAAAAAAGGTTAGTTAAACAAAAACTCCCAGCGTTTATCTGCTGGGAGTTTTTGTTTACAAATTTTGCTGACAGTATTTATAAGCGGTGTATGCCATAGTTACAACCCCGGTGATAATTGCAGATTCATCGACTTCAAATTGGGGATGGTGTAATGGGTGGTTAACGATCCTTTCTTTGTAGCCGACACCCAAGCGAAACATAGAACCGGGGACGTGTTCCAAATATATAGAAAAATCTTCAGCACCAAGGGAAGGTTCGGGTAATACTTGAACGCGATCGCTACTCCAAGCTTCTTCTGCGGCTGATTGTAACAATTGCGTCAGGGCGTAATCATTTTGGACGCTGGGTACACCCTGGCGATAATTGACTTGATACTTTGCTCCGTAGGTATGGCAAACATTAGATACAATGTTTTCAATCCAGTTTGGGAGATGGGCACGGGTTACGGGATGGAGCGATCGCACTGTTCCCAATAATTGCACTTTATCAGCAATTATATTCGGCGCTCTGCCACCATTAATCTTCCCGATACTCAATACTACAGGACGCAAAGGATTTTGTGTCCGGCTGATAGCTTGTTGCAGTGCCGTAATCACTTGGCAAGCAATCCAAATCGCATCAATCGCCTCATGGGGACGCGCCCCGTGTCCAGATTCTCCCATAATCAGAATCTCTAAATCATCAGCGGCGGCTGTTAATGCCCCGTAACGCACGCCAATAGAACCTGCGGGTATAGAAGGGAAAACATGAACCCCTAATAAAGCTGAGACATTTTCCATCGCCCCATCTTTCACCATCCAGCTTGCCCCTTGGGCAATTTCCTCGGCTGGCTGAAATAAAAACCGCACTTTCCCACCCAACTCCTCAGTCATTTGGGACAGCACCATTGCCGTTCCTAACCCTACAGTGGTATGAACATCGTGACCGCAAGCGTGCATAATCCCATCTGTACGAGAGGCATATTCTAAATTAGTACCCTCTTGAATTGGCAAGGCATCCATATCAGTGCGAATTGCCAATAAACGGTCATTTTGGCCAGTGCCTTGAAGTTCTCCAATCACGCCCGTTTTACCAACTCCTTCTTGTACGTGCAGTCCACTGGAAGACAAAACACCAGCAACAAAGGCTGCTGTTTGGTACTCTTGCCCACTGAGTTCTGGATGAGAGTGGATATGGCGGCGAATTTCAATTAAGCGGGGCGCTAGTTTTGCTGCTAAGTCTTTTATATGGGTAAGCATCGATTTAATTAATCTATAGGCTAGGCTTTTTTCCCATGATAAAGAACTGTTAACAAACAAAATGCTTTTGCTATACAAGGATAAGGGAGGCAGGGGAGCAGGGAGCAGGGGGCAGAGAGCAGGGGGATGTGGTTCGACTGCGCTCACCAACCGGGAGATGAGGGAGTAAGGGGACAAGGGGACAAGGAGATAAACAAAACTCCTAACTCCTAACTCCTAACTCTTAACTCCTAACTCAGCACTCCTAACGCCCCATTCCCAATGCCCAATGCCCCAGTTTATTTTGAATAGCAGGTTGTGCCTCGAGTATTTTCGGGTTTAAACTCGTTACATTCTCTGGGATTTTGACGCTCTAACGACCAGCCATAGGGTTTGTCGGAGGTAACGACACCATTAGCCAGAGTTGTTAGTCGGTAGTTAGCCCCTCGAAAATTAGTAAATTGCAATATGGCATCTTTTAAGTTTGCTGCTTCTAAATTGGCGCTGATAAAACCGGCAAAAGACAGATCGGCATTTTCCAGGGATGCTGATTTTAAATTTGCTCCAGTTAAAGAAGCACCATTGAGATTCGCCGAATTCAGAATCGCACCTTCTAAATTTGCACCGGTGAGATCGGCATTTGTGAGATTAGCTTGAGATAATGTAGCGCCGCTCAAGTCAGCCCCTCGCAAATTTGCTCCAGTTAGATTCAGCCTAGTGAGGTCAGCGCCACTCAAATTACACCGAGGACAGGCACTTGTTGCCTTCAACTGATCCAAGTCTAGCTGATTTAATGCAAGAGCCTGCTCTGCAAACCCTAAACAAGCTAACAGGGAGACGCTGGCAATAATCTTAAGTTTCATATTTTTTACTGATATTTACAAAAATGACAAGTTACGAACATCACGTACTGTCATCCTTACATATACCGCTTCTCTAAGGAAGTACAGGGATGAAGCATTGATTAAGAAGCTGTAAAAATACTATAAATTATAGTATTAACACTACTCAAACGGAAATATAGGCTATAGAATCAAATCGTAAGGAACTATACCGAACCAATTATAGACTACCAAATATGTGATCCCCCTAGCTCGATGAAAAATACGACTAGGGGGATCTTGTTTTTGGGCATTGGGAATGGGGCATTGGGCGTTAAGAGTGCTGTTAGCGAAGCTCGGCGTTTAGCCAGTGCTGAGTTAGGAGTTTTATTTATCTCCTTGTCTCCCTTGTCCCCTTGTCTCCCTTGTCCCCTTGTCTCCCTTGTCCCCTTGTCTCCCTTATCTCCCGGTTGGTGAGCGCAGTCGAACCACATCCCCCTGCTCCCACGGTTACTGAGCGTAGTCGAAGTATGCTCCCCTGCCTTCTTCACCGCCATCCTAAAAAGCGCAGTCCAGGAACAATTAGGTAATAACTCACTCCTAACCAGAAGCTGATAAAGAAGCCTACAGAGCCAAAAAAAGTCAGAGGTAACTTTAATGCTGACCAAGCTGGTTGACTGGCAAATTGGAAAATTGGGGGTGCTAAATTCAAAAGAATCAAAACTGCATAACCGATCGCACTGCCAAAGGCCGCGAACACAGCGTACACTACATGATGGCTGCGAAGTCCTAAACTCAAGGTGAGTAGGCAAACTGCTACTAAAATCACAGCTACTAAGCCCTCGCCGCTATCTTTTGGGGTGATTAATTGCAAAATCAACCAGCCGAAGCCATAGCTAATCATGCCCATCAGGGAAGCCACTAAAAACCGCCGCCGTTGACCAAAACACCCGGATACTGTCAGTCCCCACGCGGTTCCCCAGCCTGCGGCGACGAACACCAAAATATCTGCCCCGAAGACGGGTTGAGTATTTGGTACTAATTGATTTAGCTGACTCCCAATCAATTCCACAACCTGAGGCCCCAAGCTGGTGCGATAGGCCAAAATAAAACCAGCGATCGCACCAAAACAAGCGCCGATAGTACTCAGGATCATCGCCCAAATCGTCGCCAAACAAGCTCGGAAAATTTTGATGATTGTCTGAGCGATAAAAATAACGGTTTTGGTGACAGCTAGGCTAAAGTTAACTAAAACTTGTTCAATAGCTTGTGTTATCAGTGTAAATCTCTGGGAAACTTGCGTTGAGGCTTGCTTAATCTTGTCTTGCAGTTGAGCAAATAACCCTGGTGGCGATAATGGTTGAGAAATCTTCGCCAAACGTTTTTGAATTATAGCTGCATTGGCTGGACGCGATCGCACATCCTCCTGCACCATCTCATCCAGCAAATCTGCTAGTTGCGGGTTGACATTCACCACAGTTCGCCAGCGCAATTTACCCGTTTGCCGATCTTCCAACTCTAGTGGGTATTTGCCTGTTAGTAGTTCAATCACCGTTCGACCAAGAGCATAAAAATCGGCACTTGGCCCAACAATACCTCCAGTCACTTGTTCTGGTGGACTGTAGCCAGAAGAAAATAATCGCGTGGAACTGGACACAGAACGTACCTTAGAGGCACTAAATTGTTTCGCTCCACCAAAATCAATTAACACCAAGCGATCGCCTTCTGCTTGCCCTGGAGACGGGGTTACAGATGACGAAGTACCCAGCATTAAATTAGAAGGTTTGATATCTCGGTGAAGAATCTGACGTTTGTGTAATTCTTGTAAAATCTGCACTGCTTGGGCAAACCAATTTAAAACCAAATTCTCTGGACACCCTTGGGGAAAGTTTTTTAATATCTCCTCTAAAGTCTGCCCATTGATTTTTTCCATTACCAGACAAGGGAGTTGGTGCGGTTTGGGGTTAAACAGTTGTATCTGAAAATATCCTTCGGCATCGACTCTGGGGACACCTGGATGGTGCAAACCGGATAAAACCGCCGCCTCTTGGGTAAATAACTCCAGTGCCTTCGGCGAATCTTCTACCAATACTTTCAACACTTTCTCTGTTTGAGTTTTTTCATCCCAAACTGTGTAGATTTGAGCAAATCCTCCCGATCCCAAGGACTGAAGTGGAACATAGCGGTCTAACAACTCTAGCGGTGCGCCACAGCTGTTGCAAAATTTGTTTCCCCAAGGCTGAGGATAAGGACGTTGACAATCAGGATTTATGCAGTGAACCGCACTCTGAGTGATGTGGGACACAACCGCTACAATACAAAGGCTGACTTGATTTTAGCGTTTCTTTAGGTTTCCTGATTTGAAAATAGATAAAAGGAAAACCCCCATAGAATCTATGAGGGAATTCATTCATATTTACAGCGAATTTCAAAGAAGGTGAAGTACACAAGCTTGCGTCTCAAAGCAAGGTATAAAGCCTGTTTGACTTCTGACTCACTGAATTCTGCTGTATCTCAGCCCTTAATTACGAAAACTTCTCTTACTTTGTCTGTGCTTGGCAACTTCTTTGCGCTTGCGTTTTTCTAAGGGTGTTTCAAAATGACGATGCTTTCTCATGTCTGGAAAAATTCCCGCCTTGGAAACTTCTCGTTTAAATCGTCGTAAAGCTGACTCAATGTGTTCATTGTCACCTACAATTACTTGGGTCATTATTTCTCCTACTAAGTTGACTTCATCAATGGCTATGCAGGCGGTAACATTACAAAAAAAAGACAGACTCTTGTTTGTCTGACCTTAAGACTCTTGGTAAGTTTTTGTTTCCAAGGTTAGTACCGTCCGCCACTGCCACCGCCGCGGTTGCCGTATCCTCCTCTGTTACCACCAAAGGAACCTCTATCACCTCTGTCTTCCTTGGGTTTAGCTTTGTTAACTTTCAAGTCACGACCCCCATCCACTCAGCACCGTCGAGAGCTTCAATGGCAGCAGTTTCTTCAGCTTCAGTTCCCATTTCCACAAAAGCAAAGCCGCGCGGACGACCTGTTTCACGGTCAGTAGGTACTTGAACGCGCTTTACAGTACCATATTCTGCAAAAATACCACTTAAATCTTCTTGTGTAACGTCATAAGAGAGGTTACCTACATAAATTGACATCGATTCTCTCCAAAATCATCACTGTGTAGAGATTTTAATTTCTCTCAGAAGTCTGTAAATACTAAAAGGAAAAAGCCTTTCAATACTAAAACCAAAGACATCACTAAATTAACTCTCATAAATCTAGGATGACATACGAGCCAACTCTTTGCACCCACTAGATAGTTAACTAGTGATGCGATCGCACCTAAGCGATCGCCCGCCCCCACATACCCTAAGTACAATCCACCGCAAAAAGGGGTTGGAAATGGAATAAGATAAATTCTGTAGGGTGATATAGAAAATCAGACATGCAGGGGCGCATCTTTGAATATCCGAATTGAACGTTTGACTGCATTCACCATGAAGCATTACTTCAAGATTTTAATACGAAAGGCAAAGTCAGGCAACAAATATAAAACTATTGTGACTTGTATTCTTTGGGAAAACCTGCTATAAAAGCAACTGCGATGCTGATAGCAGTAAGCATCGCGAGTCTTTTTCTTTGGCGCTAGCCTCTTTTTTTGGAAAAGGAGAGTAAGTGGCATGAAAAAGAGGGGGAAAGGGCAAGGGGGAAAAGGGAAAGGGAACCCCGTATTTCAAAACAGGGGTTTCAGATATCGAGTCGGCAATTTTTATCGCACTACGTGGCGGGTAAAATCTTCTTTTTTGTTCATGATGTAAAAGTTTTTCCTTCTTCCCTTCCCCCCTCCCCTTATCCCCAGAGGGGGCCCCACCTTCCCCTTTCCCCTTTTCCCCTTCTTGGTAACATCATGTTCGGCTAATTAACCAAAGTTGCAATCTTAAGTTGCCGAACATCACCTTTCCACGCTGTCTCCAATTCAGCTTTAACAAGTTGAGCGGCCTCATCTTTGCCTAGTGCCTGCAAAGTTGCCTGCAAGCCAAATAAAGAACGTCCATTATGGGGATATTTTTTTAAATCGGCACGAAAGACTTTCTCAGCTTCTCTATAATCACCCTTAGCCAAAAGCACAGCACCCAAAGATTCCCGCGTTGGAAAGTACCAGTCTGGTGGTTCCACGTAATTAAGGGCATCTTCTGCTACTACTGCTTTTTCTAGCAATTGGATGGCAGATTCATAATCATGCTTTTTTCTGGCAATTTTAGCGTCTAGAACTTTTGAGGCAATGTCTAAAATAGTACTGGCTGGACTGAATCCAATGGTTGCTTTAGTGGAAATTCCCTGTTTGGCAGCCAGTAATGCCCGACTTTCACTTGCTGCATCTTCAAGTTTGCCTGTGGCTGCGCTTGCCATACCGCGAGCAAAATGCCAAAGTGCAGAGGTAGTGGGCAATTTAGCTTCGGGAGCAGGAGTTTTGAAGATCGCATCCCAATCACTAAAGCGTGTCTGAATCAGCATTTTGCTGCCGAGGAATCCCTCAAGCATTGGTGCATAGGGGTCAATTGCAGTAGCATTTGCAACTAATTTATCTGCGGATTTCAGAGCATCTTCATATCTTCCTGCCATGCTGCTAGCCACCATGAGGAAATGTACGTTGTGGTTGTAATACATCATGGGGTAAGTGCCCTGGACTTGATATTTTTTGATGTAAATATCATCTTGAGCGATCGCCAGCTCGTTTGCCTGCATTGCTCCTTGATAATCTCCCACACGAAAATAAATATGACTTGGCATGTGTACCAAGTGTCCTGCTGCTGGCGCTAGAGTTCCGAGTCGGTTAGCACTGACAAG
Source organism: Nostoc sp. DSM 114160 (assembly GCF_053470305.1). NCBI lineage: Bacteria > Bacillati > Cyanobacteriota > Cyanophyceae > Nostocales > Nostocaceae > Nostoc > Nostoc sp. DSM 114160. Next base: position 3,318,512 of record NZ_JBPFGO010000001.1, on the reverse strand, counting down.
GGCCCGTTCTGGAGAAGGTGAGGCTTCTACTGCATGAATATAGTAATGATTAGCTCCTGCATGATTCGGGTTACGTTTGAGAACTGATTCTAAAACAGCCACAATTTCTTCTGTATCTGGCTGTGGTTTACCATCTTTAGTCCAGTGCTGCCAAGGATGCAGATCCATCAAGCTTTCAGCGTAAAGTGTCGCTGCATCCAAATCATCAGGATAGCGCTTGACTAGGTTTCCCATTGCTTTGGCGTAATCTACTGCTAGTTGATACAAATCAGCATCGGCATCTTGAGAGTAACGTTTTGCTAAGGCGTTAATGTAGTCTCGTTCTGGGGTGGAAGCTTGGGTAGAAAGGGCCAAAGCTTGCTGTACTGCTTGGTAAGCAGCTAATTCCCGATTGGGGTCTATTTCTGAATTAATATTGGGCCCCAAGGCTAAAGCAACACCCCAATATGCGATCGCTAAATGCGGATCGAGTTTGGCAGCGTATTGAAAAGAACGCACTGCCTCATCATGATTGAAAGCGTAAATTAAATTTAATCCCTGATCGAAAAACTTTTGGGCTTGGGGATTAGAAGTAGAAACTGGATGGTGGATTGTACCAAGTCCAGATATTAAGTTGTATGGCTGTTTTAATTCAGTGTAGACGTGTTGGTGTAGGCTCTCGTCGAGAAGCGGCTTGTTGTCAGATATCGCCGCACTAGGAGCGACTAAAGAGAATATAAGCACCCAAACTAGAAATAAGTACCTCATTATTATTGTTCTTCAAGCTCTTTTTTAATATTCAAATGCCACAGTTTCTCTAAATAAGCAACTTGTCGGCAAAAAACAGCAGTCCGGTATTGCTTATAGATATTAAACCCGACAAACACAATCATTGGAATCAAGATAGAATATCCGATGAAAATGTTAACAGACGAATCAGTTGGCATTTTGTAGTCTATATATTGGGAGTTGGGAGTTGGTTGAGTACTAAAATTTGATTGCATAAATATCTTCATAAATACTACAAGTAAGAAGCTAGAAATAAACGTGGATAATTGTTCCTGCTGTCTTTGAGCAGAAATTAATCACAAGTTCTATTAGGTACTTCAAAGTCGCTGCTGAGACTTATCTATGCCTTTTTCCACTAGCTAAATTATTCTTCAGTTAAAACCTGAAAAATTATGTTGATTTCTGCTAATTTTTGTGACAAAATCCTTATTCTGTAAGCTACTGCTCCTAAAGTATTTACTGAAATTTCAACTATTTTTAGTGTCAGTTATTTCTAGTACAAGCTTTAATTAGTCAGAGTTGCAGAAGCAATATACAGCGGATTGCAAGTTAATAAGTGACTATTAAAAAGATGTGACTAATATATAACCCAATAAGCTTGGGTTAGCCCTAAAAACCTTAAACTATGTAGGTTGGGTGGCACTGGCCCCTTGCGGTTTCCTGACTTGTACCCCTACGGGGAAGCAAGCTACGCTTTTAGCGTTCCCTTCAGGTAGCAAGTGGCGTTTGAGGAACGTAGCAAGATCCCAAAGTGTAACCCAACATTTGCACGACTTCATATTTTTTTAAATTATGAGTTATATTTTCGATATATCTCTTTTTCAAGTTTTAGCTTTTCTTCATCTATTCGGATTATCATGTCATCTTCCTCTCCATCTTCATCTGGTATGAGTTGATATAAACCAAACTCACAACACTCTGCAATTACAGATATCATACTGATAAGATTTTTATATATTCTTACTGAATCTTCATGGCAACCAACATCCCAAAGATAAACCGGAGATGGATCGAGATCGCCAACTACATAAAGCATTCTTTTATTTTCATACGCTGCAATAGGAAACCATTCTTGCTTCCAATATGCATCATCGTAGTTAGTTGCTTTCCCTATACTTTTGTAAATATAAACTGAATCTTGCAAGGAACAAAAAGAACAAATGATATCGGCTCTTAATTGCTCAGGAAACAAAAAATAGAGTGGTAGATAGCCATTGTTATAACCAAGATCGGCGGTTCCATTGCGCCATTGATAAAGTTCGTATACTTCTTCCGATAACCGGAATGGTAAATCCTTTGTAATTTCGTCAATCTGCTGGCGAGTTAAACCTGGATTGTAACAATCAAAGAAATCATGATTGGTAGATTTTAACCAATTCAAAATATATTGAAGTTCATCCGTAAGTTCAGACATTTCACTAACCTCATTTAGTGATTAAAAACGAAAGTAATTTGAAGCATCTCCTCTCATTTACCCAGAATTAAGTACACGGACTCGCTAATACTGCACTATCTACCACCAATTTGAAAGCCTACGCACCCTGTTGACATATTTACTATATCCAGTGGTAATAAGCCAAGTTGTGGGTTATCAGCATCACTATCTACCTGAAGTTATAAGTTATTTTGTCTAAAGATAGAACAATAAAACGATCCTTTCCCTCTTTTGGATATTACCTGAATTTCCAAAGATGAGTTTTAAGGTTAAATAACTATGTACAATGGACATAAATATTTGTCATAAAAACATCGTCAGATAGAAGAAGCAAAAGTTATTTAAAAGTAATCTATAGATATTGCAGCGCTTTTCAAGCAAGCAAGAAATAATCAAGACTTAAACTATTTTAGGAGCAAAAAAAATGAGTATCGAAGATAAAGCAAAAGCTTTTGCTAAAAACGTCGAAGGAAAAGTACAAGAAGCAATTGGCGAAGTAACTGGCGATCCTAAAGATAAAGCTGAAGGTAAAGCTAAACAAGCTGAAGCCCAAGTCCGTCACACCGCTGAGAATATCAAAGATGAAGTTAAAAAGACTTTAGACTAGTACAGCGTGATAGAGGTTTTCCTCGTTGTCACAAATTGTTCAAGTAGTTAGATTTTGATGGTAATGTAATAGGTGAAATTTTATTTAGGAAGAAGGTTTAAGTTAAATAATTATTTACTGAACCTTCTACCTTTATTCACTCTGTTTTTTACCTAAGATTTTCAGCCATTTTGAAAATAACGATCGCAAAACATTTTCTCAATCTATTACTGATTTTTTCAAAATAATTCATAATTAATATTCTATTTACCTATCTTTTAACAGACATCCCAACATCACAAGGTAACTCGACTTATACTAAGCTGTTACCCAAAAAGAAAAGCACATCAACTGGTGAAAGTTGTCCTAAGTCAATTGTCCAAAGTCCAGTTGGTAAACACAAATGACTAATGACTAATACTTCTCTACGAGAGGCTGCGCCAACGGCTTCGCGGTAATTGAATCTCGACTTACTTCGACTACGCTCAGTACAAGTCGCTCGATTACCGCGCAGTCGAAACTCAGTACAAGTGACTAATGACGGTCTTAACGGAGTTTGTGCAATATGTAGGCGCATTAGCTTATTTTACTAACAGCGTTATTAGGGTAATAATTTTTTGTCGCCTACTTTTAGTTTTCGTCAGCTAAAGGTAGGCGGATAGTAAATGTACTACCCTTGCCTGGTTCAGATGTCACATCGATTGTGCCTTGATGTGCTTCGATAATACAGCGAGAAAGATATAATCCCAAACCACTACCAGAACGTTGGTGTTTTCCTTGACGAAATCGCTCGAATAATATTGCCTGATCTGGTTTAGAAATTCCTGGGCCTGTATCTTGGATATCAATATTCACAGCTATCGGAGTCAGATAACAGTGAATATTTACAGAGCCTTTGTCTGTAAATTTGATAGCATTGCCGATCAGATTTGTCAAAACTCGCCGCATTTCTAAGCGATCGCCCATAATGGTGCTTGCAGTTTCACTTAGATCGATGTTTACAGCTAATCCTTTTTCTTCAGCTAAAGGAGTTAATTCTTGGCAAACTTCACTAACTAATTCCTGAATATTGCAGGGAGAAATTTTTAAGGTTTTACAGCCCGCTTCATGACGATAAACTTCTAACAAGGTATTTACCATTTCCAGCAGGTCTTGGTTGCTGCCAATCATGGTATTAATTATTTCTTGCAATTGTGGCGAAACATCGCAAAACCTGCCTTCCAGCAATAATTTTAATACGCGGTTAGAAGCTACTAGGGGAATGCGTAAGTCGTGAGTAAAACGGGAGACGAAATCTGCACGGAGGTTCGCCATCTGATCTCGTTCGTCGATACTATGCTTGAGGCGCAGGAGCGATCGCACCCTTGCATGGAGTTCATCAGGATCGAATGGTTTGCGAATGAAGTCATCTGCACCAGCGTCTAGTCCTTCAACAACGCTAGACTCATAGTGAGCCGTGAGCAGCAGAATCGGGATAAACGGCAACGCCTGATTCTGTCGGATGCGCCGAGTGAATTCATAGCCATCTAGCTCCGGCATCATCACATCTAAGAGAATTATGTCTGGCGGTGACTCTTCAACCATAGCCAGAGCAATCTTACTATCTTCTACCAAGCTAATTTCATAGTCCTCATCTTCTAGGACTGCTTCTAAGACCAGTAGATTGTCAAAAATATCATCGACAACGAGAATTTTATCTTTTTTGACAGTTTTAGGTAAAGACATGGCTATATAAAAAAGAAGTGCTTGGCTATCCCTAGCAAATCTAGTAATAGCTTACTTCACCAGCGCTGAGATTATTGAGGATTAACATTTTCTTTTGGAGTTTCCTGAGTTTAATACCTTTTTTCTGCGTAATTACACTGCTCTTTCTTTTGTATTGTGTATTATTTGTTTTACAAAATACTCTTCTCATAAGTATATTAGTCGCCTAAATTATCCAATTAATATGAGTGCCTAAGTGCTAAAGTGAGTTATTCTAGTCGCTTTTATGTGCATAATACCGCTCAAAGCAAGGATAACTACTTAATAGTCACCTACTTTTACTTGCTACCAGATTTTTCCGGAAAATTTATTTAGCATAACACATCGGGCATTGGGTTTATGTATAAAAATATTTTCTGATTAACTTATATTGTCATATCGAAACTCTTGCCTTAGAAAAGCTTACGAGATAAGGTTATCTATGTCTAATGGTAGATGAAGTTCAGGAAATAATACCAAACGCATTGCTTTTTGTATAAGATCCCGAATAGAAGAACGAGATGATTTTAATCTGTACTTTAGATAAATAACAGTAAAGTTAAGCAACTATGAGTGAAATCAAGATCCTTGTGATTGAAGATCACAACCTGACAAGAATCGGCTTGCGGTCTGCGTTACAAACCCAGCCAGAGTTTAACATTGTTGGTGAAGCAGCCAATGCAGCTGATGGTATCAAGCTTCTAAAAACTCTCAAGCCGGATGTTGCTACTATTGACATTGGTTTGCCTGACATGGATGGTATTGAGCTAACACGCACATTTAGGCAATATCAGGCAGATAATGAGGACTATACAACAAAGCTGCTAATTTTAACGATGCAAAATAGCGAACAAGCAGTTTTAGCAGCATTTGCAGCAGGTGCAGATTCTTATTGTATGAAGGATATAGAAACTGAGAAACTAGTAGAAGCTGTGCAAACGACTTATGCAGGTAGCTCATGGATCGATCCAGCGATCGCAGACCTTGTACTACAACAAATACGTCAAGATTTCCCCGATGGCAACAAAGGCGCATCTGGAAAAAGAGTTTTGATTGAAGGTATTGACCCAGATGTTGAGAAAAGTATAGTCAGCTATCCTTTAACTCATAGAGAGATGGATGTTTTAGAGTTGATTGTCGCTGGCTGTGACAATGCAGAAATTGCCAAAAGGCTCTATTTAACAGTCGGTACTGTCAAAACTCATGTTCGAGGTATTCTCAATAAACTCTGTGTTGCTGACCGGACACAAGCTGCTGTCCGTGCGTTACGAGCCGGATTAGTACCGTAAGCAAGTAAGCAACCATCATCAACTGTGTACACGAGAACACTTAACAAATAAAAATATTTCTTTCCCAGTCTCCAGTAAATTGTTTTTTGGTCAAAGCAGTTAACTGGGACAAAGATTTATGAAGAAATCGTTACAAAGTTTAGTAGAATGACATAATTGACTAAATAAGTATTTTTCTATACATACATGATAGCGGATCGATTTCCCTGGCTTACCGCAATTGTCTTACTGCCACTTGTTGCTTCTCTGCTTATCCCTGTGTTGCCTGATAAAGATGGTAAACTCGTGCGGTGGTATGCACTAAGTGTAAGTATTGCAGATTTTGCATTAATGTGCTATGCATTTTGGAAGCATTACGATGCCAGCAGTGCTAGTTTTCAAATGGTGGAAAATTATGCCTGGGTGCCTCAGTTAGGTTTTAACTGGGCGGTATCAGTCGATGGGCTTTCAGCGCCACTTGTGCTTTTAGCCGGATTTGTCACCACACTCTCGATTTTTTCAGCTTGGCAAGTCGATCGCCGACCCCGTCTCTTCTATTTTTTGATGCTGGTGCTGTATTCGGCACAAGTAGGGGTGTTTGTTGCTAAAGACTTGCTGCTATTTTTCATCATGTGGGAAGTAGAGTTGATTCCCGTCTATCTACTAGTCTGCATTTGGGGTGGGCAAAGGCGACGTTATGCAGCTACAAAATTTTTGTTGTATACCGCAGCTGCTTCTATATTTATTTTGGTGGCAGCCTTGGCAATGGGGCTATACGGCGGCGGTGATATGACATTTGACATCACCGCCCTTGCCAGCAAAGAATATCCTCTTAGTCTACAACTGCTACTTTATGCAGGATTGTTGATTGCATTTGGTGTCAAGCTTGCTGTTTTCCCCATGCATACTTGGTTGCCTGATGCCCACGGCGAAGCATCCTCTCCTGTATCGATGATATTAGCTGGTGTATTGCTGAAGATGGGCGGATATGGACTGATTCGCCTGAATCTTGAGTTACTTCCCGATGCACACATTTACTTTGCGCCTGTTTTAGCCATTCTCGGTGTTGTCAACATTATCTATGGTGCATTGAACTCCTTTGCTCAGACGAATATGAAGCGGCGTTTGGCTTATTCGTCGATTTCTCACATGGGATTTGTATTGTTGGGGATTGCGTCCTTCACTGATCTGGGCATCAACGGCGCGATGTTGCAGATGATTTCGCATGGTTTGATTGCATCGGTGCTGTTCTTCTTAGCAGGTGTTACTTACGATCGCACCCACACAATGGTAATGAAAGATATGGGCGGTATTGGTCAAGCCATGCCCAAAGTCTTTGCCCTGTTTACAATCGGAGCGATGGCATCTCTGGCACTTCCCGGTATGAGCGGCTTTGCTGGCGAACTCTCCGTATTTGTTGGGATGACAAGCAGTGACGTTTATAGTTCAACTTTCTGCACCGTCACAGTTTTTCTCGCCGCAGTTGGAGTTATCCTCACACCGATTTATCTACTTTCTATGCTGCGAGAGGTATTTTATGGTAAAGACGCAGCCCTGCTATGCGACATTAATAATGCAGGCTTGGAAAATCGAGAAGATGAGGGAACAGTTTGTTTTGGTACGGACTGTCTCGTACCAGAAGATGCAGTCTACGAGGATGCTAGACCCCGTGAAGTGTTTATCGCTGCCTGTTTTCTGCTGATGATTATTGGTATTGGTTTCTATCCCAAGATGGCGATGCAGATGTACGATGTGAAGACCGTTGCAGTCAATGCTAATCTTCGCCAGTCTTATGCCATAGTTTCGCAAACCAATCCCCAGATTTATGCTAAGGCACTCTTGGTTCCGCAAATTTCCGAGGTTGAGGTAGCGCCCGTTTTAGGAACTTTGAAGTAAGCTTTTTGATCGATAGATTTGTGGAAAAGAGCGAACTCTAGGTATCTTTTTTAGGAATAATAAAGCATTGATAGCCGCTCACTATGGGTAGGCTATCAATTTAATATTAGAGTTATATTAACGATGGCGGACTCTACACCCAACCATAGCATTCAGTTGCTTTATTAATAAACTAAAAATCAAGCTATGAATACTACAAAAGAAAAAGTTCAATCTCTACTGAATCAATTGCCAGACGATTGCTCAATCGAAGATATCCAATACCATCTATACGTAATTGAGAAAGTTAATAGTGGATTAGAAGCAGCTGATATAGAAGGAGTAATTACACAAGAAGAAGTTGAAGAACGTTTGAGCCAAATATATCATACATAAATGAATACTAGGTTTTGGACTACTTACAGACAATTAATATAATTCATTCGCAAATCAACCCTTTACATGGGATGCTGGTTGATGATTAGTGAGTTTTGCCAATGTCTGTTGTTTCTACCATCACTGTTAACGTTCCCGCCACAACTGCGAATTTGGGGCCTGGTTTTGATTGCATCGGTGCAGCATTAAAACTGTACAACGAGTTCAAGTTCACTCGCATAGAAGAGAGTGGGTTAACTATTCATGTCACTGGTACGGAAGCTGAACGAGTCCAAACTGATGAGAGCAATCTCCTCTACCAAGCGTTTGTCAAGTTCTATCAACACATAGAGCAGACACCGCCGGCTGTGAAAATAGAGATTAAGTTAGGTGTACCGTTGGCGAGAGGTTTGGGTAGTTCGGCGACAGCAATTGTTGGTGGATTAGTTGCGGCTAATCAACTAGAAGGTGCTACTCTTTCTCAGTCGCAGGTGATGGAGTTAGCGATCGCAATGGAAGGACATCCTGATAATGTAGTTCCAGCTTTGTTGGGAGGATGTCGTCTGGCTGCTAGCAGTGGCGCAGGTTGGGAAATTTGTGATGTTCCCTGGCATAAAGATGTTGTGCCAGTTGTAGCTATTCCTAATTTTGAACTTTCCACTTCAGAGGCGCGAGGCGTTCTGCCAACAGAGGTAAGTCGTGCTGATGCGATTTTCAATACCGCCCATTTGGGCTTATTGTTGCGCGGCTTGGAAACTGGTAACGGACAATGGTTAAAGACAGCTTTGCAAGATCGATTGCATCAACCCTATCGTAAAGCTTTGATTTCTGGTTATGATGCTCTCAACATTGCAGCTGTTAGTGCTGGTGCTTATGGTATGGTGATTAGTGGTGCGGGGCCGACACTGTTAGCTTTGGCAGATAAGTTACACTCAAAGGAAGTAGAGGCGGCGATGTTAGCTGCTTGGCAAGAAGAAGGAATTACAGCCGAGGTGCGATCGCTTTCTCTAGATACCCAAGGCGCAAAAAGCTTTTAATATTTTACTCAGCACTTAAAACTCGATTTATGGAGCAAACTCAGGCTGAAATAGCAGCGCTTAAATCTCAAATTCAGGCTCTTTTAGAAGAACGCGCTGCACTCACGATCAAAAGTAATGTCATCTCTGGCGAGAATGATTCACCCCAGGCGATGGTAGAAGCTTATCGCCGTCAAGCCAGAGAAAATGCCCAATTATCAGTTGAACTCCAAGGCATAGATGCAGCGATCGCCGCTTTAGAAGGCAAGATAAAACAAAAACAAGGTAAGTTAGTGCGTTGGCAAGGTGAATCCAGACAACTTATCCAACAGCAGCAGCTAGAGGAAGCGAAAGAAGTGGCTCAAGTTCATGCTGAACGCATTAATCAACTAGCAAGTGAACTGGCCGCAGAAGTCCGTTTTCTTAAGGCTTGTGCCAATCAACTGAGTCCAATGTATTGGCAGATTTATTACAAGCCCTTTATTACTGGCTTGAAGACAATCTCCGTTCCCTATGTCCGCTCTGATGGAGAAGTGTGGACAATTGTCAACCGGATTGTTTAATACTTTACTCTTTTCGTTTGTAGGCAATACATTAGACCTCTTGGCAAAAGTGCTTTTTGCACTCTTGGGGGAAAAGGTTAAAGGTTAAAGGGGAAGGGGACTTTTGCAGAACCTTTTCCCCTTTTCCCGACAAATGCCAAGAAGTCTATTGACCTCTCGCCTTTTAGCCTATCTATTATCCAAATCTTTCTCAACAAAAATATAACTTACTTAAAACAAGCGCAAAAACATTGATAGTTATCCACTCAAATTCTTTAGTTTGTGGTTAGCGATCGCCTAGAAAATTTTCGTCATTTACATTCTTCTGCTTTTGTCTATCCGCAGATCGCTTTGTTCTACAATCCTGTTCCTAGCTTATTTGCAACAATCTTAAGAAAAATGTGACCAAAACAGACTTATGGTACTACAAGCCCCTAAATTTATTTATGGGGATAATAATTTTGAATTTTGAATACTTCGACAAGCTACCTCGGCTACGCTCGGCACAAGTCAGTACAAGTTTTGAATTTTGAATTCCCCAAAGGGGTTGACTAATGCATAGCAATTTTCAGAGAGGAATTTAGGCTCAGTACCCAAAGATATTTATTGCGAAATGAGATGCTCCCTCATGCTCAAAGATAAATACTGACTTTCTTCACAACTTCCTCAAATTATTTTGCTATACATAAATATAGGGCAAAAACCTTTAAGAGATTTAAGATTTAAAAGTCGCTAAACATAGTTGAGGGATTAGTCATTTTTGACAATCCAGCATCTGGAAACCCGAAACCGTAAAGACCAATCACCAATGAAATCGGAGGTCTATATGATGTTTAAAAAGATTCTAGTTGCATTAGATCGCTCGGAAATAGGGCAACAGGTTTTTGAGGAAGCATTAGATTTAGCAAAGTTAACACAAGCTAGCTTAATGTTACTTCATGTCCTGTCTTCCGAAGAAGAGGGTAGTCCTTATGTACCTATGCTGTCTAACATGGACTACTATCCAGGATTGACCAATCAAAGCTTTGAGTTATACCAAAAACAGTGGGATACCTTTAAAAATCTAGGAATCCAGATGTTGCAATCTTTCTGTGCCCAAGCAAACACAGCAGGTGTGATTACGGAATTTACACAAAATGTTGGTAATCCTGGTCGCATTATTTGTGATTTAGCCCATAGTTGTGGCGCCGATCTAATTGTTATGGGGCGTCGGGGCCATTCTCGGCTGATGGAACTATTTCTTGGTAGTGTGAGTAACTACGTTCTTCACCATGCTACTTGTTCAGTGCATGTTGTGCATCTTTCAGTTACTCCTAAAAAAGATGAAGTTGTCAAAGAAACTACAAATGCTTTTAGCGTTAACTAACTACTAAGCTGTTCCACATTTAACTTGCATAGTTAGGGTGGGCAAAACTTTGGCGCGATCGCTACTTCTCTGCAAGAGGCCGCGTTAAGCATAACGCTCAGTATGCTGCCTACCCCATAAAAGTTAGTTATCTCAATCAACGATCTCTGTAAATTGAGTCTCCAACAACCGATCGCTAACTACACTGTATTGGGCTAAAATTGAGCGTAGGCGTAGCCCACACTTCTGGTGTGTCCGCTTTAGCTTGCTTAAGAGGAGGGGTACGACTTGGCTCAGTGACCATCGTAGACATCTCTTTTTTAGTAAGAAATAAAAAGTCCGCTATCCAAAATTAGAGTTGAGATCGAAAAGTGGATCTATGGAAAAAGATACTATTGAGATCGTTGGTTTTCATGCTCATGTTTACTTCGATCCTGCGAGTCGGGATGCAGCTGCGCGTGTACGTGAAGGATTAGGCGCTAGGTTTGAGGTGAAACTCGGACGCTGGTTTGACAAGCCCATCGGCCCCCATCCAAAAGCGATGTATCAAGTTGCTTTCTTACCGAATCAGTTTGAGAAAGTCGTTCCTTGGTTAATGCTCAATCGTGAGGGATTGGATATTCTCGTTCATCCTGAGACAGGGGATGCTGTGGCAGACCATGCAGTTCATTCCCTATGGTTAGGAGAAAAGCTAGATTTAAATATTGAGTTTCTTCAACAGCTTAGTCCGACTTTATCCAATTAAGAAAAGTAAACGACGTAGTTGGGTAAAAGTTTTGCTTTGAGGCGTGAAACTTTTTCTATTGTGACTAATTCTGGTGAAGTTGAAAAAGTCCAATTTCCCAATAAATACAGGTTTCAGGCTATGTGTAGGCGCTTTAGCGGTTTGCTGCAAGTGCAATCAAGGAAAAATAAGAATTGGTATTCAACTCTTAAGTATCTAGGCATAATAAATTTCAAGTTTGTAGTAAGGACTTTAGTCCTGATAATCCTTGCTCTGAGCGATTTATCGCTCACTACAAACTAGGAGTTTATTTTATATTTAATTATGTCTACCTACTTAATTGCAGAGAACTGTTTATTAAGACTTTGATTAAAAATAGAAGTAATATCAAGTCCGCTTAATTAGTTTTAATTCCCGAATCTATGCAGAAAGCCCAAAAGCCCCTCTCCTCTGCCCCTCTGCCCCTCTGTTCCCCTGCTGCCTTAATGATAAGTCTTGAACCGGACATGATATAAGACATCCGTTTTGCAGAATGCTATGCTGTTAAGCAGCATTCTCATAAAAATAAATTTGTCTGATGAAAAATATGTCTGCGAAAGGAAAAAATGCAAGCATTTCCCAATTCGGCAAAGCTAATTTCAGAGTTACGAAGAAACAGATTTTATTTAGTACTCTTGTTTTCTGCTTTGGTTTGCTGGGACTAGGTGGTTTCTGGTTTAAATCCAGATATAAATTTGATAATCAGATGAATGTAAAACTACAAGAATTATCTAATGTCGATTATCCAGCCAATCCTGCACCATTAGGAAAAAATTTTAAAAGATATTCTAATCGAAAATTAACACTTATTAAGAAAGATGATACACATTTCGATTTCGTACTGGAAGCAACAGATAAAAACACGGCAAAAATAGTTATAAAAAATATTGATTTAGAGCTATTGGTTCCTAAAATACCTGAATGGGTTAAGAAAGATCGAGGTTTAGAAACAATAGCTTTTACAGATAGGGAATGGAACAGGCAACAGATTAGTTTTCCTGCTAATTCAAAAAATATAGAAATTGTTGGAGGAGATGGTTTTGAAAAGCAAAATATTGTAGAGATAGCTTTGGCTAATAATTGCTTAAATGCCGGATTGTGGGAAATTTTACTTTTTACTAAAGAGGATAATAACAAATCCCTTTATTATCAAAGTTGGTTTACTTTCCCAATTGGACATTACAAAAATATTTTTGAAAAAATTAATAAGATTTCATATTGGCAGCATTGGTGGAAATTAGAACACTGGCAAGATCCGAGTGGCACAATAGTCAAAACTAATCTTTTAAGAAATGTAATAGATCAAAAAGAAGTTGCTACTCAGTTCCCCCTTGATGAGAGGATAATTGTATCAGGAGAGCAAAGTAGAAAAGTTAGAACTACACTAGCGACCAACATCAGCAAATGGAGAGATTTTTACGACGTTAAAAATGAAGTTAGGTTTGCAAGTTTTCGAGCGCCAGGATTTTACGATCAAAATAAGCCTTGGGGAAATCAATACTGGAGAATAGGTAAATTTGATAAAGCCATTTTAAGGAATATTAAACCGATTGGTGTGGAACAAAATTTACAGGAAATTGAGTTAGGATTCACAGATACCAAGACTGGTGAACAAAATAAATTATTCATTAGTGGCATTAATCTGAAAACGCTTCCTCAATTGCCTGTAGCAGATTATTCCAAAGGCTTATATATGCCGATGGGAATTGGGATACCTCCTTTTTATCAAAGCTATGAAGAATTAACTAAAAATCATCCAGATGTCAGCCCTTATTTCAGTTTTTTACTAGATTCACAGGGGCGATGGATAGATCATCACCACTTAGCAGTTGATGGTTCAGTAATGCACCTTGATAAAGATAACTCAAATCTTTTGCATCTTTACTTGCTATCCTATGAAAGAAATACTTTAATAGCTCATTTTTTGATCGATTTAACATAGTTATAGCTGTTATCGGTTGAGTAAGGTATAAAAATATTACTTCCCTCCTTCATAACAAGCGAAGAGGCGGCTATGATATACGTTACTTTTACTATTATCTAGTCATCAGATAATGCCTCTTTTAAGAAACCAGATTTTCTGAGAGATTTTGTTACTTTAGGGAGAAAAAATAAATCAAATATTCAACTAGCAAAAGGAAAACTGATTGGGAAAGCCTGAAAATCATTCATGAAGTCGATTAATTTCAAATCACCTACTAGAACACAAAGCGCGATCGCTCTTAATTACTTTCTGGTTAGTCTGCAAATAATCATGTAGCAAATCGCAACCGCGTGCCAGTAATTTATCCAGTTGGATATCTGCTAAATCTCGGAAAATTACTGTGCCATTACCACTACCCGCAGCCAGAGTCTTCCCGTCATGGCTGAAACTGACGCTGGTTAACTCATCTTTATCGCCTTTCAAAGCAATCAGCAACGTTCCTGCTCGGTTCCAAATCCTCACTTTGTCATCACTGCTAGCTGCTAAAGTTTTGCCATCGGGGCTAAAACTGACACTGATAAAACTATCGCCATCGCCTGTGAGAGTATCTAGTAAATTCCCGTCTCGATTCCAAATCTTCACCGTGCTATCAATACTAACTGAAGCAATGCTTTGACCATCAGGCGACCAAGCAACTCCATTGACTCGACGGCTATGACCAATTAATGTGTATAGCAATTTACCCTCTATAGTCCAGATTTTCACGGTTTTATCATCGCTGGCTGAGGCTAGCAACTTGCCATCGGGGCTAAAGCTTACCCAATTCACCGCTTCTTGATGTCCCTGCAAGGTGTTAAGTAGTTTACCGTTGCGACTCCAAAGTTTTACTGTTTTATCTTTACTAGCCGAGGCAATTATTTGACTGTCAGGCGACCAAGCTACACTCAAGACGGTATCATTATGACCCTGTAAGGTTTTGAGTAGTTGACCGTCACCACTCCAAAGTTTTACTGTTTTATCTTTACTAGCCGAGGCAATTACTTGACCATCGGGCGACCAAGCTACACCCCAAACTTGACCCTGATGTCCTATGAATGTACGCAGTAGTTTACCGTCTCGACTGAAAAGTTTTACAGTTTTGTCTCGGCTTGCTGCTGCCAAGGTGCGATCGCCTGGGCTAAAACTGATGCTAGTTACCCAGTCATCAATATCAGCTTTCGGCTTTCGCAGTAACACATCGTCCCAATGCCAAAGTTTAATAGTTTTGTCCCGACTGGCGGAAGCAAGGGTACGACCATCCGGGCTGAAGCTGACACTGTTAACCCAATTATTATGTCCCTTCAGGGTTCCCAGCAGTACGCCTTCAGAACTCCAGAGTTTGATTGTCTCATCAGTACTTGCAGAAGCGATCGTGTTACTATCGCGGCTAAAACTGACGCTGGTAACTCCAGCACTATGACCCGATAAGGTTCGCAGTAGCTTACCTTCCAGATTCCACAGTTTGATTGTCTGGTCTAAACTAGCAGATGCAATTGTTTTCCCATCAGCCGACCAAGCCACACTTTTGACTGCATCCTCATGTCCTTGCAAGGTTTTGAGCAGTTTACCATCGCGGCTCCACAGTTTCGCCGTTTTATCAGCACTCCCAGAAGCTAAGGTTTGACCATCATTTGACCAAGCCACACTCAAGACTGCACCATCATGTCCCTGCAAAGTTTTGAGCAGCTTACCATCGCGACTCCACAGTTTCACTGTTTTGTCTGTACTCGCTGAAGCAATAACCTGGCCATCTGGGCTGAAACTCACACTATTCACTACACCTTGATGTCCTAATAAGGTAGCAAGCAGTTGACCCTCTCGACTCCAAAGTTTTATCGTCTTGTCTTGACTGGCGGAAGCAATGATTTGACTATCTGGGCTAAAACTGACGCTATTAACTACATCTTCATGCCCCGACAAGGTTTTAACTAAGCTACCATCGGGACGCCAGAGTTTGATTGTAGTATCCGCACTGGCTGAGGCAATTAAAGAGCGATCGCTGCTGAATATAGCACTATTTACCCCAGATACATGCCCGTCCAAGCGGTTATATTCTCTGACCCCTGAAACAGCTTGATAAAGCGCCGTCTGTACTTGTTCTCTTGTATTGGAATCGACCCAGACTGTTTGTTGTAATTTTCTCCCTGCTTTTAAACTTTCTTTTAAGGCATCAATACCTTTTTGGGAGGCAAAGAGAGCTTCACTGGATGCACTGAGTGTTTTAATTTCGCTATCTACTGCTGTGACGATGGAAACACTTAATCCGAAGATGGCGAGAACAGAAGCGGTGAGAGCAATTTTCAGCGAACGATTTAATTGAGCTTCACTAAGTCTTTGTTTCTTTTGACTTTCTGCAAGTTTAGCTGTTAACTCTTTTTCTTTGAGTTCAGCTCGTAATTGCTCAATTTCTAACTGACTTAATTCTTCCCGCTTGTGTAATTCTCGCAATTCCGTTAATAAGTCTAATCCCTGTTGCGGATGAGAATCTACCAATTTGGAATGCTGCTTATTTTGACTAAGTTCGCTTTTGAGTCGCTCAATCTCAGCTTTACTTTGTTCTACTTTGTAGCGCAACTGATTTAGTTGTACTTGTAAGCTCGATTCTTGTTGTTGCAGGTAGCGAATCAAGTCTACTAAATAATCGTGAATCAGTTGATAGCGTTCTGGGACATCAGGAAAGAGAACCACTAAACCGGAGCGCACTAAAATTTCTAAGACTAACTCTAATTTGTCAGCATCTTCTAATTCTGATAGCTGCGCTGCTAACTCAGCACGAGTTTTAAAAGGTCGGTTGTTGCTTTCATCTGTTAATAAATATAAGACGAGTAACGCGGCTCGTTCATTTTCTGGGCCGCAGTCTTTAATCAGTTCCTTAATATATCGTTCGATGAGTTTGTTCGGTCTATATGGCTGATATTCTTCTAGGGTAGTAATGCGTTCATCTTGAATTTGCGCTCCCACAACTTGTAATTCAATCGGGCGGACTTCGCCAAATTCTGTTGATAAATCTTCGATTAAAGCATCAATTAAAGCAGGTTCTAAATTAAACTGCGATCGCTCGGTCAATTTTTGGATAATTGCTTTGGCATATTCTGGCGAAAAATTATTTAACTGGTAGCGGATATGCTTGTCGAGAATATTATTATTAATCGCTTCCAGTGCCGAAAGATGTTTAAAGTCTAATAACCGATGTAAATAATCTTCTCGCAAAGAAAGGATGACTTTGACAAATGGTATTTTGAGACAATCGCTAATAAATTTATCAAACTCTTGCTTTTGATTGCGATCGCTATAACCAAAGAAAAATTCTTCAAATTGGTCAAAAATTAAAACTGCGATCAAATGGCGATCGGCATTTTCTTGGAGTTGTTGTAAAATGCTAATGGTGAAGGGTGTACCAGAGTAAGGTAAAGCCTCTGATTCAATGGCTGCTTCTGGCTTAATATCAGCGTAAATCGCCAGGGATGCGTCACTAGACACCGCCTCACTTAAAGATTTCCCTAATTCCCGTGCCCAATCGGTATAAACTTGCAGTACCACAGGCACGGCTATTTGATCGCCAATGGCTCGATTTTGCAGTGCTGGAACTAAACCCGCCGTTACAGTGGAACTCTTACCCACCCCCGATTGACCGTGAATCACCGTCAACTTTTGATCGGCGCGGCTAATTCTGCCAATTAAGTTATTAATATCACGCTCTCGACCAGAAGCCGCAATTTCTAAAGCAACGCTACTACTTCCAGAAGGTGACATCAATGCTGGGTTTGTCGCCTGTCTTTGAGGTTGCAAGCGCCCTGCACCAATAAAAGCCCGAAAACCATACTGCTGCTCAACAGAACGCCGTTTCTGTCGAATGTAATAGGCTTCTAAATATCGCCCTTCTTCAAAGTAGAGCGATCGCAGTCTCCGCAATAAGCGAATATAACGATGGGCATCGTATTGATGGGCACTGCTTTCTAAAGCTGCTGGCAGTTCTTTTGTCGCCTTATCTAAGTATTCACGAGCAACTTCTAGCTCACCAACATTTCGCTGTGCTTTCGCCAACACTAAATAGTAAATTTGCGCCAATAATAATGGAAATAAGCAGTTATAAGGGTCGTTCTGCTTTTGCGCCTCACCTAATTTCAGCAGTGATACGTGTGCTAAGATACTCGCCTGTACCCACCGCGACTGCTGCACAGCCACTTGCGCCAAAAAACCGTAGTCACAAGCTAATTGAATTTGACTACCATAGGTTTGATGTAACTCCAAAGACTTTTGAGCAACTGTCTGCAATTCTTCCCACTCTTGCAGATATTGCAAAACCTCAGCAAGTTGATTAATAAATCCAGCAACTACATCTAAACGCCCAGCCACCTGCAAAATATTTAAGCATTGCTGAAAATAAGATTTAGCAGTGTACCAATGACGGCGGTTTTCTATTTGATTTTGCTCTGCAAAACGGCAGTAACACAGCCCAATATAAAACAGCAAGATTCCCTGTCGCAGAAGTAGAGGAGATGGAGGAGATGGAGGAGATGAGGAAGAAAATACTTCTTTATCCCCCTGATGTCCCTCTGCTTCCCCTGCACCTCTGCTCCCCTGCTCCCTTGCACCTCTGCCCCTCTGCTCCTCCGCTTCCCCCTTCTCTGCCAACTTTTGCCAAACTTGCAAGCTTTGCTGAAAATGGCTTAAACCTGTATTGATGCGATCGCTAATATAATTATCTAGACCAAAAACAAATTCTAAACTAGCGTGTAGTTCTGGCTCTAAGGTAATACCACGATTGTGCAACTCTCTAATGGCAAAGTGGAGTTCATAACTATGTTCCCAGACTTGCTCGACAGTGGAATAATGCTTTGCAAGTTGAGGAGGTTGGTGTTGGGCAGCATCGTTTGCTAACACCGTAGCAAATAAAGAGTCAGTTTCCTGTTGCAGAAATTGCAGCAGTGATTGAGTTGTCATTTCAAACCGAATTGGTGTCGCCGCCCAACTAGCAAAATCTGGTGCTAAACGCGCTACCTTTTGCAACACTTCGTCATTCACCCAGACAATCATCGGAAATGGGTGGCGTTTGCGAAATTCATCCCGAATATGATTAATAGACCTCAGGAAATCGTCGAGTCCATCTACTGACTCTAAACCCAAAATCATCAACGCCGATGGCGGATTAGCTTCGGTTAGCAGTTGTAAATGAATACTTGTATAAAGACTTCTGGCATTATGCGGCAGAATTACCTTTTGAATGCGGTGTACTCCTGAAGAAATTTCTTCGAGTCGTTGCAGCATTTGCTCTTGCAAAACTCGATAATTGCAGCACACCAAAACCAGGGAAAATTGACCGCTAGAAAGGGTAATTGCTCTCCCCAAACTCCGTAAAGCCCGCTCGTTAGCTGCTCTGATATCTACTTGTGCGTGTCGCTCAACCATGATTTAAATTTTTCCGTCTCTGCTAAAACTGGGTTGACGGCAAACCAAGCTCCCTGATGATCGCGATATTCAAATACAAATAGACTTCGCAAGAGGGTGTGGTATTCTATATCACCTCTAACTCGTTGCTGTTGCACTACCTGAAAGATTAATTCCCACTCTTGAGGGTCGATAGCGTTGGCTCGGTAATCCCGTTGTCTTTGAATTACCAGTTCGACACATTCCCGGTCAAAGGGTGGATCTTGTTCTCGCAGACAGTCAAACAGTAAACCTAATAAGTCGCGTACATGACCACCACTTATCAGGCACAATCGGTCTAAGGTTTCTAAACTATCAAACACCTCTGTAATTAAGCCTAACCGATCGCTAGGTAAAATGTCTGGAAAAGCTCTAGCTAGCACCATCTGCCGCATCATTGTTAGACCTTGCGGAAAAATCTCACCAGAGCGTAAACGCACAGGTATCATCGGTAACATTTTTGGGGCAACTCCACCTCCCAAACGATGCTGAAGTTCGGCGCTATCGTTGGAGAAAGTTAAAGCTAAAGGAATAGTGTAGACTACATGACAATTCAGTTTGCGTAACTGTTCGCCACGCTGAATAAATAAATATTCTGGCAGCGATCGCCCCGATGGTAAAGGTCGAATTGCAACTCGATCCAAGTTATCAACAATTACCACCAATCCTTTTTTACCCTTGGTTTTGAGTTCTTTGTTGGCAGGTTCTAGTAATTCTTGATTAATCGACTGTAAAATATTTGCGGTTCGTGGTTCTAAATAATCTCTTAACCGCCGTCGCAATTGGGGACTTTCTTTTGTTTTAGCTGTAATTTTGGCAATCCCTACAGACAATTCTGCTTCTACCCCAACGTCAATTGGCGTTTGCAAGAAATCTACAACTTCACCAAACAACTTGCTAAAGTAGCGAGGCTTGAGCCTAATTTTCATCGCTTCTAGGCTTTCACTCACCTGTCCAGCGATCGCTAACAAAATATCAGTCACATCCACATCCGCCATTTCTAAGACGTGAGTAGACTCAAAGTAAACTACATGAAATTGCTGCGCTTCTAACTCAGCTTTCAGGCGCAACAACTCCGTTGATTTTCCACAGCCAAGATGTCCGGTAAATAGTTGACAGGTTGGTGTATCTGGCGATATTTTAGCGATCGTGCGCTGCAAAGCTTCGATAATTTTGCCACCCCGCACCGCAGCAAAATCGATATAGTACCTGCGATCGCTAGCGTTTCCTATAATTAGAGGTCTGCTTGGATTGCAAGCCTGATAAAATCTTTCTAAATCTAGGAGCATAACTAATCGAGTTCACTCAGGAATAGGGATGACAAAATCTGCTGAATAAATATATTGATGATTCTAGGCAATTTATGCTTTATTTTAATCAGACTACTAACTAAACTAGCAGCATTCAGGATAATTGATTATATCTATGTTCGATATAGCACATATTAATGGTGATGTTTTGGTTAAAGTAAGCAAAAATACTAGTATAAGTACAAATAGCTAAAATGTTTAAGATAGAATAAGGTACTCTTATGAATATTAAAAATATCTAACACAAAAAAAGGTACTGTTAAGTACAATTTTGTCGCTCTTTTGAACTCTTCATCAGCTTGATTGATTAACAAGCTTTCGTTAATTTTACAAAACAGTAATCTACAATCCTTATAGCATAAAGCTTTTAATAAAAACGTTGGTTAAGTCAACTTGAGTTGAAAGTCACTTTTTGACTAAATTTTGCTTCTCGTTCTGAAATCAGCACGATTTTATATCATGTCCGCTTGATTACTTACTAAACCCCAAGAACTCCACCCCGCCAAAGCTACGCTTCGTCTCCCCTCCCCTCTCTTCGGGCTACGGTGTACACACAAGTTGAATTACCCCCCTTAATCCCCCCTTATAAAGGGGGGAAACTGGAAAATCAGTTCCCTCCCCAATACATACGGGGAGGGTTAGGGTGGGGTAAAAACTTGGTTAATCAGCTATTTCAGACTTGTGGGTACACCGTAGGCTCTTCGGGAGGGGTTGGGGGTGGGGTGCAATGACTGTGGGAATCATAACTAATTACCCGGACTTGATATTTATTGATGAAAATCAATGATTTTGTTGATAAAAATATGATTTTGTTGATGAAAACCATAATTTTGTTGATAAAAATATGATTTTATTGATGAAAACCATAATTTTGTTGATGAAAATCATGATTTTGTGATGAAAATCATGATTTTGTTAATGACAGCCTTTGCATTCAGAGTGACAAACTCTGAAGTATTGACAATCAGGAATCTACAGCCCCATTGAGTATAAAATTATCTTGTCATGTAGCTTGTCAGGCAAAATATGCTTGATCAGCGCTCCAATTTTGGCATCTTGTCCAACAAGATAGCGCGTCTTGGGTTTTTTTGCAGTCAGCGCATGGACAACAACTTGAGCGACAATATCCACAGAAATTCCTCTAGATGCAATAATTTGCATTTTCTTGCGGACAATATTCATCGCTTGTCCGTAGAGATTTTGTGCCGATTGTGGTAAATCATATTGTGCTACCTCAGATTGACTAAGAGACTTTTCCCAGATTGGTGTAGCAATAGAACCAGGCTCAATAATTGAAACTGAGATTCCCCAAGGTTGTAACTCCATCCGCATCACATCAGTGAGTGCTTCCAAAGCAAATTTAGAAGCATTATAAGCGCCCAAAAACGGTGTTGGACTCCTACCAGCAATGGAACCCATATTGATAATTCGACCCCGACTTTGGCGTAGAAGACCAAGAAATGCTTGTGTCACAGCTAATTGTCCGGTGACATTAACCTGCATCTGGTGTTGAAATTCAGCGATCGCTAATAATTCTAACGGGCCAGGAACAGCAATTCCGGCATTATTCACTAAACCTAAAATCCCCACACCACCAACTGCATTTGTTACCGTATCAACCGCAGCTGCGATCGATTCAGCGTCAGTAACATCTAAAAAAATCGGAATCAGCCTTGGCGATCCTTTCTGTTTAAGTGTTTGAGCATCAACATCTTGACGCACTCCAGCAAAAACAGAGAAGCCCAATTGGTCTAAGAGCAAAGCACACGCTTGACCAATTCCTGTTGAGGCTCCTGTAACCACCACTGTACGTTGATTTTCTACAACCATTAATTTTCTTTGATGATGGGGCTGCCGTAATTACGAATTACGTTAACGTAGCGGGGCGTAGCCCATTACGCACTACGAATTGGTATCAATCTTTGCAAGTGCCAGCACGAAGGCAATCTTCGGTTTGGTCATCTCTAGCCGATATTCGCCACGGCAAGATGCGTAACTGAGCATTTGTACTGTTAGCAATTAGAGTAGCTATTGTGGGATACTGGTTTTTAACAATTGCCACGTCGCTACTAGAAGTATTGCCTAGCCCAACATTGTATAAATAAACAGGCAATGCCATGAGGGCAATGCAAATTATCCGGTTCATACCCAACCTCAGCTAACAATTTCCGATTACCATCTGTATAGATGCCACCTAAATGAACCGGATTTTTAAAACTGAGTATTAAGTGTTGATGTTGTGCTAATTTACTCAGCGCAGTGGTCTGTCAAGTTTAAATTGATGGGTAAGCTAGTTCGTAGTCAGGACTTTAGTCCTTCATTCTCTAAACACTCAAGTGCTTACTACAAACTTATCAAAACCAATAAGACAGACTACTAGCCGCAGAGACATGATTTCTAATTTATCGGTTCCACCCTTTTTTATTTTAGGTTAGGCATTGCCTACAAGATGTCTTCCCACTAACTTATGCAGATGCAAACCCAAAAAACAGGACAAAAAACCCACAGCACCCAAAAACATATCTTAGTAGCTGCATTCCCCAGATAAAATAATGAAGAGTGCTGAGTCACCAAAATGGTCGATGACCGACAAAAAAAGATACAATCCCTAAATTTATTTATGGCATTGTTAATTTTTAATTTTTAATTTTTAATTTTGAATTCGGAGCGAAGCGAAGTGACGCCTTCACAAGACGTAGATACTGTAAACGTTCCTAACCTCGACCCAGAAGGATATGGCAACTCAGACACCGATCCGCTTGATGAGTTGCCTGGTGAAGTCGAAATGTCTCTTTTCGACCATCTAGAAGAATTGCGGCAACGGATTTTCTATTCGTTGATTGCCGTAGCAGTGGGCATTATTGGCTGTTTCTTTGCCGTTAAGCCGATTGTCCAGTTACTTGAGGTTCCAGCACAAGGAGTAAAATTTCTTCAACTTGCACCTGGAGAATATTTCTTTGTCTCCCTGAAAGTTGCAGCATACACTGGCATCGTACTTACTAGTCCTTTCATTCTTTACCAGATTATCCAGTTTGTGCTTCCAGGGGACTGACTCGCCGCGAACGCCGTTTACTGGGGCCTGTGGTTTTGGGTTCGAGTGTGCTATTTGGAGCAGGTTTAGTATTTGCCTATTTACTTCTTATCCCCGCAGCCTTGAAATTTTTCATCAGCTACGGAGCAGATGTAGTCGAACAACTTTGGTCAATTGATAAATATTTTGAATTTGTGCTGCTACTGTTATTCAGCACAGGTTTAGCATTTCAAATTCCGATTATTCAACTGTTGCTTGGTAATTTGAACATTGTCTCGTCAGAACGAATGGTTTCTGGTTGGCGTTACGTGATTATGGGAGCAGTAATTTTAGGAGCCGTCCTCACACCTTCTACTGACCCCTTGACTCAAAGTCTTTTAGCGGGAGCAGTTTTAGCGCTTTATTTCGGCGGTATTGGATTAGTGAAGCTTACAGGTAAATAACATTTGGAATCGGTTCTCAGGAGGACTACGAAGACGGACATCTGATGAAAAAGATATTTATAGGTTATTTATTAGGGTTGACATTATTAACCGCTTGTAGCGAAGCAGCCACAGATAAGCTTACACAAGAACTACAAACTGTAAAATCATGGACAGCTACAAGCAAAATGGTTGCTGATGCTTGGGTACGAGGTGCTGTGCCAAAAGTCTATGCAAAACAAACACTCAAGAAAGCACAACAAGAGTTGCAAACAGAAACCGACAACATCGCCCAGATAGAATCATCTACAGCTATTCCCCAGCCTTACAAGTTAGAACTTTTAGATCGTATTAAACGGTTAGCAAAAATCACAGAGCAAATGTCAACCGCAGTCGAACAAGAAAATCATTCTGTAGTGGCACAAAGACTTAAGGATTTATCGCTAGAAGGACAAACGCTAGACTCGCAACTACCACAGCAGAATAAACCATGAAGAAAATTTTTGAAATCGCGCTGGGGATTGTGACTAGTATAGGTGGCTTCTTGGATGTGGGTGCGATCGCTACAGCAGCCGAGGCTGGATCTATTTTCGGCTTTCAACTAATCTGGGCGATTATCCTGGGTACAATTTGTGTGATTTTTTTGGTAGAAATGTCTGGGCGGTTAGCAGCAGTTAGCAAACATACTTTAGCTGCTGCGGTACGCGAACGTTTTGGATTTAATTTTTATATTATTCCACTGATTGCAGAAGTCGTAGTTGATTTTCTAGTGTTAGCAGCGGAAATTGGTGGTGTTTGCATTGCCTTACAACTGCTAACAGGGATTAGCTTTCAGTGGTATGCTTTACCCGTTGCCTTTGCAATTTGGTTGCTAATTTGGTACGGCAACTTTGGCATTATTGAAAATGGTATTTCTGTATTAGGCTTGGTGACACTAGTTTTTGTTGTCGCTACTTTCAAGTTGCATCCATCTCTAACACAACTTGGCAGTGGTTTGTTGCCAACTCTGCCACAACAAGATACTGCTCATTATTTATATCTTGGAGTTGGGATTTTGGGGGCTTTGATTAGCCCCTATTTATTTTACTTTTACTCATCTGGGGCAGTCGAAGATAAATGGGATGAAGAGTATATCGGTGTAAATCGTGCAGTTGCCGGTTTAGGGATGAGCTTTGGTAGCGTCGTATCGCTAGGGGTGCTGATTGTGTCAGCATTGGTACTCAAACCCAAAGGCGTTGAGGTAGATAGCTACGAACAAGCAGCGTTGATGTTGACAGAAACTTTTGGTTACTGGGGCTTTGTACTATTTGCAGTGTCCTTGGGCATTGCTTGCTTTGGTGCAGCACTGGAGGTGACTCTCGACACAGCTTATATTGTTGCTCAATCCTTTGGTTGGAATTGGGGCGAAAATCTGAAACCAAAAGATGCCGCCCGCTTTAGTTTGGTCTACACTGTGTTTGTCTTTCTCGCTTCTTTATTAATGGTATTTGGAATCGACCCGTTGCAATTGACTTTGTTTTCAATGGCGATTACAGCAGTGATTTTGCCGCCTGTGATTGTGCCATTTTTGGTATTGATGAATGATGAATTATATGTTGGCAAGTATCGCAACGGTTGGATAAGTAATAGTGTTGTCATCTTTACAATTGTGCTGACATTCGTGTTAGCGATCGTTGCTATCCCACTAGAAATTCTTGGAGGGTGATTGCTGCTGTGCGTTCTTGTTAATCATCAACTGGAAGTGAAAGAAAATGGACATTATTAGAGATGTACTCGATAACCAATTAGTTGACAGCGATCGTCGCCATCTGGGCAAAGTCGATGGAATTGTCATAGAGTTACGCGATGGAGAAGCGCCACGACTCACTTATATCGAAACTGGTATGACAATTCTTGCACGACGTATTCATCCACGTTTAGGCAGGTGGGTAGCAGCAATTGAAAGTAGCTGGGGTGCTAAACAAAGCGAACCCTTGAGAATTCCGTGGTCAAAAGTGCGGGATGTTGGTATTGATGTCGAAGTCGAGATTGAAGCTGACCAAACTCCGGCATTAGCTTATGAAAAATGGCTTCAGAAACACATTATTGGCCGAATTCCAGGGGCAGAACATGGTAAGTGAAATTCATCTGGAATTACTACTAGGCAAACAAGTATTGGATTCAACTGGTAAACCCGTCGGACGCATTGAGGAAGTGCGTGCCGAACAGCAAGGTGAAGAATGGGTTATTCAGGAATATCTAATTGGAACCACTGCGATGTTAGAAAGACTATCGGCTTGGGCAATTGGATTGAGAATCTTACATTTTCTTGGGGCACACAAGATCCGCAGTGGCTATACAATATCTTGGGAGCAGCTAGATTTGACTGACCCTGAAAAGCCTCGTTTGCTCTGTACCTTAGATGATTTAAAAGCATTAGAGACTTCCAAAAAATAAAAATCTAACGTATGTTTGACTGCTCTGGCTATCAAGCAGTTTCACGAAATATGAGAGCTACGGAACTTGCGATCGCTTCTCTGAGTTGCATTTAAGGCTCAAGCCGATTTTTTTCAAAGTATTTTTGCATAAAAAATACTGTAATTAAGGAGAAATTGATTAAAGTTAATCAAATAATTGGTCACAATATCCATTCCGAAGAACGTTCGCCCAAATCTAGAGGGATGCTGACAGCCTTGCCAAGCCGGGGGCGATCGCGGGTTTGGGCAATAAAAGTTTGTACCTGTGTTGACCCACCCAAGGCATGAAGATAATTGGCAATGCGATCGAGATGTTCTTGGTACTCCGCCTCACTCAAGGGAAAAGAAGCTTGCTCTAGATATTTCCACATTACTTGCAAAAATATCTTTCCCTGTGTCCGCCGGAACTGGACATCGTAAGAATATCCCCACTTATCAAGCAACATCTGGCGTAATTCCTGTCCTGTCATAGCTTTTCTCAATCAGATTTTACATTTAGTTATGATGTTAAGTTCCGTGACTCCAGTATGATAAGGATATAAAGAAATGTAATGCTAACAGAAAAGATGCTTTTTATATCTTGGAACAAAGAATTATGGCATCGTTGTCAGCGCTAGCATTTCGACTTAGACAAGAGTTGCTCAAGTACTAGTACTTTTGTCAAAATGCTTAACAAAATACACAAAGAGCGCGTAGATTATGGCTCAATTTTCTGAATCAGCAGACGTGCCCGATATGGGGCGTCGTCAGTTCATGAATCTGCTCACTTTTGGGACTGTCACTGGAGTAGCTCTGGGTGCATTGTATCCCGTTGTCAAGTACTTTATTCCACCAGCAGCAGGTGGCGCAGGTGGCGGTACAACAGCAAAAGACGAGCTAGGTAACGATGTTAGCGTCACTAAATTTCTAGAAAATCGGAATGCAGGCGATCGCAACCTAGTCCAAGGACTAAAGGGAGATCCTACCTATATTGTGGTAGACAGCAAAGAGGCGATCAAAGATTATGGCATTAACGCCATCTGCACCCACTTAGGTTGTGTGGTTCCCTGGAACGTTGCTGAGAACAAATTCAAGTGTCCTTGTCATGGTTCTCAGTATGACGAAACTGGTAAAGTTGTTCGGGGCCCAGCACCTCTGTCTCTGGCTTTAGCCCATACCAGCGTCAACGACGACAAAATCGTTTTAACCCCTTGGACTGAAACCGACTTCCGCACAGGTGATGCACCTTGGTGGGGTTAATAATTTTGTCCTTAGTCATTTGTCCTTTGTTCAGGGCTTAATGACTAATGACTAATGACCAATGACTAATGACTAATTCAATTGTCGCCCTTATAGAGATGAGAAATGTTTTCCTAACAGCGAGGTTAACTCGCAGTGCTAGAGCGATTGTAAAAACATTGCTCATAGCGATCGCTACTGTGACATTTTACTTCACCAGCGATCTAGCCCTTCCCCAATCAGCTGCCGCCTATCCTTTTTGGGCACAGCAAACCTATCCCGAAACCCCCCGCGAACCAACAGGGCGAATTGTTTGTGCCAACTGTCACCTAGCCGCCAAGGTTACAGAAGTGGAAGTTCCCCAATCGGTGCTACCTGACACTGTATTCAAAGCTGTGGTGAAAATCCCCTACGATCTAAGCGCTCAGCAAGTTGGTGCCGATGGTTCTAAGGTTGGCTTGAACGTCGGTGCAGTACTGATGCTACCTGAAGGCTTTAAGATTGCTCCTGAAGACCGTCTTTCCGAAGAACTTAAAGAAGAAGTTGGCGACACTTTCTACCAACCCTACAGCGAAGACAAAGATAACGTCGTCATCGTCGGCCCATTACCTGGCGAACAGTATCAGGAAATCGTCTTCCCAGTTCTTTCTCCCAACCCCGCAACCGACAAAAACATCCACTTCGGTAAATATTCAGTTCACGTAGGTGGTAATCGGGGACGCGGACAAGTTTATCCTACTGGCGAAAAGAGCAACAACGCTGTTTACAACGCTTCCGCTACTGGCACAATTACCAAGATTGCCAAAGAGGAAGATGGAGACGGTAACGTTAAATATCTAGTAAACATCCAACCTGAATCGGGTGATGTTGTTGTTGATACGATTCCTTTAGGCCCAGACCTGCTTGTTTCCGAAGGTCAAGCAGTTAAGACTGGTGATGCTTTGACCAGCAACCCGAACGTTGGTGGATTCGGTCAAACAGATGGAGAAATCGTATTGCAAGATGCCTCTAGAGTCAAATGGATGATTGCATTCATCGCTCTTGTAATGTTGGCTCAAGTTATGCTTGTGCTGAAGAAGAAGCAGGTTGAAAAAGTTCAAGCTGCTGAGATGAATTTCTAAATTCTTTGCTAAATCATTATTTGTAGGACAGGCATCTTGCCTGTCTTTTTTAATGTTAGTTACACGAGGTCTGGAAATTTTGTTGGGACTTAACTGCTAGTAAACTTTGAGTGTAAATGCTTTAAAATCACAACAAAATAGACCTTTTTCAAGAATAATTTATGGAAGAATTAAGTGTTTAAAAAAAATCTATTGATAAGATGGCAGAGTTGAGGTAGCCATTAAGCTAAATGCTTATGAATGGAAAAAATTAATAGGATTATACTTATACTTTAAACACTTTATCATAACATACTATGGCTCAAGGTTTCGTCTACATTCTACTCAATCCATCATTTCCCGATCAAGTCAAAATTGGACGAACAGAAAAAACTTCTCATCTTAGAGCAAAACAACTACAAACTACCGGGGTTCCAACACCTTTCATTGTGGTTTATGACGAGTTAGTATCGGATTGTGAAGTTGTTGAAAATATCTTGCATAGTAGATTTACAGCTTACCGCACTAGTTTAGATCGGGAATTTTTTCGAGTCCCTGTTCGTGAAGCTATTCGTGTTCTTCAAGAAATTGCAATGGCTTACAGAATTAGTGACGTAGCTCCGTCAAATCGAGTGGATATTCTACCGAGCATTGAACAGAAGTACAAAGATTATCTAAAGCCAAATATCGTTTCTATAGCAATTGTTCAGTTGACAGATGTATGTTTCTTAGAAGTTACCCAACTAACTTATCCAAAAGCAAGGGATCAGATTATCGAACGAATGGATCTTTCAATTTTTGGGGCTAAGAGTGGAAAAATGTTTCCAACTACAAATCCTATTGATATAAATGCCCATCGTTTCCTTGATGAATTAGATGATTACGATTTAATAATGACTGGTGCACCTCTCTTCACTAGTGAAGCCTGCAACCAGATAGCGTATGAATGGGAAAAGGAAGGAGGCAAACTTGATCAACGTCGCTCTCGTTAGTTTCAACTTGTTGCTAAACCAGCCACCTAACAATCCGTTGGAGCAAACTAAAGGGAAATATTGGGTGAGATGCAAAGGTTATTTGAAGCGCACAGCAAATGATTAACAAAGAAACTGCCGAGCATTATCTGTGGGGTAATAATTGTCATAGCTGGCATCTTGTTAAGCAACCATTGAGCCTGATTCACAAACTTATGCTACCAAAAACTTTTAAGGTGAAACATTATCACCAGCTTCGCACCAGTTTTTCTTTATCTTATCTGGAAAGGCAACTTTAGAAATCGATGGTTCCCACCAAATGCTTTCTCAACATGAAGGTGTAAAAGTTCCGCCTAATGTTCCTCATCAGATACTCAATGAAAGTGATGCCTACGGCTGGCTACGCCTACGCAATCTGGAATTTTTGGTAATTTCACAGTCTCCCAGTTCTGGCGATCGGGTTTTGGTTAGTTAGCTGTAGTAAGAAAATTATCTGTGGCACATTAAAGCAACACAAAGGTAATCTGAATAGTCCGCTAGAATTTCCTGAATTTTAAGTTGCCACTCAGCTTCTTCGTCACTGACTATCTGATTTCCCTCTAACGTATTTACAAAGGCTTTTATCCCTGCATCTTCGCCCAATTCATACCATTCACTATTGGGAGTTACAATCGCATACGGTACTACTTGAGGTAAATCAGCAACCCGACACGGATAGGGTATAGGTGTTCCTGATTCTACAGGTTCAAATTCTATAAAACGATACCAATCCCACTTGCCTTGAGGATTATAAGTTAATACTTTATATTCACCTTTTTCATCAATGCCATCTACTTCGTCTTCAAACCATTCCAATTCTATTTTGGCTAAAGCTTCCAAATCATTACTACAAACTTCCCAATCTGCTGCCATTTTTTCAATCTTGTCTAAAGGAAAAGTTTCAAGGCGTTTTATCTCGTTTGCCAGTTTCTCATAGTTCAAGTATTCTCTGTAAGGTTCAACTTCTATATTTTCGTTGTAGTAACTTAAAAGTTCTCTTACTTTAGTTTCGATATTGTCTGTATCTAATGGCATTATAACTAAAGCAGAAAAGTGCATTTTCCCTCCAGTGCTATAACTAAACTTAGAGAAACATAAGAAATTTGGTTCACTTTTTATTTGGCTAAAGAATTCAGATGCTAAATTTAATCTAGCCCTAGTTGAGTTGAGTTACTACCCATGACAACCTCAGTAGAGTATATCCCCATTACCCCGATTGAGTATCCAGATGAGGACGGTAAGCCGATGGCTGAAGGTGATTTACAGCGCAAGTGTCTCGTATACGCTACGACTGTGCTGGAAATTTATTTCCAAAATCACCCAGATGTATACGTAGCTGGTAATCTATTTATTTACTACGAAAAAGGTT
Source organism: Nostoc sp. DSM 114160 (assembly GCF_053470305.1). Classification (NCBI taxonomy): domain Bacteria; kingdom Bacillati; phylum Cyanobacteriota; class Cyanophyceae; order Nostocales; family Nostocaceae; genus Nostoc; species Nostoc sp. DSM 114160. Next base: position 3,287,490 of record NZ_JBPFGO010000001.1, on the reverse strand, counting down.
ATCCCGAATCAGTTGTTGCTCCCGATGTATTTGTGGTGTTTGGAGTAGAAAACTGTGACAGACGTTCTTACAAAACCTGGGAAGAAAATAATCAAACCCCAGATTTTGTTCTAGAGATTACCTCAAAAACCACCCGTAGCAAAGACCAAGGTGCAAAAAAAGGAATTTACGCCTTTCTGGGAGTGCGTGAATATTTCCAATATGACCCTACAGGCGATTATCTCAATCCCCAACTCCAGGGTTTACAATTGGTCGATGGAAATTATTTTCCAGTGGCAGCTAATACCCTGTCAGATGGTACAGTATCTCTACCCAGTGAAGTTTTGGGGCTAGAGTTACGCCTAGAAGCAGGAAAACTCCGTTTTTACAATCCCGCTACGAGTCAAATACTGCTAACTCATGAAGAGGAAGCATCTGCACGACAAGCCGCAGAAGAGAAAGCGCAAAGATTAGCTGTTAAACTCCGAGAATTAAATATCGATCCAGATAGCCTTTAGCTAAATCCAGCAGTGTTAATAAAATAATAGGGTGAGTATGATTTACCCACCCTAATTATGCTTACTGAATTAGACAATAATTTCAAAGCTCTCCGTTAATCTTACGCCTGATGATTTCCATCTGGGCTTGCATATCAGCTTCTGTCACAGGCATAGGATACTTTGGAGAATTAGGGTCGCGTTTGCTCATCAAAAAACGTAGAGCTTCAATATCTTCACGGTTTTCCACCACGTAAGCTCTCAACTCTGTAAAACTCATTTGCTCATAATTCTGGTTCATTGACAAAATCCCAGATTCCATTACTCAAAACTATGATTTTAACTTCATCTTCAGCTAGGATGTAAACTTGCCCGGTTGTGTCGTCAAATCGAAATAAGCGGATGTCTTTGTAAAGATTTGACAGCATTTGACAAACCGTACACAAGCTAAGGCTTGCTCTGTTGTTAGTAAAATACTTGTACTGAGCTTTGTCGAAGTAAACGCTCCTCACTACTAATATAGGGTGAGCAATGCCCACCCTACTGCTGTTAATTACTTTTTGTGAAGACTATAGCGCAATACGGTTCAGTTAAGGCTAAAAGTCTGTTACCAAAGTCAATTTTTTAACGAACCGCCAAGGCGCAGAGTAAGCAGAGAGAAGAAAGAGATGCTTAACTGAACTGTATTGGACTATAGCGGACGGTAGACTCGATAGTTGATTTCCGGGAAGATATTATCCATTAACTCGACTTTTTCCAGCCAACCACTGTCAATTTTACCGATTTTCACGTCTTCATAGAGCTTATTGAACCGCATTAGGTGCGATCGCGTCCGTCTGACTGCATAGGGTACCATCGTTCCTGTCCGCATAATAAATGCCCAGTCGGAAGATTGTGCTAATAACAATTCCCGCGCTGCTTGGTTCAATGCTTTCCACCCCAACTCATCTTCTGGCTCCAGTTGCGAGATTTCAATCATCCGTTCAGCAGCTTTGTGCAAATGCGGATAAACCCACGCATTCGTTTCATTCAACCAATACTCGTGGAAACCCTTAAAACCCCAACTAGACTGCGAAGGACGACAAACTTGCTGCGTCGGCTGCTCCCGCAAATAGTCTGCTAAATGGGTCATTCGATATGTTCCTTGGTCATACCAAGACTTACGGAATAGGTAATCGATGAACCAAGGGCCTTCATACCACCAATGTCCAAATAACTCTGCGTCATAAGGTGAAACAATAATTGGCGGTCGTTGCATTATACCATAGAGATGCTCAGATTGCCGCTCTCGATTATACATAAAATTAGCAGCGTGTTCTGCTGCCTTTTCTCTAGCCCAATAAGGATCGTAGAGCGCCTTATCTGAAAGACCTAAGCCACGTCCCGTAATTTTGTGATATTTAATGCCCGTGTTTTTTCGTTGACCATTGGGCATAATGTAGGGCTTGATATACTCATATTCTGCTTCCCAGCCCAAATCTTTATAAAATTCCCGATATTCCGCTGCCCCAGGATAGCCTACTTCAGAAGACCATACCTGTTGGGAAGATTCATGATCTCGACCAAAAACAGCAACACCAGTTTCTGTATAAATTGGGGCATAAGTGCCAAAGCGCGGCCGGGGACGGGCGTAAAGGATGCCATGCCCATCAGTGAGGAAATAGCGTAACCCAGCATCAGCTAGCATCCGCTCTAAACCTTCATAGTAGGCACATTCCGGCAACCAAATGCCTCTAGGTGCTTGTCCAAAGGTTTGTTCGTAATGTTCGCAGGCTACCTTAATTTGCGCCCACACAGCTTGGGGATACATTTTCATCAACGGTAAATAGCCGTGAGTAGCGCCGCAAGTGATAATTTCCAGGTTGTTACTGTCTTGGAACTTCTTAAAAGCTGTCACCAAGTCCCCGTCGTAGCGTTTCCATAGCTGACGCGCTTCGCTAAACTCAGTCGCGTAATGTTCGGCTAAATAACGAAGATGCCCGTTGTTGACATTATGTTCTACTTCTAGTGCTACAAGTTCTTCTAGTTGAGCTAAGTGTAATTCATAGCGTTCTTGAAGCAGGGGATCGCGAAGCATCGACACTAAAGGGGGTGTCATACTCATCGTGATTTTAAAGTCGATACCGTCTCGCTTTAAGCCTTCAAATACTTTCAATAAGGGGATGTATGTTTCTGTAATGGCTTCATAAAGCCATTCTTCCTCCAGCACGTAGTCACTTTCTGGGTGACGAACGAAGGGCAGATGTGCATGGAGTACAAGCGCGACGTAGCCGATAGCCATAGTGATTTTGGGGTGATACTTATAAGTTGAAGGTCGAGAGGTTTGGCAGAAATTAACAATATTTTAAGACTTTATGGGGATCGTAAAGTAGATTTATAGCAGTTTTCAATCAATTTAAAAGTCTTGTGCCAATCTTTCAGCCCGTTATCATTCCTGTTCTAGTTTTTGGTTGGCTTATTGCAGTAAAAAAATCAGGTTTCTAAGTTACAGTCCTTTTGTGACCTTTACGGCTTGAGAGTTTAATAATTATTTTTGAGCTACGTTCGGGTAGTTTCAGTTTCAATCAGCGCTTCGCCGCGAGCGCTCAGTTGAACGTTTAATCCACCCCTGAAATTTTCTTCTTTACGAGACGCTATGCAAACAATTTTGAATGCATAAATTTTGCTTTCTCCAATCAAGTTGAGTTGGAACGATGCCTACGATGGTCACTGAGCCTGTCCTGAGCGTAGCCGTAAAGCCTGCGGCATAGCTACGCTTCGGGCGCAGCCTCTCGTAGAGAAGGGCGCAGCCGTACCACTTGCCTACGGCACGCTGTTCGCGTTCGTGGAAGCAAGCTACGCAAAGCGGGCGCTCCAGAAGTGCGGGCTACGCCTACGCCAGAATTATACAAAAAATGCTGAACTCGAACGCCGAAACCTGAAACAATGATGATGTGATTTTGCGATCGGCCAGCAAAGTTGCGATCGGTATTTAATTGGGTAACTTCGTAATTCTAAGTTTGAGGTTGTCCAACGGACTTTATTCAGATATTGTTTGGTTCATAGCATTATTTTTCCATGTCTAGTTTAGAGCTAAAATTCTATTTTTCAGAATATTTGCTCAGGATCAATACCTGCGGCTTGCAAGCGTTCTGCCAATATTGCAGCCCGTTGACGTTCTTGTTCTAGTTGTTGATTTGTTTGCTCTAACTGTTGGTTTGTTTGCTCTAACTGTTGGTTTGTTTGCTCTAACTGTTGATTTGCTTCTTCCTCTGGCAACATCACCAGCTGTCCATCTGGGGTAAAAAAGCGTAATTTCCCTAAATATACTGCCAAATGCAGCCCTAACTGCTGACTCCACAACCAACCCGACTCATTGGGTACAAGTTCTTGGTATTGCCCATCAACTATGTGAAATCCCTGTAATTCTAAGTTATTTGGGTCAAACCAAAAGTAATCTGGAGTGCGAAATGTATTCTGGTATATTTGTTTTTTCAAACCTTTATCAACAGAGGCAGTGGAGTTAGATAATAGCTCAACAATCACATTGGGGTATTTGCCGTCTTCTTGCCATACAACCCAGCTTTTGCGGTCTTTTTTCTCTGTATCTAAAACCACAAAGAAATCCGGCCCTCGAAATTCTTCTGATTTTTTCTGATTAGGACTGAAATAGATTGTCAAGTTGCCGGTAGCATAAAAATCCTGACGATCGCGCCACCACCATTTAATCAGGCGGATAAGCAAATCAATTTGTTCGCGGTGTAAGTCAGATTCCAAGGGGGGTTCGTCACTAAAGATATCACCTGGTGGGAAAATTATACTCTCAGTGACATCTTCTAAACTACCGGTGGCAGCAAGGGGCTGAGACATACAAGATAGTTTTTTATGTTTGTCTCTATGCTATCGTGACTAACCTTTGCATTATGAGTGCGTAGGTGCAGCCTGTTATAGACATCGCACTTTTGGCGTTGCTGAATCAAAATATGAATCATGCGATCGCTTCAAACTTGCGGGCGCTATGCGCCCGCAGTGCCACAGAGCCATACTGAAGATAATGTATTACTAACCGAATTGAGTATTTCAGCATTTGTTCGGTTTTAGAGTAACAAAAAGTTTTACGATGTAGTCGAGCCAGATAATGTCAAAAAAGGGCTATTTTCACCTTCTACTCTTGTCATATACGTCTTACTAACGATGTGGACATCGCATTGCTAATGAAGCAAGGATACACAGGATAACCATCTGTGACGTAGAAATAAGATTGCCAACACTTTATTACTATCCACAAATGTTTAAACGTTTCCGAACTTCTATCGCCCAAAACCCAAGCTATAATTCCCGCAACGCTATGATTTACTACTGTCCACAACCAAATTTTGTTTTTTTTGAACCAACAAAGGTTTCAAGTTCATCAACTTCGGTAACTTCTGGTATTTCACTTCTATAAGGTGTATCTGGTAGAGTACTACCTAGTTGCTTCACCCAATTTATCACAGTAGTATGATGTACTTTTTTAACTCTTTCTATGGCCCGGAAACCAGAGCCATTTACATACATTTCTAAGCACTCACTTTTAATATCTTCCGTGTAACCTTTCTGGTCATAAGATTCGATAAACTGACGTTTACAGTCTACACATATGTAATTTTGTTTACCACGTTGCCGCCCATTCTTGCGAATGTGCGATGATGCACATCTTGGACATTTCATAGCGATCGCTCTCATTCATATTTCTATTCTGCAACGCCGCACTTTTTATATCATGTCCGCCTAATTAGTTATAATTCCCGCATCTGTGCAAAAACCAGGAAACTCTCTTTCCCCCTGCCCCCCTGCTCCTCGGTCACTGAGCGTAGTCGTTCGCGCAGCGTCTCGTAGAGAAGTGCTGCTCCCCTGCCGTCTTAATGATAAGTCTTTAACCGGACACGATATTATTCCTCATCCCGATATAACTCTTGCAAGTCTTGTAACTGAGTCTTTCGGGAAATCCGGCGATATTTTTTACTTTCTAACTTGGGTTCGTATTGACTCTGCCCTTTGCCTTTGCTTTTGCTTTTTAACTTCATGGTGGATTCTGGATCGGCTTGTTGATGTAGCTGTGTTTGATGAGCGATCGCCGCGTCCAAAAATTCTAAATAATGTTCGTATCGTTCCCAGTCTCCCCGAACGACGCACTCAGGCTCGTCTCGATGCAGACAATCACTAAACCGACAGCTAGCAACTGCTAACCGCTTTCTGGCTTCTGGGAAATAATGGATTAATTCTTCTGGTATACAATCCATGTCCGGCTGATTAAAACCGGGAGTATCAGCCAGTAAACCACCGCTAGGCAACTCAAATAATTCTATATGGCGAGTGGTATGACGACCACGAGCTAACTTTCCAGAAACTTCTCCGACTCGCAACTGAAGAGAGTCAATCAGCGTATTAATCAGGCTAGATTTGCCAACGCCGGAAGGCCCAGCGATTACAGTAATTTTATTGCTCAGGTATTTGGCTGCTTGGTCAGTATTAATACCATCTTTAACGCTGATAAATATTGGCTGATAGCCCCAACCGAGCAGGCGATCGCTAACTTGTTGTTGTTCTGGTGGTGAAATTAAATCACTTTTATTCAAACATAAAAGTACATCCAAGCCAGTAGACTCAGCTTTAATGAGAAATCGACTCAGTTGATAAGGTTCCAAAGGTGGATCGGCAACGGCAAATACCAAGAGAATTTGGTTGACATTGGCGATCGCCGGACGATCTAACTCACTTTGGCGGGGTAAAACCTCAGCGATCGCCCCCCGTCCTCCAGCCCAATCTGGCTCTTCTATTACAACACGATCGCCTACCATCACCTGTTGTCCAATTTTTTTCAGACGTGTTCGCCGAGTACAAAGCAGCAGAGAAGGCGAGGGCAAAGAGGCATTTAAATCCAGTTTCTCCTCTGCTCCCCTGGTTACTGAGCGCAGTCGAAGTATGCTCCTCTGCTCCCCTGCCTCTCGATCCATCTGTACTCGGTAAAAATTAGCTTGTACAGCCACCACCGTACCCAATAACTGTCCAGTTACGTCAAAATTTTTCCCTGTCATTGGCTAGCAACTGGACGGCGCACTAACAGAGAAAAATAACTAGTGCAGTCTGTAATTTGTTCCACCTGATAACCTGCCATTGTCAAACTATCAGGAACCTGCTCAATCGGCTCACCAGGGTCTAACCAGACTTCTAGCAAACCTCCCAATGGCATTTTCTCCAGACGTAGTTTTGTCCGCACGAAATTAATCGGGCAAGGGGTGCCGCGTAAATCAAGTTGAGCATCGGGAGTTAAAACAGAAGAGGGCATCATCACTTAAATAAATTTCCCAAGAATCCTTCTAGACCGCCTTTACCAGTGCGATCGCCCTTAATTTTAGCTAGCTTTTCCAGCAGTTCCCTCTCCTCTGGGGTGATTTTATTGGGAATATCAATTAATACGTTCAGCATGTGATCCCCACGACTTACGGGATTACCCAAGCGGGGTACGCCGCGATTTTCCAACTTCATCACTGTATTCGGTTGAGTTCCAGCTGGAATGATTAGTTCTACTGGCCCATCTACTGTATCTACCTCTAACCGACAACCTAAAATCGCTTGCAGGTAGCTAATTTTGATTTCCGAGAGAATATTAATCCCATCTCGTTGAAATTCCTCGTCCTCATTTACGAACAAGTAAACGTATAAATCCCCAGGAGGGCCACTACGTTGACCAGCATCTCCTTCACTAGAAATCCGCAAACGCGTGCCATTATCCACCCCCGCTGGAATAGTAATTTTGAGTTTCTTTGTGACTTGATTTGCACCCTTACCATCACATGCGTCACACTTATCTTCAATTACCATCCCTGTGCCATTACAGGTGGGACAAGTCGAGACCTGGGTGAAACTGCCAAAGGGTGTTCTAGTCACACGCCGTACTTGAGCCGAACCGCCACAAGTCGAACAAGTCCGAGGGCGGGTTCCAGGTTTAGCACCAGAACCGCTACAAACTTCGCAATTTTCTAGATGGGAAATGCGAATTTCTTTTTCGCCGCCAAATATGGCTTCCCGAAAGTCTAACTTCAAATCTAGCCGCAGGTCATCACCCCTGGCGGGCCCACTGCGGCGTCTTTGTTGGGTGGGATTACCCATACCGCCAGCAAAGCCACTAAAAATGCTTTCAAAGATATCAGCAAAACCACCCATATCGCCGACATCTTGAAAACCCGCGCCAGCACCAGATACACCCTCTGGACCAAAGCGATCGTAACGAGCGCGGGTTTCGGGTTCTGAGAGTACCTCATAAGCGCGGTTAATTTCTTTAAAGCGATCCTCCGCCCCCGGTTCTTTGTTCACATCTGGGTGATATTTCCGGGCTAGACGGCGATAGGCTTGTTTGATTTCTTCTTTGTCAGTGTCACGAGAGACACCCAGGATTTCATAATAGTCGCGGGCCATATAGCAAAGGTAAAAGTTAGAAGGAAGAAAGCAGAAGTCAGTAGAACGTCATTCACGGTCACTTGCTACCCTATGGATTAAGTGTTATTGCCTACAGAGATGCAAGAGCAACACATTATCCTTTAGAGGGCGGCTTGCCGGAGGGCAGGCAGAAGATAAAATTAATTTTTATTAATAACTGATTTTACCCTTTACCTTTTACAAAAATCACCGACAAATCTTGAGCAACAGGTGCTTTCCTCGTGGGAGACGACAAAAGCTATAGAAGTTAGGAACAGGGGGAGCCTCTGCTCAGACTTCTCACTGCCGAGTCGGCTGTCTCTTTTACAATTGTGCTACGTAGGAGAGGAAAACCTCGCCCATCAACCAGAGGGGCTAGCCGCACCATTAGGTGTGGAAAACCACCCTTATGCAATGGAAGTGGCTCTGAACTTGCACATTGCCCAGCCCAAAGTAATTTGCTTCTACAATCTAGCAAAGGACTGAGGTCTTGTGAAACTTCGTTAAATATTTAAATATATTAAAATATCTTAATAAAAATTTGCAAATTAGGATATTGGGAATTGGGGATTGGGAATTGGGGAGGCAGTGCGGTCTTCTTCCTTGGCGCTAGCCTCTCCCTTTGGGAGAAGGGGAGACCCCATCGCCCTTGGCGTCTCCCCAAGTGGAGCAACTGCCGTCATTGGGCACTCAAAAGAGGCACAGGGGAAAACTAATCTCCCTGCTCCCTTGCTTCTTCCCCATGCCCCATACCCAATGCCCATTCCCTAATCTATCGCCTCATAATCAGCCTGAGCTGTACTTTCTTCGTCAAAATCAAAGTTGAATTGTGGTATTAGCGTGCCATTCATTGGTGAGTCTACTTCTGGGGTAAAGTGACTAGATGAACCCCCCTCAATCTCATCAGTTTGGCTGTTAGCTCGATTGTAGACATCAGCACCAATTGCAAACAAGGTTTGTTGGAAGTCGTCTAAGCGCTGCTTAAATTCCACTGGGGAAATGCTGGAGTCAATCATTGCAGCTTGGAGTTGTGCAACTTTTTCACTGGCCAAGGTCTTCATCTGGTCGCCGATAAAGTTGCTATTATCCTTGATTGTAGATTCATAACTGAACAACAAATTATCTGCTTGGTTTTTGAGTTCAACCAGTTCTTTACGTCTTCTATCTTCTTCGGAAAACAGTTCGGCCTCTTGGCGCATCCGTTCGACTTCGTTGCTACTCAAACCACCTGTATTGGTAATCCTGATACTCTGTTCTCTACCTGTACCTTTATCTTGGGCAGAAACCTTGAGGATGCCGTTGACATCAATTTCAAAGGATACTTCAATTTGCGGTACACCACGGGGCGATGGGGGAATTCCTGCTAGCAAAAACTTGCCGAGACTCTTGTTATCTCGTGACATCGCTCGTTCACCTTGGAGGATGTGAATTTCCACTGAGGTTTGTCCATCAACTGCGGTGGAAAAAACTTGTGACCGACTTGTAGGAATTGTGGTGTTGCGTTCAATGATTTTGGTGAACACTTCACCTAAAGTTTCAATTCCCAAGGACAGAGGAGTGACATCCAATAGCAAGAGATTATCGACTTCACCACCTAACACACCTGCTTGGATAGCTGCTCCCAATGCTACAGCTTCGTCAGGGTTGATGGAGCGATCGGGAGCTTTGCCGTTGAAAAACTTAATTAGGGCGTTTTGGACTGCCGGAATACGGGTAGAACCACCTACCAAAATAATCCGATCAATGGCTTCTGGTTTGAGATCCGCATCTTTGAGCGATTGGATTAGTGGTTCGATGGTCGCTTCAATTAATTTCGCGGCGAGTTCTTCAAATTTCGAGCGACTGAGTTCCATCTCCAGATGCTTTGGCCCGGTATCATCAGCTGTGATAAATGGCAAGTTGATGGAGGTATTCACCATACTGGAGAGTTCAATTTTTGCCTTTTCCGCAGCTTCTCGCAGGCGTTGCAGTGCCATTTTGTCTTGGGAAAGGTCGATTTTCTCTTGTTCTTGGAAACGTTCCATCATCCAAAGGACGATCGCATTATCAAAGTCGTCTCCACCCAAGTGGTTGTTACCACAAGTCGCCTTCACTTCAAAAACGCCATCCCCAAGTTGCAGGATCGATACGTCAAAAGTACCGCCTCCCAAGTCAAATACTAAAATTAGCTGCTCTTGGTCTTGCTTTTCCAATCCGAAAGCTAAAGCCGCAGCTGTTGGTTCATTAATGATTCGCAGGACTTCTAAACCTGCAATTGTGCCAGCATCTTTAGTTGCTTGTCTTTGGGCATCTGTGAAATATGCTGGTACGGTGATCACTGCTTGAGTGACTTCCTCACCCAAAAAGTTTTCCGCATCCTGCTTCAGCTTTTGCAGGATCATTGCAGATAATTCTTGTGGCGTATAATTTTTTGAGCGAATTTGGACATCAACAGTCTCGTCTCGACCTTTGATACAGTTGTAGGGGACGCGATCGCGTTCTACTTCAGTATCTTCCCAACGCCGCCCGATGAATCGTTTAATACTGTAAATTGTGTTTTCAGCATTGGTTACGGCTTGGCGCTTTGCCAATTGACCAACCAAGCGATCGCCACTCTTCCCAAATCCCACAATACTTGGAGTCGTTCGTCCCCCTTCAGAATTGGAGATCACAAGTGGTTGACCACCCTCCAAAACTGCGACGCAACTGTTAGTAGTGCCTAAGTCGATCCCAATAACTTTTCCCATATTTGCCAGTATTTTTACTGAATATTTCTGCTGTAATATGTCGCGGACTAATACCATTTTGGATTTGAGATTTGAGATTTTGGATTGTGAAACATCCATTGGATAAGTGTTTCAGTTTTCCATCTGTCGCAATCATTTTTCACGCTTGGTATAACTTTTTTGCTAAGAACAAAGGCTAGCGGATAACGTCTGTGCAACCCCTGTTGCTGGTAGCAATCATAAAGTTGAAACACAGAGAGTTATCCAAAGCCTTGTCCAAGTTTGAGGTACGCGATGCTCGTCCTTGCTATAACCCAGGCACTTGAGGTCAGCGAGGCGAGCGACTACAGCTTAACTGCTGGCTGAACTCGACTGATCTTCTGGTGCAAAAGGTGTATTTTCCTTGGGAGCAGCTACTTTGACCATTGCATGGCGTAGCACGCGATCGCCCAAGTAATATCCGCGCACTAACTCTTCTAACACTGTTCCTTCAGGATGTTCATCCGTAGGTTCCCGCATTACTGCTTCGTGCAGGTTAGGATCGAATTCTTGACCTTCGGGACGCATTGGTGAGACACCCAAGCGCTTCAGGCTATCTACTAATTGTTTGTAAACGCCTTGGTAACTTTTGTGCATGGTCATTTCGCCCTCAGACTGCGGTTTGAGGTGCGATCGCGCCCGCTCAAAATTATCGACTACTGGTAGCAATTCCAAAATTGTATTCCGCTTCACCTGCAACTCTAGGTCTTCTTTTTCTTTGCTAGTGCGTTTCCGGTAATTCTCAAAATCAGCGGCAATCCGCATATATTGAGTACTACGCTCTTCTAGTTGCGTTTTGACGGACTCGATTTGTTGAGTCAGTTCTGCCAAAGCTGCCCTTTCTACTTCAGTTTTCTCAGTTGCAGCGACGCTATTTTCTGAATTGACAGCAGTATCGCCTGATACATTTGTTTGGGCCGCTACTTGTTCTGTCACCTCGCTGCCAGATTCATTGAAATTAGTTTGGGCTGGGAAGTCACTCTTCATTGCTTGCTTTACCTCTGTTGGTTCACCCAATTACTGGCTTGTATTGTTTATCTGTTTATTTTCATCGATCGTTGTCTATTCATTCCAGATCCTATTTATGGCAGTGTATCTCCACAGCTTGCAACCGTCGTCATCCACGACGTGCCACTGAGGCTGATTTTATTGCCGACAAGTTTCTGGAAGCGATCTAACCGTCCTCTTATTGTGACAAATGGTGAACGCGTTAGCCCAGACGTTACTAAGGCGGGAACCCGAACGAGTAATTTGCAATAATAGCGCCAAATGCGACTCGTCCCTCATCTTATTTGAAAATATCTTGAATGCGTGAATTTTGAATTCAAAGCAAAGCGACGTGACTCAGGACTTTTTTGGGAAATGAGAATTCTATCTCCCAGTAGGGGAATACTTTAAGCAGAGGTTCCCCCTACTCATTCGCTCATTTATGACTTACTCGTCACCACAACGGCGCAGTACCGCTCTAACTACCAGAACAGAGTTTTCGCCCTTCGGCAACAAGCTAGTGCAATCTGGCTATGTCAATACCGAACAGATGAGGCAGGCATTAATTGAAAGCCGCAAATCTGGCAGACCCTTAACGGAAGTATTAGAGTCAATCACTGGGCAACAACTATCGCCTGAGTTGCTCAGGCAATACAAAAAACAGCAGCTATTTGAACTGAAAATATTATACGGAGTTGAATTCCTCGATCCAGAAGTCAATTCCGTTGGCAACACGATGATGGGGAACCTGATTGAAACCCTCATCCCAGTGGATATCTGCCGCCGCCATCGCTTAGTACCACTGTCGAAACACGAAGACCAAACTCCGCCCTCAGTTTTAGTGGCGATGGTCGCTCCAGATAATCTAGAGGCTTCCGATGACCTGAACCGCATCTTGCGCCCCCAAGGCTTGGCGTTACAGCGCATGGTGATTACCCAGGAAGACTACCAGCAGCTAATCAACCAATATTTGGATGAAATGGCTGTTCGGCAAAAACACCTAGAACGAGAAAACTCTACAGATATTAGTCAAGATTTAGAAAATCTTGGGAATCTCGATCTTGCAGATGCTCCTGAAGAAATGGAGGCTGATTTAGGCGCAGCGATGAAGGGTGCAGAGGATGCCCCAGTTATTAACCTAGTTAATAGAATCCTGGCTAAAGCCTTGCATGAGGGCGTTTCTGATATTCATATCGAACCGCAAGAAGAAAGCTTACGCATTCGCTTTCGGAAAGATGGCGTACTGCGTGAAGCTTTCCCCTTAATGCCGAAAAAAATCATCCCGGCGGTGACAGCCCGATTTAAAATCATCTCCAATCTAGACATTGCTGAACGGCGCCTACCTCAAGATGGGCGTATCCGGCGGCTGTTTGAAGGACGTAAGGTGGACTTCCGGGTGAATACCTTACCCAGTCGCTACGGGGAAAAGGTGGTGCTGCGGATTTTGGATAACTCCTCCACCCAACTGGGATTAGATAAGTTAATTACCGATCCAGAGACTTTGAATATTGTCAAGGATATGGTTAGCCGTCCCTTTGGGTTAATTTTGGTAACTGGGCCAACTGGTTCGGGAAAAACAACTTCGCTGTATTCTGCACTTTCAGAAAAGAACGATCCCGGAATTAATATCAGTACCGTAGAAGACCCAATTGAGTACAGTCTTCCAGGGATTACTCAAGTACAGGTGATTCGGGAAAAAGGGCTAGATTTTGCTACCGCTCTGCGGGCTTTCTTGCGGCAAGATCCAGATGTGTTACTGGTGGGTGAAACGCGGGATAAGGAAACGGCAAAAACAGCAATTGAAGCTGCCTTGACCGGTCACTTAGTATTAACTACCTTACATACCAATGATGCCCCAGGAGCGATCGCTCGTTTGGGAGAAATGGGGATTGAGCCTTTCATGGTTTCTAGTTCCCTAATTGGCGTTTTAGCTCAACGTTTGGTGCGGCGTGTATGTTCTGAATGTCGTGTCCCCTACACCCCCACAACTGAGGAACTAGCTCGTTATGGTCTATCAGCTTCCTCAGATGTCGGAGTCACTTTCTATAAGGCTAACACCTTGACATTAGATGCGATCGCAGATGCCAAAGCCAAAAATAACCTTTGCCCAAAATGTAATGGTGTCGGCTACAAAGGGCGTTGTGGTGTTTATGAAGTCATGCGAGTCACCGAAAATCTACAAACTCTGATCAACGAAGATGCACCCACAGAACGCATCAAAGAAGTGGCAATAGAAGAGGGCATGAAAACCTTACTGGCTTACAGTTTGGACTTAGTGCGTGAAGGTTCCACCACTCTAGAAGAAGTAGAACGAGTGACGTTTACTGATACTGGCTTGGAAGCAGAGTTAAAAGCCAAACGCAAGACTGGTCTTACCTGTCGGAGTTGCGATGCCACATTGAAACAAGAATGGCTGGATTGTCCTTACTGTATGACAGCTCGGTTTTAAGAATAGTCATTAGTCATTGGGCATTGGGCATTGGGGAGGCAGTGCGGTCTTGGGGTCTCCCCAAGTGGAGCAACTGCCGTCATTGGTCATTAGTCATTGGTCATTAGTCATTAGTCATTGGTGAATGCTTAATAACTTTAAACAAATGACAACGGACAAATGACAAATGACAAATAAAAAACATTAAAAGGAAGCAGAACTATGGAAATGATGATTGAAGACTTGATGGAGCAGTTGATTGAATTGGGTGGCTCGGATATGCACTTATCCGCAGGTTTACCTCCCTACTTCCGCATCAGTGGCAAACTTACCCCCATAGGTGAGCATGTATTGACAGCCGATCAATGTCAAAGGCTGATTTTTAGTATGCTCAACAATACCCAGCGTAAAACCCTAGAGCAGACTTGGGAGTTGGATTGTTCTTATGGTGTTAAGGGTTTGGCTCGTTTCCGGGTCAATGTCTATAAAGAGCGTGGTGCTTATGCTGCTTGCTTACGAGCATTAAGTTCTAAGATTCCTAACTTTGAAAAATTAGGTCTGCCAGATATCGTGCGGGAAATGTGCGATAAGCCTAGAGGACTTATTCTGGTGACAGGCCCTACAGGTTCCGGTAAGACAACTACTCTAGCGGCAATGATTGACTTGATTAACCGCACCAAGGCAGAGCATATTTTAACGGTGGAAGACCCAATTGAATTTGTCTATGAACCAATTAAAAGCTTGGTTCACCAGCGGCAACTGGGAGAAGATACTAAGAGCTTTGCTAATGCTTTGAAAGCAGCCCTGCGGGAAGATCCAGATATTATTCTAGTAGGGGAAATGCGCGATTTGGAAACAATTTCTTTGGCGATTTCCGCAGCAGAAACAGGACACTTAGTATTTGGTACGCTACACACGAGTTCCGCCGCCCAAACTGTTGACCGGATTATCGACGTTTTCCCTCATGAAAGACAAACCCAAGTGCGAGTGCAATTGTCTAACTCATTGGTAGGGGTATTTAGTCAAACCTTGGTGTCCAAGAAAAACCCTAAACCTGGTGAATATGGTCGGGTGATGGCTCAAGAAATTTTGATTGTCACTCCTGCTATTTCTAACTTGATTCGAGAAGGTAAAACATCTCAAATTTACTCAGCAATTCAAACTGGCGGCAAATTGGGAATGCAAACTCTGGAGAAGGTTTTAGCTGATTTTTACAAAGCCGGAACGATTTCTTTTGAAGCGGCGATGTCTAAGACTTCTAAGCCTGATGAAATTCAACGTCTCATCGGTACTTCTGTACCACCGCAGGCAGCAGGTGCGAAACCTGGTACGGCTGCCAAAGCACATTAAAGGAACTGGGGAGTAATAATTTTAGATTTGAGATTTGGGATTTTAGATTGAAATTTAATCCAAAATCCTCAATCCAAAATCAAAAATAAAATTGTTTCATGCCCAATTAATAACAACTATTTTGAATTTATTTTATGCCAAACTTCGTTGCCCGTGTTCGGGATTCGCAAGGAAAATCTCGAACAGAAAAAATTGTTGCTGAATCTTTGGTACAAGCTCGTACTAATCTTAGAGATCAAGGTTTTGTAATCCAAGAACTCAAGCAATCTCAAGGATTTCAGCCAGATGTTGCCTTAAAAAACTTTCAGAATTCCTTGGTTAAGGTTTCTGTGAAAGACAAAGCCGTTTTTTCGCGTCAATTTGCCGTTTTGATGAATGCGGGAGTTGCGATCGTTAGAAGTTTGGGGGTGCTTTCCGACCAGTGTAGTAATACTAAACTGAAACAAGCCCTTGTGGAAATTAGCACCGATGTTCAAAGTGGAATGAATCTTTCAGAAGCAATGCGGAAGCATCCTGACTGTTTTGATGGATTATATGTGAGTATGATTCAAGCTGGCGAAGTTGGCGGTGTACTAGACGAAGTATTAAATCGTTTAGCCAAGTTGTTAGAAGATGTTGCCCGTCTACAAAACCAAATCAAATCAGCATTATCTTATCCAACGGTCGTGGGTTTTATCGCAGTTGCGATCTTTCTTGGTATGACCATTTTTCTGATTCCGATTTTTGCCACAATTTTTGTACAACTTGGAATCACATTACCACCTCTAACGCAATTCTTGATGGATGCTAGTAAATTTCTGAGAAGTCCGGGTGCTTTAGTTCTTCTTGCTGCTATTATCGGACTGAAATTTGCCTTTACACAATACTCTAAAACTCCTGTTGGTCGGATCACAATCGATCGTTTTTCCCTGAAAATGCCATTGTTTGGTGACTTAATTCAAAAATCTTCAGTTGCCCGTTTTAGCCGGACTTTTGGTTCTTTGACTCGTTCAGGCGTACCAATTTTAACTTGCTTAGAAATTGTCCGAGATACATCAGGAAACCAAGTGATTGCCAATGCCATAGACGCAGCCCGGATGGAGATTCAACAAGGAGGCATGATTAGCATTGCTTTACAAAAAGATGCCGTTTTTCCGGCTATGGCAATTCAGATGATTAGTATCGGAGAAGAAACTGGAGAATTAGATGGAATGTTGATGAAAGTTGCCGATTTCTATGAAGATGAAGTCGAGCAAGCCGTAAAAGCAATGACCAGTATTTTAGAACCGGTGATGATTGTAGTTCTAGGGGGAATGGTGGGAACCATTTTGCTAGCGATGTATTTGCCTATGTTTGCAGTATTTGAAAAGCTGGGATAAAGGATTAATAGTTAAGAGTTAGAAGTTATGAGTTAGGAATTAAAATTTTTATTCCTAACTTTTAGCCGATCGCTAATTAATTTTATTCTTAACTCCTGTACAGACGCGATTAATCGCGTCTCTACTCCTCATACCAATTCTGTATGAAGATGCGCCAAACTACGTCAAACTTATAGATGGATGGATTTAGTAATTTTGTGATGAGTGGTCCATTCCAAATCGAGATTTCAGAAAGCCTTGAAGAATTGGAGAAAGCTCTCAAACATTCCACAACGGCAAGCAGCAAAGAACGATTGCAAATGCTCTATTGGCTCAAGAGTAGTCAAGTCAGCAGCAGGCGATCGCTGGCAGAACGTTTAGGGCGTGATGAAGCAACCATAACTCGTTGGGTGAGAAAGTATAAAGATGAAGGAACAAGGGGCTTGCTTGAAGTCAAACATGCACCCGGAAAAGCTCCGAGCATCAGTGGTTCAGACTTAGAACGCTTGAAAAAGCGGTTACAGGAGCCATCTGGTTTTCAAAGCTATGGTCAAATTCAACAATGGCTCAAGAGCGAATTAGGGCTTTCACTGGCTTATAAAACGGTCTATGAAGTTGTTCGCAACCGTTTAGGTGCTCCCGTTGAAAGTACCTCGTCCTCAAAGCACCAAACAACAACCAGAAAGTCTATCTCACTTTAAAAAAAACTTCCTCTAGCATTCAAATTCTTGCAGGAGGAATTTGGAGAGGGGAAGAGATTAAGGTACTTGTGCGGAGCCGGAGACGCTCCGCCTCCGGTCAAGACGAAACACGATTAGGATTAAAGACAATTACAGGACGTTTAATTACAGCTAAAGGAGTTAAACCTGTTGGCTTAAGCCAGTGGCAACGCCAGAATTTTTATCTATACGGTGTTGTCGAACCTCTGAGTGGATACAGCTTTTTCTATGAGTTTCCCTACCTGAATGGGGATTGTTTCCAACGTTTTTTGGAATTACTGTCTGCTGACAAGAGGAGATGATATCGCAGTCATACAGTTCGACCAGGGGTCATTTCACAAAGCTAAAGCTCTCGATTGTCCAGATAATATTATCCCTATTTTTCAACCTCCTCACTCTCCCGAACTCAATCCGATTGAACGTGTTTGGGAATTTCTCAAATCGAAACTGCAATGGGAAAATTGTAAAACTCTTGTGCAACTACAGCAGAAGTTAACTGATGTACTAAAAACAATTACACCTGAGGTGATTGCTTCTCTGACTTCTTACGACTTTATTCTTGAAGCTTTATTTAGCGCAGCTTCATAAAGAAATGGTATCACTATTTAATAAACTATGACTGTGCAAAAATCTCAGTACGAAGCGAGTTTGGCAGAGTACAGCAATCATCTAGCTGCGATCGCCTTACTAAAGCAATATCGGCCATACTTGGAGATGATTCCCAGTCTGCGCCGTCCTGATGAAAGTGTCATCACTATACCCTTACCAATTGTTCGGCTTCGCAATCCTGCTACAACAGCCCTACAAACGATTTGCTTACCCTGTGATGTGGCAATTTTGATGTGCGATCCAGAGTGGAAAATCAAAACTGGAGCAGAAATTTTAGTCTTTATTCATCGCGCTGACGAAGACTTTTCTGATTTGTTAGGACGTTGGCGACAAACCCAAGTTTATCTAGACAATGATTATGAGTGGTTGATGCCTCTGCGTCACAGTCATATTTTGAGTGAGGGAGCTAATACTGTATATCCTCTGTTTATCGTTTTTAATGAGACTTTAGAACGCATCCAAAGAGGTCTTGTGGGAGCCGAACTCCCATTTATTGTGCAAACACCGGATTTGCTGGTTGAGGAGAATCTCACAGATATTTTCTCTTCACAAACTCCACCAGCTTAGGGACTGATACCAATTCAAAATTCAAAACTTGTACTGAGTTTCGGCTGCGCGCTAATCGAGCGAAGTCGAGATTCAACTACCGCGTAGCCGAAGTATTCAAAATTCAAAATTAAGAAAGTGAGAATTAGCATAGGTTTTATGGTTCGCATCTGTATCATATTTTTTGTGAATTGGTATGACAGCAGAATTCAAAAGTAAAATACGCTTTCTACCTGGGTAACAGACGAATCGTTGTGTACCTAACTAGTTTAAAATCTGCTGTATAGTCAAAAAAACATCATAAATGTACTAAGTGTAAAATTACATATTTTTACTTCCGGCTACGCCGTCCCCTTTTGCTAAACTAGAGGGGTTTTATTATGTGTATCTTCATACAAAATTTTTATAAATACCCACGCAACAGACTTTCACCTTTACAAAACTACAAATTAGCTCTTCACACATCCGTGAAAAGACTAATTCTACAAAAATTTATTTTTACTTTTTGAAGAGTAATGAGGATTTGGCAAAGATTCAGTAATCTTACTGTTGCCAATAAAGAATTGTCATAGAATTAGAGACGTTTAAGAGCAGATATTTTATACTAATGAATCGTTTTCCTCAAAAAATAACGAATTCTCAAGAGAGCATTTCACAACAAACTCAGTTGAGTCATATGTGTGGTTCCAAACGGCTATTTCGCGATCGCTATGAAATACTGCAAATTTTAGGTAGAGGTGGTTTTGGTGTAACATTTTTAGCCAAAAATGCCGTATTACCTGGGAAGCCACTGTGTGTTATTAAACAGCTTTGTCCAAAAGTGACTAGTCCTCAAAGTTGGCAAAGGGCATGTATGCGCTTTGAAAAAGAAGCAAGAATTTTGGGACAACTCGGTAGTCATTCGCAAATTCCCATGTTATTAGACTACTTTCAGGCAAATGGGGAGTTTTTTTTAATTCAAGAATATGTGCCGGGTTTGACTTTGGCGCGAGAAGTGCGGCAAACTGGGCCCAAAAGTGAAGCCTCAGTTAAGCAGTTCTTACAGGAATTATTACCTGTCTTACAGTATCTTCATAAACATCATGTGATTCATCGGGATATTAAGCCTCAGAATTTATTGCGATGTGAATATGATGGGCGCATAGTGCTGATTGATTTTGGTGCGGTGAAAGAGAAATTAGTTGATGTTTGTGAAAACTCAATCAATCAAGCTGTAAATACCAACTTTATCGGGACTAGGGGATTTGCACCACCAGAACAGTTTTCTTTACGTCCAGTTTATGCCAGTGATATTTATGCACTGGGTGTAACTTGCATTTTTATGTTGACTGCTAAAAGTCCTTTAGAATTGGACTACGACCCAAAAACTGGTGAAATATCTTGGCAAAAACAGGTAAATATCAGCAACAGTTTTGCCCAGATTTTAGGAAAAATGGTGAAAATTACTTTAGAGGAGCGGTTTAAGACTGCCGATGAAGTAATGACAGCTTTAAGTAATGAAAGTTATTTGCCTACTTTGGCTAACTGTTTAACTACCCAAAAATTAAATAATAAAAGTATTACACAACACGAAATTACACAAAATAAAATTACACAACATGAAATTATACAACACGAAAATTATGATGTATACATACCACCTGTAGCTAGAACTGCTAGTGCCATTCGGAAATGGAGAGCAAGAGCAAGATTCAAGGAAACAAGATAACATACAGCAGAATTCAAAATTCAGAATTCAGAATGGGCTACGCCCCGCTGCGCTAACAGGAGTAAAACATACTTTATACCTGGGTAACAGACTTAGCTTGTGTATCGCACTTTCCTTGAAATCTGCTGTATGTTGCAGCCTTTTTAGTTGAGGTATCAAATGAATAATTAATTATGGGCAATTTAAAATAGCTAAAACAAATTTAGTAAGCATTTTGACTATATTTGATAGTCAGTAATGATTTATTGATCGGGGTTTATATTCATTACTTAGTCAGTTGTCGCTTGCTAAGATACAAGCAAAATTACTATGTTTAAAAGTTCCTACCAATATTTTTATTTAAATTATTATATAATCGATAGAATAATTAATCTTATGGCTCTCGTAGTTTTCCACAGATGAGGAAGACTGACTACTATTTACAAAAGCTAACTATATAAGTAATTCCCCAATCCCCAGAACAGGGTTGATCTACCACAAGTAAGCGAGAGTCAATTATCTTAAGGGAAAGTTCGGGACAAACTTAGCCTAAGTTGTCATGCAGTCGCGCCTGTCAGATCATGATCTGCTGCTTAAATCCCGATTGCTCAAATCCCCTGAATCCCAATGGAAAGAAGTTTTGCCAAAGTTGTAGCACCCCGCTGGTGTCACTTTTAAGAAATCGCTTTCGTGTGATCCGAGTCCTTTCAGATGAGGGGGGATTTGGCAGAACCTATCTATCAGAAGACGTAGATAAACTCAATGAACGCTGTGTTATCAAGCAATTAGCTCCAAAATTCCAAGGAACTTGGTCGCAAAAAAAGGCGATGGAGTTGTTCGCCGAAGAAGCGCAGCGACTACAAGACCTTGGGGAACATCCCCAAATTCCGACTTTGATAGCTTATTTTGAGCAAGACGGCTGCCTATATTTGGTGCAGCAGTTTATTAATGGAGATAATTTGTTAAAGGAGTTGCAACAGCGCAAGGCTTATAACGCTAGAGACATTCAATCTATTTTGTTAGATTTACTACCCATCCTAAAATTTATCCACGATCGCAAAGTTATTCACCGAGACATCAAGCCAGAAAATATTATCCGCAATAAAAATGATGGACGATTAAGCCTAATTGATTTTGGCTCCTCAAAGCAATTTACCGCCAAAGTTCAGCAGAAATCTGGCACATCCATTGGTTCGCATGGTTATTCTCCCCTAGAACAAATTAGAGATGGGAAAGCTTTCCCCGCCAGCGACTTGTTCGGTGTGGGGGCTACGTGCTTTCATCTGCTAACGGGAAATTCTCCGTTTCAGTTGTGGATGGAATCTGGGTACGCCTGGGTAAGTAATTGGCGAGAATATTTGCGGAGTCCGTTAAATCCTGAGTTGGATTTTGTCATCGACAAGCTTTTGAAAAAAGATATCCAGGAACGTTACCAGTCAGCCGAAGAAGTCCTAAGAGACTTGACTCCCAAACAACTCCTCGCACTGCCACCTGCGGGTAAGTCATCTGGGAAATTACCAGCAACTAAAGCACCAGCTTTACCAAAAAGCTATCCCTTACTGAGGATTTTAATCTTGGTAAGTGCTTTCATTCTGTTATTTGGATTCAGCGAATCTTGGTATAAAAATTTTCGCCGGATTCAAACTAGTTTGGTCTCTAGGTTGATTCAACAAAATAGTCCTAGTAAAAATGATGCGATTTTGAGCCAGATTAACTTGGGTAAAGTTTCCTTAGCTAACACCCTCCAAGGACACGAAAACTCAGTTTTATCTGTCGCCATCAGTCCCGATGGTAAAACCATAGCCAGCAGTGGCGACGATGGCACTATCAAACTTTGGAATCTCGCAACCGGAAAACTAATCGCTTCACTCAAAGGGCATTTTCAGCAGGTGAATGTCGTAGTAATTAGTCCAGATGGCAAACTTCTAGTTAGTGCTAGTGATGACAACACGATTAAAATCTGGAATTTGGCAACGCGAAAACAAATTCGCACTCTTATAGGGCATTCTGACTCAGTTCATGCCCTAGCCATCAGTGCTGATAGCGAGACTTTAGTTAGTGCGAGTGATGACAATACGATTAAAATCTGGAATTTGGCAACAGGAGAGCAAATTCGGACACTAGCAGGGCATACATTCTGGGTGCGGGTCAGTGGCTATTAGTCCTAATGGTGTGATTCTGGCCAGTGGCAGTTTTGACAAGACGATCAAAATCTGGAATCTAGCAAAGGGATACCCAATCCGCACACTAGAAGGAAATTCTCAAACAGTGACAACTGTGGCTATTAGCCCAAATGGTAAAACTTTAGCCAGTGCTAGCCGCGATGTCTACGACGGGCTACGCCTACGCACCATTAAACTTTGGAATTTAGCTACGGGAAGAGAACTTCGCACCTTAGCAGGACATAGCAATACTGTCACATCCGTAGCCTTCAGTCCCGATGGTAAAATTGTTGCTAGTGGTAGCCGCGATCGCACTATCAAACTGTGGAATACAGCTACAGGAGAAGAAATTCTCACATTAGCAGGGCACACCAACACCGTCACATCTGTTACCTTCACTCCTGATGGCAAAACCCTTGTTAGCGGTAGTGAAGATAACACGATTAAGATTTGGCGGTTGTCTCAGTGAGTGGAAATTATGGATTGGGGATTGGGGATGAAGCAGAGTTAGAATCTCGTTCATCCACCTTTGAATCGCCAACCATTCCCCAGTCTCCAGCCCACGATCCCCAATTGCGATAAACTGTCTCAAATGGGGAGGGGTAAAAATGAGCAGCATCACCAATCATCGCCGCGATCGCAGGTTTGGGATTAAAATAACAAAACTGTTTTCGGGTTGGCAGCAAGTATTTAAAGAAGCACGCACCCGGATTTTGCTCTGGTACTTGCTGATTTTGGGGATAACATTTCTCATCGCCATTCCGGCGTTTCGCTATAAGCTCTACCACCGCATTGATGAGCGGGTTCGTCAAGATATGGTAGAAGATATGGCGGCTTTCAATGCCTTAATTAAAGGTGAAACCTTTGCTACAGAGGATGCGCGGACTGAGGACGATCCAGAAGACGTAGTAATTGGCCCGGAGCAATTGAAATGGTTGCTGGCTGGAAAAAAACAAATTGCTCCTCCCACTTCCAAAGAAGATTTGATTAAGCTTTTCAGAGCTTATCTGTTATATCGACTACCAGAGGATGATTCTTATTTCATCACCTTTGTTGATGGTGAATTTTATAAGTCTAGCCCTAGAGCGCGTCCCAAACCACTTGCCAAAGACTCACCACTCATGCAACGGTGGGCAAAACAAACTAAACCAGAACAGGGAGAAAAAGAATTTTCCGACCCCGATCTCAGTAAAATCCTTTACATGGTGGAAGCGATTAAAATTAATGGAAAAACGCGAGGTGTTTTTGTTGTTGCCCATAATACAGATGGTGAGCGAGCAGAGACACTAGAAGCAGTTTCCGTAATTATTGAAGTTTCTAGTTTAGTGTTTGTAGTGTCATTCTTTTTGGCGTGGTTGGCGGCGGGACGAGTGCTAGCTCCCCTACGGACAATTACCACCACTGCCCATGCAATTAGTGAGTCAGATTTAACCCAGCGCTTACCTACGCGAGGTAAGGGAGAACTGGCAGAACTAGCAACGACATTCAACGAAATGATGGACAGACTAGAGGCAGCTTTTGCCACCCAGCGAGAATTTGTCAACGATGCTGGGCATGAACTCAGGACTCCCATTACCATAATTCGCGGACATTTGGAACTGATGGGAGATGACCCTCAAGAGCAACAGGAAACCTTGGCACTGGTTATCGGAGAATTAGACCGAATGAGTCGTCTGGTGGATGACATGATTTTGCTGGCAAAGGCAGAACGCTTAGATTTTTTGCAGTTAGCGACGGTGAATGTAGCCGAGTTAACCCAAGAGTTATTTGCCAAAGCCCAGGCACTGGCAGAGCGGGACTGGCAAATAGATGCGGTAGCAAAAGGTCAGATTATAGTCGATCGCCAGAGAATTACTGAGGCTGTAATGAATTTAGCCCAGAATGCGACTCAGCATACTGGAAAGAATGATACTATTTCCATAGGTTCTGCGATCGCTAAAGGAAAAGTACGTTTCTGGGTAAGCGATACAGGCGAAGGCATTCCCCTTATCGATCGAAGACGGATTTTTGAACGTTTTGCTCGAACTCATAACAGTCGTCGTCGTTCCGAGGGTGCGGGATTGGGGCTGTCAATTGTCCGAGCGATCGCACAGGCGCATGATGGACAGGTATTGCTTCAAAGTCAACTAGGAAAAGGTTCAATGTTTAGTATCGTTTTACCCCTCGATTCCCCGCAAGAAATGAGTGCTTATGCCCAACATTCTCATCGCTGAAGATGAACCCCGCATTGCCTCATTTATTGACAAAGGATTGCGATCGCAAGGTTTTACAACGACAATAGTTGCCGACGGACTGCATGTGGTGGATGTTGTCCACAGTGGGGCTTTTGACTTACTAATTTTGGATTTGGGATTGCCTAGAAAAGATGGCTTTCAGGTATTGGAAGAACTGCGGGGACAGGGAGAAGATTTACCTGTAATTATTCTCTCGGCTCGGAGTGACATTCACGATAAAGTCGCTGGACTAGAAGGAGGTGCGGATGATTATGTCACCAAACCTTTCCGATTTGAAGAACTTCTGGCGCGGGTAAAGTTGCGTTTGCGATCTGCTAGGTCAGTGAGAGATACCCCAGAGTTTATCCTCACAGCGGGTAATGTGGTACTCGATTTGCGGACTCGACGGGTAAAAGTAGGCGATCGCTTTGTAGAATTACCTGCCCGTGAATTTACAATGGCAGAAATGTTTTGTCGTCATCCCGGACAAGTTATTAGTCGAGAACAACTCCTAGATTTCGTTTGGGGGTACGATTATAATCCAGGTTCTAATATTGTTGATGTCTATGTTGGTTATCTCCGCAAAAAACTAGGCAGCAACATCATTGAAACCGTTAGAGGGATGGGTTATCGCTTACGAACCTAATACCAATCGCGGCAATTAGTCCTTGCTAATAAAGGGAAATTCGTAGACAGGGACAGACGCTGCCCATTATTATCATCACAACTCGTCAAGACGATCGCAAACGAGCGATCGCACTCAAAAATAGAGCAAATGACTGTATTACCAAGCTATTTCGCTTCAGAGACTTACTGGAACGAATTGAAATCCATCTAAGTCGTGGTTGAGTATGAAATAGCACAGTAAGTTCGATACACTAACTTTTAAGCAATATTAGTGCCAAGAAAACTCCTAGCGTCGAAAAAAAACCAACTCATGGAAATAAAACCTTAATGTTTTCCAACAAGTTTATCCAATTGTTAGATTGCAAGCTGGCCAATTTTCTCACCAAAGCAGTGTTGAGTTAGCGATGTTAAAACCATTCATACAAATGGAAGGTTTTGAAACCTAAACTTTCAGTTACCCTGAAGTTAGTTGCCTAATTAATATTGATTGTTCCATAACATAGAATAGATGACTGAACAAACTTCTAGAATTTGTATCCTTGGTGGAGGCTTTGGTGGTCTCTACACAGCCTTGCGGTTAAGCCAATTACCTTGGGAATCTACGCAAAAACCCGAAATTGTTCTAATAGATCAAAGCGATCGCTTCCTATTCTCTCCTTTACTTTACGAATTACTCACTGGCGAACTGCAAACCTGGGAAATTGCCCCACCCTTTGAAGAACTTTTACAAGGCACAGGGGTACGTTTTTATCAAGGCGTTGTGTCTGGAATTGACATCGACCAGCAACGGGTAAATATCCAAGAAGGCCCGGAAATTCCTTACGACCGATTAGTGCTGGCGCTAGGAGGTGAGACACCGCTAGATTTAGTCCCTGGTGCGGCAGCCTACGCCTACACATTCCGCACCATCTCTGATGCTTATCGTTTAGAAGAACGTCTGCGATTTTTAGAAGAATCGGATGCTGATAAAATTCGAGTAGCGATCGTTGGGGCTGGCTACAGTGGTGTAGAGTTAGCTTGTAAGTTAGCTGACAGACTAGGCCAAAGAGGACGCTTTCGGATCGTTGAAATCGCCGACCAAATTTTGCGAACTTCCCCAGAGTTTAATCGGGAAGCAGCAAAGAAAGCATTAGATGCCCGTGGTGTATTTATTGACTTAGAAACCAAAGTCGAATCAATCGAGCAAAATTGCATTTCCCTAGAGTACAAAAACCAGTTAGACACGATTCCTGTGGATTTGGTAATTTGGACTGTAGGAACTAAGGTTGCGCCCGTAGTGAAATCTCTTCCTCTCAAGCAAAATCAGCGCGGCCAAATCATTACTACATCCAATCTGCAAGTCCTCGATCGTCCAGAAATCTTTGCCTTGGGAGATTTAGCAGACTGCCATGATGCTGAAGGGCAGCAAGTCCCTGCTACGGCACAAGCGGCTTTTCAACAAGCTGATTATACTGCTTGGAATATCTGGGCAACTCTGACTAATCGCCCCCTCCTTCCCTTCCACTACCAACAGTTAGGAGAGATGATGGCGCTAGGAATAGACAACGCTACTCTCAGTGGTTTGGGAATTAAACTAGATGGTCCCTTAGCATACATCGCTCGCCGTGCTGCTTATTTATATAGATTGCCAACTTTAGACCATCAGCTAAAAGTTGGTTTTAATTGGCTATTCCGTCCGATTATAGAAACACTTTCTCGGTAACTTTCAAGGTTGGGAATTGGAAATTGGGCATTGGGGAGGCAGTGCGGTCTTGGGGTCTCCCCAAGTGGAGCAACTGCCGTCAACTGCCGTCATTGGGCATTGGTAAAAACCAAGATGTTTACGATGATTTGTTTTATTTCCGCCAATCTACTTAGCAGATGCTAGACTCGACCCACAGAAGCTTTGAACAAGCCAAAATCTAAAATTCAACATTCAAAATTTTCAAACTTTAATGGAACAACCGAAAGTTATTTTTTTAGATGCTGTGGGTACACTCTTCGATGTCAAAGGTAGTGTGGGCGAAGTTTATAGTCAGATCGCCCAGGAATTTGGCGTTACAGTTTCAGGCGAAACATTGAATACAGCTTTCATCCAAAGCTTTAAAACAGCGCCGCCGCCGATATTTCCAGATGCAGAACTGCAAGATATTCCCCAGCGTGAGTTTGATTGGTGGCGGATAATTGCTCTGAACACTTTTGAAAGGGCAGGTGTTCTCAAGGAATTTTCTGACTTTTCGGCTTTTTTTAGCGAACTTTACATTCACTTTGGCACTGGCGAACCGTGGTTTGTCTATCCCGATGTTTTACCAGCTTTAATCAACTGGCGGCGGTTGGGAGTTAGCTTGGGGGTGCTGTCCAATTTTGATTCTCGGATTTACTCAGTATTGCAAAGTTTGGGATTGAGAGAGTTTTTTACCTCCGTCACCATTTCTACGCAGGTACGTGCAGCTAAACCCGACCCGCAAATTTTTGCCATTGCCTTAGATAAACATAAATGTTCCCCAGAGGCGGCGTGGCATATCGGCGATAGCATTGTAGAAGATTACCACGGAGCTAAAGCAGCTGGACTCAGAGGCGTTTGGATCGACCGTGGAAAATGAGGGAGATACTTTCAATTTAACAACGCCAAATTTTTTTAAAGTGGAATCCAATCCAATCTATCAATCCACTCTTCTGCCTCAGTCGTTTCCCAAATCAAATAAATTGTTTCTGCCCAAATACTCAGGTTCCCACTCGAACGCAACCAAACTAGTCCCCAAATATGTCCTCCATTTCCCCAGTGTTCTTCCAGATGTTGGGGCATACTTTTGCGGTTGTCTGTAACTAATATTCGTTGGGATAATTCCAGGTAGCGCAGGATATCTGGGTCAAGCGTACCTAATGGTGGTGCTTCGGCATCGCCTACGCGCAGAACATCTATTGCTGGATTGAAGCGCAAAACAGCTATCTTCAGTTTGGGCGACAAATTTTCATCAATGAGAAAACGCACCTTCACCAAGAGTTTAGCAACTCCTGCTCGCGTTGCGCCTTTAATACTCTTAAACGTTGCATCAAAGTTGAAGGATTAGCTAATGATTCTTGATAGCGCTGTTCTCGCCACTTTGCTAGCCGCAACATATAAGCATCTATTTCAACACGATTATGCAGATAGTAGGTAAGCGTAGCGTAAATTTTCTCCAAATTCAGGGAAGGTAATTCTTCTAAAATTTGCTCTGGTGAATATCCTTGCAAGTAATATTGAATTACATTATCAATACCAATGCGATGCCCTTTGATACGGATGTCATCTGGGTCTAAAAACTCAAAATAATCTTCTAGTTGCATCCATCTACCTCTGAAATGTCTTTTAGCATTATCCTAATTACTCTTGGCTAATTCCATACGAGCGCTGAGGTACTGTACTGTTGTTGCATTTTTTCCAACTTTTAAAGCGTCAGGGACATAAAACCTCTAGGTCTGACATGCTTAGTATTTATATTATCCACCTCAAAGACTCGTTCATCCCCCTTGACCCGACTCCCCACTCTCCACTCTCTTATTCCCCAATACGGTTCAGATAAGGATTCTTCACCTCCCTTGTGGTTTGAGAAAAGGGGAAGATGTAAAGGGGAAAGGTTTGAATTCACCCTTTACCCTTTTCCCTTTCCCCCAAAACCCGAACTGTATTGTCTTATTCCCCTGCTGCCCCAACACTCGTATGATCGAGATATCAGAAAAACATAACAGCCAGATTTTTACCGCAAAACATGGGCAGTATTTGGGAAATCGATTTTTACTCCCGTCCGATTTTGGACGCTAATCAAAAAAAAGTTTGGGAAGTCTTAGTCTGCGAAAGCCCCTTGGATATCGGCGCAAAAGTAGACTCTTTGTTTCGCTATGCTCAATATTGTCCCAGTACCCAGGTAAATTCGGGCTGGTTGCGGACAGCATTGCAGGAGGCTATTAACCAAGCTGGAAAAGCACCAATTAAAATCCGCTTTTTCCGCCGCCAAATGAACAATATGATTACTAAAGCTTGCCAAGATTTGGGTATTCCCGCCCAGCCTAGCCGCCGCACTTTGGTTCTCAACCAATGGTTAGAACAGCGGATGGAAGAAGTGTATCCTCAAGAGACAGGGTATCAAGAGGGGACTAATCCCTCAGTCCGCTTAGAGAAACCTTTGCCACAACGTTTACCAGATGCTTTAGAAGGACAACAGTGGGTATTTGTTACCTTAGATGCTGCGGATTTTGCTGATATGCCAGAGTGGGAAATTGGCTTTGGTGAGGCTTTCCCTTTAGAGTTGGCGAAAGTTTCACCCGAAGCCCGTATTCCTGGTATTTTGATTTTCTCATCGAGAGCGTTGCCCTTGGCTGGCTGGATGTCAGGTTTGGAGTTAGCTTTCTTAAGATTTGACGCCAGCGAAGAGGCGAGATTGCTTTTAGAAACTGGCGTAACTGAAAGTTGGATTGTGGCAAATATTAAAAAACCTCAAATCTTAGCAGAAGCCAAAGGTTTTGAAGCAGCCAAGCAAAAAGCTAATGGAGTACATTTTATCGGCGTACAGTCCGATCCCAAAGCAGAATCTTTTGCTGGTTTTTGGCTGTTGCAGGAGGTTAATTTGTAAAAATGGGCAGGGAGCAGCACTTCGGCTACGCTCAGTGACCGGGGGGCAGGGGAGCAGGGGAGCAGGGGAGCAGGGGGCAGCACTTCGGCTACGCTCAGTGACCGGGGGGCAGGGGGCAGGGGGCAGGGGGCAGGGAGCAGGGAGCAGGGAGCAGGGGAGAATAATAAATAACTAATGACCAATGACCAATGACAAATGACCAATGACAAATGACAAATGACAAATGACAAATGACCAATACTTCGACTACGCTCAGTACAAGTGACAAATGACAAATGACAAATGACTAGATCCGTTGAGACATGACAATGATTTGGGATAATTAACTGCGTCCATCAGTGTCGATCTGCGGTTTCAAATCGTAACTGTAAAGAAACACTGATGATTTTTGGATAGTTATCTGCGTTCATCACTGGAAAGTGCGTAGGCGTAGCCCGTCGTAGACATCGCACTTCTCAAAAGATAGCGTTGATATGCGGTTCAAAATCCACAATTCACTAAGGGTCATGGGTTCTGAAAATTTGTCACAAGATACACTAGCCGAACAGTTGCTGGAACTAGCTATAAAATCTGGAGCAGAAGCTGCTGAAGTGTATCAGTCGCGATCGCTTTCTCGTCCCGTGTTTTTTGAGGCAAACCGACTCAAACAGCTAGAAACTAACCAATCTGAAGGCACAGCACTACGACTTTGGCGAAATGGGCGTCCGGGACTGACGGTGGCTTACGGTTCTGTCTTAGCCGAAGTAATGGTAGAAAAAGCTCTGGCTTTGAGTCAACTAAATCAACCGGAAATTGTCGAATTAGGCTCTAACTTTCAGCCTGACTACCCCAATTTAGGAGAAAGTTTCCCGATAGAGGTTTTGGTGGACTGGGGCAAAGAAGCGATCGCACTCATCCGTGATGCCTATCCCGATGTTGTATGCAATGGTGACTGGGAATGTGATATTGAAACCACCAGACTAGTCAACACCAAAGGTTTAGATTGTCATTATACAGACACTACCCTCAGCTGCTATATATCAGCAGAATGGGTGCGTGGTGATGATTTTTTAAGTGTTGCTGATGGTCAAACCAATCGGGGGGAACTCGACTCACAGAGATTAGCTAACCAAATTTTACAACGGTTAATTTGGTCTAGTGAAAATATTTCACCTCCGATTGGTCGGGTCCCGATTTTATTCACTTCTAAAGCCGCCGATATGCTTTGGGGTACTGTACAAGCCGCTTTGAATGGCAAGCGAGTTTTAGAAGCAGCTTCACCTTGGGCAGAACGTTTGGGTAAGGAAGTAGTTGCACCTAGTCTCACCATCTACCAAGATCCAGAAGCTGGTCCTTACAGTTGCCCTTTTGATGATGAAGGCACTCCGACTCAATCTCTGGTATTTATCCAAAATGGGATTTTACAGCATTTCTATAGCGATCGCACTAC
The DNA here is from genome assembly GCF_053470305.1 of Nostoc sp. DSM 114160. Taxonomy (NCBI): domain Bacteria; kingdom Bacillati; phylum Cyanobacteriota; class Cyanophyceae; order Nostocales; family Nostocaceae; genus Nostoc; species Nostoc sp. DSM 114160. Next base: position 3,256,150 of record NZ_JBPFGO010000001.1, on the reverse strand, counting down.
TGGCTCTCAACTAGGTACTAATACCACTGGAAATGGTTTTCGCCCTGGTTTAGGTAGCTATCCTACCCCTGGTTTATTTAATTTTCTCATCCAGCCCGGATCGGCATCGCTACCAGATTTGATTCAACAACTAGATGATGGCTTGATTGTCGATCAAATGTTGGGTGGTGGCGGCAGTATTTCTGGAGATTTTTCGATCAACGTTGATTTAGGCTACCGCGTCCAAAATGGTCAAGTAATTGGGCGCGTTAAGGATACGATGGTTGCAGGTAATGTTTACACAGCCCTGAAGCAATTGGTTACATTAGGCAGCGATGTTGATTGGAATGGTTCTTGTTATACTCCGTCTCTGATCGTAGAAGGGCTATCTACTACGGGAAGAAGCAATTAAATAATTCGTAATTCGTAATTCGTAATTCGTAATGGGCTACGCCCCGCTACGAAGACAGTAATTCGTAAGTGGGGACAATGCTTGTGTGGTAGCGAATTATATTTTGCCAACGACTTTTAAACATCTTCTGAAGATTCCACCGAACAGCTTTTTAGTTAAGATTTGTCATCAAAAATCGTTCGACTGAGCGTTCGCGAATGCGTCTCGCAGAGAAGTCGTACCCCTCTGGGGAGGCAAGCTACGCGTAGCGTTTTGCAGGAAAGTCCAAAATCTCAAATCCAAAACTGGTATGAATCAGCGTTTTCGCACCTGGTGGCAGCCTAGAAGAGGTTTAGCGATCGCCGAAGCCTGTATTATCGGTCTGGTTGCTGCCCTATCTGCGGTATTCCTGAAAGTCGGATCGGGATGGCTGGGGACATGGCGAGTGCATACTACCCACCTTTTGCCAACATGGCTGGTACTACCTGCAATTGGTCTTGTACTGGGATTTCTGGCTGGATGGTTGGTGGATAGATTAGCACCAGAGGCTTCTGGTAGCGGTATTCCACAAGTCAAAGCATCTTTGGCCAATGTGCCTGTGACATTATCTTGGCGGGTAGCAGGTGTGAAGTTACTCAGTGCCATCATCGCCATCGGTTCTGGCATGACTCTGGGACGGCAAGGCCCTACTGTCCAAGTGGGGGCAGGTTTGGCAGCAGGGATGAGTCGTTGGGTTCCCACTTCCCCAGATCACCGACGGCAGATGATTGCAGCTGGTGCGGGTGCGGGTTTGGCTGCTGCTTTCAATGCCCCGATCGCAGGTGTATTGTTTATCATTGAAGAATTACTCCAAGATTTATCAGGATTGACTCTCGGAACTGCCATTATCGCCTCCTTTATTGGTGGAGTGATATCCCGACTGTTGGGTGGTGGCTCTCTTGACCTTAACTTACAATTAGTAAAATCTTCCAGCCAATTTTCCATCCCAGAAATTCCCTTTTTCATCCTGTTAGGTATTTTGGCAGGCTTGTTTGGTGCATTGTTTAATCGCGGTATTATATTTAGTATTAAATTTTACGAAAGATTACACATCAGCTTACCCTGGCGGGTAGCTTTAGCTGGATTTATCTCTGGTGTTGTCGTGGCTATGCTCCCTCCATCCTTCCGTGATAATACGGGGTTACGGGAGTCATTAATTACTGGAGATTCTCATCCTAGCGTCGCCGCGATCGCCTTTGCGGCCCAGTTTATCCTCACACTGATTGCATTTGGTTCGGGTGCGCCGGGGGGATTATTCTCTCCCAGTCTGATTTTAGGTTCTTGCTTAGGACACATCATCGGTGTATCTGAGTTATATATCACCGGAGTTGGTTCTCCTACTACCTACGCCCTAGCGGGTATGGGTGGATTTTTTAGTGCTGTCTCGAAAGTGCCAATCACAGCGATTGTGATTGTCTTTGAGATGACGACAGATTTCAACTTGGTACTACCTTTGATGATTGTTTCTGTCGCTGCTTACCTGGTTGCGGATAAGGTAATGCCTGGTTCGCTTTATGAAAAACTTTTGGAGTTAAAAGGGATTACTCTCACCAAAGAAGTTGCGATGGAAGGAGCATTAACCAAGTTAACTGCAAAAGATGTGATGCAAAAACGGGTAGAAACTCTAGATGCAGAGATGAGCTTGGAAGAAGCAATGCAAGCTTTTGCTCGTTCCCATCATCGCGGTTTCCCTGTGGTAGAAGATAGCAAGTTAGTGGGGATTGTAACGCAATCAGATTTGTTAAAAATCCGCGAGAGTACAAACCACACATTTCGCGATCGCAATTTAGCCGATATTTTCTTAAAAGAAATTATGACATCTGTGCCGATGACAGTATCACCAATTCACACTTTAAGTAATGTACTATATTTACTCGATCGCCATCAAATCAGTCGCTTACCGGTGGTAGATAGACGAAAACTGATTGGGATTATTACCCGTGCAGATATTATTCGGGCGGAAGCAGATCATCTCAATGGTGAAAATGCCACACCGAAACTGCGACCAGAACCTTCATACATAGTTTACCAGACGCGATCGCCCAGCACTGGTAGAGGTAGATTATTAGTACCCGTAGCTAATCCCGAAACAGCAGGTGTTTTATTACAAATGGCAGCAGCTATTGCCCGCGATCGCCATTATGAAATAGATTGCGTGCAAGTGATGCTGATACCCCGCCACAGTTCCCCATCAGAAACACAGGTAAGAACGGCAAAAAGTCGCCGCTTGCTACGACAGGCAGAAGTCTTAGCAAAAAAGTGGAAAATTCCTTTGCACACGCAGATTCGAGTTACCCACGATGTGGCGCAGGCAATTTTGGAGACAATCAACGAACAACACATCAACCTAATTTTAATGGGGTGGAAAGGTAACACATCTACCCCTGGTCGGATTTTTGGCAGCGTTGTTGATACCATAATTCGCCAAGCCACTTGCGAAGTCGTATTAGTAAAATTAGGCACTACTCCCCACTCAAAACTCCCCACTCAGCACGGGCTAAACGCCCCGCTTCCGCTAACAGAACTCAGCACTCAGCACTCCTTTAACCGTTGGCTAGTTCCAGTGGCTGGTGGTCCCAATTCCCCACTAGCAATTAAATTGCTACCGGCTTTAATTACATTGGGAAACGATCCGAAAATTCGCCTGACACAGGTGTTTAAGCCATCTGAACTCAAGCCAGATATGTCAATTTCAGAACAAGCCATCCGCCGTTTGATGCGTCGCCGTAAATTGTCGAATACTGTAATTGCTCTCCCGGTGCAAGCTAATTCAGTCGCCGAAGGTGTGATTAACCTAGTGGAAACCGAAGGTTACGACGTTGTAGTTTTGGGAGCTTCCCGCGAGGGATTGCTACAGCAAGCGATTCAAGGTAATATTCCCGAAGCGATCGCCTCTGGTGTTGAAAGTACAGTGATTTTGGTTAGAGGTGCGATTCAAAAGTAAAAAAACATAGATTTTAGTGAGTTTTTAATGATAAAATACACCAATAATTAGAGTAACAATTATTGGTATTAAGATGGGAATAGCAACTATAAGTCCCCACTTACCAAACTTAATTTCCTCACCCTCAGATTTGAGAAACGCAATCCAACCTACAACTCCCATCAAAACCCAAATAAATCCAAAGGCAAGAAATATAACAAATATTGAATCGTCCATTTTTTTTACCAAATTTTATTAAATTGTAACTAATTACTACTAATTAACTTTGCTAAACTTTCCCGAAACTGGCTAAAATCAAAAGCTTCAATAGTTTTTTGTTGTAAGTATTCTGGTTGGTAAATTACTGGATTAGAGCAATCACCTTGTAGGATTTGAATTAGATTATCGGCAATTTCTTCAACATTATCAGGATCGACCAAACATCCCAACTTCCCCTCAGCCAAGGGATCTATAGAACCATCTTGATTACCCGCCAATACAGGTTTACCACAAGCTAAAGCTTCTAAAAAAACAATTCCAAATCCTTCTCCTTTACTAGGCAGAGCAAAAACATCGCAGAGATTGTAATGATCGCACAATTCTTGCTCTGGAACAAATCCGGCGATTGTCACACAATCTTGGAGATTTAAGTTGGTAACTAAAGTTTTAATTCGAGGTATATCATCTCCTTTACCTGCAAGAATAAAGTGAACATTAGGGAGATGCGATCGCACTTTCACTAAAGCATAAAGGATTTGGTCATAACCCTTGTATTTTGCCATACTTCCCAGCCGCGTTACTGTTAAAATTATCGGCTGTTCATCTGTTAAGTTATATCGCTTGAGTAAGTAGGTAGGTTTAGAATTTATTGGAAACTTACTAGCATCAAATGTATTAGGCAAAATAACTATTTTGTCGGAATCAATATTTGGATCTTGAAGCAAACGCTGGCGAGTATAATTACTAACACTAATGATTTTATCTGCTTTTTGTAAAGCAAATTTTGTTGCCTTATTTTCGATATCCCAAACTTCTAAGCCATGAGCAACCACCCAGTAAGGAGTTCTAGTAAAAAATTTAACAATATAACAAACAATCGCGTAGTTAACATGAGTGGAAATCACTATAACGGGATGGTGAAGAATAGCTAAAATAATTATTTTCGTGGCAAATAAAATTGGTTGCAATAATTTTGGTAAATCTCCAAAATAATGAAATGTTGTTGAACTTAAAAACTGCAATTGATCTGGCTGTTTTAAACTATACTTATCATATTTGAGAAACACATCATAATCAGCTTCAGGATATATATCTTGTAAAGCTTTCAGCAAAAACTTTGAGTAAACTTGAATACCTCCCTTGAAATCAAATATATTCGGAAATATTAAGTAAAGACGAGGTTTAACACTCATAGTTTTTTGGCATTTTCAATAATTTCAGGTTTTAATTGGGTGATAACATCTTTTCGAGAATTGATAGCTGCTGCGATAAAATAAAACTCAATAGTTGTAAAAGTATAGTCTTCAGTAAAAACATCTGGAATTTGAGACACTAAAAACATAATAATTGGAACAGTAATTAAAGGATTAGCATATTTAACTTTCAATGCTATTCTCGTTAAAAAATTAGTAAATAGCAATAATCCAGGAATTCCTTGCTCTGCTGACACATTTAAAAATATATTATGTGCGTGATAACTTTTTTTCCCCCAAACTTTCACTCCTATTTGGTCTGGAAAAACTCCTATGCCTATACCAGTAAATGGTCTTTTAATAGTTTCATTAATAGCTGCCTGCCACATTTGAAACCTTGAAAGACCTGTTCCCATAAGAGTAGGAATTTTTTTTTGATTTGGATTGACTGAACTTGAATTATCTAAAAATATATTAGTTAATGGAAATATTTTACTATCTGTTAAACCAATTCTCCGTGTAGAAACTGGTGCAGTTACAATGAATAAAAACAACAAGCTGATTAAACAAATCATTTTTCTAAAACTAATGATTTTATATATTAGTAAAAGAAACATGCCAATTATAAAAATTACCCAACCATTCCCGCTGGCAGACAAGGCTAAGGGGATTAGAAAAATGAATTCGCTTATATGTAATTCAATTTTAGAAATTTTATTCTGTTTTTCTAAAATCAGACTTAAACATAATCCAATGGCAACTATAACCCCAAACTGATTAGGGTTTTGCATAATCGAACCAATCTCAGGATAAAAGCTAGGAAACTTTAATAATTTAAAAATCCAGTTATTAGGAAGGAAAACTTCTAAAAAACCCAAACCTGCAATTATCTGTAGTAAGTATAATATGCAGCGATAATAAAATGTTAAAGCTGGTGCGGCCATATTCTTAAAAGTTAATACTAAAAAAGCAAAAAATAATATGTAATAAGTTGAGTATTTTAGACTATAAATAATAGCAATATTTGGAAAGTTGCTCATTAATGAGGAAAGCCACATCCACAAATACATCAGACCTATAGATATCACAATTATTTTATGCTTTTTAACAACTTCTGGTAGAGATTTTAAAGATAAACTAATGATTCCAAAACTAAATATAGGAAGTAATAAATAATGAATACCAATATTTATTCCTGGAAATTTAATTCGCCCTAAAATTGAAGAAAATAGTATGAGTAGAAAATATATATTAATCATAGCTTTTTATTTAAAGATATTTTTTCACAGGAGAAAAACTATCAACCCACTTTTGCAGGTTTAAGGATAGATTTTGAGATTTTTTTCAAGCTATAATCCCAAATACGTAGAGAATATTAGCATAATATAGTCTTCGCCAATATCATCTTTTGAAGCTAGATTAATTTGGGATTTTTGCACAGCAAAATGTTCTTTCTGAGGTAGAATCCAAAAAAGTCGCAATGTATTCCGTAGGACTTACGCAAGTGTCACAAAAAAATCGGATTTTTTAGTTTGTAGTAAGCGGCTTTAGCCCTTATTTTGTTCGCTACGCGTAGCTTGCTTCCCCGGAGGGGTACACTACGAACTGAAAATAATATGCCAGTTACATAAATCCTGTTCTGAATGTACGCTATCAAATATTTTTAATTAGTCATTTGCCAAATTTTGAGAATGTTCTCACCACTTCCACCACCGGCAATGGTTTGTCCATCTGGGCTAATGGCAACAGCATAAATATATCCAGAACCTGTCTCCAAAGTGCGGATTTCCTTTCCGGTGACTGGGTTCCAAAGTTTGATTGTCTTGTCACTACTGCCACTTACAAGGGTGATACCATTTGAACCTACGCTTCGCAAAAAGGCGACAGAATTAACCTTATCATTATGTCCTTTTAAGGTGTGGATTAACTTTCCTGTTTTCAGATTCCACAATTTAATTGTCTTGTCTTTACTACCACTGGCAAGGATGACGCCATCAGGAGCAAAAGCGACTGAAAGAATCGATTCTGGACTTCCCTCTAAGGTGCGGATTAACTTTCCTGTCCCTAGATTCCACAATTTAATTGTTTTATCCCAGCTACCGCTGGCAAGGGTTTTACCATCAGGACTGAAAACTACAGATGCAACACCACTGGTATGTCCTTCTAAGGTGCGGATTAACTTTCCTGTCTCCAGATTCCACAGTTTGATTTTCATATCCTTACTAGCAGTGCCACTGGCAAGGGTTTTGCCATCAGGACTGAAAGCTACAGAAGTAACTCCGTCGTTATTTCCCTGCAAAGTGCGGATTAACTTTCCTGTTTCCACATTCCACAGTTTGATTGTCTTATCCGCACTGCCACTAGCGAGGATTTTGCTATCAGGACTGAAAGCTATAGTCCAAATCCAATTGGAATGTCCTTCTAAAGTGCGGATTTCCTGTCCACCTGTCAGATTCCATAGCTTGATTGTCTTATCATCACTGGCACTGCCAAGGGTTGTACCATCAGGACTGAAAGCTACGGAATTCACGTCACTAGAATGCCCTTTGAAGGGTTTGGGTGAATAAGAATTTTCTGAAACGTTCTTTTGGGGCTGAATAGGCTGAGAAACAGGCTGAGAAACAGGTTGAGGAGCCTCGCTGACTATCTGGGGACGAGACTGAAAATACCAAACTCCCCCTAATCCCAAGACTAAAATGCTAGAACCTAACAGCAGTTGACTTTTCAGATTGTTATTTGATTTTGGTGAAACTAGCACCTTGTTTGCTGGAGGAGCTGCAAATGTTGTTGTCAGTATAGTTGGGGGCACTGATGACAATGATGGCATTTGAGGTGTCAAGTCATTGATGACTTCATCAGCCGATTGATAACGCTTTTGGATGTCTAATTGCAACAGCTTATCCAAAACTTCACCCAACTCTACAGATATAGAAATGCCATCCCTACCTGAACTGGTTAAATGTTGCCGCCAAGATGCAACCCAACCATAACCCTGGTGTATCCACAGTTGAGATGGGCGAACCCCAGTCAGGAGATGAAAACAAGTAGCCCCCAAACTGAATAAATCACTAGCTGGGTAAGCTTTTCCCTCTTGCATCTGTTCAAGTGCAGTGTAACCGTGTGAGCCAATCACAGTGCCCATTCTAGTATGCACTGTTGCTGTCAACAGCTTGGAAGCTCCAAAATCAATGAGGATTAATCGCCCGTCACTTTGACGGCGAATAATATTCTGTGGCTTGATATCTCGGTGAATCACTCCCCGCAGATGGATAAACTTCAGTACTGGCAATAAATCTAGCAAAAGTTGGCGAATCTCCGTTTCGTTATAGTTTGCCCGCGTTTCCGATTCTTTGAGCAAGTTTTGCCCATCGATAAACTGCTGCACCAAAAAGAGATAGCTATTTTGCTCAAAATAAGCCAATAAAGTTGGAATTTGTGGATGTTCTGCCAGTTCTTGCAGTCGGCTCGCTTCTTGTTTAAATAGTTCAACGGCCTTGTTTAGCGGCCCAGTTCCCTGAAGTTTTGGCGCGAATTGCTTGACAACACAGCATTCATTCAGTTTGTGTACATCTTTGGCTAGATAGGTTCTACCAAATCCACCCTCGTCTGATAAAACCTGAGTGGGACGATAGCGACCCTCCTAGCAGGGGTATCAATTCCGCTCTACAACTGTGGCAATAGTTGTTTTTATCAGGATTTAAGGGTTTTTGGCAATCGGGATTCACACAACAGAGCATACTGGGAATCCATTTCAGTTGGGGTATATATTCATCTTAAGTCATGCAGTATAATCTCTGTTGTTAGTAAATATTACTGAGACAGCATACAAATCCCCAATTTCCTTACCTCATCAGGTATTGAACAATTTAGATAAATTGCAAAAAATTGTGTTTGAGCGATGCCTTTTGACGAATTGATAGGCGTCAAGTCTTTATGTATTACATCTGTATGAGCAATTTAGTCAGGTTTACAAAAATATCTGGGCAAAATTCCGAAAAGCAGCAATTTAAGTTTGTAGCTCAGTATATACCTACGAAATTGAGATTTCCTCTAGTAGTCTAAATTGAAAATACAATTTTTCCGATTTGATTGAGGCAAACATTTGGGTATCTAGGATATAGGAATTCATTTGATTACAGGCGATGCCTTTAGCAAGCCGCTAAAGTATATACGCTAAATTTCCCTTTTCATTTACATAACTGCTGTGGCTAAAACAGCAACTAGTATTAATTTTGTTTTTCAAGAAAAGACAAAATTATCAGCAAAATTAGGAACGTAATTATGCTATTAGACAACAAAAACTATCGTCGCAAATTAAGTCATGTTTTAATTAGTTGCGTGAGTAGTAGTTTGTTAATTACAAGTAATGTGCTGCCTATAAGTGCTTTGGTGAAATCTCACAGTTCTCAAGATTTCATAATTGCTAAATCACCAGATGAGAGACAACCAGAAGCAGTAAAAAAAGGAATTGAGCAAATTCCTGCTTCTCAGGCATCAACATCTCCAAGACGGAAGATATCTATTGAGTCACCAGTACAAAAGGCTCCTCGTGTATCGTCTCATAGAGAAAATTCTCAGCGAACTTCCAGGGTTTCAGATAATAGCTCTACTCCTAGAGCATCTAGACGTAGAACTTCTAACTCAAATTCTAATCGTTCTAATGGTGGTGGCTATGCATCTAGATCGTCTAGAGCTAGAATTGCTAACTCAAACGCCAATCGTTCTAATGGTGGTTCTGGGAGAGTTCGCAAGCCAAGTTATAATGTCGCTACAGGAAACCAAAATCTCGATAATTCAGCGATTTCTTCACCTGCAACCCCAACTTACAAACAGATTAACTTTGTAGATGTTGCATTAGGTATTCTGAGTAAAGGTGACTTTCAATCTGAAGGTAGATATTTTCATTTCTATGAGTTTGAGGGCAGAGAAAATCAATTAGTTCAAATTAGATTGATTGGCAGTAATGATACACGCAGATCCAATAACTTGAGTTTAAAACCGTTGTTGTTTCTGCACGATCCTGATAACAATATCATCGTTAAAAAAGGCGCTTTGGATAAAAGCAGTGGTGGTGATGATGCATTTATTTTTGCGCGACTGCCTAAAAATGGCATTTATAAGATTGCTGTTACTAGTCAAGATCCTGGAGATACAGGCCGCTATAGTTTGGCTCTCAGGAATGATAGAGCTAGCTATACTTTAGATGAATCAGGCCAACTAACTGCTAAAAGCTCAACCTTGAAACAAAATGGAGGCGCTTACAATGTTTCTAATTTTCAAGGTAGAAAAAATCAACTGATAAGTATTCGTGTAGATAGTGTTGATGAAGAGTTTTCTCCCTATGTAGCTTTGCTAAATTCTAAAGGACAGACGATCGCGATTGATAAAGACAAAGACAAAAGTGGTGTCTACAGTGCTTTAATTGACCGAGCTAGGTTGCCTGAAGATGATACATACTATATAGTTATTACTTCCAAAAATCCACAGGAACGTGGTAAATATAGATTGACTATTTTCTGAAGTAATTACCAAATCTTGTATCGAGACTATTGCTATGAGTGGATATAGCCCGGAATATTTTTTTATTTACCGTAATAGTCTCGATGCCATTGTACAAAGTTCATTTAAGGGTTATTAGTGTAGATAATTGGTCTTTAAAGACGCGATAAATCGCGTCTTTACATGATGACTTTCATGGGAATTTCCCGCAGATTTCAAGGCATACATTGCGCTGTAATGTCCACCTAAGCGCAGTAATTCTTGATGCGTACCTTGCTCTAAAATCTGTCCGTCTTCGATGTAGAGAATTAAATCGGCTTGTTTAACGGCTCTAAGATTATGAGAAACTATAAAGGTTGTGCATTTCTGAGTCAAGCGATCGAGTGCTTCATTGACAGCGTGTTCGTTTTCGTTGTCTAAACCAGTGGTTGGCTCATCTAAAATTGCAATCGCAGCTTCACGAATAGCAGCACGAGCAATAGAAATTCTCTGCCGTTGTCCTCCCGAAAGCGTTGCTCCTCTCTCACCCAAAATAGTCTCGTAGCTTTCGGGTAGCGCCATGATAAAATCGTGAGCATTTGCTAAACGCGCAGCTTGTTCAATTGCTTGGTCTGAAGCTCCCAAACACCCGTAGGCAATATTGTCTTTGACGCTGGCAGCAAATAAAATGCTCTCTTGTAATACCACGCTAATTTGCTGGCGAATAGATTGCACCTTGTATTGCCGCAGGTCGTGACCATCAACTAAAATCCGCCCTTCTAAGGGGTCATAAAGTCGCAACAACAAACTTACTAAGGTGGATTTACCGCCACCAGACGGCCCCACTAAGGCGACGTGTTGACCAGGTTGCACCTCAAAGTTGATGTTGTGTAAAGTTCTCTTGGTCGGTTTGTAGGCAAAGGTGACATTTTCAAACCGCACACCTCCCAACAAAGGCGTTGCATCCATTGCTTTTTGCGAATCGCGGATTTCGGGTACTGTATCCAGCACATCCAAGATACGCTCCCCGGAAGCAGTAGCTTTAGCGATTTGTCCGGTGTATTTGGCAAGTTGTCGCATCGGCTTAAAAGCAATCCTGAGATAGTTGACAAATACGAGCAAATCCCCAGGTGTAATTGCCTTTGCCAATACCAACTGCACACCCCGCCATAACACTAAAGCAGTGGCAATTCCTACCAGCAGTTCCACCATCCGTTCTAAACCGGCTGCGAGTTTTTGCGCCTTGGCACTTTCTTTTAAACTTTGGCGATTATGACCGTAAAAGGTAGTTTCCAGCATATTTTGCAGAGAAAGAGCTTGCACTACTTTGATTGCCCCGATGGATTCCGCCGCCGTTGCCGCCATTGCACCTTCGCGTTGACGTTGCGATCGCACTACTTGTCGGATGCGTTTTGTCAAGCGCGTGGTGAAGAAAATAAATAAGGGAAACACGGCGACAGCAATCAGCGCTAGTTCCCAATTCAGCCAGAACATGACAAAAATCATCCCGATTAAGGTGAGGGAATGGGCAATTAAGGGTAATACTGCCATCACCGTCACCTCTCGCAGTCGTTCAATATCGGAGGTAACGCGGGTAATTAAATCGCCGGTCTTGACTTTGTGGTGAAATGATAAAGAGAGATTTTGGAGATGGCTGTAAAGTTGAGAGCGAATCTCAGTTAACACATTACTAGCTGCCAGTGCCATGCCCACTACACTGAAGTAAGCAGCAGTAGCACGAAGTAAAGCGATCGCAACTAACCCCAACGTCAAGCCTGTTAATAGGGCAAACGAACTAATTCTTGAAAGTAGGGGAATACCCAAAGACTGAGACTGAAAACCAGCTACAAGGATGTAATCAAAAATAAACTTTAGCGGCCAAGGTTCTAGCAGGTGCAAGAAAATCTCAGCTATCAGTGCCACAAAGGATACAATTAGCAGCGCCTTTTGTTTGCTCAACTGGGGCGAAAACCGCTGCAAAATCCGTACTATTCCTGGTAAAGCAGCTTTCAGACTTTTGGGATCTCGATGCGCCATATCATACCAACCAATTCTCCAAAACCTGACGAATTACGAATTATGAGTATAGCGATCGCTAATGTAGTAATTTAATTTTCTTTCAAGAGCGATCGCTATTTTCTCCAGCCACAGGGGATTTTGCCCAAAGGTAAGACGACTTAGCAACGGTTTTAAAAATCCCTGATGGCGACGATGCCCCATCCGCTTATAGCGCTTCTTGAAATACTTGTCATTCATTGTCAAATTCCACTTTTTAGAAAAGTGTTCTAAACTAGCAATTTCCCAAGCATTACTCCAACGCAGCATAAAGAATGCTAGTTCCGATAATTCAAACTTTAGCCCTGGTACATAAGTAACTACCGAAGTCGGTTGACAGTAAAATGTACCTCCTGCCTCAGCTACTTTTAGACCAAAATCGATGTGTTCTCGTGTGCTTAGAAATCCTTCATCTAACAGCCCGATTCGCCCAAAAATCTCGGTGCGAACTAACATACAGTGAAACTCGGCAAACTCACATTGTTGGCGATGAAGTCGATCCTGCACCTCAGCAACTTTCCGATTTACAAAGTAATGTTTTTCATGCACCCGTCGCTTAATTCCAGTCTCTTGCGATTCCACAACAATATGAGCTTCACCACCTGCTAAATGTACTGTTTCTCCCAATGGCTTACCAATACAAGTTAGCGGACAGACTACAGTCGCTTTTGTTTCTTTGGCGCATTCAAGTAAGGAGTTGAGCCAACCTGGACTGACAATTACATCGTTGTCAATAAATACTAAATAATCGCTATTAACTTGTTGTAAACCAAGGTTACGGGCTTGGTTGGGTGAAAGGTAATGTTCTGTGCGGATTAATTGAAATCCTTTTGCTGCGGCTTGTTCTTGAAGGTAGCGCTGGATATGCTGAGGTGAACCGCCATCGATATAAATTAGGGAAAAAGGTAATTGAGTGTGTTCATAAATGCTTTCTAAAGATTCGCGGGTGTAACTGAATCGCTCACGTTGCGAAACAATTATCGTGATTTGTGGTTTGTTCATGGTTAATTTTTAATTTTAAATTCCAAGCAAAGTGACTTAATATTTTCTATTAAGAATTCAGTACCCAGGAGTCAGAATTTATCAGGAATCTAGAGTGATTGATATATTTATTCATCAAATGCTCTGCTGATTTTTTAACTATTCACCAATCCTGAGTTCAGAAGAACTGAATTCTGACGTTTTCTATACGAGATATATTTCGCCTAACAAACCTGCATCAGATATTCCTAAGACTCGTTGGTAAACATTCATCCAGTTTTGATATTCTACTGATGGGGCAAGCTGTTGAGTTACTTTTGTCTTAGCTGATGCACCCAACTTTTGTCGCAGTTCTGGTTGTGTTGCCAAATATCGGATTGCAGCAATTAATTCCTCTGTACTGCCGGGGTTGATAAGTAAACCGTCTACACCATCTTCTATGATTTCTGCGATCGCATCTACACGAGTGCCAATTATTGCTCGACTCGCCAACATTGCTTCTAAGAGGGTATTCGGGACAACCATCATGCAGTGAAGGAATTGCAAAAATATCTAGATGTGGTAAATAAGCTAAAGCTTCTTGTCGGCTGGTAATTCCAGTAATATGGAGGCGATGGCCAATTTCACTTTGTTGTATTTGTTCCTGCCAATACTTTCCTTCTTTTTCAACAAAATCACCTATCAGTAAGAGTGTTAAATCTAACTCTTTACCCAAATCGGCGCAGGCATCGAGGAGAAATTCAATTCCCTTCTTATCTCGGAATCTACCCGATGAACCGATAACAATACCTGGCAATTCTTTAACTAAAGATGGGGTGGGGAATTGTTCAAAGTCAATAGGTGCAATGGAATTCCAGAAAGCGGATGATTTTAACTTTACACTTGGAGTAATAACACTAGCTCTTTTGAGCAAGTCACGGCTGACAAATGTCACCCAATCAGAACTCTCTAAAATCCATGCTATCTGAGCATGATTTTTAGGATTAAAAATATGTTTGTGCAAGTCGCTACCGCGAACACTATTGATTATTGGAAGATCATTTTCTTTTGCTAAAAGCGTCGTTACATAACCTGTTTCATTCAGAAAAAAGGCGTGAAATAAGTCAAAATTATGTTTTTGATGCAGACATTTGAGTTGAAAATAAACGTCGCTAAAAAAGTCTTGAATTTCTGTTGTTTGAGTGCGAACGGCTGACTTAATGCGATGCACAAACACACCATCTTGAAGCCTTGAGATGCAACTTGCTCGTCTGTGACTTCCATCAGAAACTAGCCATTGTTTCGAGCGAAACACTGCAATGTGAACTTCATAGCCTCTGTCTATTAGCATCTTTGCAATTCGATGCACTGATTCACCTACCCCGCCGAAATCGGGTGGATATTCAAGCGTAGTAATACAAATTTTTATTTTATCCATGATTGGATTTTCTGCGATTCGATCGATTATTATTTTTTGTATTTTGGAGAAAAAATCAATATACTCTACTCACTTTCTCAAACTAGGCAATTTTTTGCTTGAATACTAAAGCTTTTAATATGTTTGCAGTTTTTTCAACTCCTCCAAAATCAAAGCTAATTTTATTAGGCTGCTCTTTGAGGTAATTAATAATATTAATTGCCAGGTAATCAGGTTGTAAATAATTATGATTAAGAAATTTGACAACTCCTAAATTGCTTAACTTTTCGGCTCTAATTGTTTGTTCTCTATCCTGATTACCTGTGAATGGAAGAATCATCGCTCGTACACCTGTAGTTAAAATATTCATTGTGGTGTTATAGCCAGACATATTGATCGAAAGGTCTGCTTTTTTCATGTAATTTAGTAAGTAAGGAGTATAGCGTCGAATATAGATGTTTTTACTAAATTTTGCCATTTCTTGCAGTTCCTTAAATTTGGAATTTGGGATGAATGGCCCGGTAAAAACCTGAATATTATGTGGCAATACTTTCTCTAAGAAAGGGGCTGTATTCACTACACGTTCAAGCAACTCATGACCAAATCTACCACCTCCTACACTGGCTAGAATCAGGGGTTTGTCTGATTTAATAATTTCCCGGTCTTCATCAGTTAAAATAGGGTTTTTTGGTGGCTCTTGCACTACATATCCGGTGTAATATAATTGACATTTGAGGTCATTGACTCTCGAAAATGTTGCTTCTAGTGGGACTAATTCTGGGTCGCTGTGAACCAACAGTATATCGAAATATTTGTTGATTAAATTACATACTTTTTCTTCATGTTTTACTTGTTTTTCAGGTTTAACAACTACAATGTCTCGCAAACTAGAAACTATTTTAGTTGACCCTTTATTTGATTTTGCCAATTTTAATAATGGAATTAATTCAAAATAAAAACGTCTTCTCCCAAAAGGAAATAACTCAACAATCAAAATATCAGGCTGGAATTGCTGAAAGATTTTTAGAAGTCGATTTTTTCTAATTTCTTTGGCTTCGTCAAGGCTAAAAGCATCATCTACTACTTGTAGTTCAGAAAATTCTGGGTCAGTTTTAATTGCAGGCAGATTGATAACTTCCACACCAGCAGGAATTTCAAATCCTTGAATTATTTCACCACCATTAATAAAACAAACTTGGAAGTCTTTAGTTAAGCCTCGCACAATTTCGCGGCTGCGAACCAGATGCCCCATACCTAAAATATGTTGGCAGTAAAACATAATACGTTTCATAACAATTTTACCTCTGTGATTTTGGATGGTTGGAATCAGGCAAATGAAAGATAAAAAAATAATTTTCTTACTTTTTACTTAAACAATTTTGGCAATCATTGCTAATTTCGGTAATTGGACAACTGGGTTGTAGCAAAATGGAATCGCGCTCTTTTTTTTTGCTAGTAAGGTAGAGATGTATTGGCTAATTTTGGGCAACCCATTAAGATTAATTTTCGGTTGGGAAATCTGCGGAGTTTGGAGTTGTTGTAACAGCGATCGCAGTAATATATCTGGAGTCAGATAATTAGGATGAATCGCTGCTAAAATCCCCAAATTTGCCAAGTTTTCTGCACGAATGCACTGTTCTCGTGATGGCTTAATTCTGGGTACTACTACTGCTGGCTTACCCACTGAAAGAATCTCGCAAGTTGTGTTGTAGCCACCCATTGCGACTACGGCATCTGCGGCGGCGATGTAACTCATTAAATCATCGGTAAATTCGTCTATCTGCACTTGGGGATATACAGCAGCTTTTAGTTTCAGTGCAGCTTGGTGTTCTAGGGGCATTTCTGGGCCACATATAACTAAACTTCGTAATTTATGGGACGCTGGCAACAATACCAAACTCGCTAAATATGTGTCAATTAAGCTGTAACCATCTTCGCCACCACCTGGCGTAACTAAAATGAGTTGTTCTTCTGGATTTAATCGCAACTCACTACGGATGATATTTGGACTTTTACGCCCTAGTTGTTTGCGTATATAGCCACAAAACTGTACCTTTTGGGCAACCATTGACGGTAGTTGATATTCTTGGCAAATGTCGAAAACTTCAGGATTACCAACAACAAGCACGCAATCGTAAAATTTTTCTATTGCTTCGTAGTAATTATGCTTTTGCCATTCTGGGATTGTCACATCTGGATGATCTAAAATGTCGCGCAGCAGGAGAATTAGGGAAGTTTCCGGCAACTTTATTTTGAGATATTCGATAGCCGCTTTTAATTCATTACAGATACCATAAGGCTTTTTATCTACTAGAAATATATCAGGTTTAAAATTAGCGATCGCAGATAAAATTAACTCTGAGCGTAATTTCATTGTTTCATTAATTTCTGCATCCAGATACTTGACAGAGATTTCACCTAATGCATCCCGATTTAAGCAGGGTAATTTAATATAATCGAGTCTTTTCGGAATCCGAAAGCTGTGCAGCATCGGCGAACCAGAAACAACTAAAATAGAAAGCTCTGGAATCGAATCAAGTAAGTGAGTGCAGATTGCCAGCATTCTGCGAATATTACCGAGACCGAAGCCATCGTGGGAATATACCATCAGTCTCATGGTTAAATGTCCCTAAGTTATTCAGTGAATCGATGCCATACTAACTTAAGTAGCTTCCTAAGGTTACATGAGTCTTTTATGAAACTTTGATGAGAAAATTTTCATCATTATGTTTGTAGCAATTGTGTAATAGATTTGACAAAAATCTTACAAGATTCAGTCTAGTAAGTTAAAGCAGACTTTTCCAAAGCACCAAAAGTTTTTGAGAGATTAATCATCAATTAAATCTCCAGTTATATAACTATTGTCACGGTTATCTAACTGGAGATTCGCTATATTTAACAGTTAACGGCTAAAAGGAGTTAAAGAGATGGAAATTAAGCCAACTGACCCATCGCTAGCACTCATAGAAATTCCCCCAGGCTATCTCAATATTATGGGTTACGTCGATCAATCAGAAGTTAATGGCCCTGGTTGTCGTGCAGTCGTCTGGGTACAAGGTTGTCTGCGTGAATGTCCTGGCTGCTTTAATACTAACTCCTGGTCTTTTGAGGCTAACCAATTAATTGCCGTTGATGCTCTTGCCGAAAATATTCTCAGCAATCCCCGCAACACGGGTGTAACATTCTCTGGTGGAGAACCATTTTGGCAAGCAGCTGCACTGGCATCTTTAGCCCAGAAAGTAAAAGCTGCTGGTTTAAATGTCATGTCTTTTTCTGGCTTCACTCTTAAGCAGCTACAGTCTCAATCTGCGCCGCCAGGTTCCCAAGCATTGTTAGAACAACTCGATATTTTGATTGACGGGCCTTTTGTACAATCTCTAGCAGTTAATTCTCCCAATTCTCCAGTTTCTTCTAGCAATCAACGGGTTCGGGTGTTGAACCCGGCTTTCCAAGACCAAATTACTTGGGCTAGCGACCCAGATCGAAATCCACATCCTCAAGGATGGTGGACGCATTGTCACTGGCTATCAAGGTGGACTGGAACTAACGTAGGGGCACGGGCACGGGGGAAGAACAGGGAGTTAAAATTTAAAAATTGAGCTTCTGAAGGTCAACATTGAGCTTCCGAAGGTCAACATTGAGCTTCTGAGGGTCAACATTGAGCTTCTGAGGGTCAACATTGAGCTTCTGAGGGTCAACATTGAGCTTCTGAGGGTCAACATTGAGCTTCTGAGGGTCAACATTGAGCTTCTGAGGGTCAACATTGAGCTTCTGAGGGTCAACTTTCACCTTCTGAGGGTCAACTTTCACCTTCTGAGGGTCAACATTGAGCTTCTGAGGGTCAACTTTCACCTTCTGAGGGTCAAATTTTTAGATTCCTGCTCTCTCATCGAGAAGCTATAGCCGTAATCACACAGGTTAGGACATTTGGAAAGGGTGAATGCTAGAGTTTTGTAGGTTGGGTGCAGCGATAGCGTAACCCAACATAAAATTTGGTAGTAATGTTGGGTTGCGTTTCACTCCACCCAACCTACAAAAATATATTTTTTAAAAAACTCTAGGTTTCAACCTAGATGAGGTTTAACTTGCTGTTACAAAAACTGTAACAGTTCGATTTTGTTGATTAGAGCAAATGCAATATTTAACCCTGTTTAAACACTCTCAAAAAATAAAAAGAAGAGCCAAATTTTCAACTATAGATACAATAGGAATTTGAGCGTTTATTTTCTAATAGAACGACTTAAATCAAGTTTTTTTATATCCTTATTCCATAAGCATTCTAGATTATTCCCTCGCAATATTAATATAAGAGAGTTAATCATTGATATAGTATCTGCGTTAACTCTGAGCACAGAACGGGAATCTTTGACAAGTGAGGTGGTAAAATAAATCGGCAGAAATTTAGTAGTGTGAGAGAAAATTTTATGCAAAGACTTTACGGTGCTAGTCTCGGCAGACGTTATGCTCTGGCATCTGCAAGTGTTGTTCTATTTAGTGTATTAGGCTATTCTCAAATTGATAGTAATAAAAGTGTCCTTGCCAAATCTAGCTTACCTCAGCCAGAAACTCCATTACAAACAAAAGCGGCCAAAACTGATACAAAAATTGTTGCGTCTAGCAATAAGTTTGGCTTCAAACTATTTTCAGAAGTTCAAAAAGGTGATAAAAGTGAGAAGAATGTTTTTATCTCACCTTCGAGTGTTGCGATCGCTCTAGCTATGACCTACAATGGCGCAAGCGGCACAACTCAACTAGCGATCGCAAAAACCCTGGAATTCCAGGGGTTGAATCTATCAGAAATCAATTCTTCTTACGCGGCTGCATTAAAGCAGCTTTTAGATAATTCCGATCCGAAAGTGCAACTGAATATTGCTAATTCACTTTGGGCAAATAAAAACTTTAGCTTTCAGCCAGACTTTCTCCAAAGAGTACAATATTTCTATAAAGCTAAGGTCAGCAATTTAAATTTTAAAGATCCCACAGCGTCTAGTATTATCAATAACTGGGTCAAAGATAATACTAACGGTAAAATCAATAAGGTCGTTGACAAAATCGAGCCATATCAGGTGTTGTTTCTGATTAATGCCATATATTTTAAAGGTAAATGGAGCCAAGAATTTGATAAAAATCAAACTGCTCAATACCCTTTTTACAGGACATCTGGCAAACCAAAACAACACCCGATGATGTCACAAAATGGTGACTATAGATACTATGAAAGCAAACAATTTCAAGCAGTTAGTTTACCTTACGGCAAAGATGGTAAATTCAGTTTTTATATTTTCCTGCCGAAACAAAACTCTAATCTAAAAGCCTTCTATCAAAACTTGAATGTTGAAAACTGGGAAAAATGGATGACTCAGTTCAGCAAACAAAAAGGGTTTATTCGCCTACCCCGCTTCAAAACGGATTACGACGTTACACTCAATGATTCCTTGAAAAGTTTAGGCATGGAGGAAGCTTTCAGCAACAAAGCCAATTTTTCCGGTATGGGTAAAAATCTTCAGATTAGCGAAGTTAAGCATAAAACTTTTGTCGAAGTGAACGAAGAAGGCACAGAAGCGGCTGCTGTTACTTCAGTTGCTATATCAGCAACATCTTCTATTGATATAAATCTACCATTCCAAATGATTGTTGACCGTCCCTTTTTCTGTGCCATTAGGGATAATCAGACGGGAAGGGTTTTATTTATGGGTTCAATTATTGACCCACAGTAAAAAAGTCAAAATTTCTTCATTTTTAATTGAACTTGAGGGTAATGTCACTTCAGAAATGCTCAGAGTATTTTTAGCGCCAGGTTTCGGGGACTTGTTTGGTGCAATAGGTGCAGTTATTTCCCCGGTGGCGCTTTCGTCTGTCTTGCTGCTTAGACTACCAAAACACAAGGCGCTTAAGATTGAAATAGTAAACCAAATGGTACTTTCAGCCACAAGAAGGTAGGGATAAGGGCTGATGTTATACAGGTAGATAAAATTAACTGAGTGACGAAGAAATATTGGAAGCTCAGGCGGACTGTTTTGGAGAAAGGATCGCGAAATTTGATTAGACCATTTCAGACAATTTTTACTGAACACCGCGTATTTTGGGCTGTTTTACTTTTTGGTACAGCACTGGTGGTAACACTAGCACTGTCGCTTTCTCAAGGAGCAGTACCTTTAAATATGTCGGAATTGTGGCAAGCCATTCTCCACAAAGGCGATCCGGTTAAACAGACAATTCTCTGGGATTTACGTCTCCCGCGCATTACTGCTGCGATTATTGTCGGCGCAGCTTTGGGAATGTCAGGGGCACTGCTGCAAGGAATGTTACGCAATAGTCTCGCCGATCCATTTATTTTGGGCATTTCAGCAGGTGCAGGACTACTTGTAATTCTGATGATTGTGTGCCACATATTCCCGATCGCAATTCCTTTAGCAGCATGGATAGGAGCAATTTTAACTGCGGCGATCGTTATTTTACTGGGTCGTTCCGGGTCGGGAATTTCTGTTGAGCGGTTGATTTTAGGCGGAGTAGCGGTGAGTTCTTTATTTGGTGCTGTACAAAGTACATTGCTGCTTTTAGCTGAAGATGGGCAAATTCAAGTTGCGCTCAGTTTCCTGGTTGGTAGTCTTAATGGACGGGGTTGGCAAGAAATTGCTACGACTGGCCCTTATATCATCGTTGCGTTGATCGGGGGATGCTTGCTGGCGCGATCGCTAAACATACTTGCTTTGGGAGATGATTTAGCTGTGAGTTTAGGGCTTTCGTTGACGCGATCGCGCTTGTTAATTGGTGGTGTCGCCACTCTATTAGCCGCAGGTGCAGTCAGCATCAGTGGCTTGGTTGGATTTGTCGGTCTTGTTATCCCTCATGGTGTCCGCCTGATTGTTGGTACAGATCATCGCTTTGTTTTACCACTTTCCGCCCTTGCAGGTGCATGGTTACTCACGTTTGCAGATTTACTCTCTAGACTAGGAGCAGTAGAACTACCAGTAGGTTCCGTCACTGCTTTGTTGGGTTCACCCGTGTTTATCTGGTTACTTTATCGTCGTTCTGCTGGGTTTAATAAATTTTGAGCGATCGAACCGCTATCCATCTCCACCATATATACGGATCGGGTTTTTTGCGCATTCTGATAAACTGAGACAAAGCCTTCTTCAACTATTTAAGCCAAAATTCTCCATAGGGAAACACAGCTGTATAACCCTACTTTCTTATCCCTGCTCCCTGCCCCCTGCTCCACTTCGACTACGCTCAGTGACCACCTGCCCCCTACCCCCTGCTCCACTTCGACTACGCTCAGTGACCACCTGCCCCCTGCCCCCTGCCCCCTGCCCCCCCGCCCCCTCAAGGAGGTTAATCGATGTTATGTGTTGAGGAATTAATCAACTTAGACCCATTTCAACAACTTCCCAAAGAGCGATTGCAGTGGGTTTGCGATCGCGCTCAAACAGTTGAACTTTCCCCCGGAGATGTGTTGTCCCATGAGGGAGACCCTGTATGTCGCTTATTTATCTTAGTCAAAGGTAAAATCAACATGACCCCGCCGCAGTGAAGGAGTGGAAATTCCCATTGGGCAACACGAAGCCCCATCCTTTTTTGGTGAAATTCCAGTACTCACAGATGAACCTGCACCTGTGACAATGCGGGCATTTTCTAATTGCCACATCTATGAAATGAAGGGAGAAGACTTCCGCAAACTGCTGCATGAATGTCGTGATTTTGAGCGGATGGTCTTCCGAATTATGCAACGTCGTGTCCGGGGGCTAGAGTCTTTCATTCGTGGGCGGGAAAAGATGGCAGCTTTAGGGACTCTTGCCGCCGGTCTTGCTCATGAACTCAACAACCCAGCCGCAGCCTTGGTTCGGACTTTAAAAGAAATGCCAGCCGCCATCTTAGAGTTACAACGAATGAACTTAGTTTATGGGCAACGCAATGTTGAGGAAGCCCATACTCAACACTGGTTGAGAGTACGCGATCTTGGCTATGATGCGATTTTGAATAATCGTGTAGATCCGGTGACACTAAGCGATCGCGAAGAGATATTGCTGGAATGGTTAGAAGACTATGGTGTAAACCAAGCCTGGAAATTGGCAGAACCTTTAGCAGAAGGTGGTGTTGAAGTTGAAACCCTAGAGCAACTCATGAAACGTTGGCGCAACGACAACACAGAATTGCGAGAATTGGGATTGCACTGGCTAGCGCTTTCCTTTGAAGTCATGTCGATGATTAAACATGGTTTGCGAGGATCTGAGAGGATTTCCGAACTAGTGCAAGCGATGAAGTCTTATTCTTACCTCGATCAAGGCACTCAGCAAGAAGTAGATATACATCAAGGTTTGGAAGATACCTTGCGATTGTTTGCTCATAAACTCAAGTGCGGTGTCCAAGTGCAACGCAATTACGATCGAAGTCTTCCAAAAATCTTTGCCTATGGCAGCGAACTGAATCAAGTGTGGACGAACTTAATTGACAACGCCATCGATGCAATGGATGGTAAGGGATTGCTAGAAATTACAACACACCATTGCGATCGCTATGCCCATATTGACATCATTGATTCTGGCAGTGGAATTCCACCTGAAATTAAAACCCGTATTTTTGAACCTTTCTTCACTACCAAATCAGTAGGACATGGTTCAGGACTTGGTTTAGAAACCGTTCGCCGAATTGTAGAAAATCGCCATCACGGTACGCTTTCATTTGAATCGCGCTCAGGTAGAACTTGTTTTACCATTTGTCTACCCTTATCAAAGCAATAAATCAATCAGAAATGGGATTAGAGATGAAAAAAAATGGGAACCAATGGTTCCCAAAATCTAGCAGCAAGTGAATATTTTTGTCAGACTTCTAGTTTTTTATTGTCTCCTACACTAGAATTTGTCTTATAGTTATAAATCAATACAGTTCAGGATGAGCAACAAAACCTTCATGTAGAGACGCGATTTATCGCGTCTTCAAAGACCAATTATCTACATCAATAACCCTTAAGCCAAGCGTATTGAGCTATAAATAAAATATTGGAGTAAAAAAATTATTTATCTGATAATTCTGATCTTGTGGGCTGTTGATCGGAGTTAATAAATTCAGTCTTAGGTGGTCTTCCTATAGTATTAGGAGGTTGTTTTTTTGTTTTGGGTTGTGGATTATTATTCTCGCTCATGTTCATTTATCTCCTTAATAGCTTTAATTATTTGGCTGTTTTAAGATTTCTTGCTTGGAGTTGAACAAGCAAAAAATTCAGCGAACGCAGTCAGTTTGTGTTCTGATGATTATGACTTCAAGCGATGCGATCGCAATTCCGTAATTCTGTTGAAAATTTTGTTCCATTTCTATATTAGACTTCTTGGCATTTGTCGGGAAAAGGGGAAGGGGGGGCCCCCTCTGGGGATAAGGGGAAAGTGGGGTCCCAAGAAGGGGATAAGGGGCGAGGGGAAGGGGAAAAAGGTACTGCAAAAGTCCTTTCCCCTTTAACCTTTACCCTTTTCCCCAAGAGTGCAAAAAGCACAAATGCCAAGAGGTCTATTGTCAAAGAGGTAGATAGTGAAAAAACTCCTTACTATCTACCTCTTTAACCTTAGTTTTCTATTCAAACTATTTTTGCAGCCAGACCGATATTGAACCACCAGGACATGGAAAATTTCCCCATCCGTCGTTATTGGTGTGAATGATATCGTTTATATGTCCCGTGGCATCGTAAAATTCCTGATTGGGTCGGAACATATTCATCCACTTGTTCCCTGGTGAGCCATTGGTCAGCACTACAGCCATTGCACCTGGATGATTACTATTACCTAAGCGCGTCCAACCGATAGTATTGGGATGGTCAAAGTAATCATGCTGGTCGCCAAAACCGTATTCTCTCCGCGCCTTTAAGAACTTGTCAATTAAAAAACGGTGAGAGTAAAGGGTATTATCGCGTCCATTATCTTGATATTGTGCCCCGTAATAATCTGCATAAAAAACGCAAGGATAGCCTTCGCGACGCAGTAAGATTAGTGCATAGGCTAAGGGCTTAAACCAAGGTTCAACAGGCGACTCTAGAGATTGACAAGGTTGGGTATCATGGTTTTCAACAAAGGTAACAGCTAGGGCAGGTTGTTCTTTAGCTAGAGTTCTATCAAAAATCGATCGCAGATCGAAACTACTACCCTGGCGACTTGCTTGGTGAAACTTGAAATGTAGAGGCACATCAAATAACGATAAACGCCCATCACTGGAAGTAATATAACCGTGTAAGGCATCGATATCTTGAGACCAGTACTCGCCAACGCTAAACAGTTCCCGCCCACCAAAATGAACTCGCAGATGATTTAACCAATCACGGAAAAAAGTAGAGCGAATATGTTTAACAGCGTCAATGCGAAAGCCATTTACACCTGTGGTATCAACAAACCAACGCCCCCAATACATCAACTCACCGCGCACGAGATCGTTACCTGTATCCAGGTCGTTAGCCATTAAATAATCGTAGTTGCCGTGTTCGTGGCTAACTTCCGTCTCAAAATGTTTATCTTTAAGGCGATAGAGTTTGTCTGCCTTTTTGGTATCTACATTGTATGATAATGAATCAAAGCACCACCAATACCATTTCATACTAGAATATTTATCTCCACGACCAGAAAAATTGAACTTTGTATAAGCTCCAATTTCGTACCAATCACTGACTGGACGGTTACGGTCATTCCAATCCATTTCTTGAGCTGAGATCCGTTCTATTTCATCCCCACCATCTTTGTGGTTGAAAACCACATCGGCATAGATTTGAATACCTGCATCCTGTGCCGTTTTAATAGCCCTTAAGTATTGCTCGCGTGTTCCATATTTTGTCCGAACAGTATTTTTTTGATCGAACTCACCCAAATCGAACAAATCGTAGACTGCGTATCCAACATCCCATGTTCCACCACTGCCCTTATAAGCTGGCGGCAGCCATAAAGCAGTGAAGCCTGCATCAGCTAGCTCTTTGGCTGTTTTATCCAGCTTGTCCCATAACGTACCATCATTGGAGATGTACCAATGGTAATACTGCATTATTACGCCGTTAGTCATGCGATCGCCTTTGTAGAATCTTTGATTTTCCAGATTTCTGTCAGAAATCCTGATGCTAGAATATGTTACTTTTGTCACACATCGTAACTTCATCTGAATTTATTTAGGTTTCAATGACGACTGAGTAGCTGAAGTTAAGCGATTAAGTAATTTATTTAACCCAGATTTTTGAGTTGATACCAACAAACACTGTGATATTCCCTAATGCCAAATGGAAATGGTTAGTGTTGTATAAATTACAGTTACCAAAACTGAAACGCTTATCAAATCCCAAGCTGCTCAGGACTATTCTGGGTAAATAGTCAAATGTGACAGAAAAAATTTAGTGTGAGGATTTAGCCGTGTCTTACCCGATTCCATCCAAAATGTGGCAACGAGTCAGTATTGTAATATTGTTTTTATTGATACCCTCAATAGGAATTGCCGTTTTACGCCAGTCTGCTACGGTTGCAGTTCCAGCCAATCAGAATCCTGCCAGTTCTACTCCAAAAACTTCCGTTCTCCCCAATCACCCTGACTACCAAGCACTCCAGACATTGGTAAAACAGTATAGTTGTGTCGTTCCCGTTCAAAATTTTGGCACTCTTCCTGTAACCCGAACTGAATTTGCCACAGTCTTGAATGCCTGTGTGAATCGGAGCAATGAGCTAATAGCGACCGATCCCAAGATAGTTACCCCAGCAGATATGAAAATTCTGCAACGCTTGCAGTCAGAATTTGCACCGGAGTTAGCAACCCTAAAAAGTCCAATAGAGGAATTGGAAGCTCCTAGTCCCATCACTTTGAATCAGCCTAACAGAGAACGAATTCAAACTGAGTCTAACCAAAAGACTCAACCCTTACCTATAGCCCCACCCCTTAGTATTCCGTCTGGCTCATCTGTCCAGGATCGAGTTGCTAATCGTGCGAATATGCCTAAACTCCAAACTCGTGACAGTATTGGAAGGGTTGCCCCGGAACCTCAAATAGGTAGCGGATTCAATACAGAAAACTACAACCGGATTGAAGATAATCCCTTTCATCGCGTTGGAAACGATCCCCTTTCCACCTTTTCCATTGATGTAGATACAGCATCTTACAGCAACGTGCGACGGTTTATTACTCAAGGAGAATTACCACCCAAAGATGCAGTGCGAATTGAGGAATTAATCAATTATTTTACCTACAATTATCCCCAACCAAAAGGCGAACGTCCTTTTTCCATCACCACTGAAGTTGCTGCTGCTCCCTGGAATCCTCAACACAAGTTGGTACAGGTGGGTTTGCAAGGTAAACGCCTAGAAACCAAAACCTTACCGCCAAGCAACTTAGTATTTCTGATTGATGTCTCCGGTTCTATGGATGACCCGAATAAATTACCCTTAGTGCAACAGTCGCTCAAATTGTTGGTGAATCAACTGCGTCCTGAAGATCGGGTAAGTTTAGTAGTCTATGCGGGGAATGCTGGATTGGTGTTACCGGCTACTGCTGGTAGTCAAAAATCAACAATTCTGGCGGCGATTGACCGCTTAAAGGCTGGAGGCTCCACTGCTGGCGGTCAGGGTATTGAATTAGCTTACAAGATAGCCAAAGAAAGCTTCCTCAAGTCTGGTAATAACAGAGTCATTTTAGCTACTGATGGAGATTTTAACGTCGGGGTTTCCAGTGATGGCGACCTGACGCGATTAATTGAACAAAAGCGAGAGCAGGGAATTTTTCTGACGGTGTTGGGATTTGGCACCGGCAATTATAAGGATGGAAAAATGGAGCAACTGGCTGATAAGGGTAACGGCAACTACGCTTATATTGATACCCTATTGGAAGCCAAAAAGGTTTTAGTTAACGATCTTAGGGGAACTCTATTTACTATTGCCAAGGATGTAAAAATTCAGGTGGAATTTAATCCGGCGAAAGTTCAAGCATATCGCTTGATTGGTTACGAAAATCGCCTGCTGCAAAACCAGGATTTCAATGACGACAAGAAAGATGCAGGGGATATTGGGGCTGGTCATTCTGTGACAGCGCTTTATGAAATAATTCCCACTGGCACGAAAAGCGATGTGAAACTGCCAGAGATAGATCCTTTACGGTATCAGCGTTCTAGTGAAACTGTCTCGGATGCTGCTGGTAATGAGTTGATGCAGGTGAAACTGCGCTATAAGTCGCCCCAGGACAGCACCAGTCAACTAATTACCCAAACCATCCAAGATGATGATTTGAGAACTGACCCCTCCACAAACCTGAGATTTGCTGCTGCGGTAGCGACCTTTGGGATGGTGCTGCGTGACTCTGAGTATAAGGGAGATGCTAATTATGATTTGGTGATGAAATTGGCAACCCAAGGAAAGGGGGAAGACCAGGAGGGCTATCGGAGTGAGTTTATTCGCCTAGTGGAGCAATCTAGAGCGTTGATTACAAAAAAATGATTTTAGACCATAAATGAGACGGCGAGTAGGGAGTGGTGTAGTTGAATTACTTGAAAACCGTTATCATCTCTGGGAGATATCACAATCTACATCAAAGGACATCAAAGGCGATCGCTCTCCACTGTATTAGATATCTGCAATAAATACAGCAATTTAATTTCAGAAGAGAGCATTGCATATCTGCAAGATGTTTTGCGATCGCTGCTAGTCAGAAAAATTATTCCCTACTCTGCAAGACAAGAAAGAAGAAATGCTTAACTGAACTGTATTCTGCTGTGTAAGGTTTTGATTTGTTTTTATGTTCTCCCCTTTCTTCCCACTGGTATACACATCGGTGTGCCGGAAACCGGGTCTGGGATAACCCGACATTCCAATCCAAATACTTCCCTTACCATCTTCTCAGTAATCACCAAATTAGGTTCGCCAACAGCAAAAATTTGACCTTCTTTCACTGCTACTAAATAATCAGCATAACGACAGGCGTGATTCAAATCATGTAACACCATAACAATCGTTCGTTGCTGATTTTGGTTCAAATCATACAATAAATCTAAAACTTCTATTTGGTGCGCCAAATCTAAAAAAGTAGTTGGTTCATCTAACAATAAAATATCTGTATCTTGAGCTAATGCCATTGCAATCCAAGCACGTTGTCGCTGTCCACCGGAAAGAGTATCTAACTCGCGTTCTGCCAAATATTTAATTCCAGTAATTTCTAACGCTAGTTCCACTAATTTTCCATCTTCTTTTGTCCACTGCTGCAACCAATTTTGATAAGGAAACCTTCCACAAGCTACCAAATCTCGAACGGTTAATCCTTCTGGTGGAACGGGGCCTTGGGTAAGAATTCCTAATTTTTTAGCAACATCTTTTGTTGATAGCTTAAATAAATCTGTTGTATCTAAATGAATTGTGCCAACGCGAGGTTTTAATAATCTTGCTAAACCCCGTAATAAAGTGGATTTTCCAGAACCATTTGCACCAACTAAAGCAGTTATTTTTCCTGGTGGTATATCTAAATTTAAATCCTTAATAATAGTTATATTATCATAACCCAAAGTCAAATTCTTCGCTGACAGTTGGTAATGTAACTTATCGCTCAATATTGACATAATTAAACTTAAGAGAATCTTTGAGAATTTTGTAAATATGTAATATCATATCTACTTGATTACTTAATTAAACCCAAAGAACCCCACCCCACGAAATCAGCGCTTTGCTTCCCCTGACCGCAGGTAGATAGGGGATTAAAGGGAGCCAGCGCGGTCATGGCATGAGCGGCGCGTAGGGTGCAAGTACTATGAGAATCATAACTAATTATCTTGCCAATATAGAACAATACTAATTATTACAGCAAAAACCGCACCTGCATTCATCCCCAAAATACCAGGCTCGGCCAATGGATTACAAGTCACACTCTGCATAATTGCACCAGAGTAGACATTGCTGCACCTACCAATATTGTCAAAAGCGATCGCGTGCGTTTGTATTTAGCATTTCGGTTGCAGCTGTAACATAATCAGTCAGCATTTTGATGCATAACTTATGGTTAGCGCAGCTCTTAAAAAGTTTTGCGTTCCTCCAAATGTGCTAATACTTCTTTTCGAGTTCGCCAAACAGAACGCAATTGCTTGCGAGTAAACAGTGGTAATTGGTCAGTAATGTGGGGCGAACCGGGTTGAGTCGCGTTACCGTAGCCGATCAGAGCCATTGCTTTTACTGGTTGTGAAAACTCAATGGTTGCAACATAACTATCACCAGCGACAGCTTGAAAGCGTTCATCGTTAGCTGGAGCAAAATTTAGGGTGCGGAATATTCCTAGATCCCCATCGCCACCATTGGCAGGTAAATCTAAGTTTCCGCTATGTACTCGGAAGACTTCACCCCAAGCAACATCTAGCTTTCCATAAGCTTTTTCGACTTTTGTTGCTGCTATTTGTAGCGCTTTCGCCGCACTTTCTGGGTTTTTTAAACCATCGGGTGTGGTGCGCGGCGAGTTCTCACTCCAAGGAATACTGAAGGTTTGGTTTTTATCCATTTCTTGCCACCAAAAAGCAAACAATACCGCGCCTCGACTATCAGCATCAGCATTGCGATTCCAAGCAGCTAAAATATCAGCAGCATGACGGGCTAATTCATCGCCATATTTTTGAGCTGCGGGAATTAAATCATCAAGGATGCGTTCTGCAAGTTCCATTTTGGTGGAATGTTTGTACTTAATCATTTCCGCAAAAGAAATTTTTGGATCTTCAGCCAGCATTTTTGCAGAACTTTGTGCCCGAAAAGACATCTCTCCTCGTGGAGCCATATAAGCAGGGTAATCATCTGCTTTGATGACAGCGGGGAAAGTCGTTGTCCAAGGTGGATCGTTGGCATTTTGCAACCAACCGCTAGGCGGGTCAATTACACGCGGTAAATCTTTGTATGGGTGCATTTTTGTCCACAAAGTCTGAGATGTGTCGCCAGGAATTAAACCTTCCCAGTATTGAAAGTCTCCCTGTTGACGAATCGGCACCAGACCGTTGAATAAGTGCATGATATGTCCTTCTCGGTCTGCATACATGACGGTAAACATTGGTAGTTGCAAGCGTTTCAATACCTTTTGAAATTGGGTTAAGTTTTGGGAACGCGCCATATCCCACCACTGTTCCAACACACCGGGACGGTCTGTACCGACAACCCGCAGTGCCACAGCAAACCCATCTTTTTCTTGAATGACTGCACCGTGGACGGAACTTTTGACTAATAATGGTTGTTCGACTAACGAGCCATTCTTTTGCTTAACTTTTAACAAAAACTTTGATGTTGTAAAAGGACGGACTTTGCCATCAAAAAGATAACCATCATCAGCTAATTTCAACTTATATACATCCCAACCATCATGAGTATTGACGGTATGAGTCCAACCCAAATAATCGTTAAAAGCGATCGCTAAAACCGGAATTCCCACCAGCGCTGCTCCCGAAGCATTCATCCTTGGGGCAGTAATTTGGGCTTCGTACCAGACAAATAAATCCGACCATAACAAGTGGGGATTTGCCAGCAACATCGCCTTGCCACTGGCAGAATGTTTAGGTGCGATCGCCCAACCGTTAGAACCAGCTTCAGATTGAGTATGAGTCATATCTGCTACCTGTTCTTGATTGACAACAAAAGTAAAATACAGCACTCTTTGCAAATGTGCCAACACATCCTCTGGCTTTACAGGTAATACTATTTTTACTTGCTCGTCAATTAAATCAGGATGGGCTTTGGCATAAGTATTTATCCCACTAACAAAGGCATTTATATAACTACGGAAAGTTGGACTTTGTGCCTGATACCAAGAATTAGCACGATCGGATACTCCCATCGTCAGTACCCATTTATCAGATTCTAAATACTCTTCTCCCCAGTATTCGGCTGCTTTTCCCCTAGCTTGACCATAGAGGCGCAACAGCAAGTTAGCGTGACTCTGCATTTGTGCCCAACCAAACGCCTGAAAAGCGCTTGAAGCATCTTTACTATATATATGTGGTATGCCGTAAGTATCCCATAATATCTCTGTAGTTTTGGGTGCAGTCGCAAAACTGTTATTTGCCAAAACGATAACTAAAATCGCACTAAGGATAAAAGCTAAAAATCTAGAAAATTTTCTTTTCAGTATTGACCGATCGAATTGCCACAAATAAATTCCAATATTCAACATGATGGTTCGATTAAATTAATTTGACTGGAAAAATTTAGTGACTTTCGTCTGTATTCCGTAACAAACAGACATTAAATCTACACTCACTAGCAACATACATAAAGAGGCATCCCAGCACCTTTGTTTATGCCACCATAAGTTGATAAAAATTCCATACTAATAGCGCCATACTACTAGCGTGGAAATAATGCTTTTGAAGTAGCATTAATCCCACTGATGCCGAATAGACGAGCGATTGTATATTATCAATAATGTTTAACACTAGTTCTAGAATTCTCAAAAGCTATCTGCGACTGATTTGCATCTAACTCTAGTGCTATTAGGAGACATTATCATAAAGGCTACACCTGAGCAAGCATTTATCAAAACTTCTGAATTTTATAAATCTGACTTATGTTGTGCGATCAATCCTTATAGATAAGTCTTTTTAAGGTATTGGTATAGCAGCAGCTAAGTTTTTTAATCTAAATTAAATTATTGTCATCTATCTTTTGATATACTTTTGGAAGATTTTTGGGAATAAAAGATAATAATAGTTTTTAATTAAAATTACTTGCTATCTTAGCTAAGTTGCTTTAAAATTCTAAAATTAATTGCAAATTACTGGCAATAGTACTAATCGGTATAAAACACAAGTAACGACTCTAAATTATCGAGAGTTAGATCGATATATTAGAGCGATCGCCGTTTTAGTGGAAAATGACCAAATCCCTCATAACTACCACACAGTAGTTTGAGGGATTTACGATCTGTTCTTTTCCAAAAGGTAAAAAAAGGGCTGTTCTTTCTAGCTAATTGCTTTCTTTTTCTTCAGCCATATTCCTAATAAACCAGCAGTAACAACTATTCCTCCAATAGTTGATGGCTCAGGCACAGGTTTTACACTCACATTATCCAAGTATAAGAATTCATATTTATCCCAATCCCCAAACTTTAACTCTGTGGATGACGCATCTGCCGTGAAATTGAACTTATATTGCGTGTATGGTTGAAAAGAAATGTCTTTTTGATCGAAAAGCTTATTTCCACCTACGAATGTCTGAAATTGATTATCAAGGTCAGGGGCCTCATCTATAGATGCTAAATAGTAACTAAGTTCGTATTGCTGACCAGGTTGTGTAGAAAGTGTCTGTGATATGTAGCTGAGGTCTATAAATCCACTAAGTGATAAGCCTTGATTACCACTACCATGCTGAGGAAAATTGCTTATTCTTATCCCTGATACATCCATCGGATCGCCAGACTTAATCCAGTCTGTAATATTCGGATTTGTGGCGTTGGGATTATTAGGATCTACGAGAGGATCGAGTTCAAAGCTTCCGTTTTTAACAAGTTCTGCTGCTTGTGCTGCTGTATTATAAATATTAGCGATCGCAGCAGTACTAATTAAGGTAATAGTAAAACTAAAAACAATAATTGAGAGTTTTTTAGTTACATTCATGAAACTTGACTCCAAATAATTTTAAATTTTGACAATGAAAACAAGTTGATAGTTACATCCATGCTGGCTGGCTTTCAGTAGTGTCAATAAAAATGAACATTTTCTTCTGGTTTCTAAGAGTTAGTTATAGATGTAGATAACGATTCATACACTAAGACAATTTTCTCAATAAACCCATAATGGAGTTTTTAAATCAGATGAATGTTAGTGGCATTCTTGACACTATTGAGCCAGACATTGCTTAGGCTCCTACCTGTGGTTTATTGATATCCATAGTTTTTTCCTTGATGTTTAGGTATAGCTTTGACACTTACATCATCCAAATATAAAAACGCATACTTGGCTTG
This sequence comes from Nostoc sp. DSM 114160, assembly GCF_053470305.1. Classification (NCBI taxonomy): domain Bacteria; kingdom Bacillati; phylum Cyanobacteriota; class Cyanophyceae; order Nostocales; family Nostocaceae; genus Nostoc; species Nostoc sp. DSM 114160. Next base: position 3,222,584 of record NZ_JBPFGO010000001.1, on the reverse strand, counting down.
GGAGCCAAATTTTATTTCGGTGGATCTTCCTTTTGCTCTAAAATTTAACGTGTATTGTGTGTAGGATTGGTAAGGAGTATCTTTTTGAACATAAACCTTTTTACCACCTACAAAAACCTGAAATTTGTTATTCAGATCGGGTGCCTCTTCTGTCGATGCAAGATAGTAAGTAAGTTTGTAGCGTTGACCAGGAAATGTATGGATAGTCTGCGATATGTAGCTAATGGCTGAAAATCCACCAAGAGATAATCCTTGCTTACCAGTATTAGGAAAATTGTCAATTTTAGTACCTGATGTATCTATTGAATTACCAGATTTAACCCATCCTGTAACATTAGGATTTGTAGTTTCAGGATTATTAGGATCTATCAGAGAGTCGTATTCAAATCCCCCATTGATAATCAGTTCTTGTCTTTCAGCTTGTGCTGCTGACTTATAAGTATTAGTAATCACAGCAGTATGAAGGAAAGCAGTAGTCAAACTACAAACAATAATTGAGAGTTTTTTAGTGAACTTCACAAGACATGACTCCAAATAGTTCAAAATTCACGACAACGAGTACTTGATTGATTTACTTTCTGGTGATTAAGGCAGGATAAACCCGTAAGTATTTTTGAAGATATTCTGAGCTGTACTACCACTTAAGTAGTTAGAAAAACTCTGTGCCGTCGTTAAAACTTTAGTTCTGGTGAGTATACCCAGTGGATAAACAATCGAATCGCTCTCTGTTGTGAGGGCAGTTTGTACCACTCTTACCTTGTTAGAAATGGCCGCATCAGTTTTGTAAACAGCACCTGCACTGATAGTTTTAGTTACACCATCAACTAGAAGAGTTTTATTTTCAACAGCAGTTAAGACGGCACGCACATTGGCAGCACGGTATAATTTAGGACTGAGAATATTAAAAATACCTCGGCTAGTGAGAACTTGTTTGGCATAATTTCCTGCTGGCACAACTGGAGGAGTACCTGTGTAGTCACCTATGGCAATACCAGTAATGTTGGCATTGGTCAAACCATTGAAGCTAGTGAGAGCAGCACTACCAACACTAACGGGAGGTGTGGTAGGCGCAATCAAAACTAGACGGTTTTTGACAACGTTTTTGCGGCTACTTGCAACCAATTTACTTGGGGTTGAATTCTGCAATACATCTATTTGGCTGTTAGCAGCAGAAATGAAAATATCTGCTGGTGCTCCTGCTTGTATTTGACTTAGTAAAGTACCAGAAGCACCAAACGTATAAACAACGTTGACGCCTGGGTTAGCATTTTGGTACTGAGTCTTAATGGCATTCAGCGCGTTTGTTAAACTGACAGCTGCATACACGTTCAGTGTCGTTACAGAACTTGCTGGTGATAAATTAACGAACTGTAAGCCTATTACCAGCATCATGCTGCTAACTGCTGTAGCAATCCAAGCAATAAGTCTTTTTCTGTTCATGAAAGTTATAGTTTGGGGAAAATATTACCTAAAAGTCTTATTGTTGACATCCCTGACTTACGCACAGGCAACAGAAATACCAACTACACAGAAGGTAGAGGATATAGATAAATGGGAGTTAGAGAAGAGACTTCTTGGCATTTGTAGGGAATTGGGTTTGGGGGAAAGGGAAAAGGAATAAAAAAACCTTTCCCCAATAAAGATGAGTCCCTTTTCCCGCAAGAGTGCAAAAGTAACTTTTGCAAGAAATCTAAGGTTTTGGCGTAAATCTTACGCATCATAAATTCTGGAAACAACAAACGGCCAATCACAATTGCTAAAAGCATTGGTATGATGGGCCGTTTGTTATTTCCAAGTGGAATTACACAAACAGCGAGTGAAATGTATTTAGTGATGAAATAATATCAGTTAAATACGCCTGTTACCAACTTTTTTGGTTAACAAATCCTGACAAAAAGCTAATGCAAGTATATTTAAATTCTCTAAATAACCCTTATCTGTATGTAGATAGTAAATTTTTATATCGATCCTAAATATCTAAAGCTTGATTTATACCAACTAAATATTTTTAATCTTCTATTTAACTAACTTTATTGGTATGCGATCGCTGCTCTGACAATCTTTGGATGCGGCCTCTATTACTGTGTAAAAAAGAGCGATGCCCTTCTCTACGAGACGCTCCGCGTAGCTTGCTTCCACGAAGTGGTACGACAGGCTCAGGGTAAGACCTGCGGCGGTAAACTACGCATCCAGCAGCGCTCATAACTCATCCACTTGGACGATGTACGTATAATTCTTTGCTTGTATAAAAATATATGTAAACTTTTATGATATCAATAACAAAAATGATTTGACATACGCCTAATGATAGATAGATTTTATTAAGCAAATAGTTTAGATTTGTAACAAGTTACACAGAACTAGATAAAACACATGGCCAACATAATTGACACTGCCACTAACAATGGTTCTTTTAACACACTAGTTGCAGCAATCCAAGCAGCTGGTCTGGTAGATACACTTCAAGGTGATGGGCCATTTACCGTTTTTGCACCCACCGATGAAGCATTTAATAAGCTTCCAGCAGGTACAGTAGACGCATTACTTCAAGATATTCCCAAGCTCAAGAAAATCTTGACCTATCATGTTGTCTCAGGCAAGGTACTTGCTGCTGATGTAGTTAAGCTAAAGACAGCTAAAACAGTTGAAGGTTCAGATGTAAAAATTGACGCTTCTAATGGCGTTAAGATCAATGATGCAACAGTTGCGACAGCAGATGTTGCTGCTGATAACGGTGTCATCCATGTCATTGACACAGTTTTGATTCCTGCATAACCAAACGTCAGAATAGCGAACGCTATTTGTGGAGTGACGACTACCTATAGTCATTTCTTCATTACAGTCTGGTTGAATGTTTTTTAGTGAACATCAACTACCAACAAATCCATCTAGATGCTGTCTAGATGGATTTATTGTTTTATGCGTGTAGAAACTTTGCCATTGCTAGTCTCTCTTAATTAAATGCAATCAAATTTTTAGTTTTGCTAAACCCAAATAACGGATACCTTCGGGGGAAATTTCAAAACGACAAGGTAAAACTTCTAAACCGAGAGCGATCGCATCCCGCAATAATTTACCATATATAGGATCTGTGCGATCGCCAGGAGAGAACTCGATACAATCACCGCGATTGATAAAGTAAAGCATCACCGCACGAGTCAAAGGTAATAGCGCCATCAGTTCTCGCAAGTGTTTTTGTCCTCTTGTAGTCTCCGTGTCAGGAAATAAAGCTAATCTCCCTTCGGACAAAGTTGTATTTTTCACTTCTAAATAAATCGGGCGTTCCTCATTACTTCCCGTCAAGAAAAAATCCACTCGACTTTTTTTATCTAGCCCATAAACCACCTCGCCCTTAATTTGGCTGTAGTCGCCCAATTCTGGAAAAAGATGTTTCGCCAAAGCTAGCTTTACCACCCGATTGGGCAAAAAAGTATTTATGCCTACCCAAGTCGGCTCGTTGTCATGTACCTGAATTAGTTCTAAAGTGTAAGCCAATTTACGGTTAAGATTATCGCTTTTGGAAAGCTGTACTGCACTTAGAGGTGTCGATACTCCAATCATTGGCCCTGTATTGGGACAGTGTGCTGTCACTATTTCGCCAGAAGTCAGTTGAACGTCAGCAAAAAACCGCTTGTAACGCTTGAGTAAAATACCGGGATGCAAAGGTGGGTACTTGTAAAGCCAATCTATCATTATGGAACCTTGTTGCTGTTTGTAAATATACGTCGATTCTTTGCCCACCGAACCCATATCTGCAAATCTTTTCAGCAGCTACTCTGCTCTGCGACAGAAGTTGAGTAACTTGACATATCATGGATTGTCAATTTTTGTAGTCAAATTGACAACATAGTAATAAAAAGTAGCATATACTAAGTATTACAAGCCTCCCATAAAAATCTGGGAGAGTTTCAACGTGCAAGGAGGTAAATCCTATGCAAAAAGTGTGGACATCAACGGAATTAGAATATGCTTTTCTGTTTACTCTCAGAAAGGTAAATTCGATCAATCCAGAAGGTTTTAAGGCATTTTTTAGTAATATGCCTATTGACCCTTATATCAAAGGCACTTATCGTTCCAGAAGATTATCTCGGTTTACAGTTTATGGAAATCAATTAATCAAATTACCTCATGGTTACCTCTTTCAAAGTAAAGAGTACAATCCATTAGTGGGTGACATAAAAAGAGAGTTTGCAGAATTAGAAGATGGACTTATAGAACTTGATATCTTTAAGAATCTTGTCTTAGCATTCAGTGATTCTTGTAAACTTCATCCGGAAGCTGAAATCGGAGTTCATCAAATTAGAACTATTTGTTCGGCGGATAATTTGGGTAATCCAGCACCTGAAGGTATTCATCAAGATGGTACTGATTTTATCGGTATATTTTCAGTAGATAGAGATAATATTCAAGGTGGAGAAACACATCTATATACTGACAAAAAACAAAAGCCCGTATTTAGTAAAGTTCTAAATCCGGGAGAACTATTATTAGTCAACGATCGTGATTTTTTCCACTTTACCACTCCTATTAAACCACAGATTGATGGTCAGGGAAGTAGAGATGTTTTTGTGCTAACTTCTCCCAGCTTGCTTTCAGAATAATTTTAGTCGACCGTAAATATTTTACAATCTACGAGATATGGGGAATTGAATGCAGTCATTTCCCCAGCTTTTTTATTTGGAATTGGAAATAATCGTGCTGATAGTGGTTTATCTAATTTGATAGCTAAAGTTGCCATATCAATTAATAAAGCTGTAATTTTTTCTATTGTGATATCACCTGGAATCGGAACTGTATCCAGTCCACAGCCACAAACTGCTGAATATAATAATAAATTTGTAATATTATATGTTTGCTCATTAGCTCTGGTAGCTAGTCCAACATCTTCACAAACTGGAAGCATCAGTCCAGAATAACCACAGGTTTTTACTGATACATTTTTTAATACGCGAGTCAGCATCCCAGAAATTGCAAGAGTTCCTGAATGACCAAACTTGCCATTCATCAATTTTTCATAAGCAAAAGCAATACTATTTTTTTTATCTAAAGATGGAGCTAGAGATGTATCAATTCCTTTATATATAACGGCAAATCGATCGGAGATGTTTTCAGCAATAACTGCGATTTTCTTTAATTCTAATTCTAAAAGTAATTGCAGGTTTTGCTCTGCCGTAGGAATATTGTTAGCTTGGGAAAATGCTTGCATTACCAAATCGCCTAACTCTAAACCTATAGTAAAAGATGTATTGCCTGTATGATATGCCGTAGGAAAAAATGGGATATCTGGCTGGCAGTTTGCCCATGCACAAAAATGAAAGTTACCATAGCCATTTTCACTTTCTTGGGAAATACGTTTAATGGCTTTGGCAGATTCCTTAGCATTCTCAAAAATTATACCGTTTTCCCTGTCCCCTATTTTACTAGAGCAATAAATAATTGATGTATTTTTATTGATATCTGGAATTATATCTATAGTTTCCGAGTTGCTGGCATAACCAATATTGAAAAAGCTGATATTCAAACTTTGACAAAGTTGTTCGAGAGCTTGAATTTCATTAATAATTTCGATTTTAGATAAGCCTTGCAGATATTCTTCCCAGCTATTAGTAGCAATTCTAGTTGTTTGGACTTCATATCCTTGTTTTTCAAACAAAATCTGTACCTGCTGATTAAACTCAGCAGCTTGCTTAATTTTTTCCTGATATTGCAGAGATTGAATTGATATACCTGTTGTAATAGTTCTAATTTTCATTAGTATAAATAATTAGCGATCTTTTCATTAAACTTAACTCTAGAATCTGGACGCGTACAATATTCTATTGGATAAATTTCATTTATAACAACTTAGGGTAGTGTGTTGTTTTTATTTCACAAAAAATATGAAATATACTTAAAATATGAAGATGAGTGCATAGGTTAGGCTACAAAAGAAGTCTGCTGGAATTCAATGAACTGAATCAACCAAACAAATGCCATGAATGACGAATTTTACAATCGGGGATTGGAAAAGGCTAGGCGAAAAGATTACGCGGGAGCAATTGAAGAATTTAACCATGCTTTACAACTAACACCTTACTTTAGCGAAGCTTATTTACAACGGGGTTTAGCACATTATGACTCAGGTGCAATATTGAAAGCTGTTTCAGATTATACTGAAGCTCTGAGGCTGAATCCTGAGAGTGTAGAGGCATATTATTGTCGGGGATTGGCTAGGGTAGCGCTGAAAAATTTACCGGGGGCGTTGGAGGATGTAGAACGTGCGATTCGTCTCAATCTCAATTATGCTGCTGCTTATAATCTGCGGGGAATGGTGCGGCGCAAACAGGGTTATATTCAAGATGCGATCGCTAACTTTAAAAAAGCTGCTGGGTTATATCTAGAGCAACAAGATAAAGAAAATTGTCGTCTGTGTCTAGAACGAATTAAACAGCTACAACCACCAGAAAAAACTGCCATTGAGCAATCGCGTTCCATCAATACGCCGATTTTATCCACCAATGATTATTTCACGCAATTATTAGAAAAGGCTGAAAAGGGAGATACTCAAGAAGCACTCGCCGATTTAAACTGGGTATTAAAAGCCGATCCGCAAGATGCCCAAGCTTACTGCTGTCGTGGAGTTGTGCGTTATAAAATGGGGAATTATCGAGAAGCGATCGCAGATTTTAATCAAGCATTACGACTAAATTTTCAAGATGCCATTGTCTATCGTAACCGAGGTAAAGCCCGTTCTATCTTAGGAGATCATCAAGGTGCGATCGCGGATCTTAACCAAGCAGTCCAGATGCAACCCGAAGATGGCTTAGTTTATATTGCCAGAGGTAATGTCTATCGGACAATGGGTAATTATCTCGGTGCAATTCAAGATTACACCCAAGCGCTGCAAATCAATTCTGATGAGGCTCAAGCTTATTACAATCGCGGCATTGCCTATACTTGCTTAGAAGAAATACAAAACGCCGTGGAAGATTATCAACGGGCGGGGAGTATCTTTTGCGAACAAGAAGACTGGGAAAATTATCAACAAGTCTTAAGTAGCCTAGAAAAAATTCAGAAATTTAGTCCAGAGTCAAAAAAGCAAAAATATCATTTGCTACGTCAGCGACTTTTACGAATGGTTGGCGGATACTGGGAAATTGCCGAACGATTGATTCAGCAAAACAAAGATTACTATCCTGGGATGTCAGACGAGTGGTATTTGCAAAAAGTGATTGATGATTTAGAACGCGATCGCAATAGATAAAATCAGCTAATCAGCATTCAAGTTGCATAATCAGGGCGGACAAGATGTCCACCCCACAAGATATTGAGAAAATTTTAATATAGAAAATAGATGTGCTTTAGCTTATAAATGCCACTACAAACGTAAAATCACCCGTACATTATTTATACGGGTGAAAATGCGAGCGATCGCCTGTTATTTTCCAATGAAACTAAATGCGCCTTATATTAAGCACCGTCTCAAAGTTTAGTTAGAAGTGCGACTTTGACGGCGGCGGCGCAATCCAAACATACTAACTGCTCCCACCGCAAACATTGATAGAGTAACAGATGGTTCAGGAACGGTAGCACCAATTAACGCTTTAACATTTGCCTCACCGACATCAAGAACGACGACAACATCATTAAAGTCGCGATCGGAACTTTCGTTCCACTTACCAGTTGCAGAATCTACCCCTGAAGCGTATAAATTTCCGTATAAATCCTCAAATGCCAGGAGGATGTAGTTGTTGTAAGCATAAGCAACTGCGTGCTGTAGTCCATCAGCGTTAGAGGCAGTGTCAGTACCAAAGATATTAGCAGAGTTGCCACGGTTCAAACCATCAGCTCTCAACCATAAATCTAGTTGAGTACCGGCGGTAACATTACCAACTTTGACTCCATCACCTAGTTTTAGTGCGTTACCGCCCCAGCCGCCAACACATCCATCTCCTTCACAGGAAATATCATTAAAAAGCAGCCCAGATTTGTTAGTAGTTCCTGTAGCTTCAAAGGCTAACTGGTTTCTATAACCTGCGCCCTCATTAATAAAGTAAACAGAAACATCGTGGTCGTATTTTAAATTTAATTTACTGGGGTCTAATTTAAATTGTCCACTGTTTGGAAGAGCAACACTTTCTGCTTGGACAAATTGTTGAAAAGGAGCGTCGTTAAAACCAGTTTGAGACTTATTATATACAGTTGGTTGAGTCCATGAACTATTCCAATTAAAATCAGCAGCAGATGCAGTTTCTACTTTGGAAACTAATCCGGTTAATGTAGCTGTAGCGGCAATCAAGGCAGGGAATAAATTACGTTTCATATTATGAGCCATTAAGTAGGAAAGACAATTTAGATAATGCTTTTTTAGCAGCTATCTCTCTTCAGTTGTCTCTTACTTCTAACAGCTAGACTTCTGCAACGTCAATCTGTCTATTTACTTTTGCTAGTATATTTAAATAGCGCTTTATCTAAAGGATTTTTACTGAAAAGAAAGATTTTTCTTCTAGGATGATACTGTTATCAATACTGAGTACTTAAACTGATATATAATGAAAACTTCATGAATAATATATAGTTTGTATGAAAATTAGATATGCAATTTCTCTAGTGAAAAGCTAAAAGCTTTATCTATAGGAATTTTCATTTAAATGAGGTAGATAAGTAATGGTGTGCCGTCATCCGTATCAACGAAGCCAAGGCTTAGTTAATACGCTGCTATACAAATAGAGATGCTCTCCGTACTTACGTTGGAAAACGTAGTAATCTATCAAATCAATGAAACCTGGGTAAATAAGTTTAGTCTTTGTTTTAAGCGCTAAAGTGTTTACTACGTACTACGCTTTAGTTGACTGGATTAACTAGTAGTCTGTCAAAATCGACTTCGGTATCGTCAGAATCTAGAAGTTATGCCGAGGATGGGAGACAATTTAAGGGGGTTCTACTTTAAAATGAGAGTCTTTGCTTAGACTTGATGAATATCTTTTAAGGTTAAAATAATCAAGCTTTTCCAGAGCTACATTCCCCCTTTCACAGATAAAATCTATATATGAACGCTACACAAGAAAAACTAAAAGCTCTCTTAGAGCAGGCTTTAATCGCGGCTTTTGGCGCTGACTTGGCTGGAGTAGATCCAATTTTGGTTCCTGCTAGCAATCCTAAATTTGGCGATTATCAGGCGAATGTGGCTTTATCCTTGAGTAAAAAGTTAGGATTGCAACCAAGAGCGATCGCAGGTGCGATCGTTGAGAAACTAGACGTATCCGAAATCTGTGAACCGCCGGAAATAGCTGGCCCAGGATTTATCAATCTCAAACTGAAAACAGCATACTTAGAAGCACAATTAAACGCGATTCAAGCCGATCCCAGACTGGGAGTTCCAGCTGCGAAAACGCCGAAACGGGAAATTGTGGATTTTTCCAGTCCCAATATTGCCAAAGAAATGCACGTCGGGGACACTTGCGTTCGACGATTATTGGTGATTCCATCGCCCGGATTTTAGAATTTCTTGGACATGATGTGCTGCGGTTAAATCATGTCGGTGATTGGGGTACGCAGTTTGGGATGTTAATCGCCTATCTGCGCGAAGTTTACCCAGACGCCCTTACCACCGCGAATGCTTTAGATATTGGTGATTTAGTCTCTTTTTATCGCAAAGCCAAACTGCGGTTTGATGCCGATGAAGCTTTTCAAGAAACAGCACGTCAAGAAGTTGTCAGATTACAAGCAGGTGCAGAAGATACACTCCATGCTTGGAAACTTTTGTGCGAACAGTCACGGCGGGAGTTTCAAGTAATTTATAAGTTATTGGATATCAAGTTAACTGAACGAGGCGAATCTTTCTACAATCCCTTACTACCAGGAGTTGTGGAAGATTTAGATAAATCTGGATTACTGGTAGAAAACCAAGGGGCAAAATGTGTTTTCTTGGAAGGGTTTACAAATAGAGAAGGTGAACCTTTGCCCTTAATTGTGCAGAAATCAGATGGTGGTTATAACTACGCCACAACAGATTTAGCATCTGTTTGTTACCGGATTCAGCAGGATCGAGCGAAGCGGATAATTTATGTAACAGATGCTGGACAAGGAAACCACTTTGCTCAGGTTTTCCAGGTTGCACGCAAAGCTGGATGGATTCCTGATGATGTGGAATTAGTGCATGTACCCTTTGGGTTGGTGTTAGGAGAAGATGGTAAAAAATTCAAAACTCGTTCTGGGGATACTGTGCGGTTACGGGATTTATTAGATGAAGCTGTTTCTCGTGCCCATACTGACCTAAAAACTAGATTACAAAAAGAAGAACGTCAAGAAACTGAAGAATTTATTAATGAAGTTGCTAGGGTAGTTGGAATCAGCGCAGTTAAGTATGCAGACTTAAGCCAAAATCGCACCAGTAACTACATCTTCAGCTACGATAGAATGCTGGATCTTAAAGGTAATACTGCGCCCTATATGCTGTATGTTTATGCACGGATTCATGGGATTAGCCGCAAGGGTGATATTAACTTTAAAGAATTGGGAAATAATGCTGTTTTGTTGGAGCATGAAACAGAATTAGCACTAGCAAAATATTTACTTCAACTGGATGAAGTTATTAATAGTGTAGAGCAAGACTTGCTGCCCAATCGTTTATGTGAGTATTTGTTTGAACTGAGTCAGAAGTTTAACCAATTCTACGATCGCTGTCTTATACTACAAGCTGAGGAACCGCAGCGTACATCCCGTTTAGTTTTATGTGATTTGACTGCTAGAACTCTGAAGCTGGGATTATCTTTGTTGGGAATTCAGGTATTGGAGAGGATGTAATACTTTTTTTAACGCAAAGTGGCGCTAAGGTAACGCTAAGGTACGCAGAGTAAGAGTTAAGTTATAGCTTCTTTGTGTACTTTGCGGTTTTTTAATTAGAATTGCTGGACTGGAGGCGATCGCAAATGGTACAGACACCATCAAAAAGCATAACTTTGGCAGAGTTTCTGATGTTACCAGAAACAAAGCCCGCTAGTGAATACATCGATGGCCAAATTATTCAAAAACCAATGGCACAGGGAGAACATAGCACTATTCAAGGTGAACTGATTATTTTTATTAATGCTATCTTGAAACCCCAAAAAGTTGCACGAGCATATCCAGAACTGCGGTGTACTTTTGGTCGCAGATCAATTGTCCCGGATGTAGCGGTATTTACCTGGGAGAGAATACCTCGCCAAGAAAATGGCATGGTAGCAAATTTATTTTCAGCTGCTCCCGATTGGACTATTGAGATTCTATCACCTGACCAAAGACAAACGAAAGTTACAAAAAATATTCTGCATTGCCTGAATTATGAAACACAAATGGGTTGGCTGATCGATCCAGAAGAACAAACGGTATTTGTCTACATCCGCAATCAACAGCCAGTCATGTTGGATGAACTAGAAGCTTTACTCCCTGTGCCAGATTTTGCAAGTGAATTGAGGCTGACTGTAGGAGATTTATTTGGTTGGCTGTTGGAGTAAACCAAACCCTGACCAATTGAGTAAGGAAATACACCAAGTGCAACAGGTTTTATGGGTAGGAATCGGTTGTAAACGAGGAACATCATGGCAGTTGATTGATGGGGCAATTGAGCAAGTATTTCGAGAAAATCAACTTTTTCCAAGTGCGATCGCAGGTATTGCTACCATTGACACTAAAGCCTCGGAAGTTGGCTTAGTCAAACTTTGTCGCCTCCGCAATTTGCCCCTAAAAACCTTTTCTGCGGAAATACTTCGCTCTGTCTGTGTCCCCAACCCTGCCACAATTATCGACGAGCGAGTAGGTACGCCTAGCGTAGCAGAGGCAGCTGCTATTCTTGCAGCTTCTCAACTCACATCTTTGACTGTTTCCCCCTTTACAAACATAGAGAAATTGCGGGTGAAGTTTTTAGTTCCTAAACAAATTTTCCAAATACAAGGGCAACCAGGAGCGGTAACTCTTGCGGTTGCCCAAGCTTTAAATATTATTAGTATTACAAAAGTTCCTTAATTTTCTAGTCAACAACTCTCAAAAAATAGTTAATGATGCTAGAAACAATTGCTAGTACAATTGAACCTAACAAAGCAGGTAAAAAGCCCTGAATCTCAAAACCAGAACCAGGAGTTAGGACGCTTGCCAGCCAAAGGGCTAAGGCGTTAATCACCAATGTAAATAAACCAAAGGTGAGCAAGGTAATTGGAAACGTCAAAATCTGTAAAATTGGTCTAATAAATGCATTAACCAAACCAATTACAAAGGCAGCAATTAAGGCAGTCACAAAATTCTTGATAAAGAATCCTGGAACGATATTAGCTGTAATGAATAACGCCACCGCAGTACCGAGCCAAGTTAATAAAAAGTGTTGCATAAGTTTTTTTAGAGGATTTAGCAGTAAGTTTAATTAATTTCACTATTGCCAGTTGTGATTTGTAACACTATCGAGTGTTGTTTTGCTTGACTCCTAAAGTTGCCATCATCTTTTATCAGCCTAAAATCAATGTAATTTTTCAGTACTGGCAAGAGAGATACTTCTAATCGGTATATCTTTATCGTATTGCAGGATGTACCGCAGTGAACTACCCACACCGACCTGAGTACAATTTAAGTAGGAAACTTATACCATTTTAGATTTTGGATTGGGAATTGCCTTGGTGCGTCTGGCTTGGTGTGAATCCATCTGTCGCAATCATTTTTCAAAATGATATTACGATGATTTAGTTAAATTCATAAAAAATATTGTGAAGCACAAAACCTCTACAGAGGTTTATTGAAGTTGAAAAACCTCTGTAACTTGGGAATTTCCAAAAAAAATAGCTTCTCAGAACTTCGGAGCATTTTGTCAGCGTTTTTGCTCACACGCAAAGGAGATACTGGCTATGCTCATACCATGCCTAACGCCGCAAAAGAACCTCCCAGGTAGAGCCACCAACTACGCCGTCAGGTTCTAAACCATAGCGTTTTTGTGCAGCTTTCACTGCTGCTTCGGTTGTCTCGCCAAAGTCGCCATCAGCATCACCTTTCAAGAAACCAAGCTTTTTCAGTTGTTGTTGCAACTTAACAACTTCAGAACCACGTAATCCTATACGCAAAATTGGCAATCCTTCTGAGGTGTATTGAATACCAGGAGTTCGTTTTGTAGTTGTGTTTGACTGAGTTCTAGTAGTTGATGTAGTACGCTTCGGCGGTTTCTTTGTGCTAGAAGTTGTAGTTTTTCTGGGAGTAGCAGGTCTTGGCTCAGGGTTGTTCGTAACCTGGGTTACAGCTTTTTTTGGGGTAGTAGGTTTTGGTTCTGGTCTAGTCGGAACTTGTGTTACAGCTTGTCTGGGAGGGTTGGGGTTGGGATTTCTAACGTTGGTGAGGTTACTAGCCTGGGTTGGAACAGGAAAATTTGTAGCTGAGTTAAATATTGGCTGGGATGAAGGGGCGGTTGATGCTGCTACTGGTTGATTAGGAAAAAGTCGTTGCCAAGTGCTGGCATCAACAACGCCATCTGGATTCAAGCCAGCTGCTTGTTTAAATCGGGAAACAGCAGTAGCTGTATTTTCACTATAAATACCATCTACTGCACCAGAATAAAAACCCAAAAGTTTCAGAGCTGCCTGAAGTTCAGCTACACGTTCGCCTTGACTGCCAACTTTCAGGCTAGGGCGATTGATGCTATTTCCAGGATTTACTTGGGCAATTTTTTGTGGAGCTGCTATTGATACTACAGCCGTTGAGGTAATCAGCAGAGGTGTAGCAGAAAACAAGAGTATTTTAATGGCTGATAAAGATTTAGACTTCTTTGGCCACCAATCTTTTTGCCGTTTTTCCATTCTACAGCGATTTACAGTTGGGTCTAGTAATTTTAAGTAACTCAAAATACTTGCTGTCAGGCTGCGTTGCATGGAATTCACTCCCAGAAGATTCTCATGCTAATGGTACAGCCGCTTGGTCTAAAAAACAGCTGCTGCATTTTACAATATCTCCGACGGGGGGTCGTTGCGGCAGATTCTCAGTTCGCGATCGCTCGATTAATTGCTTCTTCTTGACCAACTAAAGACAAGTAAGGCTCTTTTAAATATTTACAAGCTGAAGCGATCGCATCTTTGGCACTCACCGCCGTAATCAATTCTTGGAACTTGGTGTCAAAATCAATTCCTAAGCCCAAAATTTCATACCAACCGTATATCTGAGCAATTTGTCCGTTCGTTTGTTTACCCAAGGCGTATTGCCCCAGGATCTTGTTTTTCGCAGCTTGGAGCGCGCTTTCGGATACTTCGGTAGTACACAATAAATCTACTTCTTTCCGCAGTCCTTCTAGGGCGATGCTGGTATTCTCTGGTGCTGTACCTATGTAAACTACAAAGGAGGCTGGAAATAGCCTTGTGGAGTAAAAAGCGGATACTTCGTAAGCTAAACCTCGTTTTTCCCGTAATTCGACAAACAAGCGGCTAGAAAGCCCATTTCCCAAGTAGGTACACAGCAATTTCAATGGGGCGTAGTCAACAGAACTCACTGATGTTCCCAAATAACCGAGCATCACAATTGATTGTTGTGTCTGTACTGGCTTTAGCCTTACCTGCGGTTCTACCTTAATCTCAGGTAAATTCAGTATTGGCAGTGCTTGGGGTGGAGATTGCCAATCAGCAAAAACTTCTTCCACCAACGCTGCTGCATCTGTGGGTGTGACTCTACCAGCAATACTAATTACTACATTATCTGGACGAAAGTAAGTTTGGTGATACTCCACTAAATCTGCACGAGTTAAGCGGCTCATAGTGGTTTCATCTCCCAGCACTGACATAGAGTATGGGTGATTTTGGTACATTACCTGCCGCATTTGTTCAAAGGCGACATTGAATGGTTGCTCTTTTTGCGAACGAATATCCTGGAGTGCTAAACGCCGTTCTAGTTCCACTTGAGTTTCGGGAAAAGTAGGCGATCGCAAAATCCGCCCTGCCAATGTTAAAATTTCCCCAAAATCAGATGTTACCGTCTTGAAAGATAGCAAAAAATAATCAGTGCCAGCATCCGCACTCAAACTCGCCCCTACAGACTCGACAATTTCTGCAATTTCCAAGCTAGAAAGTCCATCACATCCTTTTGTCATGACTGCTGAGAGCAAATGTGCCAACCCTGCTTGCTCCCGGTTTTCGTTACAACTACCGGCACGCACAAAAATTCGCGCTGCAATAATGTCCGCAGCCGGATTTTCTGTCACCAGCACGACAATGCCATTGTTCAATACAGTGCGATGGATGGGCGATTTTTGCAGCAAGGTTGTCATTTGTCCTTTCTCATTTGTCATTTGTCCTTTGTCCTTTGTCAAAAACTAATGCCCAATGCCCAATACTTCGACTTCGCTCAGTACAAGTGCCCAATGCCCAATGCCCCATGCCCAATGCCCAATGCCCAATAACTAACACGGTTTAAGTACAGTAACCGCGTAATTCTCTGGCGAGAGATACTGTTTAGCTAATTTTTGCAATTCTTGGGCATCAAAAGACTGAATTTGCTGGGGATATGTCACTGCTAATTCAGCTTGGGCAATGGTATTGTAATATCCATAAAGCCCTGTCAGTTGATTTGGTGTTTCGGTAGAAAACGCATACTCGTTACATAGCAACCTGCGTGTACGAGCAAGTTCTTGTTCGCTAATTCCTTTAGTCTGCAAATCATCCAAATGAGCGCAAATTAAAGACTCAACTTCCTCCAGATTTTCTGGTGCTAACCAAGCAGTAATTGTAAATAAACTCGATTCTCTTTGTAGAGAAAAACTACTGCAAATTCCCTGTACCAATTGCAAATCTTCTCGTAAATCACGCACTAAACGCGAAGTCCGCCCTTCTGCCAATAAAACTGACAAAAAATCTAAAGCATAGCCAGTACGGATATCTTCTACTCCGGGTACCAGCCACGCCATCAACAATCGCGCTTGCTCTATGCGTGGTAAACACAATTCTTGACGATGAATTCCGGCGATCGCTGGCTTTGTCACTTTCTCCAACTGCGGACAATTCGAGGGTTCGGCAAAATCACTAAATGAATGATTTACCATTTCCCAAGCTGGTTGCTGGGCTATACCCCCTGCAATTACCACCGTCATGTTTTCCGGCTGATAGTGAGTGCGGTGAAAACAGCGCATTGCTTCTGGTGATTGCTGCATCAGTTCTTGCTCAGTACCCAACACCGAACGTCCGTAAGGGTGATGCGGATAGATGCTTTGAATCAGTGCTTGAAATCCTATCCAGTCGGAATCGTCTTGACATGAGCGAATTTCCTCTAGCACTACATCCCGTTCTCGGCTAAATTCATCTTCTGGAATTGCCGCATTGAGTAGTAGTTCTCCCAAGTAGGGAAGAGTATCTTTTAAATAAGGAGCAGCTGTGGTGAGTGAATAATGAGCATAATCATAGCTTGTCGCTGCATTACTGATGCCTCCCCGATTTTCAACTTGGGAATCGAACATTCCAGGGGGTAGCGTCGCCGTACCTTTAAAAATCATGTGTTCTAAAAAGTGCGCCATGCCAAACCACGGTTTTGGCTCTAAGCTGGCTCCAGCACGCACCCAAACATCCGCCACAACGACAGGAGTAGTGGGAATTTCTTGATGAATAAAAGTTAAACCACTGTCTAGTCGGAAGATCGAGGCTGGAAATACGGTATTAGTTAGTTGTTTTAACAATTTTTTGTAGTTTTGACCACAATTTAACGCAATTGTGTCATTTTAACTCTGAACGCTACCTCATTTAGAATCAAGTTATACAGATTTAGGAGAATTATGCTATTGCTGTTCTCCAGATTACCGAAAAATTAGAAGCGTTATGCATTGAGAGGAAAATCGCAAATTAGTTAAAATACTGGAATCTCAATGACAAATTCTGTTCCTTCGCCAAGCACAGAATTGCAACTCAACCGCCCATCATGGGTTTCTTCGACAATTTGACGAGCGATCGCTAATCCTAATCCTGTTCCTTTCCCAACCTCTTTCGTTGTAAATAGGCGATCGAAGATCCTAGCTCTAACCTCCTCTGGCATTCCCTGACCGTTATCTTTGATGCGAATTACCACCATATTTTGTTCGCTGGATACTTCGGTACGAATCAGTATTTGGTGATGATTGGCTTGGGCTTGGGCAAAAGAAAGCCCCTCACAGGAAGTATCTAAGACATCGATTGCGTTAGCAAGGATATTCATAAATACTTGATTTAACTGTCCTAAAAAGCACTTAACAGGCGGCAATTTTCCGTATTCGGTGATGACTTCAATTGCTGGACGTTTTTCGTTAGCTTTGAGGCGATACTTCAAAATCAACAGGGTACTCTCAATCCCTTCGTGGATGTTACAAGCAACTTTTTCAGTTGTATCGGCTCTGGAAAAGGTGCGAAGACTAATGCTAATATCTTTGATCCGATCGCTTGCCACCTTCATCGAACTTACTAGCTTTGGTAAGTCTTCAGTCAAGAATTCTAGGTCAATTTCTTCGCTATGCTCAATGACTGCGATCGCCGGATTGGCATGATGTTGTTGGTAGCATTGGATATGGGCGAGTAAGTCTTGAATATACTCTTCGGCATTGTTAAGGCTGCCTTTCAAAAATCCAATGGGATTATTAATTTCATGTGCCACCCCAGCAACCAAATTACCCAAGGTTGCCATTTTTTCATTTTGCACCATTTGTAATTGGGTATGCTCAAGTTCTTGTAGCGATCGCTCTAACTCTTGGGCATAATTTTGAGATTCTTGATAAAGACGGGCATTTTCTAGAGAGATAGCAGCTTGAGTGCATAGCAGTTGGATAACTTCGGTGCGATCGCTTGTAAATGCACCAATTGTCAGGGGATTTTCTAGATATAGCAGCCCGATGAGTTTACCCTGATTTAACATCGGCGTACACAACACACTCTTAGGTTGTTGCTGCATAAAATATGAGTCGGCGATAAAATCTGTTTGTGCTGTTGCATCATCCAGCACAACAGTTTTTAAGCTGCGTTTGACATAGTTTACCAATGTAATCGGAATGCTTTCACTGGTTAACAATGGTGCAGATACCAGGCTGACTCCTTCATTGATGGTAGCTACAGCTTCAACCACCAAGTCGCCCTGTTGAAGTACAAGTAATGCAGCTTTTTGTGCCCCAGCATTTTCCATCACCACTTGCAAAAGGGTAGTGAGTAATTGCTCTAATTGAATTTCACTGGAGAGAACTTGTGCGGCTTTAAAGATGGTGGCAAAATCGAGGGCTTCCGAAATACTGCTGCTAGAAAGATTTGTGTGGATGGTTTGATGTGGAAATGATGATGCATCGACGGTTGAACTCAGTTGAAAGCGATGATGCTGCCCTTGTAAGATGGGAGCCAGGAGTTGAGGATAGCGTTTTTCTAAATCCTCAGTTTTGGCTTTAGCACCCCAACGAGCATAGCAGTAATAAGCTTCTTGCATATAAACTTGGGCGATTTTTTCTTTGCCCCAGTCGAGGTAGAACTTGCCAGCTAGTTCATTGCTCAAGGCTTCTTCTTGGATATATTGGTTTTCTTTCGCTAGAGTTATGGCGCGATCGTACAATTCTATTGCTGCTATTTTTTCGCCTAAAACCCGATGCCGTTCTGCTTCCACCAAATCAAATTTGTGCTGGAAATTCATCGGTGCAAATTTGGCTCGAAACTGCAATTTTTCCTGATTTTCGCCAACCTTTAAGAGTAATTGCTCTTGTTGAGATGCTTCAGCCGTAGGATAGACAGCCAGCCGAGACAGAGAATCGTAGTAGTAGAAAACAGGCACAGATAGCATTCCTGCGCCACCGTTGAGGTATTGCTCTCCCTGATTTCCATTTTCAACTGCTGCCGGAAAATTCCCAAACAAATAATTGAGTGTTAATTTACTTAGGAAGAATATATGGAGTGTTAATTCGTCGTTCTCTTCAATTAGCGCAGATAATATTTGTTTATATTGATAATCTTCACCAATTAAACGCTCTGGATTATCGCTAGATTCGGTTAAATTGTTAATGTTTTGACAGATTATATTCGACCAATTTAATAAGCGCTGATTTTGGGCAAAATTAGACTCGTAGGCTTTGATATCTGCTAAGATAATTTCCAAAACTTCTGTGCCACTTAAATAGACATAGAATAACTTGAAAATCATCGATGCCAACACATGAAAAAAATCGCCTGTTTCTAATCCAAGACTATGGGATTCCTGTAATAAACTAATTGAGGTGCGAACATGTTGTTTATTACATTGATTCAATGCACCCACCTTAAATAGAGTCATGCTTTGAACAGATTTTGCTTTAAATCTATCCACAAGTATTAAAGCTAGCTGGCCAAATTCGTAGCCTGACTCCAGTTGGTTACAAATATTAAGTACAATTCCAAAATCTGCATACCCTGGTGCAGAGAGTGGTGCATTACCGTATTTAAGAGATAAATTTACCTCTTCGCAGGCAATAATTGGTAAAAGATAGGAAGAAGTCTGGTGGATAGCGGGAGCAATGCTAGCCATAATCCGCAAAGCAACCAAAGCTTTGGTATCATCCATCAATGGCAAATCAACTAAGCTCTGAATACTTCTAGCTGCCAAAGTTGAGAGTGTGTTGACTACATATTGCTGAATGTCTGGAGGTGTTACTGATTCAGGTAATGTTACCCCAAGTTGAGCGAGAAGTTCACACCCTGTTGCGATCGCTCGGAATGGTTGACCCTGAACCTGATAAGCTTGGAGTTGCACTTCATAAACTTTCACTCTATCCAGTAAGGTGGTTGTTTGTTCGATGACAACCTGGATAAGAGATTCCATCTGCTCAAATTCATTGTTGAGAAAAGCAGCTTCGGCAGCTTCTTCGTGTAAACTTCGAGTCAATTCGTAGGCGATTTTCCAACTATTAATCGGTAGCAGCTGCATTCCAGAATACAAGTAATGAATTGCTGCACTATAAGCGGTAGCTTCTTTCGCTTTTCGACCGGCATTCAAATTTAATTGAGCTAACTGTTGACGTTCAGTCGGCTGGGTGATTAATGCCATTCCCCAATTCAACTGACTGACAATCTCGAAAATTCGCTCCTCTTGCTGAGACTCAGAGGTATTTTGCAAGAGTAATTGACCAATTTTTAGATGAGTAAATTGTTTCTCTTCATCTGGAATTAGAGAGTAAGCCGCTTGCTGCACGCGATCGTGTAAAAATTTATAGGTGGGGATTTGGAAATTAGAATCTAAGGCGTTTGAGTCATAAATATGTTCATTATCTTGAAAAAATTTATAAACTTCACTAGTAGGTAAAACTAACCCTTCTTGCAAAGCTTTCCATAAAGATGCTGCTGCTTCCGTTTCCGATTGTTCAGAAACAATTGCTAAGGTTAGCAAATCAAACTGGTTGCCAATACATGCAGCTAATTTCAACATATCTTGCGTTGTATCTGGCAACTTTTGCAACTGTAGCGCTACGAATTCTACAACATCATCCGTAAGGGCGAGTGCTTTCACAGCAACAATATCACATTGCCAGTAACCTTGAGCAAAATTAAAAGTAATCAGCCCATCTTCATATAATACTTTGAGAAAGTGGGTTGCAAAAAATGGATTTCCTTGAGTTTTTTGATAGACGAGTTGCGTTAGTGGTTGGGCAGTTTTACTTGAACAACTTAAGGTATCAACCACCAATTGATTTAAACTAGCTTTACTTAACGGAGCTAAAGTAATGCTGTGAATTGTCGCATTGGCTTTGCGAATCTCCGCTAAAGTCAACATCAACTGATGTGCGGTAGATACTTCATTGTCTCGATAAGCGCCAATTAAAAGTAAAGCTCCACTTCCTGATTCGCTCATCAACAACTGCATCAATTTGAGTGATGCAGAATCAGCCCACTGCAAATCATCGAGGAAAATTACTAATGGATGTTCTTTTGTGGTGAATACCTGAATGAACTTTTGAAAGAGTAAATTGAAGCGATTCTGGGCTGCACTCTGTGAAAGTTCCGTTGCAGGTGGTTGTTGACCAATAATTTGTTCTAGTTCGGGAATTACTTCAAGAATAACTTGCCCCTCATCCCGCAGCACTTGTAAAATTTTATTTTTCCAAGTTGACAATTGGACATCACTTTCACTCAGTAATTGTCCCATTAAGTCTCGAAATGCCTGCACAAAAGCGGAAAAGGGAATATTCCGATTAAATTGGTCAAATTTGCCTTTGATGAAGTAGCCCCTTTGCCGGACAATGGGTTTGTGAACCTCGTTAATTAAAGCAGTTTTACCAATACCAGAAAAACCAGCTACCAGCATTAGTTCTGTTTGGTTGTTGGTAACGCGTTCAAATGCTTTCAGCAGAGTTTCAACTTCATGCTCGCGCCCATAGAGTTTTTCTGTGATAATAAAGCGATCGCACACATCCCGTTGAGCAATTGGGAAACTTACAATTTTACCCGTGTCCTTAAGTTGAGCTAAACAATTTTCTAAATCATATTTCAGCCCAAATGCACTCTGATAGCGGTCTTCGGCATTTTTCGCCATCAATTTGCTAACGATAGATGAGAGTACAGGCGCAATTTGTGGATTAATCTCATGCACTAAAGACGGAAGTTTGGCAATATGACAATGTACCAATTCCATCGGATCGGGCGATTGAAATGGTAATTGCCCTGTTAGTAATTCGTAAAAAGTTACACCCAGAGAATAAAAATCAGTCCGGTAATCAATCCCCCGATTCATTCGTCCGGTTTGCTCTGGAGACAAATAGCCAAGTGTCCCTTCTAATACATTAGGACTCATGAGACTTTGAGTTTCTCGTGGCAACAAAGATGCAATACTAAAGTCAATTAACTTAACTTCTTTAGTTTCTGGATGAATTAAAATATTGGCGGGTTTAATATCTTTGTGAACGATCCGATAACGAATTAGAATATCTAATGTATTGCACAGTGCGATCGCAATTTGTAAAAACTCAATGAGAGCTTGTGTTGTTTCCCCTATTCTCCTATTCTCTACTCTGTCTTGCCACTGCTTTAGAGAAATTCCCCCAAAGTCTTCCATCACTAACACATAGCCATTCTGATAGGGTTCCAGACTATAGGTTTGGATGATTCCAGGTAGATTCAAATTTTTGGCAATGGTGAACTGGTTGCGAAACTGTAGCAATTCGCTGAAGCTGGGATAAGCAGTTTTCATCAGCTTAATCACTACAGATTTTTGGTCAGTTTCTCGATTAGCGCGATAAACCAAGGTTCGAGAACCGTTGTAGAGTTCTTTGCTAATTTGATATCCGGGAATGCTGACCATAGGGCTTAATTCTTGAGACCTCAGTATCTAGGTTTCCCAAAAACATGCCTATCTTTACTGTCAGTTCGCTTATTTTAAACTGATTTAAATAATTAAAGCTCCCAAATTCTAACTGACTTTGGAAGCTAATAATTTTAAGTTCACCGCGACGCCGTTTTACCTAAGTTTATGACCTGGGTTTATCCAGGTGGGAACCTAAATTCCTCGTTTAAAGTTTCCGGGTACATGCCCGGTCTACTGCCACGAGAACAGTTGACTCCCTTGTCATTAAAGGCATAGATCAAAAAACTTGATGGCAGTCACCAACGTCGTAGTGCAACTCACTCATTATAGCTTTTCAAAAGATGTTGTGTGTTCAATATCGAAACTTTCCGATCTATTTACCTGGGATACCAGATAGATTCTATGGTGCGGGCGATGTTATTGGCGTATGCACTTGCCGACTCTCGATTTTGATTATCCAGCAAAACAGTGACATGTCCCAACTTCCGCCCAGGACGTGATTCTGTCTTCCCATACCAGTGAACGTGCGCCTGCGGAATTTCTGCTATTTGTTGACGCTGGCTTTGGTAGTCGCTGTGAGAATTTTCATACCCCAGTAGGTTAACCATTACAGCACCCGCGCATTCTAAAGCCGGATTTCCCAAAGGTAAACCACAAACGGCTCGAAGATGCTGCTCAAACTGAGAAGTTTCGCAAGCGTCAAGAGAAAAATGTCCAGAATTGTGGGTACGTGGTGCAATTTCATTTACCAGTACTTTGCCATCAGCCCTGAGAAATAGCTCAATTCCAAAAATTCCCACTACTTCTAGGCTATTTAATAGAGTATGTGCGATCGCTTGGATTTCTGCTACTTGATTGGGCGTAATTTCGGCTGGCGCAATCGCCCGCCGACAAACTTGTTGTTCTTGTTGGGTTTCTACTACTGGGTAAGTGACAATTTCTCCCTCCACAGAACGAGCTGCAATTATTGCTAATTCTCTTTCAAAGGGAACAAATTCTTCTACCAAGAAAAGTGATTGATTTAAAGTCTTTGTTGTGGTTTCATGACTTAGCTTTTGTTCTAAAGCAGCAAAATCCTGAATTATGAAAGTACCTTGACCGTCATAACCATGACGACGGGATTTCAAGACTGCTGGAAAACCTAGATATTCTATTTTGGATTGAATATTTTCCACCTCCTCAAGGGCGAAAAATTGAGGAACTGGTAAGCCCAAATCACGTAAATAGCAACGCTGATGATATTTATCTAAAAGAGGAGCTAAAGCTTCTAATTTGGGACGGAAACAAACGCCTTGCTGTGATAAAAGAGATAAAGCTTGCAGGTTAACAAATTCGTTTTCAAAGGTGATAACATCGCATTTTTGAGCTAATATTTCCGTAGCACTTGCATCATCAACTGGCGCGAAAACAGTTTCCTGAGCGATTGACACGGCCGGGTCGTGAACGCTTGGAGTTTGTACTATTAATTCTACTCCTAGCTTCTGTGCTGCATCCGCCATCATCCAGGCTAGTTGTCCGCCACCAATTACACCAACACGCTTCATTGACATCCTAGAGAATCACGAGTTTGCACGCCTGTTTTGGAATTCACACCACTGGCTTTTTCGCACAGTTCTTTAATTTGCGCTCTATCCAAAATTGCATCTGTAAAATCTGCACCGTCTATATTTACATCATTAAATATGGCGCGGAGCAAAAGAGCTTCTTTGAAAACTGCATCGCTCAAATCGGCCTTAGTCAAGTTTACCTGATCGACCATTGCATTCGTTAAATCCGCTCCGTGGAGATTTGCTTTTGTCATCACCGAAGCGCTCATGACTGCTCCCCGTAAGTCAGCGTTTGTAAAGTTAGCCAATTCCATATTGGCGTTAGAAAACTCCGCAGCTTGCAAACTCTGTCCAGAAAAATCACGTCTTGATAGCTCTGCATTGCTAAATGACAGTGGATGAGTCCAGTCTACTGCCACTGCTGGATCGGCCACACACCAGATCATAATTCCGAGAAGGAATGCTAGTGTTTGCCGCCAAAAGATATTGAGAGCCAATTTAGTGTATAATCGCCGCATTTAATTACCGAATTTGAATATTAGCAAGACTGGATCGTACTAATTGAGACTCGCAGCCTTGCTACTGGACTTGGAAAACGTGTATTTCCGTTGCTTAATATTTTGTAACGCAAAAAGAGCATAAACTTCTGACTTTAGCAGAATTCTCCCTGCTACTTGAGGTAGAGAGTGGCAATCTGCGATCGCACTAAAATTAGAGATTCAGAACAATATTTATTAAATACAATAGCGATCGCAATGACTGAGTATAAATTGTTTCTCCGATCGAGCAAGCTTTAGCAAAATAGAGACGGGGAGCATAATCTATCGCTCTTGATAAAGATAAAACTTGAAATTCCTAACTCTAAAGGAATAATTTAGCTGAGTAAAGCAATATTTCCTATGGTCTATGCTTGTTGACCTATTTACAATTCTTCATTTGTAGATTTAAATTTTCAAGATATAAAAAGTTTTTTTGAGCAGTAATACTCATGGAGTTATTTACAATTCTTGACTTTCCATTTTTCAAGTAAAGTTTGTTGTCTTTTAAATTCAACAGCCCCGATCAACTGTTAGTCTTTTAATTAATGAAAGCAAGGTTTGAGTCGTAATTATATGCGTCTCAATTGCTTAACAAAGCTTAAATATCGAGCATTAGCGTTCACTTTATAGCGATTAGTTAGTTCTTCAGGAATCTCCAAGAGTTTACATTCACCAAGCACAAAACTTCTACAAACCGAACTCTGAAACCCGATGATGAATCATTACTCACTTCAATGGATTGAGGCATGGTGCCAAGAAAATGGCTGGACAGATTTATTTGTTGAGCGACGTAACAACTTCTGGGCTTTCCCTCCGGGTGGGGTAATGCCGGAGCCAATTCCAGTTCATGCTCTCAGATTGATTAAAGCCGAAAAAGGACTGACTTTTGAAGAGCGATTGTGGTCAATGTCCGCAGTAATAGGCACAATCCTAGCTGTTCTTTTTACCTTTTGGTTTCAGTCGCCAATGCCATTAGTTTTAGCTTTCGCTTTTAATGCTGTTACGGTGGCTCAATTTGAACTTGAAGATGCCTAAATTTTTATGTTGGGCTTTGCTATTAAAAACTGCTCTTGTCTACTTTCAGCAAGAGCAGTTTTTAATTTTTAAGAAGAAAGAATTCAGGAGTCAGGTGGTCGCCGAGCGCAGTCGAGGTGAGTCAGAATGGGCTAAACCTTAGCTATCCGCTAACAGAATTGAATTCTGTGGGACTCGCTACCGCAGCGCGAACATAGAGAACATCTTAATTTTGAATCCTAACTTCTGAATTCTTCTTCAATAATTTGTATAGCAGCCGTCTAGTCTATTAAGACATAACAATTAGAAATCACTAATACTTAAGAGCAGCTAGCAGGTAAAGCTACCTTCGCGTGTTTGTTAACATAGTCCACAAATAATTGCTTCAATCGGGGACTAACACCAGCGTGTTCAAAGAATCCAAAGCCGAGATTTCTTGCTTTTGCTAAGGTTTCCTCTGGCGTTAATCCTTCCTGGATAGCGATACTTAACAGCGCAATTCCAGTCGATCGCATTCCGGCGGCACAATGCACAACTGCTGGTTTCGGGATTTGTTCGAGTGTCGTGAGGATTTTGGTAATTACCTCTTCATTCAAATTTTTGAGATCCACCTTGAGGGGAACATTTTGATAATACAGCCCCAATGCTTCCGCTACTTTTTGCTCATCCTTAGAAAATCCTAGTTCATCAGGCGATCGCAAATTGAGAACGGATTTAAAACCTTCTTGAATAGCTTGCTCAAGCTGTTTCGGTATGACTTGTCCTGTAGTTGTCAAGTTTTCGTTAATTTGTATGGCGTTGATCACATTCACTCCTTTTGACTTTCTAATATCTCCCAGCTTGCTAAATACTCTAAGAGAGCAAGCTTTAAGCAGATATTCAAAATAAGCACAACAAAATTAGCCAAATATCACAAGATATTGCTTGATTACTTCAAAATTTGTCTTTTGAAGTTGGTTATTTTATTGCTTTATCCATAATATACGGCTTGTCGGTAGATTTAGTGGTGATTAAAGCTTGTAATACTTTTTGTCGATAAGATTACCGTAGTTTATGTTTCAGAAGTTATAGTATTTGACAAGCTGGGAGAGCAATTATATTAGAATTTTGCAAATAAGGGTATAAATAATGACTTTTATTGAACAGGTTCCTTCTCTATCGATTGGAATAGTATTATTCCCAAATGTGACGCAGTTAGATTTCACGGGGCCCTACGAAATCTTTGTCAGATTGCCAAAGGCGCAGGTATATTTGCTAGCGGAAACACTCGAACCAATTCGGAGCGATCGCGGCCTTACCTTTCTACCTGACACAACCTTTGCTCAAGCACCAGCCTTAGATGTGTTATTTGTGCCAGGAGGCCCAGGTATCAATGCCAAAATGGAAGATGAAAAGTTTCTCAATTTTCTTAGAAACCAAGGGAAACAAGCTCGCTACGTTACTGCTGTCTGCACTGGTTCTCTGCTGCTGGCGGCGGCGGGTTTACTTCAGGGGTATCATGCCACTACTCACTGGCAATCGTTGGATTTGCTTGAGATGTTGGGAGTTGAGACAATTGCCCAAAGAGTTGTCATCGATCGCAATCGAATTACAGGTGGCGGTGTGACAGCTGGCATTGATTTTGGACTAGCGATCGCTGCTGAGTTATTTGGAGAAGCGATCGCCCAAGCAATTCAACTAGGGATCGAATACAATCCCCAACCACCCTTTAACAGTGGTTCTCCCCAAACTGCTCCGGCGGCTGTACTTGCTCGTGTTACCGCTGCGAGTCATAATGTTCAGGAAATTAGACGGCAAATTGTCCAGCGAGTTGTAACTCAATTGCAAACTACTAATATCAGCTAATTGATGTGTTGCGATGTCTATGACGGGCTACTGCCTACCCAACTAAAATTTTTATATCCCAAACTCGATATCTTTGGCTTAGAAAGTCAAACAAGCATCTAATACAAATTTCAAATGAACACTAACGAAATATCTCTTCGACCTGCCCAAGAAACAGATGCGTGGGTGCTGAGTGCAATTCATATTGCTGCTATCAAAGCTCTACCTGCAACTTTCTACACCCAAAAAGAACTTTTAGCTTGGCGCAATTACCGCGACAAACCTGATGGTTCAAATATCTTGAAGAGTATGAAAACAGAATCTTTCTGGGTTGCGATCGAGGGAGATGTTGTTGTCGGTTTTGCTAGTTTCATTGTTGATGAACTCATCGGGCTGTATGTTCATCCTAAATATCAAGGTAAAGGGATTGGCCGTGCTTTAGTTCAACATTTTTGCGACGAAGCAACTGAGCAAAGTATAGACAAGGTAATTACAACTGCTAGCCTTTATGCTGAAGGGTTTTATTTACGATTGGGATTTACTGCTATCCAAAAAGCACCTCATTATTTAAGAAGTGGGATAGTTGTTCCAGTTACTAAAATGAGTAAAACATTAGCTATTGCAGCGAAATCAACTTAAGAGGGAAATATTTTCAATAACTTTAAAAATGTTGGCATTAATACTATTTTCCCTAAATTACGACTACTTTTTCTACATAATCTATGATCAAAGTAAGTACTTGCCAGCATAAATGCATAAAACTATCCGTTCATCAACTCTCACCCGTACACGTTTGATAGAAGCCGCCTTGCAGGTATTTGCCAGTTTAGGTGTTCAAGGAGCAACTACCCGTGAAATAGCTCGTGTTGCTGGTGTAAATGAGGTGACTTTATTTCGCCACTTTGCTAGCAAAGAACAACTTCTGGGAGCAGTAATGAAAAATGCCTTAGCACTCCAGACAGAAGCCCTTGCACACCCCGAAGCGTGGACACAGGATCTCAAAATTGATTTAAAACAGTATGCCCATCTTTACAATACTATGCTGGAGACGCAGGAAGACTTAATTCGTACCTTCATTGGAGAAGCCAAACGTCATCCAGAGGCAGCCAAACAAGTGATTCAAGAAGCTGCCAAGCCCTTAGCCGAAAAACTGGTAGCTTACCTGCAATCGAGTCAGAAACGAGGCACTGTCAGAGCAGACCTCGATCCATTTCCGGCTGTCGATATGTTCACAGGAATGCTGTTAGCTGGAATGCTATGCCGCAGTGCAAAATTCAATTCCAGCAGCTATAGCTGTGAGGACTATATCGAAACCTGTGTAGATATTTTTGTGCGCGGTATAAGTACTACTCCCCTCTAATACCATTTTACTTTCAGGTTGATACAAATAGGGAGCAGGGGAGCATACTTCGACTACGCTCAGTAACCGTGGGAGCAGGGGGAAAGAGTTAGAGACAAATTATTGTTTCTGGATTTTAAATTATTCTTGAAGTTTAACTAATATAAATACCAGCTTATTTATATACATAAAGATATATGAAAATTTTAAAAGGTAAGGTTGTCAGTGGTTTCGGAAACTTTTCTTACTGGATTGAGAAACTCCAAGAATATTACTTGAGAAAAACAGGGATGAAATTCTTCCCTGGAACTTTAAATATTCAATTAAATCAACCTTACCATCTCCCGAAAAATGTTATGCGTCTGGAAAAGGAAGAATATGGAGGGACTGTTTCTGTGAGCATTGTTCCTTGTCAGATATTTGGTAGAGATGCTTTTATCTTAAGAACAGACAAAAATAATACTGAAAGTGGAGATCATCCAAAAACAATTATTGAGATAGCTTGCGATGTGAAACTGCGGGAGCTATATAACCTTAAAGATAATGATTTGATTGAAGTCGAGGTTCTCGATGTCTGATTTATCTGAATTAAACAATCTGCTTGGAGATGAAGCGTTAATCCATTACGCGAGTGGTCAAGAGCAAGATCGGTTATCAAAAGGTGCAGGGTCTGCTGGAATTAGCCCGAAGCCAAGAACTTATTAGCCGCTACCTACCGCCTCCTCCCGCAGTGATTTTCGATGTTGGCGGTGGTGCTGGCGTCTATTCTTTTTGGCTTGCTCAACAAGGCTATGAAGTCCATCTCATTGATGCAGTTCCTTTGCACATAGAGCAAGCCCGACATTTGTCTCAAGCTCAACCGGAATCTCCTCTAGCTAGTTTGGCTGTTGGAGACGCTCGGCAACTCAATCGGGCGGATAATAGCGTTGATGCTGTTCTCTTACTTGGGCCTTTGTATCATCTGACTGAGCGCACAGATCGGATTATTGCTTTACGTGAAGCTCATCGGATCTTAAAAACTGGAGGTTTTGTTTTTGCTGCGGGAGTTTCTCGCTTTGCTTCAACCTTAGATGGATTATTTGGCGGACATTTAGACGATCCAGAGTTTGTAGAGATTGTTAAACAGGATTTGATTGATGGTCAACACCGCAACCCAAACAACCATCCTCGCTACTTTACAAAAACCTTCTTTCATCATCCAGAAGAACTCAGAGCAGAGGTTGAAGAAGCGGGTTTACATTCTGAAAAGATTTTAGCGATTGAAGGGCCGGGCTGGTTACTACAAAACTTTCAAGAACACTGGAATGAGCAAGGTCGCCGCGATCGCCTTTTAGAAGCGATTCGCTGGTTAGAAACCGAACCCTCTATGTTAGGGATGAGCGCTCACATCATGGCTGTTGCCCGGAAATAGGCGGTTAATGCTCAACGCACAGCTTTCAAGGTATCGTAAAGTAGCTTGTAGCGGTTAAAACCTGCTTCGTACAAAAGATTTGCCTGTGGCTGTACTACATTACTATCCTGCGGGAAAATCTTGAGTGCAGTTGCTAAATTGGGGTAAACACCAATCCCTACCATTGCCAAAATAGCTGCTCCGTAAGCAGCTCCTTCCTCAGCTTTGGGTGCAATGAGTTTTGTTTGCAAAACATCTGCCAAAATTCGTAACCAGATGTGAGAACGTGCGCCTCCACCCGTTGCTAAGAGTTGATCGAGGGGAGCGATCGCACTAATTACCTCCAATGCTGACCGCAAGCTAAATGCAACCCCTTCCAGCACAGCACGAATTATATCTGCTTGTGTATGAGCTAATGACAAATTTACCAAAGCACCGCGAGTATCTGGATCGAGGTGGGGACTGCGTTCTCCTGCAAGGTGGGGTAGAAATAGCACACCACGCGCCCCAGGGTGCGATCGCTCTGCTATATCCATCAGTTCGGTGTAAGATATATGCGGTGCAAATGTATCTCGATACCAACGCAGAGAACCACCTGCTGCTAACGTCACCCCCAGCAGATGATAGCCGCCATCCACATGGCAGAACAAATGTACCCGACCTTCGGCATCGGGAATTGGGCGATCGCATGGTGCAAAGATTACTCCGGATGTGCCGATACTCAAACTACCCCGACTCAGGTTGCTTGATGAGATACCCAAACCAATTGCTGCTGCGGCATTATCACCTCCGCCTGCGACCACAGGTAATCCTACAGGTAATCCCACGCGCGCGGCTATTTCTGATTTGAGTCGTCCAGCGATCGCGGTAGATTCGATTACCGGAGGGAATAACGCTGGATTAATATTAAGAGCATGGAGAATATCTGTATCCCATTGCCGATTTGCCAGATTTAGACAGCCGACACCAGAAGCATCAGATGGTTCCGTTACTACTTTGCCAGTTAGCACATATCCCAGATAATCTTTGGGCAAAAGAATCTGCCATAACCGAGTGTATGCAAGTGGATCTTCAGTCCGCAACCATAAGAGCTTCGGCAGTTGAAATCCTGTAATTGCCGGATTTCCAGTGCGCTGGATCAACTCCTGTCGGGGAATAGCGGCTTCAATCTCAGCAACAGCTTTACCAGTGCGCTGATCGTTCCATAAAATTGCTGGTCTAATTGCTTTACCATCCGCATCGAGAGGAACCATACCATGCATTTGTCCAGATAAACCGAGGGCGATCGCCCGATATCCGTTTAGCTGTTGAGTAACATCGAAGAGAGCATCCAAACTCGCTTCCACCCAATCCGATGAGTTCTGTTCCGTCCAGCCAGGTTGTGGAGTTAATAGGGGATAGCTTTTGGTTGCTTGAGCGATAATTTGCCCTTGGAGGTCAACTGCGATCGCTCGTACTCCTCCTGTACCCAAGTCTAAGCCAATTACGATGTCAGTCATATCA
Source organism: Nostoc sp. DSM 114160 (assembly GCF_053470305.1). NCBI lineage: Bacteria > Bacillati > Cyanobacteriota > Cyanophyceae > Nostocales > Nostocaceae > Nostoc > Nostoc sp. DSM 114160. Next base: position 3,191,198 of record NZ_JBPFGO010000001.1, on the reverse strand, counting down.
AGTTCGGATAATAGTTATACCAATTCGCAATTCGCAATGGGCGCAAGACTTTCATGATTTACATCTGTTGCCTTATTTTGGAGAATTGGTGTTATGCTTCCTACAGTCATTGCACCCCACCCCGCCAAAGCTACGCTTTGTCTCCCCTCTCCTTAGCAAAGCTATGGTGTACACACAATTCTTTTGACCTGCAACTTAATTGCATTGACTTGCAACTCTATTGCATCGACTTGCAACTTAATTGCATCGACTTGCAACTTAATTGCATTGACCCTACAACTTAATTGCATTGACTTGCAACTTAATTGCATCGACTTGCAACTTAATTGCATTGACTTGCAACTTAATTGCATCGACCTGCAAAAATTAATCCACCCGGCGTTACGTAGCAACTTTAAAATTCTTGTGTGTACACAGTAGCCTTTGCAAGGGAAGGGGATTAGGGGTGGGGTTCTTCGTGTTTAATAAGTAATCAAGCGAACATGATATTAATTGCCCCTCAAAATTTTCAAGGTTAGAAGGCGGAAATTAAACTTCCGCCTTCAAATGTTACAGCTTCCACTCTCTGGTTAAGTTTTCTGTAATAATTTAACTAATGTTTCTTTAGCTCCAAACTCATACAACCTGCGTAAATGGTTCGTAACTGCATCAACAAAAAGCGGTGATTGGGACAAATCGCCAAAAATCTCAGTTAAATTGAGCAATGGTTTGGCATCGCTGTCACTGGAATGAGCTAGTTGAGTTAGAGTACCTGCTATTGGGTCATCAATGGGAATGGGATTCCCTCGGTCATCCTGTCCGTTGAGGTAACGGAACCAAGCAGCAACCGTTAGGCTCATGTAATCAATTGCCCCTCCTTGATGCAGCGCGTCACGCACTGAGCCGAGAATAAATTTTGGCATTTTAGCGGAGCTATTCAGGCAAAGACGCGGCAGTTGATCTCGAATTTTAGGATTGGCAAAGCGTTCAATTAAGGTCTTTTTATAACTATCTAAATCAATTCCAGGTACGGGTTGAAGTGTGGGCGTAACTTCTGCCATCAAATTATCGACGGCTTGCCGAATTAATCGATCTGCCATAACTTCATGAACGTAAGTGTAGCCAGCCAAGGAGCCAAGATAGCCAATTAACAAGTGACTGGCGTTGAGCAGCCGGATTTTCATCATCTCATAGGGATGAACATCACTCGTCATCTGAACGCCAACTGATTCCCAATCAGGTCTACCCGCGCTGAAATTGTCTTCGACTACCCACTGAAGAAACGGTTCGGCAACAACTGGAAAGGCATCATCAATGTTAAACTGTTCCGCCACCATTTTGATATCTGCTGGTGTGGTGGCGGGAGTAATGCGATCGACCATGCAGTTGGGAAAAGCTACCTGTTCGGCAACCCAACTTCCCAATTTTGGGTTCTGCATTTGGGCAAATGCGGTTAACATTTTGCGGGCAATGTTACCGTTACCTTGGAGATTGTCGCAGGACAACACGGTAAATGGTGCGATTCCCTGTTGACGGCGGCGATCAAGGGCTGCTGTCAAAAAGCCATATACTCCTATTGGTTCATCAGGATGCTGCAAATCGTACTGGATTGTCGGGTGATTGGCATCGAATTCACCGCTACCTTCAATATAGTAGTAACCGCCTTCGGTAATGGTGAGGGTAACGATGCGGCATTTGGGGTCTGCTAAAGTGTCAATTACTGCTTGGCGATTATCTGGGGCAAACAGATATTTTGTAATTGCTCCAATCGCACGAGCGCGATCGCCTTCTGGGGATCTTTCAACTAAGGTATACAAACAATCTTGAGAGTTCAGTGCATCCCGCATTCGTTTGTCGAATTCCAGTAGCCCAACCCCGCAGATTCCCCATTCACTACCGGGATTTTGATGAAAGTAATTATCCAGGTATAATGCCTGATGTGCGCGATGGAACCCACCCACACCGATATGGACAATACCGTTAGTGATTTGGTGGCGATCGTAATTGGGTACGCGAATGTTATTTCCTAAATGAGACAAAGATGCTTCATTCAGCTTGATTGCCGATCCTGTGCTGATATTGCTGTTCATGGGATTCATTTTGGGTTAGGTGGTGACGATGAACTTTGGGGATGGCTTCACCGTCGCGATCGAACAAATGGCAAAGCTCACCATTAATGTAAATCGGAACGTAATCATGCATAATGGCTGGATTATCTCCGTCTGTTTGCACGACTATAGTTTCGCCACCTGCAATCTTGATGTAGAGAAAGGTTTCTCCGCCTAATCGTTCTACGACTAATACTTCACCATTCACGCTTGGGTTATTGCGATCGAGCCGCAGATGTTCGGGACGAATCCCTAATGTTGCTCTATCCCCAACTGACAGGGTTTTGGGCTTCACCGGAATTGTTACGGTTGCGTCACCAGGGAGTCTAACTGTTGCCCCAGAGTCATTGACGGCTGAAACTGTCACCGAAATAAAGTTCATTTTTGGCGAACCAATAAATCCGGCGACGAATAGATTGCGGGGATGGTGGTAGAGTTCCAGAGGAGAACCCATTTGTTCGATGATGCCGCCCTGTAACACCACAATTTTGTCGGCAAGGGTCATTGCCTCAACTTGATCGTGGGTAACATAAATCATCGTGGCTTGCAGGCTGTCGTGTAAACTGGCAAGCTCAATCCGCATTTGCACCCGCAATGAAGCATCCAGGTTGGACAGTGGCTCATCAAACAAAAATACTTTGGGATTACGCACCAAAGCACGACCGATCGCTACCCTTTGGCGTTGTCCTCCTGATAGTTCTTTGGGCTTCCGGTTCAAAAGTGGCTCCAGTTGCAGGATACGAGCGACTTCACGCGCTCTTTCATAACGCTGGGCTTTCTGCATACCCGCAAGTCGGAGGCTAAAGGCCATATTTTCTGCCACTGTCATGTGAGGATATAAGGCATAAGTTTGAAACACCATTGCTAAACCACGTTTATCCGGTGGCACATCATTGACTTTTTGTCCATCAATAAGTAAATCGCCGGAGGAAATTTCTTCTAGTCCAGCAATCATGCGGAGTAAAGTTGATTTCCCACAGCCGGAGGGGCCGACGAAGACCACAAATTCGCGATCGCCCACGTCGAGATCGATGCCTTTGATGATCTCTGTGTCAGCGTAGGTTTTATGGATATTTCTTAAAGCAACTGTTGACATAAGGTGTTTCCATTAATGGGTTTAAGTTTTTTATTGTGTAGAGAGGATTATGGTTTAAGAACTTCTGTGTTATTTAGGATTTACAAGAAATAAATTACGAACCACAGAGACGCAGAGAACACAGAGAGTTTATTTCACAGCACCGAAGGTCAGACCCCGGACTAATTGCCGTTGACTCAGCCAACCGAAGATGAGGATGGGTGCGATCGCTAGTGTTGATGCTGCCGAAAGTTTTGCCCAAAATAATCCTTGAGGGCTGGAAAATGAAGCAATAAAGGCTGTGAGTGGGGCGGCATCTGCCGTTGTCAAGTTCAAGCTCCAAAATGCTTCGTTCCATGACAAAATAATCGAAAGCAAGGCTGTGGAGGCAATTCCGGGTACTGCTAATGGCAACAACACATGCACAAGTTCTTGCTGTGTGCTTGCTCCATCCATGCGATCGGCTTCGAGAATTTCTTTAGGAACTTCTTTGAAGAAGCTGTAAATCATCCAGACGACGATTGGCAAATTAATCAGGGTATAAATGATAATCAAACCGATGCGAGTATCTAGTAATCCGGCGTTGCGGCACAAAATGTAGATTGGTACTAGCACACCAACGGGTGGCAGCATTTTGGTGGACAGCATCCAAAGTAAAGTTCCCTTGGTGCGTTTGGTTGGGAAGAATGCCATTGCGTAGGCGGCAGGTACGGCAAGCAGCAGCGCGACTATAGTCGAGCCAAGGGAAATCGCTACGCTATTAAACGCATAATTGAAATAATTTGCCCGGTCTTGGATGGCAATATAATTCTCCAATGTCGGACGGAAAAATAACTGCGGGGGAGTTGAAACTGCCGCTACTTCCGTTTTGAAACTGGTGATAAACATCCAGAAAATTGGAAAAAACAATATGCAAGCGGCAAGCCAGCCGAGCAATGTCCATAGCCAAATCTTCGAGGTTTTACGTGCCATGTTAAGTATCCAAATTACGAGCAACACTACGCATCAAAAAGATTGCCACGATGTTGGCAAGGATTACGGCAATTAATCCACCGGCTGAAGCACCGCCGACATCGAATTCCAGCAAGGCTTTTAAGAAGATGTAATAGGCAAGGTTAGTAGTTGCAAGTCCCGGCCCACCGCCTGTGGTAACAAAGATTTCAGCAAAGATAGTCAGGAAGAAAATTGTCTCAATCATGGCAACCACAGAAATGGCGCGGCTTAAATGCGGTAGCATGACGAAACGAAATAGAGCGATCGCATTTGCACCATCCATCCGCGCCGCTTCTAACTGATCGCGATCGAGTGACTGAATTGCAGTCAATAAAATCAGCAAAGCAAAGGGCAGCCATTCCCAGGACACAATAATAATAATGGCAAGTAATGGAACGCTAGCAAACCAATCGATCGCCCCTAAACCCAAACCTCTGGTAATTTGAGCAAATAGCCCATTCACTGGATGCATCAGCATATTTTTCCAGATCAGGGCGCTAACTGTGGGCATCACGAAAAATGGAGAGATTGCTAGTACCCGCGCCACTCCACGACCATAAAAGTCTTGGTCAAATAGTACTGCTAGGAGTGTCCCTAGACCAATTGTGATTGCTAAAACGGAAACAACTAAAACTATTGTGATAGCGATCGATGTCCATAAAGCTGAGTCACTGAGGATGAAAGTGAAATTTTCAATCCCGATGAATTTACGTGCATCTGGATTCAGCAAGTTATAACGCTGAAAGGAAAACCATACGGTCATCACCAGAGGCACAATCATCCACAGCAGTAGGAGAACGACTGAAGGCGCAACCAGAGGTAAGGTTGATACTTGCCGCGTAGTTCGTTGCTTGGTGGGTGGTGGCGTTTCGTGTTGAGGTTTTACTGCTAATGAAGAAGACATAACCTAAAGGAATTTTAGATTTTAGATTTTAGATTTTGGATTCTGAATGTTTTGTAGTTGAGCATTGGCTCTTTTTACCCATGCCCAATGCTCAATGCCCCATGCCCCATTTCACTCGATATAACCCGTGTGTTTCATGAAGCGTTCAGTTGATTTCTGGGATTGCTGCAAAGCTCGATCTACCGAAGTTCGATTGGTCAATGCCGCCGCCAAGGTTTGCCCAACGGAAGAACCGATCGCTTGAAATTCTGGAATATCAACGTATTGAACTCCTTTATACGGAGTTGGTTGTGCGGATGGACGGGTAACATCGGCAGATTGGATCGCTGCCAGCACGATTTCTGCAAAGGGTGCAGCTTTTCGATAGTTGGGATTCTCATAAGTGGAAGTCCGAGTCCCTGGTGGTACAGCAACCCAGCCATTTTCCTTGGCAACCAGTTGAATGTATTCCTTTGATGTTGCCCAAGCAACGAATTTTTGCGCGGCTTCGGGTGATTTTGAGGTTTTTGGAACCGCTAACGCCCAAGCCCAAAGCCAATTTGAGCCGTTAGGATATTTTTCAATTGGCGCACGAGCAAAGCCAACTTTGTTATACACTTGGGATTCTTTGGGATTGGATAATAACCCGGCAGCAACGGTTGCATCTACCCACATACCGCATTTACCCGTTGAGAATAATGCTAAATTCTCATTAAATCCATTGGAACTGGCTCCTGGCGGCCCATATTTGTTAAGCAGATCGACATAAAAGGCGATCGCCTCTTTCCAAGGTGGAGTATCGATCGTTGGTTGCCACTTCATATCAAACCACTGTCCACCATAGGTATTAACCAATGTGGAAACAAATGCGATGTTTTCACCCCAACCAGGTTTTCCGCGCAGGCAAACACCATAAACCCCATGCGCTGGATCGTGGATTTTGCTTGCCCATTCTCTCATTTGGGGATAAGTTGGCTGTTGAGGAACCGCAATCCCAGCTTTTTCAAACAAGTCTTTGCGGTAGTACAGCATGGAACTTTCCCCATAGAATGGTACGGCATAGAGTTTGCCGTTATTGGAAAGCCCTTCTCGTATGGGTTTGAGCAAATCGTTTACGTCATAATTTCCGCCTAGATCCAAGGGTCTTAACCAATCCCGCCTCGCCCAGATTGGCGTTTCATAGGAACCAATGGTCATGACATCAAACTGCCCACCTTGGCTTGCAACATCTGTAGTTGTGCGTTGACGCAACACATTTTCTTCCAGCACAACCCACCGGAGTTGAATATCAGGATTAGCTTCTTCAAATTTGCGAGAAAGCCCTTGCATCACCACCATGTCGCCATTATTTACAGTGGCGATCGTTAGTTTAGTTTTCTCTGCGGCTTGGGAGCGCGGTGAGCAAGCATATAGCAGATGCACCAGCATTACTCCAGCGAGAAATGCAGCTAGCACTTTCGCGAAGCGGCGAATACGCATCGCATAACTCCTTTAAAGTAAAAAACCGAACAAAATAAATTTTTGATTTTATGCTCTAATTTTGGGCAAAAGCTCAATAATAGAAATCATACCAATCTGATTTTGATCGTGGGCATTTGCAACAATTCTTCAATAAGAGGTTGAATCTATGACGGCAAAAGCAACTTATCAGTTTGCAGGTAAGACCATCCTAATTACGGGCGGTGCAGGAGATATTGGCAAAGCAACTGCACACCGTTTTGCTGCTAATGGCGCAGGAATAGCCCTGCTAGATTTGAATGAACCGAAGATGACAGATGTCGCTGCGGAACTAAAAGGTTACAACGTTCCAGTCGGCACGTTTCGCTGTGATGTTACATCTAGTGATGATGTTGCTAAAGCCTTTACTGCTGCTGTAGAGCAGCTTGGGCGCATCGACTATGTATTTAATAATGCGGGTTATCAAGGAGTGTTTGCCAAGACTAACGAATATCCTGAAGACGACTTTCAAAAGGTCATTAATATCAACGTCGTCGGCGTTTTCCATATTCTCAAGGCGGCTGCACAACAATTACGCGATGCAGGTGGAGGTGCGATTGTCAACATGGCGAGTTATGCAGGGGTGGTTGGGCCACCAAATATGTTGGCTTATGCCGCTTCTAAGTTTGCTGTCATTGGAATTACTCAAACGGCAGCAAAAGACTTAGCACCTTACAGCATTCGGGTAAATGCACTCTCGCCTGCGTTGATTGGCCCTGGTTTTATGTGGACGCGGCAAACTGAATTGCAAGCAGCAGTAGGATCGCAGTACTTTGATGCCGATCCCAAGATGGTTGAGCAACAGATGATTAATTCAGTACCAATGCGGCGTTTAGGAAGCCTGGAAGAGGTGGCAAATGGGGTAGCGTTTTTGATGAGTGAAGAGGCAAGCTACATTACTGGGTTTAACTTAGAGGTGACTGGGGGATAATAGAAATTTAAAAATAATTGAGCAAAGATTATTTCTTTGGGCATATAGTCTAAATAATGCAATCATACCTTTGATAGGTACATAGTTTTTGCAGGTAGTATATGGGACAACCTTTTTTAGAGCGGCGCGATGCCACCCCCCTTCGGGCGCGCAAATTAGACTTGGCTGCTCATGCTGCTTGGCTCTATTACATCGTCGGCAATACGCAAGAAGAAATTGCTGCCAAGCTCAATGTATCCCGGCAAGCTGCACAACGCTTAGTAGCACTGGCTGTCAGTGAAAAATTGATTAAATTTCGACTAGATCATCCCCTGAGTGAATGCATTGCTCTGGCTGAGTCGTTACGCGATCGCTTTGCTCTGTCACTTTGTGAAGTAGTACCAACTGACGCAGGTAGTGGTGATACATTATACGGAATTGGTGTATGTGCTGCCACCCACCTAGAGGCTTACCTGATGGCTAAAACCCCTACCATACTAGCGTTGTCATCAGGTCGCACATTGCGAACAATGGTGGAGCAGATCCCCTCAATGAACCAACCCCAGCATAAAATTGTGTCAATTATTGGCAATATGTCTCATTCTGGGCGTGCAGGGTCGTCACGAAGTGGTTATGCATTTATCCGATCGCGTCGGTTCCCAAGCTTACCCAGTGCCGACTCCCGTTGTTGCGACTAGTGTCGAAGAACGAGAACTCTTGCAGACTCAGCGATCGTTTGTCGCTGTCAAAACTCTTGCAGAGCAAGCCAAAGTAACCTTTGTTGGAATTAGTCACATTGCCTGGAATGCTCCGTTACATCAAGACGGCTTCATCAATGACGATGAGGTGGCTGAATTGATTGAACTGGGAGCAGTCGGAGAAATAGCAGGTTGGGCTTATAGCGATCGTGGAGTATTACTGCAACAAGGGACAAACAGCCGGGTTGCCAGTGTAGCCCTCGAACAACCCGCTCATCGACTGATTATTGGAGTGGCGGGTGGTGTGAGAAAGGCAGAGGCAATTTTGGCTGCTCTGCATGGCAAGTTAATTACAGGATTGATTACCGATGAAGCTGCTGCCCAAGCGATTCTTTCTAAAATTTAGTAAATACTAAGTGAGATAATTTATGCTCAGTGTTAAGTTCCTAATTCGTAATTCGTAATTTTTGGGTTTAATTCCTCTTCCCCCAAACAAAGAAGCTAAGTCTATCTATACCTATACATGGCGCTTTTTTCAGTAGTTCCCTACGAGACGCTATAGGTAGCTTTCTTCCTCGTATAGGTAAGATAGACTCAAGAAACATCTGGTTCTAAATCCCCTTACGTAACAGTCTTTAATTACGAATTACAAACTTGTACTGAGGTAGCCGAAGTATTACGAATTACAAATTATGTTAATGTTCTTGTCCCGTTGGTCGGATGAGGATTTCGTTGACATTAACGCGTGGTGGTTGCGTAAGGGCGTAAACGATCGCAGCAGCAATGTCTTCGCTTTGCAGAGGTTGAATTGACTTGCGTCGTTCTTCGATCCGTTGTTTGGCAACGGGATCGGTAATTTGGCTGTCAATTTCCGTATCCACCAACCCAGGTTCAATAATGGTGACGCGGATGTTGTCTTTGTGGACTTCTTGACGCAATGCTTCCGAGAGAGCATTAACACCCCATTTGGTAGCATTGTAAACACCAACACCCGCCCGTGCTGTCCGGCCTGCCACTGACGAGATATTGACTATATGCCCAGATTTTTGTGCTTTCAACAGAGGCAAAACAGCATGAGTCGCATATAGCAGTCCCAATACGTTGAGGTCAAACGATCGCCGCCAATCTGAGCTATTTCCCGCTTCAATCGTGCCTAATAAGGCAATCCCGGCATTATTCACAAGGATATCGACTCTTCCCAATTCTGCATTGGCCTTTGCCACCAAGTTATTTACCTGGGTTTCATCAGTCACATCAGTGACAATAGGCAATGCCTTGCCACCACTAGCTTCGATGCGTTCTGCTAATGCCTGAATGCGATCGCCACGCCTAGCAGCGAGTACAACTGTAGCTCCAACTGAAGCCAAAGCGATCGCAGTTGCTTCTCCAATTCCCGCAGAAGCACCAGTGATAATTGCCACTTTTCCTTCTAATTTACCTGTCATTTCTTTAACTCCTTAGTAATTGATAATTGAATATTGGGCATTGCGCAAAACAGTGCTGTTAGCGATAGCGGGGCGTTTAGCCCGTGCTGAGTTAAGAGTTAAGAGTTAGGAGTTAGAAGTTAGGAGTTTTATTTATCTCCTTGTCTCCCTTGTCCCCTTGTCTCCCTCATCTCCCTGCTCCCCTGCTCCCCTACCCACCTCTTACCGATCCTCAAAACAGATGCAACAGCCGCCCCACACAGTATTAGGGCTGCAAAGCGAAAAGTTCCTTGGAACCCTGCAACGATCGCATCAGCAGGGGCAACAGAGACATCTGCACCGCCAGATATGCTACCGATTAAGGCTCCAAATATTGCCCCAATTAGAGAAACTCCTACGGTGTTCCCTGATGTACGTGACAAAGACAAAAGCCCAGAAGCAATCCCTAGCCGTTCCCTCGGTACCGATCCCATAACAGTGCTGTTGTTGGGCGATTGAAATAAACCTAGACCAATGCCGTAAATAAAATAGCGCGATACATAGCCTAGTTCTGTAATTTGAGCGTCAAAGGTACTAATCCCCAGACAGCCGCCAATCATCAACCCCAGCCCAATTGAACTGATTAGTCGAGCGCCAAAGCGGTCTGAAAGTATTCCAGCCAGTGGGGCAATTAACCCACTCAGTACAGGCGATACGGCTAGTAATAGCCCTACTTTTACCGTTGGATAATGCTTGACGCTCTCTAGAAAGAAAGGGACGATCAGTAGCGAACCGCCAATAACAATGAATGCTAACCAGCCACTTAGCAAACCCATACTCAACTGAAGATTGCGAAACAGCTTTAGCTCTAGTAGTGGCTGCTTTAGAATCGCTTCAACTACCAAAAATGTAATCAAACTTACGGTAGCGATCGCTAATAATACTAATGCATTAGTACTGCCAAAGCCCTGGCTCTGTCCTAGCGTCATACCCAGCCCAAAACTACCCAGAGTCAATAAAGCCAATATGGCTCCCAAAAAGTCAAATTTCTGTTTGCCCTCAATCCGTGCAGAAGGTGGCACTACACGAGCTATTAAGAAACTAGCGATAATCCCCAAGGGTACATTGATGAAGAATATACTATGCCAGCCTGACCAGTTTAAAAGCAATCCGCCAGCAGAGGGGCCAAAAGCAATTCCTAGTGACACTACACTACCGATGATGCCAACAGCCCGACCTCGCTCGGAGGAGGGAAAAACTTCTGTGATAATTGCTAAACCAAGCCCAGAAATGAACACAGCACCTAATCCTTGAAGCGCCCGAAAGGCGATCAACCACTCGATACTAGGTGCAAAACCACACAACAGCGAACTGAAAGTGAACAGAACTAGTCCCCCTTGGTATAAGGACTTCTTACCCCACATATCCCCCAAGCGGGTTGCTCCCAAAACTAAACCAGAACTGACCAACTGGTAACTCAATACAGCCCATTGGGTGGTAGGAAAACTAGTGCCAAAGGCTTGCACTAATGTGGGCAAAGCAACATTAATGATGCCCACATCCAGGGTAGACATGAATACCCCAAGTCCGACACCGAGTAAGACCCAATTTTTTTGAGAGCTTGATAAAGCCAGAGGTTCTGCTTGGAATTGTGCCAATGTTTAGCCTCCACCTTTGACTTTACGGTTGTGAATAGTTTGCATACGTATATTCATTGTAGGGTGCTATCCTCGCTACCAAGTTCAGGAAACTAAGTTTAACGTCAGTTCTTGCAGAAGTAGGGAAAAGGTTAAGGGGTAAAGGGTAAAGGTCTAAAATTTTCCCTTACCCTTTAACCTTTCCCCAACACAGGTATCTACTTCCCAATCGGCAAGATTGGCTTTTCCACTTGTCATATATTTGGTAAAGTACTTAAGTACTCTTAACTCTGCACTCCTTCGGCTATATCAACGATAGTGTTCAACAAAGTACGGTAATTTGATAGAGTTACTGTATTTTGACTAGTTAGCAAACTATCATAGACAACTCTCAGAAGCAAGCTCTAAAGAAAATGGAGAATAGAAAATGGGAAATGTCAATTATTAAAGTTACATCTGCAACTGCAAACAAGTACCTTTTTGTTGTATAAGCAATGACTCAAAAAGCTGCCTTATCTCGATTTACTTTAGGATTTATTGCAGGCTTTGTGTCTGTTTTGCTATTTCATCAAGGTATGTTGGCGCTGCTACATGCAGTAAATTTTACACCCCGCGCCCCTTATTCAACTGCACCGACACAACCATTAGGAATCCCACAAATTTGGTCAAATGCTTTCTGGGGAGGCATTTGGGGACTGATTTTGGTAGTAATTGCACCTCGTTTTCGACACGATAAAAACTATTGGTTAGCAGCTTTAGTCTTTGGTGCAATTGCTCCGACGTTAGTAGCTTGGTTTGTGGTTGCACCACTCAAGGGGTCAACCCATCGCTGGCGGCTGGAAACTTGTGGGAATAGTGACAGGTTTATTGGTTAATGGTGCTTGGGGTGTGGGAACCGCCGGGTTGCTGAGATTATTCTCTAGGAGGCAATTGTTTAACAGCTAGAGTTTTAGGCATTTTTAAATAGGAGGGTAATGTTTAGTATCATCCGTAACCAAAATAGCTTCCTGCTTATTCAGCATCAAGTTGAAAATGTGTATATTATTATTTGAGAATAATCGGTCAAAAAATAGCGATCGCATTATTCGCGTTAGACCAATTCTGTATAAAGATGTGTAGAAATAACCCTACTACCTGCGGCGCTTCCCGTGAGTTCGGGAGGGTTGAGAGGGATCTAAATGATGTGCAGCTTCACAGAGAATTGGCTTTATTCGGTAAATCAAAAATCAAAATAATTTACTACAATGGATAATTTTGGGATTTACACACTGGCTAATGACGTGGTATTTGACCAACTAGTAGCTTTGCTAAACAGCATTGAAGTAAATGTTAGTCCAGATATTCCGATTTGTATTATTCCCTATGACGATCGCTTAAAACGAGTTAAACAGGAGATAGATTCTCGACCGAATGTCACCTTGTTTGACAATAAAAGCTCAATCAAAAAATGGGAGGATTTTGCCGTTCAAGTTTGGAACGCTTATCCCAGAAATAGTCGAAAAAATAAACCTTCTATCGAATGGAATAAAAAAAATAATTTAATCCGAAAAATGTGTGCTTTTGATGGTGAGTTTGAAAGATTTGTATTTTATGATGCTGATAGTTTGGCAATGAATAAGTTGGATAAGGTTTTAGAGAAACTAGACCAATACGACTTTGTGTTTGATGACTGGGAACACACAAAACAAACTTCAGTTGCAGCTTTCGACTTGCCGAAGTTAGAACAAAAAATGTCTTTGCCTGAATCTGAAATCAGACGAGAAATCCACTGTTCTAGTTTTTTTGGTTCAAAAAAGGGTATTTTAGGCGCTGAAGAATTAAAAATACTCAAAAAGCGATTGATAGAAGATAAAGAAGTTGAATTGATTAACGAAATCGCTTGGTGGTGTGACGCAGATTTATTTAGTTACATGACTTTTAGAATTGCTCGACCACTATTTAACTTTACACTCAGTCCTAATGGTGAAGATAGAACTGGTAACTGTGCTAATGCAAATCCATTTGTGAATATTGATAATGTTCTTTACAACCAACAGGGATTAAAACCAATTCATCGCCTTCACTATATGGGCTATTCTGCTATTGGATTTGCCCGCTTGTGTAAAGGTGAAGATGTTGATATTCGTTACAAAAATGAATTTTTGCACTATCGCTTTCTGAAGCAACCAGAGCAAAAACCAAAGCAATTAAAGCCACCCACCATAGCGGCTAGAAGCAATCGATTTATCAAAAAAGTTTGGAATAAAATTAATCAAACTATTTCTTACACTTAGCTTTTGCCCAGCCTTGCTCATTAAGCCTTTAGTTAGTGAGCAATGTCCACTCTCATCTTGCAAAAATGCCTAAAGTTAGTGTTTCCATTCCCACGTTTAATCGAGTTAATTTACTGCCTTTCGCAATTGACAGTGTACTCAATCAGTCTGAGCAAGACTTTGAGCTAATTATTTGTGATGACGGTTCTAGCGATCGCACACCCGAATTGATGTCACAATACACAGACAATCGGATAAAATATATCCGTCATCAGCAAAATATTGGTAAAAGTAATAATATGCGCTCTGGCTTTGATGCTGCCAGTGGCGAATATTTTATTAAATTTGATGATGACGACCGGCTAACACCCGATTTTCTCGCAAATACAGCAGCTATTCTTACTCAAGATTCTAGCATTGATTTTGTTGGTACAGACCATTGGATCATTGATATTAACAATGTGCGGGATGAGATAAAAACTCAAGAAAATTCTCAGCGCTGGGGTAGGAAGAATTTACCCGCAGGTGTTGTAAATAATTTGTTAGAAGTTGTATTTATTCAGCAAAGCTTTCAAGTTGGGGCAACATTATTTCGCCGTAAAACCTTGCAAGAATTAGGATATATGCAGCCAAATCTGCAAAATTGTGAGGATAATGATTTATTTGTACGTCTGGCTTTGGCTGGAAAAAAGGGCTATTACTTACCAGAATTATTGATGGAATATCGCTCTCATGCAGAGCAGCAGGGTATCAATCGAGCCATTCCTTATTTATTTGATAAAATCCAGTATTTAGAAAGTTATAAGTTTGAGTCTGAAAAATTAGAGAAAGTCAGGAAAAATCGTTTAACTGAAACGCAATTATTATTAGGTTTGCGTTTAATTGAAAAGGGTGAAACGCAAAAAGGCAGAGAGCTAGTTTTGGCGGGACAGTCTTTTTCGACTGCTAAAGCTTGGACTGGTTTAGGTTTATCGTTGTTACCGATTGGGTTGCGAGGTAAGGCGTTTAATGCACTGCGACAAATGCAAAGTTAGGCATTGACATTAAGATATTGTGCAATTGACTTATTATCTCATCTAGAAAAACTGTGTAGCTGTGTAGGTTGGGTTTCGTTCCTCAACCCAACATTAGGCGTTAATTGTTGGGTTTCGTTCCTCAACCCAACCTACTAACTACTAGCTGACCACTGATCAACTATTTCAAGCATTTTTTTAATACTTATACCTTTGATCATCTTTTTACCATGTGGAATTTTAACTCTTTCCACGACATCATTCAATGATTTAAACTGTTCTTTATTACGTTCATTTTCTACTGCTTCCGCTATCTGGGAAGCTTTTTTTTGATTAAAACCAGCATTTCGTAATTTGGAGACAATTTTAACTTGACTAAGCGTTTTAAAAACTTCTATTGGTTCAGTCTTATCAACCATCTGCTTTTTAAGCTCTTTGACTTCATTTTCTAACTTTGCATTACCAGTTGCTTGCTCTAATATTTGGTTTGTTATCTTTTCAAAACGTGATTCCAAATTTATTAAAAATTGTTCCATGTCTTGGAAGTTGAAAAATGTTTTATCTGAAGAATCAGCTTTTTGCTGTCTAAATAATTCAACTTGCTTTGTTAAAATCTCTTCATTTTCAGACTCAATGATAAATACTCCAATCATTTCGCCCTTACGAGGATCTATCTCTCTAGCTCTAACAGCAGCATAATACTCAAAGTCTCCATCGACTACCTCGTATGATTGCAGACTTGTTCTACGAACAACTATAGGATTAATAACGCCCTCAGAGTCTAAAATTAATCGAGCAGCCTGTTCTAGTTTATCATCTGTGAAAATTGAACGAAGTTTGCTTGAAGTAATTTTTTTTACAGCAACAAGTGATGTAGCTAATTTCATTAAGACAGCCCTATTTTTTGTAAAACTTCTATTGCTAATAACTCAAATTCATGTGCCGAAGTTGAGTCTGGTTTAAAATCTAACACTGATATTGGGTCAGCTATTTCAATATCTCCAACAACCTGAATTCTTTCAGCGCATTTTGCTAAATCTTCTCTTTCATAAATTACAGCATTCATCACATTGATGCCATATCGAATATAAATCTTTTCTAGACGATTTTTTAAAGTTGATTGCACAAACTTCGCATTTGTTGATATTTTACAGGCTAGAACTCCTATGATTTCAATCGGTGGTTTTCTGATTTGTTTTCTAAATCCATTAATAGTTTTTATAAATTCTTTAACATTTGTTAATCCTTGGTTAGCGAAAGGTTTTAGATCCGATGGAATAATAAGAAAATCTGTAGCTATTAACGCAATTTTGGCATATAGGTTTAAAGAAGGTGGTGTATCTATTAACACAACATCATATTGATCTTTTACTTTCTCTAGCTTTTCAATTAGTATCAACCTACTATAATCAAGTGCATTCAGTTCCGTTTCTAGTTTTATCAAATCAATGTGTGCAGGAACTACATAAATTTCTGGATTACTAAAATTAGATTTTCTGGCTACTTCTGCAATAGGATAAAAATCTTCTGATTGTAATACATGAAAAATATTAGAATCTTTTATATCATCAAACTCTTCATCATCAAATTTAACCAAACCAGTAGCAAATGTAGTGTTAGCTTGGCTATCTAAATCAATAACTAGAACTCTTTTTCCTTTCTTCCTAATAGCAGCAGCTAAATTAACTACAGTTGTTGTCTTACCAACGCCACCTTTATTATGGTAAACCGCGATTGTTTTCATTGAATGTTTCCTTTTGGTTTCAAATTTGGAATTATTTTCAGTTATTTGAGCTTCGGATATATCTACTAACTGTCTTTCTTTTAGACTCTCTCTACCAATTAAACTTTTAATCTGATCTAACTTAATTTCAACTTCTTTCCCAGAACATTGAAATATTAACTGAATATCAGTCTGTAATTTTTGATAAATTCTAATCTCTTTGCCATTAGTCAACAATCCATACCTGACATTCAAGCTGGTTAAATAATGCCTGAGTCGAGGAACATGATGATTTAAGTTTTGTTTGGGATGCTTTGCCTCCATAACAACACTTAGCGGTGAGTTGGCATCCAAGACAAAGGGAATCACTTGTGCAGCAAATGCTAAAAAATCTAAACGGATGCTACCAATGGCAACCTCTTGATGCCAGGTGTCAGGAGTATAACCTAGCTGTGGTAGCAAATATTGCACTATGAGTTTGCTTTCAACTTCGCTTTCGTTACGGCATAGCTCAGGATTAAAAGGCAATATTTTTCTACCTCTAAATAATTATTGGACTTGGGACAAAACCTGATATTTGCTAGATTATGGCATAGCCTTAATGATGTTGAGTGATAGAAATCACTGAGAAAAACATAAATAATCATGATAAAATTAGTACTTTTGCTGATACAATAACCAATTTTGAGAGTTAGCTATATTCAAAATTAATAGGCTACGTATGTATTTCCCCATTATCCCTGTAAATGGCTAAAATCAAAGTGTTTACCTATTTGCGCTAAAGGTTTTGGCTACTGTATCTTGTCCCCACTGCCATCAACTTGTTGATAGTCAAGCTATTAGTTGTCCCTACTGCCGGACTACACTTAAAGCTTACGGTCATCCCGGTATTCCATTGCACCGCGCCGCTGGGGATGGGTATCTGTGCGACACCTGCACCTATCACGCTGATGATACTTGCAATTTTCCTAAACGTCCCTACGCCAAAGACTGTACGCTCTATCAAAATATTGAAGAGACAAAATTAGAGTTGGAACAGCAGCGTTACACTAACAGTTTTGCAGTAACTGTGAAAAGTTGGGTAAAACGCAATCAGGCTTTGCTGTTACTTTTGGGTTTATTATTGGTCTGTTTGTTGTTCGTGATATTAAGGTCTTGATTTGGGTTCTCTGGGGAGTTGAAAATATAACGCTTCTGTGTTGAGTCTAATACAGAACTAAAAAGGGAGCATCTCACTTTTGCAAAAGTAAGATGCTCCCCTTTTACACGACGTGCCTTTAACAGTTGACCATCATCAGCACCAAATACAGTGTCATACCAATTCAAAATTCAAAATTCAAAATTCAAAAATAAGAAACTGAGACGTAGCAGATGTTTGAGCGTTTGCATCTGTATCATATTTTTTGTGAAATGGTGTCATTATCGCTTTGGGCTGCTAACCAGAAATCATCAGTCGTATGCCAAGGCATACTTTGATGCTCTTGGATAAGAAAGTAGCGTTTTTCAGCAGCAATACCAAATAAGAACTTGAGTGTACAACAATTCCGGTCTGCCAGCCAAACATCGTCTTATTCAATAGTAGATAAATCATACTATGCACTCCAGAATTACTGGAGCAAGTCGAAGAGAATGCAATACTTTTCGGATAAGCCTAACAATCTCTCTTTTGGTCTGGGAAAAGGTAAATTCAAACCCTTTCCCTTTCCCCTTTCCCCCAAAACCCGAAAAGTATTGGAAGGGAATGTTAAGCTGAAAATTATAGAATGAACATTTACTCCTGTCTGAAAGGTGGTGAATTTAAGAAACCACTACTAACGAAATATGAGAAGTATTTATCAAATAGTTTAACATCCATTGGCGGACAAACAATTGCAGAATCTGCCAATCCATTGAGGGTATTTTGATAGTCATAATCAACTGTATTTTGATACAACTCCATGATTGTCAAAGAATCTTGATAGACTTTTTCAGACATCATGGGTAAAAGCGGATGTAAAACATTTTCCTGAGAGTGCCTGAAATTTGCAATTAGCTCATCTTTCCACTGAGTATATGGTAACTTCTTGAGTTGATAACCATAAGAACAAATAAACTCAAAAAGCTTGATAAGTCCAATATTTTCGTCGGGTGGCGGTACTATATGGAAAGCTTTTCCTAGAGATTCTTGCTTTTTGGATAAATGGATAATTGCTCTGCTGGCGTAATCCACAGGAAGCAATTCTTCTTTTTGATCTATGAGTTCCGGATAACTACCAAGCTGTATGCATCCTTTAATAACTCTAGGCACAAAAGAATCTTGTGTATGAGCAATACCTGTTTTGCTATGTCCCATAAGAAATCCTGTTCTGAAGACGCTAACAGGTATTCCCCTAGATTTGGCAACCCATACAAGATTTTCGGC
This sequence comes from Nostoc sp. DSM 114160, assembly GCF_053470305.1. Lineage (NCBI taxonomy): Bacteria > Bacillati > Cyanobacteriota > Cyanophyceae > Nostocales > Nostocaceae > Nostoc > Nostoc sp. DSM 114160. Next base: position 3,172,626 of record NZ_JBPFGO010000001.1, on the reverse strand, counting down.
TACCCATTTGGTTTGAGCATAGCCAAGATCCAGAGCAACATAGTCTTTACAAGACTCGATGTTGTCATCTTCGTAAACTACTTTTTGTCCTGTAAAATGGCTGATTGCACCAAAAACAGCAATGGTAGAAATGTAATGCATTGGTTTAATTTTGCCCATACAAGCTAATCTGAGAACTTCTTGAGTTCCAAGAACATTGGATGCCTTGATTACAGAGTATGGTTTAGCAAAATTGACTTGGGCAGCACTGTGATAAATAGTATCAATTTGCAGACCCAGTTTTTCAAACTGTTCAATAGGAATACCCAAGTATGGCTGTTCTAAGTCTCCCGGAATCGCAATCATACGAGAGCTAAAATTTGGGTGATGAAGGGAATATTTTTCTAGGTTTTGTTGAATCTTTTTTAACCCTTCATGCTCGTTTGTGGAACGCACCAGGCAGTATATTTTTGCTTGAGTTTGATGTAGCAGTTCATCAAGTAAAAAAGCCCCCAAAAAGCCTGTAGCTCCTGTAAGAAAAACATGACGCAATTCACCGACCTGAGCAACAGTTTTTCCTTGAGCATCGATCGCAGGGTCGAGTACTACCTCAGATTTGAGATCGATCGCACTGGTTAGAGTAGAAACGCCATCTCGACGCACTGTCTCTATTACCTGAGCCAGCGCTTCTATAGTGGATTTCTCAAACAAGCTTTTTAGGGGTAAATCTACTTGAAAGGTTTCTTTTACATAAAAAATCAACTGAGATGCTAGCAGGGAATTACCGCCAAGCTCAAAGAAATTATCGTGAATCCCAACTTCTGCGATCGCCAAAACCCGGCTCCAAATTTCAGCCATTTGTGACTCAATCGGGGTACGAGGTGCGACAAATGCTGCTTCTAAATCGCTTCTATCCATTTCCGGCTCTGGTAGACTACGAATATCTACATTGCCGTTGTATAGCTGTTTAGTTTGTCGATCGCCAGGGATTGTTAATAGGGGTAAGTTGGAAATTGTCTGGTCTGGGTTAGAGACAATACTCTGTAAGAGAGTAGAAAAATGCTCTATCATCAAGGCGATCGTTTCAGCTTTAAATAGGTCAGTACTATATTCCAAGTTGCCCGATATCCCTGCTGCTGTCTCGCGTAGTTCCAGGTATAGATCGAACTTGGATGTCCCGTTGTCAATTTCCAGGCGGTTCATTGTCAATCCGGGAACAGTCAGCTTAGGTCTTGGGGTATTCTGAAGATGAAACATCACTGAAATCAGTGGATTTTGCTTCAAGTCCCGCTTAATTTGCAGACCATCAACTAGTTTCTCAAACGGTAAGTCTTGGTGAGTATAACCCGATAAAGCTACTTCCCGGACTCGGCCTAACAACTGCCGGAAACTTGGGGAGTCAGACAAGTTGGTTCGCAATACCAAAGTATTGAGCAAAAACCCAATTAGTCCTTCTAATTCAGAACGGTGGCGATCGCTAATCGGAGCGCCTACTAAAATGTCTTCTTGCCCTGTGTAGCGAAATAGGAGTGTCTGGAATGCTGCCAACAAGGTCATAAACAAGGTAGTACTTTCTTGGCGCGAGAGAACATTGAGGGCATCTGTTAGGGATTTGGGAATAACGACTGATTGACGCGCCCCTTGATATGTTGGCTCTAATGGTCGTGGATAATCGGTGGGCAATTCTAATATGGGTAGACTGCCACTCAAATGTTGCTGCCAATAGGCAAGCTTATTATCTAAAATTTCACCTTGTAGCGACTGCCGTTGCCAAGCTGCAAAGTCTGCATACTGAATAGCTAAGTCAGGAAGAGGAGAAGGGTTGCCAGTGCAGAAAGCTTGATAGAGAGCTGACAGTTCCTCGAACAAAACACTTAAAGACCAATCATCACAAAGAATGTGGTGTAGGTTGAGGAGGAATATATGTTCTTGTGAACTCAATTGCAGCAATGTTGTTCGTAGCAATGGTCCTTGAACTAAATTGAAAGGACGTTGGGCTTCTTCAAGGATGAACTGGCGGACTTGAGATTCTTGCTCGTCTGGAGACAGCCCTTGGAGATTCACCACTAAGAGTTTGATGGGAAAAGTTGAGTGGATGACCTGTATGGGTTGTCCGTTCAAGCTCGAATATGTAGTTCGTAGGACTTCATGACGGTTGATAATTTCATTCAAGCTCTGCTCTAATATTGTGGCGTTGAGTACACCTCTGAGGCGAAAGGCTTCGGGCACATTGTAAAAAGCATGATTGGGTACTAACTGGTCAATAAACCACAACCGTTCTTGCCCAAAGGAAAGCGGTAAATCGCCATCGCGCCCAATAGATTGTATTGGCACAGAACATCCTATGTTTTCCTGTTGTGCTTGTCTAATGCTTTGGGCTATTTCAGAGATGGTGGGCGCTTCAAAGAAATGCCGCATTGGTAACTCAACTTGAAAGATGTCGCGGATACGGCAGAGGATCTGAAAGGCTAGTAAGGAATGGCCTCCCAACGCTAAGAAATTGTCATGAACGCCAATGTTTTTTAGACCCAATACTGTAGACCAAATTTCTGCTACTCGTTCCTCAATAGGAGTGCGAGGAGCAACAAACTTCTCATTTGCATTCAAAGTTTGAACGGGTGCTGGGAGCGCCTTACGATCGACTTTTCCATTAGCTGTTAAGGGTAAAGCACTCAATTGCACAAACCGAGAAGGGATCGCGTAGTCGGGCAATTTCTGTTTGAGAAAACGGCGTAAATTACCAACATTCGTGTCTGATGATTCGGGCTTGGGAACTACGTAAGCTACTAGGCGTTTGTCGCCAGGGGAAAATTCTCTAGCAATCACCACAGCTTCTTGCACATCAGGATGTTGCCACAGTGCAGTTTCAATTTCTCCTAGCTCAATCCGGAAGCCGCGAATCTTTACTTGTTGGTCAATGCGTCCAATATACTCAATGTTGCCGTCTGGTAAGTAACGAGTTAAATCCCCAGTTTTATATAATTTTGAATTGTTGAATGGGTTGGGAATGAATCGCTGGTCTGTCAGTTCTGGACGGTTGAGATAACCTCTAGCTAGTCCCTCGCCGCCAATGTATAGTTCTCCAGAAACACCTGTGGGTACTATCTGCATTTGTTCGTCCAACACAAGACAGTATGTATTGGCGATCGCACGACCAATTGTCACGATGCTGTCGCCTTTCTTTATCAAGGCAAATGTGGAATAGGTTGTATCTTCTGTCGGGCCGTATAGATTAAAGACTTTTTGAATATTGTCCAACGTATATATCTGCTGCACCAAACGATTTTGCAGAGGTTCACCTGCTAAGTTAACGATGCGAACAGAAGCGGGTATACCTTGAATTCTCAGTAACTCTGCGATCGCAGATGGCACTGTATTGATGAGAGTGACTTCGTTAGCGGCAGGTAAGGTCGGTAAATACAAGGCATTTTCTGCCAAAATCACCTTACCACCCCAACTGAGGGGAACAAATATTTCAAAAACTGAGAGATCGAAGCAAATAGATGTTGCGGCTAGGACTCCAGCTAGATCCTCGGTTGTAAAAACTTCTTTTGCCCAATGCAACAAAGCGACTGTGCTGTGATGTTCGATAGCTACCCCTTTCGGTTTACCAGTCGAACCGGAGGTGTAAATGACATAAGACAGGTTTTTATCTGTGGCTAGACAGGTTAAATTCTCCTGACTTTGTTGAGTAATTGCCTCTTTATCGCTATCTAGACAAACTATATGGGCCTGATGCTCTGGAAGCTTTGAAAGTAAATTTTGTTGTGTCAGCAGTATCGATAACTGTGAGTCCTCTAGCATGAAAGCTAGGCGCTCTGAGGGATAGGCTGGATCTAAGGGGACATAAGCTCCACCTGCTTTGAGGATGGCTAATAGTCCAACGATCATTTCCAGCGATCGCTCCAGACAAATGCCAACTAAAACCTCAGGTTGGACATTCAGAGTTTGTAAATAGTGCGCTAGTTGATTAGCTCGCTGGTTAAGTTCTTGATAAGAAACTTGTTTGTCTTCAAATATGACTGCAATTTGCTCAGGTGTTTTTTCTACTTGATATTCAAACAACTGATGGATACATATATTACTTACGTAAGCTGCTGGATTTTCTTGCCATTCCAGAAGCAGCTGGTCTGCTTCTATCTTGGGTAAACTGAGGTCTTGTTGAGAACTTTCAGTAGAATTTTTCACAATAAATTAGTAGTTTTTGATACTACTAATTTATTCTTAAATACTTAAATTGGCTAGTCACAATGAAAAGTTTCTACTTGGTATGAGTTTAGAGGAATGAAAATAGTGGGCGTTTCGTAAGAATTACAGCAGATTGCAACAGGGGTGAAGTACAGACAATCTGAAGGGCACAGCATTGCTGTGCCCCTACGTGTGTACTTCATTTACCTGGTCGTGCCCAGAATGCCCAGACTATACGTCTACGTTGGTGTGGGACGGCAGTCGCTCCACTTGGTGAGCTACCGTGTACACACAAGTATAGACCGCAAGGGTTTCAACTCTTTAGTTGCCGATAAATCCCCAAATTGTAGGCAACTTGAAACTCTATTTATCCCCCTAATTTTAGAGCTAGGGCGACGAAACCAAGTTTCAGATAGGATTTCTCGACTTGTGTGTACACCGTAGACTTGGTGAGTGAGTCGCAGTCTTGGCACTCTGCGTCGATTGCGAACTCACGAACCCGAAGCGGGAGACCCCAAGACTGCGCTGCCTCATGAATGGGCACTCACCTGTCTGGGTACTTGGTACTGGGTACTGGGAAAAATTTCTCTTTCATTTGGTGGTGGGTCAAAGCCCCCACCATAATTTTTCATTTTGTAACCCAATCCCCAATCCCCAGTCCCTTTTACCTGAAAACCCTGTAATTGTTCTTCAATAGATAGGGAGAACAATCTCAAATTCAGTTCCCTCAAGGGGCTGAGAACGCACAGTTAAAGTACCGCGATGTTGTTGGATAATGGAATAGCTAACAAATAACCCCAAACCTTGACCGCGACCAATGGGTTTTGTGGTAAAAAACGGTTCAAAAATCCGCTCTTGCAGATTTACAGGAATCGTACTATCTGTATTGGCGATCGCAATTCGTAACCAGTCACGATCTATCACTCCAGTACGAATCCGAATTTCTGGGTGTTGGCTGCTTTGGGGATTATCTCGAATCGCATCAATGGCATTGTTAATCAGATTTAGGAAGACTTGATTCAACTGGCTAGGATAGCAAGTAACTAAAGGTAGATTGCCATACTCCTTAATGACGCGCACTTCGGGTTGATTTTCAGAAGCTTGTAAGCGATGTTGCAAAATTAACAGCGTGCTTTCAATACCACTGTGTAAATCTACAGCTTTGATTTCGGCTTCATCTAAGCGAGCAAAGTTGCGTAAACTCTGGACAATTTTGCTGATGCGATCGCTACCACTCTTCATAGATTCTAAGGTTTGATTAGCATCTTTAAACAGAAAATCAAGCTCAATCTCTTCCTTCATCGCTTGAATAGCTGGATTAGGTTGGGGATATTCCTGCTGATAAAGTATCAGCAAACGCATCATATCTTGAATGTAATTTTCTGTATGGGTAAGATTACCTTTAATAAAATTAACTGGATTGTTAATTTCGTGAGCAATACCAGCTACCAATTGACCGAGAGATGACATTTTTTCGCTATGAATTAATTGTCCTTGAGTTTGCTGCAATTTTTTCAAGGTCTGCTCTAAATCTTGGGCTTTTTGGTTGAGAGCTTGGGTTTTGTGTTCTACCTCTGCTTCTAGGGTGTAAGAATAGTTTTCGGTTTGTTGATACAGACGGGCATTTTCCACAGAGATAGCGGCTTGACTAGTTAGGAGTTGGAGAATCTCGATGCGATCGCTGCTAAAAGCGCCTAAAGTTAAGTTGTTCTCTAGGTACAAAATACCGATGAGTTTTCCTTGGCGACTAATGGGAGTACATAAAACTGATTTGGGCTGGTGAGCGATAATGTAGCGATCGCTGGCAAATTGCACTGCTGTACTCAAGTTTTCAAACACAGCCGTCTCTTGAGTTCTTGCTACTGCATAAATCAAACTTTGGGGAATTTCTGAGTATTGCTCCAGGGGAATTTCTAAAGTTTTTACCAGTTCTCGATCGGCTTGAGCTACAACTAACCATTGTTCATCTTGGCGAAGAACCAAATGACCGATTTGGGCGCCAGCATTGGCGATCGCGATCTGCATCAAGGTTGCCAACAATTTCTCTAATTCAATTTCTTGAGAGATGGCTTGTGCGGCTTTCATCACCGCTTGTAAGTCTAAGTATAAATTTTGGTTGCTAGAACTTTTAGTTACACTTTTCATCAAAGTTAAGGGGATGGTTGCCGTAGATGTGATGGTAAGATTAGGCGATTGGAGAATGGCTGTTAGTAGTTGCGGATATTGTTCTTCTAAATGGGCAACTTTCGCCTTTGCACCCCAATGGGCGTAGCAGTAGTAGGCTTGTTGCATATAGTCTGCGGCCAGCTTCTCTTTGCCCCAAGCTAGGTAGAATTTGGCGGCCAGCTCATTGCTGAGTGCTTCTTCTTGGATATAGTTGTTTTCTTTTGCCCCCTGAATGGCTTTTTTATAGTAGGTGATTGCGTCTAAATGACCTAAAATTTTTGCCCGCTCTGCTTCAACTAAATCATATTTGTGCTGATGATTGGCGGGAGCGTGAAAAGCCCATTGACTCATCAATTTCTGGTTTTCTGCAACTTTTTCTAGTGCCGATTGTTGCTCTGCCTCAGTGCCATTTGAACAGGTAGCCAACAGAGCGAGGGAGTAATAGAAATTATGTTCGGCATACTGCAAGAAGCCAACCATGTTTCCCAGGTATTTTTCGGCTTCTTGAGCATGGATAAGTGCCTGCTGATAGTCCTCAAAGATGAACAGAAGAATGGTCTTTGCTAGATGAAGCAGGAACAACAGAGTTCCGTTTTGAGTTTCAATTAAAATCGGCAATATTTTTTGCTCGTCGAAACTCTCCCCAACGAGTATTAGGGGATCTTCTGCTGCTCCCATCAAATTCAACACCAGCTGACGACAAATTTGCCCGAAGTAAATTTGATACTCTTGTTTGAATTTCAACAACAGATCGATGTATTTTTGCTGTTGCTGATTTACCTGCTCCAGTGCTTCACCGACAAAGAAAAGATAGTTACAGTAGGAGGCGGCGTTGTAGCAGGCATACTCTACATCACCCGTTTCTAATCCAACCTGAATCGCTTCACGTAAAGGAGCGATCGTTTTCCGAGCGGGTTCTTGCCAGTGCCGCACAAACACATCAAAAATATTGATCGCTTTTGCATACAATTTCCTCTCGTTGAAGCGCTCCAGCAATTTTAATCCTAATTTTCCAAACCGATAGCCTTTTTCAATTCCGGTTGGGGTACCACATAGAACCAGACCATAAAAGGTGTAGCCAAATGCTGAAAATGCCGAGTTGCCAAATTGAATCGATAAGTTCACTAGTGTGTAAGCAATCAGTGGTAACAACTCTGGTTTAGCATTCAGGCTGGGAGTGACCATTGCGATCGCAATTCGCATGGCTGCTAACTTGTGCGGATCGAGCATCTCTGGAAGGTTAATTAAATCCTCGATCGCTAACTCCAGTGGGGGTTCTTTAAACAGCGGTTCACCCAAAAATTCCAGCACTTGTAGAGAGGTATCGATCGCTGCCAGCATTTGATTCTGAGCAATGTAGAAATAGATTTTGATTTCATACATCTTCACCTTTTGCAGCAAATCCTGGGCGTGCTGAAGAACAATTTCTGAAAGCCGTTCTGCCTGCTCGAAATGGGTACTCAGGTACTCAATTTCAGCCGCTTCTGTATAAAGGGCAAGGGTCAGGTCGTAACGATCTGACCAACCGTTTTCTGGGAGCGCTGCCAGCCCTGCTGTGAAGTATTTATTTGCCATTTCATAGGCGGTGGCTGCCTTGGCTTTTTGTCCTGCAAGCAGGTTCAGTTGAGCTAGATCCAATTCTTGCAGCCTGGAGATTTCGTCACCATTTTCTGCATTCAACAATCCAGGAGAACTTTTTTGAGGTGTCAATTTCAGACCGTAGTTCAATTGATTGACAATTTCAAAAATTTTCCCTTCTCGCTCTGCTTCCGGCGTATTTGCCCACAGTTGCTGCCCGATTTGGAAGTGGATAGACTGTTTTCGATCTTCTGGAATCAGACTATAGGCAGTTTGTTGGACGCGATCGTGCAAGAATTTATAAGGAACGACAATCTCAGCACCGCGATTGATATGGTCTGAGTTATTTGATTGGAAGAACTTGTAAGTTTCGCTAATGGGGAGAATCAGTCCTTCTTGTAAGGCTGTCCATAGGTTGGTCGCTATATCAACAAGTGATTTTTCACAGACCATTGCCAAGGTCTTCAAATCAAATTGGTTGCCAATACAAGCCGCCAGTTTCAAAAGCTCCTGTGTATCCACCGGAAGTTTTTGTAACTGCAATGCTATGAACTCTACCACTCCATCGGTCAATGCCAACTGCCGCACCGAAGCCAGGTCGCATTGCCAGTAACCCAGTTCAGGCTGAAACTGAATGCAACCCTCTTCGTGCAGTGCTTTGAGAAACTGCGTTGTAAAAAAGGGATTGCCTTTAGTTTTTTGATATACCAATTGCGTCAGGGGTTGAGCCAGTTCGTGGGGACAACTTAAGGTGTCTGCCACCAATTGATTCACCGTTATTTCGGACAAGGGTTGCAAGGCGATCGTATTGACGGTAGCTTGGGCTTGCTGAATCTGCTCCAGCGTCAGTATCAAGGGATGAGTCGGAAAAACTTCATTATCTCGATAAGCGCCCAGAATGAGTAAATATCCAGAACTGGCTTCACTCATCAATAATTGCAGCAAATTCAGAGAAGCCGAATCTGCCCATTGCAAGTCATCTAGAAACATCACCAGCGGATGCTCAGGGGTGGTAAAAACCTCGATAAATTTCTGAAATAGCAAATTAAAACGATTTTGGGCAGCATTACCAGATAGTTCTGGGACTGGGGGCTGTTGACCGATAATTCGCTCTAGTTCCGGGATCACATCAACAATTGCTTGTCCGCTTTCACCCACAGCCGCCAAAATTTTCGCCCTCCATTGGGCCAATTGGACATTACTCTCACTCAGCAGTTGTCCCATCAAATCACGAAAGGCTTGCATCAAGGCACTGAAGGGAATATTACGCTGCAACTGATCGTACTTGCCTTTGATGAAGTAACCGCGTTGTCTGACAATCGGTTTATGAATTTCATTGATCGCCGCAGTTTTACCAATCCCGGAAAATCCTGCTACTAGCATCATTTCTGAACTGCCATTAGCGACGCGCTCAAAAGCTTTGAGCAAGTTTGCAACTTCTGTTTCTCGCCCATAGAGTTTTTCGGGGATAATGAAGCGATCGCACACATCCCGTTGTCCCAAAACAAAGGCTTCTATTCTACCCGTTGCTTTCCATTGATTGAGACAGCATTCTAAGTCATATTTCAAACCCAAGGCGCTCTGATACCGATCTTCGGCATTTTTCGCCATCAACTTCAATACTATCTCTGAAACGATCGCGGGAATTTCTGGATTAATACTGTGTGGGGCGAGTGGCAGCTTGGCTAAATGACAGTGTACTAACTCCATCGGATCGTTGGATTGAAAGGGTAATTGTCCAGTCAAAAGTTCGTACAATGTCACCCCTAAAGCATAAAAATCACTGCGGTAATCAATGCCGCGATTCATTCGTCCGGTTTGCTCTGGGGAAAGATAGGCAAGGGTTCCTTCCAACACATTCGGATTTTGGATTTTTTGGGTTTCGCGGGGGAGGAGTGAGGCAATGCTGAAGTCAATCAGCTTGACTTGTTGTGATTCTGGATGAATCAGAATGTTGGCGGGTTTGATATCTTTGTGGATGACTCGATGCTGGCAGACATCATGGAGAATATCAGCAATTTGTCGGGCTATTTCTAAAAATTCTCCTAAAGATAAGGAATAATTTTGGGTATAATCCCGTAGGGAAATGCCGCCAAAGTCTTCCATCACTAAGGCATAGCTGTTAGCGTATGCTTCTAGGCTTAATGGATGAATTATGCCAGGAATGTTGAGATTTTTAGTAATTGCATACTCGTTACGAAACTGTAATAATTCGTTAAAGTTGGGGTAGTCTTGCCGTAATAGTTTAATCACCACCGGACGCTGACTTGACTCCTGCACTGCTCGATAAACTATTGTCTGAGAACCTGCATAGAGCTGCTTAACAATGGCATAACCAGGGATATACGGCAATGGATTTGAATCGGGGATTGCTGCCAGCGTCGTCATAGGGTAAAGTTAAAATTTTTAGAAGAAGTCGATCATTTTAATATTTCCCAAGAATTTGGCAGAATAAACATTCCGTAACTTGTATACATAATTAATTGAGCCACAACTAAACAAAATTCAATGCTGCTTGCACGAAGATTGTCAATGACAGTTGTATCAACAACTATGCGAACAGTTAGTGCAGTATTTCTAGATTCAAAAGAGAGCAATGCGATTTTGTGAGACGATCCACCTAGAGAGCGATCGCTAATCAACTCTTATGTATAAATTGAATAAAGTGTGGCAATTCCTTCAAAGGCTTCATCCAAAATTGCCACTATCGGGAATGGTAAAAAATAACAAACTATACTCAATCCCTAATCTTCAGGCTGTGATGATTTTGGCTGCTTCTGCAATTTTCAAACTGTGGTGATTTTGGATGTTTCGGCAATAGGTTCAACTTGTATCGGTGGGACTTTTTCTTCAAAGATGGCTAAGTCAAACCAAAAAGTGGTGCCAATGCCGACTTCACTCACTAGATAGACTTTACTACGATGTCTGTCGATGATATTTCTAACAATCGATAAACCTAAACCCGTACCTTCTAGGGTGTGAACTCGGTTTTCTACGCGGAAGAAGCGTTCAAAAATTGAGTGTTGATCTTCTGTGGCGATGCCAATTCCAGTATCGGAAATTTCAATCCGCACTGGTGCAGATTCGTTGTGACTGGGTTTGAAATCTAGTTGGTAGGCGCGGATTGCTACTTTACCACCGGCTTTGGTGAATTTAAGCGCATTACCAATCAGGTTGCCAAACACTTGTACTAATAGATCGTAATTACCTAATACTAGCGGCAAATTAGGGGCAACTTCTTGAACAAGTTCAACACCTTTATCTTTTGCATTGAGTTGGTAAGTACGCAGGGTTTGCTCGATCGCTTGGGCTAAATCTACGCCATCAAAGCTGTAGTTGCGACCAGATTCAAGTTTTGATAAATCCAAAACATCGTTAACTAGGCGAGTTAGGCGATCGGTTTCATGGTTGACTGTTTGCAGAAACTCTTGGCGTTCTTGTAAAGCTAAGTCTTCGCCGTAGTCGTGCAAAGTTTCAATATAAGTTTTAATGTTAAATAGAGGCGTTCGCAGTTCGTGAGAAACGTTGCTGATAAATTGACTTTTTGCCTCGTTTAGTTCGACTTCACGGGTTATATCTTGAATAGTAATCGCAATACCTTTGATGCTTTCTCTTTGCAGATTGAGTACTGTAGTCAAGAGAATACGAATCGTCCGTGGGGTGGGTTGGTTAATAAAAATTCGGAATTCGGCGCTTTCGCATTCGCCTGCTGCCATTTCGTACAAGGGACGGGTGATTTCGATTTGTACTGATGCTGGCAAGTGATGCAAGACATTGCCACCGACTACATTAGCGGCTTCCCAGCCAAAAATTCGCTCTGCTGTAGGGTTGACTAAAATCACCTGCATGTTGTGATCGATCAACACGGCACCATCTGCGATCGTGGAAACTAAAGTTTCTAGCTTGGCTTTTTCTGCGGTTAGTTCTTCAATGTTCTGTTCTTCATAGCGCTCTAATCGCTCTGCCATCTCATTAAAGCTGAAAATTAATTCCCCTAGTTCGCCGCCTAAAGGTAAATTAATCCGCTGCTTAAAATTCCCGGTAGCAATTTGCTTTACCCCCACCAGTAATTCTTTAATCGGCTTGGTGATGGTCAAAGCGTTAATCACTCCTGCTAAAATCACCATTACCCAAATGGTGATAAAAACGGCAATGGTGACATCGCGGGTAAAATTGGTGGAGATAACAGCGGTCTGATTGGGGTTGATCCCGATCGCTAATACACCTAAGTATTTTTTATTGACAATCAGGGGAATAAATACATCGGTGACTGTCCCATCTGGAGTTGTGTGTTGCCGCACCATCGGCTTTTCCCCATCACCAGGGTAATCTTCTGGCAGTTGTATCCGCCGTTTAATGGTAAGGGAATTTTCTACCTCGGCTTCCCAAAAAGGAATGCCAAAAAAGATTTCCCCGTTTTCATCGGCGTAGAGCATATAACGCACGCTAGAGGTGCTGCTATAGAAACGTTGGGAAAATCGGGCGACCTCGGTGAGATTATTGTCAGCGACCAAGGGGGTAACGTTGGCAGCAAGCAGCAGCCCCAAATCACGACCAAAGCGGGTGTCATTCATCCGCGCATCCTGCTGAATTGTATTTACAGCCCAGAAGGTCAAACCACTCATCACCAACGAAACTACCATTGTGGCCACAGCCAGCAGTTTAGTCTGGAGAGTGAATTCCGACCACCAACTTGCGATCGCATCTCGAATTGATTTGAACAGACTTAGCATCTTAAATAAAGTTGTTAGTAGTCTTTGTTATAAAGCCCAACAACTTAAAAATTAACAGTTAATTTGACAAATATGTTAGGGAAAGAGGGAATAGGGCATTGGGCATGGCGAATAACTCCTAACTCTTAACTCCTAACTCTATAACCAATATCTTTCCGGTAATACATCCCCTGAAACTGAATATGTTTGATACTAGCGTAGGCTTGGGCGATCGCTTGCTCAAAATTTTCTCCAATTCCGGTCACATTTAATACTCGACCCCCATCTGTGACTATTTCTTGTTGCTGGTTCAATTTCGTACCTGCATGAAATACAGTTGCTCCTGCTGCTTCTGCCTGCTCAATGCCAGTAATTACCTGGCCTTTTTGATATTCTCCTGGATAACCACCGGAAGCGGCAACGACAGTAGCAGATGCTCCCCCTTTCCAAACAATGGGCGGCAATTCACTTAAGCGCTGCTGTACGCAAGCTAGAATCAACTCTTCTAGGGGTGTTTCTAACAGTGGTAAAATCACCTGGGTTTCCGGGTCGCCAAAGCGACAATTAAATTCCAAAACTTTCAAGTCGCCATCGGGTGCAATCATTAACCCAGCATACAGCACGCCTCGGTAATCAATGCCTTTAGCTCTTAAGGTGGCGATCGCTCTTTCTAATACTTCTGTTTGAATGCGTGCCATCAACTCTGGTGTAGCGATGGGTGCGGGGCTGTATGCTCCCATCCCGCCAGTATTTTCGCCCGTATCGCCCTCACCAATCCGCTTATGATCTTGCGCTGGCAACAAGGGTCTAATTGTTAACCCATCAGTCAACGCTAAAACTGACACCTCTTGCCCAATCAAACATTCTTCAATGACGACAAATTTACCAGCACTGCCAAATTGTCCTTGAAAAATTGCATCAACGGCACTTTCTGCCTGTGCAACTGTTTCAGCTACCGTTACACCCTTACCAGCCGCCAAGCCATCAGCTTTAACAACAATGGGCGCTCCCTGAGATTTGACGTAAGATTTTGCTGCCTTAGCTTCCGTAAATACCGCAGCCCGTGCCGTCGGAATTCCTGCTTCTTGCATCAAGGCTTTTGCCCAAGCTTTACTCGCTTCAATTTGCGCTCCGGCTCTGACTGGGCCAAATACCATCAATCCTTTATCTTGGAGATAATCTGTGATTCCCTTAGATAGGGGAATTTCTGGGCCAACTATTACCAGAGTTACGCCATTTAAGAGAGCATATCGGCTCATTCCCTCAAAATCATCTACTGCTAAGGGCAAGTTTTGGCAACGTTCCATACTTGCCGTGCCCCCATTCCCTGGTACACAGATAACTTGCTCAATTTGCTTAGATTGCAACAGTTTCCACGCCAGAGCGTGTTCGCGCCCTCCATTACCAACAACTAAAACTTTCACTGATTTCCTCGTGCGTCCCTTGCAAAATGAGAATACCTTAACTGCTCTCGCGGATCAATTTTTTCATCAATTCTCACACTTGTGCAAGTTTCTTTTGGTTTACAGGAGAATTCAGGAGTCAGAATAGGCTTATTGGTGTCAATTTAAGGTCAAATGCTTGTACCACATACACTTGAGACGCGATAAATCGCCGTCTTTACAAGACGCGATAAATCGCCGTCTCTACAAGTATTTTGGACTTATCTGAATTGTAAGTTTTTTCTTAAAAATTAAATTTGACTAATTAGTAGAATTGGAATTTTTATTGTTAACAATTACCAAATAAAGTTAGTAACATATTTTCAGCAGACGTATATTAGTTGAATTATCTTTTTTGCTGATACGAATCAAATTATCTATGAAAAAATCATCAATCAATAACCAATTTTTGATTATAATTATTAACTTGTGAATATCGCGGTTAATCAGGATATAAAAATCGGCAACATGGCTAAAATTATCGTTACTGGAGTCGCAGGCTTTATTGGTTCTCAGCTTGCAGAAACATTGCTAGAACAAGGAGAAGAAGTAATCGGGATTGATGAATTTAATGATTATTACGATCCGATGTTAAAGCGAAATAATGTTGGACACTTATATCGTTTCCCTGGTTTTGCATTAATTGAAGGAGATATGCAGTTTTTAGATTGGCAAAAACTCCTAAAAGATGTTGATGTAGTTTACCATCAAGCGGCACAAGCAGGGGTCAGAGCAAGTTGGGGTAAAGCTTTTCGAGGCTATACAGAACGAAATGTTAACGCTACACAAGTTTTGCTAGAAGCAGCTAAGGATGCTAAAGACCTCAAAAGATTAGTGTTTGCCTCTTCATCTAGTGTATATGGTGATGCGGAAACATTACCTACTCACGAGAAAATTTGTCCTCAACCTGTTTCTCCTTACGGCATTACGAAGCTAGCAGCAGAGTTTTTGTGCGAGCTGTATTACAAGAACTTTGGTGTGCCCTGTGTGACATTGCGCTATTTTACAGTTTATGGCCCCAAACAGCGCCCAGATATGGCATTTAATAAGTTTTTTCAATCCATTTTGCACGATGAGGCGATTCCTATTTACGGCGATGGCCAGCAAACGCGGGAGTTTACGTTTGTTAGTGATATCGTCGCCGCTAATTTAGCCGCCGCTAACGCACCCCAAGCAGTGGGAGAAATCTTTAATATCGGTGGTGGTAGCAGGGTGGTTTTAGCAGAAGTTTTAAATACGATTGAAGAAATTGTTGGGAAGCCAATCAAAAGAAACCATATAGAAAAAGCGATGGGAGACGCGCGCCACACGGCTGCTGATGTATCTAAAGCGCAGAAAATTCTCGGATATCAGCCGCAAGTCTCCCTAAAAGAGGGTTTGACGCAGGAATGGGAGTGGGTAAAATCTTTGTATTCCCTATCTTCTTAATTTTCCTGATTCTCTTTATCTGTTGAACCGTTTTGCCCTTAGCTGGTAGTCAAAACAACACCTTGGCGTGTAGCACGCTTGCGGTCGCTTTTACGAGTACCTCCAGCCATCTGATATTGATGGCTATTTTTACCAAACTTATGAGCAACACCAAGCAAAATTTTTTCAGAATAATCTGCTAAATCTTGTTCATTTTCAATAATTTGGGTTAATAAAACATCAATATTAGAGAGGGTAGTATTGTAAATTTCCAGAGATTGACGGAGATTTTCAATTTTGTCAGTGTAATCTTTAACTGTTAAACTTTCTCCTACATCTAGGGTAGGACTAATAGATTTAATACTTGCCAAGCGCATTTCAGCTTTGCTCAGAATACGTGAATCGCGTTTGTGCCTTGCCATTAATACTCCTTTGCCTGAAAAGATAACCTAAACTTTTAGTAATTCCATAGTGGACAATTTTTTAAAAGGTTGTCCTGAGTAAAATTATTTATTTTTTTAATCATTAAAATTTGAGTATTTTCACCAATTTTTATCTTACCTCTCTCTTTGATAACCCAATACGCTTGGGTTAAAAAAAATTGTAGGTTGGGTGAAGCAAAGCGCAACCCAACAAAGCTATGAAAATGTTGGGTTTTGTTCCTCAAACGCCACTTGCTTCTTTCTTTGGGAGACGCGCAAGGGATAAGTCGGGAAACTTCCCATGCAGAAGCGGAAGTTCTTGCAGGGAAGGCGGAAGTTATTACAAGCTGCGCGAAACACCAAAACGTCTTGGCGGAAGTTGCTACAGACTGCGCAAAACACCGAAACGTCTTGGCGGAAGTTCTTACAGGGAAGGCGGAAGTTGCTACAGACTGCGCAAAACACCGAAACGTCTTGGCGGAAGTTCTTGCAGGGAAGGCGGAAGTTCTTGCAGGGAAGGCGGAAGTTGCTACAGACTGCGCGAAACACCGAAACGTCAACCCTGGAGCAATATTTTTTGATGCGATCGCAAAATTCCGAAATTAACTAATTGGGGAGTGGAGAAGGAAACACCAGTGATTTGAGTAATATCGCAACGGTAAATAAAGATGTATTCGATAGTTGTGTCAATCAATCCTAATATTATCCTTCTGGAGGCTCTATGAATTTTCTAATTCCGATTTATATTGTGCGTAGGTCAAACAAATTTGCTTTTTACTATTTGCAATTTGCAGCGTTTTTCTCCCGGTAAGCCTACGGCATTAATGCTAAAAGGATGTCTGAGAAGTATTAAATATTTTGCTTGATCTCCCCTAGCCTCCTAAAAAAGGGGGGGATTTAGGAGGATCTACAATTCTTGAATACAACACCAAAAAGTTTTCAGATATCCTTTAACCCTCAAACTCAAGAAGAACACAAACAATCATTAGTTTATGAAGAAGACTTTTCGTAAAACCGTCGTTGTATTTGCAGTAATTGCAACGCTAACAACAGGGTGCCGCTCAACTGATGAATACAAAAAATTTGCCAAAGCAGGAAATGAATATGCCAATGCAGTTGACAAATTACTTGATGCCGCCACTGACATTCATATAGATAAAACTTCTGAGCAATTATTAAAAGATGACCAAATTACCAATCAAACACGTGAAGATTATGAAAAACTTACTGAAACTGATGAAGAACGTTTAGAGGTTATTGATAATTTATGCAAACATAACAATCTATTAAGAGATTATTTTCAACTGCTTAACGAACTTGCTTCTTCCGATGCACCTGTACGTGCAGAAGGAGAAATTAACGGAGTAGTAGATAATCTCAATAATATTGGGAAAGAACTACAAAAGAGCGATTTGATTAAAAATCCAGGTCTTTTTGAAGGCATTACTAATCTTGTAGTTTCATCACAAATTCGTGGAGCATTACGCAATGAACTAGAAAAACGTAATGGCACAATTATGCGCGAACTAACTATTCATACGGCGATGTTAAAATCTCTTGGAGATTCAATTGAACAAGATACCAAACTTATTCGTATAGCAGAAGAAGACCGTTTAGTTATTCGTCCACTAACGCAGGACGCAGAAATTCCTGACAAAGAAGCATGGATTGAAACTCGACGGGAAATATTAACAAGGAGACAAGGAAAAGAACTTAAAGATGCTAGCAATACATTAAGTGAGTTTCAAGGAGTTTTTCAAGGTCTTATTGAAGGAAAATTAAATCTTGCTAGACTCAATAGTTTTTTACAAGATGTTGATAATTTTCTACAAATTGTTGAAGCAGATAAAAACGCAAAGTAGATATTTACATTGTAAGAAAATTACCATGAATTTTAGCTCAAAAATTACACCCGAAGAAAACACAAGCATTGCTAGAGATTTTGAAGAAATTCTCAAGAGAATTAAGAATATAGAATTCAATCTCAATTTACCAGAAATACAACAAAAATTTGAAAATGAAAAGGACGAGTCACGAAAACAAGATTTTCTTGAAGAACGTAAGAATATAGCGATTCTACGCAGTCAACTTGAAACTGCGGCTCTAAAAGAAATAGCTGCGAATCTAAAGAAGTTAGAACCAGACTTGTTTAAAGGAATAGAAGACTTAACTCAAGCAATTGATCGAGTGGAAAATACCGTAAATATTCTCACTACACTCCAAAATGTAACAGGAATTATTCGACGTGTTCTCTCGTTGTAAAACGATTTAACAAGAACCTCAGTTCGGGTAAATGAAGTTGAGCTTGTGTTAATGGAATCTGTGTTATTATTTTGTGCTTCTATGCATTAGTCGTTTGCAGAGCGTCTAAAAAGCTTTGGCAAAGCCACCGCTCTTGCTTAATTTTAGAGGTATCTTCAATTTGGGCGATCGCCTGTCTAATTAGTTTAATCTTTAGCTTACCTATTCCCATGATTGAAATTCATCAATGGCGCTACGAATTAAGGAAGTGATTTGAGCGCGACGGGTTTCAAAGTTGGCGGCGATGTAAATCAATAAAATGCCAACTAACAAACCAACTACCCATTTTAAAAAGGAGTACTGCAAGCTGAAAATTACTGATTGATAGATTGTCGTAATTAAAAAAGTCGCTGTACCAATGTAGAGAAAAGCGCGCACTCGCAAAGCTAATCCAGCAAAAATAGCGATGAGACTGAAAATACCCGGTATCCAAGCTGTATTTTGATTAAATAAAATTGCCCACCCACAAATTAAACCACTCCCTAGCACTCTCAGAAGATGACGAGATGTTTTGTACTCTGGTAGCTTCAGTTGGGTATCCACTTGAGCAATATAAAGCAGTGATAACCCAATTGGTGTTACATACCACAAAGCATCAGTCAGGTGTAAGGAATCAAACCAACGGTAAAGTGCCCAATCAATCAACGCCACACTAATATAAGTGAAACGGATGTTTTCGCCTACTTTTGCTAAAAAGATGTAAAATCCAGCTGCGAGTACTAAGGTAATCGGGTAAGTTTGCAGTCTAGTTTCCCATAAAATTATCAGTGGTGTGATGTATGCAGCTTGTTGCCAAGGTCTTTTAGACCAACCCCAACTTTCCCAAGGTAGGATGTACAAAAAGTAGGCTACCACACAAGCGATCGCCCCATTCCAAGGAACTAATGGCCCAGCCCAAAATCGCCCTACTGCTGTCTCTCGCCAATAAATCCTCATCCCGGCTACCTCTAATAAACCAAGGTAAACCCACATCTCGGCGATTGTAATTCTTCCCAAGATGCTGGGGGAAGTGGGTAAATTGCGTCCCTGAAAGACGGCGTAGCGAATCAAAAATACTCCCGTTCCTAATCCCACCAAACGGTTAACTGCAATGGGAAGAGGAATAGCAGCCATTAATAAACAGCTACTCCAAACCCAGTGAATATGAGCAATTCTTTTCAATTCTTGAGGAGTTAGGTGTAAGTAGCTGACTAGCCTTGGCGACAAAATGCGGTAAGCATACATGATACTCGCGCCAAGGGCAGACATGGCGATTAATCCATCGCCTAATGCTCCTCCTGAAGCTTGTGACATTTGATAAAACAAAAGTTCATAAGCAGAAATTGATACGCCAATAATTCCTAAATACAGAAAGGGTTTGAAGCTCTCGTGCCGTCGCCCTACGCCAATAATAATTAAAGCTACACCCAAAGAATACAAACCTGTCCACTCGGTAAAGGTGTTCAAACGCAGCAACACACTAAATACACCATAAATTAATGGCAAAATGTGCAGGCTGCTAGGAAACCTTTCTAATTGATGTCGCCGCCGCCACCACTCGCCGACAAGTTGAGTAATTAAACCCAAGGCGATGTTTGCGATTGCAATTCTCACAATTGAACGTTCCCCCAACCCTAGCACCTGAGCAATCAACAATTCCAAACACCAACCAACACCATAAAATGCCCAATTTGTCGGTTCGCGCCAACTGCGATAAACAATGGCTGCCAGGGTTATTGCAGTGGCAATTAAGAACAAAAATCCTGAAGTCGTAAACCCTTGGTAAATCAGTACTGAATGCAGCGTCAAACTTAATAATTCAACACTACATAAGGCGATCGCCCATTTATCGCTAGCGGCTGCATAGATAACTGCTAATTCGTTACCGCGTCGGCTTAAAATAGTCCGCGCTAACCATAAACTTAGAATTGCGATCGCTCCGACAACAAACCAACCAGCTACCGCGAGGCGAGGTAAACCAGGCACACCCGTCCACAGCAGCGCCCCAATGAAACTTAAAACAAATCCTTCTGTAATTACCGCAGATACTTGGTTGCGCAAATAGCGCGTATTTGCAAACATCAATCCAGCACCTACAGCCAAACCGATTAATCTGATTTCTGGTAGTTGTAAAGTTAGTAACTGAGCAATTATTACAGCCAAGACACTCAAGTAACGGCTAGTAAGCCGCCGCTCTATCATTGCGGCATTGGCAACACCCATCAGAGCTAAAGGCGTAATTAGCCATAAGACTCCCCAATCAGATCGGTTATCAGTGATGCCATACCAAGATGATTCTGCATTCATCCACAAGAGGAAAAAACTCGCTGCGGCTAATCCTAAGCCGATATCCCATGCACTACCTTGCCATAGTCCTTCCTGCAAGCTGAATCGCCATTCTGCAACCATGAGAGCCAATAAAATACTTGCCCAACCTTGTTGAGTCAGGCTGGGAAATAACCAATTAATGGTAAAGCAAAATGTCAGCATCCCCATGATATGAGTTAGGTATACCAGAGGAAGGGATGAGGGGGAGCGGCGTTGAGTAACAAATGCCAGAGTGGCGGTAGAAAATAGCAGATTTAGCGATCGCAATGTGGGATTTACGAGAGCGATCGTTGTTAAAAAAGCTCCAAATAACAGAGCGAGCAGTTCGCCAAATTTAGCTAATTCTCGCTTTTGGCGGCGATACAAACTATCTGTAAGCGCCACCATCAAAATTACGTAGGGAAATAAAGCTATACCCAGTAGCGCCCAAGGTTCATTTTGAGAATTGGTGAGTTGGGTACTAGTTGCGATCGCTAATTTCTGTAAGTTATCAGGTACTAATCGCCAACCTAGCCAAATCGTCTCTAAGCCGATGACAAAAGCCCCTGCAAAGTCTCGCTTTAAACTGTACCGCCACAAGCGACTCTCCACAAACCACAAACCCAAACCACTGACAGCTATTGCTTGCCAAGGATAATTTACTACCGATACCACCCAACCCAAAAAGAGTAAAACGCCCCCAAATCTTTCCCAGAGTAAGAGGGATGAAGGAGACAAGGGAGATGAGGGGGATATTAATGTTACTTCCTCTGCTCCCACTTCGGCTACGCTCAGTGACCACCTGCCCCCCTGCTCCCCTGCCCTTCTTCCCTGTTTTGCTAACCAAGTCATCAACCAGCCGCAAATGCCAATAGCTAACCCCAACAGTGCGACATCTAACTTGGTAACAAAAATTGCCCGCACCAACAATATTATTAAAGAATAAATAATTACAGCAGCAGGTAAACTAATACTTAAGCTACGGCGATCGTTGCTGACAGTACGAGGCTGTTGGAAAAGATTGTAATAAACGGTAATGATAGTTGTAGCGATCGTTGCCAGATAAACAGCAATTAAGGGAAATCCTCTTAATTGCCAACCCCAATGCAGATAACTCAGCCCTAGAATATTTACCAGAGGTAATTTGCCAGTATGTAAATTGCTAAAAATAGTTCGATTTTTGGAGAGTAAAACAGTTATAGCAGTCAGGGTAGGACAGGCGATCGCAACTACAATCCAATCCACAGGATTTTGCCACAATTTGAAGCTATCCATTGCCCAAAAATTCACTGGCACTAACAAAAGAGTGGCAATCAGCAATGTCTGAGCCGTCAATCTGAGGTTATTTTGCCTAGTCGCCCAAAAGCTTAATCCCCAAAAACTCAAAGTATAAGCAAATAAAACCCCGTACTGTCCAGCAGCAGGAAACCTCGCCCATTGACTAGCAGCCAGTACCCCAGAGGATACAACTACCAAAAAAACCCCTAGAAAAAGTAGCCAACGCACACTCAGTTCAGCCCCCAAGGATTGCAACATTGTGCCGATGAAGTTGGGTTTAGCTGGTTTTTGTTGTGATTGTTTACCGCTACTAGATTGTAAAGCTGCTACAGGCAACTGCTGCACGGGATCGGAAGTTGCAAATACTACCTTTGTGTGAGCTTCAGCCTGGGGTTGCAACACCACCGCACACACCAGAAACTCTCGACATAACTGCCTGACTTGGGTATCAGATATCAAACCTAAACGCAACCATATATCCAGTCCTTCCAATAATTGAGGATGGGAAGATGGCAATCTGATTTCAATTTTTAGCGGGCGCTCAAGGGGCGATGACATAAGCGGCAGCAATACCAGTATATACTTAAATTATTTGTTTAATTAAAGTATATTTTTGCTCTAACTGTGCAACTTATCAGGCTAATTGATGTTAATTTTTAACCGCCAAGCGAGATTCTAATGCCAACTATCTGCTTTTAGTTTCCATTTGCAGTCTCCCAGGCGGTAGATGTGCCCGTATCCTGAGTTTAATTAGCTTTTGTTATTTTCCAGAGAAAGTCGTCTACCTGCTGTAACTTTGAGTTATAAACTTTTTCAATTCTAGCTTTTAAGAAATCAGATGGCTCGAACAAAAATAAAAATATGTCACTAAAGCCATTAGTAATCTCTGGTAACTGATTTTTTCCGACAATTTGGAATTGTACTTTTGGATCGATGAAGTTACTAAGTACTTGTAGTGGTGGAATGATGTTATCCTCATCACTAATTAAAAGCGGTTTCTTACCTTGATTAATAATATGAGCCATTTGAGGATATTTTTGGTATTTTTCAGGGAATTGGTTCCACCAAATCTGCGCTTGAGAGTGAACCATACAAGATGCAACCTCGCCCATAACTACCATAACTGCTACAAGTGACCAAAACTTTTTTTGCCAAGCATTAGTAGAAATAGACGTAATCTTAGTGGTAAATAGGTAAGCAACAGCTAACTGTATCCCTAAAACAGAAGGAAGTGTATATCGACTAGTAGCATATCGCTTTAAAAAAACGAAATCTATTATCAGTAAGGGAAGCCCTACTGATGCAATCAAGGTTAAAACAAATAACCAAACTTTTTTAGAGGTTCTTCGACATACAAAATAAATTGAGTAGCTGATTATAACTAAAAGAATCAAAATCAAAGGAATTAAGAAAAACTTAAGTTTTCCTGGATCGTTAGGACTAATACTTAAATCAAGAAACGCACGACTAAAGATACCAGCCCATCTTATAGCTGACATAAATACTGTTTGTTTAATATTCGCCCAAGTTACTGCTTCTGGCTGAGGATTGGTAATAATAATCCAAATCCAAGGTACAAACGTGATAAAACCCGCAAGCGATGATAGCAGATAATAAATTAATGTTTTACTCAATCGGAAGCGTTCGATTGTAACTACATAAATTCCTTGGGCAAAAGCAACCAAGGTAAAAAATAGATGAGTATAAAACCCTATTAATAATGTTGCTACATAAATGCACCAACTAACTTTTGTTTGAAGGCGCATGGCTCGCAGCAGGGCTACGCTCGATATTAAAATGGCTACTATTGCTAAACTATACGATCGCGCTTCTTGTGCATACACGATATGAACAGGTGAAACGGCTACCAACCCGATGGCTATCCACCCGACTAGTGAAGACTCAAATAATTCTTGACATAGCCAATAAAGACAAGGAAAGGTAAGCAGACTAATAAATGCCGAAAAACTTCTAATCGCTGCTATAGAATTGCCAAAGCACTCTACCCAAAAC
Organism: Nostoc sp. DSM 114160; assembly: GCF_053470305.1. Classification (NCBI taxonomy): domain Bacteria; kingdom Bacillati; phylum Cyanobacteriota; class Cyanophyceae; order Nostocales; family Nostocaceae; genus Nostoc; species Nostoc sp. DSM 114160. Next base: position 3,148,854 of record NZ_JBPFGO010000001.1, on the reverse strand, counting down.
CGGGCCATCAAGATGTATAGTGGCAAAATCTGCGAGTCTTCTACAATAACTCCTTTAATTGTATCAATTGCATTTTTTTCAGGGTTAGGATGCTGGTATTTGTGTAAATCTTCTATGCCAATCAAACGACCATTACCTAATTGCTTCCTCATTTCTGACTGCGTATAGCCAGATATGCGTAATGAGGATAAAACTTCATCACCCCAATAAATTTTTTTATCAATATTAACGAAGCGAAAAAATACACCTATTACTAATAAAACTATAATTAAAAAACGTAACCAGTATTTAGAAATAGTCCATTTCTGTGATATCTGCGTTTTCTTTTGTGGTAATTGCTTTTTCATGTAGTTTTCGATCTCCTCAAAGCTTAATTAATCTCGGTAAAAAAGCAATTGATAATTTTTTCTTAGCCTGTTCTCATGAAAAAAGCAAATTAGTATCTCTGAATAAAAGAGTAGATGAACATGAAGATTTATCTAATTTACGAATTAAATAAAAAGTCTTATTTTCTGATTAACCAGTATCAAATTGTCTATAAACATTTTAATTAAAAATTTTTACTCTAAATAATTATTTAAATATTGATTTTGCAGCTTTTGACAATACGTAATTATCATAAATACAATTGTTTCTTTGTCATCCTACAATATAAATTAATCAAGAAATAAAATACTTGTGTGAAAAATAAAAAGATTTAATAAACTTTATATGAAATAAACCTAAGTAAGTTTGTAGTAGCGAATAACACAGAGAAAAGAGACACTAAGTAAGTCTGCGAGAAAAAAAGCAATGTATATGAAGAAATATAAATTTGAAGTAGGGTATGTGATGCCATAGACTAACGTACCTGAATTGTTGACGGTGTGTTGTTACGCAGTGCAACTCACCCTACATTTAAATTTCTTAACATAACTTTAAATATTAACCCCGGCTTACTGATTGTGGAATCGTCCAAAGTTCCAAAAAAGCACTTGCAGCAAAAATTTAGTGCTTTCTCTGTACCCATTTAATTACATAGCTTGCTTCTCACTGGATCTGAGAAGCTTCTTAATATCTGTGTTCCGAATTTTTACTTACCCTTTCCCGGACTAAATCGACTATTGCCACAGCAGTCTAAAATATGGCAAGTAAATACTACGGTAAACCGATCAATTTATAGTAATATATTGAAACTGCGATCGCTTCCTTTGGTATGTAGCCATTAAGCGCAAGCAACATATCTCAAGTAAACGGACGAGTGCGAACACCGCCCGATCGATCAAACTATGGAGAATTGAGATGAGCAACAAACACATTGAAGTCAAACAGGTAGCAGGTTTCATCGGTGCCGAAATCAGCGGCGTAGACTTGTCGCGTCCTTTGCACGATGATGCAGTCAAAGAAATTCGTCAAGCACTATTGAAGTGGAAAGTCGTGTTTTTTCGCGGTCAAAACATCGATCATGCGGCACAGATTGCATTTACGGCTCGTTTCGGCGAAGTGACTTACGCACATCCCCACGAAGATGAGCCGATTGAAGGCTTCTCAGAAATCTTGCCCATTGACCGCAGCCGTTACGAGCGGCGCAATGGTTTGCGTCGTTCCAGCTACGAGAGCCGTTGGCACACCGATGTTACAGCAGTTGTCAACCCACCTGCGGCATCAATTTTACGTGCGGTTAATGTCCCTAGCTTCGGTGGTGACACACAGTGGACAAATTTAGTTGCAGCTTATGAGGGTCTGTCAGCACCCCTACGGGCGTTGGCAGACACATTAAAGGCGGAACATCGCTTCAATGCGCGTTTGAATTTGCCCAGCAACAGCAAGATTGCCCAGCGCATCGCAGCCAATCCCCTGGTTTCAATCCATCCAGTAGTAAGGGTTCATCCTGAGACTGGTGAACGCGCATTGTACGTCAACCCTGGCTTCACCTCGCACATTCTTGACGTATCACGACAAGAGAGCGACCTGTTGCTTGAGTTGTTCTTCAACCAGATTACTAAGCCCGCCTACACCACCCGCTTCCGCTGGAATAACGGTGACATTGCGTTCTGGGACAACCGCGCCACCTCCCATTTGGCCCCTCAAGACTTGGATCATCTGGAAGTCGAGCGCGTTCTCTATCGCACCACCATCACGGGTGATGTTCCAGTTGGGCCCGATGGTTTCCGATCGCAAGTGGTTGAAGGTGAGGCGTTCAACAGCGAACTACCAACCGTATTGAAGAACAAAGCTGAGAAGTTAGAAGCAGTATCAGCACTTTCATAAGCTACAGAGCGGTAAACAAGGGCTGCGCTGTTCGTAGCCCAGTTTACCTACTGAAGTTTTTCGAGCCAGATTTTTACCGATATAGTTGGTTATATATTGGTATCTTTGGTACTATTTTACCTAACGTCAATTTTATGGAAGAAACCCTTCAAACGCCTTTTCTATGAAAAGAAGACAAATTTTTGGCTTTTTGGGTATAGCGATCGCTGGCTTGCTGCTAGCAATTGGTTTACCGTTGTTTACTCCTTCTCCTGTAATAGCACAGTCGAACACAAACATACTCGTGTCCGCAGCTGCCAGCTTAAAAGAGGCGCTGGAAGAAATTAAGCCTTTATACCAACAAAGTAAATCAAATATCAATATTAATTATAACTTTGGGGCTTCTGGTGCATTGCAGCAACAAATTGAGCAAGGGGCGCCAGCGGATATCTTTATTTCTGCTGGCAAAAAGCAAGTGGATGCCTTGGAACAAAAAGGACTGTTGCTACCAGGTAGTCGTACTAACCTGGCAAATAACCGTTTAGTCTTGGTTGTGCCTCAGGATGTTGATGGCATCTATAGCTTCTACAATTTAACAGATAGTAAGATTAAAAAAATTGCGATCGGTGAACCCAGAAGCGTACCCGCCGGTCAATATGGCGAGCAAGTCTTGAAGAAATTGAAACTTTACGATCGCCTCAAGTCGAAATTTGTCTTTGCTAACAATGTGCGTCAAGTTTTAGCAGCAGTAGAAAGTGGTAACGCCGAAGCAGGTTTAGTTTATGCCACTGATGCCAAAATTTCCAACAAGGTAAAAGTCGTAGTTGCTGCTGATGATAAATTTCATTCCCCAATTGTCTATCCGGTAGCAATAATTAAAAGCAGTAAAAATCCTTCTGCTGCCAAAGAATTTGTTCAGTATCTATCTGGGAATGAAGCCAAAACTGTACTCAAAAAATATGGTTTTATTGTGTCCGAAGGAAATAAAAAATAATCACTCTATTTCTTTAGAGATCGCTCTTACAAATTTTAAGAAAGATCCAATTAATGAATAGCCTTTAAGGGGGAGAATTTAGATGTATGCAAGTTATTCCAGTAGCTAATTTTGAATTAACCGCTTGATTATTGTTAGCCTAAGCCAAGGAGACAAATCCCTAACTTAGGCTAATCATTAGACCTCTTGCAAAAGTGCTTTTTGCACTCTTGGAAAAAAGGGGAAAGGGGAAGGGGAAAAGGTACTGCAAAAGTCCCTTTCCCCTTTAACCTTTACCCTTTTCCCGACTTATGCAATAAGTCTATTTAAGAAGCTGTGGACTGTAATTGTTCTAGTCGTGCCAGCACTTCTGAACTGTGAATAGTTGGGTTGACTTTGACAAAAGTCTCGCGCAAGACGCCTTGAGGATCGATGATGAAACTGTGGCGCATAGATAAAAAGCCGAGCCACGAACCGTAAGCTTTGCTTACTGAACCATCAGTGTCAGCCAACAGAGGGAATTTTAGTCCTTCTGAATCACAAAACTTGGCGTGGGAATCAATGTCATCAGCACTAACGCCAATAATCTGGGTATTTTTTTCGAGATATTGGGGTAAGTCTTGCTGAAAACGACGAGCCTCTATAGTGCAACCAGAGGTGAAGTCTTTAGGATAGAAGTACAGGACTAGCCATTTACCGCGCAAGTCAGAGAGGGAAATTTTGCCATCGCCTGTGTTGGTTGGCAAAGTAAACTCAGGTGCGGGTTGATTAATTGCCGGAAGTTTACCACCCATAGCATCAGCAACAGGGGTAAAATTCAGCCAGCTGATGATAGAAATACAGCTGGCAAATAATATGCTTAAAAAAGTGCGGCGGGAAATCATGGTGGAAACCAGAATCACAACTTTACACAAGTTTACAATTCTTGGTTGCGAGAAATCTTATTCTAAGTGAGATTCGGCAGGGGTATCTGTACTTTCGATATATTGACTATCTAGGAGAAAGACCCCCCTAGCAAAGCGAATCCCCCAATATCCACCGGGTCTGCGGTCAATGACTATACCTTCTTCGCCCATGTGAATTACATTAGGGGGACGTAGCATGGGCATAGGTTCAGCAGTTTTGACATAAGCTGGTAGCGCCACAACACGGACTTTACTACCAATTGCGAATTCTTTTGACATTTTAATCAAGCTAGGAGTTTTGAATTAACTCATAACTCAAAACTAGCTTGAAAGTCTACTAAATTCGGCATTGGGCAAAATACTTTCGTTAGTGGATAGCTAGGGTTTAGCCCGTGCTGAGTAAAGAAATGAGATTCTCCACTCAAAACTCAAAACTCAGCACTCAAAATAGGGAAAGGGAAAGGGGATGAAGTTTTTCCCCTTTCCGCATCTTCTGCAAGAAGTCTATATAATCTCTTTTGGGATTGAGATGGGCGAGTACTGCCCACCCCTGAATTATTATTTTTTGAAAGATGATTATTGAGGATTGCCTTGTTGACGGCGTGAAGGAGCATTTTGACGGAATTGCTCTAATTTTTGACGCTGTTCTGCGGTTAAGACTGCTTGAATCTGTTGTTTCTCAGACTCGCGGATTTGTCGCATTTGGGTTTTTTGGGCTTCAGTTAGATTTAAGTCAGCAAAACCACCCTTTCCTCGACGTTGACCGGGTTGCCGTTGACCTGTTTGCCCCTGAGCTTTACGTGCTTGCCATTCAGCCCGACGTGCTTGTTTGGCTGCCTCTAATTTTGCTTTTTGTTCTGGGGTCAAAACTGCTTCAAATTTGGCGCGGCTATCGCGGCGAATCGTCTGAATTTGGGCTTTTTGGGTATCTGTTAGACCCAAATCTTTCCAAGGGCCTCTTTCTTTTTGTGGAGTTTGGGCAAGTAACAGGGGTGAAGGAGAGGCTGTTTGAGCGTGAACAGCAAAGGAGGTTGCAGTTAAAGTGAGAGCGATCGCGGAAGCAACTAGCGATAATGCTTTGAGTTTCATTACTTGTGTGGTGGGTTTTTCCTGGTTGGATGCCACCATCATAAGAACTTATCTTCAGCAGTTACATGAGGAGAAAGTCATGGTTATACCCATGACTTTAGTCATGATTGACAAGAGATAGTTAGAAGTTAGAAGTTAGAAGTTAGGAGTTAGGAGTTAGAAATTATGAAAATTTTGATTATGATGATTTTATAAGTCATTATTTAGCTGATTATCTAACGGGTTTGTTCTTTGAATTTGCTTTTGATTTCTCACTCAACGAAAAAATTAAGTGATGAAAGCCTCTGCTAAAATATTCAAAATTCTTAACTTCTAATTCCTAACTCATAACTCATAACTCATCACTTCTAACTGGAGCAACGCGACTAATGAGTCGTCCAATTGAAATTAAGAAACATCCTTTTCCGTCTCTGCTTTATCTGGAGTGGACATTACTGGCAATCACTGCATTGACAGCTGTTATACCACCTCCGTTACGGCGATTTCGTCCTAAGCCTCCAGAGCTATCAATTTGTAGTGCATTTCCAGACTTGTCAGTTTGTAGCATATTGCCAGAACTATCAATTTATAGTCTGATTATTTTTGCGGCAATGGGCTTAACATTACCTAGAAAGAATCAGACAACTAAGGTAATATATACAGTCATTGAAATTTTATTAATTTTAATAATTGGACTTTTTGGGGAAAGATTTGCTCGGCTTTTTCCTTTTCTCTATATAATTTTAGTGACTCGCAGTTGTCTGATTTTTCAATTAAATGGGCGCTTATTCGTTACAGCTTTGTCATTTGCTTTATTTTTAGTTACTACACAACTAAAATATCAATTATTCAATTTTCAAGCATCGCCGCAGGCACAAGAGCGATATCGATTTTTGATTTTGAATTCGTCGCTAGTATTTGGCTTAAGTTTGGTTTTTGTATTATTGATGATGAATGCAGTTTTGTCTGAACGGCAAAGTCGAGAAAAGCTAGCTCTTGCTAACGACAAACTCCGTCAATATGCTATGCAAATTGAAAATCAAGCTACCCTAGAAGAACGTAACCGTATTGCTCGTGAAATTCATGATTCATTAGGACACTCTCTGACTGCTTTAAATCTGCAATTAGAAACTGCTTTAAAACTATGGCAATCTAACCCAGGTAGAGCTGAAACATTTCTTGCAACTGCAAAGGAATTAGGTTCAAAAGCGCTAAAAGATGTTCGTCAATCTGTTTCTACTATGCGTTCTAATCCATTACAAGAACAATCTTTAGAAGATGCGATCGCTAGTCTTTCAGAAAATTTTCATCGCTTTAATGGGATATTACCAATTTATCAAATTAACCTGGAATATTCTCTACCACCTGAAATAAATACTGCTATTTATCGAATTACTCAAGAATCTTTAACTAATATATCTAAATATGCAGATGCCACAGAGGTAAAATTGGAACTCACTACGACTAAAAGCAATTTGCGATTGATAATTCAGGATAATGGTAAAGGTTTTGATGTTGGGCAAAATACTACTGGTTTTGGACTTCATAGTATGCGCGATCGCACTTTAGCACTTGGGGGTCAGTTTAATATTAATAGCGCTCTTGGCTCTGGTTGCAAAATTACAGTTAATATTCCATTAACATGGTTAACATAATGATTAAAGTATTGCTGGTAGACGATCAAAGTTTAATTCGCCAAGGATTAAGAGCGTTATTGGAACTAGAGCCAGATTTAGAAATAGTTGGAGAAGCAGAAAACGGCGAACAAGCGATTAATTTTGTTGCAGAATTTCAGCCAGATGTAATCTTGCTAGATATCAGAATGCCGATTATGGATGGAGTTGCAGCCACAAAGGAGATTCAAAAACGTTTTGCCAAAACTAAGATTTTAGTATTAACGACTTTTGATGATGATGAATATGTGTCAGCAGCTTTAAAGAATGGGGCTATGGGTTATTTATTGAAAGATACACCATCAGAGGAATTAGCTGTTGCTATTCGTGCCGTTCATAAAGGATATACTCACTTGGGCCCAGGTATAGTTAAAAAGCTGTTAACTCAATTTTCTCCTGTTGCACCAACTCATTCACCGCCTTTACCATCTAGTTTAGCTGAACTGACTCCTAGAGAAAAAGAGGTTTTGCGATTAATTGCTACAGGTGCTAGTAACCGAGAAATTGCTCAGAAACTCTACATTTCTGAGGGAACAGTAAAAAATCATGTTACGAATATTTTAAACAGATTAAATTTGCGCGATCGCACTCAAGCGGCGATTTGGGCAAATACATATTTATCGTATTTGAATGAACCAAGTTAAATAATTCGTAATTCGTAATTCGTAATTCGTAATTTTAAGCTTTATAGCAATTTTACTTTATTGTTGAGAATTGCAACCCGGAGATTACTGACTTATTTTTAAGTCAGCGATCTCACTTCACTTTATTTAAATAATTCCAAACATTCATTTTTTAAAATGTCTTTTGTGACTTTTATTTTCTGGGATGACTTATCGATTACCTCTTCGCAAGATATATTAATTTGTGATTGATTTACATTAATTAAATCTTGAATGGAAGCACCATATACAATTTCTGATAAACCACTCCAAACACAAGCAGTTGCACACATCGGACAAGGTTCGCCAGTTGTATATATGCTATAACCTTCTAAAGAGGGGTTTTTCAGTTTAGCTGTTAAACTACGAATAGCATTGATTTCTGCATGGGCTGATGGATCGTTGTCTCTGTTTACAGTATTATGAGCTACGGCAACGACTTCGTTATCTTTAACAATCACTGCACCGTAGGGTGCATCGCCTTTTTTTGCTTCTGCCAATGCTAAACGCATAAAAGATTCTGGGTTCATATAAGCTGAGGTTAACATCAGGATAATGGTTAATCATATCGTATTTCTAATGTTATAACTGGGAATTAAGATGTTTTAATAGTAGAATATGTTACTGAGCAGACAAGAAACAGAGTTTTACTTAGAAGACCTAGAAACACCAATAGGTAAAGCGATTAATTTAACCCTTGCCTCTTTGGTACTAATATCATCAGGAATTTTTGTGGCAGAAACATATAATATTCCTGATTATATGCGGTTTCAGTTAAATGTAGCTGATACTGCGATCGTCATCATCTTCGCTGTGGAATATTTGCTTCGCCTGTGGAGTGCGGAAAACAAAATTAAGTATATTTTTAGCTTTTATTCGATTATTGACTTAATGGCGATTCTGCCATTTTTTCTCGGTATGGTAGATATTAGCTTTATCCGACTATTACGATGGTTTCGGATTTTACGATTAATTAGATTTATAGATAGAAAGTTTTTATTCGTTAGTATCAGCAGTGAAGATGGGATGATTTTTGCGCGAATATTATTTACGTTATTTACAATTGTTTTTATTTATTCTGGCTTAATTTATCAAGTCGAGCATCCGGTTAATCCTGAAAATTACGGTACATTTTTGGATGCATTTTACTTTTCTGTTGTCACAATGACAACTGTAGGATTTGGTGATGTTATTCCAATTTCGGAATCAGGACGCTTGCTAACAGTATTGATGATTTTTACCGGAATTGCATTGATTCCTTGGCAAGTGGGAGATTTAATTAAACAAGTAGTGAAAACTGCTAATCAGATAGAAATAGTTTGTTCAGGTTGTGGTTTAGCTTTCCATGATGTAAATGCTGGGTTTTGTCAAAGGTGCGGGACTAAGTTACCTAAGTAGTCTGCCAATGGTGAAATTAAATATGCATTATCTATAATCCTTGGAGAAATGTAGCACTGCTACGTCTCTCCATTCTTTTTAACTCCTATAGGATATCTCCCTTGATGAAAACCCAGGTTCAGTTTAAGGTGTCGTCTGCGGTGGATTGGTGGAATTAGGAAATGGAAGAGTTGGTACAATTACAGGTACAGGCTTTGCTTTTTCGCCTTGCAGTTGAATTTGAGCTTGATTGCGGCCCTCTATTGCTTGTTGGTAGTTAGGCTTGTATTTTATTGCTCGATCGTAAGAAGCGATCGCATCTTGAAACCGTTTTAAATTTAATAGAGCATTGCCTCTACTATACCAGCTTTCGGAATGGTCTGGTTTATAACGAACTGCCTTATTATAAGACGCGATCGCATCTTCGTATTTCTGCAATATGTATTGCGAATTTCCCAAATTATACCAGAGTTGATAGTCATTTTGCTTAATTGTCGCCGCTTTATTATAAGCTTTTATTGCTTCTTCATAGCGTTGATTTTGATGCAGCGACCATCCCAAATTATACCAGGCTTCATAGTTTTTGGGACTGTATTTAATTACTTGATTAAAAGATTCAATCGCTTCGGGATAACGTCGTAAATTCAGCAGTATATTACCTCTAGATAACCAAGCTTGATAATAATCTGGCTGATATTGCACCGATTTATCATAAGCTGTGAATGCATCTTGATAGCGTTTTAAATTGACTAGTGCATTCCCCAAATTATACCAGGCTTGCTCGTAATCTGGTTTTAAATCTACGACTTTTTGATAGGCGGCGATCGCTTCTTCATATTGCCTAGAATTCTGCAAAGCTAATCCTTTTTTATACCAAGCTTCGTAATTATCTGGTTTGAGTTCAATTGCCTTTTCATAAGACTTAATTGCCTGGTCGTATTGGTTTAAATTACTGAAAGCTTCACCCCTAGCATTCCAGACTTCTGAGTTGTCATTTTTTAATTCTAAGGCTTTATCAAAAGAGGCGATCGCTTCTTGATATCGCTGTAAATTTCCCAATACAGTACCACGTCCAATCCAAGCATCTAAATAATCTGGCTGAATTTGAATTGCTTTATCATAAGCCACTAATGCGTCTTTGTATTTTCTTAATTTATTTAGTGTTTTGCCTTGACCATTCCAAGCTTGAGGATAATCTGGTCTAAGATTAACGGCTTTTTCATATACTTCTAGCGCGTCTTGATAGCGTTGTAAATCAAAAAACGTATTTCCTTGTTTAGATAATTCTATAGCATTATTTGAATTAATGTAATGCCAAATAAATATTGATGCTACTACACCAACAGCAAAGAAAAATATTGTTAGTAAAATTTTACCTAAAAGACCTTTTTTTGGTTCAGGTTTGTTGATATTTTTTGGTGGAGGAGGAGTTAACGCGATTGTCTGAACAGGTGGTCGTGTTACCTCCTTCAGCGCTTGTAATGCCACTGTTGCTGAAGGATAGCGTTGCCGAAAGTCGTAGCACACCATTCTATCTAAAAATTGAGCAAATTCTGGTGTTACCGTGGCTTTATCGTGCCAGATAATTTCATTAGTATCAGCATCTTTTACTATTTCCTCTGGTGATAATCCAGTGAGAGCTTGAATCGCAATTATTCCCGCAGCATAGATATCACTGCTTAATTTTGGCGTCCCATGAGCTTGTTCGCCAGGAATATATCCAGGCGTACCGATAGCTACTGTTGCAAGAGTTTGACCTTGGGGAGTAATAACTTGAGTTGCAATTTGTTTTACAGCACCAAAATCAATTAAAATTAATTTGCCGTCTGGTTGGCGTCTAAGAATATTGTGAGGATTGACATCACGATGAATTACATTCTGTTGATGGACAAATTCTAAGATTGTCAAAAGTTCTTGTAAAAGTGAAATGACTTCTTCTTGACTGAGGATTTTACCTGATGTTAATTCTTGACTCAGGTTATGACCTTCGATCAATTCCTGTACAAGATAAAATTCGGCATTTTCCTCAAAGTAAGCTAAAAGTTGGGGAATGCGATCGTGAGTTCCTAATTTATATAGAACTTGTGCTTCCGTATCAAATAAACGTCTAGCTGTTTCCAAAGTTACCGGATCGCTTGCCTGGGGTTTGAGTTTCTTAACAACACATAGAGGTGAACCAGGTAATTGGGTATCATAAGCCACAAAAGTTTCACCAAAACCCCCTCCTCCCAAGTTACTAATAATTTGGTATCTTCCTACAAGTGTGTTTCCTAGCATCTTGTTTGCCTAGTTAAGTGCAATGCGATCTGATTTCAATCTTGCCACACGTTAAGGGGAAGTGAGGGAGTGAGGGAGTTAGGGGACAAGGGGACAAGGGGACAAGGGGACAAGGGAGACAAGGGAGACAAGGGGGACAAGGGGCACAAGGGGGAATTATTGACAAATCTCTCCCAAGTCTCCCCCCTCTTCCTTGTCTACCTTGTCTCTTCTCAATACCCAATGACCAATGACAAATGACCAATGACAAATGACAAATGACAAATGACAAATATATATGATTCCTATTAGTGATAACATTCGTTGTCGAAATAAACCAATTATTAATTACTGGTTGATTGGCATTAACCTGGCTGTATTTTTATGGGAACTTCAACTAGAGTTTAGCGGTCAATTAGGTTATTTTGTCAATACTTGGGGTATGATTCCAGCGCAGATTAGTGGAGCAGTTACCAATGCTCTCTTTTTCAACTCTGCTGCTTGGATAGTTGTGATTTGGCGGGTATTTACCCTATTTTTTGGGATATTTCTGCACGGCAGTTTTAGTCAAATATTAGGAAATTTACTATTTTTGTGGGTTTTTGGGAAAACTGTAGAAAATCTTCTCGGACACAGACGCTATCTAGGATTTTATCTGGCTGCTGGGGTAGTGACAGGTGTAATACAAATTCTGCTTGAACCGAGTTTGACAGTTCCATTGATTGGGGCAAATGGTGCGATCGCAGCTATTTTAGGAGTATACTTTATGAAGTTTCCTAAAGCTACAATTGACACTGTTTTGCCGCTAATAATCTTGTATATCCCTATCCAACTACCAGCCATTTTCTATATATTTTGGTGGTTTATACAACAATTATTTTATGGTATCGGGAGTTTAAATATTCCTCCTGTTGGCGTAAATCAATCGGGTGTTGTCTTCTTAGGGCAGGTTGTGGCATTATTAATTGGTGCAGCTTTCATTCGATTTAATAAATAAATTTTAATTTAGCTATCTAGCTATTGTTTCTAGAGTGGGCACTATTAACTGACTGATGTCACAAAGCCCAATTTTGATATTTTTGGCAGTGCTTACCCTACAGTTATTGAAACTCATATATATCTTTTGGCTGAAATATATAAATTGTTTTTGCTTAATAAAGCATAATTAATCAAACGCTTACGCTGTATTAACTTTTAATTTTCAATTTTTAATTTTTAATTCCGCCTTGCCGTACTAGGGAATACCTACTCTTCAAGTCGATATTGTTAAATATTAGCGGTGTAGAATATGCAAAATGTTGATAAATTTAACTTTCAATCTACTGATGAATTAGCAGTGTTGCGGCAGCGGGTAGCTGAGTTAGAGCAATCAGAGATATTTTATCAACAAAGGCAAGCAGCACTTGAAGAACAATTAACAGAACTAAAAAGAAAGCTGGCAGTAGAAGCAGAAAATCCTTATATTAAAGTTAAAGAAACATCTGTGCATCTCATGCCAACAGAAGTAGCAGTAATTTTAGAGCGACTCCAACAAGAAATTGCGACGCGACAGCAGCTAGAAGTATTTCTTAGAGAGAGCGAAGAACGGCTGAAGCTAACTCTAGAAGTATCGCAGATGGGCTTGTGGGATTGGAATATTGTTACCAATCAAGTCATTTGGTCGGAAAATTATGAACTGCTTTTTGGTTTAGTTCCAAGTAGTTTTGACAGCCCTTATGAGACGTTTCAAAAGTGCGTTCATCCTGAAGATAGCCAATCTGTAATGCAAGCGATCGCTCACGCTTTGGCACAAAAGACTGACTACAATGATGAATTTCGTATAGTTCGCTCAGACCAAAGTACACATTGGATTTCTGCCAAGGGAAAATTTATCTATAACACTCAAGGGCAAGCGGTGCGAATGATCGGCGTTTGTATGGAAACTACTGTGTGTAAGCAGGCAAAAGAAAGTACTCGCGAACTCACATCACAAGTCCAAGAACAGGCAAATATTTTAAATGCTATCCTCACTGCTTCAGTCGATCATATTTACATCTTTAATCGCCAAGGTTGTTATCAGTATGTCAGCCACGATGGAGCAACTATACTAGGTTTAAATTCCCAAAATATTATCGGCAAAAATTTGCCAGAAATGGATTTACCTATCGACCTAATAACCCAGGTAGAGAATCAACGACTTGCTGTAATGAAAACAGGGCAACCAATTAAAGATGAGTGTAAATATGTTACTCGTGATGGCGTACATTATTATGAATATATTCTCACACCATTACGCAATGTTGACCAAACTATTGAAGGCGTAATTACTGTTTCTCGCGATATTACCGAACACAAACGGGCAGAAAAAATTTTACGTGAAAGTGAAGCGCGATTTCGACGTTTGTTTGAATCTAACCTGATTGGGGTCGCTTTTTGGAATGTGCATGGCTTTATTATTGATGCCAATGATGCCTTTCTGCAACTAGCTGGTTACACTCGCGATGAATTTGCTACTTTAGGCAGAATTAATTGGCGAGAACTTACTCCTGTTGAATATCAGGATTTAGACGATCGCGCCCTTTTGGAGGTGCAAACCACTGGAGTTTCCAAAATTTTCGAGAAAGAGTACATCCACCGCGACGGAAAGCGAGTACCAATTGTTTTAGGGATAGCTTTACTGAATGATTCCCAAGAACATGGTGTTGCTTTTGTACTGGATATTACCGAGCGCAAATTAGCTGAACAAGAATGCGATCGCCTACTCGAGCGCGAAAAGACAGCACGGCAACAAGCAGAAATCGCCAACAAAATTAAAGATGAATTTCTGGCGGTTCTCTCCCACGAACTGCGCACCCCACTCAACTCCATTCTGGGATGGTCGAAAATGCTGCGGACTCGCAAGTTTGATGAAAAAACTACTCACCATGCCTTAGAAACCGTTGAACGCAACGCGAAATTACAAACCCAGCTAATTGAAGATTTGTTGGATGTTTCGCGCATTCTCCAAGGAAAATTAAACTTGAATATCTGTCCTGTCAGCTTGGTAATGGTAGTTGAAGCAGCACTAGAAACGGTAAAACTAGCAGCACAAGCCAAGTCAATTCAAATTCAGACCTTATTTGATACCAATTTGGGACAAGTGATGGGCGACCCCAATCGGCTGCAACAAGTTGTGTGGAACTTACTTTCTAATGCGGTAAAATTTACACCAACAGGAGGACGGGTAGAAGTTCAACTCATGGAAGTTGGTAATCAGGCTCAAATTCAGGTCAGTGATACAGGTAAGGGAATTAGCCTAGACTTTTTGCCTTATGTATTCGATTACTTTCGTCAAGCTGATGGCACAACTACTCGGACATTTGGTGGACTAGGTTTAGGACTAGCGATCGTGCGTAAGGTTGTAGAAATGCATGGGGGAAATGTTCAAGCCGAAAGTCTTGGAGAAGGATTGGGTGCAACCTTCACTGTCGAGTTACCGCTTTTGCTTAGAAGCGAACAGGTTTGGGGTGAAGAGAATCAGTCTTCATATTCAGAGCCGGAATCCTCGCTGCTTGCAGACACTCAAGTTTTGGTAGTGGACGATGAACCAGATATCCGCGATTTAGTTACCTTTATTTTGCAAGACTACGGCGTGCAAGTAACCGCCGTATCATCAGCACAGGAGGCATTACAAGCACTATCTGAGTCGATACCAGATGTTTTAATTAGCGATATTGGAATGCCAAAAACAGACGGTTATATGCTAATGCGTGAAGTGCGATCGCGATCCCCCCAACAAGGAGGAAACGTCCCAGCGATCGCTCTGACAGCCTATGCAGGGGAAATGAATCAGCAACAAGCATTAGCCGCAGGATTTCAAATGCATATCTCCAAACCAGTAGATCCAGATGTATTGATAAAAGCGATCGTTGATTTGATTGAACCAAGTTAATACTAGATTGGCGTCCGTCGGCTGTCTATCACTTTAGTGTTGTACGATGTCTACTGCTTTCCTGCTAGACTCTGAATAGCCCTTATGCTTTTAGAAATTATGGCATCTGTTAAGCAGATTAAAGAAGCCTTAACTTTGCCCAGTGCAGCGAGAGCATTGTTGGCATAAAAGCTGGTTGAAAGTCTTGAATTTGATGTAGACGAAACACTTCAAACACTGCGGACAGACGAAGCCAAAAAGCGTAGAGATGAAGTTCGTAGCGGTGCAGTTTCACCCATTCCTGGAGAGGAAGCGTTAGCTAGAGTAAGACAAAACCCAGATTGTAGAGACGCGATTCATCGCGTCTTGAAAGATCAATCGCATTGTTAGCCAATGCAATCGCATTGTTAGCCAATGCAATCGCATTGTTAGTCGATGCAATCGCATTGTTAGCCGATGCAATGGCATTGTTAGTCGATGCAATGGCATTGTTAGTCGATGCAATGGCATTGTTAGCCGATGCAATCGCATTGTTAGCCGATGCAATCGCATTGTTAGTCGATGCAATGGCATTGTTAGTCGAAACAATCGCATTGTCAATCGAAACGCGATCGCCCAAGAACACTACTAAAGATACTAGTTATCCCTTTGAGAATCGCTATAAGATGACAAAAAGGGTCTTCTAGATTTGGATGAAAATGACTGAGCAACGTGATGCTGATTTACCATCAACTGATTCTCAGCAATTGAGCGAACCGACCGATGAAGCGACTACCAAATCGGTTGATAATTCCTGGAAAAATCGGATTGCTGGTGTCTGGAACAAAGCAACAACACGTCTAACGCAACTTTTGCCCGGAGAACAAGTGGCACAGACAGTTGTCGAATGGTTTAATGTGAGCGATACTCAGGTTGCAGAGATTTTAGAGAAAATCCGAGCCGAACTGCCAACTACAGAAGCCCTTTTAATTGGTAAACCTCAAGCCGGAAAAAGTTCTATTGTCAGAGGATTGACAGGAGTTTCTGCTGAAATTGTCGGTCAAGGATTTCGCCCACACACACAACACACCCAACGCTATGCCTATCCTTCAAATGAGGTGCCGTTACTTATTTTTACTGATACGGTGGGGCTGGGTGATGTCAAACAAGATACTCAAGCAATTATTCAAGAGTTAGTTGGCGATTTACAACAGGAAACTCGTTCCGCCAGAATCCTACTTTTGACTGTCAAAATTAATGATTTTGCAACTGATACCCTACGACAAATTGCTCAACAACTGCGCCAGAAGTATCCAGACATTCCCTGTCTGCTGGTAGTTACCTGCTTGCACGAAGTTTATCCTGGCGATACCGTCGATCATCCCACCTATCCGCCAGATTATCAGGAAGTCAACCGCGCATTTGCCGCAATGCAACAAGCCTTTGCAGGAATAAGCGTTGGCGAAGCCTCTCCGAAGGAGATTCGCTCTGTACTGATTGACTTTACCTTAGAAGAAGATGGCTACACTCAAGTATTTTATGGCTTAGAAGCACTGCGAGATTCTTTAGCAGAACTACTCCCAAAAGCAGAAGCCCAAGCGATTTATCAGCTATTAGATCGAGAAGAAGTTGGCAAGCAAATTGGCAATCTTTACCGAGATACTGCCCGCCGTTATATTTTGCCATTTGCGATCGTGTCTGCAACTCTGGCTGCCGTACCTCTACCATTTGCCACAATGCCCGTACTGACTGCCTTGCAAGTATCAATGGTGGGACTGTTGGGTAAATTATATGGGCAAACAGTTACTCCATCTCAGGCGGGAGGCGTTGTGAGTGCGATCGCAGGAGGTTTTTTAGCACAGGCAATTGCCAGAGAGTTAATTAAATTTATACCAGGTTTTGGGAGTGCGATCGCCGCTTCTTGGGCAGCCGCCTATACTTGGGCACTAGGCGAAGCAGCCTGCGTTTACTTTGGCGATCTAATGGGAGGTAAGAAACCCGATCCCCAGAAAATTCAGTTGGTGATGCAAGAAGCATTTCAAGCGGCGCAAGAACGGTTTAAGGGGATTAAACGTTAAGAGTAGTTGCAATCAGGTTCGGATAATTACAACATCTGAATTGGACAATTATATAGATAGCGATATGAGTTATACCAATTCAATTAATGATTGCAACACATCCTTGGGTAAAGACGCGATGAATCGCGTCTCTACAAATAGTCTATTTGTCGCATTCTTTTTTCCAATTGGTATTAGATAATTGTAATATTTATTAAAATGATAAATCAAATAAATCAAGTCTTTTTCCAGAATATAAATTAACGTGAATTCGACAGCTATGCTGGAACCGAAACGTCTACGGATGGCGGTAGCGCAAACCACACTCCGCGAAAACCCTAGCAATAGCGTTCAACTGCGCGAGAGCGGACGCGAGATACGACACCTGATGTGCAAGGCGCATGAAGCGGACGCGAGGCTCGTGCATTTCCCAGAGGGAGCCACCTGCTCTCCGCATAAGCGCATCATGTCCATCGATGGGCCCGAAAAGGTTGGGCCAGCAGACTGGGATCGGGTTCAATGGGACGTTCTCCAACAGGAGTTGAATCAGACGGCTGCTTTGGCGCAAGAGCTGCGGCTCTGGGTCATTCTCGGCTCACTGCATCGCTTGACACCACCGCACCGTCCGCATAACAGCTTGTACGTCATCTCGGATCGAGGCGAGGTAGTGACGCGATACGACGAGCGGATGCTGTCGAAAACCAAGCTGGCCTTTATGTACACACCAGGCTCGATCCCGGTCACATTCCAGATTGACGGTCTGCGGTTCGGGTGTTCAGTTGGCATGGAATGTCAGTTCGCAGAAGTATTTAGCGAGTACGAGCGGCTCAATGTCGATTGCGTTCTGTTCTCGACCGCAGGCCCGGGCACGCCGAATAACAGGGGGATGTTTGCTATCCAGGCGCAGGCACTCGCGGCGACGAACAGCTACTGGGTCAGCTATGCCGCGCCCGCGCAAAATGAAGGCGCACCGTCGGGTTTGATTTCACCTCGTGGGGAATGGCTTGGGCAATGCCCACAGCAAGGTGAACCGATGGTGGCGATCGTTGACTTGGATGAGAGCGAGCCAAACCTCGCACGACTATGGAGGCGCAAGGTTCGGACTGGGATTTACCAGCCGCACCTCGTCCGCAACGACGCTCGGAGCGACAACCGCAGAACCTTTTGAGCAGGCTACGAACAGCCGTTACCTGTAGGAGCTAGCAAACATAAATGCATTGCTCTGGCTAACAAGACAGTTTTTAGGTCAAGTTATCTGCAATTGGAACTGTAGCCTAGCTCAAATTAACTACAGATCAGATCGAGTTAACGTGAGTTCGACGTTTAGAAAAAAGCAAAAAGCTTGCTAGATATGAATTTGCATAATTGGGTAAGCCGAAGCGCTATATCATGTCCGCATAAATTAATTATGCGGATATGATATTATTTGGTCAAAAGTTCATGTTTTTGGACTATTGACCCCAGGCAACGGAAGTCTCGGCTTTACTCTGGACAACCTCTACAATTTGGCTATACCTTTCTTGAGAGTAAGTAAAGCTTTCTGAAATCCATTCTTAGACAGAACTATAAATAAGAAAGCCTAGTCAAAATACTTATTTAAAAGTATTTTTTTTATCTGACTAGAGGCTGATGAAGATAAAACATTTGATTAGTTTCCTAGATAAGGAGAGGCTACACAAAATCGGATAAAAGTTTGGCAACTGTTTGATTTTGTGTCGCATCTGCAATTAACAGAGGAATTCAAATGTTTTATCACAATAAGAAACTCCAGTATTTTAAGCCGCCCGAAAAACCAGATGCAGTCTACGCAATGAAAATTCAAGAACTCATCGGCGGCACTTTTGGCGAAATGACCGTGATGATGCAGTATTTGTTTCAGGGTTGGAACTGTCGAGGCCCTGCCAAATACCGGGATATGCTGCTAGATGTTGGGACTGAGGAAATCGGTCACATTGAGATGCTAGCAACGATGATTGCCCATCTTCTAGATAAAGCGCCGCTCAAAATGCAAGAAGAAAGTGTCAAAGATGCAGTTGTGGGTGCTGTAATGGGCGGTAGTAATCCACGGGATGTAATTATGGCGGCGGCGATGAACCCCCAACACGCCATTGTCTCTGGTTTGGGTGCAACGCCATCTGATAGCGTCGGCTATCCTTGGAACGGTCGCTTTATTGTCTCCAGTGGCAACCTGTTGGCAGATTTCCGGTCTAATCTCCACGCTGAAAGTCAGGGACGTTTGCAGGCAGTGCGACTGTATGAAATGACGGACGATCCAGGAGTGAAAGATACCTTGAGCTTTATGATCGCCCGTGATACGATGCACCAAAACTTGTGGCTAGCAACCATTGAGGATTTAGAAAGCTCTGGATTGGAAACCACTCCAGTTCCCAGTTCCTTCCCATTAGAATTGGAGAAACGCGAGTTTGCCTATCAGTTCTGGAATCACTCAGAAGGCACGGAAAGTGCTGAAGGTCGTTGGGCAAAAGGCCCCTCAATGGATGGCAAAGGCGAATTCGAGTATGTGGAAAATCCCCAACCACTAGGCCCAGAACCGCAGCCTCCTGTGCCCGACCCACGACTGCATGGTACCTCGAAAATGCCACTGGCACAAGGTGAGGTTTCAAGCGCACCCTCTTTGATTGACCGGATAACAAATATCGATGGTTAATCATATTTCCAGCACTTATACCATTCCACGAAACATCTGATACAGATACATAGCTTTGGTAGCACAGTTAGCTGTGTTACCTGCATCCCAAGGAGGGCGTTATATTGCAGTATGATTCAGTTAAGGATAATTGGTCTTTCGAGACGCGATAAATCGCGTCTATACATCATCAGGGTTTTGGGTTTATCTGAACTGTATTGCGCTATATCGTCTCTCCTACACTTTCTCCTTGGCTGCTGGCACAATCCCAAACTTATTTAAACCTGCATCGATTTCCCTAAGTGTTTTAAAATCCTCCTCTGGTAAAGGATAGCTGCTACTGCCGATCGAATCTCCACTGAAAGCAGGCTGCTTTTCTAAAAAAGAGAAAGCTTGGCGAAACTGATGCGGTTTAGCTTTAATTGGTGAATCAAAGTGGCAGGGAATTATCCACTCGAAGTCCCAATTTGCAACTTTATCAGCCCAGTCAATGGTTTCTTGTGGTGCGCGATTGAGAATTAGCGTCTGTAAAATTGGTGCGACAAACAAACGCCCATCACCTCGCAGGGCATCAAACGATCGCTGCCAATCTGACTGCCATTTAAAGGGATACAATCCAAAATAAGCTTTCCTTGAGCGTTCTGGGGCTTTTAAGGAATCTTGTAACACCTGACCCCATCGGCGTATATCTAATGCCCTTGGTTGAAAGTACAAAGCAAATAGACAAATACGCTGCCAACCCTTACGGCGATTTACCTGACTATCCGCAACAATATCGGAAGCACGATCCTTGGCATGGAATAATAAAGGATATGAATCTAAAAGAACGATCGCAGGTGGATCTTCTGGGATCGAAAGCACAGAATCTGTGACTAAAAGAGTATGCGATCGCTTGTGGAAAAAAGCAACTTCCGCAAACCTACCAGGGCCAAGACCGATAGGGCCCAGCATTGCATAATCAAATTCGTCAGCAAAGGGAGTTTTGCTACTATCTTCTGGAAGTACTTGAGTTCGTTTTGGGGGTAAGCCAAGCCAGCTAAGGGGAAGATTTAGCGGAAAACTCCACTGATGGGGAGCCACAAACACCTGTGCAGTCGGAAAGTATCTGGCGAAGGGGCCAACGAAAACTTTGTGTTCTATACCAGATATAGTTGGCAGAATGATGTACTTAATGTCGCCATATTTCGCCACCAACTCATTCACAAGTCTGATGCACTCTAGGGTTGGTGCAACAGGCGCATAGACGAGAAGGCCCCCGGTTTCCAACTTCACAACAGTCATCCGAATCGGCACAACAACGTAGAAAATGCCTTGAATCTGGTCAAAATTCCAGATTGTGTCCTTAAGCACTTCTTGACGAATTGTCTGCCGCCTACCGTAGGGGTAGAGTGGCACAACAGGCCATAATCCCCAGGAAAAATCCTTTGGATAAATCTGTTGTGTATTGACTATGCGTTCATCAGCCACTCTGCAACCCCCTCCAAATTCCCAATACTCAAATTGTTTTTATTTGCTCTCCACGAAGTTGGAGTTTAGCAAATTGTTGAGATAATAATACCAATTTGTAATTCGTACTACTCCCTAAAGGCAAGAAGCAAGCTACGTAAGTAGTAATTCGTAATTAAGAGGGGTGAGATTTCATCTGGATTTTCAACTTTGCATCTGTAGGTTTTTTTTGCAAATGGTATAACCTAGCTTTTAACAAAACTAATAATAGACGTTGTAGAGGTGTACTACTAACTTCCTCAAATTTATCGCTTATGCTAGTTGACAAAATCCATAAGAGATCGAATTAAACAGCCTTGTCCTTACCAAGGGAAGATGCCACGGCACTGGGATTCTTTTTATGCGTCTTCATAAAGAATTGGTATTAGTCCTAAAAACAATTAATTGGAGAATAACGTGAAAATAGCGATTATTGCTAAAACATTAATTACATCTATAGGTTTATTAACTTTGTTTGCCCCAAGTCAAGCATCGGCTCAACTGATACCGCAACCTTGGGTTTCAGTCGGTGGAAAAGATGGTGACATAACTTATGCTGTCGGAGCTAGGGCTTTGAATTTTGGGGTTGAAGTGGGAACTGGCGCTGATGGTGCTACAGGAGTAGATGTTTTAAAATTTATTAATTTGCCTGTAATTTCACCTTATGTAGGAATTGGACTTTATTCGGAAGATAAAGGCGTTGCAGTTTCAGGTGGCGTTCAGGTAGGCGCTACTAATAACGTTTTTGTTGGCGCTGGTTACAATTCTATTCGCGGCTTTAACGGGCAATTGGGAATAAGATTTTAATTAATATTCATGTCCGCTTAATTATTTATTAAATCTGAAGAACCCCACCCCCGCCAAAGCTATGCTTTGTCTCCCCTCCCGGCTCTTCGGGCTACGGTGTACACAAGTTTCTTGACCTGCAATGGCATTGCATCGACTGACAATGGCATTGCATCGACTGACAATGGCATTGCATTGACTAACAATGGCATTGCATCGACTAACAATGCGATTGCATTGACTAACAATGCCATTGTATCGACTAACAATGCCATTGCATCGACTAACAATGCCATTGCATCGACTAACAATGCCATTGCATTGACTGATATCATGTCCGCTAGATTACTTATTAAACCTGAAGAACCCCACCCCGCCAAAGCTATGCTTTGTCTCCCCTCCCCGCAGTCCCCTACGGTGTACACACAAGTCAAAAAAAGTTTGATTTTCCATTCTTCTCTCGTTTATCTCGTTTGTCTCGTTTTGTCTCGTTCCCATGCTCTGTATGGGAATGCCCCTCGTTGAGGCTCTGCCTCCAATCTGGCATTGAGTCAGAGACTCAATGAATGCATTCCCAGTCGGAGACTGGGAACGAGGAAAGTCTTATCAAGCTAGGTTTTTAGCGCTTGTGTGTACACCGTAGAGCATAAAACTGATTATGCAGGTGGGGTAATTGAAGTTGAGATTAGTTCTCTAACATGCTCTGCGGAATCTTGTTGTAATGCTGATGCCACGATCGCTTCACTTTCAACTATACTTAACCGAGCGATCGCCTGCTTCACTCCAGGTATACTTTGGGGATTTACGCTCAATTCATCCAACCCTAAACCTAATAAAATTGGTGTTGCTAAAGTATCTGCTGCCAATTCTCCACATAATCCTACCGAAATCCCCGCCGCATGGGCAGCTTGGACAGTTTGCTGCACCATTCGCAATATGGCTGGATGTAGTGCATCAACTAAATTTGCCACGCTGGGATTAGTGCGATCGCTAGCCATGACGTACTGACTCAGATCGTTAGTGCCGATACTAAAGAAGTCTACTTCCGCAGCTAACCGATCGGCGATCGCTACTGCTGACGGAACCTCCACCATAATTCCTACTTTCATCGCTGCATCAAATGCGATACCAGCTTGATTTAGTTCAGCCTGCACTTCGCCCAAAATTACCTTAGCTGCACGGACTTCAGTTACAGTCGCAATCATCGGCAACATGATTTTAATTTGGTGTCCGACACCTGCTCTCAAAATTGCCCGTAACTGAGTTTTGAAGAGTTCTGGACGATCTAAACAGAAACGAATTCCCCGCCAGCCTAAGAAAGGGTTAGCCTCTGGCAACCCTACTCTTAAATAGGGAAGTGGCTTATCACCACCCACATCTAAGGTACGAATAATTAGCGGTCGATTATCTAAAACTTGGGCGATCGCCTGATACACTGCTAATTGTTCTTCTTCGGTGGGTGCGCTGGTTCGGTCTAAATACAGAAACTCAGTGCGGAGTAGTCCCACACCTTCTGCACCGCTAGCCACAGCAACTTGCACATCATTTATACTACCAATATTGGCGAATACGCTAACTTGCTGACCATCACGAGTAATCGCTGGCTGATGTGCCGTAGCTCGTGCTTCCTGTTGGGCAGTTTGCCAAGCTGATTGCTTTGCTGCCAGTAAATCCAGGATATCCGATTCTGGTTCTACCCAAGCTCTGCCACTTTCACCATCAAGTGCCATCATTGTACCATCAGCCAAGTGCAACACCTGGGCATCCACTCCCAAAACTGCTGGAATACCCAACGTCCGGGCGATAATGGCACTGTGGGAAGTGGCACTACCAGAAGTTGTACAAATACCCAACACCTTTGTCGGATCTAGTCCCGCCGTATCCGAGGGGGTTAAATCAGTCGCCACCAAAATTGCAGGTGACTCAAGATGCAGGTTCGCAGGGGCATTCCCAGCCAGTAATCGCAGCACTCTTTGCCCAACATCTACAACATCGTCAACTCGCTCTTGCAGATAAGAATCCTCAAGTGCGCGGTAGGAAGTCGCTACTTCATCGACTACAGCTTGCCAAGCTGCTTCAGCATTTATATGGTTGTCTAAAATGCGCTGATGAGCCGCTTCTAACAGTACTGGATCTTCTAAAAATAGTAATTGGGCATCGAAAATGGCAGCTTCAGCGTCGCCAATTTGCAGAGATGCTTGTGAGAAAACTGCTTGAATTTCTTGTCGGGCAGTATTAATTGCTCCCTGTAATCTTTGCCACTCTGGATCGGGATCGTCTACGTGATATTCTGTGATTTTGATGTGAGTGGGTTGATAATGAACAACAGGTGCGATCGCTACTCCTGGAGAAGCTGCAATCCCCGAAAGTTCACCGTGAGTTGCTGGAGTCGCTTCATGGTGAAATGGTAATGGAGAACTCAAAACAACATTATCTTCACCAAAGTTATTTGCAAATAATGCCTGTAATGCATCCAGTGCCTCATCTGCATCAGAACCGGTGGCAGTAATCAGCAGTTCGTGTCCTTGACGCACCCCTAAAGTTGTAACTTGGTTAATACTGTCACCCCTAACTAGCTCAGTATTTCTGGTTAAATTCCGTACCAGAATTTGGGATTGAAACCGGGCTGCGGTGGCTACAAACTGGGCGGCGGGGCGGGCGTGTAATCCTAAGCGATTGCTGACAATCAGCCGGATTTCTCGCGTTGGGGATTCTGTATTGGTTGTTGTTGGGCTGACAACTGATAACGGACTACTTACACCCAATTGAGTTGCTTTGGCGAGGAGTGCGCCGCGTGCTTCCGCCATAACTTGATGAATATCTCTACCAGCCGCCGCCGCCACCACAGCCGCGATCGCGCCTTCTACTAGAGGTGCTTCACACAAATACACTTTTTGCTGCTGTGCTTCTGGCAAAAACTCGATTGCCATTTCTGCACTCAGCAAAGCACTACCCAAATCCATTAACACTAAGACACCATCATCAGAAAAAACAGAAGCGATCGCCTCATAAACCTGAATCGGATCGGTACCCAATGGATTTTCAGGATCTTCAATACCTGCTGCAACAGCAATGGGAACTTGGCCTTGAACCATCTGCGCGGCGAGTTCCCGCACGCCCAAAGCTAGTTGTTTACTGTGAGAAACGATAACAATTGCGATCGCGGCCACACCGTCAACCTTGTTGAGAGGTTTGCGTTTAGCTAGTTATCCATTTCATTTTCCCATTCCGCTACAGTTGCAACTGCCCGAAAATATTCCGGTCTTTCCAGCTATAAATACGAATAAAATAGCCTTCTTTTACGGAAATACGTGGTTTCCACTCATAAACTCCATCGCTAGCAGTACGGGAAGAAATGTTTTGGATAAGTTTGTTCCCATCGTACAACTTAATCGAGACATCGCCATCAAAATTATCCCGCCACAATATTAAAAAAGGCTGATCTTTCTTTGGAAGTACTTTACCAACTGGCTGGCTAATCAAGATTTTTGGTGCAATCTGATTTTTGCTTTTCTTACGGAATCCCAGATAATGAGGTAAGTGTCGAAAAGTAGGATTTTCTTGCAGATTAGACAGTTGGGGAACAATAATGTTTCCCTTCTGGGAATTGAACAAATAAGTTGATCTGCCACCATCAACAGTAATGATATCGCTTTTGACTCCTAATTTACGTAATAAATCGGCTGCCTCATCCAGAGTTGCTTGATTCACCGTCATAATCAACAACAACTCGTCACCTTTAACACCATCTTTGTTCAGAGTACCGATGACTTGATACTTATTCGCTTGATTTTGGGCTAAGACTTTCGCCGGATGATCGCTATATCGGTAAGTGACAATTGCATTCTTCACTGCTTTTTGGTTAAGAGGCGCACCGCTAGCTTGGTTGTAATCGGTAATGTATGCCTGCTTATCATCCCAAACTAAAGTTTTGAGGCGAATATTACGATAATATTTATCTTTTGGTTTTTTGATTGGCCCATAAGGGCTACTACCGCCAGTGATGACTACACCATTAAGTTTAATCGGAAAGGATAATTGAGTACTAGATTGGTATTGTTCAAAGAAAGAACAATTAATCATCGAAAAAACGTTGTTTGTATAAAGTTTTTGATATTCGTCTGTCACTTCAGAAAACAACTTATTTTGGAAAAAAGGGCTGTAATGCCCACCTTCTCCTTGATAATATTTCCCTTCGTTTAGACCCATATTATCTACCTCTCCGATAATTTGGTCTATGTGCATTTTGCCCAGTTCGATAACTTGTAAATAAGCTTCGTTTTCATTGGTTAATTGTTTTTTATATAAAGCTGCCCCGTCTACAGCTTGGAGAGGCTGATAAGAAGATAGAGGGTTGAAAGTTTGGGCAATCCAAAAGCTACTCAGAATCGGCAGCAAAAAAAGCAGTAAATTGATTAGAACATTCATCGTCTTGCGATCGCAATTCCGCAAAAAAGTTGTTGTTACTACTTTAAGCCTAATGAGTTGCGATACCTGCGGTAAATGCTCGCCTACCCATGACGGTATTCACTATAGGGCGTTGCATATTTCCGGGATGATTTTACTATTTTTGTGAGGTGGGACAAAAGCCCGTCCCTTGTATTTTCGGGCGGGCAGGATGCCATTGGTGTCAACTTAAGCTAAAACTCTTTTCAAATCTCGTTTCCAGCCTCTGGCTGTAAATGCTCTTCAATTGCGGCTCTGCCTCAAGGACACGCATTCCCAGTCTCAGACTGGGAACGAGACAACGAGACAATATCTAAAAGCCTTTTCTAGGCTGGCTTTCACGTTAAGTTGACACCAATGGCAGGATGTCCACCCCACAAGAATCATCCCTTAATTCAGCAACGCCCACTATAGGCCAATACTGCTCGGTTAATGAATATTCGTAGGTTGGGTTGAGCCAAGCGAAACCCAACAAACCCCTAAAAATGTTGGGTTTCGTTCCTCAAACGCCACGTGCTTCTCCTGTCGGGGTGTTGCATAATTAAGGGATGAACTGTCCTAATTGTGCATCTACTCATATACGTAAGAACGGGCATCGTCGTGGTAAGCAGAACTACATCTGTGTGCGATGCGATCGCCAATTTGTAGAATCATATTCAAAGCGAGGTTATTCAGATGAAATTAAGAGACAATGTTTGACAATGTATGTTAATGGTACAGGTTTTCGAGCAATTGAGCGACAAACAGGAGTTAACCATAATACGGTAATTCAATGGGTGAAACAAGCCGCAGACCCCTTACCTGATGCACCGCCGAGTATTGAAATTCCTGAAGTAACCCAAGTGGATGAATTGGAAACTTTTGTTGGTAAAAAAAAACAAGAAATGGATTTGGACGGCAGTAAATAAAAGCTATTCGGGAATTCTCGCCTGGGTATTAGGAGACCGTAGTGCAAAAACCTTTGAAAAGTTATGGAAGATTATCAAGTGTTGGAGAAGCTATTTTTATGTAACAGATGGATACCCGGTTTATCCATGTTTTATTGATCATGGAGATCATATTGTTAAGAAAACATATATGACGAGAGTTGAAGGAGAAAATACAAGATTAAGACATTATTTGGCTCGCCTCCATCGTAAGACTTTGTGTTATTCCAAATCAGAGGAAATGCTTAGGCTTTCAATTAAATTATTACTTCATTACCTCCATGACGGTTTTGTCACCCTTTAAGCCTAATTCATCCCGCAAATATGCAACACCCTAGCGACAGCTATATCTTATATGTGTTATCAATGCAATAATCATTACAGGCGATTAAAATTATGAACGCAGACATAATTAAATTTAGCTAATAACACCTGCAAACCATCCGCATTCATATCAAAAGTTGAGAAACAAAACCTAACATCTACTCTCTGCTAGAAGTAATTGGATTGAGCACTATCGTTTGCAAGGTGCTTACAAAAGCACCTCGCAACCTGTGTCGCTTAATGAGCAGAGAATGATTAATTACGATTAAACTAATACAAAGTTCTTTTCAGTTAGTGACAGTCCAGCAGATAATTGGGCAAATTTTACCTGAGTAAATGTACTTGCACTGCCATCAAGGTCAAAATATAGCGCACCTGTAATATCGTCATAGATAAATCGTTGATTGCTTGTTGTTGCAGATGTTCCGATAGTAAACTGACTTGTTTGAAGTGAAGGCGTTGACAACCCGCCACCAAAATCATAAGTCGATACCTGAATCAGTTCATTAGTAGCATTGAAGTCATAAATAGTATCAACACCTTGGTTGTAACTATTGAAAGCAAAGGTATCAGTACCAGCTCCTCCAATTAGACTATCATTACCATTGCCACCTATGAGAAAGTCATTGCCATTGCCACCTGTGAGGATATTTTTACCAGAGGCGTCATAGGCTGTAAGAGTATCATTACCATCATCCCCAGATAGCAGGTTATCGCCTGTTGAACTGCCAGTATCCAAGCGATCATTTCCTGCACCTCCGTTGAGGGTGTTATTACCAGACGAGCGAGAGTCGTTGAAATCACTGGAGTTGTAGCTGTAGTAGTTACCAGAAAGATCAAGCTCATCATTGCCATCGCCTCCAGAGAGCAGGTTATCACCTGTTAAACCACCAGCTCTCAAGCGATCGTCCCCCCCACCTCCGTCTAGGGTGTTATTGCCCTCCGATCGTGAGTCGTTAGAATCGCCGTAGCTGTAGCTGTAAGAGCCAATAAGGTAAAGAGTATCATTGCCGTTACCACCAGAAAGCAGATTATCGCCTTTTGAACCACCAGCACTCAAGGTATCGTCACCTACACCTCCTTCTAGGGTGTTATTCCCCAAGGAGCGAGAGCCGTAGGAGTTGCTGGGGAAAACTGAGCCAGAAACCTTAAAAAAGCCAGAGATGTCAAGAGAATCATTGCCATCACTTCCAGAGAGCAAGTTATCGGCTATTGAACCGCTAGCATTCAAGGTATCGTCACCAGTACCACCGTCAAGAGTGTCATTGCCTGTAGTGGTAATGAGAGTATCATTTCCCACACCGCCAATGAGAATATCATTTCCTACACCACCTCTGAGCAGGTCATTACCACTCAACCCGTCGATGATGTCGTCACCCCCTTGACCATTGATTACATCATTAGAGTTATCAAAACCCGTAATGTTATTGTCGAGGTCATTGAGGAAGGTAACAGTGTTTCTGTTGAAAAGGGTAGTTTGAATGGAATTGGCATCAAACACATCAAAACTGTCGGTGATGCTGGTTTGTCCATCAAACAGGATATTTCCAATAGCTGGTTGTGAAGAAGTTGCTGGCAGATTATCCAGATTTTCTAATTTGAAGTTTTGGAGAATGACTTTGCTATTAGGGACATTTTCAAAGGTGATTTCTAAGTTGCTACCATTTTGAGTTAATTGCAGATTTTGAGCAGTGAAGATACTACCTGTAGCGAATACACCACCTGTAAATTGCAAGGTGTCTGAGGAGGCAATCACTGCCGCAGACGGATTTGAGCCTTTACCTACGCCACCGAAATCGGTGATAATATCAGTGTTAGTGTCGTTAGAGTAGTAGCTGTCGTTGAAGTTGTAAACAAATTTATCATTGCCCGTGCCACCAGTTAGGGTGTCGTCACCACTCCCACCTGTCAGGATATCATTACCGACACCGCCAATAATCGTATCATTTCCACCATAGCCCCCAAAGAGCGTATCATTACCACTGTTACCAACAATGTTGTCATTGTGATATGTACCTGAGATATTTAATCGCTCAATATTTTTGTAGCTAACCCGATTCGTGCCTGCCGTAATTGCTCCAATGTTGGTAGAGGCATTGAATGTCGTTGTAATCCCCCCAGAAACACTGTTGTCATTGCTGTAATCGACAGACAACACATCGTCACCCTGGCCTCCATCGATCGTATCTTTGCCACCAGAACCAGTGGAAAGCGTATCGTTTCCATCATTGCCAACAATGTTGTCGCTGTAGGCTGTACCTAAAATATTTAATTGTTCGATATTCTTGTAGTCAATCCGATATGTCCCCGCCGTAATTTCTCCTTTATTTGTGGCCGCATTGAACGTCGTTGTGATTCCCACTGTAGCATTGCTGTAATCGACGAACAATACATCGTCACCTGCTCCCCCATCGATCGTATCTTTGCCACCAGAACCAGTGTAGAGCGTATCGTTCCCATCATTGCCAACAATGTTGTCGTCGTAGGCTGTACCTAAGATATTTAATCGTTCGATATTCTTATAATTAACTCGATAAGTACCTACCGTAATTTCTCCCTTATTTGTGGTCGCATTGAACGTCGTTGTGATTCCCCCAGAAGTATAGCTGTAATCGACTGACAACAAATCGTCATCCTTACCTCCGTCTATCGTTTGAGTCACTAAATCAGAGGAGAGAGTATCTAAAATTGTGAAGTCTAGATAGAAGGAATCATTGCCATCGCCCCCAGAGAAAAAGTTATTCCCTGTGTAATACTCAACACGCAATGTATCGTCACCAGCGCCACCGTTGAGGGTGTTATTGCCTGAAGAAGGGTTATAGAAGTCTTGACCGCTATAGGAGATAAGATCGCCAGAAATGGAGAGAGAATCATTGCCATCGCCTCCAGAGAGCAAGTTATTGCCTGTTGAATTGCCAGCATTCAAGGTATCGTCACCAGCACCACCATTGAGGGTGTTATTGCCTGATGAGCTAAAATTAGGCTCTCCTCTATAAGTAAAAATACCGGAAGTGGAGAGATAATCATTGCCATCTCCCCCAGAGAGTAAGTTATTGCCTGATGGAGACTCGGCATTCAAGGTGTCATCACCAGCGCCACCATCGAGGGTATTATTGCTTGAGGAGGGATAATAGATGTATCCGCTGACGCTACTATAAACGTTAGAGGTAGAGAGATAATCATTGCCATCGCCCCCAGAGAGTAAGTTATTGCCAGATGTTGCCCCAGCATCCAAAACATCGTCACCAACCCCACCGTTGAGGGTGTTATCGCCTGTTGAAAATTCGACATTCAAGATATCATTGCCCGCACCACCAACGAGAGTATCATTGCCTGTGAGGGAGTCATTCCCGACACCACCAATGAGAATATCATTCCCGACACCACCAATGAGGAAGTCATTACCCGCACCACCTCTGAGTATGTCGTTGCCACTTAAGCCGTCAATGAGGTCATCCCCGCCCTGACCATTGATGACATCATTTGAGTTATCAAAGCCGCTAACATTATTGTTGAGGTCGTTAAGAAAAGTGACTGTATTCAAGTTGAAGATAGTGCTTTGAGTAGAGTTAGCATTGAAGACATCAAAGCTATCTATAGTGCTAGTTTCTCCCTCAAATAGGATATTGCCCAAGTCTACAGTGGCACCTGTAGATTTGCTGAGGTTATCGAGGTTTTCCAGAGCAAAGTTTTGCAGGATAACTGGGACATCAAAAAACCTCGTTATATAAGCATCCCCTGCAAAGCTGATTTCCAGATTCTTGCCTTTTTCGGTCAACAACAAATTTTGGGCTATGGCACCATCGCCCTGGAATTCTAGGGTATCCACTTCGGTAGTGACTGCTGCTGTTGGGTTTGTCCCTTTACCTACACCACCAAAATCGGTGATTATCGTAGTATTGTTGTTGTTGTTGTTGTTGGTGTAGTTGTAGTAGTAGTAGACGAATTTATCGTTGCCGCCTCCACCAGTTAAGGTGTCTTTGCCACCGTTAGGATATATGGTATCGTTGCCTGCAAGACCCTTAATCGTATCTGCGTCACTATAAGTACCCTGTAGGGTATCATCACCGTTAGTTCCAATAATATCTGCCATAACTTTTACCTTTCTAAATCGATTTTTTCAGTAACTTCAGTTGTCAATTTGCAGATTGTGCTGTTAAGGGCGCAAAAATTCACCGAAATCTACACACTTTATACGTCACCCTTGAGGAACAGTAAATTTCTCGAAAATTTCCCCGATTCCAAGGTTTTTACGTATACTTTTTTGATAGTCTCAAACTATTTAAGTCTTAAGCACTGTACAAATTAATTAGCGTGTGAATTTGCGAAAACTAGTCATTTCAGGTTTTTTTCATCCTTTTTGAGTAAAAATTACTCTTTTAAGTACCAAAAAATTCAGCTTCAATACCTAAAATTCTTTCTTCATATTTATTTTTTTGCCAGCGCCTAAGTCTTACTAGAATATAAAATAATCAACAGTTGACTCTTAATCGGGAAAAAGATTTTGATGCCTTCCTTGTAGGCTGTTATCCGTGGGTGTCTAGTTTGAAAATAGAGAACATCTCAAGAACCTCAAAAGAACTACACAGTCAATATCATACTTAGATGTTTATACTTAAATACTCATCTTTGCATACTCTTCACATTATTGGCTGAAAAATCTATACACAAGTATTGAGCTTTGTATATTCTTCATATTCTTCTGTGTCTAGGCAATAAGAAAGTAAAACCTAGTAGGTAAATATTTTAAAGAGTGATAAAAAATACATATTTTTATTTTTGAAGGCTGCGATCGCCTACGGTTTTTACTAGCCTACGCCTTGGTTAACTTATACTACGATGAGAGCGATCGCCTACCAATATATATCTGTGCAAGAATCGCTATAGGTTATCAAAATTATCAACGCAGACATAAATTGACTTAACCAAGAATACTGCAAACCATCCGTACCTATGCCAAAAGTTAAGGAATAAAACCTAACACATCCTCTCTGTTAAAAGTAATTGTATCGATCAATCGTATGCGAGGTGTTGAAAAGAACGCCTCGCAAGCTTTATCCAGACTGATGCCAGAGCGCTAATAAAAAAAATTAGACAACCATAAAATTGTTTTCGGTTAGTGTCAAGCCAGGAGATAATTGTGCAAATTGTACCTGAGTCTCTACACCCGCACTACCATCAGAGTCAAAATACAGTGCACCTGTAGTGAAGTCATAGATAAATCTTTGATTGCTTGTTGTTGCAGATGTTCCGAGGGTAAACTGGTTTGTCTTAAGTGAACCTACTGATAACCCGCCACCAAAACCAGCAGCCGATACTTGAATTAATTCATTAGTCGCATTAAAGTCATAAACGCGATCGATACCTTCTTCATTATTATTAATACTATGGAAAAAAAAGGTATCAGTACCATCTCCGCCATAAAGGGTATCGTTATCTGAAAGTTCATGATAAAATGAATAATTGTTATAACCATAGCCCCCGGAGAGCGTATCGTTGCCGTTGCTCCCCACAATATTGTCAGGGCAGAATGTGCCTATAATATTTAATCCTTCGAGATTCTTGTAGCTAACTCGATTATTGCCTAGCGTAATCGAGCCACTGTTAGTAGTGGCATCAAAAGTCGAAGTGATTCCCTCGGTATTACTAACATCACTATAGTAGTAATAGGAGAATAGCACATCGTCACCCTTTCCCCCATCTATAGTATCTTTGCCACTATTATTACCATCATAGCCCAGGCAAAGCGTATCGTTACCATTGCTCCCTACAATGTTATCATCGTAGGCTGTACCTGAGATATTGAATCGTTCGATATTCTTGTAGCTAACTCGATCGTTGCCCGCAGTCATTGATCCACTGTTAGTAGTGGCATCAAAAGTCGAAGTGATCCCTCCTGTAGCAGAGGTGTAATTGACAGATAACACATCGTCACCCTTACCTCCATCTATCGTATCTTTGCCACCATAGCCCGTAGAGAGGGTATCGTTACTACTATTCCCCACGATGTTGTCATCGTAGGCTGTACCTAAGATATTGAATCGTTCGATAAACTTATAGTTAACTAGATCCGTACCTGCCGTAATCGATCCAATGTTAGTAGTAGCATCAAAAGTCGAAGTGATTCCTCCGGTAGCAAAGGTGTAATCGACGGACAAGAAATCGTCACCCTTACCCGCATCTACCGTTTGAGTCACTAAATCAGAGGTGATAGGAGGATATTGAGATCGGGTGTTTAATGGGGTGCTGACATATAAGAAATCATTGCCATCACCCCCAGAGAGGAGGTTATCGCCTGTTGAACCGCTAGTATTTAAGGTATCATCACCAGTGCCACCGTTAAGGGTGTTATTGCCAGATGAGACAGAGTTCAAGGAGGAGTCGTAATTATATTCGATAAAGCCAGAGACGGAGAGAGAATCATTGCCATCACCCCCAGAGAGGAGGTTATCACCTGCTGAACCACTAGCACTCAAGGTGTCGTCACCAGCACCACCGTTAAGGGTATTATTGCCTAATGTGCGATTGTTGTAGTACTGGAAAAAGTCGCCGCCAGGGTTGGAGTAATAGCCAGAGACAGAGAGAGAATCATTGCCATCGCTACCAAAAAGTAGGTTATCGCCTTTTGAACCACTAGCACTCAAGTTATCGTTACCGGCACCACCGTTGAGGGTATTATTACCCTCTAAGCGAAGATCGTCGCCTTGTATGTCGTCGCCTTCTTGGTATTGGCTGGAGTAATACTGGTAGCCAGAGGCAAAGAGAGAATCATTGCCATCGCCACCAAAGAGGAGGTTATCGCCTGATGAAGAGTCAACATTCAAGCTATCATCACCAGTACCACCATTGAGGGTATTATTGCCTACACCACCTCTCAAAAGGTCATTGCCACTCAATCCGTCGATTTTGTCATCGCCTCCCTGAGCATTAATGACATCATCTGAGAGCTGATTCGTAAAGAAAATCTAAAGAAAGCTGAATCCGGCTTTGTTAAGGTTATAGGCTAAATCGAGTGTAATTTATGTTGTTGTCGATGAGCCGTATACCTACGATTGAGAATCCACACCGCAAACCCTACCCAAGTGATTTAAGCGATGCTGAATGGTTGATTCTCAAGCCTCTTCTCCCTACGCCAAAGGGATTTGGGCATCCTGTAGAAGTAGATTTACGAGAAATATTGAATGCAATTTTCTACGTGCAACGTACTGGGTGTCAATGGGAAATGCTACCTCATGACCTTCCTCCATATACAACAGTGTATGGCTACTTTCAAAAATGGCAGCGTAAAGGCATCTGGCAGCAGATTCACGACCAAGTGCGCTATCAACTGCGACAAGATTTAGGGCGAGATGAAAATTCTACCGTGGCGATCGCAGATTCTCAGTCAGTGAAGACCACGGAAAAAAAGGGGAGGTCTACGGTTTCGATGGTGGTAAGAAGGTTAAAGGGCGTAAGCGACATATAGTTGTAGATTCTCAAGGGTTGTTGATTGGTGTTTTAGTAACTGAAGCCAATGCGTCAGAACGTTTAGGTGCTGTGGTTGTACTGCATGAGGCGGTTAAAGAATTGTCCAAATTGGAAGTTGTTTGGGTAGATCAAGGCTATTCAGGAGAAAACTTTGCTCAAGCAGTCAAGAAAGTTTGCGGAGAAAAGGTTCGTGTTGAGGTGATTGAAAGGATATCGAAAACATTTGAGCGATTGCCGAAACGATGGATTGTGGAACGGACATTTGGCTGGCTTAATAGATTTCGGCGTTTGAGTAAGGATTATGAGTTGTACACAGAGTTAAGTGAAGCTATGATTTATGGCTCATTGATTCGTCTGATGATCAAGCGGATGGCTTCTTAAGCTTTTGTTTACGAATCAGCTCTGAATTGTCAAAGCCGCTAACATTATTGTCGAGGTCGTTAAGAAAAGTGACTGTGTTTTTTTTAAAGACCGTGTTTTGGGTGGAGTTGGCATTAAAGACATCAAAGCTGTCTGTGATACTAGTTTGCCCTTCAAACAGAATGTTGCCTAAGTCTACAATCGCTCCTGTAGATTTGCTGAGGTTATCCAGGTTTTCCAAGGCAAAGTTTTCCAAGATAAGTTTGCCTTTAGGAAGCGTCCCTGCAAAAGTGATTTCCAGATTGTTGCCATTCTGGGTCAGCAGCATATTTTGAGCAGTAAACAAGAAGAAGGAGTCATCGTCCTGAAAATTTAGGGTGTCCACTTCGGCAATCACTGCTGTCGAGGGATTTATGTTTTTATTTACTCCACCGAAATCGGTGATAATATTATTAGTCTTGCTGTAGTATGAGAAATTGTAAACAACAAATTTATCCTTG
The DNA here is from genome assembly GCF_053470305.1 of Nostoc sp. DSM 114160. NCBI lineage: Bacteria > Bacillati > Cyanobacteriota > Cyanophyceae > Nostocales > Nostocaceae > Nostoc > Nostoc sp. DSM 114160. Next base: position 3,112,845 of record NZ_JBPFGO010000001.1, on the reverse strand, counting down.
CCACCGCCACCTGTGAGGATATTATTGTTTATGGCACCGACACTTGTGGTGAAGATATCATCGCCATTACCACCGTTGAGGGTATTATTACTACCAAAGGCACCGGAGCTAAGAAAATCGTTGCCATCACCTCCACTCAGTAGATTATCGCCTTTTGAACCACTAGCATTCAAGGTATCGTCACCTGCACCACCCTCAATGGTGTTTTTGCCATACGAGTCAGAGATGGAGAGAGAATCATTGCCATCGCCTCCATTCAGTAGATTATCGCTTAATGAATAGCTGCCAGCACGCAAGGTATCGTCACCTGCACCACCTATGAGAGTATTATTCCCCATACCACCCCGCAGCAAGTCGTTGCCACTCAAGCCGTCGATTTTGTCATTGCCCCCCTGACCATTGATGACATCATCTGAGTTATCAAAACCGTTAACATTATTGTCGAGTTCGTTAAGAAAAGTGACTGTGTTCTTTTTAAAGATAGTGTTTTGGGTAGAGTTGGCATTGAAGACATCAAAACTGTCTTTAATACTAGTTTGCCCATAGAATAGGATATTGCCAACCTGGGCTAAATTGTCTAGGTTTTCCAGGACAAAGTTTTCCAGAAAAACTGTGGAACCAAACTCCACCCCGTCAAAGCTGATTTCTAAGTTGTTTCCATTTTGAATTAATAGAGTTAATAGCAAATTTCTCGCAATTAATTGCTCATCTCCTGTAAATTGCAAGGTATCCACTGAGGCAATCACCTCTGCTGATGGGTTTGAGCCTTTACCAATGCCATCGAAATCGGTGATGATAATGGTACGACTGTTAAGATTAGCCTCGTAAACAAATTTATCCTTACCGCCGCCACCGTTGAGGGTATCGTAGGCTCCATTAGGATATAGTTGATCGTCACCGGCTAAACCATTAATCAAGTCATCACTTGTTGTCCCATAGAGGGTATCATTACCGTTTGTGCCATTGATATTTGCCATAACTTTCTACCTAACCTGAGTTCGGGTTAAAGATAAGGAGGTAAAAGCCACTCCAGTTGAAGGCTAGGTTTCTTAGGTTGATGACAATAAGCGATTAATCCGCAAAGAACGTTAACGCAAAAATTAACGGGGCTTCGGTGTCGAGAATGTTCAATCTGAGAAATGTTTTTGAGTTGATCATTAATCGTTTCAATAATTGAGCGTTTACGGGACAAAAGTTTGTCATGAAGACGCATCAGCCTATTCTTCATATTGCGACGGGGTTTAGCGAAAAATTGGATTCCGAACTCTTCCAAAAGCTGAGAAGCAAGTTTTTCAGAAACATAGCCGCGATACCTTCGGTAAGCTTCGCTAACGCCAAATATTTTGCCAAAAAGCTTACACAGTAAATCTGGTACGGGTTTACGGTCATCAATATTACCAGGAGTAAGAGTCACATTTAAGAGTTGACCAAGCTCATTGACAACAATATGAAGCTTAAAACCAAAAAACCAATCCACGGAAGTCTTGCCACGAGCGGCTAAACCTTTAAATACCTTATGCCGAGAAATCCGACGATTATGACATACCTTCAAGCAGGTTGAATCGATAAAGCCGATACCCGTACATTGTCCGAAACAATGCTTCAGATAGACGCATAAAGGTATTAAAGTTGATGGTATCCATTCAATAAATCGTTGATAAGAAGGAAGACCTGGAAACGCAGAACTCCACTGCTGTTTCACCTGATTCAAATAAAAATGTTTGAAATTCCGGTAGTGATTTTGATGAAAAGCGATGATAATTGTCATTATTTCACTTAAACACAAGCTTTTCGCTCTTACACGTTTTATTCCTCCATGATTTAACAGTTTTCTGTGCCATTGAGCTTCAAACGCTTTACAGAAATCATCTACATGACAGAACAAAGCATCTAAACTAAACATAGGACAGGTTGCTGGATTTGTTGTTATTTTCAGCTTACTACCTGTCCTTTTCCTTATCCCGAACTCAGGTTATCTAAATCGATTTTTTCAGTAAATTTCAGTTGTAAATCTGCGGTTTGTGCATTTTTATGGCACAAAGTATTTGGCGAAATTTGACGTTTTCGGCATATTCTCATCTCCCCATTGAAGAGAAGTAATATCTCTCTAACACTCACCCTGTTTCAAGGTTTATACGTACCAATTATCCAAACATCTCAAACTATCTAAGTCTTAAGCACTGTATAATTAATGAGTGTGTCAATTTTGAACATCTGCCATTTCAGGCTTTTTTGATCGTATTTATTCAGTATAAATCACTGAACAATAATCAAAAAATCTAACAATTAAATGCCTAAAATTCGCTCTTTATATTTGGTTTTTTGCCAGTGCCTAAGTTCTACTATAGCAATCCTATTTGATTTACAAACTACTCGTGGAGACAAGGAATAGGGAATGGGGAATAGGGAATAGATGTGGAAAGCAACTCATTTAGGACTGCTATAGAAGAGAAAATAGTCAATAGTTGACTCTTGAGCGGGAAAAAGATTTTCATGCCCTCCTTGTGGGCTGTTATCTGTGAGTGTCTAGTTTGAAAATAGAGAATATCTCAAGAGCCTCAAAAATAACTACATAATGAATATGTTACTTAGATGTCTATGCTTAAATACTCATCTTTGCATACTCTTCACATTACTGGCTGAAAAATGTATACACAAGTACTAAGCTTTGTATATTCTTCATATTCTTCTAATTTATAAGGCATAACTCAGTAGGTAAAACTTTTGAGGAGTGATACAAAATACATAATATATATGTTCTTTTTTGTGCTGCGATACCTTCTCTGCGATCGCGCAGCGTGTCGCAGACAGACGCTACGCGTAGCTTGCTTCCCCGGAGGGGTACGGCAAGCTTTCCTGCGGAACGCTGCGCGATCGCAAACGCCTGCGGTTTTTGCTAGCATACGCATTCAGCAAGAATTGTTAGAAGTTGCTAAAATTACAAACGCAGACATGATTCAACTTAGCCAAGAACACTTGCAAACTATCCGCACCCATGCCGAAAGCACCTACCCAGATGAGTGCTGTGGTATAATTTTGGGCTATCTGGCAAATGAGGGCAAAACTGTGGTAGAAGTCATGCCAACAGAAAATGCTTGGAATACAGAAGCGGCTGCTGAATTTCCAGGAGAACGCACAACAGAAAGTAAAAGACGGCAATATACGATCGCACCCGAAGTTATGTTAAAAACACAAAGGGAAGCACGCGATCGCTCACTGAACATTATCGGCATTTTTCACTCTCATCCAGATCATCCTGCTATCCCTTCAGAATGCGATCGCCTATACGCTTGGCAGGGATACTCGTATATAATAGTTTCCGTCCAAAACGGCAAAGCTGGAGAACTCAAAAGTTGGAGCCTTGATGATACTCATCAGTTTCAAATAGAGGAAATTGAAAATATAAAATAACTGACTTAGTTTAAAGATAGTCACTCGTAGCGGTTTTAGCCGCCACCACAGATGAAAATTCGTCTTTCCCACTCCTATCTCTATATAAGATCCAGTTTTTCGATAGGATTAATATTCCGCTTTCTCACATCATAACTGTTATGCTCAATCCCAATCTGGACGAAATCCAGTTGACCAAAGACGATTACGAACGCTACTCCCGACACCTGATTTTACCGGAAGTAGGGCTAGAAGGACAGAAGCGCCTGAAAGCCGCTAGTGTAATGTGTATCGGTACAGGTGGACTCGGTTCACCACTACTTTTATATTTGGCGGCGGCGGGTATTGGGGACGCATCGGAATTGTCGATTTTGATGTTGTCGATACTTCTAATCTGCAACGCCAAGTAATTCACGGGACATCCTGGGTGGGTAAACCCAAAATTGAATCGGCGAAAAACCGCATTCACGAGATTAACCCCTATTGTCAGGTTGATTTATACGAAACTCGTCTGACTTCCGAAAACGCCCTAGAGCTGATTCAACCTTACGATATCGTTGTGGATGGTACTGATAACTTCCCCACCAGATATCTAGTTAACGATGCCTGCGTATTGCTGAATAAGCCCAACGTCTACGGTTCAATTTTACGCTTTGAAGGGCAAGCTACTGTATTTAATTACGAAGGTGGCCCGAATTATCGTGACCTTTTCCCAGAACCACCACCACCAGGAATGGTTCCTTCTTGTGCAGAAGGTGGTGTATTGGGAATTTTGCCAGGAATTATTGGTTTAATCCAGGCGACCGAAGCTGTTAAAATCATTCTGGGACAAGGGAACACTCTCAGCGGGCGATTGCTGCTATACAACGCCTTGGATATGAAATTTCGGGAGTTGAAACTGCGTCCGAACCCGATTCGCCCAGTAATTGAAAAGCTGATAGATTACGAAGAATTCTGCGGGATTCCACAAGCTAAGGCAGAGGAGGCAAAACAGCAGATGGAAAGTCAAGAAATGACCGTCAAGGATTTGAAGGAGTTGTTAGATAGCGGTGCAAAGGATTTTGTACTGCTGGATGTCCGCAACCCCCATGAGTACGATATTGCCAAGATTCCAGGTTCAGTGTTGGTGCCCTTACCAGACATTGAAAATGGCAATGGTGTTGCTAAGGTGAAGGAAATATTAAACGGTCATCGTTTAATTGCTCATTGTAAAATGGGCGGGCGATCGGCAAAAGCCCTAGCCATTCTCAAGGAAGCCGGGATTGTCGGGACGAATGTTAAAGGCGGAATTACCGCTTGGAGTCGAGAAATCGATCCTTCAGTTCCAGAGTATTAACAAGAGAGGCAGGAGGCAGGGGGGCAGAGAGGCAGGCGAGACAAGGGGACAAGGGGACAAGGGGACAAGTTTCTCCTTCGTCTCCCCCCTCTTCCTTGTCTACCTTGTCTCTTCTCCATGCCCAATGCCCAATGCCCAATGCCCAATGCCCAATTCCCAATTCCCAATGCCCATCTCCTTATGACTACCTCAAAATCTCATCTCAATATTTTATGGGTGCAAGTTTGGGTGTTGGCAGCGGTGCAGGGAGCAATTACCCTCTCTTGGTTAATTTATAATATATATTTGCCGCAACTATTGACTCAGTTTGGTTTTCCTGCTTCATTGGCAGTTGATTTGGTGCTAGTCGAAAATGCCTTGGGTGCAGTGCTGGAACCAGTGATGGGCGGACTTTCAGACCAAGCTAGGCGTTGGGTAGGAACTCGGTTTCCATTCATCTCAGTGGGTATGATTCTTGCATCGGCTTTGTTTATTGCCATACCATGCGTTGTAAGTTTGATCCCGCCTACTACTATGATGCGATCGCTCTTACCTATAGTATTGGTAGCTTGGGCATTGGCAATGACAATATTTCGCTCTCCAGTTATGTGCCTATTAGGGATGTATTCGACACCAGCCCAGTTACCTTTAGCAGTAAGTTTTGTCACTTTAACAGGCGGTGTGATTGGGGCTTTTAGACCGATAAGCTACAAGTTTATTCTCAGCTTAGGCCCAGTTTATACCTTTGCGCTCGGTTCTTTTGTGATACTGGGAGCGGCAGCCGTGTTGCGCTTAGTCAATCCTCCAGAAGCACCAGTGGATAAACATCAAGCAGAAACAGTAAAGTTGCCCTTGCAGAAATTGGCTTTGATTTTAGGAACTGGTTTCGGTGTGGCGTGGGGTATCCGATTTCTTATGGATGTCTTGGGTAAAGTGCTGAAAACCCAACTGAATACTGATAATATTGATGTGCTGATGGTGTGGATTGGAATAGCGATCGCAATTGCCAGCATACCAGCGGGAATCTTCGCCGTCAAAATTGGTAATCGTCAAGCAATGCTTTGTGGGATCTGTGCAATCATTCCCTCGTTATTGATAATGATATCTCTGGGCGCACAAATTCCAATAATTGGATTAATCATTGCCAGCTTTAGTTTAATTGTCAACGGGGCAATTCCTTTTGCTTTGGGACTAGTACCCCAGCGGTGGGCGGGATTAGGAATTGGGATGTATTTTGGTGGGTTTGCTTTAGCTATGAGTTTGTTTGGCATTATATTTCCCCAACTGCAAGTAATAACACCTTTTGTAGGTGCTGTTGGGGGTGGATTGGCATTTTTGTTTGCTGGTGTTTGCATTGCAGTGAGTGGCATTTCTGAAACGCAGAGGAACGCAGAGGTTTAACGCAAAGGTACGCAAAGTTATACTCTACGTACCTCTGTGGATGAAATCTGACTTTCTGAATTACGAATGAGTTACAGGTTTCACTTGACTCAACAAATCGTGCAGTTTTTCGCCTTCAATGACCTCTGTTTCTAAGAGTTGAGTAGCGATCGCTTCTAGCAAGTCTCGATTCTGTCTGAGAATCTCTAGGGCTTGTTCGTGGGCTGTTTCCACGATTTCCTTGACTTCGATATCAATTGCTTTTGCTGTATCTTCGCTTACCAATCTCCGAGGATTAGTAGTACCATTGCCCAAAAATGCTGCTTGTTGTCCTTGTTGATAAGCTAATGGTCCTAAGACTTTGCTCATACCATAAGTTGTTACCATCCGTTCTGCTAAGTCAGTTGCTCGTTGCAAATCGTTGGAAGCACCTGTGGTAATACTGTTAAACACAATCTCTTCGGCGGAACGTCCACCCAATAAAGTTGCAATCTGACCCCGCAATTCATCTTCATTCAGCAAAAAGCGGTCTTCAGTTGGTAATTGCAGGGTGTAGCCCAAAGCTGCCATCCCACGAGGAATAATCGAAATCTTTTCTACACGACCGTTTCCGGTTGTCAGCGCCCCGACCATTGCGTGACCAACTTCATGGTATGCAACAATCTTTTTCTCAGTGTCGTTCATCACACGACTCTTCTTCTCTAAACCGGCGACTACCCGCTCAATTGCTTCGGCAAAGTCTTCTTGAGCAACCTTTTCACGCAGATTGCGCGCTGCCAATAATGCGGCTTCGTTTACCAAGTTTGCTAAATCTGCGCCAGCAAAACCAGGGGTACGAGTAGCGATCGCTTTTAAATCTACATCATCTCCTAATTTTACCTTTTGAGCGTGAATCTTGAGAATTGCTTCCCGACCAGATAAATCGGGACGGTCTACCAACACTTGGCGGTCAAAGCGACCTGGACGCAGCAATGCCGGGTCTAGGGTTTCCGGGCGGTTGGTCGCTGCTAGTACAATCACCGTTGCATCCCCAGCTGCAAACCCATCCATCTCAGTTAGTAATTGGTTGAGGGTTTGTTCGCGCTCATCGTTCCCACCGTAGAAGCCGTTACTGCTACGAGACTTACCAATTGCATCTAATTCATCAATGAATACAATACAGGGAGCTTGTTTTTTCGCCTGCTCAAACAAATCCCGGACTCTAGAAGAACCTACACCGACAAACAATTCGACAAACTCGGAACCAGAGATGCTGAAAAATGGAACTCCTGCTTCTCCTGCTACGGCTTTTGCTAACAGTGTTTTACCAGTTCCCGGAGGCCCAACTAACAACACACCTTTGGGAATCCTAGCGCCGATTTGCGTAAACCGTGCCGGAGTTTTGAGGAAATCTACAATTTCTACTAACTCAGTTTTTGCTTCTTCTACTCCAGCCACATCTGCAAAGGTGATTTTCGCAGATTCGCCTTCTACGTAAACCTTAGCTTTGCTCTTACCAATGGAAAGCGCGCCTTGGGGACCACCGCCACCACCACGAGCGAGAAAAAACTGCCAAATACCAATGAAAATCAGTGGTGGAATCACCCAACTCAAGAGGGTTGTAAACCAAGTATTTTTGGGTGGCGGTGTCGCAGCGAATTCAACTCCCTTTTCTTCTAGCAGTTTGGGTAACTCTAAATCAAAGATTGGTGTCGTTGCAAACACCTGGCCCGGTTGGGAATTTTCTGTTTTTGTTTGGTAAAGAATCTGGTTTTGACCAACGGAAACTCGGCTGACTTCCCCTTCCTGTACTTGATGAATAAATAGGCTATAGGGAACACCAGCAGGGCCTGAAGCAAATAAACCAGGCAAAAATAAATTCAAGAGCAGGAATAGTCCTGATACTGCCAGTAAAATATTAGCAACGATCCGAAACCGAGGTGACTTAGGCTGTTCTTTAATTCCCATAAATGTTACCAATCCTTAAATAATGAAAACTAACTTGAAAATTGGGCATAGGGTATGGGGGAGCCACTGCGGTCTTGGGGTCTCCCCAGGTGGAGGAGGCAGTGCGGTCTTGGGGTCTCCCCAAGTGGAGCAACTGCCGTCAAGTGGCGTCATGGGGCATTGCTTTTCCCCTGCTTCCCCTGTTCCTTATTTCCCTTAAAGCTTTGAGAAACTTGATTAAAGACTGGTCAAGAATGCTGATATATTCGCCCAATCTGAGCAATGTCTACAACGAGCTGTAAGGCTCATGATGCTCGTTAGCCCTTGTATCTCTCTTTGGGAGATGGGAGAAGACTCGCTAACGGTAATGCAAAGTTGTCCAGCTTGTCTCGATCTTCAAGTATACTACTGTTTCTCATAATTTCTCCCATTTAGGAATGTTTGCAGCATTTTTTTACTTATTTATGTAACTAAACTTAACAATTTAATTAATTTTTGTGAACTAACGAGCAAATACGGTTTACCGTACTCAAAAAATATGCAGAGATTAGGAGACGCAAATAGAAATCCCACACAAAGAGTTATTCTGGAGCCTTGGCGGAGCTTTCCTTGCTCCAATCTGGAACTTTTCTCAAGTCATGTCTAGAACTGCGTTCTCCATATATGCGCTTTTGCTAGCCATTAATGTCCATCATGCGACCAGTGGGGGCGATCGCTAGATAATTTAATCACACCGTAAGAACGGCCAACCTGCCATAAAGTAGGATTTTCATAACTTGTCCGTGGCTGATCGATACTAACTGTCGTTCCGTTAGCGTTTTTGATCTTTAAGGTTCCTGACCAAGTAATTTCCCAATCAATTGCTAATCTTTGGGTATGACGAGAGGTAAGAACAGGTCGAAAAGCAATATTATAAGCAGACACCATTTCTTTAGCAGCTTGGACAGAACCAGCATTGGTGTAATGTAGCCAATTAATATCTACATTAGGCATAGGTGGAACATCTTTGGCAGCAATTTCATTATTACTAATACGGAAAGAATAGTGCATTAAATAAGCTCGTTCCGCTGGCCGGAATACTGAGGAAATATCAATATTAGCTCCGGCATTTTTTAAGGCTTGCTCAAAAGCTTGTACTTTTTGACGGAAGGGAGAAGCTAAATCATCAATTAAGTCGCTGTCTGGGAAAAAATTAACCCAGGCTTTTCCACTCAGTTGTTCTCTTAATTTTTTGGCGTATTCAGTTATGTTGTCTAAAGCTAGCTCCAAATCAATGCCAAGCTTAGTTTTTGTTGTATTAGAAAGCTGTTGAGCTAACTCGGCTCGAAAATTAACGTCTCTGATTTTATAAGTTTCGGCTAGTCCTTTTGTACTGTTGGGGCCAAAGTCTCCATCAGCTACTAACGGGGGATTCAAACGACCGATCGCTGTTAAACTTTTTTGTAAATCTTTGACCTCATTTTCTCCAAAGTTAAGATAGGTTAAGAATTTTTTACCGGCATTGGTATAGATAGCGAAATAAATTGCAAAACCTTGCTCTAGCGCTTTTTTATAAGTAGCAGTATCAACAATTCCTGTTACTGTTAAAGCATTACTAGTCTGATAATCACGAGTTGCTTGAGCTGTAATATTCCCGAAATCCCCATCAACGGCAGCAATGGGGAAGTCATAATCTAAAAGAAATTTCTGCCAAGCAATTACAATTGGCCCTTCGGATTTTTTCTGGAGAGTCGGAAGTTGCAAAGCTTGAAGTTTAAAGCTCATAGTTTTTCTTCGATGAAACAATTGTTTTTAGTTAATTTTTCTGTCACTATTCGTCGTATAATTTAAGTTCTTACCACTGTCAATTTGGTATCTCGTACTTCATGACTGTTTTGCAAAACCCACTTTGGATTATAACATCCGCAGTTATGTTAGCTTTTCTCATGGCTCCTTAAAATAGGAAGCAGCTGTCTTTTTAACTTGTTGGCAAATGGGGCCTGAAACTTTATGGAGGTGAGCCACAGCAAATTGTGTAGGCGAGCATTTACCGCAGGCATCCCCCATGTTATTATCAAAGACCCGCCAATTTGGATTTGAAATCAGGATACTCTGCGGTAGGTAATGAAACCAAAGCGGCTATTCAAAAATCTCTGGCTATAATTAGCCAAAATTGTATAACCATAGCGTATGCAAAGCCCGCACTTCGACACCTTTCGGCTTCGCGGTAGTTGAATCTCGACTTACTTCGACTACGCTCAGTACAAGTCGCTCGATTACCGCGCAGTCGAAACTCAAGGCAAGAGGCTCAGTGACCACCGTAGGCATCGCTCATCGTCATATCTATAAACGCCTCTATCCTTTTGTCCTTTCTGTAATATCTTACGGTCAGTCGCTACGCCTAATACGTTAATTAAATTCATCCTATCAGGTGAGTCTAATGGGTGAGGTACAACAAACACCAAGTATTGTACCTTGATGCTATCAAATGGTTGTTTAGCACCCCAATTTCTCGGCTCAAAAATTAGGAAGTAGATAATGACTGTAAACCAAATTATTGGAGATTCAAAAAATAACATTTTTGCAAACCTTGGGAAACATTTTTTTGCCTGGATGATGGCTTCAAATAGTAGTAAATATGATAAAATTGTCAGCGATCGCCAACGTTCTCTTTTTGCTAATCTCCAAGGCAAAGTTTTAGAAATTGGCCCCAGAACAGGTGCTAACTTACCCTACTATCCTAAAGATATCCATTGGATAGGAATCGAGCCAAATTCACAGACGCATTCTTCTCTTCAAAAACAAGCAGAAAAACTGGGTTTAAATATCGACCTCCGCATTGGTAATGCTGAATGGTTAGATGCCGAAGATAACAGCATCGATACTGTTGTTAGTACATTATTTTTGTGCTCTGTGCCGAATATAGATTATACATTGCAGGCAATTTTAAGAGTACTTAAACCAGGCGGACGCTTCTTATTTATTGAACATGTCGCCGCACCTCAAGGAAGTTTATTGCGACAAGTACAAAACACAATTAGTCCAATTTGGAAAGCAATAGGTGATGGTTGTCATCCAGATAGAGAAACTTGGATAGCATTAGGAAATGCTGGTTTTAGTAGCATCCATTACGAGCGATTTGATGCACAATTGCCAATTGTTAGTCCTCATATTATCGGTGTAGCGACAAAATAAAAGTATAGACTTCTTGGCATTTGTCGGGTAAAGGGTAAGGGTTAAAGGGAAAAGGGATAGAATTAACATTCCCCTTTAACATGCACCCATTTCCCGACCTGTTGCAAAAGGCACAAATGCCAAGAGGTCTTATGAATAAACCCCCGGCTCAATACTGCACGCTTTGTGCATTTTTAAATCGGAATTGGGTTTGGGGAAAAGGTTAAAGGGTAAAGGTTAAAAGTTTTTTATTTCCCTTTTCCCCTTTCCCTTTTCCCTTTAACCGACAAGTATTGACCCCCGGACTAAAGTCGTGGGGTTTATGAGGTTTTCCAGCAGAGATTTTATGGATTCTCGCGCAGGAAAGTATCAATATCATTTAGTTCCTGCTGATTGAGACGAAATTCTCCAGCACCAATGATTCCTTCTACCTGCTTAGGATTGCGTCCGCCAACGATCGCCGCAGTCACCGCCGGATTATTTAAAGTCCAAGCGATCGCAACTTCACCTGGCGAGCGATCGTGTTGTTTACCAATGTGTTGCAACACCTCGACTAGCTTCAGGTTACGAGATAGACGTGGCTCCTGAAATTCACTATTGTTTTTGCGCCAATCATTATCTGGGAAATTAGCAACTCGCTCAGGTGTCATCTTTCCTGTGAGCAAACCAGATTGCATAGGTGAATACACAATCACACCTATGTTATTTTCCTGACAAAAAGGCAGAATCTCCTTTTCGACATCCGGCTTTACCAGCGAATAAGGCGGTTGCAATGACGTAACTGGTGCAATCTCTTGGATACGTTTCAACTGTTCGACATTGAAATTGGAAACCCCGATATAGCGAATCTTACCCTCATCCTTGAGCTTGGCCAAAGTTGTCCAGCCTTCTTCGATTTCTGAGTCAGGGTTGGGCCAGTGGATTTGGTAAAGGTCGATGGTTTCAATGTCGAGTCGGCGCAGACTGGCTTCAACCTCCCGCCGTACAGAATCCGCCTTCAGGCTGCGACTAATTTCGCCCTTTTCATCCCAGATCATTGAACATTTTGTGAAAATGTAAGGGCGACTAGATCGACCTTTGAGCGCTTTAGCAACAACCTCTTCAGAATGCCCTAAACCATAAATAGCTGCGGTGTCAATCCAATTAACGCCAAGGTCAAGAGCGCGATCGATCGCTGCGATCGATTCTTGGTCATCTTGCTCTCCCCAGCCAAAAGCCCATTCACCTCCACCAATCGCCCAAGCACCAAAGCCGATTGGAGTAATGTTAAGCTCCGAATTACCAAGCTGTTTGGTTTGCATATCTACTTTCTTCAAGAATTTTTGAGTCAATTGTTACTTTACACTGCACATATTTTCTCAACAGCTATCTGAGGTGTGAATTACTACTGGTGCAAACATGACAAATCACTCTCAATACGGTTTGAATAAGCACTTTTCATATCCGTTGTGGTTTGGGGAAAGGGTAAAGGGTAACTGACTTTTCACGGCATCTGGAAAACCTCTCTTCTATTTCTCTCTCCTAAGAGGAAAGAGACTTTGAACTTTCCCCCTTCCCGACACGGGAAGGGGGTTAGGGGGTTAGGTTTTTGGTGGACTTTTCCCCATAACGTGAAAAGTCAGAAAGGGTAAAGGTTTGAATTCACCTTTTTCCCTTTTCTCTTTAACCGAACTGTATTACAATCACTCTTGAATATTGTATTGATACACACTACTTGTATACTAAACTTGCTCAAAGATACTAACAGTTGTCAGTGTCAATCAAAATAGAGAAGCAATATGTCAGAAGATTTAAAAGGCAAAGTTGCGCTGATTACAGGCGCAAACAAAGGTATTGGATATGAGATTGCCCGCCAATTAGGTTCTAGAGGTGCTACTGTTCTTGTTGGTTCAAGAGATATAGAACGTGGTGAAGAAGCAGCGAATAAACTTCGTCTTAGCCAGATCGATGCCCGAACAATTCAACTTGATGTGAGCGACCAAAAAACAATTGACTCCGCGGCTAAACAAATCGAGAGCGAATTCGGAAAACTTGATATCCTTGTGAACAATGCTGGAATAATAAGTGATGGCGATCGCCTTCCACCTAGTCAAGTTGATATTGAAACACTACGACATACTTATGAAACGAATGTATTTGGAGTGTTTGCAGTTACAAAAGCGTTGTTGCCACTTTTAAAAAAATCAGAAGCAGGGCGAATAGTGAATTTATCAAGTGGTTTAGGTTCTCTGACTCAGAACTCCGATCCAAATTACGAATTCGCTGATTTTAAGCTTCTTGCTTATAACTCATCCAAAACAGCAGTGAATGCAATCACAGTTTTATTAGCTGCCGAACTTAAAGATACCCCAATTAAAATCAATGCTGCCGATCCTGGCTTTACCGCAACTGACATTAATCAATACCAAGGGTATCGCACTGTTGAGCAGGGTGCGATCGCAGCAGTAAGACTAGCTACTTTACCTGATGATGGTTCTAGCGGAGGGTTTTTTGATGAAAACGGTGTGGTTCCTTGGTAAAAAGTAGAAGGCATGGGGCACGGGTTTTCCCCTTGTCCTATCAAAAGCTACATACAGCATCTCCTAGAGAGCGTGATTACAAATTATTAAACCTACCGAATATTAACTTCTTGAAGGTAATTTACTTCTTGAAGATATTCAACCTTAGTAACTGAGTTTTTAGGGACGAATAAATTTGTTCTTTTTGTAGAAGCTATCTTTTGATTGTCAGCTAGCACGCGTTGTTTTTGAGTATACTCATTCAATTTGACTTGAGCTTGAGCATAAACTAGAGTATCACTGGGAATATTTTTAAGAAATTTGACAGCGCGATCGAAATCACCAATAGATGCTTTTTTATAGGCTTTCTGTAAAAAGTAGGCTGCTCTGATCTGCCGCTTTCGATTGTACTCAGCTAACTTGTCTTGAACTAAAGCACCTGCATGACTTTCTTGAGGGATTTGACGCAGATATTGTAAGGCGGCAGAAAAATCTTTATCAGCAGCTTTTTCGTAAGCTTTTGCTAATAAATCTTGCGTCTGTGCTTCAATGTTGACAGATGCTTTCTGAACAATTTTATCTATTTTAGATTGCCAATATAAAATCTTGGGAACTTTCGCAGCAGCATGAAGAACATCTGACCATCTGCTCTCTTGAAAAGCTAGTTGTGCTATTTCGTATTGCTGTGCAGCTACTTGCCATTGCTCTTGCCATTCTTCAATTGTGGCTTGCGCTTCTGGATAAACATTGCTGTGGGAGGGAATTGATTTAGCAAGTGCGATCGCTTCTTCCAAATCTCCTGCTTGATATTCTTTTGCTGCTTTATATAATGTATCTGTTTCTGAATATGCAGGTGATGTATTAACTAAAGAATATACACCAAATCCCATTAATAAAGAATTAGCTGCTAGCCCTACTTTCATTCCCGTTAATAATGGGGATAATTTTCCAGACGCAGGATTTTTTGCTACTTCTAGGGAAAATTGAGAATCTTCTTGTAATGTTTCTGATGGCTGAGGTTCCCAAATTATTTGTTTGAGTACTCGCAATACTTCACCCGCAGACTGAAAGCGGTCTTGGTAATTATAACGGATCATCTGGCTGAGAACAGCAGCTAAATAATCATTAACTGGCGTGTTTTGAGAACGCCAAAAAATTTCATTAGTAGAAGGATCGGTTTTTAATTGTAGTGGTTCTAGCCCTGTTAAAGCCTGGATAGCAATCATACCCAAAGCGTAAATATCACTGTTAGGCTGTGTTTGACCAATAAATTGTTCTGGCGGTATGTATCCCAATGAAGTCACGGGAATTCTATAAATGGGCAATTCTGCACCTATGCCAAAATCGATCGACTGGATTGAGCCAAAGTCAATCATAACTAACTTGTTATCAACAGTACGTCTAATCAAGTTTTCCGGCTTGATATCGCAATGGATAACGCCTTGAGAGTGAACAGATTCTAGAATACCTAAGACATCTATCAAAAATTCTACAACTTCGCTCTCACTCCACAGACAGCCGAAATGTCGATCGATGGGCAATTCCGCAGTCAGCGCATGTCCTTCAATACATTCTTGCACTATATAAAATCGCTCGTTTTCTTCAAAACAGGCGATAAATTCAGGAATTTGGTCGTGACTTCCCAGAAGCTTGAGGGTTTGGGTTTCAGTCAGAAACAGTAACCTCAACATCTCCAAGTAGCCGGATTCGGAACTGCTAACTTTAATCTGTTTAATAACGCATTTAGGATTCTCTGGATAATCTACATCTACAGCAATGTATGTTTGCCCAAACACCCCTGCACCGAGGCTTTGGACAACTTGGTAACGCCCTTGTAGTAATTTACCGATTATGTGGTGGGTCATGACCTGCCTACTCAGTAAGTCCTTTTATCTAGTTTTTCTGACATTCCCTCCTGTTTCCGGAATACTTTAGAAATAAATAACCAGAATTTTGACACTTTAAATATAAGTTAATTTTTTTTAAGTATTATTGCGGGTAAAAAATCTTTTTTTTAGTAAAACAAATACTTCGCAAACAAAATGCGAAGTATTGGCGGTGTTATATTCTTAACTGAGAAATTGATGTTTATCATAGCTGCCTTGTAGAAAAAATACCTTACAATCTGCAATTGCCCATCAAAATGTCGAGTTTGTCCGGCAAGTGCTAAAGGCAACCAAGGCAAGAAGAAAGTCTAATCTTGAGTCTTTTGTTGATATATTTGCGGCGCAAGAATCACTTGAATTTGCTTTTCGTGGCATTTTTGAGAAAAAATGCTAATTTGCTCGGACTCGCCTCCTTCAATTGACAAAGATTGCAAAAATCCTTGAAATCCTAAAAAAGCTAATTCATAAATAGCCTTCTGACTAAAAACACCTTCAAAATAGCCCGTGTGGGTATCAACACCTTGAGGATCTCTATTGTTAAAAGACTTCCGAATAAATGCCAAGGTGAGGAAAATATAATTCCCAAAATTTATCGCTGGCTTTTGGATGGCAGAACTAACTATTCCGATTTGCTTCATCCGGTCATCTTTATAATCTGTACAGTCAAAATATGTAAATAAATCTGCGGGTTGTACCAACTCTTCTGACATTTCAGTTATCTCTTCAAGTTTTCTATGTTCGCTACTAGAAGAACGAATTTCTAAATATTTATAAGGATTATCAAGTCTGTAACCTTTGCCATAGTCTTGTTCGTGTAAATTAACAACTCCATATCTGGGCGTGTGACCCACTGAATCATTTTTATTGTTGAAATGTTTAACTGTTATATTCCCAAGCCTGTACCCACTAATACGAGTTCGCGCTGGGAAACTAAAATAATTTGCGGCAGTAGAGGTAAATCGTAACGCTAGGTCTCCTTCATTACAAAATATATAAGCTTCTTCACAACGACGTAAAGAAGAACGAAGAAAATTAGCACGTCCTGGCAAGATACTTTCTACAGGAATATCAGGTGCAACTAGCACAAGTCTGCCTAATCGAAATACATTACCAATATCCGAATTCGGTTTTTTATTAATAGATTTAACATCAAAAACATCAGAGAGAATCCGAATTACATCTGTAACTACAAAACACCCCATACTATGACTAATAAAAGATAATTTAATGCGCTTATTTGGGAGAAGTTTTGCTGTGTAATCCAACTGTCTGATCAATTCAACTAAATCTGTAGTTCCATAATTACTTGCTCTGTAAATATCACGAAAATAAGTAGATATTCTGAGAATAATTAGTGTAAAGATAATTGAAGATACAATCCCAGATAAAATTAACAACCCTGTGAAAAAGTGGACAGCACCATTACTCAAAATATTTAGGAATAATAAAGCTATGGTAGACAATATACTAATTGTTAGTCCCAAAGCTAAATTAATAGCTAGTAAAGTTGGTAGAGAATAAAGTGCGTTGATTAGCTTTTGTCTAAAGGAACCAGACTCATCCGTTTTTACAGGATTTTCTGATGGCCATCTGTATCCGATAAAAATATACTTATTTGCTTGTTCAATATGCGTATTAATATATTCATAAATCTTTTTGCACCCCGTCTCTGTATCCGATGGTGTAGAACTATATCCATGAATATTGATGATTATTTCTGGGTCGGGGCTTGATTGCAAACTTTGAGAAATTTTTTCAATCATCTGTTGGGTTGAAGGTTCAGCTTCTCCATCATTGAGATTAAAAAACTTTTTATTTGCAACTGATGAGAAATACCTATGAGAATTGTCTTCTTCTGTCTCAACGTTCAGTTTCGCAGTACTAACTACTAAATAACCAGGTATTTTTTCCTGATTATTTTTTTTAAATTCGTAAATTTTATACGGTTGATTGTCTGGCAAACTCTGATTGTTAGGATAAGTCATTAGGTCTATTTCCTTTGACAATTTATATTCAGTAGACCTCTTGCAAAAGTTACTTTTGCAAGAGGTGGGAAAAGGGGAAAGGTTTTTTATTCCTTTTCCCTTTCGCCCTTACCCTTTTCCCTAGTTCTGCAATCAGCCTGCATAGATACTGAGTTCACTCAGTACTTATATGAGTGATTTATAAGCAAATAATCCTGAAAACTGAAAAATTTTTGGGATTAAAATTTCAATTTTATGGAGAATTCTCTGTTTCAGGAAGGACAATTGTAATTCCATATTTGGGAGCAGTTGCTAATATCCTGTCAATCACTTCTTGAGTTATAGGTAACGGTGGAACTGATGAATTCTCTACTTTAGTTCCGACTTGTGCAAAAAACTTTTCTATTCCACCTGGGGTAGCCCAAATCAGCATTTTAGCTGGTGCAGAACCAATATTTTTAAAACTATGGAGTTGACCTATAGGAGAATGCAAGAATGTTCCAGGAGTTGCTAGAACTGTTTGTTCATCAAGATAAAACTCAATCGAACCTTCAAGAATGTAGAATGCTTCATCTTCTCGACTATGAATATGTGGCGGCGGGCCTAGTTGGGGTGCAAGTACTACTTCAAACAGTGCATACTTGCCATCAGTTTGTTCGCTCGTAGCTTTAAAGGTGGCTACATCGCCTGCTACTGAATAACTATCACCATCACCTAGTTGCGATAAGATCCCATGATTAATTGTCATTTTCATCATCTCCTGAGTTTCATGACAAACAGATTGCTCTGCTTGCACAAATCACTAAGACACAGCCTAGCATGATTCCAAAGCCCAGTAATTAACCTCCAATGCGCTACCCACTATTATTTTACAAAAAGTAATTAGGATAATTATTTCATGCTAAAACTGATATTTACTGGAGGCTTCTATCTAAAGAATTGGTTGTTTTCTGCCTATAATATTTAACTATTGACTTCTTCATCATGTTCAACCATCTCAGATTTATCTTGTAATGGCTTCACTACCCGTGCGATCGCTTCTTGAATAAAAGCTTTAATAAATTCATCTCGGCGATTAATTTGAAACTGTTTCTGCACAACTTCTGTCATTCCCCCATCACCCCAATCTTGGTCATGACGAAAATATTCAATAAAACTTTTACCAGCAATTCGCGTTAAATAAGCTGCTGTCACACCTTGAATTGCTCTACCAACCAGAAAGGTGGCAACATTAAGTTGCAAGGCTGTAGATAATAATTGAATTGCTCCTTTAACAATGCCCAAACTAGCAATGGTTTTCGCTAAAGAAAGAGCTAATTCTCGTCCCCGTTCCATATTCAATTCACAGCCATACACTCTGCCAATTTCCACAACCATTTGAGCATTAACTGCGGCTGTGGCTAATAAATCTACAACTGGTATCGGCGTGACTGATACCACACCAGCGCCAATCCATTGAAACCGTTCTACGATTTTGTCAGCTTGACGGCGACGCTGCCCATCAATGAGTTTTCGCGCTTCATCTCCCAATCGCAGAGATTGCAAAAGAATATTATCCGCCACCAAATCTTCACCTTCGGCACGCAAAACAGCAGCCGTGCGCCGCAACAAAGGGACAATATCCGGTTCTGGTTGGAAGGTTTCGCCAGTTTCTAGTTGTGCAGATTGGGGATTAGCAGCGATCGCTACCACATCGTTAGTAGCAATAAATCCCCGTACCCGTTGACGCAATCTCGCAAGGATGGCTTCTTTATCTTCATCTGTATATAAATCAGTTTTGTTGAGAACTAGAAGCGATCGCTTGCCAATTTCTGCCAACCCCCGCAATGGCTCATATTCTGAGCGTCGTAAGTCATTATCTACCACAAACAAAAGTAAATCTGCTTCTGTCGCCAGTTCTCGCGCCATTTGTTCCCGTTCTGTTCCCGCCACTCCTGCTTCTAAAATCCCCGGCGTATCTGTAATTAAAATCTTGCGTTCTAATCCTTTCAACCGCAAACAATAGGTTTCTCCAACCTGAGTTGTACCCATCGGTGCATCTACTTGACCGACCATGCGTCCCATAATCGCATTAACTAGAGAAGTTTTACCAGCACTCCCCGTACCAAATACCACTACTTGAAGTTCACCCCGTGCTAGGTTGGCTTCAATCTCTCGCGATCGACTTAATAAAGCTTGGCGGGTGACTTCATCTTGAATTTGCGCTACCTGTTGCCGCACAGCCTGGAGAGTTGTAGAAGCTGCGTCAGATTTAGCAGCCGGAATTTGCGCCGCAGTCACTCGCTTCGGGTTGCGACGCGATCGCTTTTCCCCGGATCTCATCACCAATACATAATAAACAAAAGCGGCAACCAAGGCTCCAATCAGGACGATCAGCAGCAACAGCAGTAAATTGCCTAGCAACGGCGAATAGGATAATTGCCAATAGAGGCGTGACAGGGAATCAATTAGCCATAGGGCTAGCCCCAAAATGACAATCAGACCGACAATCAGCGTTACTATGCGTGACAGAGGCATGGCTGAGAAAGATTAGTGAGTATTCAGTAGGCAGATGCTTTTAATCTTAATAGTTTCAGCATTTTTTACCAGAGTAGGGGACTTGCAAAGAATAAATTACTGAAAAAAATAATGAGAATGATTAATTCAATTACCTAACACAATTAAAGCAACTGTTGCATCATGAGTTGTGCAAATAGCCCTGATTGATTTCCTAGTTCAACAAAATTACCCTGCTGCACTACTTTGCCATTTGCAAGTACGTAAATTCGGTCAGCGTTTTGAATAGTACTGAGGCGATGGGCGATCGCCACCCTAGTTACCTTCAGCTGTTGTAAACTTTCACTGACAATTGCTTGGGTTCTGTTATCTAAAGCGCTAGTCGCCTCATCGAATAGCAAAATTCGGGGTTTCAACACCAACGCCCTAGCAATCAACAGCCGTTGTCGTTGCCCACCAGAAAGATTACTACCTCCCTCACTGACGATTGTATGCATCTGCATCGGCATGGCTGCAACATCATTTGCTAAACCTGCCATCTGGGCTGCTGACCAAGCTTCGTCCATCGTCACCAAGGCACCACTGGCAATATTCTCGAAAATCGAGGCTGACATCAACCGACTATTTTGCAGTACCACACCCAATTGACGGCGTACAGCATGGACATCCAAAGAAGTTAAGTCTTGCCCGTCGTAGTAAATTGTGCCAGATTTCGGTAATTCAAACCCCAACAGTAACCTCAATAAAGTTGATTTCCCGCTGCCAGAAGGCCCAACAATGGCAATAAATTCTCCTGGTTCAGCACGAATGTTGACATCATCTAACGTCAAGGGGCCATCGTCGCGATAGCGGAAAGTTACCCGATCTACAACTAATTTGCCCGATAGCCTACCCGGATCTGCTTGAGCGGAACTAATTTCTGGTTCAGCTTGCAAAATTGGTTGGGCCCGTTGCCACAAGGGTAAAACTTGCAAAACTTCCACAACTGTGCTACTTAAGCTAGTGGCTCCGTTAATAAACGTGCCAAAAGCAACGTTGAATGCTAAGAAAGTGCCAGTGGATAAACCACCACCTGCTCCAGGAGTTTGGGATTGCCCAATTAAGCTAGTAGCAAACCAGAAGAGGGCAGCAGTGGTTAACACAGGTAATACTTGATTGATTACCGCGAGGCTATCTTCAATGCCTTGGGTACTCAGCATTAATTTCAGTTGATGCGTATACTGTTTACCCCAGTAGGCGAAGGCGCGGGTTTCAGCTTTGGCGATTCGGAGTTTGGCAACTCCATTAATTAACTGCACCATCACGCCAAAAAGTTGTCCTTGTAGCTCTAGTAATGGGCGAACTTTACGGACAATAAGACTACCAGAGATGATAGTGACGGCAATATTTACCAGTGCCACTGCACAAGCTATGAGAGCTAAGGAAACATTGTAGTAAAATAACAATCCCAGATTCAATAAGGAAAACAAACTGGAGAAGATTGTTTTTAAGACTGTGTTACCGAGTCGCTGGCGGATTTGAGTAATAGCCGTGACTCTAGAATCCAAGTCACCAACTGAGAAAGAGCGAAAAAAGGAAACCTTCAAGTTTAACAATCGATCCCACACTGCGGCTTGGGTGGAGGAATCGGCAAAAGTTTCCAGCCTAATGGTGGCAAACCCAAGGGCTAGTTGAAACAGCGTTCCGCCAAAGGCAGCAGCCACCAAAGCAACAGCAATTTGGCTCAACAAGCCTCGATTAGCATCTGGGATCGCTTTGTCGATCAGGATAGCTGTAGCTTGAGGTGTCAGCATTCCTAACAGGCTAACGCTTATTCCCATTACTACAACTATAATTAGTTCTTTGTAATGTCCTTGGAGGGCAAACTGAAGTAAATCAAAAGTTTTCAGCTTTTTATCAGGTAAAGGTCGATAGAATGCGTAGGCAGTCTTAGCTAGGGCTGCTGCTATTTGGGCATCGACAGAGATAGGGGTTCGTTCCCCAGGAACGTAGAGTTTGTAATGTGTATCAGACACTGGTAATAGTGCCACTGGCAGTTTATCGGCAAGCGTAAATGCCAACATCGGCCCGCAATCCTTTTGCCACCAGTTGTCCCGCAATTGAATTCGTCGCAAGCGGATACGCGAAGCACGAGCGATCGCTTCTACAGGATCTTGGATTCGATTAGAATCTTCTGAGGCAGCTGGCGGATGAATCTTAATTCCCAATGCTCGTCCCACAGCACCAGCAGCAATTAGTAAGGCTTGGTTTGGGTCAGTTGCATCAAGATTACTACTGAATCCTAAACTATTATCTAGCCCGTCTGATTTTGGCTGTGGCAATACAGATGCTAATTCTGCTAACGTCTCTTGCATCACTTGGCTCTCAAGACGTTCTCTGGCTTGAAATCTCAGTAATTCTGCATCCATCTCCTGCCGTTGCAGCAGGTTAATGCAGTGGAGAAAGTAAGTTTGTAGTTGGCACAAACCACCTAACAAGGAATTGATATCTGCGATTTGGGCGGTGTTAACACTTTTCAACTCCACAGTGTTATCTGCTTGTAACCACATATTTTCAGCCAAAGGCAACATTCCAGAGGCAGAAGTTAACGGCAGTTCCTCAAACCCCATCCATCTAGCACGCCCTTGGAGAATTTGCACCCACGATATTTGATGCGGCTGGAAGATTTGGTCTTCGACTAAGGAGAACTGGCGGGTTTTTGGCAGCGATGTTGGTGTCGTTGGCGTAGCGATCCCAGCAAGTACCGAACCTACTTGGTAAATCCAGCGTTCTATCAGAGTTACTACTTCTTTATTAGCGTCAGCAAACAACTGGTTAAAGTCTGCTCTGGATACTTTGAGAATTTCTGTCTCCTCAAGTGACACTGCTAAAACTTCTTGCTGCTTGCCCTCTAAACTTGGTGCGATCGCAAACATCGCTTGTCCAGCTGTGCTACTAAATAAATAGCGACGAGTGCCTTCGGGAATGCGATCGTTAACTGCGATCGCAAATAGCGCCAAGTAACCAGATTTTACCAGCCAAATTGTCTCCGGGTCATCTAGCAGTAGCGATTCATTGCATTGAAAACGATAGTGTTGTCCTTTGAGGTTTGCGAAAGATAAGAGGGATGAGGGAGACAAGGGGGACAAGGGAGACAAGGGGGACAAGGAAGACACGGGGGACAAGGAAGTAATTTCTTCCCCTGCTCCCCTGCTCCCCTGCTCCCCTGCTCCCTGCTCCCCTGCCTCTTCTGCTCCCTCACTGCGAATTAATTGTAAATACGGCCCTTCAACTTGCTGCAATTGTGCATGGCTTCCCCGTTGGACTATCTTGCCGCGATCGAGGACAATAATTTCATCGCAATCTCGGATGGTTGAGAGTCGATGCGCCACGATGATACAAGTACAACCGCGCAACCGCAGATTACGAGTGACGGTATTTTCTGTTTCAGTATCCAGGGCACTGGTGGCTTCATCCACGATCAAGATACTGGGATTATTTACTAAAGCACGGGCAATTTCTAGCCGTTGTCGCTGACCACCACTCAAATTAGTCGCACCTTCTAAAAGGTCAGCATGATAGCCTCCAGGTAGTGAAAGGATGACATCGTGAAGCGCTGCATCTTGACAAGCTCGGACAAGATGACTCTCAGGTATGGTAGTATCCCAAAGCGTCAAATTGTCTCTGACGCTGCCAGCAAATAACAAAATCTCTTGCTCGACGACAGAAATAGAATTGGCTAGTACTTGGCGAGAAATCTCCTTTCTAGGTTTGCCGTCGAATCGAATTTCTCCTTGCCACGGTTCGTATAGCCCACATAAAAGTTTGGCAACAGTAGACTTACCAGAACCACTCCCACCCACCAAGGCAACTCGTTGCCCTGGCTGGAGTGAGAGACTAAAATTTTCAATTAGCGGCGGGGCAATTTGGCTATAACCAAAGGTCACATTGCGTAATTCAACATACCCCTGAAGTTTGGCAAGAGGCAGAGGGGCAGGGTGCGGGGGGCAGAGGGGAGATTTTTGTAAAAACTTCTCTTCTTTTCTTGTCTTTCCTACCTCTTCCCATTCCCCCTGCTCCCTGCTCCCTGCCCCCCTGCCCCCCTGCTCCCCTACCCCCCTGCCTCTTTCCTGCAACTGCGAATCAATGGGGTTACGCAAGACATCATCAAGGCGAGTCAGATTACCTTCCATCTCTTGAAGTTCGCTTCCCAGGCTGATGAGATTACTTACTGGGGCGAAAAACCTTTGCATCATGCCAAGAAAGGCTATTAACATACCGATGCTCAAGGCTCCATCCATGACTCGCAAACCGCCTACAGCTAAAAGCAGCATAGAAGCGATCGCACCGAGAAAAGATGGTAAAACACCTATTGTCTGGTTTGTTTCCTCTAATTCCTGGTGGGTGTTGATGGCTTTGGCATAGTGACCCGCCCAACGGGAGAAAAAATCTGACTCCAATCCAGATGCTTTTAGCGTCTCCATACTCTGAAGACCAGAAATTTCTACGCCGCGAACTTTTCCCTCTTCTTGGATGAGTTTAATATTGGCATCTGTGCGCCGCTTTCTCACCCACTGTAAGGCGGCAAGGTTAATTGCGACAAAGGCGATCGCAATTAAAGTTAGTACAACATCATATTGCAGCATCACTACTACATATATAAATACTGATACTGTTGCGATCGCAGTAGTCGCTAATTCACCAGAAAGCATATTGGCAATGCTGTCGTTGAGTTGTATGCGGCTACTGATTTCTCCGGCATACCGCTGATCGTAAAAACTAACAGGTAGGCGTAAAATGTGCCACAGATACCGACTCTCCATGCCCACGGACAATTTAATTTTCATTTGACGCAAAAACTGCAACTGTAGCAGCGTCAAAAATCCACTGAGTCCGGCTGTGAAGATCATGCCTAAAATTAGGGGACGCAACCACTCATACCGATGCTCAATCAATATGTTGTCTACAAATACCTGGGAAAATGCAGGTATAGCCAGTCCCGGAATTACTAACAAAAATCCTGCCAGCACGCAGTAAAGTAATGCGCCAATGGAGCCTCGCAACCGCGACCACAAAGCTAAGATTGTGCTAGGCTTGCGTCCTCCTGGCTGGAACTCCGAACCAGGCTCTAGAACTAGCACCACACCTGTGTAAGCGCCGCTGAATTCTTCTAAGGAGACGATGCGCCGTCCAGTAGCAGGGTCATTGAGATAAACTCGCTGTTTGCCGATTCCCTCTACTACTAAAAAATGGTTAAAGTTCCAAAATACAATGTAGGGAAATTTTAACTGCGACAAGCCAGCTAAGTTAGTTTTAAAGCTTTTAGCGTTGAGTCGATAATTTCTGGCAGCCTTCAAGATATTTAAGGCACTAACTCCATCCCGCGAGACACCGCACGCTTGCCTCAGTTCTGTTAGTGGGACAATGCGATTGTAATAACCGAGAATAATTCCCAAAGCAGCAGCGCCGCATTCTACTACCTCCATTTGCAACAGAGTCGGAGTATGACACCGCTTGTTTTTACGCAAGCGCCCTAATATATTTTGCAGATTTCGCCAGAACATAAAAATATTTTTTAAAACTTGGACTTTGGCTTAATTTAAGCGTTTAAACATAAATTCTTAACTATTTTTCAACATGACTAAAATTGCTGTATTACACTACTGTTCCCTTCTAAAGTCTTGATTGTATTGATTAAGCCAAATTAATAAGCAAAAAGCCTGAATGCTTTCTCATTTTGCTTAAATGCTTTCTCATTTCAGTAGATTCAGCAAGCAAAAAGCCTGAATGCTTTCTCATTTTGCTCAAATGCTTTCTCATTTCAGTAGATTCAGCAAGCAAAAAGGCATATTGCTTTCTCATTTCAGTAAATCGCGTACTCATTTCAGTAGATTCAGCAAGCAAAAAGCCTAAATGCTTTCTCATTTCAGTAGATCGCGTATTCATTTTAGTGTTTTCCGCAAATAATTAGATACATTGTTTTCTCAGTATGCCAAAATGCATTCTTATTTAAGTAATTTCCGCACTTTAGTACAGCGTCAAGGTTGATTGGATGGGTAAAATTTTGAATAATTTCTTCCTCATTCCTCTCATCGCCAAGATCACGAAATGCCACTCCAGGATCTCAGAATCGGTAGAACAAAGGTAATTGGGGCGCGTTCTTCCACGGTGACTTGTACTGAGGTGGTAGTTCCAGAAGTGATTTTCATATGTGGCCCTTGAGAAGAAGACCATTTGTAATCGCTGAAGGTGGAATTGTCTGGTTGCAGTCGTGCCGTAATGAGCATCTGTGGCCCTTGTGACATCAAAGCTTCCACAAATTCGGAATTGCCGACTACACTTAATGCACCTTCTTTAGTCACAGGAAAGGCTGAGACTTCTGTAACAGCACCGATGATGCCACCAAAACGTTCGCGTTGCACTGTACTAGGTGTGACTTGTAACTTCATCCCTGGTTGAATTTGCTTACCATCGCCAACGGGGAAAAATGCCACGCTCACAGGTTGAGCCGATCGCTTTTGTGCGGCGATCGCTCCGATGGGTGTACCCTGTAAAACAACCTGTCCGGGACTTGCGGAAATTTCTAAAATTCGTCCTGAGTAACTGCTTTTGACTAAGCTGTTGCTTGATAGTTGCAGTGCTAATTGCACAATATTCCGTTGGACTTCCTGAATTTCTTTTTTGCGGGTAGTTACATTTTCTAAATCTTGTTGCGCCGCAGTCGCTTCTTTGCTATCTAGTTGTTTTAATTGCGCTTGCAAATCTTTAATTGAGTTCAAATTCTCTAAATATTGGCGTTGGGCATCTGCTTCTTTGACATCTAGTTGCTTGAGTTGCGATTCGGCTTCATTAATTTGGGTGACAGCATTTAAGTAGTCTTGCTGTGACTGTAAGACTGTATCGCCAGAAATTGCTCCCTCTTGCAATAGCTGCTGGCGGTTGGGTCAATCTCTTTTTGAAGGTAGGTAAGAGATCCCGCAGTGCTTGTAAGCTTTGGGTTTGATTGGCGCGATCGCGTTGAATCGAATTTAGCCCTTTCTCTTTTAAAATCGGGGTGAGTTTCTGTACCGCTTGGAGGTTTTGCTGCAAAGATTGGCGTTGCTGCTTCATCGCTTCTTTGTCTGCATTTTGTCGCTGTACTTGCACTAAACTAGCAGCGCGATCTTCTGTTTGTAGTTGCCCTAATTTAGAGCGGACTAGTTGTAGCTGTTTCATCAGTTCGCTTTGGTCTAGCGTCGCCAGCACATCTCCTCTATTTACAAAGTCGCCAACTCGGACATTGATTGTTCGCAATTTACCTGCGATCGGTGACTGGAATGAGGTAATTGTACTGGGATAAACTATGATTCCAGTACCCGTCACCGTAATTGGGATTCGACCTAAAAAACTCCAAGTCACCCCCGTTGCCACCAACGAACCAACAGCAACTAGAGGTAGCCACTTTTTCGGGCTGACTACCTGCATAATTTGATCTAGTTCTTCCGGCGAAGAAGCACGTTCTAAAGCTTCTTTGCGGAATAGGTCGCTTTTTTGATTAATCACTATAAACCATCCCAATTTGCATTGCATTTAGAAGGAATTGGGTATTAGGCTGACACCTGAACAAAAAATTACCTTCTGTCTTCAGCGGAAGGCGGATATGTTTTGTTTGCTTTGGCATACTAATATTCAGATGCAAAAATCAACCTACCATCTGATGAAAGGTCGAAAGCTGAGAAAATCAAATTTTTTATTTTTAAATTTTGCGTAGATGAATAGTAAATTTTCGTTAAAGTAACGATTTTGTAATCTTTATATGAAAACATTGACGGGTAGGTAAGAAGTAAGGGATAATAACAATTGGTCGCTTACCTTTTGACCTTTCGTTATTATCTGGTTTACACCCGCCAATGTTCGTGTAACGTTGTAAAGGATTGTGATGCCAGAAATAGTTAGACCACTATGTTATAAGATGTCTGTAGCTTATTCGTAAGGGTCGTTTGTAGTCCTTTGTCAGTTGTTCGTAGCAATTGGCAAAGGATTACTGTTTAATAACTCTCTTAACGAAATAATGCATAACTTACATGCTTGCTAGCTTAGTGTTGTTTTGATTTGTAGGGATGATACAAATCATCATAGATAAATATTTTGGCAATACAAACACCTTAAAGTGACTTTTGGTTGAGGTGATAACTCAACATGAACGTGCTATGGAGATAGCTTAGTATCTATTAGTACTAGTTAGTACTAGAAGTATACACGGTCTTTGCTATTATCAATGTCTTGCTTTGATTTTTGAATAACCTTAGCATCTCCTCCACCAATTGCTATTGCAACACCAACTTGAACATTCGATTGTACGTTTCCACCTTTGGTTTTAACGTCAATTTTAGCCTTGGTATCGATATCTACACCTCCGCGTCCTCCGACAATTTCACTGATTTCTTCATCAGCTAACTCGGTCATGACTGCGAGTGTTTCTTGTTCAAATGTTACAACTGACATACAAATTCCTTCCTGGTACAAAATGGTTTTGGAACAGTGAAATAGTAACTCAACATGAGCCTACTATGGAGATAACCTAGTACCTGTTATTACCAGAAGTACACACGGTCTTTGCTATTATCAATCTCTTGATTTGAATTTTGATAAACCTTAGCATCTCCTCCACCAATTGCTGATGCGTTACCAACTTGATTGGATACTTGTACGTTCTTACCTTTGGCATTAACGCCAACATTGGTTCTGTTATCAATATCTACTCCGCGTCCACCGCCGACAATTCCACTGATTTCTTCATCAGCTAATTCGGTCATGACCGCGAGTGTTTCTTGTTCAAGTGTTACAACTGACATAAAAATTCCTTCCTTGTACAAAATGGTTTTGGAACAGTGAAATAGTAACTCAACATGAGCCTACTATGGAGATAATCTAGTACCAATTATTACCAGAAGTAGACACGGTCTTTGCTGTTATCAATTTCTTGATTTGAATTTTGATAAACCTTAGCATCTCCTCCACCAATTGCTGTTCCGTTACCAACTTGATTGGATACTTGTACGTTCTTACCTTTGGCATTAACGCCAACATTGGTTCTGTTATCAATATCTATACCGCGTCCTCCTCCGACAATTCCACTGATTTCTTCATCAGCTAATTCGGTCATGACTACGAGTGTTTCTTGTTCAAATGTTACAACTGACATAAAAATTCCTTCCTTGTACAAAATGGTTTTTGCATAGTGAAATCTTTTTTGACTTAACCAAATAATAAAAATCTTTAGACATTTAAAATAATAAATATCTGACGACTTTTATTATCAAATTTGTTGCTTTAAAACACTAATTAAATGTGCAAAACAAAAATTTGCTTTTGGTTTGTTTTGCAATTTCACTATGTTTAAACAATACAGTTTTTTAAAAGTATTTTATATAAAGAAATGATAAAGTTGTTCAAGAGTTTTGTGAAGATTATGATTTTAAGAAATATCAAATATCGATATTAATTCAAGTTAATAAAGGTAGGATCGGTCAATGGTATATCTATAAATAATTTTTTGACAAGTTAATATAGGTATTACAAAATCTTGCCGAATAAGCAACAGCTAACATATTCAATTATTCACAAAAATAATATCCCCAACTTCTTTAGAAGTTGGGGATACGCACCTTTAATTGGGTACATAAAACGTGAGTTGAATTTAAGTTATACCAATTCTGTATGAAGATGCGCCAAACTATATAAAAAACGAACTGCATAGGCGCAAAGCGGGTTTCCACAGGGCGCATACTCCTACAAAAAAGCAAGCTACGCGCAGCATCTCGTCAGAAAAGTAAACAAAGGAAGAAAGAAAATTTGACGCAACCTCACAAATAAATGGTATTACTGTGAATACTAAATAGATGAAATCACTGTTGAATTTATTATTTGTGCAACTCCATTTGTCAGCGAAAATCTTCTTCTTGTGCGTGTTCTTTGCTTAGTCTTCGTATCCACAACATCTTGATTGGAGTCTTGAACAACAGCATCAGTACCATCAGTTGAAATCGCATTGATCTGTGATGAAAAATCCAAAACAATATCTCCTCCCACTATTCCTTTTAATTCACTATCTATCAGTTCCTCGACAATAACTTTCCGATTACAGATAGATTTGAAACTCACTTGATTGAAATTAGTCATAAATTCCTCCAGAAGTATACAGACTTTTTTGTCTGAGATGTATTTACAAATAGCAGGTTATTTAATAATTTGTCAACAGATTAAAAAAACATCCTACTTTTACTAACTAACTTACTTTTATCATTTTTATTTCTCTAAATTTACCTACTTATATTATTAATTTCATGAGAAAAGATTGCCAAATAGTCTTTACTATCCGACAAAAGCAAACTATCAATAAATGTGGTGAAAATATTCATTCGATACTTGCCAAACTACTGTTAATGTTGGCAGCATCACGCATCTTTATTACGGCACTGAACCGCTAAAATCTCAAATCTTCAATCTCAATTCAAACTTCTGGCACAAATAAGTTCTTTGTAAACACAGAAAGAAATGACATGTGAAAAATCAGAAGTCAGAATATTCTGACTTCTGGCTATTTTACTAAACAATGAGGAGTGTATAATTGCAGTTATACTAAGTATTACTTGAGCAAAAACGAAAATTGAATTTGTAGTACTCTCTTCGGTCAACAAACTTTTATAAAAGTCACAACCTTTACAGGCTAATATTTTTATAATAGCTGTTTTCCTGCCTTTCTTTACCCTCAAGAATCACCTTGAGTTGTTTTATGATGTTGATTTGCTCAAATTCACCTAATATCTTAGAAATTACTGGCCTCATGGAAGTGGAACACTTAACCTAGTAGACCTGAAAGACCTCCAAGAGCAGTTGTTAAAGTAGCATCGAGAACAGTTCCCACTCCACCGAGTAGTGGTCCCAATACATTGAATCCTCCCACTACTCCATCTAATTCTTCCTCATTAATTTCTTCCAAAATCACTTCTTGATTGTTGGGTTGGATCAAGTTTTTATCGTTAGTCATAATTTTCTCCAGAAAGTTTGTAGTAGGCATTTGTGCCTTGGATGTACTTATAAATATCAATTTTTATAAAAGCTTGTCAACGGTTTTTATATAAGATCCTACTTTTCCTACTTTTCCTATTTTTCCTACTTTTCTTACTCTTTGAAACCCACTTTTTTACTTTTATTTCTCATATTTTAGAATGAGCAAAATGCATAGATATAATACTAAAGGAGGATGTTTTATATAAAAATTTGCTCGTCTAGTCGATATGCTTTGAGTTTTTATGTAAAACGGTAGATTTACAAACAAAAGTTTCTACAATTTATTTACATCTAGCATAGAAAAATAAATATAGTTTATATCAAAAGACTGATTTTTTAATTTTCAACTAGTAATTTAGTGTTGTTTGGCAGAGGATACAGGAGAGGAATTTTGTCAGGTGCTAAATCATCCTGCTTTCTCTGCAATGCCAAAAATTGCAACAATGTCAGAATCGGTCTAGATCAATTCAGGCAATATTTTAATATGCAGACTATTACCAAAAAGTCAATAAATAAATCTTGGGCTGGTGCGATCGCAGAACCAGCAAAAGAATTTCCCCTTACTCAGCTATCAATTATTTCTGGCAAAGTCCCAGATGGCTTGCGTGGCACTCTTTACCGCAATGGCCCTGCACGCCTAGAACGCGATAGCGTTCGCGTAGGACACTGGTTTGATGGAGATGGGGCAATTCTCGGCATCCATTTCACAGATGCAGGAGTTACCGGAGTCTATCGATATGTGCAAACAGCAGAATATCAAGCTGAAACTCAAGCGGATAGGTTTCTTTATGGTGTCTATGGGATGCATCCGCCAGGGCCTATCTGGAAGCGCTGGGGCCAACAGATTAAGAATGCAGCGAATACCTCAGTGTTAGCTTTACCTGATAAATTGTTGGCTTTATGGGAAGCAACCAATCCCTACGCCCTTGATTTGCAAACTTTAGAAACGAAGGGATTGGATGATTTAGGTGCTTTGGATAACGGATTACCTTATTCTGCTCATTACAAGCGCGATTCACAAACAGGCGAGATTTTTAACTTTGGCATCAGTATCGGAAGTTCTGTACAACTGAATCTCTACAAAAGCGATCGCACTGGCAAAATTATCCAAAAAACTGCTTTTAAGTTAGATCGTTACTCAATAATGCATGATTTTGTTTTAACTCAAAAGTATCTAGTGTTTTTCAAGCCACCAATGCGGATGAAAATGCTGTCACTTTTGCTAGGTTTAACTACCTTTAGTGAATCTCTGTTATGGGAACCTCAATTAGGAACCCAGGTGTTAATCTTCGATCGGGAAAACTTATCCTTAGTGAGTCGTAGCGAAACCGATCCTTGGTTCAATTGGCATTTTGGTAATGGCTATGAAGATAAAGACGGTTCTGTGGTTTTAGACATGGTGCGATATGCAGATTTTTACCAAACTAATGAGTATCTCCGAGAATTTGCAAGTGGTGAGACACACACAGTTCCTACAGGAACATTGTGGCAAGTGCGCCTCAATCCGCAAACGGCTAAAGTAACGGCAATACAGGAAGTTGTCAATCGCAAGTGTGAATTTCCCGTAGTGCAGCAATCGCAAGTTGGGCAACCTTGCCGCTATACTTACATATCATTAATGCCCCAAAGAGGGGATATAGATAAAGAATGGTTTGGTGCGATCGCCCGCTTCGACTATAAAACTGAAACCCTCACCGAAGCAGACTTAGGAGAAAACCGCTATCCTTCAGAACCCATCTACGCTCAAGATGCCCAAAACTCCGAGCAAGGCTGGGTGCTAACCGTTGTATACGATGCTAATACTCATAGTAGTGAAGTTTGGGTATTTGATAGCGATCGCCTAGATGCAGAACCCGTTTGCAAACTAGGATTACCTAGCGTTATTCCCCACAGTTTCCACGGCACTTGGAACCCAGCTTAACAATTTGGGGAATGAAGCAGGGGGGAGGGAGCAGGGGAGCATACTTCTCTACGAGAGGCTACGCCAACGACTGCGCTCAGTAACCAGGGGAGCGGAGGAGCAGGGGAGCAGCACTTCGACTCATTTCGGCTACGCGGTAATTGAGCGTAGTCGAAATTCAATGACCAACGCTCAGTGACCGGGGAGCAGCACTTCGGCTACGCTCAGTGACCGGGAGGTGAGGGAGTTAGGGGACAAGGAGATAAACAAAACTCCTAACTCTTGTACAGACGCGATTAATTGCGTCTCTACTTTTAACTCCTAACTCAGCACTCAGCACTCACCACTCAGCACTCCTAACGCCCAATGCCCAATTCCCAATTCACTCTAATCTTTGATAATAGCTAAGTGTAAAAACGTAGTATCCTACATATTGGTATCTAAAAATAAGTCCAGAATCATGAGGAGAAACCCGATAGCATTACTACTTAGCGGAGTGATTGTCAGCTTTGGACTGTCATCATTGTTAGCTCAAGCACAACAAAAGGTTTCTGATGCCCAAGTTGCGGCAATGGTAGAGGCGCTACGACTAGCTGCACCGCAGACCGGCACCGCAAATGATGGACTTTACAGTGAATGGCAAGTTAAACCAAAAACCTTAAAAGGCTGGTCGAAATATTGTCTTAAACAAGAACTAACACCAACGCAGTTTGAAAATAGTCCCGCGAAAGCACGCCAAGTTGTATCTTGCATCACGCGCCGTGAGTTGAATAAGCAATTTATCGCCAGCAATAATAATGAAATCGCTGCTGTGCGTGGCGTCGGCTGTTGGTGGATGACTGGCAGCTATACAGGTTGCAACAGTGGATTTACTGCTACATATCTTCAAAAAGTTGTCGGTTTTTACCAGCAGCAGCGTTCAAAACTAACAACTACTCCATAGACATCACCAAATTAATCGCTGCGATCTGGCAATAAAAATATGAGTGAAAAGTAATTTAGAGAAGTAGTATTGCTATGTCTCTACAAGGATTATGGATAACGCATATTTAATTTCACCAAATATTTAATCATTAAGCGATCGCAATTAAGTAAACGTGAGTTCGATAAGTTCTTTCTTTACTTCTCCGCCAACCCCTCTTGGACACTCAAGATTACAGTCCATTTTAATGGACTTGGGTTATTAGACCGCCGTTTTAACGGTGGGCGGACGCACAACACCCAACGAGTACGCTAGGGCTTGCTGAAGTTGACACCACTGGCTTTTCGGCCCACCCCACAATATTGGATAATTTATTTCTTGGAGTTCCCTAATGCTGTTAGAATGCCTCAATGTCAAAAAAGCAACATTTATTAAACAAAAAACTCGGTTGGTCTTTGGATGAGCGAGATCCAAAGTTCATAGAATCTCTGATGCCCCTAGTTGACTTTTTCTATCAGTACTATTTCCAAGTTCAAACTAGTGGCTGGGAGAATATTCCACCCCAGCAAAAAGTTTTGTTTGTTGGTTCGCACAATGGTGGACTCGCAGCCCCAGATATGGTAATGATGATGTATGACTGGTTCCGAAGATTTGGTGTAGAAAAACCAGTTTATGGTTTGATGCATCCCAAGGTTTGGCAGGTTAGCCCACCACTAGCGCAATTAGTCGCCAAGGCTGGAGCAATCATGGCTCATCCAAAAATGGCTTACGCTGCCTTACGCTCTGGAGCGAGTCTGCTAGTTTATCCCGGTGGAGCCGAAGATATCTTCCGACCGAATTATTTACGTAACAAAATTTACTTGGCGGGGCGACAAGGATTTATCAAGTTAGCGTTACGGGAAAATGTGCCGATTGTGCCTGTGATTTCTTGGGGCGCTCACGATACACTGATTGTTATCGCTGACTGCTACAAAGTTGCGCGGCAACTCCACGAGTGGGGGATGCCTTGGCTATTAGGTATCGACCCCAGAAGTTTTTCCAATCTATCTCGGACTGCCTTGGGGATTAGCAATTGGCCCATTACCCAATATTCCATTACCAGTGCCCATATATACGCGGGTTTGTCCGCCAATTGTATTTGAACGCTACGGTCGTGAAGCAGCTAGCGATCGCCATTATGTCAATGAATGTTATGAATTAGTTGTTAGTCAAATGCAACAAGAGTTAGACAACTTAATAAAGCTAACGGCTCAGACCAATTCTCTTTAAATAGTTATGAGTTAAAAGTTTTGAATCTTTAATTTATCACTCCAAACTCTTGGAAAGACTTGGGTTAATCGCGTCTCTACTCCTAACCGCCGCTGACTGGTGGAATCAACACAACCTCATCTCCATCTTGTAGGAGGGTATCTGGTTCGACAAACATCAAATTAATCCCAAAACGGGTTATATCGCGCCATTGTGAGAGTTCAGGGTGTTCAGCTATGAGGCGATCGCATACTGCTTTGACTGGCATACTATCAGGAAATTCCAGCACTAATTCCGAAACCCTAAAGGCTTCTTGATAAGCAGCGAACAATTTGACGGTAACGGTGATTACAGATTTAGACATGTAACATACTTTGGTAGTACGAGCAAGTATTTTAATATTTGCTAATAATGTAAACAAATATTTAACATAGATAAGTATGTTTTGCTTCTTTGCCACTTGTGCGTGAAACAAATCTAAGTATACGCTGTTAAGCTGTTACGCAAAAAGAAAAGCACATCAACTGGTGAAGGTTGTCCTAAGTCAATTGTCCAAAGTCCAGTTGGTAAACACAAATGACAAGTGACTAATGACTAATGACGGTCTTAACCGAGTTTGTGCAATATGTAGGCGCATTAGCTTAGGACTGGCTCTAAGCGTACTCCTACGGAGAAGCAAGCTACGCGGTAGCATCTCTTAGAGTTGCTATGCTGTTGGCGTACTCCTGCAAGTGTCGCAGACAAGCCTTTCGTACCATTTTGTATAAGTTAAATTACGCATAGCGTCTCCTTTTGGGAGAAGAGAAGGCTTTACGCTGTGCTATCATCAATTGCAAATCTAAAATTCCCAATTGTTTGACTATTCCGCATTAAGGATTTTTGGTACTTTGAAAAATTCGCCTTCCTGTTCAGGCGCACTGTTGAGAATAGTTTCCCGGTCAGGATAGGGTTGCAATTCATCCTCTCGTGTGATGTTGCTGACATCAATTGCGCGTGTTGTTGGCAGCACATTACTGACATCAAGTTCATTCAATTGTTCGATATAGTCCAGAATACTTCCCAACTGAGTAGTGAATTGTTCCTCTTCTTCTGGAGTCAATTCTAAACGAGCAAGATTGGCTACTTTGTGAACTTGTTCTTGGTCAATCATAAATTGTCATTTGTCATTGGTCACTTGTACTGAGTTTCGACTGCGCGGTAATCGAGCGACTTGTACTGAGCGTAGTCGAAGTAAGTCGAGATTCAACTACCGCGTAGTCGTTGGCGTGGTAACAGAGCGTTGGGTCATTGAATTTCGACTACGCTCAATTACCGCGTAGCCGAAATGAGTCGAAGTGCAGCCTCTCCAAGAGTTGTATTGGTCATTAGTCCTTAGCAAATGACAAAGAACTAATGACTAATGACTAAAAGAATACGTCAATTTGCGATCGCCCGGTGGTTTTCAGCCAGTTTTGAGCTTCGATGTAGTTATTGGGAGCCATGCGAATAGCACGAATCCAATAGTCTGCTGCTTGGTCAAAAAGTGCTTCGCCAGCCTCGTCATCTCCAGCTTCTTTTTCTTTTTCGCCTTGATAGTGATAAATTACAGCGATGTTGTTCAAGGCTTGGGGCATACGTGGATTCAACTCAATTGCCTTGTGATATAGTTCTAAAGCCTTGTTGTGGTCGCCATTGCTGGCATAGATTAGCCCCATATTGTAGAGTATATAGCCGCGATCGTTGGTATCTTCCTCTAGTGTTAGAGCTTCTTCATAGTATTCCAATGCCTCAGCATATTCCCCTTCCGCTTGGGCTGACATCCCATCTCGATAATAAACAAACGCTTCTTTAGCTTTTTTGTTGGCTGGCAGGATCTTCAGAATGATATCCGCCATTACAGTAAAGGATTTGTCAATAAAATTATCGTTTTTTTGTGTTCTTGGCATATTTCTCTCTGGATATTGGGCATTAGGGATTGGGCATTAGGAGTGCTGTTAGCGATAGCGGGGCGTTGAGCCAGTGCTGAGTGCTGAGTTAGGAGTTAAAAGTAGAGACGCGATTAACCCAAGTCTTTCCAAGAGTTAGGAGTTTTGTTTACTCCTTGTCCTCTTGTCCCCTTGTCCCCCTATTCTCCCGCCCCTCATCTCTCTCATTTCCCCAATCCCCTAGTTAACTCAATAGTTAATTTAACTGATTTGCGGGGGCGTTCTTCTCACTGAGGGGTACGATACATTCTGAACTATTATGTCGAGAGTTGTTTACTAAGGTGCTAACTGGATATGCAATCATTGCTGGCGCTGGATAAGGACGCAATAATAGCTGCTGTAGAGTTTGGGGCGTTTCTACTTGGGAATCTAGCCATAAATCGTAATCTTGTGGCTCTAGAATTACTGGCATCCGCTCGTGGATGGGTTGGAGTAATTCGTTAGCTGCCGTTGTCAAAATTGTACAAGAAATTATTTCTTCGTTAGCAGGCGATCGCCATCTTTCCCACAAACCTGCAAAACCGAAAGGTTGCCCATCTTGGAGACGAAAATAAAATGGCTGCTTTTTACCTTGTTGGCGTTGCCACTCATAAAAGCCATCAGCTAGCACTAAACAGCGTCTGTGCTTAAAAGCCGAACGAAAAGCAGGTTTTTCGGCAACAGTTTCTGCCCTAGCATTAATCAGCTTTGCCCCCATTCCTGCGTCTTTCGCCCATGATGGAATTAATCCCCAATGCAACTGCTTAAATTCTCGCTTTTTGTTTTCGGGATTTTGTAACACTGTCGCCACCATTTGCGTAGGCGCAATGTTATATTCCGCTGCCAAATCGGGAACTGACTCAACATGAAAAACTTCAGACAATCCTGCTGCCGAATAGTTTAGAGTAAATCTTCCACACATAGTTTTCTTTTCGACCATTAACTAAATTAAACATCTCAAACTAGAAATAAATAATATTTTTTTATTTTCTCGAATCATTTCCTGTAGTACGTTCAGATACTAAATACAAAAAAAATATCCGGTTTTGGGAAAATCTTTTGGTAAGATATTGTATTTTGAACCTTCACTTCTCAACACATTCCTAACTGTATTTTAACATGGAACTACTGCATCTGTACGATTTTTTACCTTCTGGTCATGGTTATAAGATACGTCTTTTATTGACACAACTAGGTATGCCTTTTGAGAGGATAGAGCTTAACATCTTGAAAGGAGAGACTCGAACACCAGAATTTTTAAGTAAAAATCCTAACGGTAAGATACCTGTCCTGGAAATCGAGCCAGGGAAATATTTGGCAGAATCAAATGCTATATTGGTTTATCTGAGTGAAGGTACAGAGTTTTTACCTTATGACCGTTTTTTACGAGCGCAGGTGCTGCAATGGTTATGTTTTGAACAATATAGCCATGAGCCTTTTATTGCTACATCAAGATTTTGGATTTCTATTTTAGGTAAAACTGAAGAATATAGTGAAGCTATCAAACAAAAACGCGAACCGGGCTATGCAGCACTTAACTTGATGGATAAACACTTAAGTTCTCAAGATTTTTTTGTGGGAGAACGTTATTCGATTGCTGATATCGCTTTGTTCGCATATACTCATGTAGCTGATGAAGGTGGGTTTGATTTAACACAATATCCTGCTATCCAAGCTTGGATAGAAAGAGTCAAAACTCAACCAAGGTATATCAGTATTACAGAGGCATAAAAATTAGATGAGAGCAAGTTACTATCTCTGGTTTCTAATCTCTAGTAGAGAATGTCCTGGGTGGAATGTAGCTCGCATTCAGAAAGCAGCAAAGTCTTCATAAAAGATATTATTAAGCAGCAGTTAGGTATTCGGATCGATTTCCATCAGCTTTTGCCGAGAGGAGAAACCTGACTTTATTCTGATATGAGACTTGGGTACATCAAATTTATCTGCTAGTAGTTTAATTAACTCTTCATTAGCCTTACCATCAACTGGGGGCGATTTTAAATAAACAGTCAGACTACCATCAGGTTGTTCTTCAATTTTTTGCTGTTTTGAATTAGGTTTAACCTTGACTTTTTTTTGCATAACTTATTTTGTGTAGTTGTCGCAGCCATAACCAGCCTAAAACAGAACCCAATACATAATGAGGAAAATCCCACCAAACAAAGGTCGTACCAAGTAACAATTTACCTATCAAGGTGGCGCGCATTTGCTCTAATAGTGGCGGATGCCAAAGTTGCAAAAATTCTAGTATACAGGTGATGACAAAAACCCATATAGGAATTTGGATTACTGCCGCCCGACTTCTAAAAAACCAAAATGCGAACAGACACCAAAATATTTCGTAAAATACAGCTGCTCCGTAGTCATTAAACCAGTGATGAGCAGGGCCGTTATAATACTTAAACAAAAATCCCATCGGTACAACGATGAGTACAGAAATAATAATAAATATTGTTTGCTTACGGTATCGGAGCATTTTCTTATAGACTAGAGACTAAGCAAAATTTTAGCAGCGGAATGATTATAAGTCTCGGCTGAGTACTAGCAAAAACCGCAGATATCGCTAATTTCCAAACTAAGGGCTGGCTTTTTGGGTCAGCCCACACTAAGTAGTTGGATATTTTTCTTGAGAAGTTTTTAACTAAATAGTTAATGTTTTTTAACATGAAATTATGCAAATTACAAGTAAGCTACATGGAACTGATAAATAGTTCTTTCATTGATGCTGAACTTACATATTTAGTGAGAAATTTAGGAGAGATAATATGGCTTTCGGTACTACAAATCCTGACACGATAAATGGGAGTTCGGGAAATGACACCATAGTTGGTTGGGCTAGTGGTGGTAACGCCAATACTGCCTCCGGTAACGATATCTTGAATGGCTTGGCTGGTAACGATTCCCTCGCAGGTGGCACGGCGAATGATAGTCTTAGCGGTGGAGATGGCAATGATACACTTGATGGGGGTACAGGAAACGACACTCTAAAAGGTGGTGCAGGTAGTGATACCTTCAAAGGCAGTCAGGGTAACGACAACATTGATGGTGGAGATGGCATTGATACCGCAGACTACAGTCAACTAGGTCAAACCATTACCTTATCAGGTGTTGGAACCATTCAAAAAGCTGGGGGATTGGGACAAGATTTACTCTTTAAAGTAGAAAAGGTGATTGCTAATGCTAAGGTTGCCAACAAC
Source organism: Nostoc sp. DSM 114160 (assembly GCF_053470305.1). Classification (NCBI taxonomy): domain Bacteria; kingdom Bacillati; phylum Cyanobacteriota; class Cyanophyceae; order Nostocales; family Nostocaceae; genus Nostoc; species Nostoc sp. DSM 114160. Next base: position 3,072,596 of record NZ_JBPFGO010000001.1, on the reverse strand, counting down.
ACTATAGATGCATCTCAATCTTTGGCTGGGGTATCTATCACCGCTAACCTGCAAACCCAAAGTTTAGCTGCTAATAACGTTCCTGGTTTAGGAACATTGTCATTTACCGCAGTCAACTTTGATAATGTCATCGGCACAAATGGAAATGACAGCATTGCTGGCGATAACCAAAATAACCGATTATCCGGTAATAATGGCAATGATACACTTGACGGCGGTTTAGGTATTGACACTTTGAATGGGGGAGCAGGTGACGACACTTACATTGTTGATACTACTCTTGATACCATTACAGAGGCTGCGAATTCAGGTATAGATAACGTCCGGTCTTCTGTCAGCTACACTCTAGGAGCCAATCTGGAGAACCTGAGACTGAGAGAAGGTGGCAACCTTACCGGGATAGGTAACAGTCTTAACAACTTTCTTTTTGGTAATACTTCTAATAACACTATAAATGCAAGAGCAGGCGATGATACCCTAGACGGTAATAATGGCGATGATATCCTCAATGGTGAGGACGGCAATGATAGCCTACAAGGCGGGCCGGGCAATGATATCCTCAATGGGGGATCTGGAAACGATATCCTCATCGGTACTTTTCCTGGTAGTCCGTTTCCGCCTGGATTAGGGGAAACTGATACCTTAACTGGCGGGCCTGGAGCAGATAGATTTATCCTCGGGGACGCTGAAAATGTTTTCTACGACGATAACAACACTACGAATCCTGGTTTTGGCGACTTGGTTACTATTACTGACTTCAACCCTAGCCAAGACCGAATTGAACTCAACGGATTTTCACAGGATTACCGCTTGCAAGTTGTTGGAAGTAACACGCGAATATTCTTAGACAAACTAGGAGCAGAGCAAGATGAGATCATCGGTATTGTGCAGGGGGTAGTGGGGTCTCACACTTGATAGTGACAGCTTCACTTTTGTATGAGCAAAACAATACTGGATAAAGTACAAACAATACATTCGCCAGCCCTGAAGGGTTATCTTGCCTGAAGATGGCGAAACTTTCTTTGGTAGCAGTTCTAATCCTGATTTTTCTTATACACTAAGAGTCAGTTTTGCATAAAAACATTGTCAACTTAAGAAAGTACTAATATTCAGAAGGCAGATTCAAGGATACTTTTCCTCTTGGCTAGGAGAACACACAGTCGTGTTCTCCTTTATCCAATATGAGACTCTTTACAAGCCAGTACTTATCTTTGGGAGTAATACATCTTAATTATTTCTAATTGATTAGCGTTCTAAAATTATCTTAATAATTGCAATTTTGGGTAAATGACAATCAAAACTAATCACCTAGACAAATTGAATCGTCAATAGTTGCAATCAAAACCGATGAAATCTCTCAAAAGTCCCTCATCTAGATTTTCTAATTTTCAAGCACCAGAACAAACTCCTCAATTGGCCTATAGACCGTTTGGTGGCCAAACTCAAAAAGCATCTTTTACGCCCGTGACACAAACGGACGTAGAGAATGAAGCTTTTGCAGAAGAAAAGATGGAAGTAACTGGATTGGAATTACAAGCCAAGTATGGGACGATTACGCCAGAGGGACAAGAACGGCTGACTGTATTGCAAGCCAAGATGGATCGATCTTTGAATTCTCGATTGGAAAAAGCAACTCGATTTGGTCATAACTTTGCCAATATTCCAGTCAGAAGGCCAGATACACCAACACCAATTCAAGCAAAACTGACGATTGGGGAGCCTGGAGATAAATACGAGCAAGAAGCTGACCAAACAGCGCGTCAGGTAATGCAAAGAATTCATCAGCCACAGAGTCGGAAACTTCAGCAAGAAGAATTATCTGATGAAGAAGAATTGCAAATGAAGCCAGAGGGCAGTATTCAGCACGAGGAACTGCTAGAAGAAGCACAAATGAAATCTTTGAAAGCAACTCCCTCGCTGCAACGGGAGGAACTACCAGAAGAAGAATTGCAAATGAAGCCGCTTGGTACTTCATCCGAGATAGTGAATGAGGTAAAGTCCCCAAGCAAACCGCTTGGACATGACATTAGTCGAATATCACTGCGGCGTCCACAAACAAAACTGACAGTTAGCCAACCTGGAGACGTTTATGAGCAGGAGGCTGATAGTGTAGCCCAATTGGTGATGCAGAGGATGAGCGAACCTGTGCAATCTATCCCACGGGAGGCATTACCAGAAGAAGACCAATTACAAATGAAATCTCTGGCGGATTCCGTTACTCCTTTGGTGCAGCGTCAGGGTGGAGGAAGGACAGCCGCAACATCTGAGCTAGAAACTTCAATCCAACAAGCACGTGGCAATGGGCAGCCACTTGCAGATGATATCAAGCACCCAATGGAGCAAGCATTTGGGGCTGATTTCGGTAGCGTCCGGGTTCATACTGATGCTCAATCTAATCGTTTAAATGAATCTATACAAGCTCGTGCTTTTACTACAGGGCAGGATGTGTTCTTTCGTCAAGGCGAATACTCTCCTGGAAGTGATGCAGGCAAGGAATTACTGGCCCATGAGTTGACGCACGTTGTCCAGCAGAATGGCAGTGCAGTACAGCCGAAATCTCTTCATGTAGCACCAAAAGAAAATAAACTTCAGACAAAAGTGCTGACAACCTCTGCGGGGCATGGGCTAGCTATCCAACTGCGAGAGAATTTCCAAAAACCAAGTGACGAAGATAACCAAAAAAAATTAGAGTCCAAAACTGATACGGAAAACGGCGAACAACAAAATCAAGCTACAACAGAAAAACATCAAGCTAGTCCCACGCCCCCAGATGATAGTGGTAACGCGGCAACAGATCCGCCCCCGACAAAAAAAGTTGGTGCAGCAGTAACTCAGAAACAGGTTGAGGTTGGGGGAAATCAACCAAAAGAGCTTGAGTCAAAAGATACTAAAGTTAATACAGAAAAGGTCGATTCTCAACAGCAAGCTCAAAGCAAAGGAGCAGATGTAGGTAAGGTAAACGCAGATTTATCTGGAGAAAACGCCGGGAAAGCGATCGCAGCATTACCCAGAGCAAATGTAGCCATTACAGCAGTTGATGGTAAAAAGGCTCCCACTTCCCCTGAAGATGACCCAGCATTTCAAGCGGTAGTCGGCACAACCAAAGAAGTTGCAGGACAACAGAAAAAACACCCACCTGCTAATAGCAAAGCCCAAGAAGCCCAAGCGGCAGCCCAACCCCCAGGTAATGAAGTAGACAGCAAAGCGCAAGCCAATCAAGTTGGGGAGATGCAACAAGCCCCAACACCAGGATTTGACGCTGCCGCCTTCAAAGCCAAATTGATGGAGCGGATTGCTGATATGGCTCCCAAGAACTTGGAAGAGGCGGACAACTTTAAAAATAACAATAAACTGGACTCTGTTAAAGGCGATTTGAGCGATCAGGTTAAAGAAGAACAGAAAAGTTCTCAGGGTCAACTAGAAGAGAAAACCAAAGAAAAACCTGATGCTAGTGGGATTGAGGCTAAACAAGTAACACCACTACCCAAGAATGAGCCAGGGACACCGCCAACAGGTGTTGATGCAGATAAAGCTGCACCCAAATCTAAAGGACAAGGTGAAGTCGAAGCACCACTGCAAGAGGACAGTAAAAAACTTGACCAGCAGATGAAAGAAGCGGATATTACTGAGGAGCAATTAGCAAACTCCAATGAACCGGAGTTTCAAGGGGCACTCGCAGCCAAGAAAGACGCTCAAACCAATGCCCAAGAAGCACCGCCACAATATCGCCAGCAAGAGCAAGGGATACTCGCAACCGCTCAAGCTACGGCATCAGCTACAGCCCAGCAGCATCTCCAAGCAATGCACGGTATCCGTACCCAAAACCTGGGTCAGGTAGGGGAGCAGCAGGTGGGTGCCAAGAGCAAGGATGAGCAAGCACGGGCAAAAGTTGCTGGTGATATTAATAAGATTTATGACAAGACTAAAGCTAAAGTTGAGAAAACCCTTAGCGAACTAGACGGGCAAGTTATACAAGCCTTTGATGCTGGTGCTGCTGACGCCAAAAAAGCCTTCGAGGATTACGTTGGCAAGCGGATGGACGATTATAAGAGCGATCGCTACAGTGGCTTTTGGGGGCCAGCAAAATGGCTGAAAGACAAATTGTTCGGTATGCCCTCAGAGGTGAACGCTTTCTATCAAGAAGGTCGCCAGCTTTACATCAATCAGATGGATGGTGTTATTAACAAAGTTGTTGCCATTATCAGTAAAGGACTGACTCAAGCCAAAGCAGAAATAGCCAATGGTAAACAGGAGATTCAAGATTATGTCAACAAACTGCCGCAAGACTTAAAAGGAGTCGGTCAACAAGCAGCCGCAGACATTGATAGCAAATTTGAAGAATTGCAACAAAGTATTGACGATAAGCAAGATGAGCTAATTGATACCCTAGCGCAGAAATATCAGGAGAATTTGGAAGCTGTTGATGCCCGCATTGAAGAGATGAAGGCAGCAAATAAGGGATTGGTACAGAAGGCTTTCGACTTTGTGGTAGGAGTCATCAAGACGATTATTGAGCTAACCAAAATGCTCTTGCAAGTGCTGGCACGAGTTGCTGGCGTAGTTGGGCAAATTCTCAAAGACCCGATTGGTTTCTTGACTAATTTGATTCAGGCGCTGAAGCAAGGCTTCCTCAACTTCATGAATAATATCGGCAAGCATCTCCAGCAAGGATTAATCGGTTGGCTGACAGGCACAATGGCAGAAACTGGTATTCAAATGCCAGAAAACTTCGACCTCAAAGGGATCTTTAGCCTAGCAATGCAGCTTTTGGGCTTCACATACCAAGCAATTCGCGCCCAAGCGGTGAAACGATTGGGTGAAGAAAAGGTCAGCCGATTGGAACAAACTGTTGATGTATTTCAAGTCTTAGCCAGTGAAGGGGTGGCTGGGATTTGGCAGTTTGTCCAAGAGAAGATGGGCGACCTCAACGCCTTGGTAATCGAACCCATCAAGAACTTTATCATTGAAAAAGTGATTACAGCCGGGATTGAGTGGATTCTCAGCTTGTTGACTCCGGCTTCAGCATTTATCAAAGCTGCTAAGGCGATTTATGAGATTGTCAAATTCTTTATTGAACGCGCCCAGCAGATTGCCGATTTAATTAATGCGATACTGGATGCAATTGGGGCGATCGCTAGTGGTGCGATCGATCAAGCAATCAAGGGTGTTGAAAATGCCCTAGCGAAATCTTTACCAGTTGTCATCAGTTTCCTAGCAAGTCTTTTGGGCTTAGATGGAATTGCCGACAAGATTCAAGGAATATTCAAGAAGCTGCGGAAACCGATGGAAAAAGCAGTTGATTGGGTAATTGATAAAGGTGCGAAGGCGTTTAAGAAAGTTGGTAGCAAGGTTAAGAATAGCAAGTTTGCTAAGAAGGCTGGAGAACTGAAAGATTCGGCGAAGGAGAAATATAAAGCCGGTAAGCAGTGGGTTGAGGATAAGAAAGAAGCTGGTCAGAATTGGGTTAATGATAAGAAAGCAACTGCCGAGCAGTGGGTTAATGACAAGAAAGAGGGTGTCAGTAACAAGTTCAAGAATAGCAAGTTTGGCAAGAAGGTAGGAGCCTTTACAGAATCAGCGAAGGAGAAATATAAAGCTGGTAAGCAGTGGGTTGAAGATAAAAAAGAAGCTGCCCATAATTGGGTTGACGGCAAGAAAAAATCCATAAAGGATAAGTTTGACAAGTCTGGGAATAAAGTAAAAGATAAGTTTGGATTTAACAAGGATAAGAAAGCCAAAGATAGCAAAGCTGATGAGCGATCGCAGAAGCAAAAGCAAGACGACTTAAATCAGGGTTTAGCAGAAGCCCATGAATTGATCAAGGATGACAATACATCTGCTAAAGCAGTCAAGAAACGCCTAGTAAGTATCAAGTCTAAGTATCAGATGACCTCGCTTGAACTGGTAGTTAAAAGCCAAGATGGTGTCAAAGAAACCGTTTATGTCAAAGGTAAGGTCAATCCTACAGGAAAAACGGGTGACGAAGAGATATTCGACGATAACGTGAACGCCGAAGAATTGATTAAGAAAGCAAACAGTGATTGGAAAAAAGTAAAAGCAACATACTTAAGTAACCCGGAAATAATGAAACAAATCATTGCTTTCCGCAAGCAAGAGGTGGCAAGGATTATCGCTGAGGTGAAAAATCAGATACCGGGGTTCAAAGAAGAAGCTTTTGGAAGCGAAGATTTAACCTCTGACTACGATGTGACTTTTAATGCTAGCGGTAATCAATCGATTGAAATTAAAGCAGTGAAACAATTCAACGAAATTTTCCGCAAAAAGTGGAGTAAAGAGTCTGGCACTGTTTTCGACACAAATGTTTATACAACTGGGCATATGCCCGTTGGTGAAGGAAAAGAAGAAAAAGAAAAAGATAAAAAGCAAATAGAATCGCAAATGACACCAGAAGGTAAAGAATCTTCTCAAAAAATCCAAGATGTAATGTCACTTCTGAAAATAAGACGTTTTATGTCTGATCTTCAGTGGAAAAAATATAAGAAGAAAATGGTTAGAGATACTAATGAAAATCAGAAATCAGAAATAACCAGTCGCTTCAATGAGGTTGATACCATTTATCGAGAAGTTAATTCTGAAATGAAGAAAAAGATTAATGAGCTCAATCAAAAGGTTATGAAAGTGCCCGAGCTGCTTGCTGGTCTTCGCGCATCATATATTAAGAAGACTAATTCGGACGCTGAACTAGAGGCTAGCAACCGACTATATGAAGAGTATCTAGGAGAAGTTGATCGGATATTGGAAGACATTAAGAAACTCAAGGACAAGGAAGAACAAAGCACAGAATATAAGCAGGAACTGAATGAACTAACCCTCAAATTGCAGAAATACCGTAGCAAAGCACTTGTATTTGCCAATGAAGCTTATCACACAGGGGGGGCAGTCGAACACGTAGTGCTCAACCAACAGATGAAATTAAACATATCTATTAACAATCAGCAATACTTGCAGTCAATCAACGAGCAGACAGGTTTCGCAGTTGAGCAAATTAATCATAGTCCAGACTTAGGCACGGCTCTTTGGAAAAGTGCTAAATATATTGATCGGCTTTGTGATGCAATTAATAAAGTTGATATAAAAGACTTTAACAAACTGCAAGGAAAAGAAGAATTGTCGGAATTAGCGCAAGAAATGCTGAAGATTAAAAAAGGGAAGGATAAGTATGCAGACTTGAAAACAGAGAAAGATAAATCAAAAGCTGCCGAGGATGTGGGTAAGCGTTATGGGTACACCTCTCAAAAGGCATTTTTAAAAGCTGTTGTGAAATTGAACCGCGAAGCGAATCAACAAGCTCGGAAAGGAAATATTTAGATTCGGATATAAATACCTTCCCTAGACTTCCCTAGATTTGTGACTAAATAAAAAGAGAAATTAGAATTCCAAACACAAGAAGCATATGAACACAGGGTTTTGTCATATAATTCTACGTAATGTGCCAAAAGAAAAAGCACAGATAGATGCAGATATTTATCAGATTGAAGGTGGTTTTCGAGGCTTCAAGCAGGTTATACCTGGGTTTCATTATGTGGGCGTGCAAGTTGATAAAATATCTCAAGGCTTTTGGTCTTGCTTGCAACCAAACGAGGTTTTAGTGAAAGTTTTTAACCACGCTTTGCAGCAATTTGAAGACGATCAACCCGAAAACACAGATCACTACCAAAAATTAGCATTAGGAGGGGCGATAGATCAGGTACTGATCCCTTATAACCATGATTCTTGGGAAATATGGGAGAAACTGACGAACCATATTGCTCCTCGTGTTTTTTCCCCAATCCTTAATGAAGAAAAATCAAACCATGCTGCGGTCAATATACCTTCTGACAAGCCCAGTGATTTGTTTCTAGAACAATTATCTCGCTTTGAACAAGCCTTATTTAACACTCACAGTGGTGATACAGAGGCTTTTCTGAGTGAGTTTCAATTTGCCTTTGTTCGATGGTACACCAACATTGAAGATATAGAAGCATTAAATCGCTGGCGTTACCTGCTGCAAGCTATTTATAATGCTGGCGAGTCTGGTATTGCTAAAGTACCTGAACTATTTTCCAGCTTGATTGACACTTTGTTAGTGCAGTTCGACTGTTTGCCAGAGGATATGTTTACACCCAACAGCTTTGTCACCAGCCAAGCCAGTTACTTGGCTGAAGATATGATTGACTCAGATATTGAGGGCATTGTCGAGAAAGGGCAAGATTTTGAGGCTTATTTACAGGAACGAGGGTTTTTACCTCACTAATGTGTGATAAAAACCTAATGTATTTATATTGCTCAAAATTGTGCTTAATGAATCCTACCGAAAAGCGATCGCCTGATACTAACTTGGCAGTGAAATAATGTGTAAGGCGAGCACACTTTTTGGTCTTAATATTAGTCCAAAAGCCTCGGTTAATCTGAGTTATAATTCTGACGACTGGTTGAATTGCAATTCTATGAAAGCTACCAAAACCATTGACGCATCTGTAACGTTGCCAATTGAGCTATACCAAGCACTCCTTCAACAAGCACAGGCACATGGATATTCCCTTAGTGACGAAATAACAGCGTTGCTGACCCCCTTTGCTTATGCAGATACCCACTGAACTGGTTCAAGAGTTTGTGGCTTGGGAAGCAGCAAGTGATGAGGATTGGCTAAGTATGGAAGCGACACTAGCATCACTTGATGCGGTAGCGGTTTCCGATGAAGTAAAAAACTAAATGGCTAGAGGAGATATTCTCTTAGTTGGTTTGCCTGAGTCAGATAAGCGAGAAGAAAAGGGCAATCGTCCAGCAATTGCGGTTCAAACAGATATTGCAACTTCTCCGATGTTGATCATTGTCCCAGTTACGTCTTCATTAGGTGCATTGCGTTTTCCATTTACAGTCAGGATTGAGCCATCGGAACAGAATGGTTTAACCTTGCCTTGCGTGGCAATGGTGTTTCAACTGCGAGCTATTGATCGAAAGCGCATAATTCAGAAAATAGGTGAGTTAGAGTTGCAATATTTAACCCAAGTTGATGCAGAAATTTGGCAGATGTTAAAGCCAAAAGAAGCCCAAGAGTAAGGTATCTTCAATATTCACGCTATCGAGCGACAATGCTAAAAATTCAAGCCAGCAGTGCCTTTCAAGTTGTCGCTAATGCAAGCAAAAATTTATAGGATATGGTAGATAAGACTGAAAATCATCAATTAGACAGCGAACTAACCCTACACGACTCCTCCCAATCTCCCTTAACGGTTCGCGCGATCGCCTTCACTCTCACCACACAAAACAACGAACTCATCGAGTGTCGCCTCACCTTCCAAGTCAACCCACAACTCTATCAACGCATCGATACCGCCGCTTTATTCAATCTCAAACCAGATGCGCGTAACCCTCTATCATCTGGTAAATTCCTCAGCGAACCAGACATTACTATCGAAGTCAGCCTGAAACCAGATTTATTACCACTCCTGTCTGAACACGCCGTCAACATTGATGAAACTGCAAAATATATCCTGAATTTAAGCCAAGAACAACCCGATAACCAAATCCTTTGTACCGAAAGCTGGTTGGGTTTATCTGTTAAACAGCAACAAGAATTAGGCGAAATCGGCTATCGTACTCTTTGGTCTTATATTAATCCAGAAAATATTGCTCAAACAAGCGTTTCCGGTGAAGGAATTGCTGAAGGCATTGTCAACTTTTTTAAAGATTGGACTGAGGCGAATTTGTCAGCAAAAACTCAGAAAGCATCTGCCAAAATGCTGGAAGGAATCGATAAATTTTTGACAGAATTAGCTGATATTAACACAGATGAGATAACGCAAAAAATAGAGGCAATGCCCTCAGATTCTACAGATGGTAGTCTTTTTAAAGAAATAATCAATTTTTTTCAAGCTGATGATTGGCCCTTTGTACAACTTCCAGGACAGCCAGCTTTACAAATACCGTTCCAAGGCGAAAATGGCAAATGGAATTGTTACGCTAGAACTAGAAGCGAACAAAATCAATTCGTTTTTTACTCAATTTGTCCAGTCAATTCACCAGAAAATAAGCGGCTGGCTGTAGCAGAGTTTTTAACTAGAGCTAATTCTGGCATGATGATCGGCAACTTTGAGCTAGATTTTAGCGATGGCGAAATTAGCTACAAAACTAGCATTGATGTCGAAGGTGACAGACTCAGTTTTGCACTCATCAAACGGGTAGTTTACGCCAACGTCACGATGATGGATGAATACCTGCCTGGGATTATGTCTGTGATTTATGGTAATGTCTCACCAGAAGAAGCGATCGCCAAAATTGAAGGTTAGTTGGATATTTGTTTTTTGCTAGTCCCTAAATAGAAGTCATAGTAACAATTGCCACTATGACTTCTGCTGCGTTTGAGTATTTCTGAGTCTTGATTTACATTCCCAACTAAACCTTTGCTTCCAAAGATTTGAGTAACTCGGTATTCACGCCCGACTCACGAGTTAGGGCAATTTTGCCAGTGCGGGCGATTTCTTTCAAACCAAATTTTTGTAATACTTGCACGATCGCTACCAGTTTACCTGGATCTCCCACAACTTCTAAGGTGAGAGAATCTTCTGCCACATCCACGACTCGCGCCCGGAAAATCTGAGACAATTCGATCACTTCTGAGCGATTGCTGCTACTAGCATTCACCTTCAAAAGCATCAATTCCCGCTCGACACAAGGAGTTTCGGTAATGTCTTGGACTTTCAAGACATTGACTAACTTGTACAGTTGTTTGGTGAGTTGCTCGATAATGCGATCGTCACCAGGGACAACCATTGTAATTCGGGAGACTCCTCCTTGTTCAGCAGGACCAACAGCAAGGCTTTCAATATTAAAGCCGCGACGCGCAAATAAACCAGATATGCGGGAAAGAACACCCGCCTCATCTTCTACGAGAACTGAAAGGGTATGTTTCATCTTCGCCAACAGAGGCTAGAGCAGGAATTGAGTAACGCAGACACTAGCTAAGGGCAATGCTAGACCTACTACCGCACTAAATTTTCAGTGCGACCTCCTATTGTAAACTTAAGCGTTGCACTCTATTGCATTTCCAATCGAGAAATTGTTTAGAAATTCTACTGCAAGCAAGAATTTGATTGAATGTATATCTTTTTGTTGGCAGATGCAGCATTTGTTGCAAACCTTTTATACTCAGATTTGATCGGTTTCTAATAGGAGAAAAATTTTTATGGGTTGGCTACAAAGATTGTTTGGCATGGAAAAACCTCAAAATGCAGAAGTAAATCCGGCTCCACAGGCTATACAGCAAGCTCCTAGTAGTGATGTCGCTAATGCTACGCAATCAATACCTCCAGAACGTCTAGGGTTAAGCGGAGAATATGACCAAAGTGGTTTGGCAAAGCGGGTAGCGTTGGCATTTGATGAAGATCCCCAACTCGACGATGTTAATACCCTTTGGGTTGCTCAGACGGGTAGCACTGTAGTGTTGAAAGGTAAAGTCCCCAGTCAAGAAATTCTCAACAAAATGATTTCTGTAGCGAGTTCTGTAAATGGTGCTACAGATGTTGACACTAACCAGGCGACGATTGGCTAGGTGCAAAAAGGCAGAAGCTTGAGGGAGATGAGGGAGATGAGGGAGCAGGGGAAGAATTCAAACTCCTAACTCCTAACTCCTCTCTCAATCCAATCTAAAATCGCTTGATTCACTTGTTCTGGACATTCATCATGGGGACAATGCCCTACATCCTCCAGATTCAGCAGTTCCAACTTCTGGTTATATTGGGCAAATTGGCTAGCTAGTGCTGGCGGCACAAACCGGTCTTTTTGTCCCCAAATTAAAAGCATCGGAATTGTTAAGGTTGGTAATACTGTCTTGACACTAGGACTAAAGTTAATTCCGATCGCCGCTTTGAATAAAGCACTAAACGCCCTTGCAGAACCCCGATCTTGGGGAGGCCCTGCTAAAATTTCGATCAGTTCATCGGTAATCGCCTCTGGGTTAGCGTAGGCAAGACGTGCCCAGCGACGCAGCACCCCAGGACGGCGCACGAAGTTAAATACAGGTTTAAGTATCAACGGTGAAGCGACAACATTTTTAATTGCGGTGACGAGTGGGCGCAGCACAGGAGGAATTGCTTCTTGTTCTAATGACGGGTCTGGTAAACTCATCATCACCATACCCAGCACCATATCCGGATGGGCGGCGGCGGCGGCCATAGATATCAGCGAACCGTTGGAATTGCCTATTAATATCGCTGGTTGACGGATAAATGTTTTCCAGAAATCGTAAACTTGCTCAACCCAGAGTTCGATGCTGTAATTAGCTGCGGCTTTTTCAGAAGCGCCAAAACCCAGCATATCTATAGCGTAAACTGTGTGATGCTCACCCAACACCTCTAAATTATGTCGCCAATGACCAATAGAAGCGCCAAAGCCATGTAACAGAATTAGAGGTGTTGTGTTGTGGTGATTTTGACTAGGGCGAATGTAAGTGTAGCGAGTTTGCCAGCCACGCCAAATCCAATCTCTTTGATTACCAACTCGTTCCTGCCAGTGTACCGTAGTGGTCACACTTACCTCCGATTTATCAGCACTGAAATACCATTATAAGAATTGGGGATTGGGCATGGAGAAGAGACAAGGTAGACAAAGAAGAGGGGGGAGACAAGGGAGCTTTCAAGGGCAGGCTTTTAGGCTTTCGATAAATAGTTGAGAATGTTCTCAATTATTGAACGTAGTTTTAAGTTCTCAGACAATGGTTTTGGTTTTAAAATCCCAAAAATTTGTCTAATCAAAAAAACCTGCCCCAGAAAGAGACAAGGGAGAGACTTATTCAATATTCCCCCTTGTCCCCCTTGTCCCCTTGTCTCCCCTGCTCCCCAGTCTCCATTCCCTATTTACCTAACAAATTGGGGCATAATTTCAGCTGCGGTAAATATTCCATAGATGCCGCGTTGGTGCAATTGTCTACCAGCTTTGAGATAGCCGAAAGCAGGGCCGCAGACATTTGCTGCCATGCTGGTTTCATCTCCCAAAGTAAAGGTATGGGTGGAAATCTTTCCTTCAAAGGTACGCCCTGTTACCTTCACATTGGTGCTGAGGGGCTTTTTGGGATTGCGGGTATCGACTACACCACCAACTGTAACGCGATCGCGTCCTACTATCCCCGCTACTTCTAACATCACATCATCAGCGTGTTCCATATTTTTCAAGGTCAGCACGCCATTAGTTTTATCTAGTAGTGCTTCTACTTCTGCGTCAGTCATCGCCCTAGCAGCTTCTACTGTGTAACCAGGCATGTGGCCAATGTCTTCCCGGACAGTGGCGCGGTAAGCTTCCCAGTTAGCAATTCCCACCCCAAAGGTAATTTCAACTTGATGAATTTCGGCGTAACTTTGGGCGGCTAAAGCTGCTGCTGCTGTTAACAGTCCAGGTGTAGCACCGCATCCTGTCATGTAGGTAATCCCGGCGGCTTGCAGTTCCTCTTTCATCGCTAGGAGTTGTTCTACAGCAGTGGTGCGTTTAATTGCATCTACTAGTACCCCACGCCAACCAGATTTGATAAATTCCTTGGCGACATTGGGAATAAAATCATTTGGCAGGTTGGGTAAAGCCAAAAAATACCCATCTACTTCAGCTATTTCGATTAAATCTTGAATACTTTGATTTGTTAATGTACCAATTGGCTCTAAATAACCTACCGAACCTTGAGACTGATAGGTTGTAACGGATTTTTCAGTATTTAAACCTTCAGCAGCATAAGCGTAACCTTTTTGATCTGCTGCTGCAACTAAAATCATTTCTCGTTTGCCAGCAACTACTTTGGCGGCTGCTTGTCCGAGTCCGCCGAAACCCAGTACTCCTACACGTATCGCTGGCGAAATATTTAGAGAATTTTTGATTTGTTTAGAATTCATAGTCAATTCGTTAGGTTGAATCCAAAGCCTTGATTATTCAGCATTTCAGCTTCCGGCTGGTAACTGGTGGCTGATGGCTGATAACTCAAAGCTATAGAGATTAATTATGATTCATTATCCTGGGTTCTTTGGCTGGATATTGCAGATATTTATCTACTAGCGATCGCTTTTGAGTTTTTTGACTGGGAATATAGGCATAGTTATTAATATAGAAATTTTGGCAATAATAAACAGCAATTAGACTGGTGCTAGATGTCTAGGATGTGGAAGTGCCACCTCGGCTCAATACCTATCTGTTCTGTGTTCTGCTGATGGCGGCATCCCGATCAATTTCAATACATCTGCTTGTGGCTGTTTCAACTCGATCTCTGGTAGCCATTCATCCGGGTTGGTATATAGCAAATCTAAATTAGCTGCAATCTTGTGTGACTCCCAATCCCACCAAGATAGTTCTAGCAGCCGTTCTACTGTTTTAGGCTCAAACCGATACCGAATTATCTTAGCTGGATTACCGACCACAATTGCATACGCAGGAACATCACAAGCAACAACAGCCTGTGCGCCCACAACTGCACCATTCCCAATTTTCACCCCTGACAAAATCGTTGCTCCATGCCCAATCCAAACATCATGGCCAATATTCGTCACCCCGCAAGCAGATGCATCGGTGTAACGTTCTTCTGGAGAAGCTTCCTCAGATAACCACTTGAAAGGAAATGTCGTTACTCTTGTCATAATGTGGTTTCCTCCACCAAAAATAACGATATCCTTAGCCAGAGAACAAAACTTTCCAATCTCAATCCGATCTTTTGGGGTAAATATTGCCAAACTGATGTGCCGATCAAAGTAGGTGTAATCTCCAACTTTGATGCGCGGGTCTTGAATATGAGCATTTAGCCAAATGGGAGGAGAAGTATATTCGAGCATCGTAGACATCGCTTGATTATCTATAGTGATAAGAAGTTTGGCTAGAAGTAATTTTAATGCTCATAAATTTCTAATGGTAAATTATCTGGGTCTTTAAAGAAAGTATATTTCTTGCCTGTAATTTCATCAACTCTGATATTTTCTACCTCTAACCCTTTTGATTTTAAATAAAAAACAGTTTCCTCTACATCATCAACTTGAAAAGCAAGATGTCTTAAACCACAAGACTCTGGGTTACTAGATCGTTCTGGACGATTTGGGAAAGAGAATAGTTCGATTTGAGTATTTTCTGCAACTTTTAAATCTAATTTATAAGAATTTCTGGCGGCGCGAAAAGTCTCTTGAATAATCGGAAAGCCTAAAACTTCTACATAAAATTTTTTGGAGCGATCGTAGTCAGAACAAATAATCGCTACATGATGAATACCAGTGGTTTTCATTGGAGTTTTGCTTTTTTAATACAATTATTAAGAGAGTGTACGCAGGTGGGAACCCAACCATATTACACCCTCTTAAATCGAGGTTAAGCTTTAATGTTTTTGATCGATCTTACCTTTCTTTTCATGAACAAGCCAATAGTGCCAAGAAGAAGTGTGCTACCTAAAGTACTAGGTTCAGGTACTTGTCGATAAGAAACTATACCGGAATCGGAAGTTTCAGAAGAGACAGAAAATAATGTTCCAGCAATTTCGTAACTTTTGTCAGGATTAGCTTTGTCAAGGAAGCTGTACAGCAATCCAATAGGTGCGTTATCTGCTAAGGATACAGTTGGAAATGCAACCGGATAATCTGGATATTCAACATCATCCTTTGCGGTGTAAATATTAGGATCATTATCGAATTGAAAACTTAGCGATTGAACTGGGGCTACTGGGATATTATCATTACTGAAAGTTGTGTCATCAAAGCTAAATAGACCGTTACCTTTAGCTGTAGAACTATCAACATTGAACGCATAATTAATAATTGCAGCCGATGCAGATTTAGTAGCTAATGTAGCTAAACCCAGAATCAGACTAGTAGCGATCGCTAATTTTTGAAACAATTTCATCTCAATTTTCCTGTTGCATTAAATAAATCAATTATTTAAACTCTGTAGAGACGTAACAGTGCTACGTCTCTACGTTTTCACCAAACGTCTAAGACTTACTTCTTAGCGCCAGTAGAGTTATTCGTTTGACTCAATTGCCAATTCTTTAGAAGTTGCTCGCGGTTTTGCCGTAAGTTTTTACCGTTACGTTTTTCAGGATAAGGAATATTATCGCCCTTAATTCCTTCCCAAAGAATTTCGTTGAATTCTTCTGCATCAAGGTTATCTTCACCGATAAAATTGAACCCCTTGGTCATAGCAGCCCACCATTTTGCATCATTTAGAATGGGCACAGCTGCTGTATTTTCAATATTGGGGTCTTGGCAAGCTGGTACTAGTTTCGGATCTACAGGTTTAGCACACAAGTTACCTGGCACAACAGCTGTGTAAGGCTCAAAATTCGGTTGTCTTGTGAAGGCATCTGACATTGGTTCGGCATTAGCATCAGTAATTGCCAAATAGTTAATGTTTAACAAATCCTCCATTGTCCGCAATATATTAATGGTGTTGTAGTTAGTGCTAACGAGCGCACCTCGTTTTGTGTAGGGCGAAATAACATAAGCTAACGAACGGTGCGAATCAACATGATCGGGCCCATTTTGGGAATCATCTTCAATGATGAAAATTGCTGTTTCTTTCCACTCCGGGAGATGAGAAATTTTTTCTACCAGTTTGCCAATAGCATAGTCATTATCTGCCATTTGCAATTCAGGAGTATTTAGTCCAAATAAAGCAGTGCCAAAAGAACCAAAATGATCGTGAGATAAACGCACAAGCATTAAATTGGGTAATCCATTTTGCTGAAGATCCCTTTCCCATTCGTTGTACAAATAAATATCGGCATTATTTTGATCGAATGAGCGGAAGTAAAGATCGGTTTTATCCAACAATGCAGTTTTAGTAACGGGAGCTTGAGGAATCTTGTCAGCGTAAGGAGTTGCGGAAATGGGGATATAAGCTGGGTTTTTCGGATCGGGTTTAGTTGGATCGGTTTGAGTAGTGGTGTAAGGAATTCCGTTATCAACGAAGAAACCGTAATTGCGTACAGTCTTGCCAGCACGTAGCGCCGTATCCCACAGATAACCACCAATGGCATCCGGTTGGAGATTACCGTCTCCTTCGGGAGCATCAACATCCCTGTCTCCAGGTAATATGGAAGACTGCCCAGAAGGATCTAAAACTCCTGTTATCCGGGTATTAATTGGCGAGTTATTCGAGGAAGTTTGCGGTAGTCCAAGACTGATATTCCGATTTGTACCTTCGTAATCGTAGGTTAAGCCGTTAAAGCCAGCGTTACCGTAAAGAACTGATTGAGTTTTTTCGGTGTAATCTGTAGTACGACCGTAAGTAGACCAGTTCCAACCTACTCCACTAGATTCACCACTGTCATAGAAGTTATCAAAAGTTGCAAAACCAAGAGACAGCTTGTGATGGTTGGGTGAAATCTTGTAGGGAAACAAGGTAAGTGCAGGATCGCCATTACCGATAGGTAAGTCACCGAGTACCTGATCGTAGGTACGGTTTTCTTTAACTATGTAGATAACGTGCTTAATTTTGCCTTGTAAATACCTCATTATCCGGTCAGGACGACGATTGTAAAAACCGTTGTTTTTGTCTACCTGCGTTGAAAGCATAGCCAAAGTACTGCTACTTGGCACTGGAATAATTGAGATACCAGCTTTTTCTAAAGCCCAGGTGTAATCGTTTTTAAAATTAGTGTTACGTGCAAGTCCTGCTGGTGTCGTTCGACTGTTTGACGGGTTGGGGCCGGAATTACTTTTAGCATTGACAACGTAAAGTCTTTGACCATCAAGGCTGACACTTACAGAATTAGGATACCAGCCAGTGGGGATGCGTCCATTCACCCGACCAGCTTGCAAGTCCACAACAGCGATCGCATTCTCGCCGCCTAGAGTAACATAAAGTGTTCCTCCATCTGGACTGAGACTTAAAGAGTTGGGATTGCCACCTTTGTATTTATCGCCAGGGCGAGACAGAGAAATGGTTTGGACAACCCGATTGCTATTTGTATCAATGACTGAAACTGAGTCATCATTACCATTAGCTACATATAGTCGATCTCGATCCGCCGAAAGCAGTACTTTGTTTGGCTGACTACCTATTGGTATACGAGTGATTTTTCCAGAAGCAATTTCAACAGTAACTACTTCGTCATCGCGCTGGCTACTAATAAAAACTTTAGCTGCTTGACCTTTGTCTGTACTTTTGATAGCGACATCAAAAGGAAATTCACCAGTTGCTATTTTGTCGCCTGCCCTAAAGAACTTAATTTCTTTAATTACCTTACGGGTAGAAGTGTCAACGATTGATATAGAGTCATTCTCAAAGTTTGCAGCCACTAAGGTCTTGCCATCTTTACTGACTGCAATACCCGCTACAACTGCTCCTGTACTCACAGCTTTAGCTGGCGTATCCTTCAACAAACCACCATCGTATTTAGGGAAGGGTGCAGTTTGGTCAGAATTATGACCTAGTAAAATAAAGGGGGCATCTGGTACGTACTGACTACCATTAGACGCATAAACATACACGCGATCGTCAATCCCGCCTGAGACAAAGAAGCGCGAGCCATCTTTAGCCCAAGCCAAACCGTTATAGGTATTAGGAATATTAATTTGTTGTTTTTTAACTAACTTACCGCTAGTCACATCATAGACAAAAACCCATTCTGCTTTTGGGGTTGTTGTACCACTTGGCTTACCAGTTAGCGGATCTAATACAGGATAAGTGAAAGTACTACCTGTATTTTCATTTTTGAAGTTTTGGTTATAGCCACTGGTAAGAACCAGTAGAGTTTTTCCATCAGGACTAAGGGCTGTACTTACGGCTTCAGCAGCATCAGCATTATCATCTGTACGCAAACCAGTTCCTAAAGGTGCAAACGTCGAGCCTGGTGCTGCTGCGGGCGTGATAATTTGACCTGTAGGTAGCAAAGCTGCTCCACCTTCTAAGTTACCAACAGGTCTGGTAGTTCCAGCACTAGCTGATTGGATACTTGCACTCAAGCTACTTACCAGCAAAAGACTTAATAGATACCCTTGGTTTCTACTAGTTTTCATGCAATTTTTCTATAATAGGGAGAACCATAACTATTCAAATACAGATATTTATAGTTCATGGTTAAGCCATGAATAATTTTTGGTTATATTTTGGTAGTAGCAAATTGTATCTAGTTAAGTTTTTGAAATACCTTATTTATTTTTTGACGTTGCTGAGTGGAAATATCGGAATTCAGTTTTATTTCTAAAGTTGATAAAATTAGTTGCAAATACGATTTAGTTAAGGAAAATTGTAGGTTGGGTTAAGCAAGCGCAACCCAACAAAGCCCCGAAAATGTTGGGTTACTCTTCGATAAGCCCCTTCGGGTCTACATTCCTCAAACCAATCTACACATTTCAAGATTTTTGACACTAACTGACCTGTATTGAATTAATTGCTAAGATTTTGAATTTTGAATTATTAATTTTACTTTTGAATTGTAATTATTTATTTTTTACATTTTAGACTTTATCTTGACCATTTTTTTATATATAACGTAGTTTTTATCCGTTTTTCGATAGCAGATTTTGACTGTTATTAGTAATAGTTTTATACAAACTTTAATATTTTTCCTTAATCTAAGCTTAACTTTTGCTTAATTACTGGTAATAGATACTAAAAAAGAAAAAAAACTGACAATATTTTTTAATAAATACTGTCTTTACGCCATAGAACTGATATGCTCAACAAAAGTCTTATTTTGTCATTGTTGGTGTTGTTTGCAATGGCTCCTGCTGCCAATGCAGAGGTTAAATTGATTGCAATTGGCAGCCTAGATGGTAATATAGGCGATCGCTCCACCGAAACATCTGCTCCTTTGGAAAACGGCGTTCCAGGAAACCTTTTGGGTGGGTCTAGGGTCGGGACTAGCTTACGCTGGCAATAATACCTTTATCGCTATCCCAGACCGGGGCCCAAATGCCGTCTCATACAACAGCGCTGTGAGTGACACAGCATCCTATATCAACCGCTTCCAAACTATCAAACTGAAACTCGTACCAAGCAATGGTTCATCAACGTTGCCTTTCACCCTTACCCCTCGCTTAATTGACACAACTCTGCTGTTTAGCAAAGACCCTCTTTACTACGGAAGTGGTGCGGGATTGGGTGTACCTAGCGGTGTACCAGCCTTAAATACCAAGAATAAAAACTATTTCACTGGACGCTCAGACAACTTCAACCCCACCCAAATCTCCACATATTCCAACAATGCGCGTTTCGATCCTGAAGGGGTGCGTGTATCCAATAGTGGAGAGCAAATATTTATCTCGGATGAATATGGCCCTTATATATATGAATTCAACCGCAATACAGGTAAGCGGATCGGGGTCTTTAACCTACCTAGCAAGTTTGCAGTCAGCAACTTAAGTCCTGTTAGTGATACAGAGATCAGTGGTAACACATCCGGTCGGGTTGCCAACAAAGGTATGGAAGGACTGGCAATTACTCCCAATGGTAAAACCCTGTTTGGCATTTTGCAAAGTCCCTTACTCCAAGACGGTGGGACTAATGGTGCTTATACCAGAATTGTCAAAATTGACATTGCCACAGGTGCTACTCAGGAATACGCCTATCAGCTAGATAATATTGGTACGGCGGCTAAACCGAAGTATCCTACAGTTAGTGAGATTTTAGCCATTAGCGATCGCCAATTCCTAGTAGATGAACGCGATGGCAAGGGATTTGGCGACGGCTCCAAGGCTGCTTTCAAGAAAATCTATCGGATCGATTTGACGAATGCTCAAGAAGTAAGCAATATCACCGGGGAAAGCAACCTTGTTGGTAAGGCAGTAACCAAGACCTTATTCCTTGATGTGGTTGCTGCACTAACTCAAAACGGCATCAAAGAAGAGGACATTCCTGCCAAGCTTGAAGGTTTGGCTTTCGGAAAAGATGTGAAGATCGATGGAGTGGAAAAGCATACATTATTCATCGCCAATGACAACGATTTTCTTGGTACTTTAGCACCGGATACTTACCATTCGACAAGTGTTGACAACCCAAACAAGTTTTTCGTTTTTGCGGTTGACAATAGCGATCTGCCGGGTTTCGTAGCGCAGAAGATCAAAGGGGAAGACGAGGATAGCAGAGGTGATGATTGATATTCGGTTCAGTTGATATTTAATTATGAGAAGCTGTTAGAGTAGGCAAAATGCCCACTCTACATGCTTACTAATTTCACTTGTTTGCTAGTTTATTTAAGTAAGTCATGCATTTATTTCGATGTATCGTTTATTTGTAGTTAATTATTTTTTTCTCTACCTTACCCATGTGGAAACCGCTATAGGACTAGTATTTGATTTCTGAAAAAGCTCCGTACATTTGAAGAGTGGCAAAATCAAAGGTAGTGTCTCGGAGAAACCACTCAAACATCCATTTGAGATGAGAGAACGAAGGAATCAAAGCACAGAAACGCCGTACCCAAGTTTTAGCTTGTAACCAAATATCCTCAATTGGATTTTGTGATGGGCAATTAGGGGCTTTAGCGTTCACAATGAATTTTCCAGTGTTCTTGAGACAAACCAAGGTTTATCTCGCCTAAAAAGTTTTGAACCAGATGTGAACGATGGTAAGAAGCACCATCCCAAAAAAGAAGTAATCTTTGGTTGGGCGACTGATCTAATAAATAACGTAGATAATCAATCGTATTTTCTGAGTTACCTGCGTTATATGCTTTGAGCAGTAAGCCTCCCTTCAAATAGTCAACTGCCCCGTAGTATGTCTGTTTATCTCGTACATTAACAACTCTCACTGTTATCTCTTGGTCAGTTCTTCCCCAAACATATCCGCTTAAATCTCCCCACATTAAATGACATTCATCAAGCAGTAATACTTTTAACTTTCCTGTCTCGATTTCCTCCCGATGCCTTGCCAACAGTGTTTCAATCTCTTTTTTTTTTGCAGCAACAGCATCCTCGTCAGCTTTTGGATTCAAAGAAGTAGTTTTCTTCCAACTAATTCCTGCCGCATCAAATAAATCGTAATAGCTCCGTTTTGATTCATAAGTTAGATCGTATTCAAAAGCCAATTTATATTCGAGTTCGCCAAGTTCCCAACACTCCTTTGTTTGCAACCAACTTAAGATTTCTTCTCGTTGTTGAGCAGTTAAGTAGCCTTTTCTTCCCTTGTGGTTCAAGTGCAGCCCCGAAATTCCATATTCCTCGTAGGCTTGTTTCCAGCTTGTTATCGAACCAAGTGACACATCTAAAATTATTTGAATTTCTTCATACTTGTAACCTTGATAAACCAGTTTAACTGCCAAAGCTTTCCTTACCTCACGCGCATCTGGGCGATCATCTATAAATTCTTGTAGTTCTGCGATCGCGGCTTGTAGATCCTGGTTTATCATTGTTCGTTCTTAGACAGATACACACCTCAGTATTATCTCTTAGTTTTTTCAGAAATCAAATATGATTCCTATATATGTTTGTAAGTTACTCAGCATTAAAGTAACTTCATTAAGTTTAAGAAAATTAAGCAAAAATGATTTCATCCAAATTTGGCTAGATAAAAACATAATATTAAATATAAATGTGAGAAAAAGTGTGTTCTTGAACGATGCCCGAATACCTTGATTGGGTGTAAATTTAATTTTTAGCTCTGCCTTTAATCCCTCAACTAACCCTAAAATCAGCCCTAAACTCAGCCCAAAAACCAGCCCACCAATCAGCCCAAAAATTGGCCAAGCAATCAGCGCACTCATCAGCCCAGAAATCAGTGATGAAATTAAATTTTTTAGAAAATTTTTAATTCCTATTTGTGTAATTGGAAATTGAATTGCTTCGACTGGTTTAATGGAAAAACTCTCACTAATTAGTCCACTCATCAGCCCAAAGACTAGGCCAAAAATTAGCCCACTCATTAAGCCAAGAACTAGCCCAAAAACTAGCCCAAAAACTAGCCCACTCATTAAGCCAAAAATTAATTTATACAAGCACTTTTGCTGACGATTTTGTAACCAAAATGGCTGTATATTTTCAATCAAAAACTCTGTCTGTGTTCCTCTTAAACGCTTTCCTAAAAACGCTAAAAAATGCACAATTTTCTTTTGCTGCGGTTCTCCCTTCCCTACACGCAACAAATCAAATCTACGCTCGATATAAGCATCAAATAAATCCTGCTTTGTCTGTATTGCTCTTCCTTGATATGCAACCATCATCATTGAGAGTAATAATGGTGTCCTTGCTAATTCCAAAAATTCCGCGTTTCTCTGTATTTCTTGCCACACATCAGGTCTATTCAACTGATTTAAATAATCTTGAATCTGTCTTTCCGACAAATGCTGCAAACAAACCGCACCATGTAACTGTGTAAGCTGTTCTTCCCCTGTATGATATTCCTCTTCCCGACAGCAAACAACCAAATCCCGCTTCGCATCTTCACCCAAATATTGATTAATTGCTTTGATACACTTTTTTTGTCGTTCCAACCCCAACTCATCCAAGCCATCTAACAACGGTAAAATATCACCCCGTTCTAACCAAAACCGACTAATTCCAGGTCTTAGATTATATTCTTCCTTAAGTTGAATAATTAGCCAATCCAGAATATTAACGCTATCATCCCGCCATGCCGAAAGTTCAAAGATAAAAGGCATTGGGGCTTTATCATTTAGCTTTGCTGTTTCCAATAATTCTTCTGCCAAATTTAGCAGTGTCGTAGTTTTTCCTCCTCCCGGCTGTCCTAAAATTAATAATCTGCCACTGATATCTTTTCGTTGCAACACATCCACCATGCGATTAATTTGCTGAGGTGGGCTTGTATGCTGGTTTGTAGAGATTCTATATAAGGGTTGCAGTGGGTTTCGTCCGACTTTTTCCGGTTGCTCTTGTTTATCTAGTTCAATCATCAGCGACAAAAGCAGAGAATCTTGCGATCGCTTTTTAACCTTTGTTTCTTCCGCTTCCAGCAATCGCGGTCTTAAGATTGGGTCGATTTGTTCTGGTGGGGTCTTCTGACTGCTGCTGTGCCTGTTGATATGTTCCCCACGCAATTAACAGCGTCACAATAATCACAGCACCAATAATTAATGAATTTTTATGTGGGAAATCTGGAATTGCAGGTAATTGGTTAATTAAATAACCGATTAAACTTGTGGCAGTTGCACCAAAAATGAACAAAAAGAGCGGATTTTTGAACAGCTTGTTCATGCAGGAGACTTGAAAGCAAAGAATACTTAAATTGATTATCGCTATGTTTGAGTATTACTGCTGACAGTCTTGAGGCGAAACTTTTATACAGTTAATGAGCAAGGCTGAATTTTTACTATTCCTGTAAAACGGTCTTTGATACAATCCTAGTTTTCTTGAGGTCTGCTTCCGAAAGTTCTTCGCCAGCTTGCAAGCGAGTGGCGGAAGTTTGCAACACTGTCGCTGCACCTTTATCTCCAATTTGTAAAGCAGTTTTAGCGGCCGTTTGTAGCATCGTGGCTGCACCAGTGCGATCGCCTTGTTGCAATTTCGCCTCGGCTAACTGGGTTTGGCGATACTTCGCTAATGCTAAAATAGAATGTTGAACCTGGGGATTAGATGTCGGTTGATACGCCCGCACTACATCTGCATACACTGGCATCAAGGGCGAAAGTAAACCTTGTTCGTTAACCAATGGGTCATCATAACGGATTTGCAGATGGGCGATCGCTTGCTTCCCTTCTGGCAATTGTCCCAGATAAATGTTTGCCAAAACTACCCGTTCTACATCCTGCATCAAATCTCCCAAACGCACAGCAAAGCCACCGTCAGCTTCAGTTTCCACTGGTAACTCGATTGTGTCTGGGGCAACTTGGGCAATGGGTTTCAATTCTGCTAGTCGGACATTGGGCACTAAAGATAACAGCAAGTAGGCATTAGTTAGCCCAATCGATTGAATCCGTCCAAACAGTCGGCTAAATTGCTCCACAGCTTGTTCGGGACGTTCGATATAAGCTAAAGTCCCACCACCGACATCGGCAATGTTTTCTAGCATATCTTGATTCCAGCTATTGCCAAATCCGAAAGTGTTGATAGTTAGGTTAAGTTTGGCAGCCTTTTGCGCCAGTTTCAGACAGCGTTTGCGATCGTCTCGCCCTATATCCCACTTCCAAATCCGCAAACCGCTTTCACCATGCCCATCCGTCAGCAGAAACGCCTGGGAAACAGCGCCTCTTGTGCCCTTCATCAGTTCTGTAATTCCCAGTTCTAAACCATCAGCGATCGCAGTACCGCCGCTAGCGGTGAGTTTGCTTTTGATTTGAGATTTGATGGTTTCGGGGTCTTCAATCGCTTGGTTGGGGATAATGACTTCCGCAGTACCGGAAAAAGCTACAACTGAAATGCGATCGCCTACTTTCAAGCGATCGATTAATCCTTCCACCGCCTGAATCACCGTTTTAATTGGTTGTCCATGCATGGAACCACTTTTATCCAAAATCAAGCAGAGATTAAGGGGGAGATTTCGATCGGACTCACCAGCGATGGCAAAAATCGTAATTGCCAATTGACGTTGGCTAGTTGTTTGAGCCAGATCAACATTATTGTCATTTAACGCCGAGAGCAATTTAACTTTCATCTAAACTTGAGTTTACTGGGGAGGAGTATCTTGCAAAATTGTTTTGGAGACAATTCTGGTTTTCTTGCGATCGCTTTCGGATAAATCTCCGCCAGATTGTAGCTGGGTGGCAGAAGTTTGCAACACGGTCGCTGCATTAGTATCTCCCATTTGCAAGGCAGTTTTCGCAGCCGTTTGTAACATTGTCGCCGCACCAGAGCGATCGCCTTGTTGTAATTTCGTCTCGGCTAGCTGGGTTTGGCGATACTTTGCTAATGCCAAAATAGACTGTTGCACCTGGGGATTCGGGTCTGCTTGGTAATTTTTGACTACATGGGCATAAACTGGGATATTTGTTGTAACTAAACCTACTTTGTTAGCGGCTGGGTCATCGTAGCGGACTTGCACATTAGCGATCGCTTGTTCACCTGTTGGCAATTGTCCCAAATAAATATTAGCTAAGATTACCCGTTCTGCATCTTTCATTAAATCTCCCAACCGCACAGCGAAACGTCCATCAGCTTCTTGTTGCAGTGGTAACTCGATTGTGTCTGGGGACACTTGGGCGATGGGTTTAAGTTCCGCTAACCGGACATTGGGCATTAAAGAGAATAACAGATAAGCATTAGTCAATCCCACTGTTTGAACGCGGCTGAACAGGCGATTAAACTCTTCTACAGCCTGTTCGGGTTTTTGAATATAAGATAAAGTACCTAAGCCAGCATCGGCAATTTTTTCTAAAACATCTTGGTTCCAGTTGTCACCAAATCCCAAAGTATTTAAAGTTAAATTATAGCTAGCAGCCAATTGAGCAAATTTCAAACAGCGATTGTTATCACCGTGTTCATTTTCCCCGTCGGTTAATAAAAAAGCTTGGGAAACAGTATCTTTTTTGCCCTTCGCCAACTCCTCAATCCCCAAGCGCAGCCCTTCATCAATCGCAGTTCCACCATCGGCGGCTAGGCGATTGATTTGCTGTTTGATTTTCTCTGGATTTTCGACACTTTGATTGGATACTAAAACTTTGGCCCGGTGATCGAAAACTACCACACTGAGGCGATCGCCAGGATTGAGTCTATCCACCAAACGATTCGCTGCTTTTTTCACCGTTTCTAGCGATCGCCCATTCATCGAACCACTATGATCGAGAATTAAGCATAAATTCAGGGGTACATGGCGGTCTTGATTTTCTGCGATCGCCGAAATCGAAATTCCCAACTGACGTTGACTGTTCAGTTGATTTGCGTCCAAATTACCATCATTCAAGGCAGGCTGCAAATTAACCTTCATAACTCAGAGTCCCTATTCAGGATATACATATTAAAAAATAACTTCAAAGCACTACTTTAGCTCTACGGAAAACTTATCCAACATAAATACACTAATATAATCAGAATATCTTAGAAGCCAAGCATTGGCAGATGCGAAGCCGCCTTCAGCATTAGGGAGAAATCCGCACCTTGAGGGAAGCGTGCATCGCGCTAGGATGTATTACAGTTAACGGCATAGTTTCAGGCGATCAGTTGCTATGGACATTTCCCCAATTAAGGCTGTTCAAGCCCCATATTACGGCGATAACTTTTACCGGACACCGCCGCCAGATTTACCTTCCCTTTTATTGAAGGAACGAATTGTCTATCTTGGGATGCCTCTGGTGCCTGCTGTCACAGAATTAATCGTGGCCGAATTGCTGTTTTTGCAATCCGACGACCCCGAAAAACCGATTAAAATCTATATCAACTCCACCGGCACTTCCGGTTACAGTGGCGATCCCATTGGCTTTGAAACCGAAGCTTTCGCCATCTATGACACCATGAAATATATCAAGCCTCCTATCCACACCATCTGCGTTGGTTCTGCAATGGGAATGGCAGCGATGCTACTCAGTGCTGGTACAAAAGGTTGCCGTGCTAGTTTACCTCACTCCTCGATTATCCTGCATCAGCCTAAGAGCTACGCCCAAGGTCAAGCAACGGATATTCAAATTCGCGCCAGGGAAGTTTTGGTAAATAAAGGGGCCTTAGTTGATATCTTACATCGCACCACTGGACAGGCTCCAGAAAAAATTACTAAAGACATGGATCGCTTGTTATATTTAACACCATACGAAGCGAAGGAATACGGTTTAATTGACCGAGTTTTTGAGAAAGAAGAACTCGCCAATCCCCCACTCCCGGCCAGTGTCCTTTAATTTATCTTTTGTCCTTTGTCATTTGTCCTTTGTCCTTTGTTAATAACCAAAAATTATTAATGTTAATGACCAATTGACCAATTGACCAATGACCAATGACCAATGACTAATGACTGACTAATTAAAAACGGAGTAAATTATGCCTATAGGCGTTCCTAAAGTTCCTTACCGGATGCCCGGTGGACAATATACAGATTGGATTAGCATCTACGATCGCCTTTACCGAGAACGGATTATATTCTTGGGGCGTGATATTGATGATGAAATTGCCAATCAAATTATTGCAGTAATGCTGTATCTGGACTCAGACGATCCAGGTAAAGACATTTATTTATACATCAATTCCCCAGGTGGAATGGTTACATCTGGCATGGCTATTTTTGACACCATGCAACATATTAAATCAGATGTAGTGACTATTTGCGTGGGATTAGCTGCTTCAATGGGGTCTTTCCTGCTGGCAGCTGGCACCAAAGGCAAACGCCTAGCATTGCCCCACTCCCGGATTATGATTCACCAGCCTTCAGGTGGCACCCGCGGACAAGCAACCGATATCGAAATTGAAGCTAGAGAGATTCTGCGGATTCGTCACCAGCTCAATGGCATTTATGCCGATAAAACAGGTCAGACCATAGAAAAAATTGAAAAAGATATGGATCGTGACTTTTTCATGTCTGCCGAAGAGGCAAAAGAATACGGTTTGATTGACCGTGTGATTGAAGAACGAACCTCTGTAGTAGCTGGTTAGTAGGGAGGCAGGGGCAGAGGGGCAGGGAGACAAGGAGATAAGGGGACAAGGGAGACAAGGGAGACAAGGAGACAAGGGAGACAAGGAGATAAATAAAACTCTTAACTCCTAACTCCTAACTCCTAACTCATTACTCATTACTCCTAACCCCCAATGCCCAATGCCCTTTTATGAACAAACTGTCAACATTGAACTTTAAAATAGAAAATTAGCCCTTATCATTAATAGTCCGGGCTTGAAGCTGATACTGACAGATAATAGCCAATAGCTAAATATTCGATAGCTGATAGCTCAAGATGGATCTTGGAGATTGCTACCGTTTACTAGGTTTAAGATCGGGAGCTTCTTTTGCTGACATCAAAGCGTCTTACCGACGACTGGCGCAGCAATATCATCCCGATATCAACCCAGATGACAACAAAGCCAAAGATAAGTTTATTGCCTTGACAGAAGCGTACAAACTCCTGATGACAGTGGTACTACCAGAGGAAACTGTGGCACATTCAACTCAGGTATCAACATCTGGTGGGCGTGATGACGCTAAGGCAACGCATAGGCAGAAAACACCAGTAACAACGGTGACAAGCCAAGAATCAGAGAAACCAAAGCCGCCGAATCTGTTGGAAATAGAAGAACGGCTGAAGTGGAAGACTTATGAGCAATTGCAGCGATTTTTGCAAGAAAAACGATTTCCGCAAGCGATCGCCCTAGCGGAAGCTTTAGCAGATCGTTTGTCAACAGATGCAGAAGTCCGCCAATGGTTAGCGATCGCCTATCAAATTTGGGGACGAGCGCTAATTTCCGAAAAACAACTACTCAAAGCCAGAATTTATCTCAAAAAAGCTTTGAAAACAGACCCTCATAATAAAAGTCTCTGGTATGAAGTCCAGCGTGATTTCCAGCGCTTGGAGCAAATTTTTTAAAGATTCAAAATTAGCCCTTTCAAGGTAGGTAAAATTTTTGGACAATAATTCTTCTTACTTCTGTGTTATCTGCGACTAATGCAGTTAAATAAATTCCCAAAAAATGCTGAGTCACCTTGAAAAGGCTAGTTCTGAGTATAAAACTTTTACCAAAAACCTTAATTGTAGGATTCTATTAGAAAATAAACGCTTCAATTATCACTTTATCTACAGTTGAAAAATACGCTCTTATTTTTCTTTTTTCAGAGTAATTGAAGAGGATTAATTACTTTAGATTTTTGTTACATACTTAGAAATTTTTCTGCCTACTTACTATAAACAGTTAATCTAATAGATAAATATAAAATTGAATTTGGAAACCACTCATGGGGATCAGAACAATCACCAGGGTTTTCGGTCTATTCATCTCCACATCGCTAGCATTTGCGACCGCTGCTCAGGCTGCGCCGTTCAACAGTCCGGGCTATCCAAGCTACCCTTATGAAGGTCGCTACCCGGAGTCCACGCCCTGCCGTTACAACCTCCAGCAGAGCAAGAAGGCAACCTGGGCTGGAAGCAACATAACGCTGAAGTACTTCTACAGCGGCCAATGCGGTTCATTCGCACGAATCGACAACGCGCCGCCTTACTGCAAGGTCTACCTCGATCGCACCCGGAGCAGTAACCCCAACCCCAGCAGCTGGGACTATGTTGGCGAAACCGTCGATCCGGGCATTAACTTTGCCTACACCAAGGTCGGCAATAACCTCAGTGGCCGCCTCTCCCGCGCGGCCCTAGTCTGCGGCACCGGAACCGTTGTTACCCGCACTAACTGGTACTAAGCGTGACTTTTCACAGGATGTAGAAAAGGGAGAGCGGTTCGCTAATTGCTACGGCTCGTAAGGAAAGAAAGTCTGACCGGAGATTTCTTTAGATCGGACTTTCCACAAAATCTAAAATTGGTACGATCATCGCTGCCATTCACGTAGCACTGCTCCCAAGGTAGCAATTCCCTCGACAATCTTTTTAGTTGGTTGAAAGCTAAAAGCTAACCTGATGGCATCATCTCCCTGTCCATTGGCGTAGCAGCGAGTTCCTGGGAGAAAGCTGATGCCATGTTCATTGGCAGCAATTAGGAGTGCTTTGGCGCTGATGTCTGGCGGTAA
Organism: Nostoc sp. DSM 114160; assembly: GCF_053470305.1. Lineage (NCBI taxonomy): Bacteria > Bacillati > Cyanobacteriota > Cyanophyceae > Nostocales > Nostocaceae > Nostoc > Nostoc sp. DSM 114160. The sequence continues at coordinate 3,042,113 of NZ_JBPFGO010000001.1, read as the reverse complement.
TTTACACCAGACAAAAAAGCCACCATCTGGTCGCAAAGCAACTACATCACTGGGAAACTCGTGAGCGATCGCTTCTAACAACAAATTACACTTATGTTTATAGCAGGCGATTAGCTCCTGAATGTGACGATCTAGTTTGCCTGTAGCACAGTAGCGACCAACCACATGGCTGACAAACGGCCCCACAGGCCCTTCACTTTTGAACATTGCCAATCGCTCAATAATTGCTGGATCGCCACAAGCCCAGCCTAGCCGAATACCAGGCGCAATGATTTTCGAGAAGGTATTCACGTATAACACCCACCCCTCCTTGTCAAGGCTTGCTAAGGATGGCACAACTTCGCCTTGGAAGCGCAAATCGCTATAAGCATCGTCTTCCACCACCAACACGCCATACTCAGCCGCTAACGCTACCAGTTTTTGGCGACGAGATAACGGCATAGTAGAGCCTGTGGGATTATGAAAAGTAGGGATAGTGTAAATAAACCTGGGTCGAATCCCTTGTTTTTTCAAGTCGCTTAAAGTTTCTTCTAACGCATCTACATCCATTCCCATCTCATCTACAGGAATGGTAATCAGGCGGGCGCCAGCCTGGACAAATCTATTAACTATTCCCAAGAAGGTTGGCCCTTCCACAATTACCACATCACCAGGTTCGAGAAACACATCTGGTAGCAAGCCCAAAATCTGACCGGAACCGTAGCCAATAATGACGCGATCGCGATTGGCAGGGATTCCTTGAGCCTGCAAGCGGAGGATTATTTGTTCATAAAGTTGGGCTGAAGGTGGCCCATAATTGAGAGCGAGCGGAGCTTCTTCTGCCAGTACAGCAGCACTTGCAGCCGACAAATCAGCATGAGGAAAGAGAATTGGGTCAGCCAAACCATAGGCAAAGCTGACGGTGATGATTTTGGTTAACTCAGTGCCGTAAGTTGGTGGTGTCAGATTTCTAGCTCTTTCGGCGAACAAATCAGCAATTTGGTAAGCAGAAGTGGTAGAAGCCATAAGCGATTAAAAATTGAAAGTCAGAATATAGAACACACACAAAGGCAATTAGCAAAAAGTCATACGTATGTATTCTTTCTTATAACATCTTGACAAGTATCGTAAAAATTGATGACTAGAACAAAATTACTATGGTGAAATTAATTAATTTCAAGTGGCAGCAGCTAATTCTTAGCTTAGGCTGTCTACTACTAATTATTGCCTGTCAAAGTTTATATCCCACTACTAGCCCAGATGTTAAAATTCTCAAGGTGGCCACAGACCCCACCTTTGTCCCTTTTGAATTTCAAACAGCTGACGGTAAGTTAGCAGGTTTTGATATTGATTTGATGAATGCGTTGGCGTCGCCCGCCGCAGGCATCGCTAAAGTAGCAGGTTTTGCAATCCAGTTTGAAAGTCTGCCCTTTGATGGCACGATCTCAACTTTGGAAGCTAAAAGAGTTGATGCCGCAATTAGCGGAATCACGATTACCGCCGAACGCCTGAAAACAATTGCTTTTTCACGACCTTATTTTAAAGCCGGACTTGCGATCGCTGTCCGCGAAGACAATCAAAATATTAAAGACTTCAATAGTCTCAAAGGTAAAAAAATTGCTGTCCAAATTGGTTCCACTGGGGCAGATTTTGCCAAAACCATCCCCAACGCCAAAATTAGTACTTTTAATTCTGGGCCAGAATTTTTCCAAGACTTACTCAATGGCAACGTTGATGCCGCGATCAGCGATGCTTTCGCTACTTTGTATGCGATTAAAAATGGCAAACTCAAAGGCATTAGAGTTGTTGCGGATTTGCTCACCCAAGAATACTACGGAATTGCTACGCCCAAGGATTCACCGCATTTGGATGCAATTAACAAAGGTTTAGCAACTTTGTTATCCAATGGCACTTACAAGCAAATTTATCAAAAATGGTTTGACGCTGAACCTCCACAATTGCCAGACTCTTGATAATTGGGCATTGGGCAAAGGGGCACGGGGAAAGGGGAAAGGGGAATGGGGAAAAAACCTTATATATTATCGAGCCTTCCAATCCTTTTCCCCTTACCCTTTTCCCTTTAACCGAGCAGTATTGCTCCCCTGCTTCTTCCCTGTTCCCCATTTCTAAGGAATTAACTGCCAATATATGAAATATTTATCTAATATGCGTCACAATTAATACTGCCACCAAAATTCATTGATCGACTACAATCTACTGTAGTCAGGGACAGCCAATTGTGGCACCTTGGATGTTAGTGGCTAGAAGCACCTTGGAACGAATGGGAATAAAGGAACTTCCACTATGCTGATTTGCCCTCAGTGTAAATTTGAAAACCCCAATAGCAACAAATTCTGTCAAAACTGTGGCACGTCCCTGACTCACAAGGTTTGTCCTGAATGCGGTACCGATGATGTACCTGTGAATGTATTACGTTGTCATAACTGTGATACAGAATGTGGAACAGTGTTTTGGGCAATTATTGCTAAAGAAACGACTGGGGAAGCTTTGAGAAGAGAAGGGGATGTCCAAGATGTGGGAGGTGAGGGAGATGAACGAGCAATACCCTCCTCATCTCCTGTATCTCCTAGTTCTCAAATTACATTAGGCTCCTATTTAGACTCCCAAGAACGCTATCAATTATTAGATGCGCTACCTGCTCAAACGGAAACTGCCATTATTACTGATGTGGGTGTGAGAGTTCTAGACTGCCGACCGTATCAAATATCACCGATTGAGGCAATCCTAGAAAATCAGGAATCAGATTTGCTCACACCATCAGTGGAAGCGAATGAGATTCCTCGCCTTGCTAAACTTTATATTGCTTTACAATCCCCAGGTGAGCAGGGGATACCGTCGATTCATGACGCATGGCAACAAGGTGATATACAGGTATTAATAATCGAAAACCGCTCGGATTGGCAGTATTTACTCAACCTGTGGCAAGAAGAAACAACCAGTTCGTTAAAAATTTTACACTGGTGTTATGAAATGGTTCAACTTTGGGCAGTATTGGAACCAGTAAATTGTCGTCAAAGCCTTTTAGATTTGTCGAATTTGCGATTGGATGAAGACCAAACGTTGGCACTACAAAGGTTGTATGTGGAATCACCGAATTCTCAATCCGCCACAGAGTCGTTAGAAGATGCCCCTCGCCAAACATCTGCCATTCCAGAGGAACCGTTAACTATCCAAGCTTTGGGAAGGGTTTGGCAAGCACTATTTAGACAATCGCAACGGACTCAATTTGGCTCCGTAGTCCAAATGTTGGGGGATTTAGAGGTAGGTAAGATTCAGACGATCGCCCAATTGCGATCGCGTTTGGAGGAAATTTCTATTGAACTGGAAGCACTAGGAAGCGCAACTTTGCCCCCAATAAAGGAGAACAATACTGCTGTGTCCACTACCCCGCAATCAGATGAGTCAGAAGATATCATTAGCAAAACTGATGATATGGCAACTGTGGTGCTGGCGATGCAGTTAAGTAGCTTAGAAGATGCAGGACGCACAGATGTGGGGCGTCAACGTCATCATAACGAGGACTGCTTTGGCATTGAAACCAAAATTCAGAAACTGGAGTTCCCTAAAAGTCGAGTTTTAGAAGGGCATGGTTTATATATTCTTTGTGATGGTATGGGTGGACACGCTGGCGGCGAGATAGCCAGTGAGTTAGCAGTCAACACCCTAAGGGAATACTTTCAAGAACACTGGATTGCCAACCAGCTGCCAACAGAAGATAGTATTCGTGAAGCAGTGTATTTAGCTAATGAGGCGATTTACAAGCTCAATCAACAAGATGCCCGTTCTGGAGTTGGGCGTATGGGTACAACTTTAGTAATGCTTTTAATTCAAGATACTCAAGCAGCAGTTGCTCATGTGGGAGATAGCCGTCTCTATCGCCTGACGCGTAAGCAGGGACTAGAACAAGTCACAGTAGATCACGAAGTTGGGCAACGGGAAATAAATCGAGGAGTGGAAGCAAGCATCGCTTACGCCCGTCCAGATGCCTACCAACTCACCCAAGCCTTGGGGCCTCGTGATGAAAATTCGATTAATCCCGACGTTGGCTTTTTCGACATCAACGAAGACACTCTTCTGCTGTTGGCATCAGACGGTCTATCAGATAATGATTTACTAGAAACCCATTGGCAGACGCACTTAGAACCCTTACTTAGTTCTGGTGTTAACTTAGAACGGGGCGTTACAGAATTAATTGATTTGGCAAATCAACACAACGGTCACGACAATATTACTGGTATACTTATTCGGGCAAAAGTACGTCCAAATCTAGAAAGTTAAAAATAAATGGGGCATCGGGAAGAAGCAGGGGAGCAAGACTACTCGGTTAAAGGGAAAAGGGTAAGGGGAAAAGGATTGGAAGGCTCAATAAGATATAAGGTTTTTCCCCTTTCCCCTTTCCCCATTCCCCATTCCTTATTCCCCTTTCCCCATTCCCTAATCCATTTACCTTGTAGGTTGTATTGTGGTTAGTCTGACCCTGTTAGAACCGCAACAGAAAACACCCCTCCAGCAGTGGAGCTTTGAGAACTCCTCCATAATTCGGATTGGTCGAGCGGCAGATAATCACGTTGTTTTAAATGATAGTTTAGTTTCGCGACATCATCTAGAACTGAGAAAAGTCGGTGACGCTAGCAATGGCGATGCTTGGCAGCTGATTAGTAAAGGTACAAATGGCACTTTTCTCAACGGTATCCTTGTACTTCAGAGTCCGTTACCAGATAATTCCCTTTTGCAATTGGCACAGGGAGGCCCAATATTGCAATTCCAAATTCAGCAGGTAACAGTACTGGAAACTGGTTTGCGATCGCAGCAACAAATACAAGGGACAGAAGAAAACGCTGCTGAGACACTTTACTCAGCAGGAAATCTGGCAAATTTATCTTCTACTTGCACGCACGAAGGCAACTCCCCAAACAATCTGTTTTGCATCCACTGCGGTCAACCTCTCTCAGTCCAACAGAGAATTCGCCATTATCAGGTGTTGCGAACTCTCGGACAAGGAGGTATGGGTACTACCTATCTGGCTTGGGATGAGGCTGGTCTGATTGCGGGTGTGCCACAACTGCTGGTGTTGAAGCAAATGAATGCTGATATGCTAAAAATTGTCAAAGCTCAAGAGTTATTTGAGCGAGAGGCGCACACTCTCAAATCCCTTAACCATCCGGGAATTCCCAAGTATTACGACTTCTTTGTAGAAGGCGGAAAAAAATACTTGGCAATGGAACTAATCCACGGACAAGATTTGGAGAAACGTGTCTATACCACCGGCCCAGTAACACCAAACCAAGCGATCGCTTGGATGATCCAAACCTGTGATATTTTGGACTATCTTCATAGCCAAGAGCCTCCACTGATTCACCGCGATATCAAACCCGCCAATTTAATGGTGCGAAGTTCGGGAAATCGCATAGTGGTGTTAGATTTTGGCGCAGTTAAAGAAATTGGCACAGCGCCCGGTACTCGAATTGGTGCAGAAGGTTACTGCGCTCCCGAACAAGAACGAGGACAACCTTTGACTCAATCTGATTTGTATGCAATTGGGCCAACGCTGATTTTTCTGCTCACAGGCGAAAACCCGTTCAAGTATTACCGCCAACGAGGGCGAAACTTCAGGTTTGATGTGGCCAAAGTTCCCACCATTAGTTCCCAATTAAGAGATGTTATCGATCGGGTTACAGAACCATTGCCACGCGATCGCTATCAAAACGCAAAGGAATTGGCTGCGGCTTTAGCTACTTGCAAAGTTTAGAGAATCGGGAGTATGTAGAGACGCGATTAATCGCGTCTAGGGAGTGGTGATTATTAAAAATTTCTATTCCCTATGCCCTATTCCCTACTCTTCATCCCAAGTTTCTACAGCTAGCAATTCACTAACTGGGTCTTGCATACTAAAGCCAAAGTCAAGCAGTTCTTGTTTCCAGTGCTGCCATTCATTACCATAGAGCAGAGCGATTTTCCAGATGCTATCGCTTGGCTTGATAATATTCGATTCTATGAGTGATTGCACGTTGCGTTGCAATTTCACCATTGGGTGAATCACTTGCTGAGTCATAACCTCGATTGAATTCTAATTTTGTGGGTAAATGCTTAATTAAAACTGCTTTCCATTCTGCAATTGTTGCCGGCCCGTAGAGTGGTTTAATTTGGTAAAGCTAGTCTTAACTTTTTAACTATACCATAACAAACTCTACTAAGTTACTGGTAAATTCGGTTTTGTACGGTAATTACCACCAGAAAATCCCAATTTTACCAAGCAGTCCTTAAACTTTTCGCAGAAGTCAGACAAAAGTTTTGGGAGAAGGAGTAAGGGATGTTTATGTTTACCCTTTTTCCTTTAACTTTTGCCCCTTTTGTTTTTCTTCTTTACGTCTACCTTTTTTTTGCAACAGTGCAACACTACCTTTCGTAAGATATCTATTGTGAACGCCGAGCAGAATAATTAGTCCTCAGGGAAGTTCCACTAAGTAGTGTGACTGAGGACTACTAGGAAAATTCTGTTTGTTTAAATTAGGAAAAATATGCTTACTTGTTGCAGTAGCTATAGGATACGAGCTAATTTGAAAGTTGTTGATTTAAATGTTATTTAGATTATCGCAAACATCTGGCTTTAGGCGAAATAATTGCAAATCTTTATATAATTTTTATGTTTTGCTCAGAGAATAAGACCTGTTAGGGCACAGGGTAGGGTTTTGCTTTGAGGTATAGGAGCGATGCCCTTCTCTACGAGACGCTCCGCGTAGCTTGCTTCCACGAAGTGGTACGACAGGCTCAGGGTAAGACCTACGGCGGTAAACTACGCATGGCAAAATTGTTGCTACAGCATAGGCTTACCATAAGGTTCTCTCGTCTTCAGAGTCAGCATTTGAAGTTTGTGTAAAAAATTTTTAGCGCGGATGTTAGTTTCTGTTGAGCGGATGGGTATCCTCAGAACGGAGGCTTGCTGATACTTAAGTGTTTACCGCAGCAAGTATGTGAGACATGGCTGGTTCAGACGAAGAATACCTAATTAACCGCAAAAAGCAGATTCAGCGGCGACAAAAGATTCTCACGATAGTGTCGATGTTCTCGTTTTTTGGTTCTACGTTATTTGCAGTCATTCCAGCAATCCAACAGGCTACTCAACCTAAGCCAGCAACTGCGTCTGCTTCTCCTGAGTCACTATTACAGCAACAGGCGCAAGGCTACGAGTTAGTTTTACAACGGGAACCAGAAAACCAACTTGCTTTAGAGAAACTGTCTGTGCTGCGGTTGCAATTGAAAGATTATAAAGGTGCGATGGAACCTTTGGAGAAGCTGGTGAAGTTACACCCCGATCGGCAAGATTACAAAGTTGTATTAGAGAAGATTAAGAAGCAAGAGGGTAAGAACGTCTCTGCTCAGTAAAAATGGGGCGCATTGGTCAACCTCTAAAGGTAGTATGATATGTCTTCCTACACTCAAAGTGAGTATCCTAATAATGAAACTTATCTTTCTTCATCCGTATTAGTAGGAAAAGAGCTTGAAAAACAAGGATGGTTGTTATTTGAAAATATTGTTGATAATCAATTAGTTGAAAGATTGAGGTTAGACCTCGATAAAGCAAATCCAATAGCTCGCCAGATTCAAATCAAGAATGGTGTAGCACAAAATACTGATGGGACGATTAATCACCTCTTGGGATTGGGTGACAGCTTTATGGAATTTTTAGAAAGAATGTATTTAAAACAAACCATAACACATTACTTTGGTGGCAATTACATTCTGAATATTTTTGGTGGTGTAAATAATCTTAAGAATCATCCTTCTTATCTTTTGAATATTCATCGAGATGTTCGCAGTTTCACAGGAAACCTAAAATTGATGCTTCAGATGATTGTCATGCTAGATGATTTCACACTAGAAAATGGTGCAACTTACTTTATGAATGGAGGACATTATCTAGCTGACCGTCCATCGGAAAAATCATTCTACGAAAATTCCAGTCGGGCTGTTGGAAAAAGTGGTAGCATCGTTCTTTTTGATGCAAACCTTTGGCACGCGGCAGGAACCAATCAGACGGATGACCCCAGACGCGCTCTTACACTGTGTTTTACTAAGCCTTTTGTCAAACAACAGTTGGATTTACCTCGATATTTTGGATATGACTATGCAACCCATTTGTCGGAAGAAATGAAGCAGATACTTGGATATAATGCCCTAGTTCCAACAAATTTGGAAGAATGGTATCAACCCCTAGAAAAGAGATTTTATAAACCAGGACAAGGCTAATTGATTAATACATGATAACCCATATAAAGAGAGACTTACTATGAGAGATTATAATAAAGAATATTCAACCTTTAATACTAATGACCCTGACAAAAAGTATGAGTATAGCTTTGACAAACTCCTAAGACGCTACATGCTACGTTCTTTTCTACCATTTTTGTCATCAGGTAAGGCATTAGAGTTAGGTTGCTTTCAAGGAGAATTTACTGAGATGCTGATCGATCACTTCACAGATATCACCGTTGTTGAGGCTGCTGACACGTTAGTAGAATATGTAAAAAATCGTGTGGGATACAAGGTTAAATTTATTAACTCAGTCTTTGAAACACTAGAATTACAAGACAAATACGATGCTATTTTTCTAATTCATACGCTTGAACATTTAGATGATCCGGTCTTTATTCTACGTAAAATTAATTCATGGTTATCAGACCAGGGACAACTTTTCTTGGCTGTCCCCAATGCGAATGCTCCATCTCGGCAAATTGCCGTTAAGATGGGTCTTATTTCTCACAATACGGCAGTTACGGAAGCAGAGTTTGCTCATGGACATAGAAAAACTTACGCTTTTGATAGCTTAGAAAAAGATACTATTGATGCTGGTCTTAATATTGTTCATCGAGGCGGTATATTTTTCAAAGCATTAGCCAACTTTCAATTTGACAAATTATTAAGTACTGACATAATTTCAGACTCATATCTAGAAGCTTGTTACAAATTAGGAATGCAATACCCTGATCTCTGCGCTAGTATTTTTATGGTTTGCGAAAAAGGTCGTATCTCATAGGTTACATATTTTCTCAGCAAGGTCTATTTTTTATGCCTCACTGGTCTAAACGAAGGTCTATTTATGAAGATTACTATAATGCAGCCGTACTTATTTCCGTATCTAGGGTATTTTCAGCTTATAAATATAGCAGATAAATTTGTAATTCATGATGATGTACAGTACATAAAAGGAGGCTGGATCAATAGAAACCGAATTCTATTAAATAGAGAAGCTTACCTATTTACATTGAGCATAAAAAAAGATTCTGCTTTTTTGAACATCAATCAGAGGTTTTTTACAGAAAATTTTGATAAAGAAAGAAAAAGATTGTTAAATATAGTGGAGTTATCTTATAGAAAAGCACCGTATTACTCAAACATCAAAAAACTATTAGATCGTATTTTATCTGTAGATGAAATGAATATTTCACAAATGATAACACATAGCCTAAAGCTCATTTGTGATTATTTAGATATGGACACCCAAGTTTATTTTTCCTCGGAACTTAATAAAGACAATACCTTGAAAGGGCAAGAACGGGTTATCAGTATAAATAAGTGTCTAGGGTCTGATCATTACATAAATTCAATTGGAGGAGAGAAATTGTATTCAAGAGAGGTTTTTAAAAAAAATGGTATCAATTTGTCATTTATTCAGCCAAGATTTGTTGAATATAATCAATTTAATAATCAGTTTGTTCCTTGGCTTTCAATCATTGATATTCTAATGTTTAATGACAAAGAAAAAATTCAAAAAATGTTGGATGAATATGATTTAATATAAATACAAAAATATTTATATTTTTTATTATGAATAGGAAAGACAAATTACTAGATATATATTTCATTTAATAGATAGATAGCAAGCATAAGACTCATACCTATTCAGATAAATATAAATTTATATGAGGTTTTAAAGATTGAGATGAAGTCTAGAGTAAAACCGATTGGAGGTTTTTTTGAGTTAGAAATCCAAAATAAAGATTGCAGCTATCATCCTAATGCAATTGCTCTTAGTAATGGAAGAGCTTGCCTAAATCTCATTCTTAAACAGATTCAAGCCCAGAGAATATGGATACCTTTTTACACCTGTAACGCATTGTTGAAGCCGATTCAAACGAATCAAACTCCCTATAGCTTTTACTCAATTAACATAAATTTAGAACCTACTGAAGATGTGAAATTAAAAAAAAACGAGTATTTGCTTTATATCAATTATTTTGGACTAAAGGGCAAATTTATTGAAGCCTTAATTAATCGGTATAATGATCAAATTATCATTGATAATACTCAAGCATTCTTTGATAAAGAAAATAGTAAAGCTTGGTCTTTTAATTCGGCAAGAAAGTTTTTTGGGGTGCCAGATGGAGCATATCTTTATACTCCTTATGATATTCCTGTTGACTATGAAAGGAATACTGATTTGAGTTGTAATCATTTATTAAATCGTTTACTGGGTAAGCAGAAACGAGCATATCAAGAATTTATAGAATATGAAAAAGGGTTGAATGATAAAATTAAAAAGATATCACTTATTTCTGAATATTTACTTGCTAACATTGATTATTTAAATGTTGCTCAAAAGCGTCGGCATCACTTCAATTATTATCATTCATTCTTTGAAGAAAACAATCAATTTAATTTGCCTTTAGCAACTAATTATATTCCTTACTATTATCCTCTTTTTGTCAAAAATAGAATAGATAAAAACCTATTATACGATCAAAATATTTTTATTCCAACATTATGGAAAGATACAATACACAGAGGATTGGAAGGATTTGATTTTGAACACGATTTAACGCAAAAATTACTTGCACTTCCAATAGATCATAGATATGAGATTGATGACCTAGATTATGTGATTAAATCAATAAAAAAACTATTAGGTAACTAAATAATGTTTACATTAAGAGAGATTTCTAAAAATGATCTAAAAATAATTAATGCATGGAGAAATGACCATGATATTATCAGTTTTCTTGGGTGTAATTTTCTTTATATTTCTGAAGAGATAGATGAGAATTGGTATCAAAACTATCTTAATAATAGAGATAAAAACGTTAGACTTTCTATTATTGAATCAGATAATAATAATCTTATCGGTAATGTTTATTTAACAAATATTCAATCGATTAATCGTTCTGCTGAATTTTCAATTGTTATCAGTAATAAGAATTACTGGTCTAGAGGTATTGGAGAAGCAGTGTGCCGAGAAATTATTAAGCACGCTTTTATTGATTTGAATCTTAACCGTATTTATCTCTATGTTCTTGAGCAAAATACTAGAGCTATTAAAATGTATGAAAAAGTTGGTTTTTTTGTAGAAGGAAAGTTGGAAGAGGCAGTTTATAAAAATGGCAGCTACCATAACACTTTTATAATGGCAATTATTAGAAATAACTACAATAAAGATAATAGAAATATAGTATAGACCTTGGCTTTTAAAAATTACAAAATTACTATTGATATGAGTTTTTTATAGTGAATGATAAAATGTATCTCAGTTTAGTATAAATGTGTCAAATAATAAAGTCAATCAATTTTAAAATGATAGTTTTTGGTAAGTTTTGGGTAATTTAATAACTAGGATAACTGCTATTTTGACTTTGATATTTTTGAATAGATGATAAGTTAAATAATGATTATCATTTACTTATTAAAGCTGAGTAAATCTGAAACATTAAAGTGTTAGTTAATGCCAGTTCACATACTGTAATAGTATCAAATTAACTGAATGAAAGAAAATGAATAAAGTTAAACAAAATTTCAGCAATGTAGCTATTGTTCGTAGTACACCAGCATTTCCTGAAAAATTATATGTTGGTCGTCCTAATATTGGAAACCGCGAACAATTATTGGAGCGTATCAATGACATATTAGATAGAAAATGGCTAACTAATAATGGTATCTATGTACAGGAATTTGAGCAGCGCATTGCTGACTTTATTGGAGTAAAGCATTGTATTGCTACTTGTAATGCAACAGTGGCATTAGAAATAGCTATTCGCGCCCTTGGGTTAAAAGATGAAGTTATTGTCCCTTCTTTCACCTTCATTGCTACTCCACACGCGCTACAATGGCAAGAAATTACACCTGTTTTTTGTGATATTGATCCTCATACCCATAATATAGATCCAAACAAAATAATTCAAAGCATCACTCCGCGCACTACTGGTATTCTTGGTGTTCATTTGTGGGGTCGTTCTTGCAATGTAGAAGCTTTAAGTGAAATTGCTCATACTTATAATTTAAAATTAATGTTTGATGCAGCTCATGCTTTCGGCTGTTCACATCAAGGACGTATGATTGGCAGCTTTGGAGATGCTGAAGTTTTTAGCTTCCACGCTACTAAGTTTTTGAACACATTTGAGGGTGGAGCAATTGTTACAAACAGTGATGAACTAGCAGAAAAAATTCGCTTGATGACAAATTTTGGTTTTGCTGGTATGGATAATGTTATCTACATTGGTACAAATGGTAAGATGAATGAAGTATCAGGAGCAATGGGATTAACTTCCCTAGAAAGTATTGATACCTTTGTTGAGGTTAACTATAGGAATTATAAATGCTACCAAAAAGAACTTTTTGATATCCCAGGTATTTCTTTGTTGACTTATAGTGAAATTGAAAAATGCAACTATCAATATATTGTTTTAGAAATCAAACAATCTGAAACTAAAATAAGTAGAGATAAACTACTCGAAATTCTTCATTCTAAAAATGTGATGGCTCGGCGTTATTTTTATCCAGGTTGTCATCGAATGCAGCCTTATAAATCCTATTTCCCGTATGCAAGACTGCTACTACCTGAAACTGAAAAATTAGCAGATATGATTTTAGTGTTACCTACAGGGACATCAGTTAATGAAGATCAGATTTGCATGATAGCTAAACTTATTAAGATTAGTATTATGAAAGCCAAAAATAGTTAATATAAAATAATCAATAATTTATTTAATATTATCTAAAATGAATTGTTTAGAAACAAGCTATTTGTATGTTTTACATTTAGGCTAAGAGATGCACTGTAACACATCATAATTTCATTGTATGCTTTCTAATAAGATAAATATTTATTATAGTCGAAACCCTTTATTTGTGAAAAAAAAGTTAATTATTAACGTGATGTAAGCATTATGAATATAAATACCAAAACACATCAGTTGAACTTTATTATATCTGCTCCAGCATTTAAATTTAATACGGGCGGAGTTATTGCTCTTTATAATCTTGCTCGAATCATTTATGAATATAATATTCCTTGCAAAATATTTGACACAGATGGAGCGAGACTGCCAAACAATATTTTTGATGATTATGCAACACAAGCTGATCTCAATGAGAATACTGTTGTAATATATCCAGAGGGTGTTGTTGGCAATCCTGTAAATGCAAGGTATGTAGTTAGATGGATTCTTTGTGAACTTGGTATTCATTGTCCACATGATATATATACAACATGGGGAAAAGATGATTTTGTTTATCATTATGGTACATATAACCCTCAAAAGAATATAAAGGATTATAATATACTTTCTCCTCTATACGTAGATCCTGCATTAAAAGATTATGCTAAATCAAGAGATGGATATTGTCACATTATCAGGAAAGGTCACAAATTTCACAAACCATTGATCCATATTCATCCGTCAGATTCCCTTCTCTTAGATGATCGTTTATCTCAAGAAGTTCTGATTGAGATATTTAATAGAAAAGAATATTTAATTTCTTATGATCCATATTCTTATATTACTTGCATGGCGGCTTTATGTGGATGTATTTCTATAGTAATACCAATTAAAGGAACTAGTAAAGAACAATGGCTACAAAGCTCATTTATTTCCAGAGTTTTGGAACAACCTGAAAAAAACGAATTAAAGGGAATTGCTTATGGTTTGGAAGAAGTAGAATATGCAAGAAGAACATTGCAAGAGGTACGAAATCAACAAAATACATTTGTCCAATATGGCAAAGATACTGTTACACGTTTTATCAATGATATGATTAGCATAGTTTGTGCTGAATCAGAATCATCAATACTATCAAAAAGTTCTAATATTTTACGAGTTATAGATGTATTCCCGATTAGCCAATTTCAGATAATACCACAAAATACTACAGAATATGATTTAGAAAAATGTGTTCATAATCTGAAAAAAATTAACTTTATTATCTTTCCAGATTGGAGTAAATCAGAAGAATCAATTGGTTTAGAATTGCAAGACGTGATTAAAGTGCTTGCAACTTATCCTGATAGTCGCGATACTACTCTGCTGATTGACAGTAGTAAAATTCCAATCGAAGATGCTGAACTGTTTTTATCCAGTGTCGCTATGAATTTGTTAATGGAAGAAGATTTAGACATAACTGATGAGTTAGAAATATCCTTAGTTGGAGACTTGGATAATATCCAATGGCAAGCTTTGTTACCACGCATTAAGGCAAGAATTGTTTTGAAACAGGAAAACCAGGAGGCACAGATAAAAATACTAATTCAAAACCTTGCAGCTTGGGATATAAATATCTTAATCGCTTCCACCTTAGAAAATGAAACGGCTTCTTCTCTTGACTTTCAACCTGTTATTAGTATCATATTTCCAGTTTTTAATACTCCTGAACCATATTTAAAACCTGCTATTGAGTCTGTGCTAAATCAGATTTATCCATACTGGGAGTTATGTATTGCTGATGATGCTTCTACGGAACCTCATATTAGAAAAATATTAGAAGAGTATTCTCAAACAGATTCCCGCATCAAAGTTATCTTCAGAAATGAGAATGGTCATATTTCTCGTTCCTCTAACTCAGCTATAGAAATAGCAACAGGAGAGTTTATAGCACTTTTTGATCACGATGATTTATTAACATCAGATGCCTTATACGAAGTAGCACTGCTGCTCAATCAGCATCCAGATGCAGATATGATTTATTCAGATGAAGATAAAGTTGATGAGAATAACCAATTTCTTTATCCTACTTATAAACCAGATTGGTGTCCTGATTCATTTTTGTCTCGAATGTACACTTGCCATCTTGGTGTTTATCGCCGATCGCTTGTTAATGAAATTGGTGGTTTTAGAGTTGGTTATGAAGGAAGCCAAGATTACGATTTGGTTTTGAGATTGACAGAGAAAACAGATAAAATATTTCACATACCGAAAATCTTATATCATTGGCGTCTTCACTCTGGTTCTACATCTGCTTCTACAACTGCAAAATCTTATGCCTATGAAGCAGGATTTAAGGCTTTGACAGATGCGCTTTTTAGAAGAGGCGAAAAAGGCAAAGTTTTACCAGACTCTAACATTCCTGGACACTACCATGTTAGTTATGAAATCAACTGTTATAAGCTAATTAGCATTATCATTATTGCAAGAGATTTTGGCTACATATTTAACCAATGTTTGGAATCAATTTTTGCAGAGACAGTGTATCCGAACTATGAAGTAATTGTCATAAATAATGGTAGTATAAAATGCGATCCAGAAAAAATTATTGACAAGTGGCAAGTTCTACAGCCCAATCGATTTAAGTATTACTCTCATAATATTCCCTTCAGTTACTCAAAACTGAATAATTATGCTGTTACAAAAGCACAAGGTGATTATTTATTTTTTCTGAGTAGTGACATTCAAGTTATTCAAGGGGATTGGCTTAATGTAATGGTTGAGCAAGCCCAAAGAGAGTGTATTGGTGCCGTTAGCGGATTTTTAATTGATTTTAACAACTCTATTCAACACGTAGGATTGGTACTGGGTTTAGGCAAAATTGCTAGTCATATCTATAAAGGGCTTACCAAAATAGACGAATACGAAACTTTAGCTAATATAGCATTGATTAAGAACGTCTCAGTCGTCACACAAGATTGTTTAATGTGTCGTAGAGATGCGTTTGAAAGTATTGATGGATTTGATGAAACATTACCTATTGTCTACAACGATGTGGATTTGTGTTTAAGATTAATAGCGAAAGGCTATAAAAATATTTATCTTCCCAATCTCAGGCTGATTTACCAAAATTTAAGCAGTTGGAAAGTTAAAATTAGCAATAAAGAACGTTTACAAATCGAAGAAGTAGCAGTTAATTCAATGCAAGAGAAGTGGGGAAAAATCCTTGAATATGATCCTTGTTTTAGCCCTCACTTAATTAGAAAGTTAACCTTTAAGATTCAAACAGAAAACAAAAAAATAACACAACGTTATAGTCAAGATATAGAAAGACACAAAAAAGAAGTCTATAATCCTCTTGTTAGTATTTGTATTCCTACTTATAATGGCGAA
The DNA here is from genome assembly GCF_053470305.1 of Nostoc sp. DSM 114160. Lineage (NCBI taxonomy): Bacteria > Bacillati > Cyanobacteriota > Cyanophyceae > Nostocales > Nostocaceae > Nostoc > Nostoc sp. DSM 114160. Next base: position 3,025,815 of record NZ_JBPFGO010000001.1, on the reverse strand, counting down.
AGATTTATTGCAGAAGCTATTAATAGTGTATTAGGACAAACGTACACAAATATAGAAATTATCTTATCTGATGATAATTCTACAGATAGAACAGTTGAAATTGCTAAATCATTTAACCAAGAATTATCCTTTGATTTTTCAATTCTCGAACATACTCAGTATGGGCTATCCCACAATTGGAATTTTTGTATTTCTAAAGCTCAAGGAAAATATATAAAGTTTTTATTTCAAGATGACTTATTAGAGCCAACTGCTATTGAAGAAATGGTTGATTTGGCTGAACAAGATGAAGAGATAGGTTTAGTTTTTTCGCCGCGAACACTCTTCACTAATATTGGTCATACCGTTTATGATTCAAACTTTTTAATCCATCACGAAGCTAAAGATGTACATAAAGCTTGGTCAACATTAAAAACAATTCAATCAGGACAGCAACTTTTGCTAGATCCAAATATACTTGACAATCCAATTAATAAAATTGGAGAACCAAGCACAGTACTTATTAGAAAAGATGTTTTTGAAAAAGTAGGATTATTTAATCCTGAGTTCTGTCAACTTGTAGATTTTGAAATGTGGCTCAGAATTATGAGCCAATACAAAGTTGGTTTTGTCGATCAAGTTTTATCTCACTTCAGGATACATCCAGAACAACAAACTCGTCGAAATACGGCTTTAAAAGATGCTATTTTATTAGATTATCAAAAATTGTTTCAGTCAATTTACAGCGATCGACGATATCCTAAAGCAACAAGACAACAAGCCCTTTATAGATACGCAACTTTAAGTGAACAAAATGCAGAATTGCATCAGTTGCGAAAACAAATAGCAGAAGAATGCTTGAATATTTCAGATGAGCAGATAACAAATATGTATCTGGGTCTGCTAGGTAAAACACATAAGATGTTAGTGAATAGTAGCATCAAATATGAAAGTTTGACTAATGAAGAACAGATTTTTGTTAATAATATCGTTACAAGTATATCTCAAGGTTTTAATCAGCCAAAAGCAATTCAGAGTTTACTAGCAGCTATGCTGTATTGCCGTGCTGACCAGCTACCATTACAGTATGACCTCTCTCACATACCCCGTTGGTTAGTTCAGGACTATTTACAATTCCTATTTTCTTCCCCGGTTCACTTTCAAGAGCCGGGTGAAGCAGATAATTACTATTACTTTATGCAAGGATGGATTAATTATTTACACACATCGATATTACAACATTATGATTCTCAGTCGTGGGATAAAATAGTTAGTAGTTTTGTGTCCATTTCTAATTTTATTCCACTATATTTTAACGAGCATAATCTTAAAGATATTTATATTAAACGTGCAGAAATTATAGAATTTTTACTACAAATGAAGGGTTATGAGGTAGATTACAATTTTGCTGATAGACCTATAACCAGAAAAAAAATTCGTTTGGGTGTCCTGGCTGCACATTTTCTACCTGGTTCTGAAACATTTGCTTACATGCCTGTTTATGAGTATATCAGTAGAGATTTTGAAGTAATTTTGTACTCTCTTAATCAAACTGGTCATCAACTAGAGCAATATTGCCAAAGCTGTGCCAACTCCTTTAAGCTGCTACCACAAGATTTAGTAGAACAGGTAAATATTATTCGTGCTGATGATCTCGATATATTGTTTATTGCTACCAATGTGACGGCAGTAACCAATCAAATCTGCTTCTTATCAATGCATCGGTTAGCCAGAATACAAATCACAAGTGGCGGTTCTGTGGTGACAACAGGAATGCGGCATATAGATTATTACATTTCTGGTACGCTAACCGATCCATCACCAACGGCAGAACAGCAATATCAAGAAAAGTTAGTGAAACTTGAAGGGTCTGCTCATTGCTTTAGTTATGGTAATGAAGAAGAAAATATAACTGTCAAAGTCGATCGAGAAAGTTTGGGTATATCCGAAGAAAGAGTTATTTTTATCTCTGGTGCTAACTTCTTTAAAATCATCCCCGAACTAATTGATACTTGGGCAAAAATAATTTCTGAAGTTTCTAACTCTGTTTTAGTCCTTCTGCCATTTGGCCCAAATTGGTCAAACAATTATCCTAAAACAGCTTTCATAAATCACTTAAATAAAGTATTTTCAAAGCATGGAATACCAGCAGAACAATTAATAGTTTTAGATCCTCAGCCAGTGCCAAATCGACAAGAAGTTAAAGAATACTTTAAAATTGCCGATATTTATTTAGATTCTTTTCCATTTTCTGGAACAACTTCTTTGATAGAACCACTACAGGTTAATTTACCAGTAATTGCTAGACGGGGAACTAGCTTTCGCTCTGCAATGGGGGCTGCAATGGTGCAAGCATTAAATATTCCTGATTTAGTTGCAGATAGTGAAGAGTCTTATATACAGTTAGCAGTTGAACTCGGCAATAACCCTGAATTACGCCAACAAAAGAGCGCCGAAATCAAAGAAAAAATGCAAGCTAATCCTAGTTTTCTAGATAGTCGCGGTTACTCAGCTAAAATAGGCAGCCTCTTCCAACAACTATTTAGTAAATATCTTGCAGATACTCTGAGTAAAAATTTCCGCTTAGGAGATATGAACTTAATTATTTTCCCAGACTGGTTCCAGCCAGAAGATTTACTATATCAAGATTTAGCAAGTGTCATTTCTACTCTCACTACTCACCCAGATAAAAGTAGCTTAACTCTCCTGATAGATACTCACAATATTTCTGAAGAGGAAGCTGATATGCTTTTATCGTCTTTGACCATGAATTTGCTTATGGAAGATGATGTAGATATAACTGAAGGGCCAGAAATTTCTCTGCTAGGGAAGATAAGTGATACACAATGGAAAACTCTTTTGCCTAGAATTTCTACTCGAATTACTTTAGCAACAGATAATCAACAGGCGATCGCACAAGCGAAAGCAGAAAATCTCCCATTCTGCGATGTAGATAGCTTGAACGCATCCAAATTAGCGATGACACCTCTCTAACCCACTGCATATTCTGTAAACTTCCTCATGAAAGGAGACTGAAACCCTAACACGATGTCCTCTTTAGGAACTCCTATAGTAACTAAATTTGCTGCAATATCATCTTCTGTACCATTCCATTGAAGCCAAATTTTTTCACCCTTAATATCAATATGGATGATGCAGCTATGTACCCAATCTTGACCTTCCCAGCCTACATGGACTACCTGATAATGGTCACGTTCTACATCAAAAATATTCTCAACATCTATATTACCATCAAAGGGTTTTTGCTCACTATACTCCTGTAATATCTGCTGTACAATCTGGCGATAGCGGGCTAGTTTATCCATTTGAAAATAACCTCTTGCTATACATCATAAATAATCATTTTGACTTGATTCTCTTCAATCATGGCTTGGGGGAAATCAAGTTGAAAAAATGTTTTATAAGTTGTCAAAGGTACTGCTAAATACAAAACACGCTCTTGCTGTCGTCGCCTTAATGCGCCTCTATAGTTGATAAACTGTCCCAATGCTGTATGAAATTCTGAGATTGCAGATGATTTCTCCAAAAAACTTTTAACTTCAACAGCAATTTTGTCTCCTTCCCGTTCTGCCGCAATGAGTTTTTCAGCAGCTAAATCAATAGAGACATTCACACCACCCACGCTAATTGAGAGGGGGTCATGAGTAATCTGCCAACCATCCTTCTGCAAAGCTTTTTTGACAACTTCATGAAAGATATCTTTAGCAGACATAGCTATTCATAATCGTATTTATTATTTTTATATTAACGTGAGTTCGACAAGCCCTTTTTTGACCTCTCCCCCAACCCCTCTCCGACACGGAGAGGGCGGGTGGTTTCATACGAAAAAAGAAAAATACATAAGTCTTGATTTCTCATATATAACCATAGATTTTGACCCCTCTCCAAACCTCTCCCCGAAGCGGAGAGAGGCTTTGAAACCTATTTTTAGTTTTTCTCTCGTTGTATGAAACCACCCTGCTCTCCGACACGGAGAGGGGAGCCAAAACCCTAATTTCTCGTTGCTCCTCCCTCTCCCACGGGGAAAGGGAGGTTGTCCGGGAGAGGTTCATCGAACTCACGTCATATTACCTTTTTAGCTGCCACGCAGGATAGGCGAGTACTTAATATAGCACTTATGTTTTGATGCAATATAGTTTGACCTCTCTCCAAACCTTTCTCCTAAAAGGAGAGAGCCTAAAAGGAGAGAGGCTTTGAAATTTACTCCCTTTCCCTACAAGGGAAGGGGCTGGGGGTTAGGTCTGTATTCCATCCAATTGAGAACCGCTATAGTTATGCCACATCTGTTGGTAAGCCTTTTCCATATCACGGGTAAACTGTTTGCCATTCCACAATGGGGCTGTTTGTCGCGATGCTTTTAGCTTCAGAGCGACTTGCTGACGTAAAGCCTCATCCTTCCCCAAGCGCACACCCCATTCTATATACTCTTCATCAGTCCAGGCAATACCTTCTGTGATACCCGCATTCACCATCATGGTGTAGCTGTTACGCGCTGCAAATTGTTCGCCAACTCTTGTCACTAAAGGAATACCCATCCACAATGTTTCTAAGGTTGTTGTCGCTCCGTTGTAGGGAAATGTATCTAATACAATATCAGCAATGCCTAAATTAGCACGATGAACTGACTCTGAATGAACTTGTGGTAGAAATCGTAACCGAGAACAATCTACACCTTCTTCTTCAGCAATTTGGTAAAAGAAGCGTTTAATTGTTTCCTGTTCAGCAAGTCCCTTAATCAAAAAGTAGCTATTAGGTACTTGTTTAATAATTTGCATTTGCCACTTTGTGGTTTCTGGATGGCGTTTATATCCTCTTTGGGCGCTGAGGTATACAACGGCATCCATAGGAATATCTAAGTCATCGCGGCGGAGAGTTGGTACACTAACTTCAAAACCATCAACTGCTATGTAAGTTTGGGGTAATCGCCAGATTTTCTCTGTATAGTAATTTTGTGCATCATCAGGCAGTACATAAGGATCTGCGATAAAGTAATCAATTGCAGGTATACTTGATGCATCCCATCCCAGCCAAGTAACTTGAATTGGGGCTGGCTTGAGTGCCATAACTTCACTTGTAATATCTAGAGTGATACTGTCAAGGTCAATTAAAATATCAATTTCATCTTGATATATTTGGTCAGCAATTTCTATACCATTCCTACCTAATTGGTGAGCTTTTCCTGCCTGACTTAGATACCATTCTTGAAGATAGTCATTTACTAATGTGTAATTAACAAAATAAGTATGAATATCAAATTTGTCTTGATCGTGATGCTGAAATAACCAGCGAGCTAGCCAACCAACAGAATGATTCCTTAGAGCGTAAGATATATAACCAATTTTTAACTTTTTTGGATGGTGGGTTAAAGATTGATTATTAATAATTTTACGAGCATAATTTTTCCCTTGTGATTGCGAAAAAGGTTGAATATAATTCTGAAAAATCTCAGCTACTTTATTGTGAATAGCTCTAAAATCAGCAGGAGCATCTTTAATATGAGGTATTGCAAAAGATGGTGTAAGCAACCGTAAGATTCTTCCTTCTTCTAAAGGAATTTGTTGAGCTTTAATAAACTGTTTATATATAGTTTCTAATTCTTGGCAAGTTGTACATATCTCTTGCCAATATCCCCCTGCGGACATTAGGCCCCTTAACAGCAGATGGAGTGCAAAAATTTTATCAGCCAAACTTTCTGATAAAGAATAACATAACCTAGCTGTCTCTATACCTTGAGAATAATTACGGGCATCTTGATAAAAAGTTGCTAAGTGCCGCAAAGTTTCTACATTATCTGGCTCCAATCGTAAATATAATTCTAATAGAGATGCTGCTAGTAAAGGCTGCCGCAAAGTATGACCAATTTGCATAGCAGCAGGAAGCAGTATACAGAAGCATTGATGAGTATCAGAGAAATAAGGAAGACTAGCTTCTATTAAATTTAGATTAATTGGATGTAAGTGAGCAGTATTTAAAAATTCTTTTAAAACTTCGATTAGTAATTCAGTATTAATTTCTATATTTTCTTTTGCATTTAAGCTTTCAATTAATCCCCACTCTTTTAAATCATCAATTTCTGCAAATTTTTGCAATTTTAGAGAAAGTAGAAGTATTTGAAGTAAATTATTGATGTTGTTAGGATTAATTTCTCGTATATGCTGGCGAATTAACCATGCCAGGGAATATTCTGCTAGTGCTTCACGCCTTTGTGCTTCTATTTGCAAAACTTGAAATAGTTCATTTGTCCACATTTGTAACTGTTCTTCATCTGCCTCTGTCATTGGCAGCATCCAAGTCATTTGAGCTTCTGCTTCTTGCCCTTGTAATAGCAATAGTAATCCTAAATGCCAATAATAGGAGATAGTATTTGGTTCTATTGCTATTGCTTGCTCATATAACTTTGCTGCTTGCACATAGTTTTCTTGAACAAAATATTCTTCAGCCCGATCTTGCCAATTATATATCTCGGTAATCATTGTGTTTATCAGAGAAAAAGGTATGAGCAATACTAATTGTGAATAAATCACAAAAATGAAATAAAGTGGATAGATTCTTCTATCCACTTGGGAAAATAGGTAATTTAGCTTAATAAAAGCGGATGTGACAAGTTAACTTTTATGTCAAGTGGTGTAGATGAGCGAGATTTAGCTTATTCACTCACTTCTCTACTTAGATAAGCTGATGAAGTTGTTGGGGCAAGTTGGTGAATTACTAGAGCTATTGAAACTATTGGCGATGGTGGAATCTGGAGCAGCACCACTGTTAATTCTAGCTTGCGCAGCTTCACATAAAAGAGCTATGGTGGTAGCTTCACTGGTAGCTGATTGCGTTGTTACACCCACATTACCCATATAAGTTTTGAGAGGTGCAGTCGCAAGTACTGTTGCTGCTTGGTTACTGACTTGACTAGCGTTACCAGTACCACCACCCAGGATTGTGTAGATGTAATTTGAGGTTTGTGTTGCAATACCAAGACCTAAACTACCAAAGTCAGCTTGGGCTGCAAATTTATTTTGTTCCAAGTAAAAAGCTTGCTGCGCGCGGTTCATTGAACCTGTATAAGTTTTAGCTTCTGACTGCTTGGCTTTGTTAGCTTGGTTCAAGAAAGAAGGTAGAGCGATCGCAGACAAAATACCGATGATGATAATTACTACTAGTAATTCAATAAGTGTAAAACCCTCATTTTCATTCTTTTTGTTGAGGATGTGTTGGAGAAACTTGGCTTTTAATTCGGTTTTCATAAGTGTTTTCCTGGAGCAGGAAGTGCTTGGGTGTTCTAGATGTAACTTACCCAGCCGCGATCGCTTTCCTATCACCTTCAGAAAAAAAGTTTGAGGAGATACAATTACACAATTCAGAATCCTTGCATCCCAAATGACACAAACATCACTAAATTCCTGCTGTTGACCAAGGACGAGATTCTCAACTTCGATTGTGGAAGCGCCTTATTCAAATTCAGGTGGCCACAGTTCTGATATTGCCAGTTCCCAACCTGGCAGCAAGTCTGGTAGTGTGAGGATGTCGCCATTCTGCATCACCACTGGAGCTTGATTTATTCGATCAACCGTTACTGTCAAGTTGTCAGGGTCAATCAATATACCGACTGTAGACCCAAGTTGCAAGAATAGCTCAATCTTCTCTTCAAGTGGTTTGATTCTGTCACTTTTAGATTTAATCTCAACCATCAAGTCTGGAACCAACTCTACAAAGTCGCGCTTGGTCTTCTTCAATCGTTCAGCCCGAACAAACGACACATCAGGCGATTGCAGGTTTCTTTTTTCTAAGTCGTCCTCTTCTATATTCGGTAGGATAAACCCTGTACCAGAACCAGTTATACGCCCTAGTTTGCGCGGTATGACCCATATATTTAAAAAGGTACTCAACCGAGCGCCAATTTCTTCTGACTCATAATCTGACAAGGGAGAAACTATGATTTTTCCCTCTACCAGCTCCATCTGCCATTCTGGATGCTCAGTTTGTAGCTGCTCTAAATCGGTGATGCTGAGGGACATAATACGCCAAATAACGCTTTAATATCTATCATACGTACCAATACAGTTCAGTTAAGAAAAATTGTAGGTTGGGTGAAGCAAAGCGCAACCCAACAAAGCTATGAAAATGTTGGGTTTCGTTCCTCAACCCAACCTACACAACTTAAGGTTTTTGGCGCTAACTGAACTGTATTGTCATACGTACCTCAACTCCTGAAAGATACAATGTATTGTATTCAAAGGAAAACGACTCTATAGTTTGCCATTAGTAGCATCAATGAAAACAGATGTAATTTTTTATAGCTATTGTATTTTATAAGTTTCCCAATCTTACTTTAGAGGAAATTGAAGCTATGCTCGATTTAGATGCATTCAAAAATACTCGATTGTACGAGAGTATCGTGGCAAAGACAGAACCAGAAACTAAGCTGAAATTAGCCCCAAAATGTGTTGAAAAAGGTATGAGCATTCAAGAAATAGCTGAATTTCTAGAGCTAGACATTGAAATTATCAAGAAATATCTACAAGAACAGTCTTAATGATTCAGAATAATAATGTAAATTATGCAACTGGCACATACATATATTAGGAGCAGTTGAAACTATGTTTAATTTAGATGAATTTACAAATATTCGATTGTACAAGAGCATCTGGGAAAAGAGTAGATTGAAATTAGCCCCAAAACTTAATGAGAAAGGTATGAGTATTCAAGAAATGGCAGAATTGCTAGAAATAGATGTTGAAGTTATCAGGAAATATCTGCGAGAAAACTTTTAACGGTTAAGAGCATCTTTGGCAAGTGTTGAGCGCATAGTACTGTAGGCTTTTTGCGTAGGCGTAGCCCGCCCTTAGACATCGCTTTCCATCTGACGTAGCCAATCGTAAATTATTATGCTATATTAAGCGTAGTCGTTATGAGTTCGTATATTTTCATGACTAACCCAACTGTAGAAAACTTAGTAATTATCGGTTCTGGGCCAGCAGGCTACACAGCCGCCATTTATGCTGGACGTGCTAACCTGAAACCCGTGTTATTTGAAGGTTTCCAAGCTGGGGGATTACCTGGTGGACAACTAATGACAACCACGGAAGTTGAGAATTTTCCGGGATTTCCTAAAGGAATTACCGGGCCGGAACTGATGGATCAGATGAAGGCGCAGGCGGAGCGCTGGGGGGCTGAACTATATACTGAAGATGTTATATCAGTTGACTTGAGTCAGCGTCCCTTTACAGTGCGATCGCAAGAAAGGGAAATTAAAACCAACAGCATCGTTATTGCTACGGGTGCAACAGCAAAGCGTTTGGGTTTACCCAACGAACACGAATTTTGGAGTCGGGGTATTTCCGCTTGTGCAATTTGCGATGGTGCAACACCTATTTTCCACGGCGCAGAATTGGCTGTGATTGGTGCTGGCGACTCGGCGGCGGAAGAGTCAATTTACCTCACCAAATATGGTTCTAAAGTGAATATGTTAGTACGCAGCGATAAAATGCGGGCTTCTAAAGCCATGCAAGACAGAGTTTTGAGCAACCCGAAAATCCAAGTGCATTGGAACACAGAAGCCGTGGATATCTTCGGTAATGGTCACATGGAAGGGGTGAAAGTCCGCAATACAAAAACTGGTGAAGAGAGCCAACTGCACGCTAAAGGTTTATTCTACGCCGTTGGTCACAGTCCAAACACTTCTCTATTTAAAGGACAATTAGAACTGGATGAAGTGGGTTACGTTGTCACTAAGCCTGGTTCTGTAGAAACCAGCGTAGAAGGCGTTTTTGCTGCTGGCGACGTACAAGATCATGAGTTTCGACAAGCAATTACGGCTGCGGGTACTGGCTGTATGGCGGCGATGTTAGCAGAACGCTGGTTGTCCTCCAGTGGCTTGATTCAAGAATTCCATCAACAGCCAGAAACAAAAGATAATGAATTAGAACATCAGCCAGCCAAAAAGACTGAAGCCGAAGAAGAAGCTGGATTTAATTTGGATGGGACGCGCCATGAGGGTGGTTATGCTTTACGGAAATTGTTCCATGAAAGCGATCGCTTACTCCTTGTTAAATACGTTTCTCCTGGTTGTGGCCCTTGTCATACCCTGAAGCCAATTTTAAATAAAGTGGTGGATGAATTTGACAGCAAAATTCACTTTGTAGAAATTGACATAGACAAAGACCGAGATATTGCTGAAAATGCTGGTGTGACAGGAACGCCAACAGTTCAATTGTTCAAAAATAAGGAACTGGTGAAGGAAGTCAAAGGCGTGAAGCAAAAGAGCGAATATCGCCAGTTGATTGAAAGTAATCTTTGAGATAGTAGGTATTGGGAACTAGGGAAGACTCTGCCCAATACTCAATAGACCCTCTTGGCATTTGTGCTTTTTGCGCTCTTGGGGAAAAGGTTCTGCAAAAGTCCCCTTTCCCTTTAACCAAAACCTTTTCCCCTTCACCCTGCCCCTTATCCCCTTCTTGGGGCCCCACCTTCCCGTTTTCTCGGACTTTTGCCAAGAAGTCTAATACCTGCCATAGTCCACTACGTTTCAATTAAGGGTTATTTGTGTAGATCATTGGTCTTTTAAGAGGCGATAAATTGCATTTCTACATCAGATTTTATTGCTCATTCTGAACTGTATCGCGCCATAGCCGATAACTTCAACTGCTCATTCTTTGCATCTTGAGACAGGTGCAAAGGATGAGTCTACCTCAGAAATTGAGCTAATTAATATTATTTATCTTGATGACGATCGCTTGTATCTTGCTCAGTTTCTAGTAGCCGTGAAATCAGCATCTCTGGTTTTCTACTAATAACAGACTTAATTTTATCAATAGCAATTACTTCACTGATTTTCACAACCATTTCCCAGAAAGTATCTTCTTCTGTGTCTTTGTTGTAAGTTCTATGTTTAAAGGACAATAAATCATCCCAAACTCCGACAATTGTGGCGAAATACCACTTATCTCTCACTAGTATCCAAATTTCTTGTTCTAAGTAAGTCTGTAGAAGAGGTTTCACAATGACTAAGATATAAAAAATATTGTGCTACATATTAATTAAGTATTAACAGCCAAGACCACAGTTAAAATACTGAAAGTGTGTCAAAAAATCAAAGGCTGCATCATCAAGATGACTGATTCGTTGATCGAGACGATCGCAAACATTGTAGTACTCTGAATCGTAGTTAAAAGCTTTGGCAAAAATCAGGCATAATTTCACCTCTAACTCAGTCTATATCTGTATCCACGTGAAATAGTCGGACTTTTATTTAAAGATGTTTACGCAATCCCCTATCTAAATATGTAAAATGGCCAGCGTATCAAGCTTTGCTTTAGGCGATCGCTTTATGGCCATTACAAAACGGCGGCTACCAACCTTTTTACAGTTTGGCAAAAGTCTCAATCTTTCCCAAAAACTCATGCTCATTGGGTTAGCCATCACCCTATTTTTCATCTTCCTGGCATTTTTCGCTCCCGTATTGCAGGCTTGGGGATGGCTGCAAAACCCCAAAGATTTTCTCTCTAATCCAATTCACGAGCCACCCTCAGCTAAACATTGGTTTGGTACTAGTCGTCTCGGCTATGATGTGTTCTCCCGGACATTGTTCGGCGCTCAAGCTGCTTTGCAGGTGGTAATTTTGGCAACGGCACTGAGTATGATTATCGGTGTGCCTTTGGGGATGCTGAGTGGTTATCTCGGCGGTAAATTGGATAAAGTGCTGCTATTTATTATGGATAGCATCTACACCTTACCGGGGCTACTGCTATCTGTGACATTGGCGTTTGTAGTGGGGCGTGGGATATTGAATGCAGCGATCGCTATTAGCATTGCCTACATCCCCCAATACTATCGCGTTGTCCGCAACCACACCGTGAGCGTGAAAACTGAAGTGTTCATCGAAGCTGCTCAAGCAATGGGTGCTTCTACTTGGGTTGTGCTTTCTCGTTATCTGTTTTTCAACGTCATTCAAAGCGTACCCGTCCCTATTCACGCTCAACGCCGCTGATGCGATTTTGGTGTTGGGCGGTTTAGGCTTTTTGGGGCTAGGACTTCCCGAAGAAGTGGCAGAATGGGGACATGATTTAAAACAAGCTCTAGAAGCTCTACCTACTGGCATTTGGTGGACTACCCTTTTTCCTGGTTTAACGATGACATTTATGGTGGTAGGGTTATCACTACTTGGTGAGGGGTTAAATGAATTTGTCAATCCTCGATTACGGAGAGAAAATAGAATCCGACAATAGTCATTGGTCGGTCACTAGAGACGCGATTAATCGCGTCTGTACAATGGTCATTAATTTTAGACAAATGACAAAGGACAAAGGACAAATGACAAATAAACAATACAGAGATTTGTATGAAAGATAATCTAACGTTAATTGCTGCCGCTACTGGCGGGTTTATCCTTTCCGTTGCTCTTGCTGGTATCTTAAGAGGTGCGCCAATTACGGCTTGGCAAGAGCAATCTAGTGTTCGTACTATGACTGTTGCTAATTTACGAGTCGCACCCAATAGGACAGAAAATTTAGAATATTTTCGTGCCAAATCCTAAAACCCCGATCGATTGTTGATTTTGAACTCGACGATCGGGAATAGAGAATGGGTGATAACTGTTCACCAATTACCAATGCCCAATGCCTCATACCCAATTACAAATGACAAATGACAAATGACAAATGACAAAATTCAAGTAATTGGCATTGATGTCGGGGGAACAGCAATTAAGCTGGGGCGTTTTGCAGATGATGGTACTTGTCTGCAATCTTTAACTGTCGTATCTCCTCAACCAACAACGCCGGAAGCGGTGTTGGCGGTTCTGGTAGATGCGATCGCTCAAATCGATCCAGATAATCAAGCTGTTGCCATTGGTGTTGGAACTCCTGGCCCATCCGATGCCGCAGGACGCATTGCCAAAATCGCTATTAACTTACCTGGATGGATCGATGTGCCTTTAGCAGACTGGTTAGAAGCTAAAACTGGCAAACTGACTGCGATCGCTAATGATGCTAATTGCGCTCTTTTGGGAGAAGCTTGGCTGGGAGCCGGTCGCCACTTTCAAAATCTGATTCTGCTAACTTTAGGTACTGGGGTTGGTGGCGCAATTATCCTTGATGGCAAACTATTTATTGGACATCAAGGAGCCGCCGGAGAATTGGGTTTAATTTCCTTAAATCCTGATGGCCCAATTTGTAATAGTGGCAATCGAGGCTCTTTGGAGCAATATGCCTGTGCTACTGCAATTCGCCGCCGCACTCTCAAGGAACCCATCGAATTGGGTTTTCTTGCCCAACAAGGAGATGCCGCCGCATTGACTTTTTGGCAAGAATATGGTGTTAATTTGGGAATTGGTTTGACCAGTTTGATTTATGTACTTACACCACAAGCGATCGTGATTGGTGGCGGTATCAGTGGTAGCTTTGAGTTTTTCTTACCAAGTGTGAAGGCAGAAATTGAGAAGCGAGTGCAGCCTTTATCACGAGAGGGTTTACAAATATTGCCAGCAAAGTTAGGCAATTTTGCAGGAATAGTAGGTGCAGCAAAGTTGGCATGGCAAAACTATTCAAGATTTTAAATTATGGTTCAAACAAGCCCAGCTAGAGACATCTGTCTTTACAAATTAGAAGAAAAATTAGGCTCTAACTAAGAGATAATTTAATTAGTTTTACATTACGTAACATAGTTTAATTTATTCTTGCCCACTTACTTAGCAATTCTGGCTGATGGTGAAAAGTAAGTGAAAAGCAACTATTTAAGCTTGAATAAGCGCTATGTAATGTCAGAAGATGCAGTAAAGATGTTTTTCTGGCAAAAATCATAAAATGAGCATGTTATTCAAAACCAAAGCCAGTCTAATGGCTAAAGGCTTGAAGTATCAACAAAGAGTCAAGCAAACTTTTACCGTAATGCTAATAAGAGCTAGCCATCGCTACGTACTTGTAGCATTGATATTTAGCTTGATAATTCTTGCCTGCATTAACATCTTAAAATCTAACCAATTTTCAGTCACCGAGTCTCCTCTTAACAGTAAAGTCCTGAAGATTTGGTCAGATAAAGGTTACACTTTGGAAGAGGATGAAGCGCTCCAGAAGATCATTAGTAACTGGGAACAGCAAAGCGGCAACAAAATTAAACTTACTTTTTATACTAACGATGAATTGCCACAAAAGACTCAAAGAGCACTTCAGGCAGGTAATTCACCCGATCTCGTCATCAATAGCAGTGCTGAGAGGGAGCTGTATCCACGTCTTGCCTGGGAAGGTAAATTGGCAGATGTGTCTGATGTAATTGAGCCAGTCAAAAGTATTTATTCTGAAGGTGTGTTAGAAGCAGTTCGTTTATATAACAACGTTGATAAGAAGTCGAGTTACTATGCAGTCCCAATTAATCAATTAACAATTCACATCTTCTACTGGCGAGACTTACTAGAGAAAGTAGGTCGAACTCAAAGCGATATCCCTAAAAATTGGGATGCTTTCTGGGAGTTTTGGAAACAAGTGCAGGATGATTTGCGCGCACAGCAAAAACAGAATATTTACGGATTAGGTTTTCCTTTTTCCACTGGTTCTACAGATACCTACTACTTATTTGAGCAGATTTTAGAAGCATACAATGTCCAAATTTTAGACTCCAAGGGTCAACTTCTGCTCAACGATCCCAAGGTGTATCAAGGTATTGTTAAAAGCTTAGAGTGGTATGCGAAATTTTTCCAGCAGGGTTACGTACCACCAGACGCAGTAAACTGGTTAAATCCAGACAATAATCGCAGCTTGCTCAATCGTGGCGTGGTTATGACGCCTAACAGCTCGCTTTCGATCCCTGCTGCTGTTCGCCAAGATTCTGACACCTATCGTCATAAGCTTGGTATCTTAGAATTTCCGAACAAACCTAATGGTAAACCGATGCGCTTCTTAGTCTCGATTAATGAAATAGTTTTGTTTGCTGAGTCTAAAAACCAGAAGGTAGCCAAAGACTTTCTCGCATATTTAATTAAACCTGAAATCATAGGAAACTATCTCAAAGCTACCGGAGGGTCGATATCTACCAGTAATGAAGTCTGTTTGGAAAGATCCTTTTTGGACAAATCCAGCAGATCCTCATCTTTCTACTGCAACTCAAACACTAACTAAAGATACTCGTCCATTTTATATTGTCCAAAACCCTGCTTACAGCCTAGTTTTAGAAGAGAATGTTTGGGGTAAAGCTCTTAATGGAATAGTTGTCAATAGCATATCTCCAGAAGAAGCAGCAGACACGGCAATTGAGCGGATAAAACAAATTTTTGATGAATGGCAGTGAGCGATAAGTAGAATCGCGTAAATATTTTTAGTTGGGATGAGGCAGAAGGCAGAAGTTCTAAAATGTTTGAATGCGTGAATTTTGAATACTTCGGCTACGCGGTAGTTGAGCGCAGTCGAAACTCAGTACAAGTTTTGAATTTTGAATTGTTAATTTTATCTTGTTCTGCTACACAGTAATTTCAAAACAAAGAATATCCTGTTGCTTTTTGAACGTATTTCACAACTTTTTCATAAGATTCAGGATTACTCACAGGGTTGATGATAATAGGAATAGTGCCATCTGGCAACCAAAAAGTTATCCTGCCGTTCGGTTCATGACAAAAGGAACTGATGCAGTTGAGATTAATGACATATTCATTTTTTTCGTAAATTATTTTCACCCAGTGGGCACGCTCTAATTCTAATCCTGTCACACATTCTAAATAATCGATAATTTTTTGATAATCTTCTAGGTTATTTTGTGGATTAATTATTATGGGAATGGCACTATCGGGTAGCCAAAAAGTAACTCTGCCATTCAGTTCATAACAAAAAGCATGGACACGTTCAAAATTTACTACATATTCTTTCCTCTCGTAAAGGATTTTCACCCAGTACGCCACAACATCTCCTCAAGTCCGAAATTTACGAATGATGCACCCTGAATATCCAAATCTACTGAAGTCTTAAGTTAATGTTGCAATTAATTTTGAATTTTGAATACTTCGGCTACGCGGTAGTTGAGCGCAGTCGAAACTCAGTACAAGTTTTGAATTTTGAATTGTTATGACACCTCCAATGGTGTTGGTGTGCTAGATGTCGAAAGCGAAAGAGCGATCGCTGTTTGAATGAATCCTTTAAATAAAGGATGAGGGGTACTGGGGCGTGATTGAAATTCTGGATGAAATTGGCAAGCAAGAAAGAATGGGTGCTTGGTTAATTCCACAATTTCAACTAAACGTCCATCGGGAGAAGTACCACTAATTACATAGCCAGACTTTAACAACAAATCGCGGTAAGCATTGTTGAATTCATAGCGATGTCGATGTCGTTCATAAATGACATCTTCTTGATAGAGCTTAAAAGCTAAAGTATCAGGGAGAACACGACAAGGATATAATCCTAAGCGCATTGTACCCCCTAAATCCACAACTTCCTGCTGTTCTGGCAATAAATTAATTACCGGAGCCGTTGTGTAAGGGTCAAATTCAGCACTATTAGCACCTGTTAATCCCCCTACATTTCTGGCCCACTCAATCACAGAACATTGCATTCCCAGGCATAAACCCAAGAAGGGGATTTGGCGATCGCGGGCGTATTTAATCGCAGCAATTTTACCATCGACTCCCCGAACCCCGAAACCTCCTGGTACAACTATGCCATCAACACCTTTAAGATAATTTTCGGCTGGTTCCGTTTCCAATTCTTCTGAATTCACCCAACGCAGACGCAGTTTGCCATAAGTGGAGATTGCAGCATGGTTGAGCGCTTCTACTACAGATAAATAGGCATCACTTAACTGTACATATTTACCAACAATGGCAATTTCTACTTCGTGCTTGGGACTATGTAACCGTTGTACCAGGGTTTGCCACTGCGTCAAATCTGGTTTACGTTGTTCCATTTGCAGCAAGTTCAGCACTTGTTCTGCCATTCCTTCCCGTTCTAGATTTAGCGGTACTTCATAGATACTTTTGGCATCTTGGGAAGTGATAACGCATTCTTCCGGTACATCGCAAAATCCCGACAATTTCTGCTTTAATCCTTTGGGTAAAGGGCGATCGCTCCGACAAACTAAAATATCTGGTTGAATACCAATGGATCTCAGTTCTTTAACTGAATGCTGTGTCGGCTTAGTTTTCATTTCACCCGCCGAGGCAATCCACGGTACCAGTGTTACGTGCATATACAGCACATTCTGCCGCCCTACCTCTTTACGGAACTGGCGAATTGCTTCCAAAAACGGCAATGATTCAATATCTCCCACCGTCCCGCCGATTTCAGTAATTACTACAGAAGGATTTGTACTTTTAGCAACTCGCAAAATCCGTTCTTTAATTTCATTGGTAATATGAGGAATTACCTGTACAGTACCGCCATTGTAGTCTCCGCGCCGCTCTTTATTGATGACTGCCTGGTAAATCGAGCCAGTAGTCACACAATTTAAGCGTGACATTGAGGTATCGGTAAAGCGTTCGTAATGCCCCAAGTCTAAATCTGTCTCCGCACCATCTTGGGTAACGAATACTTCCCCATGCTGAAAGGGACTCATCGTGCCAGGATCGATATTAATATAAGGGTCGAGTTTGAGAATCGACACCGAATATTCGCGCGACTTGAGCAAACGCCCTAGACTTGCTGCTACAATGCCCTTACCAATACTAGAAACTACGCCTCCAGTAACAAAGATAAACTTAGTCATAGTAGTTTGAATTTCTAACAACTTCTAAAAATACATCCCGTCATTGTGCCACAGTTGTTGTGGTGTCATCTTCTGTGATTTGCTGTGAAAAACCTCTTAGGATTAGTAATATTAGGCTGTATTCTCACCTCCTCGATCGCATTGGCAGAGCCATCTCTCATAGTCGTTTTTCCCCAGACAAACTACCAGACAAGTGCCCAAAAAATCTTCTTTCTGGGCACCGCACCACCAGATGGTCAGGTTTTGATCAATAGTAAGCCAATTACCCGCAGCAAAGCTGGTCATTTTTCCCCTAGTTTCCCCTTACAGTTGGGGGAGAATCTTTTTACTGTGCGTCGCCAGAATCAAGAACTTAAGATTAAGGTGATCCGGCTTAACGCTAGCCCGGAACTACCACAAGGGGTAGCCTTTGCGAAAGATTCCCTGACTCCCGCAGTTGACATTGCCAGATTACCAGGAGAAGTAATTTGTTTTGGCGCGATCGCACCCCCTAACGCTAATGTCTCTGTAACCCTGGCTAATCAAACTATTGCCCTTTTACCCCAACCTCAACAAGCACAACTACCAAGTAATTTGGCAGCTTTGACAGGTCAAAATCAGCCTCATGCCCAGTCTAGCGTAGGCAACTATCAAGGTTGCACTACAGTAGCAACAGCCGCCGATCTAGGAAAACCTCAATTTCAACTGACGCTTGATGGTAAGACAATAACTCAACCAGGATCTGGTAAGATTGAAATCCTCTCAAGAGCACAGTTGCCAGTTTCTGAGGTTACAGTAGAATCAGGCGTTGCTCGTACTGGCCCTAGCACCGATTATTCCCGACTTACACCACTGCCCAAAGGCACACGCGCAACAGTTACAGGTAGGGAAGGTGAATGGTTGCGCCTAGATTATGGCGCTTGGATTAATAGTAAAGAAACCCGCATTCTACCTGGTGCAGTTCCGCCACAGACAATAATTCGCAGTGTCGGATACCGTCAACTCCCTAGTGCGACAGAGATAGTTTTCCCCTTGCAAGTTCCCGTACCCGTGAGCGTACAACAAAGTGAGCAAACTTTCGCTCTCACTCTCTACAATACTACTGCCCAAACGGACATCATTCGCCTGGATGATGATCCCCTAATTTATCGCCTAGACTGGCAACAGGAGGCTCCAGGACAAGTAAAATACACCTTTAACCTCAAAAAAGCTCAACAGTGGGGATACAAGCTGAGATACGACGGTACAACCCTGGTTTTGGCTTTGCGTCATCCGCCTAAAATCGGGAACACAAGACGCAAGCTTTTAGCTAATTTCAAAATTGTACTAGATCCAGGGCATGGCGGTAAAGAAACTGGTGCCAGTGGGCCAACTGGATATTTAGAAAAAGATGTCAATTTGGTAGTTTCCAAGTTGCTGCGAGACGAATTGGTGAAGGAAGGAGCAACGGTGGTGATGACGCGGGAGGACGACAAGGAAGTTTCGCTCGTAGAACGTCAGGCAATTATCAGTCGAGAAGAACCATGCATCGCTATTTCCATACATCACAACTCTCTACCCGATGATGGTGATGCCGAAAAAACCAAGGGATTCGGTGCTTTTTGGTATCAACCCCAAGCACACAGTCTCGCAATGTTTTTACACAACTATGTAGTGAAAAAAATCGGTAGACCTTCTTATGGTGTGTTTTGGGATAACCTGGCGCTGACACGTCCAACTGCTGCACCATCGGTATTATTGGAATTGGGTTTTATGAGCAATCCCGATGAATTTGAGCAGGTGGTGAACCCAGAGGAACAAAAGAAAATGGCAAAAGCGATCGCTCAGGGGATTACTGAGTGGTTTAGGAGCGTTAAATAAAATTGGATAACTAGAGTTTTACCTTTGTATCTGGTGGAGTGCGATTAGCTAGTTTCTACTCAATGTTGCGATCGGTCTTTGTTCAAGCTTTTTGAGTTTTATAGTCTATTGCCAAGCATAGCACTAAGTGCTATATAATAAGCGAAGATAATGACCATAGCATAATAATTTACAAAACCCGATGGTTTGACCGTTGGGCACGCAAAGAGGGTTTAAACGACCTCAGCCTCTGCGCTGCTGTAAACGAAATGATGGCAGGACTTTACGAAGCCGATCTAGGAGGTGGACTGTTCAAAAAGCGGATTGCCCGCTCTGGACAAGGTAAGCGTGGTGGCTTTCGTACATTGGTCGCAACCAACAAGGGAGATTGCTGGTTTTTTGTTTTCGGCTTCTCGAAAAACGAGCGCAGTAACATTAACAAAAAAGAAGAAAAAGCATTAAAAAAGCTGGCATCAGTGCTGTTCTCTTACACGCTAGAGGATCTCGAAAAAGCAAAGCTGGAAGATGAATTGATGGAGGCAATTTGCAATGCCGAAGAAGAAATCAGCGATTCTTGAAGCCGTTCACGAAACGGCTACGGGGCTGCACAAGGCTGGACTGATGGATCAAACTACATTGCGTGAATTCGACAGTCTGTGCTTGCCTGGGATTGAACCGCTTGAACCTGAGCAAATTAAGCAAATACGCGAATCATCTCATGTCAGTCAGGCAGTATTTGCTGCGATTTTGAATACAAGTCTATCAACGGTTCAAAAGTGGGAAATCGGTCAGAAGCGTCCCAGTGGCACTGCTCTTAAGCTGTTGCACCTAGTTAAAAAACGGGGATTGAATAGCGTGATTGATTAAAGGGTTAACCCTGCGTACTTGCTGGAGTGCGATCGCCTCCGGCGGGGCGTAGCCCATCGCTCTTTTTTAGCTAGTTCTTGCTCAATGTTGCGATAAGTTTTTGTTCAAGCTTTTCGATTTTTATAGTGCGATCGTCAGGTTTCATATTCACTTTGTATTTTCTATCTTAACAGCTTGAGTTATTGAATCCATATAATCAATGATATTGTCAATGTAAATCATCAAATCAGCCATAGAAACATCACTGGCATGGCTATTATGATGAACAATGTTATTTCTTTTTAGAACAATAGATGTAACAACATCTTTCTTGTAGACAAACCCCTCAATAGCATTTAAGTCCATACCTATTTTCTTGAATAGAGCTATTGTTCTGTATGGATTTCCTGAAATATGTTCGTCTAAGTCGTTTTTTTTAATAGATATCTTCAGATATTCAAATTTCAAATCATTATCTTTGATATCTTTATGACGCAAAAGCTCCCACTGGACTAAATTACGCGGGATTGAGAGTTTTGAAAGTTTACTACTAATAACATCAATACGTCTAAAAGCTATTTCCTTCAGATAGGACTCTAAGTATGCACATATGCTAATCAGGAATGATTTCACAAAGAAATTCAGATTATCTTCAAAAAATGGGTCTGGTTCTGAGAAGATAATTCTGTCCTGAGTTTCTTTAATAATTTCTTTCAATTTTTCAAAGAGGTTTACATATTTATCGTGAATTTCTTGCTCACTCATTAATTGCTGCCTCCAACAAATCCCCCCAAAGCTTTCTTCTTCTTAGAATTGAGCTTTTATTCTGTAAACCACTACTTAATGTTCTTTGAAAATCATCTAATTTGCAAAGTTCTTGAAATTTATTTTGAATCTTATCTTTATTTTTAATGAGAATTTCTTTGTCAATATCACTAAAATTGTACATTAACAAATCATAATAAACAATCGCTTGCCGTCGTTTTTGTTTAGTTGTATCTATAAAAACATCCCTCTCAAATATTGCAACGCATTTATCTATAGTACTATTAAATTAATTTCTAAGTACCTCAATCTCTTCTAAGGTTATACTTTTTTTTAACACTGTGTATTCATCAAGATACTTTGATAATCTATCCTGGTAGTTGTCAAGTGTTCCTTTTAGTGCAAAATATCTCAAAACTAGTTCCTCAGCCTCTAGGCTATCTTTAATTTTTTTACCATCTTTACCTAAACCAAATGTTTTAACTGTTTTTAACTTATACCAATTCTTTATGAAGCTGCGCTAAATAAGGCTTCAAGGATAAAATTGTAAGAAGTAAGAGAGGCAATCATGGAAGGTGTAATTTCTTTGAGGGCATCAGTTAACTTTTGCTGTAGTTGTGAGAGTGTTTTACAGTTTTCCCATTGGAGTTGAGATTTGAGAAATTCCCAAAACCGCTCAATCGGGTTGAGTTCAGGAGAGTGAGGAGGCTGAAAGAGCGGGATAATGTTATCTGGAAAATCGAGAGTTTTCGCTTTGTGAAAAGAACCTCGGTCGAACTGAATTACGGCACTATCATCACCAAGATCAGCAGACAACAACTCTAAGAAGTTTTGAAAACTGCTTCCCCATTAAGGTAAGGGAATTCGTAGAAAAAGCTGTATCCGCTTAGAGGTTGTACAACTCCATATAAATAAAAATTTTCGCGTTGCCATTGACTTAAACCTACAGGTTTAACTCCCTTAGCTGTAATTAAACGTCCGGTAATTGTCTTTAATCCTAAACGTGTTTCATCCTGACATAAATACCTCAATCTTTTCCCTTCGCCAAATTCCTCCTGCAAGAATTTGAGTGCTAGAGGCAGTTTTTTTGAAAGTGAGATAGACTGTCTGGATGTTGTTTGGTGCTTTGAGGACGCGGAACTTTCAGCTTGGCACCAAGTTGATATCTCACTAATTGGTATACCGTTTTATAAGCAACATTTAGTCCTAATTCCGCCATTAACCATTGTTGAATCTGACTGTAACTTTGAAATCCTTGTGGTTCGGATAATCTTTTTTTTAAACGTTCTAAATTCTCGCCACTGACAATTGGCTGTTTTCCTGGTGCCTGTTTCACCTCTAGTAAGCCTTTGTATCCTAATTCCTTGTATTTTTTTAGCCAACGAGTTACTGTTGCCTCATCTCTCCCTAACAACGCTGCCAGCGATCGCCTACTTGTAACCTGTCCTGTTTTTAGCCAGTTGAGCATTTGTAATCTCTCTTTGCTACTAGCTTCTAGCGCATATTTCACTGCTTTTTGTAATTCTTCTTGGCTCTCTTTAATTTCAACTATCAATCTCCGACCCATTACACTTTTACCAAATACACCCTTTTCCACAATTTAGCGCAGCTTCATACAGAATTGGTATTAGCTAATTCAGAAAGTAGATTGTCAAATTCACCAGGATATATGGCATGTCTTATTTCTTGATCTGATAGCTTAACTGCTCCCTGATTTAGTCTCGAAAAAATTTCTCTAATCAGATATTTAGGGTTTTCTTTCCTAAGGATAATACACCTTATTGTTGTTGACTCTAGCTCTGACTTATATTGACCAATCTCCGAAAATTTTTTTCCTTCCAATTCTTTAAATGAACTAAGTCCTTCCAAAGCAAATTCATCATTAAAAAACCGAACAATAGTCGTAAGACGCTGTACACCGTCAATAACCATGTGCTTACCGTCTTCAAATTCTGCGAAATAGCAGGAAGGTAGAGGTATCCTCATTAAACAGGACTCTATAAATTTTGAAGACCGCTCCCAGCCGTCTTTATCCCATTTATATTTTCGCTGAAAGTCAGGATCTAAAATCAGCTTTGGTGACTTCGCAGTAATGCGGCTGTGTAAAGTTTCAAAAGGATAATCAATTGGATATAAATTAAGGGTTTTTTCTTCGTTGTCTTGATTCACGTTTTTCTTAGTGTGCGAGAGTTTCTTACTTTAGAGTTTGTCAAAGCGTTTTTCTCCTCTGCTGCTTTGAGGCGATCGCTTTCCTACCTGCTACAAAATCAAGCATTGCTCTCTAACCTTTGTAACTTCTGCTCTACAATGAAGTCAAGAATCTAGCAGCTAAAATAGGGGAATTATTATATGTCCCACCCTATGCTCAGTACTCAAGAAGTCGCTCGATGTGGAAAAGAACTCTATCAAAGAAGTATCCGTGCCAAAGTTGAGATACAAGAGAACATTAGCAAAATTATCTAAATTAATGTTGAAACAGGAGATTACGAAATCGGTGATGATTTAGTCGAAACGAGTCTTCGATTACGATCCAAGTAAACCGATGCAGCACTTTGGGGAGAAAGAATTGGTTTTGATGCCGTTTATGCAGTTGATGGTACATTGCTCAGGACAGCAGAGTGATACACGGGACTGTACTTTGCGATCGCCCCACTGCCAAACCCAAAAGATGGAGCCATGCAGAAGATATCAAAAACAGCCCTCAAGTGATTGAAAGGTGCATTGGCGTAGCCTGTTGTAGACATTGCTGATTTGCCTACTAATGAAAAGCTAGTTGAAGTCTGTAGTAAGCTTTTGTCTGTAATTACTAAGTTTTTCGGCTTACCATAACTCCTTGCTTTGTCTTGATTTCAGTGCTTTTACCCTGCCAGAACGGCTTTGATCGCGGGTAGAAATATATGAAATCTGATATTTTGAAACTGTATGTATTTTAAAATAAGCGGGATAGTAGGAGCGATCGCTATTTTATTAAGTAATGGTAGTGCGATCGCCGAAGGTGTTGGCGCAGCGATCGCCCAAGATGCACAAAGATATATCACTGTAGGACACGATCGATTAGGAAACAGTGTAGCTTTAGATACAAAGACTATTAAGGGTACTACATATAAGCTTTACGGAATGTATGGTGATGGTATCTTCGAGACTACATTTGATGCTTCGTGTAAAGAATCACGGCTTTTTCGGAATCGCATTGCCATTTACGGTTCGGAAGGACAACTACTCCAAGAAGATCGAGAAAAAGGAGAAATACCTTTTGTAGCCAATTCTTCACCAGGCAAAGGAATGCAAATTGTTTGTCAAAAGATTGGTGCAGATGGTTGGTAGGTGATTAATATTGGGGAGTGAGGGGACAAGGGGACAAGGGGAGTCAGGAGACAAGGGGACAAATCTCTCCCTTGTCTCCCGCTTCTTCCTTGTCTACCTTGTCTCTTCTTGATGCCCAATGCCCCATATCCTTGTTAGCTAAGGACAAAACAACGTGTCACGCGTATCTCGTCCCTGTAATCGGATTAGTTCCTTTAGCAAGTTTGCACAATTTTTTTTGCTCATCGGGACGCAGCAGCGTATCGGTAAAATCTGCCCCGTCAATGATTGCACCATCAAATCTGGCGTTAGCAGCAAAGGCTCCCTCCAATAGTGCATTTGTCAAATTTGCTCTGACTAAACGAGCCGAGTCTAAAGTGGCATTTCTCAAGTCAGAACCCTCCAAATTCGCAGACTCCAAATTTGCTGCAAAGAAGCTGACACCGTTCAAATTAGCTCGGCTGAAGTTGCTCTGGCGAAGATTAGCTTTGGTAAAGCTGGAGTCTGTTAAATCACGTCCTGAAAAATCAGCTTCAACCAAAATTTCTTTATTATATTCAAGTGCCAAAGCTGTTGGAGCAAAACCTGCGGTTGCGGTAATGCCAATTATTCCCCACAGGAATAAGCTGAGTATACTTACCCAAATTCGATGGTCTATTTTACGCTTCAACCCCAACTTGGTTCGGGATGATGCAAGTGTAGAACCCGTAGTGCGATCGCTTAACCTAGAATTCACAGAATTCATGATATTTTTAGTCAATGGCTAACCTTCCTCCATCTCATTATCCAGATATTGGTTCATTAGGAGAAGACCTAGTAGCCCAATGGTTGCAATCTACTGGTTGGATAATTCTCCATCGTCGCTTTTCTAGCCGCTGGGGGGAAATTGATATTATTGCTCAATATGATGGACGAACTGGGGAAAAACTCCTTACTCAGGACTCCTTACTCAGCACTCAGCACTCATTATTGGCATTTGTTGAAGTCAAAACCCGCAGTTCAGGTAGTTGGGATGTCGGGGGAAGAAGCGCAATCACTCCACAAAAGCAGGCAAAAATCTGGCGTACAGCTGGTATGTTCTTAGCCCAGTATCCTGAGAAGGCAGATTATTCTTGTCGATTTGATGTTGCTATTGTCTACTGTCAAAGGATATCAAAAAATCTGACTGGGGTTACAGCAAATCAGGAAGCTCTAGCTACTTCATCAGTACCCGGATATAAGTTGAAGCTGCAAGAATATATTCTGGCAGCTTTTGACTCTTCAATTGAGAATGGTTAATTGGTAATCGATAAAATATCTTAATTACCAATGACCAATAATTTTGTAGTAGCGTTACAACCAAATAGTCTTACGCTAAAGTTTCTGGACAGTAACCTAAGCCCCGGACAAACTGCTGCCGGAACGCTTCAATTTCGTCTCTTTCTGGGCTACCATGAGAAACGATCGCTACCTGATAACGACGCATCACATCCACAGGGCACTGTCCAGCTTCCAAACTCCAAAGTGCCATTTGCACCCTCATTGGCGGTTCGTAGCTAATTCCTAATTCATTTAGAAAAGCCCGAAAGTCGCCATCTTCTTGGGGCGAGACTTGACCTTTGAGTTTGATCCTAACCACCCAGCCATCAATTTGATGAATTACGGTGACGAACGAAACTGGTGTCTGGGGTCTAGCGTGGAGGTGTTGAACGACCCTCAGGGTTAGACTGGCATTTGCCAGATAGTACAAGTATTCCATGTTTGTTGGTGCTTGGGATCAAAGCCAATCCTACATATCTATATTCGTCAATCAGTGCCTGTTCCCGGTAGGGTAAAAGCCCCCGTTTTTAGATGGGGAGGTTTACCCAATTTTTATGTTAATTTTTCCGTGTTACTTAATAGTAACAATCTTATAGCCTAGCGACAAAACTGAGCAAAGATGCCTTAAAGTTCCTTTAGAAGAAAAAACTTAACTCAGGCTTTTTAAGAGAGTATAAATACTAAATAAAGCAAAAACTAGTACAAGCCAATTTGAAAGATACTTCTAGCCCACAAGAAAAAGATTTGGAATTAGATTGCTCGGTAGCTGGCTATGACTACACACTACCTCCAGAACTCATTGCCCAAAACCCAGCAGTGCCTAGAGATAGTTCGCGGTTACTGGTAGTTGATTCTCCAACTACAGGAATCGAAACAGCACCTTTACACCATATTTTCCATGATTTGCCTGCACTGCTGCGCTCTGATGATTTGTTGATTATGAACAATACAAGAGTTATTCCAGCGCGACTTTATGGTCATAAATCCACTGGTGCGAAAATCCAGGTGTTGCTGTTGGAAGAACGGCAACATAACTGTTGGTTAGCTTTAGTTAAGCCAGGAAAAAGCTTCAAACGGGGAGCAAAGATTATCTTTGAACCAAGGGAAGCGGGTATTGGGCATTTAAAAGAGGCAGAGGGGCAGGGTGCGGGGGGCAGAGGGGAAAATTCTTCTCCAGTCCCCAGCCTCCAGCTAACGGCTACGGTTCTGGAAACAGACGCAGCCACTGGGGGGCGTTTGTTGCAATTTGATGTACCGGAGGGAAAGACTTTGGTGGAACTGTTAGAGGTATTTGGTGAAGTACCGTTACCACCGTATATCACTACCTCAGAAGCAGCTGATGAGCAGTATCAGACAGTTTATGCTAAACAACCAGGAGCGATCGCAGCTCCGACGGCAGGATTACACTTTACCCCAGAATTATTACAAAAGTTGCGCGATCGCCAAATAAATCAAGCTTTTGTGACGCTACACGTTGGTGTCGGCACATTTCGCCCTGTGGAAGTAGAGGACGTAACTACCCATCAGATGCATGAAGAATGGATTGAAGTTCCTGCCACCACAGTAGAGCAAATCCGCGCCACTAAAGCTGCTGGCGGTCGAATTATTGCTGTGGGAACAACGGCAGTAAGGGCTTTAGAAGGGGCGGCTCAATCTGGTAATTTACAACCATTTTGCGGAAAAACCGATTTGTTTATTTACCCCGGCTACCAATGGCGGGTGGTGGATGGTTTGATTACGAATTTTCACTTACCGCGTTCTAGTTTGTTGATGCTGGTAAGTGCGCTAATTGGCAGACAACGATTATTGAATATATACAACGAAGCGATCGCTTTTGAGTATCGCTTTTATTCATTCGGTGATGCCATGCTAATTTTGCCGTCAGCTATGGGTGTAGGGAGTGGGAAGAAACGCGATTAATCGCGTCTGTACAAGAGTTAGGAGTAGAGACGCGATTAATCGCGTCTATATAAGAGTTAGGAGTTATAAAGTTGAAAATTGAGAATTTTTTCTTTCGTGGTGGGTACTCTGACTTATAAGGGGTTAAAAATAAGTACAGGTCTGCTATTAATGTCTGAAAAATACCTATTTTCTCATTGGTTAAATTTATTTTGTCAGGTAACACTCGGTGGCTGTTCTGCATTTTTGCTCTTGGGTGCACCGACAATTACTAATTTCCCAGCTAGCAAGCTGCTGGCAGAAACTGCAATTTCTCAGGATCTCGAAGCAGCTAGCTTTTTCCAGCAGGGAGTTACGCGCTATAATCGCCAAGACTTACAAGGTGCAGAATATGCTTTTCAGAAAGCGTTGCAGCGAGATCCTAACCTTGGGGCAGCACGAAATTATCTCGGTAATATATTTATGGAGCAAAATCGCCTGGATGTAGCTTTACAAGAATTTACAGAGGCGATAAAACTTAATCCCAATTCTAGCGAAGCTTATTACAACTTAGGGTTAGTGTTGCACCGACAAGGAGAAAAAGAGGCAGCGATTACGGCTTATCGCCAGAGCTTGGTAATAGATTCCACAAGGGTGGCAGCACTGTATAATCTGGGTTTGTTGCTATACGAACAAGGAAAGTTAGAGGAAGCGATCGCTGCATACCAAAAAGCAATTAATCTAGATAGCAGCAATGCCAATGCTTATCTTAACTTAGCGATCGCCTTGCAACAACAAGGTCAAATCGAGCCTGCGATCGCCAGTTATCGCCAAGCTTTGAAGCTAGATCCTAAAAATGCCGCAGCCTATAGCAATATGGCAAATTTGTTAGCAATGCATGGTCAAGCTCCTGAGGCTATTTCTGTTTATCGGCAAGCGATTCGCCTAAATCCAAAAAGTGCCTCAGCTTACTATAACTTGGGAGTAACTTTATATAATCAGGGCGAGTTCAAAAAAGCCAGTGGAGTCTTGAAACGCGCTCATAATCAATATCGCGAGCAAGGCAACATTGAACAAGTCCAGAAAATTGAGCAGCTAATGCAGCAAATTGCCCAGAAAAGTGGGCAACAGCAACCTCAAGCCAGTCAAACAGCTACTCCTTCTCAGAGTTCAGATTCTACACTACAAACACCTGAGCCACAGACGGCACAACCAGAAACGCCCGCGAACCCTGGCGATGTACCTGTCTCAGTTGAACCAGAATCCACTTCAACAAATCCCGGACAATAAAAAACTCAGAGTTAAGGCGATTTGCCCTCATCCCCCAACTCCTTCTTCCAATTTTGGGAGAAGAGGAGCCAATTTAAAAGTCCCTCTTCCAAGCTTGGGAGAGGGATTTTGATTCATGCAATAAGTCTATTCTCTATTAAAAGGTGTTGGAGGTTAGTTTTGAGTAAAAGTTGCCCACGGCATAACTCCTAACTTTTAATTCCTAACTCCTAACTTTTTTAAATCGGCAAACGATTAATATCTTTATTGCAACCAATAACAACCATTGCTGAACCACGCTCTAAACGCTTGGTAGAGTCAGGATTAATTTGAAATTTACCATCCTGGCTTACTGCTAGCAAATTTAAACCGTAGCGGTTACGAAGTTGAAGTTCGGTGATGGTTTTGCCGTGAAATTCATCAGGCACAATCAACTCTACAATACTGTTATCTGGGTCGAGGTCAAACCGATCTAGAATTGCTGGTTTGGTAAGAGTACGCGCTAGGGCACAACCCGCTTCATACTCAGGAAAAACAACATGATCTGCGCCTACTCGCCGCAACAGTTTACGATGAACTTCACTAGAAGCTTTAGCAACTACATGAGGTACACCAGCCTCTTTCACATTTAAGGTGGTTATGATACTTTCTTGAACGTAGTTGCCAATTGCGACAATTACAGTATCAAATTCAAAAATTCCAGCTTCTTTGAGTGCGGCTGGTTCTGTAGAGTCTAGTTGCAAAGCATGACCAACTATTCCCTCAGTTAATGCTTCTGAAACTCGTTTTTCATCAATATCTGTTGCCAGCACTTGATAACCAAAATTGTGCAGTGTAGAACAGACAGACCTTCCAAAACGACCTAACCCAATTACAGCAAATTGGTGGTTATCTTTACGTAAACTGCGAAAAAAACTTAATGATGACAGATTCACCCTTTTTATCCTTATGATGGCTCCCTGTATTTAGGGCAAAAAACGGATATGCCGCTTGAATTAAAAATTTTATTTTTGCCTTCTAATGTATATTTTATCAGTTTGGGCATTAGTTCTTCTTTATCCCTATTCCTATTTCCTCTCCCTAACTATCCCACGAGTAAATTTTCTTCAGGATAGTGAATTCTGGTAGGGCGGGGGTCTCCTAATACGGCAGACATCAGCAGTAAAACACCTACTCTTCCAACGTACATAGTGACAATTAAGATGAGCTTTGCTGCTGTAGAGATACTTGCTGTGATGCCTGTAGAAAGCCCCACGGTAGCGAAGGCTGATACTACTTCAAACAAAATTTGAATAAAATCTAATGTTGGATCTGTGAGGCTAATTAAAATAGTGGCTAAAATTACTGCCGCTACCGATCCTACTAACACACCTACAGCTTTCAAAATTAAAGTTATTGCTATCTTGCGATCGTACAACAAAACTTCTTCTTTCCCTCGAAGAATCGTTTTTGTACAACTGGTTAGAACTCTCAAAGTTGTTGTTTTCATTCCTCCCCCTGTACCACCTGGACTTGCGCCAATAAACATTAGTGCAATCGTAATAAATAGACCAGCAGTGGTCATTTTGCTAATATCAATGGTATTAAAACCAGCAGTTCTGGGAGTAACTGATTGAAACCAAGCTACTAATATTTGGTCGCGGAAATTTAGAGAGCCAAATGTTTCAGGGTTTCTAATTTCTATACAGAAAAAAGCTATTGTTCCTATTGCTAATAATATAATAGTTGTGCTGGTTGCAACTTTAAAATCGAGTGATAACAATTGCTTTTTAAGAGATTTTTGGAAAACGCGATCGCGCAACCAAAGATACATTTCTAAAATTACCTGATAGCCAATTCCCCCAAAGATAATCAACATGCTAATGGTGAAGACTACTAAGAAGGATGACTGATAGCCAATTAAGTTATCTTTAAATAAACTAAAACCAGCATTATTCCAAGCATTGATGCTATGAAAAATCGCTAACCAAAGTCCTTGACTCCACCCATACTTTGGAACAAAAGCTGGTAGAAGTAAGAAGACTCCGGTAATTTCAAAAATTAAAGTTGTGGCAATAATTGAACGGATAACTTGGGAGCTACCACTCATACCTGGCCGGTCTAAAGCTTGTTGAATGGCGATTTTTTGCCGCATATCAAACTTACGACCAATGAGCAAAATCAGAAATGTGGTGGTTGTCATGTAGCCCAAGCCGCCAATCTGAGCTAATAGGGCAATAAATAACTGACCCCAAAAGGAAAAGTAAGTACCAGGATCGACTACTGATAAACCCGTGACACAAACTGCGGATGTGGAGGTAAATAGTGCCACAATCAGGTTATTCCATGTACCATCGCTAGTTGAAAAAGGCATCATCAACAGGATAGTACCAACAGCAATGACAGCCAGAAACCCCAAACAAATTGTGCGAGCAACAGTCATAATTAATTCAAAATTCAAAATTCAAAAAGTCAGATTTAAAATGGGTTGCTAGATGCTTTAAGCTGTAGCCCGATTTGGGAGAATTGACATAAATTCGACTCAGTAAAGTTTATTAAGGTAAAAGTGAGAAATTTGTCCCAGGAGGATAAATCTCGGCTTACCTTTTCGGGAAGTAAAAATACCCTTATTTAATTAAAAACATACATGGTAGCCTACCTGTATGTTTTTTTTGAATTCTACTTCGTCTCAATACTACTTTTTTCATGAGTGCAACACTTTACCAGCAAATTCAGCAGTTCTACGATGCTTCCTCTGGTCTGTGGGAACAGATTTGGGGCGAACATATGCACCACGGCTACTACGGTGTCGATGGCAGTCAGAAAAAAGACCGCCGTCAAGCTCAAATTGATTTAATCGAGGAACTGCTCAATTGGGCAGGGGTACAAGCAGCAGAAAATATCCTCGATGTCGGTTGTGGCATTGGTGGCAGTTCTTTATACCTGGCAGAAAAGTTTAATGCTAAGGCTACAGGAATTACTTTGAGTCCTGTGCAAGCTGCCAGAGCAACAGAACGCGCAACGGAAGCAAATTTGAGTCTGAAAACTCAGTTTCAAGTCGCCAATGCTCAAGAAATGCCCTTTGCTGATAATTCTTTTGACTTGGTTTGGTCGCTGGAAAGCGGCGAACACATGCCAGATAAAACTAAGTTTCTCCAGGAGTGCTATCGGGTATTGAAACCTGGCGGCAAGTTAATTATGGTGACTTGGTGTCATCGAGCAACTGATAAGTTACCACTGACGCCAGATGAGGAAAAGCACTTGCAGGATATTTATCGGGTGTATTGTTTGCCTTATGTAATTTCTTTACCAGAGTATGAAGCGATCGCCCGTCAACTTCCATTAAACAATATTCGCACTGCCGATTGGTCAACCGCCGTCGCGCCCTTTTGGAATGTAGTCATTGATTCGGCATTTACTCCCCAAGCGCTTTGGGGCTTACTCAATGCTGGTTGGACTACCATTCAAGGGGCATTATCGCTGGGGTTGATGCGTCGCGGTTATGAACGCGGGTTAGTTCGGTTTGGGTTGTTATGCGGGAATAAGTAGAAACAAGACCGCGCTGTAATGAAACAGCGCGATCGCACTACAATTTAAGAAATTCAATTCCGATTACCCTAGCAGCTTGTCCACCGTCAACAACTCAAGTCTCAAGAAAGAATGAGTTTTATTTTCAAAAATTTGAATAAAATGTCTCCTGAAGAATTACAGTCTATCTGCTAACAAGCTTAAGACTGACACCCTCAGTCGTAGTTTATTGCAAGGTATTAAAATAATTCGTAATTCGTCTTGTAGAGACGTTGTATTGCAACATCTCTACATACTACTAAATCCCACCAATAACCTTAACTAAGCGGTAAGGAATAAGAGTTACAGAGAGTTCTTGCCTAAGTGATAGCTTAGATAAGGGAATTTAGCGTGAATTTCATTCCACGACTGTTACTGAGGCCCCTTCATTGGATGGAGGTATAGCGGGTAATTCCAGACAGTATCCAGCACCATACACTGTCTTGATATAGCGGGGATGGCGAGGATCTGGTTCTAGCTTGGTTCTCAAGTGGCGAATATGCACTCGAATCGTTTCTATGTCATCATCAGGATCGTAGCCCCAAACTTCTCTGAGGATTTCGCTGGGAGAAACTGTTTGACCGTGGCGTTGCAGCAAGCAGTGAAGTAGCTCAAATTCCAAGTGAGTCAATTTCACCGTCTCATTGAACCATATTGCCTCAAATCTTTCGGGAACGAGGGTTAATGAGCCATAGTTGAGAATCTCACTATGCTTTGCGGCTTGGGGAATCCGGTCAGTACGCCGCAAAAGTGCCCGCACCCGCGCCAGCAGTTCTTCAACTTCAAAAGGTTTGGTGAGGTAGTCATCTGCGCCAGCATTGAAGCCTTCCACCTTGTCCTGAGTTTGGCTCAAAGCCGTCAACATTAACACGGGAATCTCAGAGGTGCGATCGTCGCGGCGCAGGCGTTGACAAACGGTAAACCCATCTACCCTGGGCAACATTAAATCGAGCATGATCAAGTCTGGTTGTAGCTGGAGAGCCAGCGCTTGACCTTTGATGCCGTCTTCAGCTTGACTAACATCGTAGCCAGCCATTTCCAAGTTGACGGCAACTAGTTCTGAAATCGCTGGGTCATCGTCTATGACAAGAATCCTCGGCATTCTTAAAAAATTATTACTACTTATTAAGGATAATTAACAACCTTTGATAGATACAAAGATTTTTGAATCAATTCTAAAAAAGTTTCTAAATCTTACATAAATATTAAGATTAAATGACTGTGAAATCAAGACTCAATTACACGAAATCTTATAGTCTATGATGTGTTATACTCCCCCCTACAATCCGTCTTGGTTTTTACAAAACGGTGTGATGATGACTGTATACACCGCTTTGTGGGGAAAACGTAACTGGGAAATTACTGTTCAAGACCCAGAACCGTCTTATCACGAAAAAATCTTTATTGGTGGCCAAGGTGTGCCAATTTTTGGCTTGGTTGCCATCCCGGAAAATGCTCATAGCACGATTATCGGTACTTATGGTATTACCGGAGAGTTAAAAACAGAATGGTTTTTGAGAGTGCTAGGACGTAAGGCTTACGCTCAAGGCTATGCTGTGGTGTTATTTGATTGGCGGGCCCACGGCAAAACGGCCGTTTTGTCCCCGACTCTAACTTCTGATGGTTTGTATGAAGGGGAAGATTTTGTTCGCATCGCCGCCGCTGCTAAAGCAATGGGATGTCCGGGGAAATTTTGGTTTACAGGGTATTCTTTAGGAGGGCAATTGGCACTCTGGGCGGTGAAGGTGGCTGGTGAGGTGATTAGGGAGTATGGAGATTTAGGATTAGAAGATAGCGATATTGGCGGTGGTATGGTGATTTGTCCGAGTTTAGATTCACAGCGATCGCTATCTTATCTGGTTACAAAGCCTTTCGGTAGATATTTGGAAGCAGGGATTGCCCAAAATTTAAAAAAACTGGCGTGGCGGATTCATGATGCCCATCCTGGAAGCCTTGACCCAGAAGCGATTGAACGGGCGAATAGCATTTGGGGTTTTGATAATGAATTGGTAATTAAGCGACTTGGTTTTCCTTCTGTGGAAGCATATTACCAAGCTAGCAGTGCTTTACAAATATTGCCGCAAATCTCAAAACCGACTTTGATTCTATATGCTGCTGACGACCCACTTTTTGACCCAGCTATCATACCGGAATTAGAAGAAGCGTGCGATCGCAATTCTGCAATAGATTTGTTACTTACTCAGTATGGCGGTCATGTTGGCTATTTGAGCAGTAAAGAGTGCCAGCGTCAAGTACAAGACCCCGATCTTTGGTGGGCATGGAATCGGGTTTTACAATGGTTAGAGCAACAACGAACAGAGTAATAGGCGAGACGATATTCTAGTTGTAGGATACTCGACGGATGGAGTCGTATTGCTTGGAAGCCCAAAATAGAGAGGATGACATTGACCCAGAAGTTACCACAATATCATTGGTAAACCAGCAATAACAGAAGCAATACCTGTCCAGAGAGTAAAACGCGCAATATCTAACTCATCCAAAGCAACGCTCATTTGCCTAATTGCTAATAGCAGCGCTGCCAGTAGTAGTATAAAGAAGGCAAAGTACTCCAAATTAATAATCATTCATCCTCACTATGTTCTACAAAAAAGTAGTTCTAATAGTTTATTAACAAGCTTTGGTAAGGTTTTTTTGTTTTAGATTTAACACTTTCTGAGAAAAACTATTTCCTACTGAAGAGATATCTACTTCAGAATTAAACAAACTATTAAAATACAACTCCCTTGACCTTTTGACTCAATGACCGCTTCTAATCATATTTGGCTACCTGCACCGACGGATTTAACTTTGCTACCAGATGATATTCATGTCTGGCGCATAGACCTTGACCAACCAGAAACACAACTGCAAAATTTAGCAGCAACTCTTTCCAGTGACGAAACATCTCGTGCTGAACGGTTCTATTTTCAGGAACATCGACAGCGTTTCATCGCAGGTCGCGGTATTCTCCGAACTATATTAGGGCGCTACTTGAGTATCCAGCCGTTACAAGTGGAGTTTAATTATCAACAGCGTGGCAAACCAGTACTAGCAGATAAATTTGCCGATAGTGGACTGGCGTTTAACTTGTCTCATTCCCAAGGGTTGGGTTTGTGTGCAGTGAATTGTACTCGCCCAATTGGTGTAGACCCTAGAATATATTCGCCCGATGTCTGATTTGGAAGCTCTTGCCAAACGGTTCTTTTTACCGAGAGAATATGAGATGTTGCGATCGCTATCTCCCAACCAACAGCAAGAAGTATTTTTCCGTTACTGGACTTGTAAGGAAGCTTATTTAAAAGCAACTGGAGATGGACTATCCCAGTTAGAGCAAATTGAAGTGTCGCTCACTCCCACAGAACCAGCCAAGTTACAGATATCTGAAGACTGGAGTCTGTTTGAACTAGTACCTGCAAACAATTATGTTGCTGCTGTTGCTGTAGAGAATTTTGGCTGGAATTTGAAGTGTTGGCAGTATTAATCCTAGTCATTTGTCATTAGTTATTCTTCGCCAATGCCCAATACTTCGACTTGGCTCAGTACAAGTGCCCAATGCCCCATGCCCCTTACTTATCTTCCTGCATATTTCTCACAATTCTTGTCACGAGTTTTCTAGGTACAAATCTGACGCTTTTTGCCAGGAGTTTATTCATAAAACCAGGAATGACAATGGTTTTGCCCTTCATTAAGCCGTGAAAACCAATTTCGGCTACTGTTCGTGCATCCATCATCTTTTTGCCCTTGAGCAACTTAGAGTCAGCCATCCCGGTTCTTTCGTGAAAGCCAGATTCTGTTGAACCTGGGCAAAGAACTGTCACAGTGACACCTGTACCTTCTAATTCATTAGCGATCGCTTCAGAAAAAGATAAGATATAAGCTTTAGTAGCAAAATAAACTGCCATCAAAGGCCCAGGTTGAAAAGCAGCAGCCGAGGCAACGTTTAATATCTTACCTTCACCTTGCTTGACCATCTGCTTCACGAATAGCTTAGTTAAATGGGTGAGACACACCAAATTTACCTGTAGCATTTCCAGTTCAGTAGCTAGGTCTGTTTCGTGAAATAATCCATAGATACCAAATCCGGCATTATTTACCAGCACATCAACATTAATATCGGCGAGTTGCAACTCCGTGAAAATTTCTTCAGGAGCAGTTGATATAGATAAATCCTTAACAATAGGTTTGACAAAAATCCCAAATTTTTCTTGGAACTTAACTGCAATTTCTACTAGCTTTGGCCCATTTCTGTCTACTAAGACCAAATTGTAATCATGAGCAGCAAAAATACATGCAAATTCGTAGCCAATTCCACCAGCTGCTCCAGTAATAAGAGCAGTTTTCTTGCTCTGATGTTGATGTTTTTTGTTCATGTAAGAATGTTAGTGAATTCAACTTGATGAAGCTGCGTTGCATTTACAGTGGTTCTCGTTCTACAATTAAGTGCGCGTAATATTTGAACTGACAAGAAATATATTAAGTTATTCCCCTTGCAAATACTTGTGTGATGCCTTAGATAGATGTAGCAGTCCAAACGCAAATTTAGGACTTATACATCGAATAAGTTGGGCATTAAAGAAGTTCGGTTATTTAAAACTACTAGCGTCTGGCTTTTGATTACTCACAAAAGCCAGCAGGTAAAATTAAACTTTTATGCCCGACACTAACCATTCTATCCTCAATTGCTTCTGTCAAGGGGTGAATCCTAAAAAATTACATTATTGAGCATAAAAAAACAGGGCAATATAATTGCCACTGTAAGTGTATGAGTTGTTGCTGGCATCTGAAATAATAGCTATTTAGTAGTACTGAGTTGTAAAAAGTATGAACTAAACAAAATTATTTTGTAGGGTAGCCAGTGGGTTGCGGTGAATCCAGCGCTGTAGGCGGGTTTCTCGCCGTAGGCGACTGGTGAACCCGTTCGCCCTTGGCGTTCCCGAAGGGTAGGGAAGTTGCCGATGCTCAATAGCGTAGCATTATACCAATTTGAAAAAATCCTGCGATAAATATACCATTTATAAAGACGCGATTCATCGCCTTGTAGAGACGCGATTCATCGCGTCTACTTCTAAACGATATTCAAAAAGCCGCTTTGAATCAAGTAAGCTGTATAAGTCATAAACAATTGAGAGTCAATTGGAGGACAAGCAATAGAACTACCTGCTAGTGCATGGAGAGTATCTTGGCAGCTAATATGAGGTCTTCTAGCTTGCAAGTACAAATCAGGAATAGTCAGTTGTTCATCAGACCAACGTTCCAGTAAAAATGGTCGCAGAGTGTATAAAGGGTTGTCTACAGAAGACACATTATTGATTAACTCTGATTGCCATTTTTCAAAAGGAATCATCTCAACTGAATAACCAAAAGAGCGTATCCACTCAACTAATGTTTTCAAAGAAACAGGTTGAGGATGTTGTAAATTGAAAGCCTTACCTATAGATTCTTTTTGGCGTGATAGATAAACAATGGCTTTACTTACATAGT
This sequence comes from Nostoc sp. DSM 114160, assembly GCF_053470305.1. Taxonomy (NCBI): domain Bacteria; kingdom Bacillati; phylum Cyanobacteriota; class Cyanophyceae; order Nostocales; family Nostocaceae; genus Nostoc; species Nostoc sp. DSM 114160. Next base: position 2,987,937 of record NZ_JBPFGO010000001.1, on the reverse strand, counting down.
CCACAGGTGACATATCCAACATATAATCTACATCAGGGAAATATCCCATTTGTAGACAGCCTTTGGTCATCAGGTTGATAAAATCATGTGTGTTACAAATGCCTGTCTTGCTATCACCAGAAATCAGTGGTGGTCTATGGATAGTTACAGGCAGTCCACGGTCACGAGCAATTTTAACTAACTTTTCAGCTACCCATTTAGTTTGTGAGTAACCAAGATAAATACCTTCCCAATGATTGAATTCATCCTGTTCTTTAACAACCTTGCCAGCATAAGCAGTGGATTCAAAAACAGCAACGCTAGAAACGTAATGTACAGGCTTGACTTTAACTTGACAAGCTAATCTCAAAACTTCTTGGGTTCCCAAAACATTGGCTGCCTTCAGTGCTGAGTATGGGAAAACATAATTCAACAAAGCACCACTATGATAAATAGTATCAATATTTGCAGCTAAAATTTGAAACTGTTCTGAACCAATACCTAACAATGGCAGAGATAAATCACCGACAATCGGAATAATTCTGGAGGTAAATTTTTCCTGCCAAATTGCATATTGTTGCAAATTATTTTGGAGTTTGCTTTTGCCTTCTTCGGCATTCGCAGCACGCACTAAGCAATAGATATTCGCATTAGTTTCTTGTAGCAATTCCCGGATGATAAAAGCTCCTAAAAAGCCTGTTCCTCCAGTTAAAAAGATGTTCTTGGGTTCACCTATAGCTACATTAGATGCAGCGCTGGGATGGATTGTGGGGTCAAGAACAGCCTCAGCACCTAAATCTAGAACAGAGGGCGCAGTGTTGGCATTGGAGGTTGTCACACCTGTATCTTGAATTGGCGAACCATCTTGCACTTCTTCAGCTAAACGCTGTGAAAGAGCCTCAATATTTGGGTAATGCCACAATAGCAATGGAGAGGGTTGAAATCCGAGTAATTTTTCTAAGTTACTGACTAGAATCATTGCTTGGGCTGAATCCAACCCATAGTTTTCTAAATGTTCTGTGACATCTATTTCATCAGTTGCAACTCCTAGCAACTTAGCTAAGTTAGACACCAAAAATATTTGAATATCGTCTGCTGTGAAAGACTGTTTTATAGTCATTTTTAAATCTCCAACAATGATGTAGAACGAACTGGGTGATATTGACTGTAATAATCGGAAGCTTGTAGTCCTTGAATTTTCAAATTTTGGACACGGTACAAAAAGGCTGCACCAGTCATAATTTGATTAGCAACATCAACTACACCACGATTATTTGGTTCAGATAAATAAGAACCGCGTACCCAGTCATTGAAACCGCCCATTGCCGGGCCACACCAAATTTGATAATCTACTTCTCTACCTTTTTCACCAGAACTAGACCAACGGGAAGATAATCCTAGATACCAACGGAAAATCAACGCCATTTTTAGTTTAGGATTATTGACTGCTTTCCCAAGTTTTTCAGGATTCTTTTGGGATAAATAAGCCGCAGTTCCTTCCCATACTTCAGCAATAGTTTTGCGAAAAACTTGTTTTTCTAATTTCTCTCTTTCTGCCAAAGGAATCTCTTCAATGGAATCATAAGCGCGGTAGAGTTCAAATAATTTCTGCGCTCGCATGGGGAACATTGTACCCCGTTTGAGAACTTGCAATTTGACTCCCATTTCAAACATATCTGCTGCTGGAGCCATTATCATATCAGCCATTTCTGCTTGGGCTAGTAACTTTTTGGTATGTTCACAAGCCCCAGATTCAACACATGATTGATTAATGGAACCAGTCATTACATAAGCAGCACCCATCATAAAGGCTGCTAATGCTGATTGTGGTGTCCCAATTCCGCCTGCTACGCCGATTCTAATGGGTGTTTGGTAATGATATTGTGCTTGAATTTCATCCCGTAAGGCAATAATAGAAGGTAACACACAAACCAGGGGACGGTTATCTGTATGACCTCCAGAATCAGCCTCGACGGTAATATCATCAGCCATTGGAACTTTGGCTGCAAGGGTTGCTTGTAACTCAGTAATTAATCCTTGTTGAAGAAGTTCTTTGAGGATTCTGGCGGGTGCTGGTTGCAGAAATTTAGTCGCAACTTCTCGCCGAGAAATTTTGGCAATGATTTTATTTTTGATTTCAATTTGATTGCTGCTATTTAAGCTCAATCCAGCAACACGGTAATAAACAATGTTGGGTGTCAAGTCGAGAAATGCAGATGCTTCTACTGTTCTCACTTGATATTTGAGATATAAATCTACAGCGCGGCGTTCAATCGCAGGTTCATTGGGGCTGTGGATTAGATTAAATGCATAAGGCCCTTGAGGTAAGGCTTGTTGAATGCGATTTATGGCTGCTTCTAAACGTTCTGGAGTTAAACCACCTGCACCAAAGGAACTCAAAATTTGCTCTTTTCCTAGTGCAATTACCATTTCTTCGGAAGCAATTCCGCCAGCCATTGCACCGGTAACGTAGGCATATTTTACTCCATAAGAGGAGAGAAAATTGGGATCTCCAAATTGTTGAATGCGGATTGGGGCTGCAAATGTTAAGAGTTCTACTTGTGCTGTTGTGCCATTATCACCAGGGGATAAATAGCCCTCGTTGGTGACACCGATTTTTCCGGCAACTTTCACGATGTAGCAGGGTTTATTTAATACCATCAATTTATCTTTGATGGTTTGTTTCTCGAAAGATACAGTTTCTAAAGAACCTTTCCAAACCTGGTTTTTGTTAGAACACCAGGATGAGAAATTAAGGCCATTATCGTGTTTACTTAGTACCGTATCTACGGTTGTCACGGCAGTTATCCCTCGGATTACAATTATTAAATAAGGGGAGTGGGAGTGGGAAATAGGGAATCGGGAAGAAATATTTTCCTTTTATCAGTTCACCTTTCCCCTTCCCCAAGGTTATTGACGGTTGAAGTATGTAGACTTATGTCAAGATTCGTCGTTAAGCAAGTTTTGGGCGCAAGCTAGTTGCAATTGAATGATTTCGCTCATTTGTTGACTGTAATCTTGTCTAGCTTGTAAGAAGGCAGTGTGTGCTTTAGTTATCTTTGAATTATTAGCATTGAGCTTTTGATACTGGGTCTTATTTAAATCGAACATGCTGATGATGCTACTAATTTTTTTAGTTCTGACGGGTGGGGTAAAAACAGGAGTTGGCTGTCTGATTGCGCTTGACTCAGAAGATTGTAATTGTTCTCTCGGTTGAAAAACGTTATCAATGATATTTTTCGGTTTTACTTCTTCTGGCTGAGGCAAGATGTTAGGGGAATGATTTTCTTGTTGGGTTATGTGGTTGGAAGTGTTAAGAAAATCTGTGATTTCAGTTTGTTGGATATTAGGTATATCTGGATGCTGTATTTTGAAACGTTCGCACTTAATATCCTCAACCAAATTTTCAACAGTTTTACGATTTTCTTCACTCAAAATTGTAGCAGCGATCGCTTTTCCACCCAAGGTAACTGTTCTCAATGTTGCTTTACTTGAATTAGCACTTTCTTGGGCTTTGCTATACAGTGGTGATAAATCCACATTCACCTGATGACTGAGTAGTTTTGCTAATGCTTTGACCATTGAAGCATGGTCATCCATCCCTCTACGATTTAGAGAGACTGTGATATGTTCTTTGTCACCGAGAATTTTGTCAATCCATCGGGAACAAACACTACCTGCGCCCGCTTCTAGAAATATTTTGACTCCATCGCCGTAGACACGATTAACTAATTGCGGAAAATCAAGTTCTTGACACAATCCTTTAGCGATATTGTGAGCAATAGTATCTCTTTCAAGTGCAACTGGTTGATAATCGGCGGCAGAATAAAACACAATTCCAGGAAGATTTTGTGATGGTAAGCTGTTTACCTTCTTGATTTCCTCGAACTGCGATCGCATCGCTTCACAATGTATCACATGGTCGAAGGGAGCAGGGAAATAATTGCAACCTAGAGTTGTAATTACTCGCTTACAGGCTGCATCATCACCAGCAATTAATACTTCTTCTGGTGTGTTGATTTGAGTTAAGTAGACGCGATTCTCTTGTTTCAGGCATTCTCTAACTTGAGATGGAGTAGCCATGAGAACATAAGTATTCCAAAAATTGTTGTTTGGTGAATCTGTTAATCCCCAATATTCACGTACAGCATTTTTCGGCCCAGATAATTTATCGCCAAATAAAGGTGATGAGTTTAAGGTGTTACTTCCGCCCTCAAAATTACTCCAAACCCCTTGGGCAACCATCATGCTAGTTTCACCCAAGCTATACCCAAATACAGATTGTGGCTTGACTTTAAAATCATCTCGGAAAATTGCTGTCATGTATCTAGCAAAGGCGATTTCACTTTCAAACATTGCTAGTGAATCATCTAACAATTGCTTTTCGAGAGTTTCTAGTTGCCTAGTTGTCAATTTAGGTAAACTTCTGGGATAAACTAACTTTTCAACATCGGCTGCCCGGTTGTAGAGATTGTTACTTTTTAAATCCTCGAAGACTTTCGGAAATAAGCGAAAAACAGTCCGACCAATGCCAATATAAGAATTGACTGCGGCGGGATAAACGTAAGCAACTGTTCCAGTTTTACCTAATGGTTTCGCTGTGAAATAACTACCTATTGGTGTTTGCCAATCTGTTCCTTTTTCAAAGGCATTATTTACACCTTTGCGGGCAGATTCAATTTCTTTGAGTAGTTCTTTTGTGTTACGTCCGGTGATTGATAAGACGTATTTCGGCTCAGAATGCTGTTGAAAGGTAGCGAATGTTTGGCTGGCGGTAGCTGATAAAGAAAAACTAGCTTCGATAGATTTTTGGAGATGGTTAAGTAAATCTGGTATATTGGAGCGATCGCTAACTGCGATAGGAAACAGATGAAAAGGCATTTGTTGCAAATATCTGTTGTCGCGCTCCTCTTGGCTGGGTTCTTCCGATAAGATTAAATGGGCGTAACTGCCATCTATACCCATGCTATTAATTGCTGCTATTCTGCGTGTACCGCCTTTATCGACAAACCAAGGTCTTGATTCCATTGCCACATAGAAGGGACTACCTTCCCATACTTGCGGTGTTTTGACACCAGACCCATTTGGGGGTGGCGGGAATATATCTGTAATAAAGACAGAGAGCGGTTTTAATTAAGCTAGCAATTCCCGATGCTGTGTAGGTGTGGCCGATATTGGCTTTGACGCTACCTAATGCACAGTGCAGACCATTGCCCACTTTCGGATAAGCTTGGAGTAAACCTGTGATTTCGGCTTCATCCTCCTGGGGAACGCCACTACCGAAGACTTCCACATAGTTAACTTCTGTGGGTTGAATCTCCGCCATCTGGAAAGCTTGTTTGCAGACATTGCTGATAGCTGAAGCATCAGGTTTTACCAAAGTATCACTCAAAGTAGAATTACCTTGTGCAAAACTCATGGCATCAATTACTGCATAGATGCGTTCATTGTCTTCTTTAGCAGCTTCGTAGCGCTTGAGGACAACTGCACCCGCACCTTCGCCAACCATCCAGCCATTAGCTTGTTGGTCGTAACCCAAGGTATTTACACCTGTATTAATTGGTGCAAATTGGCTGCGGAACAAGACATTTTCTACACCACCGGCTAAATCTACTGCACCAACAACCACCGCGTCTACTTCTCCAGTAGCGAGTAGCATTTGGGCAACTTCCAACGCTTTAAGGGCAGAATTTTCGCCAGCGCTGACAGTGAATGCAGGGCCAGTGAAATTCCACAAAGCTGAAATCCGACTCGCCATGATGTTGGCGATGTGACTCACATATTCGCCGATTTCTACAGGTTGGTGAATGCTATCTTTGACGATAGTTTCTAGTTGGGAAAGCTGTTGGGCAGGTAGAGAAATTCCTTGGTTGAGTAAGCCGTCCTTAACCTGCCAAGATAGATTCCATCTTTGCTGTAGCTGATGCACAGAGAATTCTGTCTCGGCGGCAACAATCACAGCCACATTGCCACCCTCCTGTAGTTTCGCATCTTTGACGGCGCGATCGCTAACTTTCAGAAGTAACAATTGTTGTGGGTTTAATTTGTCTATCTCATTCGGTGGGATTTTGCACGATAAAGTATCGATTTCAAAATCTTTGATGTATGCCCCAACTGGTGCTTTTCCATCTGCTAAACCGTACTCTTTCAAAACATTTTCTTGATTTTCTATCCCATGCCATCTTTGAGGCGGTAGAGAAGTAAAATGCTGTGTACCATCATAAATACTGCGTTCAAAAGCATCTAAACCATTGCAGTTACCGAAAAAGGCATCCATGCCGACAATGGCAACTTTGGTAAGTGGAATAGGTGGAGTTGATTCAACTGATTCTGCTGTATTTCCTTGTTCTAAAATCAGATGAGAATTAGTGCCGCCAAAACCAAAAGCGCTAATAGCTGCCCGTTTGATTGGTGCGTTATTATTGGGCCATGTTGTAGCTGTTCTAACAATTTTGTCAGCCGAAATTGTACCTTTTTCTGAAATTAAAGGTTCCGAAACATTCATGGTTGGTGGAATTACACCATGCGACATACTCAAAATAACTTTAGTCAAGCCAACCATACCAGCAGCAGTTAGCAAGTGACCAGTATTTGCCTTAGCAGAACCCAGCAGAGGCGCAGCTTGATTTTGGCCAAAGAATGTTTCGATGGAATTGAATTCGGTTGTATCTCCTAGTAATGTGCCGGTGGCGTGACACTCTAGATAATCGATGGTTTTTGGGCTAACTTTTGCCTCATTATAGGCTCGTTCAAAAGCTAGAATTTGCCCTTTAGGGTTCGGACTGAGTAGGTGTTTACCTTTGCCATCATTTGAGAGTCCATTACCGCAGATGGTAGCTAGAATATTATCGCCATCTCTAACGGCATCAGAATATCTCTTCAGCATCACCATCCCAACACCATCGGCGGGAATTAGCCCTCTAGAGGATTTATCTAAGGGGCGGCTAATGCCGTTTTCTGCATATCCTTGAACACCGGAAAATAACATCCGCACGAATAAGGAATCTGCACAACTTATGGCTCCAGCTAACATGACATCAGCTTTGTGTGACCATAAGTAATGAGATGCTAGTTTAATCGCATAAAATGAAGAAGAACAAGCAGCATCCAGACATAAATTAATCTGAGATAGTGATAGTGCTTGAGCAACGATAGATGCTGGTAAACCAGATATCATCGCATTGTATAAAGATGCTTTAGTTGCACTTGAGACAGCTAAATCAAAGTCTTCATACTGCAAAAGTTCTCTAACAGCCGGGGTAATAGTTTGCTGGTAAATTGGCGAGAATAATTGATTAGATAATTTTGTCGGGAATGATAAATTACCTAAAATTACGCCGCATTTTGCCAGAACAGTTTGATTACCCCAATAACTACTTTGTACGATTGCTTGTTTAGCGGCATACAATGACCATTTGAAAGTGTTATCTAAACCAGCAACAAATTCTGATGGTAGATTGTATTCAGATGGATTAAACTCGAAGTTGCGGATGTATCCGCCTTTGAGTGAATAGGTTTTGTCTGGTGTACCTTTAACTGGATTGTAAAAGATTGTCGGATCTACTCCGATTTCTTCGACGGTTGCAGAGGATGTCGAATCTTTTTGATTAACGATGTTTTGCCAGTATTCTTCAGGATTTTTAGCATCGGGGAATAGGCATGATAATGCGATGATGGCTATTTTTTCCACGATTTATATGCTCCGAGTTTGGGTATTTAGCAAGAGATAATTAAAAAGCAGGATTTACGCTGTTCCCCAAACTTTGAACGAGGCTAGTTATAGCAATCCTAAGATTAAGCTAGCTTTGATAGTTTGCAGTAAAGACTTTATTGCTTAGTACAAGATTTCTAGCGAACTCTCTGCGAACCTTTGCGTTTCCCTTTGCGAACCTTTGCGTTTAAATTTAAACCCTCAATTCTACACGAATTTACGCAAAGCTATACTTGTAAAATAACAATAAAAGTCCTGACTACGAACTTTCAACTTGATATACTACTAGCTTCTGAGCATTTTCATTGACCAAATAATGGCATGAGCGCCGAGCATTCGCGAATAGATTTTACCTTGGCGGTCGTGTATGATAAAGTTGGCGATCGCACTACTTGGTGTCTTAGATAGTACTTCACAAGAAACGTAAAATGTTTCGTTATGTGGTATCATCTCAAACTGTTCAAATTTTTCCACTTTTCCAGGTAAACAACCTTCTTGATGAAAGTGTTGTGTCCAAATCCATAAGGCGTGCATACTCAAGTCAGTGGTGTAAGGATTTACCCATTGGACTGGGAATTGTCCTTGTTGCTGTGGTGTGAGTTCTGGCCACAGACATTCTGTAGTGATTTTTTCAGGGCTGATATTTAAAACTCTCTTAACTTCTTGAAAAGCGGGGCCATGAAATAATGTCGCCCCACCATTTTGGTAAAAAGCTTTTCCTGTCGTGGTGATAATATTATCTGGTTCGAGATTGAGAGATTCATAGATGGGTGCAACTGGGATTTCTCGCTGGAGATTGAGTTGAGCGCTAAAATGAAAATGGATTCTCCCTTCTGGGTTTTTACTCGAAATTTTGGCTTTAAGTTCGATTCGTTCGAGATTAACTTTAGAAATTTCTTCAATTTCTAAAATATGTTCTTTCGCTAATGTTTCATTGAAAGTAATCCCCTTCAAAACTTTGAAATCTTGATAATTAAACAACCGATAACCGGGATATAATTGTTCAGAAGCATTGATAATCCAGGTCATTGCACAAGTTGCTGGTAAAACTGGAGAACCAGCAATGGTATGATCGTGTAAAAATGGATTAGCCTCCAATGTCATTTGGCGACGAATACGATAAGTTCGTAATTCTGAATCTAGCTCTGTAGCCATTGGAACTAGGGGGCTACCAATGACAACTTGTGAGATTGCATGGTTGGCATTATCCATTTCTTTAACAAGCATTTGTGCGCCGACAGCAATGGGAATTATGTCAATTTTTCGCTCTTGAAAAATCTTCTTTAATTCTGCTGTCACCATCCCACTATCCCAAGCGCCCCAGTTGATAGCGACTACGTGACATGAGGGATAACTTTGCTTAAATATATGGGCTGATTTGTTCAGAATTTCATTTGCGATCGCATAATCAGATTGTCCGGGATTTCCGTAAAAGCCTGTTACGGAAGAGAACAAAACTAAATGCTGAAGTTGATTAGGATTGACGCAATTTAGCAGGTTTTCTAAACCTTGAACTTTAGCGGTGTAAACCTTTTCAAAATCCTCTTCTGTTTTCTTTTCAATTAACTTATCAGCTAAGTTTCCCGCGCCGTGGATGATTCCGGTAATTGGGCCGAGATGTTGGACAGCAGTGGCAAGTTTTTCTTGTAAAGCTTGCGTATCTGTAACATCGACGCTGATATATTCTGCTTTAGCTCCAGTTTTTTCAATTGCTGCTAGAGTCTTTTTAATTTCGCGGCTGGAGGTTATTTTGTTATATATTTTTTGCACATTCATGGGTGTAGGCTTCTCTCCTTGAGAAAGAAGATTTTCCATAATGCATTTTTTCAATGCGGAGTCATCGGAATTTTGAGCAAAATCTGGCTCGGTTTCTAATAGTTCGGAGCGACCGAGGAGGATGAATTTGCAGGGTTGCTGTTGAGCTAATCTGATAGTACACTCAGCCGTAATCCCTTTTGCACCGCCGCTCACGACAAAGACAGATGATGGACTAAGCTGGGCTGTTTGTGTCATAAATCCTCGTGAATACCTGCATAAATTGGGTTTTGATGTGCAACTGATTCTTAAAACCCCTCTCCAAACCTCTCCCCCACAGAGAGAGAGGCTTTGATTCTTACTCCCCTTCCCTTGTAGGGAAGGGGTTGGGGGTTAGGTTCGAGAGAAAGTTACACACGGCGTTAATTAACTTTTTAATCGGCGATAATAGTGACTCGCCCTTGTGAACCATACCCAACTTCACTTATATAAAGGTTGGGGTCGTGAAGTTCGGCGATGATGTTTTGTACTGACTGTTTAGCGTCAAGTCTGGGACTTAAATCGATCGCACGAGTAAACACCTTTGGCCATTCCCATCTGAGAGTTTTGCTTAATCCGAATAAACCAGCACCGATCGCACCGAAGTTGACTTTGTACTCTAAACCGAAGGCTCCATCAAGGTGAGCAACTGTGCAGAAACAACTACGTCCATGCTTTGCAGTTTCGTTGAGGGAGGGTTTGAGGTGTTTCGCCATCAAAAATACGTGCTTGACGATCGCCTTTTCTGATTCGTTATAAGAAATACTCCCGGTGTGATTTCCTACAAACATCGGATGTAAGTGGATGAAGGCCCCAATCGTTCCGCAGTGAGATGCGATCGCTTGCAATTGTTGTTGAAGATGTTCTTCACTTAAGTTTGCTAAGGTGACGCGGGTTACTCCTGTGGGTAAAGGCGCTTGTTGGGCGATCAGCGATTGGGGGAAGCTGATAACTACTACTTTCCAGCCTTTCTCGATTAGGGATTCAGTTAATTTATAAGTGGTGAGGGAACCATCATCGGTGATTAAACCGATGTGTCCCTCTGGTAAAGTGAAATCCAAATAATCGGGTTGTGCTAGGCTTCTGAGTTTGACCGGATGGCGCTGGATATTATGCTCTAGTTCCAGTGGTTGCTGTTGGACAAACTCAGGCTCAGACTTTTTTTTTTCACCTCCAGCCAACTGCTGTAGGTAATCGACTATTTGACCGATGGTGCGGAGATCGCCGAGTTCTTCGATATTTGGTTTGGGTAAGTTGGGGTACATTTCTTGCATCGCCCCTAAAATTTCTACCCGCTTGATGGAATCAATCCCTAAATCGGCTTCCATGTCCATTTCCAGTTCCAGCATCTCCACTGGATAGCCAGTTTTATCGCTGGTGATGGCTAACAGGGTTTCACCTAAGTTTGCAAATTCATCACTTATAGAGGGAGCAACTTCTGGCTCTGGTTCTGGGGTGAATGCGACAACTATGCTTGGTTCCGGTGCAATGACTACCTCAACTACTGGTGCAGTCTCTACTGAAATCTCGGTTGCTGGTTGTACTTCGTGAACTGCAATTTCTACTGAAACACTTTTAGAAGCGTGGGATTGCAGATACTCTACAACTTGACCGATGGTGCGTTTTTCTGACAGTTCTTCTAAATTAGGCTTGGGTAGGTTGGGGTACATTTCTTGTAGCGCCCCTAAGATTTCCACCCGTTTGATAGAGTCAATTCCTAAATCAGCCTCCATGTCCATGTCCATTTCCAGCATCTCGACTGGGTAGCCGGTCTTGTCGCTGGTGATGGCTAACAGGTTTTTATCCAAGTCAACAATATCGATGGTTGCGCCAGGTACAGGTGCAGCAGTTGTAGGTGCTGGCTCTGGGGTGAATGCAACAACGTTGTTGACTGGAGGTGAGCTAATTTTGACTACAACTTCAGGTTGGGGTTCCACTACTGGAACAGGTGGCTCGGCTATAGGCTCTACTGTCTCGACAGTGGGGAAGTGCGGTGTGGGCAGTAGAGACGCGATCGATCGCGTCTCTGGGGATACAGGAGTTTCAACTACAGGCTCTACAGCAGCCGGCAGAGGTTCTTGGGTAACATTTAAGCCATTTTTAGCTACAGGCTCAGTTACAGGCAAAGGCTGGCTTTCTACTATCTTAGTAGTGGCGGGTACTGGTGCTTCTGTGGCGATCGGAGTGAAATTACTTATCTCTGTTAGTTGGGTTGCTCCCTCACCAGAGATGATTTGAGAATATTCTTGCTGTATGAGTTGGAAAAAGTTTTTGGTATATTCCAACTGCTCTTGAAGATATTGCTCATGGATGCGTAGGGTTTCACCTTGTTGGGAATGAAACTGCATCATGCTACGCTCTAAGCTTTCCATGACAACTAGCTTCATTTTGGCAGTTTCGGCTGTTGATTTACTTTCACTCAACAAGGAATTCTGCTGCTGCATCAGTTGGAAAAACGCTTTAGCATATTCCATTTGATGGTTGAGATAAGTACCGTGAACTTGTAAATTCTCGGCTTGATTTTCCTGGAACTGTGTCAAGAGATATTCTAAACTTGCTAAAAGTTGTTCGTAATTTGTAAGCTTTTCTGGTGTTGGTTGCATCTTAGATTCCTGGACTGGTTGTGACAGGGTAACAGGATTCATCTGTTGCTCTGGCTGGGTGATGATATTAGATGTCACACCGTTCATGGCTGGGGTGGATTTTTTATGTCCGTTAGTCTCAATTACAGCCAGAGGTGGAGTTACACCTGGGCTGCTAAATAAAGGAACCGCATCAGGATATTCAGGGGTGGGTAATGTGACTTTATGCCCATCCTGTAAAGCGAGAGCGAAGGCATTTTTCGTTTTTTCGGATCTGTAGTTTATCCCGTTTAAACGGACATTTAATGTCTTCTTCGTCTCAATTGGCGGGATGGTTTGGGGAAGTTGGTAAGGATCGAGGTTATTCAAAGCCAAACCAATCACCCGCAACTGCACAACTGCTTCTCGCAAAGAGCGATCGCTATTCTTTTGAGTGCTGGGGTTCAAAGATACGGTAATATGTGGGCGATCGCCAAGAATCTCTTTCACCAAGTTGCTCAGAATTCTCCTCGGCCCAAATTCCACAAAGCAAGTACCACCGGCTGCATAGATATTTTCAATTTCCTGCTTAAACAGCACTGAATTAGAAAGGTGCGTTTCCAGGATTTTTTGAATACCTTGGGCTTCCTTGGGATACTGCTTACTGGTAACGTTGCTGTAAACAGGGATTTTCGGACTTTGGAATTTGACAGACTTAGTAGCGATCGCAAAGGATTTCTGAGCAAAGGCAATTAGCGGTGTATGGAACGCTGCTGAAACAGGTAACAATACAGCTGTATATCCTTTCTCGTGTAAAGCCTCTTTGATTCTCGCTATTTCTGCGGTCGGCCCAGCCAAGACAAATTGAGTCGGAGAATTTTGATTAGCGATCGCAACTTGCGGAAAATGTCTCAGCACTGCTTCCACTTTGCTGATGTCTTCTTTGACAGCCAACATACTACCCGCATCATGATCTGGATCTTCGGGTGCAGCCATTGCTTGACCCCTAGCTTTCACTAAGAACAAGTAATCTTCTGTACTCAAAACCCCCGCAGCCCATAGCGCTGTCAGTTCCCCAAAGCTATGTCCCGCTACAAAATCTGACTTAAATCCAGCTTGTTGCAGTATGCTGTACATCCCTGCACTCAACACCCCGATGGCTGGTTGAGCGTATTCTGTGCGTTGTAAGGCAGCAATTTGGACATTTTTTTCTGCCTCTCCAAACACGGGATGAGGAAAAACGATTTCTGAAAGCGGCTGCAAATTATCTTTGAGCAACAGGCTATCCATATAACCATGCAGACGGCGCATCAAAGGGAAATTCATCACCAGTTCGCGCCCCATCTCCAGGTATTGCGAACCTTGACCAGAAAATAGAGAGACAACTTTTCCGCCCAACTCCATACCAGAGGCGCGGTAATAAATCCCTTGGGGATGCTCCCAAGATGCTGCTGTTCCTTTGAGTTTCAGCCAGTCAATGCTAGTTTGCAGCAACTTGCAAGCTTCTTCGAGATTCTCAGCGACAAACCCAAATCGGGGAGCAGAAAGGGGAATTTGTGGCGATTTGCACTCATTGACTAATTGTGAGTAGTGTGCATTACCTGATGGCGATCGCAACTTACCTAAAATCTCTTCCGATTTGCTCAACAATTGCTCTAGTGTGGGAGCAAACAACAGCACTTCACTAGCACCACTGTGTAAGCGATAGGCGGCGTTTTGGTCGGCTTCATATTCTTCCAAAACAACGTGATAGTTAGTACCGCCAAATCCGAAAGAACTCACACCTGCGCGTCTTGGTGCTTCCCCTTCTGGACGAATCCAAGGTCTAGTTTCGGTATTTAGATAGAATGACGAATTTTTAATGTTGAGTTTGGGGTTCGGCTCGGTAATGTTGATTGTCGGCGGTAATACTTTGTGATGTAAAGCCAAAGCAGTTTTAATCAAACTCGCCGCACCCGCAGCCGCTTTTGTGTGTCCGATTTGCGATTTCACACTACCCAAAGCGATATGCTGCTTTTTGCGATCGTGTACATCAAAGAAATCTTTTAAAGAACCGAATTCTGTCGGATCTCCAGCCATTGTACCAGTGCCATGTGCTTCCATCAAACCAACGGTAGCGGGAGAGAAGCCAGCATCTTCATAAGCACGTTCTAAAGCTTTAACTTGGCCTTCTTTGCGAGGAGCATAAATGCTCTTGTAACGCCCATCGCTGGAAGTACCAATACCTTTAATTACGGCATAGATTTTATCATTGTCCCGTTCAGCATCTTCCAAACGTTTGAGGACAAGCATGGCGATACCTTCACCCAACATCATCCCATCAGATTTAGCATCGAAAGGTTTGACATTTTCACTAGGAGAAACCGCCGGTGTTTTGCTGAATGAGATGTAAGCCATGATGGTGTTATCGGTATCAACACCACCAGTCAGCATCATATCAGAACGATGCTCAACTAGCTCACTAATTGCCATTTTTAAAGCACCGAAGGAACTAGCGCAAGCGGCATCAACTACGCAATTCATCCCGCCAAAATTCAGGCGATTGGCAATTCGTCCGGCGACTACGTTAGCTAACATTCCAGGGAAAGCGTTCTCATCCCATTTCACGTAAGCGCTTTTGATTTTATCAACGATTTTTTGGGTATCTTCATCGGATAAACCACTGCTTTTGAGTGCTTTTTCCCAAATCGGATATTCTAACCTAGCAGAAAGTGGCATTCCTAATTGCTTGGCCATCGCCACGCCTAAGATTACCCCAACCATCTCGCGGTTAAATTCACGGTTTTCGCCATAACCTGCATCTTCCATCGCTTCTTTTGCAACCACTAAACTTAATAGTTGCGATACATCTGTGACTTCTAAAATGCTGGGTGGTATGCCGAATTCCATCGGATTAAAATCAACCTCTGGAAGAAACCCGCCTCTTTTACAATAGGTTTTATCTTCAGTAGTTCTAGGATTTGGATCGTAATAATCTTCGACGCTCCAGTGAGTGGAAGGAACATCAGTAATACAGTCAATTTTGTTTACTATATTTTGCCAGTATTCGCGTAAATTTCTGGCTTGAGGCAATAGAGAAGCCATCCCAACAATGGCGATAGGATTGTGTTGTAATTGTCTGTTAATTTTGTTAATTGACACTGATTTATCTGATTTATCTGACTTCATGTTTTTTTCCTCTATAGACCTCATCACAGCCTTTTCACAATTATTGATAAGGCTCTCTAACTCAGCTAAGGCAGTATCAATTGAATAAGCAGACATAGGGCATAGTTAGTACTGTGGATTGTGTAGCTACAGTAATTCTGTTGCCTACTAAATAATGAAAATCTCTCGTCTTGTAAGCAGCTAGCTATTTTATCTGTGCTAAATGCTTTTCTCCAAATCGACACCACACGACACATACTGCCTTCATAAAGCCTTAGATTTATAGGCGATTTTGGCACACTGCGTAGGCGTAGCCCGCATTTGAGTGAGCTTCAGTGACCATCGTAGACATCGCAAAAAAATGTTATCCAACGCTAGACTCTTGATATTGTGACAATAAGTCAACCAATTTTGGATTTTAGATTTGCAATTTTAGATTGGTATTAGCGATAGCGAGTAATCCAGCGTCTTTTAGATTTGTTTCACCCACCATAAGTGGAGAAGGAACCAAAAAAATCCAAAATCCAAAATCCAAAATCTAAAATCTAAAATTGCTACGGTCGATGATGTTGTTAAAACTGGTAAAATAGTCTTGGAGTGTAATAGCTGCTTGACCAGTGAATTCAATCCATTTGTAATAGTAGAGATTTTGGCAATGGTATCCTACTGGAGCGAGGAAAACTGAGGAGTAGCTAAGGAAACAGAAACGTTTTTTCACTCGAAACCGTTTGATTATCTAGCCTAAACACAGCAACATAGCTGATGTTAATAAAAACGTTCTGTATCTCAATCAATGTCATAGCTAGTTGTAACCGTCCAGGATAATATATTTTATGGTATATGACCTAGTAAAATTGACACGTTCGTTACAGAAAAGACACCGCCTTTAATCCGAGTTTATGCAAGTTGAAAAAGTAATTCAACGATCTCTAGGTAATGACAACGCAGTTATTTTTAGTTATTTTTAATTTAAAAATATTAATTAAATAACTAGTTTCTATAACCACTTTAAAGCATTGAATTAATAAAAACACTAGCATACTTTACAGAAACTAAATCATTCCTTTAAACTTATTTTATAAACAACCATATACTCTTACTGATAGAAATTTTGAATAAATTTAGCATAAAAGTATAATTGATCACTAAATAAATATGTGAAGAATTTTGTTATCTACGGGTTAAACATAAATATTCTCTTAGTTAAGTTAACGCTACAAATCTGTTGTCTAGTAAGTAACAATTCACTGAATACATAGATAAAGCCAATAACTATAAGTATTATTTTTCAGAGAAGCATCATCATTGAGTCAAAGTTTTTGGTTATTTTTTAAGATAAGTCAAGTTAAAAAGCAAAGTGGTTATTTATAAAGCAAATATTAATTTTAATTATGTTGCTAGATAAACATAATATGAGTTAAATGAATTTTCAGTAAATAGTCAACTTAAGCAAAGCTCAGGTTTTACATCTCATCTACCACTGACACGATCTGTAATCAATAACAGGGCTAATAGCTTAAGTAAGGGCAATTCATCAATTACCCCTACTAGAAATCGCTATAATAATGTCTTATATTACACAACCTTGATAATAATAATCTGTTAGTAATATCAAATCTGCTTAATAACCAACTAT
This sequence comes from Nostoc sp. DSM 114160, assembly GCF_053470305.1. Taxonomy (NCBI): domain Bacteria; kingdom Bacillati; phylum Cyanobacteriota; class Cyanophyceae; order Nostocales; family Nostocaceae; genus Nostoc; species Nostoc sp. DSM 114160. The sequence continues at coordinate 2,971,109 of NZ_JBPFGO010000001.1, read as the reverse complement.
TTATATGAATCCGGTTTGATTTCTGAAAAAATCCGTACACTTATAATCCTCTTCTTCACTATTGCCTATTGCCTATTGCCTATTGCCCATTGCCTATTGCCTATTGCCTGTTCCCTGCCTCTACGAGTAATTTCAAAAATCAAATACTAGTCCTATATACGTATTCAATTGCTAGACAATAGATTAGCGATTGGTACATTTTTTCAGCACCTCATCTGATTGTGATGAAATATTTTAGTGAGAGAATCAGGACTTATGCAAATTCAATTAGTTGACAAGAATCAACTTTTAGTCCATACTTGATAACAAGTTTATCCAGGTTTTGATATCATTTTTATTAGCGCTTGGTTGTTCTTGAGAGTTAAGTTTGCTGGCTAGCGCTATTGTATTTTACGCTACGAGATTAGATGACAAATTAGGATATAACTTAGGAAGCTTTGAAGTAACACGCCATTAATTTTCACGCCAAAATACTAAGTTTGGGCGGTAAAAGCGTACAACAATTCATATAAAACCAATTTAGAACCATCCACTCGAACGAGGTAGAAAACCTAGAGGAAAAGCCCTCTTGGTAATTTGCGGATGAGTCTATTCTAATTGACTAAATATAACCAGGATATTCTCTAAAAAAGCAGAATTGGAATGAAAATATGGCAGTAAATAAAGAAAGTCGATTATTCAGAAAACCCGTAGGCCGATCGCAAGTAATTTTAGCAGCTTCTCTGACTTTAGCGGCTGGATTAATCGCTTTATATAGTTTGACACCCTATTGGTCTAAACCCAAAGTTGCGACATCGCCAGCCAACCCTCCCAAAGCTGCTGCTCCTGGGAAAGTTGCTGTGACAGCCTTAGGACGTTTAGAGCCAGAAGGCGAAGTTACTACTTTGACTGCTCCCACTTCTAATAATGGGGTACGAGTAGATAGACTGTTGGTGAAAGAAGGAGATGCGGTTAAAGCAGGGCAATTATTGGCCTATCTCGAAAATTATGGTCGTTCTAAAACCGCATTGCAACAGGCTATAGACCAACTCCAAGTTGCCAAAGCTAAACTAGCGCAGGTGAAATCTGGAGGTAAAACGGGAGATGTCGATGCTCAAAAGGCTGTAATTGCCCGTTTAGAGCCACAATATAAAGGAGATGTGGCGACACAACAGGCGACAATTGACCGCATCCAAGCGGAAGTAGACAACGCTCAAGCCGAGAATAATCGCTATCAGCAATTATATAGACAAGGTGCGATCGCGGCTTCTGTAGCAGATAGCAAAGCTTTGCAACTAAAGACCACACAACAACAGCTAACAGAAGCCCAAGCCACCCTCAAGCGAACTCAAGACACATTCCAAGAACAACGCAAGCAAGCACAAGCACAACTCAAAAGTATTAGTGAAGTGCGTAGCGTAGATGTTCAAGTTGCACAAACCGAAGTCAATAGTGCCACAACTGCTGTTCAACAAGCAAAAGCCGACTTGGATTTAAGTTACATCAAATCTCCCATAAATGGCAAAATTTTGAAAATTCACGCCAAAACCGGAGAAGTAATTAGTACCACCAGAGGATTTGCTGAGATAGGTAAGACATCTCAAATGTATGTGATTGCAGAGGTGTATCAAACCGATGTTCAAAAAGTGCGTGTAGGACAAAAAGCTACCATTACCAGCACTGCATTTCCTGGAACAATAAAAGGAACTGTAAAAGAAATTGGTTGGCAAGTTGACAAACAAAGCATCTTTAGCCTCAACCCTGGTTCAGATACAGACCGCAGAATAGTGGAAGTGAAAATCTCCATTGATAATCCCGCCGATAGTGAAAAGGTCGCTCGTTTTACTAACTTACAAGTCGATGTCGCCATTCATATTTAGTCATTGAACATAGGTCATTAACAAATGACAAATGACAAATGACAAATGACAAATAATAAATAAATCCATGATTTTCAAAATTCCTTTAGCATGGCTACAGCTAGCCCAGCAAAAAGTTCGTTTATTAGTAGCTGTAGCCGGGATTGGCTTTATTGTGCTGCTAATGTTTGTGCAACTTGGTTTTCAAGATGCCTTATATTCCAGTGCAACCGCAGTCCATCAGAATCTCAAGGGAGATTTATTTTTAGTTAGTTCGCAATATAAATCTTTGACCTCAAATCAAAGCTTTTCGCGGACTCGTTTATATCAATCTCTGGGATTTGATGGCGTAGAGTCAGTTAGTCCCATGTATTTGCAATTTGCCAAACTGAAAAATCCGGCTACTAGTGAAAAATATTCAATATATGTTATTGGTTTCGATCCAGGTAGACCTGTGATGAATCTTCCAGAAGTTGAGAAAAATTTAGATAAACTCAAAATTCCCGATGTTGTGCTTTTTGACCGAGGTTCTCGCCCAGAGTTTGGCCCAATAGCTGAAAAATTTAATGCGGGAGAGACTGCACAGACAATTGAAATATTTCCCTTCAATTCATTAATTGGTTATCGAGTGAGAATTGGTGGCTTATTCACATTAGGGCCTTCGTTTGGGGTAGATGGAAATTTACTTGTTAGTGACTCAACTTTTTTGCGGATAAATCCTAATACTCGTCCGGCAGATATGATAGATATCGGTTTGATTTCACTAAAACCTGGTGCTAATGCCGAAAAAGTCCTGAAAAATTTACAGGCAAATTTGCCTAGTGATGTCCAAGTTTTTACCCGCCAAGGCTTCATTGATTTTGAAAAAAACTATTGGGCTGTTAGAACACCTATTGGTTTTATTCTTAATTTGATGTTGACAATGGCTGCGGTTGTTGGTGTGGTTATTGTTTATCAAATTCTTTACAGCAATATTGCTACCCAATTTGTTGCTTACGCCACTTTAAAAGCCATAGGTTATGCCAATAGCTATTTATTAAATGTGGTATTTCAGCAAGCTTTAATTTTGGCAATCTTAGGTTATATCCCAGGATTTCTTACTTCTGTATTGTTGTATAGTTTTGCAGCAGAAGCAACTAAACTACCAATAGTTATGACCACTAATAATGCAGTAATTGTCTTAACTTCAACAGTCTTAATGTGTATAACATCAGGAGCGCTTGCTATCAATAAACTTCGCTCCGCAGATCCGGGAGAGATTTTCTAGCTACTTGGTAGCAAAATAATTAAATTATTTTGCCACGATCTAAACTGATAGCTAAGTATTAGTGCAGCCTCTCCACAGAAAAATTCTTCTTATACCAAGTTTAGATTTTAGATGAAAAGTATTTACCAAGATTTAAATTTGGTATTACTTAAAGTCTTTTATCTAACAAATCAAATTCACCTATTTAACAATAATTTCGATTTTATGAACCTCAAAGACAAAACTCTCCTAATTACTGGGATTAATGAATTTGTCGGTTTGCGTACAGCCGAGTTAGCCATAGCGCAAGGGATGAAGGTTCGTGGACTACAAAGTTCTACAGAACAGAACAAACAATTACAGAATTTAGGTGTAGAGGTAATTATTGGTAGTATCACCGATTCTACTATTGCTCAAAAGGCTTGTCAGGGAGTAGATATCGTTTTACATACAGAGCAAATTGCTGAAGAAGCTGGTGCAATTAAGCATTTTCGTGATGTGAATGTTGGCGGTACTGTCAATATGGCTAAAGCTGCTAAACAAGCTGGTGTCAAAACATTTGTGCATTTATCTAGTGTGATGGTTTACGGTTTTAACTATCCTGATGGTGTTACAGAATCCGGCCCACTCTCTGGCGAAAATAATCCCTACTGTCAAACGAAAATCGAAGCCGAAACAGCACTTCTAGAACTGAATAATCCGTCAGATTTTGGCATCATCATTATTCGAGCCGGAGATGTTTATGGCCCTGGAAGTATTCCCTGGATAGTCAGACCAATTCTGATGATGCGCCAAAAATTATTTGCTTGCGCTAATGATGCTAAAGGAGTAATCAATCATGTATATATAGATAATCTGATTGATGGCATCTTTCTCGCGATAGAAAAAGAAATCTACGGTGAAATATTTAATATCACTGATGGACAAGAAACTTCCTGGAAAGAGTATTTTATGCGTTTAGCAGCAATGGAAGATTTGCAAGCACCTCTTTCATTATCAAAAGATGAAATCAAATTATTTCTAAAGCTACGCGTTCAAGGGCAAAAACTTTTTCGGAAAAAAGTTGATATCTTACCAGAATCCATAGATTTTATGACTCGTCCCTATGCTTGTTCCATTGCCAAAGCCCAAAATCTGTTAAATTACAAACCAGTAGTTGACCTAGAATTAGGAATGCAGCAAACACATGAATGGCTGCAAAAAACAGATATTCAAAGCTTGGTGAAATAGTTCACATATTTTTGAAAATTCAGGAGTCAGGAGCCATAATGGGCTAAACGCCCCGCTATCGCTAACAGAATGATTGCAAAATGAAGAAGCTAGAAGACTCTTGATTTACTTGAAATGATTTAGCTTGGTATTAAAGTATTCTAAATTCTGACTCCTGAATTCTGACTTCTGAATTCTTGTATTGCATCTACCTAACTACGATTAAGCAGAAAATAATCCACAGATTTTCCGAATACTTGTTTTCTATGAGTAGCAATCAGCCACGATTGAGCATCGGATTACCTGTATACAATGGTGAAAAATTTCTCAAAGAAGCCATAGATTCACTTTTGGCTCAGACCTTTGAAGATTTTGAACTTATTATTTCAGATAACGCATCGACAGATAAAACTGAGGAAATTTGTAGAGCTTATGCCGAGCAAGACCAACGTATTTGTTACTACCGCAATGACACGAATATCGGTTGTGCTGGTAACTTTAATCGCGTCTTGAAACTGTCTTCGGGTGAGTATTTTAAATGGGCAGCTCATGACGATCTACATTCTCCAGATTTTATCAAGAAGTGTGTCGAGGTGCTTGACCAAGATCCTACGATAATCTTGTGTCACTCCCAGGCATATTTCATTGATGAACAGGGGAATTTTATCCAAAATTACGATATCAAAGTCAAGGCCGATGCACTAAAACCGCAGGAGCGTTTTCACGAATTGCTGACCAAGCATTTATGCAATCAATGTTACGGGGTAATTCGCGCTAGTGCTTTGAAAAAGATACCGCCTATGGGTGGTTACGGTAATGCAGATGGAATTCTTTTGTTAAGACTTGGTATTCTTGGTAGGTTTTATGAAATCCCTGAATACCTGTTTTTCTTCAGAAGTCATCCGCAACAATCAATGAGTATGTTCTTTCCCCATTATTTGTTGTTAACAAATACAAATCAAAAATCATTCTTGAGTATGCTCCCGGATTTTTATGGGTATACAGTGTGGTTTGATTCAGCAAAGAAAGGACAAATTTTATTCCCACATTGGAGAATAATCTGGGAGTACATACTCTCTATATGGCGTAGTCCCCTGAGTTTGAATGAGCGGCTATGTTGTCATAGAAGTTTACAACAGCAGTTAAAAGGGACAGAATATCTTTTACTGAAAGATTTGCTAAGTGTGGTGCAAGTACTTTGGAAAGATTGGAAAACAGCATTCATTAAAGAAGAGCAAGTCATTCTTTGAAAGAATCAGTTCACAAATCAAAGCTGACTAACGCGGCTTTCTATCAGCCCCAAAATCACTTATCCTAATTACAAAATTATGCTGAAACGATCTCAACTATCTCATGTTTTGCTTGCTACTTTAGTGAGCATCAGCTTTGCTAAAACAGTGAACGCAGAGCCAACTGCAACACTTAATGTTGTAGTAAATGGAATACATCACCAAAAAGGTGAGATTTGCTTTCGAGTTTATGCAAGTGAAAAAGGATTTCCAATGAGTAGTGCTAGTGAAGCTCAAAGTGGCTGCGCTAAGATTACTGGCAGTTCTGTAACAAAAAAATTCTCCGGTTTGAAACCTGGAACTTATGCTGTCGCTGTGGTTGACGATCAAAATGGCGATCGCAAACTAAATAAAGACTTTTTCGGTATTCCCAAAGAAGGTTTTGGGATTTCCAAAAATCCAACTGTGTCCATACAAACAGGTACACCAAAGTTCCGTGATGCCAGTTTTGTTGTCAACAAAAATACAACAGTGACCATCATCATGAAATATTCACTGGATTCGTAAAGGGAATGGGGAGTGGGGAAGAAGCAGGGGAGCAGGGGGAGAATAAAAATTACCTCTTTCTCCTCTGCTCCCCGCTCCCTGCCCCTTGTCCTCTTTCCAATGCCCAATCCCCAATCCCCAATTTCCAATCCATTATTCTGTCGGAGATTAAAAATTTAATGGAAGATTTGGCAATATTTCTGTCTAAGTCTTTGATGGGTTGGCTGGTTATTCAGGTGTGTTTTACGCTTGTCTTTATATGGTATCTGCGCTCGTCTAAAAAAAACTTATTGCCAGACGATCAGCTACCCAAAACAGCAGTAATTCTTTGCTTACGCGGAGCCGATCCGTTTTTGCCTAGATGTTTGCGATCGCTCCTAAATCAAAACTATCCACAGTATGATTTAAAATTAATCGTTGATAGTCACGAAGATCCTGCTTGGAAAATTGCTAGTGAAACCATCACTGAGCAAGAAGCAACCAACGTTCAAATCAGCCCTTTGAGAATAGTACGCAACAGTTGTAGTCTCAAATGCAGTTCTTTAATCCAAGCTGTCCGAGAGTTGGACGACTCTTACAAGGTGGTTGCTTTAGTCGATGCTGATACTATAGTTCATCTGAATTGGCTTAGAGAATTAGTCAGTCCTCTAGGGGATGCGAAAGTAGGCGCAACAACCGGTAATCGGTGGTACGTACCAACAGGCAGATATTGGGGTTCTTTAGTGCGGTACGTCGGCAATGTCTCTACAGTAGTGCAAATGTTTATCTTCCAGATTCCTTGGGGTGGAACTTTGGCTGTGAAAACAGAAGTGCTTCGTCAAACAGAACTGCTAGATAAGTGGGGACAAGCTTTAGGCGAAGATTTTATGATGCATGACATCCTGAAAAAACATGGTTTTCAGGTAAAGTTTGTGCCTTCGCTGCTAATAGTCAATCGTGAAGAGACTGATTTATTCAATTTAATAGACTATCTCAAGCGCCTTATCCTTTTTTCTCGACTGTATCATCCTCGTTGGTTGGCTCTTGTAAGTGAAGCTGTTTCTAGCATTTTGTTTCCGACTCTACTAAGCGTCTTAGTTCTAGAGTCGTTGTTAGAGGCAAAATGGGAAGCTGCGGCTCTGTTGTTAGTCTGCTATGGAGTTTACACTGTCGGATTACTCTTGATAATGCTGGTGTTGGAATTAGAGATACAGCGAGTAGTTCGCTCTAACGATCAAGCGATCGCCAAATTATCAGCTACTACAATTATCAAAATGTTGATTGGGATTCCGTTGACACAGTGGGTTTATGGGTTAGCGATGCTATCATCCCTGTGGACATCAACAGTCACCTGGCGCGGTGTCAGCTATCGAGTTCAAGGGCCTTGGAATGTCCGCTTGGTGGAATATCGCCCTTATCAATGGTTGGATCAACCGATTAATAGCAAGGTTTCTCTTTGAATTAAATCGCTAAATATCAACTAGGGCATGAAAGTTATTACACTAAACATTCCCTAGTCTTCAAATTGTATTATCTTATATTTAGTAGAACTATATTAGCTATAACCCTTGTAAAAATATACGTTTTTACTTGTTGATTACCAAAACGTATTGACATTTTTGGCAAGGGTTTAGACAAATATATTAAGGGGAATTTTGACTTAGCAGTTTGGATGTTTTGATATAGCAGGAGACAGAAGGCAGTTCTTGCTGGAGGTAAAAGTATACTTTTCCTAGCATTCACGCTTGTCATTATGTCCTAAGCTATGTGATTACGGCTATAGTTTAAATCCAGATTGACAAACATCCACTTCAAAATCGAAAATTTCAGCTATTTAACAATGCGTAAATCCTTAGTCTAACTGTATTGACGGGAATTTCTGAGCTAAAGAATCAGGATGTTCATGAAACATTTGCTGCGTAAATCCTAAGTTAAAAACCAGCAATTTTGTGAAATATTCCCCTTTATTATGACTAAGCAAAAACTTCGCATTGCACTGTTTACAGGGTTGTATGCTCCTTTCTTAACTGGTGTTTCCGTTGCAGTACACCAACGAGTTCGTTGGTTGCTAGAGCAGGGACATGAGGTTTTTCTAATCCATCCGCAAATCAACGATCGCTACCCCAAAAATGTTGGCGATCGCCCCATGCCAGGTTTAGAAGAAATTCAATCTTTCCCCAATTTTTCTGCTTACGCATTTCCCACAGAACCACTGGTATTTTACAAGTCTCTTCCTCAACCGTTGAACTATCGGCATTGGAGCGATACCAAGTTGCTGGAAAAATTCCAGCCCGATATTATCGTGGTTGAAGAAGCAGCCCAAATGAGAGGTTTATACTCATTTTTCTTACAAGGTTATGGTCGCCCAATCGGCACTCAATACGCAAAACGAACAGGCACGCCAATAATATCACTGTTCCATACAGATATTGTTGCGTATATCAAATATTACTTTGGAGACAGATTCTTCAATTTGGTTCGTCCCATCGTTCCCATTTTAGTCAAGCAATTTAGTGAGTCTTATGACTTCAATTACTTCTCTTCTAAAGAACAACTGACTAAATACGAAGAACTGAAATGCCAACGCGCTGAATACGTCGCTTATCAAGGTATCGATTGCGAAAAATTTCACCCGCGAAACATTTGTTACGATCCAATTCCCAATGATAACCGACCAACTCTGTTGTTTGTTGGACGCATTACACCGGAAAAGAATGTCAACCAATTGCTTGATATCTTTCCAGTCATAGCTGCGAAAATTCCTGATGTCCATCTGGTAATTGTTGGTAGTGGCCCGCTAGATGAAGAGATCCGCGAGCGTGCTAAAAAGTTTGGATCGGGTGTTACTGTATGGGGTGAGTCTCACGGTACAGAACTTCTAGGTTGGTTTGCTAGAGCAGATGTTTTTGTCAATCCCTCCGTCACCGAGAACTTCTGCACGACAAATAACGAAGCGCTAGCGTCTGGAACTCCTCTGGTTGCTGTTGTTGCACCGTCAACCTCAGAACAGGTATTTCCTGGTCGTAACGGCTTCCTTGCCCAACCTAACAACCCTACAGACTTCGCCCAAAAGGTAATTGCAATTCTAGAAAATCCCGGTTTGAAAGCAGATATGACTAGACACGCTCGCCCTTCCATACTTGACTTTGATTGGTCAGCGTGTATGCAGAAATTTGAACACAAACTTTACCAAATCGTTGAAGGAGCGCAGAAGGTGGAGGTAGGTACGACTAATGTAAGACTACAGCGATAAAAAATATGGCGATCGCTAGTATTTACAGTATTAGCGATCGCTAATTAGTGACTTTGAGTTTGACTAAACCTGTTAGTTGATGGGTGCGTAGGCATAGCGCGTCGTAGACATCGCATTAAAATGAAACCAGAGTTTAATAGCTGGGATAATAATGGAAGTTTTTCAAATTACGACAATTGTTGATGCATCAGGGCATTTGCATCTTGATATCCCAACACCGCTAGCGCCTGGGGAGGTGAATGTCGTGGTTGTTCTGAATCCAGTTGCATCAAATAGCACACAAAAATCTGATTATGATTTTTCCGATCTTGCGGGTAAATTAGCCTGGGAGGGAGATGCATTAGCGATGCAAAGGGTGTTACGAGATGAGTGGTAATCGCTATTTGTTGGATACAAATGCGATCGTTTATTCTGAGCAGTACAATTTTTGTTAAAAATTCTGTAAAATTATCATAAATTTTCAGTGAAATTACTGCTATAACTTTTAACAAATATGTTACTTGCCGTATTATCTTGATGTCAGACTACGGTTAAAAAAGTAATTTTTATGACATACGCACAAAAGTTACCAGTGTCTCTGCTTGGAGCAGCTTTAATTGCCTTGGGCACAGGGCAAATAGCACAAGCAGTATTATTAGTTGAATCAGAGTCAGCAGTGGTAAATCTTGATGCTCAAGAAGTAACATTCACTGTAAATTTTAATAGAGTGCCAGATTTTTTCACAGTTGATGAATTTGATAGACAAGCCGATTCTTTTCAATACTATATCGATCCGAGTGGGGAATTGCCTATTTTTAGACCGCCCTCTGCCTATAGTAACCTTTCCTCAATTATTCGCGGAGAAGAAATTCACGTTGCAGGTGACGTTCGGATACGTGATGTATTCTCAGTTGGTCCATCGGAACCGAATTCAGGAGGTTGGGGTAACATCCGTGGTTCAGTACCATACAGCCTTGATGGCACTGTGCTGAAATTTTCAGCACCTCTGCAATTTATTGGTGATTCAGACGGTTTGTTTAGCTATCGGTTAGAGTTGTACGAGTTTGGCAGTTGGAATGGTCTTACAAACGAAAATAAGTCTACTATTGCTAGTGTTCCCGAACCTAATTTTGCATTAGGTGCATTAGCTTTTGCAGCCTTAAGTGTAGGTTTACGGCAAAAACGTAACGTAAAGATATAGCAGGGGACAGGAGACAGGGAACAGGGAACAGGATCGAAAGTCGCTTGGTGTCTGGGTTTTATATTAGGTTTATGTCCTAAACGACTTGGCGACAGCTATAAGTCAGCCCCCAGTCCCCCCCCTGTAAATCAATACGCTTGGTTAAGGCTTGATCCCCCTAACTCATTAAAAAAGGAGGGAACTATACTAATAATGTTCAGAGACGTTGTAATACAACGTCTCTACAATTAACGGAAGCTAGTTTTAGCACCATGCCACCCATGTAAGATCGGCATAGTAAACAATCCCCACGCCAAACCTGTAATTAACCCAAAAGGCGTAACCAAATAGTTATTAAAATTCCACAAACCAAAAATCTGTGCTGCCAATTCCAAAGGATAAGCCATCATCAGCACACTGGCTAACGCCACACCACTCCAGCCATATTGATTTAACCAGTAAAATCCTTTACCACCAGTCATCCCATACAGCAGGCGAGTAATCAGCAAACCCGTGACAGTGCCATAGCAGCGCATACACACAGCCATAATAAATGGTGGTGCTAAATCTAACCCCATATCTGGTTGCGGACAGACATGATTACCCATGAAATAAATGATGTCCGCAATTCCAGGAAGCAAAGACACTCCAGACGCAGCCAAAAAGGGAGCGATAGGCGGGCCAAAAACCATCCCTACCAACAAGAAATCAGCAATCAAACTGACCCAATTAACCTGCAATTCACTGAAAGCTACTCTTGTCATTTCCTTTTGTCTGCGCCTTTGCGTCTACCTTTTCTTAACGTACCTTATTTACATAAGGACTTGTTAACTTATCCAACTGCTGAATCAACAGACTGAGGAACAAACCTACATCTGTCACCACACCCACTGATTCTACAGAACCGCGATCGCTTAACTTAGTCACTACAGCTGGATTAATATCGACACATACCATTTTCACCCCTGCCGGAGTCATATTACCCACGCCAATGGAGTGCAGCATCGATGACAGCATCAAAATCATCTCTGCACCTTCTAGGTGTTTGGCATATTGCTCCTGTGCTTGAATCAAATCCATTACGGTATCAGGCAAAGGCCCGTCATCCCGAATGGAACCCGCAAGTACAAAAGGTACATGATTGTGAACGCACTCATACATGACGCCACTTTTAATTGCTCCCGCCTCCACAGCTTTGGGAATGCTGCCATAACGACGGATACTATTAATTACCTTGAGGTGATGGCGATGTCCTCCATGCACGGCGACACCCCGCTTCATATCTACACCCAAGGAAGTGCCCATGATGTTTTGCTCGATGTCGTGAACTGCGATCGCATTACCACCCAGCAGTGCTTGTACATATCCTTCCCGAATCAGTTGCGCCAGGTGTTCGCCGCCACCAGTGTGAATTACCACAGGGCCAGCCGTGACAACTACTTTACCACCAGCATCGCGGATTTTACGCAATTCCCAAGCCACTTGCTCAACGACTAATTCCACGCGCCGTTCGCTAGAAACCCCCGCCGACATAAAGCTGAATTCTTGGGTGCTGCGGAGTTCCCGCGATTCAGTTTTGCGGATGGTGCGGATACCTAAAACATCTACAATTACCTGTTCGCCAACTTTTAAATCGCGGAGTATTTTACACCGAGCTACAAAGCCATTGGCAGTTTGGGTAATGGCGATCGCGCCATCCATGCGTTGATTTTCTACCTTCACCCACTGACCATTAATTCGCACTTCGGTGGGATAAATTGTACTGACGTAAAAATCATCAGGCGCAACGCCATCTTGAATTACTGGCTCCAGTTTGGCATCTCGCTCATCATGGGGTAAATCTACAGCACCCAAATCAATCAATCGGGAGATGATTTCTTCCATCACTTCATGGGATGGTGCTGATACTCTCACCTCGGCGGCTGAAGTACTTTGCCGTTGTTCTCCCAAGTTGAAATTCAGGACTTTGAAACTTCCGCCGGCATCTATAATCAAATCCAAAGCGCGGTTAATTAAGCCAGCATCTAACAAATGTCCTTCCATGCGAATGACGCGGCTTTCTACCGAGACATTGGCATGAAGTTCATCTCTAACTGGTTCTGTCACCCGCAAAGTTAAGCACTTAGCCGCACCACCGGCTTTGAGAAATTCCGTAAGTGGTGTTTCCAGCACTTGGAAACCTGCATCCTGAAGGCGGGTTTTCAAAGCATCACTCGTCTTGTTCATGATGACGATGCTATCTACATTCACCGCATTACAAGCGAAGTTGACTGCATCAGCTTCTTCAATTGCGATGCGCTTTTCTGGTGCAACTCGCATTTCAATTAAGCGGTTGGAGTAAGAATCAAAAGCGCCGGGATAGTATAGCAAATAGCCATTTGTTAAAGGACAAAAACAGGTATCTAGGTGATAGAAACGTTCGTCTATTAATCGTAGGGATAGCACCTCAATATCCAGCCATTTAGCTAGATAAGGGTGAGAATCTAATTCCGAGCGGAAACCGTATCCCGCCCATAACCAGCGTCCTTCCCGATCTAGCAGTGCGTCTCCTGCTCCCTCAAAGGGCAAATCTTTGGGAAGTTCATTGACTGTATAACCATTTGCCTCAAACCATTGTTTGAAGAAAGGCTCCTCTCCCTGACGTTCTTTGTGCAAAAAGCGACTGAGGACGACATTATCGCCCAGAACCAAGCCAGCATTGGCGGTAAAAACCAAATCAGGCCAGCCCTTTTCAGGTGGTACTAAATCGACAATGGCGTGTTCTTTGAGGATTTGATGTAGTCCCTGCCACTGTTCCACGGCGCGATCGCGCGATGACTTGTGAATATTCCCTTCCATCCAAGGATTAATCACATAGTCCACGTCGTAGTGGTCAGGAGGGCACATTAAAAAGCGAATCCGAGAAGTCATAAAAATCTTACAAGCGTTTTATATGCTACAAGCTTACTTTGAATACAGACTTTTGTTTTTTTACAGGTAAAATCTGCTACTAAAGCATCTATCTTTTGATAGTTGAAGACTTGACCAAGCCTTCGCTCTCAATTCTATTACTGGAACATGGTAATAATACCAATTCAAAATTCAAAATTAACGTGAGTTCGACAGACCTCTCCCGGACAGCCTCCCTCTCCTAAAAGCCGAACGCGAGTGTGTCTTTGTAAGGAGAGGGAGGAGTAACGAGTAAGGAGGGTTTTTGCTCCCCTCTCCTGGTAGGAGAGGGGCTGGGGGAGAGGTCAAAATAGCACTCGTCGAACTCACGTAAAATTAAGAAACCCTGATTTAATTTAGGTTTCCAGCAAAGTGAGGCCACTGGGGGTGTATTAGAGGGCGAAGCAACTAGATCAAATTCATCGGCATTAGCAGCAAAATCTTTATCAAATGCTCTCAAATCCACAGTCTATAGTATGCTAATAACAAGCAACTAACCATTACGTTCGGCAAGTATAGTCAAGCGAACGTTTATTTTCCCAGCGTTCGCTTTTAACTTTTCACCAACACCCGTGGCTTGAATAGCACGCTTGTTAAGCTGAAGGGTAGGAGGGGTGTGCAGAGGGCATGGAGAAGAGACAAGGTAGACGAAGAAGAGGGGGGAGACAAGGGAGAGAGTTGTTCAATAATTCCCCCTTGTCCCCTTGTCCCCTTGTCTCCTCTGCTCCCCTGCTCCCCCGCTCCCCTGCCTCCCTCAAGCAGTCACTATATAAGACGAATCGATCGCTGCTACACGCCCTGCATCTACCAAAGCTTGATACACTATCGCTGCTACCTCACCGCGTGTAGCATCGCGGGTAGGATTGAGTTGTTTCAGGTTTGGGTAATTGACGATAATTTTCTTGTCTATAGCTTTTACTACCTCATCCTTGGCATATTCAGGAATCTTGGCTTGGTCATCGAAAACTTTGATAGTTGCCGTACCATCATTAGATAACCCCAATCCATTCACCAGAGAGACAATCACTTGCACGCGCTGGATATTTTTGTTGGGACTAAAGGTATTGTCGGGAAAACCAGAGAGAAATAAACCCTGATATGCCTGCTGAATTACCTTGGATGCCCAGAAGTCTGCTGGTACATCTTTGAATTTGATCGCTGCACGGCTTGGTGGTGGGTTGAAAGCTTTTACTACTATTGCCGCGAATTGTGCCCGTGTCATTGTCGCATCGGGTTTAAATGTGCGATCGGGAAAACCATTAACTATCCCCAATTTGACTAATTCCCGAATAAACCCACCTGCCCAATGATTCGCAATATCGGTTAATTCAATAGTAGGTGTTGAGGTTGGGGTTGGCGTTGGCGTTGGCGTTGGTGTTGGTGTTGGTGTTGGTGTTGGCGTGGGTGTTGGTGTCGGTGTTGGCGTGGGTGTTGGTGTTGGTGTCGGTGTTGGTGTTGGCGTTGGTGTCGGTGTCGGTGTCGGTGTTGGAACCGAACTATCTGCAAACTCTATGTTTCCGGCGACTTTAGACGCATCTATTTTATTTCCTAGAGAAATCAGCTTGTTGGAACTGACATTTTGCAAATCAAATTTACCGTTATTGCGTAGAGTATTTCCCCCCGGATTATTGATACTGCCGATATCCGGTAGAGCAGTTCCAATTACTGTGATCCCATCATCAGTATTATTTTCACAGACATTATTACGTAATACCGGGCGCGCACTACCAGAGATGACAATCCCAGAACGGTTTTCATAAATTCTGTTATCTCGAAGGATGGGTGATGCAGTATCACTAATGGCAATGCCAAAACCTGTTTTGAAGTAAGTATTATTTTCAATTTGACCTTTAGAATTTTTAGCGATCGCAATTCCATTAGCTGCATTCTCACTGAACACATTACCTAGAACAACTGGGTTCGCATCGCCTGTAGCAAATACTCCCTCTCGCTTATTGTTGATGAAGGTGCTATTAGCAACAGTAGGGGCAGTTGATTCAATCCAAACACCACTACCACGGCTAGCCAAATTTGTTACAGTTACTCCTCGGAGTTCCGCCTTATCCAGCAGCACAAATGTGACATTCTGCCCAGCAAAAGTACGGCTCAGATAGGTACCACTTCCTTCAATCAAAATGCCATTGCCTTTATTGGTTTCATTACCCACAACTGTTACGCCAGATGGAACCGTTAGCGGAAATACTTCACCGCTAGCAGCGTTGTAATTACCATTTGCTAGTTGAATCTTGGTATCAACAGTAGATACCTTAAGGGCTTGCGTAATAGTTTTGAAGGGGGCTTGTTGGCTACCTGGGTTGGTATTGCTACCTGATACTGGATTTACGTAAAAAGTTTGAGCCATATTTATACTTTAATAAAATACATAGCTATCCTAGCGCTAACCATGAAAATGAGTAGCGATCGATGCATTAAGTAACTGAAATTACTTCACAGTACAAACTTAAAAAATTATGCAAACACTTCTGGTGTTACAATACGTTCGATCTGAGTGACAAACAAGTCATAAATGAAATTTCAAAGACTCCACAAAGTTATCTTACAAAGTCACCAAAGACCCCAAGAAATATCCAACTTGACACCTCAAAACTTTCGTATCCAGAGTAAAGAGACATCAAAGAAGCCTCTCACCCAAGAACAAATAGATAATCAAGCCTTCCAAATTCAAAAAATGGAGGCTACAAAATTAGAGATCCAGGCAAAACATGGCACGATAACACCAGAAAGACAGGAACGCTTGGGTGTATTGCAAGCCAAGATGAATGACTTCTGGGTGCAGAGAAAAGAAAGTAGCAAGGGTCTGCCTAACCTGTTAGACATCCCTGATTTATTTACAAGGCGTGAAACACGTTTAGCACAACAAATTCAGCCACAACTTACAATTGGGCAACCTGGAGATAAGTATGAGCAGGAAGCAAATAGGGTAGCCACAGATGTCGTTAGCCAAATGCATCAACCGCAGACTAAAGATATTCCCATTCAGACGGCTTCTAAACTAAAGCATCAGGTTGGTGTAAGCGATAAGAGAACAGCTTCAAGTGAATCGGGTAATGTAGTGAATACAGGAAATGGGATACAGGGTAAGGTAACTCAGACAGATGGAGATGTTATCCAGCTTTTAGGCGTTCAAGATATCATTAAAAAGTTTGAACAGATAGCACAAGAAAATAAAGTTTCAACTGACTCACAACCGTGGCTAAGCGATCGGAGAAAACCAGCAACAGATCGGATAGCGAATAAGTCTATCAAAGCAGAGGAAGAGGCGCAACAGTTAGAATCCGAGTCTGGATCGAGCATTGATACAGATTCACAAGCCTCAGATTTTCGACCTCAGGAATCAAAGGAAGAGGTGAAATCAGAAGATAAAATACCAAGTACCTCCTCTGAATCAAAAACAATCTTATTTGATATCAATCAAGAGGTTGATAAAAATTTAAATAAAATAGCAGACTATCTTTTTTCTGAATATAAAGAAGAAAAAGAAGAGAATCCAGATAATTTCAAATTCAAACAAGATTTTCAAGTTGAGTACGACGATATAATGCAATTATCACGAAAAGCATTAACTGATTTACTGTCAATTAAAATCCAAGATGGACTCACAAAAATTACTCCTTTAAGCGATGAAAAAATCATAAAAATCGTAGAAGAAATTAAGTTAAAAAGAAAAGCTGAACAGTTAAGAAAAGACAAGGAAGAATTAATAAAAAGTATTAAATTCAAGACCAAAACACAATTTATAGTTTCTAACTATAAAACTCCTACTTCTTCCGCTCATAAAAAGCAACTAAGTCTAGAACAACATCTAAAAGAAACTCAAGATATTCTTAATGATGAAAGAAAAATTACAGAAGCACGAGAAAAATTACCTGATTTGCTGGTAAACCCTCGTTCGGTTGATGTCTCTCTCTTGAGTGATGAAGAGGTTCGAGGTCTCCTGCAAAAGTTTCTATCGCAGCATCTCAAGAAGTCAACGAACACAAACACACCAAAAAGCAAAGTAGAAGAGCAAACTAAACCAGAGATACCAGAAAGCAAAGTAGAAGAGCAAACTAAACCAAAGACAACCGGGAAGGAACGCTGGAATAAACTGAAGAAGATAGTAAGAACAGATTCATCTTTACCTCAGATAAAAGGTAAATCTAAAAGTTTAACTTTTGAGCATAACCGCGACAAAGCCAGAGAAAATTATTGGTTAGAGGCATGGGATGCACTGCATCGACCTGCTTTTAAATTAGGAGATGAACATTTTGTAAACTGGTTGGCTGGGACTAATATCATTAAATGGCTGAATGAGCAAGAAGCAAAAGACAAAAACATGAGAACGGCTTTTGAAGAGCAAAAACAACAAGAGGGTGGCGAAACAAATTTTTGGGAGTGGAAAGCAAAATCAGAGTATGCTGGGAAATCTTCACCACCTCCCACTACAGAATCTTTCTGGGATTACCTAGATAAAAACAAAATCGAGATTTCAGGAGTCAAATACCTGGAGTCGGAAGCAGAGCGCAGACCAAGAGGAGTCACGATTAGCGGAGGTACATGGACAGATGCCTTTGGAGATGACCTTAGCTCACAAGGTAAGATAGCTCTTGGTGCACCAAATGGTGGAGAAGATTGGATGATTTTTGTTCTTAGCCCTGATGGAAAGTTCTATGCTGATGCCCATAAGCAAGGGAAGTATCATCATTCAAGTGCTTTAGCTGGCATCCCAGTCAAAGGTGCTGGTGCCATTCAGGTTATAGATGGCGAACTAAAAGCGATCGCAGATAAAAGCGGTCACTATAAGCCTAACATGCATCAGATGTATACGACTTTAAGACACTTGGAAAAATTAGGTGTAAACCCTGAAACTTATATGGTATATATAAGAGATTTGGGGGGCATGCAAGGTAACGAATGGCTTGAAAAATATGAAAACAGTGATGAATTCAAAAAATACCGCCAACAGCAGCAAGAGAACCTAAAAACAATAGAGCAGAGAAGAAAGAGGGAAAAAGCCTCACGGGGAAAGTAGCAAAAGACTTTTAAGCCTGTTGCCTATTATTTGTTGCCTGCTATAGTTTTGAAAACTGTACCTAGTTCGCTGACGATAGACGAAAACTCCCTTTCCTACAAAGTCAGGGAGTTAGCATTGTATATTCTCTTCAACTGAAAAAGCCTGTCTTCCTATTAATACGGCCACTTCCAATCGCGAATTTCTGGCATATCGTCGCCGTACTTCTGGATGTATTGCTTGTGTTCGATCAGCTTATCTTGCAAATGCTGCTTGACATAAGCTGCCCTATATCCCAATTTTGGTACGCGCTCAATTACATCCATTACTAAATGAAAGCGATCGAGTTCGTTAAGAACAACCATATCAAAGGGGGTGGTGGTAGTTCCCTCTTCCTTGTAGCCGCGCACATGCATCTGATCGTGGTTAGTATGACGATAAGTTAAGCGATGAATCAACCAGGGATAGCCATGAAAGGCAAAGATAATGTGTTTATCTGTGGTGAAAATTGTGTCAAAGTCTTTTGCGCTCAAACCGTGGGGATGCTCGCTTTTTGGCTGTAGTGTCATTAAATCGACTACGTTTACCACCCGCACTTTTAAATCTGGAAAGTGCTGGCGCAGAATATCCACAGCCGCTAAAGTTTCTAAGGTGGGAATATCCCCAGCACAAGCCATTACTACATCTGGATCGCCGTCTTGGTCGTTGCTTGCCCATTCCCAAATACCGATGCCTTTGGTGCAGTGCTTGATGGCAGCATCCATATTTAGGTATTGCAATGCTGGTTGCTTTCCGGCAACGATAACATTGACATAGTTACGGCTTCTGAGACAGTGGTCGGTTACTGATAGCAAAGTGTTGGCATCGGGCGGCAAATACACCCGAACGATCTCTGCTTTTTTATTAACTACATGGTCAATAAAACCGGGGTCTTGGTGGGAAAAACCGTTATGGTCTTGCCGCCAAACGTGAGAAGTGAGTAGGTAATTGAGAGAAGCAATCGGTCTACGCCAAGGAATATGTCTGGTCGTTTTCAACCATTTGGCGTGCTGATTGAACATTGAGTCAATGATGTGGATGAACGCCTCATAGCAAGAGAAAAACCCGTGGCGTCCGGTGAGGAGGTAGCCTTCTAACCATCCTTGACAATTAGTTTCGCTGAGAATTTCCATCACCCGACCGTCGGGGGAAAGGTGGTCATCTTCCGGGAGGATCTGAGCTGCCCAATCCCGGTCTGTGACTTCTAGCACAGCGCCTAAGCGATTTGATACCGTTTCATCGGGGCCGACGATACGGAAATTGCGGCTTTCTTGGTTAAGTTGCATGATATCCCGGAGGAAAATTCCTGCAACTTGGGTAGCTTCAGCGATCGCTTGCCCTGGTTTGAGAACATCTACGGCATAGTCTCGAAAGTCGGGCATTTTCAGGTCACACAGCAAAAGACCGCCGTTAGCGTGGGGATTGTCACCCATGCGTCGATGACCTTTGGGAGCCAGTTCTGCTAGTTCGGGAATTAGTGTGCCGTTAGCGTCGAAGAGTTCTTCTGGTTTGTAACTCTTCATCCAATCTTCTAGGAGTTTCAGATGTTCTGGCTGTTTGGCTATGTTGCCAAAGGGAACTTGATGCGATCGCCAATAACCTTCAGTTTTTTTGCCATCAACTTCCTTTGGGCCTGTCCAACCTTTGGGGGTTCGCATGACAATCATCGGCCACTGGGGACGTTTGGTGAAACCATGTACGCGGGCTTCTCTTTGGATACTTTGAATTTCAGCGATCGCTATATCTAGAGTCGCCGCCATTTGCTGGTGGACATCTGCGGGATCGTCACCTTCGACAAAGTAGGGCTTGTAGCCGTAGCCTACAAATAAGCTTTCCAATTCCTCATGACCGATCCGTGCGAGTACCGTTGGATTAGCAATTTTATATCCATTCAGGTGCAGGATCGGCAGTACAGCCCCATCATGTACGGGGTTAAGAAACTTGTTGGAATGCCAGCTAGTTGCTAAAGCACCTGTTTCGGCTTCGCCGTCACCCACAACAGCCGCAACAATTAAGTCTGGGTTATCAAAAGCGGCACCAAAAGCGTGGACGAGGGCATAACCTAATTCCCCGCCTTCGTGGATCGAACCAGGAGTTTCCGGTGCAACGTGGCTAGGAATACCACCAGGGAAAGAGAATTGTTTGAAGAGTTTCTGAATTCCTTCAGCATCCTGGGAGATGTTGTGATAATACTTGGTGTAAGTGCCTTCTAGGTAGGTGTTGGCTACCAGTCCAGGGCCACCATGACCAGGCCCAGCAATGTAAATTGTGTTTAGGTCATATTTTTTGATGACCCGATTCAGGTGAGCATAGATTAAGTTCAGCCCTGGCGTTGTTCCCCAGTGCCCCAAGAGCCTGGGTTTGACGTGTTCCAGCTTTAACGGTTCTCTCAGTAGCGGATTGTCGAGTAGATATATCTGCCCAACCGAAAGATAGTTAGCTGCACGCCAGTAGGCATTTATCTTCTGTAATTCTTCATCTGTTAAAGGCTTTGTTTGTGGAGGACTGGCTAATGTCATTTCGACACTCCATTACAAAAGGATTTTGACGGATTCACCAGTATGTAATCTTACTTATTTTCAAGATGATGGCCATCTAACCCATGATGAATTTTGCTAGCCTTTGTGACTAAATTATTTTGCTTTGGGCAAAGGATAGAGAGCGATGTCTAGAATGAGCTACTCTTACGCTACTAATGAATAGTATCAATCAGCATTGTCTTCGTCATAATTATCTAGTTGTAAAGTGTAATCTAATGCCACTTTTAACAGTATTAAATATCAGATAAGCTCATACTTTGTAGTGAGCGATTTATCGCTCAAAGCAAGCATTATCAGGACTTTAGTCCTGACTACAAACTTGAAATTTATTGATGCCTAGATACTTAGCAAAATCTAATACTTCTTCTTGACTAGACTTGGGCAATTGGGACAATATTTCCAGTAGTTGCCTGTGAATAGTTGTTGGTTTTTCTGACATTGCCACATTTCCTAGATTAATAGATAGAGTATGTACTCAATTTTCTCATGCTTCAAGCTTTGCTTTCCCTGGAACTATCGAGTACAGCAAAACTAGCTAAAGGCAGATCGAGGAATAACCTAATTATTAATTTCCAACAAACCAGGCGGCGGCGTAATTTCAATGCGATTAGATTTCAAGTCTACAACTGGTGCGATCGCTTCTACAAATGGAATCAAAACAGTCTTTTGTCCTTTGTCATTTGTCATTTGTCCTTTGTCAGTGGTAAAAGATGGGTGTAATTTTACTTCTAACAAATCATTGCCAGCTGGGATGATGTCTACCACTGTACCCACGAGTTCGCCAGATGCTTGCATGAAGACTTCCAAGCCAATCAAATCGAGGACATGATATTCATCTTCGTTTAATTTGGGGCGATCGCTTGCTGGCACCATTAACTTACAACCGCGCAACGCCTCCGCGCGATCGCAATTTTCCACGCCAGCTAATTTGATTACATACAAGTTTTTATTACTGATATAACGTCCTGTTAATAATTCGATTGGTTGCGGTTGTGTGTCACCTGAACACAACAACCAACGTTTTCCCGGTACTTCAAATCTTTCGGGAAAGTCTGATACAGGATAAACCCGTAATTCTCCAGACAATCCTTGAGGGGCAACAATCTTACCAATTTCTAGCCAATTATCTAATTTGTCATTTGTCATTTGTCATTGGAGAAAAAATTCTTATAACTCTTGTACAGACGCGATTAATCGCGTCTCTACTCCTAACTCCTAACTTTCTCTAATCAGGCAGTCACAGCTGCACGCTGATAAGCTTCTTCGGCTACTTTTGCTAAACGTTGCATAGCAGTGGCTATCTCTTCATCGCTGCCTGTGAGGCTGATGCGGAAGCATTGGTGTTTGTGCGCCCACTCTTGCTCTAAACCGGGGAAGAAGGTACTTCCAGGGACAATAATCACACCTACTTGCTTAACTTGCTGGTAAAATTCCCAATCACTCATGGGTAAATCCTGTAACCACAACCAAGCAAAAATTGCTCCTTCACCGCGATGGAGATACCAAGGTAAATCCTTGGGCATCGCTTGTTCTAAGCTGTTTTCTAAAACGGCAAATTTGTTTTGATAAAAGGGACGGATAACAGTGTGAGAAATTTCCACTAAAGCACCAGAATTGATTGCATAAGCTGCGATCGCTTGGCCATAACGTGAAGAATGGAGGCTCATATTTGACTGAAAACACTCCAGCACTTCAATCGACTTTTCATCTCCAATGGCAATACCAATCCTTTCTCCTGGTAATCCGGCTTTCGATAAACTCATACAGTGGAGAATGTTATCACCAAACACTGGTGTCATTTCAGTAAAGTTTAATGCTGGAAAGGGAGGCGCATAAGCCGAGTCAATTAACACGGGTAGATTGTAAGGCGCAGCCAGGGCAGCAATCTTTTTCACCTCATCATCGCTGAGGACGTTACCAGTGGGATTACAGGGGCGAGAGAAGAGGATACAACCCGTATTTTCTGTAATCGTAAGTTGGCTGAAGTCAGGGCGATATTTAAATCGGTGGGCAGCTGCATCAATATCGAGAGTTGGTTTGTAAGCAGTTAAGGCTTTTGGAACTAAGCAAATGCCACCGTAACCTGTGTAGTCAGGGCTGAGGGGTAAAACGATTTGTTTTAACTCGCCGCTAGGGGTGTAGCCACCGAAGGTATTGGCAGCGTAGAAGTAGAGGGTTTGACTGCCGGGGGTGATGAGGATATTGCGATCGGTTAATTTTAACCCGTAGCGTTTGTTAAAGTCGTTGGCGATCGCTTCCACAAATGGTGCATAGCCCTGACTTGAACCGTAGCGGCAAACTACCTCACCATATTCTGGACTAGCCAAAAGCTGTGCAGTGCAATCCCGCCATAATTGTTCTACCTCTGGCAAAATCAACGGATTACCAGCACTCAAATTAATAAACTGCTGCCCTGCACCCGCTCGTAATGTTTCGATAATATCCTTCATGATTGCTCTGACGCCAGTCAGGTTGGACATTTGAGCGCCAATTTGAGTTAGGGCAGGGTTCATAAGCTGTAATAAAATATATTAATTGAGAGGTGGACAAATTATTTGGAGTTTGCTGCTGACATCCAGTTTACATCTTTGCCAAAACAGCTGTTGCCGCCTTTAACCAATCTAGCGAGAGAATGACATTTTAACAAAGGTAATAATATTTATCGTTATAGCCGCGATCGTGCTTAGTAAATACGATGAAGTAATACAAAAGTTTATCATGCGTTCAATGCCTGTGAGAAAACTAGGGAGTAAAGAAGAGAATAAATTACAGGGTACAAGGTACAGATTATTCCCTATCACCTGTCACCTCTTTCCTAATCCCAATGACAAATGACAAATAACCAATGACAAATGACAAAACTATACAGGAGCACTGACATTGGAAGTTAAAGCAGCAGTAGCTTACAGTGCAGGTAAGCCGTTGACGATTGAAACCGTTCAACTATCAGGGCCACAAGCCGGCGAAGTGTTAGTTGAAGTGAAAGCAAGTGGGGTTTGCCACACCGACGCTTTTACCTTATCTGGTGACGATCCCGAAGGTTTGTTTCCGGCTATTTTGGGACATGAAGGTGCTGGTGTGGTAGTGGAAGTAGGCGCTGGTGTTACCAGTCTCAAACCAGGCGATCGTGTGATTCCCCTCTATACTCCCGAATGTCGCCAATGCGAATATTGTTTGAGTTTCAAAACTAATCTCTGTCAAGCCATTCGCCTAACTCAAGGACGCGGTGTTATGCCCGATGGCACCAGTCGCTTTAGTATTGATGGGCAGATGATTCATCATTATATGGGTACATCAACTTTTGCTAACTATACAGTACTGCCAGAAATCGCCTTAGCAAAAATTCGTGAAGATGCCCCCTTTGATAAGGTTTGTTACATTGGCTGCGGTGTTACTACTGGTATTGGTGCAGTTATCAATACTGCCAAGGTGGAACCTGGAGCAAATGTTGTGGTTTTTGGTTTGGGTGGTATTGGCTTAAATGTCATCCAAGGGGCGCGGATGGTAGGGGCAAATATGATTGTCGGGGTAGATATTAATCCCAACAAACGCGCCTTGGCGGAAAAATTTGGTATGACACACTTTGTTAATCCTCAAGAAGTAGAGGGTGATTTAGTTCCCTATCTAGTTGATTTAACAAAAGGCGGTGCTGATTACAGCTTTGAATGTATTGGTAATGTCAAAATTATGCGTCAAGCATTAGAATGTTGCCACAAAGGTTGGGGTGTGAGCGTGATTATTGGTGTTGCTGGTGCTGGACAGGAAATCAGTACTCGTCCTTTTCAATTAGTAACTGGTCGCGTTTGGAAAGGTTCAGCATTCGGTGGCGCTAGAGGACGTACAGATGTGCCAAAAATTGTTGATTGGTATATGGAAGGTAAGATAAATATTGATGATTTAATTACCCATGTGATGCCCATTGAGCAAATTAATGATGCTTTTGAATTGATGCACAAAGGTGAATCAATTCGTAGTGTGGTGACTTTTTAGCTGTTAGAGGATGTTTGAAAAGGGTATTTTGCTCTCGTAGTTAGCACATTAAAGTATCTCAGTACATAGCTAAACCTTAAATTGGCTTTGCACTTAACCCAATACAGAGGGTTAGGTTTATGACTTAACTTAGATGCGTAGACTAAATAGTCCTGACAATTGGGCTGAACCAAAAAATGTAACTGTATTGTAACGGTGGCTTTAGCTACCGTTTTTTGTTGACGTTGCAAAAGTTTACATTTAGAATGGAATCGTCAAAACCCGATAAGTATTTATTCTTATTTATACTGAAAATTTGACATTTAATGAGTATATGTTCTTATCTTTGTCAAAAATTTAATCTTCTAGAGTTAAAGAATGTTTACAAAAATATTCATTCCTTAATATAATGAAATCAAAAGTGATAAGGCAAATTGATTGTCAGAATTAATGAATGCTATTGAATTTCCCTGGCTAACAGCCATAATCCTCTTACCCTTGGTGGCTACCTTAGCCATCCCCCTAATCCCAGACAAGGAAGGTAGAACTGTGCGGTGGTATGGTCTGGGAGTTGCGATCGCCGACTTTGCACTGATGATTTATGCCTTTTGGTATAAATACGACTTCCAGAGTTCAAGACTCCAACTTATAGAAAACTATCCTTGGATACCGCAGTTAGGTTTGCATTGGGCTGTGGGGGTTGATGGTTTATCGATGCCCTTAGTGCTTCTGACAGGCTTAATAAATACCCTCGCAATATTCGCGGCTTGGAAAGTTAACACCAAGCCGCGATTATTTTATGGTCTGATGTTAGCGATGTACAGCGCCCAGCTTGGCGTATTTGTTGCCCAAGATTTGCTGTTGTTCTTCCTGATGTGGGAAATCGAGTTAGTGCCAGTTTACCTGCTGATTTCCATTTGGGGAGGACAAAACCGCCGTTATGCCGCTACCAAATTCATTCTTTACACTGCTGCTGCATCAATATTTATCTTGATTGCCGGTTTTGCAATAGCATTCTCTGGAGATACCGTCACTTTCGATATGGCGACTCTAGGAATGAAAGAATACCCCAAAACCTTGGAATTGTTGGTTTATGCAGGTTTCTTAATTGCCTTCGGTGTGAAAATGCCGATTTTCCCTTTACACACTTGGCTACCTGATGCCCACGGTGAAGCATCAGCACCCGGTTCAATGATTTTGGCTGGTGTGTTGTTAAAAATGGGTGGTTATGCTCTTATCCGCTTCAATGTGGAAATGTTACCCAATGCCCATGTGACTTTTGCCCCAGTGTTAGCAGTTTTGGGTGTGGTTAACATTGTCTACGGTGCTTGCTGTGCCTTTGCTCAAACCAATCTCAAACGCCGCTTGGCTTACTCTTCAATTGCCCACATGGGGTTTGTGCTGATTGGGATTGCCTCTTATACAGAACTTGGTATCAGTGGTGCAGTATTACAGATGCTTTCCCACGGCTTGATTGCTGCTAGCTTGTTCTTCCTGTCTGGCGTGACTTACGATCGCACCCACACCTTGATGATGGATAAAATGGGCGGTATGGCTAAGGTAATGCCCAAAACCTTTGCTCTATTTACCATTGGTTCGATGGCTTCTCTCGCCTTACCCGGAATGAGTGGTTTTGTGGGTGAGTTGATGGTATTTCTGGGTATCGCCAGCAGTGATGTTTACAGTTCCAGCTTTAAAGTTGTAGTCGTGCTGTTGTCAGCAGTTGGCGTGATTTTGACACCGATTTATTTACTGTCAATGCTGCGTCAAGTGTTCTACGGCGAGCAAAATAAAGAGTTGCACTTGGATGCTGTAATCTCTGATGTTAAACCCCGCGAAATATTTATTACCGCTTGTTTGCTACTGCCAATCATCGGAATCGGGTTTTATCCCAAATTAGCAACGCAGACTTATGATGTCAAAGCAGTAGAATTAGTCGCCCATGCTCGTCAAGTTCTACCAGTTGTTGCTCATCAACAACCATCAAGCCTGTACTCGCGGATTTTCTCTGCACCAACATTGGCTACTTCTCAAGTTGAAAGTTCGATTAACATTTCTGAGTAAATTAACTTCCCATTCAGGGGTCTGCAAGTAAATTCTAAATATTAGGAGAATAAAGGGGTGGTTATGAAACCACCCCTAAAATTTTGGCATTATTGAGTTGAAAAAAATTTTTATACCAATTTGAAAAAAGAATACGACAAATAGATCATTTGTAGAGACGCGATGAATCGCGTCTTTACCCAAGTATGTGTTGCAATCATTAATTAAATTGGTATTAGGTAAGGGCAATTCATGTAGACGTATTAGCAAAGCGCCTAGAGCGTGAAGAGATTATAGTGAAAACAAGTGAAGTAGCCAAACAGCAATTATGACCACCAACTTACCTGTAGTCACAGAAATTATACCAATGGTCTTGCAATTGCAACCTGCGATCGCATTAACCGAAGATCAATTTTACGAGTTTTGTCAGTTAAACCCCGACTTTCGTATCGAACGTAATGCTGCTGGAGAATTAATGATTATGCCACCTACTGGTTCCGAAACCGATCAACATAACTTTGACATTATTGTTCAGTTGGGTATTTGGACAAAGCAAGATGGTACAGGTGTAGGTTTTGGTTCCAGTGGTGGGTTCACTTTGCCTAATGGTGCAGTGCGATCGCCCGATGCAGCATGGATAAAACGCGATCGCTGGGAAGCCATACCATTGGAACTGCGAAAAAAATTTGCACCAATTTGTCCTGAGTTTGTGATTGAATTGCGTTCTGAGAGCGACAACTTGCAAATTTTGCAAGACAAGATGCAAGAGTATATTGATAATGGCACACAACTTGGTTGGTTAATTGATAGAAAACAACGCCAAGTTTTTATTTATCGTCCTAATATTGCGGTTGAGAAATTAAATAACCCTAAGACACTTTATGGTGAATCGTTATTACCTGGGTTTGTTTTGGATTTAAATCAGATTTGGTAGGAAGTACAGCTAGTTTTACAGTACTGACAAAAACTGGCACAAGTACAATAACAGTCTTTAGCCCAAGGTTTTGTTAGTCCTTCAAGACGCAATAAATCGCGTCTCTGGATCTCATTGGCAAACTGTGATAGTTAACAACTGATATGGTCAGGATATCCCAGCAGACTCCAGTCTGAATCCTGACAAAATTTAAGTTTTAATAAGCACTATATTTCCTCACAAGTTCCTCACATTCTCTTTCATCAGATATTTAATATAAGGACAAACGACATATACATCTTTGTAGCTTTAATATTATTTTTATTGATATTCCAGTAAATTCCAATCTGAATACTGGCAAAATTTAAGTTTTAATAAGCACCGTATTCTCTCACAAGTTCCTCATATTCTTTTTGTAACTTCAGGATAGAGACACTTAACTATTGCATGAATTAGCGTGAGATACACCTTCTTGTGTTGGGGTATTTCGGCAAAAGCTTGACTGCCTCTTTTCTTAGCGAAGGTATTGAAGCTTAATTCTACTTTTGCATCTATAGGAGAGTTCTCTCATGGATTTTACAGAGAAAGTGCCATTTTTTAATCTCAAGACTTTAGGCTATTACAGGTGAGTCCTACGTAGGTGATGGTATACCTACACTAAGTTAATTCCTGCCACAGTTAAAAACGATTTAGTTTCTAAATAAAGTAAACCTTTTAGAGATTTATCCTGTACTAGTTAAATAGTTGGGGGAGATGCATTTTGACTGCATTTTCCATGAAAAAACAACTTTAACAACATAGGTACAATCAATATGAACTTTAAACAATTTGGTGTATTACTATCTCTATCTACAATTCTTGGAATGAATGCGATCGCGACCAAGGTTTTGGCTGACGAGCCTAGTATTACTTTTGGAGATGCACTCGGTTCTGGCGGATGTAGTGTTGCCGATCAGCTTCCTGGAGATGATGGTAGAAGCTTATCGATCATCTTGGATAACTTTAGTGCATTCAATGGTCAGCGTCAAAAATGTATTTTACGCGTTCAAACTTTTATTCCAAGTGGTTTCATCGTTCAAGATGTACAAGTACTGTATCAAGGAACTACTGATATTAATAGCAAGAGTAAAGGTACTAGCTTAAACAGAACTTATAGCTTTAGTGGTGGTGCTCTTGGTCAAGCTGTAGCTCCCCCTAAAACTAGCAAGTTTACATCTAGTAAGGCATTTGCGGAGCAAGATGAGATTACTGTTCTAGCTGCTACAGGTTTATGTAGTGGTGGTGGGCAAGGATTATTAGGTATTAATATGATTGCACAATCCTCAGCAGGAAGTTCTATTTTCGTTGATACAGCCGATCTCAATGCTGGGGATGTAAGGCTTTATTTTGACCTAAAGCGTTGCTAGTCCTCGCTTTTTGCTATTCTGCGCATAGATAGCGATCGCCGCACCAAATTCCATATTTAGTGGTCTTCAATGAGTGGTGAGTTTAAATCCCCCACTCATTGAATCTACCGAATGTATTCTTCTTTAAAATTACAAATTTCTGTTGATGGAGAGGAAGTTATGTTGAAATTAAGTGATGCACGTAATTTTTTCATATTAATGTGCTTGTTTTTTTTCTGTTATAATGCCAATTCATCTAGCACTGCTGT
Source organism: Nostoc sp. DSM 114160 (assembly GCF_053470305.1). Lineage (NCBI taxonomy): Bacteria > Bacillati > Cyanobacteriota > Cyanophyceae > Nostocales > Nostocaceae > Nostoc > Nostoc sp. DSM 114160. Next base: position 2,941,553 of record NZ_JBPFGO010000001.1, on the reverse strand, counting down.
TGCAATAGATAACCAGCCAAACTTTTTGGTTAATCGGAGATGTAATATAAGTTTCGATCCGCAAATAAATCAGTTTACACTTGGCTCTCCTATAACTGTAAATGCACAATCGCCAAGGGCTAGATGTATCGTTAGAATTAATACTTCTAATACTCAAAAGCAATTTAGGCTCGTGCCTTTAGCTGTAAAAGGTGTAGTCAAAAACGCGCCAGCACAAATATCTATCTCATCATTTTTAATTGGCGATAAGCCAACTCCATATCAAATGATGTATGGAAGTGCGATGAATTTTGATTTGACTAATCAAATACCTCTAACTAACTATACAACTACAGGAAAAAGTGTTTTAGGCATTAATTTAGTATTAATGACGAACGGAGGAGAATTAGAGTTGACAGAGCTAAAGTTTGCACTTCAACAACAATAAAATGTGGTTTTAGCGCTCGCTTATTCAGGAAAAAGGTGAAGAACATTAAGATGTTGGGGTGGCGCGATCGCTATGTTGATTTATGCTAGCGATCGCCGTGATGGTTGTCTTCGCATCTGAAATAGGCTTGGGTTTATCTGAATTTTCGGATGCTGGGACTCCATAAAAGAATAGAAGTAATACAAGGACAAACGCCGCAAATGCCCCTGTAGCTTTAATATTAGTTTTACTCAAAGGTACGTGTGCTTCTAAACCAAGACTACCCGTCAATAAATAACCTGATATCCCAGCAAATGCAGCTGCTAAAAATCTAATTATTGCTAAAGTGCCACCTTCCATTGCTCGTGGGTTGAGTACAAGAACAATAAAGACCACTAAGACCGCCAGAGCCATAGCAAGGGCTATTCCACGTTCAGCAGGTGAAATTTGCGACGATGGTTTATGCACTTCTGGTTGAGAATTATCTTCCTGTTGAGATGGTTCTTTCATAAAATTATTCTCTTGCTTTGATGGCTGAATTACATTATTAATTGTTACAACGACATTTTCCTTTCTTGTCTCTGAGGAATTAGGTAGAAAATCGCTACTCATCTGTTGTTCTGCTTGAAGTAACTCCCTTCTGTCCATCACATCATCAATTAAGCCTAAAACATCTACCATTTGATAGCTTTTTTGACATTGAATACGTTCTTGTTTATCGGCTACAAACTGTCGCAGTATTTCAAATTGGTAAAAGTGTGGCTCTTGGCTATCTTTACAAGTGACACAATTACAGGGGATTAACTTGTTGTACTTCAGTCGCTTATACGACTCATGAATTTTATCGAGTTCATGTGTAACTATGGTCATCAAATCTCTTTTGTGACGACCTGAGACTCGAATCTTAATCTCCCGCTTGCCGTAATATTCAATCACCTCTATCTTCGTCTGGTCTTTGCTGAGAACAACGCCGCTTTTCCAGACACATTTTTGTTCATTTATCAACTCATGGATGGCAACTATGAACTGAGTGATGATCCCCTTGGGCATGAACTCGTAAGTGTAACGCAGAATCAGGTTGTTAGTTTCATCCCAGTTATAGGGGGGTTGATTAGCAGATAGCAATTGTGGAGCAATATACTTTCCTTGGCTTCTAGGAATTTCGTAGCACAGCTTGAAGTTGATCATCAGGCGCAAGAGTTCATCATGCATCGTGGCGTATTCGTCTTCACACCAGATGTTTGCCAAGTCAGACCGGGTGAAACTGCCCAGGTTGCGAATCACCCTTTCATTATCCAGCACTTTGTAAACTGCATCAGTTCCCCACTTGGGTTTGAGGATGACGGTTTTGTTCAAAAGTGGGTCTTCCTGGTAGTGCAAGCATACTCCCAAATCGTGCAGATAGCTGCTCAACTGCAACTTGTCATTTCTTTTGGTGAATCCATTTTGTTGGCAAATGTTCAGGTATTCATCCAAGTTGATGTAATTGTGTGCGTCACTTTCCAAAGCTTCCCGGACTCTAACCCAGGTTCTTGGGAGCGGACTGCCAATATGGGGTAGGGTTTCAACGTAATGCTTGATTTGTTCTAAAACTTGTTCTAAACCTCTATTGGTAGCAAGGTTTGTTGGTAAAGTCTCCTTCAAATTAGTAAACTGTCCCCGTAACTGGAGTTCATTAATTTCCCGGTGGCGGTTTTGCTTCTCATTTTTGATGATTAGCAGCGGACTGTTATCACTCAACAGTTCTACTACATTCAGCCAATAATAAAAATCTGTGTCTTCCTTGCGGGTATCTGCCACTAAAACGTAGAGGGAACGCTTGGTGAGGAAAAATTGGTGAGTCGCATGGTAAATCTCTTGCCCCCCAAAGTCCCAGATATTGACTCGAAATTCTCGTCCATTTTTCATTGGAAAACCCCACCGGAGCACCTCAATTCCCTTCGTAGTGTCTTCTTCTCGGAGTTGATAATTTTGGTCTTCAATTTTCTTGGCCAATGTTGTTTTCCCTACTCCTCCTTCACCGATAATTAGTAACTTTGCTTCATACAGATAATCTGTGCCTTCTGCTTTCAGTTGCCGGAAATAATCCTTAATCGCCTTAATACCTTTTGCAACAATTTCTGGTGGTGGCTTTTCGATGGGGTTGCCGCTTAAATCCAGGGATGTGAGTTGTTGTAGATCAGCGATCGCTTCTGGCAGTGTCGTTAATTGGTTGTGGCTTAAATCCAGAGTGGTGAGTTGTTGTAGATCAATGATCGCTTCTGGCAGTGTCGTTAATTGGTTGTGGCTTAAATCCAGGGATGTGAGTTGTTGTAGATCAACGATCGCTTCTGGCAGTGTCGTTAATTGGTTGTGGCTTAAATCCAGGGATGTGAGTTGTTGCAGATCAGCGATCGCTTCTGGCAGTGTCGTTAATTGGTTGTGGCTTAAATCCAGAGTGGTGAGTTGTTGCAGGTTGGCAATCGCTTCTGGCAATGTCGTTATTTTGTTGTGGCTTAAATTCAGGTAGGTGAGTTGTTGCAGGTCGGCGATTGCTTTTGGCAGTGTCGTTAATTGGTTGTCGTATAAATTCAGGGAAGTGAGTTGTTGCAGGTTGGCGATTGCTTCTGGCAGTGTCGTTAATTGGTTGTCGTATAAATTCAGGGAAGCGAGTTGTTGTAGATCAACGATCGCTTCTGGCAGTGTCGTTAATTGGTTGCCGCCTAAATACAGGTAGGTGAGTTGTTGCAGGTTGGCGATTGCTTCTGGCAGTGTCGTTAATTGGTTGTCGTATAAATTCAGGGAAGTGAGTTGTTGCAGGTTGGCGATTGCTTCTGGCAGTGTCGTTAATTTATTGCGGCTTAAATTCAAAACCTCCAACCACTTCAGTTCAAACACCTCAACAGGAATTTTGGTCAACAGTCCATGACTTAAATTTAATTGTTCAAACTGTTTCTGTTTCGCTTCTCGAATTTTTTCAAGGAAATGTTGAGGCGTGTTTGCCATATTGAGGTTCACCTGTCAATGAAAGTTATATGTAATGTCCCTGATTTGCTGTACAATCTCGCAACTATTAATATTTTGCATTAATTCCAACAACTGCCATAGGTTTATAACTTATGGCTGATAGCAAAAGTCTTCTCAAGAGGACTAAATTTTTTCCAGACTTAGGTTTTAGTCTACTTCAGTGGCTTTGGCTATTGGTTCCTGGAACTTCGAGTTTCAGGCGATCGCGCCTACTAATTGAGAATGCTGCAACATATCAAAGCAACCTACTATCCTGTGTAGCACTACATGAGCGCTAATGATTTTTACGGAATCTAAAAAGAATTTATCATTACCAATGGCTCAGATTTGCTTGTAAACGAGTCTTTAATACTCATTAATGGGGCTATGAACTCCGTTAATGAGTCTTTGATACTCGCCGATGAGTCTTTGATACTCGCAGACGAGTCTTTGATACTCGTGGACGAGTCTTTAATACTCGCGGACGAGTCTTTGATACTCGCCGATGAGTCTTTGATACTCGCCGATGAGTCTTTAATACTCGCGGATGAGTCTTTAATACTCGCGGACGAGTCTTTAATACTCGCCGATGAGTCTTTGATACTCGCGGACGAGTCTTTGATGGTTTTTTTACTTCTTTAGCTGTTTTTTACGCGACTTCTCCAGCTTGAAAAATCTGTTCAGCAGTTAAATTCAACTCTGGGAACGCTGGCGACTGAATGCGGTCATTTCCTCTAAATTGCCTAACCTGATACTCACCTTCGATTAGTTGGTAAATCGAGATAGTTGGTTGTTTAGGATTGCCAATAAAGCGCCTACCACCTAAACCTAAATAGTCTACGATCCAGTATTCAGGTATTCCAACTTCTTCTCTTCGAGACGCTGCGCGAACATATTTACCTGCTTTGGTAAAATAGTCGTCGCGCCAGTTGGTACTTACCACCTCAACTACTAAAGGAATTGATGCCGCTTGGCTTACAGTAGATTCTTTTTTCCACAGAGGTTCATTTACTAAATTAGAGTTATTCAACAACAGTACATCTGGTGAGTAAGCTGCTTCGCTCTGATTCGGTTTAATAAAAGCTGTTTTGGGGATGAAATAAGATAGTTTTAAACGTTTGTATTCTGTAACTATTTCCCCAACTAAAAATCCAACAATTTGTTCGTGTTCACCTGTGGGAGGAGCCATTTCGATAATTACTCCGTCATGCAGTTCATAGCGTCGTTGTGAGTTTTCTGGATACCAAGCGATAAATTCATCAAATGTTACTTGTTTGCGTAAGGTTTGAGTCATATTTTCCTCTTGCTTTAAAGTCAGATAAAAATTTCAACCTTAGCCACCTAAGAGGTTGTTTGAAAAGTGGTTGACCGTGATTTTAATCACCCCCCTTAATCCCCCCTTGTAAAGGGGGGAAACCAAAAAATCCAGTTCCCTCCCCTTGTAAAGGGGAGGGTTAGGGTGGGGTAAAAAATATTTGATAAATCAATCATGACTTTTCAAACATCCTCTAAATTACGCAACTTCTCCAGCTTGAAAAATCTGTTCAGCAGTTAAATTCAACTCTGGGAACGCTGGCGACTGAATGCGCTCATTTCCTCTAAATTGCCTAACCTGATACTCACCTTCAATCAATTGGTAAATCGAGATAGTTGGTTGTTTAGGATTGCCAATAAACCGCCTACCACCTAAACCTAGATAGTCTACAATCCAATATTCAGGAATACCCAAAGATTCGTAATCTTCTAGCTTCAAAGCATAATCATCACTCCAGTTGGTTGAAACAACTTCTACAACCAACTTGACTGAACTACCCCGCGTAATGATAGATTCTTTTTTCCAACGAGGTTCATCCATAACAGCTTGTCTATCAAGAACGATTACATCTGGTTCATAACCTGAATCAGTGTTAACTGACTTGATGACGCATTTAGGGATAAAACAAGGAATAGACAAACGAGTGATTTCAATAAACAAAGAACCATTGATGAACCCAGCTATCTCTGAGTGTTTCCCTGTTGGCTTCGGCATTTCAACAATTACCCCATCATGTAGTTCATAATGCCTGTCTGAATCGGGATACCAGGCGATAAATTCATCAAATGTTACTTGTCTGGCTAAGGCTTGAGTCATACTTTGCCCTCTTTATGTCAAATTTGACCCCTCTCCAAACCTCTCCCCGACACGGAGAGAGGCTTAATCAGCGAACTGAGGTTATTTCGCCGCAGCAGCACTTGGTAAACTCACTTTCAATCGCTTAAACATCGCTTCTCGTGCTTGTGCAGCGAGGCTGTCGTCAAAAGGTGTTAAGGTAATTTCCTGCTGATACTTTAGCCGCAGCGCTGTTTGAATTAACCAATCGGCGACAAAGGGATTTTTCGGTAACAATGGGCCGTGAGAATAAGTAGCGATCGCATTCTGATAAAATGCTCCTTCTGTCCCATCTTCACCATTATTTCCCAAACCGTACACCACTCGCCCCAAAGCTTCCACTTTTCCCAGTTTGGTGCGTCCGCCGTGATTTTCAAAGCCTACCAAATATGGTGTGCTACCTGTCATCTCTTTTAAATCTCGCGCTAGACGTGAGGCTGTCACTTCAATTACCAAGTTGCCAATACAGCGCTTAGTATTTTCACCAGGATGCACAGAAACTAAATCGAGTATTCCCAAACCATCAATTCGTTGTCCTAAGCCTGGTTCATAATAATGTCCCAGTAATTGAGGTGAACCACAAGTAAATACTCCTGGTGTGCCATTTTCGATTTTGTCGCGCATTGCATCAGCTTTTGCACCTTGCAAATCACGCATGACAATTTCTTGCTGACGATCTTGTGCGCCACCACCAACGATGACATCTACTGTTTTAATATCTGCGGCTGTAGAATCTCGATCTAAAGGTAATACTTTCACATCGTATCCCCGCCACTGGGCGCGACGTTCTATAGTAATTACATTACCGCGATCGCCATAAGTACTCATCAGCGTCGGATAAAGCCAACCAATTGTTAATTCTATATTTTGAGAACTCATATTCATAATTCGTAATTCGTAATTCGTAATTCGTAATTTGTAATTAGATTGGGTGTTGGGGAATGGGGAATGAGCAATGGGAAAATTTATCTAATCCCCACTCTCCAATTTAAAGAATTTTCCGACCAGTGAGTACTTCTCGCACTTCTAACATGGCTGAGTAGGTAGGTAGAATATGCAGAGTTTCATTTTCTGGTGTATGTTCTAATGCAGTAGCGATCGCTTGTCGCAAATCTTCTTCGACTATTAAATTTAAGTTACTCTCAGGGGACTTTTGGCTGTAACGTAGACGTAGTGCCATATCGTAGACGCGATCGCCACTCACTATTAAAGTTCCGCCGCGTTCGACTAGTTTTTCAGTATCCACGTCCCAAATCCAGGATACATCAGTGCCATCGGGTGTGCGATCGTTCAATACTAGCAGTGTGGTTTTATCTATGCTTTGAGTAACTACGCGAATGGTTTCATTCGTTCCCACTGGATTTTTTGATAACAATATCCGCACTCGTTTACCATTAATTACTAAATCTTCAGCCCGACCAAAAGCAGCTTGGAAGTTGTTAATAGTATCTCTGATTGTTGCTTCATCAATCCCTAACTCAATAGCCGCAGTTACAGCCGCCAAAGTATTATATTTGTTGTACAAACCAACCAGAATTTGCGACCATTCACTACTCTCCAAAGTCGGTTTACTTTTACTAAAACCACACTTAGGACAAGTAAAATCTCCCAAATGAGACAAATAAACACCCTTATAATCTAAAGAATGTCCACATTTAGGACAATAAATAGAATCAACAGCGTGAGGAATTGCTTCTAGATAATGTTCTGGTTCATTCAAGCCAAAGAATAACACTCTTTGAGGTAGTTGTTGACCGAGGTTAGATAAAGTTGGGTCATCAGCATTGGGAATTACTACCGTTTCTGGTGGTAGGGTAGAAATAACTTTTGTCCAACGCTTACTAATTGTGTCTACCTCCCCGTACCTATCAAGTTGGTCGCGGAACAAGTTTAAACAGAGAATGATTCGCGGCTGGAGTGGCGCTAATACTTTCGGTACAATATTTTCGTCAACTTCTAAAATGGCGTAATCAGTATTTAGCGTACCTAGTAAGTTGGTGCTTTCTAACAGCGCCGTCATCAAGCCATTTTCTAGATTTGCACCTGTAGAATTATGAGTGACACGAAAACCTTTGCGTTCTAGTATTGTGCATAAAAGCAGCGCTGTAGTAGTTTTGCCGTTAGTACCAGCAATTAAAATCACCCCGTTTTTAACTTGCTGACTCAATAATTGTAAAAGTCTGGGTTCAATGCGACGAGCGATCGAGCCTGGTAATACACTAGCAGCACCCAGACGGAGCGATCGCACTATAAAGGTCACACTCTTTGCCACTGACACCGCGAAACCCAATCGCAGTCTATCTATGAATTGTATTTTGTTTCCCACATCTATACCCTAGTTTTCTGGCGGTTGTTAATTAAAGTGCAAATTTAATCTTGTGAGTTTAGCGAATCTTGGCTGAAAAAGCCAGTATTCGCAATTTTGAATTTTAGACTTTTCTGCCGAATGCTACGCGTTGCTTCCCCGGAAGGGTACAGCTACCCTCAGTCGAATGATTTTGGATTGTTGCGCTACTTTACCTCTGTTTTGAATTCTGCGTAGCAATACCAGCCACTTGCGAGAGATAATCTCAGTAGGCGTTATCTTAAAAAATAGTGCGTGGGCGTAATTACATATCCAGCCCAGTTGGCCGAATTCAGCACAAACTCACAACAAGTAGTAGCTTGCAAGGTTCCTTTTGATGAATAGCACAAAGTTTCTTTTTTTACATAAACAAATTACTAGCTGGCAAAGGTGGTTGTCTAAATGCCTGTTGTTGCTTGTAAGTCTTTTCATTATAAGTATGCAACCTGCATCTGCTGGTCTGAATAATGATTTATATGATGGCAACATCTTTGTTGTTTATGCTGGCAATGGTTCATTAGTTCCTCCCAGACAGACACTCGCACAGACTTTAGCGGAACATAAACCCGTATTTTTGGCTTTTTATCTAGATGATAGTAGCGATTCCAAAAGATATGCCATTTCCATTTCACGGGTACAGGAATTCTACGGTCGGGTAGCAGAGATTATGCCGATTAATGTAGATACTATCCCGCCTAAAGAGACCTACGACCCAACTGAACCAGGATATTACTTTACTGGGAGTGTTCCTCAAGTCGTGGTGTTAAATAAATCAGGTGAAGTAGTTTTGAATAAAAAGGGTCAAGTACCTTTTGAAGATATAGACGATCAATTTCGTAAAATCTTTGATTTATTACCACGCACTGAAACAGCACAGCTAAAGCGGCGAGCTTTTAACGAGTTTAGTAGTGAGTTAGCTAAGTAACCTATGGGGTAGACCAAATTGGTCTGCCCTAATTTTTAGTTATATCTGTTACTACATCGCCGCCGATGTCAAAGCATAATGATTAGAAAGTTAATCTATAGTCTACAAGTCCGTAACAACTGACTAATGACTAATGACCAATGACCAATGACCAATGACTAAATAGAGTGTATTCTGATGTCAAAGGTTTACACCACCCAGGAACTAATTCAAATTTTGGCAGCCGAACGCCAAGCTTGCCTGAAAGGAAAACGCTTAAAGTTAGAAATAAAAGTCTCTGGCAACCCTGTAATTGACCAGTTTATCAGAACTGATGGGTTGCAACAGTTTACTGCCTATCAAGATTTCAAAACTGCAATTCACGAGTATCAGAGAGAAAATCGAGTTTCTGGTATTATTTGGCGTGAAATGACAGTTAAAGGAAAAAACTTGCATTATCCCGAAATAGATACTGAGTTAATTGCCCTCAATGGTGACTTAGAAATATTAAAAGCCGCTAAAAATTCCATCGTAGAATTTTGGTATGAAGTCACTATAGGCATGGATTTATACTTAAGTTTTAATAATAGTAAACAATACCAACAAATTGTCACATCTGATGTAGAGAGAATTGTTCAAAGAACAGAGTGGGCAAGTTTGTGCAAGTGGGAAAATTCTAGCTTTTTGGAAATGATTTTGCAGCTAGGATGGGGTAAACCAGAAGAAGCTTATTATAAACGAGGAAGACCGCGATCGGGTAGTGAATATATTCATGCAGTCAATCCCGGAAATCGCCCCATTGGTTGATTGATGTGTTGGGTAGCAATGCTGAAAAGCACGACAAAATGACGGATAAAATTACGTTTACTTTGCTTTCTTAATAAGGCACTCTATCTGTAACAGAAATTTCAACTGTAGAGATAAGTAGTAACATAAAAGTACGTGATGTAATCAAGCGACTGGAAGCTGATGGTTGGTATCTTGATAGAACTAAAGGTAGTCATCGACAGTTCAAACATCCTGATAAACCCGGTGTGATTACAGTTCCAGGTAAATTGTCTGATTACTTAGCTCCTGGCACTCTCAGTAGTATTTGGAGGCAAGCACAGTTATAAGGAGAACCGCAATGCAGTATGTAGTGGTGATTGAAAAGGCTGAAGGTAATTACTCTGCTTATGTCCCTGATTTACCAGGTTGTGTCGCTGTGGGTGAAACTTTAGAAGAAGTTAAGCAGATGATTGCAGAAGCTATTGAATTTCATATTGAAGAAATGCTAGAAGATGGTTTACCTATTCCTAAACCTACAAGCATTGCTCATAAAGTTGAAGTTGCAAACTACAGTAAAATCTAATTATAGAAAACTACTAAATTAGTACCAAATAATCCTTCAAGTATTTTATCAAGTTGGTTTTGAAAGTTTGTAGTAAGCACTTTAGTGCTGAGAAAATAAGGACTAAAGTCCTGACTACAAACTTGTAGACAAACAATACTTATCGACTTTGAACTATGGACTCTTGACTAGAGTTTTCAAGTTCTGGAAGTTCTACTCTAGCGGGTTTCCAACCACCTGCCCAAGCAAGACATAGATGACGGAAGCGATCGCCCCGCACCTCAAAATTTGGGTACTGGTCAAAACTCGCACAAGCCGGAGATAGCAATACCACAGGCGCTTGATACTGCTTGGCTAATTCTGCCGACTTGGGAATTGCCCTTTCCATAGTTTCCACAATATGGTATGTATGATACCCCACCTCTCGCAGACGTTTGGCAAATGCGGGTGCAGCAGAACCAATCAATAACACAGCAGCAGCTTTGGTTTGAATTTGTGCTAGCCAAGCAGTATCATCACCTGCTTTAGCTTCTCCACCAGCAATTAAAATCGCTGGGACTGTTAACAGATGCTAAACCTACTTCAGCCGCATCGTAGTTAGTAGCTTTGCTGTCGTTAATGAAATCAATCCCTTCCCAAGTGCAGATATGCTCCAAACGATGGGCAACACCAGGAAATTCCCGAACTGCAAGTGCGATCGCATCACGATTAATTCCCGCTAATCTTGCTGTTGCTACTGCCATCAACAGATTTTGCTGGTTATGTTCTCCCACCATTCGCAAACTAGATACTTTCACAATCGGTTCTGGTGCCGAGGTTGCAGTCAATTTTTCCACAACCCAGCCATCTTCAATGTAAAAGCCTTTTTCGCTAATCAGGAAATCTTTTCCTCTCACACTTGTCCAATAGGCATCAGGCCAAGCACTTAAACCTAGCTGGCTCAAGTAGGCATCATCGCCATTGAACACTTGCAACTCGGACTGACGCAGTAGCTTGGCTTTGATATTGTAATAGTTCTCTAAAGTCTTATGGCGACTGAGATGATCCGGTGTAAAAGTCGTCCAAACACCGATACGTGGTGCAAGAGAGACGGAAGATTCTATTTGATAGCTGCTAATTTCCGCAATCACCCAATCAACCGAGGAGTTATCAAACTTTTCTCCTGCTCCCCCTGCTCCCTGCTCCCTTCTCCCTGCTCCCTGGGATAGGGCAACTTCACAAGCGGCGTAGCCAATATTACCGCAGGCGGGTGCATTTAATTCTGCTGCTTGGAAAATGGCAGCAATTAAAGCTGTGGTAGTAGTTTTGCCATTAGTGCCGGTAATTCCTACCCAAGGTATCGATTGCAAATTTCGCCAGGCGAGTTCCATTTCGCCAATGGTTTCAATACCTAATTGGCGTGCCTCAACTAATACGGGAATATCCCAAGGCACGCCAGGACTAACGACTATTAATTGGGGTAAATTAGCACCATTCAATTCTAGGGATTGTCCTAGTTTTACGGTTATTTGCTCGGCAGCGAGTTCTTGTTGTTGTTTTAGGAGGGTTTCGGAGGTGTTGCGATCGCTCAGCTCTACCTCCCAACCTTCCCGTTTCAACAATCTCGCCGCAGCAACACCGGACTTTCCCAATCCAACAACATGAGCTTTGGACATAGATTGCAGCAGAGTGTCCCTGGTTAAGCACTCCCTATAGTAGCCTTTCTTGGCAAAAATTACACAAGTTTTTGTTGACCTACGCTACAGATTTTTGACGATCGCACCGAAGTCAGCTAAAACACGGGCATGATTGCGAACTAATCCCAGCAGATGTAACCGATTACGCTTGACTTCTGGATCGGAGTCCATAACTAAAACGCTATCCGGGCCATCAAAGAAGTTACTAACTGCTGGAGCAAGTTTTGCTAGTGCTGCTACTAACAGTTGATAATTTCTTGTTTGCTGTGCTGCTTGAGTTTGTGGTACTGATTCGATTAAGGCTTTATACAAAGCGTCTTCAGAGGGCTTTTGGAATAATTCTTGACGAACTACGGTTGTTGGTTCTAGCTGTTTTGTATCCAAATCACCTTGAGCGGCTAATCGTGTGGAACGGTTAACGGTCTCATAGATGTTATCTAAGGTACTGTCGTTACGGATTTGTTGTAAGTACAAAGCGCGATCGCGGACATCCAATAAATTTTTTAACGTCCGTTCTGTGTATTCTGGATCGTTTTCTCCTAAAACTGCATTTACTAAGTCGTAATCAATCTGCTTTTCTTCTTGTAGTAAAGTGCGGATGCGTTGCAAGAAAAACTCTTGTAATGCTGTGGTTAATAATGCCCGATCTTTATGATATTTTGCTGCAAAGTCCGTGGCTATTTGTGCCAATAAATTATCTAAATTTATCGGTAAATTATCAAACCAAACAATTTTAACTACAGCATTAGCCGCCCGACGTAAAGCAAAGGGATCGGATGAACCGGAAGGAATTAAACCTAAACCAAAGATACTCACCAAAGTATCTAATCTATCTGCCAAACCTACGATTTTACCTGTGAGTGTTTCTGGTAACACATCACCGGCTCCCTTTGGCAAATAATGTTGAGAAATTGCTTTTGCTACTTCGGCATCTTCACCGCTGGCTAAGGCATATTTTTCTCCCATAATGCCTTGTAATTCAGGAAATTCATAGACCATTTGTGTCACCAAATCTGCTTTACATAATAAAGCGGCACGTTGGATTCTTTGGCTTTGGTCTTCTGTTAATTCTAATTGACTGCTAATTTGCTCGGCAATTTTAACTATTCTATCTACCTTGGCACGCACCGAACCCAATTCTTCTTGAAAAGTGACCTTTTCTAACTGTGGTAAAAAGCTATCTATTGGCTTAGTTAAATCAGCTTCATAGAAAAATCTGCCATCAGCTAATCTGGCACGAATTACTCTTTCATTGCCGACGGCAACAATATCTGATTTTTTCGGATCGCCGTTAGAAATGGTGATGAAATTGGGCAATAATTCTTGCTCAAAACTTCCTGGTTTGAATACAGGAAAATAACGTTGATGAGTAACCATCACTTCAGTAATTACCTCAGTTGGTAATTCCAAAAATTCTGGTTCAAATTTACCAACAACTGCGGAAGGATATTCTACAAGGTTGGTTACTTCCGCTAACAAATCGGGGTAAATTACTGTATACCCGCTTAAATTCTCTGCGACTGCATTTACTTGTTCTTTAATCAGATTTACCCGTTCTTCTGGATCAACGGTGACAGATGCAGACTTGAGGGCGGTAACATAATCAGTAGCTTGAGCGATTGTCACAGGTTCAGGATGCAAAACCCGATGACCTTGGGAAAGGCGATCGCTCTGAATCGTTTTAGAACCATTGACTAATTCTAAAGGCAATACCGTCTCATCTAACAAAGCTACTAGCCAACGAATTGGTCGAGAAAACCTGGCATCCCCATTCCCCCAACGCATCAACCGCTTACCTTCTAAACCCCAAATCCACTGGGGAACAAGTTCTGTCAAAATTTCTGCTACAGGACGGCCGGGAATTCTTTTTTGCACAAAAACAAATTCCCCTTTGTCAGTGGGGCGAACTGACAGCGCATCCAGTTCCACACCTTGCTTTTTGGCAAAACCTGCGGCTGCTGCTGTCGGCTGACCATCTTTAAAGGCGGCTTGGGCGGGGGGCCCTTTTATTTCTTCTTCTCGGTCTGGTTGCTGCGATGGTAGACCTGTAATCAATACCGCCAGCCGCCGGGGAGTACCGTACACCTGGACATCGCCCTTGAGGCTGTTTGCTTCCAGGCTTTGGGGAATGCGTTCCTGCCATTGCACTAAAGCATCACTGAGAAAACTTGCAGGTAGTTCTTCTGTACCAACTTCTAATAGAAACCCAGGCATATAACACTGTTTTCAACTTTGCGTAGCTCAACTTTATCAGTTATTCTCAGGCGATCGCTCGTGATTTTTAGCTGAATCGATCGTCGAAGAGAATAAAGGGAAAACCCCATAGTTAACAATTCAAAATTTAAAACTTGTACTGAGTTTCGGCTGCGCGGTAATCGAGCGACTTGTACTGAGCGTAGTCGTTGGCGCAGCCTCTCCGACAGGAGAAGTAAGTCGAGATTCAACTACCGCGTAGCCGAAGTATTCACGCATTCAAACATTTTAGACATTTTCAGACGGTTACTGAGCGTTGGTCATTGAGTTTCGACTGCGCGGTAATCGAGCGACTTGTACTGAGCGTAGTCGTTGGCGCAGCCTCTCCGACAGGAGAAGTAAGTCGAGATTCAACTACCGCGTAGCCGAAATGAGCCGAAGTACGGGGATTCAAACCCCTACTGTTGCAAGATCCCCCAGAGGAACTGGGCTACGTGAAAATGCAGGGATCTTAAACCCTTTAATTTACGAGCGATGAAAATGGAAGTTAAGCCAGGTAGATTGCCTATGCGGCTTGTCGTCAGACATCGCTATAGACTTGACATTTTATGCAAAATTTATAAAACAAGTGCTTCTCTTCATAGATTCATTACATTACATCCTGTATTTTATGCGGTATTTACGGATATATATTTCTATCGTAAGCTTAGTGTTGATTGATGCATTGATATATGCATCATGACAATCAACTTTAGAGTTATGACCATGAAAAATATTTTCGCCAAAATCACCGCGATCGCAGCAACTAGTGTTGCGATCGCTACTGGTGCTAACAACCCAGCCCAAGCTATTGAATTAAACTTTAATTGGCAAGGTAATGGTGGTTACTCAGCAACAGGTTCATTTAGCTACGACGAAACTACAGCACCAACAATCATTTCAGAACTTGGTAGTGGAGCCACCAACTTTTTACAATCCTTGAATGTCTCTTTCTTAGACCCCATCTAAAAATCTTCTGGGAACCTATAACACCGTTAGTGGTGGAGTATCAGAATCTAATTTCTTCGCTTTCAATTTTAATACTTCCACTCAGACATTATTTGGGCCTTTTGATGTCGCTGGAGGAACGGGTGTAATTGGAGAATATTTCTTCCAGGGAACGGTTGGCGACTCTTTGTTCTTACGTCAGGATGTCGATCAACAGGGAACGTCAACAATACTAGATCAAAATTCTGGCTCTATTCAAGTATCCAAAGTCCCAGAGCCTGCTTCTTTGTTGGGTTTGCTAGCTTTTGCTGGTTTGGGTATAGCTTCAACTTTAAAGAAAAAGCAAGCCTTTTACTAGAAATTAGGGCTTTCTAGTCAGAGCTTGCCAAATTTACTGAATCTCTATTCTAGCCCTACTAGTTCAGTTAACTAGTAGGGTTATCATATAACCTCATTAAAAATATGAGTGAAATTAATTTTACTTTTACCTCAGCATTTATTACTCAGCACTCAACACTGTTTTAGTCAGCGCCTTTGAACTACTCAAAAAGTGAGATTCTCCTCAATGAATACAATACTGATGACTTGGTTAAAAATACTCATGTGCCAGTTGAAAAGGCGGAATGAGGGTTATATGCATAACACTGAATATAATGTTACAATTTCCCAAGTGTAAATTTAGGCATTAGTTCGGAAATAAAAAGACCAACTCTTTCATAATCATCAAAAAATAAACTCCATATTTATCAATAATCTCACCTGTTTATACAAAGTCATATTTTTATTTTTAAGTGTTTTATGTTGGAAAAAATTATCTTTTGAAAACTATAAATAAAATTTATAAGCAATGTTTAACACATTTTTTTTAATTAAACAATTTAACCAGTCAAAATACAGCATTTGTAAATAAATGAGGTAATAAAATGCAGAGATACAAATCAGATATAAACAGTTTATACCTCTGCTTCCTGCCTCGAAACCTATAGCTTTATGCTTTATGCAAAACAAAACGCTGTAAGCAATAAAAATAGCAGCCCCTACTGGCTATTAATAAGTAATTCGATCGTCTCATGCTATCTTCACAAAATTCACAAATAATTCATGCATATTCTGATTTATTCCTACAACTATCATCCAGAGCCAATTGGAATTGCTCCGTTAATGACTGAATTGGCAGAAGGGTTAGTAAAGCGAGGTCATAAAGTGCGAGTGATTACGGGAATGCCGAACTATCCTCAGCGCGAAATTTATGATGGGTATGAGAATAAATGGTATCTTACTGAACAAAAAAATGGCGTCACAATTGCGCGAAGTTACGTCCGTATTAAGTCTAAACCTAACCTAGTGGATCGGCTGTTACTGGAGTTGAGCTTTGTTTTCACGAGCTTACCCCAAGCTTTTAAAGGTGGGCGACCAGATGTGATTATCTTAACAGTTCCGCCGCTACTTGGTACGTTGCCAGCAACAACATTAGGCTGGTTATACAACTGCCCAGTAGTTCTAAATGTGCAAGATATTTTACCAGAAGCTGCTGTGCGTATCGGGTTGTTAAAAAACAAGTGGATGATCCGAATTCTTGCTGCTTTAGAGAAATTTGCATATCGGACTGCACACACTATTAGTGTGATCGCTGATGGATTTCGTGAGAATTTAGTAAATAAGGGAGTACCTGTTAATAAAATCGTTTGTATTCCCAATTGGGTAAATGTAAATTTCATTCGCCCGTTACCGAAACAGAGTAACTCTTGGATATCTAACCATCAACTAGATGGAAAATTTGTAGTACTTTATTCAGGCAACATTGCTCTAACGCAAGGTTTAGAGACAGTAATCGAAGCAGCCGTTTGTTTACGTCATATCAAAGATATTGTCTTTGTCATTGTTGGCGAATCAAGAGCATTGCAAAGATTGCAAGAATATTGTTTATCAAATGGAGCAGATAATGTTTTGCTACTACCGTTACAGCCGCGAGAAAAACTACCTGAAATGCTAGCAGCTTCTGATGTTGGGCTGATTGTGCAAAAGCATAATGTGATTTCGTTCAATATGCCTTCAAAAATACCACTTTTGTTGGCGAGTGGTCGCCCAATTGTGGGTTCAGTTCCCGCTACTGGTACTGCTGCTAAAGCCATCGAACTCAGCGGTGGTGGGATAGTTGTTGAACCAGAATCACCCCAAGCAATGGCTGCTGCGGTGCGTAATTTATATGCTAATCCGGCTCTAGTGACGAAGCTAGGTAACACAGGAAGACAATTTGCCGAAGAAAACTATTCCTTAGAGCAAGCGCTCGATCGGTATGAGTGGCTTTTTTCTCATATTGTTACCAACCGAAAATCAACTGTGGGTATCTTACCAAAATTCGATTCTAAGAAATCAGTTGTCGATGGTTGAAGGGGATTGAGGATTTCTCGCTCGTTAGCTACACAAACAAAACCCCGATTGGAATAAATTAACTCACCCGAATGGGTGATTTAAATATCAACCGATCGGGTGAACTAACTGTAGGAAGTTGAGACTGCTCAAAAATAGGAATCTAGAGAATACTGATTGATTGCACGTCGTTCTTGCTAAGGATAACTTGATGATTAATAAAGCTGAATTAATCGCCGCTTAACTCGCCGTACCCATACGGGGAAGCAAGCTACGCGTTGGCAAAGCCTCTCGTAGAGAAAGCATTGCTCCAGACTTTTTTCTTCCTTAAGATCAGTATTCAGTACTACTCAAGAGGGATAAACTCATCTGTAAATAATACCAATCTCGTTTGCTATGTGGTTATAATGCAAGCAAGTGCTTGCAAACACTCGTAGAAAACATTACCATCAAGTACGGCACAAACTTATGCACTCTTGATCTAATCAGCAACTAATGTATTTGCAACAACAGGTTTAATTACAGCGACAACGCGAGAAATTACTCGTGTTGCTGCGGTCAATGAGGTAACTTTATTTCGTCATTTCCATAACTCAAAAGCAACTACTAACTTGCTCTAATTACCAAAACGATGCCTTCTCTACGAGAGGCTGCGCCAACGGCGGGCTACGCCTACGCTTTACAAACAGAAGCTTTAGCTGCACCAACATGAACCGTGCTTTAGCTTAGAGAGAAAGCACTGTGTTTATACTGGCTAACGAAAAACTATAAATTACACTTTAAGAAATTGAACGGAGTTAAGTAATGTACAAATCAACCATAATGTGCTGAACAAAATTGGTTCATTTTAGGTGCTAGACATCGTGAGCGCTCGCCCAAATACCGAAACATATTTTTCACCAACATAGAGAAAAAAGGGCTAAAAAACTATTCCAAATAATGCATTTTTAGCGAAGAGTAGATTGCCCAAGTCTAAATCCACAAGACGAGAAAACGAAGATGTCCCATTCTGAGTTCCCTGACTCTCCCTTACCCATTGAAATAGAACAGCCTGCTGTTACTGATTCTAGTCAAGAGTCACAAGAATTGCCACAGCGATCGCCTAAGCCACCTCAAAAACGGCGTTGGCCCCTACTATTAGGAATCGTCTTATTAATTGCAGGTGTAGGTTTTGGTTGGCGCTGGTGGCAAACTAGTAATGCTAGCAATGCACCTGCGGCTGGGGCAAATGCCGGTCAACCTAGAGCAGTTCCGGTCAAGCTAGCGACAGTAAAAACTGAAACCGTTCAAGAAAGTTCGGAGTTTATTGGCTCCTTAGAGGCTCCACGTTCAGTAATCATCAAGCCACAGGTTGAAGGACGAATTACCGAGATTTTCGTCCAAGAGGGCAACCGCGTTCAACAAGGACAAGTCATTATCAGTCTGCAAAGTGATAATGTCCAAGCTCAATTGTTACAAGCTAGAGGCTCACTGCAACAAGCCCAGGCACGTCTTGCTGAACTTCAAGCGGGTACGCGACAAGAAGAAATTGCTCAAGCTAGAGCGCAGTTAGCCCAAGCCCAAGCTCGCTTTAGAGATGCTCAATCGGGATCGCAACCAGAAGAAATTGCTCAGGCTGAAGCTCAAATTCAGTCAGCTAAATCCGATGTGGAACTAGCACAGTCACGCGCCAAACGATACGCACAATTGAGAAAAGAGGGCGCAGTTTCCCAAGATACCTTAGAAGGATATGTCAAAGAACAGCAAAGTGCTGAAGCTGCTCTGGTTGTAGCCCAGAAACGTCTAGATCAACTCCGCCAAAGCAGAAGATCGAGTATTAATGAGCTAGGTGGTGCTTTGGAACAACAAAAACAAAACTTAAGGCAACTAGAAAATGGTTCCCGCCCAGAAGAAATTGCCCAAGCGCGATCGCAAGTAACTCAAGCAGCTGCCCAAGTCCAAGCGGCCCAAGTTCAATTGCAATACACAAAAGTTCTAGCACCTTTCACTGGCATTGTTGGTGATATTCCAGCAAAAGTGGGAGATTATGTGGAAAAAGCCGATCAGCTCACTACACTAACTAGAAACGACTCTTTAGAACTGAATATTTCCGTTCCCGTAGCCGAAGCCAGAAAGTTGCGCTTGGGCTTACCTGTGCAAATGCTGGATGTCCAAGACAAACCCATAGCAAGGGGTAAGGTGAGTTTTATCTCCCCAAATGCTAGTTCCGATTCGCAGACAGTTTTGGTAAAAGCCAACTTTGGCAATTCGAGAAATCGACTGCTTAATCTTCAATCAGTGCAAACTAAAGTAATCTGGAATGAACGTCCGGGAATCTTAATTCCAGTTACAGCAGTATCTCGCCTGGGTGGGGAGACATTTGTATTTGTAGCTGAAGCGCCAACAGAAAAGAACGCTGAACCAACAGAAAAGAACGCTGAACCAACAGAAAAAAAAGCTGAAGCACCAGCAGAAAAGAAAGCTGGAGCGCCAGCTTTAGTAGCTCAACAAAAACCGGTGAAATTGGGAGTTATTGAGGGGAATAATTATCAAGTTATCGAAGGACTAAAAGCTGGAGACAAAATTGTTGTTTCCGGTATTCTCAACTTAACTAATGGCGCTCCCATTACTCCTGAAAAAGAAGAAGTTGGTAGCCAGAAGCCTTAGCTGAAAAGGGACAGGGGGCAGGGGACAGAGAGGCAAGGGAGACAAGGGGACAAGGGGACAAGGGGACAAGGGGGAATTATTGAACAAGTCTCTCCCTTGCCTTTCCCCTCTTCCTTATCTACCTTGTCTTTTCTCCATACTCAATTCCCAATGTCCCATGCCAAATACCAAATACCCAAAGCCCAATTTTTAAACTATGTTTGTTGACTTCTTTATTAAGCGGCCAATTTTTGCGTCGGTATGTGCGATCGTCATCCTTTTAATCGGATTAATTAGTATTCCCACTCTGCCGATCGCCAGATTCCCAGAAATTAGTCCCACCCAAATCACTGTAACTTCCAACTATAGCGGAGCTAGTGCAGAAGTCGTAGAAAGCGGAGTGACAAATATCTTAGAAAGGCAAATCAACGGGGTTGAGGGACTAAGATATCTCACTTCTAGCAGCAGTAACGATGGTACTAGTACCATTACAGCCACCTTCGATTCATCACGGGATAAAGATATTGCGGCTGTGGATGTGCAAAATCGTGTTTCTGTTGCCCAGCCACAACTACCAGACTCTGTGCAACGCACGGGAGTGCGAGTATCGAAAGAATCTAGTAACATCCTCTTAGCGATTGGTTTATTCGCTGAAAATAAAGAGTACGACAATACATTCTTAAGTAACTATGCCGACCCTTTACTTAGCAGATGCCTTAAAAAGAGTCAAAGGTGTGAGCAACGTTCAAATTTTTGGCGAACGCCGCTATGCAATGCGCCTGTGGTTAGATCCAACTCGCCTTGCCAATCGGGGGCTAACAACTCAGGATGTAGCGAATGCTTTATCTGAACAAAACTTGCAAGTTGGTGCAGGGAGAATTGGACAAGAACCTGCTCCTAAAGGACAAAGGTATCAACTTGATGTGCGTGCTGCTAGCCGATTAGCAGAACCATCAGAATTTGAAGAAATTGTCCTCAAAACTGGAGATGATAACACATTAGTCAAGCTCAAAGATGTCGGTAGAGCAGAACTGGGTGCAGAAAACTACAGTTCATTTCTACGATTTCGTGGTAACGATGCTGTCGGTTTAGGGATTTATCAGGTTCCTGGTAGTAATGCCTTGGATGTAGCCAAGGGAGTCAAAGCTGAACTGGCGCTATTGGCTCCGAGTTTTCCCCCAGGGATGAAATATCAAGTAGCTTTTGACACAACATCCTTTGTCGAAGAGTCTTTGGCAGAAGTAGTCAAGACTCTAATTGAAGCGGTGGTGCTGGTTGTAATTGTAATTTTTGTGTTTTTACAAGACTGGCGAACCACTTTAATTCCTGCACTTACCATTCCGCTTTCCTTAATTGGAACATTTGCCTTCGTTAAAGTTTTTAACTTTTCCATCAATAGTTTGACTTTGTTTGGTCTAACTTTAGCATCGGGGATGGTGGTAGACGATGCGATCGTGGTGGTAGAGCAAATTAGCCGTTTTATTCAGGATAAAGGAATTAATCCTCGCCGAGCCGCTAGTGAATCAATGGCGGAGCTGTTTGGCGCAGTTATTGCCACATCACTAGTATTGATGGCGGTGTTTGTGCCAGTGGCATTTTTTCCCGGAACTACAGGCGCACTTTATCGGCAATTTGCGCTGACAATCGCTTTTTCCATTGCGATTTCGACATTTCTAGCTTTGACGCTGACACCTTCTTTATGTGCGCTGCTGCTGCGTCAAGGACAAAAACCTTCAGGCTTACTGGGTTGGATTTTTGACCGGATTAATAGATTCTTGGAATGGGTAAGGTCAAGTTACGAGCGATCGCTTACCTGGATGGTACGATTCAAAAGCATCGTCATTGGGTTGTTTATCGTCTCCTTAGGAATGACTGCTTGGCTGTACACCACAGTACCAACAGCCTTTCTACCCGATGAAGATGAAGGCTACTTCATCACAATTATCCAAGGACCGCAAGGGGTTTCACTGCAATATACTAGCGATGTGATTGCAAAGGTAGAAAAAGAAATTCTGCAAATTCCAGAAGTACTGGGGACTTTTGCGATCGGTGGATTTGGTTTTAGTGGTAGCACCGCCAATAGCGGCGTCATCTTTACAACTTTAAAATCTTGGGACGAGCGCTCAAAACCCGATCAATCAGTACAGGCGATTATTGGCAGCTTGCAAGGAAAGTTATTGGCAATTCCAGAGGCCAGGGTTTTTCCTGTGAATCCGCCACCAATTCAGGGTTTAGGCAACTTTGGCGGCTTCG
Source organism: Nostoc sp. DSM 114160 (assembly GCF_053470305.1). Taxonomy (NCBI): domain Bacteria; kingdom Bacillati; phylum Cyanobacteriota; class Cyanophyceae; order Nostocales; family Nostocaceae; genus Nostoc; species Nostoc sp. DSM 114160. The sequence continues at coordinate 2,919,331 of NZ_JBPFGO010000001.1, read as the reverse complement.
TCTTTCAACTGCAAGACCGCAGAGGTAACAGTAGCTTAGAAAATTTGGTGCAATCGATGGGTAAGTTGCTAGGTAAAGCTAATCAAACACCAGGATTACAAGCTGTATTTAGTACCTTTGCCGCAGATACACCACAATTGCTTGTGGAAGTAGACCGCAATAAAGCCAAATCATTGCAAGTTTCCATAGATGATGTCTTCAGTACTTTACAAACTGCTTTGGGATCGCAATATGTAAACGATTTCAATCTCCAGCAGCGCAATTATCGGGTGTATCTCCAGGCAGATCAACAGTATCGTTCCAACCCAAAAGATATTGGCAAACTATACGTTCGTTCTCAAAAGAATCAAATGATTCCTTTGAGTAACTTAGTTACAGTTACTCCGACGGTGGGAGCGCAAACGATAAATCACTACAATCTGTTCCGCTCAATTGAAATTAATGGTGCCGCCGCCCCTGGCTCTAGCTCTGGAGACGCAATTAAAGCAATGGAAAAAGTTGCTAAAGAAGTTTTACCAGCAGGTTATGGTTATGAATGGTCAGGGACTGCGTTAGAAGAAATTGATTCTGGTGGTTTAGCACCCCTGATCTTTGGATTAGGATTGGTATTTGTGTTTTTGGTATTAGCTGCTCAATATGAAAACTACGTTGACCCGTTTATCATTCTGTTATCAGTTCCCTTAGCAATCTTTGGAGCGCTGATAGCTCAATCAATACGGGGTTTTGCGAATGATGTTTATTGTCAAATTGGTCTAGTAATGTTGATCGGTTTAGCTAGTAAGAATGCAATTTTAATTGTAGAATTTACTAACCAATTACGAGACCAAGGGCTTTCGATGACCAAAGCAGTAATTGAGGCTTCACAAGAGCGGTTACGCCCAATTTTGATGACTGCTTTTTCTACACTATTGGGGATTTTCCCCTTAGCTACTGCCACGGGTGCCGGCGCAGGTAGTCGCCAATCTTTGGGAACAGCAGTTTTTGGTGGGATGTTAATCGCTACTTTCTTGAGTTTGTTTGTCGTCCCAATTTTGTATATCGTAATAAAAACGATAACAGAGCGATTTATCAAACCAAATCGGCATCAAGAAATACCAGCAGAAGCAGTGTCGTTGAATGGTAACACTGCTATATATTCAACAAAAGCTGAGGATTGAGTATTTATCGTTATCGATTGAAGCAAATCAATTTAGGGACTTGCAAAAAATAAATGATCCCATCATAAACCTTGCTTTTTATGATGGGATATTTTTTAACTGCAAGTACCTTAAATGCTGCTGGACTCAATGCTCAAGACATCGCCGTTTTATTCCTATCGAGATATAGACTAAATCTTTACTTTGATATCTGCTATAGCACACCTTATTCTGAAGATGAATGAAACCTCCTACAAATCAAACGAATTAAACAGCAAAAAAAAAGTTTAATTTGTAGACCGATTGCAAAAATTCCACAACGCCCTCAAAATTTCCATGTGGGCATAATGACAAACCAGAATGTACAGTACAAATGTACGCTTAAATCAAGACAATGGTAACAATAGCAGTCAATCCCTATCTCGATGGCAATTTTGCTCCAGTCCATGAAGAAATCACCACCGACAAATTGGCAGTCATCGGTGAATTACCCCCTGACTTATCAGGGATGTTTGTGCGGAATGGCCCTAACCCTCAATGGACGCCTATCGGTCAATATCATTGGTTTGATGGAGATGGGATGTTGCATGGTGTGCAAATTAGCAACGGCATAGCCACTTATCGTAACCGCTACGTCCAGACTTTCGGATGGAAAAAAGAACGAGAAGCGGGTAAAGCTATCTGGAGTGGATTGTTAGAACCACCACAGATGGATAATCCCCACGGCCGCTACAAAAATACTGCCAATACTGCCTTAGTGTGGCACGCTGGTCAAATGTTGGCGCTGAATGAAGGGGGTAAACCTCACGCCATCAAGCTGCCTGAATTAGAAACCATTGGCGAGTACACCTACAATGGTAAACTGGTTTCTGCCTTCACAGCCCATCCCAAGGTAGACCCCGTTACAGGGGAAATGATCTTCTTTGGCTATTCTCTGTTTGCGCCACCATACCTGCAATATAGTGTGGTCTCAGCAGAAGGCGAACTGTTGCGGACAGTGCCAATTGAACTGCCAATAGGCGTGATGATGCACGATTTTGCCATCACGGAAAACTACACAATTTTCATGGATTTGCCGCTGACTTTTAACCCTGAAAGAGCGCAACGGGGAGAACCTGTAATGATGTTTGAGCGCGATCGCCCCAGTCGTTTTGGCATTTTACCACGTCACGGTGACAACAGTAATATCCGCTGGTTTGAAAGTCCCTCTTGCTACGTCTTCCATACCCTCAACGCTTACGAAGAGGGAGACGAAGTAGTGCTAATCGCCTGTCGCATGAGTTCTACAACTGTTTTGAGTTCTGATGATTCGCAACCCGATCCAAACGCAAATATTCCTCGTTTGCATCGCTGGCGATTTAACCTTAACACTGGTTCAGTGCGTGAAGAGATGTTGGATGATGTAGCTTCGGAATTTCCCCGCGTCAACGAAAACCAATTGGGGCGACAAAATCGATATGGCTACACTAACAAAGCGGTAAACAGTCCCGTACCTTTATTTGACGGTATCATCAAATACGACTTCAATAGTGGAAAATCCCAAATACATGAATTTGGGCAGGGGCGCTATAACGGTGAAACTGTGTTTGCACCGCGTCCTGGTGCAACGGCTGAGGATGATGGTTGGCTGATGACTTTCGTCCATGATGAGGGTTCAGATACTTCAGAATTAGTAGTAGTGAATGCCCAAGATATAACAGCTGAACCTGTAGCGCGGGTGATAATTCCTCAGAGAGTGCCTTATGGCTTTCATGGTGCTTGGTTTGCTGCAAAATAGCTAAATGGGCAGTTAGAAACCTTGTTTACACAGACAAAACCCGCTTAGGCGGGTTTCAAATTCTTTGAGTCAGCGCAGGCGGACTTGGCTTGTGTAAACATGATTTCTAATCGCCAGGTTATCCCCAATACAATACTTCTCACTTTGTGCATTTTTAACTCGGAATCTAGTTTGGGGTAAAGGGTAAGGGTTAAAGGTTTTTTCTTTCCCTTTTCCCCAAAACCCAAGAAGTATTAATTCCCAATACGCTTGGGTTAAGGGTTATTAGTGTAAATAATTGGTCTTTCAAGACGCGATTGATCGCGTCTCTACACTAGGATTCTGGGCTTATATGAACTCCCCCGCAAATTATTTTTCCCTATATCCGCCAGCGTAGTCAATCACGCAGATTGTTCTATATAATTTGTGAGTTCCATAAGCAACACCAGAGACCTTAAAAGCACCATTAAAAATGTTTTTTCGATGGCCGCGATCGCTCACACCATCATCGATAATTAACTGCATGACGATATCTTGAGCGCTGTTTGGCCCATAACTGATATTTTCACCTGCGGTTGTTTGCCATTTCCCATAGCGGTTAATGCGAGTAAAAGGGTTGCTACCATCGCTACCATCATGACCTAAAGCACCTTTTGGGCCTTGGTCTTTTACGTGATCTTTTGCTCCTAAAGACATACCCTTAGATACACTCAAGGTTCCTACAGGACGTGCTGATTTGAGAAATGCGATCGCTTCGTCAACTGCTTTGACTCCTTCTTGAGTTCGTAGATAAGTATTATTAGAAATTTTGACTCGGTTCCCCTCAAAGCGCTTTCTATAGTTTTCCAAAATCGGGAGGTATGCTTTAGGATTTGTTCTTACCTTATTGGTTTCAACAATTACCTGTTGTTCCAAGGGTGAAAGGTAACTCGCCTTTGCTAATAAAGTTGGACTACTTTGTTTAACTACTGCTGGGTTAGGCTTGGCTATAGACGGGTTAGATTGAAGCAGTTGATTTGAGCAGCCCAATACCAAGGTAATTGGCAAAAATACCCAAAAATTCATGCGACGCATCGATTACCTCACAATTTTTCTATGGATTAATTTAGTGAATTAGAAGAAATATGAATTTTCAACGCACAGATAAGTCTGTATACGCTTCTGCCGTGAGAAACGATATCAGGGCTTAAGTAAGTTTGCTAAAGAAAGCGCAGATTAACGCGCCAATAATATTGATAAAGTTACGATTGCCTTTGTTCCTAAAGTGTTACAATCCATCACTTAACACCTGTTGTAACATTGAAAACACTAAAACGTAAATAATAACAAAAATCTTTTTTACACTTTCAGAAACCAGCGTTGCCGATACATCAGAAAACCAACAGCCCACCACAACAACACGGTGACTAAAGCAAAGAACAAGGAACCATTCAGCACACCCGCCCAAGATGCGAAAAAATTCTGGTAAATCCAATTGTAGGTACTAGGAGCGTCTTTGCCAGTGCCAACAGTGGTTTTGACTAAAATTTTAATTAACAAAACCGATGCAACGAAAAGAGCGATTGCATTTAAGCCCATAATTTCAAAAGGTTTACTCCAGCGACGCATCAGCCGTACTTCGATAAGTTCATAACAAGCTGCTAGTAATAGTAACGCCCAACCTGTTGTAAATACTACATAAGAACTTGTCCACAGCTTTTTGTTAATTGGAAATGTCCACCCCCATATCCAACCGATAATTAAGCAACCGACTCCAAATAATCCTAAACCGATACTTGTGCGTGACTGTACAGGTTGACTGCGTATCCATTGACCTGTGAAGTAGCCAGCAAGGACACTTACTATCGCGGGAATAGTACTGAAAAGTCCTTCTGGATCTCCCATAAAGTTGAAACCATCACCCTTATATAAATGTGCTTTAGGAATAATCAGGCGGTCAATATAAGCGCCAAAATTACCCTCTCGCGTCAAAACTCCTGCACCAAATTCTGGCACTGCTGTATACATCATCGTTAGCCAGTAGCCAATGAGTAGCACTGCTGCTAGTATCCATTGACCTTTGCGTGGAAGGTTGAGAACAGCTAGGGAAGCCAGCAGATAGGTAAGGCTGATGCGCTGCAATACTCCCATAATGCGGATACTACTGAAATCAAAAGTCCAAATACCTTGATTCCAAAAGCCATTTAGTAGTAATCCCAAGGCAAAGAGAATAGCGGCGCGGCGCAATATCCGCCAGTAAACAGCTGAGGTTGGTTTATTGTTTTCGCTGTATTTTGACAGCGAGAAAGTCATTGCTACACCGACAATGAAGAGAAAGAAAGGAAATACCAAGTCCGTTGGTGTGCAGCCGTGCCAATCGGCGTGGGCTAAGGGAGGATATACGTCATCTGCGACACCCGCCATATTAACGAGAATCATTCCAGCGATGGTAATGCCGCGAAAAACATCCAGTGAAGTCAGGCGCATAAGCGGAATTTTATGTTACATGAGTATCTAAAGTACTCCGCTTGATGCAGGTAAGCAAGCAAAATTTATAGGTTTACTTACCAAATATAGTTTTTCATCAAGGTTCCTGCCCATACTATCTTGTATGAAACTAGAAGTACGCGATCGCACCTAGACCACAGTTTTAGTTTAGCTATTCAAAAAGGATTGGTAGTACCAGAACTGTTAATAAAGCTAGATATACTCAAATTTCAATCAATCAATCGTTATTTAAGTGAAAATGCAGTTGTATTGTCACTAGACTTAGTATAAATTGCTATAAACAAAAGCTGTGACGAAAAAACAGCTAACTTTATTCAAGGCGTGCTTATATAACAACTAAAAATATTGCGGTTTTGTCTCATTAAATAAAAGTAATTACCGATTTCATTTGGAAATGAAAGCGAATGCAGAGTCATTCACTTTCTATTTTGTTATGCACGCTAAATCTTACTAAGCTAAAGCTAATAAATTATATTTAAGGAATAATTATGATAAAAGTGCCAGAAAATCATCACCCTAAAACTAGAAATAAGTCTACGATCAAATTAATAGATGCAAGCACAAATATTGTCTTTATAGATCCAAAAGTTATAGATTACCAAAGCTTGGTGGCTGGTATTACACTTGGCAGTGAAGTTGTTATTCTTGATGCCAATAGAGACGGTTTAGCACAAATTACCGAGTTTCTAGCAAAACGTGAATCCAATTCAGTTCAATCAATTCACATTGTTTCCCACGGAAGTGTGGGGAGTTTGCAGCTAGGATCGATTAACTTCAACCTTAGCAATCTGGATAGCTACAAAAATCAGTTACAAAAGTGGGCAACTGCTTTAACTGATAAAGCTGACATCCTAATTTATGGCTGTGATGTAGCCAGTGGTGAAGGCACAAAATTTGTACAGCAGATTAGCCAAATTACTGGAGCAGACGTTGCCGCTTCTACTAACAAAACCGGAAGTGCAGCTTTAGGTGGCGACTGGGATTTAGAAGTGAAAACAGGGAAAATTGAAGCTTCCCTGGCATTTAAACCTGAAGTAATACAGGCTTACCAATCGATTTTGCCGGCTAGTTTTACTGGCACATACTCTCAAAACTTCAACACATTAGCTGCTTCTGGAACATCTATTGCTTGGACTAATGATTCAACTATTTCAGGATGGTATTCCACAAGAACAAATTACATCACTGGTACTGGCAGTAATAACACAGGTGGATTGTACAGTTTTGGTAGTGCTAATAATGCAGACCGGGCACTTGGTTCTGTAGCTTCTGGTACTACAGGGACTATTTATTATGGGTTGCGCCTCCAAAACAACACAGGTTCAACAATTACTAACTTGCAAGTAGGTTACACGGGTGAGCAATGGCGTAATGGTGGTAATACATCGCCGCAACAGCTGAAATTTAGTTATCAAACTGGGTCAACTCTCACAAGTTTGACAACAGGAACATGGACCCCCTGTCACATCGCTAGATTTCACCGGGCCAATTGCAACTGCAACCACAGGTGCCATAGATGGCAATCAAAGTGTCAATCGAATTGTCATAGCACCTGTAATATTTAACCTACCTACCCCAATCGCTAACGGTGAAGAGATTATATTACGTTGGGAAGACATAGATGATGGAAGCAACGATCATGGTTTAGCGATTGACGATGTATCTGTCAAACTAAATAACACTACTTATGTAGTAACTAACATCAATGATAGCGGTGCTGGCTCGTTAAGGCAAGCTATTATCAATGCCAATAACGATCCAGGGATTGAGACAATCGTCTTTGATACGACTGGGATATTTGGTGATGCGACCCCCGACACTATTACCCTCACTTCTGGGGAATTGAATATTACCGAAGGAGTCATAATTCAAGGAACTGGGGCTAATAAACTCGTCATTAGTGGTAACAATGCTTCCCGTATTTTTAATGCCAGTGCATCCCTCTTAATTGATGGGTTACATATAACTGGGGGAAATGCAGGCAATAACAATGGTGGCGGCATTTACAGTACCAATACTGTTACAGTCAGCAATAGTATCATTTCTGGCAACACCGCCAACAGTAGCGGCGGTGGCATTTACAGTACCAATACCACTATTAGCAATAGTATCATTTCTGGCAACACCGCCAACAGTAACGGTGGTGGTATCTACAGTACCACTAGTGCGACAGTCAGCAATAGTACTCTTTCTGGCAACACCGCGAGCAACAGGGGCGGCGGCATCTACAGTAGCAATACCACTATTAGCAATAGTACTTTTTCCGGCAACACTGCCAACGATAACGGCGGTGGTATTTTCAACAGTACTCTTCTCACCATAAGCAATAGCACTATTTCTAGCAATACAGCAAAAAATTCTGGTGGTGGCATCTACACCAGCAATGCCACGGTGAGTAATAGCACTATTTTTGAGAACACTGCTGATAGTGATAACAATGGCACAGGTAATGGTGGCGGCATTTTTAGGTCTGGCGGTACGGTAAGCATCAGCAATAGCATCATTGCTGGCAATATTGACCGAGGTAATCAAGCGCCAGATATCTCTGGGATCAACTTCAATGGTAATGCTTACAACTTGATTGGCAATCTTGCTGGTAAATCATCCGGGACTCTGGGCACGGGTACAGATATTATTAACCCCAATCCCGGACTCAAACCGCTAGGAGATTACGGTGGTTCTACACAAACTCATGCTTTATACTTTAGCAGCCCTGCCAGGAATGCTGGCGATCCCGCTTACAATGGTGGCTTAACTACGGATCAGCGTGGCACGGATTTTAACCGTATTGAAAGCGGGAGAATTGATATTGGAGCATTTGAATATGTACTTCCAAAAGTCAACTTTGGTGCTGCTACGTACAATACAACAGAAGATAGTACCGCCACTACAGTAACTATTTCTGTTACCTTAGATGCCTCTCCTGAAACCGCTGTCACAGTTCCTATTGTCGTTAAAAACAATAGCACGGCTACTAATGGCAACGATTACACTTTCTCCCCCGCTACCATCTCCTTTACTGCTGGGGCAACAGGCGCAAATTTAACACAGCTAATTACTTTTACTATAAACCCAGACGATTTACCTGAGAATGCAGAAACAGTTGTACTCAACTTCGGCACGCTAACAGGAGCTGATTTGGGGACAATAACTGAAACTACTCTAACTATTGCTGCTAATGATGCGATTCAATACGCAATTTCTACTCCCACCTCAACTTTAACTGAAGGTAATAGCGGTACTCAAGCTGTTACCTTCACAGTTACTCGCAGTGGTGGTATTGGCGTGGCTAGTACTGTAAATTATGCTTTTAACGGTGCGGCAACTTTTGGCAGTGACTATAACAATATTCAAGTTACGGGTGGAGGAACTGCTACATCTGGAACTTTAAGCTTCGCTGTTGGGGAAACCACAAAGACAATTACAGCCGATGTTTTGGGTGACAACACATTTGAACTCAATGAAGACATTACTGTTATTCTGAGTAACCCCAGTCTCATAACTGGAGCGCCAAATTCCACAATTACTAACAGTTCGGCTACAGAAAACATCATCAACGATGATAGCCAACCAACTATCAGCATCTCGGATATCTCTGTTGCTGAAGGCAACACAGGTGCAACAACTAATGCCAATTTTATTGTCAGTCTTTCTAATCCTAGTTATCAGCAGATTACTGTAAATTACAACACCACTGATGGCACTGCTCAAGTTGCTGACTCTGATTACAACTCTGCTTCTGGAACTATTACTTTCAATCCTGGCGAAACCAGCAAAACCCTTAGCGTTGGTGTTGTAGGCGATAACAAATTTGAAACCGACGAGACATTTTCTGTCAATCTTTTGGGTGCGACAAATGCCGCAATTACTGATAGCTTGGGAGTTGGTACTATTATCAACGATGATAACCAACCAACTATCAGCATCTCAGATGTCTCAGTTTCTGAAGGCAATATAGGCACAACAACTAATGCCAACTTTATTGTCACTCTCTCCAATGCCAGTTATCAGCAAATTACTGTAAATTACAACACCACTGATGGCACTGCTCAAGTTGCTGACTCTGATTACAACTCTGCTTCTGGAACTATTACTTTCAATCCTGGGGAAACGAGCAAAGTTATTAGCATTGGTGTCATCGGTGATAACAAAGCTGAAACCAACGAGACATTTTCTGTTAATCTTTTGGGTGCAACAAATGCCGCGATCGTAGATAGTTTAGGAGTGGCTAACATCATTGATGATGACAACCAACCGACTATCAGTATCTCAGATGTCTCAGTTACTGAAGGCAATACAGGCACAACAAGTAATGCTAACTTTACTATCAGTCTTTCTAATCCTAGTTCTCAACAGATTACTGTAAATTACAACACCACTGATGGTACTGCTCAAGTTGCTGACTCTGATTACAACTCTGCTTCTGGAACTATTACTTTCAATCCTGGGGAAACGAGCAAAGTTATTAGTATTGGCGTCATCGGCGATAACCAAACTGAAACTGACGAGACATTCTCTGTTAATCTTTCGGCTGCAACAAATGCCGCGATCGCAGATAGTTTAGGAGTTGGTACTATTATCAACGATGATAACCAACCAACTATCAACATTTCGGATGTTTCAGTTTCTGAAGGCAACACAGGCACAACAAGTAATGCTAACTTTATTATCAGTCTTTCTAATCCTAGTTCTCAACAGATTACTGTAAATTACAATACCACTGATGGCACTGCTCAAGTTGCTGACTCTGATTACAACTCTGCTTCTGGAACTATTACTTTCAATCCTGGCGAAACCAGTAAAACCCTTAGCGTTGGTGTTGTAGGCGATAACAAATTTGAAACTGCCGAGACATTTTCTGTCAATCTTTTGGGTGCGATAAATGCCGCAATTACTGATAGCTTGGGAGTTGGTACTATTATCAACGATGATAACCAACCAACTATCAGCATTTCGGATGTCTCAGTTTCTGAAGGCAATACAGGCACAACAAGTAATGCTAACTTTACTATCAGTCTTTCTAATCCTAGTTATCAGCAGGTTACTGTAAATTACAACACCACTGATGGCACTGCTCAAGTTTCTAACTCTGATTACAATTATGATTCAGGAACAATTATTTTCGCTCCTGGTGAAACTAGCAAAACTCTTAGCATTGGTGTTTTAGGCGATAACCAAACTGAAGCCAACGAAACATTTTCTGTCAATCTTTCAGGCGCGACAAATGGCACGATCGCAGATAATTTAGGAGTGGCTACCATCATTGATGATGACAACCCAACAACTGTCAGTATCTCCGATGTCTCAATTGCTGAAGGTAACACAGGCACAACAACTAATGCTAACTTTATCGTCACTCTCTCCGCAGCGAGTTTACAGCAGGTTACTGTAAATTACAACACTAGTGATGGCACTGCTAAAGTTTCTGACTCTGATTACAACCCTGCTTCCGGGACAATCGTTTTCAATCCTGGCGAAACCACCAAAACTATTGCTATTGGTGTCATAGGTGATAACAAAGCTGAAACCAACGAGACATTTTCTGTCAATCTTTTCGGTGCTACAAACACCACGATTACTGATAGCTTGGGAGTGGCTACTATCATAAATGACGATCAACCCCCAGCCATCAGCATTGCAGATGTATCAGTCAAAGAAGGCACAACAGGAATGACAACTAATGCTAATTTTGTCGTCACTCTCTCAAATGAATTCTATCAACCGATAGCCGTAAATTACAGTACGAGTGATGGTACCGCTAAAGAATCTGACTCGGATTATAATTTTGGTTTAGGGACAATTGTTTTCAACCCTGGCGAAACTAGCAAAGTTATTAGTATTGGCGTCAGAGGTGATAATAAAGTTGAATCCAATGAAACATTTTTTGTCAATATCTATGGTGCAGCAAATGCCACATTTAATAATAACCAAGGAGTTGGCACAATCAAGAATGATGACTAATCGTTATTGAACAGAACATTAGCGATCGCTGCAATTATCCCAGCCCAGAGTAGCCGTGGGTAAATACTTGTGCTATAAATTACATTTTTTTGATTTATCCGCCCAAATTTTTATAGATTAAAGTATTAAATATAACTAAAAATATACGTAGTTAAAGTTCGACTAGCATTTTAAAATCCAGGATTAAGCCATTATCAAAAAAATTTATCCGAAAATCAAATATTCAGTAAAATTACGTATGCGGATCGAAGTCTTCTCAATGAATAGTAGAATTAGCCCATACAGGAGAAGACTGTGACGCTCTTAAATGAAGCTCAAGTAGAGCAACTAAAGGAAATAACCACACGCTTGCGACAAGTAAGACAAGAAAAATCTATCCGCATAGAAGAAATAGCCTCTCAGACAATGCTTCGAGTAGGTATTTTGCAAGCGTTAGAAGAAGATCGATTTGAAGAATTGCCTGAGCCGATTTTTCTCCAAGGATTCATCCGTCGTTATGGAGATGCTTTAGGGCTAGATGGAAATGCTTTATCGTACAGCCTTATAACCAATGTTGTCTGTAAAGATTCTAAAAATGCTCACCACTCAGACAATAAACAAAATACATACATACCTCTTGTTCTGACCTATATTTTATTATTGGTTGGTGCATCTGCTGGTCTTCTTCATATACTAAATCCACAACTGACAGCTGAATCCCTGACTTCAGAAAATAATAATCAACAGTCAATAGTCAGTAATCAGACTAACAAATGACCAAAAACATAGAGGGAGCGGAAAGACGCGATTAATCGCGTCTGTACCGAGTCAAAAAAAAGAATTAATAACCAATGACAAATGACCAATACTTCTCTACGAGAGGCTGCGCCAAAGACTACGCGGTAGTTGAGCGCAGTCGAAACTCAGTACAAGCGACAAATGACAATTTTCAAGATATTTGAGGTTTACGCAGATGCCAAGCGGTAGATTGTTCATAAGCGTAAGCTACCTGAAACAGTTGGTCTTCTCGTAGCACATTGCCAATTAGCTGTAATCCTATCGGTAGCCCTTGCTCGTCAAAACCACATGGCAAACTCAAACTAGGTAAACCAGCAAGATTTACAGGAATAGTCATTAAGTCATTTAAATACATACTCAAGGGGTCAGTAGTTTTTTCCCCTGCTTTAAATGCTGTAGTGGGAGATGTGGGACAAACTAACACATCAACCGCGCCAAAAGCCTTTTCAAAGTCTTGCTTAATTAAAGTACGGACTTTTTGCGCTTTCAGATAGTAAGCGTCATAATAGCCAGCCGAAAGAGCGTAAGTGCCAATCATAATCCGGCGTTTGACTTCTGTGCCAAAACCAGCGGCACGGGTACGAGTATACATTGATAACAGATTATCTGCATCAGGAGCGCGATACCCATATTTAACGCCATCGTAACGAGCCAGGTTTGCTGATGCTTCTGATGGGGCGATGATGTAGTAGGTGGGTAAGCCATAGCGAAAGCGGGGACAGGAAATTATATGAATTTCGGCTCCCAAACTTTGTAGTTGATCTACTGCTTTGGTAACAGCTTGTTCCACAACAGAGTCTAAACCTTCACCAAAAGTTTCTTTAATGATACCAATTCTTAGCTGACCTCTGGGTTTGAAGTTTGGTTTTAAGCTAGCAGCATAGTTGGGAATGGGAACTTTCAGGCTGGTAGAGTCTTTGGGATCGTAACCTGCGATCGCACCTAATAATATTGCCGCATCTTCTACCGTATTTCCAAATGGCCCAATTTGATCCAAAGACGAAGCGTAAGCTACCAAGCCATAACGGGAAACCAAACCATAAGTTGGTTTCATTCCCACCACACCGCAGAAAGACGCAGGTTGGCGAATCGAACCGCCAGTATCAGAACCGAGAGCAACTACACATTCTTGAGCCGCCACCGCCGCCGCCGACCCCCCCAGAAGAACCACCTGGAACTCGTGACAAATCCCAAGGATTAGCCGTGACTTGATAAGCAGAGTTTTCAGTGGAACTACCCATTGCAAACTCATCCAAGTTGGTTTTACCTACCATTACCGCCCCAGCATCTGCCAATTTTTGCGTCGCTGTTGATTCATAAGGCGGTACAAAATTTTCTAAAATCCGAGAGGCGCAGGTGGTAGGAATCCCCTTGGTACACATATTGTCCTTTATACCCACAGGAATGCCCGCTAGCAGCCCAATTTCTTCTCCTGCGGCAATTTTTGCATCCACAGCACCCGCCTGCTCTAATGCCCGATTTGCCGTGACACATAAAAAGCTGTGCAATTTCGGCTCTAACGCTTGAATGCGCTCTAAAGCTTCTTGGGTAATTTCAACGGCAGAACGTTCTTTTTTAACTAGCTGTTGGTGCAACTCGCGGATGGATGCCATGATTGCTCTCTTTGTGACTCAAGTCATTGATTCTAGTACATATTGGTCAAAATTGGGTATTGGTTATTGGGCATTAGACTTCTTGCAGAAGTTGGGTAAAGGGAAAGGGGTAAAGGGTAAACAGGAAAGGGATAGAATTAACATTTCCCTTTAACCTTTCCCCCTTTCCCTACCTTTAACCTTTCCCCCTTTCCCTACAAGAGTGCAAAAGGTACAAATGCCAAGAGGTCTATTGCTTATTCTCCTCTGCTTGCCATTCCCCATTCATCTGACTAAGCGGATTAATATGTATTGAAATGGGTTTAATATGTTTTTAAAAACAGCAAATACATGGCTATCAACCATCTCTTGAATAGTTTGCCAAAGTTTTCATATATATTGGCTGCTTTTGTGTAAGAGTATAGCAGTGTTTTCTAATGATATAATTTTGTATTACAACCTTATTAATACTACAAACTTCATAATTTTATTTAACTCCACAAAATTTTTCGAGGTAAGGTAGGATGATAAAAATAGCCACACGTAAATATTTAGGCAAACAAAATGTTTATGACATTGGGGTGGAGCGTGACCATAATTTTACAATAAAAAATGGCTTAATAGCTGCTAATTGTTTCAATAAATCCCATTCGACAGCCTATGGTTATGTAACATATCAAACAGCATATTTAAAAGCTAATTACCCATTGGAATATATGGCGGCGCTGTTAACAGCTAACAGTGGTGATACCGATAAGGTACAGAGATACATTACTAACTGTACAAATATGGGGATATCCATAGATCCACCAGATATTAATCGTTCTGGTGTTGATTTTACGCCAACGGCAGGAAAGATTCTGTTTGGATTTTCGGCAGTGCGTAACGTGGGACAAAATGCGATCGCTTCTATTTTGTCAGCGAGAAATGAGACAGGAGAGTTTAAATCACTTGCAGATTTTTGCGATCGCGTTGATTTGCGTGCTGTTAACCGCCGAACTCTGGAGTCGTTAATTTACTGTGGAGCCTTTGACAAAATTGAATCCAACCGCCAACAGTTAATTAACGACTCAGAATTAGTGTATGATTGGGCACAATCTCGTGCGAAAGATAGAGCTAGTGGTCAAGGGAATCTATTTGATTTATTGGGCGACGGCTTTTCTTCGACTCAGAATCAAAGAGCAAATAATGCCTTTGAAACTGCTCCCAAATCTAAACCTGTGACAGATTTACCCCCACAGAAAAAGTTGCAGATGGAGAAAGAATTATTAGGCTTTTATGTATCAGATCATCCACTGAAATCCTTACGGCAAATAGCACCACTTTTGACACCAATTAACCTTTCGCAACTAGGAGAACAAAGAGAAGATACACGGCTTTGTGCAGTTGTGATGTTAAATAACGTCAAAAAAGTGGTGACTAAAAAAGGCGATCAGATGGCGATCTTGCAAGTAGAAGACCTAACTACACAATTAGAAGCTATAGTTTTTCCGAAAACTTATGAACGCATAAGTTCCCTACTCCAAGTTGATACTAGATTGATTATTTGGGGAAAAGTAGACCGACGTGACGAGCAAACTCAATTTATTCTTGAAGATGCAGAACCAGTGGAAACAGTACAAATGGTAATGGTGGAATTAAATCCCCAGCAAGCAGGTAATATGGAAGATTTACATCGCTTGAAAACGATTTTACAAGACCATTCAGTAGACAAAGAAAAGGCAAAAATGCCAGTGATTGGAATTATTCAAACTGAAACTTCTCGTAAACTTGTTCGCTTAGGTTGGCAATTTTGCGTACAAGATTCTCGAATAACTGTTCAAGCTTTGCAAAATGCCAGTTTTCCTGCTCATATAAAATCGCTGACTGGTAGCTGAGGCCAGGTGTGAAAAATCCACCAATACTAAAAAGCAACTTAAAAATTCGTTTTATTGAACTGTCAACAGTAAATTGCCTTAAGTATCTAGGATTTTCATCGTTTTTTTAGTTACTTATGCGGATGATAATTTCCTTGAGAGAATGGTATCTTTTGATGCTAATACCCTTAAGGCTGCGACCGGGGGAAGGAGTTAAAACTTGATGATTGTCAATGAGCTACATAGATTTGTTTCATACTGTAAAAAAATTCAACCCCAAACTCACGATGACATTCAAAAATTTTTTGAAGGAGTAATCTTGTTTCCTTATGATAAGGAACTTCTATTGCAAGCTTATTTATTTCTAAATATTAAAGAATTGTTTCCCTCGTGCGCTGAATTGCTATTGTTTGAAAAATCTCCAATTTCAGATTATACAGATTTAGGAAAGTGTGATTTTGTCTTCCTGACCTTTAAAGGTAGTCTGTTTTTAATTGAAACTAAGTTTATTGATACAGAAGCAACTGGAGCAACAGAACGAAAAAGGAGAAATAAGCATAGAAACAAGGTATTTGAGCAAGTCATTACTTTAAAAGGTCGATTTAGCGAATATTGGAATATGAGGCTAGACCAATTAGAGTGCGGGGTTTTCACAACAGATTCAGAAGTTGCTTGGCGAGGAAATGGTGTGAATGTTACATCTAAATCAATATCTATAGATAAGCTCGAACAATGGCGAAGAAGTTATCACAGTAGTCAAAAATTTTTATCTCATCAAGATGGCTCAAAATTTGAAGAGAAGGTTAATTTGAAAGGTTGAACTAAGATCCAAATTATAGTTATTACAGTGAATGGTGTATGGGGCATAAAAGTAATTAACAATGCCACATACACCAACCCAGAGAGTTTATCTGGGTTTTCCTTCCCAGCAATCTTTACTGCCAAACATAGATAAGGACAAACAAAATAATCCAGATAACATCGACGAAATGCCAAAACAATGAAGTTGCATTGACGCCGAAGTGACCTGTATCGTAGTTGCCAGGTAGAAAAGAACGTACCAAAATTATCAACTGCAACAGAATACCAGTGAAAACGTGCAAACCGTGGAAGCCTGTAAGTAGATAGAAGGTTCCACCAAATACCCCGGAGGTGAAACCAAAGGCGAGGCCGTTCCATTCAATCGCCTGTCCAACTAAAAAGTAAGTTCCCATTGCCATTGTTGCTAAGAGAAACAGGCGAAATTTCACTAAGTCATGGCGTTGAAGGGCGCGTTCTGCTAAGTAAATTACAAAGCTACTAGCGACAAGAATTACTGTGTTGATTGCCGGTTCTTTTACTTCTAGTCCAGAAACACCTGCTGGTAGCCAGTTAGGGGTTGTTGTTTTGTAGATGGCATATCCGGCGAAAAAACTCAAGAAAATGACGCTTTCTGAGAGGAGGAAGACAATGAAGCCAAACATTTTGTTGCCTTCTTCGTCGTGACTGTGTTCTGCGCTTGTATGGGGCAATTCGTGGGAATTGATATAGCTGTCCATGTTGGTTTTTGAGAGGGGGAGTTTGAAACGCAAAGGTACGCGGAGGGAAGCGCAGAGGTACGCGGAGGGTTTTTGCGTCTTCCCGATGGTTGGCGTTATTCTGGGAGGTTGGCTGTTAGGGGTTCTGATTTGCCGTAGCCGTAGGGTTCGGAGATGATGATGGGAGTTTCTTCAAAGTTTTCTACTGGGGGGGGTGAAGATACTAACCACTCTAGTCCGATCGCTCTCCAAGGGTTAGCGGGTGCTTTCTCGCCTTGCATCCAAGAAATCACCATGTTGAAGATGAAGGGCAAGGTAGACATTCCTAAGAGAAATCCGCCGAGGCTAGCGATGA
This sequence comes from Nostoc sp. DSM 114160, assembly GCF_053470305.1. Taxonomy (NCBI): domain Bacteria; kingdom Bacillati; phylum Cyanobacteriota; class Cyanophyceae; order Nostocales; family Nostocaceae; genus Nostoc; species Nostoc sp. DSM 114160. The sequence goes on along the minus strand of NZ_JBPFGO010000001.1, from coordinate 2,901,894 downwards.
TATTCCAGAATTGATACTCTGGGGCGTAGGAAGCAACTCGGCGTAACATTCCTTGCAATCCTAAAGGGTGCATAGGCAAAAAGTTGAGGTTGGTGCCGATGAAGGCTAACCAGAAGTGGATTTTACCCCAGCTTTCGGAGTACATCCGCCCAGTCATTTTGGGGAACCAGTGATAGATGGCTGCAAATAAGCCCATCGTCACCGTGCCGTAGAGGACGTAGTGGAAGTGTCCGACTACAAAGTAGGTATTGTTAACGTGGACATCAACGGGCACGGAAGAAAGCATGATGCCTGTGATGCCGGCGAACACAAACATGATTAATCCACCCAGAGCAAATAACATGGGGGTATTTAGCCGCAGTTTACCGCCCCAAATAGTTGCTACCCAAGCAAATACTTTAATTCCTGTAGGTACAGACACACACATTGTCGTCAGCATGAAAATCAACCGCATCCAGCCTGATGTACCACTGACATACATGTGGTGTACCCAAACAATGCCGCTTACTCCTGCAATCAAGATGGATGAAATAGCAACTACTTTGTAACCAAATAGAGGTTTACGTGAATAAACTGGGAAGATTTCTGAGAAAATCGCAAAGACGGGCAAAATAATCACGTAAACGGCGGGGTGGGAGTAGAACCAGAAGTAGTGCTGGAACATAACTGGATTCCCACCTTTGCTAGGGTCAAAAAAGCTAGTACCAACCGTGAGGGTCGAGTAGCAGCATCACCGCGCCTGCTGTCAGCGCAGGTAATCCGAATAGTTGGATAATCTGGGCGCTAAATACTCCCCAGACAAACAAGGGCATCCGAAAGAAGCCCATTCCTGGGGCCCGCATCTTCACGATTGTAGTGACAAAGTTCACTGCCCCCATAATTGAGGATACGCCGGATATTGCCACCGCTAAGAGCCAGAGAACTTGACCATTAATCAAGTTACCTGTGGGATTCTGGAGACTGACTGGTGGGTAAGACCACCAACCGGCTTGAGCTGGGCCACCAGGTACAAAGAAACTACCCATCATCAAAATCCCAACTACTGGCACCATCCAAAAGGCGACGGCGTTGAGGCGGGGAAATGCCATATCTCGCGCCCCAATCATCAGGGGTACTAGATAGTTGGCAAAGCCAACCAGTGAGGGAAATGTCCACAAGAACAGCATCACAGTGCCGTGCATGGTGAACATACCGTTGTAGACGGTGCGATCGACTAAATCTGATTCGGGTGTCATCAGTTCTCCCCGCATCACCATCGCAAAGATACCGCCGACGAGAAAGAAGAAGAATGAGGTAACGAGATACTGGATACCAATTACCTTGTGGTCGGTACTAAAGCTGAAGTATTCTTTCCAGCTACTTGGAGATTCGTGGTTATGCTTCTCATTAGGGAGAAGAATACCTTCAATAGGAACATTAGTCATGATTACTTTCCTTTCAACCAGGTGAATTGACTAGAGGAGGTGCAGCAGGTGGAACTGTAACCCAACCAGTTTGGACTGATTGATTGGATGTTTGGGCATACTCAGAAGCTGCCTGATTATTTGCTAGGGATGGCTTTTGGGTTGCAGCTTGTGCCAGCCAATGCTGATAATCTTCAGGAGATTCGACGACTACATTTGCCTGCATCGTCGCAAAGTATGTGCCGCTATATTGGGAATCGGTTAATCGGTATTGTCCGGGGCGGATGGGAGTAAATTCAAAGTCGATCGCGTGGTTAGGAATAATATCCTGCTTGAGGCGGAACGCAGGTATATAGAAGCCGTGCAAAACATCCTGCGATCGCAGTGCTAAACGTATCCGGCGATCGCTTGGTAAATGCAATTCGGTACTGGTAATATCTCTCTCTGGGTAATGAAAAACCCATGCCCACTGTTTAGCTAGGACATCGATTTTTTCTACAGGTTCTGCTAAGTCCTTAGCTGGTGCTGCATAAGCTGATTCCATTGCCAGGGGATTATGCAGATGAACTAGTTCTGATGGGCCTTGAATCCCCATTTGTTCGTAAACTTGGTAGCTGTAGCCTGCAATCCAAAATACCAAAAGAATTGGAATTGCTGTCCAGACAATTTCTAGGGTGATATTACCTTCAATCGCAGGGCCGTCAGTGAAGTCATCTTTGACTACCCGATGGAAGATTACAGAATACATCAGAGTACTTGTTACTCCCAAGAAGATGAAGGCACCGAGGGTTACTAAGAAGCTAATCAAATCATCAATGAGTAGGGATTCGGCTGCTGCTTGCGGAGGAAGCCAGGAGTAAGCCTGCTTGCCGATCCAGAGACTCGTAACAGTCACTGCGATCGCGCCTGTAAGCAGCGTCAAAATATTTAAAATCTTCTGGATTTTCATCATTGGTTATTGGTCATTGGTTATTGGTCATTGGTCGATCGTTAGTAACTTTAAACAAATGACATAGACGCTTCTGCGGCTTCCCGCAGGGTAGGACAAAGGACAAATGACAAATGACTTACTTGAGTGTTGTGTTGAGGTCTTGGCCTAATCGCAGCAAATTATCTGCTGTATTGTGTACGCCAAACTCGGCGGCTAGTTGCGCTCCTAGTGTGCCGTGGATGTACATAACGAACATGATTGCAATGCCTGCGAACAGATAGATCCATTGCACTTCTCTATCTGTCTGTTTATATTCTTGTTTGCCCCAAACGAAGCGCTGCCATGCTCTCCAGACGGTCATGCTAACAATCAGTGCTAATAAGAACACACCACCCACACCATGCCAAAGCATAGTTTCCATTGCCTGCAATCCCCAGGCACTCTTTATATCTGCTGGTGGTGTTGCCAACAGCATTTCGTAAAAGCCTGCTCCCACTGTGAAAAATGTGATGATGCTGGCAGCTAACATGTTGTACCAGCCAACAGTAAATAAGTTGTCACGTTCGACAGTAATTGCCAAAAATTTGAAGACCCATTTTTCAAAGGGGAACAAAACACCAACAATATCAAAGGTCATCGCAATGATGAACAAACCTATTGTCAGATGGACTAAGTTGGGATGGATGGGAATTGTGTAAGGTAATCCGTTTGCACCTAAAGAGCCGTTCAATTGGTCAATTAATTCTGAGTTCATCGCAACACACCATCCTTTACTGCTTCCACAACTGGCACGGTATGCAATCCATACACCCAAACAAGTTCATCTCCGAGATATACCTGCAAGCCAACTATTAAGGTTAAAATTAGTCCGGCTCCCAAATAATAAATCGATACTTTTTGCGGATTGCGGGCACGAATTACATAGCGCCAAGCTGTAATCGCTGTGATAATTCCTGAAAGCGACCAGCCAATTAGCGTATGCAAATTCAGCACCGATTTCGCTAAACTGTAAGGCTGTGCTAATCCCGCTTCAAACTGACCAAAAATAATCGCGACGAAGATGGCGATCGTGGCAACTAACATATTCCACCAACTCACCTCAAAAAGACCGGATTTACCAGTAAAATAGCCGATTACATCGCAGAAGAAGGAAAACAACACCATCGCAATTACGAAGTGGACAACGATGGGATGAATCGTATCTGGATAGGGCAAATTGTGGTCGTTCAAAGATGTCAAATACTCAAGCATCGTCTTCTCCTGGACATATCTACCGTACTTTGGTCAATAAATTTTGGATTTTTGAATTGGCGATCGCGCAGTCTTAGCGAGCGTCTTTTAGATTTATTCCGTCCCAGACGAGATATAAACTAGAAGACTCTAATCAAAAATCTAAAATCGCTAGTCAAGCTTCAATAATTGATGGACACTCACTAACATCACCACAAGTATCCATCCATAATTGCTCGGATTCTGTTCAATATCTGCGCGGTACAATACGCTTAATCATGTCTTAGCTTTTTGTAGCCAAATTTGATTAAATTGCCTACATGGAATAATTTTTGTTTTGATTCATTTCCTTATGCCAATAGTCTGCAACAGCAATTTTTGATGTAGCTAAATCAAATCGCTGTCGTTTGTTGATTTGCTTAACCTATCCTTTAGCTTAAGTAAATTTTTATGAATTGTCAAAACAATAAATATTAAACTTTTAAAAGTTAGTGTTTTAACAAAAAAATATTTTTACAATGTATTTATTTTTGCAATTTATAAAATATAAAAACGTGGAAATATTATATTTGTCTGTAAGGTATTTCACAATAGTAAAATATGTGTTTGTGATGTAAATAACAAAAATATTTGAATCACTCAAAAAAACCTTTAAAAAGATAAAAGTAAGGAATCATGGTTAAGCCAGAACTCAGAAATACACTTTATTGCAACAGGTTCGCTTTTTTACTCTAATATTATTTTCATAATTCTTTCATTTTTCTCTTACTTCTGCTAAAGTGAAACAAAAGTGAGAAGATTATGAAATTGCTATAATGAGATTTAATGTCAATAACCAGATGCAACTACCGCAGCACGGGCAAAAATTGGCTTTAGCGTCTGGGCTGCTATTGTGGCTATGTTTGAGTGGGTGTAGCCCGTCAATTTCCAATTCTCAACCACAGTTAAGTCCAAACCCAGGCACAACTAACACCAACCTAGATAAAAAAGGTAAAAAAGTAGTTCTTACCACCTTTACAGTCATTGCAGATATGGCGCAAAACGTCGCAGGAGACAAGGCGATTGTTGAATCTTTGACCAAACCGGGGGCAGAAATTCATGGTTATGAACCAACTCCTAGCGATTTGGTGAGGGCGCAAAAAGCAGACCTAATTTTGAATAATGGTCTGAATTTAGAGCGTTGGGCACAGAAATTGTATAACAGCGTTCCTAATGTACCTCACGTTACCCTAAGTGAGGGAATTAAGCCTGTCGAAATTGCTGAGGATGCCTACAAAGGGAAACCTAATCCCCATGCTTGGATGTCACCAGAAAACGCCTTGATTTACGTAGAGAATATTCGTAAGGCATTGGTTAATTTGGACTCAGCGAATGCAGAGACTTATAACACCAATGCCAAAGCATACAGCCAAAAGATTAAGGAAGTTGATGAGAAACTGCGAAAAGCCGTGTCGGTAGTTCCAGCAGACAAGCGTTACATGGTAAGCTGTGAAGGCGCTTTCTCATACGTCACCCGCGATTATGGCTTAAAAGAAGCTTATCTCTGGGCGGTTAACTCTGAACAACAAGCTACTCCCAAACAGCTAGAAAAAGTCATTGATATAGTTAAAAAAAATAAAATACCTGTAGTTTTCTGTGAAAGTACAGTTAACGATGGAGCGCAACGTCAGGTAGCGAGAGAATCGGGAGCAAGGTTTGGTGGAGTATTTTACGTTGATTCCCTATCTCCAGCAAACGGGCCAGCACCAACTTATCTCAAGTTGCTAGAAGGTAATATTAATACTCTAACTCAGGGATTAGAGGAAAAGTGAGCAAGTATGCAAGAATAAATCTAACTATTGAAAATAAGCTGGTATTAAGGGCTTTAGTCCTGCTTTGTTCTCTGGAAAACGTTACGTGTTTGCAAAGAGAGCTAAAGCCGCTCACTACAAACTACTAATTAATTTTAGAGGTTATTTTTTGTGAAATCTATTAGTATTGATGTCGAAAATTTGACAGTTGCTTACCACGGCAAAGTTGCTTTACATGGTGCTTCTTTGCAAATTCAAGCAGGTTCAATCAGTGGTTTAGTAGGGATGAATGGTAGTGGTAAATCAACCCTATTTAAGGCAATTATGGGTTTTTTGAAGCCAGTGACAGGAAGGGTTTTGATTAATGGTTTACCGATAAAAACTGTACAGAAAAAAAGCTTGGTTGCTTATGTACCACAGTCAGAAGAGGTGGACTGGAATTTTCCAGTAAGTGTCCATGATGTGGTGATGATGGGGCGCTACGGATACATGAATATACTGCGAATTCCGTCGGCGAACGATCGAAGAGTGGTGAGGGAGAGTTTGGAAAGGATGCAAATGTGGTCGATGCGCGATCGCCAAATTGGAGAACTCTCTGGCGGACAGAAAAAACGTGCCTTTCTCGCCCGTGCTTTAGCACAACAGGGAACAGTTTTACTATTAGATGAACCTTTCACCGGGGTAGATATCAAAACAGAAAAAGCGATGATTGACTTATTGCTGGAATTGCGAGAAGAAGGTCATACAATTTTGATTTCTACTCATGACTTAGCGTCTATCACTACTTTCTGCGACCAAGTAGTACTCATTAATCGTACTATTTTAGCTTATGGTGATACATCCGAAGTTTTCACAGAAGAGAATCTTTCACGGACTTTTGGTGGTTCTCTTGGAGATTTATCTCTCAACAAAAGTCAGATAATCCGTGGAAATCAAGGTGAATCTGATTGATTGAGAATTTTTAGTTGATATTGCTTGGATTAAAGTTATACAAATATGAATACTCTTGCATTCTTAGACTGGTTCACTACACCCCTACAGCATGAATTCATGGTGAAGGCAATTTGTGTAAGTGCCTTAGTTGGTGTGGTTTGTTCTGTTTTATCTTGTTTTATGACCCTCAAAGGTTGGGCATTAATGGGAGATGCTGTTTCCCATGCAGTAATGCCTGGGGTTGTAATTGCTTATGTTTTAAATATCCCTTTTGCTGTGGGTGCTTTTGTTTTTGGAGTAGGTTCAGTTATTGCGATCGGTTATATCAAAGCGAAAACGAGAATTAAAGAAGATACTGTCATTGGACTTGTATTTACAGGATTTTTTGCTCTGGGTTTGGTACTAGTTTCCAAAACTCCCAGCAGCGTAGACTTGACGCACATCTTGTTTGGAAATGTCTTGGGTATTTCTAATGAAGATATTATCCAAACGGTGATTATTAGCGTAATTACTTTAGTAACAATAGCTGTTTTACGCAAAGACTTACTATTATTTTGTTTTGACCCCACTCATGCACGTTCTATCGGTTTAAATACAGCAGCGCTACACTATATTTTACTATCATTACTCTCGCTAACTGCTGTCGCCGGACTCCAGACAGTGGGAATTATTCTGGTTGTAGCGATGTTGGTTACTCCGGGAGCAACAGCTTATTTATTAACAGACCGTTTCGACCACATGATACTAATTGCAATGGCATCGGGCGTATTTTCTAGTGTCATGGGGACTTACATCAGCTATCATATCGATGGTGCAACGGGGGGTTGCATAGTTGTGTTGCAAACCTTGTTGTTTATCGTAGCAATGATTTTTGCACCTAAGCATGGGTTACTGGGAAGAGCAAAGAAGCAAGAAAACACTGACTGATTCAGTATGAAATACTCTTTGCTATTTACCTAATTCGCATTCTGTAGGTGTGAGGGCGAAATAAGTGTCGTTTAAAATTGTGGTAATTGGTACTTCTTTAGGCGGATTATCAGCACTGAAAATCGTCTTGGGTAATTTACCAGCGGACTTCCCTGTAGCGATCGCGATCGTACAACACCGTCATAAAGAATCTAGCAACACACTCCAGAATTTATTACAAGAATCCACTTTGTTGAAAATTCGCGAAGTGGAAGACAAGGACGAAATACTACCGGGATATATCTACATCGCCCCAGCAGATTATCATTTACTGGTTGAACCAGGTCACTTTGCTCTTTCGACTGATGAGCCTGTTTCTTATGCGAGACCATCTATTGATGTGCTGTTTGAGTCGGCAGCTGATGTCTACACAGAAGAAGTTATTGGTGTAATATTGACAGGAGCAAACCAAGATGGTATGCAAGGTCTTAAGAAAATAAAAGCGCGGGGAGGAATTACTATTGTACAAGAACCTGCCACAGCTGAAAGCGACATTATGCCAGAGGCAGCAATTTCAGCTATTGAAGTAGACTGGATTTTGACACTCTCAAACATTGCTTCCCAGATGGTCAAGCTTTGTCAATCATCACCGAAATAAACCGATGCAGATGGAATCCAAAGTCAACATCCTCCTAGTAGATGATAAACTAGAAAATTTGCTGGCACTAGAAGCAATCCTAGAAAAACTAGGGGAGAATCTCGTGAGAGCTACTTCCGGGGAAGAAGCTTTGAGGTGTCTGCTGCATCAAGACTTTGCAGTGATTTTGCTGGATGTGCAAATGCCAGGGATGGACGGTTTTGAAACTGCTACCTTAATTCGCAATCGGGGGCGATCGCGTCACACTCCAATAATCTTTCTTACCGCCTTTAGCACCAGCGACCAAATGCTGTTTAAAGGCTATGCCTTGGGTGCTGTTGATTATCTGCTCAAACCACTAGACCCCAATATTTTGACTTCTAAAGTCACAGTATTTGTAGAACTATTTAAGAAAACAGAAGCTATCAAGCAACAAACAGCGCAACTGGTAGCTGTGAATACCGAACTCAGGCAAAGTGAAGAACGATTCCGATCGCTAAGTACCTGCTCACCCGTTGGCATTTTTGAAACTGATACTGAAGGTAACTGTAAATATACTAATCCCCGATATCAGATAATTTGTGGCTTGAAAGCGGCAGAGAGTTTAGAGAAGAGATGGCTGGAATCTGTTCATCCAGAAGATAGAGAACGAGCGATCGCTAGTTGGTCTGCTTACATTTGTGAAGGTCGGGAATACTCAGAAGAATTTCGCTTTCAAGCTGCTCACGGTAATATTCGTTGGGTTCAAGTCCGCTCATCACCGATGCTTTCCAGTCAAGGAGACTTGTTGGGTTATGTAGGCACTCTTGAAGACATTACCGAACGCAAGCAAGCAGAAGAAGTCCGCGCTCAAGTGATTCGCGAACAAACGGCAAGACACGAAGCAGAAGCTGCGAATCGGATGAAAGATGAGTTTCTAGCAGTTCTCTCCCACGAACTGCGCACGCCTCTAACCTCAATGCTAGGCTGGTCAAAAATCCTCCGCACCAAGAAACTTGACGAAAAAGCCACTTCTCGCGCCTTGGAAGCGATCGAACGCAACGCCATATCTCAGATGCAACTAATTGAGGATATTTTGGATGTATCCCGGATTATCCGCGGTCAGTTGCGGTTAAACGTATCGGCAGTCAATCTAATCTCGGTGATGGAGGCAGCTTTAGAGGCAGTGCGTCCTCTAGCAGAGCCAAAAGAGATTCAATTAAATACTCTGCTGGATACTTCCATAGGATCGGTCTATGGCGATCCAGCCCGTTTACAGCAAATTGTCTGGAACCTACTAACTAATGCAATAAAATTTACCCCTAAAGGTGGCAGGGTAGAGGTTAGGCTATCAAAGCATTTTGGATTTTCGATTTCAGACTTCAGCGTGAGCGCTCAGTCGAAGGATTTTGGATTGGGATCTGATGGGAATTTAGCCTCTTCAAACACTGATGAAAGCAGTAATATACAATCCAAAATTCAAAATTTAGAATCTCAGTACGCCCAAATTGAAGTTATCGATACAGGCGTTGGTATTAGTTCCGAGTTTTTACCCAAAGTATTTGAGCGTTTTCGCCAAGCAGACAGTACCACAACGCGATCGCACAATGGATTAGGACTAGGATTAGCGATCGTCCGTCATCTAGTGGAACTGCACAAAGGTGCAATCTTTGCCGAAAGTTTAGGTACTGGACAAGGAGCAACCTTTACTGTAAGACTACCACTTCTACAAGACAATAAGGGTAGTAGGGTGAGTAGAGAAGCTACAGGAGAAATTTCTTCCCCTGTGGCATCGACACCCCTTGCTGGATTAAGAGTTTTAGTTGTAGATGATGAAGCAGATACCCGTAACTTTCTCAGTTTTATGTTTGAGGAGTATGGGGCTTTTGCCAGTGCGGTAGCATCAGTTGATGAAGCGCTAGTAGTAGTTGAACAAGCAAAACCAGATATCCTGATTAGCGACATCGGTATGTCAGAGCAAGATGGTTATACACTGATTAGGAAACTGCGCTCTTTAGAACCAGAAAAAGGTGGACGCATCCCCGCGATCGCTTTAACAGCATACACGCGAGAGGAAGACCGCTTAAAAGCCCTAAAAGCTGGGTTTCAGCAGCATTTATCTAAGCCAATTGACCCCAATAAGTTGATTTCTGCGGTTGCCAATATCTTAGAACTGCCTATTGAAGTTCGAGTGAGTTGATTTGGAATTGGGAAGAGGGGAGCAGGGGAGCAGGGGAGCAAGAAAGAAGTTGCAGTAAGTCTTTCCCCTCTGCCCCTCTGCCCAATGCTCAATGCCCAATGCCCAATCAAGACGAACTTAGAGCATGTTTTTTCAGTTCGTCTAGAGAAACCACTTCTAAAGCTCTAGCATGGGTTGCTGAAAGTATTACGGGTGGAGCAACGCCAGCTTCTAGAGCTTCTTGCCAGCGAGAAGCACACAAACACCAGCGATCGCCAGGTTTCAATCCAGGAAAATTAAAGTCAGGAACAGGTGTGCTGAGATCGTTCCCTTGTGATTTGGTAAACTCTAGGAATTCTGATGTCACTTGGGCACATACAACGTGCGATCCGAAATCTTGACCACCTGTACGACAAAAGCCGTCGCGGTAAAACCCAGTCACGGGAGAAGTACAGCAAACCTCTAGGTTTCCATCGATTACATTTTTAGCGTCTGTCATCGTTAATTCGTTGTACTTGATTTTTCCACTTAATATAAGCTTATATTTATTGTCAATTTCCTGGTTCAAGAAAAATCGCGATCGCTAATTAATTCCCAAAAGCCAGGGAATGCTAAAATTATTTACTCAAAATCGTTAAAAATAAATTTTTCAGCAGAATATCTAAGAGCAATCGCTCTCATTTTAAATAGAAATAAAAACCCCTGGCTAATTAACCAGGGGTAATGCAAGTCAGTACTTTTCGCATGGAATGTATCCTACTCAAATACCATAGCAACCTTCTATTTTACAGATATGCCATTTTGCCAAACAAAAAAAGCCCTCAGTGGTAAGCTGAGGGTTAATTTTTTAGAATAGCGGTAATATACAAACTTATTATTCCCAAAGAAGTAAGCAAATAATACTTGTAGTCATTTTTCATTGGGAAACTCCAAATAAAAAAATACTCAACTACTTTTTGTGGGGTGAGCGTCTCGCCATTGGTGTCAACTTAAGCTGAAACTTCTTTAGAACCTCGTTTCCAGCCAGAGGCTAGGAAATGCACTTCAATTGGGCTGCTGCCGCCAGCAAGAGAGGCAAAGCCTCCTTGACAGCACTCCCAGTCGGAGCAGAAAAACGAGACAATATCTCAAAGCTTGCTCTAGGCTGGCTCTCACGTTAAGTTGACACCAATGGCGACACGAGCGCTCTAAGCCTTGGGCGGACAAGATGTCCACCCTACAAGATTGGATAATTTATTTGTTAGAAGTCTCTTAGTGTAATAGAGGAGCCAGTCTTTACAAATCAAAGTGCTTCTGACCATCAGAATTTTTTGTTCCCTTTTCTACGAAAGGCTATGCGAACAGAGGGTTACTTCCGTTGAGCAATCGTAAACATAGAGCCATATAACCAGATATGTAATGTCATATAGCGGTTATTGATTGAATGAGAACACCAAAGTTCTTACTGTCAAATCATTTCAGCAAAGTTTTTGTATCTCACTCAACTGCGCACTGCTATATATAAAGATGACTTTGGCGTATTCTTGCCTCATTGTTTGGTTTTAAATAAGCAAACCTGATAACTCATATCAGATTTACTGTAGTAATAAAACTTGATTAAATTTTGTAAAGCAGTGTAAAGTAATTTCACAGGCAAAGACAAAGTTGCCTGATTCATAAACAACCGCAATCATAAAACCATGACAGCAACCTTACAACAGCGCTCAAGCGCCAATGTATGGGATCGATTCTGCGAATGGATCACCAGCACCAACAATCGGATCTACATCGGTTGGTTCGGCGTATTGATGATACCGACCTTGCTAGCCGCCACCGCGTGCTTCATCATCGCCTTCATCGCCGCACCTCCAGTAGACATCGATGGAATCCGCGAACCAGTAGCAGGTTCCTTGATTTACGGAAACAACATCATCTCTGGTGCAGTAGTACCTTCCTCCAACGCCATCGGTTTGCACTTCTACCCAATTTGGGAAGCAGCATCCCTTGATGAGTGGTTGTACAACGGCGGTCCCTACCAGTTGGTAATCTTCCACTTCCTGATTGGCGTATTCTGCTACATGGGTCGTGAATGGGAACTATCCTACCGCTTAGGAATGCGTCCTTGGATTGCGATCGCCTACTCAGCACCAGTAGCAGCAGCAAGTGCAGTATTCTTGGTATACCCGATCGGACAAGGTTCATTCAGTGATGGTATGCCCTTGGGTATAAGTGGAACCTTCAACTTCATGATCGTCTTCCAAGCAGAACACAACATCTTGATGCACCCCTTCCACCAGTTAGGTGTAGCAGGTGTATTCGGCGGCAGCTTGTTCTCTGCGATGCACGGTTCTCTTGTAACTTCCTCCTTGGTTCGTGAAACAACCGAAACCGAATCTCAAAACTACGGTTACAAGTTCGGTCAAGAAGAAGAAACTTACAACATCGTTGCGGCTCACGGCTACTTCGGTCGGTTAATCTTCCAATACGCTTCCTTCAACAACAGCCGTTCACTGCACTTCTTCTTAGCAGCATGGCCTGTAATCGGCATCTGGTTCACCGCCTTGGGTGTAAGCACAATGGCGTTCAACTTGAACGGTTTCAACTTCAACCAGTCAATCATTGATTCTGAAGGTCGTGTTATTTCAACTTGGGCTGATGTAATCAACCGCGCTAACCTGGGTATGGAAGTTATGCACGAGCGTAACGCTCACAACTTCCCTCTGGATTTGGCTGCTGGTGATTCCGCTCCTGTTGCTCTGACTGCTCCTGCGATCAACGGTTAATTCTGAAGTTTAGCTAAATCAAAAAGCGCTCTCCTTTTACGGAGGGCGCTTTTTGTTTTAATGTATATGAATTACAAATTGCTTTAACCCACTTTTCCTAACAATTTATAAATATATGGGAATAGACATCACTTATCAATAATAAATTGACGCATCCTTAATTAGTTCTTTTATAGATTGTAATAAATTACTCAGGATTTTTAGTATTAAATATTCCGCAAGTCCAAGTTCCTGTTTCAGGTGTTTTTCGTAGAATTCAAGCAACTTTATCATTAAATCATGCTTATTGAGAATGAATGCTATTTGTTGTTTTATCATAAATTGCCACATTCTTTAGTATGTAGGCATTTCAGGCTATTTTATCTTCCTCCTAACTGGGCAAGTGATATTTTCTTATGTGCAAGTGATATTTTCTTAGTGTAAACTATCAGACATATTTTACACTGCAAGATTTGCATAAATATTGAACCGACATATACCTCTGTAGGAAGTCTTTTTGAGTACAGACCAATTTTTTATCCCTAAATATTAAAGAGCTTATACATCAAATTCTGAATCACTAAAAGATTGGATCGGAAAAAAACAAATTTTGCAAAAAAAATTAATAATCATTTTAGATTCAAAATAAATAATTAAATTTTAGTACATAATAAAAACTTTTATCACAAAACCACTAATGCTATTTTCTGAAAATGAAAGCCAAAGGAGTTTTAATTTCCTTTTCTCTAAAAATCCCAATCCTATGTGGGTATATAACCAGAATAATCTGCAATTCTTAGATGTAAATGAAGCTGCTGTTGTTCACTACGGCTACTCACGAGAAGAGTTCTTGCAAATGCGAATAACTGACGTTCGCCCTTCAGAAGATGTGCCTCTTTTACTTGAATATTTACGACAAAAGCATTCTAGCTTGGACTTTACTGGACGATGGCGACATCAGCGAAAAGACGGACAGATTATTGATGTTGAAATTTTCACACAGACAATAGACTATGGCAATTATAAGGCTCGCTTAGTTCATATACGAGACATCACAGAACACAAACAAATAGAAAAAACTCTTCAACAAAGTGAAGCTAGATTTCGAGTTATTTCTGAAGCTATTCCTGTTCCATTCATTATTTCGCGTGTGTCTGATGGGTTGGTTTTATACGCTAATACAGAATTGCTTCAAACATTTCAGTTTTCTCCAGAGTATTTAGTTAATCGCAAAACAATTGTAGATTTATATCATAATTTAACAGATTTAGAGGAGTTGTTAGCAAATCTTAATCAACAAGGGTTTATTCATAATTATGAACTGCAATTACAAAAAGCAGATGGAACTCGTTTTTGGGCGATCGCTTCTTTACAATATTTAGTTTTTAATAATGAATTAGCCATTTTAACAGTATTTAATGATATTAATGACCGCAAAAATGCCGAAACCAAACTTCAAGAACAAAATGAGTTTTTGCGGATAATTTTTGAAAGCATACCATTAATGATTGCCCTGATCGATACCAATGGTGAACTCCAGTGGGTGAACCAAGAATGGGAAAATATTCTCGGTTGGAAATTTCAAGATTTCCAAACTCGTGATGTCTTGGAAGTGCTATATCCTAATCCTGAATATCGACAGGATGTAATTAATTTTATTCAGTCTGCACAACGCATTTGGGGTGACTTTAAAACTCAGGTGCGCGATGGTCGTTTACTGGATACCTCTTGGACTAATGTTTACCTTTCAAATGGTCAAATTATTGGTATTGGGCAAGATATCACAGAACGTAAGCAAACTGAACTAGCTCTAAAAGCTCAAGCCGAGCGGGAGCAATTGATGCGAACTGTTGCTCAACGGATTCGTCAATCTTTAAATCTTCAAGATATTCTAAATGCAACAGTTCAAGAAGTGCGAGATTTACTTGGGGTCGATCGAGTAATAGTCTATCAGTTTGACTCAGAAATGATCGGCACAATTATGGCAGAATCAGTGGAACCTGGATGGACGGTTTCTTTGGGTGTAGAAATTCATGATACGTGTTTTCAAACAGGCTCAGGAGTAGAATATTATCAGGGACGCAAACGAGCGATCGCTAATATTTACGAAGCGGGACTAACTGATTGCCATATTCGCCTGTTAGAACAGTTTGAGGTGAAGGCAAATTTAGTTGTGCCGATTTTACTAGAAGTAAGCTCTCAAAACCCTGGCTCTCACATTTGGGGTTTACTGATTGCTCACCAATGCTCTAGTTTTCGGGAGTGGGAAGAAAATCAATTAGATTTGCTCGATCAACTGACAGTTCAATTAGCGATCGCAATTCAACAATCCAGCATCTTAGCGCAAGCTCAAACGGAACTTGTTCAAAGACAAAAAGCGCAAATAAAGTTAAAAACAGCCTTAGCTGAAAAAGAAGTTCTTTTAAAAGAAGTTCATCATCGCGTTAAAAACAATTTGCAAATTGTCTCCAGTTTATTACAACTTCAGTCTCAAACACTCAAAGATCCAGAAATAATCAAAGTTCTTCGAGAAAGTCAAAATCGAATTGAGTCAATATCTCTAATTCACAAAAATTTATATACTTCCGCTAATATCGGACAAATTGATGTTGCTGACTATATCAATAATTTAGCAGCTAGCTTACTAATTTCCTATCAAATATCCCCTGGTAAAATTTCTCTAGAAACTGATATAGATTCAGTAAGCTTGAATGTCGATCAAGCTATTGCCTGTGGATTGGTGATTAACGAATTAATCTCCAATGCCCTCAAACACGCTTTTCCCAATCAACAAGTAGGCACAATCAGTATTGCTTTACACAATATTGACAACAGTATCGAGATGATTATCCGAGATAATGGGATTGGTTTACCAGATAATTTAGATTGGAGAAATACTGATTCTTTGGGGGTCTGTCGTTAGTACATGACTTGGTTACAGAACAACTCGAAGGCGATATTACTCTAGAGAGCGATCGTGGAACAGTATTCAAAATAAAATTTACGCAGTTAACTTTGCATCAGTAAATATCAAATGGGTCAAGCTAAGATTTTAGTCGTTGAAGATGAAGTGATTGTGGCTAGAACTATTGCTAGTCAACTCAGTCAACTAGGATACATTGTTACGGGTACAGCTTCATCTGGAAAAGTTGCCATTGCCAAGGCATCGGAAACTCAACCAGAACTAGTATTAATGGATATTATTCTTAAAGGTGAGATGGACGGTATTGCTACCGCTATTCAGATTCGCGAACAGTTAGATGTACCTGTAATTTATTTAACCGCTTATGGGGACGATCATACTTTAGAAAGAGCCAAAATTACCCAACCTTTCGGATACATCGTTAAACCATTTACTACAAAAGATTTAAAAATCGCGATCGAGATTGGTTTGTTAAAACATCGGTTAGAACGCGAACTGCGGGAGAATCGAGATCAGTTAGCAACCCTTTTAAACTCAATGAGTGATGCTGTAATCGCTACTAATGAACAGGGAAAGATGACATTCATGAATCCCGCAGCTGAAGCACTGACCGGGTGGCAACAAAAAGATGCTTTAGGAAATGAAGCAGCAAAAATTTTTCATATTGTCGATGAAGTGACAGAAACAACATTAGAAAACCCTGTGACAAAAGTGCTGCGCGAGCAACAGGCTGTTTATTTAGGGGAATTCACATCTCTGATTACAAAAAATGGCAAAAGAGTTCCCATTGGCGATAGTGCTTCTCCACTGAAGCGAGGAACTGGCCAGATAAATGGTGTAGTAGTTGTTTTTTGGGATCTTAGCGAACGACATCAAACAAAATTGCTAGAGCAAGCATTAGAGAAGGAGCAAGAACTTAACCGTCTCAAATCCCTATTTATCTCTACTGTATCTCATGAGTTCCGTAATCCCCTAACTGTTGTTCAAACCGCAGTAGAACTCATGGAAATGCAAGGAGCAAATTTGACAGATACAAAAAGAGGCATCTATTTAAAGCGAATTCAAGGTGCTGTCCAATCTATGGAAAAACTCATGGAAGAAGTGCTGTTTATGGGTCGAGCAGAAGCAGAAAAACTCATATTCAACCCTGCTCCCCTTAACCTAGAGCAATTTTGTCAAGAGTTAATCGAAGATTTTTTGATTGTTAAAAGCAGCGCTTGTGAAATTGTTTTTACGTGTCATAGTGAGAATACGTCCGCTGTCATGGATGAAGGACTCTTACATTACCTATTTGCAAATCTTCTCTCAAATGCGGTTAAATATTCTCCCCAAGGTGGCAAGATTAAGTTTGATTTAATATGCGACCCAGTTGAGAAAGTAGCAACTTTTTACATTCAAGATCGAGGTATGGGTATTCCCGAACCAGACCAGGCTCGACTGTTTGAATCATTCTACCGAGCTTCAAATGTTAAATCAATTCAGGGTACTGGATTGGGGTTAGTAATTGTTAAAAGATGCGTTGATGCTCATCAGGGTCAAATCAGTGTCACAAGTGAAGTTGGAATTGGTACTAAATTTACAGTAATTTTGCCATTAAATTCTGAATCATGAGTTATAAATTATTCTTCAACTCACATCCTGATTTTTGTTGCCAACTTGGGTTCGGTAGTGGCGCCATTTTTCTTGCTGACGCGCTCTTTTCTGCTCCGTGAGGCTATCAAAACAATAGGGACAAGAGATACCTTGCTCATATTTGGGAGACAGTTTATCTTCTTCTGAAATCGGGCGCCCACAACAGAGGCACAACTCATAACTTCCTTTCTCCAATTTATGACTAACGGCTACCCGCTCATCAAAAACAAAACATTCTCCTTCCCATAAACTTTCTTGTGCTGGAACTTCTTGCAAATACTTAAGAATGCCGCCCTTGAGATGATAGACTTCTGCAAAGCCTTGTGCAAGCATGAAGGATGAAGCTTTTTCACAGCGAATACCGCCTGTACAAAAAAGAGCAACCTTTTTGTGTTTAATTGGGTCAAGATGGTGGCGCACATAATCGGGAAATTCGCGGAATGATTCAGTTTGGGGATTTTCTGCCCCTTGGAAAGTACCGATATTCACCTCATAATCATTGCGGGTGTCAATCACGGTTACTTCTGGATTGGAAATTAAATCATTCCATTCTTCAGGATTGACATAGATACCAACTTGTTCGTTTGGGTCAATTTCTGGCAACCCCAAAGTGACAATTTCTTGCTTTAACCGCACCTTCATCCGCTCAAAAGGTGGGGTTTCGGTATAGGACTCTTTGGATTCTAAGTCTGCTAGACGGGGGTCAGAACGCAGAAACCAGAGAACTGAGTCAATCGCCTGACGCGAACCAGCAATTGTACCGTTAATCCCTTCAAGTGCCAGCAAAATAGTCCCCTTGACACCTTGCGTTTGGCAGTAAGACAGTAGAGGCTCTCGTTTCTCGGTAAAATCTGGCAGCTTAACAAATTTATACAATGTTGCGACAACTTGGATATTTTCTGGCTTCATCCCTTTGGTAATAGAACGATATAAGTTACAATAACAACGGTAATCAAAGTTATCTACTATTTTAGTATGGGGGTTTAGCTCAGTTGGTAGAGCGCCTGCTTTGCAAGCAGGATGTCAGCGGTTCGAGTCCGCTAACCTCCATTGAAAATTTTTGATTGAAATGCGTGATGCCCGTTGTTTTTGCTAGTCTACGCACATTCAAATCAATTAAAACCCCATTCATTTTCAAAAAATGGGATTATTTTTCCTTGTTAGGCAGGGGGTACGGGGAGAGGAAATTATAGTATTGCATTCATTGCACCGATTCAAAGCCGGACTTAGTTAGAAGAATCTCTGGATCGGGAGGTGAACTCTAACTTGACAGCACTCAGGTAATTTTGACGTTCAAAAGTTGACTTATCTATACTTAGGGGGTTCTTTGAAAAAGCGTCCATTGGGGTTAGTGGCAATTGTTCTCTACAAAACATTTACCGCCTTGCTGCTTATGGTTACTTCGATCGCTTTATTATTGACATTAAAAAATTATCAAACTCTAGAGGCGCTTTCAGAAAATTATGTTTTAGAAGGGAAATCGATCGTTATTGATTGGCTTTTAAAGAAAGTTATTAACTTAAATCCTAGAACTCTAGCATTTAGCGGCATCGGAACCGGAATATATGCTATTGTTACCACAATTGAAGCCGTTGGTTTATGGTACGAAAAGCGTTGGGCACATGTCTTAGTATTGGGGCTTGTCGGTATCAGTATTCCACCAGAGATTTATGAATTGATTCGAGGAATATCTCCGATTAAAACATTAGTTTTTGTGTTAAATTTAGCTGTGTTTGGCTATTTACTCCGAAATTTTCCTAAACATCCCAACTAATTTTTGATTCGATACTTAGGGTCTATGGTTGAAAAGTTTAGGAGTGCTGAGTAACCAAAAGAGCCAAAGGTAGTGATTAAAAAGCTTGACCGTCAAAAGCTCAAGGTTTACGCAAAACCAAGACCCCCACGTTGTACAATCGCTAGAAATATAATCTGGAGAGCGACTTGCCTAGATCGATTCAGTCTACTCAACCACCACTGAAATTTATTCCCCAACGGCTGAATCCGCTGGTACTTCATATTTTTCGGTGGTTACTGCCGATCGCACTACGATTTCGCACTCGTCCTTGGCTACCAGCTGGGATTGTCAAAATTGAAGCCACAAATGTTGAAGTATTAGCTGAACTCTATCAACAATTTCAGGCTGGAAAAATTCGCTTTTTGTTGGCATTTCGCCATCCAGAGGTGGAAGATCCGCTCTGTATGCTGTATTTGCTTTCTCGGATTGTGCCACAAGTTGCTCGTCAAAAAGGTATTACATTAAAATCCCTGGTTCACAGCTATTTTCTTTATGATCGAGGTATGACAGTTTGGGCTGGAAAGTGGCTAGGTTGGCTGTTCTCTCTGCTGGGGGGTGTACCGGTTCGGCGTGGTAGGCGACTAGATCGGCAAGCTATCCAAAATGCACGGGAGTTGTTTGCTAATGGCGCGCTACCGATCGCAGTAGCGCCGGAAGGCGGCACTAATGGTCATAGTGGCATTGTTAGCCCCTTAGAACCTGGTGTTGCTCAAATGGCGTTCTGGTGTGTAGAAGACTTAGAAAAAGCTAACCGTTCTGAGACTGCGATCGTTGTACCGATCGCTATCCAATATAGTTACGTTGAGCCACCTTGGTCTAAACTCGATTGGTTATTGAGTAAGTTAGAAGCTGATAGTGGCTTGAAAGTTTTGGAAATTGATTCAGGTAATCGCGAAGAGATTTACTATCAACGCCTCTGTCGATTGGCTGAATATCTGATTACCGAAATGGAAGAGTTTTATCGTCGCTTCTATCATCAAGATATCCCCAAAACCATCTCAACTGATGAATTGAAGAGTGTTAATCAGGTATTAATTGCCCGACTCCATCGCCTACTAGATAAGGCGTTACAAGTTGCCGAGCAATATTTTGGAGTTCAAGCGCAGGGTAATTTTATTGACCGTTGTCGCCGCTTGGAAGAAGCTGGCTGGAGTTACATTTACCGAGACGATTTGCCAGATATTAATGCTTTAGCACCTTTCAAACGCGGTTTGGCAGACTGGGTTGCAGAAGAAGCCGACTTGCGAATGCGGCACATGCGGATAGTGGAAAGTTTTGTTGCAGTCACAGCTACTTATATTCAGGAACAACCTACAGCGGATCGGTTTGCAGAAACAGCTTTGCTTGTATTCGATATGCTTTCTCGAATTCAGGATACAACACTTCCGGGGCGACCTCGGTTAGGTTTGCGACAGACACAAATCACTGTGGGGGAGCCAATTTCAGTTACAGAACGCTTCAAAAATTGTCAAGGCGATCGCCAAGCGTCTAGACAAGCTGTGAGCGATTTGACAAAAGATTTGCAAATCGCTTTAGAAAAGATGATTAGATAATAGAAATTCTCAGATTTTTTCGCTTGAATTTTGTCCAAGATTGCACTTTCATCAAAGATTTTTTTCTGAATTTCGTCCCATCCTCCTAAATTTTGAGCTTTGAAGCTCCTTTTAATTTTAGGAAATTTGCCTTCCATTTCTTTTGTAACAGTCAAGTCAAAAGGAGAAAATCCTAATTTGGTAAACTCTCGTTGCGACTCTGGGGTGTAAAGATAATTCTGCTTTCGGGCGACACTAATTTGCGAATGTACATTTGACAAATAATTTGTCGTTCTACAGTATTAAGTGGGCGATACTGGATTTGAACCAGTGACCCCATCCGTGTGAAGGATGTGCCAAAAGCTACAGTGTGCTTTACTACGTTAACTAATCCATCTCCTATTTGTTCAAATGGCATAATTTGGCATATAGGTTATGAAAGCTATAACAGTTAGAAACAACTCAGGGGACGCTGCTTTATCAGGTGGGTATATCAAGATAAGCGATACTCATTAACCTGGGGGATGTGGGCTGACAAAGTAGAAAAAGCTAGATTAGAGTACTGCGCTCAAATAATCTACAAGGATTGTCTGGTGGGGGAACTTGATACTACACTTACTAAGTACAGGTATTGGCTAGAAGGTATTGTAAGCTCCTCTAATGGCCCTGCAAATGGTAATGGTAACTCTACACCTAAACAAACCTATCCTGCCCTTATTGAGCTACTGGAGCAACGACTAGTTGATTACTATAATGTTGCAGATGAAAATTTACTGCGACATCTTAGGAATTATAAAAAGGTAATCGATACTACTGCAAAAGCTAAAGATTTCATTACTTGGCTAAAGAACAAAGGTAATAAATCTTCTACCCAAAAAAGATATCTAACCATTCTTAAAATACTTAGGAAAGATTTATTTGGTGACATTGAAATTAAGGTGGCTGAAAAACCTAAACCTAAACCTTTCACTACTGATGAAGTTGACAGGATTTTAAATTCCTTACAAACTGACCAATACTACTCACATTATTATGGGTTCATTTTAACTCTGCTTAACACAGGGTTACGGATCAGTGAAGGAATAGGTCTGAGATGGCAGGATGTTGACCTACAGAAGCGTGAAATTCACATGTATGAATCTCTGGGTAGAACTAGAGGTAACACCAGCCATAGAGAGCGACGGACTACTAAAACTGCTAAATACCGAATTATTCCTGTGAATAATAAATTGTATGATTTATTACAGGATTTATATAAAGGGCAAAGTAAGGAGCAATTAATATTTACTAGCCCCACAGGTAAAGTTTTAGATGACCATTTAATCAGTCAACGCTGCTGAAAGAAAACTTTAGAAAGGTTGGGTATAGAGCATAGACCTTTATATACTTGTAGGTCTACTTTTATCAGCCATTGCATTAGTAGTGGTATCCCTCCTCATGATGTAGCCGCTATCGTTGGCAATAGTGCTGATGTAATTTTTAAGCATTATCTAGGCTCAGTTAGAAAGCCTACGCTACCTGAACTTTAAACCAAACAAAAGGAGTCATTATGGAAGTGAACCTTCCTGCTTTAATAAAATATTTTGAGATGCTGTGCTCACTAGAAGATGGACAACAAATTACGGTTGGTGAAGTGCTTATCAAGCGTGAAGGAAACAGAATTTGGGAAAGCGTATTTATTATTGAGGAAGAAGAGTATATTGATGAAGAGACTATAGAAGATGAAGAGGAAACTTAGGGGTTTACAATGTGATACTGAAACCTAGTTTTTCTTTAGTAACTCCCTATATGAAATCTAGGGTCTATTGGATTTACTTTTAATTGATGTAACAGCCTCTAGAAAGCTTTCTAGGGGCTGCTAATAAGTTACTTCAAGACTTAATTAAGTAAGTGCCTGAACGTTTAGGTTTAGTTATAAAACTAACCTTACCTTACCGTACCATAACAGACCCAACCTAATCTCAACTTAACGTACCATATATGTTGTTTTACTCTAGATTGAAGGAGTTTGCAAATAGTATATCTACTGAAGGGGTTTGAAGCACCCTAAAATCAAGCTTGTTTAATCTAATTTATTAAATCAACTAATCTGTAGTTTATTTAACTTGAATACTGGACATAATCAAGTCAACAGTAGATTTATAAATTTCAGGAATCTCAGTTGACCCAGTACCATCATCATTAGAATTCACTGGAATCTCAATTGAAACTACTTTACCATTCTTCACAAATAACACAATAGCACTCGCTGCTTCTGGACCTGCCATTACAAACATCTTGGCTGTGGTTCCAGGGTAAGCAGTCTCTACAGTCTGAGGATCTATTTGATATATACGTTTGACAAGTTCAGTAGCCTGTTCTGGAATCATAAGATTTACTACAATTCCATTTTCTACATATCCTGAGCCGTATTTAGAATTCAATTGGCATGTATAAACTTCATAGCTCCAGGGAGAATGAATCATTAACCCTTGCATAGTCCACAGTATTCTGTAGTTAGCAGGAATTTGAAGGATAAGTTCTTTGTTCTCAAACTTTCTAATTTCTTGACTAGACTCTCTAGTGGCTATAGAAGAACAAGGATCATTAGCTAGGGCTGCTTGGGGAACTGCTACACAAGCTAGAAGAGTAAGTAATATAAATTTATTAAGTCTCATTTTTATCACCAATGGGATGTCCATACTTAGATTACCCAAATACCAAGGTGCTGTATCAGTTGCCTGGGAATCCAACCAAAATGAGAGTAAAATAATTAGCCTCTTAATCCACCACATACGGCAATGAAGATGCTGCAGGGGAATAATATAGGTTAATTGTCTAGTTCTGCTGAATTTAAGTGGTTCTAAAATTAAAGAAGCAGAACTCTACAAGACCCTCTAGCAGCCTGTATTCCCTAGCTCACAAATATACCTGAAGTGTAGCAGCAGTACTATGTTGACCCTTGTGGTGGCCTGTAGGAAGATGGCTGATTTAGTAGCCAGATTAGTATACAAATTAAGTTTGCTTCCAGATGACTTCACAATAGACTTATATTGTTAGAGGGACTAATAGTTAGTTTATCTAACAGTTAGCATACAAAGTAATATTAAATAGGAATCTGAGACTGAAGCGATCTGAGGCTGTGTTTTCTTCAGGGTTCAGAGGTAGGGAGATAACTATTCAAATTACCTAATCAGATTTCTTCACTCAACTACACCTGTTGAGATTCCTGTTGTGTCTATCCCTCTCTGTTGTCTCTCTCTTCTCTCTATAATAGAGTCGCCCAAAGTTCAGTAGTATTTATACTCAGGTAAACTGTATTTGCAGCGATCGCACAGTAAAGATGGCTTGCCCTTGGTAACTCACAGAGCAATTAAGTTAAGAAAGATTAAGAGGTTAACCTAGCTGGGGCTGAATATTCATAAATTAGCCACACTAAAGTTAACGTTCAACCACTTATAAAGTGGGCCGTACCCTTTAGTGTATTTACCAACTTAACGTTCAACCATCTGCAGATGGGCCGTACTGTTGGTGACTAGTGTGGTGTCCAGTATAGCCTTCAAAAATAGGAATGACTAGAGTGACAAAGCTAAATTTGTCACCTATACTGGAGCCAGCACGTGCTTGCTTAACCATTAGGTCAAACATTCAGTAAATGTATTTGCGAAAGGCTCTTAAGGGTACAACTAGCAGATACATTCAATAAGTCAAACTCAGATGAAAGGCTCTTAAGAGTACTGCTAGTCTGAGAGGTAGGCTATTGGTCACTGAAGAGGATTAGCCTGATGGTGAGGTACCCCCTAAGTTTAATAATCTAGTTTCTTAATAAATTCTTACTAGCCCCACACTAGTAGTAAGGATTCTATTAGGCTGCTGTGCATTGGTGGGACTGAACCAAAGTCTGCTGATTTAAGAATTCTTAGGTGCGATCGCTTATGAAGAGTGGGCTAAATTGAGGGTGATTTATTGAGTCATACTCGTCCATTTTATAAGCTGAAACCTTTGCTGGGTATACATTACACTTACTTTAGTGGGGAAACTATCTAGCCTAAGATTTCTTCTTTTCTCTTTCCTTTCCTCCCCTTTTCCTTTCCCTCCCTTATTTTTGCGATTTTCTTAACTTTGTTTTCTTAACTTTTAACTTAATAAGATTTCTTAACAATTTTCTTAATAGTTTTCTATACTAAATTTATCTTAATGGTTTTTTTTACTTTGGGCGGAAATTTGTGTCCATTATAAAAAGGATGGCGAAGCTTAAGTTCATCCATCCCCCTTGTTGCCCTGAAAGGGCTGTTAAGGGACTTCCAAAGAATAAATTGTCCCAAAAATTAATCTTTTGGCAGTTACTCAATAATGATAATCATTATTAAGGGGAAGAGAGCGGCAGCCGTCGGCTGCCGCTCTCTTCCCCCCTTTGTAAGCATGAAAAAATCTACACTCGCACGAGCAAGCCGCAAAGTGAAGTTATGTTTATTTAAGACTATAAAGCTGTAAATTACTATTTATAACTTACGTTTTGGCAAAATTAATATCAATAAACCAATTACCCAGATTGGGAAAAAATTCGTTTTGAGAATGAGTCAAACGCTCAATTTGTTTCTCAATTTCCGACATAGCTTTTTTTGTGAGTTTCACTCCGGTGGCGTAAGTTTGAGTAACTAACTTAACAATTGGATGTTTACCCTTCCATGTCATACTAGCAGCCAAGTTTAAAGCCGTTTCTATTTCATCTAAGATGCTGCCGTTCCAATGATTTTCTAATACTGCCCATGTTCTTTCTATGGGATTATATTTGCTATGGTAAGGCGGATAGTAAGCTAAACGTATATTCAATGAGTATTTCTGGGCAAACTCTACTATACGTTTCATAAACTGGGTGCGTCGAGAACTATTCTCTGGCCCATTATCTTGATTGAGCAGTAATGTTTCAACGTGAGAAAAACGATGTTTCTCACTCATCCAAAAATCCTCTAAAATATCAACTATAAAATCGCTTGTAACTTTCGATTCCGTAAAATATAAAAAAAGTTCATCAAGCTCTGGAAGGAATATCCCATAAGGAGTTACGGTTGTTTTAGGATGATAATCATGGTCATCAGCTTCGACCTTAGCCCGGCTTTTACCTCCTCGGTCAAATGAGCCAATTTTGACGCGAGCTTTTCCATCCAGCGACAGACGCAAGACACTTCCGTCAGAAGATGCATTTTGATTTACTATATCTAGTTGCTCAAAGATTGCGTCGGTTTGGGGAATTTTTTTTGAGGTTGAACTTTAGCTACTCGTCTCAAGTTATAGCCTAAGAGGTTCAGTTTCAGACGAATCGTTTCTGACGTAGGTAAATCTTCATTCCTATAATCATACTTTTCTATTAATTGCTTTCTCACTTCGGTAGCACAGAGACGAGTATATAGTCTTTGACTTTTAAAAGTTGGGTCTGTCTGGCTTTGGGAATCTACTAAATTTTTGATATCTTCTAGGAGATTTGGTAAATGTAATTCTGCTTTATAGCGACCTTTTGCGCTCATATTGTCAATACAGGTAACACCACTAGTTAATTCTTTCATCCCTTTACGGATAGTACCTCGATTCCATCCTAATTCCGATTCTGCAAGTCTCTGTCCACCTACACCCAAACCTTGGACTGTTGACGCTATAAACTTACGTTTTGCAGCACCTTTTAATTGAGATGCTGTTTGTTTTAATAGTTGTTTCAGTGAAGAAGTTAATACTATAGACACCTCTGCTGCACCCAAAAATTCATCATTACTGAATTTACTACAAAAAGGAGGGGAGAAAGCGGCAGCCATCGGCTGCCGCTTTCTCCCCCCTAAAATGATTATCATTATCTTAAATGGGATGTTTTATTTTTTGGAAGTCCCTAAGACTAGTTCAGTGTCAGATTACATAAACCCTTTCTCTTCTAAATGAGCATGAGTTAAACCTGAGGCAGCTTTAGCTAATTGCATTGCCTCAACGGGAATCTCCCCCAGAACCACTAAACCGTCAAACTGATTACTTAACACTTCAAAACCAAACTGACTTGACAGACAGGTTAGGTGGTGGATGTAACTGGCTTCAACACCCTGCAAAATGAAAGCTGAAACTTTTCTTAGAAGTTCATTTTTATTTATAAACTTACCAGCTTTCATATAGTCTGAGATACTGAAAGTCTGACCTGTAGGATTCTTGATAACCACCTTACCTTGAGTATTATGTAGGTTTTTCTTATCAGTTAAGTAATCTGTCACCAACCACTTCTGCCAAGCCTTTATAGAGGTCAATAGAGGCTCAACAACTTGATAGTACTTAATATAGTAATCCATAGCTACAGAAGGCACCTCATTAGCTTCCTCATAGAGAGCCTTGATAACAGCGTTAGTGAAAGGAACTTTGACTTCTACTAACTCACCCTTTATTTTCTTAATAAAGTATTTAGGTTCAAAATCTTCAATAGACACCTTTGATTTTAAATGAGCACCCATTATTGTTGCACACAGGATTTGCTTCCATCTGTCCTTTGAGATTCCTACTCGGTCAGCGAACTCTTGCTTGTCTACTTTCAGGTAGCCATGTAACCAAGAGGTATCAACATCAGCTTTCTCAAATTGTTGAATCAAACCAAAAACTTGACTACTTTTTAAATCATAATTTCTTAAACCTGGGACGTTAGAGAAAGCAATATGCTTCATCAACCTTGAGCTTGTTTGTAGACCACCCCCAGTCTCACTAATTCTACCTGGGTACTGAGGGGTATTAAAGAGAGGTGTAAACTCAGCTAACCCATTTTCTAATTTAATAAGGTTAGCCCCTACAGAACAGATAGCATCAAAGCAATTCTTATCATTTAGATAACGCCTATAAGCTGCTTCAGTCCCAATAAGTTTAGCTTCAGCTTCTTGAATAGATATATAAGATTTTATTGCATCATAATTAATAATACATCTTTTAATATTATCCATTGAATCCCTAAGTAACTGAGGGATATAGTTATTATTTTCATCCTTCTTCTTATATTTAATCACCGAGTTAGATGTAGTACCATCTACTAAATTATAAAAGTTGGGAGGATTGAAAGGGTCAATAGTAGAAAGTTCAGCTATCTTAATTAAGATATCCTGGTTAATTCTGTAAGAGCGACATAAGTTATCACGTTTAGAATAAGTTTTAGCTTTTCTCTCCCCCTCTTCAGTTTCAATAACATCTAGGGTAAATACTTCAATGAATCCAGCTTCTTCAAGTTGAGGCCATTGAATTTCAGTTCTCTTACCCCATTCCTTTTCCATAGTCTTAGAAGGAACGGGAACCCAGCCATCTTCTTCCTTAGAAAAAGAAATCAAAGTACCACAGAGGACATGAACAAACCAATGATAAGTAGCCTTACTAAAATCTGTAAGAAGAGTATCTAAATAATTCTTAACTGCTTCAGGTTTTCTAAATTGAGAGATGATATAAGAAGTAGACATATAGTTTAAAATATAAAAGTTTAGTTTATTTAGGAAGAGAGGAAGGAAAGTAACTAACTCTCTTTTCAGCCTTGCAAAGCTTATCCTCTATACCTATAATTATAGCAATTTATTGTATAATCGGCCACTGTAATAGTGTATTATTTAGGCAGTAACTCAGCAAGGTTTACTTCAGGTACAAATGTGGCATAGTCAACATTTCCTAAGTCTGCAAATGCAAGAACCTTAATAGTAAAATCCCATTGTTTAATGCCTTCTTCATCAGGCATTCTTACATAATATACTGACCCTATAAAAAGCCATACCCCACGTACTTCCACTTGAGTAGCTACTTCATCAAAGTAACTATATAAACAGTCATACTCTACTTGCTGGAGTGTGTAGGTGTAGAGACTATCATCTATTGAATTGTCTTCAAGTAGTCTAATATTTACAGCTTCCCCATCT
The DNA here is from genome assembly GCF_053470305.1 of Nostoc sp. DSM 114160. Lineage (NCBI taxonomy): Bacteria > Bacillati > Cyanobacteriota > Cyanophyceae > Nostocales > Nostocaceae > Nostoc > Nostoc sp. DSM 114160. The sequence goes on along the minus strand of NZ_JBPFGO010000001.1, from coordinate 2,873,394 downwards.
TCCCACTTTAATAAACCTTTGAAGAGTACTGTTTTGTTGAGGTCTTCTGCTGTTAATTTCATTTTAGAATCTTATTAATTTCACTTTTCTTATAATATAATTATAGTCCAAATATCCTTGAGAAAAGTGGGATATTAAAGTCCATACTCGCTGACTTCAAAACACTGTAAGCTTGATTCAGTATATTATTCAGCCATTATTAAAGTACTAAATGGGGAAACTATGTAACCTAAGATGTCTACGTTTCCTTCCTTCTTCTTTCTTTCCTACCTATTTTGCTTCCCAAACTTAACGTTTAAGATTTATTAACAATTTTCTTTTAATAAGTTTACTTAAGCAAAAACCTCAACTCTGCCGCCCTTATATTTTAGTACTTGTACTGAATGAATTTCTTTTAGTAGAGGTTAAAATTGTGTGCAGATTCAATTGATTACTGAGGGAGTTTATGTTTAGACATTTACTAAAAAATATCGGTTTAGGTATCGTTATAGCTTCTACTACTATTTCCAGCCCTGGTTTAACACAGACCCAATCCAATTTAAGTTCTCCACCAAAGCTAAATTGTGCTCCTAAGAGTAATCAATCGCATATTCTTTCTGCTCCTAATCCAAAGAAGATTCATCCTAATTGGAAGAATGGTATTGGTGATTCTTGGAGTTTACTAGGTAAAAAAATAATTAAAAATAATACAGGGATTTATATTAAGGGTAATTTATATTCACCAAGAGGAGGGCTTGTAAATAAGAATGTATTTATTATACAAAAGGAATGGAACTGCTCTTAAACTTCTATATTGGGGTTTGATAGTTCATCTATCTCCTCATGCGCCGCAGGCTATAAGTTAACACAGTATCAGTTCACTTCAGCTTTAGATTCTTGCGCCTTATTTACCCTCAGCAGCCCTATTCAGCCACCTTCAGGGATCTCCTGAGTGCAGATATATACATACTACAAAACCCCTGGAGTGAACTGTTACCAGTTATCGCAGGGGTAGTGTTTGACTATCAAATATTAAGAGAGTGGATAATAATTCTCTGGCAGTAGCGTACACTGCTAAACGCCTGTTTTACTTAACGTGGTGTACAGGAAATTGACGGAGTGGACTTGTTTAAACTGAACCCTCATTAGCAGTATAAGGTTGATATGTTGTGACCTCATCGTTGCTAGATCATTTTGAGGCGCATCTAGCTGGAGTTTATGTATTCCCTCCCTCACTTTTATATATATAGTATAGCAAATATTTACCCAATTGTCAATAGTTTTATAGGTAAAATATGGGCATTTATAAATTATTTTAAAACTATTTTTATAGATATTTATTAACAGAATACTGCCTACATTGTTCGCATACCTAACAGGTAATATATTCATATAAGATTAAATAAGGAATTTAAATTTATGTCTAACTTAACTGACCGCTCTCTAATTACAGGCTACGGAGGTGAAGAAGTCACAGCCTTCTGGTTAACTGTAGATTCCACTCACAGAATGATGGTAGCTAGTCGTGAGGGTTTAGTAGAGCTGCTGAATGACATTCTGTTCAATAAGTTAATTATTAAGTCATTAAGGACTTCACAGAACACTAAGTATCCAGGTAACTTTGCTGTATATCAATTAGGTCTGGTAGCTGCCATTATTGGATTGCTTATAGATGATATTAGAAACCCACTAAAGTAGATTGAATAAATGGGAAGCCTAAAAACTTCCCACCACATAATAAGGATATTAAAATGATAGAAATTATTACGCTGATTATTTTTACTTTGATTTCGTTTAGCTTTGTGCTTGGGGTACTGGTAGGTAAATTACTTTTACAGCCCCAGCTAACAGAAGATAACTTGGCTGCTTACACTGACTTTCAACGTGACTTTGTTGATTTCTCTGAGCGTAACTAACATCAACATACAGGTTTCTAATTAACAGCCTCCTACTTTACTAGGAGGCGTTTTTGTTGCCTACCTTCTACCTACGTGCATTGAGTATCATATTTATAGAAGGTTGAAAGAGACCTGAAACGATACTACTGAATAAACAGATAAGAAAAAATGACCGCTATTACAACGACTGCTCAACTTAAGGAATCTATTCTTGCTAGTAAACCTACATTAGACTCTACAATTCTTGAAGATATTTGTAGATTGACCATAGTGCATCAGCTTAAGTGGGTTCCTAATAAAGATGGTAAAAACCCACATTGTATTATGTCTCAGCTTTCTGTAGCTAAGGGTCTAGGAGCTGAAGATTACAAAAAGAATTGGGCTAATTCAACGGGGTCTCTAGAAAAGACCTCGTTGGAATCCTTACCAGGTAAGGCTATTAAATTAGAGGGTGATCAGTTAGCTATTTTTAAGAAAGTATATCAAGATATCCATAATGAAAGTTTAGGTAAAATAAACCAGCTTTGGGTTGGTAATTGGGAACATGCGTATGCTTATTTAACCCAAGGAAAAACTTCAGTAGCTAAATCTTTCCAATCACTCGGAGCTAAAGCAATTCAACTTAAATCAGAAGAAGAGCTAGCTCAACAGCCTATTGAAGTTGTTACCAAACACTTCGTTTATAACAGTGGTTGGCGAAAAGAAGAATATTTACAAAGAGACTTATGTTATTTAGCTTCCATGACCCCTTACAAGTTATCTGCTGAAGTTGCAGTAGAGGATTATCCAGGAAGTAAAACAGAGACAAGAAGATTTGATTTAGTTCATATCCAACCACATAAAACCAAAGGTAAGATTATCACCTGCTATGAGCTTAAAAAAGACATAATAACCCTTGAAGATTTAATAATGACTGTTCATGCTAAACGCTACTTACAGCTCCTTAAGGACCGCTATAACACCAACCATGTAAGCCTCATATTGGTGGCTCCCTTTGGTGGCAGCGCTGAAGCTTTAGAAAAGTGTCAAGGGATTGATTATGAGGGAGTTGAGATTTGGACAGTTAGAAAGTTTACTCAACTCTTATTGGAGAAAGCAAAGGCTTACCACACTAAAGATCCTTACTTTATTACTAGCATTCTGTTGAAAGAAAATGAAACTGTGCAGAAACTTCTAGAGGCACCACAACCACCAAAGGAAATTGAAGCACCTAAGTTAGTTAAATCATTATCAAGTAGTGTTATACAGATGCCAGTTAAAAAGAAAATAGCTTAAACCAAATAGTTAACTAGTTCCGTTAAACAGAACGCTACTAAGCCTCCATTAAAGGGAGGTTTTTTAATGTCAACTTATTCTAATTTGACAGCCGCTATTTAACAGCGAGTGTTGGATACTCCTTATTAACGACCTCCATTAAAGGGAGGTATGACTGAGGAGTGGTATCTGAAACAACCCGTTAAATTTAAGCCCACCACTAATTCATTCATCCCTCTCTAATGCCTCGCAGAGGCTATTAAGTAAACACAGCTTTGCTCACCTTTTACTAACACCATTAAATTATTATTTAAAACATAGGAAACATTATAAAACACCTAAAATGAGTACTGTAATTGGTCGAGCTTATAAATTATTTTTAAAAGGTTATTCACTGCGATCGCTAGCAAAGATATTCAAGATTCCTAAAAGCACTTTATCTTACAAATTCAGAAAAACTTATGGAGTTGATTATGCAGAACAAAGGAATCACTGGGGCTTATTACCAATAATTCAAGAGTATGTAAATGATAAATCTTTAGCTGATAAAGATAAGCGAGAAATCAGAGATTGGATGAACAGAAACTTTGACAGGATTATTGAAAGTGAGAAAGCTAATTTAGATAAACCTTTGTATACAAATCGTAAACTTGATCAGCTAACTCAACTGGAGTGTAGCTGGAGAAAAGGAGATTGGCGATCGCTATTTGAGAACACATTAACTTCCACTTATTAATACTAATTTTACTAAATAAATAAAGGATACAAATTATGACTACTCAAATCACCAGCTATATTGACACCAACAACCTTGAAGAATGTTTAGAGTTATATTTTGAAGGGGAGCTTGACAATATTGACCAATATTTACCTCGCATCTACAAAGACCTAAGTGAATTGAAGCCTGGGAATAGTTTATATGGTCAAATTGATTCTGATGAACTTTCTAAAGCTATCTGGAGTTTAGGTAAATTACACCGAGCCATCCTTGAATACCATTTCTTAGCAAGTGAGAAATCTTGGTTAATAGTCAGACATGAGTACTTCCAGGATATGCAGCAGACCAGCTTAGATTCCTGGTTAAGCACAACATACCTTGAGGCGTTAGACTTACTCTCTTGTGAGATTCGAGAATTACTATAGGACAGATTTTATATATAGATAACTAAATATTACTAGGTGCTTTAAGGGGCACCTTTTTTATGACTAAAGCATTCATGCTGACACAAGTTCAGCGAGATTTTTTAATATTACTTCTAAGTATTAAACCTCATTTAAGTAAACCTCAAATGAGAGCACTGTTTTTGAATAAATTTGAAGTTGAATTATCAGAGCAACAACTAAAAACATTAATAGCCAAATCAAAGAAGAGAGTTGAGGAACTTCAGAAGAGTGAAGCTTTGACTTTGGAATTAGCTATCAAAGTTGGGTTAGTTAATTTGCACTCTAAAATCAACCGCACTTTAGCTTTAGAAGAAATTGTACGAATGGGTAAGGATGGTTACTCAGCTCAGACCCAATCTTCTAGAGGTGAAGTAGTCTCCTATGTAAAACATGATTTAAAAGTTGCATGTGAGGCCCTTAAAGCTATTAAAGCTGAGTGGGCTGAAGAGGTACGGGAGCAGCCTAACTACACAATCATTGTAGGGGATTCCCAGGTACCACAAGTAGAGGAGTTTGAGGGGGATGATGAGTTGTGACCTTTCAGATTAACCTGCACCCCAAGCAGAAGGAGATATTTTTAGACCCGCACAGGTTCAAGTTATTAGTTTGTGGTAGAAGGTTTGGTAAGTCGCACCTACTTAGAACAAAAATTATTATAGCAGCCTTAAGTTGTAATCTTCCCTATGACCCTAACTTTCCCACTGTTGTAGCTCTAATAATGCCAACATTAAAGCAAGCTAAAGCAGTGCATTGGAAGAGTTTAGTTTCCTTATTAAGAGATGCTCCATTTGTAGAAAGTATTAATAATTCTGAATACAGGATAGTTCTAAAAGGTGATCGGCCTGACCTTATTTTACGAGGAGCAAATGATGATGGAGGGGATGGATTACGTGGACTTAAATTTTTTCACGCTGCAATAGATGAAGTTCAAGATGTTAAACCTATAGTTTGGGAGGATGTAATTCTTCCTGCCCTTTCAGACACAGAAGGTTCTACAGCCATGTTAGTAGGAACCCCAAAAGGTAAAAACCACCATCTATATAAGTTCTATCAGAAGATTAAAGATTTACCTGAGTGGAGTTATTACCATTTTAAAACTCGTGATAACCCTCACTTTCCTATACAAAGACTTAGGTTAGCTAAAGCTCAAATGCCTCCCAAAACATATAGGCAAGAGTTTCAAGCTAGCTTTGAGGATTTTGATGGACAATTGTTTGACCAAATAGATTCTACTAAACATTACGTAAAGGATATACCTAATAACCTCTCATATTATATTGGGGCAGATTGGGGCGATCGCAACCCAAGTTTAGTTGTAGTTGGATTAGGTCAAGATAGAAATAAATTTTACATAGCCGACTATTGGTTAAATAAAACTGGAGAGACTGCACCAGAAGAAGTTTTCTTAAAGGAGATGGCTAGACTTTGCACTAAATATAATGTGTACAGATGCTACCTTCCAGATGACCGTGGTGGTTCAGTTAAGTCAGCAAGAATATTAGGTAAGCGTGAGAATATACCTGGCATGAGCAGGGCTGTAGAGGTCAGTAGAACTAAGTTAGGACTAATGCCAAGTATAGACATTATGAATAACCTATTCTATCAGGATAACCTTTTTATTAAAGCTAATTTAACTGAATTGATATCTCAATTTGAAGATTACCATAGGGCAACAGACGGAGAAGGTCAACTAATAAATAAACCAGCAGATCATCAAGAAGATCATACGGTTGATGCTGCCAGATATTGCATTGGCTCCTTATATAACACTCTTCAAAACAAACAACTTAGAAATTAAATAATATATGTACCCCAATCAATTAAATCTAGAAATCCTAGAGTCACAACATTGTGAATATGTTCAACTTTTACCAGCACTTCAAGAAATTGACCTTTTAGTAAGTGGTGGCTTTAAGCTTAAGAATGCTATTAGACATTTTCTCCCTCAAAGGCCAGGGGAGGATAATGAAATTTATGAAACTAGACTTAAAAAATTTACCTATTTAAATATCCTTTCCTGCAACATCAATGAGCAGGTCAGCAAGCTTGCTAATGCCCCTATGACAGTTGAGGGGTTAGATGTTAATCCTAAGTTTTGGTCAGCCTTTCGGGAGGATACAGACTTAGCTGGACGTTCAGAGAAGAATTTAATTACCTTAATATTTAGAGAACTTTTAAAGTTCAAAACGGTATTTGTTCATGTAGACGCGCCTGAGTCAGAAGTTGCACCCGTTAACAAACTACAAGAGGAAGCACTAGGTTTACGCCCCTATATTGTGACCTATAGCCCACTACAAGTTATTAACTGGAGTGAGAGTAAAGGTAAGCTTAATTGGCTAAAGATTAGACAGATATCAGAAGATAACTCTAACCCTATTACTGCCCCTAGAAAGGTCTGTACCTGGACAATTATTGACTCTAAATACATTGCTAAGTATTCAGCATTTGTAGAGCTTGATGGTAAGGGCAACATCACTAAAGTCAATAGTGAGATGATTAATAATGAAACCACTATTAGTTTATTATCGCCCCCTATAGAGCATGGATTTGGTACAGTACCAGTTTTCAGAATAGAGTTACCTGATCAGCTTTGGGTTGCTGACCAAGCAGCCTCTAAAGCATTAGAACATTTGAGAATAGATTGCTCACGATATGATCTGCTGACTCTGGCTTATTTTCAGCGCACCTTCAAAAGAGTTCAAACACCAGACTCAGACCTTGAGCAAACTTACACAAATGAAGAACCTATACCAACAGGTTTAGCTCATGTAATTGAGTTAGAGAAGTTTGAGTGGAGTGAACCTCATGGGTACATGATTGAACACATGGCTAAGTCTTTAGAGGCCATAGCAACACAAGTACGAGATTTGGTAGCTGCTGGTGGGGTATCCTCCTCTAATGCTGCTTTATCTCAATCTGGTATATCCAAGCAGATGGATTTTGTTAAGCAGGAAACTATGTTGAAATCTTATGGAGAAATCATCACTGACTTCTACCAAGACTTACTACAACTGGTTGCTAAAGCACAAGGTATAGATGGAAGTAAAATCTCTGTCACTGGTCTGAATAGCTTTGAAAATGACACCTTAGATTCTGTACTAATGAAGCTAGATTCTGTCAGCAAACTTAATATAGAGAGCCTGAAAGCTAACCTACCTCCTTCTGCCTTGAAGGTAATTTATGAACAGATGGTGGCACTACTAACAGGCAACCTATCTGCTGCTCAGAAAGAGGAAGTTAACAAAGAAATAGAGGTATTACTAACCACTATTAAGACTTTGGACACTTCTATAGAATAGAGACCCTCAACCTCCTTAAGACATAACAGGTAGTTTAATACTGTAGAGTTTTGGACTGAGGGTAAAGACCAACTGGCTAAGGTTAACCAGATAAGTTTACTATTAACTATAAAAATAGACACCTATAATACAGGATTATTTAAAATGACAGAACAAGAAATTCAAGCCTTGATTGACGCTTCATTAAATTCTTTTAAGACTGAAATCAAAACAGAGTTTACTCAAGCTAACCAAGGACTTGCTTCAAGCCTCACTAAAGAGATTAAGAAACTTCAAGTAGCTCAACCCACAGTTACAGAACCTACTGAATCCACTCAAGAGAAGCTAACCCTTAAGGCTTTAGAACAACAGTTAACAGACCTTAAGACTCAATTAGCTGATAAAGATAAAGAGACTGCTGCAGCTAAACGTAGTAGTGCAGTTTCTCAAGTAATTGCTAACAGCAAGGCATTAAGCCCCGGTACATTACAGAAAGTATTCTTACTTGATTATGCAGATCAACTCAAGGAAGAAGGTGGTAAGTGGTATTTGGCTCAAGGTGATAGTGTTTCAACTTTAGAAGACGCATTGAATTCTTATTTGTTAAGTGAAGATGGGAAGGCATTTGCGCCAGCTTCAGGAGTTAGAGGTTCAAGTGCTCAGGAAACAAAGGTAACTCCAATCGACCCTAATCAAAAACTTAAGGCAGAGGATGCCTTATTTGAAAGCTTCCAATAATTAATATAAATTAAAATAATAAATTAAATGGCTAATATTATTTCTCCCGTTAATTCCTTACAGTTACTTGTACAGGAAGAAGTAGCTTCTCTTCAATTGACTAGCTACCCAATGGTTAACCGTTTGGCTAAGAAAGTTACAAGCCAACAAGCTATCAAGTGGAATGCAAATGTTGGTGGAGCAGGTGCTACTGGTGAACTTACCACAGCTTCAGTTTCTACTTTCTCTGATGATGACTACGTAGCAGCTATCCTACCTATTGGTGGTGCTAGAACCCGCAATGCTTTCCAACTACAAAAAGAAGACATTGCCCAAGCTAAAGTAGCTGGTAAAGGTGCTTTACGTGACTTGTTTGCTAGCGATATCAACTCCGCTATCCGCACCATTATGGAAGCTCTAAGTACTAAAGTTTACACAGGTACAGGTATTGCTGCTGATGGTGGCGTAATTGGTTTGGTAACGGCTGCTGCGGCTGCTGGAATTTATGCAAACATTGACCCAGCTACCTACCCTCTGTGGGCATCTTATGTAAACACTAATGGCACCAACCGCGCTTTGACGGCTGCTTTACTGTATGCAACAGAAGTTGGTCTTGCCCGTAAAGGTGGAAACTATACAGCTATCTATACAACTCCTGAAATTGCAGTTAAGTACAAGGAATTGTTTGCTGCTCAACTTAGCATCACAAATCAACTTCCTGCTGGTCAAGCTGATCTTGCTTACACAGGTTTGACTTTCTCAGGTCGTCCTATCATCCAAGATATCTACTGTCCAGCTAACACTTTATACTTTGTTGATGAGAATGAAGTAGCTCTTTATAGCTTTGGTCAGAACAACAGTCAAGACCGTCAAGGTCTTCAATTTAGTATTGGTGAATTGCCTTCTGACAACCCTGATGCAGAGAAATATGTTGTATACACCAAGGCTCAACTTCAACTGAAGAACCGCGCTAAGGGTGTAGCTGTATTGGATAAAATCACTAGCTAGTAATTATGACACAATTCACCATTCCTCAGATTGAAGAGTTTGAGAGAATATTAGGGTTCTTTGTATTTGATACCACAGTTAGAAACAGCCTAACTTCTCAATATTCTGACACTGTAATAGACAGAGCTTTAATTATTCTTGATGAGTTGGTGAGTATTGATAATTTACTAAAAGAATCCCTTGAGACTAGTTTTGTAAGAGAGTCGAGGGGTTCTAAATTATCATATAGCAGTCATGTAGCTCACCTGAAATCAGAAGGTACTAGGTTACTAACTGAGTTAGGGCGGTTGCTGAGGGTAGGGGTTAATTACAACAAATACTTACCTAATAGTAAATGTACTTCTACAGTAGCCTACTGGTAAGTGAAATGTTTAACTATAGTATCAAGGCTTCTGGTCCATTATTTGATGGTAAAGTCACTACTAAAAAAATATTAGAGACTGCTTTAAAAGAGACAGCAGATTTTGCAAAGAATACAGTTAAGAACGTAACTCCTGTAAAAACAGGGACACTAAAATCAGGTTGGCTTACAACTGTAAACAGGAAATCAGTAACACTCTCAAACTCTGTAATTTATGCGCCTTATGCTGAAAAGAAAGTGCGAATGGTAAATAGGTCACTACCTGTTATTAATGAGAACTTAGAACAGAATATATCTAAAGGAATCAATAAACTCAAATGAACCTATATGAAAAGCTAGCTAAGAGCTAATTTGTAAACTCAAGTAAAGTACTTGTCTTGCAAGGATTTCAGGAATTTGAGTCAAAAAAATACTTATTCGCTGAAACTCAGACCTAGTAACGACTTGAGTATCCTTCAGATTTTCTTTACGAATCAGCTCTAAGATTGAAAATAAGCTAGCGACTGTAGAAGAAAAATTAGGGGTTCCCCAGCGTAGATATCTGTTAGTTAGACATACAATAACAGACCCTAATACTCGCACTCCTATTATAGAAGATACTCTAATAAATCCTAAAGCTTATGTAACTTCAGTCTCCCCTAGATTTGTCAATCTGCAGATAGCAATTCCTGGGGCTGATTCAATTTATGTAACAGTCAATGACCTTGAAGCAGAGATTCCAAAAGTCTACCCTATTACATTATTTAAACCAGAGGGTAAGACTAGGGCAATGTTTATTTTAGATCCTCCAGTAACTTATGGAACTATTGTTTATTCTAACCCTAGTACTAAATCTTTTAATAACCCTAAGACTTATAGCCTAGTTTATATAGATGATACACAATCTACTGTTTACAAACTAATTTTAACTGGGCAGAGAGATAACAAATGAATATACAGTTAGTTCATCAGAAAGTTAAAGAATTTTTGGCTATTAGGGTGAAGATTGACGCTTGGGATTTAGATGTACCAGAAGGGGTATATAGCCTCACTTCAAATAATTATCAACCAAGTAGTAGTGCTATAGCTCTCCCAATACAAAATCTAGTTCATAAAAGAGCAGATTTGAAATTAATAGAAACTTCAGTCAGGTTGCCTTACAGGATTACATACAGATTTCCTTTTGATTTAGCTTACCATGCACTACCCTTTAGAGGTTTAGAAGGAATACTGAGCACTGTACACTTACTATCCTTAATTCAATCACCTGATGGAAATATTAAATCATTTCAACCTGCTGAAGTAGAAGATTCAATAACAGTAGAGAGAATAGCTCAACAGGATGGGGATTGGTTAGTAAACCTTAACTTTGCTTTCGATGTAGTCTTCAACACAACTGACTTTCCTGATATCTCAGATATTCAGCCTCCTGATTATTACAACATTAACAACCCACCTCCTTTATCTGAAATAACTATTAGGGTTAATAGAGCTAAACCTGAATTTATAAAAAGTAGAAGTACTACTTATACAGAAGATTCAACAATTAATATTATTAAATAATATGACCTCACTTTTCACAAATTTTAAATCTCCAGGTGTAAGGATAGTTGAGACAACCCAAGGGTATAGAGCGCTTGAAATTGCTAGTTTTGAGACTCACTACATTGTAGGCTCCTCAGCAACTGGAGCCTACCTTTACCCAACTCAAGTAAGCAGTCTAGCTGACTTTACAAATCAGTTTGGCGCATCTCCTAGTGAAGCTGCAATCAGGCTTTTGTTCAGAAATGATCGCAGAGCTATTGTATTTTTCATACGCACCCCTATAGCTGTTAGACGTACAGTGACAGTATCCACGGCAGCAGCAGGTACATATACAGTCACTATTGCAGGTACAGCAGTAAATTATGTAGCTACAGGTACCCCTACAAAAGCAGATATTGTTTCTGGTTTAATTGCTGCTGTTAACGCTTCAGTAGTAGCTAACTCAGTAACAGCAGGTGTAGGTTTGACTACTGATGCTTTTATAATCCGCAATGATGACCCTATTGCTGCTAGCCCAACTTTGACAGTAGGTACTAATCTAGCTTTAACAGTTACCACCCCTACAACACCTGCTGCAACTGATTATGTCTACGCAGTTGAAAATAGCTTTGACGCTGAAGATGCTTATACACAAGGTTTTATCTATGCTCCTGAAGCATTCCAACTATTAAGTCTGCAATCTGACCGTCAAGCAGTTGGTTTAGCTTTAGAAGCCCAAGCATCTGATCCTGCTTTTGATTGGGTTGCTTTGGTTGACCCAGGTGTAGGGTTAACACCAGCTCAAGCTCAAACTGAAGCATTACTATACAACAGCCCCCAAGGTCACTCTGCGTTCTTCTACCCCTACCTAACAGACCTTGAGAGTACTGTAGTCCCTCCTTCTGCTGCTGTAGCTGGTCTACACACAAGACGCTTTAGAGAGGAAGGTTTACAACAACCTGGTGCTGGTGCCAAATTCCCAGTTCTAGGGGTACTTGATGTAGTAACCCAAGTTAATACTCAGCAGCAAGAAATCCTCAATCCAGTTGGGGTTAATGTTATTAGAAATCTGAGAAACAAGGGAATTGTAATTTGGGGTATGAGAACTCGCTCTACTAGTGAATTCTATACTTTCCTCCCTACTAGAGTCATTATGAATGTTCTGAATGGAACACTCAGATCAGGTTTTGATAATGATCTTTTTTCTAGCATTGATGGATTTGGTTTACTGCTAAATGCAATCTCTCAAACAGCTTTCTCAGTATGTAATAGATTGTGGAGAGGTAGATTACTTTTTGGAGCTACTGAAGCGGCTGCTTTTGAAGTTGTCTGTGGCTTCACTAATAACACTCAAGAAGAACTTGAGCGTGGAAATGTAGTTTTAGAAGTATATGCAGTTCCTGCGCCTGCTTTAGAGAAGTTATTAGTTAATACGATCAGAGTGAGTATTGGTACATTGCCATTAAATCAGTCTCAGACTGTTGCTACTCAATTACCTACTGCTGCCTAATCTAATACATTGTAGGCTAAAGTTTATCTTTAGCCTACTTAAACTATTAATAAAATAAATAAAAATATGGCAATTTTATCAACGATTAATCCTATTGCTAACTCTGATTTTACTATCACATTAACTTTGCTTCCTAATGTTTATTGGACAACGTTTAGTGGTATTAAGACTACTTATAAACGCCCCACATATAATGATGGTCTAGCACAAGTTGAGAGAACTGGTTCAGGTGGTACAAAAGCCAATACTAATATTACCATCTCAAAACCTTACGATCCTGAGTCTGATGATGCTATCAATAGCTTTCTTGCAGATCATGGAGAAGGGGATGTATTTGATATGAGTATTACCCCTATTAAACGTTCTTCAACTGGTGAAGTACAAGGTCGCGGAACTAAGTCTTGGAAGCTCACTGGCTGTAGAATTGCTAGTTCTGAATTGATGGCTTCTGTGGACACTGGAGATGGTTCCAAGACTGTTGTAACTACTCTTGAGTTCTCTTATGAATCCGCTACATTTGCATAATAAATAAACTAAGACAATGGCTAAAAAATTAGTAATTGAAGAAGTAAAAGAATTAGATAAAGTAGAAGTAATGCAACCAATAGAAGAAGAGTCTAATAAATTTGAAGCTGTCTATAACCAAGATGAGCAGACAGTTGACTTTGAATTAACTGATGGTACCCCAGTACAAGTTAAATCCCCTAAAGCTAAACAGTTTTTACTACTTGAAGGGTTTATTAAATCATCTCCTGAAGAATATAAAACTGATAGCTTTGCCATTCTAAAGTTAGCATCTCTTTGTATTACCAAGCTGGGTAAGAAGTCTAAGGTATCTTTTGAGGAATTATTAGAGATCCTTGAGTTAGAAGATATTGAGAGGGTGGCTGCTGCTATTGGCCACTTTCGAGATAAACTTGCTTATTTGGGAAGGAACCCTAAGGATTAGTGTCCAAGGGCAACCTTACTTTACAGTTAAAGAACTTTATAAATTACTAATGATAGCCTGTGGGGGGCACATTAGTACCTCCTACTTAATGATGGAAGAGATGGAAATATCTGACTGTCTCTTTCATCTTTATCTCTATATTGATCAACAAAATGAGAAGGCTAATAAGCAACAAGAAAGAAAGTTGGCTGAATGGGGATTCTCTGAGGACCAAATGGAAATGGTTTAATAATAAATGGCAACAAATGGTAATAATGTAAATATAACCCTTACTGCCAAAGATAATGCATCTGGGGTATTTAAGAATTTAACAGGACTTATTGAGGGAGCTACCCTTAGAGCAAATCTCTTATCAGATGTTTTATCAGCAGGTTTATCAAAAGGGGTATCAGCTCTAACTAGTAAGCTTAAAGAAGCGGCTGATATTCAGTTAAATAATATCTCAGCAGCCTCCACTTATGCTGCTTTAACAGGGCGTAACTTTGCAGATGCTGAAAAGGTATTTAGTAATCTAGATAAACGTATTAATGAAATAGCCTCCTCTCTACCTGGAAGCACAGAAGAATATAAGAACTTGGCCTTGGGTATTCAGGATAATCTGATACCAGCATTTGTAGATGCTAATGGGGTATTTAATGAAGGGGCTTTCCTTAATGGGTTAACTAACATCACCAGAGGCTTAGGATTCTTAGGGGCAGCATCTAACGTTGCCTCAAAAGATGTCTCCAAGTTCACTGCAAAGTTCCTTGGTGGTAGCTCAATATCTGAGTTAGGACAACTACTATTTGCTGAGGCTAACCCAGCCTTTTTAAGTTTAGTAGAAAAGAAACTAGCTGAGTCTGGTAAAAAATTAGAAAACTTAACTGTTAAAGAGAGAAAGCAAATACTTGAGGCAGTCTCAGGTCAACTGGTAACTGATGACACTATTAAAGCTGCTGGTAATTCAGTCAGTGGATTAATAGAATCTCTTAAAGATAAATTATTTAATCCCTCTCAAGGTATCTTTGGTTTACTTAAGGATTTAGATGAAAAGACTGAAGGAAACCAATCTGTATTAAGTGCCTTCAATGATACCTTAAAAGCCCTATTAGGGGACAACGGTTTATTTGAAACAGTAGGTAAAGTATTAGATAAATTAGGTATTGATCCTGATGGGTTTCTTAAGTCCCTTAGAGGCGGTATACAGAATGTCACTAAATGGGTTGAAAGTCTAAATGCCACGCTAAGTTTTACTAATTCCTCCAGTAGTGATGCAGAGCAATTAAAATCAAAATTTAGCTTATTCATTTCTAATCTATTTGATTTCAGAGGATTAGGTAAAAACTTAGGCAGTATACTTAATAATGGGGTAAGCACTCTTAGGGGTTTAGATTGGGCATCAATATTTAGTGGAGTCAGTAATCAGCTAACTTCTAAATTTAATGAGCTTGTAATCTTCTTTGAAACTATAGATTTTAATAATCTTGGTAAGTTACTCGGTGATTCTCTAAGTGAATTATTTAAAGGGATAGGTAATTTTCTCATCTCTACTGACTGGGGGAGTAGATTATCTGAAATAGTTAATAAAGCTTTCAAAGCATTAGGTAGTTTAGATTGGGGTAATATTTTTAGTGGCTTAGGGGTAGTCCTAGCTAATGTATTAAACACTGTATTGAAGTTTCTAGAAAAGTTAGATACAGGAGCAATATTTGATACTGTAATTAGTATTATTGGTGGAATGTTCACAGGTCTAGGAGTCTTCTTAGCCAACATAGATTGGACTTCTGTTATAGAAGTATTTAAGAAAGCATTCACTGCTCCTCTGGATATCTTAGGTAAAAAGATAGGTAGTGTTATTGAAGAGATAACATATTTCTTAGATAACTTTATTAATAAACTAACTGGAAGGGATAACCAATCTACTAAAGATCAAAGGGTGGCTGCTATCCAATCTGATCCAACGTTAAATAACTTAGAGAAAGCGAGGAAAATAAGAGAAATAGATCACCCTACTGTTGCATCAAAGCTTAATAATTATGCTAATGGGCTTAATGTAGGTTCTCTAATGTCAGCTATCAGTAGAGAGCAAAAAGCTGCTCCTACTGGTTCCAGTATTGTGATAGCCAACTCCACTGAGGCTATACTTAACAGACAGCAACAGTCTCAATTAGCTTCTTCTATAGGTAGAGGTGGTGGGTTAAATATTGGTTCAATAGTGATTCATACAGCCGCTACTAATCCTGATGAAATTTACAGAATATTCTCGCAAAGAATTAATGATGAATTTAATAGATATAGTCAAAATAATTTAGCTACCGCTATATAATTCTTCCCTCCTTTAACAAAGGGAGGGTTTATTTTTTTAAATATATGTCAATTAATACTAAAGTACTTGATGGTCTACCTAATGCTGAGAGAATCACAGATGTTTATGCCTATTTGATTGATGAATTAGGGCAAGTTGTATATTCATTTTTGTACAATCCAGAAGAGAAATCATTCACCAGAAGCGCTAAGTATAACCAAAGTGTTACTGCATTAACTTCCACTCCCTCTCAACAATATGGGTACACTTCTGGATTGACTTTACAACTTAATAACCTACTACTAGAAAGTCATAGTGAAGGTAGAAGTTGTAAACTTCTGCTACAGAAACTTCAAGCCTTAATGGTGGCAGATCCAGCTAAAGGTAAATATGCTCCCTCTCCTGTGACTTTTAAATGGGGTAAAGATAGCTTTGGACCAGCAGTTATAACTGACATCAAATGGACTGAGACAGCTTGGTTAGGTGGTGAAGTAGCAGAAGCTAGAGTAGATTTTACACTACTAGAAATTCCCTCAAAGCAACTACCTACAGGAGCCAAATCAGAATCTCCTGGAGACCGTCTACAAAGCGCTTTAAGCACTACTTCTCTTCTAACTGATAGACAAGTCAAAGAGGGTAATACAAAGGCTGTAGCTTGGCTTAAAACTAACGTTAAGAAGCTTCCTGAATATTTATCCACTTTGGTTAAATCTAATAAGTATAAAATCTCTGTAGCCAAGAATGGGACAGTTTCAATGTTTGATAGCAAAAGTAAATCTTTAGGAACTATTGGATTATATAAAAATGACAAGTTGGATGTATCTACGGGGAATTTAATTAAAAAATAATATGAGTACTCTACCTATAAGTAACCCTTTAAATGCTCCTAAGAATGTATCATTCAATGTTGGGGATTCTCTAACTAAAATTGCTAATGAAGTATTAGGTGATTCAACAGCTTGGCGTGAGTTAGCTACTATGAATGACCTTGATATTTTCAAAGTAATTAAAGTCGGGCAAACTTTAACTATTCCTACCCCACAAGCGGCTGAACGTAAATTTAGATTAGCTGCCTCTACTGAGATATCAAATATAAACGATCAAGTTCAAGCCACTATTACTGAAATTACTCAATCAAGAGAAGCTCAAACTATATTAAATCTATTAGGTACCAGTCAAGAAAATATTCTCAGAGATGTAAATTTATCTCTTGCTGGATTAGCTAAAGGTATTGCTCCTACATCAAAAGATGAACTGTTATCTAAATTAAAAAGCTCTAAAGAAGGTACTGCTGACAATCAAAATGTATGGCAATTAATCTCATGGGTGCTGCCTTAAATTATGTCTTATATTAATAATCAAAATCCTAATTCAGGTCAATATTTGCTTGACCCATACTTAAAAATTACTATAGGTTCTAAAGGTAGTACTGAAGCAGAAACATTCACAATTGGGGATGGGAAGCTCATTAAAGCATCTGTAACATTAGGGGAAGGTAAAGCTCAATCAAGTTGTAATTTCACTGTCCATGACCCACAGAAGATCCTTGTGGATAAGTTCTTTACATACGTTGAAAGTGTGGGTGGGTTAGACCCAGTAGAAGCGTCTAAATCAGTAGCCCCCACTCCTTCTGTAACCTCAATTACTAACTCAGTAATTCCTGACGCTAATTCAGGAGTAGGTGTCACTGGTAAAGTTTTATTTGAGAACACTACTGCTAGTATTTTCAATGACACCACAGGGTCTAGAGATAACACTCTTTACCCTGACAGAGACTTTGGATGTGCAATGAGATATAACAACCCTGCTGCTGCTAAACAGTTTGGGTCTCAAGGTATGTTTACTGACCTCAAGTTTGGAGATAAAGTAAAAGTCACTAATCTTGACAATGGTAAATCTGTAATTTGTGATATCCAAGATTGGGGACCTCATACTACTTTAGGTGATAGAGGGATTGATTTATTTACTAGAGCATTTAATGAGTTAACAGGTACTAAGGGATTTCAAGCTGCCAATGCTATTGGGTTACTGCACAATATTAAAGTTGAACTGGTAGAAAATTCCACAACTACTTCTGCTTCATCAACTAGTAATCAAACTAAAGAACAGATAGCAACTAAACAAAGTACCCAGGCTAAAACTTCTCAGTTATCTAATTCTTCAGCTCCAGACTATGCAGTAGATTCCACTCTCTCTGTTAATATGAGAGCCACTTTAGATACTATCGCCTTTGCTGAAGGTGCTAAGTATAATATGATTTTTGGTGGCAGCACTTTTAGTAGTTATGTTAAGCACCCAAATAAATTAATTAAATTAAGCGGCTATTCTTTCTACTGCTGCTGGTAGATATCAATTTTTAAACACAACTTGGGCTAGTTTACAAAACAGTTTAGGTTTACCTGACTTCTCCCCTATATCCCAGGATAAAGGAGCAGTAGAGTTAATTAGACAAAAGAGCGCTGTAAGTGATGTAGAACAAGGTAATTTTGAGTCTTCTATCACTAAGGTAAACACTGTTTGGGCATCCCTTCCTGGATCTCCTTATGGTCAACCTACGAAGACTATGAGTGAATTAAAAACTTACTACTCAAGTAGAATTAAGTTCTACAAAGAAGGTGGTATTCCCCTTACAAATGCAGCGACTTCAGTAGCAGCTTCTCAATCGCCTACTACTCAAGTTACGCCAATTGTTAAAACTCTAGCAGGTGCCCAAATTACAGTTGAGATGGGTTATGGTGGTAAGGCGATCGCAGCCTATAGCTTCATACATACTGGACTCAAGTTTTCTCTATTTGAGCCTGATGCCCTTGAGTTTTCTGGAACTGCTGCTACTGTTGTTTTAACTCAAACAGTTAGGAATACTGTTTACACCAATTTAACTTTTAAAAAGATAGCTCAAAAGATTACTGCCAATTATGGTATGAAACTTGAGATGCCTGAAGATGGCCCCTTATATACTAGATTCCCTCAAAGGGGCATCACAGATTATGAGGCGCTACTAATTGAAGCTAGAAGAATTGGTTATAGGATTCACTGCGTTGGGCCAACATTATATATAGGACCTCGTAAAGGTTTAAAAGCTGACCAGAACGTATTTGTATGTGAATATGGCACAAATACGGGGGGTGTATTTACTGTCTCCCATCAAGCTCAAACTTCCAGTTCAGGAGGTGCTAGATCGTCTAAACCTGGGGAAACTACTTCAGTTGGTGAAAGGAAGTTTGAAATTGACCCCCGACTCTGGAGTAATGGTTCAGAAGAAAAAGGAAAGTGTCGTTGGTACAGGTGGAGATAACTTACCTTCTACTACAGGAGCTATAAACCCTATTCCTACCCCTAAAACTACAGGGGCTACTGATACTGCTGATAGTCAGCGAGTAAGTGATGAAAACAGAATTAAGGGTATCATAGCTCAAACTGAATTCCCTACTACTCCTGAAGTTTTGACACTTGACCCTGACACCCTATTTCAAACTAAAGGAGTTAGTAAATTTCTTGATAGAATGTGGGTAATCGATACCATTACTCATACATACTCTGGTGGAAGTTTTGTTAGCAGAGCTACTTGCTATTCTCCTTTGAAAAACAAATCTGCTAGTAGTGATATTCCTTCAGTTAAATCAATAGAAAATCCGGTTATTAATAGTGGTACAAATTCAGGATCTAATAATTATATTATTCCTGCACATGGTACATTTACTTCCCCTTATGGTATGAGAACTCTAAAGGGGGTTACTAAACTTCATAAAGGAATTGATATTGCTAATAATGCTGGAACTCCAATTCAAGCTGCTGCTGATGGAACTGTATCTTCTGTAGGAAATGCAAACGATGGTTATGGTAACAAAGTAATCATTGACCATGCAAATAATGAACAAACTGCTTATGCTCATACTAGTAAAGTTCTAGTTAGTAACGGTCAGCAAGTTAAACAAGGTCAAGTAATTGCATTAATGGGTAACACGGGCCATTCCTTCGGAAACCATTTGCATTGGGAAATTAGAGTAGCAGGTACCCCAATTAATCCAGGCTTGAGAGTAAAACTACCTAAAAAAGGTGATGCAATCTAATTATGAATAATATATTTGAAATCTTAAATCAAGCTCAAAAGGCTAGTCAAATAGCTATTGATCAGCAGGGGAGGATGCCTTACCCAACTTTGGCGATAGTTACCAATAATAAGGATGACCAAAATAAGCGCAGGATAAAAGTCTCCTTTCCATCATCTCCTTCTTTAGAAAGTGATTGGATTAGAAGACTTGTTTTTGCCCCTGAAGTAGATGCTAACTTACCACCTATTAACTCAACAGTATTAATTTTATTTGTAGATGGTTTAGAGTCCAATGCCTATTACCTTCCTATAATTAATGACACTAACCCACCTAAAGACAAAGAAGATATTGTTAATGATTATTACTCCTCCATTCCTGGAAGTAAAAATGTTTCAGTAAATGGGACTGATACTTTAAATGTAAGTGGGGAAGTGGTTATTAACTCTGAAAAAAGTGTAACTTCTGCAGCTACAGAAGATGTTAAAGCTTACTCTAAAAGAAACATTTTTATGCAAGCTTTACAGGCAATTACTTTAAGTGCAGCTCAATATGTACTTCTACAAGCAGGTACTTGGGCATTTAAGTTATACAGTAACGGAACAAGTGAAATGAGTGGTGGGGTATTAACTATTAATTGCGGTGGATTTGGAATTTCCTTCACTAACTGTTCCACTATGTCAATTAATGGTAAGCAGATTGCTACAGTTGATGCTACTGACTCCAGAGGCGATCATATCACAACAAAAGGTTGGTGATGGGACATTTATCTATAATAGATAACAGAAAATTATGATAACTCAAGGTATTAACTTTCCTCTTACTATTGACCCAGTGAGAGGAAATCTTGTTGTGACTAGTGAAGCTGATTTAATCAAAGGACATATCCTTAGCTGGCTTCAAACTGAAATTAATGAAAGAGTAATGGTTCCTAATTATGGGAGAACTGACTCTTTATTTACTAGCATTTCAAATATTAATCTTATCACTTCTGAATTTAAAACAGGGTTAGAAAAATATATTCCTGATGCTGAATTTGAAGTTGATGGAACAATCAATGACCAAGGTGAAGCTGTAATCTTAGTGTATTGGTCGTATGGAGAACTTGAACAAAATCCTATAAAAATAACTATTTAAATTATGGCTGACATTATTCTAGATTCCATTCTACTCGATCCAAAAAATGAAACAGACTTAGTAGAACAGGCTAAATTAAAGGTCTATAATGCCTCTGGGGGACTATTAAATGATTTCACTGAGAATTCCCCTATTGCAGCTTTAATTCAAGGTCAAGCTTTTGCTGGGGCTGAATTACTTTACTATGTAAATCAATTACCTTTAGCTTTAGTAATTGACTTTCTTAAAATTACTGGGGTTACACGCAGTTCTGGAACCAAAGCTAAAACCACCTTAACTTTTAGTATTAGCTCTCCTCAAAGTGTTATATTCACAATCCCTGAAGGGTTTGAAGTAGTTGACAGTCAAGGTAAACTTTCATTCTTCACTGACGCGCCTCTAGTAATTCCTGCTGGATTAGTTTCAGGTAGTGTAACTGCTACTGCTGAGGAAGTAGGTTCTGAGTACAACATCGCAGCATACTCTATTACTGGAATAACTCAACCGTTAACTTACCTTGCTGGTGTCACTAATATTGAAGCTGCATCAGGTGGCTCAGATTTAGAAAGTCAGGCTTCTGCTATTAACAGAGCGCTTACTCAAATTAGACTTAGAAACTTAGTAAGCGTCACTGATTATGAACAGGCTGCTGAAGCTTTATTAGGTGAAGGTTCAGTATGCAAAGCTATAGGTTTACTCGCTGGTGATAAAACCACAAGAGAATTAGGAGCAGTTCATTTATTTCTTCTAAACTCAAATGGTGAACCTGCAAATGATGCTCAAATTACTTATGTTAAATCTGAATTAGCAAAGAGAATTCAGTTAGGCACATCCCTTTATGCTAGTCCTATTGAACTATTACCTATTGTTGCAGAATTACAATATAATTTATCTCCTGGTGTAGACCCAGAAGAAGCCTTTGATATTTTATGGGAAGCGTACCAAGATTATTTAAATCCTAGTTATTATCCATTAAGTAAAG
Source organism: Nostoc sp. DSM 114160 (assembly GCF_053470305.1). Lineage (NCBI taxonomy): Bacteria > Bacillati > Cyanobacteriota > Cyanophyceae > Nostocales > Nostocaceae > Nostoc > Nostoc sp. DSM 114160. The sequence goes on along the minus strand of NZ_JBPFGO010000001.1, from coordinate 2,851,342 downwards.
ATATATTATTTTTTGAAGTTGGTTATGCCTTAAGGAACACAGGCGTAATTGTAGATGGAGGCACCCTCAGTATAAATGGAACTCCTTCAAATATTCCTATACCTAATGACTATACATTACCTTACCCTTATTCTCTATTCATGCAATTAGTAGATAAAAATGGTGTAGTGTATGAAGCTTTGAGGGGGGAAGGTGAATCTTTCTCTGAGTCTGGGGGATTTGTATAATGCAAACTTCTGAATCCTGGGCTACTAATAAACCTATATATAGTAGATTACCTGAGTGCTACCAGACTAATGAAATTACTGAATGGATTACAGGTTATTTTGATGAGTTATTAGTAGAAACTAAAGCAAAAGTTGATGACCTACCCAGGCAGCTAAATCCTCTCCTTTGCGACCCAGAATGGTTAGATTTCCTAGCACCCTTAACTGGTTTTACAGGAGATTATTGGGATAAAACCTGGGCAACCCAAACTAAAAGATTATTGATATCTAATTCATACACTAATATATGGCCTAATAAAGGATCTAAAGAGGTATTAAGTCTAGTATTAGATTGTTTTGATATAAGACACTTAATCACTTCCAGAGGTAATTTTATCATAGGAACTTCTGCTGTTGGAGATCCATTAGGAACTAGTGCTTGGGAATATATTATCTACTTACCTAATGCATATAAATATGGAGATAAATTTAAATTAACCCAAAAGCTTAATTCCTTATATGGGCCATGTTGGTGCAGTACTGAAATTATATTTAATGACGACTATATTCCTTAATTTTAAATAATATAAATAAATGACCCAAATTCTAGGAACATTAAAAGATTCTGCTGGAAATGGTATTACAGGTAAACTTATTGTTGTATTAGCTGGTAGCTTAATTGACGACTCTACCAATCCAGATACAATCTATCTACCTCAATCATATACATTTACTATAACGGCAGGTGCCCTTGATATAATACTGCCACAATCTGAAACTTCAAGAATTACTTATAATTTTCAATTCTTTAAAACTAATACAGATGGATCGTTAATTGAGCCAGCGTTAATTAATTTTAATGCTCTAGTTCCTAATGTTAGCCCAGTTCAATTTGCATCACTAGTACCTACTGGAATTACAAATGATGTTTTAGATACAGGGGCTTTACGTACTGCTAGGCTTATAGCTAGTACCCCTGCACTTGCTCAGTCAATTGGGGGTCCTTTTCCTCAAGGTGCTTACAATCCCTCTACTACATATAAGTTCAGAGATTTAGTAACTTACCTGAATAGAACTTACATCTCCAAAGACCTAAATCCTATCACAGGAGTAGTACCAACTAATACAACTAGCTGGATGGTTATACCTGTTGAGCCTAATGGTTCACTAATCCTAGCTGATGATACCCCTTATAGTTCTGCTTGGAATGGCTCAGGTAAATCTGCTTCACAAGATGCTGTATATGATGAAATAGAGTCTGTTAAGAGTACTGTTTATACAAAAGCAAATTTAGTTTCTCCCATCTTTTCAGGGGACGTAATTGTACCAAATCAAACATTAGGTGATGCTTCAACAAAAGCAGCTAACACTAATTTTGTTGCAGCAGGTTTGGCACTTAAAGCTAATTTAGCTTCGCCTACTTTTACTGGTACTGTTATTGCCCCAACCCCCACTATTAATGATAAAAGTACTAAGGTAGCTACAACTAGTTTTGTTAGCTCTCAAACTGATAGATATTTTAAAGTTATATTAACAAGTGATTTAATAACTAGTAGTGACTCTGTTATTAGTTGGTCAGCAGTAAATTATATTGCAAACTGTAGTTTTTCTACTACTTATTTTATCGTACCAGAAGACGGTATATATCTGTTTGGAGGTAGTCTCTACTTGTATAATTCAAACTCCTCAACAAGATCATTAGGAGCATTCTTACAAATTAATGGTGTTGATACAATCCGCATTTGTGAGATTCCATTAGGTGCGTCATCTGGTCAACTTACCCCAATATGCCCAATACAACTGAAGTTAACAGCTAGTCAACAAATAAGGCTGAAGATAACTAATTTTGGATCAGGCACCTCATATAAACTTTTTGGAGATCCAGGGGTTACAAATTGGTGGGGTCAAAAAGTAGCTTCTTTCTAAATATTACAAATTATTACTAATTAAAATATAATGAGACCTATTTTACAAAACGGGCAGGTTTTTACTGCTGAAATTGCCAATGCAATGGGCAACCCTATAGCAGATGGTGGTGATTTTATTGGTCATGGTCCAAAGATTTTAGATGACTATTTAGATGACACTCCAGGTCAAATTAAATCAAATTTTTATACTTTTTATAATCGCCTAAAAGTTAGCCATACTTCTGGGTTAACTTTTTCTTATTTAGGTGGAATAGTTTTATTAGCTGATGGCACTTTAGTTAGTATTAGCCCTGGCTCAATTAATTTACCAGATAATGTTACCAGATATATATATGTTGGTTCTGATGGAACTATTCAATCTTCATCTGTTTTACCTAATGAAAGTTTTCCTATGGCTAAAGTTACCACAGCTTCAGGGACACTTTCAGGTAACATAATTGACTTACGAAATAAATTAGTTGATAGAATTAGTCCTGCTAATATTCCTGTTACTCAGTTAATTCCTCCTGGGGCATCAATGGAGTTTTCTGGTTCAACATTACCTTCAGGTTGGTTATGGGAAGATGGTGCTTATTATGCCCCTAGTGCATACCCAGCCCTATTTGCTGCTATTGGTTACACTCATGGGCAGTCTGGTTCTGATTTTAGAGTACCAGATAGCAGAGGTAGAGTAGCTATTGGTGCTGGTTCAGGAGCAGGATTGACTAATCGCACCTTGGGACAAATAGGAGGATTAGAGGGTGTTACTTTGAACCTAGCCCAAACTCCCAGTCACATTCATGGAATTAATGACTCTGGGCACTCTCACTCTGTAAATGAAGCTGCCCACTCACATGGATTAAGTGACCCAGGACATGTTCATGGTGTAGCTGACCCAGGACATTTTCACGCTACTTATGCTAACACCACAGATGGTAATTCAGACCAAAGAGACCAAACAGACGGATTTCTTAGTAAAGCAAACGTCGCTATAACTGGGGAAGATGTTGGGGGTAAAGGATATATAACCACAAATTTAAATGGTGTACAATTAGTATCAACTAGTGGTTCAAATATAGGTATCTATGCTTCAGGTACAGGTATCGGTATTAATGGTAATAAAACTAATGTTAGCCTAAACGCTGCCACTTCTGGTATTACTATTAGTGCCCAAGGTGGTAATGGTTCACATGAAAATATGCAACCCTGGTTAGCAAAGAATAAGATTATTAAATATTAAAAATCTAAGGTTCACTTTAAATGAATAAAGTGAACCTTTTTATTCATAAAATAAATATGCCAACTCAAAGAATTATTAAATCTACATTTATTGGGCTAAATAATGAACCTCTAAGAAATGCTGTTGTTCAAGTAATTCACATGCAGGGTAATACTATTGACAATATAGAATATCCTCAAGTTACTAAAAACTTTGTTACCGATAGAGAAGGTAAAATTAAATTTACTCTCTGGTGTAATGAAGAAGGTGAACGCTCATCTTTTTATAGGTTTGTATTACCAGGTGGAGAGACTTTTGATGCCATTATACCTGTAGGAACCTCTGACTTAGAACTCTCTGTACTGCGTGAAGGCGGGACAGATACTTCTGATCCTAAACATCAATCTTTAATAACTTATATATTAAATGAAATTGGGATCAATTTAGCAACTAATACTCTGGCTGGTAGAGTTAAAACTAATACTACTTCTAGTGACCCAGTTGTTTATCTCAAGTCTGAAGTAGACAACCTTTTAAGCCCTAAAGCTAATCAGTCTACCACTTACACTAAAGCTCAAACAGATGGTTTAGTAAATCCTAAAGCCAATTCTAGTGATGTTTATACTAAATCACAAACTGATAGTTTGATAGCGCCCAAAGCTAACGCTACTGATGTCTATAATAAAACTCAGGTTGACAATTTAGTAACCCCTAAAGCTAACTCTAGTGATGTTTATACTAAAGCTCAAACAGATGCCCTTATAGGGGGCGTGACAGTTGATCTTAGCGGATATTATACTAAGACTCAAACTGATGGTTTAGTAGCCCCTAAAGCCAATTCTAGTGACGTTACAGCAGCTTTATCTTTGAAGGCTAATAGTAGTGATGTAGCTACTTCTTTAGCTACTAAAGCTAATCAGTCTACTACCTATACAAAAGTAGAAGTTGATGGATTAGTAGCTCCTAAAGCTAACTCTGTTGACATATACACTAAGGGTCAAACTGATACTTTAATCTCAAGTGCTACTGCTACTTTAAATTCTCACACTACTAATACTTCAAACCCTCACTCTGTAACTGCTAGTCAAGTTGGGGCAATTCCTACTAGAGATAAAGGAGTTGCTTTAGGGGTAGCTACTTTGGATAGCGGGGGCAAGATTCCTGATACTCAAATACCTGATGCAATCACAAGGGATGCTGAACTTACTGCGGGTTTAGCTACCAAAGCTGATAGCTCAACCACTTATACCAAAACAGAAACTAATACTCTTCTAACGGCTAAAGCTAATCAAAGTACAACTTATACAAAAGTAGAAGTTGATACTTTACTAACTCCTAAAGCTGATACATCTACAACTTATTCTAAAACTCAAACTGACACCTTACTAACTGCTAAAGCTAATCAGTCTTCTACTTACACTAAAACTGAAGTTGATGGATTAGTAAATCCTAAAGCTAATTCTACTGATGTCTACACAAAAACTCAGACTGATACTTTAATTAATGCTAGACCTGATGCTTTAAATGAATTAACTGATACCACTATTACTACTCCTTCTAATGGACAAGCTCTTATTTATAATAATACAACTTCTAAGTGGGAAAATCAAAATTTACCAGTTGGTAGTATTGGGATATCAGTTAATATTAGTTCCGTGAGTTATGACTCACAAAATAGAGTTAGTAGTTACATTATTAACGGAACCAATTATGTAATTACATATAATACTTTGACGACTGTAATTGTAGGTGGGAGTAAAACACGCACCATTACTTATAACTCCACTGGGCAATTAGTAAGCGACATAACAATTTAATAATATGACTAAAAGATTTATTAATACTTTTGTAGGCTCTAATGGAACCACATTTGAAGCTTACAATACTGATGTAACTGCTGATACTGATTGGGCAGCTAGTGCTAATACTACAGCTAGTATCATTTACAATAACTCATTACGTCGCCCTTCTACTCAAAGTACTGTAAGTCATAGAGTAAACTTTTTTACTACCCCATTAAATACTTCTCAAACTCCTAACGTTAATAACTATGAAGTGACTGTTGATATTAGTTTAGTTGGTTATACTACCACTACTTCTAATGTAGGGGTGATAGCTAGAGCTTCTGATACTAATAATAATGGTTACTTCTTTCGTTATAGACCTAACACAGGGTATCAATTATTTAAACAAACTAGTGGATCTTCTACTCAGTTAGGTACCACTAATACTACTGACTTAAATCCTACAGGGATGTCTTTTAGTTCTCCTTTACGTAGGAGATTAAGATTATCTGTAGTAGGGTCAAGTATTAATTGTTATGTTGATACTTATAATAATGGAACTGGTCAGTGGACTGTTGGTACTACACCGTTAATCACTACAACTGATGCTACTTACACCACAGGTAAGTTTGGTTTGTGGTTTGTTTCAGCAGCTACTGATTCAACCACTCCTACAGATGGATTTATAGTTAATGAATACTATATAGATGATTTATATGTTGTTGTAGCTAATGCCCCTACTGGGTTAACTGCGAGTAACATAACTCCTACTACTTTTGATTTGTCTTGGACTGCCCCAAGTAGTTTTGGTGATTACACTTTAACTAACTACGTTGTAGAAAAGACTTCAATTGGAGGTTCTAGTTGGTCTACCGTAGGGACTCCGACAACTACTTCCCTAACTGGAATTACCTTAGACCCCAGTGGAAATGATGTAAGAGTTAGAGCTATTACTGGTGGAGGCTATATAGGTGCTAACTCAAGTACTTTAACAGTCCCTAATAATAGTATCCCTGGGGCTGTTTCTAGTTTTACAGCTAGTAACGTTACCTCTACTGCAGCTACGCTTAATTGGACTGCTCCTAGTACTGGGACAGTTTTAAGCTATAAAGTTGAGTCTAGTGATTTAACTGGAAATGATAACTCAATAGTAGGTTCATGGAGTGCGATCGCTGGTAGCCCATTTAGTGCTGCCACTTTAACAGCAAGTGTGACTTTATCAGCAGGAGTAGGTAATGCCTTTAGAATTATCCCCGTAGGTAGTGGAGGAGATGGTACTTCAACTATTATTAAAATCTCTCGACCTAATCAGGTAGTTGGTTTTGGTAGTTCTGGAGTCACCTTAACTACGGTGAATTTGGCATGGACAGCAGCTACAGCTAACAATACACCTGTTACTGGCTACATTGTAGAATCTACTACCATTGGTGGATCTAGCTGGGCTGCGATCGCTGGTAGTCCTTTCACTGGCACAAGTGTAACTGCAACTGCCTTAAGTGGATCAGGTAATGATTTCAGAGTAAGAGCAACCAGTGTAATAGGGGCAAGTGCAAACGCTACTACTATTTCAGTAACTCCTACTAATGGAACTCCAGGGGCACCTACATCTCTAGCCCTTAGGGTCATTCACCCCCGCTAGAACTGATTCACCACTTAACCTAAGTTATTTTACTTTTACTGATACTGTAAATAACAAGTGCCATCTACAATGGGCAGCCCCTGCTTCTAGTGGTTCAGGTGGCGCAATTACAAGTTATTTAATTGAAAGTAGTGCTAATGGTTCTACTGGGTGGACTACTGTTGTCAACACAGGGAATAATAACCTGGTAGCATATAATATTCCAAAAACCACTGGTACTTTGTATTTTAGAGTAAGTGCTATGAATGCCTCAGGTATTGGAACACCTTCTAATGTTTTGACTGTGGCAGGTTCTACTTCAACTTGTGAAGGTACAATGGTGCGCCAAAATGGGGTATGGACATTCTTTACACACCCTAGAGCAGTTAGCTATCGCGGTAATACATATATTGGGTGGGTTAGTAATGCTGGTATTGTTGGCATTACAAAAGTAAATAACACTACTAAAGAATCTACTCATTTTGAATTAGAAGATGTATCTACTTATGTTGTTCAAAATGGGGGAGCAGAGATAGATGACCATGATAATGCAGCAGTGTTTATTAGACCTGATGGTAGGATAACTTGCTTTTATGGAGCACATAATGATCCAGGTGGAATGCGATCGCGCACCACATTATACCCAGAAGATATCACACAATGGTCAACAGCAATTTTAAGTAGCCCTGCTAATACAGGTTCTTCTCCTAATGTTAACCTACCCACCTGTTATAGCAACCCAAGGTTATTAGAAGATGCTGGGATGATGCTGTATCATTTCCGCACAGGTTCCCCACCTAATGCCCCTCACGCTATTAGATTTGTAAATACTCAAGATACACCAACAGCAGCAGCTTCTTATGGGGTGGGCTTACCTTTAATCCAAAGTACACAAGCACCTTGGTCAACTCAACGCCCCTATGTGCAGTCTGTAGTAAATGGTAAAAATCGTGTAGATTTCTTCTTTACTGATGGGCATCCTGGAGATTCCGGTACTAATGGTGATGGAAATGGAACTTCCCTTTATCACTTCTATGTGTCTTGGGATAAAACATTAAATAAAGCTAGATACTATACCTCTGCTGGAGTAGAAATAGTTAACCCATCAGCTACAGGTAGTCAAATTCCAAGCTTACCAATCAGACCTAAGATATCTGGTGGTGGTAGCGACCCCACTCTTGTGTGGAATGGAGTCAACATTAGGTCATGGGGCTGGGATATTGTAATAGGTTTTGATGGAAATCCTTGTGTACTGTTTACGACTTATGATAATGGGTCAGGAAGCTTTGGCTATACCAATCAACGCTATATGTTTTCTAGGTGGAATGGTACTGCTTGGACCACAGCAGTAGATATAACTGGAGCTAATGTGGTTCCTTCTGCTAAGACTACAGTTAGAGGAGTAGCTGTTTCCTCCCCAGGTATGGGTACTAATGGTGTAAATGGTTTTAATTTAGATGAACCTTGCTATACAGGTGGCTGCTGCTTTGATGCTAATAATCCTAATATTGTTTACCTGGTTAATACTGTAGTTCAGAATCCATCTAACAATTCTGCTTTATCCTCTACAGACCCCACTGGTATAAGGGAACTACAAGAGTGGCAGACAAATGATAATGGATTAACCTGGTCAAAGGTTAGAGACATTACTACAAACTCTTTACCTAATATTATTAATGGTCGCCCTTATAGCCCTAAAAACCATGATGGTAAGATAGCTGTTGTATGGTGGAGAGGCCCTTACTCTGGTTGGGTTAGATGTTTTAACACTAACTTATGGTGCGCTCCGTCCTCAGAAAGCTTAACCACCCCTACTGGACTTGCTCCTCTTAGTGGAAAGATGGCTCTTAGTCGCAGAGGTCAACTAATACCTTATACCTTTTAATCAACTATTGGCTTCCTTAATTGGAAGCCTAACTTTTTTTGTAAATTTATAAAATTATCATAATAATATGTCAGAGCAAATTAATTATTCTACTGTTAATTCTAATACCCCTTCAAAGATAAATGAGGCAACTTTTACTCCTGTTCCTGAAGCTCCCACAGCTAAAACTTATATCAAAATTAATCCAGATACTGAATCTAAAATAGTTGACCAAATATTGACACAATCTTTAGGAGTGGGGCTGGGGATGGTGCTGACTATATTAGGCTTAGTTTTGCTGGCTAAATGGATGGGAGTAAATAAACTTATTGTTAAATGGGTTGAGAAGCTAGAAAGTGATGCGGAATCCTTCAGATCCCTTGCTAATTCTGTTCAAAATATGTCTGGAGATACTAAAGCAAATCACGGTACTTATGTAGCTGACCACAATAAAATTATTGATGAGGTTAGGGAAGTTAGAGAAATTGCAAAAGAAATCTTAATCAAAGTGAATAAACCATAAGCTAAATTTATTGATTGAAAGGAAATAAAAAGAGAAGGTTTGTGGATGACCTTCCCTGTTTAAATTATTTAATTTTCTAGGCAGCTTTTAGTGAGGCAGCAGAGAGATAAGTAGTTTCTATTTCCCTAGCCTGTAGTAGTTGAAGATTGAAGGCTGCTTCTACAGCTTTCATAGGTTCACAATCCCTACCATCTATAAGTCTTGTCGCTAGATTTTCACAGCACTCTAAATCCCTTAAATCAGTGAGAGATAGGAAATCTCTAGGGTTATCTGCACCCAAGATTTCTTTCAGCTTTTTAGCATTGTGATTGAATAGTAGTTTGTAAAGTTTGTCTGTAGCATTCTTGTAAAGCCACTGACCCCTTAGAAGTCTTGCTCAGGTTATGTCTGGTGATGTAATCAGAGATAGCCTCTGTTAAAGTCCTTCTAGTGACTATGGTGGAAGCTCTCAATTGTTGATGCTTCTTATCAGCAGATGTATATCCGGTGATTCCTTGAATGTAAACTCTAATCCCCATAGCTGAGGTGGCAACCAAGTATTTGATGGCTTCTGAATTACCCTGCATAGCATAGTGAGCTATTACAGCAGCGCAAACTAAATCTTTAACAATGGTTGCATTATTCTTAGATGACTTAGTTGTAAGTGTTAAATCCACACCTATAAAGGGTTCTAGCGATTTTGAAGGTGCCTTAGTTGTAAGTGATTTTAGTAATTTATTTACAGCCTGCTGACTAACCCCAGCACATCTAGCTAAACCTGATTCTGACATACCACTTTCACCTGTGGATTTATCAGTATAGAATTCAATATTATCTTGAGTTTCCTTAATTAGATTAGACATAAAATGATAATTAATAATTTTATTTATACTACAATTGTATCAAATTAAATTATTAATTGCCTCTAAATAAGGGTATTAATTAGGTAGATTATTTAATGGATAGGGTTGCTTAGTGAGTTTAAATAATTTATTTCTGCCAACACCTCTGACCACTTAATTAATATATCATCAGCAATTCCAGGAATTATGTTATAGGTAGCATGTATTAATAAAAGAGGAACATAATTTTTTTCTTCAATAGTAAGTTGAATAGGAGAGTCCCTTGCAGTTAAACAACCAATTGCTTTACAAGTAAACTCAATTCCTGTTTTTTTATAAAACGGATACGGAGAAGGACTTGTTTTATAAGCATTTACACACCATAAGCCAAATTCATAAAATATTTTCCATCTCTCATTACGGAACTGTTCTGCTAATTGATTAAACTTATCCCTTGCAATAGTATCTCCCCCCTCCTCTAAAATAAAACTATAATATGCTTCCTTATATAAACTAGTTGTTTGATATACACTAGTTTTATTTACTAAAAACTCATCTGTGTTCAATTTTTCTTCTATTGTATCCCGAAGATTTTCGTACTTTTGCACACTCATGTTATGAAAAAAACTTTCTACAGAGGCTAGATAATAACTCATGGTTACTGTCTCTTATTAATAGTTTGATTGAATAAGATTAGTAAATCTGTTGCTAGGGTTTTGAACAGTTTTCTAAGTTGTATCAAGTTTACTCAGTGAAAACTTTAGTGTCAATATTTACTCAGGGTTTTACATAACTTAATAAAGTCTCCTTTCAGAAAATGGCATAAAATGGCATACTTGACTGAAGGAGATATTAGTTAGTTAGCTGAAACTATTGCTCTATTTGACTGGGCGATACTGGATTTGAACCAGTGACCCCATCCGTGTGAAGGATGTGCGCTACCACTGTGCTAATCGCCCAAGACCTTTTATATTACCATAACTTATTAAAGAGCGACGTAAATTGAAATGCTACGCCTACGCAATTGACGTTATTCTTCATCGTTCCCGTATGTAACGCAAGGACTGTCAATGATGAGTGTTGGCTCAAATGAATTGCAGAAAATGACGCTAGAACAATTAACCCCAAATTCGTCAGGATGAATGCACGTTATCGCTTCTTCCACTAAGGTATGGAAAGCACAATCATTGCAGATAGTCTGACATTTATCCATTAAGTATAAATTTTGTAATGGTATTGCGATCGCACTTCTATTAGTTAAATGAGAACAAGTAGAGACAAAATCAAATGTTTAAATCGCGTAGAGCCAGACGAATTTGCTCGGCTCGTCTGCGGTTGACACCGAGATCGGACTTTCCCACGCGAGATGCCGATCGCAGATGAATTACTGACTCATTAGGAGGTAAATAAAACTCTACATCATCAACAAATTTGAAGATACGGCTTTTAGAAAGAGCGTGGATGTAATTATCTGTTTGTTCTACAATTTCTGTACGCGGAACAACACTGATAACTTTTAGTAAGATTTCTCTAGCTGCATTACGGTCTACATGGTAAGGAATCGGGTCGATGGCGTGTTTTTCATCTGGGTTTTGACTAACAACACAATTGTCTGAAGCCGGACAAGAACTAAGATGACCATTATCAACTCCCAAACTAGAAGCAGCCCAAGTTGCCCCAGGAAGTATTAAACTACTAATCAAAGTTAAAAGTATTGCAAAAGCGACATTCCGTAAGAATCGCTGCCGGAATGCTGTTAGCAGACGGGACATGAGAAATTTACTCCTTTTGTGCGGTTATTTTGAGTGACTACTGCGAATTGCTGGTTCGCTCTACAGATTACCATCTATCCAGCGGCACTCTGAGTTTGGGCAATCGCAATTGCCAATAAGGGAATCAAGCCAAAAAAGTGACCAATAATTCAGATTTCCATTGACTACGAACCCAAAATCATTAGCAGGGGTTGCGATCGCATTCCCTGGTGATTCCAGCTTTGATTCGCTTGAATTGGCTGGTATCGGCTTTGTTGTGGCCAATGTTAGAAAGTTTGATGGTTGTAGATGAACATAGGAATAATCCAGCCTTACAGTAACGGGTTTTTAGAAGTTGTACCAGAGAGCGATTATTGGCAGATTGCAGCTATACACATCAATGGCCAAGCCTACTGTCCTACTCCTCAGCTTTATCGTTCAGAAAAAGTGGCATTAGCAAAAGCAACACAAATTTATGATTGGATAGCTGACCACGAACACCAAATCAGTGATGAGGCTTACTACTGCTCTGAATTGAAACTCATCCTATGGCAGCAACCAAAAGTATCTTAGTACAGCATTTCATTAATTCGTACCGAATTAAATTGGCAATACACGACAATGTTAATGCATAGGCTTGTATTGTTAATGCGGTGGCCGCCTTGTTAATGCATGGGCTTGTATTGTTAATGCGGCGGCCGCCTTGTTAATGCATGGGCTTGTATTGTTAATGCGGCGGCCGCCTTGTTAATGCATGGGCTTGTATTGTTAATGCGGTGGCCGCCTTGTTAATGCATGGGCTTGTATTGTTAATGCGGTGGCCGCCTTGTTAATGCATGGGCTTGTATTGTTAATGCGGTGGCCGCCTTGTTAATGCATGGGTTTGCATTAAAAACGCTACGCTTTTAAGCAAAGCTGTACTTAGTTAACCAGGCAGATTGCTTGCCTTGGGCAAATCTGATACTAGTTTCGTATTAATGTTTCAGAGTAAAGCTATAGTCCCTGCCGCAAATGTGGGGATTTTACAAAGAAAGGCAGAAGGCAGTCCCGCCCGCTTGAGAAATTCATGTTAAGTCGAAGTAGCTAGGATCTTGGTGCAGGGGTCACTGAAGATTCATTTCTTTAGTTTATCTAAAGTCGCATCTAAGTTATCAAATTACCTTTCTAAGATAGAAGCAGCAACTATAAGTTGCTACAGATGACTAAAACCCAATTAACAGCTAGTTGCTGCGGAGAACATAAAAATGACTAAAGCGCCGGAATCTTTAGACTTATCTGCCTACGATGCTACAGACAGAGCTTTAGATCGTGACTGTACAACTTTATCGCGTCACGTCCTCCAACAACTTCAGAGTTTTTCGCCAGATGCACAGGATTTAAGTGCGCTGATGAATCGCATCGCCCTGGCTGGAAAACTGGTGGCTCGTCGGATGAGTCGCGCTGGTTTAATGGAAGGCGTTCTCGGATTTACTGGAGAAGTTAATGTCCAAGGCGAATCCGTCAAAAAGATGGATGTTTATGCCAATGATGTATTTATCTCAGTGTTTAAGCAAAGCGGCTTAGTCTGTCGCCTCGCGTCTGAGGAAATGGAAAATCCTTACTACATCCCGGAAAATTGTCCCATTGGGCGCTATACCCTGCTGTATGACCCAATTGATGGCTCATCCAACACTGATAATAATCTCAGCTTAGGTTCCATTTTCGCCATTCGCCAACAAGAAGGAACTGATAGCGATGGTAAGGCAACTGACCTACTCGCCAACGGACGTAAGCAACTCGCTGCCGGATACATCCTGTATGGGCCCTGCACGATGCTGGTTTATACTATAGGTAAGGGCGTTCATTCCTTTGTTCTCGATCCCAGCTTAGGAGAGTTTATTCTCACAGAAGAAAATATTCGCATTCCTAACCACGGGGTCTGTTTACAGCGTGAATGAAGGTAACTTCTGGCAGTGGGAAGAATCAATTCGAGAATACATTCGCTACGTTCATCGCACAGAAGGCTACAGCGCTCGTTATAGCGGCGCAATGGTGAGCGACATCCATAGAATTTTGGTTCAAGGCGGCGTGTTTCTCTACCCAGGCACAATTCAAAATCCAGAAGGAAAATTACGCTTGCTTTATGAAACGGCTCCTCTCGCCTTTTTGATTGAGCAAGCAGGCGGCCGTGCTACTACAGGACTAGTAAATATTTTGGATGTGGTGCCAAAAAAACTGCATCAGCGCACGCCTTTAATCATTGGTAGCAAAGAGGATGTAGCCAAGGTAGAGTCTTTTATTCAAAACGGACACTAGAAGACAATTCGTAATTCGTAATTACTGTTACGTAAGGATTTTAGACGTTTGATAAGAGTGACTTATTTTCTTTGTGCTGTACTCTTTGGCATTAATTAAAAGTTAATCATGGTGATTTAGGATTAGGAATGCAGAATAGCACTTCTTGAAGATGTATTAAAGATTATCTCAGCTGGCCGATGCAATAAGTGATTGGCAACGCCACAATTCAAAAGTAAGCATCAAATTTTGATCGGTTTTGTCAACTTACTTAGAAACATCACTATACAGGAGTGAAAATTAGAGCTATGTCTACCAATCATCTACTAGAAATTAACCAATACGGTCAAAGTATCTGGATGGATAATTTGACCCGTGACATTATTCAATCAGGGGAACTGAAAGAACTAGTTGAAAATCAAGGAATCTCTGGGATTACCTCTAATCCAGCGATCTTTGAAAAAGCGATCGCTGGTAACGTTATTTATGATGCCGATATCGAAGCCGGAGTTCGGGCTAACTTACCCATAGACAAAATTTACGAATCCCTAGTTTTTGCAGATATCCGTAATGCCTGTGATATTTTACGCCCTGTTTATGAAGCCTCGAATAGATTAGATGGTTATGTGAGTATTGAAGTACCGCCAACCATTGCCCATGATACTGAAGCAACCATAACCGAAGCCCGCCGCTATTTCCAAGAAATTGGGCGGGAAAATCTGATGATTAAAATTCCTGGTACAGAACATGGGTTGCCAGCAGTAGAACAGGTAATATCCGAAGGGATGAATGTTAATATTACGCTGCTGTTTTCTGTAGAAAGCTATGTAAACACAGCAATGGCTTATATTCGGGGCTTAGAAAAACGAGTGGCTGAAGGGAAGGACATCAGTAAAATTGCTTCAGTCGCAAGTTTCTTCCTCAGCCGGATCGATAGCAACATTGACGGCAAAATTGATGCTAAGTTGAAAAAAGGCGTTGATGATATTGCTGTGGAAGCAAAGCTAAGAGCTGTTAAAGGGAAAATAGCGATCGCTAACGCTAAGATTGCGTATCAAGAATACAAGAAAATCATTAGAAGCGAGCGTTGGCAAGAGTTGGCAGCAAAAGGAGCTACACAACAACGGCTACTTTGGGCTAGCACCAGCACCAAAGACCCCAACTACAGAGACGTGATGTATATCGAAGAGTTGATTGGCCATGATACCGTCAACACCGTACCACCAGCGACCATTAAAGCTTGTGCCGATCATTGTAACGTAGGCGATCGCTTAGAAACAGATTTAGATAATGCTTACACGCTGATCGAAAACCTCAAAGATCCCGACATCAACATCGATCTCGATAACGTCATGGATGAACTGTTAGTCGATGGTATTGACAAGTTTATCAAGCCCTTCCAGTCCTTGATGAACTCTTTAGAAGACAAGATCAAGGTATTGTCACCAGTGTAGGGAACAGAAGAGGGGAAAAGGTTAAAGGGTAAAGGGTAAAGGTATAGTTCTTCCCCTTTCCCCCTGCCCCTTATCCTCAGAGGGGGCCCCACCTTCCCCTTTCCCCCTTTCCCTTTCGCCAATCCTAGTACCCAATCTAAAATCCAAAACTTCTATGGTTAGTCTGCTAGAAAATCCCTTGCGCGTTGGTCTGCAACAACAAGGGATGCCCGAACCCCAAATTATAGTTATCTTTGGCGCTTCCGGTGACCTCACTTGGCGCAAACTAGTACCAGCACTTTTCAAATTGCGGCGAGAACGGCGTATTCCCCCAGAAACGACCATTGTTGGTGTGGCACGTCGAGAATGGAGCCATGAGTACTTCCGCGAACAAATGCAAAAGGGGATGGAAGAAGCACATCCTGATGTTGATTTAGGGGAACTCTGGCAAGATTTCTCTCAAGGGTCTGTTCTATAGCCCTGGGGATATAGACAACCCCGAAGGCTACCAGAAACTGAAAAACTTATTGACTGAATTAGACGAAAAACGGGGCACGCGAGGTAATCGCATGTTCTACCTCTCGGTTGCCCCTTCATTCTTCCCTGAAGCGATTAAGCAGCTAGGAAGCGCCGGGATGCTAGAAGATGCCTACAAACATCGTCTAGTAATTGAAAAACCCTTTGGTCGAGACTTGGCTTCTGCCCAGAGTCTTAACCAAGTGGTACAGAAATTTTGTAAAGAAAACCAAGTATACCGCATTGACCATTACTTGGGTAAAGAAACAGTCCAGAATTTGCTGGTGTTTCGCTTTGCCAATGCGATTTTTGAGCCGTTGTGGAATCGTCAATTTGTTGACCACGTGCAAATTACCGTGGCAGAAACCGTGGGAGTGGAAGACCGGGCTGGTTACTATGAAAGCGCCGGCGCACTACGGGATATGTTGCAAAACCATTTAATGCAACTTTACTGTCTAACGGCGATGGAAGCACCCAATGCAATGGATGCTGACAGCATTCGCACAGAAAAAGTGAAGGTACTTCAAGCTACTCGTTTAGCTGATGTTCACAATCTGTCGCGGTCAGCAGTACGCGGTCAGTATAGTGCTGGCTGGATGAAGGGCCAAGAAGTGCCAGGGTATCGGACAGAACCAGGCGTTAATCCCAACTCCACCACACCGACTTATGTCGCTATGAAGTTTTTAGTAGATAACTGGCGCTGGAAAGGTGTTCCTTTCTACTTGCGTACCGGGAAGCGGATGCCGAAAAAAGTCAGTGAGATTTCGATTCACTTCCGCGAAGTTCCGTCTCGGATGTTCCAATCTGCTGCCCAACAGACAAACGCCAATATTTTGACGATGCGGATTCAGCCGAATGAAGGTATTTCCCTGCGTTTTGATGTGAAAATGCCAGGGGCAGAATTCCGTACCCGTTCCGTTGACATGGACTTTAGTTATGGTTCCTTTGGCATCCAAGCCACATCTGATGCCTACGATCGCTTATTCCTTGATTGTATGATGGGCGATCAAACATTGTTCACCCGCGCGGATGAAGTAGAAGCTGCTTGGCAGGTCGTAACGCCAGCCCTTTCCGTTTGGGATGCACCCGCCGACGCCAATACTATTCCCCAGTATGAAGCTGGAACCTGGGAACCAACAGAAGCAGAATTCTTAATTAACCAGGATGGCCGCCGCTGGCGCAGACTCTAACAATTTTAGATTTTAGATTTTAGATTTTAGATTGGGGACGGCAAAATCGGAAATAGATAATAGGGAATATGAAAAACTATTACTAATTACCAAATTACTAGTTCTTAATCCAAAATCCAAAATCTCAAATCTTAAATCCAAAATCCAAAATCCAAAATCTACAATTTCCTATGGCTCCCCAAGCTTCTACAATTTATTCACTTCAGGCGCCAAAAGATATTTCGCTTAACGAAATAGAAGCGGAACTTCATCAAATTTGGCAAAGTTATGGCATTACTGGCGAGGACGGTGGGCTTCCTGCTGCCACCCGCGCCACAACATTTACTTTAGTGGTTTACGAACCCGAAGAAACCCAATATCTTTTGGCTACTTTGGGATTTTACAACGGCCCGCTTGACGGGATTTTAGGGCCTCAGATGGTAGCTGCCTTGCGGCAAGTGCAGACAAAATATGCCTTGCCCGATACGGGAACAGCAACACCTGAAACCCTGGCTATCTTGAGAGAAGAATTCATCAAACGTCAAGGAAACGGTGCTACGGGAGACAATGGTTCTATTGAACTTCCCAGCTTAAGTTTAAATGCCCCAAGCCCCAGAATTGCTGATGAAATCGCCCTCCGCAACCCCTGCCGCATCATCGCGCTATTTCCCATTACTGGCGAAGATGAAGGGGTTAAGGCTCAGGTTTCTGCCTATTGCCCAATCCAAAAGCAATCGTCAAGCACACTAATTTGCTGCGAATACATCACTCTCAGTGGAACTGCTGCTGCCTTAGAACGCATCGGTGGTATGCTTCCAGCATTGTTGATTGGCGGCTTACCAAAGTTTCTCTGGTGGAAAGCAACACCAGACCCCAATAATGCCCTATTCAAGCGGTTGGCAGCCGTTTGCAATAATGTGATTGTGGATTCTTGCCGCTTTAACGAGCCAGAAAGTGACTTACTCCGCCTCCAAGAATTGGTGGAAAGTGGGGTTCCTTTGGCTGACCTCAACTGGCGTCGCCTATCAGCATGGCAGGAATTGACAGCTGAAGCTTACGACTCACCTCATCGTCGGGCCGCCCTTGGGGAAGTTGACCGAGTAACTATTGATTACGAAAAAGGCAACCCCGCACAAGCACTGCTGTTTTTGGGTTGGTTGGCAAGTCGTCTAGGATGGCAGCCAGTTTCCTATAAAAAGGAAACCGGAGATTATGACATCACTCGCATTAACTTTATTGCCCAAGACCAACGCCAAGTAGAAACCGAATTAGCGGGTGTTCCCCTTGCTGATGTGGGTGAAATTGCTGGCGACTTGATTGCTTTGCGCCTCAGTTCGACCAATCCAAAGGCAGACTGTGGTACAGTAATTTGCTCGGAAACTGGTGGTTGTATGCGGATGGAAACCCACGGCGGCGCTCAATCTGCTGGTCTGTTTCAACAGGTGACTTCACTTTCTGAACAAAAGGCGGAAGCATTGCTGAGTCAGCAGGTACAACGCTGGGGTCGCGAGTCACTTTTTGAAGAAAGTCTGGGAGTGAGTGCGAATATTTTCAAATTGGAAACAAATAGTTAGTTGCGCCTGGAAACAATAAAAGTTACCAAAATTGCGAAAATCAAACACAAACTCTTCAGATTTTTGGATATTTCAATAATCTGGAGGGTTTTTCTATTTTCCTTGGTGTTAAATCAACGTGAGTTCGATGAACCTCTCCCCAACCCCTCTTGGAGGCGGAGAGGGGCAGAAATATTCTTAGTTGACAACGAAAAAATTAGGGTTTCAAAGCCTCTCGAAGAGTGGGGGAGAGGAATGGAAATGGGGTTTTTAGAGCCGTCGAACTCACGTTAAATCAATACTGTTCGGTTAAGGCAAGAGACGCGATGAATCGCCGTCTCTACAATAATTAATCTTTTGTCTTGACGGCGTATCGCGTCTTTGGCGAGCCATAATTTTTATCACAAAATCTTAACCGAACCAGTATTGTCCCAACTTTCTCCCAAGCTTGGGCTACGCTGTACACATAAGTCTTTTAGAGTTGCTGTGTAATACCAATTCAATTAATGATTGCAACACATCCTTGGTTGAAGACGCGATAAATCGCGTCTCTACAAATGATCTATTTGTCGCATTCTTTTTTCAAATTGGTATAACTTCTGACTTTTCACGGTATCTGGAAAACCTCTCTTCTATTTCTCTCTTCCTTTTAGGAGAGACACTTGGAATTTTCCCCCTTCCCTGCGAGGGAAGGGGGTTAGGGGGTTAGGTCAATCGTTAGCTTTTCCACATAAAGTGAAAAGTCAGGTGTAATACCATTTCACTAAATTTTTGATACAAATCACGTTTCTTGCCTCCCCTACTCCTTCTGCTTCCCCTGCTTGCCATCTTTATCAAATTTATGGTGAAACGGTATAACTTAGGGTGGGCTAATCTTTGCAGGTCGATGCATTAACATAGCAAGTCGATGCATTGGCATAACAAGTCGATGTATTAACATAGCAGGTCGATGTATTGGCATAGCAGGTCGATGTATTGGCATAACAGGTCGATGTATTAACATAACAAGTCGATGTATTAACATAGCAGGTCGATGCATTGGCATAACAAGCCGATGCATTAGCATTGCAGGTCAAGACGTAGGACAGCTTTAGAAGACTTTTGTGTACACCGTAGCCTTGCTTGGGAGAGGGATTTAGGGTGAAAGCTAATTGATTCATCCAAGAAGTCTATTGAAAGGATAACTCGTATTTACCTCCACGCTCTAGGGCGCGTTTGTAAGCAGGTCGTTCATGAATGCGCTCGACAAATTCTTTCAGCTTTGGCCGGTTCTCGACCTCTTCGGGGAGTGCAGCGATTACTTCTAGGGGAAAGCTCATTTGGATATCGGCAGCGGTAAATTCATTGCCTACAAACCACGTATTTTTACGGAGTTCATCTTCTATGTAGTCAAAGTGAAGTTTGATCTGGGGCGCGACGAATCCGCTAACCGCGCTGCTATCGCCTGCCCCGAAATTGTTCAATATCAGCCGCATTACCAACAGTGGCATTGCCGAACCTTCGGCGTAATGCAGCCAATACTTGTAGCGCAGATACTCTGGCGTACCGGATGCTGGCACTAACTGACCATTACCGTAGCGCTCGACTAGGTATTCGATAATTGCACCCGATTCAGCAAGCGTCAAGTCTGCATCTGTGATTACTGGTGATTTGCCGAGGGGATGGACTTGGCGTAGCGATTCCGGTGCCATCATCGTTTTGGCATCGCGTTCATAGAATTTGATGTCGTATTCGATACCTAATTCTTCAAGCAGCCACAGCACCCGCTGCGATCGCGAGTTGTTAAGATGATGCACTGTTATCATAAAACTTTCCTCTTTTGCTAGCTGATTATTATCCGCTCTCGGCTAATCTCCAACTGTATTATTAAACAGACGTTTTCAACCTAACTCCCCTAATTGGGTAGTTTTCTAGTTTCTAATTGGTATAAGTTTGAGTTAGCTGGTTGGAGAAACTGGTGCATCTGCTTTTGCATAAAGCGACGATAGACGCACAGCCAATAGTCAAAATAGTTGCTGTATAAAAACCTAATTTGTTTCATTTATGGCTTTAGTCATTGCTGGGGAACGTAGTGGGGTGGGTAAGACAACAGTCACGCTCACCCTTTTAGCATCTTTACGCCGTCGCGATCGCTTGGTACAATCTTTTAAGGTGGGGCCAGACTACATCGACCCGATGTTTCATCAACACGTAACTGGTCGTGCTTGTCGCAATTTAGACCCAGTATTGACTTCTGAAGCCTACGTTCAGCAATGTTTTGCTCGTCATAGTCAACTGAGTGAATATGCCCTAGTAGAAGGGGTGATGGGGTTGTTTGATGGAATTGGGCATCGGGACAAGGGAAACAAGGGAAACAAGGGGACAAGGGGACAAGGGGACAAGGGGACAAGGGGACAAGGGGACAAGGGGACAAGGGGACAAGGGGACAAGGGGACAAGGGGACAAGGGGACAAGGGGACAAGGGGACAAGGGGACAAGGGGACAAGGGGACAAGGGGACAAGGGGACAAGGGGACAAGGGGACAAGGGGACAAGGGGACAAGGGGACAAGGGGACAAGGGGACAAGGGGACAAGGGGACAAGGGGACAAGGGGACAAGGAGAATAATCATGCCCAATGCTCAATGCCCCATGCCCAATCCCCCACTGATTTTGCGAGTACCGCACACATCGCACGGCTGTTAGATTTACCTGTGGTGTTGGTCATTGATTGCAGTCGTTTATCTGGTTCTGTGGCTGCGATCGCGCACGGCTATCGATCTTTTGATTCCCGAATTAAAATAGCTGGGGTGGTATTAAATCGCGTCGGGAGCGATCGCCATCTCTGTTTGCTCAAAGATTCCCTAGAACCCTTACAATTACCCATTCTCGGCGTAATGCGCCGTCAAGATAATATCACAATTCCCGATCGCCATTTGGGTTTAGTACCCACAGCCGAACTTCCCGAACTCAATGCTTTAATCGCTCGCCTCGCCGATTTAGGAGATACTTGCTTTGACTGGCAACGCTTATTACCTTTGTTAAAATCAGAACCCCTTTCTGGCTTTGCTTCATCTTCCTTATCTGCCTCATTCCCAGTTAGGATTGCAGTAGCCCGCGATCGCGCTTTTAATTTTTACTACCAAGACAATCTCGATTTGCTGCAACAACTTGGTGCAGAATTGGTTTTCTGGAGTCCTTTAGAAGATGCTGGTATACCAAAAGATATCCAGGGAATGTATTTTGGTGGTGGTTTCCCGGAAGTTTTTGCCCAGGAACTCGCAGAAAATTCTGGCGTTCGTGATGGAGTGAAAACGGCAATACTTAAAGGAATGCCTACGGTTGCCGAATGCGGAGGATTAATGTATTTGTGCGAGCAAATTATCGATTTTGAAGGTAAATCTTGGTCAATGGCGGGAGTGCTACCAACATCTGCTGTGATGAGTGGACGTTTAACTTTGGGTTATCGTCGTGCAGTCGCTTTGCAAGATAATTTGTTAGTTAAGGCAAATACAACTGTTTACGGACATGAGTTTCATCGTTCCCATTTAACCTTAACTCCCACTCAACCCCTATTTGAAACCTCTCGCTACGATTGTGACGAAAATATGGGATGCGAAGGATGGGGTTTACCTGCAAATATTCATGCTTCTTATGTTCATCAGCATTGGGGAGAAAGTAGAGAAATTCCCCAGCAGTTTCTTAAAGAATGTCTAAAAGTAGCATCTTCAAAAACGTGGATTTAAGCCAATACAGTTGAGATAACCCAAAGCCTTCATGTAGAGACGCGATTTATCGCGTCTTACACAAAAAGGCAGTGAGATAATTCACCGCCTCCTCTTGGATCAACTCATAGTTCCATGTTAGTTTTGGACTTCAACCCAACGGCGGTAAAGCTTTTGAATTTGTTTGAGAAGCGCAGTGTGAGCTGGTTGATTTGACTCATTCGGCTTCGCCATATCTTGCAATTGCGTCAGGAGTCTAGCTTCTTCGACGGCAACTTCACCATCGCTATAAATTAAACCACTGATGGCTTCAATCAGATTTTCGCAATCTTCAAGACTGGGGCGATCGCCTAGATACTCCCGCACCCAGTCGTAGCATTCTTTTGGCTGTACAGGAACTAATTCGTACAGCCAAGGCTTAATTTCTGGGTCGTTAGCTAAACCTTTGGCTTGAGCTATTTCGCGGAGATATTGCCGTTCTTCTGGCTGGATTCTGCCATCGATCCAGGCAGCTCCAATCAGGATTTTAACTAAATTTTTTACATTGGAAGGGGAAACCATTGCTGCCTCCTCTGGTAGATTCAGGCCTCCACCAAATCGTACAATCCTAAACAGTATTCATTCGGAATTATTGGTTTTTCTTAAGCGCACCATAAAAAAACCATCTATGTCCTGTCGATGGGGCCAAAGTTTAAACCAACCTTGAGGCGTAATATCGGTAGAATCAGGTAACTCAACGCCAATAGGAGACTCAATTTGCCAATCAGGTGACTCAGCTAAAAACGCCGAAATCACTTGTTCATTTTCCGCCGGATGCAATGTACAGGTGGCATAAACTAATACACCACCAGATTTGACAAAAGTTGATGTATGTGTCAACAATTCTCGTTGCAGCACCGAAAGTTCTCGGACGGATTCTGGTGTCTGTCGCCAACGCGCATCAGCATGACGGTGCATAGTTCCCAAACCAGAACATGGAGCATCAAGTAATACGCGGTCTGCGGTGTTTTGAAATTGCTTGAAGTGGCGGCTGTCGCCAGTGTAAATTTGAATAGATTGTAAATTTAGCCGTTGAGAATTTTCTTGGAGTTTGCGAAGACGAGAAGGAGTGCGATCGCAAGCCCAAATTTTACCCTCATCTGCCATTAATTCAGCGATGTGGGTTGTTTTCCCCCCTGGTGCAGCACAGGCATCAATTACTACCTCACCTGGTTGGGGGTCGAGCAAATGACTTACTAATTGAGCGCTAGCATCTTGTACAGTCCACCAACCTTCTTTAAAACCCGGTAGTTTTTGAATTGACCCGGTATTACCAATAAATCGTAAAGCTTGGGGTAAATGAGGAATCCGTCTTACCAAAACACCAGCAGATTGCAAAGCCGCCTCAACTTCCTCAATGGAAGCGCGAAGTGGGTTGATGCGTAAGTCAATCGTTGGTGATTGGTTCATCCATTCACACAGTTGTTCTGTCTCAGCCAAACCCAGTTGTTCTAACCAAACTTGAATAATCCAATCAGGAAAGCTGTGTAAAATACCCAAGCGTTCCACCTGACTTTTCACATTATTTGGAATTAACGCGAAACCTAACCCCCCAGCCCCCTTCCCTACTAGGGAAGGGGGAGAATTCAAAGCCTCTCCCTTCTCTACTAGGGAAGGGGGAGAATTCAAAGCCTCTCCCCTTGTAGGGGAGAGGTTTGGAGAGAGGTTTTGCAGATCCGGTGAAAAGTCAGAGAATTCTACTGGATTTTCTGGAAGCTGTAACGGATCGCCCTTTATCTTCTCTGCAAGGCGGATGTATTGTCGTAATAAACCGTTAACAAAACCCGTGAGTCCAGAAAAACCGTTTTCTTTCGCGAGTTGGACTGTGGTATTAACAGCAGCTGAAGCAGGAATACGCTCTTGATAACGCAGTTGATAAAAGCCCAGATGTAAGATGGTGCGGAGGGTCTGGTGGTTGTTGATGAGATTTCTTTTTAGCGAGTCGATCGATGAGAGTATCGAGAGTGCGTTGCCTTCTGACGCTCCCATAAACCAATTCTGTCACTAAGCGGCGATCGCAATCAGGCAAATTAACTTTTTGCAGCACTCTATCTAGGGCAACATCAGCATAAGCCCCCTTATGAACATCTCGTAGGGCGATAAAAGCTAATTGACGGGGGTTTGTCATGAAAACACGATTCAGGAGTCAGGAGGCTTTTGTATTCTAACTCCCAACTCTGCCAATTTTAGATTTTGAATTTTGGATTTTGGATTGAAGTAAAAATCTAAAATCTAAAATCCAAAATTAAATAACTCCCAACTCACCTATTAAGACA
This sequence comes from Nostoc sp. DSM 114160, assembly GCF_053470305.1. Taxonomy (NCBI): domain Bacteria; kingdom Bacillati; phylum Cyanobacteriota; class Cyanophyceae; order Nostocales; family Nostocaceae; genus Nostoc; species Nostoc sp. DSM 114160. The sequence goes on along the minus strand of NZ_JBPFGO010000001.1, from coordinate 2,826,687 downwards.
TATAGGGGTCTACACTGGCAATTTCAAACTCACACGCTCTAGAAACCTGTTCTGCTGGCAATTTTCCAAAGCTGATTAATGGTAAAGAAGTGGGGTCTGCTATCAGTTCTTTTGCTAATAAGAACCCAGTGATTGTCCAAGTTTGATATTTCCTAGCTTGTTTTCCAATCAGTCGCCCTTTTTTGCCATCGTAATACTCTGGCCATTCATCTGTACTGAGGCGTCCTTGGGCAGTTTCAATCGCCTTTTGTGCGAGATTTGTTCTATTAGTTTTTACAGCCGCCGCTGCCAACATCCACATTAAAACTGGCCAACTACCAGCATTATGATAAGACCAGGGGATATTTTTGGGGTCACATCCAGTTACAATTCTGTATTCTTCATGTTCCAAAGCTGGGAAACAAATTTTCATTGGCATATCTCCCACCAAATCATCCCAGCGTTCCTCAATCAGAGTCATAATTGCTTGTGACTGTTCTTCGGTGGCTAAGTCTGAAATGATTGCCATTAAATTTCCCAGTGAAAAGAAGCGAGTATCTAGCTGCGACGGGCCAACATTACCTGCTAGATAACCACCTTTTCTTGGTAGCCACTTGTCCAATTCATAATAAGGAACAGAATCTACATATATGTTGAATAGATTAACAGCAGCTTTGCCATATTCTTCACTTTTGAAGCGATAAATTGCATTCAGACGATTAATATCTATCCAATAATGCTGGCGAATATGAGCGCATAAAAGAGGCAAACGGTTATCAATGGCTTCAACAATATCAGAATTACCTTGACAAATTAGTAGTTCGCGAGATGCACGCAATGCCGTGTAAAAGAGGACTTGTAATTCTAAAGGATGCCCATAAATGCCCATACGACGGTCAATCATACAAGCGCCATCTGGAACCAATAGCGTTGGGTACATATCAAAACGATTCGCCAAGCAGATTTCCATGATTAACCTGATCCCATTTTGGAATTCAGGTTGATAAGCGAGAGAAAAATCTTTTGTGGCGACTATATAAGCGCGCAACAAAATAATCCACCATAAGCAAGAATCTACAGGTGTAACTCTAGCGATCGCATGTTCGCCAAAGTCGGCTTCTAAATATTCTTGCCCATTTTCTGATACCACTTTAAAGCTAGCCGGGATTAATCCTCTTCCTGGCTTATAAGCATCTAATGCCCTTTCTTTAGGCTGTAACTTTAAAGTTTCTTCTAAGAAATTACGAACAATATCTGTTCTACCTTTAATCAGAAAAATTAGAGCTGAAGAGACAAAATCTCGAATAAAGCACTGATCGTAATTGAGTGCCTCTACAGAAACATCATAAGCGGCTACTGTCCCAACAGGGCGACCTTGATAATAGAGAATTGATTTTTCTAGTGCTAGCCATGCTTCTTCCACTTCTTTTAAATTTTCAGTAGTTTCCAATTCGTTTAAGTGCATTGCCAAAATAACTCCATAAGTATTGTGAATTTGTGGTAGATGGTCTTCATTTATTATTTTTGCTCTTCTCAGCATAACAAAAAATATTCTTTGAATAGCAAAAATAATTGAGCAAAAAATAATCAACTAACAAGGAATAAAATTGCTGACCTTTTTGCAAATTTATTGTTAGTTAATTGCTTGTAATCTATTACTGTTTTGGTGAATTATAGCTGTTGTTTTCCACCGCAAATAGTAAGATAATTCCTAAAAACAGTCACATAAGATATACTTTTAGATTATTTATTGTTCTGTTGTCTGTTCAGAATCTTTGCTTTACCAAACAAAAACATATCTTTAGTGCTGTTTATGAGTTGTGTGAAGTTAAAACTGGTTGCAGTATATTTACTTGAGCAAGATTAGTTTTTGACATTAAGAAGTCGATTATTCCCCTATTATCTAATAATTTATAACGTTTTTTCTGAATATGCAAGATGAAGGCTAGAAAATTTTAATATGTCAATACTTCTCAAGGGTTAAATATCTTACCCTACTGACAGATGAAACTGGGAGTTTATGGAAGTATGGCTAAAAACAATGAAGAGTACTGAGTCGAAAGACCACTCACAATGGATGGGTATGTAGCAAGTATATAAGTACGGAGTATTAGCAAAGTGATGTTCTTTACTGTTCTCCCGAAGCAGCCTTAAACACTTGTTCGGCAGTTAGATTTAGCTCAGTTAAAGTTGGTGATTGAATGCGATTGTTACCACAAAACTGAGTTACTTGGTACTCGCCTTCCACTAATGTATAAACTGATATTGTCGGTTGCTTGAGATTGCCGATAAACCGTTTTCCACCAAGAGCAGCATAGTCAACAATCCAATATTCTGAAATCCCAATTTCTTCTCTTCTCTACGAGAGGCTTCGCCCTAAGCGTAGCTATGCCGCAGGCTTTACAAGACGCTACGCGAACATATTCAGCGAATTTGAGAAAGTAATCATCTCGCCAATTTGTACTCACAACTTCTACTACCAATGGAATTGATGGGGCTTGAGTAACTGTTGATGATTTTTTCCAAAGTGGTTCATTAATTAAGTTAGGGATATTCAATACCAGCACATCTGGAAAATAACCAGATTTTTGATCGACAGATTTGATTAATGCTTGAGCAGGAATCGAATAAGCTAGATTAAATCTCCGAATCTCAAAATTGAGTTCTCTAATTAGAAATGCTCTGACTAACTCATGTTCCCCTGTCGGCTGCATTTAAACTATTATTCTTTTATGTAATTCATATCTGCCATTCTCCGGTTTCCATTCGACAAATTCTTCAAAATTTATGGCTTCGACTAAATTTTGAACCATAAGACTATTTCCTCAGATATTATTCATATTTTGATTAGCATCGATAAACTACTAACTTTATGTTACCTGCTGCTGAAATTCTTTATAAGCTCGATTAATTGCTTGCATTGAGGCTTTGGCAATTGTAGAACTATTAACATCAGGATGATACAATCTTGCTAATCGACGGTAGGCAAGTTTAACAACATTGGGGCGATCGCTCTGATTTACGCCCAAGACTTCCCACCATTCCCCCGATAATTCAGAGTCAAGAGTAAATTGACTCCAAATCTTGATGCTTCCGCCATTACCGCCGCTTACCAGCGTTTTACCATCAGGGCTGAAAGCAACGGGATTACACCCAAAAAGATTTTGTAGTAGTTCCCTAGTGGGGAGCTTCCAAAGTTTGATTGTACCGTCTCTGCTGGCACTGGCGAGGGTTTTTCCATCGGGGCTGATGGCAACAGACAAAACCGCCGTTGAGTGTCCAGTCAAAGTAGAAATTAATTCTCCAGTTTGGAGATTCCACAGCTTAATTGTGGCGTCTGTGCTACCACTAATAAGAGTTTGACTATTAGGACTGATAGCAACTGTATTCACCGCTCCCAAATGTTCAGTAAGAATATAGCGCTGTTCCCAAGTTTTGACATCCCAAAGCCTAATAGTTTTATCGGCGCTACCACTTGCAAGGATTTTACCATCGGGACTAATGGCGACAGATAAAACTGCATCTGAGTGTCCATTCAAGGTGCGTTTTACGGTTCCCGTGTAGCGTCCCCAAATTCTAATTGTCTTATCAGCAGCACCACTAGCAAGAATTGCCCCATCAGGACTGTAGGCAATCGAGTTAACAAAACCATTATGACTATAGGCTGAGTTTAAATAAAAGAATGTCTGGAGAAATTTTTTTGTGTCCATCTGCCAAGTGCTGATTTTGCAATCGACACTACCACTTGCAATCTGCTGTCCATCAGGACTGATAGCAACACATAAAACTGCCTCGGCTTGTCCAGAGAATGTATAAAGCCATTTTCCGGTTTTCAAGTTCCACAAATTAACTTGTCTGTCATCACTGCCACTAATTAAGGTAGTACCATCAGGACTGATTGCGATCGCATTAACTGCCGCTAAGTGTCCTTTGAGTGTGCGTACACATTTCCAAGTTTCAGGTAGCTGGGTTGTCGGAGATATTTTTTCTGCTTCAATATTGGGAGTAGAAGCTTTAGGCGTAGCAAATTCTGATTTTTTCTTTAATTCAGTTTTAAGCGCTTGTAACTCATCTTCAACTTCCAAACCAGGAAATTTTTGGTTGAGATCCTCACCAGATAAAAATGCTTCTAATTCCATCACTGCTTCAGAATAGTAGCCCATCTGTAAAACTTTCTCTTCCATCCGCGCAAAAAGCTGTGCTGGAGTTTCGCTAATTTCCGATTCGTCTAACAGTTTGGCAATACCATAGGCGGCGAGTCCCACTACAGCACCAATTCCTGCCATCGGTGCTGCACCAATCCCGAATGCTAGCCCTACTTTCGGTGCGACTAAACCCATACCACCGACGACGCTATAAACACCAGCACCGCCGACTGCGCCAATTCCCATTGTAGCGAAGGCAGCTGCATCTCCTTGTGCTATGGCTTTAAAAGCGCCATAAGCAGCTGCACCAGCCACAGCGCCAGCACCAACGACAGGAGTTGTACCAATTCCAACAGCGCCAAATCCGCCTGCTAGTCCCATCCCGCCTACAGTTGCGGAAACACCAACACCTGCAAGGGTTCCGCCTGCAATAAATGCTGCGCCTGTTTTAGAGTTTTGTGTCATTGCCTAATGTTTTCTTGAAATTTTCTAGGGCAATCAGGTTTTTTCCAAGTAGAATCACTGTTGCTTCGTGCTGCTGAAGCTGAGTTTGAAGAGTAAGCACAATTTTACTGTGAACTATTTTACTGAGTATGGCTTCAAGGGCTAGATTATCATCATGATTTTTAAGAGCTATATAAGCTTTATCCTTCCAATATTTAGCTTCTTCTTGAGCTTTTTCATAAATTTCTTGAATGCATTCTTGATTCAAGATAGCACTTTGTATCGCTTCTTTTGTTTCACCAATAGCTTCTAATAAAATTACTTTACTGTCTTTTTTATCTATAGCAATATTTTGAGGTTTACGTGGCAGCAACATTTCTTTCTTAAGTTGCTGTAATTCCTCATCAACATCTTCAGAATTGATTAATATGTCCGAAACCTCTTGTGCATAAAGTTCTATCTCTAAAAATTTATTTTTTATAAACTCAAAATCGCTAATACTACCATTTATTTGAGGCTTGCTGCATAATACTTCTTTCTCTGCTTCTGAAACCTTTTGATCCCAAGATGCCAAACTACTTTGAATTGCATCTACTTGTATTTGTTGCTCCTTTACCAAGGTTTTTAGCCTACCAGCAATTGCTTGATATCGTTCCTTTTGAAATTTTGCTTGACTAATTAAATCCTGATTACTTCCTTGCACAGCAAGCTGATATTCTTGTTCCCATTTATCAGCTTCGGCTTGAGCTTTTGCATAGTCTTGTTGAGCAATTTCTTGGGCTACTCTGGAGTGGCTTGCTCCTTCGCGTAATTTTCGTAGCGCATCCTGTGATAATTGATTTTGGTCGTAAAGTCCCATAAATTTATCTGAGTAGACTTATGACTCAGAGCGTAGACTGATTAATACTGTTGCGTCCTCGTAAAAATTACTTAAGCCTTGACTTTTGCTTTTAATGCTACTTCAGGAAAGTCTCAGTACAATATTTAATTAATTCTTAGCGAAATAAATTAGGCAAAACTCTGCGTTACTTTGCGTTTACTTTAAGTCCCTCTGTGTTTAAAAATATGATTATTTTACGCATTCATTACCAAATAAGCGGATCGCTGTAACTACATATCAATAAGCTTGTTGTACTCTGCGTGAGTCCCGATCCAAAACCACAAAATACCATCTTTAACTTCTACACCCAATGCCCTATAGTTTCGCCCTGCGCGGACTGACCAGTATTTACCAACCTTCTTAAAATGCAATGATGGATGGGAGGGATCAGACTTGAGTAGTTCGTAACACTGATCGGCTATTTGCTGAACCTCTTCAGGCAGAACATTGTAACGTTCCCAAAATCGACGAGTTGTGTAATGCATCAAATTGTTCGATAGTTCCCTGCCTCGAACTCAGCAATCGCTTCTTGTGCAAAAGCTTCCAGTTTGCCATCAGCAATGTCTTTCTCCAATTGTTCATCCCACCGTTGATTGTCTAAATCAGCAAACCATTGAATGAGCTTTTCATACTCGTTGGGTGGCAGTTGAAGAATCGCAGACTCAATTTGCTCAAGCGTCAGCATAAGGATACATCACCTTTACTCCAAGCAAATTATAGCTTTCTCGACTAATGATCTCGACCGTGCTTGTATGCTTTGCATCCCGATCTTAAATTCGCCTGTGTTTCGATTAAGGTATCTCTGTAACTGAGACTTTAGGTAGCGATCGCACACCATGCATTACACACTATACCCAATATGTCAAGCAAACCTGCGCTTTTATTAATCAGCAAATAGGCGAACTTGAACCAAAACCCATACACAATTGCGGGATTTTCGACAACCCTGATGAAATCTACCGAAAAGATGGAATAACATTTGTGTGTGCTTCAACAAATTGTGTATAAGAATTGAAAATGACGATATGGCAACATCTAATATCTTCAAAGAACCACAGCTTTTACGTCTGAATCGCTTGTTTGGTGGACTGCGTGGCGACTTTACGGGAGGACTAACAGCAGCAGTGGTAGCATTGCCTTTAGCTTTAGCCTTTGCGGTAGCCAGTGGTGTGGAACCAAAGGCGGGACTTTACACCGCGATTGTGGCGGGAATTGTCGCTGCAATTTTTGGTGGTTCGTCAGTACAGATTACAGGCCCAACAGGTGCAATGGCTGTAGTTTTGGTGGGAATTGTCGCCAAGTACGGGCTTGAGAAAGTTTGGATTGCTGGGGTGATGGCTGGAATTATCCAAATTGCCTTGGGGGTTGCCAAACTTGGACAGTTAGTAAAGTTTATTCCTTATCCGGTAACGGCAGGTTTTACTAATGGTATTGCCGTGATTATTTTTTGTGGTCAGTTAAATAATTTCTTTGGTTTAAAATTACCGCGTAGCGAACATTTTTTACCCGGACTTTGGCAAAGTCTAACTCATGTAGAAGCTCTAAATTGGGCAGCAGTTGCCTTGGCAGTTGTAGTGATTGCCACCAATCTTTTGTGGCCGAGGATTAATACAACAATACCAGGTTCTTTAGTAGGACTGGTGTTAGCAACAGCGATCGCTTCTGCTTTCCATCTGAATGTACCAACAATTGGCACGATTCCCCAATCTTTGCCGATGCCTCAAGGTATTCCCCACTGGAATGATTTTAGTCTGATTCGAGAACTAATTAACCCGGCTTTAGCTTTAGCTGCACTGGGGAGTATTGAATCGTTGCTATCGGCGGTAGTAGCTGATGGGATGACAGTCAGCGAGAAACATAATAGCGATCGCGAATTAATTGGTCAAGGTTTGGCTAATATGATTGTGCCATTTTTTGGTGGTATTCCTGCCACAGGTGCGATCGCTCGAACTGCTGTGAATGTCCGTTCTGGCGGCAAAACCCGACTCTCTGGGGTAATTCACGGTGTTGCCTTAGCCATCATCGTTTTAACTTTAGCACCCCTAGCAGCACAGATACCTTTAGCAGCACTGGCTGGGATTCTGATGGTAGTTAGCCTGCGGATGGTTGAGTGGGAAGCCATTGGTTTATTAATGCGTGCTACCTACTCAGATTTTGCTGTAATGATTCTCACCTGGCTAGTGACAATATTGTTTGACTTAGTTCTCGCTGTCGAAGTGGGATTGATTGCAGCCGGAGCCTTGTTCATCAAACGGATGAGCGAATTGAGCCTAGCCAAAATACCTGAAACCGAAGTATTTCCCCCTGGTACGCCTCTAGAATTAGGTAAGGAAATTGCCGTTTATCGGGTAGATGGCCCTGTATTTTTTGGTGCTGCTGAACGGTTTGCTACTTTCCTCCGCGATGAACCAGAAGTGAAATATTTAATTCTGCGGTTGCGGTTTGTACCAAATATGGACACAACTGGATTAGTAGCCTTAGAAGATATTTATCATGACTTGGAACGGCACAATTGCCGCTTAATTCTCACAGGTTTGCAACCTGAAGTCCAACAACTACTAGAACGTACAGGATTGTTAAATACAATTGGGTTGTCAAATTGTTTTGAAACAACCACAGAGGCAATTTGCTCTATCTCTCCTCAGATTGCATGTTCTCAACCTGTAGCAGCCGATTTGAAAACAAAAGAATTACTGGAATTAATTGACTGAAAATATTTTGCCATTCAGAGAATGTTTGAAAAGTCACAAAATATCCTAGAAAGCCCTCTCGAAACCTCTTTCCTTCTGAGAAAAGGGTTTGATGTTACCAAAAAAACTTTTTAAACATCCTCTCTATTTCTCCTCTCTCTGCGTTCTCTGCGTCTCTGTACTAACCAACGGCAAGCCCCTTTGCATCTACATTAGACCTCTTGCAAAAGTAACTTTTGCAAGAGGCGGGAAAAGGGGAAAGGTTAAAGGGGAAAGGTTTTTTATCGTAAGTTCAAGGGTTTAAATCCCCGTCTGAAATGTCTTTAATTTTGAATTTTGAATACTTCGACAAGCTCAGTACAAGTTTTAAATTTTGAATTGTTAATCCTTTTCCCTTTCCCCCAAACCCAATTCCCTACAAATGCCAAGAAGTCTATTTATTACGAATTACGAATTAATTAAAGCCTGTATTCATTGCTGAATCAGGCTTTTGATATTTTTTATTCAACTCGCACGGAGAACTTCAGTTTAATTACCGAATAGCAAATCCTTCCGGTCTGATTGCATCTTCCAAATCAACGCCCATCAGGTTAGCTCCCTGGATGTTTGCATTTGTCAGATTTGTCTTCTCAAAGTCTGCGTTTTGTAGGTTAGCGGTTTGCAGGTTTGCTCCCAGTAGGTTGGCTTTCTCTAAGTCTGCATCAAATAGGTTTGCTCCCGCCAGGTTTGCTCCCCAAAGGTTTACCTTGCCTAAATCTGCTCCTTGAAAGTTAGCCCCTTGTAAGTTTGTTTGCTGCAAGTTAGCTCTTTCTAAGTCTGCATTTTGTAAGTTAGCACCTTCCAAGTTTGCTGCTTGCAGGTTTACATCCTTTAAGATTGCTCCAGCAAGGTTACAACCGACACATTCATTGGTTTGTAATAAATGTCTAACGTTATCTGCTACAGACACTATTGGCGGTACAACCGGAGATATTACTGGTGGTGTTACAGGCTCCATTGGTGATACAGCTGGTGCTGTTACAGGCTCCATTGGTGATTCAACTGGAGCTAGTTCAGATTCCGTAGGTATGGATGGAGCTAGTGTTTGTGCTCTAGCGCTGGGCTGGATAAGTAAAGTAAATCCCGCTACAACTACCAGAAACACTGCTTTTACGAGCCACTGAGTTAATTTTTTAGAGTTGGATTGATTCATTGGGAACTTCATAATCTGATTCCTATTGGTGGACTTGCTTTTATAAGAGCCATCGATAATGTGCTTTATTCTCACTTTAGATAAGTTGAATGATAAGAGCAAATATTATTGTTATTCATATTGATAAATTCAAGTGATTAAAAAATCTTTTTGGATGGGAAACGATCGCTGATTTGTTTGCTGACATCATCAAGAATTGCGATCGCGTGGAGCGTCCACTCAAGGGGAAGCGATCGCCTGATACCTAATTCCCAAGCATTGCCAGACTAGGTAAAAGACGATATGTTTCACTTTTAATTAAGATAGACAGTCCCAAGTAAATTAAGATAAAGGGGAAGATTTTGCGACCATAGCGAGTTAAAACGGGAGTCATCAGAGGATTACGAGTCAAGTTGTAAGAGAGTAAACACCACATCCCAACACTGCAATAACAAACACACAGAATTACGCCCAAACTTGGAAGATTGCTACTAGCAAATAACGGTACATAAATTCCAATGTTATTTCCTCCATTGGCAATGGTGACAGCAGAAACACGGTAAGTTTGAGGATCGCGGATGGTTGCTAATAGTGATTTCTTCTGGCGTCCAGATTTTACCGGAGAGTTTAAGTCAACTGACACCGCTTGCACTGTCTCTCCTTCCTCTTCGCGACTGATGAGATTACTGATACCAATGACGACGGGAAGCAAACCTAGCAAACCAATCCAGGTGGTTGGAATAATCAGACCGCCAAAGAAACCAGGGAGACTAGCAAACACTAAGGTAGTAAATCCCAGGAATTCACCGATAACAATATGCTTAGGACGAAAATTACGATTGACTTTCCCGAAAAAAGCTGTCAAATATAAGTTGTCATCAAAGGTAGTTGCAAAAGCGGCAGAAATTCCAATCAATAATGTACTAATTAGCCAAGCCATAATTGTTGCTCACAGTAATTCTAATGCTGTTTGTCTTAATCCTCTCTGCTTCTCGATGTGAGGGCAGGTTAGGAGATTTTGTGACTGTTTTTCTAACGACAACCGAGCGATATTCGTTATTTATCAGCCAATGACCCAATTTTTAGAGGCATTGCCTCCAATCAAATTGGTGATTTTTTTCTCAGCAAGGTACCTTGGGAGCTCATGAAGTCAATATTATGGCTTGCAGCCAAATAAGAGCAAATACTCTTGTTTTTTAAAATGATAAATAAAAGTGATTGACAAAATTACTAGATGTTTCGGGCTTTGTACCCATTGACACTCATGAGAGAAAAACGGAAAGAAAAACCTCTAATACCAATTTGAAAAATGATTGCGACAGATGGATTCACATCAAGCCAGACGTACCAAGGCAATTCCCAATCCAAAATCCAAAATCTAAAATGGTATAACCTTTTCCCTAAACTAAATCTGAGTTCAAAATGCACAAAACGAGTAGTATTGAATACTGAGCTATTGTTTGAGAAACTTCTATGCAATCGCTCTGATTGAAGAGAACCCTTGTCAGATGATAAAGGCTCGGATATCCTTGACGGCTAGCATTCAACATCGGTAATATGACTAATCGCCCTCTGACTTCAGTTTTGAGATGTTCAGTAATGTTGAATTTTTAACTTGTAATTATGCTAACCAGTGTTGACCGTTTATTATTTGTCCGGCGAGTCCCGATTTTTAAGGAATTGCGGGATGATTTTATTGTGCGGCTCACTTCAGTGATGAACGAATTGTCATTCCCAGCTAATTACACCATCTTTCGACAAGGAGAAGAAGGGCGATCGCTCTATATTGTCGTCTCCGGTCGAGTTAAAGTTCACATTGGGAATAAACAGTTGGCAGAGGTGGAACAGGGAAAATATTTTGGTGAGATGGCAGTATTCGATACTCAACCTCGATCTGCCACTGCCACGACTCTAGAACCTTGTGAATTTTTAGAACTGACGCAAGAGCAACTATATGATGCGATCGAAGAAACTCCCGAAATTGCGGTGAATATCATTCGTGAGTTATCCCGTTTGATTCGCAGATTGAACGACGATATGAATGTAAGCTCTTTGCGGAGTTAATAGGCAAATGTAGAGATGTAGCACTGCTACGTCTCTACAAGGCTTCTGAATAATCTAAAAATGTGGTTCAAAATAAATGAAAACTGCTGTAAGTTTGATTATTAAACTCAGCACTCATCACTGCTTATTATTTAGGTTCACCCACACCCGGAGTTTCTTCTTTATCAACTTTAGGCACAAAATCAGGACGTTCTTTGCTTTCCCAACCTGCGGGGCGTTTCGAGTTGTACCAAGCTATTGAGCCAATGGTGACAGCAGCAACAAAACCAACGACATACACCAAGGTAAAAGCAACAGGAAAATGAGGGGCAGCATCTATAGCTGGTGCTGCTGTTTGCATAAATAATAAATTCATGAGTATATTCTCCACAGTCAGGTAACACTATTGAACACCCTATAAGATGAGCGTATCACCTAACATCCCTCTGTAGTTTAGTTTGAGCAACTTCATATTGCATAAAAAAGGCAGAGGGGAGGGGGAAGTCGCTGACAGGTGTAGGCAATGCTTTTCGGTTAAGGGGGAAAGGGGAAAGGGAAAGGGTTTGAATTTACCTTTTCCCCTTTGCCCTTTAACCTTTTCCCAGACCAAAAGAGAGATTGTTAGGCTTATCCGAAAAGTATTGCAGGTGTAGGTTTGTTGCACCTAGTGGTCTGCCAACCCAAAAATGCGCTTGTGAGGGCTGGGGAAAGGTGAAAGGGAATTCATGGTAAGGGATTTCCGCGTTCCCCCGCCCCTTATCCCTAGAGCGAACCCACCTTCCCCTTTTTCTTGCCAAGTTCACGAGAGCGAACTACTAGTTGTACCTGTCAGCCTTTCCCCTGCCTTTTGTTCAACATTTATATCTTTGCCATGCAGACTCGACTATTTCAGCAATGATTTCTGTATATGTCATACCACCCAAACGTCCTATCATTGGCAAGTCTGAGCGGATATGATGTAGCCCTGGTAATGGGTTAACCTCCATAAACTGCAACACACCGCTAGGATCGCAGCGTAGATCCACGCGGGCAGCATCACGGCAACCAAGAGTATGGTAAGCATCCAGCGCCAGTTGCCTTGCCTGTGCTGCCAGTGGTTCGGGATCTATGAGCAAACGATAAGATACCCGTTCCAAATACTCATCTTTATTGAGGGTGGTGTAGGCGAAAGCTTCCACTTGACCTGTAAAAATTACTTCCATTACACCTACTACCCGTGAGTTGCTATCGTTGCCAATAATGCCTACTGTTACTTCTCTACCAGGAAGAAAGGTTTCCACGAGTATTGGTTGCTCAAAAAGTTCGTGTAACACTTGATAAGCATTTACTAGCTCCTGATGTTCTTTGACAAGAGAACGCCCAGTTACCCCTTTAGAACTGCCTTCCGCCATAGGTTTAAGGAAAAGTGGCATTGGCAGCGACACAGCCGTTGCCTCTGCGGTAGTATTCACGACCTGAAAGGGGGCTGTCGGCAAACCGCGATCGCGCACTACTCTCTTAGTTAGTGCCTTGTCTAACGTCAGGGCGCAGGTAAGCGGATCGGAAAAGGTGTAAGCTTGAGCGAATAATTCGCAGATTGCCGGGACTTGAGCTTCGCGAGAACGACCCTTTAAACCCTCAGCAATATTGAAAACCAGATCCCAGCGATCGCCTTTTGCTAAACGCCGAGCAAGTTCTTTACCATTACCGACACGTTCAACCTGATGACCTAACTGCAATAGTGCAGTTTCCAGCCCGATGATAGTTTCTTCATCGTCGAACTCCATCACCTCAGAAGCATTGAAACCAGCCTGAAGGTAATCTGCCTTCAGGTCATAACACAGACCAATGAATAACCCCATAGCCCGATAATTCCCAGTGAGAAAACTTTCTCTGTTAGCTTTAACGTACAAATCAAATATCTTAATTAAGGAATTCCGATTATTAAATCCTTAATTAAGTGAAAATATCTCATCAACAACATCAAACCATATAGGAGATTTATCATCAGGAGAACCGTTGTAGTTAGCAGTAATTTCTTCTCCCACTTCTATATCTCGGTAGGCAATCAGATCCAACTCTCGGTCAGCGAATTTTTTCACATAATAAGTATTGGGATTGTAGGAATGGTTGATTAAGGAAGATAAACCTAGAGCGATCGCCGCAGCTTTATCTTCCCAATCGTAGTAATAGTTGCCCAAAATTGTTTTATCTAGGAATTCAACCTGTTCTGCGGGTATAACCACAACTGGCACTCTCTCAATGAGTTCTCCTTTCAAAAAGTGCTTCTGTGCGAAGACACCTCGACCTTTTAGGTTTGTATTACCAACAATCAACATTCCAACTAATCTCCTGCAATTACTTAGTTTTTTGGTTTGCCAAGAACTCAACAGAACCTATTCCAACTGACCCTTTTTAATGATGGCAAGCAACTTCTATATAAGGTTAAACCTACTTTACTGGATCTACATAGGTGTACGTTTTACCTGCCCAATTTTGCACTGTAGCTGTACCATTCTCATAAGCAACTAGAGTCTCAGCTTGAATTGGGACTTTGCCACCACCACCAGGGGCATCAATTACATAAGTTGGTACAGCGTAACCAGTAGTATGACCGCGTAATTTAGAAATTAAATCAAGCCCAGTTTGCACACTCGTTCGCAGATGTGCAGTACCAACAACTGGGTCGCATTGATAAAGATAATAAGGTCGCACACGCAGCTTGAGAAGACCGTGAAACAGATTCTTCAGGGCTTTTTCAGAATCATTCACACCTTTTAACAGCACGGTTTGACTACCTAAAGGAATGCCGCCATCAGCGAGGCGATCGCAAGCTTGTGCCACTTCTGGGGTAAGTTCCTGCACATGACAAAAGTGCAAAGATAGCCACACACGATGTTTACGTAGCAAGGCAACCAGTTCTGGTGTAATTCGCTGCGGTAAAAAACTCGGCACGCGGGAACCAATGCGGATAAATTCAATATGCTTAATAGCACGCAGCCGCCTCAGCAAATTGTCTAAAGGTTCATCAGCCATCAATAGAGGATCGCCACCGGAAATTAGCACATCACGGATCTCGGTGTGTTCCTCCAGGTAAGCGGCGATCGCATCCAACCGCCGCGTTACTGGGTACATCTCACCTTGGCTCACCAAACGAGAGCGGGTGCAGTAACGACAATAAGCAGCGCAGCTGTCTAAGGCAAGCAGCAATACTCGGTCAGGATAGCGGTGTACGAGTCCTGGTACTGGAGTGTCGCCATCCTCACCGCATGGATCTACCATGTCTGCTGGACTAACTATTAGTTCTTCTTGCCGTGGTATCACTTGTAACCGTAGTGGACAAAGGGGATCTTCTGGATCGAGTAGTGATGCAAAATATGGAGTTACGGCTACAGCAAACTTCTCTGGTGCAATTAAAAGTCCCTGTTCTTCGGTAGCACTAAGCCTGAATAACTTCTGAAAGTGTTCTAACTTAGTCAACCGATGCCGCATTTGCCAGCGCCAATCGTTCCAGCGTTCCTGGTTGTAAGTCTCTCCCAAAATCTGACAAATTTCTTCACACCGAATATCAGTTACTAGAGGATCTAGAGTAATGTTTTTGATCATAATTAGACCGAAATTAAGCTGAGAATAATAAACCAATCACAGCCTAATAGAGTGCGGCGCAAATCCAGCTACCATCTCAATTAAGCAAGCAGACAAGTAAGGGCAATTCATGAATTTCCCCTACTCAAGTCCCTTGTTAAAGGTAAGCAAATTTATCTCACAGTGTATTAGTATGTTTACTTAGATTTTTAGATAAAATAAAAAAAATTACTTTCAAGTTCACAATAAGTATTATTATATACTAAGTATATTGCTGCTGCGATCGCTACGATCGCTCAATCTACAACTTGTGTAGATCGTGCAGCCAGCTACGTCACATTTGATTACTGTTGGGCGATCGCGATTGTGCCAAGAAGATAATATAGAAATCCGGTTTGATTCGGAGAATTTACTTGTGTGGTGCGCGTTCGCAAAGCGTCTCGCAGAGAAGCGCAGCGCAAGCGCGATAGGCAGGGAACAGGGAAGAAAGCTTTCTAAGGTGTACTGAGTTTTTTCACCCAATCAAATATGAGTCCTATATACTCGAAATTCTGAACTGTATTGAAGTCTAGAATTGAAGCAATCGGTTAACTTTAATATTTAGTCATTCGGTATTTGCTTGAGTAAAGCTATCCACATATCAGATGGAGCGGAGTAATAATCAATTTCTTCAACTTGATATTGATAAGATTCACAACCTTCTCGTAAAATAATGCGATCGCAAGCTTTAACGCTTTTCCCTACTCCAGTCATGTAGCCGATTGTTCCTTCATTGAGACGCTCAAATATGTAGTCGCCTCCACAAACTTGTTGTCTGTAATCATGGATTTTATTCTTTTGTTTTAATTCTGTTACTGGAGAGATAACCAGAGCTAATTTATTAAAAAAACTAGAACTTAAATTCATACCTGTTATGATTGAAGAGAAGGCACTTAAAAACATTTCAAAAATAGAACTTATAATTTATTGAAAAGCCATTTTTTTAAATTTACAGTACTATTAACCGCAGATCCAACTGTAAAATCACCTAACTGTTGGACAATATTTGGTGAAATATAAGAATCCGATTTGATTAATGAACATATTTGCGTAGGGAGGGAACAGGAAATAGGGAACGGGGAACAGGAAAAAAGGGATTTAGGGGTGTACTGAGTTTTTTCAGAAATCAAATATGAGTCCTATATAAGTTTTTTGCTTAACTATCTAGTATTAATTAATAAGCTTTTTATGTCTTGAAAATGTCATATATGTATATATTTTAATATTAATCTAATTTAGTCACTACTTGTCGTAGCTAGAGCTACATCTATCTGCTTCAGTAGTACTTCTAGGGTAGAAGAGTTATCTAAAACGACATCTGCATGAGCCACTTTTTCTTCAATGGATAATTGGCTGTTAATCCTAGCTCGTGCCTCTTCTGTATTTAAATGGTTTCGTTGTCTCAATCTTTGTAGTTGTTGCTCTTGAGAACAACGTACTACCCAGATTTCTGTTACCAAATCAGTCATCCCAGCTTCAAATAATAGAGGCACTACTAACACCAGTATTTGTGACGAAGACTGAGCAATGGCTTTGAGGAAGCGATCGCGTACATCAGGATGAATCAAATTGTCTATCCAGTTGCGTTCATCTTGACGATTAAAGATAATTTCACCTAGCTTTTGGCGGTTGAGGCTGCCATCTGGTAGTAAAATTTGTTCGCCATAACGCCCGGCGATCGCACCCAAAATCGGCGAACCTAAAGATACTGCCTCTCTAGCATAAATATCTGCATCCAAAATCGGCAAGTTATAAGTGCTAGCTAAATAATTAGTGACAGTGGTTTTGCCTGTGGCAATACCACCAGTTAAGCCGATTATACGTTTTGTCATTAGTCATTAGTCATTAGTCATTTGTCATTAGTTATTCTCTCCCTGCCCCCTGCCCCCTGCCCCCTGCCCCCTGCCCCCTGCTTCCTCATCTACGAATTTGTCGCCCATGCGATCAGTGCTTGGGTTAAACCATCTAAAGTGTATTCTTCGGCTTCTACATCCACACGTCCGAATAAATCATGGCAAGTTTTAGAGGTTTGGGGCCCGATAGAGGCAATACAAACTCCCTCTAATAATTGGCTAGCATTAGAGTTGTTGGAAAATATACTATTAGTAAGTTGACAGAAAAATTGTACAGTTTTAGAACTGGCAAAGGTGATTGCATCTACCTTGCGGTTTTGGAGAGCTAACTTTGCCGCAGGTGGAATACTACTAGGACAACAAGATTGATATGCCGCAACTTCTATCACCTTTGCTCCCTTGAGAGTTAATTCCTTAACTAAAACTTCTCTGCCGCCGCTTTCAACTCTGGGAAATAACACTTTTTTACCATCTAATTGATCTGGGAAGTTTTCCACTAAAGAATCGGCAACAAAGTTGGGGGGAATAAAATCTGCTTGCAGAGAGCGTTGTTTGAGACTTTGGGCTGTTTTCTCACCAACGACGGCAATTTTAATGCCAGCTAAGGCACGGCTATCTTTACCTTGGGTAGTTAGCCTTTCAAAGAAGTAGTCTATGCCATTGGTAGAAGTAAGAATTAACCAGTCGAAGTCAGATAAATGAGCGATCGCATTATCCAAAGCTTCCCAACTAGAGGGGGGACCCGATTTCTAAGGTAGGCATTTCGATGACTGTTGCACCTGATGCAATGAGGCGATCGCTAAATTGACTCGATTGCCCAATTGAGCGTGTTACCAAGATCATTTTACCAGTAAGGGGAGATAGGGGGAAATTGCTTGACATAGCAGGGGGGCTAAAAGTTTTGGCTAAAGTTGAATCTTGACAATCTATTTTCTCAGGTTGTAAGTACTTGCGTAGCCCAACAACTTCGCCAATCACAATTACCGCTGGAGAAAGGGATAATCCAGCGGTAAGTTCTAGAATTTTGCCTAGTTGCGCCGTCCAAATTTGTTGTTCGGGAGTTCCTGCCCAACGGATGATGGCAATGGGTGTTAAGTGCGATCGCCCATGCTGCACCAGTCGATCTACAATCTCTCGTAGATGTCGCCCTCCCATCAAAATTACCAGTGTCTCTAAGCGTGAGTGCGCTTCCCAATCTAAAACCTCTGGTTCGTGAGCTGTAAGTACTGCAAAAGTGCGGCTTAACACCGGATCTGTTAGGGGAATTCCTGCCAATAAAGGTGCGGCGAGGGCTGAGGAAATTCCTGGTACTAGTTCAAAATCACAACCGGATGCTTTCAACGCTTCAATTTCGGAACTACAACGCCCAAAAATCAACGGATCGCCTGATTTTAGCCGTATAACTTGTTTTCCTAAGAGACAGTGTTTTACCAGTAACTTGTTAATCTGGGCTTGGCTTGTACTGGGTTTGCCACCGCGTTTACCGACATCCAATTTCAGGCAATCATCTGGTACGCACTGCAATAATTGAGCATCTACTAAAGCATCGTAAACTAACACCTGAGCAGCAGCTAAGAGATTGTAAGCTTTTACTGTCAGGTATGCTACATCCCCAGGCCCAGCACCTACGAGGTAGACTTTGCCTCTATCATTTGTCATTTGTCATTTGTCATTTGTCAGTAGTTATTCTCCCCTGCTCCCCTGCTCCCCTGCTCCCCTGCTCCCCTTCTCCTTTCCTAGTCCCCAGTCCCCAGTCCCCAGTCCCCAATCCCTTTATTCAATTCGTCTGGGTATTAATTTTTTGGATTAGCCGATCGACTTGCTCAACCATCTCCTGGTTTTTCTCAGCTTGAAATAATTCTCTGGCTTTTTTGAGATTTACGATCGCTTCTTTTGACTGTTGTTGTCTTCCCAAAGTGATTCCCAAATTATAGTAAGTGAATGCATCGTTGGGGACGAGGCTAATGGCTTTTTTGTAATGTGCGATCGCTTCTTGAGGTTTACCTCGATCGTCCATCGCATTTCCCAAACCTGTGTAAGCTTGTGCGTGTTTGGGATCGAGACGAATCGCTTCGGTATAGCCAGCGATTGCTTCTGTGAGCTTGCCTTGAGCGTAAAAAGCACTTGCTAAATTATAGTGAGCGTCTGCATAGTTGGGAGCGAAGCTGATGGCTTTTTGGTAATGTGCGATCGCTTCTTCTAGTTTGCCTTGAGCGTACAGAGTATTTCCCAAGGCATTATAACCTGCTGGATTTTTCGGAGCTAGGCGAATGGCTTCGGTATAGTTGGCGATTGCTTCTGCTGGCTTTCCTTGAGCGTATAAGGCGTTTCCTAAGTAATAGTGAGCGTCTGCATAGTTAGGATCGAAGCTAATAGATTTTTTATACTGAGTAACTGCCTCTGCTAGCTCACCTCGATCGTAGAGAACATTTCCTAAACGGGTGTAAGTCGGCGCATAGTCTGGTTTGAGGCGAATAGCTGCTGTATATTCGGTAACTGCTTCTTTTAGCTTGCCTTGAGCGTAGAGAGCATTTCCTAAGTTATAGTGAGCTTCGGCATACTTGGGTTCAAGGCTGATGGCTTTCTGATATTGGGCGATCGCAGCTTCTAATTGATTGAGTCTTGCTAAAGTCAAACCCAGGTTAAAATATGCTCCAGAGTCTTGAGGATTGAGACTAATGGCTTTATTGTATTGAGCGATCGCTTCTTGTGGTTTACCTCGATCGTCGAGAGTATTTCCCAAGGCAATATAAGCTTGTGCAAAATTGGGTTCGAGTTCAATTGCCTTCCGAAAAGCCGCCTCTGCTCCTTTTAAATCTCCCTGTTTATAGAGATTGCTTCCTTGCTCAAAGTTAGCAACTGCGTTTTTGTTCCGAATGACTGCGGACTGAGTATTTTGAATTTTTGCTAAAATAACGCCAACATTTTGACCAAAGGCAGTATTCCCATTACTCAAACACAAGCAGATAATAGCTGCTACCAGTAGATTCTTGTTTTTCAGCATTTTTCTTACCTTACCTGCTTGGTTTACATCTAATATCAAGTTCGGTTAATTGCCATCATAAAAATACCCCATCTCAGCCCTTCCTTACTTGCTATTCGGGGAGCAAAAGCGTAGCTTTGGCGAGGTGATAGCTGGAATTATAAGTGATTAAGCTAACTTGATACAAGTGTAATCTCATATAAATGACTATTTGTACACAATAGACATCTTGCAAAAGTAATACCAATTTGAAAAATGATTGCGATAGATGGAAAACTGAAACATTTATCCAATGGATGTTTCACAATCCAAAATCTAAAATCTAAAATCCAAAATGGTAGAACAAATGCCAAGATGTTGGGGTGCGTGTTAAAAAGTAAGGGAAAATTTCATACCTTTACCCTTTAACCCTTACCCTTTTCCCACTATAGATAGTGCTTTATTAAAACTAAAAAGTCGTTTTTAAGTAATTGTTGACACCTTTGTTCCCATCAATTTAACAATCGCTGCAATTAATTTTTCTGGGTTAAGAGGTTTGGATAAATGCATCTGAAACCCAGCTTTTAAAGCTTTTTCACGGTCATCGTTTCTCGCAAAGGCAGTCAAGGCAATTGCTGGAATTTGCCCACCTTGTTCTGGTGCCCAAGTTCTCACTTCATGTATTAACATATAGCCATCCATATCGGGCATACTAATATCGCTTACCAACACATCTAGCTTGACCTCTGCTAAAGTTTGTAATGCTTCTTCAGCGGAAGATACTGCCATCACAAAAGCCCCATCTTGCTCTAATACAAAAGCAACAAAATCTCGTGAATCAGTATCATCATCGACAACTAAAACCTTGATGCCATTCAGAGGTAAGGAGTTAGAAGCTAAGAATGCAGGGTAATTTTGTCCATCCGTCAGGCTTGAACTTTCATCTGGCAGAAGCGGTAAGCTAACAGTAAATATTGCCCCTTGACCTTCACCGTGGCTATCTGCTTTGATGACGCCGCCATGCATTTCGATGATATTACGTACAATTGCTAACCCCAGTCCTAATCCACCAAAATTTCTCGTAGAGGTGCTATCTGCTTGGCGGAAGTAATCAAACACGAATGGCAAAAAGTCAGCGCTAATTCCCTTACCCGTATCGCTAACGATTATTTGAGCATAGCCATCAGTCTCTTGGAGTCGCACTTCTACCTTTCCTCCTCTGGGTGTAAATTTGATTGCGTTAGAAAGGAGATTCCAGACGACTTGCTGCAAACGAGTCGGGTCGCCCATGATTTGTCCCACACCAGGTTCAAATACTGTATTCACCTCAATCAACTTTGTTTCTGCTGCTAACTGCATTGTCTGTAGTGCCGACAATACCGTGGATTTGAGATTAATTTTCGTGATATTCAGCGTCAGTTTACCTTGTAAAATTCTGGAAATATCCAGCAAGTCCTCAATCAGTTGAACCTGTAAGGTAGCATTTCGCTCGATTGTGGCTAGGGCTTCAGATGTCTTTGTTTGGTCTAATCTGCGGGTTTGCAACAACCTTGACCAGCCAAGAATTGCGTTGAGTGGAGTGCGTAGTTCGTGAGAGAGGACGGCTAAAAATTCATCTTTAATTCGATTGGCTGTTTCTGCTTTTGCTCGTGCTACTTGTTCTAATTCCAGTAGGTGCGCTCGTTCTTCAAGTATTTGTTTTTGTTCGTGAATATCTGTACAGGTTCCAAACCATTTGACTACAAAACCTTGCTCATCTTTGAGTGGTAAACCTCGCGCTAGCTGCCAACGATAAGAGCCATCAACAGCTCGTTTAAAGCGATATTCATTGTTATATATAGTGCTATTTTTGACAGCATCAGACCATACTTTATCAGCTCTTTGCACATCATCTGGATGCAATGCAGCCAACCAACCAGAACCCAAAGATTGTTCTAACGTTAGCCCAGTGTATTCGCACCAATTTTGATTAAAATAATCGCATTCACCGTTAGGTTTAGTTGTCCAAACAAGTTGAGGAATTGCCTCAGCCAAGTAACGGTAACGTTCTTCGCTTTGTCGGAGAATTTCTAAGATGCGTTGGCGTTCAAGAATTTCTTGTTGTAATTGTTCGTTAGTCCGAGTAATTTCATTGGTGCGAACAGTAACCATTTCTTCAAGATGATTCTGGTATTTTCGCAGTTCCTCCTCTACCCATAAGCGTTCGCTTATTTGTGTTTGAAGTTCTTGATTTGCTTGTTCTAATTGAGTAGGGCTAGGAAGTGCCAATGCTTGAGGAACTAAAGGCACAAGCTTTAACGCGGTAATTACAGATATTGTGGCAGTTACTGCTTTGAGAAACCCCGACACCCAATAAGTTGGATGCCAAAGTGTCCAAATCTCCATTAAATGAGTAGTGCCGCAAGCTACGATAAATGCACTAAATAGTAGAAAAATCCAGTCAAAGGGCAAATCTTGTCGCTTGCGGACAAAGTAGAAGAGTGTAGCTGGAATCGAGTAATAAGCTAGTGCAATGAATGCGTCAGATAATATGTGTAACCAAACTAAATTCGTTTGCCATAGATAACAATGTCCATGTGGAATATATGATTCTGATGTAAAAAAGTTAGTCCACAGTTCTGATATTATATTTGACATAAAGACTGGAATTTTTAATTTATTAAAATTTACTACTAAATATCTACCCTTGCTTAATACTATTTTAGTAAGTAGGTAGACATAATTAAATATAAAATAAACTTCTATTTTGTAATGAGTGATTTATCGCTCAGAGCAAGGATTATTAAGACTAAAGTCCTTCCTACAAACTTTGAATTTATTATGCCTAGATACTTACTCAAATATTAGCGATCCAGTGTATCTAATTTCTGCACTGCTTAAGGTAAGGAGACTACAATATGTCTTTAGAAAACAAAAAGGCTGTTAGTATCATCGCTGTTTTGCAAAAATCAATCATTTAAAATTACTAATATTTTCTCTTATAAAGCCTAAATGAATTAATTGTGGTTATGGAGCTTGAAGCGCATCCGATCGCAATTGCAACGGCTATGGAGAGAGCGGTCAAACTTGTGGAAATTGCAGACATAATTATGGTATACAACAGGGAATTACCAAATAAAAACCATTCTCACCATAATGATGGGAATGGCAAAAATTAGGAGACACAACAGTAAAACTTAATATCTGCAATTCTCATTAAACTTAAGATTCGCTTGACTTAGCACTCATTTTATCTAACAGTTGAGTGATTTTTTGAGCTTTTTCAGGTTGGCGCTGTTTTTGTAATAAATCTTTAGCTTGTTGCAGGTTAGTTTTAGCTTCTTCTTCCCGCTCTTGCTGCATGAGGATATTCGCCAGACGCAAGTAAGCATCAGGATTTTTCGGACTGCGGCGAATTACTTCCCGAAATAATTCTGTTGCTTCTTCTACTTGTCCTTGCTGGTTTAAAACATCTCCCAAAAACAAGCGCACTACGTCATTAGTAGAGTTGATGGAAATTACTTTGCGAAAGGCCGCTTCTGCACCTTGGTAATCTTTTGCTTGGGCAAGATTGATACCTTTTTGAAACAAGTCTGAGGTAATCAAAGTTTTCCAGGCAAAATAGCCAAGGATGGACAGACTCAGAACAACTACAACAGCAGCGATAATCGAACTAGTGGGAAAGGTTTCTAGCATTGTTTAAGCCAAAAGACAGGCGATAGGAAAAATCAGATATTCCATAAAAAAGAGTTTCCAGATAAATTGATAGAATTGAGCGATCGCACTTTTTTCTTGTAAGTCTACCGTCAAACTCCGCAACCACAGCCAAGCCAACAGCCCCAAATGAGTAACTACCAGGAATATGGCGTTAACTGAGGCGACGTTTAGCACCCCAACCAGAATTATTCCCAGATAGCAGGCAGTTATTACCCAAAGAGACAGATTGAACACAGCTTGTGGTCCGAGTTTGATGGTGAAAGTAGTAATATTGTAGAGGCGATCGCCTTCCATATCGGGGATATCTTTAAAGATAGCGATCGCAAAGGTAAACACCAAAATAAATAACGTCAGCACCCACACCACAGGCGGAATTGTTTGGCTTTGTTGCAACGCCCAACTGTAATGCAGATATAAACCTAAGTTAACAATCGTACCGCGCACCGAAAAAATACACAGCGCCGCCCAAATGGGAAACTGTTTTAAGCGAATTGGTGGTAAAGAATAAGCAGTACCAATGGCCAAACTAATTGCTACCATGCCCAATAAAAACGGGCCAGTTAGCCACGCCACCACCAGCGCCAAAATCCCAGTAGAAGCGACAATTAATTGCCCAGTTTGCTGGGAAAACTCACCAGACGCTAAGGGTAAATGAGGCTTATTAATCTTGTCAATTTCTACATCTTCTAATTGATTAAGCCCCACAATATAAACATTGCCACACAGACAACCAATCCATGCACCAAAAACAGGGAATAGGGAATACGTAGAGACAAGATTCATCACGTTTGTAGAGACGCGATTCATCGCGTCTGTAGAGACAAGATTCATCGCGTCTGTAGAGATATGATTCATCGCGTCTCTACTGATGGCAATAGCAATTAAATATAAACCCAAAACACTCAGACTTGTACCAATAATCGTATGAGGGCGAGAGAATTTCCAGAAGGCGTATAACCACTGGAAATATGATTGAGCAGGTTTGCCTGGTAAAGGGCTGTTTTGAGAACTTTGGCTCATGAGTAGCTTAAATACAGTATTCTGGTTGGTTGTTAATCATTGTCACAGAATTTGGTCATGAGACTTCTTTCATGAATCAAAGAGCTTTCACCCTTCTCCTTTGTGCCCTCTTCGGTAGCCTGCGACAAGGCGAAGCGTCTACGTTATTCTAAACTTATAACTTCTTGCGCCAACTCATATCAAGAATGCGATTAATTTTATACAGTAAACCCGGCTGTCATTTATGTGAAGGCTTGCAAGAAAAGCTAGAACAAATCCAAAATCTCAGTTTCGAGTTGGAAGTTAGGGATATTACAACTCGTGAAGATTGGTTTGCTGCGTATGAGTATGAAGTGCCGGTGCTTTATTTATCGAACCACAGAGACGCAGAGGGAAGTGAGAAACCATTGCCGCGTCCTTCTCCTCGTGCTAGCGTGCAGCAGTTAGAGCAAATGTTGCGTAAATATTTAGCCAATTAGAAAAAAATAATGCAGAATAAGCGCAAGATCGAGAACGTGACGAGGTTCACAAAATGAAATTGCGGGAATTACTAACAGCAGTAGACAGTGTTGAGCAATTGCCTAGTTATCCAATAGAGGATGTGGAAGTTAGGGGTTTAAAGACGAATTCTCATGCTTGTCGTGTGGGTGATTTGTTTATTGGGATGCCAGGAACGCGGGTTGATGGTGGGGAATTTTGGCAAAGTGCGATCGCATCGGGGGCTGTAGCGGCGATCGTTTCTCCCGAAGCTGCCCAAAAAAATCCTCCCACAAATCAGGCTGTGGTCATTAGTGCAAGTAACATTACTCAAGCTTGTGCCCAGATAGCCAGCGCTTTTTATGGTTATCCAGGGCGAAAACTCAAGTTGGTAGGCGTGACTGGTACAAATGGCAAAACTACAACTACTCATCTGATTGAATTTCTCCTCACCAAAGCTAATTTAGCTACAGCTTTGATGGGAACTCTCTACACTCGTTGGGCAGGTTTTGAGCAAACTGCTGCCCACACTACCCCTTTTGCAGTGGAACTGCAACAGCAGCTAGCAGAGGCAGTAAAGGCTGGGAGTGAGTTCGGGGTGATGGAAGTCAGTTCTCACGCTTTAGCCCAAGGTAGAGTGTTGGGTTGTGAATTTGAGGTGGCGGTATTTAGTAATCTTACTCAAGACCATCTCGACTATCACAGCGATATGGAAGATTACTTTGCTGCCAAAGCGTTATTGTTTAGTCCTAATTATCTCAAGGGACGGGCAATAATTAATGCTGATGATTCCTACGGGAAGCGGTTAATTGCCTCGTTAGATTCCGAACGGGTTTGGAGTTACAGCGTCAACGACAACAGCGCTGATTTATGGATGAGCGATTTAAGTTACCAGCCAAATGGTGTGAGTGGGATATTACACACACCAAAAGGTGACGTGGCTTTTCGATCGCCCCTAGTCGGACAATATAATTTAGAAAATCTTTTAGCAGCCGTAGGAGCAGTTTTGCACTTAGGGCTAGATTTGCAGTTAGTGGCAAATGTAATACCTGAATTTCCCGGAGTTCCCGGACGGATGGAACGCGTACAAATTAATGCCGAGCAAGATATTAGCGTGATTGTGGATTATGCCCACACACCCGATAGCTTGGAAAATTTATTAAAAGCTGCGCGTCCGTTTATACCAGGGAAAGTGATTTGTGTATTTGGTTGTGGAGGCGATCGCGATCGCACCAAGCGCCCAAAAATGGGTAAAATCGCTGCTGAGTTAGCTGATGTAGCAGTGGTGACATCGGATAATCCCCGGACTGAAGATCCAGAAAGGATATTGCAAGATATTTTGGCGGGAATCGCTGACACAGTGCAGCCAACAGTAATTTGCGATCGGGCGATCGCAATTCGTACCGCTATTTTACAAGCACAACCCGGTGATGGAGTATTGCTTGCTGGTAAAGGTCACGAAGATTACCAAATTCTCGGCACCGAAAAAATCCATTTTGACGACCGAGAACACGCCCGCGACGCTTTACACGAAAGACTTAACGTCCAAGCTTAATTTGGGCATTGGGCATTGGGTATGGAGAAGGAGACAAGGTAGACAAGGAAGAGACTTGTCCTGTTGTCTCCCTTGTCCCCTTGTCCTTTTGTCCCCCCTGCCCCCTCGTGGGTGGATTTTTGTATAGTTAATGTTTCTTTCCGTGGTGATTTTGTAAAAAATGCACATATAAAGGTGAAAATCGAAGACAGAATTATTTCTTGCTTCATCCAAGTTGTGCTTAACTCATGAATGTTTCTCTGGTTAAGGATCTGTCTGTTTATCAACTGGTTATGGGAGTGCAAACGCCTCCTAAACCATTGTCCCTCAGTCCTGCTACTCTGCTATCACTGGTGAGAGCGCAAATTGACTTACTCATTGAGCAGCAAATTGCAGCCACTCTCTGGGTGAAGCTACCACCAGATAAAATTTGGCAATCAGAATTAGCGCGTTATCAATCCTCGGTAGGTGCGTCTAGTCTGATTTATAGTTGCCAGATTGACGAGGGTAGGAAAAAGCAAGCAGGGGAAGCAGGGGAAGCAGGGGGAGACAAGGGAGAGGAAAAAGTAAATACCTCCTTGTCCCCCTTGTCCCCCTCATCCTCCTTGTCCCCCTATCACATTCCCGTTCACCTACCACCAGATAGCCAAATGCGACGGGAAAACTTTCTGATGGTGTTATCGCCACAGTTTTGCAGTTTAATTTTGGCTCATCGACCACTTAAAAAACGTAAAAATAAGACATCGGGGAAGGTAAATACTAATAAAAACCAGCCGTTGCTGATTATAACTACTGTTGAGGGGAGAGTAATTCAGCAAGTATTAAATAGTATCCAACAAGCGATCGCACCAGAATCATCTTCAATACCTGCTGATTTTATTTGTCCAACCGTGCCCCAACCTATACTAATGAATCAACTGTTGGCAAAACAACTCCTCCGACAAGATGAAATTAATCGTCAAATCATCACAGTACGCACTAATAAGTTGGAGCAACAAAATCAAGAACTGCACAACAAAGAGCAACTCAAAGATGAATACCTGAAAAATGTCTGTCAAGAACTGCGTATACCTTTGACGCACATGAAAACAGCACTTTCATTATTAAATTCTCCTAATCTTAAACCTCCACAACGGCAACGTTATTTACAGATGTTAAATACCCAATGCGATCGGCAAAACTCCCTGATTACTGGTTTTTTGGAACTGGTGCAGCTAGAACAAAATTTGGAGGGGACGACTTTGGAGTTGGTGCGTCTCTCAGATATAGTACCTGGAGTAGTCAGTACCTACCAACCTGTAGCCCAAGAAAAAGGAATTATGCTAGCCTACACCGTACCGACTGAACTCCCATCTGTTTGGTGTATGACTGGTAAGCTAAGACAAATTGTAATTAATCTGTTGCACAACAGTCTTAAGTTTACTCCTAATGGAGGTCAAGTATGGGTGCGTGCCCGTAATCAAGGCGATTATGTCCAATTAGAATTCCGGGACACAGGTATCGGTATTGCGGAAAACGAAATTCCCAAAATCTTCGATCGCTTTTACCGGGTGCGTACAGGAGCAACCGAAGATTATGGTGGTGCTGGGTTAGGGTTAACGATAGTACAGCAATTGCTGCTGCGCTGTGGTGGATCTATTTCTGTAAAAAGTAAATTATCTGAAGGTTCTACCTTTACAGTGCAACTGGCAACTGCTGGTAATATGCCAAGAGCGATCGCAACAGAAAATGAGTTATGAGTTATAAGTTATGAGTTATGAGCGATCGATTTATAATTCATAACTTATAACTCCTACGCCCTTTCCATAATAGACCTCTTGCAAAAGTGCTTTTTGCACTCTTGGGGAAAAGGGTAAAGGTTAAAGGGAAAAGGGACTTTTGCAGTACCTTTTTCCCCTTCCCCTCGCCCCTTATCCCTTTCTTGGGACCCCACCTTCCCCTTTTCCCGACAAATGCCAAGAAGTCTAATACGCTGTACTAGGTCTTACTTATAAGGCGCTCAACTCGGACGGATACATCAGGAAAGGCTAGGGGTGAAATAGTACCTGTAGTTAGTGTCAGTTCGGTTTTGTATTCCCCATCTTCTAGGTCACGAAATACTTTTAACTGCGGAGTCTTCAGGTTAACAACCCAATATTCAACAATACCAGCCTCAGCGTAGATGTCTTTTTTGTCACCTAAATCTCTGCTCAGGGTGGCTTTGGAGAATTCAATAACCCAGAAGATATCTTCTGGGTAAGGATGGTGTTCTAAATAAACCTCACCTAAAGGTTTGACAATCGCAACATCGGGAGCAGGTTCTGAATTGTTGGGTAAGGTAACGGGTTTTGCATCGCGGATTTTTACCCGTTCACCGAGCAGTGTGCGAAGATAATCAGCTACTTCTGTGTTGTAGTAGGCGTGAGATTCTCGTTCTGGGGGCATAACAATGAGGTCGCCGCGCAATAGTTCAATGGGCTGGTCGTCAAAAATACCTGCCTCTATTGCTTGGTGATAACGTTTAATTGTCCATTTATAGGTAGTTACGGTCATAATCCTTATGTAGCCTTTTTTCTACCACTTATACCGTTTCACTTTAAGATTGATACAAATAGGCAGCAGGGGAGCAGGGAGCAGGGGGAAAGAATTAGAGATTAATTATTTGTATCAGACATTTCGTGAAATGGTATTAGACAAGAGGTTTACTTTGATTTTAGAATGAAGCACCGGCTAGCTCATCAGACATTAGACCTCTTGCAAAAGTAAATTTTGCACTCTTGGGGGAAAGGGAAAAGGTTAAAGGGAAAAGGGTTTTTATTAGCCCTTTCCCCTTTACCGCTTACCCTTTTCCCCACAAATGCCAAGAAGTCTATTGTTTTTAGGACTTACGCATTTTATACATTGGAGGTATTTGATATTCGTAGCGAGAGACAAAATAAGCACCAACTTGTTTGTCACTGTGATGACGGAAACCAAAACTTTCATATACTGCTCTAAGGCGTGGGCGTGAAGCGTCGCAATCTAAACGTAAATAATGTTTACCAAGTTTTTGTGCTTGTTCAACAGCCCAAGCTAGAAGTGCTAAAGAGACTTTACCGCCAGAGTAATGCCGTCGAACTGCAAGACGATGTACAAATGCTGACTCTTCCTGAGAAATGTCAGACCAGAACAGTAAATCTTCTAGTTGAAACTTGATTGTACCAGCTGGTTCACCCGCCCAGTCAGCAATAAAAAATAAGCCGTTAGCAACATCTTTAGAGATACTTTCTCGCGAAACCTCATTCTCATGCCACAGAGTCCTACCACTCTGCTGGAGCCACAAAGCTGCTTCTAATAACACATCCGAAACGATCGCTGTATCTTGTATACTTGCTTGACGAATTGAGATATCCATTTATTTATCAATAAATATTAAATAAAAGTAAACCTTAAATTGTAGGGTGCGTTATAGCAACGCTTAACGCACCATGTTTCTTGGTGCCCTGCGGCTGATTCTTACTCTTTTAAACTCTCAAATTCTTGCACAGCCGCAACACAGCGCCAGTTGCTTTATGCCGGGAAACCCGTCCACCGCACTGGCTCCCCTACCTTAATATTTACTTTATAAATAGGCTCTTACCTGGATTGGGTTTTAAAATTAATCCGTTTACAGAATTAATCTTATTGATAAAAGACATAATGTTATTTGGATAAATCTTTTGGCAACACCTGTGTAAACTCTCCACTTTGTTTATTGCGAACTACTATAAATTCATTATTTGGCATTCGTAGCTCTACTGGAATTATTTCAGTTGGTAACTCCAGTAGTAACCCACCATCTAACATTCCTGCACCGGGAAAGGCTATAACCGTGATTATGCCTGGTCTAAGACAACCAAGAACTCGAACTGGGATTGTATCAAGCATTATATTATAACAATTAACAATTCAACATAAATATTACGATTTTTTATTTTTTTATTGATATTTGTCTAGATTATTTACCAATACAAAATCTGCTAAAAATTCTCTCTAAAACTGATTCTGTTACTTCTTCTCCAGTAATTTCTCCTAAAGCTTGAATCGCACCTCGTAAGTCAATTGTCCAAAAATCAAGAGGTAACTGCTGGGTAATTGTTGCTTGCACTTGTTCTAAAGATATTTTAGCTTGAGTTAAGGCTGCTGCCTGTCTTTGGTTTATGGCTAAATCCATATCAGCAGCTTGCACTTTTTCCGATTGGACTATCTCTAAAATTGCTGTTTCTAAAGCATCGATTCCTTGATTTTGGGCTGCGGCTGTGACAATTTTAGATTTTGGATTTGGGATTTTGGATTGAAAAATTTTTCTATCGCTTTCTTCTACTAAATCGATTTTATTAATCACTATAATCAACGGACGGTGTTGTACCTTTTGATAAATTTCTTCATCACCTGCTGTCCAACCTGCGGAAGCATCGATGGTCAGCAAGACTAAATCAGCTGCATTTGCAGCACGGCGCGATCGCTCGACGCCAATTTTTTCTACTTGGTCTGTTGTTTCCCGAATCCCCGCTGTATCTAGCACTTGTACGGGAATTCCCCCAACAACTAACTGAGATTCGACAACATCGCGGGTTGTGCCAGGTAAATCAGTCACAATGGCGCGATCGCTCCGGCTCCAAGCGTTCAATAAACTCGACTTACCCACATTCGGACGCCCGACAATTGCCACTTTTAAACCAGTGCGTAGCAACTCACCTCGATCTTTGGTTTGTAATAACCTAGTTATTTCTGCGGCAATTTTATCAATTTCTGATATAATCCCTTTATCATCCAACGGAGGTAAGTCTTCCTCAAAATCAATCCGAGCTTCAATTTCTGCCAAGATATCTAAACAGTTAGCGCGTAACTGCCGAATCGGATGAGCTAATTTTCCTTGTAAACCAGCTAAAGCACTTTGAGCCGCTTGGGGCGATTTAGCTCCGACTAAATCAGCAATACCTTCGGCTTGAGTTAAATCTAATCGTCCATTCAAAAAGGCGCGGAGAGTAAATTCTCCCGGTTGCGCTAGTCTAGCGCCATTTTCCAAACACAGTTGTAATACCTGTTGCACTGCGATAATTCCCCCGTGGCAATGGAATTCCACTACATCTTCACGAGTGTAAGAACGGGGTGTTTTCATCATCAACAACAAAGCTTCATCCACTATTTGTTGCGTCTGGGGATGGCGAATGTAACCGTAGAGAATCCGGTGACTTTCCCAAACTTGTCGCCCTGGTGTATGAAAGAGACTTTGGGCGATTGCCATTGCTTGAGAACCGGACACCCGCACAATCCCAACACTACCCTGTTGGGGGACAACAGCAGTGGCGATCGCGGCTATAGTTCCAGTAGTAGCAAACAGTTCTGACATGAGCGCCCTTTATAAAAGTGAGGAGTGAGGAGTGAGGAGTTAGGAGTAAAAATCATAACTCATAACTCATAACTCCTAACTCATAACTCATAACTCATAACTCATAACTCATAACTCATAACTCATAACTCATAACTCATAACTCCTAACTCCTAACTCCTAACTTTCTAAATAGTGAGTATTTAGACTAATGAGATACCAACTGGCAAGGTAAAATTTACCTGTAGGTCATGCCTGATAGTAAAGAGTTATCAGTGAAGAGTTAGAGATGAAAATCATAACTCACAACTTATAACTTATAACTTTTAGAGAGAGGAATGTACTGTGGAGCAAAAGATTGACTGCGCTGTAGCCTGTGTTAATGGGTGTGTTTTAGGGGATAAATGCCCCAATACCGAGTTTAAAGAGTCAGCCGCAAAATTTATTGAAGAGACTCCCTTAGAGAAAATGCTGGAGTTGGCACAAGAACGTCTGCGGAAAAAAATGACGGAACCGCCAAAATGGGTATTGCCTGAAGATCCATAGTATTTGGGGCAACAGACACAAGCAAAACAGCGTGGAAGTTAAATTGTATCTGGATCTATATTTAATTCTCGCAGTTTTGCTGCCAAGCGATCGCTACGTTGTTTCTGGTGTTGTGCCACTTCTTCCGGTGTGGGAATCAGTTCTCCTTCACGAGTGTAAAAGCGTAATTTTTCTTGAACAACCCCTAAATATAAACCTAGCTGTTGACTCCATAACCAGCCTTGGGGATTTTGTTCTAGCGGTTGATATTTACCATCCAGCAAATGGAACCCTGAAAATTCTAACGTTTCTGGGTCAAACCAGAAGTAATCTGGTGTGCGAAATATATCTATTTAAAATTCAAAACTGGTTAGGGTTAAAGCATTCCACAGCACCTAATTATTACGTGAGTTCCACAGACCTCTCCCGGACAGCCTCCCTCTCCTAAAAGGCGCTACGGTGTACACACAAGTCTGAAGTTGTTCAATAATCTGGGTTTTACCCCACCCTAACCATTGCTTGAATTCAACAAACGATCGCCCGAATTCAACAAACGACCGCCCGAATTCAACAAACGACCGCCCGAATTCAACAAACGATCGCCCGAATTCAACAAACGATCGCCCGAATTCAACAAACGACCGCCCGAATTCAACAAACGACCGCCCGAATTCAACAAACGATCGCCCGAATTCAACAAACGACCGCCCGAATTCAACAAACGATCGCCCGAATTCAACAAACGATCGCCCGAATTCAACAAACGACCGCCCGAATTCAACAAACGACCGCCCGAATTTAATATATTTATTGCATAAATTCTCAAAACCTCCCCCCAAACCTGATTTACTAAGGTTTTAGCTTTAGTTTTACCCGACTGGGGGAGAGGTCAAAATAGCACTCGTCGAACTCCTAAGAAAAAAGGCAGGAGGCAGGAGGCAGAAGGCAGAGGGGAAGAGGATTTGACTTGTTTCTTTCGCCCTTCCCGCAGGTGCGCCTCCGTTGGAGACTCACGTTAATTATTCATCACCGCATCTAAAAGCACATTCGCATCAAAGCGGACTACATCAGTGCAAGGTAGCCCCGTTTCTGCTATTGTTTGAGCGATGCTTTCCTGAGCCGCAGATTCATCTAAATGGGCTGTGTTCAATGCTATACCCGCTACAGATACACTTCCAAAAGCACCACCAGCATTAGCAACAGCTTCATACAGCCGAATCACCTCTGGTAAAGGTGGAATGATGACATGGGGATGATTGCGGACATGGACTTGTCCCGCCCGATGTACTAACAGCAGTTGGGTTGGTTGCGAACCACGGATTAGGGGTAGAGTTGCTGTTGAACCAGGGTGTAGCAGCGAACCTTGTCCTTCAATGTGCAAGATGTCGTAGTTTTTGCCATAGCGCATAACAATCTGTTCCACAGCACCGGCGGCAAAGTCTACCCGCACGGCATCTAAAGGCACACCGTCTCCTTCTAACATCATCCCAGTTTGCCCTGTGGCGAGGAATTTAGAACGCCAGCCCCGCAATTTTGACGCCCAATGTAACTCTAGGCTAGTTGACATTTTACCAATCGCCATGTCGGTTCCCACTGTCAACACCCGTCGGCACGGAAGGGTACGTGCCATTCCACTAGCAACGCTGATATTAGATGGTTCTTTGCGGACATCCCAAATTAGTTGCCCTGGTTTGAGCAGTGCATTTAATTCTGGCATACTTGCCATTGATGTATGTAAACCATTCACCAAAGACATGCCCGCTTCTAAAGCGTCTTTGATTTCTAGCCAGTAATCATCTGGTACAGCACCACCTCCTGGAGCAATACCAATTACTAAAACTTCCGGTTTGTACTCTAGGGCTGCGGCTACCGATGCCACAATCGGCACATCACGCTTGATACCTGTTAATTCTGGTAGGGATTTACCAGCACACTCGCGATCGATTACGGCTACAATTGGGGCTTCACTGTAACGTAAAATTGCTAGCCCTGTTTTGCCGTGAGTCCCAATAGTCCCTTCATGTAGCAAGATAGCTACTCGTTGATTAAATGGTAGACGCACTGTGTTGTACTCCCAAACCTGGTAAATCGTTTGGCAAAACTTTTCCTTGTTTTAGTAATGCACCTGTAAAAGGGTCATCAATTAAGTTCAGGTGACTGTCTAAATCTAAATAATCAGCTAGTGGTGCTAGCTGTAATGCTGCTGTATTAGCTAGCGAACTGTCAGAATAGCAACCGAACATTACTTGCAAGCGATATGCTCGTGCTGTATGTACCATTCGCATTGCCTCTGTTAGCCCCCCTGATTTCATTAGTTTGATATTAATGCCATCCACGTAATTTGCCAAATTGGGAATATCAGCGCTGGTGAAACAACTTTCATCGACAAAGATAGGTAAAGGAGAGTGTTGTTTGAGTTTGGCTAAACTTTTTTCTTCTCCCCGTGGCAATGGCTGTTCTACATACTTTATACCTAAATCAGCCAGCCAATTGCACATGGCGATCGCATCTTCTAAACTCCAACCCCCGTTGGCGTCAACAAAAAACTTTAGTTCTGGCGCTTCTTCTCGTACTGCTAAGAGCATTTTTTGATCTGCATCTATGCCATCTGGGCTACCTAGCTTCACCTTAAAAAGACGGACATCTGTAAATTGTAACCAGTCTCGCGCTCTCGCCCTAGCGCCTTCAGCTGAATTAATCCCAATTGTGACTGAAGTCGGGACTATTTGATTGCGATCGAGTCCCCAAAGTTGCCACAAAGGTAAACCTACGCGCTTACCCAACCAGTCATGCATTGCCATATCCAAGGCAGCTCTTGCAGCAGAAGGAATTTGGTTTTGTGTTAAAACTTGCTCAATTTCCTGACGTTGTAAGGGACTGAATGCTTGTAACAGAGGCACAACTTGCTCTAGAGTATCTTTGATTGCATCAGTTGATTGCCGATGATTACCCACACCAAACGGCGATGCTTCCCCCCAGCCTACGATATCATCATATAAAATCTTCACCCACACATTCGTTGTTTGTGCCGTTGTACCCCGACTAATGGTCAAGGGAAATCTCTTGTTTACTGTAAATAAATTTACATTTATTTGCATACTTATTCTGCATATTATGTTATTGCAAAAGCCAGTGTAAGTTCAAAATTTAAATTATCGGATACATCTGTTATACTTTTTTACATTCATTGCAAACTTTTTATACATACATTTTATTTGTTACTTAGTTTATGAACAACTTAAAAAAATGGAAGATTTTAAAATCAAAAATGGTTTTAGATAATCTTTGGTGTCAGGTAAGGCAAGATGAAATAGAATTACCAAATGGTAAAATTATAGATGATTATTTTGTCAGTATTAAGCCTGACGTTGCAATGATTTTACCTATCACTAGTCATAGAGAAATTATTTTTGTCCGGCAATATAGACACGCAGTCGGTGAATTTTTCTTGGAACTGCCAGCAGGTAATTTCGATCCCACAAAAGAGAGTGCAGAGGTAGCGGCGATTAGAGAACTGAGAGAAGAGACTGGTTATATTCCCCAAGAATTTAAAAAAATTGGAACTTTATACGATAAGCCGAGCAAAGATACCAATCAAATACATTTATTTTTAGCAGAAAATGTGAGCAAAGACGGAGAGCAGCAACTAGATATTACAGAAGAGATTGAAGTTGTACTTATTCCTGTAGAATCAGTTTTAGATAAAATTGCCCAAGGTGAAATTTCTGTTGCCGGAACTATTGCGGCTCTCTTATTAGGTTTAAACTTGCTAAATTATTAATAATCATCTAAAAGTAATTATTATGTTTATCTTTACAGTAACTGCTGATACTTTCCTGAAAGTTCGTCCAAGTGAGTTAGCGGAACTAGCTGAAGATGAAAAACTTCTCATTCAAGTCAAAAGTACATTAGAGGTTATTTCTTATGTTGAGGAGGAAGAATATTACAGAATTATCTTGAAAAACTCTATCAATGGGAAAGATACATGGTTTATCCGTAAGAAGTATATTAAAATATCTGTTTTACAGGATTTATCTGAATACACTCCAAAACCCGCGACATCTGATGCACCACCAGACGTGTTACTATACCAACCTAGACCTACAAGCCAACAAGCTAGACCTAAAAGCCTGACAGACTTGGTAGAGACTCAAGGCTCTACAAGTTTTTGGAAGAAGCTGTTATCGGCTAATATCAACTTAGAAAATATTCGTAAAGCCTTGAAATTTTTGGGTGACGATTTGGATAGTAAACCCATTGAGTTAAAGGTAGGAGCAAATAGTAATGTTCCAGTAAATGAGTTGGGTTGGGATAGTAGCGATATCAAGGATGAAGAAGAAGTTATTAAGCAGTTAAAAGCGCAACTACAAAAAACCCCAACTATTCAAGAACGATCTCCACAACCTGCTGATATAACGAAAGATTTGGTGGATTGCAGTGTGTTCAGTCCTTCTTCTGTAACTCCAAACGATATGTTCCTCGTCCAAGTATTTGTTCATCTTCCTGAACAAGTTGAATTTGCCAAACAGAATGCTCAACAATTTGATCCTGATGCTAAACAGTTAGGAGCAAGAAGTTTAGGATTACCTATTCAACGCGGAAGTGAACTCACTTTTAACCTGTCCATTCCAAAACTAGAAGTAGATGAGCCAATTCAAAAGTTGAGTTGGAATGGTAGAGCAGATTCTATTCAATTTGGGGTCACGGTTCCTGCTGATATCACTCAGAAAACAGTCATTGGAACTGTTACTGTAAGTCAAAATACAATTCCCCTTGGTCATCTAAAATTCAAGTTATCGATTATTGCTTCTGCATCTTCTACATCCAAAGACCCTCATCTAGTAGGAGAAGTTGCTCGACATTATAGAAAAGCATTCGTCTCTTACTCTTCTAAAGATCGGATAGAAGTTCTTAAAAGGGTGCAGGGACTAGCTGTAAGTGGTATTACAGTTTTTCAAGATATCCTTAATTTAGAACCTGGCGATCGCTGGGAGCAAGAACTTTATCGCAACATTGATGAGTGCGATTTGTTTCTACTATTTTGGTCTACTGCTGCGAAAGAATCACCGTGGGTACTTAAAGAAGTCTTGTATGCTCTTGAGAGACAAGGTTCTGATGGATTGCGTTCC
This sequence comes from Nostoc sp. DSM 114160, assembly GCF_053470305.1. Taxonomy (NCBI): domain Bacteria; kingdom Bacillati; phylum Cyanobacteriota; class Cyanophyceae; order Nostocales; family Nostocaceae; genus Nostoc; species Nostoc sp. DSM 114160. The sequence goes on along the minus strand of NZ_JBPFGO010000001.1, from coordinate 2,789,228 downwards.
CCGGAAATTATTCCTGTAATCATAGAAGGGCCACCGCCTGTTCCCCCACCTCCTGAATTGCAGAATCTCCATTTTAATGACAAACTTCTTTACTTGATAGCGACACCTAAATAGCAGACAGTAATCGAACAATTCACTTGAAGTGCACTATTAAAAGCTCGTTGTTGGTAGGCGATTATTTTCAGTTTTTTATCTTGCCCATTGCCGCAAAATATAATCATAAAAAGCCTCTTTATCTACCTTATCCATTGCATAGATTTTCCGACCACCAGGAACTACTTTAGTCCGCCCTTGACTAATACCAGTGGTGATAATTTCTGTTTCCCATTCGCGCAATTGATAAAATTCTGGATGTCCTAGATAAGCCGTTGCCAACACATCCCAAAAATAATAATCTTGAGGAATAACTAGTGCATAACATTGTCCGGCTAAATCAGAGATGGGATAGTGGCGTTGTCGTCCCATTTTGTATACTAGCTCCGATGTGACTGGGACATTGTTAGTTAAATCCAAAGGACACATAATAATTTCAATTTTGGTTTGCCATACCCGCGCTGCTGAAACCGCATCCCAATAAACATTCCATTCGGCAGAACCATCTTGTCCAGGTTCCAGACTTTTTTCCACATTCCCACCAACATTTAACGCACCCCCCATCCACACAATTTTGTGAATCTTGGCTTCAATGTCTGGTGCTTTGTCTAAAGCCACTGCTACCGTTGTCAACGGCCCAGTGACCATCAACGTTACGGGACTTGATGCGCCGCGTAACACCTGTATCATGAAATCTTGACCTGTTTGAGCAACCAATGGCGTAGTAATGGTTTCCCTTTGATTGAGAATGGGGAGATGGTCAACGATAAACGAATCACGGCGATAGAGAGTAGGAAATGGATTGATCCCGCGCACAGTGCTTTTTGCTACCGGGATATGAGAAAATCCCATCAAATCTATAATTTTACGTGTGGCGCTAACAGCCGGTTGAACGTAGCAATCTGCTGGAGTGACAACAACACCAAGGAGTTCAATACGATCCATCGTCAACAGCAGCATAGTTGCTAAATAATCATCTACACCGCCATCGTGATCCATTAATACTAGTTGTTTTGTCATAAAAGGAGAATTATATGGATGAGTTTATGAAAGCTGCAATTCAAGAAGCAAAACAAGGCAGACAAGAAGGGGGAATTCCTATTGGTTCGGTTCTTGTCAAGGATGGCAAAATTCTCGGCAGAGGACACAATAAACGCGTGCAAGACGGCGATCCTGTTACCCACGCCGAAATCGATTGTCTCCGCAATGCTGGGAGAGTTGGCAGTTATAGAGGGACAACACTCTATTCAACTTTAATGCCGTGTTACCTATGCGCTGGGGCAGTGGTACAATTTGGCATTAAAAAAGTCATCGCTGGAGAATCTAGAACTTTTCCTGGTGCTAAAGAATTTATGGTATTTCACGGTGTGGACGTTATCGATCTTAATCTTGACGAATGCGAACAAATGATGAGTGAGTTTATTGAAACTAACCCCGAACTTTGGAATGAAGATATTGGTAAATAGTCATTTGTCACTTGTACTGAGCGACTTGTCCTGAGCGTAGTCGAAGGGAGTCGAAGTATTTGTCATTGGTCATTGGTCATTGGTCACTTGTACTGAGTTTCGACTGCGCGGTAATCGAGCGAAGTCGAGATTCAACTACCGCGTAGTCGTTGGCGTGGTCACTGAGCGTAGTCGAAGTGCAGCCTCTCTAAGAGTTGTATTGGTCATTAATTATCTATCCTCCTCTGCTCCCCCGGTTACTGAGCGTTGGTCATTGAGTTTCGACTGCGCTCAACTACCGCGTAGCCGAAATGAGTCGAAGTATGCTCCCCTGCTCCCTACTACCCACTATCCATCTTTTAAGGATAGATATTTTAAAATCAGCTAGTATAAAGAGTAATGTGATGCCAGGAAATAGTCACTGCGTTTACTGTCTTGAAATAGACATTTAATTCCAGAAGGTATGGAATTAGATTTGAGAAACAAACCTCAGAGATAATTGAGCAAAACTATCATATCATGTCCGCATAATTAGTTATAATTTAGATAGCTATTGCACCCCTAAAATCATAGCGATCGCAATATCTGTCTGAAGTTCAGCAGATTAGGAAAATATTGATAATACTTAAGAAAGAAGCTGCTGATTATTTTATATTACACAATAATTTTAGTTACTGTAATTAGCTAAAATTTAAAAGTGTGAAAATGGCAAATTTAACTGAATTTTCATTATTTGCTCCTCGCAACAAAGGAGCAGCTTTAATTGGGTCTTTTTCAGATTGGAAAGAAATTCCCATGTCAAAAGATGAAGATGGTTATTTTCGCACGAAAATACAATTGGAAGACGGTGTTTATCAATATAAATTTCGCATTCAAACCAAAAGCCCAAATTTTGCACTTGATGAATGGATAGATATCATTGACCCCAAAGCGACAGATGTTAATGAAACAGAAAAATACGGCATAGTACGCATTCAAGATGGGCAACGCATTGTTGATAATTACCTTTGGCAAAATGATGAAACGCCGTTGCCTGATAACCGAGAATTAGTTATATATGAAATGCACGTTGCCGATTTTACTGGTGATGAAGTTGATTCTAACGAGCGAGGCAAATATTTAGGGATAATTGCTAAGTTAGATTATCTTTGCGAATTGGGAATTAATGCAATTGAATTAATGCCAGTTAATGAGTACCCTGGTGATTATAACTGGGGCTATAAAATTCGCCACTTCTTTGCTACAGAATCTAGTTACGGTTCAACAGAAGATTTAAAGCGGTTGATTGACGAGTGTCATGGTAGAGGCATTCGCGTTTTTATGGATGGAATTTATAACCATACAGATGAAGAATGCCCTTTAATACTAATTGACCGAAATTACTGGTACTACGAACACAAACATTATCCTGAAGACCCAAATAATTATTGGGGACCAGAGTTTAACTATGATAATTACGACAAAAACTTAAATATTAAACCTGCATGGGAATACATCGGCGATGTGGTAAAATTTTGGATTCAGGAATATCACATTGATGGAATTCGCTTTGATGCAGTGCGGCAATTGGCTAACTTTGAATTTTTCAACTGGCTGACTAAGGAAGCGAAAAATTATGCTGCACCTAAAGAGTTTTACAACATTGCTGAACACATTCCCGATACAAACACTGTAGTCAAGCCAGATGGCCCATTAGATGCTTGTTGGCATGAAAGTTTTCGCTACTTTATAATTCCATATATTTGTGGGAAATCATTTGAATTAGAACAACTCAAGCAGATTTTAGATCCCAAACAGCAAGGTTATGCGATCGCTACCAATGTAATTAATTATTTGGCAACCCACGATCGCGAACGTGTATTACGAGAATTAGGCAATTGCGGCATCTTTGACGCCGCCGCATTTGAACGAGCTAAGTTAGCTGCTGCTGTGTTAATGACAGCGATGGGTATACCGATGCTGTGGATGGGAGAAGAGTTTGGCGAATATCAGCAAAAAAGCGAAGATGTGACCAAACCGCAAAAGATTAATTGGTCTTTATTGTCAAACGCTCAGAATCATGATTTATTTGAGTATTATCAAAAGTTGATTGCTCTACGCCGACAAAATCCAGCTTTGCAAAGTGATAATATTAAGTTTTTCTTTGAAAATGCAGATAATAAAGTGCTGGCTTACACCCGTTGGGATGAGCATAATTCTCATGTCATTGTCGTGGCAAATTTCTCCGACCAAAATCTAAATCAATATAAAATTTCAGACTTCCCAACTGCTGAGTATTGGCGAGATTGGGTTAGCAATCAAGAAGTGAAATCTAAAGAGGATGGTTTAGTTACTGACTTACCAAGCTATACAGCTAAAATATTTGTTTCAAATTCACAGTAATGTAGTCTGTAGCTTTTTAATGTCAAAAGGTTATAAATACATTGTCGCAAGCAGTGCGTTCACTGGAGGTGTTGGCGCAGCCATCGCTCGTCAAACAAACTGCTTGCGTCGCAACAAAGTAATAAAACTAGCGATGGGAGCAACAGCAAATAAAATAATATCGTGTCCGATCGGATCAGCCCAAAACCCAGATTGTAGAGACGCGATTTATCGCGTCTTGAAAGACCAATCATCTACACCAATAACCCTTAACCCAAGCGTATTGTGTGTGACATAACACCATCTGCGAATAAGGCATTAGGCAGTAATTAACAGGAGGCTTTATGGTAATTGTTGACAATTTGCGCTTTCCGTTGACGCTTTTGACAGCACTAGGCTGCGGGTTGGTGGCTGGCGTCTTCTTTGCCTTCTCGACTTTCGTGATGAATGCCCTTGCCCGACTCCAGCCAAAGGAAGGCATTATTGCCATGCAATCGATCAATATCACTGCGATCAATCCGTTGTTCATGTTGGCACTCTTCGGAACGGCTGTGGCTTGCATCTTTCTAGCGATTTCCTCGGTGTTAAAGTGGCATCAACCTGGTGCTGCCTATTTGCTTATCGGTAGCCTCCTGTATCTCATTGGCACTGTTCTAGTGACGATCGCCTTCAATGTGCCACTGAATGATGCCTTAGCGATCGCCAAACCGGATAGTACTGAAGGCGCAAACCTATGGGCTAGATATCTTACCAATTGGACGTTCTGGAACCACGTTCGGACAATAGCGGCACTTGCGGCAGCACTTATACTCGGACTGGGCGATCGCACGGTGAAATAGAAATGATCGATATGTATGATACCCTTTGCTCGGTAAAATGAAGCTATATGAGTATTCAAGCAGCATACGATAATTGGTCAGCCACATACGATGCTGACGAAAATCTGACGCGCGATCTCGATCGAATCGTCACCAGAGAAACCTTGATGGGTTTGAAGTGTAAATCAGTCGTAGAAATTGGCTGTGGCACTGGTAAAAATACGCTTTTGCTTTCACAAATTGCTCTGAAAGTTTGTGCGATCGATTTTTCAGCACAGATGATCGAAAAGGCAAAAGAGAAAGTGAGGTCTGCGAATGTAGTGTTTATTACCGAAGACATTACCAAGCAATGGACTTGTGATAATGAGTCTGCCGATTTGGTCACTTGTAATCTTGTTCTAGAACACATCGAAGACCTCAGCATGATATTTTCAGAAGCATCTCGTGTCTTAGTCAAAGGAGGACACTTTTTCATCTGTGAGCTTCATCCATTTAAGCAATATCAAGGAACAAAAGCTAATTTTCAAAGACAGCAAGAGTCCGTTGAAATTCCGGCATTTGTGCATCATCTATCGGACTTTTTGAACACAGCGAAAGTTCATGACTTCCAACTTGAAGACTTCAAAGAATGGTGGCATGAACAAGATAAAAATAAACCACCAAGGCTTGTGTCAATCTTGTTGAGAAAGTAAAGACAATTTTGGTGTATTGAAATTTAGAGCAGTTGCAGAGATACTTGCAAGAGTGATAGAAGATGAGCGATTAATTATGGAATTTCCAAAACAGGTAGAGAATATTTCTGTCAGCGCTGACAATACTTTAACATCAGAATTCTCGAAAAAGATTCATCACTCATTAACACAGCGAGATCCTCAGTTTATTGAATCATTGATGCCTATATGGTCATGGTTTTACCGTTATTACTTTCAAGTAAAAACTGATGGATGGCATCACATCCCAACAACAGGGAAAGTACTACTGGTTGGCTCTCACAATGGGGGAATGGCTTCTCCAGATTTAATAATGATGATGTACGATTGGTTTTCGAGATTTGGAACCGAGCGTTTGGTGTATGGTCTAATGCACCCTTACGCTTGGAAAGTGAGTCCAGAAATAGCAGGATTAGCTCAGAAATTCGGAGCAATTGTTGCACATCCCAAAATGGCTAGCGCGGCTTTCGATCGAGGTGCTAGCGTTCTGGTATATCCTGGTGGACAATATGATATGTTTCGTCCTCATAGCCAACGTTATAAAATTCATTTTGCCGGTCATCAAGGGTTTGTCAAGCTAGCTTTAAAACAAGAAGTTCCAATTATTCCTGTAATTTCCGTAGGCGCTCATGATAGCTTGATCGTATTATGTGATTGCTATGATTTCATCAAACAATTGCATCAGTGGGGATTGCCGTGGTTATATGAATTAGACCCTGGTGTTTTCCCAATTTACTTAGGTTTGCCTTGGGGCTTGTCTATTGGCCCTCTGCCAAATATTCCTTTACCTGTGCAAATTCACACTCGTATCTGTCATCCAATTATTTTTGAAAGATATGGTCAAGATGCAGCTAGAGATCGTAACTATGTGAATGCTTGTTATGAAATAGTTCAAAGTCAAATGCAGGAAGAGTTAAATAATTTGGTTAGAGATACTCAGAAATCTAATTAAACCTCGTCTACCTTGAAAACCGTAGTTTTGTAGGTTGGGTGCAGCGATAGCGTAACCTAATATAAATAAGGTGGTAATGTTGGGTTGCGTTTCACTCCACCCAACCTACATAAATATATCTTTTAATATTTTTTAAAAAACTCTAGGTTTCAACATAGATGAGCTTTAAAACACGAATATTAGTGATGAAGTGACTTCTCACCCAGTAATTCCAAAAGCGATCGCTCCATAACTTCACTGACAAATTTATTTCCTTGCAAGTTGAGGTGAATGTGGTCGTGAAACAAACCTTGGGGGTTGGTAGTTGAATTAAAATTCGGTAAAAAGTCTATATAGTTAATTTGCTGTGCTTTGGTAAAATCGCTCAAGCGCTGACGTGCTTTAATTTCGTAATCGCGGGGGCCTGGTTCACCAATTTCTCGTAGTAAAGGAGTCATCACCAGCAGAAATTTGCTGTTGGATTGGCGAGTCAAGGCTTGAATTTTAGCGATCGCTTCCAAATTAATCCCCACGCGATCGCCTGATTCATTTTGCACGGCTTGCAGTTCAGGAATTGGCTTTTGCTTGACGATATAACGCTGCCACACTTCCACTAATGCCAAGGGAGGTTTACGATCGGGATAATTGCGATCGCGTCCTACTGGTAATGAAGTAGGAGGAGTAGCAAACAAATCATCGGTATTAATTAATAACACCACTGCTTGCGCGTTAAAATTGCCAAACTTCTCCAAATAAGCTAATTCATTTCTTGGCCCCCAAGAATTTGCTGAAGCATTTAGCACTTCTACTTCCTGATAATTACTATTAATAGATGATGCTAGAGAACGGATCATCAAACTAGATATTGTATTAGTCTGATCTGTCCACCAGCCACCATTAGCAATAGAATCACCTAAGAGGAGAATTCGCAGCCCAGAAGGTGCAGGTATCTTTTTTATCGGACTACCTCGCATAGAATATTCATTAATTTCAATGCGATTCCCAAAACGACGGGTACGTTGGTTAGGAGCCAACAAATAACCAATTTGCTCATCGCCAATATAAATTAGGGGATTACCAAAACCAAACAGCGATCGCAATCCAACCTCAATTACCAGAAACAATCCCACAACCACCGCCAAAATTACGCTCAGTGCTATTTTCACCTACTCACACCCTCTGATACTGAGTTGCTTTTCAATGATACTGGGGGATTGGTGATTGGGGATTGGGGATTGGGCATTGGGCAATGTTATTTTCATTGTCCCCTTGTCTCCTTGTCTCCCTTGTCTCCTTGTCCCCCTTGTCCCCTTATCCCCACTCCCCACTTCTAAATTTTTAAAGTGAATTTAACGTCATCCGCAAAGAGAAGGACTACAATCAAGACGGACAAATATTTCATGCTCCAACAACAGAGGATTACAAAGCTGTGTCCGACTTAAATCGCGGAATTATGAAATTTAAGGGTGCAGATTCCCCTAAAGTAGTCACTATCTCTACCGTGTTGCTTCTGGGATCGATCGCTGCTCTCGTAATCTGGGCGCTGCAAGCTGCCTATGCGCTAAACTAAAACCATTAGTAGTCTAGAAGGACACTTGTCTTAAACGGTTTCCGTCTTAACCAAGTGTCCATTTAGCAACTAATAAATAAACCCCCCTAATAACCATCAAAAATTTCAGAAAAACTTTAGATTTTAGATTTGAGGTTTTAGATGGAAAATTTAAATCTAAAATCCAAAATCCAGAATGTTTGAACCTTGGGGTATCTTAGTTATTTTAATTGTCTGCCCCCTTTTGGGCGGATTACCCCTGATTGCATGGATAACTTACGCCCTCAAACGGAAGCAGTTATCACAAGTTGGTACAGGAAATATTAGTGTATCAGCTGCCTTTTATCATGGGGGTAAAATTGTCGGAATTCTGGCAGTCTTGTCAGAAGCATTTAAAGGAGTTGCGGCAGTCTTACTCACCCGCATTTTCTTCCCAGATGGATCGTCTTGGGAATTGCTTGCCCTAATCGCTCTGGTAATCGGTAGATATTGGATAGGCAGAGGAGCAGGTACGACAAATGTTGTCTGGGGATTTGTCGTACACGATCCACTGGTAGCGATATTTGTATCTTTCTTTGCAGGTATTACTTTTACAATTCTGCAATCAAGAAAGTTAGTCAAATTTGGGGTTTTGCTACTTTTTCCTTTGTTTGTGGCACTTCTGCACTTTAGCGATATTCCCAGAATACTTGCTGCTGTAGCCTTAGCTGGTTTAATGGGCTGGATTTACACCAAAATTCCTGATGATATGAAACTGCCAGCCCAAGAGGCACAAACTGAATCTCTTGCGATGTTGGAATTTTTACGCGGCGAGCGCACAATGGTTTCTCTAGATGAAGAGTTGAATGCTGCCATAGTCGGAGAAAAGGCAGCAACATTATCTCAAATTAAGCGCTGGGGCTATCCAGTGCCGAAAGGATGGGTGCTAGCACCTATCGACAATCCAGAAGGGTTAACAGAATTTCTCCAGCCATCAGAATTATCCCCCTTGGTGGTGCGTTCCTCCGCTATTGGAGAAGACTCAGAATACGCTTCTGCTGCTGGACAGTATGAAACAGTTGTAAATGTTACTAGCCAAGAGGCATTACAAGAAGCGATCGCCCAAGTTCAAGCTTCCTACAATCATCCCTCCGCTGTCCAATATCGACGCGATCGCGGCTTAAATGATACAGCAATGGCTGTGTTGATTCAGCAACAAGTTCAGAGCGTGTATTCTGGTGTTGCTTTCAGCCGCGATCCCATTACCCAGCAAGGCGATGCAATCATCATTGAAGCCCTTCCAGGCAGCGCGACGCAAGTCGTTTCGGGAAAAATCACACCAGAACAATATCGCGCTTTTGTCGTTGAAACAGAAAATTCTTACTCTGTACAATTAGAGGGGTCAAGGACGAGTCCCGCAATCATTAATTAAGCAAGTTGCTTACCTTACTTACCGACTCGAAAAACGTTATCATGGCACTCCTCAAGATATCGAGTGGAGTTATGATGGGCAAACGCTTTGGGTGTTGCAATCTCGACCAATCACCACTCTGTTGCCCATCTGGACACGCAAAATCGCTGCGGAAGTGATTCCTGGAGTAATTCACCCCTTAACGTGGTCAATCAATCGTCCTTTAACTTGTGGAGTTTGGGGAGAATTTTTTACTTTAGTTTTAGGCGATCGCGCTTTGGGGTTAGATTTCACCAAAACAGCAACTCTGCATTATTCCAGAGCCTACTTTAATGCGTCCCTCTTAGGAGATATTTTTCTGAGAATGGGGCTACCGCCGGAAAGTCTGGAATTTTTAACCAGAGGAGCTAAATTAAGTAAACCTTCCTTGCAGTCAACTTGGGAAAATTTGCCAGGACTAGGAAAGTTGCTGAAGCGGGAATTGAGTTTAGAAAAGGACTTCAAGGAAGATTATCACAAACGATTCATTCCTGGGTTGTCGCAGTTGGCGCAGTCAGATATAGATAGCTTGGAACCACCCGCGTTGTTGGCAAGAGTTGATTTTATTCTGGAGTTGCTGCGTTATGGAACGTATTACAGCATTTTAGCTCCCTTGAGTGCCGCTCTGAGACAGGCGATTTTTCGGGTAAAAGATGGGCAAATCGATCATAGCGTCACTCCAGAAGTAGCGGCATTGCGATCGCTCAGTGCGATCGCAACAGATGCCAAGCAGATATTGGTTGAGTTTGAGCCACAGCAAGTATTTGAGCAATTAAAGCAAACCCCCGAAGGAGAAAAGATCCTCCAAGAATTTAACGAATTGCTGCAAGATTACGGCTACTTAAGCGAAGTAGGAACCGATATCTCCGTTCCCACTTGGCGGGAAAATCCCCAAATGATTCAGCAGATGTTTGTGCAGTTAATGCAGGGGAACGAACCACAAGCAGGTGCTAAAGACGCAATTAATAGTATCTTTGCCAGTAAGCGCAAACGCTCTTTTGTGCAACGCCGCGTGGATATCAAAGGACGAGTCACCGAAGTTTATTCCCGGCTTTTAGCTGAATTGCGTTGGAGTTTTGTGGCTTTAGAGAAAATTTGGTTAGAGTCTGGTTTACTTAGGCAAACAGGCGATATCTTTTTTCTCAATTTTGATGAAGTGCGGCGTTTAATTGGAGATGAAGATTCCAGCTTAATCGAACAGTTAAATGAGTTAGTGGAATTTAGGCGATCGCAATTCCTGCAAGATAGCGAGATTATTCAAGTACCTGTTTTAGTCTACGGCAATACACCTCCTCACCCCTTAGCTCCCTCTGAACTCTACTCTGACCAAATTTTACAAGGCATTGGAGCCAGTCACGGGCAAGCCGAAGGTAGGGTGAAAGTGTTGCGAAATTTACAAGAAGTGCCAGAAGTCGATCGAGATACGATTCTAGTAGTACCTTATACAGATTCCGGCTGGGCACCATTATTATTAAGGGCTGGAGGATTAATTGCCGAAGCTGGAGGAAGACTTTCTCACGGTGCGATCGTTGCTCGTGAGTATGGAATTCCCGCCGTCATGGATGTTCGCGGTGCTACATGGATCTTGCAAGATGGTCAACGAGTCAGGATTGATGGGTCTAGGGGTATTGTGGAATTATCTAACGATTTAAGACCCGAATGATTACCACTTCCTTGAAAGACTTGCCTGAAGAATCGGTTTCTCACAATGCCGAAATCAAGAAAAAGGTGATGTTACGCTTCGGCGATTTACCTCACCTAACTAACTTTTCTCAAGCACGTTTTGCTCCTGGACAAACCGCACCAGCACACGCGCATCAAGATATGTGCGAGGTATTCTTTGTAGAAGCTGGTTCAGGAGTAATTCACATTGATGATACAGAATACCCCTTGCTTCCGGGAAACTGCGTAGCCATTGAACCGGGAGAAGTACACGAAGTTGTCAATAGTGGCTCAACCGAACTTGTTTTGACATACTTTGGTTTGCGAGTCGAAAAATCGAGCTAATCATTAGACCTCTTGGCATTTGTGCCTTTTGCAAGAGGTCGGGAAATGGGGAAAGGTGAAAGGGGAAAGGGGAAAGGTTTTGAATACATCCTTTCCCCTTTACTCCTTATCCTTTCCCCAGACCACAAGGAAAGTGAAAAATGCTTATCCGAACCGTATTGACCCCCTCTTGGACACGGAGAGGAAAGTCAAAACCCTAATTTCTCGTTGCTCATCCCTTTCGCCGTGGGAGAGGGAGGCTGTCCGGGAGAGGTTCATCGAACTCACGTTAATATACCAAGGGTGTCGCCCCGCGCATCTGACGCAAAGAATTTATACAAGCAGGACAATCACAACCAAATAAGTCGATTGCCACATTGCTTTCTTCATCATTAAACTCCAGCATGGGAGCATCTTCTTGAGAAAACTCTATTTCACGTTGATAGTTAGGAATTTGAGCCAATACAGAAGCCCTGGCACATACTAAACCCACTTTATGTTTATTGCGTATACAAGATAGACGATCTGTGCTTTTGACTCCTGGTTCTGGCTCCATAGCTTGTGCGTGATTCAGCATTACTCCCATAGAGAGAAGAGAGCTAATCAGCACTGGAGAAGAAAGCAAACTCAGTATGAATTTGTTCATTGGTTTTCTTGAAAAACAATCTCGATTGCTCAGATTATCCGATTAAATCTTACAGTGCAAGTAAATGTGTATCAGGAATAGCCCAAAATTCAGATGTAAAGACAATACTTTTCGGTTAAAGGGGAAAGGGAAAAGGTTTGAATTTACCTTTATCCCTTACCCCGATGTTGGATTTTTTGGCGTTAGGGACTGACAAATAAAAAAATATACAACTTTTCTTGTAAGGTGGGCGTCTCGCCATTGGTGTCAAATTAACGTGAAACCGAACGTCCGCTAGGGATTAAAATCCCTGTCTCATAGCAAAAGTCCTCACTCAGAGGACTGAAGATTACAGTCCATTTTAATGGACTTGGGTTATTAGACTGCCGTTTTAACGGTGGGCGGACGCTTCAGTCAAAGTAGAAGTTGCTACAAGCTGCGCAAAACACGGAAACGCGAAGGCAGAAGTTGTTACAGGCTGCGCGAAACACCGAAACGTGAAGGCAGAAGCTCTTACAGGCTGCGCGAAACACCGAAACGTGAAGGCAGAAGCTCTTACAGAGAAGACGGAAGTTGTTACAGGCTGCGCGAAACACCGAAACGTGAAGACAGAAGCTCTTACAGAGAAGACGAAAGTTGCTACAGGCTGCGCGAAACACAAAAGTGTTAAAGCAGAAGTTGCTAAAGGGAAGGCAAAACAGAGAAGTTTATTGTTATACGAGGACTTTAATACTCAAAATAAGGGCTAGAGCCGCTTACTACAAACTACAAATCCGATTTTTCTGTGACACTTGCGTAAGTCCTATAATAGGATTTTCAACAGACTTTATCAAAAATTAAAGAGGTTGATAGTCAAAGTAGGTATTTTTTGAGCGCTATTGATTGCCATGTTTATCTTCAATAAAAAATATTTTTATCTCACACTTTTACTATTTTTAATAGAGGTATGTATTGCAGTTTTTATAAATGATAGTTTTATTCGTCCTTTTATCGGTGATGTTTTAGTAGTTATATTAATTTATTGCTTTGTCAAAGCTTTTTGGAATATACATTCATCCATAGTCGCTTTATCAGTTTTTGCCTTTGCTTGTGCAATCGAGATTCTGCAATATTTTAATTTTGTAAATAATTTAGGATTACACAAATACAAGGTTTTGGCTGTTGCTTTGGGAAGTGTATTTGATTGGAAAGATATTATTGCTTATGCAATAGGTATCATAATAGTCCTATGGTTGGAAAATAGAACATGATTACTCGATCGAGTATTTTGCGGCGTTCAATAGGGGGAGTAAATTCACGAAAAATATTCTAAATTCCATCATATCTATCTCCAATACAAGTCAGTATAAGAGCTATGATTTGGCTGTTAACCCAATTAGATTACAAGATTATTTTCTTGGAATGAGGCTGCGTAGGCGCAGCCCGCCGTAGGCATCGCAACCAAGTTGTGAAGACGTACAGCTTTATCATCTTTCCAATCACAGGGTTGTCCGATTACTCACTTCTCTCATATTTTTATAACAATCTTTTGGTTTTACTTATTTATTATTTTTAGGAGAATATAAACTGGGATGCATTGGTTTTCTTCGTTTTACTTGAAGATTATAAGGCATTTCAAAAACTAATTTATTACCCATCACATAGTATTGAAATCGACGTTTGATAATATCGTTAAATCTAGAAAGAAAATCATAAAAAATGATCGGATTTTTTCGGAATTCTCTCAATGCTAATAACCAATTTCCTTGTTTGAGAGGCAATAAAACTTGATTGTAAGCTAAATTTTTGTTATAAACTGCAAGATTAGAAGACAGAGCACGCATTAAAGCTAGATTTTTTTTCACAACTTTTTGCTGCATAAAAGAATAAGTAGCTATGCAAGATTGATTTAGACGTTTTAATCGGCTTTCACGTACAAGAGAAGAAGTGCGTGAACGGTAGAAATAATAGGCTTCTGGCACTAGAAAAAAGCGAGCGCCATTAATTAAGCATTTCATGTCAAGCCAAAAGTCCTCAGCTATGCTTAGGGTTTCATCGTACTCAATGCTGTGTTTAACCAAAAATTCTCGTTTGAACATAGGCTTACTTAAACCAAGATGTAGCCCTGGTTTTCCATAGACATCTGTCTCTACGAAATAAACGATATCAATTTGGAGAATTTTATCTATATGTTCTCCACTTTCTTGAATCAATGTACTCCAAGGAGATGTTGCACCATCTTTGATAAAATAAACATCGTCTGCAATCATATCTGCATTTGCTTGTTCTGCCAGCAACACAAGCTTTTCTAATCTTTCATGAGCATACCAGTCATCTGAATCCAGAACAGCAATCCATTCTCCTTGGGCTGCTTTGATAGCAAGATTACGCGCAGCAGAAACCCCAAGGTTTTGTGGATTAACTATCACTTTGAGACGTTCATCGGTAAAACTCTTGGCAACTTCTACAGTTTTATCAGTTGACCCATCATCGACAACGATAACTTCAAGTTCAGCGAGTGTTTGATTTAAGACTGACTCTATTGCCTCCTTAATATAAACTTCAGTATTGTAGGCAGGGATAATTACAGAGACTTTAGGATTCATCAAACTAAACTCCTGACTAATCGCTATATGTTTAGATTAGAATGTTAAAATTCCAATGAAAATTTGTTGAAGTAAAAATTCAGAAGTCAAAATCAAGACACTTAAGGATTCCTTAGCGTTAGCGTTAGCGTCACTGCAAGAGAAGCCTTTGGTAGAGAAGGAGCTTCGCTCTCAATCGGGAACTTAGACCCATTAATGAATTCTTATATCACCAAATTTTCTTGTTTTGTGAGGTTCTTAAAGCTGATGATTTCTTTGCTAATTGTCCAGAATTCAGAATAAATTATGAATTTTGAGAAATGTATTTTGTTTGATAATAATTTATTTTTTCATAGCGTAATCATCAATGATTTTTACTTATTTATATTCCAGATAAGTGAGACTTATTGGAATTTTTGTTTGTATGAACTACATACACGAGTTGTATAGTAGCACAACTGTGACTGCTGTTGTAAAAATTCAAAATTTTGATGATGTACCAGTTGCTGTTGCACGTTTTTGGGAACTTTTATGCATGTTCCTCAGATTTTCTTGTGTGTATAGCGACGCGGCGTATAAACCCAGATATTACCATCACGGCGCTTGATAGTTCGGGTTTTTGTGGAACCAACGAGAATAATTGTCCGCATATCAGCGCTTGCTGGCGTTAACTGCTCAAGTGCGATCGCTTTTACCGTTTGTCCTGGGCGGCCGAGATTCCGGGCCAATACTACTGGTGTATCTGGTGTTCGATGTCGCAGCAAAATATTTCTCGCTTCTGCCAGTTGCCAAGTACGCTCTTTGGAAACAGGATTGTAGAAAGCAATAACGAAATCAGCCTCAGCAGCAGCCGTAATTCGTTGGGCGATCGCAGACCAAGGTTTCAAGATATCAGAAAGGGAAATAGCACAGAAGTCATGCCCAAGGGGCGCACCAATGGCTGCTGCTGCTGCCTGCATTGCAGAGATGCCTGGGGCCACATGAATGTCGATACTGTCCCATTCGGGTTTAGCATAGCGATCGCATACCTCAAAAACCGCTGTTGCCATTGCATAGATACCGGGATCGCCAGATGAAACTACAGCTACATATCGCCCAGATGCAGCCAAATCTAGGGCCATTTTTGCTCGTGCTTCTTCTTCGCGGTTGTCAGATTCATGCCGTTGCTTGCCATCAGCCAGAGAACCAATTAAATCTAAATAAGTTTTATAACCCACTAGGTCAGTTGCCGACTTGAGTATCTCCTTCACTTCGGGAGACATCCACGGCGAACCACCAGGGCCCGTGCCAATAATCGCTAACCGTCCGCGTGGCTGACCGATGGTATTGGGGTCAATTACTTGAGGGGCAATAGCGATCGCAATGTTAGCAGAAGGAGAAGATAAAGGGGATGTACCTGTGGCGGCGATCGCTGCGGCTTGGGCGGGGCTATAACCTTGTGAAAGTAGACTTTCTAGCTGATTTGGGGTAAAAAAGCGGGTGGGCACTTTCAAGGCGCTAGCTACGGCGTGGATTGCGGGATCGGCGGCGGCGATGGGTGCAAATATCCCGGCGACTGATGCTGTTTCTAGTTTGGCATCAGCTAGTAGCTGTGGTACTAAAGCTACTGCATCATCAATCATGCCACTCATTGCGATCGCGATCGTTGCTGGATGGTAGACAAGGCAGTTGGCTGTAGGAGTCACCAAACGTTCTGTAACTTGGATGGTCAAATCTCCCTTGGGATCTATCGGTAATTTACTATCGCTTAACCAAGGTGCTATTCCTT
The DNA here is from genome assembly GCF_053470305.1 of Nostoc sp. DSM 114160. Taxonomy (NCBI): domain Bacteria; kingdom Bacillati; phylum Cyanobacteriota; class Cyanophyceae; order Nostocales; family Nostocaceae; genus Nostoc; species Nostoc sp. DSM 114160. The sequence continues at coordinate 2,772,949 of NZ_JBPFGO010000001.1, read as the reverse complement.
CGAGATTAACTTGCGCCCCAGCTAACACATCTGAAATAAATTTCTTCGCATCGTCTGGGTTTGCTAAATGGTATCCAGAGGGAGGAGATAACAGCGTTGTGCCTAAACGTAAATCGCCTGTGGTCGTAATTGCAGCTTTGACATCCAGGGCTTCGGCAATGCGACGCGCTAAATCGTTTACTCCACCAAGTCCGCCCAAAAGAGGGACAACAGCACTACCATCTTCAGCTACAGCTAGCACTGGTGGTTCCTGTCGTTTATCCGAGATTACCGGAGCTAACGTCCTAATTAAAATGCCGGCAGCACAAATGCCAATCAACGGCCTTCCCTGCACAAATAACTCGCGCAGCGTCTCGCCAAAATTCGTAAAGCTAATATCAACCCCAGATGTGCGACCCTCTAAACCGTATAGCGTTGCCCCTGGTAGGACAGTGATTATTTTGCGTGCTACTGTCACGCTATTTTGACCTAGTATTAAAATGGCGGGTGCAACATTCATTATCATAAGTAGATATCTTGCAAAATTTGATATCCTTCAAATGAAACCACAGATTTAGTCATATAGTAGCTTTTTTAAACCTATTTTGGGTTTATCCCATATTAGGTTTTAGAATTTAACAGAGTTTAGCAATATCTACTAACTTTTATCGAGATCGAACAAACCATCGCCAGAAAAAAGGCGAGCTAAGGTGCCTAAATCAGTTTTCAGTGAAGATTACAATCGGTTTCGCCAGTTACTTATAGAAGCTCGGAAAGCTGCCAAGCTTACTCAAACAGAGTTGTCAGCCAAGCTAGAGCTTCCACAATCTTATGTATCAAAGTATGAACGTGGAGAACGTCGTCTTGACGTGATTGAATTTTTACAAGTTGCCCAAGTTCTGGAAATCGATCCGCTTGCTTTTATTAAAGAACTGTTGAAATACCAAAAGGAGACATAATAATCATTATTCAGTATGTTGACTTTAACGCAGCAGATACAATCATTAATACCCAATACCAGAACGAATGGCATGAGATTAGTAATACTCTTACTAGAATGCCTTTGCACATCAAGGCTTCAGATCAAGCTGGAATTCAGGGTAATACAATATTTGATCCAGTAGGTACGAACGAATATATTAAAGCTGCTTTTATTCATGATGGTTGGCAATCAAATATTTTCATTCCAGCACCTTATAAATTTTTAGGTACAGATGTTGATTTGGCCAAATCTGGCATCATCATTGAAATTCAATTTTCTCACTATGCCTATTTACTCAATAACACTTTGCGTTCAGAATTGTTTTTCAAAGCTAAAACTGAATTTGTTGGATACCCGACTAATTTGGTAATTATAGTAACAAAGGCTCTGATGTTTCCTGCTTCTAATAGCACTCTTTATTACGAGCAAGCTCTTAATCAGTTAAAAGCTTTGACTAAATACCAAGTTTTTGATGTACCAATCAGATTGGTTGGATTATTTTAACAACAAAATACAATAGTACCCATCATCTGGACTGAGTATTCATCTAAAAGATATTCTAGAACTGTGAATACTAGAGTTAGTCGCCAATGCCAAATCATTGCTGGACGTTCAGCCCGTAGTCGTTGTCTGCTTCGCTTATTGTAATAATTTCTCTATTAACTCCATAATCTCAGTTCAGTTTGTTCTACTTCTTCTATTTTTTTTAATATTGGATTTTGCAAAGAGGTCTTTTGACCGTTACCATTAAGCTTTGGATCTATTGGAATCTCTTCACCTCTTAGATTAGCTGCAAAAGCAGATTCTTCATAGATTAATCTATCTTCCATTTCTTGCAAGTGATACTCTTCTGGAGAAATTTTTGCTTTGCTGCGTTCTGAAGCTTTATTTCCTACTTGCACATCAAATTTAAATTTATCAATAGATTGACCAGTTTTTTCAACATAATCGCGTAATGTTTTTAAATTTGGAAAACAACCATTTTTATCTGGATTACCACTGAGACGACGCAACGCAACTTGATGATACTTTGGTTCAATTTCTGAGCCGATAAAATGGCGTTCATGGTTTCTGGCAACCACTGCCGCAGTACCAGATCCCATAAATGGATCTAGAACAAGATCATTTTTGTTAGTTGTAGCTAAGATAATTCTAGCTACCAAGTCTTCTGGAAATTGACAGGGATGTATAGTTTGTTCTTCATGGTTGTGTTTCACATTCCGAAATAGCCAAATATCACCAGGATTTTTTCCGTCTGGATTGCATGAAAGTTCCCCCTTCCGATTTCCCCGATAATGTTTCTTATTTTGATACTTTTGGGGAACTCTAATAGCATCTAGATTAAATTTATAGTTATCTGATTTAGTAAACCAAAGAATAGTTTCATGTCTACAAGAAAACTTTTTTTGGGCATGAAGACCATGTTGCCTAGCCCATATAATCCGGTTGCGAGGAATTAATCTGCATGACTCTAAAATCGGAAAAAAGCGAATATCCAAAGGAATTAGCATTCCTCGGTCAGAAAAAGCACCAACTTGCCAAAATAGCGAACCTGTATTTTTGAGAATCCGGCTACACTCAAGCAGAACGGCTGTTTGTTCTGCCAAATAAATCTCAAGAGCCTGTCTTGATTCGTATTCTTTGCCTAGATTATAAGGTGGAGAAGATATAACTAAGTCAACACATTCATCTGGCAGATTACTCAGCAGTTGTAAGCTATCCTCTAAGAGAATCTGGTCTAAGGGTAGATTCTCTCTATTAATCTTCATTACGATACCTACCTCGCAAGTAATACTAGGCTTTTGTCATCATAACCTATTTTAGGTTATTAGCAAATTATTAAGAAAAATATCAATAATAAGTAGAGTATAGTAGCATACTTCCTTTAGGGCTTTACCTTGCTACCGTAGACATACCAAAAGGCGATGTAAAGGCGATCGCACTCCTAATTCTCTCAAAAAAGTGCGATCGCTTATTAAATTAGAGATTGGGACTCCAACCAAATATCTAAAGAATTTCTTTCCCAATCCCCAATCCCAACTCAATTAGCTTTACGTTCTTTCAGCACTTGATCTAGCAAGTCTCTAGCAGGTTGTGCTTTAGCCAACGCTACTTGATGGTCATTATAAGCACGAACAAGGCGAGAAAGACCGCTCACACCTGTCTTGAGTTGCTCCAGTTCTTCACCAGCAACTAGTTCTCCATCAAGCATCCGCCCAATCAACGGTTTGATATCGCCCACTTCCTGCCGGACTTTTTGGAGCTTTTCTAGAGAACTCAGTAAGGTTTTTAGTGAGTTCAATATGTCATCAATATCCTGGGCATCCTCCACTGGTTCAGGCGGATTTTCAATTGCGATCGTATTTTTGTCTGAAGCTGTAGGCAATTCCTCTACAGACGTTTCACTTGTAACCCCGTTTGACCGTGCCATCAACGCTTCCTCAAGGAATTTTTCTCAGTGTATCGCTGATTTCAAGTTGCCAAAGATAGTATTGTTATAATTCGTTAAATAAATACTTGTACAAATTCAACTCTACGTTGCGATCGCGAAACCAAAAAATTCCTTTAGCTTTAAATTGGGGCTATTTCATTCTATTTTGAGGATTCAATTGGTATAGGTATAAGTAAAAACAACGGACAACATATAAACACAGCAATAATGATTGATTTTGAACCTTGGGACAGGTTGTTGCGTCAGTATGTCGATCGCCAAGGTCGTGTAAACTATATTGCTTGGAAAACTGAGCAACCTGAAGCGCTAGCTGATTGGTTGTCCCAGTCAAAAAAATCTGGCTTTTACAGCTAATAGCAACACTTCTGAGCAATTGGCATTGTGGATCAACCTTTACAATGCGTTCACCATTTCGGCAATTTTAGAAAGATACCCGCTTGAGTCAATTCGTCCGCGAATCTTAGGCATTCCCAACTGGTTGGCTTTTTTGTGGTTCTTCCAACGTCGTGCTTATTATATATTTGACAAGCATTACAGTTTAGCCCAAATAGAAAACCAAATTCTGCAGAATCAATTGCAGGAGCCACGAATTCATTTTGCAATTGTCTGCGCTTCCGTTGGTTGCCCGTTACTGCGGGCTGGAGCTTATTTTCCTCAACAAGTTACTCAGCAGTTAGATGAAGATACCCGTCGCTTCATTAACAATCCTGAAAAAGTCCGTTATGACTCAGATAGTAAAACGCTCTACTGTAGCAAAATCTTTAAATGGTATCGTCAAGATTTTCTTAAGGTTACACCCTCTATTCCAGAATATATCCGCTCCTACCTAGAAATAGACCTGCCAATAAATGCCTCAACGCCAATTTCCTATCTCTACTATGACTGGAGCCTGAATCAGCGAATATCTTGATAAAATTGTTTGAGATAATTTGCATCAACGCCAATTCCCCACAAAAAACCGATATAAAGGTAGATTGCGTTTGCTTTCCAGCTACCCCATTTTGCGACGCGGCGATCTGAAGAGTGAACAATGCGGTTCACTAGATAAATACGTCCTTTTTTAACCAATCTCAGGCATAAATCTCCATCTTCCATAATCGGTAATGCCTCATCAAATCCGCCGCAATCCCAAAAGTCAGTGCGACGACAAAACATTACCTGATCTCCAAACAACAGACGCAATCCTCGAAAAAACAGGTGAGGCTTAAATAGCAATGGTGCATAGAAGGTTTTTAAATAATTATGTAGAGAGATGCCCCAGCGAGTCGTTTGAGATCCACTCATCAGAGAAATGAACCCCCCACAGGCAATGGTTGACTCTACTAGAGTTTGCTCGATTACAGCGATCAGGTCATCCGGCACCCAAGTATCTGCATGAAGAAAGCAAAGAATATCTCCAGTCGCAGCCGATGCTCCGTAATTCATCTGAATAGAACGCCCACGTCGCTCAGATGAAAGAACTTGTACGCCTAGCGACTGATTGAATGACTCAAAGCATTGTTTTGCAACTGCCACTGTCTCATCATCGCTGCCACCATCTACTACTATCACTTCAAAAGCAGGCGGATTAAGTAAAGTCAATTGCCGCAATGTCCGCTCTAAGCTAACTGCTTCGTTTAAAGTAGGAATGACAATCGAAACTTGAGACATGCAGTATAAGTAGTTTTATCGTTGCTTTTATTCTACTTGCTTAATGTTGACAAGCTCTTAGTCCAAAGGTCAACGAATTTTGGATTTTAGATTTTGGATTTTGGATTGACCCCGACCACAAGGAGCAAGGAATTTTAGATTTTGGATTTTGGATTGAGTTTTAATCCAAAATCGCAAATACCAAAATCTAAAATTGAAGCGGGACGGGGCATGAACCAAAAAAATCTAAAAGAACGTGAATTCGACAAGTCTTATTTAACCTCTCCCCCAACCCCTCTCCGTGTCGGAGAGGAGAGCAAAAAGCTTAATTTTTCGTTGCTCCTCCCTTTGGGTTTCAAAGAAGGAGGCTGTCCGGGAGAGGTTCATCGAACTCACGTTAAAAGACGCTCGCGGACTCGCTAACGCTCCACTATCGGCAATCTAAAATCTAAAATTGGTGCGGTCAACATTCCTGAGCATGGTAAGTAGCTTTTAGTAGTTTTCCCCAAATTGCATTGTAAGGATGTACAACCTTTGTTGGATGACCATTTTGAAAGATCGGCCTGCCTTCGTTTGCCCACTGAAAAATTCCACCACTCAAGTTATAAATGCACTTAATCCCGGCTTCATCCAGTTTTTGGGCTAATTTTGCGCTCCGGTAGCCAACAGCACAGTACACAACAATTGGTCTATCTTGGGAAACTGTTGTAACTGCTGCTAAGTCCTCTATGAGAGGATCTATGCGTACTGCTGTTTCGAGATGACTGACTGCATACTCAGTCTGACTTCGTGCATCTAGTAATAATGGACGGGGTTTTGCAGAATCTAATAGTAATTGAGCTAATTGGTTACAATTAATTTCCTCAATAGTAGGAAACTGAAATCCAATCAGAAGTTTAAGAAAGTTAAATGTGAGCGATCGCACTTGTGAAAAGACTCTCTGATTGAGAAACAATACTGACGGGGGCTGTGTTTAATGTTTAAATATTTAATCGGAAAAACTCAAGTCTACAAAACAAACAGATAACTCATCAAGATTAGTTTATTTCCAAGTAAATATACTTATAATAATTACAGCATTTACTAATCACCTGCGATGATTTATGGCAATTCTTCAACTGATTGAACCCGAAGTTAAAAATCTGGGTGGTTTTTCTGCCCGCCGCAGTTTGCCATATCCTAATCGCCAAACGGTTGGGCCGTTTATATTTTTCGATCATCTTGGCCCGTCCGTTATGCCCCCCAATCAAGGCATCGATGTCCGACCACATCCTCATATTAATCTGGCAACGGTAACTTATTTATTTGATGGTGCTTTAATGCATCGCGATAGTTTGGGTACTGTACAGGAAATCCAACCAGGTGCAGTCAACTGGATGACGGCGGGAAAAGGGATTGTCCATTCAGAACGCTCGCCTGACTTTGACCGTCAGCAAGAAGCTACTATTCATGGCATTCAAACCTGGGTTGCCCTGCCTGTTGAACAAGAAGAAACCGAGCCAACGTTCATTCACTATCCGGCTGAAATCCTTCCTATCTGGGAAGAGAATGGCGTTACGATCAAACTTATTGCTGGGCAAGCATTTGGCTATACCTCACCTGTAAAAGTTCTTTCACCTATTCTCTATTTGGATGCAGTGTTGCCTGCCAACACCCACTTCACTATCCCTACAGATTATTCACAAAGGGCAGTATACAGCGTCACGGAGGGATTGAGGATTAATGATGAACCGATGGAGCAATATCGTCTCGCTATTCTAGAGCCAGGCGATCGGGTTGAAGTTTCTGCTACAACTGCTGCTCGATGTATTGTTATTGGCGGTGAGCCGTTAGGTACACGCTACAAATGGTGGAATTTTGTCTCTAGCCGACCAGAGCGAATAGAGCAAGCGAAAGCTGATTGGCGCGACTCTCGTTTTACTAGCGTGCCAAATGAAACAGAGTTTATTCCACTGCCAGAAGTGGTAACAGAAGCTAATCCTTTTTCATAAGTGTGTCACACTTGGACATTTACTATCTTGCTTTAAAATGGCCAATTTTAACCCAAGTTGCTAGTTACTCTTATGGGCGATCGCTTTGAGATAGTTACAGCTATTTTCAAGTAAAAGACCATACAGTAGGGGCGCAAGACCTTGCGCTTCTACAACAGATGTGGTTTCAATACTTGTCGGGTTTTGGGGAAAAGGCAAAGAAAAAAGCTTTAACCTTTTCCCCTTTCCCCTTTCCCCAATTCTAAGTTCAAAATCCAAGACCTGAGTAGTATTGACAGTTATGCCACTTGATAGGTGTATAGAGTTTCATCTGCATATTATATGGTGAAATATGGTAGCAACTGCTGTGAGGCAAAGCCAAATGACACTTATACAATTGTGGCGATTTATCACAATGATGTTGGCTTCCTTCAGTCTAGGCTTGTCTATGGCTCATTTGTTAGAACTACCGCGAAGAATGCAATTTGACCAACAACTCTGGGTAAAAGTAACCGTTTTTGAAAATGTTTATCGGTATTTTGGCTCAGTTGGCGCCGCATTTGAAATTGGCTCAGTTCTAGCAGCAATTGTGTTGGGGTTCCTCGTCCGTAAACGTGGCTCAACATTTTATTGGACGTTAGTAGGAGCGATTTTTTTAGTGCTGGCTCTTGTGAGTTGGGTAATATTTGTAGCCCCCATGAACGCGGAATTTGCAACGTGGCTGACTAATCGCGTCCCGTCAAACTGGACGCGATATCGTAACCAATGGGAGTATACACATGCAGTCAATGCCTTGCTCAAAATAATTGGCTTCAGTTCGCTAGTAATTTCTGTGCTGGTTGAAACAGCAAAACGAAAGGTTGCTCATTCTAATCACTTGTAAGAAAGTTCAAGTTGGTGATTATTTTAGATAGCACTTGCAAGTTAACCTCACAAATCAAGGAGATAGCCCAATAGGGTTCGGATAAGCATTTTGAACTCAGAATAGGGTTTGGGGAAAAGGGAAATGGGTTTGCGGTTAAAGGTTTTTAATTCCCCTTTAACCGAACCGTATTGGGAAATAGCCCACTAGTTCGGGCATTGCTAGAATCACTTGTAGGTGACTGTAGCGATCGCAAATCCAATTGCTAAAAATAGAAAGTAAAAGCCTAGTCATTAGGTAAATCAGCGATGTTTATTTTAAAGGTAATAATCGCAATTGTTTGGAACATTGCGATCTTTGGTGGTTTACTATTCTTGCCAGCAGGAACATTAGACTGGTGGCGTGCTTGGTTATTCCTCGGCGTTGTCGAAATTGCGACGATCGCCACGATGATTGGTGTTTTCCGAGAGAATCAAGACTTGCTCAATGAACGGTTCAAGCCTCCTATCCAAAAGGAACAACCACTTCCCGACAAAATTATAACCAGTTTGTTGCTGATCGCGTTCCTCGGTTTGGTTGCCTTCATTCCTTTATATGTGTTTCGATTTCAGCTGCTGGTGAAGCCAGGAGCGATCGCTTCGGCTGTGGGATTGATCTTTTTTATTGCAGGTTGGTGGATTATCTCTGCTTCCTTCAAAGCTAATACATTCGCGATCCCTGTGGTGAAGCATCAGGTAGATAGGCAACAAACGGTCATCGATATGGGAGTCTATAGCATTGTACGGCATCCGATGTATGCAGGGGTAACTCTGGTGATGATTGGGATGTCTCTGTGGCTGGAGTCTTACGCTGCGGCATTGCTAGCGATCGTTCCCATTAGTTTACTAGTTGTGCGGATTGCCTTTGAAGAACAATTTTTGAAGCAAGAACTCAAGGACTACGACGCTTACACCGAAAAAGTTCGATACAGGCTGTTACCGTACCTCTGGTAACTCAGAATTTAAGGTGCATCGTGAGTGTAAAGTCACTGGGACAAGAGGGAGCAAATTGTTGAAAGTCAGCGTCAGCAGTAGATAATTCAACTAAAGTTTTAGGTGTAAATAAATGCACAATGGTTTTAGGAGTAAACTGCCACTACTGCTGACATTCTGCTTATTTACTAGCTTTTTGCCTGCCTCTGGCTCAGTTTTATGTCCAGCCGTTGCCTCTGACGAATACTATAAAGTAGCGAGAAATTATGGCAGAGATGGACGTGCCGGAACCGATGGGCGATCGGGTAGAGATGGTAGCAGCGGTGAAAACCAAAATATTTTTGTCAATGGATCGCCTGTAAATCTTGATTTGTCGGGTAAAGATGGTGAAGACGGGGAAGACGGGGAAGATGGTTATCAACCTGACTGTGGTTCCCAACGCGGCGATCGCGCCAGCCATGATATAAATGCACCAGACGGTGGTAGTGGCGGTAATGGTGGCAAAGGAGGAGATGGGGGAAATGGTGGTTCTCTCACAGTCTATTACAGCAATTTGGCAGACTTACGGAATATTTCTGTTCGGGCTACTGGTGGGGAAGGCGGGCGCGGCGGTAGAGGTGGCAACGGTACGGAGGGCTGTCACTGTCACAGACGGAGATGGGAAGTAAAAACCTGCAAGGGAACTCCTGGTAGCCCTGATTACAAGTGTACTGAAAAGGTTTATCGATGTAGCGATGGTAGCGATGGGCGAGATGGCAGCGATGGTAGCGATGGTAGCCAAGGGCGCTTAGGAACTTTGAGTATTGTCAATAGCAAGGAACCTTTGGCAGCTGATACTCCAACTGTGCAGCTAGCAATGTCGGAACTGGTAAACAAACAGTTCCACCTCTCCAAGAATAAGTGGAATCAACGCACAGGCGCAGCTTCTCTACTTGCGCCTGGTTCTGCGATCGCCGATGATTACCTTGAGTTTGAACAGCGTCTAGAAGAGGCTTTTCAAATAGTTTGGCAAGAAAGACAACCCATTACCAGCTTTGGCAATCAAGACGTAACACTAAATTTAACTGATAGCAAACAAGTAGAAATTACTTTTTCTGAGGAATTATGGGTTGAAGGTAACAGCAAAAGTGAAGCTAACTTAACAACATTTACCGTTAACCATGCCATTCCCAAAAAAGATGTCACGCGGTTAGCTGTGGCAGAGTTTGCCGATGCCGGACAAAATCTCAATTTAAAAATAGTTGATTTGGCAGCCAAGTCTGATGCTATTAATACTCAATTTCGCGTCAAATTCCGCGCCCAAGATAGCTTGCACGGTTTTTCTGGCTACAAAACTGAATTTGAAGGGGATATTCCCACAGAACTTGTGACTCGTGACTACAACCGTTTTACTCTAGCTTTGGGCAAGCTAAAAATTCCTGACGAAGCTTTACGCCCTGGTGTCAACGTTGATATTGAAGTCGTAGCAACTCGTTCTTTAGGAATACGTTCTGCCAAGCAAACTATTAGCTGGCAGGGTGCAATCCGCAAGCCTAGATAAACTTTAAGAAGATTTTTTCCCATCTGAAACCATTTGCGAGAGAATATAGGCTGCAAAATCTAATAACTGATCTAGCAAAAAGCCAATGATGCCGATGTATAAGATTTCCTGGATTATGTAATCAGTATTGCCAGCTTTATAAGCATCCCAGAGGGTAAAGCCAAGTCCTCTTGGGCCTGTTAACATTTCTGTGGCAATAACGATAAACCAGGCTACCCAAATGCTAACTTTCAAAGCATGAAATATATGAAAAATAGCTACTCGAAAGTTATTATTCTGTCTCTTGAAATGCCGCATCCCTATTGCTGTGTTAATAATCATCGTCCAAAGAGTTCCCAGAAAAACTACTACAATAGCAGCCGAGTCGCTCTCTTGAAACGTAATGAGGGCAATAGGTAGCAAAGCTATAGGAGGGATACTATGTGGTATCTGAAATATCAGCCGAAATAGCTGATAAACCATGCTATTTATTCCGATTAAATATCCAATGAAACCACCCAATACAACTGCTGGAATATAACCAACAAATAACCGTTGCAGGCTAGCTAAAATGTCTAAAAACATATTATTTTCTCTGCCTCAGTTCTCATGGAAAACATTCGGTAAATACTGCGGCAACAACACAAAACAGGGCTGAGAAAAATGTATTGGATGACACATTCTATTTTGTTGCTAAATTTTTTTTATATCTTCTCCTCGTTAATTATTAATTAAAAAACTTAGGTATTATTACGATGTGATAGTAGTAGTACAAAGAAGAGGTAAAGCTTGACTTGACTAAACTTTATCAGAAATGCAAAGTTTAATTAGTAAATTAAATACAATTTCTATAATTTATCAAATAAGGCAGTTATTGCTAGAGCTTACGTGCGTAGTTTACCGCCGTAGGTCTTACCCTGAGCCTGTCGTACTCCTTCGGAGAAGCAAGCTACGCGGAGCGTCTCGTAGAGAAGGGCATCGCTCCTTGATTATCTAAGCTGATGGAACGAGCCAGAAAAAGTCTTGAACGACATATAAAAATCAATTGGATGGGTATCCAAACCCCAACCAATTGTAGACACTTGTAAATAATGACACAGATGGCTAGTTATCTTTAATAAAAGACGCGATCGCCTTTTTGATCGGAGAACCGGAATCGTCTCTGGTGTAATACGTAAGACCTTGATCGATGAATGCAGAGGTAGTATCTATTAACTGCTGAAGAATCTCGGAATTAGTATTATCTATTTCTGGACTAACTTTTTCTCCAGTAAATTTATTTTTCCGTTCTTCTGGAGGTAAGACAATGCGAGGATCTTTATAAGTCTCTTTTGGTTTGGGTTTAAATGTCTCATTTAAGTCAAACTGAAGACGTAAGTAACGTTTAGACTCATATCCACCCATAATTTGTCGGCAAATCGTACTATCAATCTCAGATGTAGGTTCCATGAAGATGTTAGTAAGATTTTTGATCCAGTCTAAGCCTCTCCATTTGCTGATTTGCTTATATTGATATGGCTCGCCAGTTTGACCTGTGCCAATAGAAAGGATAGAAATATCTTCTAATCGCAAATTATCTAGTTTATATTGTTGCTTGATTTCTGGAGATACTGAAGACTGGCTAATCCTCATCGCTAAACTCAAAGCTGCAAGAGCAGGGTTATTAGCAGAAACTCCTCCATCAATGTGTGGGAATTCCCAGTCACCAAATTTTTGTTTATCTACAGGTTCTAATTTATATGGTGGAAAAAAAGTAGGTGCTGAGGCAGAAGCGGTACATATTTCCCATAAATAACAGTCATCGTACCATCTGTCTCCTAAATCGGGATGACAATTTGTAAAAAAGGTTGTGTTGCGATATAGCGTATCGTAAGCAAGAATCAAAAGAATAGGTTTTTCGATATCCTTGATTCTTGTGGATTTATAGGCATCTTTGAGGACACTAGTAATTCCATCATGAGAATATTTAGATGGAGAAAATACCTCAATAATTGATTTGATGATGGACGGAAAATTTTTGTAGCGCTCTTTTATCTCCAGAGGAAATATATCTTTACCTCTATTTTTATACATTTTAATGAGTTCATCACTCTGCTTTCCAATAGCAATTCCTCCTGCTAATATCGAACCAGTAGAAGTACCAGCAACCATGTCAAAATATTCGTGTAAAAACTCTCCTTTTCCCTGATTTCTAATTTCTTGTTCTACTTGTTGAAGTATTCGTGCTGCAACTATTCCACGAATACCGCCACCGTCTAAAGCCAAAATTTTGAAGGACATAGCAATTCTCTTTGATTATTTCTGTGGACAAGCATCATGAGATGAATCACAATCCGATTCCATTAGCTTGTTTACTCTTATCCGACTTATTCGATTTATCCGACTGGAAGAATACCTAAGTTTCTTTTTAACGAAGTGCCTTCTCTACGAGACACTACCTATAGCTGGCTTTTGCGTAGAGGGGGTACGCGTAGCATTGGTGTTAACTTAACGTGAAAGAGACGCGATGAATCGCCGTCTCTACAATAGTCAATCTTTCGTCTTGACGGCGATTTATCGTGTCTTTGTGATATTTAACTTGAAACACTTAGAGATAGCAAAGTTCTACGTTGTGAGGTCAAAAAATATCCCACCCGCGCAATCTGGCGTGAAGGGTGGGGAGGAATATATCTTATGTAGTTGCTGTCAAGTTAAATGAATATTTGCTACAAGAAAGTTAAAGCTTGACCCCGCACTTGCGTATTTACCTGGCCTTTGTCATAAACTATTTCACCGCCGACAATGGTGGTTTTAGCCCAGCCGGTTAGGTTCCAGCCTTCAAAAGGACTCCAATGGCATTTGGTTAAAAGTTCCTCGCGCTGTACTGGGCGGTATGTGTTTAAATCTACAAGCACTAAATCGGCATCATAACCAGGGGCGATCGCTCCCTTATTCGGAATACCATAAGCCACAGCTACAGCTTTAGACATCCAGTTTACAACTTGAGCCACAGTACACTTGCCCTCCATTGCCGCAGTTAACATCAAAGCCAGGGAAGTTTCCACCCCAGGCATTCCTGAAGGACTATTGGGATATTCTTGAGCTTTTTCTTCTAAGGTGTGCGGTGCGTGATCTGTCGCAATGAAATCAATCACACCATCGCGCAAAGCTTGCCAGAGAACTTCGTTATCGTGGGGCGATCGCAAAGGTGGATTCATCTGTGCTAATGTGCCAATTGTTTCATAGGCACTAGTATTTAATAACAAATGCTGTGGTGTCACCTCTGCTGTCACCCAACTCGGTTTCTCCTGACGCAGCAAATCTGCTTCTTCGGCAGTTGACATGTGGAGAATATGCAGACGACGTTGATATTTTTGAGAAAGTTTTAATGCTAGTTGGGTTGCCAGCAATGCCGCTTGATTATCTTGAATTTGCGAGTGAACGGCTGGATCGTGAATATTGGCAAATTCTTGGCGGCGTTGGTTGATTCTAGCTTGGGTCTTCGGCATGAACGGCAATTAAGCGATCGCCTTTGGCAAATATCGCCTCCAATGCTGTTTCGCCATCAACCAACAACTGACCATGCATCGACCCCATGAAAATCTTAATTCCTGGTGTTGGCTTTGCTAAAAGCAAATCTGGTAAATTCTCTGCTGTTGCCCCAATAAAAAAGCCATAATTAACTAAGGATTTGTGTGAGGCCCGTTCTAGCTTGTCGTCTAAAGCCTGTTGTGTCGTAGTTAGGGGGCGCGTATTGGGCATTTCTAAAAAAGAAGTGACTCCCCCTTTAGCACAGGCACAACTGGCGGTGAATAAATCTTCCTTGTGTTCTAGTCCAGGTTCTCGGAAATGCACCTGCGGATCGATAACTCCTGGCAACAAAGTTAAGCCTTCTGCGTCAATTTCAGTGACTAGTGCTGTTTGGGAGATTTCTGGCGCAACTTCGACTATTTGGCGATCGCGCGTCAACACATCCCCAACCATCAGTTCACCATCGGGTAAGATTATGCGAGCGCGGCGAATCAGTAACATTTTTGGAGATGACATAGGGATAACCAAGTTTGGACAGCGAGCTATGTATTACAGAGAACCATGCTTTTAGGTTAAACTTATTCGCGATCGGAGTAACCAATTTTTGCCGCGCCTTAAAAAAAAGTTTATTTTTAACAACAGAGGCAGCAGGAGTTTAAGTCCCCCACAAAATCTCCGATTTGGTGGACTGCAATTAGATAAGGTTGAACGCGAGAGCGTCTTATATAAAAGCCTTACCTAAATTCAAACCTTCTACCCCCTGCGTGGTTGTTGAGCGTAGTCGAAACACTGCCCCCTGCCTCCTTCCTCCTTCCCAATCCACAATCTAAAATTGGTAGTCAAGATGCAAACATAACTAGGAAATTAAAATTTTCCCGTTAAGATTAACAGATAAAGTTTCACTAGGTGAGTTAATTACCTACATCTTTCGTTAAATTAAGTAATTTCATGCATAATCAAGTGTCTGATAACAACTCTAGTCAACAACCCGATAATTCTTGGATCGCAGAGCTAGGTAGAACAATTGTATTGAGCATCGTTCTAGCTCTAGGAATTCGTACCTTTGTTGCTGAAGCACGCTGGATTCCTTCTGGTTCAATGGAACCGACTCTGCATGGTACGCCAAACCAGTGGGAGGCAGACAAAATTATTGTCGATAAGTTGAAGTATAAATTTGCTGACCCACAGCGGGGAGATATAGTAGTATTTTCACCTACGAAAGAGCTACAAAAAGAACAATATCAAGATGCTTTTATCAAACGTATAATTGGCTTACCTGGAGAGAAAATACAACTTAAGGATGGCAAAGTATATATCAACGACAAACCTCTCCCAGAATCTAATTACCTCAGTTCTGGGCAGACTACAGTTATTGATGTTTGCCAATCAGGACCACAGCCACCTTTTTTGGCCAAACCCCAGACTATACCAGCCGATTCATATTTAGTACTGGGTGATAATCGTAACAGTAGTTATGACAGCCGCTGCTGGGGTGTTGTCCCTCGACAGAATATCATTGGACGTGCTGTAGTTCGCTTCTGGCCTTTAAATCATGTTGGCGGAATCGATAAATCGCCAATATATCCATAAATTAACAAACAATATTGCTCAAATAGCTGATTAACAAAAGAATTTTAGATTTTAGATTGGGGACTACTAAATCACCAATCTAAAATCCAAAATCCGTCTTGAAAAATTCAGTTTGCTCTTTGCAAGATACTGCGACTTTTCGCCAAATCTCAAATCGAAATATTGCTATGACCGAAAACGACTCATGATACAAAGCAACTAAATTTATTTATGGGTGTCTAAAATGTTTTGATTTTGAATACTTCGACAAGTTCAGTACAAGTTTTGAAATTTTGAATTCGGAGCGAAGCGACGTGACGCCTTACCTAGCTAAGATTTTACTGTATCCAGTTAAATCACTGGATGGTGTTGAAGTTGAGAACGCTAGAGTTCTTGCCAGTGGCGCACTAGAGTATGACCGCGAGTTTGCCCTTTTTGACGAACAAGGTAGATTTGTCAATGGTAAGCGTCATGCTAAAATCCATTTAATAAGGGCACAATTTGCACTCTTAAATAGAACTATCTCGTTGCAAATTCCCGATCGCAACTTACAACAAATTTTTCACCTGGATGAGGAACGGCAAGCATTAGAAGCAACTTTGAGTGATTATTTTGAGTTTGCTATCACATTGAGACAAAACTCTTTGATGGGTTTTCCTGACGATACACACTCACTTGGCCCAACGGTAATTAGTACGGCCACATTGGCAAAAGTAGCTTCTTGGTTTCCTGGTTTAAGTGTGGATGAAATCCGCCGTCGGATGCGTGCCAACATCGAAATTGGTGGTGTACCAGCATTTTGGGAAGATCGGCTATTTAGCGAACAAGGTGATTTAGTCTCTTTTCGAGTGGGAGATGTAGACTTTTTTGGGGTTAACCCATGTCAGCGTTGTATAGTCCCCCCCCCAACACGCGATTCTTACTTAGGGAAAGCTTACCCAAACTTTCAAAAAATCTTTACAACCCAGCGACAAGCAACTTTGCCAAATTGGGTTGCTTCATCGCCTTTTAATCACTTTTATCGATTGAGTATTAATACTCAACTACCCCCATCATCAGCCGAAAAAATTTTACAAATTGGTGATGAAGTTGACATAAATGTATAAAAAAGTTAATATTTAGTCAAAATAAAAAATACAAAGTAAATTTTCTTGGATTTTTTTTGTTTATGCTGTGTATTTGCATAACAATTCTAAAATTGCTGTAATTAAATATAAGTTCTTGTACAAGTCCAGGGGTTTCCAGACCAGAAAATCAATACATCAGCAATTAAAAATTAAATTTAGGATTGGGTGTTAATGGTGACCTGAATTTTAGAATGGCATACTGGAGCTTATTGGTTAAATTTCAGTTCATCTGAGAAAATTTGTGGAAATATTGCCAGATAAAACTGAGCAAATTTAAGTGCGATCGCCTACCCACGTAGGCAATTTCTATAGTGGACAACTCCTGTGCAAAGTTTGAAAATTAGACGTTGGAGGAAGTTAGCCAGTCAAACAATTATAAATATTTCGTACTATTTTATACTAAAAATATAAAATTTTCATAAAGAGCCATGTCTGCCGTAATTATACTTATATAGAATGTAGCTAGCACGGCAAAATGCACCTAGTAGATGCTGGGGAAGAATAAAACTAAAATGTTATCCAAACTTCAGCCCGTCAAATCATTTAATCGCTTAGTTGGCAAAGTTTATGCCAAGATGCCCCTGAGATATGTTCTGATTGTGCCTTTTATCTTGCAAATTTGTGGTGCGGTGGGACTTGTGGGCTATCTTTCGTATCAAAACGGGCAAAAAGCGGTAAGGGAGCTTGCTACTCAATTAGAAAATGAAATCTGCGATCGCATTGAACAGCATCTCGATAGCTATTTAACAACTCCAAAGCAAATTAATCAAATCAACTTAGATGCAATTGATCTAGGTTTGCTCAACCTTTCGGACTTTCAAACCACCGGCAATTACTTTTGGAAACAAATGCAGGTTTTCAATGTTGGCTACAACAGCTTTGCCAATCCCAAAGGTGAATTTATTGGTGTTGAGCGTCTAGATAATGGCCAGCTCTTAATTAATGAAGTTAGCGCCAAGCGTGGTACAGGCAAACTCTATGTTTATCCTACAGACAAGCAAGGAAATCGCCGCCATTTACAGCAAGTCAAAAATTACGATCCTCGCTTAGAAGCTTGGTATACAGATCCAGTCAAGATAGGCAAACGAGTTTGGAGTCAAATTTATCAATGGGAAGATAAACCAGAAGTTTTATCGATATCTTCCAGCTATCCTGTTTACGATAAAAATCGTAAATTTGTTGGAGTGATTAGTGTTGATTTGCTCTTATCACAAATTAGCAAGTTTTTAACTAAGTTAAAAATCAAAGAGTCGGGTAAAACTTTTATTTTAGAGCGTTCTGGTTTCATAGTGGCTTCTTCTACTAGCGAGTCACCATATACGATCGTTAATGGTAAAGGAGAACGTCTATCAGCATTAGATAGTCAAAATTCTTTAATTAAACTTACAACACAGTCTTTGATCGAACGCTTTGGTAGTCTGAAGTTGGTTGTGGGGAAGCAACAGCTAAGTTTTACTGCCGATGGAATGCGTTATTTTGTACAGGTAAAAAGCTGGAGGGACGAACTGGGTTTAGATTGGCTAATCGTGGCGGTGATTCCCGAAGGCGAATTTATGGAGCAAATTAATGCCAACACCCGCATCACTATTTTGCTGTGCATAGTTGCTTTTTTAGTGGCTACAAGAATTGGGATTTTGACTGCTCGTTGGATAATTAAACCGATTTCACAATTAAACAGATCGGCAAAGAAAATTGCTGAAGGTGAATGGGAGGAAACACCAGATATTCAGCGTTCCGATGAACTGGGAGAACTAGCTAAATCATTTGAAACTATGGCAAAGCAACTCCAAGCATCCTTTAGCGCTTTAGAAGCAAAGAATGCCCAGATGCAAGTTTTAAATGAGGCGCTATCTCATAATCAGAATCAGCTAACTCAATTTTTAGAAGCCATACCAGTCGGTGTATTTATCATCAATGCTGAAGGTGAACCTTATTATACAAATCAGATTGGGCAGCAAATTCTCGGTCAAGGAGCGATCGCAGAAGTTAAAGTCGAAGAATTATCAGAGATATATCAAGCTTACCTAGCCGGGACAGATCGACTTTACCCCAGCGATCGCTTGCCGATTTTGAGAGCATTGCTTGGGGAAAGCATCAGGGTTGATGATATGGAAATTCGCTATTGTGGGAAGATTACTCACATTGAGGTTTTAGGAAAGCCAATTTATGATGAATCAGGGAATGTGGCTTTTGCGATCGCCACATTTTTTGATATCACCCAACGCAAACAAACAGAAAAGTTATTAGCAGAATATAATCGCACCTTAGAGGCTCAAGTAAAAAAACGAACTGAAGAGTTCCAGCAAGTTATTCAGCAACTGCAAACCACCCAAGAAGAACTAATTCAATCGCAAAAAATCGCTGCACAGGAACAACAAGCAGCCGTTCGGGAAGCGGCGCGAAGTGCTGCCGCCAACCTTGCCAAAAGCGAATTCCTGGCTAACATGAGCCACGAACTGCGTACCCCACTCAATGCCATTCTTGGTTTTACCCAAGTCATGAGTCGAGATTATTCGCTATCTAGCGAACATCAAGAAAACTTGGCAATAATTAATCGTGCTGGCGAACATCTACTCAAATTAATTAATGACATTCTCGAAATGTCTAAAATCGAAGCTGGCAAAATCACTTTAAATTCCAGCAGCTTTGACTTAATTCATTTGTTGAAGAACTTAGAAGAGATGTTGCACTTGCGTGCTGCATCTAAAAATTTAGAATTACTGTTTGAATATGCGCCAGATATTCCTAAATACATAGAAACTGACGAAAATAAACTGTGTCAAGTATTGCTCAACCTCTTGGGAAATGCGATTAAATTTACCGAGAAAGGGAGTGTGACGCTACGGGTGAGACTAGGAGCAGGGGAGCATACTTCTCTACGAGAGGCTACGCCAACGACTACGCTCAGTAACCGGGGGAGCAGGGGAGCAGGGGAGCCGGGGGAGCAAAATCTTTCTTATCCTTCTCTTCTGTGCTTTGAGGTACAAGATACTGGCTGTGGTATTGCCCCACAAGAACTTGACTTGCTGTTTGAGGCTTTTGAGCAAACTGAAATCGGCAGAAAATTTCAACAAGGAACAGGACTGGGTTTAGCGATTAGCCGTAAATACGTGCAACTGATGGGAGGAGATATTACTGTCAGCACGATGCCTGGTGTCGGTAGTACATTTGCCTTTGATGTTCAGATTGCTCTAACTTGCCCTAGAGAAATCCCGATCGACCAAATAAAATCACAAATTAGAGCTTTAGCACCTAGTGAAAAAGTATACCGTATCCTAGTAGTTGACGATTCCAAAGAAAGTCGTATATTGCTAATTAAAATTCTCACAGCTCTTGGCTTTGAAGTTAATGAAGCTACAGATGGTAGTGAAGCGATCGCTAATTGGGAATCTTGGCAACCACACTTGATCTTTATGGATATGCGAATGCCAGTTATGGACGGTTACGAAGCCACAAGAATTATTAAAGCTAGAGAAATCGGGCATGGGACAGCCAATACGTCGCGGAAGTTCCCAAAATTAAAACAACTGGTGTCATCGGGGAGTCAGTACCTTGCTGAGGAGTTAACCGATTCCGGCGAGGGTGAGGTTCTGAAAGTTGTATGCAAATCTTCTACACCCGAAACAACTGGTGTTATAGAAAATGATGCTTCTGGTGCGTCCACTTGGCGATCGCGGATGCCAACAGCCTTGGCTCCCCCTTACGACTCCTCTAGAACAATGCCAGATCGCTGCAATACAAATACAATCATTATTGCCCTAACTGCTAGCGCCTTTGAGGAAGAACGCCAGAAAATTTTGTCCATTGGCTGTGATGATTTTATTCGCAAGCCATTCAAACAGGAAGTATTATTGGAAAAACTAAGCAAACATCTGGGTTTAAAATATACCAATCAAGTAGAAACCACAAACACAGTAGTTGTCGATCGAGCTACACAGATTTTTGTAAGTGTTGCCGAACTCCTGGGGTCAATTATCACAAATGCCACCTGAGTGGCTCCAACAGGTTCACTATGCCGCAGCCAGCTGTAGCGATGAACTGATTTTAGAGTTACTCAAACAAATTCCATCAGATAATGCTCAAGTTTTCCAAGTTCTCAGGGATTTAGCAAATAACTACCAGTTTGAGAAAATCATGGAATTGACTACAACAAACTTAGAATGAATTACGAGCATTTAGACCCTAATAAAAAAGATATTTTGATCGTTGATGATATGGCGGATAACCTCCGGGTTTTATCCTCTATATTGACAAGGGAAGGGTATAACGTTCGTAAAGCTTTGAACTGGCAAATGGCACTGACAGCAACTCAAACATTATTACCTGATTTGATTCTACTCGATATTATGATGCCAGAAGTAGATGGGTATGAAATTTGCCAGACCTTTAAAGCTTGGGATCTAACAGCCGATATTCCAGTAATTTTTATTAGCGCTTTAGATGATGTTTTTGACAAAGTTAAAGCCTTTAAAGTGGGAGGTGTAGACTATATCACCAAACCTTTTGAGTTTCAAGAAGTTTTAGTGCGCGTGCAAAATCAACTGGCATTGAGATCGGCGCGATTAGAAATCTTGAAATTAAATGTTGAACTAGAAGATCGGGTAAAACAACGGACTGGAGAGCTAGAAAAAACTCTCCAAAAACTTCAACAAGAAATCGATTCCCGCCAGAAATTGCAAAGTCAACTGCTAGATATAGCACTGCATGATCCCCTGACTGGATTATCAAACCGAGTTTTGTTTATTAGGCGACTAGAAAATGCTCTAAATCGCGCCAAGCAAGAATCTAGTTATCAGTTTGCAGTACTTTTTTTGGACTGCGATCGCTTCAAAGTTGTTAATGATTCTCTTGGTCATCCGGTAGGAGATGAATTGCTGATAGCCATTGCTCACCGCTTACAAGCATGTATCATACCTGCTGATACTTTAGCACGATTGGGCGGGGACGAATTTGGAATTCTTCTAGAAAATATCACAGATGTCAATATAGCAATCCAAGTTGCAGAAAGGATTTTGCAGCAGTTATCACTTGCTTTTCAACTGTCAAGATATGAAGTATTTATGAATGCCAGTATTGGCATTAGTTGGGGCAATAAAGATTACGATCGCCCAGAATATTTGCTGCGAGATGCTGATACGGCAATGTATCGGGCTAAGGCTCAAGGAAGGGCCAAGTATCACGTTTTTAATCCAGCAATGCATCAGGAAGCTATTCAGCTTTTAGAGTTAGAAAATGACTTGCGGAGGGCTGTGGAAAGGCGAGAATTTCTCGTTTACTATCAGCCAATTATTTCCCTGGTTACAGGTAGAATTTCTGGATTTGAAGCCTTGGTACGCTGGCAACATCCGATTCGTGGTTTGGTTTCTCCCATAGAGTTTATTCCTGTAGCCGAAGAAACAGGTTTGATTAATGCGATCAATACTTGGGTATTACAGTCAGCTTGTCATCAATTAAGCATTTGGCAACATTATCCAGTCACGCCAGAACCTCTAACTATGAGTGTCAATTTGAGTGCAAGATTATTTTTGCAGCCGAATTTTCTAGAACAGATTGACCGAATAATTTATGAAAATCAAATAAATCCTGCATATTTAGAATTAGAAATTACCGAAAGTGTAATTATGGAAAATACTGATGCAATCAAAATAATTCTTGAACAACTAAAGCAGCGAAAAATTAAGTTAATTATGGATGACTTTGGTACAGGATATTCCTCTTTAAGTTATCTGCACAGCTTTCCTTTAAATGCACTTAAAATTGATAAATCTTTCGTCAAGCGGATGCAGGATAACAAAGAGAATATGGGGTTAGTACCAGCAATGATTGGTATTGCGAACTCAATGGGGATGAGTGCGATCGCTGAAGGTGTCGAAACACAAGAACAGTTAGCCCAATTGAGAAGTTTAAACTGTAATTTTGCCCAAGGATATTTATTTTCTAAACCCGTAGAACAACGACTAGCTCTTGAGTTGCTCGCTTCAGCACCTCAATGGTAGCTATCAAGTAGCACCTGGAAAAAATTTCATTTTCGATCCTTGGCTAGATAATCTGTGAGTGCTATTTATTACAATCATGACAACAATTCATCATGTTGCCAAAGGTGATAAGTGGCTAATAGCTTCGATAATCTGCAAAACTCTCCAGCCACGTGAGAGTTAAACTATAAATATAAGTATTTCGGTGAAATCGGTCAACAAATTTTAGGGTGATTTCAAAGAAGGATTTACTATCCTTAATAATTATACGCGTAACTTTGATCGATAATGCATTTTAATCAAACTAACCATCAGAAAAGAAATATTTTGGTGGTCGATGATACCCCAGATAATCTGCGGCTTTTATCAGCGATGTTGACTGCACAAGGTTTTGAAGTTCGCAAAGCCTTAAACGGTAAAATGGCACTGACTGCATGTCAAATGGTTTTGCCCGATGTGATTTTGCTGGATATCAATATGCCAGGTATGGATGGCTACCAAGTTTGTCAACAACTAAAAGCTGACCATAAAACTAGTGAAGTCCCAGTAATTTTTATTAGCGCTCTAGATGATGTTGTCGATAAGGTAAAGGCATTTGATGTTGGTGGTGTAGATTATATTGCCAAACCTTTTCATGGTGCAGAAGTGGTGTTGCGAATTGAAAATCAGATTAATTTACGCTTGCTCCAAGTTAAACTGCAAGAACAAAACTTTTTACTCCAACAAGCTCTTGACGACTTGAAAGCCTCTCAAGTTCAACAAATTCAGAACGAAAAGATGGTGGCGCTGGGACAGTTAGTAGCTGGACTGGCTCATGAGATTAATAACCCGATCAGTTTTATTTATGGAAATCTCCAATATGCTGGCCAATATGTAGAAGACCTAGTGAAGATAATTGAGGTTTATCAGCAAGAATATCCCAAACCCACACCAAAAATTCAGCAGATAGCCAGAGATATAGACTTGAATTTTATCATTAAGGATCTGCAAAATCTGATAGGTGCAATGTATAGAGGCTCCGATCGCATTCAGGAAATTGTACTGGCGCTACAACATTTTTCTCGGCATGATGAAGCAGAGATGAAACGGGTCAATATCCATGAAGACATCGAAAACACTTTAGTGATGTTACAACATCGGCTCAGGGAAACAGCCAATCGTCCGGCAATTGTTGTAGTGAAAGATTATGGTAACTTGCCCCTAGTCACTTGTTATGCGAGTGAACTCAATCAAGTATTTATGCATTTGTTGAATAATGCGATTGATGCAATAGAAGAGGGAGTAGAGAACGGAAAGTGGAGAGCAGAAAATCAATTTCCAGATGAAGCAATGGGGAATGAAGCATGGGGAATAGGGAATCAATCTTCTCCTCCCCAAATTTGGATTCATACAGAGGTGACAGACTTGAACGTAGTCAAAATTGCGATCGCTGATAATGGTCTTGGTATTGAAGAGTCGTTGCGATCGCGTTTATTCGATCCATTTTTTACCACAAAACCTGTGGGCAAAGGTAGTGGACTAGGATTATCTATTAGCTATCAGATTATCGTCCAAAAACACCGAGGAAATATAAGCTGTAACTCATCTGTGGGCAAAGGAGCAGAGTTTGCAATCGAAATTCCCATAGAGCAGCCTGATATCTCATCGCAATTTTCAAAATCCGAAAAGGGATTGGGACTGGGGATTAGGGAGATGGAGAGCAGAGAAGCAGAGGAGCAGGGGAAGCAGGGGAGCAGGGGAGAATAATAATTCCTGACCAATGACCCAATGACAAATGACCAATAAATCTAATTAATCAACAATTCTGGTGCTACCAATCCTTTTTGAATAGCTAAGACTGCGGCTTGAGTGCGATCGCGTACTTCTAGTTTTTGTAAAATAGCATGGACATGAACCCGCACAGTACCAGGGGCAATGTAGAGAATTTCAGCAATTTCTTGATTGCTTTTGCCAGCTGCTACCAGTGCCAAAATTTCTTGCTCCCGCTTCGTTAAAGGATTTTCTAGAGATTCCTCAGTTTTTGCAGACTGCACCGCCATCGAATTGCCCTCAAAAGCGGCTCTAATTTCAGTTGTTGCCGTTTGATCCCACCAAGAAGCGCCCGCAGCAACCGATCGCACTGCTAATATCAAAGACTCAGCCGGAATACCTTTAAGACAGTAACCTTGCGCCCCGGCGGCAATTAACCGCGAAATCAGTGGTTTTTCAGAACGAGACGTTAAAACGAGAACTGGTAAATTTGGGTGCTTCTGCTTGATTTGGCGACAAGCCTCAATCCCGCCAATTCCCGGTAAACCTATATCCAGCAAGACCAAATCTAGAGGATAGTGATTGGCGAATTCTACAGCTTGTTCCCCATCTTCCGCTTCTGCGACAATCTCCAAACTGGTTTCTTGTTGCAACCGCATTCGCAAACCAAGGCGAAATAATTCATCATCTTCAACTAGTAAGATTTTTGTCATTGGTAATTGGGCATTGGGCATTGGGCATTGGGCATTGGGCATTGGGCATTGGGAAAGAGGAGGCAGGAGGCAGAAGTTTTTTAATGCATGAATTTTGAATTTTGAATTTTGAATTTTGAATTTTGAATTGATTTCTCATCTCCCCGGTGGCGGACAAGCTGGGAGTCGGAAAGCAAACAGTGCGCCGCGTGGTGAGCGATTCTCTGCCCAAATTGTACCCCCATGAGCAGTAATAATTTGCCTAGTCAAATAAAGTCCTAGCCCAGAACCAGAGACGTGGCGATCGCTATTTCCTTGATAAAATCTCTCAAATAAGTGAGGTAACTCTTTTTCGGTAATCCCGGAACCAGTATCGAGTATTTTTACCACTTGATCGCTAGAATAACCTTCAAATACTACTTCCACTTTACCGCCACGAGGGGTATGGTTAATGCCATTACTCAGGAGATTGCTGAAGACTCGCCCAAGTTGCAAAGAATCGCCATTTACCCAGAGAAAGCTGCGAAAATCTGATTCGCCATAGTGCAGAGAAATATAAACCTGGCGTGTTTTCGCTAGTTCTGTTAGGGTAGCAACGATTTCTTCCGCTACTGTCACCAAGTTAACTGGTGATATCTGTAGTTTCAGCCCTTCAGCATCATTGCGGTACACATCTAAAAGTGTTTGGACTAATTGCAATGTACTCTGATGACTACGAGCCATTGTTTGTAATACTTTTGCTTGCATGGGCGTGATTTCACCGAATTGCTCATTTTGAAAATATTTCAGCGTTTCAATTGCTCCTAATAAAGGTGTTTTCAAATCATGCGTTAGGGTAGAAACAAAATCTTCACGCATGATAGCTAGTTGTTCTTGGGAGCGTAATTGTGCTTGGGTATAAGCGATCGCTTCTTCATTGCGGTGGTTGCGATCGCTTAACCAACCTGTTACCATCAACGCCAACACTGCAATCAGCCTATTTGCCAACGTTGGAGAATTAATCATTTCTCCTCCGGGAACAAACAAATTCAATAATGTTAATCCTGTTGCTGCTAGAGTGATCCCCAAAACTGCTCTCCGATTCAATCGAGAATCTGCTAACAAAATCGTTCCCGTGTAGAGGTAGCCAAATACGTACTCTGGGGGTGTCAAATATTCTAGTATTATCACGATCGCAAAAGCGATCGCTATTAGTCCATAGGTCTTTCCCCGCTCATTTATAGCTTCTTTCATAGTCCATAATCGACTTAACATCGTCATTTATGATTTACTAAAAAATTGTGATTCTCCAATCTGTATAACTATTTAATTCACCAATTATGAGTTATCTGTAATCTATATCTGCAAATGCCAACTTCAGAATTAACCCGAAAATTACGATTCTCCAAATGCAATAAAGAAGACTGGAGAATAAAAACTGGGTAATTGCCCACAAGAAGCAGCGTCTCTACCACTATCTTCCCAAACCCTAATCCCATTAAGAAAATACTTTATGATATTTATATTCTTTGAAAGTAGCAAACTTGCAAAATGTATTGTATAAACAAATAGTCCTAAGTAGTGAGATAGATAAATTAAGAGTCAAAATTAAATATTCTTAACGAAAACTTTAATAAGTATCTGGATAGTCATAACTGAAAATATTCAGGAGTTATGTTAGCCGTAGTTGTACGTTCAGCCAGTATTGAGTAAAAAGTTATGAGTAAAAATTAGTACTTATGAATCTTACTACTCTCAGCCGAGGCACTTACTACTCGGAACTGATTTGATGCTGAGTGCGATTATTGCTTTTTGTACTCAGTACTGTTTAGGAAAATCCCTTGAAATCAAATACTCCTACAGTTAATCTATTATTTCTAAGAATTGGCTTGCTACTACTTAAATTTAATTTAGCGCGAAATATATGGGACAAGGTTTTTTGCAAATTGGCTTAACGCTGTGTATTGTCATAGCAATCACTCCATTATTCGGAAAATACATAGCTCGTGTCTTTTTGGGGGAAAAAACACTACTTGATTTTTTAATGAACCCCATAGAGCGGAGTATGTTCGTATTTGCGAGTGTTCGGAGAAAAGATGACATGACAGGTTGGCAGTATATCCGGGCCATACTCTGTTTTAACTTGATTATGGGCATTTCAGTGTATTTATTGATCTATTTTCAAAGACTTTTACCCTGGAATCCAAACGGTTTCGGTGCGCCCACCTGGGATGTATTGCTGCATACAACGATTTCATTTGTAACGAATACTGACCAACAACACTATGTAGGTGAGACAACCTTAAGCTATTTTAGCCAGGTAGCGGC
This sequence comes from Nostoc sp. DSM 114160, assembly GCF_053470305.1. NCBI lineage: Bacteria > Bacillati > Cyanobacteriota > Cyanophyceae > Nostocales > Nostocaceae > Nostoc > Nostoc sp. DSM 114160. Next base: position 2,745,656 of record NZ_JBPFGO010000001.1, on the reverse strand, counting down.
TTTAGGCTTTTTGATGTTCGCCTCCGCAGCCACAGGTTTAGCTGTGGGAATTGCCTTTATTCGCGGGTTGACGGGTAGAAGACTGGGAAACTTTTACGTCGATCTCGTCCGTGGAATTACGCGAATATTGTTACCGATTTCGATTATTGGCGCGATCGCCTTACTTATAGCAGGTGTACCACAAACCTTAGCTGGAACTATGGATGTGCAAACCTTAGAAGGCGGGACGCAATATCTGGCCAGAGGCCCGGTGGCATCCTTTGAAACGATCAAACTTTTGGGCGAGAACGGCGGTGGCTTTTTTGGCGTCAACTCAGCACATCCCTTTGAAAATCCCAATGGCGCTTCTAACTTGATAGAAATGCTCGCCATGATTTCTATCCCAGCAGCCTTGATTTACACCTACGGTATATTTGCCAATAACATCAAACAAGCTTGGCTACTTTTTTGGATGGTGTTTGTGATTTTTGTCATTCTCGTGGGAGTTACAGCCGTGGGAGAACTGCAAGGTAATCCCCTGGTTAATACCGCCTTTGGATTAGAACAGCCCAATTTAGAGGGAAAAGAAGTTCGATTTGGTTGGGCACAAACAGCATTTTGGGCAGTGATGACTACTGCTACTATGTCTGGTGCTGTGAACGGGATGCACGATTCTTTGATGCCGCAAGGAATATTTTCGACTCTCTTCAACTTATTTATCCAGGTTATCTGGGGTGGTCAAGGAACTGGAACAGCTTACTTATTTATTTACTTAATTCTCACAGTCTTCCTGACTGGGGACTCATGGCAGGACGTACTCCAGAGTTTTTAGGACGCAAAATTGAAAAGCGAGAAATCGTCCTCGCTAGCGTAGTGCTGTTGATTCACCCAATTCTAGTTTTGATTCCCAGTGCGATCGCTTTGGCTTATCCCATCTCCCTATCTGGAATTAGCAACGCTGGCTATCACGGTATTTCTCAAGTAGTTTATGAATATGCTTCAGCAGCAGCAAATAATGGTTCGGGCTTAGAGGGTTTGGGGGATAACACCCTGTGGTGGAACTTGAGTACAATAGTGAGCCTAATCGGAGGACGCTACATTCCGATGATTGCTATCCTGCTGCTAGCTGACGGGATGTCTCGCAAACAACCAGTAGAAGAAACTCCTGCTACCTTAAGAACAGATTCTTTGGTATTTACTAGTATCACAGCTGGAGTAACGCTGGTTTTGGGAGTATTAACTTTCTTTCCCGTTCTGGCTTTAGGCCCCATAGCTGAGGGTTTGAAACTAGCATCTGGCAGTTAGAAAAGTTATGAGTTATAAGTTTGAAATTAAGAAGATATCAAAAAGTAATTCAGGAGGCAGGAGGAAGGAGTAACCCAGACTTAAAAGTGTGAGATTTGAGCAAGAAAGGTTATATAGCTGTAGTCAGACATATTAGGACAGTGTTGATTGCTCAAAACCTTGGAAGCAACTAGTAGTCTGCCAAGCCAAAAATGTGCTTGTGAGGGCTGGGTAAGGGGTAAAGGGGAAAGGGTAAGGGATTTAAAACCTTTCTCCCTTTACCCCGCCAAGTTCACGAGAGCGAACTACTAGGTTTACTCAGCACGGGATCAACGCCCCGCTATCCATGTACAGCACTCAGCTATATCTTGCACTACGCGTCTCGTACCAGTATCTTATTTTTAACTGGGTAATTACTCAGAACTAAAGTTTTCATTCATACTTATTTCCTCCTGGCTCCTGCCGTTATCTGATAAATTATTCGGTTTCGTAGGATGCGTTACTAACGCATCCTACAGGTTGGATATTTTTTTATTAGAAGTTCCTATAACTCCTAACTTCTCACTGCTAACTTTATTTATGAATCAAGTGGCAACTAACTTCAAAGCTAGACGCCCAAGTTTTCGTTCTGGCGATCGCCGCCAAAAACGTAAAAAGACCAGGGCAAATAATAAGTGGCTGTACTTAAGAGCAATTAGAGATGCTTTTGTCAAGCTCAACCCTAAGTATGCAATCAAAAATCCAGTAATCTTTGTGGTTTGGGTAGGGACAATCATCATCCTATTGCTAACGATCGATCCCAACCTATTTGGCCCAGCCCTGCAAAAGAACCCGCAAGTTTTCAACGCCTTGTTGTCAGGGATTTTATTCTTCACAGTTTGGTTTGCCAATTTTGCCGAAGCAGTGGCAGAAGGACGGGGTAAAGCCCAAGCCGATGCCTTGCGGTTAACAAAGTTAGAGGCGATCGCGAAAAAACTTGCTGCCGATGGCACAATTAGTGAAGTTTCATCCACCAGCCTTAAACAGGGCGATACCATTTACGTCGTTGCTGGCGATATCATCCCCGCCGATGGTGAAGTCATCATGGGTGTTGCCTCAGTGGATGAATCGGCAATTACTGGAGAATCTGCACCAGTATTAAAAGAATCAGGCTCCGATGTTGCCAGTTCCGTCACTGGTGGAACGCGAATTATCTCAGATGAACTAATTATCCGTATAACTACTGATGCAGGCAAAGGCTTTATTGACCGGATGATTGCCTTGGTAGAAGGGGCAGAACGCAGCAAAACACCCAATGAAATTGCCCTCACGGTATTGTTAGCAGTTCTCAGCTTAGTGTTTTTGTTAGTCGTAGTCACCTTGCCTGCACTTGCTTACTATGTCAACAGTCCAGTTAACGTCCCAATTTTAATTGCCCTATTAGTAGCGTTAATTCCTACCACCATTGGCGGCTTACTAAGTACCATCGGTATTGCTGGTATGGATCGAGTTGCCCAATTTAACGTCATTGCCACATCAGGACGAGCAGTCGAAGCCTGTGGTGATATCAATACTTTACTTCTTGACAAAACAGGTACAATTACCCTCGGCAACCGTCTGGCGGAAGAGTTTATTCCCCTCAACGGTCATTCAATGTCGGAAATTGCTAATGTTGCCTGGGCGGCTAGTGTCTTTGACAATACACCAGAAGGAAAATCCATTGTCCGACTGGCAGAAAAGTTAGGCGCACGGTTTGATTTTGACTCCACTCAGGCAGAAGGAGTCAGTTTTTCCGCCAAAACCCGGATGAGTGGCACGAATTTACCTGGTGGGTATGAGGCCAGAAAGGGAGCAGTAGAAGCTATTAAAGGATTTGTCCGTTCCCGCAACGGACGCGATACGCCAGAATTGGATGCTATTTACGAACGAGTTTCCCGCTTGGGAGGTACACCCCTAGCAGTTAGTCTAGATAACGAAATCTATGGGATTGTTTATCTCAAAGATATAGTTAAACCTGGTATCCGCGATCGCTTTCTTGCACTGCGACGGATGGGAGTGCGTACCATCATGCTAACTGGAGACAATCGAATTACTGCTTCTGTCATTGCTAAAGAAGCTGGGGTTGATGACTTCATTGCCGAAGCCACACCAGAAGACAAAATCAGTATCATTAAACAGGAACAAGCAGCAGGTAAACTGGTTGCCATGACGGGAGATGGAACTAACGATGCTCCAGCATTAGCTCAAGCTAACGTCGGCGTGGCGATGAATACAGGAACACAAGCTGCAAAAGAAGCCGCTAACATGATCGATTTGGACTCCGATCCCACAAAGCTACTCGATATCATTGGTATTGGTAAGCAATTGTTGATTACTCGCGGGGCATTGACGACATTTTCCATCGCTAATGATATTGCTAAATACTTTGCAATTATTCCAGTGATATTTGTCGCTGCTAATTTGCAAAGCCTGAATATTATGAATTTGACTAGCCCTAAATCTGCTGTACTTTCAGCGCTGATTTATAATGCTTTGATTATTCCCGCTTTGATTCCTTTAGCATTAAAGGGTGTGAGGTTTAGACCGCTGACAGCTAATCAGTTACTCCAACGTAATATCTTAATTTACGGCTTAGGTGGGGTGATTGCGCCGTTTATTGCCATTAAGTTGATCGATGTACTGATTACACTTGTAGGTTTGGCTTAAGGATAGCAAAAGTAGAGACGCTGAGAAACGAGCATATCTTGACCAAAGTAAAATAATAAACATTTTTACTTTTACCTGTTGATAGGAGGGACAAGAAGAATATGAATAAATATCGTTTTCATTCAGCACTGCTTTGGCGATATCCTTTGTTTAGTCGCAATGGCATAAACAACAGACCTCTTGCAAAAATAATTTTTGCACTCTTAGGGTAAAGGGTAAAGGTTAAAGGGAAAGGATTTGGAGTTTCTTTACCCTTTTCCCGGACAAATGCCAAGAAGTCTAACATTTACCACTCGCTATTTTTATCTTGCTGTGCTTGAATGTGGTAACTGCCCCAGTTGTTTATGCTGTTGCTAACAGCATCTTGTAACATCCTGCTAGGTGGGCAAAAGAATTAAAAATTAAAAATTAAAAATTAAATTATAGGCGCAATTGGAAAACTTTTTATGGCTATTATTCGAGAAACTATCAGAGCAATTTTTATAACTCTAATGCTTTGGTTGTTGACTGCAATCATCTATCCGCTGGTAATTCTTGTAGTGGGTCAAGTTTTTTTGCCCTATCAAGCTAATGGCAGTATCGTGCGGAATCTAAATGATGAACCAATTGGTTCGGCTTTAATCGGTCAGGTATTCACATCTGAGCGATATTTTCATTCTCGTCCTAGTACTGTTAGATATAGTCAAGGAAAAAAAGCCAAGCCAACCGGCATATCTGGAGCTAGCAATCTCGCTGCCAGCAATCCAGAACTACTTAAGCGGATTTTAGAAGAGGCAGATAAATTGCGAGAGGAAAATCTTCAACCGATAGCTGATTTAATTTATACCTCTGGTTCGGGTTTAGATCCGCATATTTCCTTTAAAGCAGCACGGCAGCAATTGACGCGGGTTGCTGGTGCGCGGGGAGTAAAAGAAGATGAGATTTTACGTTTAATTAATAAGTATACTGATGACAGATTTTTATGGATTTTTGGCGAACCAGGAGTCAATGTTCTGCGATTGAATTATGCTCTTGACTTACAAGATTTTAATCGTCAGCAAAATCAGTAATTTGTCATTTGTCATTTGTCATTGGTCATTTGTCATTGGTCAAAACAGTGTTGAGTAATGAGTAATGAGTAATGAGTAATGAGTGCTGAGTTAGGAGTTAGGAGTTAAGAGTTAGGAGTTTTATTTATCTCCTTGTCTCCCTTGTCCCCTTGTCCCCTTGTCTCCCTCATCTCCCTGCCCCCTGCTCCCTGCTCCCTGCTCCCCTGCTCCCCTGCTTTTCCTGCGTTCAGCAAGAACTGCTTTATCCCAATGACAAATTTTTACGCTAACCTACTTAGGATTATACAGATACTAAAAATGAAATGTCAGATCGTAGTAATACTGGTTCGACTGGGAATGCACCTTTAAATTCTGCAAGTTACTCGCTTTATCCAGCACGACGGCGGGGTAAGCATAAAATCTTTATTGGTATGGCTCCTGGAGTAGGCAAAACCTACCGGATGTTAGAAGAGGGACACGCACTCAAACAAGAAGGAATTGATGTTGTCGTTGGGCTTTTGGAAACCCACGGACGCAAGGAAACGGCTGAAAAGGCAGAGGGACTGGAAATTATACCCCGTAAGCAATATCCTCGCGGTGAGTTGACGCTGACGGATATGGATACAGATGCTATTTTAAAGCGATCGCCCCAATTAGTCTTAATCGATGAACTTGCCCATACCAATGTCCCTGGTTCTCCACGCGAAAAACGCTACGAAGATGTCGAAGTAGTTTTGGCAGCCGGTATTGATGTCTACTCCACAATGAATGTGCAACATTTGGAAAGTCTCAACGACTTAGTAGCCAGAATTACAGGTGTGGTAGTCCGCGAGCGCGTTCCGGACAGAATTATGGATGAAGCAGATGAAATAGTGGTAGTGGATGTCACACCAGAAACACTGCAAGAACGATTATTAGAAGGGAAGATTTACGCACAGCCAAAAATCCAACAATCCCTCGATAATTTTTTCCAACGCCGTAACCTGATTGCTTTGCGGGAGTTGGCTTTGCGGGAAGTGGCAGACAACGTAGAAGAAAATGCGATCGCCTCTACTCCCAACGGACAATTTTGTAATATTCACGAGCGGGTTTTGGTGTGTGTATCTACCTATCCCAATTCAGTGCAGCTGTTACGTCGGGGTGCGAGATTGGCTAACTATATGAATGCGCCGCTTTATACGTTGTTCGTAGCCGATCCAGAACGCTTTCTCACTAAGGAGGAAAGCTTACACATCCACACTTGCGAGAAACTTTGTAAAGAATTTGAAGGTACTTTTCTTCGTGTTACCAACAGTAATATAGCTAATGCGATCGCCCAAGTCGCCGAGAGACATCGTATCACCCAAATTGTAATCGGAGAAAGTCAGCGATCGCGCTGGCAAATGCTCCTCAAGGGATCTTTGACGCAAAAATTGGTGCGCTTGCTCAAAAATATCGATTTGCATATTATTGCCAGCGAAAAAATGGTTTCATCCAAATAGGGCAGGGGGCAGGGGAGCATACTTCGACTGCGCTCAGTAACCAGGGGGGCAGGGGAGACAAGGGGACAAGGGAGACAAGGAGATAAGGGACTGACAAATAATAAAATATCCCAATATTTCTTGTAGGATGGGCGTCTCGCCCGGACTGTGAACTGGGCGCTGATGTTGCCATTGGTGTCAACTTCACGTCAAACCGAACGTCCGCCAGGGATTAAAATCCCTGTCTGATAGCAAAAGTCCTCACTCAGAGGACTCAAGATTACAGTCCATTTTAATGGACTTGGGTTATTAGACCGCCGTTTTAACGGTGGGCGGACGCACAACACCCAACGAGTACGCTAGGGCTTGCTGAAGTTGACACCACTGGTAAGATGCCCACCCCACAATATTGGATAATTTATTTCTTGGAGTTCCCTAAATAAAACTCCTAACTCTTGTACAGACAAGGGTTAATCGCGTCTCTACTGTTAACTCCTAACTCAGCACTGGCTAAACGCCCCGCTGACGCTAACAGCACTCTCGATCTCATTTACTTAGAAACTGCTGTATTACACTATTCTAGTATTTCTGACTTTGGTTCTCTCAGTACCAACTCCGGGATCAAATCAGGCGAAAATGATTTTTGGTCATTTTTGAGTGTTTCAGTTTGTTCTTCAGCAGCAGGTAGCCAGTTGATAAATGGTAGGGGTAATAGGGTGCTGAGGTTAGTAATTAGCACCAATAGCCAAAGTGATTCAAAGTTTGTTGCGGTGATTCCCAGCCAATAGGTGATTAATGCCCCGAATGCATGGGAAACTGTTCCGGCGGAATTATAGACTGACATTAACAAGGCAAATAATGTCGCTTCCACACCAGAAGGACAAAGCCTTGCTGCTAGCACCATCACTTGCATAAAGGCAATTTTCCCCATCACAGTCAAAATCAGGCTATCACCCAAACTAAACCAGTGGTCATCTATACCCAATAGCCTGTTTGTGTGAGTTACCAACAATAGCATCGTCATCCCCAAAAGTGACGAAAGGACAGTACTCCAAGCAAAAATCACGCGAAAAGGGATGCTTTTGAGGAAACGTTGAAAAATCCAAACACCTGCCAAAGAAGCGAAACTTCCCACCAAGTTTACTCGCCCCAAAAATTCTGGTTCAAAGTGGAGTTCGTTGGTAGCGAAGTAGAAAAAGGCTGAGTCAGCATTTGGGGTAGCTTGCCAGATGAAGATAAACGCCGTTGGTAGCCAAATTGTTTTTTGGCTAATGGCTTGGCGTAGCTGTCCTAGTTGATGTTTGATTGGTACAGAGTTGGTCTGATTACTATCTTCAGGATCTTTGCTAACGGGGGACTCAGCAATTAACCAAGCCACCCCTGAAACGATCAAAGGAAATAAAGCGGTGATCCCAAAGACGGTACGGGTAGTAAAGTATTGAAGTAGTAGACCGCTACAGTAGGCTGTTATTAAACCTCCGATCGCAGAAGCACCCCAGCACAGAGATTGTAGTGAGCCGGCTTTTGCTTGCGATTCGCCTCTGGCTCGTTCTACAACTAGCGAGTCAACGATGACATCACTCATGGCGACACTAAGAGAACCAAGAGCGATCGCTAAGGTAGCTGCCCAGCTAGTATGAACTATTGTGGCCAGACTCATCCAAGAAGCAGTTCCCAGTATCCCGGATAAAATCAAGTAAGGACGGCGACGATAGCCAAATATAGGCAAGCCATCAGAGATAAAACCAAACATCGGCTTGATCATCCAAGGTAGGAAGACAATTCCCAATAGCGCCGATACCTGGACTGGACTCAGGAGTAGTTCATCTTTAAGAAAAAAGCTAACGGCTAGACGCGATAGCCCTAAAATTCCTTGGACAAAGTAAACGGTGAGAATTGCAATTAACTCCGCATTCGGTTCATTACCCAAGAAGAGTTTTTGTGTTAATAAGTCTTTGACCTTAGACAAGCCAGATGATTGATCTACCATTCGATAAATATTTTTTAAATTTTGTCTACTTGTCTATCATATCGATTCTTAAAAGGTGGGTTTTTTCTCACCTTTTCCTTTGGTTTCTTCACTTCTACTACGCGGTAGTTGAATCTCGACTTACTTCTCCTGTCGGAGAGGCTGCACTTCGACTACGCTCAGTGACCACGCCAACGACTACGCGGTAGTTGAGCGCAGTCGAAACTCAGTACAAGTCGCTCGATTACCGCGCAGCGATGCACTGAGCCTGTCCTGAGCGTAGCCGAAGGGCGCAGTCGAAGTGTCGAAACTCAGTACAAGTCAGGGCAAGTCGCTCAACAACCAGGCAGCAGGTTAGGAGTATCAATTAAAACTAAAGTTTTCGGGTCTGAGCTACAGTTCAGAAAAAGAATTATACCAAGACGCGCTGCGCGTTAGCGTAGCGGCACGAAGTGCGCTATTTGACGAAGCCATTGCGGTGAGCGGGTTCCCCGACATAAAGCATCCAATCGCCGAAGCAAGTAATAAATTAGACTTTTCAAACAACCTCTAATAGCAAGAATTGGTTGAAACGGACTAAAAATACTTTATTAGTCCGTTTCAACCAACTTGAGCTAATAGCCGGAAAATAAATTTTCGGGCAGTTTTTAAGCTTTTGTCACAGCTTTGAAGATGGTGGTTCTACACATATTCATATCGGGAATTAGGAATACTTAACATCTAGAAAAGGCAGTTGCTTGGAACCATTAGCGCCAATAACTTCAATACCTTGTTTGCCACGAATGCCGTCTACTGGTAGAGAAACTATATAAGGTGCGATCGCTGGTAATCCGATTCCGGGCAAAGTACCAACGACCTCAACTCCCCAATATTCAGGTTGCTGGACGTATACAAGTGGCACAAGATTCACTTCCAAATTCAAGTATGGTTTCGTTCCTTTGACAACTAAAATATAAGTGTCATTTACTATACCCGGACGAATTTCTGCTTCTTCAAAGTCAATTAATCGAGATGACTCTGGTTTTGGTAAAGCTCGGAATTGACTAAGACTTTGCTCTAATGTACTCATTTTTTCTCCTTTAGAAGAACTATGTTGTTGAAGCAACTAATTAAGGAGATAACAAGATATTTTCAATCTTGTACCTTCAACTTTTTAGTTTCTTAGTTAATTCATCAAGCTAGAAAGCAAAGTTTATGCAATGCCAACTTCTTCTTTACATTTATTTATCAAGCTCAGAAATTACCATACAAGGTGGTTAATCTAGAAGAATCTTTGCGTTGATAGTCATGTACCGTCGATCTCGTCGTTTGCGATCGCACGATCCTTGAAATCATCAGAGTTCCTGCATTACCCGAATCACGATCTCAAACAGTTCGCGTGCAGAGATACCAGCACTACCTTCGGCAATGGGGATTTGCAATCCACCCAGCCGTGAAAAACGTGGTTAAAGAAATCTACTATTTAATATGCCTTCATTTCCTGACGACTGTTTTTTTGAATAAAAATCTATTTTTGTCCAAAACTTTCCAATATAATCCAGTTTCAAATTCACCGTCCTCAGTAATTTCTTGGCGATGGTTAGGACGGACTACGCCTACGCTACGAGTGTATGTTTGGTGGAGGTTATCCCTAAGTAACTCTTGATAATGCGATCATCTTCTGGAGCGATCGCTTTCAACTCCTGTAACTTATCGTCACAACCTCACAGCATAACCCCAGATTTCAAAAACTCTCACAGCTTGCTTGTCTATTAAGGGCGACGACACGCTACACGAGCAAATAAAACAACTATTTAGCTGCTGTTTAGCTGCTGTTTAGCTGCTGTATTCGGGATTATTAGTGGTTTTCAGACATGAAGAATATATAAAGAGAAGTACTGAGATTATACCGATCGGCAAATAATGTAAAGAGTATGCAAAGATATGTCTATAAGTGTGGACATCTCAGTAAATCTTCAGATATGGTTATCAAAGTGTTATTTAGATGTTCCCCATTTTTAAGCTACACACTTACGGGCAATAGCCCACAACAACTGCATAAAAATTATTTCCCTATCGAAAGTGAATTATTCTCTATATTTACCACAGTAGGGCTACGCTTTGAGAAGAAATATGAAGTGTGGGTTTTAGGCATTCAAGCTTGATTTTTCGACACTTTGTCAGTGATGGCTGGGTTGATCTGCGGATCGAGAATGATAAAAAAAGTGTGAAACCATCTGTTTTCCTAAATACACGCTCATAAATATGTACAATGCTAAGACTTAGATAGTCTTAACTAGCATTATTAACGGGTACGCAAATAACGAATGAAAAAGGAAATAGGGAATAGGCAAAGAATTTAACTTTGAATCTCCTGCCTCCTGCCTTTTTCAAGTCAGTTAGATAAGTCCTACTTACAAGCTCATCAATAGGGTAAATCTTCGAGAAAATGCTAACCCTCAAGGGTGACATAAAAGTGTGTCGAAAGCATCAACTCTCGGCGATTTCCGTGTGTCCTCAAACAACATTAACAACAAGTTAATAGCTGAAGTTACTCAAAATATCGATTCAGGAAGGTAAGAGTTATGGTGAATATCATTGGAACCAACGGTAAAGATACTCTATTGGGTACTCAGGACGCAGATACAATTAACGCTAAAGTGGGTGATGATATCATCGATGGCAAAAATGGCAACGACCTTTTAAACGGTGATGCTGGAAATGATACCCTCATTGGTGGTGCAGGCAATGATACTCTCCTTGGTGGTACGGATAACGACTCTCTCCGTGGTGGTACGGGTAACGACTCTCTCCGTGGTGGTACTGGTAATAATCTGGTGCGGGGTGATGAGGGAAATGATACTCTTGATGCTTCCTATTCTTCTGGAAATAACATCCTCAGTGGAGATGCAGGGGATGACTACCTTGATATTAGCTATTCTGCTGGCAACAATACGGTTTCAGGCAAAGACGGCGATGATTCCTTTTACGCAGATGAAGTCCGGGGTAGAAACACTCTAAATGGAGGCGCTGGTAATGATGACTTCCATTTGTCCGTCTCAAAAACTTCCCCCTCTTCCTTAACGACTCAAAGTGTAAATGGAGAAACAGGTCAGGATTATTTGTCTGTATATTACACCCGTGCTACTACAGGAATCACTTCGAGTTTCGATGCTGCTACTAACACTGGCTCAATTAGTGCTGGTACAAATCGGATTAACTACACCAATATCGAACAATTAGAAATTAGAGGTACAACCTACGCTGATTTTATTGTCGGAAGCAATGGCAACGATTTACTCTTCGGAGGCAGTAGTGGCAACGATTCAAATTATGGCAATGATACAATTTTTGGCGGTGAAGGTAACGATTACTTGAATGTTGATTATTCAACAAGCAATAACATCCTTGACGGTGGTGTTGGTAACGATCAATTCAGTGCTAGCTCTTCAACAGGCAATAACTTAATTTCTGGTGGCGATGGCAATGATAATCTCTCTGCGTCTAAGACAGATGGCAATAACACCCTCAACGGTGGTGCTGGTGACGATCAATTAGATGCTAACTATTCAACAGGGGATAACCTACTGAATGGAGGCGATGGCAATGATTCTCTTAGCGCCTCTCGCGAATACGACTATTCCGCCTCTTTTACCTCCGGTGATAACACTCTCAATGGTGGTGCTGGTGACGACCAATTGAGTGTTAACTATTCAACGGGCAATAACATCCTCAATGGGGGGGATGGCAATGATTCTTTCTTTGCATCTGGCTACTACGACGACACAAAAGCCGAGGGCAAATTTGGTAATAACATTTTCAATGGAGAAAATGGTAATGATTCCTTCTCTTTCGTCCTATATACTTCTCCATCTTCCTTAGCGACTCAAACAGTAGATGGGGGAACAGGTAACGATTTGTTGAGCGTTTCGTATATCTATCCTAGTGGGGGAATTACAACGACATTCAATGCTGCTACTAACACTGGCTCGATTAAGGCGGGTACGGATCTGATTAACTACAAGAATATCGAAGGATTACATATCTCAGCTACAGCGTACAATGACTTGATTGTGGGGAGTAATGGCAACGATACTATCTCGCTCTATGCCAATAGTAGCAATGATACTATCGATGGCGGAAAAGGTGATGATTTATTAGAAGGCAATTATTACAGTAATTCTAGCGGGGGTGAGGGAATCACTTCGACATTCAATGCTTTTACTAACACTGGCTCCATTACATCAGGCACGAATCAGGTTAATTACAAGAATATCGAACGATTAAATATCTCAGGTACAGCCTACGATGATTTGATTGTAGGGGGCAATGGCAACGATACACTCACCGGAGGCGATCGCGGCAAAGATACTATAGATGGAGGAAAAGGTGACGATTTGTTGTCTTTCTATAACTATTCCATCAGCCAGGGAATCACTTCGACATTCAATGCTGCTACTAATGCTGGTTCGATTACAGCAGGCCCGAATCAGGTGAGCTACAAGAATATCGAACAATTAAATATTTCAGGTACAAACTACGATGATTTGATTGTGGGGAGCAATGGCAACGATACCCTCGCTGGGGGAGGTGGAAATAACACGATTCTCGGCGGTGCAGGTAAGGATTTATTGAGTGCTGACTATTCAAATGGGAATAATTCGCTCTCTGGTGGTGATGATAATGATTCTCTCAACGTTTCTGGCTCCTACGACGACTACCGAGGCAATTTTGATCTCGATGCTATCTCTGGTAAGAACACCCTCAATGGTGGCGCTGGTGATGATAACTTAGTTACTAACTATTCATCAGGCAATAACCTACTGAATGGAGGCGATGGCAATGATACTCTCACAGCCGCAGGTTCAGCCTCCTTATATTCCTCATACGGAGCTTATACTGTCTCTGGGAATAATACGCTCAATGGTGGTGCTGGTGACGATCGCTTGATTGTTGATTATTCATCAGGCAATAATCTACTGGATGGAGGCGATGGTAATGATACTCTCACAGCCTCTGGTGCCTCTGGTAAAAACACCTTCAACGGTGGCAAAGGTAATGATAACCTCTATGGAGGAGCTGGTATTGATACCTTTGTTTTCAATAGTTTCAGTGAAGGTGTTGATACCATTTATAACTTCAACGCGACTAATGAACAGATTCAGGTATCGGCTGCTGGTTTTGGTGGCGGGTTATCATCAGGTTTACTATCAGCTAGCTCTTTTACCCTTGGAGCATCTGCGACAACGAGCAATCAGCGATTTATCTATAACAATACTACAGGTGCGCTATATTTTGACCAAGATGGCAGTGCGGGTGGATTTACTCAGGTACAATTTGCCCAACTATCAGGTGGAGTGTCATTAAGTCAAAATAACTTGCTAGTTGTTTAATCCTCAACCCTACAGTCAAATAGAAATCTTCAGAATGCGAGGTGTTATATTCAGCACCTCGCATTCGCTTCATCAATGGAATTATTAAACCACGCGGTAGAATAATTGTTCCAATCGGTGCAGAATGGCGAAGCGATGTAATATGCTTCGTTCCGCTCCAAGAGCAAGCAGTTGTCCATCTGTTTTAAGAGCGATCGCTTGTAAATTATTGAGAGCTCGACAAAAAGCCTTAAATTGAGTATATCTATTCAGTTTAAATATAAGCTTTAGAAGTGTGGTGTCCAGAAAAAAAGCCAGTCAGATTACTCAGGTTTTGAAGAATCAGCAGAGAGCTAAGAAAGCTTTTAGCGATCGCCCCTACGCACTCATCGCATTAATCCTTTGCTTGATAATTGTTGCTTGCACTAACACATATCAATCCTCCCCTTCCCCACTTAATAAGTTATCCAGTGAAACTACCGATTTAAGGATTTGGTGGGATAAAGGTTTTACTCAGGAAGAGGATGAAGCTCTCAAGCAACTAGTTAGCGAGTGGGAAAAACAAACTGGCAACAAAATCAAGCTCTCTCTATATTCTACAGATGAGCTAACACGGAAGATTCAACGAGAAATTCAGGCTGGCAACCTACCTGATATTGTTACCAGTTATACTGCCGATCGCGAAATTATTCCCCGTTTAAGTTGGGAAGGCAAACTAGCAGATATATCAGATGTAATTGAGCCACTTAAAAGTTTTTACCCAGAAAAAATCCTCAAAACTGTTCAGTCTTATAACAATGTTACTCAAAAACGAAGCTACTATGCTCTGCCAATGAGCCAAGCAACTATTCACATTTTTTACTGGCGAGATTTGCTAAAGCAAATAGGTCGTAAGGAAAGTGATATACCAAAAAATTGGGATGATTTTTGGGAGCTTTGGAAACAAATACAGGATGACTTGCGGACAAAACAAATACCAGATAAAAAACAGAATATTTATGGATTAGGATTTACCTTCGGCATTAGTTCTGCTGATACATACTACTTATTTGAGCAGATTTTAGAAGCATACGACGTGCAAATTTTAGATTCTACAGATAAACTTATCCTTGACGATCCGAAAGTGCGTCAAGGTATTATTAACAGTTTAAAATGGTACACAAATTTTTATCAGCAAGGCTACGTCCCACCAGATGCCATAAATTGGTTGAATCCAGACAATAATCGTAGTTTACTTAATCAAAGCGTGGTTATGACTCCTAACAACTCGCTTTCAATTCCTGCTGCTGTGCGGCAAAACCCTGATACATATTATCAAAAGCTTGGTATTTTAGAGTTTCCGAATAAACCCAATGGCTTGCCAATGCGCTACTTAATTACAGTTAAGGAAGCGTTTTTATTTGCCGATTCTCAAAAACAGAAACTAGCTAAGGAGTTTCTTGCATACTTAATACAACCAGAAGTGATGGGAAATTATCTCAAGGCTTCTGGAGGTCGTCATTTACCAGTTTTAACATCGGCGTGGGAAGATCCTTTTTGGAAAAATTCCAAAGATCCCTATCTCTCGACTGCCGCTAATATATTTCTTAACAGAGAAACTCGCCCATTTTATTTTGTCCAAAACCCAGCCTATAGCTTGGTTTTAAAAGATAATGTCTGGGGTAAGGCGCTCAATCGAATTGTTGTAGATAAAATTTCTCCAGAGCAAGCAGCTGATGAAGCGATCGCCCGAATTAAGCAAATTTTTGACCAATGGCACTAAGCTTTTACAAATATGACATTTAAAACTAAAGCTAGTCAAATTGCTAAAGACTTTCATAATCAGCCGCAATATTACCATTATCGCAGATATGTGTTCATCGTATTGACACTCAGCTTGATAATTATTGCTTGTACTAACACCTCTCAATTAAAACAATCTTCAGTCACCCATTCGCCTACTGACAACACAGTTTTAAAGATTTGGTGGGATAAAGGTTTTACTGTCGATGAAGATGAAGCAATCAAGCAGTTGGTGAGCAACTGGGAAAAACAAACTAATAATCAAGTCAAACTTTCCTTTTATATTGGCGATGAGCTACCGCAGAAGGCGCGTAGAGCTATTCAGGCGGGTAATCCACCCGATATTATGATGAGTTACGGCGCGGAAAGAGCGTTGAATCCGCATTTGGCTTGGGAAGGGAAACTGGCGGATGTAACGGATGTAATTGAGCCAGTCAAAAATCTTTATCCTGAATATGCCCTGCAAGCTGTTAATTATTACAATAATGCTGCAAAAAAACGAAGTTACTATGCAGTTCCAATCAATCAGGCAACAGTTCACATTTTCTACTGGCGAGACTTGCTAAAGCAAATAGGTCGCAGTGAAAGCGATATTCCCAAAGATTGGGATGGTTTTTGGCAGTTTTGGAAAAAAGTACAGAACGATCTGCGGACGAAAAAGCAAAAACAGCATATTTATGGACTAGGTTTTCCTTTTTCTACTGGAGCTTCAGATACCTACATCTTTTTTGAGCATATTTTAGAAGCATACGATATACAAATTCTTAACTCAGAAGGTAAACTTTTGATCGACGAGCCAAAGGTCAGACAAAAAATTATCCAGGCATTAGATTGGTATACCAAATTTTACCAACAAGGTTATGTGCCACCAGATGCACTCAATTGGTTAAATCCAGATAATAATCGCAGCTTGCTCAACCGTGTGGTGATGATGACTCCTAACAACACCCTCTCAATTCCTTGCTCTGTGCGCCAAGATCCCGACACCTATCGCCATAAGCTTGGTATTTTAAAATTTCCAAACAAACCCAACGGCAAGCCAATGCGTTATCTACTCACACTTAGACAAGCAGTTTTATTCGCCGATTCCCAGCAACAGAAAAAAGCTTTGGATTTTCTTGCATATCTCACTCAATCACAGGTGATAGGTAAGTATCTGAAAGCTGCTGGAGGTTGTAATTTACCTGTCATCAAGACACTTTGGCAAGACCCATTTTGGAAAAACCCAGCTGACCCACACGTTTCAACTGCGGTTAAGACGGTGACGGAAGGTTCAACGCGGTTGTTTTATTATGTCCAAAACCCGGCATACAGCGTAGTGTTAGAGGAGAATATCTGGGGAAAAGCTCTGAATCGAATAATTGTAGATAAAATTTCTTCAGAGCAAGCAACTGATGAAGCAATTAAGCAGATAAAACAGATTTTTGCTCAATGGTAATCAATAATTATTTATATTAACTGAAGGAATAACCTATATACATGAATAATAAAAAAGATAAATATCTTTAGAATAAGAAACAAGTTGTAAATATATGAACTTCTGGAATCAGCACCTAACTATTAAAGTTGCCAGTTCCTTCTTATTCCTATCTTTGGTAACTGTAGGTGTAGTAGGAGGATTTGCTTTTCTCAATGCGAGGGAAGCTTTGAAGCAAGCTGCTTTTGAACGGCTCAGTGCTGCTGCTACCCTGAAAGAGGAAGAAATTACCCGTTGGTTTGAAGACCAAGAACGAGACTTTCTCTTAATAACTCAGTTTCCAGACGTACAAAATAATTTTCAAATCCTTTTAAATTCTAAACCCACCGAAGCAAATTATCGCAAAGCTTACAAAGTCCTCTCAGATTATCTTGCAAATATGGCAAAAATCAAGCCAAGTCTGGGAGAAATTTCCATTCTTGACCGGAGCAATCGGATTATTTTATCTACTAATAAACAGCGTGAAGGTCAATATGAAATTTCAGCTAACATCACCTATATTGAACAGATTCAATCAGGAGACTCTTTTGCTCCCATCTTTTATGCCTCACCGATTACTGGTAAGCCATCAGTTACTTTTGCAACCCCTCTACGTGATGCAGCCAAGGTACGTCAAGGTGTCCTTCTAGCCGATCTCAATTTAGGCAGAATAGATCAAATTGTACGGGAACGTACAGGCTTAGGTAAAAGCGGAGAAACTTATTTAGTTGGTTCTTTAGTAACTAAAAACGCTTTTATTTCTAAAGATAAAAATAAAACACCGGACTTTTCTCAAGGAGTTAGCAGCCAAGGTATTGATGCAGCAATGGGTGGAATTAGTGGTCAAGGACTTTATCCAAACTATGCTGGAGTGTTAGTAATTGGGGTATATCACTGGCTCAATGACCAAGACCTAGCCTTAATGGTGGAGATGAACCAGGAAGAAGCCTTTGCGCCGGCTCAACGATTAGCAGGAACGATGATGCTAGTGGGATTCTTATCAATGGGATTTTTATTGATTGGAGTGTCTTGGCTAACGCGACAGTTAAAAATTTCTGGCGAACAGTTAGAAAATTATAGCCATAGATTAGAACTAAAAGCCAAAGAAGCCGAAACTGCCAACCGTGCCAAAAGCGAATTTCTCGCAAACATGAGTCACGAACTTCGTACTCCTCTCAACAGCATCCTTGGCTTTACTCAGCTAATGATGCGCGATTCTTCTATCAATGTTTCTCAGTTAGAACATTTAGAAATTATCAGTCGCAGTGGAGAACATTTGCTTACCTTGATTAATGATGTGTTGTCAATGTCCAAAATTGAGGCTGGTTTAACGACATTGAATAACAATAGCTTTGACTTGTACACTCTACTTGATTCACTTGAAGAGATGTTTCAAATTAAAGCGGAATCCAAAGGTTTACAGTTGATGTTTGAACGTAGACCTGAAGTTCCTAGATATGTGCATACAGATGAAAGTAAATTGCGTCAAATCTTGATTAATCTCCTTGGTAATGCTATCAAATTTACTCAAGAAGGTGGCGTCAGTTTACGAGTCAGAATGAAAGAAGAAAGTAAACTACAGCAACAAGAAGGGACACAAGTAATAAGAAACTCTCGCCCTTCATTCTTCTGGCTTCATTTTGAAGTTGAAGATACTGGGACAGGGATTGCACCTGCCGAGATTGAAAAGTTGTTTAAACCCTTTGTTCAAACAGAAGCAGGTCGTAAATCTCAGCAAGGAACAGGTTTGGGTTTAACTATTAGCCAACAATTTGTGCATCTAATGGGGGGAAGTATTAGTGTTAGCAGTACTTTGGAACAAGGAACGATTTTTTCTTTCGATCTGCAAATTAGTCCAGCAGAAGTAGCTGAAGCTCCAATTCTACAGCTAAAACGACGAGTAATTGGTTTAGAGCCTAATCAACCAAAATACCGGATTTTAGTAGTTGAAGATAAATGGGAAAATCGCCAACTCTTAGTCAAGATGTTAGTATCCCTTGGCTTCGAGGTACGTCATGCAGAAAATGGTCAAGAAGGGGTGACTCTTTGGGAAACTTGGGAACCACAACTGATTTGGATGGATATGCGGATGCCTGTAATGGATGGGTATGAAGCTACTAAACAAATTAGAGCTACTTTAAAAGGTCAAGCTACTGTGATTATTGCCCTAACTGCTAGTGCTTTTGATGAGGAGCGATTTGTGGTTTTATCGTCTGGCTGCAACGATTTTGTACGTAAGCCGTTCCGAGAGGAAGTAATCTTGAATATGATGTCTAAATATTTAGGGGTGCGCTATGTATATGCAGAGAAACCCCTTCAAAAAGACGAATTTGCCGAAAATTCCGACCTGAAAATTTTATCATTAGAAGAGATGCTGGCTCAGATGCCTACTGAATGGGTCGCACAGCTCCACCAAGCGGCACTGTGTACTGATGAAAAGCTGATTTTTAGCTTGCTTGAGCAAATTCCTGAAGAATCTGCTCTTTTGACAAACACTCTGTCTGATTGGGTCAATAACTTTCGCATTGATAAAGTTATTGATTTAACACAATCGTAAAAAATGATTTTTGAATCAGAATTCAAAAGTCAGAACAAGAAAGTGGGGATTGAGACCTGCCACGAATTAAAACGATCGCCCGAATTCAATAAACGACCGCCCGAATTCAATAAATGACCGCCCGAATTCAATAAACGACCGCCCGAATTCAATAAACGACTGCCCGAATTCAATAAACGACTACCCGAATTCAATAAACGACTACCCGAATTCAATAAACGACCGCCCGAATTCAATAAACGACTGCCCGAATTCAATAAACGACTGCCCGAATTCAATAAACGACCGCCCGAATTCAATAAACGACTGGATTTAAGAAGAAACTCGATTTGTGTGTACGCGGTAGCCTTGGAAAGGGGGCTAAGGGGATCGGACGAAATATTTAATACTTCTCAGACATCCTCTAAATTTTTGTCTAGCGAATGCACCAGAAGATTTGGTGGGGATCTTAAACCGATTCATTCACCAGTCTGACTCCAATTAAATTCTAAATTTTGATTTATGACCGCAGCTAACGGAAACGTCTCCGGCTTTGCTCCTGAATTCTTTTCTAATAAATTAGTTCTCATAAATATGGATAACCATCAAGTTCAGCTACCAAAAGCAAATATTCTTGTTGTTGATGATACACCCGATAATCTGCGACTTTTATCAGCTATGCTAACTCAGGTTGGCTATGAAATTCGGAGAGTGATTAACGGACAAACAGCTTTGAAAACAGCACAAGCTGCACCGCCCGATTTAATTTTGCTTGACATCATGATGCCAGAAATGAATGGTTATGAAGTCTGTCAACATTTGAAAGCCTCAGAGAAAACCCGCGACATTCCGGTGATTTTTATTAGCGCCTTGGATGAAGTTTTTGACAAAGTTAAAGCTTTTGCAGTCGGGGGAGTGGATTATATTACCAAACCTTTTAGTGAAGAAGAGGTTTTTGCCCGTGTAGAAAATAACTTGACTATCGGAAGGTTGCAAAAACAACTGACCCAGCAAAATATACTTTTGCAGCAGGAAATTAGCGATCGCCAAAAAGCCGAATCAGCCCTGCGCCTTAGTCAGTTTTATCTAGATAAATTTAAGGATTCTATCTTTTTTGTAAATTCGGATGCCCAGCTAGTTTACGTGAATGAAGCCGCCTGCTGTCATCTTGGCTACTCCCGCGCCCAATTGTTGAGCATGACTGTTTACGATATAGATCCAAATTTTTCGACGGTTACTTGGCGATCGCACTGGGAGGAAGTTAGACAAAAAGGCTCTCTCACTTTTAAGTCTACTCAACGAACCCAAGATGGTCAGGACATAGCCGTGGAAATAACTGTTAATTATCTAGAGTTAAACGGACAGGAGTACCATTGCGCTAGTGTCCGCGATATAGCCTCTTACTAAGATTATTTTAACAAGCAAATAAAGTGATTTATATCAGGAACTTTCTCAAATGAATGAGTAGTCTTAAACTCTTGGAAAAGACGTTTTAGCCAAAACTTCTAATCTAAAACTGCTAACACAGGTGGATAAGAGATTTTTTCTGACGTTTACTGACATTTTTTACATAACTTAATAAAAGTTTTACGGCAAAATTCCTGACGACTCATGACTTTTTCATGCTGTTAAAAGTGAGTAATTTACTTAAATTAAAGGCATAGTCAAAGCCAACTTCAATCCAAAACCTCAAGAACGTCTAATAAGTAGAGGCAGAAGGAAAACCCCTAACAGCAACAGGTTATTCTGGTTTGCATTTTAGATTTAATTATCTGGATTGAACTGAGTCGGTGAGCAAAGGGTATTGCCCATTGCAACCATAGCCTACAAAGTATGCAAAATAAGGAAACTTGAGGAAAGAAAATAAGATGCTAAAAAATACTATAAATCAAGATTTTATCTCGTCTGAAGAAACTCTGTTGTTTAGCACCTCAGTTAAGAAGGATCTAAATGAACAGCTAGCATCCTTAGTTGTCGAAGCTCGTAGACATTCACCTGGAAGCCCTCAACGTCAGAAATTGCTCACGCAAATCATTCGTTTGACACAAGGTAAACTCTGGAAGGAAAATACTCCCTACTATCAAGACGCACTGCAACAAACTTGGTTGTATTTCTGCCGCAATGTTTGTGATGGTCTGACAGGTCAAGCCTATGACTCCACTCAAGGTAGTGTGATTAATTGGCTAGATGCTTACCTAAAACGCAGACTACAAGACTTTTATCTCAACCAAAACCGGGAAAAAGCCACAACAGTCTCCTTTGGAGTTCGTCAGTCTAAGTCGGGTGAGATTGGTGAAACTATTGACCCGATAGATAATATACCAGCCACCCCCCAAGCGCCTCCCATTTTGGAAAACCTGGAGACATGGGTGGAGACAGACTCGGATATGGAACTACGTAGTACTCACATTAAAGGGCGTCCAGACGTAAATTGTCAGGTATTAATTCTCAAACGCTTACCCCCGGAAGTTAGCTGGAAAGAATTATCTCAAGACTTTGGGCTGTCAATTGCAACATTAAGCAGTTTCTATCAACGGCAGTGTCTACCACGCTTGCGGAAATTTGCTGAGGTAGAGGGTTTATTCTAAACCAATATAGTTCAGTTAAGGCTCAAATCTGTGTAATCGAGCTATAATTCCCAAAAATGGAAAGAAAGTGTGACGCATCTCAAAGAATTCTCACTGCTGTCTCTCAAGATACAAAGTACGAGATATTTAAAGCAATAGAGTACAGCTATCCCAGCACAAATCATTGAACAGGCGATCGCAAATATAACTATTCTTCGGATTGCTAGTTAATTGGATGCAATTGTCTGAGTTTTCTTTAGCAGTAATAGATATAGCGTAGATCGTATCAGGAATAAAATAGTACATTTTTGCGCTACTCTATGTATCATTTAAGTATTATAAAAGAAATTCCTATTCTTTCTTGACAAGCCTTGTTGCCTGTTGAACTATATTGTCCTAAAACGAAAATGGCTATGAAAAAAGTAGCGGTATTTGGCAATGCTGGAGGCGGTAAATCAACTCTGAGTAAGAAATTATCAGAAATTACTGGTTTACCACTTCACGTTTTGGACAAGATAAAGTATTTCGCTGGAGGTGCTGAAGTTCCTCATGAAGACTACAAGCATATCCATCAGGAAATTTTACAAACTCAAAGATGGATTATTGACGGTTTTGGTTGCATGGAAACACTCTGGCAAAGACTTGACGAGGCGGATACTCTGGTTTTTGTCGATTTACCACTATATATCCATGTTTGGTGGGTAACTAAGCGATTCATCACAGGTTACTTTCAACCGCCTGAAGGCTGGCCACAAAATAGTCCTATATTGGAAAGTTCGCTTAAAAGCTACCGTGCACTTTGGTTATGCCACAAATTTTTAACTCCAAAGTATCGTGAGTATATCAAACAAGCTCAAAGCAACAAAAGTGTTTATCATATTCGCTCAACTAAAGAGATTTTAGACTTTTTTGAATTAATTCAAAATAAAATTAACTCTTAAGAGGCTTTTTATCAAGTAAAAATAAAATTATTGTAGGAGAGCCAGTTCGCCCTTGCGGTTCTTCAGAAAATTCTAGACAGTGATAGGGAAGCAGCGTTTCTTGCAAATTGCGAATTAGTATTATGGTTGATGTAGTAATTGCTTTGAGGTGACTGAACAGTGCTTTTTATACTCGAAAGTCACCATCGCCAATCCTAAAACAACTATTAATGCCCAACCGAACGCGCCTAGAAAAAATAATCTTTGAAATCTAGCTGCTTTTTGCTCTTGAACTAATCGAGCTTTGACTTCTTTAGTTCGTTCTGCTTCTAACCATGTCTCAACTTCTCGCCGATCGCATTCTTGGCTAGCTGCTAAAAATTGATAATCTAAATCGCTCAAGCTTTTGCCTTGTGACCAAGCTAGAGCTTCATGTAAGGCTGTCCCGCGTAATAGTCGGGAATTATCGCAGCGATCTGAGGCTATCCAAGCATTGAATGCTTGGGAGTAGGGTCGTAATTTTGCTAATTGTTTTTCTACCCAAGTTTGGTTAAAAACCTCTTCATAAATCCGATTCTTTACGATTAATTGCCCTTGCTGCTTGGTTACTAACCCCGATAACAGCAGTTCTATTTGTTCTTCTTCATCATCACTAGCTATCTGAATACCTTGTAAAATTTGCTGGTACAGTCCTAGTAAACCTCCAGCACGCTGTTCGTCGATCAGTAGGCGATCGCGGATTGTTTTCAAATGCTCTGGATCGTCCTTTGCCTCCCATTTCTCAATAATGTGGGTTTGTACTAGTTTTTCTAAAATTAATAAGGGAAATTGGTAATAAAAATTTATCAGATGTTGATTAATAATCGGTAAATGGTTATCCAATTTATAACGCTCATCAACTTCTATGCTTCTGTGATCTTCAACATTTTTGCTTCCACAAGTTCTTTCTTGTACTACTATCTGACATAGTTTTTGAGTCAGAAACGGCTGACCATTTGTCCAAGCTAAAATTTCTTTGAGAACTGCCATCGGATTAGCTACTTTACTTTCTAAACCTGCGGCTAATGGCTGAACTTCCGATAAATTAAAGCCGTGCAGTTCAATAGATTTACCAATATTAAATGGCGTACAGTTGCGATCGGCAATCAAATCTGAAGGTGTTGCTACTCCAAATAGTGCCCAAGTTAGTCGGTTATATTCGGGATTTTCGGCTCGTTGATTATAGCATGAGCGAATCAGAGTAAAAAAATCGACTACCGGAAAATTTAAACCTAAAACACTATCAATTTCATCAATAAAAATAAATATTTTTTCAGTTTTTAGTTCAACTAACAAAATGTCTTCAACAAACTGGCTCAATCGCTGTAATGCAGGTAAATCTTCACGCTCCGACCACCAAGCTTTGATATTAACTTTGCTAAAGAGATTAAAGCTCCTTAATAAGTCAACTACTATGCCCTTATACCATTGAGCAGGAGTAATATTACCGTTGCCGATACGAGTCATATCGATAGAAGCACAACTGTAGCCTGCTTGTTCTAATTTATGCCTTGTTTGTAACCGCAAGCTAGATTTACCCATCTGTCGCGAGCTAAATACATAACAAAATTCACCTTGAATTAGCGCATTATAAAGTTCAAAGTCAGCCTGCCGTTCTACATAACTAGGAGCATCAACTTTGAGACTACCGCCAATTTGATATTCGTATTTATTCATAGCGTTTAGGTTAATTGCTCTTGGAAATATAGCTGATACAAATCACAGCTAGGCATTGCCTGATTTCCTTCAAGTTTTACCAGACCCATACTTTCTAATTTATAGGCAGCGATCGCTTCTAGTTGTACACTTGTGGGAGAGGTAACTACCCGTTTAAGTGCGATCGCAAGTTCTGGATGTTCTTGGAGATTGGCTAGATGATGGCGTAAATAGTTGCTATAAATACCGGCAATTGTGGGAGCTTCTTGTAATAGCTGCTCTAGGGTTACTGTTTGATTTCCCAGGTTATAAAGAGCCAGACGAGCTAAATAAGGATGACCGCCAATCATTGCTCGTAGCAAAGCCAGCTTTTCCAATCCTTTCTCACCTTTGGCCCAATCCAGTCCATGACGCACTGCCAAATCCTGCATCTGCTCTAAACTAAATTCTGATAACTTAATCGGTAGGCCCACATTGAAAGGTGATTGATTAATATCTAATGGGATATAAGCTTCAGTGGCATGAACTACTACTAATCGGAGTTTTTGCCAGATTTCTAATTCAGAAGCATCTTCATACCAAGAACGCAGTAGCGGCAGAAAATCTCTAGAGATTTCTGGATACTCGAAAATTCGATTCACTTCATCCAAAGCTAAGACTACCGGAGCGTCGATTTTCTCTAGCAAATACTCCTGTAAATACAATGTGCAGCTAACTTTGCTACCAATATCCTCATCCCAATAATCATCTAGTCTGATCTCTAAATTCAACTGCCGACTGATGTTAGCGCAAAACCAGCGTAAGAATTTTTCCAAGCTAGTGAAAACTTGACTATCTGCTCTCTGTAAACCAATCTGTACAGTGTGTACGCCAGTCTGTTTAGCGTGAGTCAGAATTCTGTGCATTAGGGAAGTTTTTCCCATTTTGCTGGGGGCTTTGATTCTGATTAGGCTTCCAGGTTTATTGATTTCGGTATATGTGCGTTCTTCAATTGGCGGACGTTCTATGTAAAAAAAGGAATTGAGGGGCACTGAGCCACCAGGATTTTCTAAAAAGTCGGGATTAGAGACTGGGGTTTTTCTCTCGTCTTGTTTTTCGATTACCAAAGAAGACGCTGATATTCCATCTTTGGCTCTGTTTGTTGGCTGAGACTGTCTTAAGACTGCTGGCACAGGTTGTAATTGTTCTGACAAAACGCTATTTTGCGTAGGCAAAGCCCGCTGGAGGCCTCGCCGTCTCAATACTGAGCGAAAATTACTTTTTGTCACCTCTTCCCCGAAAGCTTGTGAAAGTAACTTCCATAACTTAGAACCAACATCTTTTATATAATTAGCATCGTAACCACAGCTTTCAGCGATATCTGGATAAGTTTTTCCTTCCCAAGCTTGACGAAATATTATTTCTTGAACATCACTTAAGCCATGTTCAAGAAATGTATCTAAAATTACTAACGCTTCTTCTATATTCATTTTGAAAAAGAATAAAGTTGGTTTTTAATAAGACTTTAGCGGAATTATTCATACTTTTTTGGTTATTTACTTAAATTTAAACAGTTAACTTCATTTCCATTTGCCATTTTCAGGTCTCAAGGAATGTCAAAAAATAAATTCTCCAATACTCCAATAAATGTAGAGAGGGTTAGCGATAGGATCGCGTACTCTGTACAATTTACATATAGCTATCGTTCCGGTGCTTGGTTGTTCTAATCAGCACTCTAATGGATCGATAGCTTTCTTGTGAATTGGCTCAATTAAAAACTGTCTGGAGTATTGCTCTATTATATTTGCAGTTTATTTCTCGTTCCCAGATTGGAATCTAGGAACACCAGTAACGAGTGTAAGTAGGAGATGATTATGCCGAGATGGAACGCAGAAAAAAAACAAGCGTATCGAACCGAGGTAATTCAACGCGTCACCGCAGCCATGCCCTCAGTAATGCAGGAATATGCCTCGATTAATTGGGAAGAGGAACTCAAAGACTACCATACTGAGCATGAATATTACCCTGACTATATCCACGCTCACATTCATGGGTCAACTGATTCCTACACCACTCCTCAGTCGTGTTTAGCCTGGGATGCTGTGATGGATGCTATTATTCCCCTCAGCCACAATGTTAGTTGTCAGCAGTTGCGCGAGACAATGGCTGAACTAATTCCTCAAGACGCTCAAATTGAGACGGTGCTGGAGCTTGGTGCAGGTACGGCTGGTGGAGCGCTGGCACTGGCACAGAGGTTTCCACAGGCCACTTTTCGCATTACTGATATTTCACCTTATATGCTGGTGATTAGTCAGCACAAATTTAACAAGGCTGGATTAAGTGAGCGGGCATCCTTCGAGCAGGTAGACGCTCGTAACACTGGCTACGCTGACAACTCCTTCGATCTTGTCACATCATCACTACTCTTTCACGAGACACCTAAAGAGTGGACGCCTAAGATTCTCAAGGAGATGTACCGGATTACCAAACCCGGAGGTTGGGTACTATATGCTGACACTTATCGGGGTGAATACGCCTTGAGTGCTTCTTTTCAAGAACCGTGGTTGGATGACTTTATCCATTTCAACTTCGAGTACGAGTTTGCAAAAGCAGGTTTTACAGAACTCAATTACATCCGCTATGCCGTGGGTTTGTGGTATATGGTTGGCCGGAAGCTAGAAATGTGAGGAAAAAACAATCACAACAGAAGTTGGCATTGTCCCAATACTTTTCGGGTTTTGGGGGAAAGGGGAAAGGGAAAGGGTTTGAATTTACCTTTTCCCCTTTGCCCTTTAACCTTTTCCCAGACCAAAAGAGAGATTGTTAGGCTTATCCGAAAAGTATTGGGCGTTGTCCCCTAGACAGTCCTGAAGCTCGCGATCAAAGCAGCTACGTAAACAAAGTTATTTTCAAGATAGTGTCGTTTACTGTACAAGTGCTGCTATAGCATAAGTAAATGCTGCAAATTACTCAAGTTGCATTCAGGCGTAGGCTGATCGGCGCGATCGCTCTACCAATTATCCTATTATTGTCATTGTCAGGAGTTTCAATCTGGCAAATTAACCGCCTGCTTTGGGCTATGCACTGGGTTGACCACACCGATCAAGTAATTGCCAGAGCAAATGGCTTACAAAAACTATTACTCGATCTGGAGACAGGAGTACGTGGATACCAGCTCACAAGTAAGCCACAATTTCTTGAACCTTATCAGCAAGCTAACTCTACCATTAATACTACTTTTGATCGGTTGGGCGATTTAGTTTCAGATAATCCCCAACAAAGTCAACGCTTAAAGCAAATCAAGGCAGAGAAAACAGGCTGGAAGAAATCTATTTCTCAAGCGATCGCCCGCAAACAAAGAGGTGAAGCTGAACCCCTATCAGCAATTGAGGTTCGCAAACAGAGCATGGATGTGATGCGAAATCAAATTACTAATTTTATTGCTACTGAAGAGCAGCTACGGTATCAGCGCAACCAAGCAGTCCAACAGACTACTGAGCGAGTCATCTTTACTAGCATAATCCTGTCGCTTGCTGCTGGTGGCATCCTTGCCTTTTATATTCGACGGCAAATTTCCCATGTGTCTGAAAATTATGAGAATGCTCTCAAAACTGCCCAAATACAAACTGAAAATGTTCAGCTTTCTGCCCAAAGACTTGCCGCTTTACATAACATTGACCGAGCAATTTTAGCGGCTGAGTCGCTCAAGTCTCTAGTCCGAACTGCACTGAAACAAATGCGTCAGTTAGTACCCTATGAGCAAGCATTTGTGGCCCTGTTTAATTTTGAGGCAGGTACAACTGAGATTGTCGCAGGCAGCAGCACTAAAGAATTACAACCGCTTGAAGGTACAAAAATGTCACTATCAGACTTTGCGCCTGAGCAAAGCTTACGACAAAACCTTAGTTATGTTAAAGACTTGACAAATGTTGATCTTTACCCGCCTATTTTAAAACGGTTGCATTCGGCAGGAATGCGTTGTTGTTTGCGGATTCCGATGTTAGTTGAAGAAACGCTGCTAGGAGAACTCAACTTAGCGGCGACTAAGACAGCCGTTTTTGATGCTCAAGCACAAGATGTTGTGCGTGAGGTGGCGGCTCAGTTAGCGATCGCTATCCAACAATCTCTGCTACGCGAACAACTTCAAAATTACGCTTTGGAACTAGAACAGCGTGTTACCGAGCGTACTGCACAGTTGCAAGAAACAAATCAAGAGCTAGAAGCGTTTACTTACACGATATCGCACGATTTACGCGCACCGTTACGGACTATGCAAGGCTTTGCTCAGGCATTACAAGAAGATTACACAGACAAACTAGATTCGGTTGGGCAAGAATACATTCAATATATTACAGAGGGTGCAGTCCAAATGGACACCCTAATATCCGAACTGCTGGCATACAGCCGCCTCAGCCGTGCCCAAATTCAAATGCAAAAAGTTGATTTAACTAATGTTGTTGAAGAAGCTTTAAAACAACTCAGCAAACAAGTGCAGGAACAGCTTGCACAAGTCACGGTGACAAAACCCTTGCCGCCAGTGATGGCTCATCGCTCTACGCTTGTTCAGGTAGTAACCAATTTAATCAGCAATGCGATGAAATTTGTGCAGCCTGGAATACAACCAAAAGTAGAAATCTATGCTCAAGAAAAGCAAGATTCGATCCAATTATCGATTGTGGACAACGGCATCGGCATTGCGCCAGAACATCAAGAGCGCATTTTTCGGGTCTTTGAACGATTGCATGGCGTGGAAATCTATCCCGGTACTGGTATTGGTTTAGCAATTGTCCGCAAAGGGTTAGAGCGAATGAACGGTCGAGCCGGAGTAGAATCGCAATTAGGTACTGGTAGTCGCTTTTGGATTGCCCTGCCAAAAGCCCTTCCTCACAGCAACGATGCCAATGACGCAAGTACTCCGCATTCTGATAATTGATGATAATCCAGGCGATCGCGCCTTAGTAATCCGAGAACTGAGGCGAGAATTTCCGCAATTTCAACCTCAAGAAATTCGCGAAGCTTCTAGCTTTGCTAGTGCAGTAGCAACAGGCGAATTCGATCTGGTTATTACCGACTATCAATTGGGCTGGAGTACTGGACTAGAAGTTTTATATACAATTAAGCAACAGTATCCCAACTGTCCAGTGATTATGTTCACTAATACAGGTAGTGAAGAAATTGTGGTAGAGGCAATGAAGTCTGGGCTAGATGATTATGTCCTCAAATTACCCAACCGCTACATTCGCATACCAGTTGCTGTGAGAGTTGCGCTAGAACGAGCAGAAACCAAACAACGAGCTACCTTACTTGAAATCCGTCTTCAAGGTTTGCTTAACCAATTAAAAGTAGGTATATTTCGTACTTATCCAAACGGAAATCTTATTGAGTGTAACCCAGCGTTTCTGGAATTGTTGGGGCTGGATTTATTATCACAAGCCTCAGCGATGAATTTATTAAACATCCATGAATACTACTCAATACTGCAAGAACTGCCGCCACCTCAACAGCAAGAGCAAGAAATTCAATTACAACGAGCAGATGGAAGATTTATTTGGGTTGGATTAAGCATAGCTCTAAATACAGTTGAGGGACAACAGGTAATAGATGGCTTAATTGAAGATATTACATCTCGTAAACAGGCTGAAATTGAAATTCAGCAACTCAACCAAACCTTAGAGGAGCGAGTCAGGGAGCGTACAGCTGAATTAGAAGTAGCAAATCGAGATTTAGCGCAGACAAATCAGGAATTAGCAGTGGCTAATCAAGATTTAGAAGCATTTACTTATTCAATTTCCCACGATCTGCGAGAACCATTACGTGCTATCCAAGCATTTGGTTCAATCCTCCTAGAAAACGAGGATAGCGAATCTAACCTAGAGAACCAACAAAACTATTTGCAGCGCATTATTGCAAGTGCACAGCAAGCAGACAAGCTTGTTCAAGATTTGCTTGAATACAGTCGCCTCAGCCGGACTGAAATGCCATTACAAGCTATTAACTTATCTTTATTGATGATACAAATACTGAGACAGCTAGAAGTAGAAATAACACAGCGACAGGCGAGAGTACAAGTTGAAGAGCCTTTAGCTGAACTTACGGGAAACCCTACTATTTTGATTCAAGTGATTACCAATTTGCTAACTAACGCGATTAAATTTGTAGCACCAGGAATCCAACCTCAGTTACGGATATGGACTGAGAAACGTAATAGATTGGTTCGCTTATGGGTGCAAGACAACGGCATTGGTATTGAGGAAAGACACCAAAAACGCATTTTCAATGTTTTTGAGCGCCTACACAGCTATGAAGTTTATCCTGGTAGTGGTATCGGTTTAGCAATTGTCCGCAAAGGAGTCGAACGTATGGGCGGACAAGTTGGTGTAGAATCCCAACCTAGACAAGGAAGCCGATTTTGGATAGATTTACCTATAGTTATAGATGTAAATTCCTAAAATCTTTCAATCGCCTTGATTACGGGCAAACATAAAGTTATTTCTCGCTCTTAAATATTTGGTGCAAAACCCTTACCTTATACCATGCCCTATGGCACACAGTAAGGGATGAAAAACTTTCTTTCCCCCTGCCCCCTGCTCCCGTTCGGCTACGCTCACGGCAAGCCTGCCCCCTGCCCCCTGCCCCCTGCCTTTAAAAACAAAATTTCATGAGTAAAGAGCAAGAAACTATTTTACTTGTAGAGGATAATCACAAAGATGTGCTGCTGCTGCAACGCGCGCTCCGCAAGGCTAATATTGTTAATCCAGTTCAGGTGGTAAATGATGGCGATGCAGCAGTGTTATATCTCTCTGGAGAGGAACCTTATGACGATCGCACTCGTTATCCCTTGCCTGTACTAATCTTGCTCGATCTGAAACTACCCCGCAGATCCGGCGCTGAGGTTTTGATGTGGTTACGGCAGCAACCAGAACTCAAGCGCTTACCGGTCGTAGTTCTTACCTCATCGAGAGAGTATGCCGACATTAATCATATTTATGACATAGGTGTAAATGCTTACATAGTTAAGCCAGTTATTTTTAATGAATTAGTAGAAATTGTTATAACCCTTAATCTCCACTGGATTATTTTTAACGAAAGACCGCAAATTTAAATTGTTTGAACATTTTTTGGGCATTCTGGTCACTGTTACCCTTACATAAATGTAATGTAGTTAGATGTTACGCATTCTTCTAATTGATGATAATTTGAATGACCGCCTACTGGCGATTCATGTACTAAAGCAAGAGTTTTTTGACCTCCAGTTTCACGAAATTGTGCAAGCAAAAGACTTGGAACAAGCATTAGAAACAGGAGAGTTTGATTTAGTAATCACTGACTATCAATTACGCTGGAGTGATGGCTTAACTGCAATCCGGGTAATTAAAAATCGTTATCCTGATTGCCCAGTAATAATGTTTACCAATAGTGGTACTCAGGAAATTGCCGTTGAGGCGATGAAATCGGGATTGGAAGATTACATCATCAAGTCTCCTAAGCACTATGTTCGATTACCCGCAGCAGTCCGGCGAGCAATAGAGCGGACTGAAGCTCAACGTAAAGCAGTCAGGCTAGAATCACGCCTTCAAACTTTGCTGAATAATTTAAATGTGGGAATTTATCGCTTAACGACAGATGGCACTTTACTCGAAGGCAACCCCGCGTTTCTGCGGCTGTTAGGTTTAAATTCTCTAACTGAAATTCCCGCAAGTCAAACCCTTGAGCCTTATTTCCAACCATTGGACTATGCCCAAGTTCTCAACCAATTAAAGCAAAATAGCGAAATCCGCGATCGCGAGATGCAATTGCGACGAGCCAATGGTACTTTAATTTGGGTGCGAATTAGTACAACTTTGACCCAAGTAGATGGTAGAACCGTTATTGACGGCTTAATAGAAGATATTAGCGAGCGTAAACAAGCACAAAAAGCTCTACACGAAAGTGAGGAACGCGCACAGCTTGCCGTTAATATCAGTCGGCTTGGGACTTGGCATTACGATCCCAATACGAACTTCGTCGAGTTGGACAAGCGAATGCGCGAGATTTGGGGCGAACCAGATGACACCGCGATTATCCCTCTGTCGATGGTAATAGAGCGCATCCACCCAGACGATTGCGAGCGTGTAGTCAACACCATCAGCAATACACTCGACCCCGATGTCGTCAGGTACTTATGAAATTGACTATCGGATCTTGTGGAAGGATGGAACTGAGCGGTGGATATTCGCTAATGGGCAGGTGCAATTTGAGGGAGAGGGGGTGTCCAAGCAGGCGGTGAGGTTTTTGGGAACCGCACTCGACATTACCGAACGCAAACGAGCAGAGGAACGGCTGCATCTGCTGTATGAAACAACCAGCGATTTACTGGCCACGGAACATCCCATGCAGTTGATGAATAACTTATTTAACAAGCTATCAGCCCAGCTAGAGTTACATTCTTACTACAACTATATGGTTGAGGTAAAAGACAACCAGCAAATGCTGCATCTGAGCAACTATGGGGGGATCTCTGAAGCAACGGCTCAATCGCTGGAATGGCTTGAACTTGGGCAATATCTTTGCGGAATGGTGGCACAAGAGCGACAGCAAATTGTCTTTAATCGAGCGCAAATCTCCACTCATCCCAACGCGCAGCTTGTCAACTCAATTGGCATCACGGCTTATGCTGGACAACCATTGATTGTGCAGGGACGGTTACTGGGGACGCTCTCCTTTGCCAGCCGCACCCGTACCTGTTTTACTCCCGAAGAAATCGATCTGCTGCAATCCACCTGCGAGCAGATGGCGATCGCTATTGAGCGGGCAAATTTACTGGCTTCAATCCAGCAACAAGCTCAACAATTGCAACAAGCCAACCGGATTAAAGATGAGTTTCTAGCAGTATTATCCCATGAGTTGCGATCGCCCCTTAATCCAATTCTGGGTTGGTCTAAGCTGCTCCAAACCTCTAAGCTTGACGAAGCCAAGACCGCTTATGCTCTGAGTGCGATCGAACGCAATGCCAAGTTACAGTCCGAACTTATTGAAGACTTGCTGGATGTTTCCCGAATTTTGCAAGGCAAACTTAGCCTGAATGTTTATCCAGTGGATCTAGTATCGATCGTTAAAGCTGCAATGGAAACTGTGCAGCTGGCTGCTGAAAGCAAGTCGATTCAAATTCATCTGAGGCTTGAACCAAATGTAGGGCAAGTTTTAGGCGATCCAAATAGGTTACAGCAAGTGATTTGGAATCTCGTCTCGAACGCGATTAAGTTCACTGACATCGGGGGACGAGTGGATATTCATCTCAAACAAGTTAACTCTTTTGCCGAAGTCACTGTTATCGATACAGGTCAAGGAATTCACCCTAACTTTCTCCCCTATGTGTTTGAATACTTCCGCCAAGCAGATAGTGCTACAACCAGAAAGTTTGGTGGGCTGGGATTAGGGTTAGCGATCGTCCGTCACTTAGTCGAATTGCATGGCGGAACTGTTCGGGTAGAAAGTGCAGGTGAAGGTCAGGGGGCAACCTTTACTGTAAGACTTCCGCTCATGGCAACTCCATCCCAGAAGAACGCAGGCAGTAAACCGCCTGAACCATCCTTAAATTTGCATGGCATCAAAGTTTTGGTGGTAGATGATAATGCAGATACACGGGAGTTTATTGCTTTCATGCTAGAGATGTATGGAGCGAATGTAACAACTGTCACCTCAGCCTTTGAAGCTCTCGCTACTTTAACCAAGTACAGAGCAGACGTGCTACTCAGCGATATTGGGATGCCAGAAATGGATGGCTATATGCTGGTACGCCAGCTGAGAGCCTTGCCCTACCAACAGGGTGGGAAGATTCCAGCGATCGCCTTAACAGCATTTGCTGGAGAAATTAACTATCAAAAGGCTATAGAAGCAGGTTTTCAAGGGCATATTCCGAAGCCTATCGATCCAACAAACCTGGTTGAGACGATTACCGATTTGGTTAAACAGACCCAGTAAGGGGGGCAGGGGGCAGGGAGCAGGGGGCAGGGGGAGAAATAAAAGCTTAATCCAAGCGTATTGGATCTACAACGATTTTATTTTGGTTTTGTTTAGAGATGGGTGTACGCCGTAGGCTTCTAGGGGAGAGGTTTTTCAATCTTTTTGTTTAGCGCAGAGACTTTAAGCTTTCAGTCTTTTGTACTAAGAAATCAGTGAAGATGCTCATAATTGTGCGCTGACGTAATTTCACATTCGCATTAATGGACATCCCTGATTGCAAGGGAATTTGACGTTGATTAATTAGTAACTTCTGCCCATGTAGGCGGACTTTTGCGGAAAAACGCCAGAAATTATAAACTTGGTCTGGAGGTAAGGCATCAGAGCCAATCTCAATTAGTTCGCCTTTGATATCACCATACTCTTGGAAGGGAAAGGAATCAATTCTCACATCCACTTGTTGTCCTTCTTTGACAAAGCCGATATCGCGGTTGGTGATATATACGTTAGCAACCAAGTTATCACTAGGAACGAGTTTTAGGAGCGGTTCGCTGGAATTAACTACAAACCCTGCTGTTTTGGCTTTGAGTTCAAAGACAGTTCCATCTACGGGTGCTGTAATTTTCTGATATTTCAGAGTTTGTTCTGCCTGAATCCACTTACTATCAATCTCTCCAATCTGACTATTAATTTCATAGAGGCGTTTTTGATTATCTACAATTACCTTGGTTAATTGGCTGTCAATTTCGGCAATGTTTTTGTCATTATCTGTAATTTTGGCTAGTAAATCTTCTTGAGACACAGCCGCAGTGTTGCGAAGTTTTTGATTTGATTGGGCGATCGCTAATTGTAATCGCTGCTGTTCCCGATTCAGTCGGATCACTTCTGCTTGTTTGCTGCTGACATCCTGCTGTTGTTTCAAGTACTGCACCTGGGAAATCGCCCCCTGCTGCGCTAGAGGTTCAAACTTGCGGAGAATTTGTTGATTAATTGTCAGCAACTCTTTAGCGCTAGTTAATTCCGCTTGAGTTTGGAAAAATTGCTGTTGCGTCTGTCCCGTTTCTAAATTAGCTGTGGCTAAACGCGATTCCAATTCTATTTGGCGATTTCGCAAGCGTAACTGTTGCTCTCTTGTAAAACTATTTCCAGCAGTCGCACCATTTAATTGTGTCCGATACAACTGGTTTTCGGCAATTATCGCGGCTCGGCTTTTGGTCAAAAAGGCTAATTCTGGTTTAATTTTCAACAGAGCAGTTTGCTGTGCTACTTCCTGTAATGATATGTTCCCTTGCATCTGGCGGCGATAGAAGTCATTTTCTTGCTCTAGCGCCTGTTTCGCCAGCAATTGAGCCGCTCGACTTTGCTTTAACGAAGTTAACTCTGCCTCCGAAGAAGTTTTTTCTAGGGTAACGAGTGTTTCACCTTTTTTGACTCGCTGACCATCTTTGACTAAAATCTCATTGACAACACCATGAATCGGAGCCTGAATTTCTTTGACTGCACCCTGTGGTTCTAGCTTGCCAGTAGCATGAATTGATTCATCAATTTGGAAGACTGAGGCCCAGATTACGGTGAAGGTGCTAACTCCAACAATAGTCCAGGCGATCGCTCTTGACCAAGTAGGTGTTTGTTGTAAAAGTACTGGTTGATCGAATTGAATATTCATAATAAATGGGGGATGGGGCATTGGGCATGGGGCATTGGGCATTGGGGAGTGCTGAGAGACGCGATGAATCGCGTCTGTACAAGAGTTAGAAGTGCTAAGGTTAAAGTTCCAAGTTCAAAGGCTCAACGTTCCAGCAAAAAGGTGCAATTTCCGAGTTCAAAGGCTCAACGTTCGAGTAAAAAGGTGCAATTTCCGAGTTCAAAGGCTCAACGTTCCAGCAAAAAGGTGCAACTTCCGAGTTCAAAGGCTCAACGTTCCAGTAAAAAGGTGCAACTTCCGAGTTCAAAGGCGCAACGTTCCAGTAAAAAGGTGCAACTTCCGAGTTCAAAGGCGCAACGTTCCAGTAAAAAGGTGCAACTTCCGAGTTCAAAGGCGCAACGTTCCAGTAAAAAGGTGCAACTTCCGAGTTCAAAGGCGCAACGTTCCAGTAAAAAGGTGCAACTTCCGAGTTCAAAGGCGCAACGTTCCGAGTTCAGAGGTTGAAGTTCCGAGTTCAGAGGTCAAAGCAATAATATTTCCCCCTGCCTCCTGCCTCCTGCCTCCTGCCCCCTGCCTACACTTTCGCTTCCTGTTGCTGATACAGACAGTAGTAATAACCTTTGAGCGCCATTAATTCTTCATGAGTTCCCTGTTCTACCACAGCACCTCTATCCATCATCAGAATAATATCGGCATTGCGGATTGTGCTGAGGCGGTGAGTAATGAAAAACACTGTTTTATCTTGGAAAGCTGTTGCCAAGTTACGGCAAACTTGGGCTTCGGCATTGTAATCTAAGGCGCTGGTAGCTTCATCAAGAATCAGCAATTGCGGATTTTGCAGGACAGTCCGAGCGATCGCTACTCGTTGGCGTTGTCCTCCAGACAGTCCCGAACCTCGTTCGCCGACACGGGTGTTATAACCACTGGGCAAAGACATAATAAAGTCGTGGGCATAAGCTATCTTGGCAGCAGTAATAATTTCTTCATCGCTAGCATCAGGATATCCCAAGGTAATGTTTTCGCGGATGGTGCCATCAAACAATAGGGTATCTTGTAACACCATACCAATCTGACGACGTAAAGAATAAAGTTCTACTTTGCTGATATCATAGTCATCAATCAAGATTTTGCCGGATTTGGGTTCGTAAAGTCTGGGTAATAATTTTAGCAGTGTGCTTTTACCAGACCCGCTTTGACCAACAATTCCCACAAAGGAGCCAGCAGGAAAGTTTAAGTTAATATTGCATAGTTGCAATGGCCCGTGTTCTGAGAAACTGAAGCTGAGATTTTCAAAGCGGACACTACCTTGAACACTGGGCATTAGGATATTTTGACAGTTACCGATTTCTACTTCTTGGGGAGTATCTAAAATATCAGCAAGGCGTTGCAGAGATAAAGCGGTTTCTTGGAAGTTCTGCCA
The DNA here is from genome assembly GCF_053470305.1 of Nostoc sp. DSM 114160. Taxonomy (NCBI): domain Bacteria; kingdom Bacillati; phylum Cyanobacteriota; class Cyanophyceae; order Nostocales; family Nostocaceae; genus Nostoc; species Nostoc sp. DSM 114160. The sequence continues at coordinate 2,707,961 of NZ_JBPFGO010000001.1, read as the reverse complement.
AAGTTGCATTAGGCGTAACAAGGGACTGGTGACATAACCAGCCAGGATACGGAAAGCGATGAGTTGTCCCAAGGTTAGATGCTGATTGAGAACGAGAAAAGCTCCCACCCACAGCACTAACATACTGGAAAACTTGTTGAGAAAACTGCTAACAGAACCGGCAGTAGTTTGAGTAGAGACTGTTTTGAAACCTGCGCTGATGTAACGAGCATAGCGTTCTTGCCATTGCCAACGCGATCGCATTTCTAAATTTTGCGCCTTGACTGTCTGCATTCCCCCCATCACTTCCACTAAATAAGATTGCGTTTCGGCATTGCACTCAGCTTTTTCTTGCAATTGTCGTCGCATCACAGGTGATACCATCAAGTTGAGCAAGCCAAACAACGGTACTGTTGCCAAAGCAACTAAGGTCAACACTGGGCTGTAAATCGCCATCACTACAATGTAGACCACTGAAAATACAGCATCCATCACCACAGTTAAAGCTGTACCAGTTAAGAAAGAGCGGATGTTTTCCAGTTCGTGAATTCGCGTTGCCAATTCCCCAACCGGGCGGCGTTCAAAATAAGATAATGGCAGACGCAATAGGTGATTAATCACCTCAGAACCAAGGGCGAGGTCAATTCGGTTAGTAGTATCTGTAAATAAATGAGTGCGGATACTGGTGAGTACTGCTTCGATAACTGCTACTACTAGCAAAAAGATGCCAAAAACTTCCAGGGTATCGGGACTATTGCCAACCAATACTTTATCAATAATCACTTGTGTGGCAAGGGGATTTACCAGTCCAAACAGTTGGATAACAATGGAAGCGATTAGTACTTCAATTAATACTTTACGATAGCGCCGCAGCGAAGGTACAAACCAACTCAAACTAAACCGCGCCTTGGGAGTATTTTTGGTGGTTTGCAGTAGCAGGACTTCTCCTTCAGTCCCCCAGTTTTCCGCAAAGTCTCGTAATTTGTAGCGTAGTAGTCCCATCTCTGGAACGGCAATGAGTAATTCTCGATCGCTATTTTTGTAAATAATTGCAAAACTATCTTGCCAAGAAATCATTACTGGTAGTTGCAAGCGTCCGACTGCGGTAGCAGGAACTTTTACCATCTGTGTTGTCAACCCCATCAACTCAGCAGCAGCAGCGCAAAATTGCAGAGATATAACGCCTTTCTGTTCGTGCTGCTTGGTCAACACCCGTTGTAATGTATCTCTGCGCCAAGAGATGTTAAAGTATTGGCTCAACATCTGGAAGCAAGCTAGTGTTGCATCCAGCGGCCCTCTACCTTTGATATAAGGAAACTTCTTTTGTTTACCTTTAGCTGCTGGTGCTTCTGTGACAGTAATTTCTGAGGCGTAGGGAATCTCTGCGGGTAAGAGTGTTTTTGGTGTAGGAGATGCGAGATTTTCTCTAAATATTGATTTGGGCAATCCCACCAAACGCATATTTGTATTAAATTTCAGCTTGGGATTGAGTTCATCCAACTCTAAGCGACTCCCCACAGGGAACTCAGCATCAAAATTACTACTGACTAACCACAAAAATTCTGAATCTAACTGCTGGCGGAATTTGCGTGCAGCAATTGTTTGGATAATCGCAACTTCAGTTGCAGCTTGGGCAAGTTTAACTAAATTCCTGCTCCCGTCTGCGCGACGGCTGAGTTCTTCGGTAAGCAGTTCATGCACTTCTAAGAGAGTAATTTCATTTTGCAAGGCGTGAACAAAAGGCTGTTCCTGCTTGAGTAAAGTTAGAAAACCAGCAATAGGTAGATTAATCGCGATAACTTCAGTAGAAGCGATCGCAGTTTCACAAGCAATACCCCGTACATGACTTACCCAACCCAAAACCTCTCCTGGTGAGAGTAACTTCAGTGTCGCCGGATTTTGTCCTTGGGAATTGCAGGTTAATAAACGCGCTTGCCCTTGGTAGATAATGCTAATCCAATTGGGCATAGCTTCCCTGGTTACTATTACCTGCCCGATGCGATAACGACAAAATTGCACCTTGTCGAGCAAATTTTCTAAAACATTTGGTGACAGATAATTGAAAGGAAATAAATTGGCAATATATTCTTGAATATCAACGGTTGCATTTGTCATCATCTTGCACCCGATTTTAATAATTTTTCCTAATTTGCATTCTTAATTTTGAATTTTGAATTTTGAATTGGTATGATTCCCATCCAGGCTTTTTCTTCTGGTGATAGTTGACTTAGTTGCTGTTGAAACCAAGCTTCAAAATTCTCTTGCAGCAATCGTTGGCGCATAAAATCGTCCAACTGGGCACTTATAAACTTTTCCACGCGTATAATTATCCATGAGTCTCCAAAGGGTACGGGTGGTTGAACTATACCTACTTGACTTGTGCAAAGTAACTGAGCAAAATTGGGAGCGATCGTACCAAGTTCTACTGGGCCGATGATGCCATTTGTATCAGCTTCTGGCCCTTGAGAATATTCACGAGCTAGTTCCGAAAATGATTGTTCTCCTTCTGTAATTCGGAAGAATAGCTCGTTAGCAGTTCCTCTACTATTAGTCCGAATTAAAGAATAAATGACTCGATCGAAATGTCTTTTGTATTTGAGGAAATAAGATTCTAGTTGATGTCCCCAAGTTATTTGCTTGAACTTTTCGACTCTCAGCTTCCGGGTGGCGAAAAGTTCTAATTGTTCTTGAGTTAAACCATAACGCAAACACCAATCTTGGATTTTTTCTTCGCTGTTTAAATCCCAATGCTGATAAAATTGTTCTAGAGCCTGAGTTGTTTCGGCTGGTGTGCAAGTTATTGGTGCGTTGGCGTAGCCCGTCGTAGACATCGCTAATTCAATAATGCTCTGAGATAACAATTGCGGGATTAGATTGTAACTTACTAAAAAGGGAATAATTTCTGGCGGTAAGATGGCGCTGCCGCTACGCTCGTTGTAAACATCGCCTAGTTGTAATGTTTTATTCATAATTTGTGCAAATATTTGAGCCGTGCAGAGATAAATTGAGAAATGCAAGCGGTATTCAGGTATACATTTGTACCGCTTGCATCATTTGCATACTCTTGAAAGCATTGCCGTACAAAGCTTTCAAGTACTACTCACCACTGCTAATGCCTAAACTTAAGCAGGGACAGAGAACTGGCTAAAAGACACATTGTAGTTAGTGTTGCCAGTGAATTCAGTTACCTGCAAGAAATAGTCACCAGGAGTGTTAATGTTGGAAATCAGTTCTGAAGTAGTACCTCCATTATTAGAACTGGCAATTACCTCGCCTGCATCGACGATGCGATTGTTGTTAGAATCTCGAATCAGCCGGATATCAGCATCGCTGCTTAATCCTTCCAATCTGATGTCGACACCCTGACGGAATCCTAAAGAGAAGCTGTAAACATCAGTAGTATTCTGATTATTAACGTTACCTGTACGAGTGATGTTACCTGACAAGTTACCAAGTACAAATTCTTTAGGAAGAAGGTTGCTAGAACTAGCTGAAATCGGAAAAGTTCCAGCAGGTTCAGTTGCAGACAAGGCTAAATCGTAACTGACATTTCCTGAACTACCTGGAGCAAAGCGAGATACTTCCGCAAAAAAAGTACCTGAGCTAGTTTTAAAGTTAATCGCCTCATCTTGGTTGCTTCCGTGATTGGAAACAAGTCCAACTTTTCGGTCTAAGTCGTCTAGTACGCCGTTATTGTTCGCATCTCGAAACAGCCTGATGTCAGCATCATCGCCAGCGCTAATATCTGTCAGAGAAAGGTTGATATTTTTGCCACTGGTGATTTGGAATTTAAAGACATCTGTAGGATCGGATGTAGTTAAATCAAAGTTATTCTTAACAACAGGTGTGCTACCGAGTGTACCAAGATTGAAAAGTGCCATTTTTTTTTGTCCTTTAGATGTTGATTGTAATGCGGTCAAGTTCGTTCAGATTCAGTTATGGTTTGCACAGATGTAAATCTTCGATTTAAATCGATATTTACTGGATTTAGTGGCTTAGAGTTTGATGAAAATAAAGATTATTTATTATTTTCAATAAAGTCTTAGCTGTTTGGTTGTGTGCTTGCCGTGTTCAGAACTTGTTGTTTAACCATGAATCTAAATTAAACTGTTTTTTCAATAAGCACAGCATGAAAAAGACTTCTATAGTTAGGTGTTTGTGAAAGTAAATTCCCAGTGCTTTGTATTATTTAGTCATAAAAAGTCTTATGACTCACCATTGGCGTAATCGAGAATGAGTTCGATCAAATAATAGATGTGTGAAGAATTAGGCGAAAGCTTGTATCAAGGCGATGGTAGGACTACAAGCCTTGTTGTCATTAGACCTCTTGGCATTTGTGCTTTTTGCAAGAGGGGGAAAAGGGTAAAGGTTAAAGGGGAAAGGGGCAATACAGAGCCTTTTCCCCCGCCCCTTATCCCCAGAGGGGACCCCACCTTCCCCCTTCTCCTTTTCCCGACAAATGCCAAGAAGGCTATTGATACAAAAAAGCCTCTGAGTTATCAGAGGCTTCTTATGATTAACCGTAAAGCTGTACTAATTACAGGTGGTTCGCGGGGGCTAGGGCTAGTTATGGCACCCCATTTGATTCAAGCAGGAGCGCGTTTGGCGATTTGTGCTTGCGATCTGCAAGAATTGGAGCGATCGCCTACTGAACTAGAATAACGAGGTGGAGAGATTCTGGCTGTACCTTGTAATAAAATAAGGATAATCAGGTGTTTTGCATGGCAGGGGTAGACGCTATCTGTGCAGTGGTTATCTACAAGCTACATGACTAGCGATCGCTAAAGCCCACATAAGTGGATCGGCGTAAATAATTATTGTTGGGCTAAGGCAGGGGACAGGGGGAGAAAGAGTCTGAGCCTTATTTACTTTTTTTGACACAGTTTGGTTTTATTGCACCGACTTACTTATCTTTAGTTAACAATATATCTAATATTAAAATCTCAATCCAAATAGTTAATTTGAATCGTAGTTCCAGAAGAACTAAATTACTTACAAATGCAATTCAAAATCCAAAAAAACTTTAAAAAACAGCTTTTGAAGAAATAGCCACAACAGTTTACAGAGTAAATAGTAAAAATTTATAGTATCGATAGATTTAAAATTTGTTATACCATTTATTCTTTTTTCTCCTATATCTAAAGGTGGAAAAGCCGATTGAATATTACTAAGCATTAATCTAATTTGCTTGCTTAAAGATAACCTTCAATTTATTTAAATATAAGATTTGTGTTTTTAAACACACAATCACTCAGAATTAATCTCAGCCTACAGGTAGAAGTTCGGTTAAGTAATATACAGTTACTTGGTAACTATCAAGAACAAAGAATCAAACAACAAAAGGATAATTACTACAGCAGATGCTGCATTAGGCGCTTGAACAAAAGCAGTCTTACTTTATTTAGTTTTTTACTTCAAACCCAGCTAGTAGAAAGGAGAGTTAATGATTTCACAGAACCTACAAGAACAACCAAAGCCGCCGTTTCCTGAACAACAGCAAGATGTGCCAGGACTAGAGTCACAGATGAATCCGAAGCCAGATTATGGCGAAAATTCTTATTCTGGTTCTGGAAAACTGCAAGGGAAAGCGGCTATTATCACGGGTGGCGATTCTGGCATCGGGCGGGCAGTCGCGCTTGCCTTCGCCCGCGAAGGTGCTGATGTGCTAATTGCTTATTTAAACGAAGAACCGGATGCAGAAGAAACCGTTCGCATCGTCGAAAAAGAGGGGCGTAAGTGCATCGCTGTTGCAGGTGATATCCAGGAAGAAGCGCAATGTCAACAGATTATTGAACGGGCGCAAAGTGAGTTCGGCAAAATCGATATCCTCGTTAACAATGCCGCTTTCCAGATGACGCGAGAAAGCCTTGATGAGATTTCGTCAGAGGAGTTCGATCGCACTTTCAAAACCAACATCTACGCGATGTTCTACCTGTGCAAAGCCGCAGTGCCGCATATGCAGCCAGGTAGCGCCATCATCAATACTACCTCCATCAATGCAGCTGAACCGAAGCCGAAGCTACTGGCGTATTCGGCAACCAAAGGAGCGATCGTCAACTTCACTGGTGGGTTGGCGCAGTTACTAGCCGAAAAGGGCATCCGAGTTAACGCTGTCGCGCCAGGCCCAGTGTGGACACCGTTAATCCCGGCAACCATGCCAAACGAACAGGTGACACAGTTCGGGCAGGAGTACCCAATGAAGCGCCCCGCACAGCCAGCCGAGCTTGCACCAGTATACGTGCTGCTAGCTTCTTCCGAAGCCAGTTATGTTTCAGGTGCGGTGATTCCCGTTACTGGCGGTCAGCCCGTTCTTCCATAGCACTTTGCTTTGATGCCAATTTCTATCAGTCTCATTGCAGATGCTTTGGCTAAACCTGCCCTGGCATTTGCGGATTTGGCGAGAACCTGCTTTCAAATCAATTCAGTGGGGCGAAATTCAAGTCAAGAAACTCAGTATGCAACAAAAAAATATCTTCAAAAAAGCCTCACGTCGTCAAGTTCTCGGCGGCCTATCTATTGGCGTTGTCGCAGCGCAAACGGTACCAGTCTTCGCACAACAAACATCTACCCCAGCAAATCAAAAAGTGACACCCAACCAGGAAACACCCAACCAGTCTGTCAAGCAGAACCCAGTTAAGCAATATCCGAGTCCGCCTTTTTCGCAACAACCGCAGGAGCCACCTGGTCTTGCCAGCAAAATGATTCCGCGACCCGATCACGGTGAGACAAGTTATCAGGGTTCTGGACGGCTAGTAGGACGCAAGGCGCTGGTGACAGGCGGCGATTCCGGTATTGGTCGGGCAGCTGCGATCGCCTTTGCGCGTGAAGGTGCTGATGTTGCGATCAACTATCTGCCGGTCGAGGAGCCAGATGCCCGCGAGGTAATTCAACTGATTCGATCGGCAGGACGCAAGGCGGTGGCGATTCCCGGCGATATTCGCAACGAAAACTTCTGCAATCAACTCGTCGAATCCGCCGTGCGCGAACTCGGCGGACTCGACATTCTGGTTAACAATGCTGGTAGACAACAATCTGTTGACTCGATTCTCGATCTCACAACCGAACAGTTCGACTCAACGTTCAAGACGAACGTCTACGCGATGTTTTGGCTTACTAAAGCTGCTGTGCCGCACCTCAGTCCCGGTGCAAGCATCATCAATACTTCCTCAGTCCAAGCCTATGACCCTAGCGAGAACCTGCTCGACTATTCCCAAACTAAGTCGGCGATTGTCGCCTTTACCAAGTCACTGGCAAAGCAGCTTGCGAAAAAGGGTATCCGTGTGAATGCGATCGCGCCTGGGCCTTACTGGACACCGCTCCAGGTTAGCGGCGGTCAACCGCAGAGTAAAATCGAAAAGTTCGGCAGTGACTCACCGATGGGACGTCCCGGACAGCCTGCGGAGCTTGCCCCTATTTACGTGCTGCTTGCCTCGCAAGAGTCGAGCTATGCTACTGGGCAAGTGTTGGGCGCATCGGGGGGAAGCGGAAATCCTTAATGCCCAACCAGCAATGCAGCAAGCTAGATGAACTGGTATCCGCTCAAATTAACTACCGATCGTTCTATCGGGCTGGCTACGGTATGCATGAGCGAGGAACTCACCAAGGCTGGATTCGATCGGGCAGCCTCTACGTGAAGGCACAGAAGCATCCTGTTACCACAACTATTATTGTTGCTGGTCTTGGTACCTCAATCTGGTGGTTTACATCGTTTGCGGTTTAAGAAGTTCATTAGTGCTTCGAGCCGGCTGGCGATTCACCTTCTCTGACGAAACTGCTCAACGCCTTTATCGTGAGCCGAACGGCAAAACGAAGCATGGCATATTTTGTGGGCAGCACCGAATGCCAGCATTTTAGCAGGTGTAAAAATTGCCATAGTTCTTGCTGGAGGAAAACTACCCAGTTGTTGAGCGACTTGCCCTGACTTGTACTGAGTTTCGACACTTCGACTGCGCCCTTCTCTACGAGAGGCTGCGCCAACGGCTACGCTCAGGACAGGCTCAGTGCATCGCTGCGCGGTAATCGAGCGACTTGTACTGAGTTTCGACTGCGCTCAACTACCGCGTAGTCGAAGTAAGTCGAGATTCAACTACCGCGTAGTCGTTGGCGTGGTCACTGAGCGTAGTCGAAGTGCAGCCTCTCCGACAGGAGAAGTAAGTCGAGATTCAACTACTGCGTAGTCAAAGTAGTGTAGTCGTACCCCTTGGGGGTAGCAAGCTACGCAAAGCGTCCCGTAGAGAAGAAAGTCGAAACACTGTTTCCTGCTGTTACCAAAGGGAACAGGGGTTTAGGACAAGAACACCAAATTTTCTTGTTTTGTGGCTGGCGTGGTTGCAGACAAAAATGCTCTCTATTTAGCAATATTCAATGAATGGTTCCGTTATTCTCTTATATAACCTGATTTTAATTATTTCTCTTTTGTTTGCTCATGCTTATTGACTAATAAATGATTTTAAAAAATTTACTTAAACAATTGATATAAATAAAATTTTCATGACAACCACTTTCTCGTGTGGCAGATTTATGATAGTTATTAGGCACCTAAATATAATGCTTTTTTTTTAGATAACCTGGCAAAGATTGATAATGTATATGCCATAATGTCACGAGCTAGGGGTATATAAATTTATTGTTATACTTCATCACGTAAGTGGGGAAGGTATCAGTATTGGCTACGAAAAAATATAATGCTACTAGCTCGAACCGATTGATGAACGATCGGGTCAAAACTCTTGCTATATCTGGAAACCCAATATTGGGGTCTGGATTTAGTCTATAGCAGGGGTTGATTGAGTTATGGATAGGAGGAAATTTGATGAAATTGTTAGATTTAGAGAATCCTGAGGTTAAATTGACCTCTAAAACAGATAGTAATTTTGTGGACTTAACAGCAGCACACCCACGACCATTGTTAAAGCGATCGCACTGGCAATCTTTAAATGGGCTGTGGAAATTCGCATTTGATGACGAGGGAAAATGTGTGGAGCCGAGCGATTTTAGCGAATGGCATCATCATATAGAAGTTCCTTATGCGCCCGAATCTACCAAAAGTGGGATTAACGATCGCGGTTTTCATCCAAACTGCTGGTACGAGCGCGAATTTGAAACGCCACCAGGGGACGGCAGATTAGTCTTACACTTTGGCGCTGTAGACTATCGCGCTCGTGTGTGGGTAAACGATAAATATATAGCCGAGCATGAAGGCGGACACACCTCTTTCAGTCTCGATATTACCCATACCTTAAATGACAGTGGTACAACAAAGGTAACAGTGTGGGCGCAAGACGATCCGCACGATCTCGCCAAACCTCGTGGTAAACAAGATTGGCAGTTGAAACCCCATAGTATTTGGTATCCTCGCACAACTGGTATTTGGCAGACAGTCTGGCTAGAGCGCGTAGGTGAGACTTATATCGGCAATCTTCGTTGGATTCCCGACTGCGAACGGTGGGAAATTGGCTTTGAAGTTGGGCTAGCTGGTAATTTACCTACTTCAGGTGTACAAATTAAAGTAAAACTGAGCGTTGGCGATCGCCTGTTAGCAAGCGATACTTATGAAGTATTCAATGGGGAAATTAGCCGCCGCATTGTTCTGAGCGATCCGGGTATTGACGACTGCCGTAATGAATTACTGTGGAGTCCAGAAAAGCCGACGCTGATCGATGCCCAAATTCAGCTATGGGATAAAGAGCGTCTGTTAGATGAAGTGCAATCTTATACAGCGATGCGGACTGTTAGCATCCAGCGCGATCGCTTTATGCTCAACGGTCGTCCCTACTATCTGCGGCTAGTTCTCGACCAAGGTTATTGGCCTGAAACATTAATGACTCCACCCAATGACGAAGCATTACGACGTGATGTAGAACTCGTCAAAGCTATGGGTTTTAACGGTGTACGCAAACACCAAAAAATTGAAGACCCCCGCTTTTTATATTGGGCAGACGTTTTGGGGTTGTTAGTATGGGAGGAGATGCCTAGCGCTTACCGCTTCACACCAAAAGCCGTGGAACGGATGACGCGGGAGTGGACGGAAATTATCAAGCGAGATGTTAGCCATCCTTGTATTGTGGCGTGGGTGCCGTTTAATGAATCTTGGGGAGTGCCAAATTTGACTGAGACGGCGGCTCATCGTAACTACGTATTGGCAATGTATCATCTGACCAAGACTCTCGACCCGACTCGCCCAGTAATTGGTAACGATGGTTGGGAAAGTACAGATACCGACATCCTCGCTATTCACGACTATGAACGCCACCCTGAACGATTAGCCCATCGTTACAGACCAGATATTCAGATATCGGATCTATTCGAGCGTAGCCGTCCCTGGGGGACGTATCCTCACCCTAGATAACTATCCCCATCAGGGACAACCAGTGATGTTAACCGAGTTTGGTGGTATCGCCTATGCCCCTCTTGACCAACCGAATGCCGATCAAGCTCAAGCTTGGGGATATGAAAACTGCTCGAATATCTCCGAATTACAAATGAAATATGCTGCTCTCTTGGAAACCGTTAATAACATTGAGCTATTTAGCGGATTCTGTTACACACAATTAACAGATACCTTCCAAGAAGCTAATGGTTTATTGTACGGCGATCGCACGCCGAAATTTCCCATTGAGGCAATCCGCGCTGCAACCCTCTCAGGACAAGGTTTATGTACTCCCACAAGCTGTTAAAGCCCGACGGACGCAAACTCAAATTATACAGTCGCTACCCAATTACTAGTCAGTTAGAAGCCCCTAGCCCTAGTAATGAGCCAGTGCAAGCTAATCCCCACTTGCGCTGGCACCCCTTGCGGGGGGAATGGGTAGCTTATGCCAGTCACCGTCAAGGGCGGACATTCATGCCGCCTCCAGAATATAATCCCCTCGCACCTACCACCAACCCTGAGTTCCCAACGGAACTACCACAAGGTAAGTATGATGTGGCAGTGTTCGATAACCGCTTTCCCTCAATGAGTGCCACAGCCAACAATCCACCTGATACCATCGTGGAAACGTTACCTGCAAATGGCGCCTGCGAGGTAGTGGTTTTTACTCAAGATGCCCGCGCCTCCTTGAGTTCCTTAGAGTTGGATCATCTAGATTTGCTGTTGTCAGTCTGGGGCGATCGCACCCGCGAACTCGGATTAAATCCCCAAATTCAGTACGTCCTGCCCTTTGAAAATAAAGGTGTAGAGGTGGGTGTAACATTGCACCATCCCCACGGGCAAATTTATGCTTATCCTTTTATACCGCCTGTTCCAGCGCGAATGCTGGCGATGCAGCAGGAGTATTATCAAGAACATCGACGTGGTTTACTGCAAGACTTGATTCAAAAGGAAATTGCAGCTAACCAGCGAATTATTTATCAAGATGAGTATGCGATCGCATTTGTCCCAGTCTGCGCTCGTTACCCCTATGAAGTCTGGCTTGCACCAAAAGAGCCAGTTAGCACTTTTATAGATTTGACTCCACAACAACGTTGGGGACTTGCCAAAGCGTTAAAAACTGTCACTCTCAAGTATGACGGTTTGTGGAATCGCCCGTTTCCTTACTTGATGGCTTGGTTCCAAGCACCAACTGACGGTTTAGCTCATCCCGAAGCGCATTTACACGCCGAGTTTTTTCCACCATATCGCACAAGCGAAAGGCTAAAGTATCTAGCGGGAACCGAACTTGCAGCAGGGATGTTTGCCAATGATGCTTTACCGGAAGAGAAAGCGAAGGAACTACAAGCTGTGGTGGTAAACATTGAAGAACCGATTTCGGTGTGACAGGGTTTGGAAACTGTAACTTAATTTTTGGACAAACCAACGCATAAATTGGAAGTTTGTCCACCTCTTGAATTAGTTCATCAATAAACTGTCTTAACCGTTCCTTCTAATCGGGGACGGTTTTTAACTATTCTGAATTCTGAATTTAGAAGGACTGAATTCTTACAATTTATCAATTTAATCTGAAAGAAACTCTGCCTTTTTACTGCTTATTATAAATTACAACTACATATTTAAGGTATTGTCTATGCTCGCTAAAAAATATTTAGTCAGCAAAGCAAATTTTGTAAATGGATTTAAATAGCTAAATAGCTATTTAACTATTAAAAATAGTATTACGAAAAGTTTACAAATATATGAGCCAATACTTTTATACAAAGTCAACAATTACGAAGAAATATTTCGTTTTTTATATCGATTTGTGTCATATAGGGGATAAAATGCCTACTGGGCAAGCGTTTTCTGATAAAAAACAGATATTGCCTAAAAGATTGCAAGTTACCTATGGCTGATGATGCCGCTAGGAACTTCTTTCAGAGAACACGCATCAAAGGAGCCGAAGAAGCATGTTCACACACGTCAAGTCCACCATTAGACACATTGCGCCTGATAACTTACGCGGACGTAGTTTAATCAAGGTGGTCTATGTCGTGCTTGAGTCCCAGTACCAGAGTGCTTTGTCGCAAGCAGTTCGCACGATTAACGCGAACAATCCCAACTTGGCGATTGAAATCAGCGGGTACTTGATTGAGGAACTCCGCGACCCAGAGAATTACGAAGAGTTCAAACGAGAAATCGAGAGTGCGAATATCTTCATCGCTTCCCTCATTTTCATCGAAGACTTAGCACAGAAAGTAGTAGCGGCAGTAGAACCACACCGCGATCGCCTGGATGTTTCCGTTGTCTTTCCCTCGATGCCAGAAGTAATGCGCCTGAGTAAAATGGGTAGCTTTTCCTTGGCACAGTTGGGGTCAGTCAAAAAGTGCGATCGCTCAATTCATGCGGAAACGCAAAGAAAAATCCGGTGCAGGATTCCAAGATGGGATGCTGAAGCTTTTGCGAACCCTGCCGCAAGTGCTGAAGTTTTTACCTATGGACAAGGCACAGGATGCCCGAAATTTCATGCTCAGTTTTCAGTATTGGCTAGGTGGTTCTCCAGAAAATCTGGAAAACTTCTTACTGATGCTAGCTGATAAATATGTATTTAAAGGTTTAGACAAACAAAATTTTGCACCTTCTACATACGAACAGCCGGTAGTTTATCCCGATTTAGGGATTTGGCATCCTTTGGCTCCCAGTATGTTTGAAGATGTCAGAGAATACCTCAATTGGTATACAGCTCGTAAGGATATTTCTAGCGATCTCAAAGATCCCCTAGCTCCTTGTGTCGGGTTAGTATTGCAACGTACCCACCTAGTTACCGGGGATGATGCCCATTATGTAGCAATGGTGCAAGAGTTGGAAGCACTAGGCGCACGGGTACTACCTGTGTTTGCTGGTGGTTTGGATTTCTCCAAGCCTGTGGATGCTTACTTCTACGAACCAACTACTAACGTACAGTTGGTAGATGCAGTGATATCGCTGACTGGTTTTGCTTTAGTAGGTGGCCCAGCCAGACAAGATCATCCCAAGGCAATTGAGTCACTCAAACGCTTAAACCGTCCTTACATGGTGGCGTTACCCTTAGTATTCCAAACCACAGAAGAGTGGATGGATAGCGATTTAGGGTTACATCCAATTCAAGTAGCTTTGCAAATTGCAATTCCTGAATTGGATGGAGCAATTGAGCCGATTATATTATCCGGTAGAGATGGGGCTACAGGGAAAGCGATCGCTCTCCAAGACCGGGTTGAAGCTGTCGCCGAACGCGCCTTAAAATGGGCAAATCTCCGCCGCAAGCCGAAGTTGCAGAAAAAAGTTGCCATCACCGTTTTCAGTTTCCCACCAGATAAAGGCAACGTGGGAACCGCAGCTTACTTAGATGTATTCGGTTCCATCTACGAGGTGATGAAAGCCCTCAAAAATAACGGCTACGACTTACCCCAATTGCCAGAATCCGCCGAAGCGCTGATGCAAGAAGTCATCCACGACGCCCAAGCACAGTACAGCAGCCCTGAACTCAACATTGCCTATAAAATGTCGGTTCCTGAGTATGAAGCGCTGACCCCTTACTCTCAACGCTTAGAGGAAAACTGGGGCCCACCTCCCGGACATCTCAACAGCGACGGGCAAAATCTGTTAATTTATGGTAAGCAATTTGGTAACGTCTTCATTGGTGTTCAACCAACATTTGGTTATGAAGGCGACCCGATGCGGCTGTTGTTCTCCCGTTCAGCTAGTCCTCACCACGGTTTTGCTGCCTACTACACTTATTTAGAGCAAGTTTGGAAAGCTGATGCTGTACTGCACTTTGGTACACACGGTTCCTTGGAATTCATGCCAGGTAAACAGATGGGGATGTCTGGCGACTGTTATCCAGATAACTTGATTGGCTCAATTCCCAACTTGTATTACTACGCAGCGAATAATCCGAGTGAAGCGACAATTGCCAAACGTCGGAGTTATGCGGAAACAATTTCTTACTTGACACCACCGGCAGAAAATGCTGGGTTGTATAAAGGTTTGAAAGAACTCAGCGAATTGATTGCTTCCTACCAAACCTTGAAAGATAGCGGACGCGGCATTCCCATTGTCAACAGCATCATGGATAAATGCCGGATCGTGAATCTGGATAAGGATATTCACCTGCCAGAAACCGATGCCAGAGACATGAGTGCCGACGAGCGGGATAATATTGTTGGCAACGTCTACCGCAAGTTGATGGAAATCGAGTCTCGGTTGTTGCCTTGTGGGTTGCACGTGATTGGGAAACCGCCAAGTGCAGAAGAAGCGATCGCAACTCTGGTCAATATTGCCAGTCTAGATCGTCAAGAAGAAGAACTTCAAGGCTTACCGGCAATTATCGCCAATAGCATCGGGCGTAACATTGATGATATTTACCAAAATAGCGATCGGGGCATTTTAGAAGATGTCCAGTTATTGCAAGATATCACCTTGGCAACCCGTGCAGCAGTTACTGCTCTTGTACAAGAGCAAATCGACGCGGAAGGACGAGTTTCTCTAGTTTCCCGGTTGAATTTCTTCAATATGGGCAAAAAAGAACCTTGGGTAGAAGCATTGCATAAAGCAGGTTATCCCAAAGTTGATGGCGCAGCCCTAAAACCCCTATTTGAGTATTTGGAATTCTGTCTGCAACAAGTTTGTGCCGATAACGAACTGGGAGCATTACTCAAAGGCTTAGAAGGTGAGTATGTTCTACCCGGTCCTGGTGGCGATCCCATCCGCAACCCGGATGTATTACCCACGGGTAAGAATATCCATGCTTTAGATCCGCAATCCATCCCCACAACAGCAGCAGTCCAATCAGCCAAAATTGTCGTAGACAGGCTTTTAGCACGTAATAAAGCCGAAAACGATGGAAAATGGCCAGAAACCATCGCCTGTGTCCTTTGGGGAACCGATAACATCAAAACTTACGGCGAGTCCCTGGCACAAATTATGTGGATGGTGGGCGTGCGTCCGGTTCCCGATGCCTTGGGACGGGTGAACAAGTTGGAATTGATACCTTTAGAAGAGTTAGGACGACCCAGAATTGACGTAGTAATCAACTGTTCTGGTGTATTCCGCGACTTGTTCATCAACCAAATGAACCTGCTAGACCAAGGCGTGAAAATGGCAGCTGAAGCAGATGAACCCTTAGAAATGAACTTTGTTCGCAAACACGCTTTGCAGCAAGCCCAAGATATGGGGATTAATCTGCGTCAAGCAGCGACTCGCGTTTTCTCCAACGCTTCTGGTTCATACTCGTCAAATATAAACTTGGCGGTAGAAAACAGCACTTGGGATAGCGAAGCCGAGTTGCAGGAAATGTATCTCAACCGGAAATCCTTCTCCTTCAATTCCGATAACCCCGGAATCATGGACGAATCTCGGCAGATTTTTGAAAGTACATTAAAAACTGCTGATGCAACTTTTCAAAATCTCGATTCTTCTGAGATTAGCTTAACGGATGTTTCTCATTACTTTGATTCAGATCCTACAAAGCTGGTGGCAAATCTGCGGGGTGATGGTAAAAAACCAGCATCTTATATTGCAGATACAACCACAGCTAACGCTCAAGTGCGGACATTAACAGAAACCGTGCGTTTGGATGCGCGTACCAAATTGTTAAATCCCAAATGGTACGAGGGGATGCTGAATCACGGTTACGAAGGTGTGCGCGAACTCTCCAAGCGATTGGTAAATACAATGGGTTGGAGTGCAACAGCCGGCGCTGTGGATAACTGGATTTACGAAGATACTAACGAAACCTTCATCAAAGATGAAGAAATGCAGAAACGATTGATGAATCTTAATCCCCATTCTTTCCGCAAGGTTGTATCAACTTTGTTGGAAGTGAATGGACGCGGTTATTGGGAGACTAGCGAGGAGAATTTAGATCGCCTGCGCGAGTTGTACCAAGAAGTTGAAGACCGGATTGAAGGAATAGACTAGGATTACATAGGCAGGCATAAAGCCTGCCTTAACAATGAGATAAGGGTAAAAAATGAAATATAAATGATTCAAACATTTCAAAATAAAGCATTAGAAAATTTGTTTAGAGAAAATTTTAATAAAGGAGTTCCTGCAAACTTAGAAAAGAAAATTAGAATCAGACTTGAAGTTATAGACTCAGCGTTAACAGTAGAAGATATTAGATTACCAGGTTATGATTTGCATGAATTAAAAGGGGATAGGAAAGGAACTTGGTCAATTAAGGTATCAGCAAACTGGCGTATAACTTTTATATTTGAAGATGGTGATGCTTATGATGTCAATCTTGAAGATTATCATTAAGTTCTGTGTTAATATGATATTAATTGGCTAGACCATGCTAAATAAGGCTAACCAAATTCTTAAATAAGAAGTATTAATTATGGATAATTGGCAAGAGATTACTGATAATAGATTAGTAAGACCAATACATCCTGGCGAAGTAATTGCAGATATTTTAGATGATTTAGATATTAATACCGCAAATTTTGCAGAAATTTTAGGAGTATCTAATCAAACAATTCAGGAAATTATTAATGGTCAAAGCTCAATTACAGTAGATATAGCAATACGTCTTGGTAAAGCTTTAGGAAATGGGCCAAGACTTTGGCTTAATCTTCAGCAAAAAGTTGATCTTTGGGATGCTTTGCAAAGTCATAAAGAAGAATATGAGCAAGTTATGACGTTGGTTTAGAATAAATTATAAAGAATTATTTTTTGAGTAATTGAAATTTACAGCAATTTTCAGATAGTAGAGTAAAATCTAGTAATATAAGTTTTTTATATTACATAGTTAGTGTGCATTTAGCAAAGAGAGTAAAGACACTAAATGAAAATTTTTACCTACGTAGACAATTCTAACCTTTTTATAGAAGGCCGACGGCTATCTGCTCTAAACAAGAGAATTGATGGAGTTTGTAATATCTATGAAGCAATCAATCTGAAAATATTTGATAACGACTGGTATATGGACTATGGTCGCTTGCATGAATTTTTATGCGGCACAGAAAAGTCAGAGATTGGCGGAACTAGACTTTGGGGATCACCTCCGCCCAAAGATACCTTCTGGGATTACGTTAAAAGCAAAGGTTTTGATGTTCAAACCTACGAACGTTCAAAAGGTAAAGAGAAAAAAGTCGATACTGCGATTGCTTACCAAATTGGAAAAGATTCAGGCAAAATAATCGATAAAAAAAATGACATAATCGTTATTGCAGCAGGCGACAAAGATTATATGCCTTGCATAGATGATTTGACTAGTGATGGCTTCAAAGTTCATGTTGCTTTTTGGGGACACGCTGCAAGAGAAGTGCAAGAGGCGGCTACAAAATTTATTAATCTCGATCCACATCAAGATTATTTGAGTGCATTTTGGTGTCGGCCACAATAGAGATATCAACCAATAAGTATTGTTTTATTTTTGAGGTTTTCTATAAGGTGATCGCACCAATTTTCCACAATAAGCGATCGCTTTATTTTTGAGGTTTTTTGCAAAGCGATCGCACTAATCTTCCACATAGGCGATCGCCTTGTATCATGCCATCATAAAATAAGTAGCTTTTTGGCTTTATACTCTAATTCTGCTTATGAACGCCTTAACAATCAATCTCAAACCAGTATTATAACTGACAGATGAACAGTTTTTTAATCTATGTCAGGCAAACCGTGACTTGAGATTTGAACGCACTGCAACGGGAGAATTAATTATCATGCCACCCACTGGGGGAGAAACCGGAAATCGCAATGGTAGATTAAATCAACGGTTATTTAATTGGTCAGATCAAGATGGCACTGGTATTGCCTTTGATTCCTCCACAGGTTTTAAACTTCCCAACGGTGCAGACCGTTCACCTGATGCTTCTTGGCTGAGACTGGAACGCTGGAATGCACTGACTGGTGAACAACAAACAAAATTTATACCGCTTTGTCCTGATTTTGTAGTTGAGTTACTTTCGCCAAGTGATAGTTTGAAAGTTGCTCAAGAAAAGATTAGAGAATACATAGATAATGGTGTACGTTTGGGTTGGTTAATTAATCGTAAATCCCAGCAAGTGGAGATTTATCGGCAAGGACAAGAAGTTGAGGTGTTGGAATCGCCTGTTACTTTGTCAGGAGAAGATGTTTTACAGGGGTTTATTTTAAATATTGAAGCGATTTGGTAACTGAATAATAAAACAAGAGTTATGACATTTATTTTTGAGGTTTTCTGTAAAGCGATCGCCCACAATGCCATCATATAATCAGCGATCGCAACAGACAAAAAGACTTAAACTATCAGTCGATCCAACACTAACACTGTTAACGCTGGTAAAGACGGCAACCGCGCATCATTTGTCAAAAAAAATGATGCACCTCCACGAATAGCAGTAGCCTTTCTGTTTAGCATCTGGGGTTCTTAAGTTATAATTTGCCCTTAATTGTGCTGCATTTTCAGCAATGTCAGGCAAAACTTCGATAGTAGTCAAACCTTGGGAATTAAATAGAATTTCACGATATTGTTGAGCTAATGCTGTGTTTGCTTGTAGCAAGGGATAGACTAACACTTCCGTGATAGTCAAAACTGATGTTACAACGCTAAAATCACCACGAAACATCGCTTCAAAAAAAGCATCTGTAACATCCAAATAATTAGGATTTTCTTCAATAAAGTAAATTAGTGGAGCAGTATCCAAACCTACAATTTGCCCTTGTAGCTGGACTAGCCATTCCATGAATCACGTTCCTGATTAATGTATTCTTGAGCATCAATGCCATTCCAGATTTCTTTACCTAATCCACGTAATTCTAGGATACTATGCTTTTGCTTAGGTATCATCGTCACCTGCTGACGAATTAAGCTTGATAATTCTTCAATTAAGCGTATTTGCTCTTCAGGAGTTAAGCTTTGAGCTTGCAATAGTACTTCTTGATAATTAGACATAAAATATACATTGCCACTTCTCTGGACTTTAATTCAAATATACACAGAGAGACAAACTGCGTTTCTTTATTTTATAAATAAACGTAGACAGGCTTGATATCTGCTTGTTTATCAGAATAATCATTGCGATCGCACTCACTCTTGGACAACAGGCGATGTCTAACGACAAGCCACTACGCGTCTACGCTTTATTTTTGAGGTTTTCTGCAAAGCGACACCAAATAGCCCGTCGTAGAAATCGCTCTATTGGGCATCAAAGCAGATGCAGCGTTTGATTTGATGGACAAAATCTTGTCCGCTATATTTAAGGTGTACCAGTTGCTTCCTCACTCCCAGTTAATCAGCATGGATATCACAACTACTTTGAACGAAATCGCAACTCTTAGTGTTGAAGATAGAATCCGTATTGTGCAGGCAATTTGGGATAGCATCGCAGCAGAGCAAGTTTACCCTGATTTAACCGATGCACAAAAGCGAGAACTCGATCGTCGAACTGCTGACTACGATTCAAATCCAGATAATGTGTTGACTTGGGAGGAAATCAAAACATCAATTAAGGGACAGCAATGAATTATGTCCTGGTGTTTCGCCCAGAGGTTCGAGAAGAACTCAATGATGCACACAGTTAGTACGAGAGCCAGAAACCCGCTCTGGGTGACGAGTTTCTAGACTGTGTAGACGAAACGGTGAATCGAATCTCTCAGATGCCAGAATCCTATGTAATTGTCTACGGTGATATTCGACGAGCAGTAGTGCGCCGATTTCCCTATGCTGTGTACTATCGGATTGTGTCGAGTCGAGTAATAGTAACGGCAATTTTTCATAGTCGCAGAGATCCAAAATCGTGGCAGACGCGAACCTAAGACTATAATAACGGGCGATGTCTAGCGACAAGCCGTTACGCGTCTACGCTTTATTTTTGAGATTTTCTGTAAGGCGACGCCAAATAGCCCGCACAACTCTTGGAGACGCTGCGCGTAGCTTGCTTCCACGAAGTGGTACGACAAGCTCAGTGACCATCGTAGACATCGCTCCTCATCAACTATCGAAGCACAGAAATAAAAGTAATTAATAAAACAGCATGAGTATTATACTTAAAGATATAAGTATCATTTGTGAGAACTTTAAAAATAAAAAGACCAGCCTCCCACAGCTGGTCTAAAAAATGTTTTTGCGTTGTCTTCTCAAGAGAGTTAAAACCCAATTGCGCGTTCCTAAAATGCAACGGGCAACTTTTCTTAACAATATTGTAACAGCCAACACAGATTTTTCCAGAATATTCATCAAAAAAAGATATGGGCAAAGCTTAAAAGCCTCTATCTATCAGGAGAATTTAGCAGATTGTAAGGTATAGATGCCAGAGATAAAGAAAGACAAGGGAGAAGATTTTACCTTGTCTCCCTGTTCCTCTTATCCCAGCATCAGTCTTAACCGATTGATTTCAACTTGACAGACTACTAATACTAGGAGCGATTTCTGCATCTGTTGATGTTTCGCCCACACGAAGGATTTTAGCCCCCAATTGCTGCAACTTCATATCAAGTCGATCGTAGCCGCGATCGAGGTGTTGTAAACCCTGAATTGTGGTTTGTCCTTCTGCCGCTAGTCCGGCGATAACTAACGCTGCCGATGCTCGTAAGTCTGTACCTAATACTGGTGCGCCAGATAATTTTGGTACTCCCCGAACGAAAGCAGCATTGCCTTTGACACGAATATCTGCCCCCAAACGATTCAACTCTGAGGCATGACGCAAGCGATTTTCAAAGACGGATTCGTTAATTACGCTGTCGCCTTCTGCCACTGCCAGCAAAGCCATGAATGGCGCTTGCATATCTGTGGGAAAACCTGGATGGTATTGAGTTTCAATATCCGTTGCCTTAAGGGTTTCCGCTGGCAGAATGTGTAATTGGTCAGGCTTTTCATCAATTATTGTCACTCCAATATCCCGCAGCTTGGCAATTACTGGGATGAGATGTTCTGGAGCCACTGGCGAGAGGATAAGTTCTGAGCGGGTAATTGCTGCTGCCAGCAAAAACGTCCCAGCTTCAATGCGATCGGGAATAATACTGTAGTCAACAGAATGCAACTTGGGGACTCCTTCGATAACAATTCTGCTAGTCCCCGCGCCCTTAATCTTCGCTCCCATTGCGTTACAGAAGTTAGCTAGATCGACTACTTCCGGTTCTCTGGCAGCATTTTCGATGATTGTTTCACCCTCTGCTAGGGTAGCCGCCATCATCAAGTTTTCCGTCGCTCCAACGCTGGCAATGTCTAGGTAAATGTTCGCACCTTTTAATCTCCGGCTGCTGCCAGGAACATAAGCATTACAAATGCCATGCTCAATTTGTACTTCTGCTCCCATTGCTTGCAGTCCTCGAACGTGCAAGTCAACTGGTCTTGCCCCGATCGCACAACCGCCTGGTAAAGGCATCTGTGCTACTCCCAGTCTTGCCAAAATGGCTCCAATGGCGAAAAAACTCGCTCTCAACTGGGTAACTAATTCGTAGGGAGCTTTTGATGTTTTAATCTCGCTAGCGTTGATGTCTAAAATGTCACCTTGTCGCGTTAATTGCACACCCAAAGCTGATAACACCTGACCCATCCGCTCTACGTCCGCTAACAAAGGGACATTACGGATACGACAATCGCCCGGACACAGCAAGGCTCCAGCCATGATTACCAGTGCTGAATTTTTTGCCCCGCTAATTTTCACATGACCCCGCAAAGGATGCCCACCCCAAATTTGCAAGACTGAGGAGTCTGCTTCTGGAGCAATTTTGGCATCTGGTAAAATGGTAGAAGGATTAATAAGCCTACCTCCAAAAGTAATACGTATTTTATATGTTTGAAGTTGGTTTTGATTCTACAGTAAAGATTCAAAATGTCCACATTTTAAAGCACTGTTTGGTATAAAAAAATTGTTTTTTGGGTAAAAATTAAGGCTGAAAAGAAGTAGTAACAGGCTTTTTGAGCTTTTTAAAAAAATTAAAAAAAAGAATGAATCAGCAGTAGTTTTAAGCAAAATTAAATACTCAGTAAAATAACTTAAGTATTCTCTAAAAATCAATGCTGTACTGTCGAGTTAATATTTTGATTCGACCTTGTACCTAAAAAACTCGTTTCCAGTTAGAAACTTTTAACGAGGCATTATGCTTTTACTTGACAAAGGTAAAACATAACGCAATAATAAGAAATTGTCGATAAGCACAAATGCCAGCGGAACTGGCGGAATTGGCAGACGCGCTAGATTCAGGTTCTAGTGCCGCAAGGCTTCCGGGTTCAAGTCCCGGGTTCCGCATAACCAGTGCTGAGTAGTGAGTGCTGAGTTTTTCCTTCTCAGCACTCACTACTCAGCACTAACAACTAAAAAATGTTGACCAGTTTACAGAATTCTCTAGTCAAACAAATTCGCAAGCTGCACTCCACCAAGGAGCGGCATAAGCAACAGTTATTTTTACTAGAAGGGACGCACTTATTAGAAGAAGCTTGTGCGGTCAATTACCCACTAGAAACAGTATGTTGTACCCCAGATTGGCAAGTCGCCCATCCTTCGCTGTGGGAAGAAGCTTGTAGCCGATGTGATCGCGCCGAAATTGTCAGTCAAGAAGTCTTGGACGCGATCGCGACCACAGTCCAACCGCATGGTGTGGTGGCAACGGCAAAACGAAGCCAACGTCAAACTCAACTACCATTTACTGGTTTAGTACTAGCTTTAGAGACGATACAAGATCCCGGCAACCTGGGTACGATGATTCGCACCGCCGCCGCCGCCGGAGCATCAGGGTTGTGGATCAGTGGAGATAGTGTAGATTTAGATAGTCCTAAAGTTCTCCGTGCTTCCGCAGGGCAATGGTTTCGCCTCGCAACAGCCGTAACCGAAGATTTAAAAGCGACAGTCCAACAAAGTCAGCAGGCAGGAATGCAGATAGTGGCAACCTTACCCGATGCGACTTTAACTTATTGGGAAGTGGACTGGCGAAAACCCAGTATGATTTTACTGGGAAATGAAGGTGCTGGATTGTCAGCAGAGTTAGCAGCGATCGCAGACCACCAAGTAAGAATTCCTTTGAGTCCTGGAGTGGAATCCTTGAATGTGGCGATCGCAGCCGCTTTAATGTTGTACGAAGCTCAACGGCAATTTATTTGTCAGTAATGAATTTTAACTTTTTATCCCTATTTGGTTTTTGTTATTTCTTCGAGATATTGTTCAATATCAGCAACTGCGTCCTCAAGAGCCGCTAAATCAATATCTGTTAAGTCTGGATCGAGTTCGACTTCAGTAAAATTACTAGTATGCAGTTGGGGGATATCTTCTTCCTCAGTCGAAATTTCTTGTAAGATATCCTCCAACTGTTCGAGGGATTGTTGAAACACTCGATCGGCAGCGCGCCGCTGTTCTGGCTGATTTTGCTCCATAATATTAACTTAAAAATCCTGATTTACTAACTTAATTTTGATTCTAGTTCTGAGAGATTTAAATTTTGCACTAATAAGATCGTAGTTGTGTGCTGTATCAACTTTAGCAGTGGTTATGAAGAATATCGATAGCTGTCTGCAATTAAGAGGAGTCAGGAGTCAGAATTCAGAATTCAGAATTGCTTATTACTCTACCTATAAAGGGATAGAGTAATAAGCAAGGAAAAAGATTCAGCTGCGCTATCACCCAGTCGTACAGAATTTATTCTGTTAGCGGATAGCTAAGGTTTAGCCCATTCTGACTCTTGAGTTCTGGATTCTTCTTCATTTGATAGACTATCCTAAATTTGAAATTATAAAAACTGGTAGCTCAGGGCTGATAACTAACTATGAGTGAAGCCTTATTCTGTATCGAAAATCTGCAAGTTGCCTATCCTGGGCGAAGTGGAGAAAAAACAAGCTGGGCGGTTGATGATGTATCTTTCACCTTGAAACCAGGTGAAAGAATGGGATTGGTGGGAGAGTCAGGTTGTGGTAAATCAACTATCGGACGGGCAGTAATGCGTTTACTACCATCCTCTAGCCGTATTCAGGGACGGGTGACATTTCAAGGACAGTCCGTGTTTGAATTGACACCTAATCAGTTACGGAAATTTCGGGGAGAGGCGATCGCCTTAATTTTTCAAGATCCCATGACACGCCTCGATCCTTTGATGACCATTGGTAAGCATTGTATCGAAACCCTCCAAGCGCACTCACCAGAATTATCAACGCGGGAAGCTAAAGAAAAAGCACTTGCGACCTTAGCAAAGGTGAATATTCCCCCTAGTCGCTGGAATCAGTATCCTCATGAGTTTAGCGGTGGAATGCGACAACGGGTAGCGATCGCTTTAGCTTTACTCCTCAACCCCAAGTTTATTGTTGCCGATGAACCCACCACCAGTTTAGATGTCACCGTTTCCGCGCAGATATTGCAAGAATTAACTCGCCTGTGCAGTGAAGAAAACATGGGATTGTTGCTGATTTCTCACGATTTAGCAATGGTGGCTGAGTATTGCGATCGCATTGGCGTGATGTATAACGGCAAGATGGTCGAAATGGGTTCTACAGAAACCGTATTTAAGCAACCTCAACATGAATACACGCGATCGCTTTTAAAAGCAGCATTACATATTCAAGCAGTAACTGATAGTGGAGAATTGATAATTGCCAATGACGAAGAAAAGCAATTACCAATTATTAATCAGCAATCTCCAATTTTGAGTGTTACAGAACTCAAGCAACACTACACTATAGAACCTAACTTTATCGAACGACTGCTTAACACACAAACGCAGACAATTAAAGCAGTAGATGGAATCAACCTGGATCTTTATTCAGGAGAAATTCTCGGCTTAGTCGGGGAATCAGGTTGTGGTAAAAGCACACTATCACGAACTATATTGCAACTAATTCGTCCCACTAGTGGTAAAGTTGAGTTTTTAGGACAGGATTTAACTAAACTATCGCGTCAAGAAATTCGTTCCTCACGGCGACAAATACAAATGGTCTTTCAAGACCCTCATGCTTGTCTCAATCCAGCGATGACAGTGGGACAAAGTATTGCAGATCCTTTATTTATCCACAATTTAGCCAATCCTGCCAAAGCAAAAGAACAGGTTTTGTGGATGCTAAATAAAGTTGGCTTAACACCGCCAGAAGTGTATTATGAGCGTTATCCGTCGGATTTGTCTGGTGGACAACAGCAAAGAGTAGCGATCGCTCGTGCTTTGATTACTCACCCTAAACTTTTAATCTGCGATGAACCAGTGAGTATGTTAGATGCTAGCGTTCAGTCGCAGGTGCTAGATTTGATGTTGCAATTAAAAGAAGAGTTTGAGTTAACTTATCTATTTATCACTCACGATCTTTGGTTAGCTAGATTTTTGTGCGATCGGATTGCCGTAATGAATGGTGGTAAAATTGTCGAACTTGGTCTGACAAAAAATATTTTTGCCAATCCTCAGCATCCTTATACCAAAACTTTACTAGCTGCTGCTCCCTTACTAGCACGCGCTTAACTAAAAGACTTCCAGTAAAAAAAACACTCCATCGTAGTAAGGGCGTAAACTTTTACGCCCTTACAAATCTACAAATAATTTGGAATAATTTATTTTTTGCAAGTCCCTAAATAAAATCAGAAGTAAGAAGTTTTAAACTCCTAATTCTTCACTCCTAACTCCTAACTATCTTCCCTTACTTCAACTAATCTAGTTGGTTCTTCACTCGAACTATAAAGTTCAACGAATCTTTTAAATAGCAATGCAGTCTCGTGATTTGAAGTTTTACTTAAGTTGAATAAACGCCCTATATTTTTTTCGGCTAAAGCTCTTAAATACGGCAAATCTTCAAATAGGGTCAAGCAAGAAGCAAAATGCAAGATTATTTGTAATAATGGCTTTGGCCAGTCTAAGTCACTATAAATATCTATAAAAAATTGATGTTCTGAGTCATTTAACGGGAAAGCATGAAATATAACAATTATTCTTTTGTTATTGTAAACGGGGATACTTAGTTCAACAGTGTAAGGGGTGTGTAATATTAAATCCACCTCTACAATAGGTTGTCGCCAAATTCTCAAAGGATTAGCTGGTGAGTCTAATATTGTTTGAAATTTAATTATCCCACCAGTGTTTGTGGGCTGAAAGTGGCTAATTTGAAAAATTTTTAGGTTGTTAAGGCTAAACTTATGAACTGTTTCCAAATGCTTTAAGCTCAATAGATGATATATTTGGCAAATATAAGGAAACGGTAAAATATACTCCTGGCTTATCATGTGGAGTTTTTTTATTTGAAGCTTATTAGCTTGAGTGCGATCCAGATATTCTTGATACTGGCTTGGGTCTAAATCATTACTATTGAAGCTTTCTTCTGGCTTTAAATATAACCAGCTTACAAAAAAGAAAGAGGCTGTAAATAGCTGAAATATTTCTATAGGAGATAAATAACCATCGGCAAATGCGGCCATACTTCTATCAGTTATCCCAAAAAGCCAAGATGGAATCCCAAAAACCCAAATGCTACTTTTTATTTGATCTATAAAAAGTGCTATATCAACAACTTTTGAAACATTAGTATTTTGATTGATACTAAATTTATTATGAATATTCAAACAATTAATAGACATAGTAATTTTTTGTTTAAAATTAATTAAGTTATATTAATTCTAAAGATTAATATATGAGAGCAACCTCTATCTTTAGCTATATATATAAATTGTATTTATGACAGCAAATTGAAACCCAGCTTTTATTAGGATAACGACATGCAATTTGTTGTTAGGTAAAATCATCAAACATCTATGTATTCACTCAGGTAGAATGATTTGTAATCTATGCTGCTAAAGGAATTGAGGTGTTACTTTCTTATAGAAAGCTTGGAGGAAAAAGCAGTATATAAATATTCAGATAAAAATTTTATTTGTTCTGTTATGATAAAGTTATCTATTTCTCTAGGATGAATACTGAATCATGCTTTAGAAAGAAAAGATTATAACTTAAAAAAGTTTATTTGTTAAATAAAATACATTAAGTAGGGTGTTGTAATTTGGCTCTAGCCATAACAGCTGTGGTGACTTTTATTAGTAGCGCATTCCATACTTGGTACTAGGGTTAGCCATTATCTTATCTAAGGTAGACTATCCCTATCTGACAAAGTATCTGTGACAATTACGATAGAAACCGTAGAATTGCTACTATTAACACTGTATTATTCTTAAATATTTTCTGAACATTTTTTCTGAGACGGTAGCAATGACTATTCGCCATGCGACTGAAACTGACTTGCCTGCAATTGTGGCAATTTACAACACTGCAATTCCTAGCCGCATGGCAACCGCTGACCTAGAACCAGTATCTGTGGAAAGTCGCCTTGCTTGGTTTAAAGGGCGATCGCCTTCACAACGCCCACTTTGGGTAATCGAAGTAGAAGGAGTAATTGCTGGATGGCTTAGTTTCCAATCCTTTTATGGGCGACCTGCTTATAGTAAGACTGCCGAAATTAGTATTTATATCGCCCCTAGCTTTCATCGGTGTGGTTTGGGACGACAACTCTTAGCACAAGCAATTAGTGAAAGTCCTAGTTTGGGTATAAAGAGCCTAGTATGCTTCATTTTTGCCCACAATCAGCCCAGTTTAAAACTTTTTGAAACATTTGGTTTTCAACGTTGGGGACATTTGCCTAAAATTGCCGAACTTGACAACGTTGAACGAGACTTAGTAATCATGGGACTGCAAATTAGTAAACCTGTTATTTAAAGCGATCGCTATTTTCTGAGACTTGTAAATTAAATTTGGTAACAAATGATCTGAATTCATTGCCCGTAACCATTGCGATGATTCTCAGGTAATTCTTAGATAATTAGTAAGCGATCGCTTTTTTCTCATTTTTTCTAATTTCACATTGTAGTCTAACCAAAATCTACTATTTTCAACTATGTTTACAAACTAGTTGATTGAACTCGCTATCACATTACAAAGAAGATATTGTGTTAGGCTTTGAGCCTCCAAAAATGCCAGGACTAACGCAACTGGCACAGTGCGATCTCTAGCCAGTAGTACAGAAGTATTTAATTACCCAGAATGTGTTTGATTGGCTTTACTCGAATTAGTAATAATAATCAATGATGTATTTTGTTATTAAAATTTTTCTGGGAAAACTATTTACAAGCTCAAGCACAATTTGCTTTTTAATTATTTAATTGAGCAACTAAAACGTCCAGATATTGCTATGTCTTCTGTGTAGTTTTTGGGTGCTTGGTGCGCTTGGCACACCATTGCTTATGCCAGTTACGTAAGTCTTGAATGCGACATTACAATAACTTTGCAGTAGGATGATTTGCCTCTTTCTATTTAAAGTACAATCCTCATACTTAAATCTAACCACTTCGATTGAGTAATCGGCGCGCTGCTAGAAATATAGTCAACACCAGTTTCCGCCACAGCGCGAATCGTTTCCAAAGTCACATTCCCCGAAGCTTCAATTTTTACCTGGCTCTCCTGTTGGTGAATCAACTCTACCGCCTGACGCATTATATCCAAAGGCATATTGTCTAGCATAATAATGTCAGCCTTGTGCTGCAAAGCTTCTTTCACTTGCTCTAAACTTTCAGTCTCTACCTCTATAGTCAAGGGATAAGGAATTTGAGAACGAATACGGGTAATAGCTTTTCCAATTCCGCCAGCCGCCGCAATGTGATTATCCTTAATCATCACCGCATCATCCAACCCCATGCGGTGATTAATCGCCCCACCCAAAGCAGTCGCGTACTTTTCTAACAGTCTTAGCCCTGGCGTAGTTTTGCGCGTATCCACCAACTGAGCAGGTAAATCAGCAATTTTCTCTACATATATATTAGTCAGCGTCGCAATTCCACTTAACCGCATAGCCAAATTGAGTGCGACTCGTTCCCCCATAAGCAGCGCATCCAGTGAACCATGAATTTCAGCTACCACCTGTCCCGGCTCACACCATGTACCTTCAGCCGCAACCGCCACAAAGCTAACTTTTTCATTCAAAATCTGAAACACCCTAGCTGCAACTGGTAAGCCAGCAATTATCCCTGAAGCTTTAGCCATCCATTTAGCAGAGCCTAGCGTCACATCTTCTACTAATAGAGTATTTGTAGTGCGATCGCCCCTACCAATATCCTCCAATAACCAACTACGCAACAGAGGATCTAAAACTAGCCAGGGCGGCAAAACAGCAGAATAGCTCACAAATTTATTGGTTCCTAAAAGACTTCCAGCAATACTATAGCCTAAACCCCTTGTCTTGCATGGCTTTGATAGTGATGCCGAAGTCGTCCAAAAATATTTTGGAAAAAGTAGTTGACACGAGGAATTAGGTTCGCTATATTGAATAAGTGCTTGAAGCGGAGCGAGAAAGAGCAACGCTTAAAGGACACCGAACCTTGAAAATATTATAGTTTGAAAGCGATTATACAGCAAGTGTATTGCGTCAAGCAAATAAAAATAACTAAGCTGAAGTTAAAAAAGAGCAGCTATTGAGCTAAAGAGCTTTCCAATTCAAAACGGAGAGTTTGATCCTGGCTCAGGATGAACGCTGGCGGTATGCTTAACACATGCAAGTCGAACGGTGTCTTCGGACACAGTGGCGGACGGGTGAGTAACGCGTGAGAATCTGGCTCTAGGTCTGGGACAACCACTGGAAACGGTGGCTAATACCGGATGTGCCGAAAGGTGAAAGGCTTGCTGCCTAGAGATGAGCTCGCGTCTGATTAGCTAGTTGGAAGTGTAATGGACTCCCAAGGCGACGATCAGTAGCTGGTCTGAGAGGACGATCAGCCACACTGGGACTGAGACACGGCCCAGACTCCTACGGGAGGCAGCAGTGGGGAATTTTCCGCAATGGGCGAAAGCCTGACGGAGCAATACCGCGTGAGGGAGGAAGGCTCTTGGGTCGTAAACCTCTTTTCTTAGGGAAGAACACAATGACGGTACCTGAGGAATAAGCATCGGCTAACTCCGTGCCAGCAGCCGCGGTAATACGGAGGATGCAAGCGTTATCCGGAATGATTGGGCGTAAAGCGTCCGCAGGTGGCAATGAAAGTCTGCTGTTAAAGAGTCTAGCTCAACTAGATAGAAGCAGTGGAAACTACATAGCTAGAGTACGTTCGGGGCAGAGGGAATTCCTGGTGTAGCGGTGAAATGCGTAGAGATCAGGAAGAACACCAGTGGCGAAGGCGCTCTGCTAGGCCGTAACTGACACTGAGGGACGAAAGCTAGGGGAGCGAATGGGATTAGATACCCCAGTAGTCCTAGCCGTAAACGATGGATACTAGGCGTGGCTTGTATCGACCCGAGCCGTGCCGTAGCTAACGCGTTAAGTATCCCGCCTGGGGAGTACGCCGGCAACGGTGAAACTCAAAGGAATTGACGGGGGCCCGCACAAGCGGTGGAGTATGTGGTTTAATTCGATGCAACGCGAAGAACCTTACCAAGGCTTGACATGTCGCGAATCTTGATGAAAGTTGAGAGTGCCTTCGGGAGCGCGAACACAGGTGGTGCATGGCTGTCGTCAGCTCGTGTCGTGAGATGTTGGGTTAAGTCCCGCAACGAGCGCAACCCTCGTTTTTAGTTGCCAGCATTAAGTTGGGCACTCTAGAGAGACTGCCGGTGACAAACCGGAGGAAGGTGGGGATGACGTCAAGTCAGCATGCCCCTTACGCCTTGGGCTACACACGTACTACAATGCTTTGGACAGAGGGCAGCAAGCGAGCGATCGCAAGCAAATCCCGCAAACCAAAGCTCAGTTCAGATCGCAGGCTGCAACTCGCCTGCGTGAAGGAGGAATCGCTAGTAATTGCAGGTCAGCATACTGCAGTGAATTCGTTCCCGGGCCTTGTACACACCGCCCGTCACACCATGGAAGCTGGTAGTGCCCGAAGTCATTACTCCAACCATTCGTGGAGGAGGATGCCTAAGGCAGGACTGGTGACTGGGGTGAAGTCGTAACAAGGTAGCCGTACCGGAAGGTGTGGCTGGATCACCTCCTTTAAAGGAGACCCTACACCCCTTAGAGATCGAAAAGCAAACAGCTATATAGATACTAAGTTGGTCATTCCTTAGGTCAGTCGCAGACATTTGCATAATGTAGAAAGCTTTCAAACTATGATGAAGGTTCGATATGGGCTATTAGCTCAGGTGGTTAGAGCGCACCCCTGATAAGGGTGAGGTCCCTGGTTCGAG
The DNA here is from genome assembly GCF_053470305.1 of Nostoc sp. DSM 114160. Classification (NCBI taxonomy): domain Bacteria; kingdom Bacillati; phylum Cyanobacteriota; class Cyanophyceae; order Nostocales; family Nostocaceae; genus Nostoc; species Nostoc sp. DSM 114160. The sequence goes on along the minus strand of NZ_JBPFGO010000001.1, from coordinate 2,676,550 downwards.
TCCAGGATGGCCCACCTGAATCAATTAAAAATGTAAAATGCAAAATTAAAAATTTATTTCACTTTTAATTTTTAATTATCAATTTTTAATTGTATCTGGGGGTTTAGCTCAGTTGGTAGAGCGCCTGCTTTGCAAGCAGGATGTCAGCGGTTCGAGTCCGCTAACCTCCACCTGATAGTGATTGCCATTAAAAAATTTTGTTTGTGAGAGTTCAGCAACGTGACATTTGTCAGACTGCTGAGTAAATTCTCAGCCAGAACCATGAAAACTGCATAGGAACGCAAATTAGCAGGCAGACACAGACATTATCGAGTGCTGAGTGCTTCGGCTTAGAGTGCTGAGTAAAATCAGTGTGAAGTGACGAAGTAAGCAGAACTAACTAGAAGTGATTGTGAATGCAATAGTTAAAAGACCAAAAAATTTGAGTGGTCAAGCGAATAAGGGCTAACGGTGGATACCTAGGCACACAGAGGCGACGAAGGACGTGGTTACCGACGATATGCTCCGGGGAGTTGGAAGCAAACATTGAGCCGGAGATTTCCGAATGGGGCAACCCTAAATACTACCTGCTGAATATATAGGCAGGAAAGAGCCAACCCAGCGAATTGAAACATCTTACTAGCTGGAGGAAGAGAAATCAAAACAGAGATTCCCTAAGTAGTGGTGAGCGAAAGGGGAAAAGCCTAAACCAGAGGGTTTACCTTTTGGGGTAGTGGGACAGCGATATCGAATCTAGCGGTTAAACGAAGCAGCTAAATACTGCACCAAAGAAGGTGAAAGTCCTGTAGTTGAAAACTCAAGGATAGTAGCTCAATCCCGAGTAGCATGGGGCACGAGGAATCCCATGTGAATCAGCGAGGACCACCTCGTAAGGCTAAATACTACTGTGTGACCGATAGTGAACCAGTACCGCGAGGGAAAGGTGAAAAGAACCCCGGAAGGGGAGTGAAATAGAACATGAAACCGTTAGCTTACAAGCAGTGGGAGGACTATTAAAAGTCTGACCGCGTGCCTGTTGAAGAATGAGCCGGCGACTTATAGGCACTGGTAGGTTAAAGCGAGAATGCTGGAGCCAAAGGGAAACCGAGTCTGAAAAGGGCGAAACGATCAGTGTTTATAGACCCGAACCCTGGTGATCTAACCATGGCCAGGATGAAGCTTGGGTAACACCAAGTGGAGGTCCGCACCGACTGATGTTGAAAAATCAGCGGATGAGTTGTGGTTAGGGGTGAAATGCCAATCGAACCAGGAGCTAGCTGGTTCTCCCCGAAATGTGTTTAGGCGCAGCGGTAATGATTATATCTGGGGGGTAAAGCACTGTTTCGGTGCGGGCTGGGAGACCGGTACCAAATCGAGACAAACTCAGAATACCCAGAGGAGACATTGCCAGTGAGACAGTGGGGGATAAGCTTCATTGTCAAGAGGGAAACAGCCCAGACCACCAGCTAAGGTCCCGAAATCATCGCTAAGTGATAAAGGAGGTGAGAGTGCACAGACAACTAGGAGGTTTGCCTAGAAGCAGCCACCCTTGAAAGAGTGCGTAATAGCTCACTAGTCAAGCGCTCTCGCGCCGAAAATGAACGGGGCTAAGCGATGTACCGAAGCTGTGGGATTAATAATTAACGATTAATCGGTAGGGGAGCGTTCCGTCGTAGGTAGAAGCAGTAGCGGCAAGCAGCTGTGGACGAAACGGAAGTGAGAATGTCGGCTTGAGTAGCGCAAATATTGGTGAGAATCCAATACCCCGAAACCCTAAGGTTTCCTCCGCCAGGTTCGTCCTCGGAGGGTTAGTCAGGACCTAAGGCGAGGCCAAACGGCGTAGTCGATGGACAACGGGTTAAAATTCCCGTACTGATTGTAAGTTGTGCAGAGGGACGGAGAAGATAAGTGTCAGCCGGATGTTGGTTACCGGTTCAAGCGTCAAGATGTTGAGAGACGGCGAAAACGTTTCGAGTTGAGGCGTGAGTACGACCCACTACGGTGGGGAAGTGGCATAGTCTAGCTTCCAAGAAAAGCTCTAAACACGTTAACTTACAGTTACCTGTACCCGAAACCGACACAGGTAGGGAGGTTGAGAATACCAAGGGGCGCGAGATAACTCTCTCTAAGGAACTCGGCAAAATGGCCCCGTAACTTCGGAAGAAGGGGTGCCCACCGTAAAGAGTGGGTCGCAGTGAAGAGATCCAGGCGACTGTTTACCAAAAACACAGGTCTCCGCAAAGTCAAATCGACGCAGTATGGGGGCTGACGCCTGCCCAGTGCCGGAAGGTTAAGGAAGTTGGTCAGGGGGCAACCTTGAAGCTAGCGACCGAAGCCCCGGTGAACGGCGGCCGTAACTATAACGGTCCTAAGGTAGCGAAATTCCTTGTCGGGTAAGTTCCGACCCGCACGAAAGGCGTAACGATCTGGATGGTGTCTCAGAGAGAGACTCGGCGAAATAGGAATGTCTGTGAAGATACGGACTGCCTGCACCTGGACAGAAAGACCCTATGAAGCTTTACTGTAGCCTGGAATTGTGTTCGGGCTTGGCTTGCGCAGGATAGGTGGGAGGCGATGAAGTATTCCTTGTGGGGAGTATGGAGCCAACGGTGAGATACCACTCTGGCGAAGCTAGAATTCTAACCCATGACCGTTATCCGGTCAGGGAACAGTTTCAGGTGGGCAGTTTGACTGGGGCGGTCGCCTCCTAAAAGGTAACGGAGGCGCGCAAAGGTTCCCTCAGCACGCTTGGAAACCGTGCGGCGAGTGTAAAGGCATAAAGGGAGCTTGACTGCAACACTGACAAGTGGAGCAGGTACGAAAGTAGGCCTTAGTGATCCGACGGCGCAGAGTGGAATGGCCGTCGCTCAACGGATAAAAGTTACTCTAGGGATAACAGGCTGATCTCCCCCAAGAGTCCACATCGACGGGGAGGTTTGGCACCTCGATGTCGGCTCATCGCAACCTGGGGCGGAAGTACGTCCCAAGGGTTGGGCTGTTCGCCCATTAAAGCGGTACGTGAGCTGGGTTCAGAACGTCGTGAGACAGTTCGGGTCCATATCCGGTGCAGGCGTTAGAGCATTGAGAGGAGTCCTCCTTAGTACGAGAGGACCGGGAGGAACGCACCGCTGGTGTACCAGTTATCGTGCCAACGGTAAACGCTGGGTAGCCAAGTGCGGAGCGGATAACCGCTGAAAGCATCTAAGTGGGAAGCCCACCTCAAGATGAGTGCTCTCACCACAATTAGTGGGTAAGGTCACCTGAAGAACACAGGTTAATAGGCGGTAGGTGGAAGTGCAGTAATGTATGTAGCCGAGCCGTGCTAACAGACCGAGGGCTTGACCTCACAAATAATTTGGTTGATTGGCGTTCCTGTGCAGTCTTCAGGGTTTTGTGAACAAGGGTAAAGGTTAAAGGTAGGTTTTTTCCTTTTTTCCCTTCCCCTTTCCCCCTTGCCCTCAAAGTTTTCCTGGTGTCTATTGCGCGGTGGAACCACACTGAACCCTTCCCGAACTCAGAGGTGAAACGCTGCTGCGGCAACGATAGTTTAGGGGTCGCCCTACGCAAAAATAGCTCGATGCCAGGTTTCATTTTTCTCACATCAAGCCCCACACTCATCTGGCGTGGGGCTTTTTGTTGATCCCAGAGCCACATTAGGTGGGTTAATTTAACGCAAGTTCGATGGATAAAAAACAGCAAAAAGCTTGCTAGATATAAAACATGAGAAATTGAGCAGGTGCATTCGTGAGAGGTCAAGGTCAAATATCATTTGTCAATAGAGAATAGTACTTAAAATATTGCTAAAAATCGGGTCGGAAAGATAATTTTTGAGCAGTTGATCGCCTCATCTTAATACCTGGGTTTAGACTAGTTCGACGATAAAGCCGGTGCAAAAGTAAATTTCCAAAAAAAAATAAGCATACGAATTTAAGATGTTTCTAGGAACTAAAACCAAGGCTTTTAGGCTTTATAGAATGAGCCTTCTGAGTTTCGCACCGAGAACTAGACTAAACTCTAGCGATACACATGATTCATTCTTGCCCACTAAGTCCAGTACGGTAGTTAATTTAGTTACTTCGTTTCGTCTCCATTTCCAGCATAATTTCTAATTGACAAATAGTAAGTTTAGTTTGGATTCTCACCGATGAGGCAAGTGTAGTAATGTTGCTTTCTGGTTTGAAAGCTTATAAATACAAAATTATGGAGTCTATCTATTAACAATTGCTACAACTATAAATTAGGTTAGCGATCGCACGAAGTAATTTAGCTGGCTCCACTGGTTTGGTGATATGCTGCCCAAATCCGGCGGCAATTGCCTGTTGATAATCAACCTCACCAGCATAAGCTGTAAGAGCGATCGCGGGAATTTTTCCTCCAAGTTCTGGTGACATAGCTCTAATTTGACGAATTAGCATATAGCCGTCTACTTCTGGCATTCCAATGTCGCTTAACAGCAAATTTGGCTGGAACTGAGGCATAATTTGGAGTGCTTCCATCGCAGATGCCGCCTGGATTACTACCGCGCCAGATTGCTCCAAAATGAAAGCAATTAACTCTCGTGTATCCCGCTCATCATCCACAAGCAGAACTTTCAACCCCTTGAAATCGGGCAAATCATCAGCTTGAGAGGCAATCTGATGGCTATTTAAATCGACCTCGATTAACGGTAGCATGACTGTAAAGATCGATCCCTGTTCTTCACCCAAACTTTCTGCCTTAACTGTGCCGCCGTGTAGCTCGACAATGTGACGAACAATAGCTAATCCTAAGCCCAGTCCGCCAAATTTTCTAGTGGTTGCACCATCAGCTTGTCGAAAGTAGTCAAAGACGAATGGTAAAAAGTCAGGGCTAATTCCCTTACCTGTATCACTGACTCGCAATTTAACCTGAGAACCAACAGACTCTAAACTGATTTCTATCTCTCCACCTTGGGGTGTAAACTTAATAGCATTGGAAACTAGATTCCAGATAACTTGCTGCAAGCGACTGGAATCACCTCTGACTAAAAATTTAGAATTTGAAGTTTGGCATTTTAAATTGTTAGGTTGCTGATTAAAATCGATAGAGTCTAAATTTATTTGAGAATTGTCTAATCCAAAATCCTTCGATGGTTCCTGAGCCTTGTCCTTCGCGTAGCGTCCCGCAGGTAAGGACTGAGTGCTTGCGTCGAAGTCTAAAATCGTAAATTGCAAATCGATCGATTTGGCTTCAGCAGCTAGACGTACAGTTTCTATTGCTGCGGCGATCGCAGTTTCTAAATTTACAGAAGCAATATTCAAACTCAGCTTACCTTGGAGAATGCGAGAGACATCCAGTAAATCTTCGATTAATTGGGTTTGCAGCTTGGCATTGCGCTCAATGGTTTCGAGAGCGCGAGTAGTGGTTGCTTCATCATACTTTTTCGTTTGTAGTAATTTCGACCATCCCAAAATCGGGTTTAGCGGCGTGCGAAGTTCGTGGGAAAGCACCGCCAAAAACTCATCTTTGATTCGATTAGCTTGGATTAATTCTTCTTTGCGTCGCTGTAACGAAGCCATTAACTGAGCGCGTTCCAGAGCAACCGCCACCTGATCGGAGGTTGCTTGTAATAGAGTTATTTCCCCAGAAGTGAAATTGGTACGGGTGCGACTGGCAAAGCAGAGGACGCCAAGCAGCTTTCCTTGAGCAATTAACGGTTGACCTGCATAGGCTGTAATTCCTAAAGCATTCAGGATGTTGGCATGAGGATGGGTAGAGCGCGGCACATTATTGACGACGATTTGACGGCGTTCTTGCACCACTAGTCCGCATATCCCTTGATTAAATTCCATATATTCAATTGCTTGAAATACTTCATCAGTAATGCCGTTCCAAGCTACTAACCGGAGTTTCTGTTTATTTTCGTGTGTATCGATTAAATAGTGAAAGTAACAGTGCAAATCCATTTGCGCCGAGAGTTTGTTAAACAAGCTGTTCATTAGATCCAAGGGGCGCTCGGTTGAAAGCAAATCACTGGTCGTTTCCGAAAGCAGTTTAAGTCTTTCACTGCGCTCTTGTAATGCTTGTTCTGCAAGCTGACGTTCGCGAAGGGCGCGTTCGCGTTCGGTAATGTCAATTGCAACCCCTCCTACTAGGCGTTGACCAGAGGCATCGGCAATGGGAAACTTATAAACAAAAAATTCGCCAAGGGTGCCATCTGTGCGTGGGGCAGACTCAATCGTTTGAACAACCTGATTCCTTTCGGCAACTATTCTAATGTTATCGAGGAGGGGTTGAGCAATTTGGACTGGGTATAGATCAAAAATGTTTTTATCGATCGCCTTATTTGTTGCTACATTGAACATGCTCAAATAAGTCGGACTGAGGTAAAGTACGCGTCCGTATGCATTCGTAATCCATGCGGCGGCGGGAATATTATCCATAAAAGCTTGAAATTGCTCTTGGCTTTGACTCAGTGCTTTTTTAGCTTGTTTGAGATCGCTAATATCCAGAATAAATGCGACTGATTTATGCCGAGATTCTCCTAAAAGGGAGTAGCCAACTACAACTGGGACGCTGGAACCATCTTTGCGAATAAATTCCTTCTCATAAGGAGTACAGGTTCCCTTCGCTATTGCTTCGGCAATAGCTAGTTCATCTAAATATTGATACTCAGATGGCGTGATATCAGCCCAGCTTAATCTACCTGCTTGGATATCCTCTTGGGTATAGCCGACAATTCGCAAAAACTCGTCGTTGGCTTCAGTGATGCTACCATTCACATCACCAAAGAGAATGCCAACTATATTAGCTTTCACAAAACTCCTAAGCCGTTCTTCACTTGCTTGGATTGCTGCTTCTGCCTGTTTGCGTTTGCTGATATCTGTAGTGCTACCAACTAAACGTACTGGCTTGCCATCAGCATCCCGTTGCACCACTATTCCTCGATCTAATACATAGATATACTGATTGTTTTTGTTGCGAATTCGGTACTCGGCAGTATAGCGATCGCTATTTGCCAAAGCAACTCGCGCTTCTTCTTGTACGTGTTGCAAATCCTCTGGATGGACAAGCTCACGCCACCAACTACCAGTTGCTTCAGCTTCTGCAAGAGAATAGCCCAAAATTCGAGTTAACCCATCAGTTCTTTCAACGCTATCTTGTTCTATATTCCAGTCATAAATCAGACAGTTGACCGCAGATGCTGCTAACTCAAACCGCTCGTTCGCTAACCTCAGACGTTCCTCTTTCTGTCGTAAAGTTCGTTCTACTTGTTTGCGTTCAGTGATGTCTCGGAAGAAAATGTCAAGACCATCTTCACTAGGATAAGCGTGAATCTCCACCCACAAGTCATGCTTGGGTGGTAAGTAGTAGTGATACTCGAAATGGACGGGAATTTGCTCTGCCATCGCCCGTCGGTATTGACGCTCTAAATTCGTGCCCAATAATATAGGCCACTCCTCCCAGTGCGACTTACCAATGACCTCTGTCCGGGGTTTACCGTTAATTCGCTCTGCTTCGGCATTTTGGTAGATGATGCGCCAGTCCCGGTCTAGAGTAATAAATGCATCACTCATGTTTTCTAGAGTGCGTGTGTTCCGCTGATTGGCTTGCTGCAATGCTGCTTCTGCTTGTTTGCATTCGCGTAGCGCAGCTTGCTGTTCGCTCAAATCAATAACAAAGGCAATGACCGTTTCTTGATTATCTCCCAGCATTACAGAACCGAGCAGAACCGGAATGCGATCGCCATCTTTACGAATGTATTCTTTCTCAAAAGGCTTACATATTCCTGTAGCTTTCACTTCTTCCACTAAACGTTCGCTCAAAAGAAGATACTCCGGTGGGGTAATCTCGCGCCAGTTTATTTGGTTAGCCGAGAAATCTTCTCGCGTATAGCCGATCATCTTCAGAAAAGCATCATTGGCTTCGATGATGAAGCCCTTGTTGATATCAGTTACGATTACCCCAATGATGTTGGATTTTGCCAGTCGGCTAAACCGCATTTCGCTATTTTGCAACAACTTGAGGCTTGTCTCTGCTTTGCGTCTAGCAGTTCGCAACTCTGAAGAAAGCGCAGTAATTAAGAAGGATACTAGTGAGAATGTGGTTAATCGTACCAGAACTTTGAAGCTGAGGAAATCGAAGGAGTAGACTGGATCGATCGAGAAATAGAGCGCAGTTGTCACAGATAAAGCGATCGCTAGTACTCCCAGTTTCATACCACCATACCAGGCGCTGACTGCCACAGCAGCATAAAATAATGTCAACACGCTCGGATCGAAAACTGGCAGTAATACTTTTGTCAACAGCAGTGCCGTTATGACTGCCAAAATCATCACACTAAATGCTATGAAGCGATAACGCATTATCCAAATTTTTTCAGGTACTTTCACCGCCATCCTAAAAGTCCTCCCGTTGCTCCGATTTTGGGAGATACTCGTTCACTAATCTTTTATCTGCTTTGCCCATCCTTTCTAACATTTCTTCAATCAGCTTTAGTGCCATCTGTGAAGGCACTGTAGATCCGTTCTCCCAACGATTGATTGTTCGTAAAGAAACTCCTAACTTGGCTGCAAACTTTTCTTGAGAAAGATGGAGTTGCTGCCGAAGTTCGCGGATCAAATCTGAAATTTTGATTGGTTTTCTTAGTTCCATAGTAGGAAGAGTAGGACAGATGTCTCGCCATTCGTCTCCAGCTTGAGGATGAGTTTTAATAATCATCAGTCGTTATCAATCTCATCTTTTGGCGGAACATCAATATTCAGTTATTAGTGTTCGTGGCTTACTGTTGGCTGTAGAAGGTATATCTAAAATAAACATTAAATTTTGCTTGATATAAGATTCGCAATAGTATCATTTAAGGCGGTTTAATTAAATTCCGATCCGCGATCGCGCACAGCTAAAAAAATGGTGGCGCGTGAGATTTTCATGAATTGCATTGAGATTAATTTTTCATATTTTTTATATAACAAGTATCTATATACAAGCTCATTTTGGATTTGATAAAAGCTTTTATCTCGCTAGTATAGCAACTACGGCAGATTGCTAAATGGTGAGTTACAGATAATCGTATGGGCACAACACGTTATGCCTTTATCCGTGTACTTCTCTGGTAAGATGGCAGTTACAAAACTAAGAAGCTATAATGCGCTTTTAATAAAATCATTTTGCCTAATCCTAATTTTTAACTGTTTTGATTAATCAACGCTCGGAAAACTTATTAAACAGTCAACAGGAAAATGTACCAGGTGAAGGCTATATATTTAACTGGTTTGATTGGTTTTGTCTTTGGTATCCTCCAGGGTGGCTAATTTTATTCAATCGCCATTGGCAGCACTACCACCCAGATCCAGATGGTTGGAATTGGCTAGAATATGGATTATTTTTAATTCCTGGTGGATTTTATCTAGCGTTGCTGAGTCGTTGGTTGCGTTTGGGTTTTCGTTCACCTCGAAAAGAAGTTGGTGAATTCGATCCTAAATATCAACAAGCTTTTGGCAAAGAAATTCTGGCCCCTATCGTTAAATACTATTTTCGGGGAGAGTTACAACAAGTTGAAAACTTGCCGCCAACAGGGCCATTGATTGTGGCAATGAATCATGCCGGGATGTGTTTCCCTTGGGACTTTTTAACCTTGGCTTATTTATTAAGTGAAGGCAAAGGATGGGTAGTCCAACCGATAGCAAATCCAGTATTATTTGAGCATCCTTGGGTGATTTGGTGGCTACCAACTCAATGGTCGCAGGTTTTAGGTGGAGTGCGAGCCGAATTAGATGATTTTGAGTCAGCTATTGCCCAAGGTAAAATTCTTTTATATGCACCCGAAGGTACTCGCGGGCCTGGTAAAGGTTGGAGAAGACGCTATCAACTAGAAAAGTTTCATGTGAGTTTTATTCAGTTGAGCGATCGCTATCATATTCCCATTCTGCCAGTAGTTTGCATCGGCAGTGAATCTCTGCATCCTTGGGCTGTTAATTTCACCAAGTTACAACGACTAGTCAAACTACCATTCTTACCTTTGTCGCCTTTGATGTTTGCCTTACTTGTGTTTCCCTCAATGGGAGTTTGGGCAATGAGAACTCGTTTGCGTTACTTTATTCAACCTTTGGAACTAGTAGAATTGGACAACCACTCAAAGAAATGGCGTGCAGTAGCTTATCAACAAGCGCAACAATTAAGAGACAAACTGCAACTTCAAATTAATCATTATTTAGGTAAATCTTAAGCTCGACTTTATCCATTTTTTTCAAAACGCGATACTCCTGCGGAGTCGTTGCACGAACGCTTACTCTGAAACCTTTGTATGACATTATGCACTTTGTTCATGTTCCAATGGAGTCAAATGAATCACTACTCGCTGATTAAGAGCCTGAGCGATTTTTTGGAGTATTGACAGAGAGTGTCCCTCGTAATCAGCATTTTCCAGCCGTGCAATCACAGGCTGTTTTGTGCCAACAAGTTCAGCCAGTTGTTTCTGTGTTAATCCTGCTTTTGTTCTAGCTTCATAAATCAACTGTGCCACTTCTGCATTGATTGAAGCTTCTGCCACCATTGCCTCAAGCTCAGGGTCGCTGCTAGTCATTTTGTCAATGATTTTTATAGCATTGCTAGTCTTGACCATCTTTTTGCTCCTCTACGTAGGTGTGAACTTCTGGGTTTTCTTCAAATAAAACCTTTCGAGCGATCGCCCGTTCAATATCAATTGGTGGTACAGATGCTTCTTCTTTTGTGATAGCGTGAGCGAGAATTGCCACATTTTGACCATGAAAGAAGTACAGAATGCGATATTGCACACAGATATGCTTTGCCCGAAGCTCATATATCCCATCGCGCAAGTAATCAGCAGCCGGGCGACGGAGTTCGTAGCCTGAAGCCGCAAGTTGTTTGATTCGAGCAACACAGTTTGCATAACCTTTGCGGTCTTCTTTCAAAAGTCGTGTCAGCCATTCAAGGACAGGAACTTCCCCTTCCTCTTCTTGGTAGAAAACAACACGGGTTTCAGGCACAGTATCCCTTTTTACTATAACAATATTGTTATAGTAGGACAATCAACGAAACGAAACTAAGAAACTTAGCAATTAATTTCTTACCAAGGATTGTCACAATCCCTGTATAGCAAAGAATTTGAAAGCCAGTATTGTGCAACTTGGTTTCTGTCCCAAACGTCTTGACTTTTTTTGTTACGAATGCTTATCCGTTAGTAACGACAACTTATGTATTCTTACCAATACAACCTGTTTTGTTACCAACACTTATTCGTTAGTAACGACAGCTTGTCCGTTTGTTACTAACATAACCTGTTTCGTTCCCCAATGCTTATCCGTTAGTAACTGACTCCATTGAGGAAGCACCAAAACGATAGCCTTTGCCGTAGACTGTGTGAATGAGCGCAGTTTCTTTACCTACCTCAATCTTACGGCGCAGCAAACGAATTAATGCCGCTATCACATTACTACTAGGTTCTTCTTCTTGCCACAAATTTTGCATAATCTGAGCATGAGTTAAAAGTTGTCCAGTGTGTTCCATAAAGTATTGCAACAACTGGCTTTCCTTTTGCGATAGCTCAATTATTCGTCCTTGACGATAGGCTACTTGATTTTCACAATCGAGTTCTAAATCAGCGACGGTTAAACGTCCGGTGGTAGTCTCATAAGTTTGAGTACCGGAACGACGCAACAAAGCACGGACTCTTGCTAATAACTCCCGCAGTTCAAAAGGTTTAACCAAATAGTCGTCCGCACCAGCATCTAAACCTTGTACGCGGTCATCAAGAGTATCTTTAGCTGTAAGAAACAATACGGGAGTGGTTTTGCTTTGGCGGCGCAATTCCTGACAAATCTCTAACCCCGTTTTTCCTGGCAGCATCCAATCTAAAATAAGTAGGGTCATAACTGCCAGTCTGTGCAAGTTCGCTGCCAGATGTCCCATCATAAACGGCATCTACGGCATAACCCTCACGAGTTAACAAGCGGCTCAAAGGTTGAGTTAGTTCAACTTCATCATCAACTAATAAAATTCTCATGCTGCTTGTGGTAAGCATATAGAGATATTCTCAATATTATTCAACTGCCAAGACGCTAAGGATACCAATCAAAAAAATGCTGACTGTTGCATTGCCAAAAGGGGAACTACTTAAAAATAGCATCCGCTTGCTACAAGCTGTCGGATTAGATTTTAGTGCTTTTTTAGATTCAGGAACTCGCCAACTTCAAATTCCTGACACTAAGGGAGTTGCAAAAGCTTTACTGGTACGGGCGCAAGATGTACCTGTTTATGTGGAATATGGTCAAGCACAACTAGGGGTTGTTGGTTACGATGTGCTGCGAGAGAAGCAGCCGCAAGTTGCCCACTTGGTAGATTTGCAGTTTGGTCATTGTCGGATGTCAGTGGCGGTAAAAGAATCAAGTTCTTACCGCTCGCCTTTAGATTTACCACCGCATGGTAGAGTTGCTTCAAAATATGTAAATTGCGCTCGTGAATATTTCCATAGCCTGGATTTACCTGTGGAAATAGTGCCATTGTATGGTTCAGTAGAGTTAGGGCCAATTACTGGTATGTCAGAAGCGATCGTAGATTTGGTTTCTACAGGGCGAACTTTGCGCGAAAATGGTTTGATTGAAATTGCTAGTCTGTATGAAAGCACGGCGCGATTGATTGCTCATCCTCTGAGTTACCGCCTGAATACGGGTAATCTGAGTGATGTGATTGGCAAGCTGCGGGAGGCCGTTTTGGTAAAGGTTTAATATCAATTTGTAATTTGTAATAATGCTTTTTTAGATGCTCGTTCCTAACTAACGCTGTACTATTTTTTGTACAGCGTCTCGTATTCAAGTGACTTGCAACTGAAAAAATACTCAACTGTTATACCAATTCAACTAATGATTGCAACATATCCTTTGGTAAAGACGCGATTCATCGCGTTTCTACAAATGGTCTATTTGTTGCATTATTTTTTCAAATTGGTATAACTTCTAGCTAAAAACTAGCGTTCTCCGACTTGTAGCAACTGGTGCGAAACTGAGAGAACATGGCAAGGTAAATAAATTGAATAAATAGAAGAGTCGCAAGATGAAAGGGTGGTACAAGGACGATCTCGCATATATCCACGATGTCGGTTATAGTAATTACGCTCTCAAATCTGCTCCCGGCATTATAGAAATCCTGAATCAGAGCGGAATACGGGACGGGCTAGTGGTAGATTTGGGGTGTGGAAGTGGATTATCAGCACAAGAACTGACGAAGGCTAATTATCGTGTTCTCGGAATTGATATCTCTGAGTCAATGATTGAAATCGCTCGTAAAAGAGTGCCAGATGCAGAGTTCCGAGTCAAATCGTTTTTCAAAGCTGAAATTTCACCGTGTCATGCCGTGATATCGATCGGTGAATGCTTTAATTACTTGTTCGATCCAGATCCCCATTCTCAAATGCTGGTTGATCTATTTGACCGCATATACAACGCCTTAGCTTCTGGAGGTATCTTAATTTTCGATATTGCAGAGCCACGACAGGTTGCACCAAAAATCACAACTAAGGGATTCAATGAAGGAGAGGATTGGATAGTACTTGTCGAAAAAAATGAGGATCAAAAGCAGGGAATACTCACCCGTCGAATTATCACCTTTCGGAAAATGGGAGAACACTACAGGCGGGATGATGAAGTCCACTATCAGCAGTTATATGAAGCGACAGATATCGCAGAAAAACTTCGTCAAGTTGGTTTCCAAGTCGAGATTGTACGTAATTATGGTCAGTACAATCTGCCCAAATATCATGCAGCATTCATTGCCCATAAATCAGTATGAGACTACAACAAAATATATGCGATCGCTTAGAGGTTGGTAAATAAGATGCGTTTGCCCTGGAACGAAACCCAACACTTCCTTGACTTTGTTGGGTTTCACTTCGTTCTACCCAACCTACAATTTTCTTAACTGAACGGTATTGAGTTATATCTATAATTATTGTTACAGACAAAATAATATTTTTTAACTTTAAAATTTGATGCGATCGCAAAAAAATTAACCAGTATTATCTTGAAAAAATCTTGATAATAAAAATCAATTTAAAATTATTATTAACACGTAATTTGATGATATTTAGTCAAAAAAAGTAAGTGAAAAGATGTTTCAAGCTACTCGCCGTCGTCTTGCAATTTGGTACACTGCCGTCACTGCTGTATTACTGCTACTGTTTGCCAGTGGCGTTTATTTATACGTTCGTACTACACTGATTGAGCGGATTGATGACACCCTTAACCATGTAGTGGAAATAGTGGAGCGTTGTCTCACAACCAGCGGTTGTGCATCTACACTAATATTTGAGCCAATTAATACTGATGCAGATAAATTTCGCATTAACGTAGAAGCTAGTTTTGGTAATAATACCGACACTGGAGAAGATGACCACATTGATTTAGAATGGTTTAGTCCAACTGGTAAATTACTTTGGTCAACGCTATCTGAACCCCTAAATATTCCGATTCGTGTCAATCGTACTGGTGAAACTGTACGCGTAGTCAAAGCAGAAAGTGAAAATTCAAAATTCAAAATTTCTAACTCCCCACTCTTATTACGCCAAGTCACCCAACGCGTAGAAGTGAAACGACAAGTATTAGGATATCTGCGCGTTAGTCATCCCTGGTTTGAAGTTACTAAACCTAGTCGCCAGTTAATTTTTGATTTGGCATTAGGTATTGGATTAATGGTGCTTTCTGTAGGTGCAAGTGGTTGGTTTCTTTCCGGTAAAGCGATGGAACCGGTGGGTGAATCTTATCAACGTCTTAAACAATTCACTGCTGATGCTTCCCACGAACTGAGAAGTCCGATCACTTTGATTCAAACTAATGTGCAAGTTGCCCTTGCTGACTTGGATTTAGCAGAAACAGAAACGACTACTTCTTTACAATATCGACAACAGTTAAAGGTGGTGGAACGGTTAACGCAACGTTTAGGTAAGTTAGTCAATGACTTACTCTTCCTAGCAAGACAAGATAGCGGTATTAGCAAAGATACTTTTTCACCTTGTCCGTTGGACGCTTTGCTAATAGAGGTGGTTGAAGAACAACAATTGTTAATCCCTGAAAAAGAAATTGCCCTTTCTCTAGACTTAGTTGACCCTCCTATCTCTGAAACTAGCCCCGAATTACTGGAGAATTGGTTCACCCTTGTAGGTAATTGGGATCAATTGGTGCGGCTGTTCACAAATTTAATTGCTAACGCTTTGCATTACACTCCAGCAGGTGGACGCGTGAAAGTGGAATTGGCGCGGATAGAAGGAATAAATCGTGTTTCTGGACTACGTAACACCAGTGCCCAGTTGCAAGTTAAGGTGAGTGATACCGGAGTTGGAATTCCAGCGGAAGCACTACCACGTTTGTTTGACCGCTTTTATCGAGTAGACCCAGCACGTACTCATAGAACAGGGAATACAGCCACAGCCAGCGCTACAGGTTCAGGATTGGGATTAGCGATCGCTCAAGCTATTGTCGAACATCATCACGGTCATATTCAAGTTGAAAGTGCCCAAGGCATTGGTACTACCTTTACTATCACTTTGCCAATAACTCTTGAGTATTAATTTATTAATAAATTTTTATTTCTTGTGATAGATGTAAAATTTTATTCGATTCAATTTGACTTTAATTACGATCGAGAAAATAAATCCTCTCGTAGTACACTGAATTTGACTGCGATCGAAATGTATTTAATGACAATGATTAACATTTCAAATCTTGAGAATGAAATCTTTCAAAATTTTTGAGATGATTTTCGTATCTTTAGCTAGATGCGATAAATCAAGTGGTTGGTTGAATATTTAGATGTACTCAAAGACCGATTAAAACCTAATTTAATTTCCGGCTAGAGAAATTTTTGTAACAAACAAATTGAAGTTTTCTAGGAGTCAAGAATGAATATGAAGTCTCAAAATTTTCGCCAGTCTAGCAAGTTATTTGGCGCTCTTTGTGGGGGATTGCTAATTAGTCTGCCAGCAATTCCTCAAGTATTAGCACAAAATTCTCCTGTCAAGGTTAACCCAAGTCCCAGTATTTTTAGCGAACCACCCTACAACCGCTCTCAGGCTCCCGGTTCGCCAGAATCAGGTGTCACACCACCACGCCCAGTTCCTCCAACTGAGGGGCAAGTATCTCCCGTACCACCACGCCCAGTTCCTCCGGCTGAGGGGCAAGTGTCTCCTGTGCCACCACAACCAGGTGCTAGACCATCACGCCCAATTCCTGGCGATCGAACTCAACAGCCTTCACCACCTACGGTTTCCAATGACCAACAACCACAGGTAGAACCACGGCAAGCCCCCAATGCGACGATCGCACTCACTAACGGGATGGTGAATATCAAGTTAGTGAATAATACTGCGGCTAGGATAACTTTCCAAGTGATTGGCGATACCGCACCGCGATCGCTAGAAGGTAAGTCAGATGTAACGCTGCAAGCTTTAAAAGCACCAGTAACAGTAACATTTGAACGACAAGATGGCGGACAGTTAATAGTGACTCCGCAAGGTTCTTCAGAACCAGGAAGTTTGGAAGTCACATTTAAGGAAGCCACTAATGCAACACAGGGCAGAAGTGCGATGAGAATTGAACGAAACGGTTCAGTGTTCTTGAATTAGTCGGGCTAAGGCGTGAATTAACTTATACAAAATAGGGGCAATTCATGAATTGCCCCTACTTTCAATAATGCAAAAGATTTTCGGTGTCTTATTGCTACTTTCGCTGAAGCATTTGAGTTAATTGATCCCGCAATTGCACTTCTTGTCTGCTATCTTGCAATGTCCGCGCCAGTATAATTGCCCTTTCGTAAAAATTGCGGGCAGTTAGGTAATTACCTTGTTGCTTATATAACTGGGCATAAGATTCAAAAGATTTTAATTCTTCGCGTAAATTTTGCAATTCTTTAGCGAGTGCTAAACGCTCCTCTAGTAAGTCAAAAGCGCGTTCGTAACGTCCGACAGCAGTGTGAGCTGTAACTAAACCGTCAATTGCCCGTAATTGATTAGTGCGATCGCGATTGGTTTTAGCTGTCCGCATTGCTTCACCATAAGTAGCAATGGTATCTTGATAATTTCCAGATGCTAAATAAGCATCTCCTAAGTTATTCAAGGTATTTGCTTCACCGATGGCATCGCCAGTCTGACGGCGGAAAATTAAAGCATTTTCATACAGTTTAATCGCCTTGTTATAATCTCCCAACCTGGCACTTACCAAACCCAAATTACTCAAAGACAATCCTTCACCTTCAATATTTTTCACCCCGTGAGCAATTGCGAGTGCATCTTCAATTGTTTCACCAGCAGCAGCAGATTCGCCTTTTTGCAGCAGAAATGTACCGATATTATTCAGCACAAAAATCTGAGATTGAAAGTCTTTAATATCACGAGCGATCGCTAATCCTCTTCTGAAAGCATCTTCTGCCTCTTTTGAACTACCAAGCTGCACATAAGCCTTAGCAAGCAAATTGTATGTCAAACCTTGTGCTTTTAGGTCGCCAATGGAATGATATAGTTCTAATGCTCGCAAACAAGACGCAATTGTTTTGTCGGCATGTCCTGAAGCGTATTCTTGTTGACCAATACGCAGCAAACCGTCTGCTTCATCTCTTGATTGTCGCCCAACGGAATTATTTAAAGGGCGATGGAGTTGTTCGGAAATATCAACCGCACCCGCTACAGGACTCAGCAAAAAAGCAAACAGGAAAAAGCTGTGTAAAAGTACCTGGGGACAAGAAATCGCACCTACACAAATTAAGCCTACCTTTTGGCAGGGAAATACAAGCTGTTGTTTCATAAAAATTACCCGTAAAGTTGCGGGTTTAAGTAGAAGGTCTAAGAAAAAGTTTTAAGTTGAAAAATTGAAGACAAGTAATATACGCATTTATACATAAGTTATGATTGAGCTAAATCTTCTCCAAAGTATATAGCGCGGATATCTGTGGGCAATTTGTCCTCTAGCATACGATAGCCTTCCTGGAGAAAATTGGCTACTTCATGAGGAGCGATCGCTTCTCCTTCAGCTTGTAGATAAGCAGCGATTCTAGTTTCACTCCAATGGAAAGTTTGAGCCATTAATACAATTAATCGTAAAACTGGCGGTAGTTGGTCTAATGCCTGTTGTACGTAGCACCATAGCGGCGGTGAAGTCGCTTGCAGAGAATAATGAATTGCTTCTGTGGGTGGTAGTTTAATCTCATTGATACAGAAAGCTGTCATATTAATTAACCAATTCTGCATGGTTAAAGCTTCCTCACCTGATTCAGAGTCAGTTAACTTGAGTCCACCGAGTTCGTAATAAATATGTCGCCACGTAAGGGCAAACAGATAATCTGCCTGCACAGGCGATCGCGCCGAATGCCGAATTAAGGTGTAGACTATGGGGCTATAACGGCAAAAAATCACCGTAAAGTACTTTCCGGCATCTGGATAGCGCTGAAACAGAGTCAGTAGTTCATGGTCGCTGTGATGGAACAGCGACTTCACCAGTGGGTGATTAGCTTCGGGAAAATGAGGAATTTGCACAAGTCTTGGAGTTGATAATTGTTAAAATAGTTTTGGGAATTGCACTCCCCTAGTTAATCGCATAATATCTTGGTGTTGCTCAGTTTGTAGACAAGACTCAGACTAGTTGAGTATTGATAAACTAAAAACAAGGACTTAATTTTAGTCTTAATCGACAATCATAAAATCAACTCTCTTAAAGAATCCTTATTTGTTCATGGTTATAGTAGTTAGTGCGATCTCGTTCCTGCTCAGTCCCCTTACTTTAGGCTCCTTTCTGCCTTCCCTGCCCTTAGATAGCCTATTCTCCACCCAAGGCATTATGGTAATGCTGCTAGCAGCTTACGCTGGTGCCATGTGGATGTTTCTCACCAGTGCCCCAAAAGTACACACTGTAATGGTGTCAGATTTGGAGATTGCCCGACAGTTGTATGAAGGACTGCTAGATTTGCCAGCAGCAGAGGTGCCATTGCACTACTACTACAACTACGAACAAACTATAGGCGCAACTGGCATCGATCCCTTATATATGTCTACAGGGCCGAGCTTGTCTAGCAAAATGATGAATAATGCCAACGATGGGCTGTGGTATCAATTGAAGAAAAATACCCAGCTACACGTCATTACTGGTGCAAGTTTAGGTAGCAAAAATCAGCAACGCCACGTTTGTTTTGACCACGACTGTCTGGAAATGATTTTAATGCGAGTCGAAATGCGTGGTTTGAAATTGAAGATTCGTAACCACAAACCCCTGAACTTTTTGGTCAAGGACTATGAAGGGCGAGTTATCGAAGTGGCTGAGGTAGCGAATTAGTAGTTAATAATTAGATTATTTTAGGTTGGGTGGAGCGTAGCTTGCTGCCATAGGCATCGCTCCACCCAATATTTTTAGATTTTATTTTAGTAACTGACAGAGGAGAAAACGCAATGTCTCAGCAGTATTCAATTGAGCAAATTCCTACAAATCTAGATAAAATTTTTCATGAAGTTGAACAAGGTGAATCAGTACAAATTATGCGACAGGGGCAACAAGTTGCTGTAATTCTGCCTACACCTATTTCAGACTATACCGATTTTCACGAACTTCAACTCGATAACTGGTTTTCTTAATTGAGTCGCCTACTTTTTCTCAAGATAGCAAAACTGCTTTTAACTGTGCTGTAAAAATTCAACTTTGGGCAATAACGGGGTCAGTCACAATACCCACACCGCTAAAACCCCAGCGTTTGAGCAAATTTCCCAACTGTGTACGCGCAATGGATTCTACAGCAAAACGATTTGCCACTTCTGCTGCATGGGCGTTGAGATAGCTAAGGGCGTCAAAGTTTTCTTGAAACAGCAATAAATAAGATGTTTCAGTATCAGGACGAGCTATCAGATAATTCCCGTCAGTTTTTGAGCGCACCAAGTAATAGACATCAGACAGCATGGAGATGAAGTTTGTTGGGAAGAAAAAAGTCCTTCAAATAAAAAACATAGAGGAATATCGCACAACTTTAATTTCCGAGTATCCCTCATTGCTTTAATATCAACAATGTAATGTGAAATAAATATTTATCCAAATTTGCCGCTGACGTAATCTCTAGTATCTTCCTGCTGAGGATTGTTGAAAATTACTTCTGTTGCATCATACTCTACCATATAGCCATTACGGGTTCCTGTTTCGGAAGTCCGAACATTAAAAAAGGCTGTCTTATCAGAAACACGCGCTGCTTGCTGCATATTATGGGTGACAATGACAATAGTATATTGCTCTTTAAGTTCGTGAATCAGTTCTTCAACACGCAAGGTGGAAATGGGGTCAAGAGCAGAGCAAGGTTCATCCATCAGGATAATTTCAGGTTGTACTGCGATCGCGCGAGCAATACATAACCGTTGTTGTTGTCCACCCGATAAAGACGAGCCACTTTGCTGTAGTTTATCTTTGACTTCATCCCACAAAGCTGCTTTTCTGAGACTGCTTTCTACTAATTCATCTAAATTACCTTTATAGCCATTGATTTTGGCTCCAAAAGTAATATTGTCATAAATTGATTTGGGAAATGGGTTTGGTCTTTGAAACACCATCCCAATTCTTCGACGCACTTCTACAGGGTCGATGTCGGATGCATACAAATTTTTATCATAAAAAAGTATTTTACCTTCTGCCCGAAATGACTCAATCAGGTCATTGAGACGGTTATAGCATCGCAACAAGGTACTTTTACCACAACCAGAAGGGCCGATAAAAGCAGTAACCTGATTTTTGGGTATATCTAGCCAAATATTCTGTAAGGCTAAAAACTTGCCATAGTAAACGTTGAGATTTTCAGTGCGTAAAACGGTATCAGTGTCATTCACTGTCCTAGTATTGGTAGCCATAAATTAAATCTAGTGTTTGTTTGAGCGATGGGGATCTGCACTGTGGATGGTTGCTTACTAAGCTTTTTTGCGAGTTACCCAGCGAGCGATGATACTTGTGATTAGAACCATCAATACCAAAATCAAAGATGCTGCCCAAGCTAGAGATTGCCAATTTTTAAACGGAGAAATGGCGTATTTGTAAACTAAAACAGCCAGGGAAGCTGTTGGTTGGAATAAACCATCTGGCCAAAAGTTAGAAAATAGGGCAGTAAATAGCAAAGGTGCGGTTTCTCCAGATGCTCTGGCGATCGCTAGCGTTGCCCCAGTTACAATAGCTGGTAAAGCTGCTGGTAAGACTACTTGACTTACAGTTTGAAAGTTAGTCGCTCCCAACCCTACAGAAGCTTGTCGCAAATCTTGCGATACTAACTGTAACGCTTCATCAGTAGTTCGCAGAATAATTGGCAACATCAAAATTGCCAGTGCAAACCCTCCAGCTAGAGCTGAATACGATCCTAAGTTCAACTTTACCATTGTCAAAACTACAATCCCATAGGCAAATACCCCAGCAATAATGGAGGGGACTCCGCTAAGGACGTTAGCCGCAAAACGCACCCATCTAGCTACTTTCGCCGAACTAAATTCTGTGATGTAAATTGCCCCTAAAACTCCAAAGGGGATACTTATCAAGGCAGCAATTCCTACCATCAGTAGCGTGCCTAAAATTGCATTACCAAAGCCTCCTCCTTTTTGGAGAGCTTTAGGTGGCAATTCAACAAACACGGCCAGATTCAGACTGCTAAAGCCTTTAATAATCACGTAAGAAAGCACTGCTAGCAAAGGTAAAAGTGCCAATACTCCGCAAGTAAAAGCGATTACGGTCATTACTGTATTAAACAGTGTCCTTTGAGACGTGGGAGAGCGAGTTAAACTGCGCTCTGGAAAATTAGAAGTCATAATTTAACTCAAAACTAAGCTATATTCGCTTGACTCTCAGAACGATCAACTCTGCCAGAATATTGACTACCAGTGTTAAAAAAAATAAAATTAAAGCCGCGTACATTAAAGCCGCAACTTGCAAACCACTCGCTTCTGAGAATTGATTTGCCAGTAGAGAAGAAATTGTATTGGCTGGTGCTAAAAGAGAAAGACTGATGTTGTTGGAGTTTCCTATTAACATCGTTACAGCCATTGTTTCTCCCATTGCCCGGCCAAGTCCCAGCATCACAGCACTAACTATGCCCGAAAAAGCTGCTGGAATGAGAACTTGCAAAATTGTTTCCCAGCGGGTTGCTCCCAGCCCTATAGAGGCTTGGCGCAAACTTGGAGGTACAGAAATCAAGGCATCGCGGGATAAGGCTGTGATGATGGGCAAAATCATAATTGCTAAGATGACTCCCGCCGGTAACATTCCTGGACCTGTAGGAGAAGTGCTAAAAAATGGCAGCCAGCCAAAGTAACCATTGAGCCATTTTCCCAAGTTGGTTAAGATTGGCACTAAAACGAAAATACCCCACACCCCGTAGACAACACTGGGAATAGCTGCGAGCAGTTCTACTGCGAAAACCAGTACCAGTCTCACTTTAGCGGGCAAAAAATCCTCGCTCAGTACAACAGCAGTACCAATTCCAATTGGTACTGCAATCAGCAGACCAATAAAAGAACTCAAGAGAGTTCCATAAATTTGGGGTAGCACTCCATAGCTATCATTAACCGGATTCCAAGTGGTATTGGCTAAAAAGCTGACACCAAACTGTTGAATGGCAGGCCAAGCACTAATTGCAACCTGCCACCCAATCCATAATAAAGTACCAGCAACCCCAAAAGCGAAAATTTTAGTCAGCCAGATAAAACCCAAATCTAGGGATTTTTCGGCGTCAGAGCGATTTTTCATCGCTGATGACAGATTTTGAGAATTTGTAGTCATGAATACCGACTTTCAGAATTAAATCAGAGAGAAATATGGAGGCAACCAGATTAGTAAAATTGTCGCCTCATCATCTATTTAAGCTGACTTATACAATAGTAACTCTGTGTACAAAGTTACTACTGGATAGGGGTGTTTTATTACTTACTTGCTAGCGCTATTACCACTGGCAACAGAAATTTTATATTCTGGGCTGATTTGGTCAGCAGCAGCAGCTACCTTTGTAATCACATTTGAGGGTAGAGGAACATATCCTAATGCACTAGCCTGCTTCTGTCCATCAGTTAAAGCGTATTCGATTGCAGCTTCAATCGCCTTGGCTTTTGCCGCATTGGGGTATTTCTTGTAAGCCAAAATCCAGGTGTAAGTAACGATGGGATAGGAATCAGCCCCTTCGGGATCGGAAATGAAGGAGCGAAGATTTGCGGGTAAAGGTACTGATTCAAGAGTTTTAGAAGCTGACTCCTCACTAGCTACAACAAACTTACCGCCTTTATTTTCCAAAGCAGCGAACTTGAGACTATTTTGTTTGGCATAGCCATACTCAACATAACCAATGGAACCTTGAGTTTGTTGGATTTGGGCAGTAACACCCTCGTTACCTTTAGCACCTACTCCCTTAGGCCAGTTGACGGTTTTGCCTTCACCAACTTTACTCTTCCACTCAGGGCTAATAGCGCTGAGGTGTTTTGTAAACACACCCGTAGTTCCGCTACCATCGGAACGATAAACGACTGTGATTGCCTCTTTCGGAAGCTTTGCACCTGGGTTAGCCTTGGCAATTTGGGCATCATCCCAGGATGTGATTTTGCCTAGTAGAATATCAGCGTAAACAGCTCGTGGCAGTTTAAGTTCTGGAACATCAGGCAAGTTATAAGCCAGCACGATGCTACCAGCAGTTACAGGCAGTAAAATAACACCCCTATCTGCTGGTACTTTCTGAATTTCTTCATCCTTCATCGCAACATCACTGGCACCAAAGTCTACAGTACCTTTGATAAATTGTTCAACTCCAGAACCGCTACCAACTGATGCATAGTCAACTTGCAGATTGGGATATTTTTTGTTTAAATCTGTGAACCAGGTATCGTACAGTGGTGCCGGAAAAGACGCACCAGCCCCGCTTAACTTTACGGTTCCGCCAAGGTCTAATTTAGCTGGGCTAGAAGCAGTAGTATCTGTAGCAGTGCCAGAAGGCGTATCTTTGGTGGCTGTACCATCTGGTGTTTGCTGTCCGCCACAAGCTGCTAGGCTGATTGTCAGTGCTAACACTGAAATTGAACCTGTGAGGCGATGAGTTTTTATTGCACTAAGACGTGAGAGCATCGCTATCAATTTTTTAGTAACTTTTCAGGTGAGCGTTTCTAAGATACTCCTAAAGGACAGCAATAAAGATTAACAATAGGTTAATAGAACAAAAAATGCTTGTTTTTTTTTGATGAAGAACAAACCCTTATTTTTAGTTCTGCTTGATAATTTTTATACTTTTACTGAAGTCGTTAGTTATATATAGCACTGGTTTAAGTAGCTCATACGCATTTACAAAAATTGATTATTAGAGTAAATTCTTTGGCTCAGTTGTGAAAAAATTCTAGTATGGAATAGCGCTTTTGCTTTGTATCCAATACACTTCTACCTCTCCTAAAAGGATAAAGGCTGTGAATCTTATTTCACTTCCTTGGGAAGTGGCTGTTCTTGTTAGGTCTGTATTAGACTCAACTGATAAGCACTATAAATATTAAGCACTTTGTAGCTCAATTTAGGCAATTATCTGAAAAAATAGTATAAATACCAAGCTGAATAATATAGATTTTACTATATTTACGGTCAAACACCAGAATTCAGAACACGCCTCAGTCAATAAAATTAGACAATAGACACCTAAGCTGAAATTCGTAAAACTGAAAAATTACATACTAAAAAGGCAAAAGAAAATATGCTAGTTCTTAAGATATCAGCACAAATTTCATTTCAATATTAATGAATATACTAGTTGCTGTTGGTTTTCCCTTTTGCTTTTCCTTGGTTGCCTGATAAATGTTTGCTGCTTCCAATCAATTACTATGGTCTATGATTGGCTTACTCCTGACAATGGGTGGTACCTTCTTAGAAGTTTATGGCATCACCTTACCTTGGACTTGGAGTCAGCACGGAATTCAGACTTTTTCTTTAGGTGTCACTTTTCAAATTGGCGCAGTATTGTTGGTGGGTTGTTTAGGAGGCAAAAATGCAGGTGCCCTCTCGCAAATTGCCTATTTAGTCATGGGGTTAACCTTATTACCAGTATTTGCCGATGGCGGCGGTATTGGTTATGTCAAGCTGTCTCAGTTTGGCTATTTACTAGGTTTTATTCCTGGAGCTTGGATTTGTGGCTTAGTTGCTTTTAAAGCGAGACCTCGACTAGAAACTCTTGCCTTTAGTTGTGTCTGTGGCTTATTAACTCTCCACCTATGCGGTATTACTTATTTGATTATTAGCTATTTTTTTCAGTGGAAAGGCACAGAAAATCTAACTTTGATACAAGCAATCCTTAGATATTCCTGGTTTGCACTACCAGGTCAACTAACCGTGGTCTGTGCAGTTACTGTAATAGCATATATATTGCGTCACTTAATGTTTTATTAGTTCATTGCCTTTCGTCCTTTGTCATTTGTCAAAAGCTCATGACCAATGACCAATGACTAATGACCAACGACCAACGACCAATGACTAATTCGCCATGCATTTAAAAAATCGTCTTTTCTGGATCGCTGCCTTCATTGCTTTTTTCTTAGACCAAATAACAAAGTACTGGGTAGTACAAAGCTTTAGCTTGGGACAGACACTACCACTCTTACCTGGTATCTTTCACTTTACGTATGTCACTAACACTGGTGCAGCTTTTAGTCTGTTGAGTGGGAAAGTAGAGTGGTTGCGCTGGCTATCTTTAGGAGTGAGTTTAGTATTGATAGCATTGGCGTTACTTGGCCCAACATTAAATTTGTGGGATCAGTTAGGCTATGGCTTGATTTTAGGTGGAGCTATGGGCAACGGTATCGACCGTTTTGTTTTAGGCTATGTCGTTGATTTTCTTGATTTTCGCTTGATTAACTTTGCTGTATTTAATGTGGCAGATTCATTTATTAGTATCGGTATTGTTTGCCTGTTAATTGCTTCCTTGCAAAAAACACCGACTTCAACTGGCAGATCCCATTAAACTATTAAGCCTGGGATGATTAATCCCAGGCTATTGACTTAGTGAAACCTTTGCTCAGTCTTATATGCGAAGACTTTACTTATAAGGTTTTTATCAATTTTTATTTGTCACCTAACACCAGTTATGCAAACTGGTGCAAGAGTTCACGAAAGATGCACCGACGATCGCTGATGGCAAACCATTATTTAGATTATGCCCCAGCTTTAAATTTAGTTACCTGTCGTAGGAGTTTTTGGTGAACTAGAGCCAGGAGTACTGGGAGAGCTACCGGGTTCGAGGCTGCTGCCAGGAGTGCCAGGAGTGCCAGGTTGTTCTGGTGTAGTTGAGCTACCTGGTTCGGTAGTGCTGCCAGGAGTAGTAGGTGCGCTTTCAGGAGTGTTTGGGCTTCCTGATGGTGGAGTTAAGTTGCTAGGTGCGCCTTCAGGAGTGGTTGAGCTTCCTGGTGGAGTTAAGTTGCTAGGTGCGCCTTCAGGAGTGGTTGGAGTAACGCTTCCTGGTGGTGGAGTTAAGTTGCTAGGTGCGCCGGGTGCCGATGGGGTTGTGCTTTCTGGTGCTGGAGTGGTTTCGGGAGTGCCAGATCCAGAAGGAGTGCTTCCTGGTGCAGTTGTGCTGTCAGGAGGGGTGGTGCTATCAGGCGTTGTTGTTTCTGCTGGTGTTGTTTCTGCTGGTACTGTAGTGCTACCAGGAGCGCTAGGGGTGAGTGCTGTGCCGCCGGGACAACGTGAATTAAGTGGAAAATTCTGGCATAGAATTTTCTTACCTTCTGGTGACAGCTTGATTTCCGCTGGTGCACTAGTGGAGTCGGTACTAGATTGGGCTATGGGGGATTTACTGGATTCGGCTACAGCAATATTAGTGGTAAGTGCCAAAGATAAAGCTGTACCAATCAAGCTCAGAGATTTTCCCATCATTACTGAAATTAACCTCAACAGAACACTCGCCCCATTAAAGCAGAGAACCAAGATTTAGAAAATCCTCCTAAATGAAGATATTTAGGTTTGTTTCAAAATATGTGGATATGTAAAATTGGTAACAATTAAATTCAGTTGTTTATTACTAGCTAGTGTTTAAAAAGACAAAATAAAAAATTATACTTGTAGTTATTGAAGGTTTAATACTAGCCTAGATTAAGCTTATGAGAACACATAAACAGTATTTCCTTCTATAAATAAGTAATTAAAATTACAAATATTTTAATAGTTTGAATATGAATTTAAGTATAAATTAAATCAAAAAGGTTCCGTAGAGCTAATTTATGCTTTGGCTTATGAGTAAAATGATGAAAGACTAACATCTAAAATTGATTGTAATTCGCCCGATTCTTCATTAAAAACTGTGATGTGAATAGCCGATGAGTTCTCCCCAACCCCCTCACAAGCCACAAACGTTACTAGGTCAACTGACTCAAGCAGTACATACGATTCAAGCTAGGGTCGATTTTTCAAAATTGGCGCTCAAGCCTAATGCCAAAGTACCGGAACTTTGGGTGCAGGATGCGGGGGCGGATAAAGCAGAGGTATATCCACTGTTGGGCGATCGCTATATTCTCGGTCGTAGCTCGAAATCCAGCGATATCGTTATCCGTAACCCTGTTGTCAGCCAAATTCACCTCTCATTATCGCGGAATTCTACTCAGCGCACACCAGTTTTCACGATCAAAGACGAAAACTCCACCAATGGCATTTATCGTGGGAAACGTCGTGTTAGTTCTCTAGAACTGCGTCACGGCGATATTCTGACTCTGGGACCCCCAGAACTAGCCGCTTCTGTACGGTTGCAATATGTCGATCCACCAGCATGGTATGTCAAAGCTGCAAGTTGGACAGCTTATGGTGTTGGTGGTGTCAGTGCCCTGTTAACGCTGGTGATTGGCGTCGAATGGCTGAAATTTTCAGTCAGACCTCTACCGACAGCGACACGCGCCCCAGTAGTTGTTTACGCCCGTGATGGAGCCACTCCCCTGAGAGAACCTCGGACAATCTCTCATGTAGACATGAAGCGATTAGAGGAATTTGGCCCTTATTTGCCTGCTGCGGTAGTGGCTTCAGAAGATAGTCGTTATTACTGGCACTTTGGGGTTGATCCTCTGGGGATTTTACGAGCTGTGTTGATTAATAGTCGCACCGGGGATGTGCAACAAGGAGCCAGCACTGTTACCCAGCAAGTTGCCCGTAGTTTGTTCCGCGAGTATGTAGGTAGACAAGATACCCTTGGCCGAAAATTGCGGGAGGCAGTTGTCGCCCTAAAACTCGAAACATTTTACAGCAAAGATGATATTTTGCTGATGTATTTAAATCGGGTTTTTTTGGGAGGAGATACCTCTGGCTTTGAGGATGCAGCCCGATATTACTTTGAAAAGCCGGCTAAAGAATTAACTTTGGCAGAAGCAGCAACATTGGTAGGAATTTTACCAGCACCCAACGCCTTCGATTTTTGTGGGGATGGGCCAAATAAGCTAGAAGCAGCTGAATACCGAAATCGCGTAATTAAGCGGTTGCTGGAGATGGGCAAAATTAAAGCAGAGGATGCGAACCGAGCTAGACGTTCCACTGTTCAAATTAGTCCTAAAGTCTGCGAACAGCAAGCGAAAACGATCGCACCTTATTTTTACAGTTACGTCTTCTCTGAACTCGAAT
This sequence comes from Nostoc sp. DSM 114160, assembly GCF_053470305.1. Classification (NCBI taxonomy): domain Bacteria; kingdom Bacillati; phylum Cyanobacteriota; class Cyanophyceae; order Nostocales; family Nostocaceae; genus Nostoc; species Nostoc sp. DSM 114160. The sequence goes on along the minus strand of NZ_JBPFGO010000001.1, from coordinate 2,648,000 downwards.
CAATTTTGGGTGAGGGAGCTGCAAGAGAGGGAAACTATATCATTGAAACCAAGCTCGATCCAACCATACAGAGACAAGCAGAAGCAGCGTTGAATAATTCGGTGAACAACTCTGGTAGAACTTTTAATTTTTCTCAAGGAGCATTAGTCACTCTTGACTCTAGTACAGGCAGTATCCTGGCAATGGTAGGCGGGACTGATTACAAAAAAAGTCAGTTCAATCGTGCTGTTCAAGCCAAAAGACAGCCAGGTTCCACCTTTAAAATTTTTGCTTACACCGCCGCGATTCAACAGGGAATTCCAGAATCAAAAAGTTATTCTTGCGCCCCTTTAACTTGGCAAGGCTTTACTTATAAACCCTGTCGTGCTGGTGCTGATACTAGTTTAGATATTGCCACCGGACTGGCGCTTTCAGAGAATCCCATCGCCTTGCGAGTTGCCAGAGAAATCGGGCTGGATAAAGTCGTGGCAATGGCACAGCGTTTGGGGATAAAATCAAACCTCGATCCGGTTCCCGGTTTGGTACTGGGTCAAAGCGTAGTCAATGTTTTGGAAATGACTGGTGCTTTTGGCGCTATTGGCAATCGCGGTGTGTCAAATCCTCCCCATGCCATTAACCGAATTTTAGACAGTGGTGATTGCAGCGATCGCAATGATATCAAAACCTGTCGCGTAATCTACTCCTTCGACCAAGATCCAGGTGCCAACAAACGAGTGTTGACAACTAATGTCGCCGATGAAATGACTAGTTTGATGCGCGGTGTAATCGCCAGAGGTACTGGTCGTAGTGCTGCCATTGGATTAGGTGAAGCTGGTAAAACTGGCACGACTGATAAAAACGTTGACTTGTGGTTTATTGGTTTTATCCCCAGTCAGCGACTTGTAACTGGTGTTTGGCTAGGAAACGACAATAATTCCCCGACATCTGGCAGCAGTGCTCAAGCAGCTCAATTATGGGGAAATTATATGCGGAGAATTACACGGTAATTGGGCATTGGGTATGGGGCATTAAGAATTGGGAACTATCGATCGATAAATGATCGATGGACTTTTGTAAGAATATTTGATTTTGAGGACTTAGAAGTTTATCAACTTGCCCAAAAGCTAGCTAATGAAATTTGGCGTATTGCTAAAGGATGGGAAAATTTTACTAAAGATACACTGGGCAAACAAATTGTTCGGTCTGCTGATAGTATTTGTGCGAACATCGCAGAAGGTAGAGGCAGGTACAACGACCAAGATAATCGGCGTTTTGTCAAGATTGCGAGAGGGTCTTTGTATGAAACTATCAGTTGGTTGAGGTTAGCCTACGCCAGACAGTTATTGACAAATGAACAGGCAAGCAGATTAAAACCAATTCTTGATGAACTATTACCCAAGCTCAATGCTTACCTAAAAACCATAGGAAATAGGGAATAGCAACTTAATTCTCTTGCCCTATGCCCAATTACTGATATCCCTTCCAAGGAGTGACTTCAAGCTTACCGTTAGGCTTGAATATCACTTGGAAATGGGCTAGAGGTTCTTTGTTATTGGGAGCAGCTACATTAGAACCATAAATGTCGTTAAACATCTTAGGAAGAGGTGTTTCTCGGAAATAATCAAAGGCGACTTGATTAAGTGGTTCATAGTCAGCAATTACACCATCTTTGTTGACCGCTACTCGATATTTTAAATCTCGCGTAAAGGTAGGAGTGCCACTCCAGTTTTGGCGAACTGTATTATAAAGCTTTTGATTTAAACCTTTAGTGATATTAGAGTCAGTAATTTTTGCACCGACTACCTCTGGTGTCTTAGCATATCCTCGCCAAGGGCTAACTTGCAGCACACCATTTGTAGTAAACACTATTCGGAATTGGGCGATTGGTTCATTAGAAATGGGAGCGCGGTTAGCAGGATTATAAAGTAGGTTAGGCAGAGGAGTTTGCCCGACTTCTTGATTGGCTTCTTTATTCACCGCTTTATAACCAACAATCGCTCCATCCGCAGCTACACCCAAACGATAGATCAAATCCTGTTGCAATCCTGAACGCTTAGTCCAAGCTGGATGAACTTGGTTATACACTTGACGATTTAATGCACGCAACTGGGATGGGTCGGTAATTTCTGGAACTGTATTTAAAAGTGCTTCTAAATCTTTAACTACTGGCTTTTCATTGGCTGTGGGTGGTGTCGTCGGTGTTGCAGCCTCAATGGGTGTTGCAGCTGCTGATGCTGGAGGATTAAGGTTCTTTGTTGTAGAGCTAGATTGTTCATCTGGCTTAGGCTGCGGTGGACGAATTTGGGGAGGTGGAATCAAGTTAAATGCGATCGCTGCTACTGCTAAACTTGATACTCCTATAGCCGCAGGAACAGCCTGCTTGATTACAGCCTGACTGGCACCGCCATAGCGTCTAGTAACTGGTTGTAGTTCTAAGGATAATTCTGGTAAAGTCTGAGTATCAGCAAAAAACTGATCCACTGCTTCTACCAAATCAAACAACTGTACCGTATTCAAATCTATTTCAATCGGCGGACGTTTAGAATTATTAGAGCGATCGAACCCCTCTGGAGCATTCTCTGAATGTATGATTAACCTGTGGCGGTTGCCGTCAATTTTTTGAAACTCTACTAGCTCCGATTCCTGATTGTGTGCTTGCGGATTGGGTACAGTACTCAGAAATTCTTGGGCGTAACCACTAACAGCCCTCACCAAACTTTCAAAAAATTCTCGCCCTCCGGTTAGGGGTTGATTGTAACCAGATAAATAGCATTCTGCATTTACCAATATTGATAATTCTGGGCGCATTTCCTGAAACTGTGCAGCCCTAGTGACATCACTTAACCCTTCTAAAAGAAGAGTACAATTAGGTAGACTGTACTTACGTTGAATATTCATTCCACTTCACCGTCAAAAAGACTAATCCAGAACCGCTGCATTCCAGCAGTACCAGTACAAAATAGTAATTGTCCTAACAAATTTATTGCTAGCGCATCTAATTTTTCATCAGAAGTTAATGCTAGTACACCAGAACGTCGAGCATTCATCCGGCTTTTAAAATGCGCTCTAAACCGCTCTAAATAATTAGATAGCCGCAAATTCTGTTCTAATGGAATCTGTTTTTCTTCCATTTGTTGACATATCATTAATAACTGACGGATGACAACAGTTAAACGCCGTGCTATATAGCAAGCAATGACCACCAAAGCTTTTGCTTCCATAATAGTTAAAGGACGGCGTATGTGCGCTCTTCGTAGCGGGTTAGAGCTACGCATCCGCCATAAATTCACCCTGTCTTTAACAATTCCTTTAAGATCCAACTCTTGAGCAAAAGCCAGGATTGCTTCCGAACCACCAAGTTCTAAAGCTTCAATTGCCAGTAAAATCAGGTCAATTTGCAGCCTGGTTCTCCGAGGACACGTTTTGGAAGCGATCGCAGGATCTGGTAAAGTGTCCAGAATCATCGGCAGTGAATCTTGGGTTGGACTGTTGAACGGCGTTAAACTTGCTGAAACATTCATTCTATAAATACCTTGTGCGGTTCCAACAGACTAGATAAAACAAATTTAAGATCGGTAGCCAAGACTTGAGCCTTAGACTTGTGGCAGTAGCATGACTACCTGATATATACATTACTTAACTCTTTCTACTCAAAGTTTTCCCTATATTGAAATCAAAATTTTAAAACATAACTAAATTCACCTCATTTCTTAGTGAAATACCTTTTATAGCTTGGTTTAGATTCTAATTATCGTCAATGAAGAGCGAAGCTTCAGCCTTTATCCCTACTTGACCCCCAGCGTATGACATTATAGTGTACGATTTTTCAGGTATCTGAAATTGGGCATTAAGCACTTGTACTGAGCGACTCGTGCCGAGCAAAGCCGAGGTAAGTCGAAGTATTGGGCATTGGGTATTGCTGATTAATTTTTCTACCTCATTTCCCATGCCCCATTCCCCATTCCCTACTCCTTTATTCCCCATTTTATGGATTTAAAGTCTCTCGTTCGTAACATTCCAGATTTCCCGAAACCCGGAATTTTATTTCGGGATATTACTACGTTACTGCGCGACCCAGAGGGACTGCGCTACACTATTGACTTTTTAGCACAAAAATGCGATGAAGCTGGAATAACAGTTGATTATGTCATTGGTATGGAGTCGAGAGGATTCATTTTTGGTTCGCCTCTGGCTTATAAATTAGGAGCTGGTTTTATTCCCATCCGCAAAAAAGGGAAGTTACCAGCAGCCGTTCACTCAATTGAATATCAACTAGAGTATGGTACAGATTGCCTAGAAGTGCATCAAGACGCTTTACACCAAGGTAGCCGAGTTTTGATTGTCGACGACTTGATTGCCACAGGTGGGACAGCGAGTGCCACAGCTAAATTGGTGCAGAAAATTGGCTGCGAACTAGTAGGATTTGGGTTTATTATCGAGCTACGGGATTTACAAGGGCGTACACATTTACCGGACGTGCCGATTATCTCTTTAATTGAATATTAGTCATTAATCATTGGTCATTAGTCATTAGTCAGTAGAAAAACAACAGACAAAGGACAGATGACAAAGGACAAATGACAAATGACAAAAGACAAAGGACAAAATATAAATGACATCTACGAAAATTTCCTTGGAGACCGGTCGGGATTGGCTAATCAGGCTAGTCACGAGCGAAACTTTTGTTTATGTGGCAAAGCGACTATTGCAGGCACTGCTAACCTTGTTGTTGGCGTCAGCGTTGTCGTTTTTCATCATTCAACTCGCTCCCGGTGATTATGTAGATACGCTGCGGCAAAATCCGAAGATATCTCCTGAAAGAATTGAAGAAATCAAACGGCAGTTTGGTCTAGATAAGTCTTGGCCAGAGCAATTTGGGCTGTGGCTATGGCGAATCTTAACCAAAGGAGATTTTGGCACGAGTTTTATTTATCAACGTTCAGTGGCATCGCTGTTGTGGGAACGAGTACCAGCGACTTTGCTATTAGCGATCGCATCTTTAATTGTCACATGGGCGATCGCCATCCCTCTAGGGATCTTTGCCGCTGTCAAACAAAATAGGCCAGCAGACCGGATTTTACAAGTGATTAGTTACGCAGGACAAGGCTTTCCTAGTTTCATCACTGCCTTAGCGCTGCTGGTTTTAGCCCAAATCACCTCACCATTTTTTCCAGTGGGTAGCATGACTAGCATCAATCACTCAGAACTGTCGTGGTTTGGCAGAATCTTAGATATCGGGTGGCACATGATTTTACCCACCATCGCACTCTCAATTACTAGTTTTGCGGGTTTGCAACGCATCACTCGCGGCGAATTATTAGATGTCCTGCGTCAAGATTACATCCAAACGGCTCGTGCCAAAGGTTTACCAGAAAACCGCGTCATCTATGTTCATGCACTCCGCAACGCTATAAATCCCTTAATTACTTTATTAGGTTTTGAATTAGCTGGTTTATTAAATGGTGCCTTCATCGCCGAATTTTTCTTCAACTGGCCTGGTTTAGGGAGATTGGCTTTACAGGCTTTACAAGCTCAAGATTTATATTTATTAATGGCAAGCTTGGTTATGGGCGCAGTACTTCTGATTGTTGGCAATTTAATCGCCGACTTGATGCTCAAAGCAGCCGATCCACGCATTCGCCTAGAAAATCTTAATTAACGTGAGTTCGACAAGCCCTTTTTTGACCTCTCCCAACCCCTCTTGGACACGGAGAGGGGAGCCAAAACCCTAATTTCTCTTTGCTCCTCCCTTTCCCCGTGGGAGAGGGAGGTTGGGAGGGAGAGGTACATCGAACTCACGTTTAATTAGCAGCAATTATAAAATTCAAAAAATCCAAACTTATTGGGCGTTTTCCAAAATCCTGCCAACTATAAAACAACAAAGAAATAGCCAGAGTGCGGATGTTGTTCAAGAAAGTGTTGCTTATTCCTCATCCTAGAATTTGGCTACTCTCAGTTTCAAGCTATTTCTGTACGCTGCCAAAAATTGTGAATTGCTGTTTAACTATTTATGTGACTAAGATTTAGACTTAGGTTTTTGCACCCGTGTATTTAAGAGTTTTTTCTAAGCGGGCGGCGGGAATCGAACCCGCATTAATAGCTTGGAAGGCTATAGTTTTACCACTAAACTACGCCCGCAAATTTCCAACTCTACAAACTTAACACAGTTTCTGTAAAAATTCAAGCATTTAGTTGGAATTTGCGGGTTGCATTTTGATCCTGACATACAAATTGCTCAATTCTGGTTTTGTGCCATCGTTATTGTGGGCAGCAAGAAAGTTTTCTGTTTTGAAAACTTCCCTCAATACTTGCTCGTATGTACTTTTTTCACTTTGCAGTTTTGCTGGTTCTATTTCTAGAACTACAGCCTGTTGAAAGTTGCCATTCTGATCGATTATCAAGCTAGCCAAAAGTTGTGCTGGTTCGAGTTTTGAATTCTGGATAAGAAAACTTGGGTCTAATTGTTTTGTGTTGCTTCCCTTGTATAAAGCGATAACATCGGGTAAAGCATCTTGTCGGAATCCTTTTGATTGTATCAAGCTAATCACTTCATCTCTAGATAAGGGAGCTACTATTGCTACCGATGCTCCCCCAGTTGAAGTTGCGGGAGTTTCTCTAGTTGAAGTTGCTGGAGTTTCTCTAGTTGAAGTTGCGGGAGTTTCCCTAGTTGAAGTTGCTGGAGTTTCTCTAGTCGAAGTTGCTGGAGTTTCTCCAGTCGAAGTTGGTTGAGTTTCTCTATTTTCAGGTTCTAAAACTGGTCGATTTGATGGAATACCTGTTGGTAGTTGCGTTCCCTTTCCCAGTTTAATTTCTTGACGACGCTTCCAAGGTAAATTACCGATTGGAACTGTAGGTGTCGGCGTGGCTTTAGCTATAGGTTTCGGTGTGGCTTTAGGTGTAGGTTTTGGTGTCGGTGTTGGTGTGGCCTTAGCTATAGGTTTCGGTGTGGCTTTAGGTGTAGGTTTCGGTGTCGATGTGGCTTTAGCTATAGGTTTCGGCGTTGGCGTGGGGACTATCTGCTGTCTAGAAGGTTCGCTATTAGGTTGAGAGGCGTAAATTCGGCTCTTTTTCTGGAAATTTTCAGGAGGATTTATTGCGCCAATTTCTTCATTTCTAGGCGTAGTTCGTGCTGTTTGTGATGAACGTGCTGGTACAGACTTTTGAGTAGAGGATAGTGGCTTTGACGAAACTATTTTGGCTGTTGATTTTGATTTGATTATTGATTTTGTTTTAGGAGCAATTTCTATCAATTCGATGGGAACAGCAGATTGATTTTGCTGGGGAAACCACAGACTAAATGCATTAGATGAGCGCATCAGCCAGAACACCAGCAAGTGCAGAGAGACTGAACTGACAATGACAAAAATCCACAAACCTGGTGGATCGGTGTGTCGTCTCCAGACCTTGGCTGGAATTGGAGTTTTGTCTGCAACCGATGGTGTCATATTATATAAACTGGATATGATTATGCACTTTTACTCATTGGTAATGCTTTAAAATACCAGTCTAAATTTTAGCGATTAACCATTACCTCTGGTGAAACAGCAAAAGTCAAAACTGTTTCATCTACTCCTTTAAGTTCTAGCGGACTCCCTTTAGTAATTTCTCCTTCCTGCAAATAATCTGCTACGGCAGCAGAAACTAGAATCGTACCGGGAATAGCGGCAGCTTGCAACCTTGCGGCAATATTGACACTTGGGCCAATAGCAGTATAATCGGCGCGTTCAGCGCTACCAAACATCCCCACAACAGCAGTACCTTGGTGAATACCACACCGGAACTGTACGCTATTAAGTTTGTCGCTATCGAATACACCTTGCTCTCGCCAGCGCTGGTTCAAGTCAGCTAGTGAGTGGTGCATTGCTCTTGCTGTATTAATGGCACGACGCACTTGTTCGTTAGGGGTTAGTTCTTCCGGCGCTCCATATAAAGCTAAAATAGCATCTCCCATAAATTTATCTACAGTGCCGCCATTGCTAAAGACAACTTTGGTCATTGCTTCTAAATATTCATTTAGCAGCTCTGCAACTCGTCGGGATCTGAGAGTATTTGCTAGCTGTGTAAAACCCACAATGTCGCTAAACAAAACTGTAATTAAGCGTGGTTCTGGGCGCAAATCTAACGTTAAATCTCCGGTTGCGGCTTTTTGCACCAATACAGCAGGCAAAAAGCGCTTTAGCACCGATTCTGTTAGATAAGTATTTAACTCCACAATTCGCCGTTCATTTTCTTTCAACGCTAAAAGATTGCGAACTTCCGCCAAAAGTTCCCGATCGTTGAATGGTTTTGCTAAATAAGCGTCCGCGCCATGTTCTGTACCTTCGATGCGGGTTTCTTCATCTACTTTTGCTGTCAGCAGAATGATTGGTGTTCCTTTCAACGTCTCCTCATTGCGGATCATCTGAATCATCTCAAGTCCGCTCACTAACGGCATCATTAAGTCAGTCACAATCAAGCTGGGTAGAATTTCCTTCGCTCTACTGTGCCCTTCATGACCGTTACGAGCTGTCTGTACATGATAGCCATTACGGCGGAAAATTTCAGATACATAGGTTCGCAAATCGGGGTTGTCATCTACAACTAAAATTGAGTGCTGAGTCTCATGTGCTGAGTCTTGAGTATCAACACTGGGAGAGAGGTTTATTGTAATATCTTCAATATTGTCTGTTGTTGACTCTACTAGTTCTAAATCAGCTAATTCTACGCTAGCGCGGTTTGTATTCAGTTCGGTAGGCGTTTCTAGTACTTGCTGTGCAGGTAAATGAGCATTTCCAGTCACCAGCCATAAACTAAAAGTAGTACCTTCACCATAAACTGATTCTACAGTGACTTGACCGCCATGTAATTCTACTAATTCTTTAACTAAAGCTAAACCCAAACCACTGCCTTCATAGGAGCGGTTTGCTGAACCTTCAGCTTGGCGAAAGCGCTCAAATAGGTGGGGAATTTGTTCTTTAACAATACCAATTCCAGTATCCTGCACTTGTAATATGCAGCGATCGCGCTCAGATTTTAGCCTGACACCGATCGTGCCACCTTCGGGAGTAAACTTCATGGCATTTGACAAGAGATTGTAAACCACCTTGTCAAATTTTTCCATGTCCAAGTACACTGTCGAACATTCATCTAACTGGGTGACGAGATGCAGTCTCTTTTTCTCACAGTAGGGACGAAAAGATTCCACTATTTGGCTGACAAATTCCACTAAATCGCAGGGATGGAAGCTAGGCTGCATTCTCCCCGCATTCAGGCGTTGTAAATCCAAGAGTTGATTTACCAGTCGCAGGAGGCGGCGGGAGTTACGCAGGGCGATCGCACTTTGAGAGTAAGATAATCCCTCACCAGCCGCTACTGCCGACTCTAAAGGCCCTTGAATCAAGGTAATCGGTGTGCGGAACTCATGGGAAATATTTTGAAAAAATTCAGTTTTTTGTTTGTCTAATTCCAGTAAGCGTTCAGCTTGTTGGCGAGTTTTTTGATACAAGTGTGACTGCTGCACAGCGATCGCGGCTTGTGCTGCCACTGCTTTCGCCAAATCGATATCAGATGGCAACCATTGGCGTACTTTTTTACCTTCGTGCAAAGTAATACTACCGATACATTTACCATCAGCCAATAATGGCACAAACATTAGCGATCGCGCTGGCATTTTTAAAGGTAAATCAAAACCCCGCATATCTAAAGGAGAATGGCTGACATTACCAATTACCACAGGTTCATGTGTCTGTAGCATTTGTTGGAGGATGGGATTTTCCTGAATCGATGCTTGAGAATAGGGTAATCGCTGATTTGATAAGTGATGATTGCTACTTGAATTATTATCTGGGGCTGACGCTCTTAAATTTTCTAGATGTTGAAAACTATCATACAAACCCACGCATTCAACAAACTTATCTTCCTCTGTCCACAAAGACAAGACGCATCCATCAACTTGTAAAGCTTGTCCCAATTGTTGGGTAATAGCCGCAAAAATATCTTGAGGATCTAAGCTAGAGCGAATCGCGCTAGTAATTGTATTAATCAAGCTCTCTCGCTTGGCAAGGGCACGTACTTGTTCGTAAGCATAAGCTTGAGACAAAGCCAAGGCTGCCTGATCTGCTACCATCAAAACTAACTGCACCTCATCATCGCTCCAGAAGCGAGGAACAGAACACTGGTGCAGTGCTAGTACTGCCATCAGTTCTTGTTGGCAGATCAATGGCACAACTAAACTAGAACAAATGTTAGCAGCAGCAAAAGCTTGCGCCCGCAGACGCAGTTCGGGAGTGTTACCGTGAATGCGCTCATCATCAATCACATCGTGAATCACTTGAACTTCGCGGGTTTCCCACACTGTCTGAGCTAAAAGAGGGAGAGGAGTTGCAGAGGATATAGCGGGTAGAGGGGAAAGACTTACTGCCACTTCTTTTTTGCTCTCCTGCACCTCTGTCTCTTCAGAAAGAGGCTTCTGATAAATAAACCCTTTATCCGCCAACTGCTCATCTTGGAAGGGACGTAGCAGACAAACATCCACCTCCAACATGTGACCCACTGTGTCTACAATTGCTTGCAAAATTTGTCTGTAGTCTAAAGCACTGCGAATCGTATTGGTAACAGTATTCAGCAGCGATTCTTGACGGAGTGTGCGGGTAAGTTCGCGGGTTCTAGCTTTGAGGACATTGTGGGTATCCAAAGCTTGGCGTACCACTGCTTTGAGTTCCTCCGCCTCCCACGGTTTAGTGACATACTTAAATACCTTACCAGCGTTAATTGCTTCCACCAAGTCTTCGACATCGGTGTAGCCAGTTAAAATTATCCGAATAATATCTGGATATTGAGTTGCTGTCAGGCTCAAAAATTCTGTACCGCTCATCATTGGCATCCGCTGATCGGAGATGATCACCGCGATCTCTCCTTCTTGAGCCAGCAGATCGAGGGCCGCAGGGCCAGAGGTTGCCCTTAGCACCTTATAATCACGATAAAAAGTGCGGTAAAGCAAGTCAAGGTTGTCTGGTTCATCATCGACAACCAAAATTTTAGGCTTACTGTTTGCTTGGGATTTCATGCACCGCTTTCCTGCTGCAACGGCAGTCGGATAAAGAATAATCTGATCAGGTAAGGATTTTTCTGAGTCAGGTAAGAGCAGAGCATTTCGACCAATAGGGCTGTTTGGCTACATGACTGCTGAGTGTGGGAGCGTTTACTCACAGTAATTCGTCTCAATTGCTTGTGCCGATTACCGTTTGGGTTGGTGCAGGGTAATTGCTTTCATTGTCAGTTTTAGTGTTATAGAGTCGACGCTTGCTTGCCAAATCTTTTTTCACCTCCTGTGAGCAATGTCTGATAATACATACAGCGCTCATAGCCAGCAGAAAAATCCAGATAAAGCTGCATATTAAGTTTTCCCTCCACAGTTGTTGTAATAACACTTGCAGGTAAATTTTATTTATGGTAGTCATGGTAGAGTCAGCAAAATTAAAACAATAAGATTTAAAGCCAAAGTATACTATTAGACAAATACCTCTTTCTAATTTAGCAATCAGAACTATCATTAAGACAAGTGGTAGTGGTTGGGGAGTTAGAGATTAGGGATTAGGGAACCTTACAGATTCTTGTCACAGTAACTGTACAGCTTACTTCTAGGACTTAGTAGTAAAGTAGTATCAGTGTGCGGTAACTGCAAAAAACAAGTTCAGTACTGTAACCAAGGGTAGTTTGAAACCAGAGTTTGCCAATAGTGTACTTACTTAACAATTTTGGAGATGCTGCTTACAGATAAGTTATGCTATTCCTCTGCCCACTCGCTGAAAGCTCTATCACTTTAGAGATGTTTTTGTGGTAATCAGTTTGAGATTCTGCTTACCTAAAAGAAGGTATGCAATGAATATACTGAGTTTAAATAGATTTATGAAGTTGTAACTCCTAAGCTCGACTTCATCCAAAATTAAGAACTCGGTTTTCTTTATCCGGCAAAAATCCTGGCTTTTTGGCAAATACTTTTCCACGTCACAGATTATCAATGAAGTTAAAAAAGTAAAACTACCGTCCCACAAAGGTTTTAGCGATTGCGATCGCGTTGAAAAAAAATGGATAAAGTCGAGCTAATACTCTTTCAAAAATGCGGATTATAAAACTCCAAACTAAAATGTAAAATTTATTTAATCTACAAGAAAAAGCGAATTAGCAATATTGGTTCAGTTAAATCTCCTCGGCAACTCTATAAGTTCTGATTTAGTTTAAATCTTGTTTTAGGATATTTGAGAAAATTTTTGTTGAATAAAATCAATACTAAACTAGCCTTGAAATATCGGTTTTTTCACCCATACCACCAACAGCCAATCAATCCAGCTTCCTGCCAATTCCAAATTCGTACAGCTACACCTGCTGATTTGATTGGTGTTGCCCAAATTATTACTGAAAGCTTTCATTCCCACAACGGTATATGGGGATGGGCTTTTCCGTTGCTACGTCTGGGTATTTACGAAGACTTAAGGCATCGGATGGCATCACCTGCACCCCGTCATCTGTGCTTAGTTGCCCTTGAAGCTACTACTGGTGAGGCTAATAACTTAGTAGGGAGTGTGGAAATGGGTGTACGCTACAGTAGTGATTCATGGAGCGAGGTTGGTGTAGGTTTTCCTTACTTATCTAATTTAGCGGTTCACCCAAAATACCGTAGACATGGTGTGGCTTCAGGATTACTTACTAGCTGTGAAAAAGTCTCTCGCGAGTGGGGATTTCAAGACTTATATCTCCATGTTTTAGAAAATAACCATCAAGCACGACAGCTTTATTTCAAGCTGGGATATCGAGTGCATAAAGTCGAATCTAATTGGAATACATTTCTTCTAAGACGCTCAAGCCAGATGTTATTGCACAAGCACCTGAGTGCTGATTCCATTCTCTGAGTTTTATTTTGGCAATTGTCAAGTTTTGTATTCCATTCCAATTAATTCAATAAATCTGTAACTCATAGCGGTAATCAAACACAAACTAAGCTAAACCACGTCTACCTTTAGAACTATAATTATTTTGACTCAGAGAAAGCTCAAAACTCAAGCCAGGAGTAGATAATATACTCTTTTTAAGAACTCTAGGTTTTCAAATGAACGGGGTTTAATTAGAAATTTAGCCAATATTATCTAAATATCCAGATAAATCCGCTTTGATTTCCAAGATTTACTTGATTTAGCAGGCAAGAGCTAACGATAAAGAAGGCTCTTTGAGTTATACTAAGTTTTTTCACGCAATCAAATAGGAGTCTTATTAAATCAAAACTCAAAGATGTTTGTTAATTTACAAAGCGAGTAAAAAGCTTTTGATAATTTTTTATCAAAAGAATATTTGATTTTAACTTGATTACGAAAAATGCCCTCGTCGCTATAAACAAATTATCTTTTTGGTAAATATTTTTAATATTAAAAAATGTTAACTTTCACGTTTGGGATTTATGCTTAACAAATTTTTTCAAGCATTCGATATAGATGAAAATGGACTATAATGGGAACATAACGCAAAATCGCGTTGAAAGAAATCATTGCTTCCTCATAATAACTTTGTAATTCATATATTCATCTTTATAAAAACTTTAAGAAAACATTAGTATGATTTACAGACAAATGTAGTTATATCTCATAAAATATAATCACTCAATTACTGAAACAACGCCTATATATTGCTATTTTTAGTTAGATTGACAGAAAGGTCTTGATAATAAAAAAATTCAAAAACTTGATTTGATATAACAGCTAGTTCTGTTTTGAAGTGCATACTACAACAACATTCATTAAAAGTTTAAAAAACATGGATAGCGAACAGCATCGACGCTATCAGACCTCTATGGTATCAACTTATTACCCTGAAACTACTTTCCTTGACTCTGTTGTCATGTCAGACGGAACTGAGCAATCGCAAGGCTCGGATATCCTTACACGTTTGCACAGTGGAGAAGTTTTCATCGTCAATAGTCGTAGGCGAAATGGATTAATACTCTTTAAACGCTACCATGCAGAGTTTGCTGGGCCTGGGGCTGCTGTGGGTGGGGATTACGATTGTGATTGCCAAAGGGCACTGCCTATAGGTAATCTTTCTTTATTAACTCCTGAATCTAACGAAGAACGCCAGAAGGCTTACTTGATTAGACGACAGTGGATTCGATTGATCAAACAAATTACAGAAAATCCACTGCCTGGGCAGCGAGTCCAGAAGATTCTCGATCAATTTGAACAATACTTTCCACCAGAAATAGTGGCTCTTTTGCCGGATGTTGCTTTTGCTCTTTTAGTAGGTGTGCTGCCACAAACAGTTGGAGTAGTACGCCGTTTGGGCAGTGAGGTAAATAGCAGGTTTAATTACTGAGTAAATTGCTAAGATGACAAATTTGCCAAAGCAGCTTTTACTCGATTGACGGTGCGGGCGTTTTCTTCTATCGTTCCGACAGTAATTCGTAATCCTCCGCTAATGTGCCGTACAAGAGTGCCGAGTGTTCTAAGTTTCTGGTGGAAAGTTTTTAAAGCAGCTTCTTGTGAATTAAAGCCATTTGGTTTAAGACGCAGGTAAATAAAGTTGGCAGCACTTGGAGTAATTTGTAGTTTTGGTTGCTGGGATAAAATTTCGATGAGTTTAGCTCGTTCACTCAAGGTCTGGGGAATTGATTCCAGCAAGAGTGTACGATTTTGTAAACCAACTAAGGCAGCTGCTATGGAAAAACTGGGGAGATTGTAGGGTAAGCGAACTTTTTCTAAAATGGCGATCGCTTCGGGATGGGCAACGCAATAACCGATACGGAGAGATGCCAATCGGAAAGCTTTAGAAAAAGTGCGTAATATTACCCAATTAGGATGCTGTGCTAATTCACCTACTAGGGTAGTTTGACTGAATTCAAAGTAAGCTTCATCAATTACTACTAAAATATGGTGTGGCAAGCTTCTTAACCACGCTAACTCTGCCTCAGTTAAGCTGTTAGCAGTCGGCGAATTGGGATGGACTACGAAAACTACGCGAATGGGAGGATTTTGAGTTTGTTCGATCGCCGACTGTGCAGCGCTGATGTCAATTTCAAAATTTGTTTCATTTCTCCCCACCGCCACCACAGGAATGCCCAAAGTTTGCGCCAAAATTCCGTACATTGAGAAAGTAGGATTGGCGACAAGAATTGATCCTTCTCCTCCTAGACAAGTGGCGATTAATAAAGAGCGGATTAGTTCATCTGAACCATTACCAACAGAAATATTGGCAGCAGTAAATAACGATGATGAGAGGTCGGCTGACTGATTAACGTACTGTGCGATCGCATTCTTAAGTGTTTCATGTCCGCCATCAGGATAACGATTTGTTTCAATTACTTGCTGATAAGTCCACGCTAGCTTTTCTTTTAACTCAGGTGGTAAATCGTAGGGGCTTTCATTTGTATCTAACCGATCGAAATGTGTGGCGACAGAATTGGCTGTATCGCTGCTAGGATGAGGTTTATAGGCACTGAATTGGGCTAAATCTGACCGGATGAAGGGAAGCATAGTTTTAGTCATTAGTCATTGGTGAGCCGTGCGGTCTTGGGGAGCCAGTGCGGTCTTGGGGTTTCCCCAAGTGGAGCATCTGGCGTGGTTTCCCCCATGAGCAACTGGTGTTAGCGCAGCGCTAGCGAGCCTGCGAGCGTCACCCGAAGGGTCATTAGTCATTGGTCATTAGTAACTAACATAAGGACAAATGACTCAGAATATTCGTTATGTGTGAGTTTAATATTTTACAGCTTTAAGGTAATTGGCAAAAGAGGTGAATTGCCTGCCAAATTTCTTCCATAACATTACTCAAGGCGTGATCGCTGTCGAGTTCGATTAACTGCACCCAAGGACGCGATCGCGCAAAGTCACGACTAGCTTCGACAGGAATGACTTCATCCTTTTTGCCGTGCAAAATTAGCGTGGGGATAGGACGTTGCAAAAGTTTTTCTTGGTATTGGGCAGCATCTATGACGAAATCGTAACTTAAAGGAATTAATCGCTGCTCCCCATAGTGGTAGACCATGATATATTTTTCTTGCTGCCAACGCTGTACTTCTTCATCTCCTAGCTTGGGCAACCAATGAGATAAAAACCCAAAAGCTGGTGCTAGCAAAACTAAGCGTTGCACTTGCAAATTTTGTTGTCCCAAGTGGGCAGCGGTCAAACCACCCAAACTTGAGCCAATGAGTGTTAGTGGTGTAGAATCATTGCTGAATTCTGCGGCAACTTGCGCGAGCTGACGAGTGATTGTTAATTGGGAAAAATCGCCAGCATTGAGATCGGGAATTTTCAGCTTTGTCTGAATTTGGGTAAAGCGATCGCCTATATCCCGCGCTTTGGCAGATTTAGGACTAGAAGCAAATCCGTGAAGATATATGTAGTCCAAGATTGTTAATAGTTAGGAGTTAGGAGTGAGAAGTTATAAATTTTAAGTTTTAAGTTATCAGTTTATTTTTTCAACTCACAACTCGTAACTCATAACTATTATTACCGCAATGTGACAAATTCCTCTGCGGATGAGGGATGGATACCCACAGTGGCATCAAAGTCTTTTTTAGTTGCGCCCATCTTGACTGCGATCGCCACACCTTGGATAATCTCAGCCGCACTTTCACCTACCATGTGAGCGCCTAGAACTTTGTCGGTGTTACCATCAACCACTAACTTCATCATTGTCTTCTCTTGCTTACCAGTCAAACTGTGATACATGGGGCGGAAGCGAGTACGAAAAATTTTGACTGCATCACCGAGTTTTTCCCGTGCTTCGGCTTCTGTCCAGCCGACTGTCGCAGCTTCTGGGCTAGAAAATATGGCTGTGGGTACAGTTTCGTGACTGAATTCGCGGCGATTATTCCCAAATTCGCTATCGGCAAAGGCGCGACCTTCCCCAATGGCCACGGGAGTTAAATTGATTCGGTCGGTGACATCGCCAACAGCAAAAATATTCGCTTGACTAGTTTGACTATATTCATTGACTGCGATCGCACTTGTGGTAGGGTATCCAGGTCCTTCGATAGAACTAGCGACAATATCAACCCCAGCGTTTTCTAAACCTAATCCATCTATATTGGGAGTTCGACCGGTCGCTACTAAAAACACATCGGCAATTAGTGGTTCTTGGTCATCCCCTGATAAAGTCAGTTTCAACCCTTCTGGGACACGTTCAATTGCTTTCACCACATTATTCTTAATCAAGCGAATTCCGTGGTTCGTCATACCCTCTTCAATTTCTATGCGGACATCTTCATCAAAACCATTCAAAATCTTTTCACCTCTGGTAATTTGTGTCACCTCAGAACCCAAACCGCGCATAATACAAGCAAATTCCGTGCCGATATAACCAGCGCCAATAATGACGATGTGTTTTGGTTGTTCTTTTAAATGAAAGATTTCGTCGGAGGTAATCCCATGTTCCATCCCTGGCAAATCTGGTTTGACAGGACGCCCACCAACAGCAATTAAAATTTTGTCTGCTGTAACTTTACGTCCATCAACTTCTATGGTGTGGGGGTCTACCAATGTAGCGCGACCAGAAAATAGTTCTACTCCGGCTTTTTCCAAGAAGCTTATATGTAGTTGCGATAATCGCCGAACTTCCTTATCTATAGATGTAATGAAATATTCCCAGTCAAACTCAGCATTACCCACTTTCCAGCCATAGCCGGAAGCGTCGCTGAACAGTTCGGGAAAGTGAGAGCCATAGACCATGAGTTTTTTGGGAACGCAACCGCGAATCACACAAGTGCCACCAACTAAATCATATTCAGCGATCGCCACTTTTGCGCCGTAGCTAGCCGCTCGTTTGGAAGCCGCCAAACCTCCAGAACCCGCACCAATTACAAACAGGTCGTAATCAAAAGTCATAAGTTTATGTTCTCTTTAGCAACAAGTGAGTTCCTGGTAACTTACACACAGAACGTGATTGAACTATATAAGGATATCCGGTGAACGCTGTGTAAGTCCTGTCCTTGATTTAATCTAGCGTTAGCAGATGCTATCTGGTCGTAGGGAATATCACTTTTTGCTTTGGCGGCAGTAAAGGCAGTAGTTAACAGTTGTATAGTTCTGCCCCTAATCGAGCATAAGTTTGTGCTACCGCATTAGAGCAACTAAGTTCCACAGGAATTAGACAAAATTATGACAAGACGTACTGCCTTCGGCTTTCGCGTAGCATTTTTTACCCCAATTAGCAATTTTTATGTACTTGGAGAGTCAGTTGGAGTTACGGGTGTTACGGGTGTTACAGGTGTTGGAGTTACGGGTGTTACGGGTGTTACTGGTGTTACTGGTGTTGGAGTTACGGGTGTTACGGGTGTTACTGGTGTTACTGGTGTTGGAGTTACGGGTGTTACTGGTGTTACTGGTGTTGGAGTTACGGGTGTTACTGGTGTTACTGGTGTTACAGGTGTTGGAGTTACAGGTGTTGGAGTTACAGGTGTTACTGGTGTTACGGGTGTTACTTGTGTTACGGGTGTTACGGGTGTTGGAGTTACAGGTGTTGGAGTTACTGGTGTTACTGGTGTTACGGGTGTTGGAGTTACAGGTGTTGGAGTTACTGGTGTTACTGGTGTTACGGGTGTTACAGGTGTTGGAGTTACTGGTGTTACTGGTGTTACGGGTGTTGGAGTTACTGGTGTTACGGGTGTTACTGGTGTTGGAGTGACGGGTGTTGGATCTGTTGAGGTTACGGGTGTTGGAGTTACTGGTGTTACGGGTGTTACAGGTGTTGGAGTTACTGGTGTTACTGGAGTTACGGGTGTTACGGGTGTTGGAGTGACGGGTGTTGGATCTGTTGAGGTTACGGGTGTTGGAGTGACGGGTGTTACAGGTGTTGGAGTGACGGGTGTTACGGGTGTTACAGGTGTTGGGGTTACGGGTGTTACGGGTATTACAGGTGTTGGAGTGATGGGTGTTGGATCTGTTGAGGTTACAGGTGTTGGAGTAACAGGTGTTACGGGTGTTACTGGTGTTACAGGTGTTGGAGTGATGGGTGTTGGATCTGTTGAGGTTACAGGTGTTGGAGTGACAGGTGTTGGATCTGTTGGAGTGACGGGTGTTGGATCTGTTGGAGTGACGGGTGTTGGATTTGTTGAGGTGTTGGGTAATTTCTCAGTTGCAGTTGAGGTGTTGGGTAATTTCTCAGTTGCAGTTGAGGTGTTGGGTGATTTCTCAGTTGCAGTTGAGGTGTTGGGTGATTTCTCAGTTGCAGTTGAGGTGTTGGGTGATTTCTCAGTTTGGCCAACTGGTGGAGTTAGCTGCACAAAAGAGGGGTTTTCAATTACTCCCTCGCCTTTTATAGGTGACTGTGCTTTCAAAGCCGCAGCAGTTTCGGCTTGAACACTAGTAATTGCAGGATCGGGCGTAGGCACAGGACTCTGCCTGTTCAAATCAAGTTCCCGAACCATCTGGCTCGTTTCATAAAAATTTCTTAGATCAAAATCATATAATCTCTGAAATTCGCCTTTAATTATAATCACCATTTGTCCTGCTTCCAACACCTGAGTTTGAGAAGCTTTCTTGTTAGAAACTTCAATGCCGCTATTTGTCAGCGCACCCACAATCGTGGTGTCTGTTTGTTGGTCGTAGCGTACAAATAATGCCGATCCACGAATTGCTGCTGCTGCATTTGGTGTTTGTATACGTGTTTGCCCCTTTCCTGGTGGGATGAGCAACAACACAGTCCCATTTGTCAGTTTAAAGTCACGAGTCTTCGGTAAAAATTGAAATAACGCCTGTTCTCCAACTCGTGCCAAAGAGCCATCATTAAAACGCAAATCTGCGAGAGAAGCTCGACCAGTTGACAGCCCGTCTCCAGGGGTCATTGCATCTAATTTGCGTGCAGGACGTTTCTTCAATTTATCTTTGGGTATCAGTTGTACGATGTTGCGGAGATTTTGAATCTCTGCTCGCGTTAGAGGAGTTATAGCACTTACCCGATTTGGCAAAGGCAGTACTATAAGTCCCCATAAACCAATCACTAATAATGGAAACGATTTATAAAACATAGTTTGAGAAATTTTGACCTTCAACTAATATCATAAAAATTAAATTTTAAGCTAATACTAATTGTTGTAATAGTTTTTTAGGTAAATTAATTTAAATTTTAATTTAGATTTAATGCCTAAAATAGATAACAAGTGAAATAACTGACTCAGATTTGATGATTCTTTAAAACATTCAGTACACATCTATTGTTTTTTTCCTATTTACCTGTTCCTTATCTACGTAAGCAAGTTGATGAATCAAATTGGATTACTAATAACTATATGTATTTAGTTAATTTAACTTTTGCTGGTGAAAATGAAATTGTATTCAATAAAGTTTGTAGCATATTTAAAAGTTAGTATTTGATATAAATAATTAAATCAGAAGTACCTTACACATAATCCTTTATAATCAGTTCAGTTAGAGGCTCATTAATTATGAGGGACAATAACTTGCTAAGGATTTATTGTTAAATTACCCACTAGCTGTATTTCACTAAAATTTAAACAACAATTTATCGGAGCATCTCAGTTTGAGAAAAAATCTGGGTAAAAATCCGAAAAGCAGTAATTTTAGTTTGTAGTTTCAGTATATACCTACAAAGCTAAATATAGATACAATCAACTGTATCTTTGTAGTCGGAACTTCCGATACAGCTTGTGGGTCTACATTTGCCAAATGCAATCAATGCGATCTAACCAGATGCGACTCAAGAACTGGAAAAATTTGTTTTTTTGTATTTTGTTAACGTCCAGTGGTGGAAGCTGGTGTTGCATTAGAGTAGATGCGGCAGAATCTGCAATTACACATGTTTTACATCCTAATCATTTAGCAACTACACAGTTAACTCATGAGCAGTTATGTCATAAGTTGGAGCAAAAAGCAATTAACTCTTTGTGCAAGCTGTCGAGTGAGTCACATACTTTAGAGCTGATTCGTAAAGAAAATCTGAAGGATACTCAACTCGTTACTAGGTCTGAGTTTCAGCGAATAAGTATTTTTTTGACTCAAATTCCTGAAATCCTTGCAAGACAAGTACTTTACTTGAGTTTACAAATTAGCTCTTAGACTCTCGGATGCCGTTAAATCTAGCACAGCAAACACCAGAAACGACTCAAATCCCAGATCAAACCGAAGAACCTATAAATACTCAAAAGCAAAATGAACCGCCACAGCTAGAATCTCCGCCAAATAATTTGCCCATATCTCCTTCAGACTCAAAGGAGCAACTATTAAATTTACCTGAGAGAGAGTATCCTCAAAGGCGAGAGAGGTTGATAGAACTGCTACGATCGCCAAAACAACCGTTTGAATCTAATAGCGATCCTGAATTGGGATTGCGGGTGCGGTTACGACCCCCTAGAACAACAACCCTTAGAACAACAGCTACCACCACCGACAGAACAACCTGTACCTCAGTTCAAACCTATCGGCTATCTACAAGGACGTGTCGGCTACTTCCAAACGAATAACATTTTTTCCTCAAATGATAATCCCATAGAAGATGGTTTAATTATTTCTGGACTGACACTAGCCTCTACATATTTTCCTTTGGGATCTAAGACTTTTATAAATGGCTCAATTGATGGCAATCTGATTCGTTATATAAATCAGTCACAATATCATTACAATCAGGTGAGATTCAATCTCAGTATTTACCAGCAGCTATCTCAACGGATGTTTGGAGAAATCAGTTGGAGCAATCAACAGTTATTTTATGCCAACAGCAGCGATCGCCCCAATAGCTTCAAAGCAGGCGATCGCTTTTTAAATGAAAATTCCCTACAGCTATCTTTGGGACGCCGAGATCCCTTAACTTCAAGATTAACCCTAGATAGCTTCTACCAGTTGAATGTAAATTTTGCCGATCCCCAAAGTCGTAATCGGATAATCAATACCTTTTGGGTATCTCTAAACTACTACTTGCAAAAGCCTCTCCAGGTTGGTATTGACTACCAAATGAGTTTATCAGACTTTACACAGCGCGATCGAGAAGACGAATTTTATCGGCTATTCGGACACTTAAATTACCAAATATCCGATACCATTTATATGAATGTCCAGGCTGGAGTAAGTTTAGGTAGTTCAACCGCCGAAAACATTGATTTTGATGGTTGGTTCTTCAGTATTAATTATGGTTTGCAATTAGGTCGGTTTTGAAATTTGTCATTTGTCATTTGTCCTTTGTCATTAGTCGTTTGTCCTTGGTGATTTATCTTTTATTAAAAACTAATGACCAATACTTCGACTACGCTCAGTACAAGTGACCAATAACTAATGACTATAAATAAGAAATCCAATCACTCCAGCTACCAGCATAAAGCTTACCCTTATTAATATCAGCTAATTCTAAAGAAAGTAAATTCACACAAGCAGTAACGCCAGAACCGCAATATACCAATATTTCTTCGGCTGTTTTTAGCTTTTCCCAGCGACGGCGTTGTTCTTCTGGAGGGAGTAGGTAGCCGGAAGAGTCTGTAACTTCTTGCCAGGGATAGTTGACTGCACCGGGAATATGTCCAGCAATTCGATCGATTGGCTCTCGTTCGCCTCGGTAGCGATCGCTCTCTCTTGAATCTACCAATACTACCTCATGGCTATCTTTGCGGCTTTTCACCGCTGTAATATCTACCACCTTTTCTGTTTGTACTTGAGGGACAAACGTACCGATTCGGGGAGGAGGAATAACATTTGTAACAGAATACCCAGCTTTTTGCCATCCAGCCAAGCCGCCATCTAGTACTGCTACTTGCTCATGTCCTAGATAGCGCAACAGCCACCATAGACGAGCCGCAAAGGCAAAGCGCGAATCATCATAAGCTACAACTAAACTTTTTTGGTAATTTACCCCAATCGCTGCCAATTTGTTAGCTATATCATTAGGGTTAGGTAAAGGATGTCTCCCGCCATGCTTACCCACTGGACTGGAAAGATCCTGATTCAAGTCTAAATAATATGACCCCTGTATATGACTTTTTTGATACTGTTGTTGTCCTAGTTGTGGATCGGCTAAAGAAAAGCGACAATCCACAATAACGACTTGCGGATCTTCTAGATGTTCAAACAGCCAAGCTGGCGAAACAACAAATTGGGGACTTGTACTGAGCGAAGCCGTTGGCGCAGCCTCTCGTAGAGAAGTATTGGGCATTAGTCATTATTTAGTTTTTTTGTAAAATGTCAGACTTAGAGAATTTTACACCTAAGTTAACAGCAGATGGTTCTTTCACCTTTGTCTCTCATGAGTTTGGTGAATCCTTTCACAGCCATTCTGGAGCTACACAGGAGAGTTTTTGCAAGTTTGTAGAACCTACTCAACTGGCTACAGCAGCGCAAAAACCGATCTTGCGACTATTAGATGTTTGTTATGGTCTAGGATATAACACGGCTGCTGCTTTGCAAACGATTTGGGACGTGAATCCTAGTTGTTGTGTTGAAGTAATTGGTTTAGAACTGAATCCAGCAGTGCCACAAGCGGCGATCGCTCATCAGTTGTTCGAGAATTGGAACTGTAATTATATTGATGAAATTTTGAAAAAGCTAGCTTTTGAGCATCAAGTACAAACACCTTGCCTGAAAGCGAAGCTACTGATTGGCGATGCTAGAACTACGATCGCGCTAGTACGTCAGTCGGGTTTCTGGGCAGATGCAATTTTCCTCGATCCCTTTTCACCACCACAGTGTCCTCAATTATGGACTGTTGAATTTATTAAACAACTCTCATTGTGTTTACATCCAGATGGTTTATTAGCCACCTATTCTTGTGCTGCTGCTGTACGTACAGCACTTTTGGCTGCTGGTTTGGTGATATCTTCTACCCCACCTGTAGGAAGGCGATCGCCTGGTACCGTGGCAACACATTCTCAAAATGCTAAGTCTAAAGACGACTCCCTACTCACTACCCTTTCAGAAGTTGAAAAAGAACACTTGCTAACTCGTGCTGCTATTCCCTATCGCGATCCTCAATTGAGCGATCCAACTGAAGTCATAGTTAGGCGGCGACAACAGGAGCAAGAAACCTCTTGCCTAGAACCTTCCTCTCATTGGCGAAAAAGGTGGTTATTGGGAACACAAGATAGGGATTTTATGGGAACTAGTTTGTAGTTTGATTACAATATCATACAATATGCTACGTCTATGGACTGCAAGCCTAATTCAACGAGTTTTTACGAGTCAAATAGCTTATCAATATGTTAGTATTCAATATCACATAGTCTATAACAGTAATGGAATATTGCTATAACTAAGTAAGTAAAAGTAAGTAAAAACATTTGTATCTAATGATTACAATGATTACTATAAAAACTTGAAAGTCCAAATCAGATATTTCGATATAAAGAAGCCAAATATAACGCTTTTTGGCGTCAGAAAGCGAAAAAACCTCCGTAAAAAACCTGATTTAACATTTGCGATAATTTATAATACTGAAATTAAAAGCAAAAAATTTGACAACAAGATACATCTTGTTCGTAACATAAAAGATACATGCTGCGAAAAATCCCATCGCCAGCTTGACATCATGCATAATCCATATCGAAATTCTGACTCAGATACAGTCGAATCTTAAATTTGTTTTTAAAATCTGACACTGTTAACTAACTTGTGCAAAAACTTGGAGTGTCTTTGTGATTCAATGGAAATCCAACCATACAGGCTTTACAGAAAAAATTGTTAATGGATCAAACTCTATTAGCACAGTGAAGAGTATCGGTTCAAATCATGCCGTGGAATCGCAAAATGCGGAAGGTTATTCTTTAGGCTTATCTCAAGGAGACCTGATGCTTGAAGATAGACAAGCAATATCTTCTTGGATAAAATCTGATGTTAATTATGATGATTCATTGGTCTCTAGAACACTACAAGCCAAAGGTTCTAAAGTGAATGGGTTTGATTTAGATCCGCCGAAGGTTTTAGTTGTTGACGATCATGCCGCCAGCCGGATGACTGCTGTTGCCCTTTTGGGGATGGAAGGATATGAGGTGATTGAGGCGGACACTGGGTCTATCGTTGTGGGATTGGTAACTCAAAAACAACCAGATTTGATTTTGCTGGATGTGATGATGCCAGGAATGGATGGATTTGAAGTGTGCCAATTGCTTAAACAAGATGAGCAGACTAGACTAATCCCAGTAATTTTTATTACAGCGTTAAATGACAGGCGATCGCGCATTCGGGGAATTGAAGTTGGGGCAGATGATTTTCTCACCAAACCCTTCGATCGAGTCGAACTCGCAGCGCGTGTAAAGTCCTTGGTGCGGCAGAAGCGTATGAACGAAGATTTAGACCATGCCGAACAAGTACTGTTTTCCATTGCCATGTCTATCGAAAGTCGCGATCCCAATACAGGCAACCATTGCGAACGTCTAGTAAAACTGGGGCAATTTTTTGGTGAATACCTCAACCTCTCACGCTATCAAATTCGAGATTTGAGGTGGGGTGGTTATCTCCACGATATTGGTAAGGTGGGTATTCCCGATGCTGTGCTGCTAAAAAAAGGCAAACTCACCCCCGAAGATTGGCAAATTATGCAGCAGCACGTTTTGATTGGAGAAAAAATCTGCCAACCACTACGCAGTATGCGCGGTGTAATTCCGATTATTCGTCATCACCACGAACGTTGGGATGGTTCAGGCTACCCGGATCGACTCAAGGGAGATGATATTCCTTATCTAGCGCAAGTATTTCAGTTAATTGATATTTATGATGCCCTAACCAGCGAACGACCTTACAAAAAAGCTTTTACTTCAACAGAAGCCCTTTTAGTGATGCAAGAAGAAGCTGATTCTGGTTGGCGTAACCCCAAACTAATGCAGCAGTTTGCAGAGTTTATTTGCTCTTGTCAGGAAAATGGGAAGAGTGGGGAATAGGGAGTAATGATTTGTAGCTGCTGTAATGAACGCTAATTTGCACGATCGTAATCTCTGCTTTTGAGGAGTGAAATTATACCGACTCCAGAATTCTGGCTCCTTTAATATTTTCAGTCTTCTATAATTAGCTGGTATGATTTGAGCCGAGATTTTAAAGTACTAACAGCATTAATCACATTTCACTGATAGCTGATAGCTAATTATGGTAGTTGTAGCAATTTTAGCGGCGGGACGCGGCACACGGATGAAATCACGCTTACCCAAGGTTTTACATTCTTTGGGTGGGCGATCGCTAGTAGAAAGAGTTCTCGAAAGTGTAGAATCACTTTCGCCCTCACGGCGAATCGTGATTGTGGGATATCAATCTGAGGAAGTGCAAGCCGCCATGCATTCGATTCCCAGTTTGGAGTTTGTCGAACAAACTGTGCAATTAGGGACAGGTCATGCTATCCAGCAATTACTTCCTCACTTGGAAAATTACACAGGAGATTTGCTGGTACTTAACGGCGATTTACCGTTAATACGCAGCGAAACTCTTCTTCAGATGTTACAAACTCACGTCCAAAATCAAAACGCTGCCACTATTCTCACCTCGCATCTACCCGACCCCACAGGCTACGGGCGCGTTTTTTGTAACGATGAAAATATTGTGCAGCAAATGGTCGAACACAAGGATTGTACGGCTGCTCAACGAGAAAATCAGCGGATTAACGCTGGAGTTTACTGCTTTCGCTGGCCAGATTTAGCAAAGGTGCTTCCCCACCTAGAGGCAAACAATGCCCAAAAAGAATACTATCTTACCGATGCTGTGACTCAGGTAGGACAAGTGATGGCAGTGGATGTGGAAGATTACCAAGAAATTCTTGGCATCAACGATCGCTTGCAACTGGCAGCAGCATCCGAAATTTTGCAAAAACGAGTCAAGGAAAAATGGATGCTGGCGGGTGTCACCCTCATCGACCCCACAAGTATCACCATTGATGAAACAGTGGAATTGCAGCCGGATGTAATTATTGAACCCCAAACTCACCTGCGGGGAAATACGGTAATTCAAACAGGAAGTCACATCGGGCCGGGGAGTTTAATTGAAAATAGTCAGTTAAGTGAAAATGTCACAGTGCAATATTCAGTAGTCATAAATAGCACCGTGCAGGCCGGAAGCCGAATTGGCCCTTATACTCATTTGCGCGGTCAGGTACAGGTGGGTGCTGGTTGCCGTGTGGGGAATTTTGTGGAACTGAAAAATACGCAATTAGGCGATCGCACCAATGCAGCCCATTTGTCATATATAGGTGATACTGTTGTCGGCAGTCGGGTGAATATTGGTGCTGGTACAATTACTGCCAACTATGACGGCGTAAAGAAACATCGTACCAAAATAGGCGATCGGACAAAAACTGGCGCCAATAGCGTTTTAGTGGCTCCGCTCACTTTGGGAGATGATGTCTACATTGCAGCTGGTTCTACTGTGACAGAAGATGTGCCTGATGATTCTCTGGTAATTGCCCGTAGTCGTCAGGTGGTGAAACCAGCTTGGCGAAGGAAAAATGTTGAAAATGAAACCACAGATCGACATAAATAATTCATCGGTGTTAATTGCGCTCGATCTGTGGTTTTAGACTAGAAACCACGATTTTTGCTAGATGTCTAATCTAGCTAGATTAGTAGTATAGTCAAAATCTCAACACATAACATACATGGAAGAACTGCTAGAACTTAGGCAATTTCTAGAACAAGGCAAAATCCATGAGGCGCTACTGTTGGTGGATGAGTTAGAAGAAATGAGCCTCAGTGACAAAATCAATAAAATTGATAGTTATGGTGTGATTCTGCTCATCCATTTAATTAAACAAAAGGCCGAAAAACGTTCGACTCGCTCTTGGGATGTTTCAATAGAAAATACAGTGCGAGAAATCAACAAAATAAACAAGCGCCGCAAATCTGGTGGCTTTTACTTGAATCAAGCAGAATTAATCGATATTCTGGAACAAGGATATCAAGTGGCACTGAAAAGAGCGGCGCTAGAAGCTTTTGAGGGGCGTTATGAAGCCCAAGAATTGGCTGCAATGGTTGACCGGCAAGAAATTTTAGCCGAAGCCCTGAAACTGATTCAACAATAGCCGATCAGTTCGTTGCCAGTCCATTCCAAAGTATCACCAATTTTTTCGCCGTCATGGTAGGCAGCGAGTAAGATTTCGCTAGTTTTTCCCCAAGCGATCGCTCCACTAGCATCTAAGGCGATCGCTCCCAAATCGCGTTTGTTCTCGTGGGCTTCCCCAAAGGAGCGCTGCATCGCTTCCTTCAGTGACATCCCATCAGTAACACGCACTACAATCCGTGCGGCTAAACACTCATCGATGATATCTTCACCAATACCAGTACAGCTAACACCAGCATTACTAGTAGCATAATTACCTGCTGGCATCGCCGAATCACTTACCCTACCAATCCGCTCAAATCCTTTACCACCAGTAGAAGTGCCAGCAGCTAACTTACCAGATGCATCTAAAGCTACTACACCGATGGTACCGCGTCCGGCATTGCTGGTTTCTAGCAGTTCGGGTTCTGCTACTACGCCAGCCATTGCGCTTTTAAAATTATCCTGGCGCTCTTGTATCCACTCTTGTAACCGCAAATCAGTTAAAGCGTTATAGCTGGGAATTTGCATTTCTCGCGCCAACTCAGCCGAACCGAAATCTGATAGCACTCGGTCTGGGGAGCTTTGTAAAAATTGCGCTAAATCAATCGGATTTTTCACCCGCGAGATATTAATCACACCACTAAACCGCCCTGATGCACCATCCATCAGGGAAGCACTCATACGGATTTGTCCATCGGATTGCAATACTGAACCAGTACCAGCATTAAAACGGGGGTTGTCTTCAAGCATTAGGCAACCCTGCACCACTGCCTCAGAGGCAGTTGCTCCTGACAATAGCAGAGAATAAACTTCTTCTATTACTGTATGGAGCGATCGGCGCACCACCTCTAATCCTCCTTTACCGTGGAGAGAACTACCAGCCCCGCCATGAATAATTAATTTAGGTTGCACCTGTAACTCCATTAATCTCTTGCGCTATTTGCGTCTGTATCGCGGTTGGTTTCATTTTGAGCTTCAGAACGGCGACGACGACAACGTTCTGAGCAGTATTTCACATCGTCCCAACAATCTTGCCACTTTTTACGCCATGTGAAAGGACGTTGACATACCGGACAGATTTTTGTAGGTAAGTCAGATTTAGAACGAACACGTCCCATATAAATACTGTGTAAATGAGAATTTCATTTCTGAGGGAGATGGAAGATAATTATAACCAGTTTGCTACGAAGGCAGGATAAATTCGACGAACAAATATATTGTCAATCTATCCTTAGACTTATTTGCAACATCTATTCTAAAAAGAGAGAGGCTTTAAATCTTACTATCCTTCTTTTTTAGGGACTTGCAAAAAATAAATTATCCTAAACTATTTCTAGATTTGTAGAGGTGCAAGGACTTACATTGGTGTCAACTTAAGGTTAAAGCTTTTAGCAGTTTATCTCATTGGCTGTCGGAGAGTGGGAATGTTTAATGAGAGGCAGCATTTCTAGCCTCTGACTGGAAACGAGATATTAAAGGAGTTTTAGCTGAAGTTTACTGATACCAATAAAGGACATGAAACACCCCTGATGGGTTAGGGCAAGGAAGGCTGTTTCATGTCCTAAAAGGTGCTGATTTAGAAACGTTTTAAGCAAAAAATCAGGTGAATCAAAAATCTGATTGCACAAGAAAATAGTGATGCCTTCTCCTGTCAGAGACGCTTCTCTTCCAGAGACGCTAACGCGAACGCAAACGGCAAGGCTTCTCTACGAGAGGCTACGCCAACGCTAACGCATTGAAATTGACTCTTTGAGATAGTAATTTTTCGATTACTAACTTCCCCGCATTTACTGCCTATAGGACTCGTATTTGATTGCCTGAAAAAACTCAGTACACATTTATTCCTTCTTCCCTATTCCCTATTCTTCTCCAAATCAAAGTGGATTCCTACATGTTGTTGACAATATCCTTAATAGCTCGAATGAAATAGGCTTGGGATTAGGGGGATTAAAAGTCCTTAAACTCATATCGAAACACTTTTAAAACGACCTCTAAATACTAGACGTTGTAAATAGCTTGATAGTACATAGCAAAGTACTTTCCAAAAAAGTTTTTCATCCTATATAGTGTCAGTAACTTGATAGTAGAATGTTTTTTTACTTTGCAAAAGAAAATTTACGTAAAACTACTATTCATCGAATTCTAATAGTGCTATTCTTTGTATGCCACTAAAAAACAAGTTGTAGTGGTACGACCACAAACAAGTTGACCTTACTAATTCTTAGGAAAGTAAAATCATGATTATCAACGATCTTTCTCATGTAGAAACCGTTCTTGAAAATGAGAATGTTCAAGGTGGAATAGCTTTTGCAGATGCTAATTCAAAAGCATTCGCTTTTGGTAAAAACATCGCTATCACCAGCATTTCTACTAGCACCGTTGCTGTCTCCAAGAAATACAGCCTATCTGCTAGTGTCGGTTCATCTAGTTCTTCTGCTGGCTAAATATGCCTTAGTCCTACAGTGTACTACAGTGCATTTTAGATAGAAAAATTGCTGAAAGTTCTCAAAAACTTTCAGCAATACGTTCGTTTTTCAAAGAGAGCTTTTTTATGGAACGATTAAGAATTTTCGATCTCAGTTTTTGTGAAGATGAAGCTTCCGATCTTAGTCAAGTACAAGGGGGAGTTGCATCTGCTTACGCACGTAGTTATTCCACTGCTAAGAAGAGCAGTTATAAAGTAGACAAATCCGGTATTTCCGCTGAGATTTCAGGTGCTCTTAGTGCCGCTCTTGCTGGCGCTATTACTGATGGTGATAAAGCTATTGCATCTGCCAATACATCTGCAACAGCTTCCTAAAGCTTGCATAACCAGATTGTAGGTAACTTTTATGGGCAATGTCCATAAAAGCTTCTTATAAATATTTCTATACCTCTATCTTATACCACATAGTAGTATAAGACAGTAGGTAAAAGTGACACTTCAACGTTGCTCACTGACCATGCTTGTTTTTGAGTTCAAAGCTTCTGAAAAGTCAGCCCAGATAACAGCAATAGATAATGCAATTCTGCCTGTAAAAACTCATTAAAAATAGCTGTATTTGGCTATAGATGAATGTTAAAAATACAGTTAAAAAAGATTTGCATAAATTATTGAATTGATCGTGCTGTATTTGCAGGTAACTTTCCTTTTACTAATGAACTTAACTCAATGGTAAGACTTACCAGTGGAGAACAAGCATGGTCTTCTATCTCTTGGTTTTATGACAACTGTAAAAAGGGTACTCTGAGTTTAAAACCATTCATTTTTATAGCTATTTATTTGTATTTATTTAATGCTTATCTGTCAGGGTGCAAAATCACAAAATCATTTGCATACCTAATGACTTAGGGTTCCCATAAATCAATTTTGTACCGATCTGAATGGAATGCTAAGTAGGTAGCCGAGAAACCCGAAGAAATAAAACCTCGTTCTGCTAGAACTCGATCGATTCGATTTGTGATAGTAAGGGTAACTATATAAGTAGGTCGGCGTAAATAATTATTGTTGGGCTAAGGCAGGGGACAGGGGACAGGGGGAGAAAGAGTTTAAGTCTTATTTACTTTTCTTTACATTGGTTGATTTTATTACACCGACTTACTTATACCAGTTCAATTAATGATTGCAACACATCCTTGGGTAAAGACGCGATGAATCGCGTCTCTACAAATAGTCTATTTGTCGCATTATTTTTTCAAATTGGTATTACTTGCCCCATTTGCTTACCCTGAAGACTTGGTAGTATCAGCTTACCCGTTTGAGCAAACTCCTGAAAACAAAATATTTTTGAGAGATGGCTTAAACACAAAGACGCAAAAGCACTCCCTGCGCCTTTGCGTCTCTGCGTAATATATTCCTTACTACACCATCTCAGACGAAGCCTGCACTACCGGTTGCGGCTGTGGCTGGAACATGAATAACGAGTAAACAACGTCTCGGCGGATGTTAACCATCATATCCAAGAACAATTCATACCCCTCGCTCTTATACTCAATGAGCGGGTCTTTTTGCCCATAACCACGTAATCCCACCGATTCGCGCAAGGCATCCATTTGTTGCAGGTGTTCCCGCCACAGAGTATCAATGCGTTGCAAGATAAAGAAACGTTCCGCTTGGCGCATCAGTCCGGGTTGAACTTGGTCAATCTGCGCTTCTTTGAGATCGTAAGCAATTCGTACCTGTTCGTGGAGGAAGGCTTTAATCTCGTTGACTGTAATATCTTCTAATTGACTAGCTTGTAAATCCGCTAGCAGATAGACGAATTCTTTGACTTTCTCAACCAACTTTTCTAACTCCCACTCTTCCGAGGGTAAGTCTACGTTGATATAGTAGTCAACGATGTCATCCATCGTTTTTTCAGCGTATTTAATCACCTGTTCTTTCAAATCTTGACCTTCTAAAACTCGGCGACGTTCAGCATAAATAGCACGACGTTGATTATTCATCACCTCGTCATACTCAAATACCTGCTTCCGAATGTCATAGTAGTAGGTTTCAACTTTTTTCTGTGCGCCTTCCAAACTCCGGGTAAGCATTCCAGATTCGATGGGCATATCTTCTTCCACTTGGAAAGCATTCATTAACCCAGCGACGCGATCGCCACCAAAAATCCGCAGTAAGTTATCTTCTAAACTCAGGAAGAATCTTGTGGAACCAGGGTCGCCTTGTCGTCCGGCACGTCCGCGCAACTGGTTATCAATCCGGCGTGATTCGTGGCGTTCTGTACCAATGACGTGCAAACCACCGAGTCCTACTACTTCATTATGCTCTCGGTCGGTAAATTGTTCGTATTCCTGCTTAATTTGCTTATAAGCTTCCCGCAATTTCTGAATCACAGGGTCATCAATGGGAGCTTTTTCTGCGGCTACAGCTACCTTGTCTTCAGCTTCCAGTTCCGGTAAACTGCGTTCACCATACTCACGCACGGCAATTTCTACTGCATCTTTGAGTAGTTTTTCTGTTTCTTTTGTCAACTGAGTCGGGAAAATTTCTGGCGAAGCTCGCCAAGTTTTGACTTTTTTACCAGGGACAAAGCCTTGACCACCACCATGTCCTGTAGGCAATCCGGCTGCTCTTTGCACGCCAAAGGCATCTTCATCTTCTGGCATGACGATCCGGGGCATAAAGTATTCTCGCAGCTTCAGACGCGCCATATATTCGGAGTTACCACCCAAAATTATGTCTGTACCTCTACCAGCCATATTGGTAGCAATAGTAACAGCACCTTTTCGTCCAGCTTGGGCGACGATTTCCGCTTCACGTTCAACGTTTTCCGGTCGGGCGTTAAGTAATTCGTGAGGAATTGCCAATTCCTTCAATAGCCGACTGAGAAGTTCGGATTTTTCTACACTAGTGGTTCCCACTAAGACAGGTCTGCCGAGTTGGTGCATTTCGGCACATTCTCTGGCGATCGCCCCCCACTTGCCTGCTTCTGTCTTGAACACCATATCAGACAAATCTTCGCGTCTGCGATCGCGGTTGGTGGGAATTACCGCAACTTCAAGTTTGTAAATTTTTTCAAATTCTGGTTCTTCGGTTTTTGCTGTTCCTGTCATTCCACCGAGTTTTGGATACAGCAAAAACATATTTTGGTAAGTAATTGTCGCGAGAGTTTGAGTTTCTGGCTGAATCTCTACGCGTTCTTTCGCTTCAATGGCCTGGTGTAATCCATCACTCCAACGCCGCCCAGCTAATACTCGACCAGTAAATTCATCCACAATTACTACTTCACCGTTGCGGACGATGTAATTTACATCTTTGAGGAAAAGTTCCTTGGCTTTAATTGCATTGAAAATGAAGTGCGCCCAAGGATCTTCTGGGTCAAATAAATCTGTGACTCCTAAAAGATTTTCCGATTCCGCAAACCCTTCATCTGTCAATAGCACGTTGCGAGCTTTTTCATCCACTTCGTAATGCTCGTCTTTTTTGAGTGTGAATGCTATTTCAGCAGCTTGCAGATATTTTTCTGTAGGTCTTTCCACCTGCCCAGAAATAATCAGTGGTGTCCGCGCCTCATCAACTAAAATCGAGTCCACCTCGTCAATTACGCAATAATTAAACGGGCGTTGTACCACATCTGCCATTGATGTCGCCATGTTATCCCGCAGATAGTCGAAGCCGACCTCGCTGTTGGTAACATAAGTGATATCGCAGTCGTAGTTTTTCTGGCGTTCACTAGGAGTCATGCTTGACTGAATTAGCCCCACACTCAGCCCCAAAAACCGATGCACCTGTCCCATCCATTCAGCGTCCCGACGAGCTAGGTAATCGTTTACGGTGATGACGTGTACACCTTTACCAGTAAGGGCATTTAAGTAACTTGGCAAGGTGGCGACTAGTGTTTTACCTTCACCAGTTTTCATCTCGGCAATTTGCCCCACGTGCAAAATAATACCACCAAGGAGTTGGACATCAAAATGCCGCAAGCCTAATACTCGCCGTGCTGCTTCCCGAACAACGGCGTAAGCTTCTGGCAATATGTCATCTAGGGTTTCGCCTTTAGCGAGCCGTTGTTTAAATTCGACGGTTTTACCTTTTAACTCATCATCGGAAAGAATCTTAATTTCTTCCTCTAAAAGGTTAATTTCAGTAACAGAAGGTTGGTATTTTTTAAGCTTACGAGCGTTGGGGGTCGCCCAACAAAAGTTTTAGCATGGCAGGTTATAGAACTGAATCAAGGGGGATGGGAATTAAAGGATCGGCATTGATTATAAACATTTAACCCAGTCCAAACGTCTTGGTCGTGGATGGGTGTGAAATGAGAATTACCTCAAAAGCAGGATAAAAACTAGCCAATCATTTAATAAACTGATTGGTTTGAACTCTTATCTTATATTTACTCTTTCTTCATAGTATCATTTTGCCTCCAGATGGGGCCAGAGAGGGTGTGGGGGAATAGAGTTAGGAGTTAAGAGTTATGAGTTATGAATTTTTAAACTCCTCATTTCTAACTCCTCACGCCTCACTTCCACTCTGCTGTCAGGCGGCGGAAATTGTAATCATTAGCACTGGGATGACAGCTGACACAGCTGCCAACCTGGATGGGACGTGGTAACTCAACTCCTGGATGCAAAGCTTTGAAATAACGCGAGTTGTTGAGGCGATATGGTGTTTCTTCATCGTCTAGCTGCACGCGGGAGAAAGTCGAAAGATATTTCCACACTAAGATGCGTTGCGGATCGACTAAAGGCTGGAGTTGTGCGCCGTAGTGCTGCGAGTCTTGCAGGATATTTTTCCAAGTTTGGGTAGGTAAAACGGCTGGCGGTATGGCAATGTGACATCTGGAGCAGTTTTCTAAATAAAGTTCTTGCCCCAATTGGTATTGTGCAGGTACTACGTCAACAGTGCCAATTTCAGCGGGAGGAGTCGCACTTTGGGCGTTAGTTGCCAAAGCTAGAAGCCAGCCCATAGCTAAACTCCACGTTATAATTACCAGAAGTAAACCGAAAAATTGGCGTTTGAATTCACGTTCGGCGCTTGGCTGTAGCGCTTGGCGTTGACGTAGCCCACCGTAGGTATCGCGGATTTTGCGCTTAACAAAAATTGACATTCCTCACATTCCCAAATATTTAAAAGTGGCGCTTGTGCTAATCATAAGACTTACGCAGTATCGGCAGTGTTTCAAATTTTGTGTAAGTGGTTTTGTCAAGCAACACATCTTTTATATTGACAACAGTAATATAAATATCTATTTAGCGCACTACTGACTATGCAAGGAAAAATATTTTAGTAGTTATAACCTGACTCACTAGAAAAATTAGCCACAATATCTCGGATTTCATTTGCACCAATATCTTCTCGGTCAGAATTGGAATAAATCGTTAGTAGCAAAATACTTGTAGGTGACTCAAGTTGATAAATCAATCGGTATCCAGCACTCTTACGTTTTTGGATACTACTGTTACGAACTCTCAGTTTGTAAACAATACACACCTCACCAATGTGCGCGTGCGAGTCATGTCTGACTCTACTGACGCAAAATGAACCATAAAAGCGCAAAAAAATATTTTACCCAGCAAAAAATGCAGTTACCGCCACCTGGGATAGCTGTTTTTTAGATCGTCAAAATCATTTTACATTAAGGAATAGAAACCGATCGCAATAATCGCTCAACAACAGTTCTTGAATTGCGCCCTCCTCTAGGAATAAGTCGATGGCACAGAACATAAGGGACAAGAAATTTCACATCATCGGGAATGGCATAATCACGCCCTAATAGAAAAGCTAACGCTTGGGCAGCCCGTTGTAATGCTAATGTGCCACGGGGACTGACACCAAGGGCGATTTCCTCATCTTGACGTGTTGCCCGTACCAATTCGAGAATGTATTGTTGCAAGGAAGTTGCTACTTTTACTTGAGAGCAGAGATAACGCAATTCCTGTACTTCTGCCAAGGTAATACAAGGCTGCAAATCAGCAACTTTGACACCATTTTGGAGATTTTGTAGCATCAGGAGTTCTTCTGCTTCAGAAGGATAGCCCAAACTCAGCGACAACATAAACCGATCCATTTGTGCTTCCGGCAGGGGAAAAGTACCTTGATACTCGATAGGGTTTTGAGTAGCAATTACAAAGAAGGGCTGAGGAACTGCACGAGATACACCATCAACTGTTACCTGATGTTCCTCCATAACTTCCAATAAAGCTGACTGAGTGCGGGGTGTGGCGCGGTTAATTTCATCAGCCAATAGCACATTAGTAAAGACTGGCCCAGGAAGAAAAGTAAATTCGCCGCTTTTTGGGTTCCAGATGTTGGTGCCGGTAATATCAGTTGGCAGTAAATCGGGAGTGCATTGTAGCCGTTGAAACTTGCCATCCAGCGAGCGAGCTAAGGATTTAGCGAGTAGAGTTTTACCAACACCAGGAACATCTTCTAAGAGAGCATGGCCACCACCTAGCAATGCTACTAGCACCAAGCGTATTGCCTCAGCTTTGCCAACGATGGTAAGAGCCAGATTTTTTGTTAAAGCGTCGATTTTTTCTCTCATGCGTTGTAGGGAATGGGGAGTGGGGAGTGTGTAATGGGGAGTTGGGAGTTGGGAGTTAGGAGTTGGGAGTTAGGAGTTAAGAGTTATAAGAATTCTTCCCTAATGCCCAATGCCCAATTTTCCTAAATACATTGTTCCCACTCAGAACTCCTAACTCTGCCAATTTTAGATTTTGAATTTTGAATTTTGGATTGAAATAAAAATCTAAAATCTAAAATCCAAAATTGAATGACTCCAAACTCCTAACTCTTAACTCCTAACTTTTAACTTTCCGCTCCAACACTCAAAACTTCTCTAGCAACAACACAGTCAAGTTGAATTTGTGTTTTCAGGGCTTCGAGAGAAGGAAATTTTTGTTCGGGGCGCAAAAATTTAACTAGTTGCACAACCAGTTTTTTGCCATACAAATCACCAGACCAATCGAATAAATGTACTTCCGCAGATGAATAAGTACCGTTTACAGTTGGACGATTACCGATATTCATGACGCCCAAGTTCTCACTAGGAACAGTATCAGATGTTTCACCAAGAGTGAAAACACGGACAGCGTAGACTCCTTGGCGGGGCAAAAACTTTTCTTTTGGTAGTTGGAGGTTAGCGGTGGGAAAGCCAATTGTTCTGCCCAATTGTTGACCTTGAACGACATCACCAAGGAGGGTGTAAGGGCGTCCTAATAACAGATTTGCGTTTTTGATGTCTCCCTGCTCAAGGTTTTGGCGGATCAATGAAGTGCTAATACGGGCATCTTGAGTCGGAGTAGTACTGACGCAACTGGTTTGGGTGGACGAATCACCTGTATAAGTTTGTAAGGGAACGATGGTAACGGGAATATTGTGCTTGGCGGCGAGTAATTGCAAATCTTGAGCAGTACCACTGCGCTTTTCGCCAAAACAAAAATCTTGCCCGATGCTAATTCGTTGGCATCGCAGTTGTTGCACGAGAATTTTTTCGACAAATTCTTCGGGGGTTAACGCAGACAATTCTTTGTCAAAGGGTAGTAATACCAGTTGTTCTACCCCAAGCGATCGCAATTGTTGGACTTTTTCATCCAGTGGCGTTAACAATGTCCGGGGTTGCCCTGTAAAGAACTCCTGTGGATGGGGGTCAAAGGTGACAACAGTTGAATAGGTATATTCTTGTGTCAGTTGATTTCCCTTTGAGTGCGGATTACTAGCTCCTGACAAGTGACCACCAGTGTGCAAGACTGGTTGAATTACCCTTTGATGACCAAGATGAACGCCATCAAACTTGCCAAGGGCAACAGCAGTCGGCGTTAGTAGCCCAACGCTAGAAAAAGCAACCCGCACAGAACACCCATTTTTAGACAAATTTAGCACGTGGATTCTGAGATTTTAGGTTTATTTTAGCTCTCAGCAGGAAGCTACCCTATAGTAAACCGCCTTAAGGAGGACAGCTTTTGTAGTACCAATTTGTCATTTATCCTTTGTCCTTTGTCCTTTGTCATTTGTAAATAACCAATGACCAATGACCAATGACCAATAACCAATGACCAATGACCAGTGTGTCCTCCTGTTGTCGCCCTAATCCTGTGGTCGGCGTGACAATTCTGGGCAGCGCTGTCTCACCGTACAGCCAACAGGGACGCTCTGGCGCTGAAAGCCTCTGATCACCAATCTAATCTAAAATCTCTAATTCCTCCGATCGCAATCTTTAGGTAGAAAACTTGCTAACAGGAAAAGATTCTGATAAGACAACTGAGGTTGGAACCTGAAGTACCAATCCTTCCCGTGCCATAATCGCACCAGGAAATTTTTCAGCGGCTTCTTTGCCTACACGATCCAAAAAATCGTCATCGTGCGCTGGGGTCGTGATGGTAAATCACCAGAGTTTTGACGTTAGCGGCTTGTGCCACTTTTACAGCTTCTTGCCAGGTAGAATGTCCCCAGCCAATTTTCGGGGATTTTGGCGAGTGGTATTCCTCGTCTGTGTAGGTAGAATCGTAAACCAGAATGTCAGCATTACGAGCTAACCACAGCACATTGTCATCAAGTCGATCGGGAAAATGTTCGGTATCAGTGATGTAAGTAGCAGCACCACCACGCCAGTTGACGCGATATCCTACAGCTTCACCTGGATGATTTAAAGGTGCTGTTTCTACAGTAACTTCATCAATGTGGATTGGTTGCCCCGGTCGAATGTCGTAGAAATTTAAATTGGCTTGCATAATCTGCAAGGGTACAGGAAAGTTCGGGTGCAACATTTGATCGTTGAGGCGCTGTTCTATGGTAGAACCATCAGGTGCGATCGCGCCGTAAATATGAAAGTCATTCCCCTTTACAAACCCTGGCGTAAAGAAGGGAAAACCTTGCATATGATCCCAGTGAGAGTGGGTAAAAAATATGTGAGCTTCTAACGGCATTTGGCGCAACAGAGATTGCCCCAAAACATGTAGTCCCGTGCCAGCATCGAAAACTAAGCGTTTATCGCCCGTTTGCATTGATATGCAAGGGGTATTACCGCCGTAACGAACAGTGTGTGGCCCTGGGCTGGGGATGCTGCCACGAACGCCCCAAAATTGTACGGTAAATTGATTCTCTATCCTAGACATGGGTGTTGCTTGCTGGACTGAGCGGGCGATAAATGAAAGAATTGTTACTTATTTTGTCTAAGTTTATGCTGTCTCTCCAATTTTGCTAGAGGGAGGATTTCTTGGTAAAACAGCATATCCTGTTTCTGGCTGATTGTGTAAATGTGAATGAAATACGTCTGTTAGAATTTCCCAGGTTTTGGGGTGAATGTGTATCGGTTATTTCAAGAGTGCCCCTACGTTATAGCCTACATTTTTCCGTGATGCATTTGAATAACCTCATTTTTGTCCCGATCAATCAAATGATTTAAGGAAAATTGAATTCCCACTCCGATAATTTCTCTAATCCAGTTGCGTAAGTAAGATTGTATTGTAACGGAGTAATACTGATGTAATTTTTACGTACAACTTCCACATCTGTAGGTACATTTTGAGGCAGATTTAATCCGCTTGGGGGTTCTACATCCTCAATTACCTCTCCAGTTAACCAGTAGTACGTTTTTCCACGAGGATCGACTCGTTTGTTAAACACATCAATGTAATGCCGTAATCCTTGACGGGTGAGAGCAACTCCGGCAATTTCTTCCCATTTGACCGCAGGAATATTGACATTGAGCAACATTAAATCTGGCAGCGGTTTTTGGGCTAACTGGTCTACGAGAACTGTGGCAAACTTAGCAGCAGCTTGAAAATCTTTAGATGTATGACTCATCAGACTCAGCGCTATGCTGGGAATACCTTCAATTAGACCTTCCATTGCCGCAGAAACAGTGCCAGAATACAGAATTTCTGTTCCCAAATTCGCACCTTGATTAATACCAGAGAGAACCAAATCCGGCGGAGTTTCCAGCAAAGCCCACAGCGCCAATTTGACGCAATCTGAAGGTGTACCATCACAAGCCCAAGCTTTGACAGCAGGATGAAAAATCTCTTCAACAATTTCGGCGCGAATCGGTTGGTGTAAAGTTAACCCGTGTCCAGTTGCCGATCGCTCTCGATCTGGGCACACTACACTCACATCATGACCAGCCTCTGCCAAATAGTTGGCTAGGGTACGAATCCCCAAAGCAGAAACGCCGTCGTCGTTGCTAATTAGTAATTTCATAGTCATTGGTCATTGGTTATTAGTTATTAGTTATTGGTTATTAGCCATTTGTCAATGTCTGAGGTCACAAACAGCAAAAAACATTTATACTCACTAGTAGTTCGCTTTCGTAACTTGGCTCTTTTAAGGGCAAGGGGGAAAGGGAAAGATGTTTACTTCTTTAACCTTTAAGATGAACTTCTTTTCCCAGCCCTCACAAGCGCAATTTTGGGTTGGCAGACTACTAGAGTGTGTGGCGGGATTTTGCTTACCTTTAAGACAAGTTGCTCAATCCCCAAGTCTGGTTAAGTGAGATGTTAGCTGGATTTACGTGCCTGCTGTACTAGCCCAATCGTCTATCACTGATAAACAGAGGTTTGGTTGAAACCCTCACCTTTAGCTGATGTTAATGGTATGACTGTAAGTTTATTTATCGACCAGTTCACAGCTTTTGACTATAGACTAATGACTAATGACCAATGACTAATAACTAATGACTAGCAATTTAGAAGCTCAACTTTTAGCACTGCGGCAAGAAGGAGAAAAAGCGATCGCAGCTGCCGACACCTTAGAACGTCTGGAGGAACTCAGAGTTAACTATCTGGGTAAAAAAGGGGAACTGGGGGCGCTGTTGCGAAGTATGGGGCAGATGAGCGCAGAGGAACGACCAAAAATTGGAGCGATCGCCAATACAGTCAAAGAATCCCTGCAAACTAGTCTAGACCAGCAACGTGCTGCCTTAGAAGCCGCGCAAATTCAGGTACAGCTAGAGGCAGAAACTCTTGATGTAACGATGCCGGGAATTTACAGTCCCCAAGGTCGCATTCATCCCCTCAACGGCATTATTGACCGGGCGCTGGATATTTTTGTTGGTATGGGCTACACCGTGGCTCAAGGGCCAGAGATGGAAACAGATTATTATAATTTCGAGGCTCTGAATACCCCGCCAGATCACCCCGCCCGTGATATGCAAGATACCTTCTACCTGCCAGATGGTAATCTCCTCCGCACTCATACTTCCTCAGTGCAAATTCGTTACATGGAAAGAGAAGAACCACCAATTCGAGTTGTGGCTCCAGGGCGAGTTTATCGCCGAGATAATGTAGATGCGACTCACTCAGCAGTTTTCCATCAAATAGAACTTTTAGCCATTGATGAGGGACTAACTTTTACAGACCTCAAAGGCACAATTAAAGTATTTTTACAAGCAATATTTGGCGATTTACCTATTCGCTTCCGCGCCAGTTATTTCCCGTTTACCGAACCTTCGGCTGAAGTGGATTTGCAGTGGAATGGGCGCTGGCTGGAGGTGATGGGCTGCGGTATGGTCGATCCAAATGTACTTAAGTCTGTGGGTTACGATCCAGAAGTTTATACAGGGTTTGCTGCCGGTTTTGGTGTAGAACGCTTTGCAATGGTGTTACATCAAATCGATGATATTCGTCGGTTGTATGCTAGCGATTTGCGTTTTTTGCAGCAATTTTAGGGAAGCGATCGCTTTAAATAATTAGCCAACATTAAATCCAAAAACGATTGAAATTATCTCATTCGAGCTTTTATTTTAAGTAAGCTTTGATGATTTGATAAAAGATTGAAAACTGAATATGAGGTAAAATTGCAACCAACAATAGAACAATTGCGAAGCTTTTACCAAATGTCGGTGAGGATGAGCAATTTACTTCGACCAATTAATTTAGTGCGAATGGACGAACGGACAAAACGTATAGTCATGTTGGTGGGAGAGACAATAGAAATAGAAATTTATCCCAATGGAGAGGTATTTACCAAATGACACAACCAAACTTTGTGGATATGACTGATGCCGAGTTACGAGCTTACGTGTTGCAAAATCCTAACAACACTGAAGCTTTTCACGCATACGTCGATCGCTTGCACGCCGCCAATCCAAATCCACAGCTAATGTCGATAGAAGAGGCTGAAGCTGAATTGGAAAGGAGGGTAAAACAAGGTCAAAGATAGTGGTAAGCATCCTGAACAAATCTTCAGGATGCTTTGCAAAATTTTACCAGATCGAAGTAAACTATCAGTACGCAACTCTGCTTTATGCGATATGACCGCGATCGCTGGCAAACATCTAACGCTTGAGGAATATTTTAAGTATGACGATGGCACGGATAGCCAGTATGAACTGGTGGCAGGCGAGTTAGTTGCAACGCCACCCGAAAGCCCAAAAAATGTCCAGATATCTCTCTTTTTACTGGTAAATTTCCTCAAGTTTGTTCCAGTTAATCGGTTGAGTAACAAAGTTGAAATTGTTGTTGCTGGTTCTCGTGCAACAACTCGCATTCCTGACTTAGTTGTGCTGACGGATGAACTTGCAACCGCCTTAGAAGGTGCAACGCGATCCACAATCACCCTGGATATGCCACCTCCAGCATTAGTTGTTGAAGTTGTTTCTCCTGGCAAAGCTAACGAGGATCGGGACTATCGCTACAAACGTTCCGAGTATGCCGCAAGGGGAATTGCTGA
Organism: Nostoc sp. DSM 114160; assembly: GCF_053470305.1. Lineage (NCBI taxonomy): Bacteria > Bacillati > Cyanobacteriota > Cyanophyceae > Nostocales > Nostocaceae > Nostoc > Nostoc sp. DSM 114160. Next base: position 2,604,965 of record NZ_JBPFGO010000001.1, on the reverse strand, counting down.
ATATTGGATTGTCGATCCACAAATAAATACAGTTACCGTACTGATATTAGTTGATGGGTTTTATGAAGAAACCAGATTTGTAGGAAATAGTGCGATCGCTTCTACTATTTTCCCAGAATTACAGCTTACCGCAGAGCAAATACTCAACGCTGGAGAAAGCAATTAGTGAGTTGTCTGCGAGGGATTAATGGCGTTGAACTCAATATCTTAACCATTTGGATGGTTGCAAACGATACAACCAAATTTGTCACCTTAGTGCCAGATTAAGGAGCCAACTCATGAAGGTACAGCACCCCCTATTCTCTCAAGTTGCCTTAGCACAAGACTTACCAGAATACAATCTAAAGCGAGGAAATGTTGCAAAAATTGTGGAATATTACCCCATGCCCGAAGGGGAAGAGGACGGGTATAGTCTAGAAGGGTTTGATCTGCCTTATGTGACGATCGAAGTACCAGCATCTCAAATTATCCCCAATGCCCAGTGGCAGCAAGAAGAAATGATTTTAGCTTTTCATAGATAAAATTTTATTTTCTTTCTTTACGCGAATTTACTTTCCGCTCTGGTCTGATGACCGAATGAACATATCTTTCAAAACATCCTTCTAAATTGGCTCCTTTGAAGTTAACTTCTTTCAATTTAGTTTTCTTTAAATTGGCTCCTTTCAAATTGGCTCCACCTAAATTTGCACCCCACAAACTAGCTTTACTCAGATTTGCTCCCTGTAAATTAGAATATGTTAAGTTTGTATCCCACAGTCTAGCTCCTTGAAGATTTGACCTTTGAAGGTTAGCTCTACTCAAGTTGGCATCTCTCAGATTAGTATTTTGTAGGTTTGCTCCTTCGAGATTCGCTCCATGAAAATTGATACCACTTAAGTTTGCTCCTTGGAGATTAGCATTTTGTAAGTCAACGTATGCTAGATTAGTCTTTTCAAGTAAACTATATGAACTAATCAAAGATACCACTCTCTGAGCAGTATCCAAATTTGGTGATCGAATATACAAATGAGAGTTGGACTTGCAAGTATTGTTTAACAGCTTTACCTCATTATTATCAATTTCTTCTAAAGTTTTTACAAGATTGTCATATAGCTCATAGCGCAACCACCAAATACACCACTCATCAAAACTAAAAGTATTCAAGATAGTTTGCAAATCTTTTTTTATAAGGTTGATTATATCAGTCCATTCACTATTTACTAATTCTACACCTATCAAAAGCGCCAAATTTTCTCGCACTTCATCTGATTCGAGTAAATTAGCAATTTTATAGACTATTTGAGTCTCATTATCTACTTTTATTAGCCTACAACGAGCGATCTCCAATAAAATAGCTTTTGCAAAAGCTTCGAGTGAGTTTAGTGAAAAATCTGTAATTAATTGATTCTTATCAAAGATGTGTATCATTTTTAAACTCCCCAAACACACATTGTAGATGCTTGACTTGTGCCTCTTATTCAGTTTTCCCATTAGCGGGTGCTAAATCACACGTATAAACTTCGATTAAAAATAAATAATATTGGTAAACCAGATGAAGCTATCTAAGAGGTGCAAGGGCGCACGTTTCTTGTGCTGTCGCTGCTATTGCTTCTGGTAAAAGCCTTGATATATACGCCTCAAGATACTTAGAATTTTGCACTAAAAGTAAGTAAACATGAGCAAACGAATATATATTTATTTTTGTAAAAACGGTGAAAGAATGTATTTGTAAGGTAGGTGCTAAATTTACATACTTATAAATTTTCTCGCCTGCTTACTTGGTATCTTTTCTAGTTCTCAATTTCAGTCTATTTACGATATGTCATTAGCCAAATTTTATTTATACTACAAATGTATTTATTAAATTTGCTATATACTCATGAACGCCATTGAACTAATAAATTTTACTTTATCGAAATATAAATTAGATCCTAGAAATCAACATTATTTAGTCATAGTAGATGCAATGCAAAAGTATCAGGCTAATCCTCCTGATATCATTATTAATGATATGAAGGATGCAAAGTATAGATCAAAGTATGAAAATTTAACAATAAATAAACAGTTTATTTTTGAAAAAGATAGATTAATCAGTTTAGATGATTTATTTTATAAATTTATCAGGTGTCCTAACGGTATAACTTCTGAGAATTTTAAACAAGCATTAACAGAATATGAAAATGAATTTATAAAAAATCCTAACATTATAGATCCATTTGACATTTAGCGATTTTCTGGTTTAGCAAAGCCATAAGCTGATGAAATTAGGAATCAGTTGTTGTATGGATAAATCCTTCCAATCCTGAATGATTTTGAATATCTCTCAAAGGTTCAAATCTACCACCTAAGTATTTGGCGAGAAACTCTTCGGCGATCGCAAAAAAGTGCAAGCGATTTTCTGGTCTGGCAAAACCATGTCCTTCATCACTGTAAAGTACATATTGCACTGGTAAACCAGCTTGTTGCATTGCGTTGACAATTTGATCGCTTACTATTCCTAGCATTTAAGCTTGTCATTATGTCCTAACCTATGTGACTACGGCTATAACTTAGCGGCAATTGTCGCAATGTCCGCAACGCAGGTTAGCAGCTTCTTTATCAAAACCAAAGGCATTTAACAAAAACTGCCAACGACACTGCTTAGTTGTTAGGTATTGCTGCATTTGTTTAGCGGCGTGTAATTGCGTCGCTGGCTGATTTTCGGCTTTTTGAGCAATGGTGTAATGAAAAGGATCGAGCCAGTTTAACTGGCCGCTGCTATGGAGTAAAGCTAATGCTGTAGCACCTTCGGGAAATTGTCGCGTTACTGCATTCACTTCTCCCTGTTTTGGTAATTTTTTCACAAGTTGCTGCGCTATTTGTTGTTGCGATCGCATTTGTTCTTGAAAAAATTCCTGTCTTTGCTTATCCCCTGAATCTAACCACCCCGTAGGTTCACTTACCAATGTCAACGCCTCTGCTGGTTTCCCATCCCTTCCAGCGCGGCCAATTTCTTGCACATATTCAGATAGCAGATGTGGTGCGTGAAAATGGGCAACCCAGCGAACATCTGGTTTATTTATCCCCATACCAAACGCACAGGTGCAAACCACAAATGGTATTTTACCACTTAACCAGCTTGCTTCTACTTCACGGCGTTCTGTTGCACCCAATCCCGCATGATAGCTAGCTGTGGCGTAACCCATCTCTGCGAACCATTGGGCTAAATCTTCGCTATCTCTCCGAGTGCGAACATAAACTAATCCCGATTGTTGCGGTCTATTTTGAATAAACTTTAATAATTGTTGTTTCCTACCTCGTGGTGTCCAAGCGATGCGAACGCTGGGATGCAAGTTCGGACGGTAAGGATTCAAGCGGAAAATCTCTGGTTGCTGTAATTGTAAAACTGTTTGAATAGTTTTTTGGGCTGAGGGGTCAGCAGTAGCAGTAAAAGCAGCGATGCTAATTTTTGTTCCTGGTGGTTTTGATTTGAGCAATGCCGGACGCACTGCCCCTAATCTGCGATAAGCTGGGCGAAAAGTATCACCCCACTGCACTAAACAATGAGCCTCATCTAAAATTAAGCCATTAATTTGCAATTGCGGGTGAGATAATCTTTCCCAAACTGGCGCACTGAGCAAAGTTTCGGGTGATAAATACAGTAATCTTAGCTGTTGGCGTTCCAAAGCTTGCAGAGTTGCACGGCGTTGAGATGAAGATAATTCACTATGCAAAAGTGCTGCTTTTTGGTGACTTTGTTGTAGTTCCTGTACTTGATTTTCCATCAGTGCCACCAAGGGCGAAACTACCAAGGTTAATCCTGTTTGTAGCAATGCCGGAAGTTGAAAACAAATTGACTTTCCGCCACCTGTGGGCATAATAATCAGGGCATCTTTTTGTGACAATAAACTGCTGACAATTTCTCCCTGTGGTGGACGGAAATCTTCATAACCCCAAATTTGTTTGAAAGCAGCACGGACTTCTTGCCAAGATTTTGTTTTAGGCTGATTCATAATCAATAACTATATGCACCCATATCATTAGACTTCTTGCAGAAGAGGGGAAAAGGGTAAGGGGTAAAGGGTAAAGGTATGGAATTTTCCCTTACCCTTTAACCTTTAACCTTTCCCCAACATCTTGCAAGATGTCTATTGAATGCTGAATATAGCCTTTGTTATCCAGTTAATGGTTCAGTAATTTCATCATCTTAACTGAACTGTATTGAGTTAGAAAGCAGGTTCCTCCTGCCTTCTGAACTATTTATTAAATTTCCACTGATAATCCTGGATTAAAGTAATTATTTGGTTCATCTGGATAACCACGCGGATTACAAATAACGCGAGTCAAACCGATTTGATAATCTAATTGATTGTGAATGTGGCCATGAATCCATAATAATGCTCCAGACTCCTCAACTAAAGTATCAAGATTTGAAGCATAAGCAGCACTTAAAATATCTTCTTGATATTGAAAAGGTATAGACTTTGCACTAGGAGCATGATGACTGATAATTACATTTTTACCAGACAAGCCAGATAATGTATTTTTTAACCAATTAACTGACTTTTTACAAATTATGGTTGTGTCAAGAGTTCTTAACTTTGAGTATTGAGGACTTAATCTAATTTTCTTATAATCGTTCATGACTTGACTAGCTTCTACACCTGCCATACGTGGTTCACCAAACAGTTTAAAATCAGTCCATAAGGTACAACCTAAAAAATTTACACCCTCAATGGTAACTAAATCATTCTCTAGAACATGAACATTAGTTCCTAATGAATAATCTTTCAGCTTCTCAACAAGCCTTGGATAAGCACTCCCATAGTATTCATGATTACCTAATACATATATCACTGGTTTATTGGGAATGTTTTGAATTGCCCATTTAATTCCTCTTTCTCTTAAATCAATATCTCCAGCTAAAACAACAATATCCGCATTTATATCAGGAGTATTAAAGGGTTGAAATTCAAGATGCAAGTCACTTAAGGGACTTCCAAAAAATAAAACATCCCATTTAAGATAATGATAATCATTTTAGGGGGGGGGGAGAAAGCGGCAGCCATCGGCTGCCGCTTTCTCCCCTCCTTTTTGTAGTAAATTCAGTAATGATGAATTTTTGGGTGCAGCAGAGGTGTCTATAGTATTAACTTCTTCACTGAAACAACTATTAAAACAAACAGCATCTCAATTAAAAGGTGCTGCAAAACGTAAGTTTATAGCGTCAACAGTCCAAGGTTTGGGTGTAGGTGGACAGAGACTTGCAGAATCGGAATTAGGATGGAATCGAGGTACTATCCGTAAAGGGATGAAAGAATTAACTAGTGGTGTTACCTGTATTGACAATATGAGCGCAAAAGGTCGCTATAAAGCAGAATTACATTTACCAAATCTCCTAGAAGATATCAAAAATTTAGTAGATTCCCAAAGCCAGACAGACCCAACTTTTAAAAGTCAAAGACTATATACTCGTCTCTGTGCTACCGAAGTGAGAAAGCAATTAATAGAAAAGTATGATTATAGGAATGAAGATTTACCTACGTCAGAAACGATTCGTCTGAAACTGAACCTCTTAGGCTATAACTTGAGACGAGTAGCTAAAGTTCAACCTCAAAAAAAATTCCCCAAACCGACGCAATCTTTGAGCAACTAGATATAGTAAATCAAAATGCATCTTCTGACGGAAGTGTCTTGCGTCTGTCGCTGGATGGAAAAGCTCGCGTCAAAATTGGCTCATTTGACCGAGGAGGTAAAAGCCGGGCTAAGGTCGAAGCTGATGACCATGATTATCATCCTAAAACAACCGTAACTCCTTATGGGATATTCCTTCCAGAGCTTGATGAACTTTTTTTATATTTTACGGAATCGAAAGTTACAAGCGATTTTATAGTTGATATTTTAGAGGATTTTTGGATGAGTGAGAAACATCGTTTTTCTCACGTTGAAACATTACTGCTCAATCAAGATAATGGGCCAGAGAATAGTTCTCGACGCACCCAGTTTATGAAACGTATAGTAGAGTTTGCCCAGAAATACTCATTGAATATACGTTTAGCTTACTATCCGCCTTACCATAGCAAATATAATCCCATAGAAAGAACATGGGCAGTATTAGAAAATCATTGGAACGGCAGCATCTTAGATGAAATAGAAACGGCTTTAAACTTGGCTGCTAGTATGACATGGAAGGGTAAACATCCAATTGTTAAGTTAGTTACTCAAACTTACGCCACCGGAGTGAAACTCACAAAAAAAGCTATGTCGGAAATTGAGAAACAAATTGAGCGTTTGACTCATTCTCAAAACGAATTTTTTCCCAATCTGGGTAATTGGTTTATTGATATTAATTTTGCCAAAACGTAAGTTATAAATAGTAATTTACAGCTTTATAGTTTTAAATAAACATAACTTCACTTTGCGGCTTGCTCGTGCGAGTGTAGATTTTTTCATGCTTACAAAGGGGGGAAGAGAGCGGCAGCCGACGGCAGCCGCTCTCTTCCCCTTAATAATGATTATCATTATTGAGTAACTGCCAAAAGATTAATTTTTGGGACAATTTATTCTTTGGAAGTCCCTTAATATGTGAATTTTCATGCTAATTCCATAATTGAAGCATTTTGAAATACTATAGGACTAGTATTTGATTTTTGAAATGCACGTAGTGGACTATCTACGCAAAATAGTTTATTAGACGTAGACGTAGGTTGGGTGAAGCGGAGCGTAACCCAACATATATCAGGATGTTGGGTTACGCAAAGCCTCCACCCAACCTACAATTTTCTTGTATCGTATTTGTATTGTAATAAGTTAGTTTTATGCCCCTGAATAGAGCGATAAGTACTAGAACAAAAACATAGTTACAGTTTAATTATTAATCTCAGAACAAAGATTCTAAATCTCGATAACCACTGGCAACACGAGTAATACTAATTCCGTCTTCCCTTGGATAGTAAAATATAATGTAATCATCCACAACAAAACCGCGCAGATTTGGTACAAACCTTTCATAGCTTTTTCCTATATTAGGGAAACTCGCTACTAATTTACATTTGGAGCGAATCTCCTCAAAAAGTTTACTGGCTGCTTTTGGGCTACTCCGAGCAATATATTCACAAATTTCATCTAAATCTCGAATTGCTGCATCTGAAAATGAATAATTACTCATTCAGAGGACTCCTCAGCAATTAAACGAATTTTTTCTTGTAATCTGGCAAATACAACTTCGCCGTCAGTTACTTGTCCCTTAGCAATTTGTTCAGTTCCTACAGCAATTTTTTGCCGTAATTCTTCAAGTCGTTGCTCTCTTTCTTGTAACAGTTTAAAGGCTTCATTGATGACATCATCTGCATTAGAAAATCTACCACTTGCAAGCTGTGCCTGAATAAATTGCTCTAGTTCTGGTTTAATTTGGATGTACATATTTTCTAGCTTTATAGAATTAATATTTTTATATAGATTCTAACAGCATTGACAGAACGAGAGAAAATCATGCTAACCAAGCTTGAGCAAAGTAGGGGCGAACCAGTGCGTAGGCGTAGCCCGCACTTCGACAAGCTCAGTGACCATCGTAGACATCGCTAACCCACATTGACAGTTAGATTACAATCTTAGGTATAGTTTCTCTGACTGGAGTTGTTCATCGGGTGATTCAATCCGATTCAATGACAAAGCATACCAGACAAGTATTACTTAGTGCGCTCAAGGTAGTTGTCTTATGCCTGACACTGTTCCTACTATGCACAAGCAATAGTTGGGCGCAAATCACTACTGACAGCAAAATTGCTCCGCTGATTGAGAAGCTGATAGATAACGATGCCCACATCAGAAGCCTTGCAGCAGATGCATTAGTTAATATTGGTTCCCCAGCAGTGCCGTCTCTAATTGAGGCTTTGAAAAATCAGGATATTAATCTTCGCTGGCACGCCGCTTCGGTTTTAGGAGATTTGGGTGCAGAAGCAGCACCAGCAGTTCCAGCCTTAAGTGCGGCATTGCAGGATGAAGATGGACAAGTCCGCCTGTACGCCACCTTAGCTTTAGGAAATATTGGTACAGCAGCCAAAGCAGCAGTTCCATCGTTGATGGCGGCATTACAAGACAAGGAGCAATTCGTTCGCATTTATGTTCCTTCTGCACTCAGAAAAATTGGTGTAGAAGCGAAAGTTGCTGTCCCAGTATTAACTGCTGCCTTAAAAGATAAGAACCCCACTGTACGTTATAATTCTGCCTACGCTTTGGGTGCAATGGGTACAGAAGCAGTATCTTCTGTCCCGAATTTAATTGCCCTGTTGAATGATAACCAGTTTTACGTGCGTTTAGGTGCTATCAAAGGTTTAGGAGGAATAGCGGCAGGTTTTCAAGACAAAGCAAATGCTTTACCTACCTCCAAGTTGCAGAAAGTCATCTCAGACTTTGAGCAGGTATTGATAACTATACAAAAATACAAAGATAAATTCACAGAGACGGACATTAGGCTGATACGTCGCCCTCTCAATGCCCTGAAAGCAGAAAAAGAAACTCGCCTCTTTGATAGAGTTCTGGAATCGCTATTTAAGCATAAATTACTTTTGGGAATTGCCGCCTACATTCTATTATTGCCTTCTGTGTGGTTAATTCTCTTGCGGGTTGCCCCTTTATGGTTGTTGAAAATTAATAACGCCCTCAAACCTTATACAGATTTTTCTCTCCCATTTATCAGCGTTAATGTACCTCTGCGATATGTGCTATTTGTTGGCTGGTTTCATTACCATCCCAGAGTATTAGATGCGTGGGTAGCTAAATATATTAAAGCAGCCCGCGAACAATTTCCCAAAAAGGATACAGTTAGCAGTCGCGCCTGTTACATTCCCATTCCCGTTGTTTTGGATGGTACAACAGTTCCCCAACTGATGAATGAGAATTTGCGCTCAACTTTCGAGAAACAACGTAGCTGCCTAGTAATTGGTGGGGAAGGGGGTGTAGGTAAAACCAGTTTAGCGTGTCGAATCGCTGGATGGGCAATGGCTGAGGCTGAAGACCAACAACTCTGCAAACATTTGATGTTACCTGTGCTGTTAGAAGAAGAATTTCGGGTAACTGAAGGTAAGTCGCCGCTTTTAGAAGCAATTAGAGGACAGTTGCAAGCTTTAATTGATGAGCCAGAGCCGATTTGTCAAGAATTATTGTTACGTTTGTTAAGAAAGAAACGTATTCTAGCGATTATAGACCGTTTCTCAGAAATGAATGCCACTACACGAGAAGCAATTGAACCGGAGTCGCCAGAGTTTCCGGTGAATGCGTTGGTGATTACTTCTAGAATTGAGGAAAAGCTGGGGCGTATTAATAAGACGATAATTAAACCTCTGCGGATTGAGGCGAATAAACTATCGTCCTTTATGGAAGCTTATCTGATGCAGCGAGGTAAACGCGATCGCTTTACCGATCAAGAATTTTTTGACGCTTGTAACCGTCTTTCTCTGATGGTTGGTCAAAATAATATCACTGTCTTGCTGGCTAAACTTTATGCTGAACAGTTAATCGCCAGTAAAGACATTACATCTAATATTTCTGCGTTGCCAGAGAATATTCCTAATTTAATGCTGGGTTATATCAATGAACTCAATCGTGATGTTACAGACGATCGATTTGACGATCGCACTGTTCATCAAATCGCCAAAACCATCGCCTGGGAATGCTTGCAGCAAAGTTATCAACCAGGAACCGCCAAGCGTGTAGATGCGGTTGCTGCATTAGCAGCTTTGGGTATTGATGACCCCGGAAGCACACCTCAATTATCTGGAAAAACGTTTGCATCTAATTCAAACTATCGGTTCTGCCAAAGACAGAATCCGTTTTTGTCTCGATCCTTTAGCTGAATATCTTGCAGGTTGGTATTTAATCGAATTGTATGGGAATAACGATGGTAAATGGCGATCGCATTTTTTCAAAAAGGCAGACGATTTAGTTAAAACGGGCAGACAAGATACCATCAAAGGCTTGTTGTTAGCGGTGCGAGATTGCTACTTATCTGAAGTTCAAGGTAGCAAAGAAACTGACTTTGTACCCCAGAAGTTGGGTAAACTGGCTGGCTTTATACCTCCAGCTAATACACCAGCTACTACTGTGCAAACACTAATACCATGAATGATATCCATTGCATATTTTCGATGATTATACTCACTCACTCGGCGATCGCTGCTGTTTTTTAAGAGCGCCAAGCGAGTGTACTATTCGATGAATACAACAAAATTAAACTTAGTGATTATTCTGATTTTGGGAATGGAAAGGACAACCACCTGCCGTTAGTTTCTGAAGAAAGACATTATTATCAAAATAATGCTCCAAAGATTCAATCTTTAAGTCTTCAGTCACGCGAGCAATACTAACTCCGACGATTTCTATTGTTTCACCTGTGGGTGCATAGTCCTTATAGGAACCATTAAATGTTCCCCAATGTCGCCACTTAAAGGTAACATTAGGCGGCCCCGAAAGGACTTCTGTTAATTCCCAAAGGAAGCCATTGGGGAAGGCTGTATGAAAAACTTGAAATGAAGATTCAAAGGTTTCTGTTTCAGAGTTATATTGCTCAGTTTTACCCAAAAACAGGTTATAAGTCCCTTCGGTTGCAACATCCTGAGCAGTGAATTGTTGTCCCCCATTGGTACTCATCTTAAACTTATCAGCAACAATCGAAAGCCACTGTTGAGGATTAGATTTATTAGAAGCTTCCATCTCAAAAGTGCGGACTAAGTTTTGAGCGATCGCTTCTAAAGACCCTTCAGGATGCTGAAATTTACTCTCTTGATGAAGAAATTCATTGGTGTAAGAATAATCTGGGCGTTTTCCTTCTCGCCACTGTACTTCTTCATCATGAGCAATGACTATATCTCTATCTTGTACCCAGAGCGGTAATTCTGTAGTTTTTTCGCTACTCATACAAGCTGACTGACTATAAACATCGTTTTTTAGAATAAAATTTTCTGGATACAAGTAAATCGAAAAATCTAAAAAAGTAAAAAATATTCATAATTAACTCAATAAATTTGACTTATAGTACAAATCAGAATAATAGTAACTACATACATCTGAATACTTCTAGTTATCCTATTTAATGTGAGTTTGACAAATATCTTCTTACATAAATTTAGGTCGATCGGACATCACTACAAGGCAACAAATTGCTGTACTTAAATCAAATCTAATTGCATTAAATTTCCTTCAGAGAAACCGAGACTGGAATAAACTGGTTTACCCGATGGGGAGGCATTAAGAAGCACTCGCGTGCAACCGATCGCTTTTAAATATTCAATTGCTCTATTAGTTAAGGATTTGGCAATTCCTTGTCTGCGGTAAGATTGTTCGACATAAACGCCCCAAATATACCCAAATTTACGGTATTCATCTTTGAAAACATTCGGGTATAAACCTGCAAACAGTTGACAACTTGCAGAACCCACAACTGTATTATCAATCTCTGCAATAAAAGCTTTATAAAACAAATCTCGACGTGCTTCTTCTATGAATTTGAGGGTAATATTCTGCCATTCCATAAGTAGATTACTCTCATCAACACCAATATCTAGCCACATTTGGTAAAAGTGTTGTGCAATCAGTGAATCTTCTTTGCTGGTGGCTTCCCTGATAATTATATTTTTTTCTGTCAGCATAATTTCTAACAAATTTTTGGAACTCATAAATAACTCCTCCCCAAAGTTGGAGAGGAGTTTGTCAGCATCAGCTAAAAACTAGCAGTTTCACAGATTCCGATCTCAGACTTTCTGTGCAGTTACTTCCTCTGGCTTTTCTTGAGTTTGCAAAGATGCATACAACCTATTCAACGCATTTACATAAGCTTGCGCGGATGCCACGATGATATCTGTGTTCGCTGCATGACCAGAAAACACTTTAGACTCGTAACGTAAACGAATCGTCACTTCGCCAATGGCATCAATACCGCCTGTTACTGACTGCACAGAAAACTCAATCAACTGGTTGGGTACATTCACCACCCGGTTGATGGCTTTGTAAACTGCATCCACTGGCCCAGTACCGATCGCCGCATCGGTTAATTCTTCACCTTCTGGGGTACGCAGAGTAACTGTAGCAGTAGGGGACGGGCATTGCTACCACAGGAAACTTGCACCAACTCTACCCGGAACAAATCGGGTGCTTGTTGGATTTCATCGTTAACGATCGCTTCCAAATCCCAATCGGATATTTCTTTCTTTTTATCTGCTACTTCTTTGAATCTGACGAATGCTTTATTTAATTCAGTATCCGACAGTTCAAAGCCCAATTCTTTCAACCGAGTCCGAAAAGCATTTCTACCTGAATGTTTGCCCAAAACGATTTGATTGTCTGTTAAGCCAATCAATTGGGCATCCATAATTTCATAAGTGAGTTTGTTTTTTAGAACACCATCTTGGTGAATTCCAGACTCATGGGCAAAGGCATTCGCCCCGACAATCGCTTTATTTGGTTGTACCAACATTCCCGTCAAATTAGAAACTAAGCGTGAGGTTTTATAAATTTGTCGGGTGTCGATATTTGTCAGGGGTTCTTGAGAATTTTCTGGTCTGCCGAGATAAGGGTTAAAATATTGCCGCCGCACGTGCAACGCCATTACCAATTCTTCGAGTGATGCATTACCGGCGCGTTCGCCAATGCCATTGATCGTACATTCTAGTTGGCGTGCGCCATTTTTGACGGCTTCTAAGAAGTTAGCAACTGCCAAGCCTAAATCATTATGACCATGTACAGAAATAATCGCTTGGTCGATGTTGGGGACATTTTCGATAATGCCTTTAATTATGGCCCCAAATTCGCTAGGGGTTGTGTAACCTACAGTATCGGGAATGTTAACTGTTGTTGCACCAGCGGCGATCGTTCGCTCTAACACTTGGTACAGAAATTCTGGATCGGAACGAGCCGCATCCATTGGCGAAAATTCCACATCTGTCATGAAAGATTTGGCATAAGCTACCATTTCTTCGGCGATCGCTAACACTTCTGCCCGTGACTTTCGCAATTGATACTCTAAATGAATATCAGAAGTCGAAATGAATGTGTGAATTCTGGCATTAACTGCTGGTTTTAATGCTTCCGCAGCCGCTTCAATATCTGCTTTAATCGCTCTTGCCAAACTACAAATTACCGGGCCATTTTCTGTCCCGACAATTTGAGCAATTTTCTTGACTGCTTCAAAATCTCCGGGACTCGCAAAGGCAAAGCCTGCTTCGATTACATCTACACCTAGACGCGCTAATTGCTTCGCAATAACTAGCTTTTCGTCTATATTCAAAGTCGCTCCCGGACATTGCTCTCCATCTCGCAATGTTGTATCAAAAATGATGATTCGATCTGTTTTGTTTGTCATTTGCCGTTTATTGTTTAGTGTTTAGTGTTTACTTGTGGCTTAATATATCTTCAACTCTAGTTTTTCTTTTACTCTGATTTTTGTAAATAATTGTTAAAGTTACTAACCTTCAGTTTTCTCTATTTGATCTCTGATATCATTTAAATCTATATATCTATCAGTAGCATTGCGTAGCTCTCTAGCAATCATTCCTTCTGTTGATACTACCGTAATATGTGTATTTTTTGAGCGTAATAGTTCGATTGCTCTTTCAAAATCTCCATCACCACTGAACAATACTACTCGGTCATACTGGTCTACTGTATTAAACATATCTACAACAATTTCAATATCTAAATTCGCTTTTTGCGAGTAACGACCTGACGTATCATCATAATATTCTTTGAGAATTTTAGTTCGTACTGTATATCCTAGACTAATTAGAGCGTCTCTGAAACCTCGCTGGTCTTGTGGATCTTTTAAGCCAGTGTACCAGAAGGCATTAATTAATGTTGTTTCTGATTGCTCATGTTTGAAGTATTCTAAGACTCGTCGCGGGTCAAAAAACCAGCCATTTTTTTGTTGAGCATAGAACATATTGTTTCCATCTACAAAAATAGATAGACGATTCATTGGAGAACCCATACAAATTTACACCTAATAATATATATGAATTTAGATGGAACAATAGATTATAGCAATTTTCAAATGCCTTGTTTGCTAATATCTATAACGTAGTTTTTTATCTATAGCTTTTATCCTACCTCTTTCAAGACATAAAAACGCTTGCAATATTGGAGTTGAGATCCAGGATGTTAACCTGATTCACTTCCAGCACTGCAAGAGCCACCAGGCGATCAAAATCTACCCATAAAATTGACCCAATAACAGCATTCATCGCTGCATAACACTAAAGTTTACTCCTAAAGAGGTATAACATAGGCTTAAGGTAAGATATAAATTAAACCCGATATTTTGCTAAAGCTGTCAGTATTAGGACACGCTTTCTGGAGATTACCAACATTGCGCCAGAGACAGAAGACAGCCTCGGACGTTTATGGTATGACACCCAGTTAGTAACGTACTTGTTGGTTAGGTTAGGGTAAAATCTTGCCAGAACCAAATGCGCTGATAGAGTATATCCGGCTTTGATCTATGAGACAATCACTACTTGTAACTCATTCAACAGAAAAAGAATAAATTAAGTAGTGGTTGAGTAAGAATTTTTTGGGGGCTGGCTCTGCCAATAAAATTTTGTTGATGAATAGAAGATACTTTACAAATGTATAAGATTATCATTTAAGTCTTATTTCAATGTGCTTACACTAAAACGCGGTCTGAATAAATAAAAGTGTTGGACTAAAATCAATCAGTAACACGATATGGCAGAAGAACCTACATCTACCTTAACTAAAAACTATGTCTCTACTGCCAATAGACTGTCAAGTAAACCAACAAAAGTGACTTCAACAGCATCTGCTCGCCACTCTCGCTGGATGGTTCGCTTAGGTCATCTACTGGCAGGCACTTGGGCAATTGGGGGCGCACTATTGAGCGCTTCTGGTGGGGAATCTGTTCAATTGATGGAAAATCAGGTGCTTTCTGGCTTTTTTCAAATGCGTGGGTCGATCGCGCCTCCAGAAGACATCGTAATTTTAGCAATAGACGACCAGTCAATATCGGTTCCCGAACAGTACTATAAAACAGATCCAAAACAGTATGCTTATTTAGAAACACTAAAATCTTATCCTTATAAACGGGCTGCATACTCCCAGGTAATTACAAAATTAATCGAAGCAGGTGCCCGCGCTGTAGCAGTAGATGTAGTTTTTGATACGGCGAGCAGCTATGGAGTTGCAGACGATCGCCAATTTCAGGCAGTATTGCAAAAATATGGCAATAAAGTTACCTTAGCAGCAGTTTACGAAAACTCTCAGACGCACCAAGGGTCTTTTACGCAACTAACAGACCCCACAACAAATGTTTCGTACAAAGTCAGTATCCATTGGTTCAGTTAATTTTCCTTTAGAAGTAGATGGAAAAGTTCATCGATTAGCAAGTGAGTATCCCAAATTATTAGGTGAAGATAATTTATTTACCAAAAAGCGACTCTCTTTTGATGAAGCCGCGCTGAAGGCAGCACAAGTAAATTATCCCCGGCCAAAAGGCGATCGCATTTATTTTTGGGGGCCTGCGGGTACATTTGAACAAAAACCTTTTTGGCACGTACTCGACCCGCAAAACTGGAACAGCTATTTGCAGAAAGGAAAGGTGTTCAAAGACAAGATCGTGCTGATTGGTGCAACAGATCGGTTACACAATGATTATTATCCAGTTGCTGGTAGTAATAGCACTGAACCGATGTCGGGCGTGGAAATTCACGCCAATGCGATCGCAACTTTGATGACAGGAAAAGCGATCGCCCCAGGAATTAAGAGTCCACCATTGCAGGGTTTGTTTGTGCTAATGCTAGTTGGCAGTTCAGCCTTGATGATTAGCAGACGCAAACGTAGCATCCATAGATTTTTCTATAGCCTCGCCCTGTCTGGCGCTTGGGTAGGAATTAGCTATGGGTTATTTGTCTATGGTCAATTAATTTTTCCTACTAGCGTACCAGCGATCGCGATCGCCATGACTGGAATTTCCTATTTGGCAACCTCAGTCATCAGAGAAAGCATCAGAAAACGCCAATTAGTAGACATTTTTCAGAAGTATAAAACTTCACCCGTTGTCCAAGAAATTATCAGCCAACAAGATGATTTCCAACACCTAATCCAGCAACGAGATTTAGCCTTATCAGGGAAAGTCTTAGCTAGACGCTACAAAATTGTCAAAGTTCTCGGTTCCGGTGGATTTAGTGAAACCTACATTGCCGAAGATACCCAACGTCCTGGTAATCCGCGATGTGTTGTCAAACAATTAAAACCAGCCAACACCAAACCAGAAGGATTGCAACTTGCCAGACGTTTATTTCACTCAGAGGCACAAACACTAGAAAAATTGGGAAGGCACGCTCAAATTCCTCAACTTTTGGCTTATTTTGAAGAAGATGAAGAATTTTATTTAGTGCAAGAACAGATAATTGGTCATCCTTTAAATCAAGAACTTCCAGCAGGTAGAGCAATTGAAGAAATTGCCGCGATCAAAATTATTAAGGACTTATTGCAAACATTAACATTTGTCCATGAAAACCACGTGATTCATCGGGATATTAAACCCAGTAATATCATCCGGCGACACTCAGACGGAAAACTGGTGTTGATTGACTTTGGAGCCGTTAAGGAAGTCGGCATCAAACAGCTCGATCGTCAAGAGTCTACTCCTTTTACCATTGGTATTGGTACTCAGGGTTACGCACCAAGCGAACAATGTTTTGGGCGTCCACAGTACAGTAGTGATATCTATGCAGTTGGCATGGTTGGAATTAAAGCCTTGACTGGTGTAGCACCCCGCGAACTAAATAGAGACGCAAATGGGGAAATCAAATGGAGCGATACCTACGGTGGTAAACTACACACTCAGGTCAGCCACTCCCTAGCTAAGATTCTCAGTAAAATGGTGTTGAATGACTTCAAAGAGCGATATCAGTCTGCATCAGAAGCTCTTAAGGATCTTGAAGCTCTTAAAGTTCTTGACGATTTGGTAAATTTCCAACAGAGAGACTATATTCCACAAGATGACTTATTAATGAATACTTTAGACGATTTAGACATACCCACAAAATCTTACTCAGAAGGACAAGAAACTTCCAAATAAAAAAATCTCCAATTACTAGACCTCTTGCAAAAGTAATTTTTGCAAGAGGGGGGAAAGGGATGCATGTTAAAGGGAAAAGGGTTTTTATGAGCCGCTTTCCCCTTTTCCCCTTACCCTTTTCCCCACTTGTGCAAGAAGTCTACTGTGGAAGCTGTTCTTAAGTAGGCAAAGCCAAATCTGATAGTTGTATTGGATACAAAAATTTGAATAATTTATACCAATTTGAAAAAATAATGCGACAAATAGACCGTATTGTAGAGACGCGATGAATCGCGTCTTTACCCAAGGATGTGTTGCAATCATTAATTGAACTGGTATTAATTTTTGGAGTTGTCAAAGTAATAATCTGGCACGAAAATAGGAAGGTGAGAAGAAGGATTTCCCTCTTCTCTATTTGTGGCTTTTTCACTCAGTCCTGCACATGATTTTAATTTAACGACAGAAATTCTTCTCCTGTCGTGGGATGAATGCCTATTGTTTCATCCAAATCTTCCTTGGTAATGCCCTTGCGAATTGCCACACCTAAACTTTGAATGATATCTGCTGCATGTTCGCCTACCATGTGAGCGCCCAAAACTTGCCCAGAATCACTATTTAGCACTAACTTTATAGTGGTTGGCTCATCCTGTTCGATCATTTGATACAACAGTGGTTGGAACTCGGTGCAGTAGCATTCTACAGATTCACCAAATTTTTCTCGTGCTTTCGCCTCCGTCATCCCCACACTAGCCGCTTCTGGACGGCAAAAAACAGCAGTGGGCACATAATCATAATTTAGTTTTTGCGCCTTGTTCCCAAAAACTGTATCGGCAAAGACAATACCTTCTGCCTTAGCCACTGGAGTCAATTGCACGCGGCTGGTGCAGTCACCCACAGCAAAAATGTTTTCTTGGCTGGTGCGACTGTATTCATCTACTTTGATTGCACCATGTTCGCCAAGTTCAACATGGGCATTTTCCAAACCCAGATTCTTGGTATTTGGAGCGTAACCTGTGGCAACTAAGATGGTATCTGCTGTAATTATTTCTTGGCTCTCACCAGTAATAGTTAACAACAAACCCTCTTCTGAGTATTTGATTTCTTGAACACTGCTATTGGTGAAAAACTTAATTCCGCGTTTAATCAACCCCTGTTGTACAGCAGAGCAAATGCGATCGTCAAACCCCGATAAAATCATCTCGTCTTTTTCAATCACCGTCACCTCACAACCGAAAGCGTGCATCATACTGCAAAATTCCACACCAATGTAGCCACCGCCAATAATTGCTAAACGTTTTGGCAGATAGGGTAACTGGAACATTTCGCGGGATGTAATGGCGTATTCTATACCTGGGATTTTGGGCTTAAGGGGTTGTCCTCCCACAGCAATTAAAATTTTGTCGGCTGTAACTTTGCGTCCATCAATATTGATAGTATGGGTATCGATGAAAGTGGCATGTTGAGAAATTAATTCAATTCCAGCTTTTTGCAATTGCTGAAAATAGGATTGGTTAACGCTGTCAATATGCTGATGTACTGACTTAATAAATAATGTCCAGTCAAAGTATGTTTGACAGTCACTCCACCCATAACTTTGTGCGATTTGATTTTTGAGGGCGAAGTCAGCAGCGTAGACAATCAGCTTTTTGGGAACGCAGCCGCGATTTACACAGGTGCCACCAATAGCTTCTTGTTCAGCAATGGCGACACGTACACCATAACTAGCTGCTTTTTTAGCTGCTGCCAATCCCCCAGGCCCAGCACCAATGACAAACAAATCGTAATCAAATGTCATAAAAATCTGTTCCTTTTTCACTTTTTGGAATGCAGAGCTATTTCATACCTTATAGTGATTCACACAAAACTTCATCTACTGTCTTTGGGTGGACAATTTGGGATGAAACCAAGCTAATATTTAGCAAATTGCCGCATTATTAATAGTCTTAAATCGAAAAGGAACAGCGATCGCCCAATACTTACTAAGTTATATTACACTTTATTGACAAACAAAGCATCTTGTTGAGTAAAAAAATTAGAAGTGCGATCGCTGGCGATAAGGTGTAACCCATTGCCTAATTTGAACAGCAGCCATGCTAGAAAACAGCTAGAAATACGTTGTTTGCAGATAATTATGGACAATCAAATAAAGTTTGCATCTCCTGTGCATCCCTTGTCATTCCCAATTGTTCAAAACCATTAATAGCTTGAATGGATAGTTGGCAGGCTTTTTGGACACTTCCCCACTTTTTCTCCCAGCGGGCTAGAGAACGTTGATAACGAGCCAGACGCCGTTTATTATTGCTACTTTCGGCGACAGTTAAGCCTTTAATTAATAGCTTTTGAGCTTCATCGCGATCGCCTTGTTCGATGGCGATATCAGCAAGCCAATTTTGAGCAGAATTAATCACCCGATGCCAATTAATTTTTTCTGCACTTTTCATCACATCTTGAAATAGCTTCTTGGTTGAAAGATATTCCCCTTCTGAATAAAAGATTTCAGCCCGATGATAAAGCACGGGAATAAAATAGCGGATATGCTGTCGCTCGTCTAGATTCGCCTCGATCGCTAATTTTTCTTCTATCATTAGCCAGTGGCGTGCATCTGGATAATTATTTTGTCTGATTCGCAGTCTAGCCATATTTTCGGCTAAGTCAGCTTGAACGCATGAATCTGCATGGTCGCGTAAAACCCATGCCCGCTGCAATATTTCGTCTGCTTGTGTGAGACTTTGGGGCGAACACTCCCGAATTAGCAGCCAGGTTTTGCGGATCATGAATTTCACCAAAGATGACCATTCACCACGTCGTTCTGATTGTTCTATCAGCCATTGCAACCAATCGAGGCGATCGTCCCAATAAGCATAGAGATTGGCGTAGTGGTTCAAGAGCAACCATAAATCCCTAACTTCTGCATAATGGTCTTGGTTTTTACACCAATAAAGTACTGCCCGTAGATTTCCTTCCTCTTCCTTTAACCTGTCGTAATGTATCCAGTTCTCCCAATCTTCTCCGCCGTAACTGTAAGCAAAATTTAGATACCATCTCACCCAACGCATCCGTGCTTCCCTCTCAAAATCTGGGTAAGCGGCTAATTGTGCTAAGGCATACTCACGAGTCAGAGAGAGCATCTCGTATCGCTTAGTTTCTGGGTTAAAATTCACTAACGAAAGTTGCTGCAAACGTACCAAGCCATTACTGACAGAATCAGGAGCAGATGTCAGTCCAGCAACTTCAGCCACAGCAGCTTGGATGGGAGCGTCAGGAAAAATCGCCAGTGACATGAGTAACTTGTGTGGTGGTTGTCCCTTCGTACCTTGCACCGATTGCTCAAAGCAAAAACGAGCCACATCGCCTGTAGCGGAGGCTAACTGCTCCAATACAAAGTTCAAAGGGTAGCCACTAGAAACTTGACCGAGTGCGTAGACAATAGCGAGAGGGATTCCTCCAGTGCGATCGTAGAGCAAGCTAGAGTCTTCATCTTGGATATTTATACCTTTCTCTTCAGCTTGTTGCTGAATCAACAGCAAACCATCATTCAAGGGCAAGTTTCGCAGACTGATTGGCAGCAGGGCAATTCGTTCGCGGGTAGTAATCACTACTTTGACGCAAATGGGTAAATTGTATAGAAATTCTATAACCTCATCCCTGTCCTCTATAGTCTCCATATTGTCCACAATCAGAAGCGTTCGCTGTTTAGAAAGACATTGGCGTACGCGATCGAATTGGTCATTGGGAGGAGATTGAATAATTGTAGAGTCGTTTAAGGCATTAGCAATCACCCGAAAAATCTCGCGCAGGTTACGCTGTCCTTGCTGTCGCTGCAAAATCATATCGGGAATCAGTTCTTGTTGTTTGGCCGAAGTGAAAATAATCGCATCAAATTTAGGTGCATCAGAATTGTTTTCGTTACTAGCTTTTAAGCACAGGTAAGCAGCTGCTAACACCAGCGCTGTTTTTCCTACGCCACCAATGCCATGTACTGTAATCATATGAGCGCCATGCATCGGCAAAAGCCTTTCCAGTAGCTTTTTCATATCTGCTTCGCGCCCAATAAATTCTGTGTAGGTTGGTGATGGCAGATTGTGAGGAATAGAGGCGCTTTCGGTACTAGATGCAGCAACACCTCTGCGATATCCATGTCTCTCTAGAATGTAAATCAGGTTGCTCGATCTGATGCTGTTATCTGGTTCTCCTGTTAAAGTTTCAATATCTCGATAGATATTGCTCAATCCCACTCTTACACTAGCGTTTTCCCTGCATAAGTCCTTACTTATCTTTGTCAAGCTATACCCACACAGCAACCCAAGTAACAGGTCTTTCTTAGTGTTTTGCCTGTATCGCTGTTGAATTTTAGACTCTAAATCAGTCAGCAAACGATCTATATCCCAGTCCTGTAAAACCTTTTGATACCAAGCTTTAGACAGATTCCCCCGCTCTGACTGATCTGACATAAATATCACCCTATTAGTTTTGTTGTTAAATGTTGGTTAGCAACATTTTAACTAACAAAACTTTCAGTATTTCTATTAGTAATTTTTAACTAACAAATTTTTAACATTGTTAATTACGTTATTTAGGGTCAATTTAGTAGGCTAATTACTAAGTTCATAATTGTTGGTAACAGGCTGCGTGCAAATGCAAAATCTATCCTGATAACCAATCAAAAACTCTGGCTGAATTATCGGTTTCACTTCTGACAACAAAGGAGTACTGAATGAATAAACTAATTCAAACTGTAAGTATCTTGGTTGGTCTAAAACAAGCTCGACTTTATTTTCCTGAAGAAAAACAAGTCTGTGTCTTTAATAAACTTCCGACACTTTACCGTGAGTTTACACCAAAGTCTGTCCAAGAATCAATCAATGAATTGCAAGAGCGATTAAAAACTCAAGGTTTACTTGCAGAGATTACTGGTAAATTTGACTTAGAGACAGACGAGGCTGTAAAAGAATTTCAAAAAAGAAATAATCTTTTAGCAGATGGGGTGGTTGGGCCGCTAACATGGGCTTGCCTTTTGTATCCAAAACTTTCTCGGAGTCAAAAAATTAAGTCCCCAGAATTAAGGAATGCGGTCAAGGAACTGCAAGTTATCCTTTATGATGAAGGCTTTTTGAAAAAAGAACCTACTAGCTATTTTGACAGTGCGACAGAAAGAGCAGTGAAACGCTTCCAAAGAATTTATGGATTGAAGAATGATGGCATTGTTGGGGCAGCGACTTGGGCAGTATTGCTGGGAATGCGACAAAAAATTGATAAAAGCTTTCCGAGGTTAATTTATTTTTTGTCGCCGCAATCATGGTTTTTATGGGAGCAATTTTTGATGATTTATTGCATCCTATTGGGTATTTATTGTAGTCCGATACCAGGTCAGACTCCTAAATTCACTACTGCTTTAGCAACTGCTTATGGACTCACCTGTGTAGTGCCTTTTTTGTTAGAAAGTCTACCGCTAAAGCCTTCAATTAAGCCGAGCTTATCTCTCTTGCAATATGCTCCTTATGTATTAACTGGTATCTTTTGGAAACCAATTATCAATTTCTTGGGACAATTGTTTAATTAATCATTCGGGAGTTGAATAATTGATGAGCGCTCAAATTTTTGCATTGTGCCTTTAAAAATTGCGATCGCTTCCGTCAAGTGTAGGCGATCGCACTTTTAAGCCAAAGCATATAAATATATGAAATGCGGGAGCCGTTAGAGTGATTTATTTATTAGATACCAATTTAATCTTAGTTACCCACAATAAGAGTGAATTTAATCGCGTGAATGGGTTACAAATTGAGGATTGGGAGGAAGAAGGTTGATAATTGAGTTAGTAGCTACGAATTACTATTAATCTGCTTCCACTACTTCTAATGTCAAAATCCCTTTTGGTTTATTTACAACCAACTGCATAATATCTAACCTTTTCGCTTTCTGCATCTATAGCGATAAACCAGTTGTAATGGTTGTCGATGAGTTGGGGACGAAGAGACTCAAAAATAGTACGACACCGCGCACCCAGTTCCTGACGTTGTGCTTGACGGAGATTTGTTTCTTCAGGCGTGACGTTAGATTTTGTCCATCCCCAACTTCGGCTTGTTTTTGATAATTGAGTCATATTGAATAAAAGTAGATTAGAAGCAGTATTTTAATTATTGCGTGCTATTGTTGATTGTCTATAAAATATTGGAATCGCTTCGGCTAATCTACCACTTCTTCTAAGAGAGTGTTTATAAAATAAATCTTAAGCAGTTGAGCAACGATGATTACAGACACCCTACTCTTACCCATCGCTGAAATAGAAAAACGATCATCAAAAATTAAATCGCTTTCTTTTTTGCGTGAGGTAAAAATCAAAAACAAAGGCGGGTGCGGGGATTGAACCCGCTAATCCCCACAATGGTGGAGACGTAACCGATAACCCTAAATTCCTCGGCCCCGAAAGGCAAGTTGCGAACAAGGATAACCCGCCATGAAGTATGAAGGATAAAGTTTTTCATCCTTTACCCTTCAGCAATATTTACAATTCACCCGTAGCTAGCATCTGAACGATCCGAGGTGTACCTGGGTCAAACCCTGCCAAATCCCAAGACAGCGGATCTTCAGGATCTACCAAAGTAATTTGGTAAGGTGTCAAGGTGACATACACCGCCTTGACGTTAGGATTCACCTTTTTGCGGTACTCCTTCAGCGCTTGACTTGGATGCTTATACCCAGCCCAGCTTTCTGAGTCAGTCCAAAAGCAGACTACATCAGCTTTAAACTTATTCTTAATCATCCAATCGTAAGCTACCGATGCATCCGTTCCACCGAAGTTTTGATTGCTAGCTTTGCGAACCGCAGAACTAAAACTATCTTTGGCAGTGATATCTAATTCGCGGAATTCCGTAGCAAAGCCGCGAATCACATAGTTTTTCTCTGCTTTTGCTGTCACTAGTGCCATTGTTGTGGCAATTTCACAGCAAGTTAGTCCCATATCTGCAACCATGCTACCCATAGAACCAGAAACGTCTACGGCGTGCATGAAAACTTTACCTGTGGGTTGCACAACATCAAAAGACAGTTCAACCGCCTTTTCTAATATGTCTACAATCCGAGGAACTGGATTCCAAGTTTTCTTACTGCGTCCTAATGTTCCACCAGATTGATATGTTTTGAGTGCTTTCAAAACATCAATCGGATGGATGCGACCTTTACGCAGATGTTCTCTGCGATTAAGAACTGCTTCCACTTGCAGTAAGTTGGCGCTTTCATCGGCTCGTAACACACCCAGTTCAGTCAAAGAACCCAAGTTACGCAGCATTGCACCTATTGGCATTTCCTGAAATAGCAGCTGCCAAGCAAGCTTATCCATTTTGCCCACAGGTGCAGCCATTTCGTGGGTTAACCGTCCTTGAGAAATAGCTTCATGGGTTTGAGTTGGATTCCGCTTCAGCCACTCATACCACCAAATCTGCGCTAACGCTTCTGAGGGGATATCTGCTGGTAATTCTTCCCAGCCTCTAACTACCCACTCAAATAGTTGACGGTGATTTTCTGTAGGCGGTTTGACATGAAACAACCGCAATGCATCCCGGTGGGAGAAGCCTTGACGCTGTTGATATTTCAACAGTTGATAAGCTAAACCCTTGACATCTTCCCTTGAGAGCCAAGTTTTACCAGCTTCCCGCACTACTTTGCCAAATCCCCGCAGAGATTTGGTGTAGTTCAGCCATTCGTAGAAGTGGCTACCAGTGCGGACAACTTGTGGAAATATTTCACCAAACGCCTGTTTTGCTTCTGGTGCTTCACCCATTGATAGCAACACTAAAGCCAATATAGGCGCACTGTTATTGATGGCGCGTCCATCGCTAGCATACAAAATTTCTTCTGCTACACGACCAGGATTTTCGGCAACAGCAAGTCTTACAACTGTCACAAAATCTTCAGTTAATTCCTGTTTACCAGCGTAGTAAGTGCTTTTTGCTGTGCCAACCAATAAACAACGGCGCAGCATTTTCCAAATACCAGCATCAAACATCCAGCCGCCGGAACGTCCCTGAACCATTTCTGCTTCTCGTCCGGGGATAGGTTGATTTTGGGGTGTAGTTGCCTTCTTTTTAGTGAAAAAATTATAATTCATCGTTTCATCTCCCGGCCCTTGCGGGCAAAAATGAAAGGTGGCGGAGCAGGAATCGAACCTGCGACCTCTCGAACCCTAATCGATAACCCTAATTCGTCGGCCTTTGCAGGCAAGGGGTGAACAAGGATGTTTAGCGCTCTACCTCTGAGCTACCCGCCACATAAAAATTTTGGATTTTGGATTTTAGATTTTGGATTGAATTTAAAATCTAAAATTAATTGGTGTAGTGGAGCGGGATTTGAACCCGCGACCCTCCCGCTTGGCAGGCGATAACCCTCAATTCGTCGGCCTTTTCAGGCAAGGGGTGAATAAGGATATTTAGGCGCTCTATCCACTGAGCTACCCACCACATATAAATTCAAAACTCAGCATTAAATTTGCTGTAACGAAGTAGGATTTTTACCTACACCTCCAGAAGTTTGATCGGGGGTGTTTTAGTTATATGCGATAACCCTCGATACGTCGGCCCTTTCGGGCAAGGTGGGCGCTCTGCCATTTGAGCTATTCGCTACTGCTGAAAGCTAACTCCCTCATGAAAGTTTACTTGTATTATCAATGTAGTATATGTATTATCTGTTGTCAAGGGTCTGGTAAGCCAATTTAGAATTATTGCTTTGGAAAGAAAAGCTGAGATGTGTTGCGATCGCCATACATCTCAACCCCCTTATTTTTTCTGGTAAAAACTTTTGCGCGTAGTTTACCGCCGTAGGCATCGCAGACCAATCTTATATGAGCAAAAAGTTAATAAGCCTATAACACTTACTGAATAAAGCTTTTGCCGAAAAATTTGCCGCAACTTTGCCAAAGGATACAAAAAAGTGTCTCAATTTTTGCCAATATAATAATATTATTTCCCAAAATTCACTTGGCAAAAATCGGCATGAGTGAGAAACCCATAGAAGGTAACGGTAAGGCTTTTCTCGTTCTACTTTTGCCCATCTCGTTTTTGATTATTTTCCTAGTTACTACCTGGAGAATTTTACTGGCGGTAATTGTGCTAGTAATTGCCTTCAAGCTTTGGCAGGAATATCAATGGCAACAGTGGACTGTGCGAGTTAACCCAATTTTTCATCAATTGGTTCGTGAAAATCAGGGCAGACTGACGCCAATGGACTTGGCAATCAGGGGCAATTTTCCTGGAACAACGGCAAAGCGCTACTTGGATAGTAAAGCCTCGGAATTTGGTGCCAGTATAGTCAACTCTGAAGATGCAGGGCAGTCTTATTACTTTATAACTGCTAGCATTCTCGGCAATATTCTTGATAGTAGTGAGCCTGTTAAAGAACTTCCGGCTCAACCAGTTACTAAAACAGCGCGTTCGTCGCAGACGTTGGCGCAGCCATCGCTATTAGCACCACCACCAACCCCGCAGGAGGAAGAACCAGAAACCGAATCACTTCCACAGCCAACAGATGAGGAAGTTAAACGATCGCTGGAAAAACAGTTAATTTTTGGCTCTCTGATCCAATCTGAACTTGCTAAACGGCTCAATGTCTATTCCAGCACGGTTTATAAACGGCGAAACGATCCAGAGTTTCCTGAATGGAGCCGCAGCAGAGACCCTGATGGTATTGCCTGGTCATTCTCGGAAAAAACTAAAGAGTTTTTCCCAGTGGAGGAAGGATAACAATTCAAAATTCAAAATTCAAAATTCAAAATTAGAATTTTGGAATTTTTGTTTGTAAACCCACAGCTTCGTTGATGGAATTTAATCCGCTTTGTTCTAGTAGGACAAGTAAACCAGCTAGAATTCGGCGTACCATCATTGGCCCTTCGTAAATCCAGCCTGTATAAACCTGAATCAAGCTAGCACCAGCAGTAATTTTTTCCCAAGCATCTTCTGGGGAAAAAATACCGCCAACACCAATAATTGGGATTTGTCCTTGAGTTTGCTGCCAAATAAAACGAATTACCTCAGTGGAGCGATCGCGCAATGGTTTACCGCTAATTCCGCCTGCTTCATCCTGGGGTGATTTGCCTGTTTGGGTCAATCGCCTGGGTTTTGAGTCCATCACGGCTGATGGTTGTGTTAGTGGCGATAATTCCCGCTAGTTGGTAGGTTTTAGCAAGAGTTACGATCTCAGCGATCGCAACCCAATCTAAATCTGGGGCTATCTTGACAAAAATAGGTTTATATGTAGTATTTTCTTGTTGTAATAAATCTAAGATGGCACTGAGCATAGAAGCATCTTGGAGCGATCGTAACCCTGGTGTATTGGGAGAAGAGACATTAACAACAAAATAGTCTCCCAAATCCTTGAGTAAACGAAAACTATCGAGATAATCCTGTGCGGCTGCTTCTAGGGGAGTTATCTTAGATTTGCCCAAATTTATTCCTATGGGTATTAAGTGGGTTGACTCCTGTTTTTCTTGTGTTAATCGTGCCGCCATTGCTACTGCACCACTGTTATTAAAGCCCATGCGATTGAGAGCAGCTTTATCCAACGGGAGGCGAAACAAACGGGGACGCGGATTTCCGGGCTGTGCGTGAAAAGTTACAGTTCCTAGTTCTGCAAAGCCGAAACCCAGGTTAGACCAAATGCCAGCAGCTACTCCATCCTTGTCGAACCCAGCTGCTAACCCTACAGGATTTGGAAAGTTTAGCCCAAACAAATTTTGTTCTAGGCGGGAATCGTACAGACATAAGGACTGCTTTAGGCGTTGGTTTACCCAACTAGCAGGAGGGCTAATATTTCTTTGCGATAGCCAACTAAAACTGCGAATCGTCTGCTGATGTAACCACTCTGAATCAGTTTTTACTACATTGAACAAAAGCGGACGAATAGCAAGTTGATAAATGTCCATTTCAATCCTTAACACTACGCGAATTCGGTAGACTGCCGCGCTTCCTCTTTAGCTCGTCGGAGTTCTTCTTTAGCTTGACGGAGTTCGTCTTTAGATTGCCGTGCTTCCTCTTTAGCTTCTCGGAGTTCTTCTTTGACTACCCGCACTTGTTCAGCAAACAGCCGGGTTTCTTCGGCAGAATTTCTGATTTCTTCAGCAAGCTGCCGGGTTTCTTCGGCAGAATTTCTGATTTCTTCACTAAACTGTCGCTGCTCCTCTTGTGAGAGCCTTTTATTTTCAGCAGACTCTCGCTCGTTCTCTTGTGAGAGCCTGGTATCTTCAGCAGACTCTCGCTTTTCCTCTGAGACTTGTCTCTGTTGCTCTTGAGCATCAGACGTAGTTTCGCCCATTTCCCTGGCACTCCATAATCTAAATTTAACGAACCTGTTACCTACAACTTTTAGCAAACACCTGTGGCAATATTACTCAGGGTGCTTTTCTGGGCATCTTATATATTACAAGTTATGTTAACCAATAAATCAGATGGGGCAGCCGCAAAAACCTATAGCCGCCGAACAACAGATCCTCTCTTTAGGGCGCGTCCTCCAGAGCCTCAGAGAAGAAGATGATGTTGACGTTCTGATTGAAACTACTATTTCTTATCTCAAAGAAGAGTTTGACTACAAACTGATTTGGATTGCTCTTTACGATCGCCTGAATCACATATTATTCGGAAAAGGGGGCATCACACCCGATCGCGATATGAGCTTTTTACGCCAAAGAGTTGTTCTCAGCCCTGGAGATTTATTAGAGCAAGTAGTAATTGAACAGCATCCTTTAGGCGTAGCTGATTTGCAAACTGAAATCCGCGCCGCCGAATGGCGAAAAGTTGCCGAAAAATTCCACATCCAAGGAACGATTATTTTACCGATTCGCTACAAAGACCGTTTCTTGGGCTTGGTATTACTGGGTTCAGAACGCTGGGGCTACCTACTGACAGGAGAAACAAAAGCACGTTTGATGATGGTTTTAGGTGAACTAGGGGCAGTGCTTTATCAAAATGAAATGCATAAGCACCAAAAGCAAACCAGGCGAACTGACGAGCCATTATTAGAATTGCTAGAAAATTTACGCAGCCTCAGTAACCTGAATCAAAGACTTGAAGCAGCAGTGCAAGCAACTCATAAATTTGTCTCCCCCAGCCGGACAAATGTTTACTGGTTTGAGCGAGAAGGGCGCTACTTTTGGTGTCGAATGAGCAATCAGCTGGTCAAAATGGATCGCAATTCTAGCACTCAGCAAGCAGCGGGAATGACTGTACAGGACTTAAGCGATTTTTATTATGCTTTGGCAGTTAACCAAATAGTCTCCATTGGTGATGCCCGCAGTTCTTTAAAAAGCCATTTTACGGCTAAATTGCTGCAACGCTTGCAGGTGCGATCGCTTCTGGCAGCTCCGATTTTCTGGCAAAAGAACTTAGTCGGTTTTCTGGCGGTGGAAAGCAATGAACCTCGCATCTGGACGGACACAGATAAAAATTTTGTCCAAGGTGTTGCTGGTTTAATCTCTCTAATTACACCTACCGAAAGCATGGAAAGCACTATCAAACAGATTCAAGAGGATGCTCAACTGACCAGCCAAGTTGCTCAAGGTATCTATAGCGAACATGACCTTCAGGTAACTTTACATAATTGTGCTAAAAGAGTTTTAGCTCGATTAGGTGCTACCCGCTTTTTGCTGTTGCAGTACGACGCCGAGCAGAAGAATTATCAATTTACTTACCAAAGTCAGCCCCAAAATCGTCGGCCGTTGACATTTACTCTTCATACTCTCAAAGAATTAGATGGGCAGCTTTTGCAAGGTTCAACACAGGCAGTGGAAATTGAGAACTTAGATGAAGATTTACGCTTTTTTAACTGGCGACCCTTGTTATTAGAGAATAATGTGCGATCGCTGCTTGTTTGTAAATGCACTCACGAGCATATACCAGCAGCACTTTTGGTGATTACTCATGAAAGCCATCGTTCTTGGACAACTCTAGAAAAAGAATTGCTGTGGGCTGTCAGTCAACAGATTGGTGTAATTGTTCGTCAGTGGCAGTTACATAACCGCACTACCCAGCAGCAAAAAACTTCCCAGGCTTTTGAGCAATGCTTACGCATCCTGACACAATCCCAGAACAGCATTGAGGTGGAAAAAAAGCATTTAGAACCTACAGCACTCGAACAAATAGCCTCAATTTTGGGCTGTCCCCTAGCGCTAATGCTATCTTGGGCACCTGGTGAAAGTCGGGCAGAAATTATTCCTGGAGTGATTGATAATAGCCAATTTGGGATTTTTTCTGATGTATCTATTTCTATCCGAGCTGAAGCCTTAATTCAGTGGGCACTTGCTACAGAGAATTATCTGACTTTGAAGGTGGATAATTTACCTCCAGAAACTCGGAAATGGTTGAATGTTCCAGACAAAAGTCAAATTATGGTAATGGCATTACGTACAACCGCTGATTATGAAACCACTGGTGTCGTGTTGCTTGTAGACTATCAAGAGCGTCGCTGGTCAGAACCAAACCTTAGTGCAACAGCAACTCTGATTTCTCAATTAGCTTGGTGGCGTCGTGAAAAGCAAATTACCCGACTTTTAGAATCCACAACCGAAGAATTACGACAACTCAACTGGTACAAACATCGTCGTCTAGAGGAAATTCAAAGAATAACGGCCCATTCCCTGAAACAAATACACGATTTGGGCATTCCTGCAAATGAACTAACTCAGATGCGCTACCAGCTATTGCTACGCCAGTTAGATCATACAGCCAACTCCATGAGTGGAATGCTAAAACTTGAGAACTGGCAGCTACATATTAGTTGGGAAACTATGCCCATAGCCAGTTTACTGAAGCGATCGCTCGAACGGATCGAAAATTTACTCAAACAACAAAAGCTGTGGATTGGCGTACATGGTTTGGGACAACCAATTGACGAGCAAGAAGCATCCAAGAATTCTTCATTAGTTAGAGGCGTTCCTCCCTCCAGCGCTCAATCTGCAATGGCGATCGCTGGTGATATTGTCAAAATTGAATTAGTTATCCATGAATTATTGGTTACTGCCTGTAACCGTTCTCAAATCGGTAGCAGAATTGATATTTGGTGCCGCCGTTTAGATGCGTCAAAACCCTTAGATATAAAATATTCTTCTTCTACAACTGGAGCGGCTGAACATCAGACATCGCTGGAATTATCGATCACATATAACGGTGCGATCGAACCACAGCTACTCACGGAACTACATAATAATACACCCAAAGATGTGCTTGCTCCTTCCTACCTCGACCAACCACCAGCTTTACATCTGGCGATCTGCCAAAACCTCATGCAAGAACTAGGAGGAGAGTTGAATTTCTATCAGTTACCAGATAATCGGGTAGTCAGTCGCTTGTTGTTACCGTTAGCTATTCATGATTCTTAGTGCAGCTTTGCCTAAAATCGCAGCGAATTGAGTGTTAAAATTTAAACGCAGATGCGCTTCGCATTCCCGCATCAAAGGTTAGTACATCTGTGCTGTGATTAATTACCTTACTTGTACGAGAACTGCTATAACTACAAGCATTAACAATTTATCTTTGTCATTGTCAAGGCTAATTAAACGTAAATATAAAATTATATTGGCAATTATCTCAACTGTTTTGTATATATTTACTGAGTCTATAAAGAGTTCAACAGTTAGCTTTTGTTCACTTGAATATCTCTCAAAAACGTGACATTCTTTAAAAGAATAGTTAACATATAACTTGACAAAATACTGAGCAAAACTATTATTAATTTTAATTTAGGTGGAAAATAATTGGCTGAACAACTTGTACCAAATTTGTATATATTTGGTTTACAAATTTTATTAAACCAGAAAACTCTAAAAAATATTCAGTATTTAATTATTTATTAAATATTAAGTTTAATGCTTTTTATAAATAATTAAATCAAAGTTGATTTTTAAAATTACATATCGTATTCACATATTTAATCAACCTTTTATATTGCTTTTGGGATAACAATAGCAGCTTGAGCCTACATTTTTTAGGTAATGAGATGAAATCAGTACAGCGAATTATAATTGTCAGTTTATGGATTCTAAGTTTACAGCGAAAAGAACTATATGGATGCTACAAAATATTTACAAGCATCAAGAGGATTAAATTCCGACTCTTAAGCTCCCATTTTGAGGAAAGTGAATATAAAATTTATGTGCCTGGAGGAATCTATCAATGAGCTTTAGATACCTTAAGCATTTATTGAGATTTCGTTCAATCCGAAGCATTATTGTTTTAGCTCTAATATCAATTCCTAACTTGTATAGTGCATCTGCTCAGACTACTCCGAAAGGAGGAATTGACTGGATTTTAGTAGTAGATACTTCTGCTTCTATGCGTGGTGTAGGTGGAACAAAAAATATTTTTGAATCAGTAAAAAATTCTATTACTGAATTTGTTAACACGGCTAGATTAGGTGACACAGTTACTATCTATAGCTTCGATCGAGATGTCACTCTAAATGCCAATGATATCACTATTAACAGTAATCCAGATAGAGGTAAACTCAAGCAAATAATTAGTTCACTTCAAGCTGAGGGTGTGCGTACTCATACAGGTAAGGCTGTGCAAAAGGCTTTGCAACATTCTGCTCTGTTAAATAAACGTGCTGATGCTCTTGGTCGTACTGTTAGTATAGTATTTTTGACGGACGGATTAGAAGATGTGCGTGGTATTCCTAATCCTGTGTCTATTCCTGGTAATACCCAATTTCTACGCGAGCAACAATGCAAGCCCTACATATTTTTTGTGTCTTTAGGATTAAAAGAACACGAAAAGCAACTGAATGATTTTGCTAGTAATCCAGCGCTTTGTGGGAAGGGACAGGTATTGCGAGATCCTGGAGGAGTTCAGCTTAACCAACTAGCTCAAAATATCCGACCAGCGCTTATTAAACCCAAACTTGATGTTAATTTACCCAATGCAAATTCATCGCCATTATTACCGGGAGCGACTACTGAACCACTCAATATTAATGCTATCAGTAATGTCAATGCTAAGGTAAGTTTGCAACTGGAAGACCCTCAGCAAAGTCGTATTCGCTTAATTTCACCCGATCGCACCATCAACTTAGTTGCGAATCAAGCAACAACCATTCCCGTGCGTTTACAGATACCACCGGAGGCAAAAGGGGGCGCTAGTAGCTTGCGCTTGGTGTTGAAAAGTGCAGACCAAGCGATAGCACCAATTAAAATTGACCTACCTGTAACCATTCAGTCACAACTACAAATACAACCTACAAAGATAGATTTTGGCTCAATAGAAGCAGGTAAAACCACTGAAACCCAAACTTTGGTACTTCGCACCAATATATTTGGAACAGCTAGCTTACAACTGCAAGGCAATTCCAAAGACGTTTCTATGGCAGAACCTTCAGCAGCCATATCCTTACAACCAGGAGAAACTAAAATTCCTGTGCAGTTACAGATTACTGATAGTAGTTTTGCAGGCGATCGCACTTTCACTTTAGTCTTAACCCCAGATAACTCAATTACTAATCCTGTCAGTGCGGAAGCTCATCTGTATATTTTGATGCCACTATGGCGAAAAATAGTTATTTGGTTGCTCTTACTGCTATTGGTGTTGTTAATTACCCTGATAGTAGTTTGTTTGATTCAACGCAAAACCCCCTTAGAATTAGCCGAAGATTTCCGCAACCGCAACCGCTTAGAAGGAGCGTTGGTAGTCCTAGAACCACTGCCACAATCATCGGAAGATGAAGAGATTAGTCTCACTCACCTACAAAAGGGTAGAGTATGCCTGAGTGATTTGATACCAGCTATCGCTGCAACAAATTCTGATGCCGAGTTAGTCACAGTTTGGCGGTTAGGCAAAAAGAATATAGATTTGCGGTGTTTGAAAGGTGTAATTTTTGTCAATACTAAAAAGATAAATACAGATGAACTCTTCAACGAGGACATCATCCAGATTGGCAATGTTAAGTTGCAATTTAACTGGATTGAACGTCAAAGACCCCTCTGAGACAAGCAGTGGGCAGACAAACTTTTGAATAATATCACAGGAAAGTGAATGTTAAGTCCCACGGTTGTGCGTCCCACGGTTGTTTTTCGTCCTACCGTTGTTATCGGGCTAGGAGGAACGGGTTATGAAGTCGTACTTAAACTTAAAAAGCGATTTATAGATGTTTACGGCTCAGTTCCAGAAGTTATTCGTTTTATTTCTATTGATACTACTGAAAATATCCAAGAACGAGAAAAATCACCTGATGGAACTAAGGTTGTCTTAGAACCTAATGAACTTTATGCAATTTCTGTCGCCAATCCCCTACCGCTAACACGTAACGACCATATCGCTGAATGGTGGCCTAGGGACATTTCCGCAGCCAGCTTGATCAGTGGCGCAGGACAGATTCGGGCACGGGGACGGCTCGCCTTATTTGCAAAAGTAGGCGATATTGATGCTTTAATTGCTCAAGCCATCAACACTGTCCGCGAAATTCGCACTAGTAAACAAGCATTTTCCGATAACTTTCAAGTTTCCAGTCGGGATGGTGTCGAAGTTTTTATTGTTGGCAGTTTGGCTGGTGGAACGGGCAGTGGCACATTCTTAGATACGGCTTTTTTAACACGGCAACATATCAATAATTTTTCTAATATTACAGGGGTATTTGTTTTACCCAGAGTGTTTGCCAATATTCCCCAAACTCACTTGGTAAAGTCTAATGCCTATGGCGCTCTCAAGGAAATCGAGCATTTTTGGGGATTGTCACCATCTAATAGCATTGAAATTGATTATGGCATTAAAAAAATCAAAGCCGATCGCCCTCCCTTTGATGCTGTATTTTTAATTGACGGGGTTAACAAAAATGGAACTGTAGTCGGCCGTCCAGACGATTTGCAAAATTTAGTTGCAGATGGCTTGTATATCCAGATTGGTTCTCAAATCGGTTTAGACGCTGCTAACGTTGCTGATAATATTCGCGCTTATCTGGCAACTGGTGAAAAAGTTCGAGGACGCAATATAAATTATTGTAGTTTTGGCTTTGCTACCCTGACTCTACCAGTACAGCAATACGAGCGGATGAAATTAGAGGATGCTCAAAGCTTGCTGAAGAATGAGTTGATGGCATCTACCGCAACAATCGATTTAGAAAGCGACATCACCCGGTTTTTGGAAGATTGCAAGTTAGCAGAAGCGACTACTCTCCTGAATGCGTTGACTGAAAGCGATCGCGGCGGACAGATGAAACCCGAATTTAGAATTGGCGAAATCCGTCAGGATCGTACAGCTTTGCCGACAATTAAAGAACTCTACAAACGGCAGTTAGATCAATTTGAGCAACGGACGGCTCAAGAACTGGGATTGAGTTTTTATCGCTTAGAGCAGACTGCATCTGCTGCGATCGCAACTTTCTGGGAACGCGGTCTTAACCGTCCCAATGGACTAGCTTATGTTTTGGAATTTTTGAACAAACTTTCCCAAAAATTAGACGAATTACAGCAGAGCGTACAGCGCAAATCGCAAGAGGCGCAATCCAGTTTCAATGCTTTGAAATTAGAACCACAAGAAGAAAAGATTAAAGAAGTTGCAGAAACTTTTTGGACAAATAAAAATAATATTCAAGCAGCTTGTCAGAGATATAAAGAACGGGCTGACCAAAAGTGGAAGACTTATTTACATTGGAAACGGTGTGATAAAGCGGCTGAACTATATGGTATGTTGCGGGCTAAGGTAGAGCAAATCCAGGAAAAGTGTCAGCGTCTACACAGCAACTTAGATAAAGTTTATCGAGATTTAGAACAGAGTTATCACGAGGTCAACCGTCAAGGAAGTAACGATAACCCTTTTATTCACACCATTCAGCGCATCAATATCCAATCGAAACGCCCCAAAGTTACTGGTGAAGATTTTATCCGTTGGCATCGAGAACAGTCTCAAACTTTAACCAATTGGTCTGAGAAAAAAGCTGAAGATGTCAAGAACGAAATTCTGAAATTTGTAAATGAAGCTTACTATCCTCTCACCAGCATGACTGTTGAGCAGGTTTTAGCAGATAGTAATCCCGAAGATGCGGGACAAGATTTGCAACAACTTGGCAAGCTTGCAGTTCCTCTCTGGCAGTATGAAGTATCGGAAATTCCCATTCAACAGCAGCACTTAATTACAGAATTTTATTACTACGGAGTAGAGAGCAACAACACAATTTTTAGCGATCCACCTCTTTCTAATCGCTTGCCTAAAGGAAATAATAATCCTTCTTTCGTACCGACAGGCGAACCCCATAAAGTGATGCTGTTTCGGGTAGAAGTCGGTGTTCCCTTATTTGCCTTCAACGGAATGAGGGAACTGGAGTCAGCTTACCTAGATCCGAATAAAGTCTTCAAACACTTACATCGCAATTGGACAAACTTAGCTAATTTAATTCCACCAGAAGACGACGGTGGGGCGTTGCGTTGGTTTGCCTTAGCGCTAGCACCCGATCAATATAAATTGATTGTCAATCAGAGTAAGAAATATTTCGTTTCTACAGAACAAGCCAAAAAATTAGAGGGCGGAGTTTTGCCATTGGGAGGCGATCGCAAATCAGCATTTAAAGCTTTCAAAAGCAACTTGCCTCTAGTTAAGGAAATTTCTGACAAAGTTGAGCGGA
Organism: Nostoc sp. DSM 114160; assembly: GCF_053470305.1. NCBI lineage: Bacteria > Bacillati > Cyanobacteriota > Cyanophyceae > Nostocales > Nostocaceae > Nostoc > Nostoc sp. DSM 114160. The sequence goes on along the minus strand of NZ_JBPFGO010000001.1, from coordinate 2,568,355 downwards.
TTACCCACGAAGACCAAGACAAAGCCAAATCTACTTTGCAAAACTACATCAATCACCTCAATCAAGTTTTAAAGGGAGGCAAGGTTGATGCCCAAATTCAAGAACAGGTAGAAATGGAAATCCAGGAAATTGAAGCTTACCTGGAAGATTTAGATGTGATTATTTAGCCCTATAGTTTGCACTCTGAGAGTGTCCCCATGCCAAAACCAACTATTTTACTTGCACTCGATCCTCACAGTGCCGCTTTTTGTACAGCCATTAAACTGCAACTGCAAAAATTTCCAGCCGATCAAACCTGTTTAATCCAAACTTATAACTTAACTTGGGATGGTCAAACTTTTGGCTTTAGTGGCGAGTTAGATCGGTTTGCTGACACGAGTTTTGATCTGGCTCAAACTCATAGTAAACAAGCTTATATTTCCAAAATTCGTACCCAGTTCAGCGACGCGACAGGCGAATTGCAAACTGCACTGATTGAATTATTGAAAACGGCTAGTCAATCAAAAGAAGCGATCGCAGCGAAACGTCAGGGAGTGGAAATCAGCAGCAGCCATCGAGTATATCTCATGCTATCAGCCAGCAATCAATTTGCTAGGGGAGTAGTTTTTGACATAGTACGCTTGATTCGTTGGCTATTTTCTAAATACTTTACAGATATTCCTTACAGCTTAGAAGCTTTATTACTATTGCCAGGGTTATTTACCCAAGCCACAACTACTGATTACGGTGCTGCTTACGCCTTCCTGAAAGAGTTAGATTACAAAATGATCGGTGGGGTTGTGATTACAGGTAGTCAAAAAGTACCACCTTTTGATAACTGCTGGCTGATGGATGAGCGAATTGGGGGACTGAGCGATAATTTGCCTAGCTATGCTGATGCTTTGGCAGGTTTTCTCACCGTGGAACCGGAAACCAACGGCTTATTGCTTGGCGCCCAAAAAGTACGGGGGAAAATACCCGCCTATAGTTCATTTGGTTATGGAGAATTGTTTTTCGCTGGAGAAACAACTATTAACCGTTTGAGTGCTGCCTTTGCTGCCGATATTATCAGGGAGCAGTTTTTACCGAAGGCAGAATTCACTCCCGAAGCAAGTCGAAAATGCCTATTAGATGCCAAAGGATTTGTCCTTAGCGAAGATTTCAGTAATGCTTTTCTGCAATTAGAACGAGATAACGGCAAACCAGTTTGGCAAGATTTTAATCCGCGTATTGAGATCCATGCAGGAATGGCGCGGGAATATGGGATGGAATTGCAGCGTGCTTATCGGCAGTTTGAAAATAAAGAGCTACTTTCTTATAAGCGCACGTTGGAAAAGTGTTGTAAACAACTACAAGCAAACCTAACCAGCTTCCTAGATCGCAGCATAAATAGCTATGTTGATGCTACACCTAGAGGCTTACATGAAGGAGTTAGGCTATTAAACATATTGACCTTTTTGTATTTGGAACTGCAAACGGATGCCATTGGCGATCAATCTCAAAATCTGGTTACAGAACTGCGAACGGCTGAAGCATTTCTCGATTCAAGATTGCAGGTAACAATTGATCCAGAAGCCACTCAAAAGTTGCTCAACCAAGTTCTATCCTTAAAATTGCGGCAGCAACAATTACAAGATGCTTTAACTGAAAGAAAATCTGAAGAACAACTGCAAGAGTTACAAACTACACAAAAACAGCTAGAAACAGCAGTTGCTGACTATCGTCAAGGGTTAAATGCCGAAATCGAACAAGCTCGACAAATTCGCTTTATGGCGATCGCTCGCGCTCGCGAACAAGCTGAAGCTGCGATCGTTGTCGCTCAGAACCACTTAACGGCCATTGAAAATCAACTCGAAACAGCTACAGATAACTTAGATGAACTCCTAACAGAAGAAAACCGTTTTCGATCGCAGTATCTGATCGTTTATCCGATCTTGGTTACTGGTGCTTTATTCGCCTTGCTGATTCTGACGGGAATTTTCAGTCAATCAACGCTGTGGCTGTTATTGCAAAAGTTTTGGGCTAACTTAGTTACTTATCTGCTTTGGACTGCGGTAACAATTTTGACTTACTTAGGTATAGTTTGGCTCAAGTACAGCACTAATCTTCGCGATCGCATTCAGAAGGTTCAGAAACAAATTAAACGCCTAGAAAGCACTATTAAAGCAACCGCCGTCGAATTGCGTCGCAGCTATAACGAACAATTAAAGTTAGAGTACGATTTATACGCCCAAAATCTCCGTGTCGAGGCGTTGAATTATTTGATTAAAACAGCTAAACAAAGAACTGAAACCTTACGTCAAACTCTGGCCGATTTCTCTGAGATACACAATAATTTAGTTGCTCAACGCGATCGAGCTACCACGAAGTTCTCCGAAATTCGCCTCACAGTTCTAACTGATGCGGATATTGATGCTTATTACCAAAGTTTTCTTTCCACATTACCAACTGAAAAGTTTACTCAAGAACAGGTTAGCCGTTCTCAATCGTGGAAAATTTCTGCTGAAGAATTTCAGAATCAACTTATACCCTTTGCTCGCCAGCAGTTCGAGCAATTGGGTAATTTGTCTATTGGCGAAGTATTAAAGCAATCAGATTTAATTGCCGCCAATACAGCTAATTTGCGTTTAAATCAACTTTATGATAGCGCTAATTTGTTGCTGCGAATTCAAGATATTGACACTAACTTAAACCCAACTTCTCAACGGGAGATTACCCTCTGGGTAGGAGCAAAAGATAAAGAACAAATTTTTTCGTTTTACAGTCGCTTTAGTCGTAGTTTAACCGCCTTAGTAGCTGAAGATAAGCAACGGTTGTATATTTTGACTCGTTCCTTGGGCTTTCCGGCTTATTTTCTCAGCCAAATTGAGTATTATCGAGACTGCTATGAACGGACTCAGAGCGAACAAATCGATGAAGACGAAAACATTCCTGATTTAATCCCAGAAGAAATTGGTTCTGGTAGAGAATTAAAACTAGCTTATCAAACGGTGATTTTAGCGATCGCTCTTGGGCTACTATCACAGCATTCTCAAGGCTATTATCAATTTAAGAGTCGGTCAATTGGTAAAGATAGAGAACAAATTGCCTTAGCTTTAGCAACTGAGTTTACCCTTCAGGAACTCTATGGAGAGTTAGAAGAACGTATCGAAACATTTGAAGGTGATTTTATTTACCATAAATTACAGGAATTTGGAACATCTGCCTCATCTTTAAATCCTTACGAACGTAAGCTTTTAGATCATCTGCTCTCAGACTATAACCCTCTGAATTAGGCATTCAATCACCTTTTTTACTTCTCTGGAAATTGAATATAGACCCTAACCCCAGCTCCTAAAGGACTTCCAGTTAAAAAAATATTCCATTTCTACGGGATACTCCGCTAACGTAGGGGCGCAATGTCTTATGCCTCCAGATATTGAATCATAGACTCAATGAATGCATTTCCAATTTCGGACTGGGAAGGAGAAAAGTCTTATTAAGTTAGGTTTTTAGGACTTGCGTGTACACCGTAGCTTTTTAAAGGGGACTAAGGGCGCTCTTTAGACTATGCACCTTAACCGAACCTTATTGCTACCAATTTTGATTTCGATAATTGGTACAGGCGATCGTTGCTTGATTTTACAGTTACTTGCTTGCTCATCGAAGGATGCTTTGGCACCAACATCACTTATGTGAACTTTTCTCTACTGAATTTGTGAACTTTTCTCTACTGAATCCTTACGTAAATCCCAATTAAAAAATGCTCTTTTTTACTTAAGCTTTACAAGAAACTAGTGGATGCACGACTAGTATAAATATGTAACCAATTGAACGCGCACTAAATTTAATAACTAAATTACTTATACGGTTATTACTTATATATAAATGCGCAAATGGTAAATAAAAATTAGTCCTGAAATAGAAGATTTCTTCTACATAAGACAAACATAGCTTGAAAAGTTCCCAAGCTGACCATCCTGCTTGCCTATAACTTGTTCTTACTTATCAGTAAGGCAGTAGACAAGCATGAAAAATTTGCAATCTTAACATCCTAAAAGAAAAGAAAAACTTGTATGAAAAGCTACACTAAAATTGTAAAGCGTTTTTTTGCATTGGCTACTCCAGCGATCGCTACTTCGATATTGGCAACCTTACCGAGCCAAGCTGCTACCATTGCATATTCTGAGTCAAAATTCAACATCAACAACTTTAGTACTAGCCCTTTAGATGTTAGGACTTTGACTGATAATGTAACCACAGCAATTAGTACAGGTGGTCAAGTAACTGCTGATGCTAACGCTGAGGCTAAATTTAATATCGATGCAAACAACTCTGCCTCCAATTTGTCCTTCAGCCAAGCTCAAGGTCAGGGTGATGGCTATATAGGATCGGCGGAAAGCTTTGCTGGGATTATCGGTTATGATTTCATCGTTGACAAAGAGTTTTCTTTTGATTTCAGTGGCTTATTTAACCTGAAAACATCCATTGATGATGCAGTGACTGAACGTGCAAATGCTCGTGGAGAGTTCTTATATGAGTTATACGACAGCGATACTGGTAATCTTTTAGACTCTTTCAAGATTTCTGGAAATTTATCAACTATAGGTAACAATGATGCTTTTGTATTTGAACCGAGTAGTAGCATAACTCTTGATTCAAATCAGACTACTATTGATAAATCTTTTGGCGGAACACAGGAATATGCTTTGACTAGCTTTAAGGGTAAATATTCCCGTACTTTCGATAAGTTAACTCGTTTAACCTTAATAGAATCTAAAAGTAATCAGGTGAGCGTCTATACTGTCCCAGAACCCTCAACAATTCTAGGTTCGCTGTTTACTTGCACTATGTTTGGTGCTGTCTCGATACGCAAGCGTAAAAGAGCTTCTTCGCTTGCGTTGTTGGTTAATAAGGATTGATTTAAGGTCTGTAAAACTTTCTTTTGTCACTCCGGGAACAGTAAAATCAGAAAGAAGGACTCAAAGCCAGGAGGGGAGAATGACACAGCCAAGAAGCCCCAAACCCAGCATCAAAAGTCAGAATAAACTGCCAGTCCTCGCTCATATAACAATACGGTTCAGTTAAGCCCAAGATCCAGATGTAGAGACGCGATTATCGCGTCTTCAAAGACCAATAATTCTTAACTGAATCGTATTGGACTATATCCGAAAGCGTCCAGAACGCGATCGCTCTTAGTATTTGTTGAACTATATTTCTACAAGAGAGTATGTTGGTCAACTCTAGTATCCTTCCCAGAAATTACCTCAACTGTGCGGAATCCAAGCACCGCCAACAGATTATTTTCAGGGAGCTTGACGGGAGCAGGTTGATCGCCGTGACCTGGAGCGGGGAGGGGATAAGCGGTCGTCGTAGCACTATGGAAGCGAATATTGCCTTCGCTGTGCTCGATCACTTGATGGATGTGCCCCGTTAACACTGTTACCGATGCAAAGCGAGATAGCAGTGAGAGCAACTTAGCAGAATCAGCAGTTGCCCATCCCCATTTGGGATAAAGGTCATATAGAGGAATATGGCTGAAAACAACTAGAGGTGTATCCTGTTTCTGGTTTGCCAAATCTTTGGAGAGCAAGTCCAATTGCGCCTCACCTAGTTTGCCTGTGCCAGTTGCCCCAAAGTCCAGCACATTGGTTAAGGAGACAAAGTGGATTCCCGCCCGATCCCAAACCTGTAAGCCTTCTTTGGCATCCTTGCGGTTAAAAGCTTCCTCGTAGGCTTTGCCGCGATCGCCAATTGTATCGTGCTCCCCTGGTAGAGTAAACAGTGGGACTTTCAATTGGGAAAGCAGTTGTTTCGCTCGATCGAATTCTTCTGGTTTAGATAAATGGGAGATATCTCCCGTGTGAATGACAAAGGCGGGTGGAGTGGGTAAAGTATTGATTGCATCGATCGCTTTCTGGAGCGTATCGGTGACATGTTCATTTGCAGGTTTTTTGAAACCGATGTGTGTATCGCTAATTTGAACGAAGGAAAACGGTGAAGTCGTGGATGATTTTTGAGCATTTGGTTCTCCCACCTTACAGGCAGTCAATAAGCCATTTGCACCAACAGCCCACACAATGCCGAGTCCTGTCCAGCCCACGTGTTCAATAAATTTTCTGCGTTGCATTGGTATTCCTCTGGTTAGTTTTTCTTATTTGTTACCTTCAACGTCCCTTTCATAAAGGGATGAATTGAGCAAATATAGGGATAGGTTCCCGGTTTAGTGGCAGTGTAGTTCCAGGTTTGATTGGTATCCAGTGCTTTAGAGTTGAAAGTACCATCCGTAGCCGTTGCCGTATGAGGTTCTTCATCGACATTGATAAATTGCACAGTTTTACCAACAGCGATCGCCAAATTCGCTGGCTCAAATTTGAAATTACGAATTTTGACAGTAACATCGGCAGGCTGTTGGCTAATTTGGGGCTGTTCCTTGGGTTGTTTCATCATCATTGGTTGCATAGTCGTTGCCTTATGGTTCGGACTACAGGATGACAACGACAACAGGATGACCAGAAAGGCACTGGCGATCGCGATGAAAAAATAAGAAATGTATTTCATGGGCGTTCTTCCATCCGCTTTGGTTGACGGCGTTTAGCAAATAGTCCAGTCATGCTCACTCCGGTAGCCACTAAACCAATTAGACCCTAGCCCATTTAAAACTGGCACAATGGCATCGAGTTTGAAGATTTGCATAGTGTGAACAGCGATCAAAAATCCAGCCAACTCTTCTTGATGCAACCATGTGTCGGCGATCGCAACGCTAATACCAGTCAGAGCCGTAAAGAGCAACGGCAAACAAAAGAGTGTAGCAATTAGCCGATGGTACTTGCGAAATGTGTTTTTCATAGTTTGAGTATTCTTGTAAGGATATTACTGGAAGGCATCAAGATTTGATTGGTAGAAGCAAAGCATTGGCTAATCAAGTGCCCGAAAGGATGCTTTCGATGAACTCCCGAATGCTTTGCCATGCCAGTTGAATCGCGGCGTTGTTTCATACCTTGGTCATGATTGATTCAGCAACGCCAGTTTTTTAGTCTGCTGTAAATCCTTGCAGTTGATCTTCAAGGTTATGGCGATAGGCTCGATCGCTTAACGTTTGCTCAGGTAGGCGATTCGCTTTGACAGCGGCTTGAATAATGTCTTGAGCCGTAATTGTTCCAGACGCGATCGCATCGATCAATGCACCATTGCTGGGAATACCTTGGTCTTTTAAGTAGCCTTGATATGCAAGAGTTGCCAGATTAAAAGACCCGATCTGGTTTGCGCTGTGTTGATTTCCCACGTATGGATTAAGGCTGATTGGTGCGGTTTGGGCCTGCGCCGCAGCAGGCAAAATGGTGGCAGACAGCAGCAATGTTGTTAACAGCACAGAAATAGAGCGTCGCATAGAATTACCTCTAAGATTGGTTGTTTGGCTACAGCAGTTTTACTGACCTTCAATGCATGGATGCAGCACAAACTTTCAGACAATTTGGTTGAATCCAAACTGCCAAAAAAGAGCGTTACAAATTGACGATATAAATTTCGTCGGGACATTGCAGTGCAATGGCCAGTGTTAAAAGCTGTAGGAGTGGGTAGGTAAGCAATTAGCGTGATTTCAGGAATTTAGTTACAACTTATGCCTGCAAAGAATGCTAACTGGGTTACTTACTTGTCTCTACCTTTAAGACGACTGAGAAGCAATTTTGGATTTAAACTTTTCAAATGCCTTTGCTAGACTGATGTTCGCGGTGCGTTCGGTTTGGGGTGCGAGTTAATCAGAACAAAATAACCGACTTCTACAAAATTTCGACACTAGACTCATCCAATTAGCTTCACCAATCGTTTTAGAAATGAAAGTAAGTTTGCTCTATACTCAAAAGTTGTGAAATCAGGATTGGCACTCACGCTGCAAGATACATTAGGCATTTTTGCAGAGAAATTAGCCTCGGTCTATTCACCTGAATCTATGGATCTAAGTTCTCGCGATCGCCATTCATCAGAACCTTCATCGAAGAGCGATGCTGCACTTTTGGATGACCTGAAGGCACATCTGCCAACGGCGTTAAGGTGTCTCTACGAGCGCTACGGCAGCGTGGTGTATGGAGTGGCGCTGAAAGTTTTGCAAAGCCAGCCGGAAGCCGAAGACCTAACCCAGGAAATTTTTCTGTCATTATGGCAGCGTCCGGTTGACCCAGCTCACCACGATCATTTGATGCGCTACCTGATTGTCATGACTCGCTCGCGGGCGATCGACAAACTGCGATCGCGCAGTCGCACCCTTAATTTGGTGCAACGTTGGGGGCAGAACGTTACTGCCGCACCCCCCGCGCCTACTCCGGTTGAGCAGGCTGTTTTCAATGAGCGATCGCAGCAAGTGCGGCAGGCTTTGGCCCAGCTTTCAGATCGGCAACGACAGGTGATCGAACTGGCCTATGATGTCGGACTGAGCCAATCAGAAATTGCCCAACAACTGCATAAACCCCTGGGAAGCGTCAAAAGCTGGACTCGCCAGGGACTCTTGAAACTGAAGCAACTTTTACAACACTCCATTGACTAAGGTTATGACTGAACCCCTTACTCCTCAAGCAATCGAAACCTTGGCAGCAGGCTATGTTGTGGGCGACCTCGATCGCGCCGAACTAGAAGTTTTCGAGCAACTGCTGGCAGAAAATCCAGCATTAGTGGCAGAAGTGAAGCGGCTTCAGGCAACCTTAGATCGGGTTGTTTACAGCTTAAATAGCGTTGAACCGCCTCCCCATCTCCAATCTGCCATTCTGGCTGCCGCTACCACGACTTTCCAATCCTCCCAGCCCAAACCGTCTCGGCTTTTCTGGTACAACATCATGGGTAGTGTCGCGGCACTCCTAATTCTGTATTTAGGAATGGATAACTATCGCTTGCGACAGGATTTCCGTATGGCTAGTGACATCAATACCCTACTGCAACAGTCACAGACACAACTTTTCTCTCTCAAGGCTGTGAATGCGTCGGATACCGCTACGGGTAGCTTTGTGGTGAATCTAGGACAAAGACAGGGGATTCTAGCCGTGCAAAATCTGCCAGCTCCCCCCACAGGAAAAGTATATCGACTTTGGGCGATCGCTGATGGCGAAAAAATTCCCTGTGGCACTCTGAAAATTAATGCTCAGGGAAAGGTGCTAGATAAATTCTGGATGCCTGCCGACTTTTATGACACAGGTATCTCTGGATTATTCGTGACGTTGGAATTGTCTGAAACTAGTCGTTATCCAACCGGAACTATCGTGATGCAGAGTAACTCATCGACCAATATCTAACCTCAGTAGCTCACGCTCTATCTCTAGCCCAAATACTATTACCACAATTAGATCGGATTTTCCCCAAAATCAAAAATCTGCGTCAGGGTCAAGCCATTCGCGCCTATTGGCCTGGAGTGGTAATTAATCCCACAACATTAACCAATCCAGCACCGATAATTGCAGAGGTGGAAGCTAAGAGTTGGTTATACCAATTTGAAAAATGATTGCGACAGATGGAAAACTGAAACACTTATCCAATGGATGTTTCACAATCCAAAATCTAAAATCTAAAATCCAAAATGGTATTATTTACCAGAGCAATAGCTATTAATTTCATTGACTATTGAACTTTCTTCGTTACTACTCTTTTGCAGAGATACCAGAAAGCCCTTTGCTGCGGGTAGATTCTTTTTATCTATGGCTGTTGCTGCATTATTCAATTGTTTGCTAATGTTCTGATAGAGTGTGATAAAGCGTCCTTGGAAACCTTGCAATTTTTCATCTTTAATTTCTAGTGTTTTCATCTCTTTCGCAAGTGGATCTATCTTAGCCGAAAGTTCAGTTAGAGCTTTGGAACCTTTTGCAGGATTGGGATTTTTAGCGAATTCCTGACCTAGAGTAGATCCCTGATTGGCAACTTTGATGATTTTGTTACATTGAGCAACTTTACTTTCGCCACAACCTGCAAATAATAAAGCGATCGCAGTAGTGGCTGAAAGTATAAAACTTTGCTTAAATACATGCTGCATAGGTTTTACGATCTCCAACTATGTTTCGTGAAAGTTGGGCAGTAAAAATGGAGGATGGCGAAAATACTTTTTCTAAAAAGAATCTTTATTTTTGTTTTTAACTCTCTTGCTGCCCTGTTACTTTATACTTCATTTTTTCAATAATGCCTATGTAATTACACGTAAATCAGCATAAATATGGGGAATTCCCCATTTAAGTAAGTCGGTGCAATAAAACCAAACTGTGTCAACAAAAGTAAATCTGTCCATTTAAAATATGCTTGAGTACACACCTAAAATTTTGTTTAGGGACTTCCAGAGAATAAATTAATCAATTTATTTAAATGATATTCTTCTTTCTCCCCCCTGCTCCCTGCTAAGCCACTTGACGGCAGTTGCTCCACTTGGGGAGACCCCAAGACCGCACTGCCTCCTCCACTTGGGGAGACCCCAAGACCGCAGTGGCTCCCCTGCTCCCCTGCTTACACAGTGATTGCTTATTTTTTTAATTGGAAGTCCCTTAGCTCCCAGTAGAACAATAGTATCGCTCTCCTATTTTCCAAAGCTGGAGCGCAACTATTAGAAAGATAATGCCTGCGATTGGTGATACATAACAAAACCACAAAGGCACTAAAAAAGCATCTTCTTTTTCAAGTACTGCAAGCAAAGGAAAATAACTAACGCAAGCAAGCGGTATCAAGAAAGTAAAGAATCGCTGAAACCACTTGCTATAAATTGCAAGAGGATATTGAGCCGTTTCGACTCCTCCATAAGTGAGGATATTCATAATTTCGAGAGATTCAATAGTCCAGAAGGTGATGGTTGCTTGCATAATAACAATGCCAACAAAGAGCGCAACCCCACCAATGAATGAAGTGCCTAAAAGCCATAAACTTTTAAAAGTTAAAGGGATGTGAAGAGATGAAAGTGACCACCACGTAACAACAATTCCTTGAAAAAGTCTTCCAATTCGTTTTAAAGTAAACTCTTTACCTAACAGTTGAAGTGCTGTGGTGCGTGGACGAACAAGTAAACGGTCGAAGTCTCCACTTTTAATTATTGTTGTAAATGAGTCAAATCCTTTTCCAAAGGCATCAGCACAAGCGAAAGAAATATTAACTATTCCATAAAAGAGAGTAACTTCATTTAAAGTCCACGTACCAATACTATTAAAACGACTAAAAAGTGCCCAGATTCCAAAAAATTCAACAGCAGTTCCTACAAGCTGCCCTATGACTTGCAGCCAGAAAGAAACTTTGTACTGCATTTGCGACTTGAAAGATACAGAAATATATCGAAAGTAAAGCAAAAAGTCATTCATAGTCGCGTTGTAATTCTTATCTAAAAGAAACTATCTAACCTATATTCCTGCTGAAAAAATTACGAATTACGAACTATTAACTTATCCTCCCTGAATTACAAGTTTTCTGATGCCATATCTCACAAGAACACGCCCAAAGATAACAATCACAACTATCCAAAAAGCTTGATGCAGTAATATATGAAATAGGGAATTTGGTTGAAGATTACCAGTAAAAAGACGAAAAGGTTTGTCGATTAGTCCTGAAAAAGGTAGTGCATTCAAAAAAGGCTTGCTCCACTCAGGGAAAAGTGGCAACGGAACAATCATGCCAGAGAAGATACTAACAAGAGTAGGTAGAATACTATTAATTCCCTCCCCCGAAATTGTCCACATCATTGATACAGTCAGAAGCATAGTTAATGCAGACGAAAGTAAAATTGCACCAATAAAAGAGAGAAAAAAGGCAACAAAAGAAGCAAAGGAGGGTGAAAAAGAAAGCGACCATTCATCAAGCCCCAAAAAGGGAAAAAGAAAAATTGTGACTCCAAGAAGCGGAATGCTACGAAGTATCAGGGGCGTTGTGCGAAGTGCCAAAGCGCGAGTAAACCAAAAATTATAAAGGTCTGTGGGTCGAAGAAGATCGTATCCTACAGCACCAGTTCGGATGAGTTCTTGAATATCTCTATCACCTCCCCAAGGGACAATTGCCATCAAAAACGCCTGTCCCAGCCACACATATCCTACAGCTTGTTGAAAAGTCATAGGTTGAGCAGAGGTTGTATGAGTAAAGAATGCCTGTAAAACCATTACTTTTACTAACCCCCAGAAAAGCTGAGTTCCAACGCCAGCCAAAGCAGCAGCACGGTATTGCAACAGCAGTGTAAATCTAGCAACAAACAGTGACCAATATGCTTTCATGGGATAATTCCTGCTGAAATTGCATAAAGTTCCGCAATTATCTCTTCAATAGGTGGATTTTCTACAAAAAGATCCTCTACTTCGTGTTGTGAGGTAACTTGGCTAATTAAAGACGCAGCAGAAAGCTGTGTGGGATCGAAGGACAGAGTTACGGTGCGACCTTCTTTAGAGATAATACTGACTCCTTGTTGTTCAAAAAAGAAATCATCCTTTGTTAGGTCGATTCTTAAGTACCGACGCGAGGAAACTTGAGAACGCAGTGCTGCTAGAGTTCCATCACAAAGGATTTCACCTCCACCAATAATAATTATGCGATCGCACAATGCCTCAATATCATCCATATCATGGGTAGTCAGGATGGTGGTTACATGATGAGTTTTATTCAGGGCTTTAATAAATTTTCTGACTGCAAGTTTTGAAACCGCATCAAGCCCAATAGTAGGTTCATCAAGAAAAAGAATTTCCGGTCTGTGAAGCATTGCGGCTGCAAAGTCACATCGCATCCTTTGACCAAGGCTTAACTGTCTCACCGGAGTTGAGAGAAAGCTTCCAAGACCAAGCAAATCAATCATTTCTTCGCGTGTCTGGCGATACTCCGATTGGGGAACGCGATAAATATCCCGCAGCAAATCGAAAGACTCAATCACTGGCAAATCCCACCAGAGTTGTGTTCTTTGACCAAACACTACACCGATACGATTAACGTGCTTAATTCGATCTTTCCAAGGAGTTCGTCCACCAATTAGGCATTTTCCACTGGAAGGTACGAGAATGCCGCTCAAAATTTTAATCGTAGTCGATTTACCAGCCCCATTTGGGCCAATGTATCCTACTAGTTCTCCCCGCTCCAGGGAAAACGAAACTCCTTTGAGGGCATAAACTTCTTTAGTTTTTCGCTGCACAAGTCCTCGTATTGAACCGAAAAGCCCAGAGGAACGTTCAGACACAAAGAAAGTTTTCCTGAGATTTTCGACCAGAATGTGAGACATATTTGGGCAGGAGGCAGGGGAGCAGAGGAGTAATAAGTAATGAGTAATGAGTAATGAGTTGGAGCAGGGGGGCAGGGGGCAGGGGGCAGGGGGCAGGAGGTCACTGAGCGTAGTCGAAGTGGGACAGGGGGCAATAAAATGGGCTTGGCTGGATTAAGAATTGTCTTGGTAGAGGTAGCTGGGGTGAGTAATGTTGGAGCGATCGCTAGGGAATGAAAAATTTCGAGATATATCATTTAATAATAAGTAAATTGCCAATGCAATCCCCACGTCTTTTTCCCTACACCCTTCTTCTTGGGGACTTCCAGAAAATAAATTATCCAATTTACTCAGATCATATTTTTCTTTCTCCCCCTGCCCCCTGCCCCCTGCCCCCCTGCCTACACCACGATAGGATATTTTTTTAGTTGGAAGTCCCTTGACGCAGGCATTCACTTACACCGCTAAAATAATTTCAAGGAAACTCTTCAGCAGAAACACGACGCTGAAAATTAGCCTGTAAGGATTATCTGGTGCGATCGCAGGAGGCAAAAAATGGGCTTGGCTGGATTAAGAATTGTGTTGGTAGAACCAGCTGGGCCGATCAATATCGGCGCGATCGCCAGGGTAATGAAAAATTTTGGTCTATATAATTTAGTATTAGTGAACCCCCAATGCGATCCGCTATCGACGGAAGCTCTGATGATGGCTGTTCACGCTCAGGAAATTATAGAATCTGCGGTAATAGTGCCAACCTTACCAGAAGCATTGCATGGATGTGTCCGAGCGATCGCTACTACTGGTCGCGTTCGTAGTTTAGAAACACCTTTAGAAAATCCTCGCACTGCACTACCCTGGTTACTGGAGGAACTAGAAAAACCCACAGCACTGATTTTTGGTAGAGAAGACCGGGGATTAAGCAATGAAGAATTAAATTATGCACAGCGGTTTGTTGGCATTCCCACAAGTAAAGATTACGTCGCCCTAAATTTGGCTACTGCTGTCGCAATTTGTTGTTATGAATTGTCACAATCTGCCCAAAAACTTGACATTCAAACTTTACCTCAAACTGAACTTGCACCCTTGGATGTTGTGGAAGGATACTACCAGCAATTAGAATCAGTATTACTGAAAATTGGTTATATATATCCTCATACGGCAGCTAGTCGTATGGGAAAATTTCGCCAATTGTATAATCGTGCTCACTTGAAAACTGGGGAGGTGGCCATGCTGCGAGGAATTTTGCAGCAGGTAGAATGGGCCCTGAAAAACCAGAGGGATAGTGAAAACTTGTAATTATTCGTTTAATATATACGCAATCATCCCCCCAAAATAATTAATATGGCTTAAACTAAACACAAAAATGCTACTTAGTGGCAAAGTGGAATTTGAGTATTAATATTGCTTAGAAATTAAGTTTGGGGCCAAGAGTCTGCAAGAAAACAGTCAAGTGGGTCACAAGGAGTAACGGTGTCAGAATCAAGTGGCGAACTAACAGCTTTCTCGCGGCGTCAACCCTTAAATCGCCGCCAGCAGCCACAAAAAGTTCAAAAAGTGGTGAAGAAGAGAGTTAAAGCTAATAGTCAGCAGCAAACTACAAATGGACAAGAAGGGTCATTAACACGCCCAAAAAATCAAATCAGTACTTCCCCAATCTCTGGCGCTACACGTAGGGTAAAATCGGGGTTAGTTATGCCAACGGCAGTAAAACCAATACCTAGTGTCAAGGGAAAAATTCCTCCCTTTCGGCCGGGTGCTGTAATGGTTAAAACAGTGCGGATGGAAAAGCCAAAAACAGGCAGACGCTCATCGCGAAAAACCCAGTTAAAGCCAATGGCCAAAACCGTATTGTATGTTTTGCGGTTATTGATTGTGGGCGTTGGGATGGGTGCAATTGTGGGCACTGTATTGTCAGTATTAGACCCCCAGCCAATCGCATCAGCACAAATTCGGCGTCGCAATCTAATAATAATGTTAGTAATGTGGCGCGATCGCAGCCACAACCTACCCAAACTCCCCCAGCCGCAGCTTCGAGTCTATACCTATCTCAAGAAATTACCTCTTTGAAAAATGCCGTGCAAAATTTGGCGGCGACCAACCCAAATCTTACACCTGGAATTTTCTTAGTAGATTTAGATACTGGTAATTATGTAGATATTAATGCCTCTACCAGTCTTCCGGCGGCTAGTACGATTAAAGTACCGATTTTGATTGCCTTTTTCCAGGATGTGGACGCGGGGAAGATTCGCCTAGATGATATGCTGACCATGCAACAGGATATGGTAGCCGGCGGTTCGGGAGATTTGCAATACAAACCACCAGGAACTCAGTACGCCGCTTTGGAAGTAGTCACTAAAATGATTACAATCAGCGATAATACGGCGACAAATATGCTGATTGCCCGACTGGGAGGAATGGACGCTTTAAACCAGCGTTTCCGTAGTTGGGGATTGACAACCACAACAATTCGCAATCAACTCCCAGATTTGCAAGGGACAAATACCACTAGTCCCAAAGAACTAGGAAATTTGATGGCGATTGTAAGTCAAGGAAATTTAGTCAGTATGCCATCACGCGATCTCATGCTTGATATCTTGCGTCGCACCCAAAAAGACACTCTGCTGCCAGCAGGTTTGGGAACAGGTGCCAGAGCATACCACAAAACGGGTGATATCGGCACAATGTTGGCAGATACAGGTTTAATTGTGGTTCCAACTGGCAAGCGCTACATAGCCTCTGTAATGGTACAACGTCCAGCAAACGATCCTCGCGCCGAAAAATTGATTAGCTCAATTTCTCGTGCAGCCTACCAAGAGTTTAGCCAAAATCCTGTCACACCCAACACGACTACAAACATACCCACAAATGGTTATCAGCCCCAGGTTGCGAATCCTGCTTTACCTAACAGTACAATAGGCACTGCGCCCATGAGCATTTATCAGCCTCCTGTTGCCACTCCTGTACCTAACGGCATGGGAAGTACAATACCCACAAACGTTTATCAGCCCCAAGTTGCGAATCCTCAATATTATCCTCAAAGATAATTTGTAATTCGTAATACTTTTCAAACAAGTGAAACTATTAAGATTTGATGATATGATTAAGGTCTAAATTACCATTCAAATCTTAAGAGTTCCTATTCCTAATAGCTAGTTTTCCACACCAAACGCAATTTATTTTGAATATTTATAGTCAATTAAATTGTTCTAACAATGTCTCAACACTAGCATTACGATCCAAAAAAGAAAATAAATGCCAGTAACGCAATTTTCCTTCTTTATCTAATACAAACTGCGCTGGCAAAGGCGCTCCCAGTGCTTGTCCTACTTGATATGTACGAAATACTCGACAACTAGGATCGCTCAAGAGTGGCATTCTTAAGCTTAAATCTTTGACAACTATTTGACTTTGCTTTTCATCAGTACTAGTAATCATCAAAACTTCTATTCCGCGATTTTTGAATTGCTCGTAGTTTTTATTCAAAGCTTTGATGTGAGGAAAACAAAGAGGGCAATATTGCTTTTCGGTAAAGATGCGAGTAAAGGCGAGTAACACTGGTTGTTTGCCTTTATAATCAGACAACTTTACTAAAGTTCCGTTGGTAATATCTGGCAATTGAAAATCAGGTGTTCCTACTCCCAATCTGAGTTGATTGCTAGCTGGAACTGGTAAAAAATTACGGAAGAATCGCTCATTTAATAAGCCACTAAAGTCAGTTGAAGTCAACATATTTTTAGCCTTGATTATTTAAATACTATTTTATAAAAAACCACAGATATTGACTGAGGTTGACATTGTTTAATGTGTATCTCTGTTTATCTGTGGTTTTCATTGATTTTGCTTTCAACTCTAAAAGGCTGGATTAGAGTTTTTTAGCTAGCGAAATTTAGACAGCAGAGAAGTAGACTTTAGACTTCACTGGGTCCGGATTCATGGTCTTGTCACCAGGTTGCCAACCAGCTGGGCAAACTTCGTCAGGGTGAGACTGAACATACTGAATTGCTTGTAATGTTCGCAAGGTTTCATCAACGCTACGACCAAAAGCTAGATTGTTAATGGTGGCGTGCTGTATGATACCATCTTTATCGATGATGAATAGACCACGCAAGGCTATGCCTGCTGCTGGGTCAAGAACGTTGTAAGCGGCGCTGATCTCTTTCTTGATGTCGGAGACTAGAGGATAATTCAGGTCGCCGACCCCCACCAGATTTACGATCTGTTTGAATCCAAGCGAGGTGAGAAAATTCACTGTCAACGGAAGCCCCAAGGACTTCAGTATTGATTTTCTTGAATTCTTCGTAGCGATCGCTAAATGCTGTAATTTCAGTAGGACAAACAAAGGTAAAGTCTAGTGGGTAGAAAAACAGGATGACATACTTACCGCGATAATCGGAAAGTTTGATTGTCTTAAATTCCTGATCTACCACAGCTGTTGCTGTGAAATCGGGAGCTTGTTGACCAACGCGGAGGCTTCCTTCGGTTCCGTAAGTAAGGGACATTAACCTAATTCTCCTTTATCGGTTTAGTAGCGTTGGAATTTGGGTCAAGTAAAATTTACCCATCCACGCTCTCACAGTTTAATTACGATCTGTTACGACTATATCATACTCATAACGATTTTGAGTAGCAAATGTCTGATTTAGATACAAGAGAATGGTTACTTACCAACGGCTTAGGAAGTTTTGCCAGCGGTACAATTTCTGATGTCCGCACGCGCACATATCATGGTTGGCTGTTTGCCGCGACAAACCCACCTTCTGGAAGGACTCTGCTGCTTTCGCACTTAGAAGCTAGCTTGGAAATATTAGGGCGCGTTGTGGCACTGGGGACAAATGTTTGGGGTAACGGTCAGATTGAGCGAACAGGCTACGAACAGCTACGCTGTTTTGATATTAACCCAGTTCCTAAATGGACTTGGGGTCAAGATAACTGGCAATTAACCAGACAATTGGTGATGCCTTATGGTTTGGTGGGGACTGGAGGATGGGGAGCAGGGGAGCATACAACTCTTGGAGAGGCTACGCCAACGACTACGCTCAGTAACCGAGGAGAAGTTGCAGAAAGTTTTTCCCCTCTGCCTCTTATGCCCAATGCCCAATTTTGCCATCGAATTTTAATCCAGTATCGCTATGAAGGAACTGAAACAGCGATTTTACGGTTGCGACTGTTGATAGCAGAACGTGACTTTCATCACCAGCAGATTGCTAGTCAAGAATTACAGTTTTCACAATTGCTAGGGGAACAGCAAGTCTGTTTACAAGCAATCAATTCTGGGCGCTTCGGCATACCTTGGCACTTGCGTTGGACACAAGGAAATTATCAACCAGATGCAGTTTGGTATTGGGATTATAGATTGTCTGAGGAGACAAAACGCGGATTAGGCGACAAGGAAGACCTCCACAGTCCTGGTTACTTGATAGTCACACTTCAACCAGGAGATACGGTAACTTTAGAAGCACGAGTAGGTTTTCCCGACTCAGTGCCAGGTGTTCTCACCGTCAAAACCTTCACAGAAGCTGTGGAGGCAGAGCAAGAAAGGCTCTCCCAAATTTTTGGATGGAGAGAGGGAGATAGAGGGGCAGGGGGACAGGGGGGCAGAGGAGCAGGGGAGCAGGGGAGAAGTTGCAGTAAGTTTTTCCCCTCTGCCCCTTTTCCCCTTAGCACCTCTGCCTCTTATGCCCAATTCTCAATCTGGCAACAACTACTCAAAGCAAGCGATCGCTTTATCGTCTATCGAGCCTCAATTGCCGGCCCTACGGTTATTGCTGGTTATCACTGGTTTAATGACTGGGGACGCGATACATTAATCGCTTTACCGGGGTTGGCACTAGTTCCACAGCGTTTTGACCTCGCAAAAGGAGTATTGCGAACTTTTGGGCATTATTGTCGCCACGGTTTGATTGCGAATGCATTTCCCGATCTCAATAGCGAACCAATTTATAACAGTATTGATGCGGCATTGTGGTGGATTGAAACTTTAGGACTTTATTTAGAAGCTACCCAAGACTGGGATTTTTTGGCAGAGCAATTTCCTGTAGTACAACAAATCTATAAAGCGTTTGTCGGTGGTACACATTTCAATATCCAGGTGGATGCTACCGATGGGCTAGTTAGTTGGGATGCTCGTGGTGTAGCTCTCACTTGGATGGATGTGATAATTGGGACACACCCCGTCACACCCCGTTATGGGAAGCCGGTGGAAATCAATGCACTGTGGTATTCTGCTTTATGTTGGCTGAGTCAGTGGGCAGAGCGCTTGAGCCAAATGGAATATGGCTCACCAGTGCGTCTTACTAAGCAAGCACAGCGTTATGCTAACCAAGCACAACACGTGAAAACCTCACTGCAAAAATTCTGGAATCCTCAGCTAGGTTATCTGTACGATACTATTGAGCCAGACGATCGCCGGAATTTTCAAATTCGTCCGAATGCCGTTTTGGCGCTGTCGTTACACCATTGTGGGTTTTTTGAACAGCAAGGGTGTCAGATATTAGATTTGGCAACTACCAGCTTGCTCACACCTTATGGTCTTCGCAGTCTCGATCCAGGAGATCCAGAATATCAAGGAAAATATGAGGGCGATCAACAGCAACGCGATCGCGCTTATCATCAAGGCACTGTTTGGACTTGGCTAATTGGGCCGTATATTCGGGCTTGGCAACGTTTTTATCCACAACAATCGTTGCCTTTTGATTGGCAACCCTTGCTAGATCACTTTTTCTTTGATGCTTGTCTTGGTTCTATTTCTGAGATTTTTGATGGCGATTCACCTCACACACCCAGAGGAGCGATCGCTCAGGCTTGGTCAGTTGCCGAAGTAATCCGCTACATTAAATAGTTGTACCGATATAGATGGTCTTGGATAATTATTCTTGATTAATATACATTCACAAATTAACGTTGCTAGTTGGAACCAACAAAACCACTGCTATACAAGCTTTTTATTAATTTATCTGATTATCCAAAAGTTACTAAACATTTTTGATGATTTCACAAATTGAGGCAGCAAAACCAAAAATGTTTATTTTCTTCTGTGAGGAAATATTTTATAAGAAAACTTCGTGAATCAGATGTAGTTTTATTGTATAGTAGCAATGTAGTTAAGGCTTAATTTAGATACTCTACAGGATGTATAATTAATAGCCCAATTACTATTGATCGCATCTAATTTTATATTTCCTTATTATGAAAAGCATCATATTTTAACCTTAAATAAGCCTAAAGAAGTATAGATATAAATTGAGAAATCAATTAATAAAATAAAGTACAAAAAATGAAGTTCACGTAGGAATAATTGTAAATAAAGTGACTCAACCTAATAACAACACTAACCTTCAAGAAGCAACAGATTTAGGGACTTCCATTGCTCTAGCTACTACTACAGATAAATGGCAAGTACTGTCATACAAGGCTCCAATCCTACCTATACATGCCGCTCTACTTCGTACTGGTAAGATATTCTTTTTCTGTGGCTCAGGTAACGATCCCAATCGGTTAAATACTCCCTATGACAGTGTGGTTTGGGATATAAACAAGGGAACCTTTTCGCGTCAAGCGCCTCCATTGGATAGTAACAATCAACCTATGGATCTTTTCTGTGCTGGTCACTCCTTCCGGCCTGATGGTCTGTTATTGGTTGCAGGTGGAACTTTGCGCTATGACCCATTTTATGGTTCCCCCTATGCTCTGATGTTTGATCCCATTGCTGAAAAATGGGTCAAGATCCTATCAATGAATAATGGTCGCTGGTATCCTACTGTGTTAACACTAGGCAGCGGTCGAGTCTTAGCAGTGTCCGGGCCAGATAAAGATGGCAAGCTCAATAGACAACCAGAAATTTATTCTGCTTTCTTTCCAAATGGTTGGAACGCTTTTCCAACAACTAGTGCTTTACCGGCATACGCACATCTGTTTCTACTAAGTAGTGGTAAAATTTTTTATTCAGGTGCTCAGATGGGTGTTACTGGAGTGACACCAAGGATATTAACCCTGCCAGAGAAATTTACACAATCCATTACAGAAACAGTGGTTACAGGGCTGCAAGATATAGCTTTTGGCGATCAAGCTGCCAGTGTGCTTTTACCACCTGCACAAGATCAAAAGGTGATGATTCTCGGTGGGGGTAGTGGTAAGACAGCAACAAAGAGAGTAAATATTGTCGATTTAAAAGCTAGTAATCCAACTTACGTAGCAGCAAAGCCTTTAAACTATGCTCGGATGCATCACAGTGCAGTTTTGTTGCCCGATCGCACAGTGTTTGTTTGCAATGGTAGCAAAATGAATGAGGACACAACACAAGCAATGCTGCCAGCAGAAATCTACAATCCAGCGACAAATACCTGGACAGTAGTAGCTAAACAAACTGTCCCCCGCGTATATCACTCGGTGGCTTTGCTGCTACCAGATGGTAGGGTTGCAGCAGCTGGAGGGAACCCTCAACGGACGGTCAATGAACTGCGATTAGAAATCTATAGTCCTGCGTATATGTCGCGATCGCGTCCAGTTATTCAGAGCGCTCCTCAAACAGTGACCTACGGGCAGCAATTTACGATTCAGACACGCCAAGCTGCGAATATTAAATGGGTTAGTTTTATTAGACCAATGGCAACTACCCATTCTTGCGATACGGAACAAAGGTTAGTCGATGCACCGATTATTTCTAGAAACGCTACTTCTCTTAAGGTCACGGTCATAAACAATCGAAATATCGCACCCCCAGGCTGGTACATGCTTTTTATTAGTGACAACAATGGAACACCCTCAGTAGCAACCTGGACGCAAATATATTAGCCTTATCTGTTTAAGTAAGTCGGTGCAATAAAACCAAACTGTGTCAAGAAAAATAAATAAGGCTCAAACTCTTTCTCCCCTGCTCCCTGCTCCCAGCAAGAACTGCCTTAGCCCAACAATAATTATTTAGGCCGACCTACTTATGTTCGCACTGCTACCTAATAAAAGTCATTAATTCTAGGAAGGAAAATATGAATTACAAGCTATCACGTCGACGGTTTGGACAATTGGCACTTGCTGGAACTGTAGTATCTGGACTTAGTTATCTAACCAAGAAAGCCTTGGCAGAAACACCAACTGTAAATATTGTCGGTATAGGTTCTAGCCCGATCGTTACTATTGACCAAACGGCTATTACAGAGGTAAACACCACTGAATTAGTAGAGAACACTGCCCTAAATAATGTAAGCACAGATATTAAGCCTGTAGGACTAGTTTTGCAATCCTTAATGACAGGCAAGGCTCAGGTACTTACGGATAAAACTACACCTCTATTAGAGCCTAATGAGATATTGAGTGGTTTTACCTCTTTAAGCGATGGCACACTTGTTGTAGCCATTACTCCGGTTGCGCTTAGTCGAAGACAGGCGACACCTACTCGCATTACATTTTTGGGTACGCCTGTAAAAACTTTGATAGTCTCAGGACTTAAACCAAATCAACAGCTTGGGAGCTTGCTAGGTACTAATGATGGGCGACTTCTTGGTTTAGTAGGTAAGAAGAACGGTACACCACCAATCAGATTGGTAGATATTAACCTTCAAACAGGAGAGATAAGTTCTATTAGTAAGGTTAAATTCCTGGACGATGAGCGGATCAGCAATCTAGCTGAGTCACCAGATGGAGTACTTTATAGCTCTGTAGTTGGTGCGTATGGTGAGACAACTCTGGTGCAGCTAGATCCAAATCAAAAAAAGCCCATCAGACTAGGACAATTGAAAGTTAATGGTCAAGCATGGAATAATGGCTTACAGAGCTTAGTTTGCTCTGCAACAGGTCAACTCCTCGCCTTTGGGGCTATGAGATATGAGACACCTAATGCTGTATTTATTGTTGATAAGAACAGCGGAAATATGACTCGGTTACAAGACTTTGATACTGCTCAGATTACGCGTGCTCGTGCTTAGAAGGAATTGATGTCTGGTTTTGAGGGAAAGGGACTCATGTTAAAGGGCAAATAAAAACCTTATATGTCCAGCCTTCCACTCCTTTTCCCCTGACCCTTTTCCCTTTAACCGAGCAGTATTAGGTGCAGCTTATTATTAACCTCAGTTCGGGAGAAGTCAGGTTTATTCACCTCTAGCTAGCTGAAACGACACAAGCACGTTAATATATCCCAAAATCAAGCAACGGTGTAATGAGGGTTTCAGCTTATCCCGAACTCAGGTTACTTAATTGGTACTGGTCAATTAAAATCATCCAGTAGACCGGAGCCCAAAAAGGGCAGATAATGATTCTGCCCTTTAGACGTTAAAACTTAATTTTTGATCTTAAAGCTTAGTAGCGCGATCTATTGTATCCACCGCCACCGCCGCCGCGACGATCGCCACCACCAAAAGAACCACCTCTATCTTCCTTTGGTTTGGCTTTATTCACTTTGAGATCGCGTCCCATCCATTCAGCTCCATCAAGAGCATCAATGGCAGCTGTTTCTTCAGCTTCTGTGCTCATCTCTACAAAGGCAAAGCCGCGTGGCCGTCCTGTTTCACGGTCAGTAGGTAACTGAACCCGCTTTACAGTACCGTGTTCGGCAAATACAGAATTGAGGTCATCTTGTGTGACTTGGTAGGATAGATTACCTACATAAATTGACATCCATTATCTCCAAAATCATAGGTGTGTAGAGATTTAGATTTCGGAGGCAAGTTTGTTAAGACCAAAAGGAAAAAGCCTGTCAATACTAAAAACAAAGAATGTAACCGAATTTTATTCTCACTTGATTATCTTAGCATATCATTGAGTTCTTACCCACTGTAACCAAGATTGGGCATGGGGCAGAGGGGAAAAACTTACTGCAACTTCTCCCCTGCTCCCCTGCTCCCCCTACCGCTCATGGGCGAACTCCGATACATTAAGTAGCAGAAATTCCCCAAATAATTGCAAAATAAATGCAGTTCGTCATTGTTACTAATTGGAAATGCCGACTACACTTGCTGAGGCACAAAATTTACTTTCTGACCTGATCGCCCGCTACTCTAAGCGTGTAGATTATCTGATGATTCGCCTGGAAGAAGCAGAAGGGACTGATATCTTGTTGCGTGGCGACAAGGTGGAAACTCTCAGTGAAGGCATCTCCATTGGTGGACATATTCGCGCTTGTTATAAAGGGGGATGGGGGTTGAGCTGCTTTAACCAACTGGCAACAATCGAAGAGCGCATAGAAGAAGCGATCGCAGCTGCGCGGATGGTTGGTAATGAAGAAACTTTACTTGCACCCATTGACCCAGTGCAAGCAGTATGCATTCTACCCCTAAAAGGTACCGATCCCCGAAATATCCCACTCTCGCAGAAAAAACAATTGTGCGATCGCTATGCCCAATTGCTTAAAAGCGTCGATCGCCGAATTACCACTACCTCGGTGCGTTACGGTGATAGCGCCCAAAAAGTAATCATTGCTACTTCTGAAGGTACTTTAATCGAGCAATCTTGGGTAGATATGGAAATGCGCTTTGCCGCCACCGCTAGAAATGGCGAAACCGTACAAACTGGACGGGAAACTACTGGCTCTCGCAAAGCTTACGAAGATTTAACTAGTTTGGATGAACAGGTAAAAGATGCTGCTCAAAGAGCGATCGCCGCTTTATCTCTACCACCGGTCAAAGGCAATACTTACACTGTAGTCATTGACCCAATTCTCACGGGTTTATTTGTCCACGAAGCCTTCGGACATCTTTCTGAGGCTGATATGGCTTACGAAAACCCCGATCTGCTGGAAGTTATGACCATCGGACGGCGGTTTGGGCCAGAAGAACTGCAAATTTTTGATGGTGCAGCTCCAGAGGGACATCGCGGTAGCTATTTTTACGACGATGAAGGCACACCAGCTACTACGACTCAACTAATTAAAGATGGAGTTTTAGTGGGACGTTTACATTCTCGTGAAACTGCTGGCAAATTGGAGGAAGCGCCTACGGGTAACGCCCGCTGTCTCAACTATCACTTTACTCCCATTGTGCGGATGACAAATACCTGGATTGAACGGGGTAAAACACCAGTTGCAGACTTATTTACCGATATCAAAGAAGGAGTTTATGCCCGTAATTGGTTGGGTGGGATGACCAATGGAGAAATGTTCACCTTTAGCGCTGGGGAAGCGTGGATGATTAGGAACGGCAAAATTGCTGAACCTGTCCGGGATGTGACGCTTTCGGGAAATGTATTCCAAACTTTAGCGGATATTGAGGCACTTGGTGATGATTTTTATTGGGATGAATCTGGCGGTTGTGGTAAAGGAGGGCAAAATGGCTTGTCAGTGGGTTGTGGTGGCCCTAGCCTCCGAATTCGAGACGTAGTGGTTGGTGGGGAAACATGAACTATCTACTTCAGTCGTAAGAATCATAATCTGTAAAAGAATAGGAATTGGTTTTGCCATAACCTTTAGCAGATGAACACCACAATTGAGTATAGCGATCGCTTTGCACTAATGCTTAACGTGAGTTCGACAGACCTCTCTCGGACAGCCTCCCTCTCCTTACCCAGACGAACGCGAGTGCGTCTGGGTAAGGAGAGGGAAAAGTAACGAGTAAGGAGGGTTTTTGCTCCCCTCTCCTGGTAGGAGAGGGGCTGGGGGAGAGGTCAAAATAGCACTCGTCGAACTCACGTTAATGCTTAACGTGAGCCTCCATTGCAGACTCACGTTAATGCTTAAACTTTTAAGTTGAGCAACATCCCTCCCAAGTATGAAATTAACTCACAACTCTAGGTAGTAGCGCTAGTAGTTAAAAATAGCTAGTCTAGACAAAGTTGATTCATCACACTAATCCTCCATGGCGCTTGCTGAAGATTTACAATTAGTCTAAATAGTTCAAAATTATTTATAATAGTTTGCTTGCAGACTCGCTACTACTGCGCTAACGTAATTCGTAATTAAAGACTATTTCAGACTCTTATTTAAACACCCAAACTGAAACAAAGCCACGTATATATAAATGGCAATTACATTCAATAATTACGAATTACGAATTACGAATTAGTTAAACGTTCCTTAACACAGCGACAGATATGAAAGCAGATCAACTCCTGAAAAACTATGCCGCAGGTGTCAGAGACTTTACTGGTATCAACTTGAGCGAGGCCAATTTAAGGGAAGCCGATCTCAGTGGCGCAATTTTAGATCGAGCAATTTTAGATGGAGCTAATCTGAGTCACGCTAATTTAGCGCACGCCAGTTTGATTGAAGCAGACTTAAATGGAGCAGATTTGAGCAATGCGGATCTCAGTAATAGCAACTTAAGCGGAGCAATTTTGGATGGAGCAATTTTGGATGGAGCAGCTTTGGATGGAGCTAATTTGAGTCAGGCCGATCTGACGGTTGCTAAATTGATTGAAACTAAATTGAGTGAGGCGGATTTGCAGGAAGCAAACTTGATAGCGGCGAATCTAGATGGAGCAGATTTAAGTGGTGCAGATTTAACTGTAGCTGACTTATCCCAGGCAAATCTCACTCAAGCAGATTTGAGCCAGACAAATTTGAGTGGAGCAAATTTGGATGGAGCCAATATAGAAGGAACTATTCTAGATGAGAATGTTTAATCTCGTTTCCATACAGAGCAAGGGTTCTAGGTTGCTGACTCAATACATTAACCAAAACAGTACCTCGGAACACCGAGATTAAAACTCGAAACTAGAGCTTGATTTTATGTTTGTTTGATTACTGAATTAAACCCGGAGAACTTCACACGCCAGATGCTCTACTTGGGAAACTCCAAGCGCTCGCGGACTCGCTTGCCGTCGGCGCTATCGCTCTTGGAGTCTTCTCTTCTCCCAAAGGGAGATGCTAGCGCCTTTCCTCCGGAACGCTCCGCGAACGCAAAGCGTCTCGTAGAGAAGAGAGAAGACCTCACTGGTTCCCTTAATCTCCTCTTTGCAGACGCGACAGCTTACACACAAGTTTTTTAGAGTTGCAATGGCATTGTTTTGACTGACAATGCGATTGTTTCGACTTACAATACGATTGTTTCGACTGACAATGCGATTGTTTCGACTGACAATGCGATTGTTCTGGCTGACAATGCGATTGTTTCGACTGACAATGCGATTGTTCTGACTGACAATGCCATTGAGATGAGAACTTAGTATATTGCACAAGAGTTTATGACTTTTGTGTACACACGATCTGCTTGCCAGAAAAAGTCAGATGGATATATTTTTTATACACAAGGATATTACCCTGAAAAAGTTTGCTACAAGTAGTGTTATTTACGATTGTCATAATTAAAACAATTGACTCTCAACTATCAATGGTGAACTCTACCCTCGTCGTCACACTTTATGTCAACCCTATGACAGGGAATGATACCAATACTGGTTCACGGTTGAGTCCTTTTAAAAGCCTCACCCGTGCTTTAAAAGTAACCAAAATCCCGACGATAATTCATTTGGAGTCGGGGACTTACAATGCCGCTAGTGGTGAGGTGTTTCCACTAATCATTCTTGGAGGGGTGACAGTGGTGGGTAATGAAGCTAACAAAGGTGTAGGGATTGTAATTTCCGGGAGTGGTGAGTATCAAAGTCCCAGTTTTGGTATACAAAATATTACGCTGCTCTTGGTAGATAATGCCAGTCTTTTAGGTGTAACTGTCACCAATCCCTCAGCTAAAGGTACTGGTATCTGGATTGAATCGGCTGCACCTACTTTAAGTAACAATACTTTGAGCAACTGTGGGCGGGAAGGTGTGTTTACCACTGGTACTGCCAAACCCGCAATTTTAGATAACATATTTGTACAAAATACTGCTAGCGGGTTAGTAATGGCAGGTCATAGCCAGGGAGAAGTACGGCGGAATGTATTTCAAAGAAACCCTTTAGGTATAGCAATTAGTGACTTTGCCGTTCCAACGATCGCCAACAATAAATTATCAGAAAATCGCACGGCGATCGCACTTTCTCGCAACGCCCAACCTGTGCTACGTCAAAATCTCATTGCTAAAAATACCCAAGGTGGTTTATTAGTCAATGGCAATGCAGTCCCCGATTTAGGTAATACCGAAGATCCAGGTGATAATATTTTTCGCGATCATAGTGAATTTGATTTATATAATGCCACTACACAAAAGCTAGTTTCCGTAGGGAATCAATTAAATGCTGCTCTAATCAAGGGCTTAGTCGAATTGATCTCAGCCAATGAAGTAACACTTAGCACCAGTTTTTCTGATCCCCCAACAGAATCCTCATCTCAACAACTCCCCTTGTCTCCTTGTCCCCTTGTCCCCTTGTCTCCTTCTCCTCCCCTTTCTGCATCTCCCGAACTAAACGGACATTGGGCAGAACCATTTATTCAGGCATTAGCGAGGATGGATTTAACTCATGCTTTTGCCGATGGTAGCTATCAGCCAGATAAACCCATGACTCGCGCCCAGTATGCAGCAATGGTTGCGATCGCTTTTAACCCATTTCCCAAAATCCCATCTCCTGATTTTACGGATGTACCCAAGGATTTTTGGGCTTATAGCGCTATCCAAATCGCGGCTAGCGGTGGCTTTGTTGGCGGATTTAGCGATCGCACTTTCCGCCCCGATCAAAGTGTGCAGCGGCTACAGGTGATTGTCTCCTTAGTAAACGGACTGGGATTACCAGCTGTTGATAGCGGTGTTGTAGAAGTATATAGCGATCGTCATACCATTCCCGACTATGCCCGAACAGCCGTTGCTACTGCTACACAAAGGGGAATAGTTGTCAACTATCCAGATCCGAAAGTACTTGCACCTTTACGTTTTGCAACACGCGCCGAAGTTGCAGCGATGGTTTATCAGGCATTAGTTGCCATTGGGCGAACATCTGCGATAAAAATAATTCGTAATACAACTCTTGGAGAGGCTGCGCCAACAGCTACGCTCAGTACAAGTTCGTAATTCGTAATTAAGTTTTGCAAGGAGGATAAAGACAAGAGCCACAAAACTTGCTGCGACTCGACGGCTCGACTGAACATTCGCCGAACGTCTTGTCAGTTGCTATGCAACTTAAACCCTTAGAATTTGTTAAATCAGTCTATGTGGGGTTGCATTCTAGAAGTTGACAAGTAAAATAAGGAACACTGCCTATCGGCTCGGCAACTCTTGGAAAAATAAACCATGTAGTTAAAAGCACGCTAGGCTAATATGCGATGGGTGACAAATCTTAGACCTATTGCCTAAAGCTAATAGCCCCATGTTAACAACACTTCCAGACACCTCTGCCAACTTGGCGATCGCCTTATTAATTAACTATAGTTTCGATCTTGGTGGGTATAGTGCCAATGAGCTAGTTGAGCGTTGGCAAACGCAATACCCCCTTAATTGGCTACACCTGGCAGTGATTGAGGCACTATATCAAGGTCGTTATAAAGCGGTTTCTGTGCAGCAAATTTTAGTATTTTGGCAACGCCGGGATCAGGCTACATATCATTTCAACATGGAATTTGAACGGATGATTTGTAGCAAGTTTCCTCAAAACTTAACGTCATCGACTGCGCCAGCTCTACCGCCAGCCAAGAAAAAACCCACTGTAGAGCAAGTTACGAGTCCTCAATTACCACCAGCTAAGATTCGCAACGGCTATCAACACAGCAATACTGCAATTCTCCAACTGAAAAGTTATCAACCAAAGACATCTTTGAGTGAAGAAGAAGGAAAGCAGGAAGATAGAGACAATAAAACCGTCTTAAAATCTCCCCTTCCTGCGAAATTTACCTCTTCAGCAACCCTTGAGCGATTATCTGCTGTCAGCCAAAAGCAAACTTCACAAGAAAGTCCCCAGTGCCTTTCGCGTCACCAAACCATCATCAACGACAGCCAAAACTGCTCCCGCCTGCTCCTATTCATGCCCCAATTGGGCAATTTACCCCCGAAACAAGCGATCGCCCTGATTCTTTTACATCTAAACTCAAAGCCATGTCTAGCGAACATAACCCAGGTGTGGGGAGCAGGGGAGCAGGGAGCAGGGAGCAGGGAGCAGGGAGCAGGGGGCAGGGGAGCAGGGGAGCAGGGGAGCAGGGGAGCAGGGAGCAGGGAGCAGGGAGCAGGGAGAGAATAACTAATGACAAACGACAAATGACAAATGACAAATGACAAACGACATTTTATTCTGCAATTAACAGCTTAAAACGTTCATCGTCGGCAATATCATCAAAATCGAGGTCGGTTGCTGCGTCTTCTTTATACCTGGGATTAAGTTCAATCGCTTGTTGTAGAGTTAACAGAGATCGGTCAACTTGTCTTTGCAGTGCGTAACAGGCTGCTTTGTTGTAATAGGCACTGGCATAATCTGGCTTAATTTCTAAGGCTTTGTTAAAACTAGCGATCGCTTCATCATCGCGTCCTAATCTTACTAATGTATAACCATGTTTATCCCAGATTTTGGGAGAATTAGGTTGGAATTCCAGCGCTTTCTCAAAGGAGATTATTGCCTCTTCGTATTGTTCTAATGCTACTAGGGAAAGACCGCGATTTAACCAAGCAACGGCATCATCTGGTTTGATTTGTGTAGCTTTATCAAATGAGTCAAAGGCTTGCTGATGCTGTTGTAAGTTACCAAAAGCAACGCCGCGATCGCACCAAGCTTGATGATAATCTGGCTGAATCGCAATCGCTCGATCGTAAGATGCGATCGCATCTTGGTAGCGTTTTAACCTTCCCAGAGTTAGACCACGTTTTAACCAAGTTACAGGTTCATCAGGTTGGATTTTAACTGCTTGGTTGTAAGCTGCGATCGCATCTTCATAGCGCCTTTGAGAAAACAGATCGTCTCCCTGTTTTACATACTCATCAGCAGTGAATTCCGGTTGTTGCGGCTGTTCTTGTACTTCTTCTTGAACTTCAGAATTTACCATCTCTATAATCGATTCCGGCGTAATTTCAGTTAGTTCTTGAAGAATCAGATCCTTTCTTTCTTCGGCATCCAATTGTAACTCAGAGAGTTGAGAGGCAAACTCAGTTTCTAATCTTTCTAACTTCTCTAAAATGAGAATCTTTTGTTGTTGAGCATTCCATTGGAATTCTGAGAATTGCGAACTAAACTCAGAGCCAGATTTTTCTAAATTCTCAATGATTAGCTCTTTGGATTTTTGAGCATCTGACTGTAACTGAGATAATTGAAATTTAAATTCTGACTGCAATACTTCTAAACTGGCAATAATTTTATTTTTTTGTTCTTGAGTATCTACCTGCAATTCAGATAATTGGGATTTAAGTTCCTGCTCAAATATACCTAAACTGTCAACGGCAATCTCTTTTTGCTTTTGAGCATCAACTTGTAATTCGGATAACTTTTCTACAAATTCTGACTGTAATTTTGTTAAGCTTTCAAAAATTATATCTTTTTCTTGTTGAGCATCAGACTGCCATCCAGAAAGTTGAGATATGAACTCAGACTTTGATATTTCTAAATCAGCAACGGTTAGTTCTTGCTGTTGTTGCACACCTAACTTTAACTTAGACAGTTCTTCTGCGATCGCAGATGCTAATTTTCCTAAATTTTCCAGTGCTATATCTTTTTGTTGTTGAGCATCAAACTCTAATTTAGATAACCCCGAAGCAAATTTCAACTCTAAATTTTTTATATTTTCTTGAGATTTTTTTAGTTCCGCTTCCAATCTAGTTAATACCTGCGTTTTCGCTAAATCTAAATCGGATATCAGAATAGATACATTTTCTTGTTCGTTTTTAATTTTTTGTTGTAAAGCAGTCGTTTGCTGTTCTAATTCATAATTTATTTTTTTCGCATCTTGAATAACATTTTCAGCTTCTTGTTTAACAGTGGTTAGCTGATTTTGTAATTTTTCCATTCCCTGGACTTGTTGCATTGCCCTATCAACAATTTCCCTAATTATCACCCGTCGCAACAGCCACAACAAAGCAATGACTGCGACTGGAAAAAGACTTAGTATAACTAGCCAAACATCGAGTAATATGGTTGTGCGACTAAAAGTATTCTTAAAATCAGATTGGACTTGCTGTTGAATTCGTTTTTCTGCTCGTAGTCGTGTTAATTCTTCCCGTTCTGAATTCGATAACACCGGAGTCGGAGTTAGTGCTGGGTTGGATGATGGTGCAGATTGTCCACTGGCGATTCCAACGGATAACAATAAGGGTAAAAATACAATCGTGCTTTTTACAATTAAAGCGAAAACAGCTTGATTTTTGCTCTGCATAACAACCATCTCAGTCTGTTGGTCAGTTTTTGAAGCGGCTTGCCTCTCTCCAATCTATAACAGAATTAAGTAGTTAAATGTTGTAAAGGCAGTGTAAAATTCTGAGCAATCCTTAACTAATCCGTTTTCCTGTCCTGAGTGTACGTACAACTTTAGTTAGAGAGCGCAGTCAAGTTTGTGACGCTTTTTGATGAGATACGTACTATAATATTACTACGTTGTGATTACTGCTAAAGATGTTGAAAGTCAAGCAGTACAAATAATAATTTATCAACCAGTAGAAGACAAAATGCGAAAGCATTGAGGCTTTGTTAGACCATCCACCAAACAAGGTTCAGACTTTGTTTTTACAGATAACAGGGCGTTGAAACTGGAAGTTCTACCTGTATGGGAAGTGCCATGTGTGGTTAGGTCAGATTAACATTAGATTATCTCCAGTAAGTAAATTACTTGTTCTCAAATTAACTTAACAAAGGCGGTAGAAAATGGGTCGCATAAATCCTTACACACTACAATTGCAGATTACCCGAATGTTTGAGCAAGGGCAATCATTTTTTGCCACAACCAAGGTACAGGAATGGTTGAAAGAACATAAACACAATCCAGAAGATTATGATATTATTTTCCATAAAAAACCTGCACCTCCTGGTTCCAAAGAAGTGATGGTTGTGGAAATTGAATTACGCCGCAAAGATGGACAACCTGTAGATCCTTGGTTGCAGGAACAAGCAAATCTCCATGCCTGATTTTCGCAACCATAGCAGTCCTAAATTAACCCCAGATTATATCTTGATTAATTGAGATTTATTCTGTAATTAACTAAAGCCTTTATTGTCTATGAAATTTCACAATAATAAGTCACGTTGCATCTCTAAGAGATGCAACGCCTAGCTTTTTCGTTCAAAATTTAACTCGGAATTCTGTCTTGTTAAATAAACTTCGTGCGAGAATTTTTCGGGCAGATACCAATTACAGATGGTCGGGGAACACCTGTTGCTTGCTCCTTACCACCATCAGTTTTCGATATATTACTCGGCCAACTACTGCCACGAGGTAAACTTCGAGTTTGATTGAATGTAGTACCATTCAAATCTAGTAATTCAATGCTGCGACTCAGCATTGTACCATCGTTAATTGGACAATCTTCACCAGGATGCTGTACTGAAATAATTAGTGTATTTCCGACAAAACTTGGCCCGGTCATTTCGCAACGCACTGGGCCATGAGCAAACGGTATTACCTGTCCAGCATTTGCACCACTGGTAGGGATATAAAACAGCCAGTTATTACCGAATACTCCGGTAAAATCAGAAACATTACCACTAACTGTATGATCGATTTTGGTTTGCTTACCTTCAGCACCTACATTAAAACCGTTGTGAGTGTCGGTAGACATATCCGTGACACCCCAAACATTTCCTTGATTGTCAAAAACTAGATTATCAACGTTGGCAAAACCAGCACCATTAACTGAACCGGCTTCGCCACCTTGGACAAATCTCTGCCACCGGAAGGTTAAACCTGTAGCATCGGCACTATCTTCAATAATTTTATACAGTCCTCCTGATTGCTGAGTCGCATTGGCATCTGTGTTTAACTTAGCAACTTGAAAAATCCGCGAATCAGGATAACCATCACTTCCTGGCGCACCATCAGTATAGGCAATGAATACTTCTTTGGTGGTTGGATGCACTTCTATATCTTCGGGACGCGCTGTGGGAGTTCCCCCAACTAAGTTGGCAGCTAAAAAGGCATCACTCAGAACAGCACCTTGGCTAGAGTAGAAGTCAGAGAGTTTCTTATTTTGATAATCAGGTAGTGCTTTTGCTTCGTTAGTGCGATCGCATTTAAATGTACCACCATCTTTGGTTTCACCTGCAATGCCACTACGTCTCGGTAGCGGTAAAAGACCTTCTTTTTGAACTTTCTGTAACGCAGCAAATTCTACAGAAGATAGAACTGTCGGCGTAATTGGATTGGTAGCAGTAGTTAAAAGTAACGGTATCCATTTACCTGTACCATCTGGATTGTAACGGGCAACATACAAAGTTCCCTTTTCCCATAAACTACTGTTAGTTTTACTGGTGGGTGAAGAAATCGTGTTTGCGCTGACAAATTTCCAAGTGTGTCCCCCACGTCTGTCATCACCCAAGTAAGCAACCAATTTCTTACCTTTTTCAACGCGCAGGGCAACATTTTCATGGCGAAAACGACCTAACGAAGTGTGTTTGCGGGGGCGGAATTTCGGATTTTTCGGGTCAATCTCTACAATCCAGCCGTATTTTTCGCCAACTAATCCAAAAGTCTTGCCAATCGTTTTGTCTGTATAATCTATCTGAGTACCATTAGCTTTGACTCCTTCTGTGAAGCTATTTTGGAAGTTCTCTTCCGCAGATAAAATCGTTCCCCAAGGAGTTTTACCGCCAGAACAATTAAAGGCAGTACCAATAATTTTGTTGCCCAATTCATCAGAGGATAGATTAAAAACTTGGGTTGCAGCTGGCCCAGTTCCAATTAAATAATTTTTGTCACCTTTTTGATGATTGCGACTTCCCCAAGCTGTGATACTTTTGTAGTCATCATTGCGTTGGCTATTGATACCCAACCCAGAAAGACCATGAAGCCGGCGATTTTTAGCATCTTTGACTACAGCAAAACGTTTACTTGTATTTTGGCGAGAGATACGAACGATTGAGCCGCCTTGATTATATAAAAATTCGCCTTCAACTTCAATATTTCTGCTGGAGGGTAAAGCCCAACCAATTACGTTTTCAAATGCGTCGGGCAGTCCTTTCAGATCGGATGAATCTTCTACGACTAAAGTAGAAAATGGAAAACTAATGTATTCATGATTCACCCATAAATACCCGACATCATTAGTTTTCCCAAGGGGAATAAATCCAGTGAAATCGTTATTGTAACCGAAATAATCATCTTTGTTGGGAAAGACGCGATCGCCCCAACTGACAATTACATAACGTTCGTACTCTGGCGGTACTATCACATCATCAATAACGTTATAGTTACTTAACTTAATATCAGCAGATGGATAAACAACTTCTCCCTGATCGATTCTTTTTGGCAAGAAATTTTTATGCTGTTGATAAATTGGTAGGGGATGTGGTAAGCGTACAGGTGTAAAGCTGATACTAGACGTTTTTGCATCTGCCCCACTAGCAAAACTATTTAGAAGTTTGTCTCCCAAAATAGCAGCACCAGCACTGCCAGCAAGAAATATTAAAATTTCTCTACGACTTAATTTAGACATTCAACTTTCCTCTGTGTGGCAGAAAAAATTAGTAAAAATAAACTCTAATTTCTGAAAAATTACTGTATTTGAAATACTTAATAAGTTATTAATAATAAAAGGATATTATTTTATAATTTACTTTAGTTGATAATGATTAAGCTGAGGTTATAAGTTAATTAACTAAAAATTATCACCTCTGACTATTTCCTTAGCTCAAATCAAGTAAGGAACAGTGTCAGCGCCCTATCTGTCCTATCCTGGAGATGGATAAATCAATAGTGTTGTGGGTGAGACTGTGTTTTTCAGCGTTGTGATACCGACTTATAATCGCCAACCGATTTTAGAAAAGTGCCTCCGCGCTTTGGAGTTGCAGGAGTTAAGTCAGCCAAGTGTGGTTACTGATTACGAGATTGTCTTGGTAGATGATGGTTCTACTGATGGCACATTGGAGTGGTTAGCAGCACACAAAGAAGAGTTTCCCCATGTGCGCTGGTTTGAGCAAGATCATGCTGGCCCAGCTGCAGCGCGGAATTTGGGGGTAAAAGAGGCGCTGGGAGACACAATTATCTTTATTGACAGCGATTTAGTAGTGCTGAAGAATTTCCTGCAAGCTCATGCTACTGCATTATTGCAGGGAAAAGAGAAATTGGGGAGCGATCGCTTGTTTACTTACGGCGCAGTTATTAATACTTGCAATTTCGACAATCCAACTGCTGAACCCTACAAAGTCACAGATTTTTCCGCAGCTTTTTTTGCTACCGGAAATGTAGCAATTCCTAAACATTGGTTAGATAAAGCCGGACTTTTTGACACCAGTTTTCAACTCTATGGCTGGGAAGATTTAGAGTTAGGTGTGCGACTAAAAAAACTAGGTTTGACACTAATTAAATGTCCAGAAGCCGTAGGATATCACTGGCATCCAGCATTTAACTTAGAGCAAATTCCCCGATTAATTGACCAAGAAATTCAACGCGGACGTATGGGAGTTTTGTTTTATCAGAAGCATCCCACATGGGAGGTACGAATGATGATTCAAATGACTTGGCTGCATCGCTTACTTTGGGGGATTTTGTCACTTAACGGCACACTGAATGAACGGACAATGGCTCCGTTATTGCAATGGCTAATTAATTTAGGTAAACCACAATTGGCTTTAGAAATTGCCCGAATTTTTCTCAACTGGTACAACGTGAAGGGTGTCTATGAAGCCTATGCTCAAATTCAGTAAAGATCGTAATTTAAACACTTTGAGAAGTAGCACCGTGTAATCAACCTGTTAAAACTTTGTTGGTTATGTCGCGCATTTCAACTCAATACCTGATTCTCTGATAATGAATAGATGCAGGATGTCGGGAAATAGAGGGTTATGCGACATAGGGTAAAAAACTTCTACTTTAAGGTATTTAGCGCTAGATTAAGTTACAAGCGATAGAGTCAGGTAATTTTCGGGAAACATATTTAGGACTTACGCACAGGTAACGGAAAACGAACCACAGAGGCCGCAAAGGGTCACGGAGAAATGAGAGTTTGAGAGGGTTTTTGCGTAACTCCTAATATTAACAGACGACTCGTTACACCGGGGAGCCTGACCAATTCTGACGGGGGCGGGTTTCTCCTTTGAAGGGCTTAGTCATGAATCGATTAATTTGTCATACATCAAAATACTGCTAGTGTTTTATTCAAACCCTACCCCTTTCTCCATACACTTGTCTAGACATAAAGAACTGAGAAATTTTTACTTAGTATCCAAAGATAAGGCAATAAACTGTTGTCAACACTTTTGAACAAGTGCTAAAATCTTCCCTATACAGGGAATAATTTATTTTTGTAAGAATTCAGGAGTCAGAATAGTTAAACGATCTGGAGAAAATTTGATTAATCAATATACCAATCATATTAAATTATTTCTAAATTATTATAAGTGCTGAATTCTTACTTATTTAATTAAAATATATGTCAAAAAAAGTTTAAAAAGTAACAACCTGTCTATATTTTTTCTAGGTTAATGTAGAGTTGAAACCTTGGAGTTAATGCGTATGTATATAGAAACTTTTACCCCTACTGAAGCTGCTGCATTTGTTGAATTACCAACAAAGAAGATTTATAAGGAAGTAGAATATAGAATTCTTCCTGAATATAATCCTCCAAGACTTAATTTCGCCGCATTAGTTTATCTACGTTTAATTAAAGAGATAGACTTTATTACTGTTGATTTTCGCTCATCTCTTTATCAAAGCTTAGTTAGAGCTTTGGAGCAAAAGTTACCAACTATTGAAATAGCAAGATTTGTAAAAATAGAAGTTGAGTCTATTGCCAAGGAAGTATTAGAATTTATCAAACGTTTTCAGGCGTGGAAAGAAAATTTAGTTTCCGATCCGAACATAATGGGCGGAGAAACAGTGTTTCCTAATTCTCGGCTTACGGTTCGTCATATTGGGTCAATGCTTGATAGAGGCGAGTCACTAGAGATTATACACGAAGACTATCCTTATTTGACTGAAGAAGATATAAAATTTGCTCAAGTCTACGTGAAAGCTTACCCAAGTGTTGGACGACCTAAAAAGAATTAAATTCCTAATTGATGAGGATATTTCACCAGCCGTTGCACGTTACTTGTGTAACGAGCTTTTTATTGATGCAATTGCTGTTAGAGATCGGGGGTTACTTGGTGCAAAAGATTATCAAGTTTTAGAATACGCTTTTAATCAAGAGCGTATTCTTGTAACAGCAAATGTTCGGGATTTTGAAAAGTTTGCTCGTACTACAGAAATCCACGCTGGTATTGTATTCATTTGCCAGGGAGATTTATCTCGAAATGAGCAAATTACTATTGTCAAAGAAGCTGTGAATGCAATAAATGCTGAATTAGAAAATGGACGCGATATATTAAATCGTGTCCTATACATGGAAGAAGATGGTACTAAAAGGTTTGAGAATTTGCGGTAAAACTAGCAAAAGTATTAGGCGAGCAAGGTTTATTCGCCCGTCAAACGTCTAATATAACTAAAAAATAAGTCCACTGCTCTGTCAGACTTCAAGGAGAGTTTGTATGACGAATGTATGACAAAATCAGTAACCTTTAGAGGGAGCAACGCGATTTTGTGAGGTCAGACAAAAAAGGTGCGATGCCTGCGGCGGCGTAGCGATCGCTTCCAACCATCTCAAACTACTCAAGCAGCAGAAGCTTCTCAACCAAAACTTTCTGCCCACGGTGAAAATGAGAACAGTCTAATTTAGTCTTCAACCGGAAGTTCAACAAGTCATAGCGAGGTTCACCATCTGGATGACTAGCCCTTGGTGGAATATCGAGTGCTTCGATTGGACAACCGCCAATTGTGGAATCTGGAGTTACCCTAAAACTCAAGCCTGGTAACTCAAGGCGCTTGACTACAATATTCCGCAACCGACGAGAATGGTGAATAACAAGCTCCACCTCAACTTGAAGAGAAATTAGCAACTCCATTATTGTATTTTTTAATATTTTCAACAGCTTTTATCTCTCTTCTATTAGTCTCCGTAAGGGCGATCGCTATTTGTAGAGACGCGATTCATCGTGTCTTTACCCAAGGATATGTTGCAATCATTAATTGAATTGGTATGAGATATATTACGTCAAAATCGCCCCACCCATTAAGCGCTCATATCGATATTTCAATTCTTCTTTCATTAAATACCAACGCTCTAAAGTAACATCCATTTCTATAATTTTCTCGGCTGCTTGCCGCGCTAAAAGTAAAACTTCCTCATCGTCAACCAAACTCGCTAAGGTAAAATCTGGCACTCCAGATTGACGAGTTCCCAGTACTTGCCCTGGTCCGCGAAAACGCATATCCATCTCGGAAATGAAAAAGCCATCCTGAGATTGCTCCAACACCTTCAACCGTTGTTGAGCATCAGGACTCCTAGAACTGCTCATCAACAAACAGTAAGACTGAGCCGCGCCACGACCAACGCGCCCCCGCAGTTGGTGCAGTTGTGATAAGCCAAATCGCTCTGCATTTTCAATCAGCATTACTGTAGCATTAGGTACGTCTACACCAACCTCAACAACAGTAGTAGAAACCAAAATTTGCGTTTGGTTATCACGGAATTTGGTAATAGATTCATCCTTTTCGGCTGAACTCATGCGACCGTGCAGTAACCCCACTTGAAAGTCGGGAAAAACGCTTTCTTGTAGCTTTTGATGCTCATCTACAGCCGATCGCAAATCTAATTTTTCTGATTCTTCCACCAATGGCAAAACCACATAAACTTGTCTACCTTGGACAATTTCTCGGCGGATCAGGTCGTAAGCATGGTTGCGTTGCTGACCTGACAATACTGTTGTCTGAATCTTTTGCCGTCCCGGTGGTAACTCATCAATTTGGCTCACATCCAAATCCCCATGTATGGGTCAATGCTAAGGTTCGGGGAATCGGGGTAGCTGTCATAGTTAACACATGAGGTTGATTGCCTTTTTGCTGTAAACGTGCCCGTTGTTCTACCCCAAAGCGATGCTGTTCATCTATGACTACTAACCCTAGTTGTTGGAAGTTTACGGGGTCTTGAATCAACGCATGAGTTCCCACTAACAGAGGTAATTCACCAGTTCCTAACTGAGAATGTATTTGTCTTCGTTTAGCAGCTTTAGTAGAGCCTGTAAGTAATTCCACTGGTAAATGCAGCAGATTAAACCAACTAACTAACTTGCGATAATGTTGTTCTGCCAAAACTTCTGTGGGAGCCATCAGCGCCGCTTGGTAGCCAGATTGAATTGCTGCAAGGATAGCCAGCACGGCGACGACTGTTTTACCAGAACCGACATCACCTTGCACCAAACGATTCATTGGCACGGGTTTTTGTAAATCGTTGAGAATGTCGTTGAGAACTCGTTGCTGTGCGCCAGTGAGTTGAAAAGGCAGTATTTCGTGGAATTTCTCTACAAGTTGACCGCGTGGAACAAGGACGGCGCTGGTTTGAATCGCTCTTGCTTGCTGTTGACGTTGCAGTAACCCAAGTTGCAGGTAGAAAAATTCGTCAAAAACTAGGCGACGACGGGCAACTTGTAGAGCGGCGCTATCGCTGGGAAAATGGATATTAGCGATCGCATCTTTCAATTCCATCAAACCGTACTTCTGCCGCAAACCGCTTGGCAAAGGATCTTTCAAATTAGCCGCAGCAGGCAAAGCAGCAATTACCGCCTGTCGTACTGTATTCGCCACCACG
This sequence comes from Nostoc sp. DSM 114160, assembly GCF_053470305.1. Taxonomy (NCBI): domain Bacteria; kingdom Bacillati; phylum Cyanobacteriota; class Cyanophyceae; order Nostocales; family Nostocaceae; genus Nostoc; species Nostoc sp. DSM 114160. The sequence goes on along the minus strand of NZ_JBPFGO010000001.1, from coordinate 2,527,627 downwards.
CCTTCAGTTAGTCCATAAATTGGTACTACCCGCCCAATATTTAGCGACTCAATCGTATCTCCTGGACTTGCCAAAACCTCTAATTCTGGATTATCCAATGTCAAGCCGTATTTACTTTCTTTCACCAATCCACAGGCTGCCAGAATGCTACCTACTGGATAACGGCGTTTTAAACTTTCTTGCCAAGCGCGACTGCTAAAGCGCGTACCTGCGTAAAAACGGCCAATTTTGATTTGACCGCTGTTATCTTTTACTACCAATTCTAAAATTGATAATTTCTGATTTTTAGGGCTAGTAAAGCAGTTGCAACGCTTTACCGTTGCCACTATTGTCACCGTCTCACCCGCTTGTAACTCGCGGATATTCACCTGACGCGCATAATCAATATGGTCGCGAGGATAGTAGAAAAGCAAGTCACGGACGGTATATAAACCAAGCCGTGCCAAATTATCAGCTTTTTTAAAACCTATTTCTGGTAAATCACTGAGCTTTTGCTCAATTTTTGGTGCAAGTCTCCGACTCACCTCAGTAACAATTGGAGATTTTGGATTTTTAATTTTGGATTTATAAATTCTCCCTTGCTCCTCTGCTCCTCGGTCACTGAGCGACTTGCCTTGAGCGAAGTCGAAAGGAGCCGAAGTGCTGCTCCCCTGCTCGTCCTTCCGCTGCTCCTCTTGCTGTACTTGGGAAAGATACCTACGAGTCTCTGCTACTAAATGCTGCCTTTCTTCCAGTGCTAGATGTGGATAACTAGCAAATTGCACCGCTAATCCTTGCCAACGGCGGCGTTCAGTATGGGGTAAGCCTGTTGGGAATTTGCCCAAAGTTAGGCTCAGAAATTCACTGAAACGGTATTCTCTGCCCATCAAGTCTGTAAAGCCACGTTCAGCTTCTATTGCCAAGGCTTTGTGCAATCGTATCCAATCTGGTTTTTCATTAGTCATTGGTCATTGGTCATTGGTCATTAGTCATTGGTGAGCCAGTGCGGTCTTGGGGGTTTCCCCCATGAGCAACTGGCGTTAGCGCAGCGTTAGCGACGCAGGAGCGTCACCCGAAGGGTCATTGGTCATTAGTCATTGGTCATTTGACTCTCGACAAATGACTAATCCTCAAACCAACTAGCGCGCCATGCAGCTTCCGCTTCAGCGATCGCCTTTTCTTTATATCTTTTTTTATACTCTCGTCCTAGTTTGTTTAACTGAACTAAAATACTGCGGATTCGCTTGCGATCGGAGGAAAGTGTCACATCGGCAAATTCAATTTCTCCTAGCCGCAGGTTAATAGCCATGATTTGAGTCAGTCCCGAATCTTCTGACTGTTGCTCATTTTCAATTTCAATTACTAAGTTTAATAAATTGGGTGGCCCTGGCATGACCTCAGCAGATGCTTCTGATGCTGCCGCCGCTGCTGCTAAAATCGGCTCTGGTAATTTTTTCGGCAATACTCCAGCTTTTTGTAACAAAAGATTAGCATCGTGCGAAAGTTTTTTCAGGATATCTTGCGCAACCTCTTCTAATTTTTGTTGCCATTTTGCCAGTTCTATAGGATCGGAGGTGTTGGCAGTGAGATACTGAGAATTGGAAGTGTCAAGAAATAGTGAAGATGAAGAGGGTGTTACTTCCTCATCCACTTCATGCATTTCATCTCCTTCATCCATCTCATCTACCTCATTTTCCCCTGATTCTTCACTTGTAAGATAAATGAGCAATTGTTCAGCTGCGAGTTCACCCAACTTGCGGATGGCTTGTTGCAATTGTTGGCGCTGATTCAATGATAAATGCAAAAAGTTTTCGGGATATCCTTGAGTGCAGAGGTGGTAACTCGCGAGAATCAATTGTTTGCGTACAGCTAGCCCCAAGGTGTTTAGATAACTAGCATAAGCGCTTTGTAGTTCGATTGCGATCGCCCGGATCGCTTCTTGGAGTGCTGCAATATCCTGCTCTATTCGCTCGATTGCTCTTGCCATATTTTTTCGCTCTTGCCCATCTGAACCATTACATAGTACAAATGTACAAATTTATTTTAAGATAACTTTTCAGAGAATTTTAGATTTTAAATTAAATGCGATATTTTACGTCTTTTACTAAATAAAAGACAGGTCAAGCAAATAACCTGACCTGTTTTTTAAAGAGTCATTAGTCATTCGTCATTTGTCCTTGGTAAAGACTAATGACTAATGACCAATGACCAACGACTAATATTACTTAGTACCCATTTGTGCAGCGACTTCATCGGCAAAGCTGATTTCTTGCTTTTCAATGCCTTCGCCCAGTATATAACGGACAAAGCGAGTCACTTGAATCTCTTCACCTAATTGAGCCTTGACTTGTTTGATCAGGTCTTCTACGGAAATACTCTGATCGCGAATGTAGGGCTGATCGAGCAAAGTTAATTCTTTCAGGCGTTTTTCAATCCGTCCCTGAACAATCTTTTCTTTGATGTTTTCAGGCTTGTTCGCCAAATCATCCTTGCCCATTTCAATGTCTTTTTCCTTTTGGGCAATTTCGGCGGGGATTTGGTCTACGCTCACATACTCGACATTGGGACAAGCCGCAACTTGCATTGCAGTGTTCCGTGCCAAGGTTTGGAACTCTGAATTAGCAGCCACTGACTCAGTTTGGGAACCCAGTTCTACTAATACACCAACTCGACCGCCAGTGTGAATGTAGCTGTCTACTACACCTTGTGTCCCTTCTGCTATTGCAAAATTAACAAAGCGGCGCACTTGGATGTTTTCACCAAGGGTGGCAATGGTTTGCTTGATAAATTCTTCTACAGTCGCACTTTCATTATCAATATAGGGTTGAGCCAGCAAAGACTCAACACTATTAGCTGTCGCTGCTTGCTTTGCTAGATTCTTAACTAAAGCTTTAAAAGCCTCGTTACGAGCAACAAAGTCGGTTTGGCAGTTGACCTCTATGAGTACACCCACTCGACCTTCAGGCTGAATGTAAGTGTCTACTAAACCTTCTGCCGCAATGCGATCGCTTTTTGCTCCCGCTTTAGAGATACCCTTTTTCCGTAGCCAATCCGCAGCTTCTTCTACGTTGCCATTAGTCTCTATTAGCGCCTTTTTGCAGTCCATCATGCCAGCACCAGTTTTTTGGCGTAGCTCTTGGACGAGTTTTGCAGATATTTCCGCCATGTTCCCTCAATTCCTAACTTGACCTCGAGTTGTAATCACTTAATTTAGTACTGAGTACTGAGTTTTGTTAGCGTTAGCTCGGCGTTTAGCCCGTGCTGAGTTTTGAGCGTTCAGTTATCAATTTTATTCTTCATTGACAAATCACAACTTACAACTTCAAAAATCAAGACTCAGCACTATTCAATTTGCTGAGTCTTTCTATCTTACTCAGGACTTAGCACTCTTGATTCAGCACTATTCTTCTGTTTCCTCGTCGGGAATTACGGCATCAGTATATTCGCTTTCTTCGTAGTCATCGTCATACTCACTACCGTCGTAATCTTCGTAATCATCCTCAACATCCAGCTGACCATGACGACCTTCATAAATGGCATCTGCCAATTTTCCGACTATCAGCTTAATTGACCTGATAGCATCGTCGTTTGCTGGGATGGGGATATCTACTACATCGGGGTCACAGTTTGTATCCAACATGGACACAATGGGAATATTCAGCTTTTGGCATTCTTGAACTGCGTTATATTCCCGGCGTTGGTCTACGATTACCACGATATCGGGCACTTTTCGCATTGTCTTAATACCGCCCAAGTATTTCTGAAGCTTCGTCATTTCCCGACGTAGCATTGATGCTTCTTTTTTCGGTAATAAATCTAGTGCGCCACTTTCCTCACGGCGTTCTAAATCTTTCAGACGGTCAACCCGTGTTTTGATGGTTGCCCAGTTGGTCAACATTCCGCCCAACCAGCGTTGGTTAATGTAGTGGGAACCACAACGGCTAGCTTCTTGGGCAATAATTCCAGCTGCTTGGCGCTTAGTACCGACAAAAAGAAATTTCTTCCCTTGTTCTGCGTGCGATCGCATGTAGTTGTAAGCATTATCCATCAACTGGGCAGTTTGCACCAAGTCGATAATATGTACACCATTGCGGGAAGTATAAATGTAAGGAGACATTTTTGGGTTCCAACGCCGGGTCTGATGCCCAAAGTGAACCCCTGACTCCATCATTTGAGCCAATGAAACTACTGGCATATATTTTTCAACTCCGATTCGGGTTAAACCTCCATCCAAGTGTATTTCCCAATCGGGAAACACCCGAATTCTTAGATGTGCGAGATTAGTTAACCATACTAGGTTAACATATTCTGAAGAGTTGTAGTTGCTGGATCGAGTGAGTCCAAGAAAATAGCGCTGCCTACTCAACAATTGGGCAGCACTATTAATGAAAATCTTGCTGTTTTAAAGGTCTACTAGCGGTCTTCTCAATCTTCGGGTTTAGGTTTTTGTCGCCGTTGTTCGATCTGATCGTCGATGGTTTCTCTCATTTTGCGATCGGCAGCGTCCATCGCAGAATACTTAAAGCGGTTGATTATGCCACTGAACAAGTTGCCAAAGAATCTTTCAATTTCTTGCATAATTTTATACCTCAATATTTAAAGGTAAATTCTTGACTTGACATTGGTCTTGGACTTTTTAGTGGAAGTTAGAAATAAAACACCAACCTCTGCTTCAAGTATCTATTAGTCTCTTAGCGTCTCAGGGTTCTTAAAAGGCTGGCGGTTTATTTATCCTTTGATTCAGTTTTGCTTGCGAATGACTGTATAAAACAGTCTTCTCTATAAAATCAGTATTGTTGAGACTTGCTAGATTGAAACGCGCTAGAGATTCATCTATTGTATTCTGTCTCAAGTAATAAATGTGGCAAACACACAGGTAACAAATTGTCTACTTGTTTATAACACCTAGTACGTCTACGATGCACGTAGCTATAGCAACTTCTGGTGCGTGTTACTCAATAGTATCGGTGTCTACATTGAGCGATGGCTGCGCCAACGCCAAGGGCGAACGCAACCTTACCTTTAACTGTTCTATTTGCAATTCTGCTTGTTCAGCTCGTTGGCGTTCTTGTTCAGCTCGTTGGCGTTCTTGTTCTACCAGTTCTTCTGCTGCTGTCTTGCTAAAACTTCCTGCCTTAAAGCCTGTGCCAGTTCGTCAGGGATCAGTAATTTTTCCCCGGTATCTTCTCGATAAAACCCAATTAGCCTTCCCTCAACTACCAAGTGCAGTTGTAAGGGTTCAGTGCGTCCATCCTGTATAGGTTCGTAGATTTCTCCCCGCAGGCGATAGCCACGTAACTGTTGTTCCACCCACTCGCTTTTAGGGTCAAATAGCCAGTATTCTTTGACACCTAGCTGCTCATAGAGGGTCTTTTTGAAGATTTCGTCTTGTCCCTTAGTTCCAAAAGATGTCATTTCAAAAATAACTGTGGGTACTTGACCTTCTTCCCAGATTTTATAGTTGTCTCGACCGCCAGGTGTAACATCAAAAATTACCATTACATCTGGGGCTACCCGCAACTTCGGAAAACCCTGTGCATAGTAAAGAAATTGGTGTTGCATATTTGCGGGATGAATTAGGCTTAAAGGGTGACAAAACCGTCATGGAGGTAATGAAGTAATAATTTAATTGAAAGCCTAAGCATTTCCTCTGATTTGGAATAACACAAAGTCTTACGATGGAGGCGAGCCAAATAATGTCTTAATCTTGTATTTTCTCCTTCAACTCTCGTCATATATGTTTTCTTAACAATATGATCTCCATGATCAATAAAACATGGATAAACCGGGTATCCATCTGTTACATAAAAATAGCTTCTCCAACACTTGATAATCTTCCATAACTTTTCAAAGGTTTTTGCACTACGGTCTCCTAATACCCAGGCGAGAATTCCCGAATAGCTTTTATTTACTGCCGTCCAAATCCATTTCTTGTTTTTTTTTACCAACAAAAGTTTCCAATTCATCCACTTGGGTTACTTCAGGAATTTCAATACTCGGCGGTGCATCAGGTAAGGGGTCTGCGGCTTGTTTCACCCATTGAATTACCGTATTATGGTTAACTCCTGTTTGTCGCTCAATTGCTCGAAAACCTGTACCATTAACATACATTGTCAAACATTGTCTCTTAATTTCATCTGAATAACCTCGCTTTGAATATGATTCTACAAATTGGCGATCGCATCGCACACAGATGTAGTTCTGCTTACCACGACGATGCCCGTTCTTACGTATATGAGTAGATGCACAATTAGGACAGTTCATCCCTTAATTATGCAACACCAAGAAATTGATTTCCTAATACTGTTGCCTGACGATTTGCCAAATACTGTTTCAGGACTTCTAAGGTAGTTAGTAAAGCATAAAGGTGGTCGTAGGTTTCTGCCACTGGTTGACCATCAGCACTGGGGTAGAAGATTTCTGATTCGACACTAACAGGTAAAGTAGCCGTCATGGTTGTAATTTCAGTGCTACGAGATTATTGTAGAACAACTCTACTTCTCTCTAAGTTGAGATGTGCAAGCTTTTCAAAATATAACTAGATAACTCACAAAATCCTTCCCCTTCGGCAGCAGTGGTAATGTAAGCAGGCTGATATTTCAATTGATTCACATATTCCAGCACGTTAGCCACGCCTACAGAAACAGGAAAATAACGCCGATCGAATAAACTTTCATCATTGGGACTATCGCCAACAGTCACAATTTGTTCTGGTGAGTACTGGGGCAAATATTCGCGCAATACTTGCAATAATCCCACTGCTTTATCTTGTCCTTGAGGTTTAATGTGACACTGCACGTTGCTATAGGTAAATCCCCAACCCATTTGTTGACAGAGATTATCTAGGGTTTGTAGTTCGTCTTCACGCAAACCAGCTACATCAAAAGTCCAGTCGGTGACGCGAAAGCGATTATCAGCAGATTCTTGGATTTGGGGAAATTTAGTTTGTAAATTCTCAAAAGTCGTAGCCAAGTGCTGGCGATGTTGAACTAAATCAGGAATGGGTGTTAAGACTATTGGTTTCTGATTTCCAGGTGGAAAGAACAAACCGCCATTTTCTGCCATCCCACCTACCACTGGCATCAAACTACTCAATCCACTTACCCATCCAGCCGAACGTCCAGTGACAATTAGAACTTTAATGGCAGCTGCTGCTAAATCCTCTAAAGCTTGTAGCAGTGCGGGAGTAAATTTTCCTCGTCTAGTCAAGGTGCCATCCATATCTGTGGCTATCAGACGAATCTTGCTCAAGTTTGTAGATGAAACCTCAGATAGGGGAGCGAGGCTCAAATCTCTGGACATATACGGTTTGTAAAAGGCTGTAAAAAATATTAATCATACAGCAAGATGACCTTAAAGATTTGGGCATCCTAAACATCAGGAGTCAAGTTTTTCAGTTTCCCACCATGTCCACTTCAATGTTTCTTGCCCAATCCTCTGGGAAAAAGGCTACTAAAAAGGCATCCCAGGAAGTGCCAGCAAGTAATCCTCAAATGCCACCATTATTGTTGGTAACTTCTGGAGGACTGGCTTTAGTGGTGATTGCTTTGATTGTGTATATTAAACTCCAGAAGGATAAGCTGGAGAAAAAACTTAAGTTTGAACAATTCCGCGCGCGAGAATTAGAGAAAAAGTTTAAGCTGGCGCTGGAAACAATTCGCAAAATGGAAACTAATCCCGATTTGGTGAACTCACGGGATTTTAACCTGGATTATCTGCGGATGCGGATGTCAGAGGAGGTGTTTCACTTTGCAATTCTTAATCAAATAAAGATTCAGATCAAAGAAAAAATTTCTCAAGCCCTGCGTCCAAGTCAAGCCCAACAAGGATCGGTTGGAATTGCTAATAGTGCTGGACGACAAGTAGATGAAATTTTTGATGTCGAGTATGAAACTGGTAGTCCAGGGAATTCTGCTAAACGAGTGCTGTTTCGGATTCAAATCAAGTTAATGAAGTTACCGACGCAAGCAACTTCTGCTACTATTAGTCAAATTATTGATTGTATAGAAACTTATTTAAGCCCGATAGAAGACGAAGATAGTTGGCAACCAATAATTCAAGGTCGGATTGCTACCATGCATTGGGATCAAAAGGCTAAACCTACGCCTCTACTAGTACTGGAACAATCGAATGAAGGTGTGAATGTAACTTTCCGTACCAGTCGCCAACCAAATACTCCAACTCCACCAAAGTCACCTGGAATTAAAAAATCAGGCTCGGCTAGACAATAAATTATGGTTGTCATTGGTCATTGGTCATTAGTCATTGGTCATTGGTCATTGGTCATTATCGGACACTTGTACTAAGCTTTATCGTTGACGCAGCCTCTCGTAGAAAAGTATTGGTCAATGGTCATTAGTCAAGAGTTACTAGCTAAATGAGCAAAATGACAAAGAACAAAGGACAAATGACTAAAAATCATGACTGAATAACTGTATTGGGGGAATTACGGGTTAAAAGACCATCTTCCATTTCGACGATGCGATCGGCTATGTCTAAAATACGGTTGTCGTGTGTCACCAATAAGATAGTAGTTCCTTGATTTTTGGCTAGACTCTGCATTATTTCCACGACATCGCGTCCTGATTGTTTATCTAATGCTGCTGTTGGTTCGTCTGCTAGTACCAAGGGGGGACGATTCACCAAGGCGCGGGCGATCGCAATTCTTTGCTTTTGTCCACCAGAAAGATTATCTGGGTAGTAATCAACTCGTTCTTCTAGACCAACAGACCCCAGCATAGCTTTAGATTTAGCCATTGCTTCTGCTTGAGAAATATTATCGTTCAATTCTACCGCCATTTGCACATTTTGCTTGGCTGTCAAGAACCCTAGCAAATTGTGAGCTTGGAAAATATAACCAATGTTGCGTCGCATCTGCACTAATTTGTTTTGACTGACGCCAATAAGTTCTTCACCTAAAAATTTTAAACTTCCCTCTTGTACAGACCGCAAACCACCAATTAAGCTCAGTAATGTTGTTTTACCTGAACCTGATGGCCCGGTCATAATCACAATCTCACCTGGATAAATGTTTAGGTTTATATTAAATAATATCTGTTTTCTCAGTGCGCCTTTGCCATAGAAGTGATTGAGATTTTTAATGGCGATTACAGGTTCTTTTTCCATCATGCTTTTGTTAGTTGTAAATTAGTATTTCAAATTTTAACTTTAGTGACTGTCAGAAATTAAATTTGCTAGTTATGAGCATAAGTCCAATTTATTATTAATATTTTTTAATTAAAATTAGATTAGTTAAAAAATATCTGCTGGATCGGCAGAGCGTAATTTTCTAACTGCGATCGCACCAGAAATAATGCACATCAGCATAGTCAAAATCAATACCATTACAGCCCGCTCAAAACTCATAAAAACTGGTAAAAGTGTGGCATTTCTGGCACTGTTATACATAAATAAGGCAAAAACTATTCCAGGAAAATATCCTAAAACTGCTAATAATAAAGCTTCTTGAAGAATAACTGTCAATAAATAGTTTTGTGTATAACCTATCGCCTTAAGGGTAGCGTACTCGGCTAAGTGGTCTGCAACTTCTGTATAAAGAATTTGATAAACAATTACAGTCCCCACAATGAAACCCATAACAGTCCCTAATGTGAAAATAAAGCCAATAGCTGTACTATTCGCCCAGTAACTCCGCTCAAAATCAATAAATTCTTGTTTAGTTAAAACATTTACTTCATTAGGTAAATACTTTCGTAATTGTTGGGCCACAACATTAGCATCTGCTCCCGGCTTTAATCTAATTAGCCCAATATCAATTAATCCTTTTTGGCGATTGCTAAATATTCGCAGAAAGTTGATATCGCTCGTAATTAAATTACCATCTGCACCAAATGATGCACCTAATGTAAAGAGTCCTTCTACTTTAACTCGCCGCCTTCGGACTTCTGCCGTTACAGGCTTTCCTTGGTCATAATTAGCAGCGATCGGCCCATACTCTACCCTAGAAGAACGGTCAAATAGAACTACATCAGGTAGTTTAAGTTTATCTAAATTTTCCTGAACTCCAGGTAAGTTAACTAAGTTAGTTTCTGGGTTCATTCCAAAAACTAGGATACTCCGAGGACGCCCGGTTACAGGATTTTTCCAGATTGTAAAGTCCAAATAGATCGGATGTACAGATTGAACTGCGGGTAATTCTAAAGCTTTATATAACCGTCGCTGAGAAAAGCTTCTCATCGCCAATATAGCGTTAGATTGACTATTAATTAAAACAATATCGCCTTGTAAGCTGTTATGAAATCTTACGTTACTATAATACAGAGCATCTCGAAAGCCGAGTTGCATAAACATTAAAATATCGGCAAAAGCAATTCCTGCTAATGCCACAGCTAGGCGAGTTTTTTCCCTTGTCAGTTGTAGCCACGACAGAGGTATTTTTTGATTCATTTTATAGGCGTCTCAACAAGTGTAGCGATTTTAGATTTTCAACCCATTATGGTGACACCCGTACCGGATTGATAGAATGTTTAAAATTGATTAAACAGACTATTGAATCATATTTTTAATCCAAAATATCAAATTATGGATTTGAATTACTGCTCACCTATAACTTAATTAGTTATTAATATCCACAAGAACTTTGGCGTAAGTTAAACCAGAAACTTTCTGGCTATCTTCTGGAGACAGAGCAATTTTAACTTCTACAACTCTGGCATCTACATCTGCGGCTGGATCTGTATTCAATACATCTTTTTTACCAATTTTTCTGCCAATTTCAGTGACAGTTCCCTTTAATTCACCGTTAAATGCGCCGTTATCACTGGTGATAGTAGCATTTTGACCAAGACGCACTTTAGCAATGCTGTCTTCAGCAACTTCAGCAATTACAAACATTTGCTTGGTTTGGCCAAGTTCAGCAATGCCATTTGCGCCGATCGCTTCACCCGATTTGGTGTAAATCTTTAAAATCTCTCCAGCGATTGGTGCTTGAACGTAGCTCAATCTCAGTTCTGCTTCGGCTTTTCTGACATTTGCGATCGCATTACTAACTTGGGCTTGCGCTACTTGCACATCGGTAGGACTAACATCTAAAATTCTGCTTAGTTTGGCCTTTTCTTCATCGATTTGTCTTTGCAAAGTTGCGACAGTTTTATCGCGGTTAACTTTAGCTTCGATTAACTGCTGTTGCAAAGTTGCTAAATTTTGTATTTGGTTGGCTCTAGCCTCAGCAAGTTGCTGTCGCAAAGTTGCTAATGTCTGCTTTAAGGTAGCTTGGCTTTCAGCCACCTGCTGATTAGCAGTTATTGCACTCAAGCGTCTTCTGTCTCGTTCTTGCTGAGAAATAGCACCTTCTTTGTATAAATAATCATAGCGTCCGGCATCGACTTGAGCATTGCGCTGTTCGGCTTGAATACGTACAACCGTTGCTCTTAGAGCATCTCTTTGCCCACTAAGTTCAGCTTCTAGGCGATTCACGGTTGCTTGTTGGACAAGTTTATCACCGCTTAACTGAGCTGCAACCCTTGCGATCGTTGCTTGCGCTGCATTCCTTTCGCCAATTAACTGCGCTTGTAGGCGAGCAATAACTGCTCTTTGAGCTTGAATATCCCTTGGAGAGCCAGCCCTGACTTGCGCTAAATTCGCACGGGCTTCTTGGACTTTCGCTTTTGCTTCTTGTAGTCCGGCTACTTGGGTATCGCGGTTGTCTAAAATTGCCACAATTTGACCTTGCTTTACCTGTTCGCCCTCTTTCACCAGAAGTTGCTGAATTCGTGATGATGGTGCTAATCCTGATGATGGGGCGGACAATTTAACAACTTCGCCTCGCGGTTCCAAACGCCCTACAGCACTAATGCTATTGGTAGATGGCATTACGGGTGCGGATGTAGTTAGTTTTCTTAACTGCTCGATTTTAGCCGTACCTAGTATGCCAGCGGCGATTACTACTGGCACGGCTACAGCGATACCCCACCAAATCTTAGGTTGTTCATGATTTAGTGTCTGTTCACTTGGTTTCGGCTTTTCAGTCACCCTTGACATAATATGTTGCCCATTTACCTGAATTGTGCTAATGGAAGTAATAAATAAAAAGGTTTTTAATCAACAGCTAGCTGTTAGGACAAACAACGTGGTTTCAAGCTGGGTATGGCTTAAAAATCGATTGTGTGATGAACGTTCAACACTATGGCTTAACAAAATGGTGTTTTCTATAACCGCTCATTATGTATGCAATACACTTTGACCTTTCTCCAAACGGCTTTGAGGCTTACTAAGGGGCGGGGTTAGGTCTGTATTGAAACTGAGAAATGCTATAGTAGCTGGTTATTCAATAACTCTGAGTATTATTGAGACATGAGTACAATCGGAGTTAGCAGAATTCACAAGCAGTATGAATCTAGATATAGAGATGCGATATATCGCATCTTTATAAAAAATTCTCAATTGGTATGATGCGGTACTTTACTGCTACATTCACTACAGCTATAGTTAGTCACAAAATTGAAAAGAAACATCAAAAATAGACTGTTGCCTTTGTTAGACACAATCTTGCTACAAAAGTTAGTCTTCCTTAAGTGAATCAACGATTAACTAACTAAAAAATGTCTATCAACTTGAACATTCCTAACATCAGAGTTTCCTTAACTTTCTGGTCAATGAGTTAGCTGTCTCTAGTTGTTTGCACTTACCAAGACAACAAACCATTTTGTGATATTCGCTTCAAAGACCTTGCTATTCTCCCTGTTGCTGTTTTGGAACTCCATAAAACTCTCGTTGAATGAATTCTACATTTATCCGTTAGCTGAAAACGTAGCAGAGCCTACAGATGGGGGAGATGAGGGTGATGGAGGAGATGATTAAGTTGGGAGGTCAAATAAAACTGTGGTCATATAATTTTCTGCCCAAGCTGGGCCAAAGGCTTTTTCAAGTACGCGGCGGGTTTTATCGTTTTGCTGCTGTTTGGTGCAGTAGTTGTGTTGTCCGGCGAGATTTTGGGTGACTTGTTCAACTGAAACAGGATGTGAGGCGATCGCTTGGATGCAATGAATGTCTAAAAATTCTCGCACCCGCGAGAGAAACATTGTTTCTTCTTCAGGAGAACTGGGGCGGACAAAGATGCAGAAATCCGAAAAAATATTTCCCCATTCTGGTAATTCACGGGGTTGGGAAAAGTTAAGCACTGTTAGCTGTGTCAGTGCCGAAGTATAAGATTCTGGTAAGGTGCGTTCTACTTGAATAGGAGAAAGGGTCTGCGATCGCTGCACTAATTTGACCTCTACCCCCAACTAAATCACAACCAAACATCGGCAGGTTGTATTCTGGACGGGGAAACATGACGCAGTGCAAAATATCCAGCATATTGCCGATTTTTGCCAGTTCCAAGTGCATTTTCCGAAACTGGGGCGTTTGATAGCAACGGTTTTCAATCGTCAGTTTTTCGCCTTCTAATCTACCTTCCACATACCCCAACTCATTAGGCAAATAGTAAGGGGATAAATCTAGGTGCTGATGCCAAGCTGCCTCAATACAATCAGCTAGCTGACGAATTAGGGGATGTTGTTGCTCGCGCAGCGAGGGCATAGAAGTAAATGACATATTCTAGTTGGGAATGCGATCTAATGGCCAGTCTACAACCTGTCGTGCCATACCTGTTGTGGTCTGCAATATAAGCAAACACTTACACTCAGCCAACGTAAATTTATAAGACAGATACTTTTCACAAGGATTATTTATTTTGTAGTCTAGGTTACAGAAATAATTTTAGATTAGCCCATTTGTGAAGGCTAATAGAAAGCTATGAAACTAGATTCTTATAAACCGGATTTTGCTGTATATACAAGAAAGCACAATAATCTCGAAGGCTTACAGAGGTTCAAAGCTTCTACTTGGGTAAACCTTTTGCAACTTCCCAACCCCTTTAGTTTTGACGAAGCACTTTTATTGTGTCCGGTTTCAGCAGATGAGTGGCTAGCCTGGATTCCAGATCATGGAGAGGCAATACTCAATATCAGGCAATTTAGTTATTAGTCATTAGTCATTAGTCATTGGTTATTGACTTTAGACAGATGACTATTCCTGCCAGAAATCAGTGACATCGTATCCCAATTCACTTAACATCTGCCGCAGCAGAGGTAAACTGAGTCCAATTACATTGCTGTGGCAGCCTTCAATTTTTTCTACAAAGAAACTTCCAAAACCCTCAATGGCAAAAGCACCAGCACACTTGAGCGGTTCACCTGTGGCAACATAAGCTTTAATTGCTTTCTCGTTCATTTGAGCAAAGTAAACTCTTGTAACTCTTGACTTGACTAAAGTACGGTTTTGCTGATGGTCAATTAAGGCGTGACCTGTGTACAAGTCGCCAAAGTTATCTTGCATTATCTGCCAACGAGCGATCGCTTCCGAGAAGTCTGCTGGTTTGCCATAAATTTCACCATTGATGGACAAAACTGAATCACAACCCATAATCAAAGCTGATTGAAACTGTGGGGCTACAGTTTCTGCTTTATACTGGGCAAGAGTTTTGACCAATTCTGCTGGTTCACTTAGTTCAATTTGCGACTCATCAAAGTCACTAGGTTGAACTATTGGTTCAATACCAACAGTTTGCAGCAAGCGGCGTCGGGCTGGAGAAGCTGAAGCAAGTACAAAAGGTGGAATTTTCATGAGATTTTAGAAAAATTGTTAATTAGGCATTGGGCATTGGGCATTGTAATTAAGTTTCTTTCTTATTCCCCATTCCCAATTCCCCATTCCCCATTTTCTACTCCCTAATTAATAAACAGAAAAAGAATTAACGACCTCATCAATCATTCGTTTAACTTTCTGCCAGCGTTTTTCAGGAATTGAGGCGTTGAAGGTAAAAAGTTTACCACGACTCACAGCAACGCTGGCGATGTTGTGTCGTTGTTGTTGATTGGGGAGTTTAACCTCATACTCTAAAAGGTAATATGTTTTACCATCTACTTCTCGCTGCGCAGCATTGACTAATTCAGCCGAACGACCAGAATCGGGAGGCGCAAGAGCTGCTTTTCCTAATTTGTATCCTACTTCTGTTGGGGTTCCCAATTCTGACAAAGTTTTGCCTTCAGGAACTGGGCTAATCACAACCGAAACGTTTTCAGACACCTCAATCAAATCGTGGAAAACCACATCTGGGCCATTGGCAACTTTAACTGGCAGCCAGCCGTTAGGATATAAAAACTGATAGCCATCACCACTGTCTACAAAGCTTTTAAGTCCAGCCGCAACCGCTACATCCGAATTACTCAGACTGAAGCTCAACACCAATAGCAAAATTAATACAATTCGTTTCCACATTTCTACAGATTCCTTTGGGCTGGAGATAACACAAGGCTTGCATCATTTCTCGTCTTTATTCTCCCACCAACCGGGACGCTTCGGATAATGTATTAGATGGTAAGTATAAATGCTTATGTTCCCTAACGCCTAATTTTGAAGAAGAATTCAGGAGTCAGAATTGTCATACCAATTTGAAAAAAGAATGTGACAAATAGACCATTTGTAGAGACGCGATTCATCGCGTCTTTACCCAAGGATGTGTTGTAATCATTAATTGAATTGGTATCAGAATCAAGACGTTTCTGGTAGAGAAGCGTCTCCGACAGGAGAAGAGAAGGCTTTACACTATCCGTCAGCGTACAGAATTCCCAACTAAATTCTGGCTCCTGAATTCTGTTCGATAAAAAAGAGAGGCAGATAATTCTACCTCTCCTATACAGGGATAGACAAGTTACTTCAACTATCCCATGATTAATTCCAACTTACTAGACTTAGTATCTGTTGGGTTTGTGAACAAGAAAGCTGAGAACTTGGCACTGCTTGATGTTATCAAAACCCACAACACGGATATAGCTGTTGTTAAATTGAGAACGGCATCCTTGAACTTCGCTCAATACTTCTTGAGTAGATTTAGCACCGAACAAAGGCAACTTCCACATTGTCCAATATAATTCTGTTGGCTCAGAAGTTTCGTTAAACTCGATCGCAGGAATGTAACCTTGATTCAAGATGTACTGGACTTGTTTAGAGATTTGAGCATCAGACAGAGGGGGAAGATAAGAAAGGGTTTCGTAACGACGCTCTTTTGGTAGAGTTTGCATAGCTTTTGATAATGGGTTGCGATTTTTACTAGTAGATTGACCGAACTAATTGGATAAGTTATCCAAATCTCGATCTGAAGGTGTTTGCTGTTCTGATTGCAGACTGGGGTTAGATGTGTCTATTTGTGTGATGCGTTCTAAATGCTGGCGACGCTGCTCCATGTTGGCTTGCTGAATGCCAGTGCGAACCATTTCCGGTAAAAATTCTGCAATTTCTGCCGCAATGTGTTCTCTGACAGTCATGATTCGCAAAGCCAAATCTGGTTTTTCTCGCAACAGTTGCTCAATGAATGACTCACCATTTTGAATTTTGCCAGACGAAAAGTTGTGCAACCAAAGTTCTAATGGCGGATTAGTTTCACCTAGCTGTGCCAATACTGTCCTTAGAGCCTGATAAGTCAGATAGCTTTGGAGAGTTTTGGCTGTGTCCTTCGCAATTTGCTTAAGATTCATGCTTGACCCCAGCCCTGAAGAGTTATGAGTTATGAGTTATGAGTTAGGAATTAATGCAAATCCTAACTCTTGTACAGACGCGATGAATCGCGTCTCTACTTCTAACTCTTAACTCTTAACTGTTAACCCAGATCAGACGGTATCCATTGCTTCAAACTCGAACTTGATTTCTTTCCACAGTTCGCAAGCAGCAGCCAGTTCAGGAGACCACTTGGCAGCTTCACGGATGATATCGTTACCTTCACGAGCCAAGTTGCGGCCTTCGTTACGAGCTTGAACAACGGCTTCTAAGGCAACGCGGTTAGCAGTTGCACCAGGAGCGTTACCCCAAGGGTGTCCCAGAGTACCACCACCGAACTGTAGTACGGAGTCATCACCAAAGATTTCTACTAGCGCGGGCATGTGCCATACGTGGATACCACCAGAAGCAACTGCCATTACACCAGGTAGAGAAGCCCAGTCTTGGGTAAAGTAGATACCACGAGACTTGTCTTGCTCAATGTAGTTTTCACGCAACAGGTCAACGAAGCCCATTGTGATGCCGCGCTCACCTTCCAACTTACCAACTACTGTACCAGTGTGGATGTGGTCGCCACCAGACAAACGTAGAGCTTTAGCCAATACACGGAAGTGAATACCGTGGTTCTTTTGACGGTCAATTACAGCGTGCATCGCACGGTGAATGTGCAGCAATAGACCGTTATCGCGGCACCAACGAGCCAATGTAGTGTTGGCGGTGAAACCTGCGGTGAGGTAGTCATGCATGATGATGGGCATTTTGAGTTCTTTAGCGTACTCAGCCCGCTTCAGCATTTCTTCACAGGTAGGAGCGGTGACGTTTAGGTAGTGACCTTTGATTTCACCGGTTTCTGCTTGAGATTTGTTGATAGCTTCAGCGACGAACAAGAAGCGATCGCGCCATCTTTGGAATGGTGCGGAGTTAATGTTTTCGTCGTCTTTGGTGAAGTCCAAACCACCGCGTAAGCACTCGTATACAGCGCGTCCGTAGTTCTTAGCGGAAAGACCCAATTTGGGCTTAATGGTACAACCCAACAAAGGACGACCGTATTTGTTTAACTTATCGCGCTCAACTTGGATACCGTGAGGAGGCCCTTGGAAGGTCTTGATGTAAGCTACTGGAAAACGGATGTCTTCTAGACGCAGTGCCCGTAGAGCTTTGAAACCAAATACGTTACCGACAATTGAGGTCAATACGTTGGTTACAGAGCCTTCTTCAAATAAGTCCAAAGGATAGGCAACGTAACAAATGTACTGGTTGTCTTCGCCCCGAACTGGTTCGATGTCATAGCAACGACCTTTGTAGCGATCGAGGGTCGGTGAGCAAATCTGTCCACACAGTTGTCCAAGTACCTGTGGAGGATTCAGCCGCAACAGCCGCACCTGCTTCTTCGGGAGGAACACCAGGCTGAGGTGTCATACGGAACGCAGCTAGAAGATCGGTATCTTTTGGTGTGTAATCCGGTGTGTAATAAGTTAGTCTGTAATCTTTAACCCCGGCTTGATACCCAGATTTGCTCTGAGTCTTCGTTTGAGCGTAAGACATAATTTTATCCTTCCCTGAAATCACTCTTGTTAATTATCAAATCACGTTTTGTGCAACTTCCCCTCACCCCGCTCTTGCCCCCCTGAGCGAGGGGAAGATCGGAAAAATTTTTTGTTAGGAGTTGCCTTTGGCAAAGGTTAGCAGTTTTTTTGCGGCGGACACAATGGATAGCGGTGGTAGCCCTCCTCACCAGTGTTTTCCCCTTCTAGGGGTACACGACCTAGCGCTTCTACTATTCCCTCTTGCTAAAAATCAAAATTCTTTTTTACCTCTTCTTCGCACCCAACTAAACCTTCTCTTCTCAATTTCACCAAAACTTCCGCACTTTGCGGCTTGATTTAGATAATTCCCCCATAAATTCGGGTATTCAGGGGATTGGGCTGGCTGGCACACATTCCCGCCTTTACACTCCTTATATCTTTCCCTTTGACGGAAAAGACACCAGAAAAGAATTTACTTGACAGAGATTTAGCAGAGTGGTGAGCAAAAGATAAAAGAATTGCACACCACGTAATTTGTAACTTGTTTCACAATATATCAAGAATTCGATAAGTTATTCTTTGAAAGTTTTTAACTTATCTATTTAATTTTGTTATTACATAAAGATTTAAACTTTTTGTTACAAATACTTTACAAAATGTCATTAATAACTGTAAAGAACTGAAAAGATGAGGGCGATGGCGAAATCCCCTGTTCCCAACAATACACTGAGTTTCGAGTGCGCGGTAATCGAGCTACTTGCACTGAGTTTCGACTGCGCTCAACTACCGCGGCGTCGAAGTGAGTCGAGATTCAACTACCGCTTGTCGTTGGCATAGCCTCTCCAAGAGTTGTGTCCCCAATCCCCAATGTTTAAAAAATCCCAGCTAGGGGAACACTGAAATTAACCCAAAGCCAGTTTAGGTAAATGCTATGGGTACTGTCTCCAAAGGAAATGTCACCGTGGTATTGTTTTACAAGCGTACTAGTTTATTAATTACTTCTATCTTGCTGGGGTTGATAGCTTTGCCAAATATGGGATGGGCGCAAAAAACCCCTGAGATTAATTCATCTGATGTAACTCCCGCTTACCCAGCTTCCGCACCGCCACCGCGAGTAG
This sequence comes from Nostoc sp. DSM 114160, assembly GCF_053470305.1. Lineage (NCBI taxonomy): Bacteria > Bacillati > Cyanobacteriota > Cyanophyceae > Nostocales > Nostocaceae > Nostoc > Nostoc sp. DSM 114160. The sequence continues at coordinate 2,508,450 of NZ_JBPFGO010000001.1, read as the reverse complement.
AATCTTTGCCCGATGAGCGGGGAGTTGAAGAAAATTCGCCAGAAACTGATTATCGTGTTGGTAACTTACTGGCAGATGTTACAGGCAATCTTTGGGTAGGTTCTTGGCGGGGACTATCGCGAATCGATCCTAAAACCGGCAAGATTATTTCTCGTGTTAGCTTACCAAATGTTGCCATTGGTGCTTTAGCCCAAGACAAAGTAGGACGTTTGTGGGTGGGAAGTTATGGCGGACTAGTTCGAGTAGACCCTCGAACTAATGAAATCACCGCACAGAATTTATTTTTGCCTTCTAAACGCGTGTTGTCACTGTTACTTGACAAACGAGGTTATTTGTGGACTGGAACCGATAGCGGTTTAGCCCTAATTAGTCCCGACCAAGGCTTGATTATGACAACATTAAAAAATCTGCCCGGTGTCAGTGCTAATGCCCTGACTTTAGATGCTGAAGGTCAATTGTGGGTTGGTACTCTGGATGGGTTGGTGCGGGTAAATACTGCTAGTGCTGCGATTATGAAGCGAATAGCTGATTTGCCAGGGACGACTGTACAAGCTTTAGCTATTAGTCCAGAAGGGTTAATTTGGGCGGGAATGCCGAATAATTTGCTAGTTATTAACCCAAAAACTGGTGCAGTGTTGCGGTCTGTAACTCGTCTGCGTGGGCGTGATGTAACGGCGATACGTTTTGCTAAAGATGGTAGTGTCTGGGTCGGGACTAATAATGGTTTGTTACGATTAGATCCAAATACAGGAGCCGTATTAGACCCAGAAGTTGCTGGACTTCCTTCTAGTCGGGTTCTTACCCTTGCACCTGACATCGCCAATAAATTATGGATTGGTACTAGTGAAGGGTCTAGCGTGGTTAATGCCCAAAACAGACAGTGCAAAACCCCATATTGCATTCAGTCGCGCCGTTAAATGATTAGTCGTTTGTCCTTTGTCCTTTGTCATTAGTCATTTGCTAAGGACAGAAGACAAAGGACAAAAAATCCAAAATCTAAAATCTAAAATCTAAAATTGGCAATGGCAATCACTACCCAGCAATTAATTCAATGGAAACAACAGGGACGTTCAATTGTGGCGTTGACTGCCTGGGATTATGCGATCGCTCAACTCCTCGACGCAGCTGGTGTAGACTTAATCCTCGTGGGTGACTCTATGGCAGTAGTTTTAGGGTATGAAACAACACTGCCAATTACTTTAGATGAAATTATATATCATGCTAAAGCTGTGCGCCGTGGGGTGAAACGGGCATTAGTAGTAGTAGATTTACCATTCTTGACGTATCAAGAAAGTCTCCAACAAGCGATGCACTCAGCTGGGCGGGTACTAAAGGAAACGGGCGCTCAAGCGGTAAAGTTAGAAGGTGGCTATCCTGCGATCGCTGAAACTGTGACTCGTTTGGTAGAAGCCGGAATTCCGGTTATGGGTCATGTGGGTTTGACACCGCAATCAATACATCAACTGGGTTTGCGACAACAAGGTAAGACGCAAGAAGCCAGTGAGAGGATTTTACAAGAAGCGATCGCTCTCGAACAAGCTGGTGTATTTTCTCTAGTTTTAGAGCATATCCCCGCAGATTTAGCAATGCAGATTTCACAAAAATTGACTATTCCCACAATTGGTATTGGTGCGGGAGTTCACTGCGATGGACAAGTTTTAGTTACTTCAGATGTCCTTGGACTGGCCCAGAAGCATCCACCATTCGCCAAAGTTTACACAAATCTACGCGAGACAATTACCAAAGCCGTCCAAGATTATGCCGCAGAAGTGCGAGACCGGAAGTTTCCTTGACTTCATCATTAACTATGGCTGAAAGTGAAGCAACAAATTTCTTAATAGTTCTACTTCAAAAAGAGCCAGAGCAAGTACAAGCTTGGTTGAGAATGGTTTGGGCAGAGCCACAGCAAGTACCAGAAAAATTTAACTGGCTTGGTTTGGCTGAAATCTCTACTTTCAGAGCGCAAGAACTAGCCAATGAAGAATCTAAGGAATCTCATTCAGAAAGCCTTGCTTGGGCAGAGATCGCAACTTCAGTTTACGAATTTTTAGCTGAAAATAATCCTAGTTTTTCTGAGAGCTATCTATATTCCTTAATGGGATTACGAGCTTACACGATCCTAAAATTTGGTGCTATTCCAGGGAATCCAGTTCTCGATGTACAGCAGATTGTTAATTGGTTTTTTGATAATTTACATATTTCCTATCAAGAAGCATTAGTTAAAGCAGCAGATTGGAGAGAAGCTTTAGCAGCCAAGAATCCAGAAGAAACTCAAAAAAAGTTTGATAGCGAACTTGAAGATTTCAGAAAACTAAGGTTGATTAAGAACCGGTTATCAATCATTAAATATTTATCTAAGAGTAAAGATTTTATTCCAAACGAGGAACTCAATATTTGGATTTCACTTTGGGAGAAATTGCCCTGAGTTATACTGCTGAAGTATTTTTAAATCTTTTTTTAATGTAGTACCGCAACCTAAATAATTAAATCAACAATAACTACTAAATAAAAGTTAAATAAAGGGCTAATCGAGAACATAAAAAACCCCGACTTAATGCCGAGGTAGATGGGAGAAGTCCAAATGTCGATGGGATATTGCAAAACCGAAGTCTGTTTTTCTTAGTTAACACCCAATGCAACCAAAACTATATAGGAAATAGACAAGGTGCAATTTTAGCTATGCAGCTTGCTTTGGCGCTTTACTAAGCTATGTAAATAAATATAACAATAATATTACAAATGGTCAACTAGACTTGACAAACAAAGACTGATATATTTTATAAGGATTACTTATCAGGGTAGTACGAGCGGCAAATAAAACGGGTTACTGAATAAGATAGTGCAATAAAAACGAGAACCAATTTTTTGGAGAGTAGAAAAACTAAGCGATTAACTGCACAATTCAGGGTAGGTGGAATTAAGCCAGAGATTTGAGAAGCTAGCTACTAGATCGCGAAAGTCTTTACAATTCCCTTGTTGACTCAAAAAGTATTTCTCGACCTATGACGAATCAAGCTCCTATACCGGTTATTGTCAACGGTGCTGCTGGCAAAATGGGCCGTGAGGTGGTTAAGGCGGTGGCACAAGCGCCTGACTTAAACCTAGTGGGTGCAATTGACTACAGTTTAGAACATCAAGATAAAGATGCCGGGGAGTTGGCGGGTTTAAGCGAACCTTTGGAAGTGCCAATTACCAATCAATTAGAACCGATGTTGGGGTATGTGGCTGGCGACAGACAATCTCCTCCAGGGGTGATTGTAGACTTTACCCATCCCGATTCAGTTTATGACAATATTCGCAGTGCGATCGCTTACGGTATTCGTCCTGTAGTCGGCACTACTGGGTTAAGTTCAGAACAAATTCAAGACTTGGCAGATTTTGCCGACAAAGCTAGCACTGGTTGCCTAATTATTCCTAATTTTTCCATTGGCATGGTACTGTTGCAACAAGCCGCGATCGCAGCTTCTAAATATTTTGACCATGTGGAAATTATCGAACTGCATCACAACCAAAAAGCTGATGCTCCTAGCGGTACTGCCATTCAAACAGCCCAGTTACTAGGAGAATTGGGTAAAACTTTTAACCCTGCTCTTGTAGAAGAAACGGAGAAATTACCAGGAGCGAGGGGCAGTATTGCAGATGAAGGGATTAGAATTCATAGCGTGCGCTTGCCGGGATTGATTGCCCACCAGGAAGTGATTTTTGGCGCAGCAGGACAGATTTATACTTTACGACATGATACGAGCGATCGCGCTTGTTATATGCCAGGAGTGCTACTAGCAATTCGCAAAGTCTTAGGGTTAAAGTCGTTAGTATATGGATTAGAAAAGATACTTTAAACTCACTATTGGGCATTCATTACTTAGCACTCATGTTAGTACCACTGACTCGCCAGAAATTTGAACAAGTTGTCCCCCTAATTGCTACTGGTTTGCAGTACAAATATTACTGGGGGAAGTTCTCAAATTTTTTGCAACGGCTGTTAATTTCTGTAGTTGCGGTAGTTGTTATTTTGCTTGTAACAGTTATTTTCAAGCTTGAGTTTGCTTCAATAGTATTTGTACTAGGGGTAATTAGCGCTTTTTTTTGGCTGTGGTATCCAGTGTTTCAAGCAAGTATGCGGAATTTACAATGCCGCCGTTATAAATACGGCGGCTTTTTCCGTGGGTCGAGTCCTAGATTGGTGGATTACAGACCAGTTAATAGGTAAAACCGAAACAGTCAACAACAAAGGCGAATTGGTGATTGTAGAAAACCGAGAAAAACAGATAAATTTAGAGATAGGTGATGATACAGGATTTAGCATTGAGTTTGTAGCGCCATTGCGTCCTGCCCACAAAGTTATTACTCGCGGTCAAATTGCAGAAATGGTAGTGATGTCCAATCGCCCAGATTTGAGCAGTATTGATGAATTTAGCGATATATACTTTCCTAATCGTGACCTGTGGGTTAGCGATTATCCTTATCTGCGCCGAGATTTCTTTAACGAAGTCGGTCGTCGCTTGCGTGAAGACCAACAACAAAAGCCGCGTCGGCGGCGTCGTAGAGTAGAGGATTGAAAAGGTAATTAGCTATAGGACAATACAGTTCAGAATGAGCAACAAAACCCAGATGTAGAGACGCGATTTATCGCGTCTTGAAAGACCAATGTCTACATCAATAATCCTTCACCCAAGCGTATTGCAGTATAGACTTCTATTTCACATATCCTGAATTTCCTGCCTGATTGCTAACGAGAGCATCCCACTTTGATGAGTTTTTCTTGCAAGCGATAAGTCACTGTCCCACAGGCAAAACCTGCCGAATTAGATTCTACATAAGGTCGTGTCGGCGGATTTTGTTTATCTAACCGCGATTTCCAATTGCCAGATATTTTTTTTAGAGTGGGATACTTGCTTAAAAATTGTGAGCCTGCAACAATATCGTGAGAACCTTTAACATTTATCTTAGAACTATTCATGTAGATATTATAATCATAAATAACGTTTTTATTTTTAGTCTTATTATTAATATTTTTTCCAGGATAAGCATAGAGAATGTTCCTGAGAATTCTGACATCAGATGATGTATAAGCAAATATTTGCCCGCCATTAAGTTCTGGACTTTGATTATTTAAAACAGCTGTGTTATTTACAATATCAACATGCTCGCTTAAAAATGCATGAATACCTGACCCACCATTATTAAATGCAAGATTATTTTGAACTAAAGTGTATCCTTTATATGCATCCAATTTGGAGTTATTTTGATCGTTTCTAGAACTATCTATAATAATACCATTACCGTCTGTGATCTTTCCGACTGCAATCCAAGGGATGTACATGCGATTGTTGTAGGTTTTGTTGTTAGTAACAAACATCTTGTATCCCCGCTTATTGTCAGAGTTCCAACTATTCAAAATTGAAATGCCACTGTTACCATAAACACTATACCAGGCATTATCGAACACTTCGTTATTATCTATTATCACATAATCCGATTCAATCGCTGAAATACCTGCTCCTCCACACTTATGTACCTTGTTGTTGATAATCCGTATATGGCGACTATGACCATTTGTTCGTCCATCCACACTGATGCAGTTTCCATTTGTAAGCGGGTTTTGTTTGTTAGTCTTCTGACTCATTGCATAATCAAGGGTTATATTGCGATTATTTCCTATCACCTCCAGCCCATTTATCTCGATGTATGAAGCTCCATTTGAAATCGAGATACCGTTCCATGTATTGTGCTGAATTTTTGGGAAATGACCGGGATATGCTTTATACTTAATCCATGCATTTGCAGTTCCAGAACGTCTAATACTTACTGCACTACCAGCTTTGCCTAAATTTGTGTACACTCCGTTCATAATCAATACTGTATCGCCAGGGTTAGTCAGATTTGCTGCCTTTTGAATTGTTCTAAAGGCGGATGAAATAGAGAGTCCGCTATTTGTGTCATTTCCAGCACCACTAACATAGTATGTTTTTGGAGTTACCGTAGTGCTAATTAGCTGACGGTTGGATAGGATAATTTCCTTATTAGTAGATACCTGACGAACGTTTTTAACTAAAGATACTTTTATTCCTTCTCCATCAGCCAAAAGACTTAATACCACAGGAATTGTAAGATATGCACTTAAATTGAAAGCTTGAATTACCACAAGAAAAGGCTCCTTGAACGGCACGACTTCAGAAAAATATGAGGATATTCAATGATTGATGAATACTCTTTTGGATACAAAATATAATCATAGAGTCGACTTTCCTAGCTCCCCCGATTTCCATCTTGTCCATAGGCTTGCCAAGCTAAGTCTACCAACCCATCAACGATCGCAGCTGCTACAACTGCATTACCTTTGCGGCCGTCAATTATAATGTGAGGTACTAGAGAGTCTTGTAAACGCTCCTTAGCTTCATCAACATTTACAAATCCCACTGGAGTTGCGATTATTAAAGCAGGTCTAATTTCCTCAAGTTCAATTAAATCCACCAGTGCAGTCAAGGCCGTTTGCGCTTGACCCACCACAAAAATTCCCTCTGGATAACGCTTTGCTAAAGTTTCTATTCCCCATGCTGCGCGAGTCTTTTCTTTTTGAGGGCGTGTGAGAGCTTCCATGCTGCAATACACTGGATTCGCAAAGGTATTTTGAATATCGTAGGCAATACCTACTTGTACCATCGGGACATCTACCACAATCGTGGTACGTGCGGCTAGCGCTGCTGCTCCAGCTTGCAAGGCACGCTCAGAAAAGCGAATCAAAGACTTATACTCAAAGTCAGCCGTGGCGTAGATTACCCGACGCACAATCTCATACTCTGCGGGTGAAAAGACATGATCGCCAATTTCACTATCAATGATTGCTAAACTTTGAGCATCAGTTACGTGCCATTCCATTTTTGTTGAGCTTCTCAAATATTAGCTTTCAGCTTATCAGCTTCAGAGAGTTAAGAGTTAGGAGTTAGGAGTTATAAGTTAATTAAACTATTCACTCCTAACTACTCACTCATAACTCATTACTAGAAGACCGATTGAAAATAGGAGATAGGTAGGCAACCAAGACGCCAATGAGAAACCCAGAGATATTGCGAACTAAAGGCAACCAGTCGCTTGTACGTGTCACAACTGGCCCAATGCCGAAGGCAATAAACAAGATTCCCCACAAAGGTGAGAAAATTAAAGCCCATTGCCAAGCAAAAACTTGTCCTTTTTGGCGGGGTTGAGCTGCAAATCCACAAATCACCCCACCAATAACTGAGGTAATCAAGGTGAGAATCCACTGCTCTCGTGGTAGTCCGGGGACAACATTACAACCCCCTTTGAGCAAACAGCCTTTAACCGATTCTAAAGCTTGTAGAATCGCTTGGTCTTCGCCTTGTTCGCGGACAAAATACAAATTACCGAAGCGAGTTTGCAGTTCTATCCAAAAAGTCCGGGGTAAAAGTTTATAAACAGCATCACCGACACTAAAACTGAGGATGTTACCGCCACGAGAATCGGCAACGAGTAGAATGCTTTTGTCATCCAAACCCCAATATTTGATAACTGCGCGACCTGGGGTGCGGTCATATTGGGTTAAGACTCGCAATTTCCAGCCTGTATCGGCTTCAAACTGCTCTAAATCTTTGACAAGCTTTTCTTCTTGCAGCACAGGCAGAGATTTAGCTAAATCCACAACTGGGGTAAAGGTGTCAGGAAGTAACTCAGGATTGTCATAAGCCAGTGCTGGGGGAGAATGCATCACCCAAATTGACCCAGCCAGGAAAAATATTGCAATAGATACTAGAATTCGTCGCCAAAAACAAGATTGCATGGACGTTTTTATACAAATATTAACGGTAAAAGCGAACAAGTTGTTTTAAAAGAGTACTAGAAAAATGATATGTTCTTTACACTTGTTTACTTTACTCTAATCTAGGGGATCAAAGCAAAAGGTTTTTGAGTATTGGGTATGCCCAATGACGGCAGTTGCTCCACTTGGGGAGACCCCAGACGCTCGCGGACTCGTTAACGCTACGCTATGCGCTAAAGCGTCTCCCCTTGGGAGAAGACCCGCACTGCCTCCCCAATGCCCTAATTCAATCTTCATCATCGAAATTGGTTTCCCAGCTAGTGGCATCGTTATAACCGTCATTAACGCGGTACACTTCTGCTTTGATTCGACGATTTTCTTGCCTCAACACTTCTCGTTCTCGCAACGTTAGTGGTGGTTTTTCATTGCTTGGGGTGCGATCGCTCGTCCGCCTTGCGGGTTTTTGGCGCGTGAAGTTTCTCCAAGCAGCTTTCGCGCCAATAAAAATGCTGCGCGTACTTACTTGCAGATTTTGAGCCTGAATTCTTGCACTATCAAGGCTTTGATCGACTTGTTTCACAACCTGACTAGCACTTTTTACGCCCTCACTGACATCATCAGTTAAGTCAGTGATTTCCAAACCAGTCACACGGATAGCTTCTAAAGTCGGTGGTAACTCCCGCGAGAGAGTATCAAATAGCTTTTCTGCACTGCGAGCCGCGCGTGCTAACTCCTGCAAAGCCGGTATCGCCGCCACTAAAACCGCAGTCAAGCTTGTGGCGACTAAAAGTAAGGAAAGTCCCAACCAAAACAGGGGTTCAATCACGGTTATGTCATTTATGAGCGTTCTAATTGCTGTGGAAGCGAATCTGAGTCTTTAACAGATGTTTGTCGCTTCAAGACTTGGCTTTCTCGCTGGCTGGCATCTACACCTGCTGCGATCGCTTCCCGTAATCGATCTAAAGTCTCATCCCAATTTCGTAGTGCGCTAGCAGAGAGACGATCTGCCTGAATTTGCACACTCATTGATAAATCTTCTGCCAATTCTGGGATAGCATTAGCAGATTTTTTCAAAATTTTACGCGTTTCGCGCCCTGTGCGTGGAGCCACGAGTAAACCGGTCAAAGCACCGATTGTAGCTCCCAGCATCAAACCGCCAAAAAATACTCCAGAACGGTTATTAGACATGTTATTGTTTCTCTCCTTACACCCATTTTAGGTGGGTTTTCTCCCCTTGTAAGACTCAACCGATTTTATTCAGTTAATCTATGGTGACAAAATATCAGCCAGAAATGTTGCTTTTATTCATTAATACTAAAAGCATTAATTACTTGTAATTCAAAACTCCCCGTATTTCTCAACGTTTTGATACCTCTGGTGGGCATCTTTTTGTGTTATGTCTTGGGTATTCCATACCCTTCTACTGAAGGAACGCTCTTAATAACAAGCTTTGAGGGTATGGAAAGAGGAAGTGATGCCTGCGGCGGTCACTGAGCTTTGTCGTACCACTTCGTGGAAGCAAGCTACGCGGAGCGTCTCGCAGAGAAGTGCGGGCTATGCCTACGCTAGAAGCCAATGCACCCTATGGGATCTTACTACGGATCTTTCTGTGTGTTCCCTGTCAGCCTTAATATAGACCTCTTGGCATTTGTGCCTTTTGCAAGAGGTTGGGAAATGGGTGCATGTTAAAGGGGAATGTTAATTTTATCCCTTTTCCCTTTAACCCTTACCCTTTACCCGACAAATGCCAAGAAGTCTAATGTTCATATGAACCTGACATAACTCATTTTGCAACTGTTCTTTTCCGAGATATTAACTCTAGCTTCAGAAAATAACGCTGCCAGATTTGCCGCCCTAGCAAAAGTAAATTGATAATTTGCCGCACTTGTTGAATTTGCATTTGTAGCGCTTGATTTCTCTGCCGTAAGTTATAAATATTCTGTTGGCTGAGATAAATATTTTCGGGTGCTTTATTCAGGGTTGTATTCGTACAACTTTCATAAGCGGTTAACCTATCTGCTATGTATGCTAACTGCTGCTTAAGTTGCCACACCCGCCAAGCCACATAAATTAGTATCAGTGAAATCAGGGTGTTAATTATGACAACTAAAATTACCATTATTTATCTTGACCAATATTAGCTTTGAGGAATTGTTCTATATACTTGATTTGGCTCTTATTTAATGATGAAGAAACTAAAGGATAAAATTTATGGCACAAAGTACATCCTGGATTCTGGCAATAAAAAGTAGTTAGATAATGCTCTAAGCAATATTAAAAGGCTTTACTAGGTAAAAATTAGTGTAACAAAGGCTGATGGCTAAAAAATCGCCAATTTGCCAATTTTGTAACAATGATATGTCCACACCTGGCAAAACCACAGCTACAATTGCCTTAGATTCACGACTCGGTTTGCGAAATCAACCCGTATGCTCCATAAGCCCCATTACTACCTCCCACTCCTTAACCTGCTAATCCTAATCAATGTGCGAGCTTTGTGGGATGTAAGCACAATGGTATAGACCCTTCAACAGATGGTGAGAGAACTACACTTCTTGGAGACTCCCCAGCATTGCCTCTATTATTGTGCTTCGACCTCTACCAGTTTTCCAGTTTGTCGTGTGCAGTTAACTAATATTTTGCCTGTAAACACCTCACTAGTGGATCGCCAATCAAAAATTGCTGGGTGTGGACTTGGGAAACAGATAAGTGATGGAGGAGAAAGTCTCTTAATTCCTCTTCCCTTAAACTTTACCCTTTTCTTTGCCGAAGCCTTCTCCCTCAGCCCTTAATCTCTTCTTTGCTGAAGACTCTCCCCTGGTATTTTACTAATACTTTACCAACAATGATTATCTTTTTTTATACATCCAGTAGGAGTTGAGGATGTCAAAAAAATCGCCATTGAATAATTTCTTCCCAGTTATTCTTGCTGCCTTAACAATTGGATTTGTTGGATGTAGAAATCAAGCTGTAAGCACTACATTCACTCAGACTAACACCCAAGTAAATGAGAATCTTCCCCAAGTTGTAGCGACTACAAGCGTACTGTGTGACTTAACCAGGCAGGTTGCTGGCAATACAGTTAACCTCACCTGCTTAACTTCCCCTTCTGCCGACCCCCAATTTTATAAACCAAAACCGGAAGATCGTAAAGCCATTGAGCAAGCTAATCTTATTCTTTATAATGGTTACAATTTTGAACCAAATCTGATTAAGTTAATTAAAGCAACTAAAAACCCTACACCAAAAATAGCCGTTGCTCAACTGGCAGTACCTAAGCCACAAAAATTTCAGGTAGGTGGTAAGAATATAACCGATCCTCATGTTTGGCACAATACCAAAAATGCTATCAGAATGGTGGAGGTAATTAATAGTAATTTGAGAAAATTACAATCTAGTGATGCAGAGGCTTATAGCAGTAATACTAAAAAAATTACCAATGAACTCACTCAACTAGATAGCTGGATTAAGTCAAGAATTGCCAGTATTCCTACCAAAGAACGTAAGCTAGTTACAACCTCTGATGCACTGAGTTATTACGCCAAAGCATACCGTATTTCATTGACAGGAGGATTGCAAAGTATTAGTACTAATGAAAATCTGACAACCGAACGAGTCAAAAATTTGGCTACAAACATTAAACGGGCTAAAGTCTCAACAATTTTTGCTGAGGCGGAAATTAATCCTAATTTGATTCAATCTGTAGCCAAAGAAGCTGAAGTGAACGTTTCTGACAGAAAGCTATATGCTGAGGGACTTGGTGAACCAGGAAGCGAAGCGGACACTTATCAGAAAATGATGATTGCCAATACACGCACAATTGTAGAAGGGCTAGGAGGTACGTATTTGATGTTTGAAAGAAAACCTGCTAGATAGCCATAACCTCAATTCAGTAATCCCAGAAACCGGATTTTTTATATTTCATAAAACTTGGTTTATTTAGTAGTAGTAGCACAGCAAGCTTAATTTATTGGGTTGAGTAATTCTGTTAATTATTGAATTTTGGTTTTCGTAAGTTTTTGAAACCCAACATTTTAAGCATATCGCGCTACTACATTGACCAAAGAAAAAAGGATACAAGCTCCTGAATTTATTTATGGAAAATAAAAAATGCAAAGCAACAACATTAATTCAAGCCCTTAGAGGATGTTTGAAAAGTTGGGAATGTTGTAAAAAAGCTCTCTCGGTATAGGCTGTGAATAGATAGTAGACAGCACCGAGAGAGCAGCATGAGTAAAGCATACCCCAGCAACCTGACCCGCACCCAATATGAATTTCTCAGTGAGATGATTCCAGAACCCAAACCAGGTGGTCGTAAGCGTGAAGTCAATATGTGGGAAGTACTCAACGCCATCTTCTATGTTCTAGTTGAAGGAGTGAGATGGCGAGCGTTACCTGGTGATTTTCCCGTGTGGCAGACTGTATACACCTATTTCCGTAACTGGCGACAAGATGGAACGTGGTTGCAGATCCACGATCGCTTGCAAGAGTGGACAAGAATCGAAATTGAGCGCCATCCGAGTCCATCAGAAGCGATAATCGACAGCCAAAGCGTGAAGAGTGCAGCGATGGTGAGTCAAGGAGTGGGCTACGATGCGGGTAAGAAAATCAAAGGACGCAAGCGATTTATGACGGTCGATACTTTGGGATTAGTGTTGAGGGTTGTAGTCACCGCAGCCAATGTTGGTGAACGAGAAGGGGGAAAACAAGTTCTAAAACGGGTCAAACAGTCCCATTACAAGATCTCTCGTTTGACCACTATCTGGGTAGATGGTGGTTTTGATGGAGAACCTTTCATGCAGTGGGTCATGAATTTTTGCCGTTGGATTGTCCAGGTAGTGTTGCGCTCCCAAGAGGCTAAAGGTTTTATCTTGCTCAAAAAACGTTGGGTTGTAGAGCGAACTTTTGGTTGGCTCATGGGATGTCGCCGATTAGTTCGAGACTATGAGTTATTGCCCGAAACATCCGAGACGTTTATTTACCTTGCCATGATCCGCATCATGGTGAGGCGATTAGCATAAAATTTGACCCCTCAAAACTTTTCAAACACCCTCTTAGATTTATCCGTGGGGTCTTCAATTTTGAATTTTGAATACTTCTGCTACGCTCAGTACAAGTTTTGAATTTTGAATTCACCGCAGGGTTTGACTCACCACCCCCAAGTACCAGGAGCGCCTTTAAATGGCCCAACAATATCACTGGTTATCCAACCGCCGTAGAAGTTACCTGGTTGTGGTTGCACTTCTTCGCCATTAACGTAGCATTTATCCATTAAATGAGCATAAAAAGCTACATAGTCCTTGATAGATTCAAAGGCTGATGTGGGTTTTGGGTAGAACCAGGCAGCATTATGGACTTGTTTATCACCAACTTGGATTGTGTAGTAACCAGCACTTCCTTTCCACTCACAAAAGCTAGATTGCGGAGTCATCTGTAGATATTCCATTTTGATATCCCCTGGGGGAATGTAGTAAGAAGGAGGATGACTAGTTTCTAAAACACGTTTGGCGCTGTGAGTATCTACAATTACTACTCCGTTAAAGACTATTTGGATATGTTTGGTTGTGTCCTCCAAAAGAGGAGGACGAGGGTAATCCCAAACTGATTCTTGTCCAGAAGCAGGTTCGATGCGTTGAAAATTAACCATCATCAAGAGTGTTGAGTGCTGAGAGAGAAAAAAGTACTCAGTACTAATGTACTTAGTGAAGCAGCAACTCTTCTTGTGAAGTCACTGCGGTTTTTTAACTCAATTCTTTTCATCGTACCTGTTTAAGAGCATCAACTTGCTTGGTAAACAACTCCGTGAATAAACTCAGCACAGTTCGTTCTTCGCGCACTTTTATATTGGCACTGATGGACATACCTGATTGCAAGTTAACTTTTTTGCCCTTAATCACTAGGGATTGTCTATCTAATGAGACTTTTGCCGGAAATCTGTAAAACTGATGGGTTTGGTCTGGCGGTAATGCGTCTGAACCTATCTCATTCACTTTTCCTTTAATATCGCCAAACTCGCTGTAAGGAAAGGAGTCAATTCTGACATCTACTTTCATACCTTTTCGCACAAATCCAATATCTTTGTTAGTGATGAAAACTTCAGCAATATAGTTTTCTTTGGGGACAATTTGCAACAATTTTGTAGTTGGAGTTGCGACAAATCCAGGATTTTTTGCTTGCAAATCGAAAACTGTTCCAGCTACAGGTGCGCGGAGTTCTTGATATTTAACGTTTAACTGTGATTGAGATATTTTACTATTGACATCTGCCAAACGCTGCTCATTTTCCAGCACAACTTTCATGAATTGGCTATCGATTTCGGCAATTCGCTGTTTGTTATCAGCTATCTTATCCAAAATGTTTTTATCAGAAACAGCGACCGTATTGCTTAACTCTTGTTGTCCTTTTTCTATATCAAATTGGAGACGTTTCAGTTCTTCACCTAGTTGCGCTACTTCTGCCGTGCGGTTTTGAACTTCTTGTTGCTGGTTGAGATACTGAAGTTGAGAAATACCACCTTCTTCTGCTAATATCTTCAGCTTATTTAAAATCCCCTCTTGAATAGCTAAACTTGATTTACTATCTTCCAGCTTAATTTGATTTTGAACCAGTTGTTTTTTGGTTTTTTCGACTTCTAATCGGGCTGCGGAAGACCGAGAGTCTAATTCTTGTTTGGCAACTCGTAGAAGTTGTTGTTCATCAATTCCGACTCCAGAATCTTGACCAGAATTTTTTAATTGAGTGCGGAATAATTCATTTTCTGCTACTAATGCTGCCCGACTTTTCAACAGAAAAGCAGTTTCTTGTGGCAAGTTACTACGCAAATATAACAGTTCAGATCCATTGGCAGTACTTGCATTCATCAATCGGCGATAAATCTGGTTTTCTTTCATTAATGCAAGGCGAATTTTATTCAAAGAATTTAATTCGGCAACAGAGGCTATGGAATCAAAAGTTAGCAGTAAATCACCTGGCTTCACTTCTTGTCCATCTTTTACATTAACTGTTTTCACTACTCCACTCACAGGAGCTTGAACTTCTTTGACTGTTCCTTGGGGTTTTAATTGCCCGGTTGCTGGCACTACTTGTTCAATTTTGGCAAAATAAGTCCAACCAATACCAAAGCAGGCTAGCCCCACTAGTGTAATCATGATTGTACGCGACCAAATTGGAGATTGGCGCAAGACAATAGACTGCTCAAATTCCAGATTGTTTAAGTTAGTTAAAGACTCTTGAGCAGCTTTTTGTTGTTTTGTCAGTACCTGTGAATCGTGCTTCACTCCATTTTTGTGATTGCCGTTTTTGTGATTGCCGTTGAGGTGATTCCCATTAAGTTGAGTCATAACGATTTTGGGTTTTGGACTTGTCGTGAGCGTTCAGTCGAACGATTTTGAATTTTTTGTGGGTTGGGCAATGTTTGCCGATGCCAAAAACCTTTGCCCTCAAGAATGACTAATTACAAGTTTACATCTTGTTGCTGATACAGGTAATAATAATGACCCTTAGTAGCCATTAATTCTTGATGGCTACCTTGTTCTATAACCCTGCTGTTATCCATCACAACAATCATATCTGCATTACTGACGGTATTCAATCGGTGGGTAATAAAAAATACTGTATCGCCCTTGAATGCTTTGGCTAAATTGAGACATATTTGCCGTTCTGTGGGATAGTCTAATGCGCTAGTTGCTTCGTCTAAAACTAATAATTTTGGTCGTTGTAAAACTGAACGAGCGATCGCAATTCTTTGTCGTTGTCCACCGGAAAGTGCAGAACCCCGTTCTCCCACCCGCGTGTTGTAACCGTTTGGTAAGTTCATAATAAACTCGTGGGCGCACGCAACCTGAGCCGCTTCGATAATTTCTTCGGTTGTGGCATCGGGATTGGTTAGGGCAATATTTTCTTGAACGCTGCCGTCAAACAATAATGTCTCTTGGGGAACTACACCAATTTGTCGTCGCAACGAATAAAGTTCTACTTTGGCAATATCATAACCATCAATCAAAATTCTGCCGGACTCAGTTTCGTAAAGTCTCAGCAGTAATTTCATCATCGTACTTTTACCAGACCCACTTTGCCCGACAATGCCGATAAATTTACCTGGCGCAAATTCCAGGTTGACATTAGAAAGTTGTAAAGGGCCACTTGTACCAAACCGGAAGGAAACATTTTCATATTTCACTGCTCCCTTGATTGAAGGTAAAGGTATATTGTAGCGGTCTGTTTCTGCTTCTTGTGGAGTATCGACAATATCGCTCAAACGCTCTAAAGACAAGGCAGTTTCTTGGAAGCTTTGCCAAAGTTGAGCTAAACGTAATATTGGGCTGGTGACATAACCCGATATAATCCTAAAAGCAATTAATTCGCCTAAAGTTAATTGTTGTTGCAGTACTAAATAAGCTCCTACCCACAAAACTAGTAAACTGCTGAGTTTGTTGAGAAAGTTGCTAGTAGAGTTAGCGAGGGTAGAAGTCACAACTGTTTTAAAACCAGCGGCGACAAATCGGGCGTAACGCTCTTGCCAGGAAAAGCGCGATCGCAATTCGATATTTTGCGCTTTTACTGTTTGAATGCCTGACATTACCTCCACTAAATAAGATTGAGTTTCGGCGTTGCGTTCGGCTTTGGCACGTAACTGTCTGCTAATGGTGGGAGAAGCAACTAAGGTGATAATCACAAATATTGGAATTGTGCTTAAGCCGACTAACGTGAGTTGCCAACTGTAAATCAGCATCACACCGATATAGACCCAGCGAAAACAAAGCGTCTAATCCGACTGTTAAAGCAGTACCAGTCAAGAATTGGCGGATATTTTCTAGTTCGTTTATGCGAGTGGAAAGTTCACCCACCGGGCGGCGTTCAAAATAGCGCAGTGGTAGGCGTAGTAAGTGGTCAATGATTTGCGACCCTAAACCCATATCGATCCGGTTCGTGGTATCGACAAATAAGTAGGTTCGTAAAGTAGTCAACACTGCTTCAAATAGTCCGACTACTAATAACAAAATCCCCAAAATATGTAGTGTGCCAATACTATTTTGAGTGATAACTTTGTCGATAATTAATTGAACGACTAGAGGATTTGCCAAAGCTGCCAACTGCACGAAAAAGGAAGCGATAAAGACCTCTATCAGAACTCGACGGTGCTTTGACAAATAGGGCAGAAACCACCGTAAACTAAAGCGTTCTTGAGGTGTTTGGTTGGTCGTAGTCAGCAGTAATACCCTAACTTTGGGCGGAAAGTCAGTTGGATCGACATCTAATTGTTCAACCAATTGAGCTACTTTGCAGCGCACAATTCCTTTGGATGGAACACCTACAACCGCAATATTTGCATTTACTTCATATAAAACGGCAAAATTATCACCGTAGTGAATAAGCGCAGGTGTCGGAATGCGCGTTACTGAAGCGACTGGTAACTCTATCAACTGCGCCTTCAGTCCAATTAACTCTGCTAGGTAAGCAGTAACTTGAAACGATATAGTCCCCTGACGTTTGATTTGCTCAGTTAAGATCCGGCGAACCACCTCGCGACGAAACGGCATTTCTAAATGCTTCGCGATCATTTGGAAGCAGGCGAAGGCTGAATTTAGTTCTCCTTTACCGCCAAAAAATGGATATTTTTGTTTTGACGGATTCTTCGAGTTTTGGGGGACTGGCTGTGGAACTATTTCGTCTGATGCGTAGGGAATAATATCTAAGTCGTCAGCGCTATCTCTATCTACTTTGGTTTCAGTTACCGCAAGTTCTATCTCATGACTAGTTTCTAAGATCAAATCTGACGGATGTATACCAAGCAAGCGTGCGGGGTTTTGACCGATGACCTGAATTTTGTCTCTGTCATCGTCTGGTTCTAGGCGATCGCCAGGTGAAAAATTCGTGACTGTACCACCGCCACTCACAAACCAAACGCTTTTGCTATCCAGTTGGTGGAAGGGAGTTTTGCCGGAAGGGAGATAATGTATTTTCGCCTGTGGTAAGGCTTTTTCTGTCAGTTCTCTGAGATTTAAAGTAGCGATCGCTTGCTTTTGCCAATAGGAAGCGAGAATATCGAAAACTTCTACCAAATAACTGCGGTTCTTGCGAGCTTCGGCAAAAGCTGGGTATGAAGCCAGAAAGCTAAAATATGCTGATGCACTCAAGGTTAAACATACTACTTCGGTGGAAGCGATCGCTGTTTCACAGGGGACATCGCGCAACAAACCAATTTCACCGATAATTTCCCCAGGTTGTAGTAATTTTAGGGTAATTGGCAATTGCGTCTGAGGGTCGTATCCCAACAAGCGCACTTGTCCCTCATAAATGATCGTGATGCGTTCCGGGAGACTTTCTTTACCGATGATTTTCTGGCCTATGCGATAGCGCCAGGCTTGCAGTTGTTCTGATAGATTAGCGATCGCTCCATCTGGCAACTGCTCAAACCCCTCTAGGGCGGTGAGAAATTCGGGAAAAGTGTTCTTAATATAAGTCATATAAAACAAGTTAAAGTGAGGAGTTAAGTTGAAAATATTAGGGGGTATCTCTTGTACTAACAGTAGCAGTGTTTGGTTTTATGCCAGCAGTAACAATACTTCTGTGGGATTCAGGTGTTTAAATGTGTAAAAGCACAGAGGATAAGTTCGTCTAATTGCAGACCTGTATTTATATCACACGGTGACGATTGTTATGTGTTTTTCAAAAGGAAGCATACTCTAAATAGATCGAAGACAAGTTATCACTTGGTTAACGCTACATAATTTATACAAAATTAAAATCAATATTTAGTATTGCAATTATGCAAGATGGATACTTATCATCAAACCAAAACACATAAACGTGGTTGTTAAATTTAGCGCTGCATATTTTAGTTTATGATAGTCAACATGAAAATATCACAGATGCTTTTCTAAGTAAATACCCTAATTAAGAATTATGTAATAAAAAAAACTTTAAATTTCTAAATTATTTTTGACAAATTCTTGAATACAGGGATTGACAATATCATTAATAGCGAAAAACAGGAGCTTTCCTCGTTAAACATCGCCTATACTTAATTATGAAAGAATTCTCCATCACTTTTTTGCTAGCTTAATTTAATAAAAATTAACTGGTAAAATAAAGATTTTTTGTCCCCTTAAAGGAGTCAACTATTAAATTTATGAAGGAAAGACAATAACTGCCTTCAGTAAATTTACTAGTTTAATTAATAGCAAGTCCATTTAATCACCATGCATAAAACAACCTCATACTGTAACCGGGATGAGGTTGTTGAATTTTCCTAAGTAATTAAGCTAATGCGCCTACATATTGCACAAACTCCGTTAAGACCGTCATTAGTCATTAGTCACTTGTACTGAGCGACTCGTACCGACTTGTGCCGAGCGAAGTCGAGGTAGCGGAGCCGAGGTAAGCCGAAGTATTAGTCATTTGTGTTTACCAACTGGACTTTGGACAATTGACTTAGGACAACCTTCACCAGTTGATGTGCTTTTCTTTTGGCGTAACAGCTTACTCGCCTTTGATACTAGCCAAGATTGGCACTCAAATTGACCTGCACAATTACATCGTTGTAATCTTTATCACCACCATTTGGTAAATCCTCAAAACCAAAGGTGTTATTTCCCAATAGTCGAATGTGATCTACCTTATCTGAATTAGCACCCAAAAATGTGAAGTAAACATTCTTATTGCCATTGCCACTAAGAATCGCATCAGGTCTGCCATCCACAATAATAAATGGTGCAAACAAAGAATTCGGATCAAAAGTGCCAGTGGAATTTGTAGTGCCTTGGTTGCTTACCGTCAAGTCAATGCCTGCAACACGCCCACGCACAGCAGCTTCGGCGTAGCCAGCCTGACCAACGAGAATATCTGCCGTGCCATCGCCATTGGTGTCAATACCACCATTTTCATCAGCCACCCGATAAAAGCCGACAAAGTTATTGTAAGATGCCTCTCTGTTGACTTGAAACTCAGCTGTTACCGATTGTGTCACACTCCGTAAATCAATCAGTTCGCCTTGATATTCACCTTGCACACCAGTACCTAAAGATACCTCTTGATTGGTTGGCTGAATATCCACAACCAAATTCTGAAAATTAAGAGAAAACCCTTGATTTTCTATGTTGTTATTTGTACCTGAAGAAAAAAGCACACTTGAGGAGGGGGTTTTTCCAGACAGTACAGCTTGAGTAGTACTGTTGGATACCAGATAAAATCTGAGTCTGGTATCAGAGTTGAATTCTAATATGTTTTTCAGGTCGGCGGGATTAAAACCATTAGGCAAATTGGCAAGAGTGGAGAAAACCACCTTTGAACGCAAAAGAGCCGCTTGTGTA
This sequence comes from Nostoc sp. DSM 114160, assembly GCF_053470305.1. Classification (NCBI taxonomy): domain Bacteria; kingdom Bacillati; phylum Cyanobacteriota; class Cyanophyceae; order Nostocales; family Nostocaceae; genus Nostoc; species Nostoc sp. DSM 114160. The sequence continues at coordinate 2,488,365 of NZ_JBPFGO010000001.1, read as the reverse complement.
TAGCCTTCTGCACCAGGGGCTATGCCGTTAATCCTACCTTCTTCATCGTCAACAGTAAATACATTTAGTTCATTCACCTCTTTAGAGGTGTTGTTTTTAATCTTGACTGAGAGTTTTGCTTTATCACCTTCATTGTTCAGCTTAGTCTTGACACTAAAGATATCGCCTGTAATTGTGACTAGAGGAGTATTGTCAGCAACCGTAAGTTGAAACACATCACTGGTTTCCTCTCCAGCAATATCCTTAGCTGTGACTTTGATATTCAAACTACTTACATCCTCATTCTCAGGAGTACCACTGAAGGTAAAGGTAGTAGGATTGAAGTTCAACCAAGTGGGTAGTAGCTCATCATTTTCCAGGGTTGCAGTGTAGGTGAGGATGTCTCCAACATCCACATCGCTAAAGGTGTCATCTGGGACGGTGAAGTTAAAGAGTGTGTCTTCGGTGACTTCTTGGTCTGCAATTTCTTTTACCAAGACAGGAGGATCGTTGACATTATTAATCGTGATTTTAAACACATCACTGGCTTGCTCTCCTGCAAAATCTTGAGCGGTAACTTTGATGTTTATACTACCTACGTCTTCATTTTCAGGAGTGCCACTGAAAGTCCTGGTAGCAGCATCGAACTTCAACCCTGTCGGTAAAGGCGTATCGTCGGGCAGAGTTGCAGTGTAGGTAAGGGTATTTCCGACATCTGGGTCAGTGAAAGTGTCATCTGGTACAGTGAAGCTGAAGAGAACACCTTGAGTGGCTTGTTGGTCTGCGATCGCCTTGGACAAGACTGGAGGAGTATCAACAGTAAGTTTAAACACATCACTAGCTGTTTCTCCACCAACATCCTTAGCGGTAACTTTGATGTTTAGACTACCTACGTCCGTATTCTCAGGAGTACCACTGAAAGTCTTGGTAGTAGCATTGAACTTCAACCCTGTCGGCAAAGGCGTATCGTTGTCCAGAGTTGCAGTGTAGGTGAGGCTATCTCCGACATCTGGATCGGTGAAAATGTCATCTGGTACAGTGAAGCTGAAGAGAATACCTGGGGTGGCTTTTTGGTCTACGATCGCTTTGGACAAGACTGGAGCAGTTAGTACTGAAGCGTAAACTGCCATTACTTCTGGCTGAAATGCCAGAGTAGGAACAATTGCGCCCGTAGAAACTTCCAGTTCCCAGTCACCACCTAATGCAGTACTCCCCGTTAAGTTATCAGACGCCGCTACTACTGCACCTGTGAATTCACTCAGACGTTGTACAAATGCTTTACCTTGCTCTGTTTGCCCAACTTCGCAACCATACAATAGTAGTTGTGCATCTGTACTCAAAACATTTGCCCAGTCCATGAGTTGCCAAGCATAATGGTTGAGGGTTTCGTAGCTGAGTTGACTGTTTCCCAGGTAGACTTGCCCTGGTGCGCCGTGAGAAACAATGTGTAGAGTATTGATTTCCCGATGAGTTGCCAGCACTTGGCTAATTTGTTCAATGCCATTCTGGTCAGGATCTAAGACTACAACAGAGGTATTCGGCAATACACCTGCTACTAGACTTTGGTAGTTCTCAACCTGTGGGGTCTATGAAAACTAGGTGAGTAGCAGGTATTTGCTCATACAAGTCTTGAGTTGATTGGGTAGCGATCGCGATCGGGATGGTGTCTGACATAATTACTCTTATTAATTAATAGTTTTTTCGTTGCAGCCGTTGCGTGCTATATCCTGGAAATCACGTAGAAGCAGGATTTTTTTGGCATAGCCAAGGAGCCAATTATTAAACTGATATAAAAATCATATTTGATTTATGGACAAGATTTTAGATAAAATCCCGATCGAATGGGCTTTTCAGTCTCAGCATGTTTTCAAAAATTAAATCGGAATCCGAATATAAATATAAAAAGCTAATGGTAAACTTCAGTAAATATACTGCCTAAACCTTCGGCTCGATATTACCATACCATCAATAATAGACCTCTTGGCAAAAGTGCTTTTTGCACTCTTGGGGAAAAGGTTTTGGTTAAAGGGGAAGGGGACTTTTGCAGTACCTTTTCTCCTTTTCCCGACTTATGCAATAAGTCTAATAATAAATGGCCCAAACAGAGAATCAGCTTTGAAAGTCGCGGTGTAATTAACTGTCCCTTGGTTATTCACCGTCAAAAAATACCTGTAACACGCTGATGCACAGGTTCAAGACTGATACAAAGGTTTTATTGGCGATCGCATTTATACATATATGAGTCCATACGATCGCCATGCAGAAAACAACCTCACCCCGCAACCGGGATGAGGTTGTATTATTTTTATAAGTAATTACTCGCCTTCGATCTAGGCAAGATTGACATTCAAATTGATCTGCACAATCATATCGTTGTAATCTTTATCACCACCATTGGCTAAATCCTCAAAACCAAAGGTGTTATTTCCCAACAGTCGAATGTGATCTAGCTTATCTGAGTTAGCACCCAAAAATGTGAAGTAAATCTTTGGATCGTTATTGGCATTATTATCGAGAAACTTATCCGCTTTACCATTGATAATAATAAAGGGTGCAAATAACGAATCAGTTCCGAAAGTGCTGGTAGATGTTGCCGAACCTTGATTGCTCACCGTCAAGTCAACGCCTGTAACACGCCCACGCACAGCGGCTTCGGCATAACCTGCTTGTCCAACGAGAATATCTGCTTTACCATCGCTATTGGTGTCAATGCCACCATTTTCATCAGCCACCCGATAAAAACCGACAAAGTTGTTCAATGCAGCTTCTCTATAAACTTTAAAGTCAGCCTTTACCGGTTTTCCTACACCCCGTAAATCAATCAGTTCGCCTTCCTTTTTGCCTTGCAAATTTGTACCCAAAGATATTTCTTGATTTGTTGCCTGAACCGTTACAGCGAAATCTTGGAAGTTAAGAGAAAAGCCTTCCTCTGCTGTGTTGGTATTTGTGGCTGAGGAAAAAACCACACTTGAAAAAGATGCTTTTCCAGACAGTACAGCCTGAGTAGTACTGTTGGATACGCTATAGAATCGGAGTTTGGTATCAGAGTCAAATTCTAAGACGTTATTCACATCGTCATGCTTGAAACCCTTGGGCATATTAGCAAGGGAGAAGAAAATCACCTTGGAGCGTAGAAGAGCAGCTTGTGTATAGCCTTCTGCACCAGGAGCTATGCCATCAATCTTACCTTCATCATCATCAACATTAAATACACACAGCTCATTCACCTCTTTAACAGTGCTGGTTTTAATTTTGATGGAGATTTTTGCTTTATTGCCTTTAGTCTTCAGCTTAGTCTTGACACTAAAGATATCGCCTGTAATTAATGTGAAAAGAGTAGTAGGAGTATTTTTATCGGCAACCCCAAGCGTAAATGTATCACTAGCTTGCTCTCCAGCAATATCTGTAGCAGTGACTTTGATGTTTAGATTACCTACATCCTTTTTTGTGGGAGTCCCACTGAAGGTAAGGGTAGCAGGATCGAACTTCAACCAAGTAGGCAGTAGGTCATCATTTTCTAGAGTTGCAGTGTAAGTCAGGGTATCTTCAACATCTGCATCGCTAAAGGTTTCAACTGGAAGGGTGAAGTTGAAGACACTATCTTCGGTGGTTTCTTGGTCAAGAATTTCATTTGTCACCTCTGGCGCATGATTCAAAGAGGCACTAAACACCGCCACAGCAGAGTCATCAGATCCAGCAGTATAAAGGTATTTGCCATCGGAGCTGAGAGTTACAGAAACCGCACCACCAAGTCCATCAACACCATCTGTATCATCTTTTTGAACTTCTACAAAACTTAGTTTGCCTGTGGTTGTATCCCGCTCAAACACAGCTACAGCTGAGTCATCATATCCAGCAGCATAGAGGTATTTTCCATCGGAACTGACAGTAATGGAAGAGACACCACCAAGCCCATCGACACTACTGATACCATCTTTTTGAACTTCCACAAAACTCAGTGCGCCTGTGGTTGTATCCCGCTCAAACACAGCTACAGCCGAGTCATCATATCCAGCAGCATAGAGGAATTTGCCATCGGGGCTGACTATGAGGGATTTAGCACCAGCAAGTCCATCGACACCATTTGTATCATCTTTTTGAACTTCCACAAAACTCAGTGCGCCTGTGGTTGTATCCCGCTCAAACACAGCTACAGCCGAGTCATCATATCCAGCAGCATAGAGGTATTTTCCATCGGGGCTGACTGTGAGAGATTCAGCACCAGCAAGCCCATCAACACCATTTGTATCATCTTGTTGAACTTCTACAAAACTCAGTGCGCCTGTGGTTGTATCCCGCTCAAACACAGCTACAGCCGAGTCATCATATCCAGCAGCATAGAGGAATTTGCCATCGGGGCTGACGATGAGGGATTTAGCACCAGCAAGCCCATCGACACCATTTGTATCATCTTTTTGAAATTCTACAAAACTCAGTGCGCCTGTGGTTGTATCTCGCTTAAATACCGCTACAGCCGAGTCACTATATCCAGATGCATAGAGGAATTTTCCATCAGGGCTGACAGTGAGGGATTCAGCACCAGCAAGCCCATCGACACCATTTGTATCATCTTTTTGAAATTCTACAAAACTCAGCGCGCCTGTGGTTGTATCTCGCTTAAATACCGCTACAGCCGAGTCATCATATCCAGATGCATAGAGGAATTTGCCATCGGGGCTGACTGTGAGGGATTTAGCACCAGCAAGTCCATCGACACCATTTGTATTATCTTTTTGAACTTCTACAAAATTCAGGATTTTCTGTGTCATATTTTCCTTGAGATTGCAAAATAGTTTGTAAAAGTAATCTTCTTTTCTAGCAAAGTGAAGAATGTACTATATAGCTTATTGTCTGATTTTTATTCAAGCCTCAGTATATATACTACGTATTTTCCAGCTTCTAACTGATACAAGGGCTTTAATGGCATCAAATTTATACATGTATAGTTAAAGTTATTACCCACAAATAAAACAACCCCATCCCGCAAGCGAGATGAGGTTGAAAGCTATAACTATTTCTGTAAATTTAGATGTCTACAATAGCTCGATCTATACAAGCCCTCATTTTTTCAGCTAGAGTTCGAGCATGGGGTTCTCTAAAAATAGAGTCGTGGTTTCCTGGGACATTTTGAATATCCAAATCTCCTAATACCATTTCACTCCAACCCATTTTGGGGTCAACCTCCCGTTTTTCTAATGCATTGCGCTCTTCTGCTCGGAATACAGTAACTCGACCTGGATAAGCTTTTAGAACGTATTCTCTGGCTGCCTGTTTATTGGCCTCTTCGATTGTTAATTTACGGTAGTTATAAGGTACAGTCCGCCAGATTCTTAAGGAAAACTTAAAGATCAATTTTCGGAACTTTTCTTGAAATTTATACTTCAGCCAAGAACTTTTGTTCCTGATTTGCTCAAGCACGTAATTAGTTCCAAGTTTTGTCAGGTTGTCCCAATGCTGAGAAACTCGCTTTTCTAATGGCGCTTGTTTAATGTAATTTGGGCCAGTAGTATCAAATAAAGCTAACAGAGCTACTTTTTGACCTTGTTTGACTAGTTGTTGAGCCATTTCCCAAGCTACTAATCCGCCAAAAGAAGAGCCACCCAAAAAATAAGGGCCTTCAGGTTGAATAGTTTGTATCTCTTTGATGTAATGAGCCGCCATTTCTGCAAGCTTGGTAAAGGGAGCTTCTTTTCCACTTAATCCTCGTGCTTGTAGTGCATAAAATGGCTGATTTTCACCTAAATGAAGTGATAAATCTCGATAGTAGAGGACACTTAAACCAATTGCATGGATACAAAATAGAGGTGGCTTAGAACCGTTGGGCTGCATTGGTACTAGTGATGACCAAGGTATCGATTTTCCTGAGTTGGGAGTAGTACTACTTTTAACTTTATTATGGCTTTCTGGGAAAAACCCTTGCTGGCGAATAAAATTAGTTAATTGCTCAATAGTTGAATATTGCAAGAGAATAGCTAAGGGCAGGTTTAGTTCAAATGTTTTTTCAATCTGAGAAAACAAGTGTACTGCAAGTAGTGAGTTTCCACCTAAATCAAAAAAGTTGTCTTTTATGCCAATGGGATGCATACCTAAAAGGTCTTCCCAAATTTTAGTTAACTGAAGTTGTAATGGATCTTCTGCTGTGGCAAATATTTTTTCTGTTTTAGAATTAGTTGGATTCAGTGCAGATAAAGCTTTGCGATCGACTTGACCATTAGCATTCAATGGCAGAGAATCGACTATGAAAAAGGCAGAAGGCAACAAATATTTAGGCAGCTTTTGCTGGAGAAAACTCAGCAGTTGCTCACTCCCAAAAGTTTCTCCTTGTTTGGGAACAATATAAGCAACTAAACTTTTATCCCCAGGAACATCTTCTTTGGCAATCACCACAGTTTTTTGTACGCCTGGATATTGCTCTAAAATTGTTTCAATTTCAGCCAACTCAATGCGAAAGCCGCGAATTTTTACCTGATTGTCTAAGCGGTCTAAAAGCTCAATGTTGCCGTCATTTAAGTAGCGTCCTAAATCACCAGTTCTGTAAAGGTATGCCCCAGATTCGCTGCTAAAGGGATTGGGGATAAATTTCGCAGATGTTAATTCGGGACGATTAAAGTGGCCTTGGGTAACACCGATACCGCTGATGTAAATTTCACCAGTTACACCAATAGGGAGGAGTTGCGATCGCCCATCAAGAATGTAGACTTGGGTATTGGCGATCGCTTTTCCTATGGGAATTTCTGACCGAGTGTTACTGGCTTCAGTGGCAGTCTTAGGATCGTAAACTGTGGCGGTTAAGGTTGTTTCTAGCGAGCCATAAGCATTCAGCCAGCGTACTTGCTTGCCAACTTTTTCTACCCAAGTTAGATAAGCATGGCGTGAAACTTTTTCACCACCAACCATCACTAAGCGCAAGCTAGCTGGCAAGGTTTGGGGAGATAGAGATGGCTCTTTAACTAACTCATACCAAAAAGAAGTAGGTAAATTGACAACAGTAATCTGTTGTTGAGCAATGAATAGGAAAAATTGTGCTGTCGAGTTTTGTAGCTTTTGAGGCTGGAGAATTGCGGTAGCACCAGTAATCCAACAGGGGAAAAGTGATTCAATAAAAGTATCGCAGCTGATACTAGGTATAAGTAATAGGCGATCGCTCTGGGTCAACTCCCAAGTTTCACTTATTGCCAAGCTGTGGCTGACAAGATTATGGTGGGTAATAGCTATACCGTTTGGTTTTCCATTGGAGCCGGACACATACATTACACAGGCGAGAGTCCGATATGTGCCATAACTTTCTGGATTTTCAGTCACGTGTACGGCAATAACTTCCCACTCACTATCCAAACAGATAGCTTGTGCTTGATGCTCAGAGAGTTTGTCAACTAATGAGCTTTGGGTTAACACCAAAGATATTTGGGCATCTTCTAAAATCACAGCCAGACTATCTTGCCCAGATGTCGGAGCGATCGGTACGTAAGTTCCACCGACTTTTAAAATACCCAACAGCCCGACAATCATCTCTAGGGAAGGCTCTAGATAAAGACCGATGAGTACCCCCGATTCTACCCCTAAAGTTTGCAAATAGTAGGCTAGTTGATTTGCCCGTTGGTTAAGTTCTTGATAAGTTAGTTGCTGATTTTCAAACCTGACTGCAATCTTATTTGGAGTTGCTTTAGTTTGAGTTTCAAACCACTGATGGATACAAGTATCCTGGGGATAATCAGCTTGTTTGCTATTCCACTCAACTAACAATTGATGTTGTTCCGGTGCTGTCAACAGGGGTAATTCAGCGATCGGGCGATCGGGATTAGCAACAATACCTTCAAGTAAAGTTTTGAAGTGTCCCAACATCCGCTCTATGGTACTGGCATCAAACATCTCGGCATTGTAATCAAATACCATACCTAGACCATTATCCTGTTCCCGCAAGACCAATGTCAGATCGTATTTGGTCTTGCCATGATAGATGTAGCCAAATAAAGAAGTGATAGTCAAATCAGGTAGTTGCACTGATGCCATACCACGACCATTCGACCAAGGAGGATTGAGGGAGAATTTTACCTGCAACAGGGGCGAGCTATTGCGACTTCGCTGTTCTGGTCTAAGTTCTTCAATTAGCTTCTCAAAGGGTAGGTCTTGATGGGTGTAAGCTTCTAAGCAATCCTTACGCACGCGGTCTAATAATTCTCGGAAAGTTGGGTTTCCTGCAAAATTACTCCGCAGTACAAGAGTATTAGAAAAAAATCCAATCAGCCCCTCGGTTTCAACTTGTCCTCGACCTGCACTTGCAAAGCTAATTAGTAAGTCTTCTTGTCCAGAATAACGGTAGAGCAATAGCTCAAATGCTGCCAGTAGAGTCATGAACAGGGTGACACCCCATTTTTGACTCAAGTCTGTTAGGGCATGGTTCAGCGTCTTTGATAGCAGCAGGGCCCCGCGATCGCCTCGATAGGTTTGCACTCCTTGAGGACGGGGGCGATCGTAAGGTAACTCAATGATCGGTAAATTGCCTTCTAGCTTTTGCTTCCAGTAGTTTACCTGTGACTCTAAAACTTCTCCTTGGAGCCATTGATATTGCCAATTGGTAAAATCAGCATACTGTACTGGTAAGGGAGTTAAAGGAGAAACTTGACCTGCTGATAATGCTTTATAGATGGTAGTGAGGTCTTGATAGAACAGATCGGACGAAGCACCATCACAAACTATGCAGTGCATATTCCAGATTAGCAGATGTTCGCGATCGCTCAATCGCAGCAATAACACCCGCAAAATCGGCCCATTAGCTAAATCAAAGGGTTGATGAGCTTCTTTTGTTGCCAGTAGGTGAGCTTCTGCCTCTCGTTGTTCATCAGGTACTTGCCGCAAGTCAATTATTGGCAATGTCAAGGAAACATCGGTGGCAATGACTTGAGTGGGTTTTCCATTCACTGCTGGAAAAGTTGTCCGCAGAACTTCATGGCGACGGACGACTTCTCTTAAACTTTCCTCTAAGACAGCAACATTGAGATTCCCCGTAAAACGCACCACAACCGGCATATTATTTGAGGAACTATCAGGCTCAAACTGATGCAGGAACCATATCCGTTGCTGACCAAAGGAAAGCGGCAAGTTGCCATTCCGTTCACAAGCGACAATTGGGGGAATCTGTGAACTGGCGGCTGTAGTAATTTGTCGGAGAAAGTTGATGATTTCGGCTTTTTGAGTTTTTAACTCCGTCAGCAATTCTGGTGTGAGACTATCTTTTGCCGCCCGATAACGTAAGCGATCGCCTTCTAGCCAAAGTTTAACATCGCGCTGACGTAGCTCAGATAGTAGTTCATCTAATGTTTTCATAGCTCACCTTCCTCGTAATCATCAGCCGTTTCACTCTCAGCAGCTTGAACACCTTGGGTTGCCCAACGCAGAGTTTCCACTCGTTCAGCCAAATCTGCTACTGTTGGTAATTCAAATAAATTCGACATCAGAATTTCTGCTTGCAAAGCTTGGCGCATTCGAGAAATCACTTGAATTCCTAGTAGAGAATATCCACCCAATTCAAAAAAGTTGTCGTAAATCCCGACTCGCTTGACATTTAAAACCTGCGTCCAGATATCTGCAATCTGCTGCTCAATGGAAGTGCGAGGCGCTACATAATTTGCCTCCAGTTCTGGGCGGGAAGCATCTGGTTTTGGCAATGCCTTGCGATCGACTTTGCCATTGGGGGTTAACGGCATAGCTTCTAGTGCCATAAAGATCGTTGGCACCATAAAGTCAGGAAGCTGTTGTTTCAAGAATCGACGCAACTGTGAAATCACTTGCAAGCTATCTTGACCAGTTTCGGCAACAATATAACCGACTAGACTAGTCTCATTAGGAGTGTCTTCTCGAACAATGACAACGGCTTCTTTTACTTCTGGATGTTGCAAGAGTGCGGTTTCAATTTCACCCAATTCTATGCGGAAACCACGTAATTTTACCTGATAGTCGATACGACCCAAGTATTCAATATGCCCATCTAGTAAATAGCGAGCCAAATCTCCAGTTTTGTATAAACGCGATTCCGGGTTTGGGCTGAAGGGATTAGAAATAAATCTTTCAGCAGTCAGTTCGGGACGATTCAGATATCCCCTTGCTAGTCCTTCGCCACCAATATACAACTCACCTGATATACCAATGGGAACGGGTTGTAAATGGGAGTCTAAAATGTAGATTTGCGTATTAGCTAGAGGGCAACCAATGTTTATTGCTTTATTTGCCGTTGTCACCTTATAGCCTGTTGACCAAATCGTTGTTTCTGTGGGCCCGTAGAGGTTCCACAGACAAGCTCCTTTTGGTAATAATTGATTTGCGAGGTCTCTAGGTAAGGCTTCACCTGTGGAAATCATCTTCAATTGAGGACTACCTTGCCATCCGGCTGCCAGTAATAGCCGCCAAGTAACTGGCGTCGGTTGCATAAAGGTTGCGCCGGAGGTGGTTAGGGTTTTTAACAGTTGAGTACCATCAGCCGCAACTTCACGACTCACCAATACTAACTTCGCACCTACAGACAGAGGTAGAAAAATTTCTGAAACGGCAATATCAAAAGATAGGCTAGTAACAGAAAGGAGAGTATCTTCAGCAGTTAAACCGGGTTCTTTTGCGATCGCCTGAAGAAGATTAACAGCACTCTGATGTTGAATTTGAACGCCTTTCGGTTGACCTGTTGAGCCAGATGTATAGATGACGTAGGCTAAGTTATAGGCAGTGACGTTATCTGTCGGGTTATCTAACCCGGAATTATTTATGGATTGCCAATTGCTATCAAGGCAAACAATCTTTGCCTGATGGTTGGGTAGTCCCGATTTTAGCTTCTCCTGCGTTAGTAGCACTGACACCTGAGCATCTTGCAGCATGAAAGCTAAACGTTCTTGAGGATAAGCATAATCTAACGGTACATAAGCTCCCCCGGCTTTGAGAATGCCTAAAACTCCTATAACCATTTCCAAGCTGCGCTCGACACACAGACCAACCAGAACTTCTGGTCCGACTCCTAAGCTTTGGAGGTAATGGGCTAGCTGATTGGCTTGCTGATTCAGTTCGCGGTAGCTAATTTGTTCATTTTCAAAAACTACAGCGATCGCATCTGGAGTCTTCTCCACTTGAGTTTCAAACAGTTGGTGAATGCAGATATCTTGGGGATAAGCTGTTTGAGTATTGTTCCATCTTGCTAATAACTGTTGCTCAACTGCTGGCAAAATTGGCAATTTAGCAATAATTTGATTAGGGTTAGCAACTATACCAAATAACAAAGTTTCAAACTCTGCCATCCGGCGGCGGATAGTATCAGCGTCAAATAAGTTAGTGTTGTACTGGCATTCCAGAATAAGTTCACCATGCGATTCTGTAGCATTGATAAACAGTTCAAAATTCTCGAATGCGCGGGGATTGGAGAAAAATTCTACCTCTAAATCAATAAACGGAAGCCGATCGCTGTCTAAGGCTTGATCGACATTAAATATAATTGGTACTAAGGGAATGCGGCTAGAATCCCGTGGCAATACTAATTTTTTGACCAGACTACCAAAGGTAAATTGTTGATGGTCATAAGCATCTAAGACAGCCGATCGCCGCGTTTGCAAGTAGTCACTGAACGATTTTTCGCCATTAATTTGGCTACGCAATGGTAGTAAATTAACACAGTGACCTACGAGATTATATTGCCCTAAAGCAGCTTGTCCGGCGGCTGGAATACCTACAACTAAATCGTTTTGTCTTGTTAGACGGTGCAGCCAGACCTCAAATCCTCCCAGGATTGTAGTCATAAAGCTACAACCGAGTTTTGTTCCTAGTTGTTTGAGATTGGCAACTAATTCGGAATTTAAATGCCAATCTTCGCGAGCAGCGTTAAAGGTTCTGAGTGGCGGACGGGGGCGATCGCTAGGGAAATCGAGTACAGGTACATCAGCGAATTGTTGTAACCAGTATTGTTCTGTGGCGATCGCTTCTGGACTATCCGCCTCTTCTTCCTGCAAAATCGCATATTCACTTAAGTAGTCTGGTTCTTCTAATTCAGGAACAATACCCTGTTGCAAGCCAGAATAAAATTTACCCAAATCTGGTATCAGCACAGCCCAAGACCAACCATCACAAATAATATGATGGGCTGTCAAAATAGCTAGATGCTCCTGCGGCTGCAATTTGACAATTTTTGCCCGAAATAGAGGACCATGTTCTAAATCAAAAGGTTGCTCTACCTCTTGTCGCAAGATACTAGCTAATTTTTCCTGTTTTTCCTGTGGTTCTAGGTTAGACAATTCAATAATAGGAATTTCAATTTGCCGAGAAGCAACAATGCAGAGTGTATTGCCATCGGTACTAAAAGTTGTCCGTAGTGCTTCATGACGTTGTACTAACTTTTCTACCGCAGATTGGAAAAGTTTAACATCAAGTTCGCCTTTTAGTCGCAGAGATTGAGACTCATTATAAGCACAATTAGCAGCATCGCCCATTTGCACAGAAGCCCAAATTTCTTTTTGTGATTCTGTAGCGGGGGCGGTTAGAAGTAATTCTCCATCTGCAAATGGATCAAAATCAACCGCAGTTAATGTCGATTGGTAATCTACAGGTGATAAGGTCATAAAACTCTATTATTTTCTCAGTTTATTGAATGTGGATAAATCTCAATCTTTTTTAGATTACTGACTTTAAATACCTTGTTTAGCCAAAATTGTAGACTTTAAATAATTACGTGCCGGGACTTCTACATATTTATATGTCAATGATGCAGTCAATAAGACAATCATAAGAAATACCCCTAAAGATGTCAACGATTGATATTCTGTGAACTCTTTACCAAAAACATCATGAAATTTATAAAGCCAGAATGATTTTAACAATTCTTGAACAAACCAATGAACCATATAAATTGAGTAAGAGATAGTTCCGATGTATAGCATTAACTGTGAATTGAGGAACTTTGATATTAAAATTTTGTTGTTGATAGATACAGATAAAATTAGTAGAGAAAAAGCTGGTAAAACTAGCCAATCATGAATGTTACGGAAATGATGCCAGTAGTAATGCATAATCAAAATTATCCAAGTTATAGCTATAACTGCCAGAAAATTAAGATTAAAATACTTTTGATAATTACCTATATGATAAATTTTGTAAGTTATAATACCAAGGATGCATTCTAGCCCACATCTAGCTATCGAAGGTATACCAATAATCGTATCTAAATTTCCACGGGTAAAGGTGATTAGTAGTAATATACAAAAAAGAGTAGAACTATAAATTATCAAATCATTTTTGAATTTATTTTTTAATAAAAGTAATAATAAAAATGGAAATATACAGTAAATTAAAAACTCTACACTTATTGACCAAGCTGGCTCATTCCAATAGGTATTACACCATAATAAAGGTAGGCACTTTAGGTCAAATGCTTGGAGAAGAAAAATATTGGAAAAAAGAGCCGTTAAGTTAAATTTACCAGTAAAAGCAGAAGTGTTTAAGAAAAGTAATTTTACAACCTCTAATCCAAAAAATAGAAAAATAATAAATATATGCAAAGGATAAATTCTCGCAAAACGTGAGAATAAATATGAACGATAGTTCTTTAAACTAACTTTTAAACCAAAAGTATCGGCATAAACGTGGGTCATGATAAAACCACTTAGAATAAAGAAAAAATCAACCCATAAATATCCATTTTGAAAAAAATTAGTATAGGCTGACAAAGTTGAACCTGTTTTCGGTAAACCGTAGTAAGAAAAATGGTGTACAACAACAACCAAGGCTGCAATACCGCGTAAAGAAGTGAGCGATTTGATGTGTTTATACATTGAGATTTTGGGTTTTAATTTCTATCTATAGCAATCCTATTTAAATTGTAAATTCTTTTTTTAAATTAGATGCGTAGTTGATTTATTTTGGCTAAAAGAGGATGTACAAAAACACTTATTTAAGTATAAAAAAAGCTACGCAAAGTATCTAGAAGAGAAGATTTCACAAACTATTTAGAATTGCTATAGAACACCGATTCAGTATTCAGGCTAATTAATAATTAGTCATTTGAGAAAAATTAGATTTTTTTCACAATCTTGTTGATAAATTCCTTTAACTTTCCCTCAATAGATTTTAGTTTTAATACACCAGAGCGCAGGATCATAAATTTACTTTTCGGTTGGCGATCGGATAGAAGACCCAGAGCAAAAATTTTGAGCCGATCTTTCAAAGCAGATTTATCTGGTGGAGTGGGTTTTAATCCCAGTCTGCGTAAGTAGCTGTTGACTTGATATATTCTGGCTTTGAGATCGTAAGGTCGCAGATAAAAGAGGATACTCAAAGCTACAGAGACATTATTACCATTTTTAGCCCAATGGGGTGCCAATATCGGATGATGGAGTCCTTTGCCTGGTTGCAAGTGGTAAACTCTTGCTTTACTCTGATTTTCCTCTTTATAATTTGCTACGTTCAGGTCGCCTACATAAAATTTTTCAATTTCCTCTTCGCTCAGTACAGAACGATCGCTTTGATTGAAGAGGCTCATATCTTTCTCGCCCTGAATTTGAAACAGAAAATTCAACTCACTATCGATATGGTAAGGTGTAATAGAATTTGGGGAACCAATAAAGATGTAAGCACCTAGCCAGGTCATCTGCTGCCGAAGGGGTTTACCTGTAAGAGTTTCGAGTTCAGTTATAATCTGGTTGACCAAGGCAGCATATTCTGGATCTACTTGAACATCTTCAAGCATGACCCAAGAATCCGATTCCCCAATATGTGCGATCGCTTCGTTAATTTGCTTGATTCCAGGTCGCTGATTCCACTTTTGCTCAACAGGAACTTTGCTGATATAAGACTGGATTTTATTTGTTCTACCCTGACTTAGCATGGTATTTGCAAGCTCAACTAAGCGAGGGATCTCAAATAAAGGATGTCCTGCAAGGTTGTGCGAAAACATGAAGTGAGAAGAGTTGAAGTTTTCCCGAAAGTTTGAAAAATCGGTTTCAATGATTTGTTCGGGAATTTTTAGATCGGACTTAATAGAACTCGGTTCAAGTAGATTATCAACTGACATACAAAACCTGGATGGATGAGTATTTACTATTTGCAAAAATTACTGACGCTCGCTACACTTTCTATACACTTGATTTTTTAAAGCACTTCAGAAAACACTTGCGACTTGTAAATATTTCCCAGGACGCTCGGTATCGGGGATATACCAAGCGGGGTTTCCTTGGGGATCTCGTCCTAATTTGGCATCAGGTTGCGGAGGACGATTACGTAAACTGTTATTGGTTTGGCGGTTTGTTACTTCTATAGGCGGTGCAGACAAGAAGCCAGCAGACTGCATTTCGGCAATACTTTCTTTAAAGGCTGCCATTACTAAAGCCAGATCGGCTTCGGAATGGGCTGTTGTCAAAAAGCAAGGACGGTGATCCCAAGTATGCACTCCCTTATCCCGCAGCAAGTAAAACAGTAAATCTCCGTAGGGAAACTCTGGTAAAGACTTCACCATAAACAAGGAGCCGAAATTATAAGCTGTAAACGGAGCCTGAACTTGCTGGAAATAGCCCATGAGTTCCGCTACAAACTTATCGGTTCTGGCATTGAGATTTTGCTGCAAGCTGGGGCCACTCTGTTTTAAATGTTGAAGTACTGCTTTGGCTGCGGCTAGTGCTAAAGGATGGCGGACGAAAGTGCCGGCGAAGTAAGTCACACCTACTTCTGGAACGGAGTCATCGCCAAACTGCCAAAACCCACCATCCAAAGCATCCATATATTGTGATTTGCCAGCAATGACTCCAATTGGTAGCCCACCGCCCACAATCTTACCGTAGGTTGCTATGTCCGCCTTGATACCGAAATGCGCTTGAGCGCCACCTGGATGAATTCTAAATCCGGTAACGATTTCATCAAAAATTAGGGCAATACCAGCTTCTTGTGTGAAATCACGCAATTGCTGGAGGAATTCTTTAGGTTGGTATTCAGGGCGACGGCTTTGCACAGATTCCACCATCACTGCTGCTAACTCATCAGCCCGACTTCTGAGGATTTCTAGAGACTCAGGCGAATCATAGTCCACCACCAAAATGTTCTCTACCATTTCCGGTGGGATACCAGGAGCAGCAGGAATTGACCGGAGTTTCTTTGTACCTCGAACAATTACTTCATCCAAAATTCCGTGATAAGCTCCAGAAAAGATGGCAATTAAGTTACGCCCTGTGATAGTACGTGCCATCCGCATCGCTCCCAGCACCGCTTCCGAACCTGTGTTGCAAAAAGCTGCTCGGTCAAAGTTGGTCAACTCACACATTAGCTTTGCCACTTCTCCAACGAGGGGAGTTTGCGGCCCAATTTCCATGCCGAGTTTGAGTTGTGCTTCAATAGCTTCAGTAATGAAAGCTGGCGACCAACCAAACAAATTCAAGCCAAAGCCATTGCTTAAATCGACATATTCATTGCCATCAACATCCCAAAGTTTAGAACCTGAAGAACGAGACGCCACGATGGGGTAAACCATCTCTTTCATCGTCGGATTAAACCCAGAAACAGTTCTTGGGTCTGCCAAATAAGGGCGATGAGTTTGAGTATATTCTTTGGATTTTTGAGTCCGTTTTGTATATCTTTGGATAATTTTATCTAGATGAGTGCGTTGTTGGGCTGTCAAAGTTTTAGTCTGGGGTCTTTTCAATTCGAGCAGCCGCACCAAATGCCTTTTTAGCACCATTTGACTCTGTTTCTACTGATGCTGATTCTTTGCTGGTTTGGGTTGGGGGGACAGATACAGCATTTTGTGGCTTGACACCATTATTTTGAGATGTTGCCGCAGGTACAACTGGGACTGTTACAGATTGACTGCTATTCCCCAATAGCGCCAATTGCTGGCTCATAATTTGTAGCTGCTGATTAATCACACCTTCTAGGATGCTACTAGATGCAGCAGGTTGGAGGGAAATCTTAGGTGCAGATCCATTCGATCCATTTGTATGAAGTTCATGAACTACCAAGGTAGGTGATGTGGTTACAGGTGCAGGTTCTGGCAATGGGGCTTCGGGAACGATATCTGCAACGGTTTCTGTTAATCCTAATGCGGATAAAGTTTCGGGAGACAAGGCTGAATTGATAAAGTCAGCCAGTGTTCCTAAATTGGGGTAAATTTCTAGTAACTGCCTAAGTGTGACTTTGACTTGAAATTTTTTCTTTAACGCTAGCCCGACTTGTGTCAGAGATAAGGAATCTAATCCCATTTCTAAAAATGTTATCGAGTCGTCAACACTAGCAATTTCCAATCCTGATGTTTCTTCGATAATTTGTTTGAGCAGAGGAATAAGTTTTTGCTGAGGGGATGTTGTCATAGTTTGGGTCTTTTCTAATAATTGGGGATTTGGAAGTTTGGAAGTTGCTGCCCGATTGGGATGAGGTGGAGGATCAATCCAGAAGCGTTGGCGTTCAAAGGGATAAGTCGGTAGAGGAATTCGTTGTCGCGTTTCCCTTTGATAGAAGTTGCTCCAGTTAATTGATACTCCTGCTAACCACAGTTGTCCTACTGCCTTGAGTAATGCCGTCCATTCGGCTTCGTTTTCGGCGTTATCACCCAAAGAAGGAATCGCAATCTGTTGTTTAATGTCTTTTGCTTGTTGGCGGGCTAGGGTTGTAGTTGTGATTCGCGGCCCTACCTCTAACAGTAGGCGTTCTGGCTGCTGCCATAAGGTTTGTACGCCCTCTGCAAATCGCACAGTCTGACGCAGATGTGTAGCCCAATACATCGGATCGGTTGCTTGTTGGGCTGTAATCCAGTCGGCGGTAACTGTGGATACAAAGGGAATTTGGGGTGGCGATAATTTAACTGTCCCAACTACCTCAGCAAAGGGGTGAATGATGCTATCCATCATTGGGGAGTGGAAAGCGTGGGAAGTGTGTAAATGGCGACAGATAACTTCTTCATTTTCTAATTGTTTTTGCAGAGATGCGATCGCCTCTGTGGGGCCAGAAATTACACACAGAGAAGGGCCATTAATTGCAGCGATCGCTAGTTCTGCACTCAATCGCGGCTCTATCTCTTTGGCTGGTAGGCGCACTGAAAGCATAGCCCCTGCCGGTAATTCCCACATGAAGCGTCCGCGAGTTGCAACCAACATCAGCGCATCTTCTAAGGTGAATACACCTGCAATACAGGCGGCGACAAATTCGCCAATGCTGTGACCAATCATGGCTTGGGGCTTGACTCCCCAACTTTGCCATAGTTGTGCTAAAGCGTATTCAATGACGAATAGTGCTGGTTGGGTAAAGCAGGTTTGTCGCAATAAGATAGCCGCAGTTTCGCGCTCGCTCGGTGCTGGATAGATGATTTCTCGTAAATCCCTGCCCAGTAAAGGCTTAAGGATTTCAGCACATTCATCTACTGCTTCCTGAAACACAGGTTCGTAGTTGTAGAGATTCAATCCCATGTTCACATATTGCGATCCTTGTCCGGGGAACATGAAGACAACGGCTGGATTGCGGATTTCTATGTGACGGGTATTTACTTGATTTGAATCTAAAGATTGCAGGGCTGCGATCGCATCTGTAATATCGTGACAAACTATACTGCGTCGGTAGTTAAAAGCTTTGCGCCCTCGCTGTAGGGTATAAGCTACATCAGCTAAGTTAATTTCGGCATTATATTGTAAATGTTGCTGCAAATTCGCTGTTGCAGCCTCTAAAGCTTGACTAGTTTTTGCCGAAAGCAACAATAGCTGCTGCGGGCGAGAAGATCCGGAACTTTGGATTTGTGGCGCTTCTTCTAGCACAATATGAGCATTAGTGCCGCCGACACCAAAAGAACTCACACCTGCTCGTCGCAAAGTTTCACCTTCTGACCATTCAGCTAGTTTGGTATTTACATAGAAGGGGCTGTTAGCAAAGTCAATCTTGGGGTTGGGAGCCTCAAAATTTAAACTAGGTGGGATCTTTTTATAATGCAGAGCGAGAGCGGTTTTAATTAACCCTGCGACTCCTGCCGCCGCAACTAAATGTCCGACATTGCTTTTAAGAGAGCCGATCGCACAAAATTGTTTAGCATCTGTATGTACCCGGAATGCTTGCGTCAGCGCTTCAATTTCAATTGGATCGCCTAAAGGTGTAGCTGTGCCGTGAGCTTCAATATAAGAGATGGTTTCTGGATGGAAGTTGGCGTAAGCTTGCGCCATTGCAATGGCCTCTGCTTGTCCGTCTACGCTGGGAGCGGTAAAGCTCACCTTATCAGCGCCGTCATTATTGATACCAGAACCTCGAATTACGGCATAGATGCGATCGCCATCATTGAGTGCATCTTCTAAACGCTTGAGGACAACTACTCCTGCGCCATTATTGAACATTGTGCCCTGAGCGCTGGCATCAAAGGGACGACAATGCCCATCTCCAGACAACATACTGCCTTCTTGTGCCACATAACCACTATTTTGGGGTGTAGTCATAGATACACCACCAGACAAAGCCAAATCGCACTGATAGCTGGTTAAGGCTTGACAAGCCTGAATGACTGCTACTAAAGAAGTGGAACAGGCTGTATTGACGCTAACAGCTGGGCCTTTGAGGTTGAGTTTGTAAGCCGCACGAGTTGTCAAAAAGTCTTTTTCATTGGCTAACATCGTTTGAAACTCACCGATGCGATCGACAATTTCCATACGACCAGCAATATGGTTAGCAAAATAAGTATTTTGACCACAACCAGCGTATAAACCAATCAAACCCTCAAAAGACTCTGATTCATAACCAGCATTTTCTAGGGCTTCATAAACCAACTCTAGGAAAACTCTAGCCTGTGGGTCCATAACCACAGCTTCAAGTGGATTAATGCCAAAGAAAGCGGCATCAAAGGTTTCTCCCCCAGGAATTATTCCTCTAGTTTTTACATAGCTAGGATCTTTGCAAAGGTTCGGATCGATACTAGGATCTAGTTCTTCATCTTGAAAGAAAGTCGTTGATTCTAATCCCTCGCACAGATTGCGCCAAAATTCATCGACATTTCCAGCGCCAGGAAATCTTCCTACCATGCCAATAATGGCAACACCATCATTAGGATCTTGGTTATCGGATGCTTGCATATTTACCATTGCTTAAACACCTTGTTGATGATTACGGCGACGAGCACGAGCTGCTTGTTGGCGTTGGGCGCGATTTTGCAGTTTGTCAGAAGACGGTTGGCTGTTCTGGTTTGAATCCAAATACTTTGCTAAAGAGCCAATTGTTGAATACTGAAATAGCTTCACAGCAGATAGCTCAATATCAAGTTCTTGTTTTATTCGCGCAGCAACTTGGAGAATTGAGATTGAAGTTGCTCCCAAATCAAAGAAATTATCATCAATCCCAACGCGATCGATTTTGAGCAGTTCCGATAAAATACCTGCCAGCAGACGTTCTAAATCGGTTTGCGCAGCAATGTACGCTTGTTCGAGTTGCGGACGTTCTCTACTTGGTGCTGGCAATTTATGTCTATCTACTTTGCCATTTGCAGTCAAAGGCAGTGACTCTAACATCACAAATGCTGATGGCATCATGTAATTAGGTAGTCGCTGTTGTAAGAAACTACGTAATTTATTGTGCCTATATTCACTGTTATAGTGAGGAACAATATAAGCCGTTAACTGTTTTTCACCTGCTTCATCTTGACGAGCTAAGACGACAATTTCCCGAACGTCTGGATGTTGGGCAATTTCTCGCTCAATTTCCCCTAGTTCAATTCGGAAACCGCGAATTTTTACCTGATTGTCAATCCGACCTAAGAACTCGATATTGCCATCTGGAAGATAACGAGCTAAATCTCCAGTTTTGTAAAGGCGTGTTGCCAAATTGCAATCAAATGAGTGAGAAATGAATTTTTCGGCAGTTAGGTCTGGGCGGTTTAAATAGCCTCTAGCTAATCCATCACCACCAATGTACAATTCACCAGCTTCTCCAATTGATACTGATTGGAGGTTTTTATTTAATATATAAACTTGGGTGTTAGCAATTGGACGACCAATAGGAATCGAAACATCTAGTTGTAGTGGTGCTGTTATAGGATGGCAGCAGGTAAAAGTTGTATTCTCAGTAGGTCCATAACCATTAATTAGTTGACAGTTCTCTACTGTTTGGAGAAACTTCTGTACATGGGGAACAGATAAGACATCACCACCCGCTAAAAGTTGACGTAAGGATTTTAAAGCATCAATTTTTTCATCTACTATCAGGTGAAATAAACCGGCTGTCAGCCAAAGAGTAGTAACTTGGTATTGCTGAATAATCTGCCCTAATTCCTCTAAAGATGGTGTATTAGGAGGGTAAATTACTAGTCGCCCGCCATTAAGTAAACAACCCCAAATTTCAAAAGTGGAAGCATCGAAGGAAATAGGAGCAAGTTGCAGGATTACTTCTTCAGGTGTGAGTTGAGCATAATTAGTTTCTTTGACTAACCTAACTACACCACGATGGATAACGCTAACACCTTTGGGTGTACCTGTAGAACCTGATGTATACATGACATAAGCCAAGTTATCAGCAGTGACACTAGTGCTTAAGTTATCTTTTTTATTTTGAGCGATTGTGTTCCAATCTGCATCTAGACAAATTACAAATGCTGTGTGAGTAGGTAATTTGGTAACTAGTTCTTTTTGAGTTAATAGTATAGATATCTGGGTATCTGACAGCATGAAAGCTAAACGTTCTTGTGGGTAGCCTGGATCTAATGGTACATAAGCTCCACCTGCTTTAAGGATAGCTAAGAGTGCTACAACCATTTCAAAGGAGCGCTCTATGCAGATTCCTACAAGAATTTCTGTTCCTACCCCTAGCGATTGTAGATGTTTTGCTAGTTGATTAGCACGATTATTCAAATCTCTATAAGTAAGATGCTGATTATTAAAAATTAGTGCTACAGCATCAGGTGTTTTCTCGACTTGTGTTTCAAACAACTGATGAATAGACGCTTGTTGAGGATAATCAGTTTGAGGATGATTCAACTCTATTAGTAGGTTATTTTCAGATTTCAAAATAGGTAATCTTAAATTATCTCGTTCTAAGTTGCTTTCTGATGATGAAGGTTGACCATTAGTCATCAGTAATTCATTTTTATTTTGAGCCAATGAATTAGTTATTGGTTTCATTTTTAACTTGAAGCAGAAATATTTGTGTCAATGAATAACAAAAAATTGGGTATATTTAAATTTAAGAAGAGATGTTTATTTTTCGTATTTAGATAAACAGATAAAATCAAAAGTGGAAAAGCGTTTTTATATTTTTTTATTAGTGTTTACACGTAGGGTATATGGTTACATTGTTAGCTTTTAAATTAGATTAAAAGATTAATTTCACAAAAAATTATGCCGCAATCCTACAATATTTGTGTGAAAGGGCATTGACTCTAAGATTTAGTTCTCTCATTCTGACCTATTTCCTCAAAATCGTAGTTAGTTTCAGTACATCTTCACTGAAAATTAAAACTTTAGAGATGTTTGCAATGGGAATATTAACTGTACGCAGGCTGATTTCGAGATAACAAGAAGAATTAATACCTTGAGGAACAAGGAATACTGCGATTTTAGCAACTGATAAGTAATGTAAACTCTTCGAGGTAGGTTGAACTCCAGCAAAACGAGAATAGGGTGAGCATTACAATGCCCACCCCACAATAACCAACTATTTGCTGTAGTCTATGTAATTGAAAACCGCTGTTTCAACTGATAGTTATTTCTGCCGTGCTGCACTAGCCTAACAGACTAAGCCACAACACTAGCAGAGAAAACGAAGTCATTTGCTGTCAGGTTAGTTGAGGTAATTTGTAGTAATGAAGCCAACTCGGTATTTCCGAGTTTTACGATAGTGTCAGCACCCTGTTGCAATAGGGTTAGAGCACTAAATTGAGTGACGCCAATCCCGCCCAGCCCGATTTTATCAATACCGATCGCAAAATCAGTCACAATGTTCTTACTAGATGGCAGACTGGCGTTAACAATCCAGAACTGGTCAGCACCAGCACCACCAGCAAGGCTATTACCACCCTTTTGTCCAGCAAATAGCACATCATCACCATCACCACCAAATAGTGAATCATTGAAATTGGAGAATAATTTGTCATCTCCAGAGCCACCATAGAGACGGTTATTGCTACCATTACTGGTGAGGGTGTCGTTACCTGAGCCACCGAAGGATAATTGACGAGTACCTTCAACTACTGCGATCGTGTCAGCACCTGCGCCTCCAAACAAATTATTATTACCACTAGCTTCGACTACGGTAACTTCATCATTACCATTGCCACCATCAGCATTAGTGTTGTTAGCAGGGCCATTTGCGCCAATCAAGACTCGATCGTTACCATCCCCAGTGGACACAGAGGAGTTACTACCAACTACCACCGTGTCATCACCGCTTCCAGTCAAGATTGTATTACCTTTATTACCTTGTACAAAGTCTGCTCTGTCACCTGTAAATAAGGTTTGATTTGGCTTGAGGGTGACATCATCACTACTGGTAGAACCAAATTGAAGGTCTAGTGTTGTTAGTCCAACAGTACCACCATCAAACCCTGCGGCTGTAAAGTAATGAGTATTGCCTACACTTTGAGAATCGAGAATTGTAGCTTGACCATTAGCAGTTTCTTCTGAAGTCAAGACTTCTTTAGTGGAGAAAACTGTATCCGGGCCTCCTACCAAGGCTTCTGTAATGGCACGACCTTTCAAATCGCCATTACTGGGAATATCTAACCCTAAAATCCGAGCAAGTGTAGGCGTTACATCAGCATTACTAACGGGCGCATAGTCCACATAGCCTTGTTTAAAATCAGGGCCAATAGCCTCCATATTATTGAAGGTATCACCTCGACCAAAGCTGCCATGCATCCCCTGCCCTTGCTGCAAAGTTGTATCAGCAATTTCTACTTGAGCTTGAGGGTTGTTTGGGTTATTTGGGTCGCTGCTAAAGGTTTTGAAGTTGATAACTATAGATGGAACTGGTGTTTTAGCATCACCTTTTAGCCCGATCGCACTCAGTGGTAAAGCACCTGGAATAGTTCCGTAGGCATCGTCTACAAAAATACCACTGATGTAGTCTTTTTGTGAAAGCAAATTCACTACCTGTTTGGCTAAGTCAGCATTGCCATTAGGTAGATAAATCAAGTCAGAACCACCATTGGCAGCTACAACTATCTTTGTACCTGGGTCAAGCTGGCCATTAATTACCTCACCTGTGCCACCAATTACACCATTCCCAGAAATAGGACGTTGACCTTTTGTGGCATCAACAGTTGCATACTGGATGTGGTTAAGGTCTGGGGGAAGGGTTGTAGGGTTAGGATCGTATAAGGGTAGACCTAGATCGTGAGCCAAATCAATTGCCACAAAACCTGCTGGTAAAAATCCCGGATTTACGCCCTCGTATGTTTGGGTGGCAGCATAACTTGTAGTTTTTGTCCCTTGGCTATCAATAGCTTGTTTGCTGATGGTAGAAAAACCGTGGTCAGAAGTAACAAAGACATCAGTAGTCTTGTCCAAGCCTGTACTCTTGAGATAGTCAAGAAGCTGCTTTAAATTATCATCAGCATTTTTGACCCCAGCTTTTGAAGTAGGGCCATTGATACCTGGTGTCAAGGTATTTAAACTATCACCCTGATTGTGTTGACTACCATCAGGATCTCTTGACCAGTAAACCAATGCGAATGGTTTACCATCTTCCTGAAACTTGGGTAAAATTACTTTGGTAGTGGCATCTGCAAAGTATTGTTGTTGAGCCACATTGGCATTCAGGGTGCCAGGAGTTGTGTTGGTACCAGCTGGCTGGACTCGCGGTGTCGGTTTTACATCTAAACCAGCAGCTTGTAACCGACTAACAATATCTGGATCGAGTGGAACAGCAGAAGGTGAACCGGCAGCTGTAGGCGGCGGGGTTGCACCATTTGTAGTGTCATCAATAATAATTGTATCGGGAGTAGGAATAGTACCTGTAGTACCACCTTCTCGGTTAACTTGGGTAACATCTTGAATCGCAACAGGCCCTAATTTACCAACTGCTGCTGTGTTGAAACCCTGCGATCGCGCGTAAGCTAAGAGTGACTCTTCATCTAAAAAGTTGTTACCGGGGAATTTTTCATCAATATCCCCCAGAACCGCATCATTTTCGATAAATGGCGTGACACTACCATTGGCATTAGCACTAGGAAAACCAGTGTATATGGTGTTGCTAAAGTCACCTGTATCACCAAGATAATGCCCCGTGGCGATCGCAGAAGCATTTGGGGTGGTGAATGTCGGAAAGATCGAATGACTATTGGCGAAAGTAACTCCCTGCTGACGAATGCTATATAAAGTCGGGGTATCAATTGGGTTTACAGAACCGTTACGCAATCCATCTGCAACAAAAATAATGACATTTCTACCGTTGCCATTTGTATCAGTCATGCCGACTACTCCTTAAGTATTATGAGCTGCGAGCGATGCCTACGACTGGCTACCTCTACGCAGCAATTGTGTGTTTATATGAGCGATTAATTACACTCAACCCAGGCAAAAAATTTTTGGCTACAGAAACCCAAGTAGTATTTGGCGACAAAATGCTTAAAGTCTACAAAAATTAGTGGAGATAAATTAATGAACTTAAATCTGGTTACTTTCTCAAAAGATAGTTGTTCAATGTTTAAGGAAAGTTATAAACAAGTTAAGATTTGGGACAAGAAGCAGAAAGATTCTTAAAGGCAAAATTACTATATAGGAATCCGATTTGATTAATGAACATATTTGCGTAGGAAGGGAACAGGGAAAAAGGGATTTAGGGGTGTACTGAGTTTTTTCACCCAATTAAATATGAGTTCTATAGAAGATATAAAAAGCGAGGGAATATAATTCCCCCGCATTAGCAAAATCGTTACAGCTTAACTAATGAATGAATATTGAATCTAAGCTGTAATTATCTTTTGGCTAAACTACACTGGCAGAAAAAACGAAATCATTTGCTGTAAGGCTAGTTGCTGCAATTCCCAGCAATGAAACCAACTCTGTATTGCCGGTTTTTACGATAGTGTCACTACCTTGTTGCAACAGTGTTAAAGCACTAAATTGACTAATGCCAGTGCCACCAAGCCCGATTTTATCAGTGCCGATCGCAAAATCAGCCACGATATTCTTACTAGATGGCAGACTGGCGTTAGCAATCCAGAACTGGTCAGCACCAGCACCACCAGCAAGGCTATTACCACCCTTTTGACCAGCAAATAGCACATCATCACCATCGCCACCAAATAGTGAATCATTTACACTGGAGAATAATTTGTCATCTCCAGAACCACCATAAAGACGGTTATTGCTACCATTACTGGTGAGGGTGTCGTTACCTGAGCCACCGAAGGATAATTGACGCGAACCTTCAACTACTGTCAAAGTATCATTACCTGCTGCCCCAAGTAAATTATTAGTACCATTGGCTTCTACTACGGTAACTTCGTCATCACCAACGCCACCATCAGCATTAGTGTTGTTAGCAGGACCATTTGCGCCAATTAAGACTCGATCGTTACCATCCCCAGTGGACACCAAGGAGTCACTACCGACTACCACAGTGTCTTCACCGTTTCCAGCCTGGATTGTGTTGCCTTTAGTACCCTGTACAAAGTCTGCTCCGTCACCTGTGAGTAAGGTTTGATTTGGCTCAACGGTAATATCATCACTGCTATTAGAGCCAAATTTAATTTCTTCAGCTTGAGGTTGACCTAAACCAGGAGCAAGGTTAAGGGGCTTCTCTAACTTCAGCAGTAGAATTTCATTATTATCTATGACTGGATTTTGAGGATCGTTTCCAGGACGACCTGTAGAGAAAGGATAGTTGTTGTCATTAGCGACCAAAATGGTGTTTTTGTCAACAACTAAAACATTTTCAATTGTTTGAAAGGGAAAGTCAAAGTTAGTTTTGCCATCTCCATTGAGGTCATTGGGGTCTTGGATATTTAACAAGTCTGCAACTTCTTCTTTCGCTACATAGCCATTAGAATCTGTTTTAGACAAGTCTACTTTGTAGATTCTCTTAAATTTAGCCGCAGCTCCTTGATTGTTATCCCGTTCAATGACTAAGTATTCATTATCATTGATAACTGCTAAATCCCCAATCGAATTTGAGGGATTGTCCAGTCTGTAGTAAAGTTTTCTATCACTATACTTGTGACTAGCTAAATCAAATTCGTTAATCCGCAAAGCACCAGGAGTATCACCTTGAACCGTACCTTCTAGGAGGAAATAAAGCTTAGTTTTGCTGGCATTAATTGCTCCACCTTCAAAACCTTTAGAACCAGCCAAGTTAGCAAAAGCATCTCCTGAGAGAACGTCGGGATTTTGTGGCGATCGCACTACATTATACTGAGGATCGTCTCTAAGTTTATCCCGTACTTTATCGGCGATATCTGGGAAATCTGAGAAGAGTGCATCTACCCCTAATTGATAAAACTGTTGAATTTCTGACTCTAGCTTGCCTTTGTAATCTGCTGCTAAGAATTGATCTTCTGCCCGGAAAGTGTAGGGATGAACCTGCAATCCGGCATTGTGAGCATCTTGAATTAAGGTAGAAGGAGGTAATGTTGTTTTATCAGCATCATTGACTGCTCCATCCCCATTCACATCATCAGCTTTGCCATCACCATTAGCATCAGTACCTTTGACGCTAACAATCATCCGTTTCCAAGGGCCAATGCCATCAGCATAAGTCGCAACTTCAGCCAAGCCTTCTGGAGTTCGTAAGTCGCCATAGGTGCGAGTGTCACCACTGACTTTCAAATCATAAGGCTGACTTTCAATAATTTTACCGTTGATGTCAATATCACTGGCATCTAGAAGTTGGATGAGTGGAATATCTACGCCTGCCGCAGGCATAATGCGATCGTGCAGTTCTTTAAGGTTACTCACTTCAAAGGACTGGATGAAAATCCGACTGGGGTCAGTAAAGTTATTTGCTTTGAGCGTATCAATGAGTAACTGACTGATGTTTCTGTGTATTTTGTCCGTAGTGCCTACATAGGTGGCTTCATCAGCAAAATAGGTCGGATGCTTAGTTTCCGGGTAAATACCAATCTTTTTACCTGTCTTGGCTTCCACATCCTTAACCAAATTGATGATTTCCGTGAAGGTGGGAATCTCAAATTTATCGTCAAAGGAATGATCGCGGAAAGGTAAACGTTCTTCTGCTCTTAGAGTCTTGATTTCAGCTAAGGTGAAGTCTTCAGCAAACCAACCTGTAATTGTGTTTCCATCTAAGCTTACTGTTTTTTTGCGATCGGCAAACTCTGGATGTTTGTAAACATCTGTGGTTGTGTTGTTGAAATTGACAGTACCATCAGCGTTCAAAACTGCTAAGGCTGGCTCATGGCGAGCAATTAGCACACCATCTTTTGTCACAACCAAATCAGGCTCAATAAAGTCAGCACCGCGCTCAATTGCTTGCTTATAAGACTCTAAGGTGTGTTCTGGACGATAGCCACTTGCACCTCTGTGACCAATAACTTTAGGTGCTTCTCCATTTAATGTTTTGAATTGGTCGGGTGTAGCGATGGGAGCCTCTAATAACTTACCAGTGGCATCAAAATGCAGTAGGTAAGGGCCAAACTCGTCTCCCACCCAGATTGTCCCGTCTTTATCAAAGACGAATGACTCTACATCAAAGTCTGCACCAGTCAGCAATCTTTGAGTAGTTCCCTCATTCACAATTTCAAAAGGAACTTTATTGTTAGGGTCAGACAATTGAATGTAGTCTAAAACTTTAACGCTACCGTCGCCATTCTCTGTTCCCTTAAAATTCGGGTCTAAACGATTAATCCGCAGTAGGAAATCTGCACTATTGTCTTTGCTACCGTAACCATTGTCTGACAGGAAGTAGAAAGAGTTGCTGTTAGCAAATTGAACACCGCTAAAGCCTTGAATTGGCTGTCCTGGGAAAGGCCCGGTTCTGCCATTGGCTGAAATGTCTGCACCAGAAGCTGGCCCATCACTAAAGGTATCAGCAGGTAAAGAGGCAAAACCGACTAACTCAACTTTTGGCACTATTGAAGCAAACATTGTTTGGTAGATGTGGGTTTGATCGTTTAAACCCGCAATCCCTGGAATATCAGAACCGTAGGCGTTATAACCTTTACCTACCAAGCTATTTAACACTTCAGAACCAGCACCTTGGTAGTAAACAGGTACGGGACGGTTGGTGTGAGTTCCCCAACCATACTTGACATTCGGATCGGACCCCCAGTAATGTCCAACTTCTGCTGGAGTATCCAAATTGGTTAATGCTTCAGCACCTTGATTTTTTACTAAAGTCGGAAAATTACCGTCGAGAGTCAGGTAGTGATCGTGGTCAGCAGTAACGATTAGTAGATTTTCATCCCAACCACCATTTTTTTCGATCCAGTCAATCGTAGATCCAACTGCCTTATCGAAGTCCAAGGTGGTGCCGATCAAGTTGTCTATATTGTTATCATGGGCAGACCAATCGATATCGCCACCTTCAACCATTAACCAGAAACCATCGGGATCTTTACCCAATACATCTAATGCAGCACTTGTCAAGTCTTTGAGAGTTGGGTTTTCGTTAACCTCTTTGGCGATGAAAGATGCATCTGTCTCTCCCGGAAGCAGTGGACGTGTGGTGTCCACTTTGGTGTTATCACCTTGGTTAGTGAAAACGCTGAACATATCTAAACCAGTGGTGCTGTAGTCGCCGTTGGCAGAACTGACAGGCAAGTTACCATTTTGACCACGCGCACCGTATAGACCGAAGAGGCGATCGCCTTTTTCTGGATCGATTGTCGCCGCAGTTTGGGCTAGTTTCTGGGCGGCATTCTCACCCCGCTCCAAAAAGGTGTAATCGTAGATGTTATTAGTTGGTTTAGTGCTAAGTTCTGTGTAGGTGGATTGACTGATGTATTCATTGCTCCTATTAGGCTCAACCCCGTTTGGTAGTAAATCTCCAGGAGCAGAGAGTGGGTGTCCACCACCAAGTAATACTGTTGGTTGATAGACACGGAGTTGCTGTTGCAAGATGTTGTCTAATGCCGGATAGTCAGCATCATACTTGCTGCGACGGTTAACGTTGGCAGCAGCAGCAGCAGGTGTTGCATGATCGATGGGAACTGAAGTTACCAAACCAGTAGATTTACCAACTTCGTTTGCAGTTTTGAGAATTGTTTCTAGAGGATTCTCGAAAATATCAACGCCAACAGCGTTGTTGTAGCTTTTGACCCCAGTGTACAGAGTTGTTGCAGTGTTTGCAGAGTCAGGATAGCTGTACTTAATATATTCAGGATCGTTACCAGGAGTCCAAGGATTAACGCCGCCTCTGGTAGGGTCATAACCTACTAGGTTTCCAACAGCACCATCACTGACTTTTGCACCACCTGTTGGGGTATTACCTTGGTTAAAAGTTGGATCGAAGGTGAAACCAGGGCGAACCGGGCTTTCTCCTGTGATCGGATTAGTCCCGTCAAGGGCGGAATTACCAGTATTAAAAACTCCATTACTATCGGCGATCGTTGTCCCATAAGTGGTTGCCAAACCGTAGCCTTGGAGTGTTTGAAAGTTGAGTCCTTGACCCTTACCTTGTGTATAAAAATCACTCAGATTAGCGCCTGTCTTACCATTTTGAATCTCTTTGTAGATGGACGTAGCACGAGCCATTTCCCAGCCCATACCATCCCCAATCATAATGATGACGTTCTTAGCCATGAAAGAGAATCTCCCTGTGTTTAATTGTTGAGATGGTCTTCGCTCTAGTGGAATCAAAAAAGTAGTACAGCAGAATTCAGAATTCAGGAGTAAAACACGCTTTATACCTGAGTAACAGACTTTACTTGTGTACTTCAAAAACTTGAAATCTGCTGTGTTATTAGGGCAAAATGTGTAGTTCTAGACATCTAGAGATGTAGTTGAGTTGTAAACTTGTTGATTCTGAACTATTAAATATCAACCGCTATAATTGACATCTCACTAGAGGGTTAAGGTATCAAAATTAACAAACTTAATTGCATATTAATTAACATACATAGCAAAAGTTGTGAAAAAATTGTGGACTGGTTAAGAAATGTTGTATTGCAATCTTTTGCTTAATATGTTGTCAAAAATTTTGTGTATATTTCTGCTCGTATAATTTTTTTTGCATTTTTGTGTTAGTGATGAAATTGCCCAAGTATTTAGTTTTTAATAAAAAGCCGACTTTGCGATGTTTTTGTGAAAAGCTTTAGTCAGTGCGAAATAATAAGGAGACTATTTCCATGACATCAAAGGGCAGGAAAAAGACTTCACGACGTAGTTTCCTCCAAGGAGTAGCCATTAGCACAGCTGCGGTTACTGGAGTTGAGTTACTAAAAAAAGATGTGGCAGATGCAGCAGATGCTACAAGTGAAGGGCAGTGCGGGGAGATTCCTTCTCAAAGCACTGAATTTGACTTTACCGAGAAATCAGCAGCCTTACAGCCAGACAAAATTGTTAATAGTGCTTGCCAATTTTGTAATTCTCTGTGTCGTCTGAAAGTTCATATCAAAGACGGACGGATCGTAGATGTCTTAGGTGAGCCGGACGATCCAGTACAGGCTGGTGGTTTTTGCATCAAGGGGCCAATGATGACTGAGCTAGTCTACAATCGCTTTCGGCTAAAATATCCGATGAAGCGGGTTGCAGGAGAGAAAGGTTCACCAGATTCACAATTTGAGCAGATTTCTTGGGATGAAGCTCTTTCAATCATCGCCAGCAAGTTCTTGGCACTTAGAGATGCTGGAGAAGCTAGAGCGATCGCGAATAAAACTTCTGGTAGATTACCACGGGGAACAGGTTCTTTGGTCGGACGCTATTTCAATTTGTTGGGCAGTCCCAACGATACTGATGTCGGGCCTGTATGTAATGATGCTGGTGGCAATGCCTTGGCTTGGACATTTGGATTAGGCAATTTTACCAATGGTTATGGGATTGATGGCGCAACTAAAAAAGAAGACTTAGGCTCGGCTAAATTCTTCCTGTTTTTGGGTACGAATCAAGCAGAAACTCATCCTGTTACCTTTACTTACCTTTTGAGAAGCCGAGCGAAAACCAAAGCCAAATTAGTAGTCATCGACCCACGCTTAACTCCCACAGGAGCGCAAGCTGATGAGTGGATTGCACCCAAACCACACACAGACTTGGCTTTAGTCTTAGCAATGCTTTACCACATAGTTACTCATAACTTATATGATGCTGCTTTTATACAAAAGTGGGTGCTGGGTTTTGCAGAACTCAAAAAACACCTCAAGAGCAATAATTATACACCAGAATGGGCGGCAGAAATTACGGATGTTCCAGTATCAAAAATCAAATTTATAGCTGAAACTTATGCTAAAACCAAGCCTGCTGCTATTTTCTGCAATGCAGGCATTTCCCATCAACTGAATGCTTTTGATACTTACCGCTGTCTGGCATTCTTGGCGGCGATTACGGGCAATATTGGTATTCCTGGTGGTGGCTGCAATTTCATGCACAACACTTGGCCAGGGGGATTAAATCTACCACCGATTCAAGGCAAGATACCTAAAAAAGATATAGCTTTACCAGTTGGGCCGGATTATCTTAGCGAAGCTATCATCTCCGGTCAACCTTATCAACTCAAAGCACTCATAACTCAAGGCAATCCTCTGCTAGCTTGTTCCAACACAACTAAAGTACAACAGGCTTACCGCCAATTAGAATTTTATGTTTACACGGGATTATTTATGGAGGAATCGGCTTATTATGCCGACATCATCTTGCCCGTCACCAGTGGTTTTGAGATGGAAACTGTTTATATGCGACGAGACGATCGGGCAATTCGTTGGCAACAACAAGTAGTTGCGCCTGTAGGTGAATCAAAACCAGATTGGCACATTTGGATTGAATTAGCACACGCCACAGCTAAATTAGACAAACGTAATCCACCGCAATACTGGCAGGACAACTTTCCTTCTTCTTGGAAAGACTACCGCCATCTGTGGGCAACTTTTGTGGCGAACACTCCAGGCATGGCTGGTATGACTCAACAAAGGCTGAGTGAACGCACCGAACCCTTACGTTGGCCTTGCCCAACTGTAGATCATCCTGGTGTCAGCACTCTTTATCTGGATTGTTCGTCTTGGTATCAGGCCGCAGAAAGCCTGAATGTTGATAATATTGGTAAGCGATTTCTAACTCCTAGTGGAAAAGTGGAAATCTACACTTCAGAGTTACAAAAGCAGTTGACAAAAGCGGGACACTCTGCATTACCTATTTTCTATACCCACCCAGAAGTTACAGGTAGAAATCCGACAATCGAGTATCTAGCAGAACTAGTAAAAAATCCGGTGAATCCCCACGCACTGACTCACAATGTGAAGTTGGGAAAACTTTCGACTAATGAAATACATAAAAAGTACCCACTAATGGGGACTACTGGCAGGTCTAGTATAGTTCATTTTCATTCTGTTACTCACTGGACTTACACAGGCAAGCAAAAAAATGGTGTTCGCTTAGTACAAATTCACCCAAAAACCGCGCAAACTGCTGGTATTGAAAATGGTGACGAGATTATTGTTGAAAGTCCCAGAGGATCGATCAAAGGCACAGCATTGCTTTGGCAGGGAATTCGAGAAGATACTATTTTTGTACCTAATTGGTTTGGTTCCCAACAACAAATGGCTCAAGATTTAGGCACACCATACTATGAAGCAGCTAATGTCTTGATTGACCAAAAGTACTATGACAATCTTTCAGGACAGCAAGCTTTTAAATGTTTTGCGTGCCGAATAACAAAAGCATAATGGAAATTTAAAAGCACCAATCGAAGCATTATTGAAATCTTTGGGAAGTTGAAGCGATCGCATTTGACCTGATTTGAGAACAGACTGTTGAGTTTGATTGAGCAGAAATATGGGATGGTAGACTAAAAAAAATTGAGTAATTACGCCAAAGGCGAACGCGTCTTGGCATTTGTAGGCTGCGGGAGAACTTTATAAATAAGGGTTTTTGCAATCATTGAGTACAGCTTCATTAACTTTTGCTGTGTAATGAAGCTGTAACAATCATACTAGTAGTCTGGCAAGTCAACTTTGCAGGGTGAAACAGATTTTTGATAAGCTATTTGAAGTGTGGCTGCGGGTAACATCATGGCAAAGAAGTATACAGTAAATTTGAGTACAGAAGAAGTCGAAAAACTGCGATCGCTAATCAAAACAGGCAAGAGTAAAGCAAGGAGTATGACTCGCGCCCATATACTGTTGATGGCATGGGAGGGAGAAATTGACAAAGCGATCGCAGAATGTCTAAGAGTACACGTTTCAACCGTAGAGCGTACTCGTGCTAGATACGTAGAGGGAGGAATTGAATTAGCTGTACAAGACCGGCCTCATCCACCAAAACAACGTAAATTAGATGGTGAACAAGAAGCATTTCTGATTGCAACAGCTTGTTCTAGAGCACCATCAGGAAGAAATCGTTGGACGATGAAACTATTAGCAGAGCGCATAGTAAGTTTAAACATCGTAGATTCAGTTTCTAAAGAAACTGTTCGTTCCTATTTAAAAAAAACGAAATTAAACCTTGGTTAAAGGAACAATGGTGCATTCCCAAAGTAGATGCCGAGTATGTTTTACGGATGGAAGATTTACTAGATTTATATAGCCAACCAGATGACCCAAAACATCCAGTAATTTGTTTCGATGAACGCCCATATCCTTTATTAGAGGATATTAGAGAACCGTTACCACCCGAACCAGAGCAACCTCTTCGTTATGACTACGAGTATAAACGCAATGGGAGTGTCAATTTATTTGCAATTTTTGAACCTCATAAAGGTTGGCGGCATATTGAGGTTACACAACAGAGAACGAAAAAAGATTTTGCTTTACAAATGAAGAATTTAGTAGATATTCATTGTCCACAAGCCGAGTCAATTCGTCTGGTAGTTGATAACCTCAACACACATAATCCAGCTGCTTTGTACGAATTCTTTTCACCAGAAGAAGCACGTCGAATTGTCCAAAAACTAGAATTTCACTACACGCCTAAGCATGGGAGTTGGCTAAATCAAGTTGAGATTGAGTTATCCGTTTTAGCACGTCAATGCTTAGAAAGACGAATTGCTGACGTTCAAACACTATCTCAAGAAATCGCTTCTTGGCAGAGCGATCGCAATTCTAGTAAAGCGAGTGTAAATTGGCGCTTTAAAATTACGGATGCACGCAATAAAATGGGACGGTTATATCCGGATGTCTCACCTAGCAAAGTTGACTTGCCAGACTACTAGGCGAACAAATTAACCTACAACACTGCTAGAGAAAACAAAGTCATTTGCTGTGAGCCTAGTTGATGTAATTCCTAGCAATGAAACTAACTCGGTATTTCCGATTTTCACGATAGTATCACTACCCTGTTGCAATAGTGTCAGGGTATTAAACTGAGTAACACCAATACCGCCCAGCCCGATTTTATCAATGCCAACTGTAAAATCAGTCACAATGTTCTTGCTAGTTGGCAGACTGGCGTTAGCAATCCAGAATTGGTCAGCACCAGCACCACCACTCAAGCGATCGCTACCCCCTTGACCAGCAAATAGCAGATCGTCACCATCGCCACCAAACAGAGAATCATTGACATTAGAGAAGAGTTTGTCATCGCCAGAACCACCGTAGAGACGGTTATTGCTACCGTTACTTGTGAGGGTGTCGTTACCTGAGCCACCGAATAATGATTGACGAGAACCTTCAATTACTGTGAGATTATCATCACCTGCCGCCCCAAACAAATTATTACTACCATTGGCTTCCACCACAGTAATAACATCATCACCACTGCCACCATCGACACTGGTATTTTGAGCCGAGCCATTTTGACCGATAAATATGCGATCGCTACCATCTTCCCCGGAAACTGAAGAGTTATTCCCTGCAAGCACTGTATCATCTCCGTTTCCAGCTAGGATTGTGTTACCTTCAGCACCTTCTACAAAGTCTGCTCCATCACCTGCATTAAAGAATTGTCCTGGCTCAAGATTGACAGTATCGCTGTTGCTAGAACCAAAACCGTTCGGGAAAATAGGCTCTACACCTGTTAGGTTATTGGGTAATTCGAGAATACCCAGTTTTTCAGCAGCCGTATTACCTGTAATATTGAAATCGTTGTCGTTAATCAAAGCTAGAGTATTGGGTGCTACCAATGCTAGACCTTCTAATTTTTCCACCCCGGTGTAACCCAACTGAGCAGCATTAGCAATCAAACTCTTGCTGACAGGGGTAATATTGGCAGCAGCTAACTCCGCAGAGGTAAGTTGTTCAATAGTTTTACCAACTGGCAAGGTAAAGTTAGCAGGGTTGTTGATGTTGGTCGCCCCAGCTAAATCAATTTGGTAAATTAGTTTATTGCCAGCAGATGTAGCATTGTCATCTCGTTCAACTACTGCAAATTTGCCGTTACCCAAAGAAACTGCATCGCCAATCTTATCGGTTCCTAGTAGACCTTCTAGGCGATATAAATACTCTCCCGTTACCTGCTTGGTAACAATATCAAACTCTAGAATTCGCAGGTTGAGAGAAGCTTTGGAAGTCGCATCATTGGCGACATCTGGATTATCGATCGCACTCTGAATAAAGGCATATAATTTATTACCTTCTAGGGCGACAGCTTCAAATCCTCGATTATTGCGGCGTTGGGCATAAACTGCTGGCAATACCTCAGTGCCAAAAGTTCCGCTGGGTTGGTCTGGGTTGGGTGCTGTGGCAGTTCCTTGAGGGATAAAGCGGTCAATCAGCTTTCCATTAGTGTCAAAGTGGTAAATTGCCGGACGGTACTCATCCACCAACCAGTAATCTCCATTTTCCGCAACTACAATGCCTTCTAAGTCAGCACCCAAAGGATCGTTAGGTAGAACATTGTTGTCTAAGTCAACGGCAATTTCATCTGTGTAGGCTAAACCGTTTCCTACAGCTTGCAAGTTAGGCAATCCCGTTAATGGGGTCGTTCCATCTTGGCGAAATAGTTCTGTTCTGTTGGTAATGTTGATTTCACCTGTGGTGCGGTTGAGTTCAAAGCTGACTATTTCTGGTTGGAAGTCGGGTAATAAAAATGGTCTTTTGACACCATCAGGTTCTCCATTGGGGCCACGATCTGTGTTGGTGACAAATTTCAGGTTGCCATTTGCTGCAAACCCTTGGAAATACAACCCAGAAAAACCACCCAAGAAAATATCTTGATTTTTAGAGGTCGTGCCTAACTTCGGTAGATTTTCAAATTCATAGATAGTCAGCTTGGGTTGGGCAACAGGATTGCGAGGATCGTAACTAGTGGTATCGATATTTAGAGAATTGGGGAAGGCATTGGCTATATTTTCCCAAGGCACCAGTTTAAAGTTAGAGCTGATGTTTTCTTCTTCACCTTCATCGCTAACTATTTTGGCAGGTTCATTAGAACCATCTTGAGTGACAAATAAACCAAATGGGAAGTTAGGCCCCAGTGGCACATTAATTACATCAGCCCCATCTGACTCTTGCACGCTGTCAATTGACCCATTGTTACCAATGGCAAAGTTACCTACGTATTCGTTGTTACCTTCACGTGTGTAGGCAACAAAGGTGCTATTGCCTTGGCTGGATGCTAACAAGTAGCCTGTGCCGTTTTTGCCGTAATAAATAGTCAACCCTTCGGCATCATCGGTAAGGTGAGAACCACCCTCAAAACGGACGCGATCGATCAGCCTACCTGTTGTGCCACCGTCCGGTTCTGCCTGGAATTTCCAGATGCCCACATCTTCTTGGGCTATGTAGAGAAAGCCGGTTTCTTGGTCAACTACCATACCTTCTGTTTGAGGAGAACGCCCTTCTGTGGTAGGTGAGGGGATGGTAAATTCCCGCACCAGTTCAGCGCCAATTTTGCCATTCCCTTTGTCAATCAATTTGAACTGAGCTATATCTCCAGTTTCTCGCCGACTGGTAAAGACATAGTAATCATTAGTTATGGGGCTACGGTATAAGGTAACTCCGTAAGAACTGCGAGTTGATGCAGAATAGGGAGGTTCAAAAGGTGCTGTTTGGAAGATAGTACCAATATTGCTATCAGTGATATCTTCCAAATATTGTCCGGGGGTAGTGGGGTTGGGGTTGATTTTGAAGATTGCTAGTTTATCATTGTTGCGATCGCTAGCTACGGCAATATCAATAGATTGATTGCCTAATTTAAAACCGTATTGCAGGTCAATGTTATTGTAACGAATGCCACCAGGATTAACTGTTTGTAACAAATTGCCAGACAAGTCATAAACCCGCAGTCCGGCATTTTTGACTGAGGTTAGTACTAGGCTATCGGCAGAATTTGCGGCATTGACATAGATGGCAGGATCATCAGCATCAGCATTTCGATCTACAGCAGCTAGCGCTGGATCTTCATCGTCAAATAAAGCAGGACGAGTTTCTAGTGTAGGAGCAGCGGTCGGAACTAAGTCTGCACCCAAAGTGAGGATTTGGGTATATTGGGTACTACCAAAGTTGTTGTCACTTACCAGCACAATCGACTGACGACCATCTGCTAATTTGGGGCCGAAGGCAAGACCTTCTATATTATCCACTCCTGTAATCGGGTGGTTTGCATCAGTAGGCAGATTCAGGTCAGTTAAATTCAACAGCAGTCGTTTTTGAGCGGGTTTAATAGCTGCTAGTTGTTCAGTACTCAGATTGTTGAGAGAATCGTAGAAACTGATGTCAGTTGCACCTTGCAAAGAAACTTCGTAGATTTTGATCGTGTTGCCTACACCTTGTGCAAAGGAACGTTCTAACGCCAGTAATGTGCCTCGATTATCTATTGCTAATAAGTCTGCCAAACCATTGTCAGCGGAGCCTGTGCTAGGGTTGGGTGCTTCGGGAATGGCATCAGTAATATAGAGGTATTCTTTTTCTGGTTGTCCAGTAACTAGATTGTATTGCAGAATCCGGGAAGGGCTGCCACTGGTGAGCGAAGCCTTTAATCCATCTTGGGACAACGCGTTTTCAGTCGCAGTGAATAAGGTTTTCTGGTCGGGTGTAATGGTGAGGCTTTCAAAAGCTAAGTTATTGTAAACACCTGATGTCTGCGTATCACCTGCATCGATAACACCATTGCTGTTGCTGTCTTCTAGTACTGGTAGAAATTTGCTGGGGACAAATAGCGATCGCACTTCTTGCCCTGTGGTTAGCGAAAACTCTTTAATAAAAGGATTGGTAACACGACCAGCAGTAGGATTAACTTCGCCCTCTGAGGAGATGAAGACTGTCCCATTATTGGTTAAAGCGATACCTTCTGGATCTAGGCTGTTAGTTGCAAAAAAGTTGCCGTTGGTATCTTTTAGGGGTGTAACATTAGTAAAATTCACCCCAGAATTGGTAGCAGTGAAGGTATAAAAACGGGCAGGGGCAACTTGAGAGCGATCGTCTGAGATTGCATAGTAGCGGTTGTTAACTGCATCGTAGGTTACACCAGATAGTCCGCCTAGTGGAGTTTGTACCCCATTCACAGTTCCCGCCACGCCAGCAGGAATAAAGCCTGTGGCAAAAGTACTCTGCCCTACAAATCCAACATTGGGAATGGTTTTACCTGGTTCGGTTGCTCCGGTTTGCACATCTGCGAACACCAAGCGATGGTCAGAACTGGGGAAGGGAAAAGTACCTACCAAAGGAAATGTTGAATCAGTATTTAGAGGCCAAAATACTCCTGAGTTGGCAATTGTCAGGTTAGCGGAAGGTAGCACATAGTCAGTCCGCAGGTTTCCGGGAGTCGTATCGGCAAAGTCTGCGGTGTCAAAGCTAGGATTACCCTTTTGGCTAGCGTTTGCACCAGCTTGTAAGTCTGCTTGTTGGCGCGCACCCAGACTGGTAGGGATGACATTAGTATTGATATTGGGATTTTGCAACAATTGACGAATAGAGTTGTCAAAACTATCACCATCCAACGGATCTGCATTTTGATCGCCCACAATCACAAAGCTCGATCCAGTAGCAATACCGCCAGTTTTACCCTCATCATCGTAAATGTAATTACCATTACCAGGGGTAATATAGTCTGCCCAAAAGCGGATCTCGTCGTGGTTGCGCTTACCGTTGCGGTCTTCCACA
The DNA here is from genome assembly GCF_053470305.1 of Nostoc sp. DSM 114160. Taxonomy (NCBI): domain Bacteria; kingdom Bacillati; phylum Cyanobacteriota; class Cyanophyceae; order Nostocales; family Nostocaceae; genus Nostoc; species Nostoc sp. DSM 114160. The sequence continues at coordinate 2,448,344 of NZ_JBPFGO010000001.1, read as the reverse complement.
CCATCAAAGGTTGGGGGTGTGGGGTGGCTGGCGAGGACATGAATTGTCTCACCGTTTACTTGGATGGGTATATCCCAGTGACTTTTAGAAGAAAGGCGTAGGACTGCCAATTCCTCCTGAGAATACCAATCATTTGGCTGTGGTGTTGTCGGATCGTCAGGAAGCAAAGCATTAGGCATATCCTTCCATAGAAAATTTTGAAAGGTGCGGATGTTGGCAGTATCGATGGGATATTTGGATAACAGCAACATCCCATATTGACCAGGGAAATTCCCGAATCCGAAAGCATCATCGCCATATCCCAATTCGCCTGGGGTTGTAACTGTTGTGCCATTGTTGTTCAAGTCAAAACCAGAGGCAATACCTGTATTGGAAGGAGCGATGTAGAAGTAGGGGTAGTCAACGGGTGTTGTACCATTCTGGCTAACGGCTAGGTAATTTTGCCGGAATAATTGAACTGCCTCCGGGGAGTAGTCAAACTCGTTAATTAGCAACACATCCGGGTTATTACGCTGGATAATTTCTGCAACTGCCTTTGCTTGAGCGTTGTCAGGGGTAGACAAATCGCTGACTAACTGACCTTCGGCATTACGATTCAAAGAAGCGTTGAATTGAGAAAAGCGAATTGTATTAGTAGTTACCATGTTTAATTCTGAGATAGATTCTAGATATGAGACTGCTTTGAAAATTGGGAATAAGGAACCGCAGAGGCGCAGAGTACACAGAGAAATCGGAGTTTGATTAAATCTGCGTTAAATAAAGACGAAACGAGTAACAGCCACTGTCGAATATCTGATTGCTGCTAGCATTCCAACATTCCGTATTCCATACAAACGAAGATTCAGTACTACCAATGGTGGTTGGACTCGAAACTGTGCCGTCACTGAAATAAATAGTTGTATTCGGATCTATATTTACAAATGTGACAATAGACCAGCCATTTTCATTAGCATTGAAAGAGATAAAAGCAATATCGCCTTGTGTCAAAGCCATGAATAACGTCTCCTTCAATTTATTTTGTATTGTTTGAAAATTGCCTGAAAAGCTGATGTTCAGTAATAATTTGCCAACATAATCAAGTCACATTAGCAATCGCAAGATCGCTATTAAAAAAAACTATTTTTTAGTCAAAAAAGCTACGGTTTTTACTAGTATTAATCCCTATTCAGCAACCTCAAGTTATCTCAGCAACGTTAAGAAACTGCTAGCAAAAGGTTAAAAGAATAAATAATATACAGTTGGATTTAGATCCCCGACATTTTGAATAAGTCCGAGGGACAGCAATTTTATGTCCATAAAAAAAGGCAGACATCTTGTCCGCCCCACAATAAGTAGTTGGATATTTTTTATTTGAAAGTCATTTTGTATTAAAAGCCACTCTTGCTTACCGGAATTTACCAGGGTTGAGACGAACACCGTTAGGTTGAGACTGACGACGAATTGCAACTCCACTCCGCAAATTGTTTCCAGTACCACCATCTTGACGATCGAGGAAAGGTTTCAGATTAATCCCACTTCTAGATGAGCTAATCCGATTATTGCCACCGCCTAGAAGTGTGCGTCCTAAATTATATAATTCGTTGCCTCCACTACTGCGATCGCCATAAGTGTTAACGGCAATAGTTTGTTGTCCACTGTCAGCAGTAGTCAAGTTTTGGAAAATGCTATTGCGGATAACGTAGGGATCTTTGCCACGAGGGACTGTCAACACAATTCTACAGGTTGGGTTAGCTTCTGTTGTGACGCAGACAATATTTTCGTTATTTTCTACGGCTGTCTGGAGTTCTTGTAAACCATCTGGGCGATAAAGTTCCAAACGACTGGCAATTGCTGTACAACGCCTTTGTGCGTCCCAACCACCACCTAAAGCCGCAGGTGCTGCCCAAGGAAAGAATTGTCCTGGTTGACTTTGTGGCTGGTACATGACAGTATACTGTCCATTATAAGTCTGACAGGTAAACCGGGTTGTACCATCAGCAGAGGGTGAAGGTGGTACACCTGTGGATGTGTCTATTGGGACTGGTGCTGATGTGCCACCTGATGGTACTGTTGGTACTACTACACCATCGCCATTAGAATCATATTGCGCCATTGCTGCCGAATTGCCCAGACACAAAGATAAGCCAAGACTGCCCAAAGATATCAACCGCAGCATTTGTGATGACATAAATCATCCTCCAGGAGAAATAAGTAGGGAATTGATAGTTTCAGTGACGAATAATTCTGGCTTTTGATTCAGCAAAAACCTATTTTTTTCCTCTCTTGCTTTTTTCTGTGGGAGTAGCTTTTTCACCCGTGCTTGAATTTCTGTATAATGCCCCACTTCTTGATAGGCGTAACGGTTGTAGCACTTATTTGCTTAAACTGAGTCACTCAAATACTTGAAAATTTTATTTGTATATGCTAGGGCAAATTATTTGGATCGATACCTTGAGATTGTAGATAGGCAATTAGCCGTTCTTTTTGCTGCGTTCCTGTTCAATTTGTTCCACTGCCCAAAGTAACAAATTACCTGCCTCATCCCACCAGCGCAACCAGTAACCAGTTCTGGCTTCTTTTGTTCCTTATTTTATGGCTGACCAGTGGTTTGTTGCTGACGGGGCGATAAAAAAAGCTAGGATGCAGATAAAATCGCACTGATTCTCAACAAACACAAAAAACCCCGGCTAATTTAGCCGAGGTAAAGTCGAGAAGTGAGATTGACGATGAGATACAACGATACTGAAATCAAAAAATCTTAGCTAACACTAAAACCAACCAAAACTAAAGCGGTGACGATTAAAGTTGCAAAAAGACCCTGTAAAACGTATTTACGTTGTTCCCAAATTGCTGGGTACTCAGCATAGTACATTTTGGGTTCTGCTGCGTAGTTGTTGAGAATGCCGTCTTCGTTGGTGGTGGTGTACATAGTTTTTTCTTTTTTTCTTTTGTTATCTTATGTAAATAAATATAACAATTTCGTTACAAATGGTCAACATGGCTTGACAAAAAAAGACTGATAGTAAATATAAAAATGACTTATCAGCACACTACCACCGTTTGGGATACGTAAAACACAAAAAACCCCGGCGAAACTAACCGGGGTTATAGAGAGAAGTCTGAATGACGATGAGATACAGCGATACTGAAATCAAAAAATCTTAGCTAACACTAAAACCAACCAAAACTAAAGCGGTGACGATTAAAGTTGCAAAAAGACTTTGTAAAACGTATTTACGTTGTTCCCAAATTGCTGGGTACTCAGCGTAGTACATCTTGGGTTCTGCTGCGTAGTTGTTGAGAATGCCGTCTTCGTTAGTGGTGGTATACATGGTTTTTTCTTTGTTTTGTTATCTTATGTAAATAAATATAACGTTTTTGTTACAATTGGTCAATAAGACTTGACAAAAAAAAGACTCATGGTTGAGATAAAGCTAACTTATCTGCGATCGCAAATTCTGGCGAAGCAGTTCGAGCCTGCCAAAGTTAGATACCTCTCAAGATTTGTCGGTTAAGGGGCAATACGCTTGGGTTAAGGCTAAAATCTTTTAAAGTCAATTTTTTTAACGTAGATTTCGTGCAGCGTCTGTCTGCGACACGCTGCGCGAACGTAGAGAAGCTGATTGCCGCAGACTACCACAGAGGCGCAGAGAACACTGAGAGAAGAAAAAATGCTTAACTCGGCTGTATTAAGTTAAGGAGAAAAGGAAAGAAAAAACCTTTAGCCAACCTTGTATATAATAATTTGAGAAAAAATATCAATAAGCCCTCGGCTTACTCTTGGGTTCTTAAAGCTTGGGCTGCAAGATAGACTTTCGTCCATTCACCTAGCACTTGATGGGTTTTGAGTTTTAACTGTTCGGCTATGGCTTCTATTGAATTACCTGCTCTGCGCAAATCTAAGATTTGTCGCCCTAGAGAAGTCAATTTTTCATCAAGTTGCTGCCATTGGTTTTGGGTTAATCCCAAGTTATGTTCTTGCAAGGAAATTGAGAGCCAGTTGTCTACGAGTTCTGGATTGCCTTTGAGGGCAAAAACACGTACAGCATGGTAACTAATTTTTTCTCGCAGACGGTAGACTTCTTTAGTTGGCTTATTCAGTTTTTTGGCGATCTCTTCTTGGGACTTCCCTTGCAGATACAGCCGCAGCCATTCCACTGCTTCTGTGCCGAGATTTTCTTGTAAATAATTTTCAAATTCTTTTTGTACTGACTGGCGCAGCCCTTGTTGTTCTTCTAGTTGTTGTGCTTCAATATATTCTGCGATCGCCTGATTATCGACTAAGTTAACTCGATTGTCACTGTCGTCTGTGAGAACTTCTTCTGAGACTAGGCGAACCAAATCACGTCCCGGCACTTGGGTTAAACCACCGCGCTGAGTGCGACGCAAATAATTCACAAATCGGTAAGCTAATAGGGGTTGATTCCTTACTGGTCGCAGACAATATTCTTCTAAACTGGCAAATAGCAGAGCATCTCCCAATCGTCTATCGGTTGTATATTTGGCAATATCAGCCATTTGCTGTTGCATCTGGCTGTCGTTTTGGAGTAACTCTTGGAGTACTTCTTGTAACACATCCATTACACTACGCTGTCGATCGCGGCTGAGGGAAACCCAAGTCTGAATTTTATTCCGTAATGTTACTAAACTCCCCAATCGGGTTATCAAGTTGCGATAAGCACGTTCTCGCCCCAACCCCAAGTAGCGTTGACGTAAAATCCTCCAGCGATATTCCATCGCTTGCTTGGCGATATCTAGTTCTTTAGGATTATACAGATCGAACCGTTTTGAGTCAGATCCCAACAGCCAGAGAATAATGCTTTGCCTTGCGGCTTCATTTTGGTCTGGACATTCCACAGCCAAGCGCTTTTGCCAATCTAGAGCCAGTTTTTCCACATCCGTTGTCATAGTGAGATTGCCTTCCTCAAAACCCAGTCTGAGGGTGGCGATTCCCTGCCTCCTAGAACCTCCATACTCTATATACTCGACAATAGTTTCCTTTTGCTCCGAGTTTGTGGTGAATACTCTAAGTTGTGGGGTAGCGGTTTCCTGTATTGAAGAAGCTACAACCTGTACATTCTGGACAGGAATACCCAATATTTCAGTCAGCTTTCCTTCTCTGAACAGAGCCAAAATCTTCTCCATCCCCTCTTGGGAGCCTTCCAAAACTAACTTTACACTGCCTGTCTCAATTCTCTGTAGTGTCAAAGATGCATCTCCGGAAATTTGACGCAAATGAGCAATAATAGCTTCTGCTAGTGGCTTGTTAACTTCATCAATAGTGGCGCTCAATACAAATATATATTTAACAGGTTCTGGGTTATTCTTTACCTGTTTTTTTTTTCGTAAAGAACTGGGGTTAAATGTTCTGGAATACCTTCTATTTGAATCTCTACACAGCCAAACTTGTAAGCTTTATCAATTGAGCGGTTTGCAGCAAGTGCTTTGTAAAATCCAACAGCAAATGCGATCGCAGCCTTATCCCCAATTGCTTGATTCATACCAATAATGAAATTGATGTGCTGAGAAATTGCTTTTGCCTGAGTTTCTGAATAACAAGCATTCAAGATTACACAATTGACTTGTTCATCTACAAGTGCAAACAATGCCGCTAAAGCATCGGGTGTGACAGACTGAATTTTTCCTAATTCATCTTCAAAACAAAGCTCGCCAGTATTTGTACCATGACCAGAAAAATGTACAATATGAGGCTCAAAATCTAGTAGTGCCTGACTGATATCGCCTGGACGCACTGACATTCGTTGCTCTAGTACAAACTTCTCTCGGTATTTCCCAAGTTGTAGTCTTTCCTGAATATCTCGCAACTCTTGCCCCAAACGTAGCCGAGAAGCATCACTAGGATCGGATGCTAAAAACAATATTTTAATTGGATGATCGCTGTTCATGCAGAGGCATCGCACAAGTTTAATTGCTTATAATATAGCTTCCAAAGGTTCTTGAATGCGCAGCAGATTCTCGTCAGACATCGCATTCAGCCATCTCTCCGATTTAAAATATCTATAATTTAAATATCTAATCCAACTACCATTAAGTCGGGCGGATGTTCAACATTAAACTGGTAATATATCTCTCGTCGCTCTTGGGCTGGAAAAGTTAACAGCCATTCTAAAATCCCCATTTCACCGAGTTGAATTTGTGGATTGCTGCGACTGAGGCGTACTTTAATTTGCTCGTTGCGGCTAACTGGCAATTGTTCAGTTAATTTTAGATTTACTTCTTTCTCTAGTAAGTTAGTAACAATCAACCGATAACTATAAGTAATCCGGCGCTGGTTGCTAATTAATCTTTTATCTACCAGGCGTTCAACTAAGTCGCGCTCAATTTTTAAACCTTCGTCAATTCCTAAGTTCAGTTTGAATTCTTGCCCTGGTGCAATATTTTCTAACTGAGTTGTCCCAATAAAAACGTTATCGCGGAAAATATTCGCTTTGCCTGGTAACAAAGTCGCACCGTTGAGACTATTTTTCACATTCGCTTGCAGATAAGCAAAACTTACCAAGCGCGGCATTGCTACATAATCGAAGCTACAAGGATAATCATCGTTGAAAATCGTAGTTTTATGAGGTGCGCCATCGCTGGGAATGTTACCACCGCCATTCAATTTAAAGGTGACTACACTCCCTTCTTTGGATACTTCTGCTGTAATGGTTTCTGCTGGAATCAGACTATCTTCTGCAACTTCGTCTTGTTCTTCTTGCCAATCCACTCTGGCAGCAGAAGCAGGTGGCTCTGGTATGCTAGGGAGTAGTGGTGGCTGGGCAGCAAATCGAGCTCGTCGCATTCTTTGAGGAAGTGGCGTATCAATATACCAGGGTTCAAGTTTGGGTGGAAGTGTACCTAATCCCGGTTTAGCGGTAGAAAGAGTGAGATTTGCACCAATCCAATCTTCGCCAGTGCTTTGAGTGATTTCTGCAAGGTAACTCAGATGTACAATATCGCTGGTAGTGCTAAAGCGCAAGTCATAAAGCGGATTCCAACTAGCGCGATTTACTATGTAGGATATTTCTAATTCAAATTCGCCTTCACCCGCGACTTCAACGGCTACAACTAAGCTAAAACTCTCTTTAGGATGGGGCGTTTGGATTATTTGCAATGAGGTGTGGAGTGCTTGGAGTTGTTTGTCTAATTCCTGCTGTTGAGTTTTGCACTCTCCAGATGCGATCGCATATTCACTATACTGGCTGCCGAGAAAGTTGAGGAAATCTAAAGTTTCGCTCAGGCTGAGATTTTTCCGAGACAAACTTTGTGCAAAGGGTTCTTCTGTTTTTTCACGTAAGCCAGCGATAAAACTAGATTGCAATGCCAAAGCGTCTACTTGGGCTTGCAGGTGGCGTTTTTCTGCTTCTAATTGCTGAATTTGCCTTGTTAGATGTGCTACTCGTTCTGCCACAGGTTCAGTAGTGTAGATGCGATCGCTACTAACTCCCATCAAGCGCACCCCTACCGTACCTGTACCGCTAACCCGAACAGACTCAGTTTCTAGAGTCATTGGCACTGGGGTAATTACTAATTCCTGTTCAATTCCTGTTAAATCAACTACACCTCGCCGTGTAACCAATGCTCTGTCAGAATACACTGTAACAGCTACAATCTCGCTTTGTACTGTTTTGCGCCAAGATGGTATTTCCGGGTTAACCACTGCCAGTTTTCCCCCATTTTTAATGATTCTGCTGGTTAATTGTCAATGTTTATCGGTCTAACAGTCAACCCCTTTAGAGAATTCGTAATTCACAATTACGAACTACGAATTACGAATTCTCTTATCCATGAATTGGTTCAAAAGTACTATAAGCAGTATCAGCTTTTTGTTTAACAATATTTTTTGCCGCTGCTAGTAGATACTCATAATAGGCACGAGCGACGATAGATAGCTGCTTGCCAGATGGATAAACCATGTACCAATCCCGCTGAATGGGGAAGTGTTGCACATCTAAAATGCTGAACTCTGAAGCGTCTGATAGTAAGGTATGACGTGATAAAACAGAAATTCCTAAACCACCTGCGATCGCTTGTTTAATTGCTTCGTTACTTCCCAATTCTAGCTTGACTTTTACTACTACCCCTTCTTCTTCAAAGAGCTTTTGGACGGCGCGACGAGTTCCTGAACCTGGTTCCCGCATAATAAAAGGTTCGTTAGACAGGCGTTGTATAGGAATATTTTTTTCTTTGGATAAAGGATGATTAGTCGGTGCAAAGACTATCAAAGGATTTTCTAGAAATGGTTCGCAAGTCACATCGATATTGTCTGGAATTTGACTCATAATATATAAGTCATCCAAATTTTGACTCATCCGTTCTAAAATTTGTTCGTGATTTGTTACTTGCAGCGAGATATCAATCCCTGGATAAAGTTCGCAAAATGGCCCTAACAAACGTGGGATAAAATATTTTGCTGTTGTAATCACTGCCAAACGTAATTGTCCCTGTTTTAGCCCTTTTAAATCTGCCACCTTCATTTCATACTGGGCTATATTGTGAAAAATCTGCCGACAAGTAGCAAACAATTCCCGTCCCTGCCTCTGTCAGATACAATCGCTTCCCCACTTGCTCAAATAATGGCAAACCTACTGATTTTGTGAGTTGCTTGATCTGCATAGAAACGGTAGGTTGGGTAAGAAACAATTCCTCAGCAGCACGAGTAAAGCTACTGTGCCGTGCCGCTGCCTCGAACACCTTTAACTGGTGCAGCGTCGCTTGGTTCAAGAGTGATTCTCCTATATATAGCGATTAATAGATATAAAACTAGTATTGCTGAACACTGGCAAATGATATAGTGATGCTCACAGAAAGTTACGAGTTTTATCATAGACAAAACTCTATTACTTATATTAAAACAAAAATATTTACTTATGGATTGAAAAAGCTATTATTCAGAATAGCTAAAGCGTAAGATGCCTTCTATCTAAACGATGAATGCTGAACGATGATTTGACAAAATTCATCTGTCATCATTCATCATTCCATAATTCTTCTTGGACTTTTGTTGGTAGCTTGGTTAAGTCTGGTAATCTTAGTACCTCGAGTTCTGCAACTTGTTCTTTTTCTTTAACATTCACTGGCAAGTTTAACGGTTCGCGTTCTTCTATCCAGCAGCTTGCCAATGGCAAAGTTAACTCCATTTCATCCAGAGGTCGAGGAATTACCATCACTGCATTCAATTCCCCAATGCGTTCTGCTTCAAACATTCCCGCTTCCACTGCTACCGCCACATTGGCTACGGAACCACGAATAATAGCCGTACACAAACCCCCACCAATTTTTTCATAAGCTGCTAAATGAACATCAGCAGCTTTGAGCATGGCATCACACGCTCCGACCATCGCGGGAAATCCTCGCGTTTCTACCAAACCAATTGCTTGGTTACTCAGACGGCTGGAATTGCCCTCTTGCATTAATTTAGTGAAACGAGTTGTAATGGGAAGCACTATATCTAGGTTGGGATAAGGTCGGGGAATCACCAAACTAGAAACCAACTGACCAAACTGTTCAGCCGTTTGCACGCCAGATTCTACCGCCAGACGCACGTCAGCAATTCCACCCCGAACGATCGCAGTACAATGACCACTACCAATTTTTTCATACCCAACCAGGTGAACTCCCGCTGATTTCAGCATCATATCAGCCGTCCCAACGATTGCCGGAAAGCTACGGCAAGAAACCAAACCCAAAGCAGTATCCTGAAAGGTTTCTTGACTACTCGCTCCCTGGATAGTACGAATCGACCGTTGATTATATGTTTCCATGATGAATTCTCCAAAATACGGAAAAAGCCGACAACTTACAATTAACACTTACTCTGACTAATCGTCAGGGTTTGGGTCGTTCAAGGATTGTCTATGAGGAAACAATGTAGTCAACAGTCTGCTTATGCTCCCTTGTCCATAAATTTGAGTCCCAAAACCATTAGGGGATTCTAAGGCAGACTGACTGGGATCTGAATGATGTTCTGTTGACTCTTGGGATTCCCCCAAGGTGGAGTCAGTATCATTAGTCGGTTCCTCCACCGGAGGAGACTGACTTTCGGGAGTGGCGGGAGATTTAAAATAAGAAATCGACTTGTTTTGTTTGAAATCTACAAAAGCCGAAGCTGAGAAGTTAGTTGAGGAAACTACCTTTTCCTGAACTCCACCTGAGCTATTTTCTTCTTCCTTAGATGGTGTATTTGTAGTAGAAGTTGGGTTATTTGTAGATGCTTCTAGCTGTTTTGTTGGCTCAATCTGCCGACTGGTGTCTCCTAAAATTGAACCAGGCGGTACTACTTGTTCGGGTTCAACCGAATAGTTAAAAACTGTAGTCGCTGAACCAATACAAGCATTTGCGCCAATTTTGCCTTTACCAATCATCAAAAAACCGGCTCCCAGGTTTGCACCTGCTTCTACCTCTAGGGTGCCTTCATGGACTTGGAGAATTGCTCCCATACCAATACAGACCCCTGGCCCAATGACGATCTTGCTGTTTACAGCCGCTTGGAGGATTACCCCAGGTGCAAGTACCGCGCTTGGATGAATAGTCACCTCACCACTAATGTAAGTATCAAAGTTATTGCTGAGGCGCAGTAGCGGCACAGACATGGAAATTTTAACCTCGCAAGCCCTAAGAAGATAGGAGTTAAAAGTGAGGAATTAGGAGTTAGTTAAAAGTGGGGGAGTTATAAATTTTCAGTTTGGAGTTATCAATTAACAATCTTTTTTAACTCCTAACTTCTAACTCCCAACTCTTGTACAGACGCGATTAATCGCGTCTCTACTCCTAACTCCTTAAGGTCGTTGAATAATCGTTTCTAATACACGACGCTTGGCTTTGGGGTCAACACCAATTAAGCGCACATATTCTCCTTGGTATTCGCCGAGTTGTCTTTCTATGGCGGCGATCGCTTCTCTTTCTGAGGAGGCTTGAATTTGACCAGTGCTAGTCCAAGAACCTGTACGGAATCGTCGTTGATCTACGTGTTCAATGCTAATTTTTGAGCCGCTAGCCAATAATTGCCGGAGTTGATCTACTACTTCACTACTCAAGCGGGTAGCAGTAGCTGTTGCTGTTGCTGTTGGAGAGGGCGCACTGCTAGTATATGATTTCTGACTACCAGAGGAGGCTACTTGACCATTTGGACGTTGGATAATGGTTTCTAATACCCGCCGTTTGGCTTTCGGGTCAATCCCAATTAAGCGTACATATTCTCCTTCGTATTCGCCGAGGTGTGCTTCTATGGCGGCGATCGCTTCTCTTTCTGAGGAGGCTTGAATTTGACCGATACTAGTCCAGGAATTTATCCGGAAGCGGCGCTCATCCACGTGTTCGAGGCTAATTTTTGAGCCGCTAGCCAATAAATGCCGAAGTTGGTCTACTACTTCAGAACTCAAACGGTTAGTGCTAGCTGTTCCCCGATCGTAGGATGCTGCACTACTGCTAGTACTAGTATATGATTTCTGACCACCAGAGGAAACTGCTTGACCATTTGGACGTTGAATAATGGTCTCTAACACCCGCCGTTTTGCTTTGGTGTCAATACCGATTAAACGTACATACTCACCTTGATGGCTTGCTATACAGTCTTCCAAAGCGGAGATGACTTGATTTGTGGAAGTTGCATCAATTGGCGTGCAACTAGTCCAGGAACCAGTACGGAAACGACGCTCATCTACGTGTTCCATACCAATTTTGTAACCACCTGCCAAGAGTTGGCGGATTTGCTCTAGAGTTTCGCCACTGATTGTGCCACTGCTAGAACCGTTACTATTACCATTACTGCTGTAGCTGCTGTAACTGTTATTGCCACGACTAGCTGGCGCTTTAAAGCTGCTAGCTGGTTTTGCATCATCCTCGGGACGTTGGATGATGGCTTCTAGCACGCGCCGTCTACCTTTGTCAATGCCAAACAGTCGGACATACTCGCCGCTATGCTCTTGTAGACAGCCTTCTAATGCTGCGATCGCTTCACCAAGCGATCTCGGTTCGATTGGTTGGCAACTAGTCCAAGAACCCGTGCGGAAACGTCTTTGGTCTACATGTTCCGTACCAATTTTATACCCTTGCCCCAATAGATACCGCAACTGATCTATTGTTTCTCCACCCAAGCTATTGCTCGACACTTCACTACTCCTTTCCAACTCTAAAACAGTAATACCATTACCTGTATAAGATTTAGCGTTCTCATCCCGAATGGGTGCTATACATTTAGTATCCGCAGCACAGAGATAACCAGCTCGTAATGCCTGATTAATTCCAACCACATGATGAGCAAATTCTTTATCTTGATCTTGCACATCTGGCAAGCGATCGGCTTGCTGCTGGCTGGTAATTATCGCTCCCGAAGGTACATACTTCCCAGAGGGAATCTCTACGTCTTGAATCAAAGCGTGCATCATTACGATGCAACCTGCACCCACCCTGGCATTAAATATCGTAGAGCGAAAGCCAATGAAGGAATTATCACCTACATAAGCTGGCCCGTGAATTAGAGCCATGTGGGTAATACAAGCGTTTTTACCAATCCATACTGAGTATTTATTTTGGTCATCGCCAATTACTCGGCCTTGCTCCAACCCATGAATGACAACACCATCTTGAATGTTGGTGTTTTCACCCAGATAAAAAGGTGTGCCTTCATCCGCTCTAATCGTAGTCCCCGGAGCAACGATTACATTTGCACCTATTCGTACATCCCCAATCAGATTGGAGAATGAATGTACAAAAGCAGTTTCATGGATTTTGGGTTCAGCTAAATTCCTTGACCACGGGGTTGGGGGTGCCGCCGTGCTGCGGACTGCCATCGCGAGATTCCTCCTATATTGTCATTGTCAGTTGTCATTTGTCATTTGTCTTTTGTCATTTGTCGACAGCTAATAACTAATACATCTCTTAAAGAGGCTGCGCTAACAGCTTCTCTTAGAGACGCTAACCAAACGCGGTTCCTGAGCGTAGTCGAAGGGCAGCACAAGTGACCAATGACCAATGACTAATGACTAATGACTATCGATATTGATCTTTTTTGCTGTAAATTAAGCGATCTTCAACGTGAATGGTATCTACGATCGCCACTACTACTGCATCTAATGGACGCTGTTCATTTCCAAGCACTTGACGAGCAACACTGCCACGACTGACAAGTACCCACTCATCTACTCCTGCTCCTACACTATCTGCTGCTACCTCATATTGTGGCAGGATGTTTCCGTCTTCATCCACTAATTGTAACAACAGTAGTTTTACACCTCTAAGACTTGGATCTTTTTGGGTGCTAACTACTGTGCCGCGAACTTTAGCAACTTGCATTACAAATTACGGTCTTCTACCAAAAGGACGAATTGCATTCACATTTTCCCGGAACTGCTCTACATCTTCGGTATAACGAATTGGGAGGACGTATTCCAAGTTTTCGTGAGGACGAGCAATGATATGAGTAGACAATACTTGTCCGCCGTTGACCCGCTTTACAGATTCAACTCCTGCGGCCACAGAAGCTTGCACTTCCGAAACGTCACCCCGAACAATTACCGTCACCCGACCACTACCGATTTTTTCATAACCTACTAAAGTGACGCGGGCAGCTTTCACCATTGCATCAGCAGCTTCCACCACTGCTGGAAAGCCCAGCGTTTCAACCATTCCCACTGCAATTGACATTAGTTTTAATCCCTATTTCAAAGTTTTTAGTCTTGGACAAAAGTGATACTCTTTTCAGGCAAAAAGCGTTAATTACTTTGTTTAAACAGCTTTTAAGTACGGAATTGTTCCACCGCTTCTGTGTAACGTATCGGCAAGACGTATTCCAGGTTTTCGTGAGGACGAGCAATGATATGAGTGGATAACACTTCACCACCAAAGACTCTTTTTGCCGCTTCAACCCCAGCTGCTACAGAAGCTTGCACTTCCGATACATCTCCCCGAACTATCACGGTGACGCGAGCGCTACCAATTTTTTCATACCCTACTAAGGTGACACGGGCGGCTTTCACCATCGCATCAGCAGCTTCCACCACTGCTGGAAAGCCCTTCGTTTCAATCATTCCAACTGCAATTGGCATCGCAGAACTCCTACAAAATTAATGCAATCTGTACTGTCGTTTGAATTTTTTGACGGGGAGAGCCTGATCTTATAGCTAAGAAAACACTTCCAAATTAAGCATAGGAAAGCTTGGCGTTCCTGGCAATATAAATTACTATAATAGTTTATGATAAGAAAGTTTTAAAAAACTTAACAAAAAGTTATCTAGGCTTCTGAGCAATTAAAGTTTACAGATTCCTTGAGCAAGCACTTATGCTTTATAATTTCTTTATCACATTTATAAAACGACATTCATAACCAGGGCTAATCCTATCCGAACGAAGGTAAGCAGCGGCTGTATGTTTTGCTGTATCTATCTTTTCTCAAATATTTCTAAGTGTACAATGACTAGGTGAAACATATATAAGTTTTTTAAATATATTGTATAAATTACTTTGGTGAAAGTAGAAATACAAATGTAAAAAGGTCAGTGATATTAAGGCAAGTAAATGCTTTTGCTTATGTAAAGTTATATTTTACTTAATATTTAATAGGGTAGCGTTAAGTAAAAGTACTTCTGGAAGTTCAGTTAGAATAATAGTAAAGAAACATTGGTAATTTTGGTAAATTAATTTTATTAAATAAAAAATTGGTTGGAATTTTTTTAAAATCAAGGCTGAGTCATTAAGGGAAATTTAAATGGAGCAATTTCTATTTTCAACAAGTTGGTTTGTGCCTTTGTATAGCTTATCAGGCGCAATTTTGACCTTGCCGTGGGGAATAGGAATAATCAGGCGAACAGGGCCAAGACCTGCGGCATACTTCAACTTGTTGACGACCGTTTTAGCTTTTGTTCATAGCCTGTTTGTATTTAAAAATGTCTGGGATAGAGAACCAGAAACCTTACTAATCAATTGGTTCAAAGCAGCAGATTTAGACTTATCTTTTTCCTTGGAACTATCCCCAGTCAGCATTGGGGCAACAGTTTTAATTACAGGGTTAAGCTTACTGGCACAAGTTTACGCTCTGGGTTATATGGAAAAGGACTGGTCGTTAGCGCGTTTTTTTGGGCTGCTGGGATTTTTTGAAGCAGCGCTATGTGGTCTAGCAATCAGTGATTCTTTGTTTCTCAGCTATGCGCTTTTGGAAGTACTGACGCTTTCAACTTACTTGCTGGTGGGTTTCTGGTACGCTCAACCACTAGTAGTGACAGCGGCGCGGGATGCATTTTGGACTAAACGGGTAGGAGACTTGTTGTTGCTGATGGCTGTAGTGACACTTTCTACCTTAGCTGGGAGTTTGAACATTTCGGATTTATATGAGTGGGCGCAAACAGCTAATTTAAGTCCAATGACATCGACACTGCTAGGGTTGGCACTAATTGCTGGGCCTGCTGGTAAATGTGCCCAATTTCCACTGCATCTGTGGTTAGATGAGGCAATGGAAGGGCCCAATCCTGCCTCGGTAATGCGGAACTCTCTGGTAGTAGCTGGTGGTGCTTATTTACTGTATAAACTTCAACCATTATTAGCCCTGTCGCCAGTTGCCTTGAATGCCTTGGTAATCATGGGTACAGTAACGGCGATTGGAGCGACATTAGTATCCATAGCTCAAATTGACATTAAGCGATCGCTATCTCATTCCACCAGTGCATACATGGGGTTAGTGTTTTTAGCAGTGGGGTTACAGCAAGGGGGTGTAGCCTTGATGTTGCTGTTAGCTCATGCGATCGCTAAAGCGTTATTATTTATGAGTTCTGGTTCAGTCATCTTAACTACCCAAAGCCAAGATTTAACAGAAATGGGCGGTTTGTGGTCGCGGATGCCAGCCACCACCACTGCCTTTGTAGTTGGTTCAGCCGGGATGGTAACACTGCTCCCCTTGGGAAGTTTCTGGGCAATGCTATCATGGGCTGACGGTTTCGTGAATATTAGCCCTTGGGTAATTGGGGTTTTAATATTAGTCAATGGTTTGACAGCATTGAATTTGACGAGAGTATTTAGATTAGTCTTCTGGGGTAAACCGCAACAAAAGACCCGTCGTACCCCAGAAGTTGGTTGGCAGATGGCCTTCCCAATGGTGTTTCTGACAGTGCTGACTCTGCTTCTACCTTTGATGCTACAGCAATGGTACTTACTACCAGATTGGGAAAGTATTAATTGGTATGTGGTGTTAGCCTTGTTTGGGGTCTACCGTAGTGGGGGTAGGTGTAGGGTGTACAGTTTACCTGCACAAAGCTTGGTCAAGATCCAGAATCTTAACGTGGAGATTTCTGCAAGATTTGTTAGGTTATGATTTTTATATTGACCGAGTTTATCTTGTAACCGTGGTAAGTGTAGTAGCACTGCTATCTAAAATCTCTGCTTGGAGCGATCGCTACTTGGTTGACGGTTTAGTAAACTTGGTTGGGTTTGCGACCATTTTCGGCGGACAAACTCTAAAGTACAGCATTTCTGGGCAATCTCAGGGCTATATGTTGACCATCCTAGCAGTTGTCAGCGTCCTGGGTTTTTTCATCAGTTGGTCATTGGGTTTACTAGATAAATTGCCTTTTTAGAGAGACGCGATAAATCGCGTCTGTACAAAACGTAGAGACGCGATTTATCGCGGCTGTTATTCATGCCTCATCTCCCCTTACCCGAAGTCTATGCTTAGTGTTTTAATTCTAGTGCCGTTGATTGGCGCGGCTTTAATTGGTTTCTCGCCCTCTAGCATCAGTGGGAAATTTGCCCGTAGGGTGGCTTTGGTCTTTGCGATTATCGCTTTCTTGTGGACAATCGTATTAGTAAGTCAGTTCCATCCAGGAGAAATTACTCAACAGTTTGCTGAATCTCTCCCTTGGATAGATGCTATAGGGTTAAATTATAACCTTGGGATAGATGGTTTATCTTTGCCGTTGCTGGTTTTAAATGGATTGTTAACTTGTATTGCCATTTACAGCAGCGATGAATCCCTACAGCGTCCGAAATTTTATTACTCTTTAATATTATTATTAAACACTGGGGTGACAGGAGCCTTTCTAGCACAGGATTTACTGTTATTTTTCCTGTTTTACGAATTGGAACTAATTCCGCTGTATTTGTTGATCGCCATTTGGGGTGGCTCCAAACGCGGTTATGCTGCGACTAAATTTCTGATTTATACAGCCGTTTCGGGAATCCTGCTTTTAGCAAGTTTCCTGGGTATGGTTTGGCTGAGTGGTTCCTCTAATTTTGCACTAGCAACCTTGAACGCAACAACTCTACCTCTAGCCACACAGCTTTTATTGCTAGCGGGAATTTTGATCGGTTTTGGAATTAAAATTCCCTTGGTTCCCTTCCATACTTGGTTGCCAGATGCTCACGTTGAAGCTTCGACGCCGATTTCTGTGCTATTGGCTGGGGTGCTGTTGAAGTTGGGAACCTACGGCTTACTGCGCTTTGGCATGAACTTGTTACCAGAAGCTTGGGCTTATGTGGCTCCTTGGTTGGCGATTTGGGCAGTAGTGAGCGTACTCTATGGTTCATCTTGTGCGATCGCCCAAAGCGATATGAAAAAAATGGTAGCATACAGCTCCATTGGACACATGGGTTACGTGCTTCTAGCGGCGGCGGCAGCTACACCTTTAAGTGTGTTAGGTGCTGTGATGCAAATGATTAGCCACGGCTTGATTTCGGCAATGCTGTTTTTGCTGGTAGGGGTTGTGTATAAAAAAGCCGGAAGCCGTGATTTAGCAATCATTCAAGGATTGCTGAACCCAGAACGAGGTATGCCAGTAATCGGTAGCTTGATGATTGTCGGAGTTATGGCCAGCGCTGGTATACCGGGAATGCTAGGGTTTATTTCCGAATTCGTAATTTATCGAGGAAGTTTTGCAGTTTTTCCAGTGCAAACTTTGTTATGTATGCTTGGTACTGGTTTAACAGCAGTTTATTTCTTAATACTCGTCAACCGCGCCTTTTTTGGACGTTTATCTTCACCTGTTGTTAATTTACCACGTGTGTATTGGAGCGATCGCATCCCAGCTGCAATTTTAGCTGTGCTGATTGTGATTTTTGGCATTCAACCTAGTTGGTTAGTGCGTTGGACTGAACCAACAATTACAGCAATGATAAATACCCAAAACGTAGTAGCAACAGTGTCCTTAGATAAAGCAATGGGGAATGGGGAGTAGGGAATGGAGAGATGAGGGAGATAGGGGGACAAGGGGACAAGGGGGTAAACAAAACTCCTAACTCCTAACTCTTAACTCCAAACTCTTAACTCAG
The DNA here is from genome assembly GCF_053470305.1 of Nostoc sp. DSM 114160. Lineage (NCBI taxonomy): Bacteria > Bacillati > Cyanobacteriota > Cyanophyceae > Nostocales > Nostocaceae > Nostoc > Nostoc sp. DSM 114160. The sequence continues at coordinate 2,430,113 of NZ_JBPFGO010000001.1, read as the reverse complement.
CACTCCTAATGCCCAATGCCCCAATTCCTAAACTTTTTGGAGAGATGGCAATGGTAACTATTAAAAAGAAAGCTACTCACAATCCTTTAGCTGAGTATATTGAACGCCTACAAAATGGAGATGCATTACTCCCCGATAGTCCAGAAAATGTCCTGGAAGTTGTTGGTATTCTGAAAAGCTATGGGGTAGTTTTAGATGCTTACTCAATAAATCTTAACTATATTGCCGAGCATCAGTTTTTAGTATTTTTCCCATTTTTTAAATACTTTAATGGAGAGGTTTCTTTTCAGAAATTACTCCGTCACTGGTGGCATGACCGAATAAATTTTGAATATGCCGAATATTGCATGAAAGGCATGATGTGGCATGGTGGCGGCGGACTAGATACGTATTTAGATACACCAGAATTTCAAGAAAGAGCGCAAGCCGTTATTAACGCAAAATTTAAAAATAATCCCTTGATTCTGGGTATTAACCAACTGTTTCCAGATTTCTTAACAGAACAGTTGCGCGTCTCTGCTTACTACAGCGGTTTAGGTCAATTCTGGCGAGTCATGGCCGATATGTTCCTCAACTTATCAGACCGCTATGACCGAGGCGAAATCAAATCGATTCCCCAAGTTGTAGACCACATTAAAGCCGGGTTAGTGGCAAATGCATCAAACCCAATTACCTATGCTGTCAAAATTCGAGATCAGGTCTATGAAATAATTCCTAAAAGCGTTGGTTTGACTTTCTTAGCAGATACAGCAATACCTTATGTAGAGGCAGTATTTTTCCGGGGAACTCCTTTCCAAGGTACTGTTTCATACAACGCCCAAGCTTATCAAATCTCCCCAGATCAAAGTCGATTTCAATATGGTGCATTGTATGCCGATCCTTTACCCATCGGTGGCGCGGGTATTCCTCCTACCTTGTTGATGCAAGATATGCGTCATTATCTTCCAGAATATTTGCACGAGATTTATCGTCGCAGTCTTCGGGGTGAAGATGATTTGCGAGTTCAAATTTGCATGAGTTTCCAAAAATCGATGTTTTGCGTGACCACAGCAACGATTTTGGGACTGATGCCTCATCCTTTAGATACTAAAGATCCAAATGAGCAAAAAGGTAATCTAGTTTATTTAGAGAAGTGGATGAGTCGGTTCCAAACTTCGCGGTTGCTGGATGTGAATAAATGACAGATGATTCCACCATTACTCACGAGGCATTCAAGCAATTTGAGCGCGACAAATTTTCTCTTGTAGCTCAAGAATACGATCGCGCGATCGCTGTTGTGACTTCTCAGGTAGATGAAGCCATATTGGATGCTGTGGGAGCTAAGGGTGGTATTCGATTGCTAGACGTGGCTTGCGGCACTGGCTGGCTTAGTGCCGCAGCACTAAAGCGGCAAGCTATAGTCACAGGATTAGACTTTGCAGAGAATATGGTGGCCATTGCCAAAGTGCGATGTCCTCAAGGGTCATTCTATCAAGGAGACGCTGAAAACCTAACTTTCGAGTCGGGTCAGTTTGAGGCAGTAGTTTGTAACTTGGGTATCCTCCATTTCCCAAACCCCGAAAAAGCGATCGCTGAATCCTTTCGCGTACTCAAACCGGGAGGACGCTACGCTTTCACCTGCTGGACACCGCCAGCACGCAATCCATTTATGGCTCTGATATTGGGTTCGGTGCAGACTTATGGCAGTATGGATGTGAATTTACCTTCTGGGCCACCCCTGTTTCGCTTTAGCGACCCCACTGAATGCGAAATGGTTTTAAGCGCCGAGGAATTCACTCAAGTATCTGTCACCGAACTACCCATCACATGGACTTTCTCTACACCTGAAGATGTGATGCCAAAGATTACTGTAAGTTCGGTGCGTCTGGGGTCGATATTGGCAATGCAAACCGATGAGCAACGGCGCAATATTGAAAACGCAATTATCGAGGGAGCCTCAAAGTATATCACAGAAAATGGTGTGGAAATTCCCGCTTCTGTGATGCTGACTCTCGCTTACAAAGCATAAGCTAGAACAACCTTTGAATTTAGTAATTTTTTAAGTATTTTTCCATGACAAAATTTATCAGCTTTTGCCCTCTACGCTCTACTTCTTGCTTTTTGATAACAATAAATCCCTGACTCTCAAAAAAAGGTTTAGCTGTAATACTAGCTTCTGTAAATAACTTTTCCAATCCTAAAGAATTTGCTTTTAATTCAATGTGTTCTAAGATTTTCTTACCAACACCTTTCCTTTGAAAATCTTTATGACAATAGAAACGGTCGAGATGACCATTAGCCTCTAATTCTCCAAAACCAATAATTTTGTCTTCTTCTGCTACATAAGTAAACTTACTTCCTAAACTTTTAATCCAAACTTCAATATCCATGTTTGCTGGTACCCAAGCATCTACTTGTTCTTGTGTGTAATCGTGAATATTCACTTCATGAATAGTGTCGTAGAACAACTTCATAATTTCTTCGGTATCAGCTATTTCGTATATTCTTAATTTCATAAAGAAAGTAATTAATCACAAATAATCCCTCTTTCCAGAAACAAGGCAGGAGGCAGGTGGTCACTGAGCGTTGGTCATTGAATCTCGACTTCGCGGTAATCGAGCGAAGTCGAGATTCAACTACCGCGTAGCCGAAATGAGTCGAAGAGAGGCAGAAGGCAGAAGGGAAGAGGATTTGACTTGTTTCTTCCATCCATTCCGTTATGGATGTAAATAAGTAGTTGATTTTTTATCGATATTATGCTTCTGGCTCAATGCCGAGCGATCGCAATTGAGCAGTCAGAATCTCATTTCGTTGGCGTTCAAGTTCTGCTCTTTCTGAGCCAGTCAACAACAAATTCCCTTGCAAATCCCACCAACGTAACCAGGGCAATTCCACGTTTTGATAAACTCCAAGCCTTATGCCTAATTCGACTCCTAAAGGAGGTATAGGATAATGTCCTCGTTCATTTGCTGCTAATAACTGGTATTGTCCACCAATGAATTTATACACTTCTACACTGGCTTTATTCACTTCATAAATGCCATAAAACGGAGTCCGAATTACTTGCTCATAAATCCAAAATTTGCCCTTCCAAGGGGTTGTATCTCTTTCCTCACCCCCATCTCCAGAGACGAATTCTAAGACAATTAATGGAGCGATGTGTTCTCGCCAAAATACATAAGAACGGCGCGTCAATCCATCGAGTAAAGGCGGGACATTTCCTACATAAAACCAATCTGGTACTGCTGCTCCTTTCTCTGGAGGATCTGTTAACCGCCAGTAAATACCTAAGTCCTGACCTATACAATATTGACCTTCTGGATGTAATTGCTGAAGAATGGGTGTAATTGAGTCAGTTAGTAAAATACTTTGGGGATGCTCTTGCCAAGTAGCATTAGATTTTGGTAGCTGCGTGTGGTCAGGAAATGGGGTGAGATCGGTATCGAGGTTGATTGCAGAGGTCATAAGTTACCTTTGCACTAGCTAAAGGTTGTTTTTAGTTTAGCAATAGAGGGAGAAAAAAGCGTAGGCGTAGCCCGCACTTCGGCAAAGCTCAGTGACCATCGTAGACATCGCACCAGTTCTGTTAAGCTAGGCTCAAGTTATTAAAGCTCTCTTGTGTGAGAATTAATCTAAGCATTTTGGGAGTTGCAAAGATGGCTTGGGTAGCTGGCGATCGCTTGCAAGGTGGAAAATACACCATTGAAAGAGAATTGGGAAGAGGACGCTTTGGCATTACTTATTTGGTCAAAAATAAGAATGGCGATCGCCAAGTCATTAAAACCTTAAATGATGATTTACTAAATTCCCTGAACCAGTTGGAACGCGGACGACTGGAAACGATGTTTTGGCAAGAGGCGGTAAAACTTACTCAATGTAAACACAAACATATTGTGCAGGTTGCAGAACCGTTCAAAGAAGGAGAACACTGGTGTCTGGTAATGGAATATGTCGATGGTGTGAGTTTAGCTGACCGTCGCCAACAAATACTTTCTGAATCAGACGCTTTACGCTACATTCAACAAATTGGAGAAGCGCTGATCGAAGTACATAAAAATCGGTTGATTCATCGAGATGTACATCCAGGAAATATTTTTTTGCGAGTGCGAGAAGGACAGCCGGAAGCGGTGCTAATTGATTTTGGTTTAGCTCTCGATTTCGACCATATCTTAACCACAAGTAGAACAAAGGAAACTTCTGAGGGATTTACGCCGCCTGAGCTTTATGCTCAACATACTAAACCAACTGGAGCATATAGCGATATTTATTCTCTGGCGGCAACTCTTTATGTGCTTTTGACTGGAAAAACACCAGTCAGTGCGCTCAAACGTAAGGTGGATAACGCTCCTTTAGTGGAACCGAAAAAACATAATCCTCAAATTAGCGATCGCACAAACCGAGCAATTTTAACAGGTATGAAGCTAGACCAGAAACAGCGATCGCAGTCAATGCGGGAATGGCTCGATTCTTTGGGTTTGACTGGAGAAAACTTGCAGCCTTCAGTAATTGAACCATCAAAAACTAACTCAAATTGGGAGCGAAACATCCAGTTTTGGGGAGTGGTGATAGCTGCGATCGCTGCTATTGGAACCTTACTTTCAGGCATAGTTGGTTGGATTCCTATTTTCCACCCATCTCCATCTTCCAGTCAACCGTCACAGTCTCCCAGTGCCTCATTTACTAAAACACCGTAGAATTAGCTCAACTCTCATTGCGTGTTGTACAAAATTCTGCAAAACTGTATTATTTGTGAAACACACTTAAGTCAAAAACATCCATATCCAGCCTTTTTAAAGTGTTTTAATTACGAATTACGAATTATTTAGAGGTATTTATGCCCTGGATAACAGGACAACAATTGCTAGGTGGCAAATATGTAATTGAGCAAGTTCTGGGACAGGGAGGATTCGGGATTACTTATAAGGCTTTGCATGTTGAACTAAAACAGACAGTTGTAATTAAGACACCTAATGAATATCTCAGTCACGATCCGGAATATGAAAAGTACATAGAGAGATTTATCCAAGAAGGGCGGATACTCGCACGCTTATCACAAGACCCCCATCCTCACATTGTGGGAGTGATTGATTTGTTTCAAGAAGGTGCTACCTACTGTTTAGTGATGGACTTTGTTGAGGGAGAAAATTTGTATGAGGTGGTGAGGCGTAGGGGAGCTTTACCAGAAGGCTTGATTGTGCCTTATATCCGCCAGATTGTGAAAGCCTTGATGGTAGTGCATCAAGAAGGATTAGTACATCGAGATGCCCACCCTGGAAACATCATGCTACGAAGCAGTGGTAAAGCAGTTTTGATTGACTTTGGCATCGCCAAAGAACTTATACCTAGAACCTTAAGTTCAACAGGCAATATGGCTCATCCTGGGTTTGCACCCTATGAACAGGTAACTAGGGGCAGTCGGAAGCCAACTGTCGATGTCTACTGTCTAGCTGCTACACTTTATTATGCGGTGACAGGTCAACACCCCACAACTTCTCTGGCTCGCAAACTAGAGAATACTTCCCTGACTCCACCTAAACGAATTATTCCAGGTATCAGTGACCGATTAAATCAGGCAATTCTCAAGGGAATGGCGTTGGAAGCAAAAGATCGCCCTCAGTCAATGCAGGCATGGTTGCTAATGCTAAAAGAACCAGTAAGGCATCGACCACGATTTGAGTTAATTTATAGACTAATCCAAACAATATTAAATGAATTTCGCCAAATATTAAGAATAGTTATTGACTTAATTGGAGACTGGTATCAAAATACAATCCCACTTGTACAAGCTCTATTACTAGGCTTCAATAGGATGATTGATGCGCTATTTAATCCTAACTCTCCTAATACCGTTTCCAAGCGTTGGTTGGCTGGTCTATGGGTAAGTTACGGATTGCTGACCTATCTCTTAGTTGTATCTCATGCTCCGTTCCGGACTGTGGTTTGGGCTGTAGCTTCAGCTATAGCTGTAGCAATGGCTTCGGCCTCAGCAATGGTTTGGATTGAGGCTACTGTGGCTTTGGTTGTGGCTTTGACTTCAGCGGTGGTTTGGGCTTCGGCTTCGGCTTTTTTTTGGGTTTGGGCTGTGCCTTCGGCCTGGTCTTCGGTTTGGGCTTTTTTTGTATCTATTTTTGTAGGTAGATTTGGAGATGAATTACGAACATCATTTAGCAGGTATCATACGTTTCTGATTTTAGCTTGCAATTCTGCTTTAGGATTGGGTTTAGGATGGCTAGCACACTGGGTACTTTATATAAATAAAAGTTCATAACTAATTCATAACTGGAAAAGTTCCACAAGCTAACTGACAAAAGATTTTATAGCGATTTATCAAGTATAGAAACGATGTCTAACAACAAGGCGCTGCGCGTCTACGTACCTTTAACCTCATACCAAAATATTAAATTTCCGGCTCAATACCAAGTGCTGGTTTTAAGAGCGTTGTTATGGAAGAGAAGCTAGGTAAATAAACTGATATCTACATTAAAATAGTCCGCCAACGCTTCTGCTTGAGTTTTAGTAATGGTGCGATCGCAAAGCGTCTCTGAAGGAGAATCGCCATTAACAATTTGCAAGGCAATTTCCAATGAACCAATTACCTCAGCTAATGCTTCGGTTGTAGTATCGCGTGCGTCCATTAGATGTACTAACATCGAATTGGGTGTACCTTGGAGAATTGGGTGATGGGTATCTTCAAACTGCTCAATTAAAGTCACCAACAGTTGCAACAGCATTTCTTCTTCTGGTGTCCGATTGGGACGATGTTCTAAGGTTAATGCGAGTGCGTAGACGCAAAGCGGCTTGTCTTTGACATCGCTTGTTCGTTTTCTGCATCCGTGGTAATGATTTTTGGCTGATACTCGGCTAGCAATTTACCATAAGATTCTGAATTAAAAGTACGGGTCATTTTTCCATTTATAGCTTCCGGTTCAACGCCGAGCGATGTCTGAGGACAACCTGCTATGCGTCTACGCCATATTTCTCTAAAACTCAAGCGATCGCTATTTAAATGTTATCTTTTTTTTATTGGTTCACTACCTAAGCAAAAATCTCCCGATTGGAATTCGGGAGAGTGTCAAAAAACCCAAATGTATTGTCTTTATTAAATAACAACTTCTTGCTTAGGCTTCCGCGCTGGACGCTTGCGATCGCTGCGGCGAACGCCCCCTGCCATTTTGTATTCATCGCTATTCTTGCCATACTTTGCAGCTACGCTAACTAACACATGTTCTGTTAATTCCATCAGCGACTTTTCGGCTAATTCAAAGGTTCCCTGAGTTAGATCCACGGTGGAGAGGGTGGAGTTATAAGCTTCCAACTTGTCCCTGTGTTGTTTTGATGGCGTCGGCAAAGGTGTCAATAGTGATTCCATTACCTAAATCTAAGGTGGGACTAATCGATTTCAAAGCCGCAATCCGACGCTGTGCCCTATCAAGTACTTTAGACCCACGTTTTGGACGTGACATAAATAACTTTCCTTTTATCGATCGTGCACTAGGATAAAAACTGAGTTCTATCCTTGTCTCTACAACATTAAGATAAACAAAATCGTGGCGATCGACACCCGCAATATTCAGTATTGTTTAAAATGTTTAATACAAAAAAGTATATTTTTTACGTAAATTTATTGAGATTTATCTGAATTCAATAAACGACTACCCAAATTCAATAAACGACTACCCAAATTCAATAAACGACTGCCCAAATTCAATAAACGACAGCCCGAATTCAATAAACGACTACCCAAATTCAATAAACGACTACCCAAATTCAATAAACGACTACCCAAATTCAATAAACGACTACCCAAATTCAATAAACGACTGCCCAAATTCAATAAACGACTACCCAAATTCAATAAACGACTGCCCAAATTCAATAAACGACTGCCCGAATTCAATAAATGATCGCCCTGATTACTCATGCTTAATCTATGTAAAAATATTTAGAAAATATCTTTACAAGTATAAAAATATACTTTAATATAAAAGCATAAGAAAGGCGATCGCCCTCGCGCAAGAGTCTGCGATCGCCTTCTTTTAACCCCAAAATCGGAGTCAAATATTATCATGGCACAATCAAAAAAGTTCGCCAAATCACAACTAGCCCAGTTTATCGGCACACAAGGCGGTGACGTACCTCCTTTCCATTCATCTTTCCAAGACTCATCACCCAGAAGAGAACGGATTAAACATTTATTAATTGGTTCACCCAAAGCTGTTACCGCCACCATTCACTTGTTGCATGTTTTGGGCTATGCAAATGTAGGTGATTGGAGTCCACTAGTACCAACAGCTAATCCCAATGAAATGATGAGTATTTTAACCCGTCAGATTTTGACGCAATAATTTATACTGGGGTGCAAAGGGCACCCCTACATCCCATATTCCGCATGAGTAATAGGCAAACTACTTTTGACTGCAAATAGTAGTAAAACCTTTACTTTCTCTAGCAGTTTCTACTTCATGAAAATGATTTATTGACCAATGGCATAGTAGCCGAAGTGGCTCAACTAACGTTTCTCCCAACGCTGTCAAGGAATACTCTACAGTAGGAGGATTAGTAGGATAAACTTTACGCTTCACAAGACCATCTCTTTCTAAATCACGCAGAGTACGAGTTAGCATTCGTTGTGAAACGCCTCCAATTTCTCTATGCAACTCACCATAGCGTTTCTTACCTTGGGATAGAACGTAGATGATTGCTGTAACCCATTTGTCAGAAATTAGTTCAAGTGTCTGCCGTAAATAAGGATGATCGTTGAGGATTTGAGGTGATTGAGCCATATTTAGGATAGATGCTACGTACACTTGTGTTCCTACTTGTGCAATGCTTGATGTTCGTTTCAGAATAAGTCTAGAGATTTCTAAGATCGTATCAACAGTCAACTAAAAAAATAGCACAATGAAATTTTCTGATTTCACTCAAGAAAACTCGGCTATGCTTCTGATCGATCATCAAGTTGGCACTATGAAGCTGATCAAAAACTTGCCTCTGACCGAGGTAGAAAAGAATACTCTTGCACTTGCAAAAGTGGCAAAGGTACTTAAAATACCTGTGGTTTTGACAAGTAGCCAAGAGGAGCGGTTTCAAGGTTTGCTGATGACTGCTTTAGCACAAAGTCTACCTGAAGCTTACGAGGTAAGAATTAAGCGTGCAGGTATTGTAAATGCTTGGGACGATAAGAACTTTGTTCAAGCAGTCAAAGATACAAATCGTACTAATTTAATTATGGCTGGCATAACTACTGACGTTTGTTTAGTTTATCCGGCTATCAGCGCAGTACGTGAAGGCTACAGTGTTCAAGCAGTTATGGATGCTTCTGGTTCACCATTCCATCTCTCGGAAGATTTAGCACGGCAACGGATGCATGATGCTGGGGTTGTGCTAACTGCTACAATCACTTTGATTGCCGAGTTGGTTAAGGATTGGAGCCGTCCCGAAGGCGTCGAGTTACAGCAATTATTGTTTAGTGATGTGTTGCCTCCTGAGTTCATTGAAGGCAATAGCACTCCATACTAAGGGGCTTCCAAAAAATAAATTATTCCAAATTAATTGTCTGTCTGTAGGGTAGCACAGTTGTGCTACCCTACAAACGCAGGCATCATTATTATACAGTACAAATATACTAATTAGCTGCTAAAATGCTTTAAAAGTCAGCTAGCCTTGCTTGAGGTAGTATGAAAAAAATCCCAGATACAGACAAAAAGCCCATTTTGCTGTTCCAGCCTACATTTGTAACTACTGCGATAGTGCCACTGCAACCCCAAGAAAAAAAAATCATCAGCGAACGGGAGCGTTTTATAACCCAAGTCGAACGCATCAATCAGATAGCGGCAGAGTTAGAAGCAGCGATATTAGAGTTGAAAGCAATCGCTAACAAAATGAATACTCAAAAACGTTGCCCATTCTTGATAAAGGAGATATGCAAAAATATTTGTCAGTATTTCGCAGTTAGCATCCCTTGGGTGAAACGAAAGTCTGACGAATCATTTATTTTGACAACGCGAAAAGTTGATTTATTCCGAGCCGAAAGGGAAGCTGCACTGCTAGCACAGCAACTTCGTCAGCAAACCAAAAAAAGATTAGCATCGCAGCGACACAGAAAAAATAAGAATGGGGCTGAAGCAGACACAAAACGCTTCTTCAAAAAGGTATTAGTCAACAAATCTTAAAATGATCAACATTCAACGGCAGATCGCCTCTGAGGTTGTAACAGTTATGCTGATTGAAGTGGCAGAAGGAACTTATTCCTCAAAATTACTAGATACTACACTGCCATTATTTCTTTGCAACCATAGTTGGTGACAAAGAAACAAAGCCGCCCTAATATTTGCACTTCCGTAAAACCAGAGTGTAACATCAGGGACAATCCATCAGCGCCCAGAAGAGGTAAAAAGAAGGTGTTAAAAACACTTTTAGTGATTGCCGTTGGTTTTTTACCGTCCCTGTTTTCCCTGTGGATGATCCGTAGAACCCAGCGATCGCGGTTGCGAATGAGGCAAGCAGCCATGAATTTTCCAGTGGTACAGGGACGGCAAAACCTTAGACCTGTGGAAGGCGATCGCTATTATTTAGAAGGGGTGGGTTATCTGATTGGCGATATCAGCTGCAAATTTAATGCCCGATCTGGCTACATTCGCTGTGCAATCAATCCCGATGGCCCGTGTAACGGTTGCCGTCACTACGAACCTAGAGAATTAACTGATAATGAAAAAAAGTCTTAATAAGTTTTACCTGTTTAATACTCAAATAATCTCAAATTACTGAAGAAGGAGAAGGAAGAAAGGCTGGGGTCGGCTGGCGAAGCAAGAGAGTTACTCAACAGTAACTTTTACCTCTGTTTTCCTCAAAGCGTCTTAGCGTATCTAAGTTTAGAAGAGAACTGGGGAGAAAACAATTTATCAAAGCGTCCGTTAACCGATGCCCTAAACTAAGTACAGCATTTCATAAATCCGTGACGAATTAAGCGGAATTTAGTAGAACCAAGTCCAGACGAAGTTGTTTTGCGATCCCTTGCACGGGTACTGCATGAGCTGTGTGTTGTTGGATGTCCGGGCGTTCAGGACGGTCAGGCACATGCCGGAATTGCGGTTGCGCAACTGGTACCAGTCGGGGTTGGGGGGGCCATTTACAACCGATTGCAGGTCGCGCCGTGGCGGGGAGACTTTTTGCGGGAGCCACTCCGCGTTGGCGCCACCGACGCAGGGGTACTGGATGACCCTGGCGTATTCTTTCTTGGAGGCGTTCAGCACCGTCAAGCACTTGTTGCTGGACAGGCTGCGGATTCTCTTGTAGTTGCCGGTTGTGTCGTCGAAGTACCACCTCAGGTTGTCCTTCCCGCGGTAGCACGTGTAGATGTCGATTATCACGTTGGCGGGGTTCGACCGCGGGAGGTCGACGCACTTTTTGGATTGGTATCCCACGATGTAGAAAGGCCCCTGGGTGACGGCGTTGGTCTGGGGCTGGGCCACCAGCGTTGCTGTAGAGACGAGAGATGCAGAAAATATGGCTTTGACTAAGTTTCTGATCTTCATGGTAAACAACCTAGATTTGATTAACTTTTTAGAACAACATTTATGATAACCACAATAATTGCCAACCCAAATATATGATAGTAGGTGTTTTGTTGGAAAGATTTAAACAGATGTAAAGTTTTAATTTCTGAATTTTTCTTTCAGTTTGGCTGGTATTGTACTATGAAACCACGTACCTATTTTGGATTCAGTTTCAGTTCTAAAAGCTATATAAATCAGTTACAAACCTTTACATTATTCAGTTCAAACTCATAATCTTCGTGCGATAAAACTGCTATTATCAGCCGTTGCATCAACACTGCTCGAATGAAACTCTACCAAAGTAAACTTTAGGTAAAAGTTTGTTTATACCATTTAATTCTGAAGAAATCATCCATCAACTTAGTCTGATACTTTGCCGTTAATCGGCTGCATCAGTTGAGACACTTAAATTTGACTCGAACATCTGACACTTGAGGGCGCTCACGCTTAACGATTCCCAAGTTCTCCCTGGGAATGGTAAAATTATGGCTAATTATAATTTGTATTTACAAGCACTTTGAATATTTCTCTTTGCATGGTCAAATAAGAATGATTTAATAGAATTCGTGCAAAAGTGTAAATCTGCATCATTTTGTTTGCAGATTATGAAAAATACTATTAGCTTTTGCCGAATATCTCATAACTAGATGATTATCCAACGATGAACAACGCGATCGCTCGGACAACAGCATTATTATCAACTTGCGCTTTGCTACTAACAGGCTGTGGTGGTGGCACTACCACAGTGACAAATTCTCCCACCAATAGTCCAAATAGTATTCCAAATAGTACCCCTAATAATACTGCAACCAATACCCCAGCAACAACAGATACATTATCAAGTGCTATTCCTATCGGTATTGGTGTTGCTCAAACTAGCAATGTGGCATTACTGGGCCAAGAGCAAGTCGCTGGAGCTAAACTTGCCCAGAAGTATTTTAATAGTAAAGGTGGTGTTAATGGTACACCAATTAAATTAGTTTTTCAAGATACTAGCGGTGATGAAGCAGGAGCCATAAACGCTTTTCAAACTCTAATTAATAAAGATAAAGTTATTGGAATTGTCGGCCCAACTTTGTCACAGCAAGCCTTTAGTGCCGATCCCATTGGCGAACGGGCAAAAGTACCAATTATTGGCCCATCAAATACTGCTAAAAATATTCCCGAAATTGGTGATTATGTTGCTCGTGTTTCTGCACCAGTTTCCATTGTTGCACCTAATTCAGTGAAAGCGGCACTTAAGCAAAATCCCCAACTGAAAAGAGTCGCAGTTTTCTACGCCCAAAATGATGCATTTAGCAAGTCAGAAGCGGAAATTTTTCAGCAAACAGTTAAGGATCAAGGGCTAGAATTGGTAACAGTGCAAAAATTCCAAACTAGTGACACAGATTTTCAAAGTCAAGCAACCAATGCGATTAATCTCAAACCAGATTTGGTAATTATTTCTGGCTTGGCTGCTGATGGTGGTAATTTAGTTAGGCAGTTGCGGGAACTGGGTTATAAAGGTTTAATTGTCGGTGGAAATGGTCTAAATACATCGAATTTATTGCCAGTTTGTAAAGCACTTTGTGATGGGGTATTGATTGCTCAAGCCTACAGTCCAGAACATCCAGGTGAAATTAACGCGGCATTTCGTAAAGCTTATATTGAAGAATATAAAAAAGAACCACCCCAATTTAGCGCCCAAGCTTTTGCAGCAGTGCAGGTTTATGTCGAAGCACTCCAATCTTTAGATAAAAAGAGCAAAGTCAACAAACTACAGCTACCAGAATTACGGACGCAGTTAAACAAACAAATACTTGCAGGAACATACAATACACCATTGGGTGAAATTGGTTTTACTCCTACAGGTGAAGTTGTGCAAAAAGATTTCTATGTTGCCCAAATCAAAATGGAGAAAGATGGAAGTCAAGGTAAATTTACATTTTTAAAATAGTTGCTAAATGAATATTAATATCTTTTTGCAGCAATTATTAAATGGGTTATCCATTGGCAGCGTCTATGCAATTTTTGCCTTGGGATATACCTTGGTTTATTCGATTTTGGGCATTATTAATTTAGCTCATGGCGCGATTTTTACCTTGGGTGCATATTTCACTTATGCGCTGATGGGTGGGAACTTTGGATTTAATGGTTTGCTGGCTAATGCAGCCTTGCCGATAAAATTACCATTTGCTATATCCTTGATTTTAGGAAGCACCTTGGCAGGATTGGTAGGAGTAGTAATGGAACGCGTTGCTTTTCAACCTTTGCGTCGTCAAGGCTCCGATCCTTTACTAACTGTTGTTTCCAGCTTGGGGGTAGCAGTGGTAATTGTGAATTTAATTCAATATTTAGTAGGTGCGGAAAGTTATACATACCCCGCAAATACTTATGGTAATTTGCCACCCGCGATTAACTTTGGTAGTTCAGAAAACCCAATTCCGATTCGTAGCGTTCAAGTGGTAATTTTTACTGTGTCAGTAGCAATCGTGGTAATTCTTACCTATTTTATCAATCGAACTAAATATGGTAAGGCAATGCAAGCGATCGCAGAAGATCCAACTACAGCTAGTTTGTTAGGAATTAATAGCGATCGCTTTATCATCCTAACATTCTTCATCAGCAGCTTTTTAGCAGGATTAGCAGGAACTTTAGTTGCTTCTAGTGTTAGTATTGCAGGGCCATATTTCGGCATTGCTTTTGGTTTGCGCGGTTTAGCAGTAATTGTTTTAGGTGGTTTAGGTAGTATTCCTGGTGCGGTGGTAGGAGGTTTGTTAATTGGATTAGTTGAGGCATTTGTCCCTGTTGATTATTCTGGATATAAAGATGCAGTAGCTTTTGCAATTTTGTTTATCATGCTATTAGTTAGACCCCAAGGTTTGTTAGGGCGGCGGTTTATTCAGAAAGTTTAAAGAGACGTAGCGCTATGAAAACATACATCAAACAAAAGTTAACTTTCGACCAATTTTTAGAACAGTGTCCAGAGGAGGGTTTATATGAACTTGTGGATGGAGAAATTGTAAAAGTGCGTGCAACCAGAAATCATGATGATCTCGCTGACTTTATATTGGTTGCTTTTAATGATGAAATTAGGCGGCTAAACTTAAATTATGTAGTTAAGAACACAGCAGTATTTAAAACTATAACTGCTAATGGCATAGAGCAAGGACGCAAGCCTGATGTAAGTGTCATAGATAAAGATAAATGGCGCTCAAATCGTTCGGCTTATGCTGCACTTGAAGAACCTATCCAATTAGCTGTGGAGGTGACATCAACTAATTGGGAAGATGACTACATTGATAAATTAGATGAGTATCAACGCTTAGGTATTACAGAATATTGGATTGTAGATTATTTGGCAATTGGGCTAAGAGAGTATTTGGGAAATCCAAAAGTTCCGGCTGTGTTTGTTTTTCTCTTAGATGCTGAGGGTAAATACCAATGCACACATTTTAGAGGCTCAGAACGAATTGTGTCACGAACTTTTCCTGAACTGACGCTGACAGCAGAGGAAATCTTAACAGCTTAAAAGTTGACAAAAGTGATAGTTTGATTGAGCTTATATGAAAATATTTTAAAATAAAATGGCTGATTTTTTTGCTACTTACGCTTCTTTAATTGTCTCTATGGTATTGGGGGCGTTACTAGGATTATCGCTTTACTTACCTCTAATGACAGGACAATTGTCTTTAGCTAGTCCCGGATTTTATGCTTTAGGTGGATATATTGCCGCAATTTTATCCACAAAAGTTTTTACATCTAGCAGTAGTTTATTTCCAATTCCCTTGTTGTTATTGGAGATGTTAATTGCGGGTGTAATTTCTGGTTTTTTGGGTATATTAGTGGGAATTCCGGCGTTACGCTTGCGAGGAATTTATTTAGCGATCGCAACTATCGCTTTTGTGGAAGTTCTACGTGTCATCTCCTTGAATCTAGATATTACAGGTGGTGCTGTCGGAATTTTTGGTATTCCTCAACCTTTCCAAACACAACTTGAATATTTATGGATTGCTTTGCCATTACTATTAATTAGTATGGTGCTACTTTATCGTTTAGAACGCATCCGCGTCGGCAGGGCTTTTATCGCTATCCGCGAAGATGAATTAGCTGCGGGTGCAATGGGAATTGCTCCCACTTATTACAAAGTTTTGGCGTTTACATTAGGGGCTATGCTTGCAGGGGTTGTAGGTGCAATTAGCGCTCACTTCCTCAATACCTGGAATGCTCGTCAAGGTACTTTTGATGCCAGCATTATATATTTAACTTTTGTTTTAATTGGTGGTTCGAGAACTTTTTTAGGCCCGGTAGTTGGAGGTATGGTATTTACAGCTTTACCAGAGATTCTGCGAAGCCTCGCTGATACTGGTGGTTTACCTAATTGGTTAGCACAGTTTTTGCGAGATGGTAGATTAATTATTTTTGGCTTTTTAATAGTAATAGGTACAATATTTTTCCCTCAAGGGCTAATTACTCCAGATGTTTTTCAAAGAAAAAAACGAACCGCCTTTCCTCCGGAACGCTAGGCGAACGCGAAGCGTCTCGTTGGCGCAGCCTCTCGTAGAGAAGATAAGCACGCAAAGGAATAAGAGTTTTAGAGAGTTATTGCGTAAGTTTTATATTCATAATAGTATGCAAAAATGTCACATAGTATTTCAGGAACCAATAACAGTATTGTTTTAGAAGCAAGAGCATTAACTCGCCGCTTTGGTGGTTTAGTGGCTGTAAATAATGTATCTTTTAGTGTCAAAAAACATGAAATTTTTGGACTGATTGGCCCTAATGGTGCTGGTAAAACAACACTGTTTAATTTAATTACTGCCTTCATACCACCTTCTAGCGGTAAATTAATTTATCAAGGTGCAGAAGTTTCTCAACTGCGTCCCTCATCAAATTGCGGCTTTAGGTATCGCGCGTACCTTCCAAAATATCCGCTTGTTCGGAGAATTATCGGCATTAGAAAATGTGATAATTGCCCGACATTTACATACCAAAAGTAATATGATTACGGGTGTTTTGGGATTACCACCAGCGCCTCGTGAAGAATTGAAGACTAAGCAAAAAGCTTTCGATTTATTAAATTTGGTAGGATTAAGCGATCGCGCTGACGAAAAAGCCAAAAACTTTGCCTACGGCGATCAGCGTCGGCTAGAAATTGCCCGTGCTTTAGCATTACAACCGCAAATTTTACTTCTTGATGAACCAGCGGCGGGAATGAACCCCAATGAAAAGCAGCAATTGAGTGAATTTATCCGTAGCCTGCGCAATGACTTCAATTTGACGATCGTTTTGATTGAACACCATGTACCATTGGTTATGGGTTTGTGCGATCGCATTGCTGTGCTAGATTTTGGTCAATTAATTGCCTTGGGTGAACCATCTGTAGTCAGAAACGATCCGGCTGTAATTGAAGCTTATTTGGGCAATGAATAATATCTGATTATCTATCTTACAATGACAAAACCTGTTGTAATTCCTCAATATTATTTGCTGTTACAACGTTCCGTAAAATTATCTTCAAACGCTCTATATCATTAATTTCCGTGATTTGTGGCATTAACTGTAACCCGTTGTTGCCAAATTTTAACTCCAAATTAATTTCAATACTAGAAAGTATTCCTCGCAGCTCTCCGCGTGCTTCTCCGCGTGCTTCTCCGCGTGCTTCTCCGCGTGCTTCTCCTCGTGCTTCTCCGCGTGCTTCTCCGCGTGCTTCTCCTCGTGCTTCTCCGCGTGCTTCTCCTTCACGTAAAATTTCTTGATACCAAGGCGACTCACGTAACACAACCATATCCCACCTCATGATTTCTTGAACGAGTCCAGTTTCTAAAACAAATGTAGCAAAAAAAGCTAAGACCGTTTCCAGTTGGTTTAGTTGTTCATTAGCACGAAGAATTTGCAATGCTTCTCTAATAGTAGATTCATTTTCACCACCTTTGAGAATGGGTACAAACGGCAGTAAAGATGGTAAGGGTTGTTGAAAAGCAATATTGACATCAACTTCCCACAGGTTAATTACTCGATAATCTTGTATTGCCCGTAATCCAGCAATATTTGATGTAAAGCTTGTGGGTATTTCGTTGTTGCCAGTTTTAAGAATGTTAATGAGAACGGGGTATGTTGGCAAGTTATATTTTTCTTCCGCAAGTGCAGCGTATGCACGCATCCGACGTGGCATTTTGGATTGATAGCGTAATTGCAATTCATTAAGAAGCAGAAATTCTCCGTGTTGGGGACTGTTGACACGGATTAAAACATCACTTTCCCGGCTAATCCACTGAAATTCGCTAGTTAGAATTTCCCCGGCAACGATATCAGAAATCTGCGTCACCCATCTTACCCAATTGTCAGGTGCAAGGCTAATTAATTTTTTGGTGCTGACATCAGCAGATTTTGCCATCGGGGTGTAGATGCACTCAGAAAGTGAGATTTATCATAACTTGAAGTGTGACATATTTATCAGGTAAAACTTTATCTAACTTATCCCTCAGCAATGTTGCTACTGGCGATCGGTTAGTGCGATCGCACCTGTAATATTCCACCTCATGATTTGTTGCACTAAAGGCGATCGCACCTACAAATTCAGGTAAACAAAATTTGCACGAATTCGTCTAAAGAATTCACTGCGATCGCGCTATCCATTAAGCTTTCTAATCTTTCCACACTCTCGCCTTCAAGCCTTGCTTCCACTTCATGAGGAATTTCATCAAAACGTCGTCGCAATACTCGGATTAACTGCCGTTGTACACCCTGCTGAAGACCTAGCTGAATACCTCTTTGCTCAATTTCCTGATACCAAGGCGATTCTCGCAATACTGCCATATCCCACCTCATGATTTGTTGCACGAAAGGCGTGTCTAACACAAAGCTAGCAAAAAATGCCAGCAATGATTCTAATTGGTTCAACTGTTCATCTGCTCGTAGCGCCTGTAATGCGCGTTGCACAACTGATACCTCTCCCCCTCCTCGCAAGATTGGCACAAAGGGTAACAACGATGGTAATGGTTGCTCAAAGACTATTTCAGCATCGATTTCCCACAAATTGATCGTGCGATAATCTTGGATAGCACGTAATCCCAAAAATTCCTGCTCGTAACTACTGACAATAGTTAAGCTGGATGAAGGCGGTAAAATGTTGATCAGTACTGGGTAAGTTGGCAATCGATAGCGTTCTTGTGCCAAGGCGGCATAAGCTCTCATCCGTAGAGGCATCTGTGTTGTGTACCGTAGTTGTAGTTCATTGAGTACGAGAAAATCTCCGTGAGTGGCACTGTATGCTTTCACTAACACATCTGTTTCGCGGCTAATCCAGTGAAACTCAGAGCCGAGAATTTCTCTCGCCACAACTTCAGGACGTTGTGTTACCCACTTTACCCATGCATCGGGAGCTAAATTAATTAGTCCTTTGCTACCAATATCTGCTACTTTTGCCACTGGACGCTTGATATATTTATCAGTAATTAATGGTACATCATAAAGATTGCGGTATTATGGCGTTAGTTTGAAGTTGAAGCAATGTCTTGGCACTGTTTTAAGAAATGTATGATTGATGTATCTTAGATTTTGAATCAACATTTCTGGATGTAAACCGCCGATGAAAGCCGATAGTAAACCAGACTATACAATTTTAGAAGTTCAAGAACTTGATGTTAATTATGGCGGCATCCAAGCTTTAAAAAAGATTAATTTAATTATTAAAAAAGGTGAGGTAGTTACTTTAATTGGTGCTAATGGTGCTGGAAAAACTACTACACTTCGCGCTATATCTAAAGTAGTTAATCCTAAGAGTGGCGTAATTATCTATAATGGACATAATATTACTCGTCGCCAAACTCACGAAGTTGTCCAACTTGGTATTGCCCATTGTCCTGAAGGACGTAGAGTATTAGCGCGGCAAACTGTATTTGATAATTTACTTTTGGGTGCTTATATTCGTTCCAATCAAGCCGAGATTAAAGCAGACATTCAGCGCCAATTTGAGCTATTTCCCCGCTTGTCACAAAGACGCAATCAACTAGCAGGAACCCTCAGTGGTGGCGAACAACAAATGTTAGCGATCGCTCGCGCTGTCATGAGTAAACCACAACTGTTGCTTTTAGACGAGCCTAGCTTGGGTTTAGCACCTGCGATCGTCCGGGAAATCTTTTCTATTATTGAAAATCTTCGGGCTACAGGCGTGACTATTTTGTTAGTTGAACAAAACGCAAATTTGGCGCTGCAAATTGCCGATCGCGGTTATGTTTTAGAAGCTGGTTCTATTACCTTAACAGGGGCAGCATCAGAATTGATTAGTGATGAGCGAGTTAAAAAAGCTTATTTAGGGTAATCTGACTTCTGAATTTTTCTTCAATTCCTGACAACTCTATTGTTGTAACACCGAGAGAGTACCTTCTAGAATCACACCCAGCGGTGCAGTTAGTTCGCGAAGTAGACGTTCATCATTGGCATCAAAGGGGCTACCTCCTAGTTTGTTAGTCAACACAACCACTGCAAACACTTGGTTTCTACTATTAAACATGGGTAAGCAAAGAATATTACAAGTATGATATCCAGTTGCTCGATCGATTTCTTTATAGAACTGAGGATTTTGCTGAACATCAGTTATATTTACACTTTCACCAGTTGTGGCAACATAACCGCTAATACTAGCATTCATCGGCAGGAAAATTTCTACCGCTTCTTCATTTTCACTCCGAGAAACCTTAGACCAAAGCTGGTTTTTTTCCCGATCGACCACAAAGATAGTTGCTCGATCCGCACCCATAATTTGGGCAATTTTCCAGGCTAACGCCCTAATCACTTCCTCAATATTTGCTTTTAGCATTTGCTCGCTGAGAATATTCATTGCTTGCAAAACTTGTTCAAATTCTTCTTTGAGCTTCTGAAGCAAACTCAAAAACTGAGGGATTGTTAATTCTTCGAGCGTGCGGCTCAATTCCTCTTTTTTCGCTTTCACTAATGAGGTCGTTGTACTCTCAATGTCTAGAATTGCTTGCTCTGTCGGCGATGCTAAACGGCCATCTTCTAAATGAACGATGCGATCGGCAATATCTAAAATTCGGTTGTCATGGGTTACTAGCAAAATGGTACAATTTTGCTGCTTTGCCAGTTTTTGCATTAGTTCCACCACATCTCGACCACTGGCTTTGTCTAGCGCTGCTGTTGGTTCATCAGCCAAAATCAGTTGGGGGTCGGTTTACCAAAGCTCGTGCGATCGCTACTCGTTGTTTTTGTCCGCCCGATAACTGGTGTGGATAAGAATGAATCCGCTTTTGCAGTCCCACTTGCTCTAATATTGCTTGCGATCGCTCTTGCGCTTCTTCCATTGCGATCGCATCATTCAGCACCAAAGACATTTGGACATTTTGGTTTGCGGTTAGGGAACCTAACAAATTATGAGCTTGGAAAATGAACCCTATCTGCTTGCGGACATTTTCCAGCAACCGATTGCTGGCTTTGCTTAACTCGTGTCCTAGTACCTGAAGGCTACCTTCTTGAACGGAACGCAATCCCCCAATTAAAGTCAGCAGTGTTGTCTTTCCAGACCCAGAAGGCCCGGACATAATCACAATTTCTCCAGGATAAATTTTCAGGGAAATATCAAATAATATTTGTTTGCGTAATTGACCCTTGCCATAATAATGATTGAGGTTTTCAATGACAATAATTGGTTCGGTAGACATCAGTTTATATCAACATCTATTCAAAATTTTTGTTAATAAATATCGGCAGGATCTATTTTTTTAAGTTTTCTGCTGGCAATCAGTCCGGAAATCACACACATTAAAACCGTTAAAAATAGCACGAGGCTGATAACGTTAAAATCCATTTCTAATTGCAGCCCTGTAGCCGTAGAAATTAATTGATAAAAAATAGAACTTAAGCACAAGCCCGGAAAAAAACCAAAAAATGAAAGAATTATCGATTGCAGAAAAATAATACTGACAAGATAAAAATTAGAATAACCAATAGCTTTTAAAGTGCCATATTGAGGTAGATTATCTGCAACATTACTATAGATAATGTTGTAAACAACGACAATACCAACCACAAAACCGATGATTGTTCCTAGTCCAAAAATAGCCCCAATGCCAGATGCTTGCATCCAATAATTTAGTTCTTTGGCAATAAAATGTTGTTTGGTGTAAACAACTATATCAGATGGTAAAGCTTGATTTAAAAACTTTTCTAGGCGATCGCTATTCGTTCCTGGCGTCACTTTGATGAGACCAATATCAACGTCGTTGAGCGATGAACGAAGCTTGGAATCAATGCCAGAAGGTCTAGTTGCAAAGATTCTCAGAAAATTAAGATCGCTGATAATTAAATTACCATCAGTTACAAAGTCAGCACCCAGTTCAAACGTGCCAATTATTTTGATGTTTACACCAGAAAGCTCAGTCGTCACACCCGGTTGCATAGAACCATAATCTTTGCGAGACCCTGCTATCGGTCAATACAGTATTAGGCATTTTGAGAACGGATTCAGCGGCTTGAATCTCAGGCAAAAGAAAAACAGGATCGTCTAAATTAAATCCCAGTACTCGGATAGACCTTTCCTCAGCAGTTCCAGAACGTCTCCAACTACCGAGAGTGATATAAAGAGGATAAGCGGCGGCAACGCCCTCAAATTGTCTAGCTTGATATAATCGAGTTCGATTAAAGGTTTCGTCAATAACGGTAACATAGCGTCGCTGACTGAGCATGATTAAATCAGCATTTAATACCTGAATAAACGCAACGTTACTATTCAACATTGCATTCTGAAATCCGAGTTGGGAAAACATCAGAAAAACTGCAAAGGCGATCGCAGCTAATGCTGTGACAAACTGCGATCGGCGCTGGAGCAGGTTGCGCCAAGCAAGGGAAAACTTAAAAAGGACAACTCGAACCTTTTTCCTAGAAAACATCAGCGGGATCTGCAACTAATACTTTGCGAGCAACAATAAGTCCAGATGCACTACATGTCAGAATCGTCAAGCCAAATACTAATAACATCCGGCTAACAGTCATGGCGACTGGTAGTCTTGTAGAAATAAAAATGGCTTGGTACATACCCAAAGCCAGAAGACAACCGGGAATAAACCCCAGCGCCGCCAGCACAACCGCTTCTTGGACAACGACTGTCAACAAACGCAGATTAGTATATCCAATGGCTTTTAAAGTTGCGTATTCGTGCAAGCGTTCAGTGACATCAGAACTCAGGACTTGATAGACAATGACAGTCCCAACTAAAAAAGCCATGACAACGGCAACACCAATGATATAACCGAGCGAAGAAGATTTAACCCAAAATTCCTGCTCTCTGGCCATGGCTTCCTGGCGATCGAACACCTTAATCGTTGCCGGCATGATTTGGCGTAAGCGTTGTACGACTTCATCAACGTTTACACCTGGCTCAACTTTCAGCAGCCCCAGACTCACATCATTTAGCGATCGCCCCGGATTGAGACGAATAAAATTTCCATCGCTAACAATCACAGTGCCATCAGCACGGATAGTGTTATTTAAGCTAAACAACCCCACAATCTCAACTTGTCGCCTGCTCAGTTCAGTTTTCAGACCTACTTCTCTCGGGCCAAATTCGGAGCGTGAAAAGCGATTCATTAGCAAGGTATCTTGGCGTTGCAGGTCTTGTAAATACGGATAAACTTCTGGCACGCGCAACACACGATCTCGATAATTAAACCCTAAAACCAAAAGCGCTCGTATTCGCGTCGTTTCTACATTGCGCCACGAGCCAAATGACAGGTATAGTGGTTTAGCAGCAGCAACGCCATTCATCCCTCCCGCCTGATACAAATAACGTCGGGGAAAGGGTGGAACATTGGTAGACTCTGGTGACTTGGATGAAATCAATACAATGTCAAAATCGAGGCTGTCATAGAGGAGCGTCGCTCCCTTCATCACTCCGCCAAAGAGTCCAAGTTGCATAAATATTAAGGAAACCGCAAAGCTGATGGCTGAAACTCCCACGCTTAAGCGAGCTTTACTCTGCATTAAGTTGCGCCATGCCAACGGGGGCCCTTTCCAGTGTTTGCGGTGCTGACGTTTAGTCACATTCTCTGACTCCTGATGATTTAGACATCTGCAAAAATTGTTAAAGTCTAAGTTCCCTATTCCCTATTCCCTATTCCCTATTCCCTTTTGAAAAACCTTTAGCGAATTAATTTAAATCAATCTCGGTATCTACTTGCAGATTACTGAGATCGGAGACAAGTTTGCTTCGATCTAAGCGGATTTTCACTTCTACTACTCGGACATCTGATTTTGCTGTCGGATCGTCCCCAATAATGTCGTTTTTGAACACTAGTTGACCAATTTTGGCGACAGTGCCAGTCATTTTTTCTTCAAAAACCGGACTGGTAATCGTTGCTCGCTGTCCGACTTTAATCAACTTAACGTCTGTTTCAAAAACCTCTGCCACTACATACATATTACGTGTGTTGCCTAGAGCCAGAAGCCCGCGATCGGAAATCACTTCTCCAGCCTGGGTGTAAATCTTCAAGACTTGGCCGTTTTTGGGCGCACGGATAATAGTTTGCTCTAACTGTGCTTGGGCCAGTTTTAAATTTTGGATGGCTGAAGTCAACCCACTATGGCTAGCGACTCGCTTTAAATTCATCTCTGAGCGTTTGAGGTTCTCTTGAGCTACTTTGATATCTTCTGTGCGGGTCGTGGTTAATTGCTCTAACTTGGCTTTGGCTTGACTTAAATTCTCTTGGGTTTGTACAACCAGTAACTTTCTAATCTCATAATCTTCTTTAGGAACTGCACCTTCAGCATAAAGTTTTGCATAGCGATCGCGTATGATAATTGCTTGATCCAACTCTGCTTGCGATCGGCGAACAGCAGCCTGTTGAGAGCTAATTTCTTGCAAACGAGGAGTAGAAATCTGACCAATCTGTGCTTGTGCCTGACCAATCTCAATTTTATTCAGGGAGCTATCTGTTTGTATCTGTTTTTGCACCTCCTCTAACTGGCTAGCAACCAAATTTCGTTTAGCCAGCATTTCTTGGTGACTTTTGAGATAAGCCAAAACTTGTCCGGCTTTAACCCAATCACCCTCAGAAACTTTTAATTTATCGATCTGCGCCCCCACTGGAACTGCAACTTTGGTAATTTCCCCTTCTGGTTCCAACCGCCCCAATGCCAAGACTTTTGTTTTTTCAGGGGGCAACGATAACGAAGATGACGAGGCGTTGTTGGCGGCTGACTGGCTAGATACTTTAGACAGGAAAACGTATCCAGCCCCGATACTTAAGGCAAGTAGACCAGCAAAGATACTAAGATTGCGAGCAGTAACAGTAGGGGTCACGTCGATTTTGGATTTTGGATTTACAATTTTGGATTAACCTCTTTTTTAAAGAAGAGGCTTCAATGATGATTTTTTGAAATATTCTCCATAAATGGAGAAGCTTGAAACCTTTTTTAGATTTTAGATTTTGAGTTTAATCCTTGCATCATTGCATCTAAAATTGTCTCGGTCATAAGTAGTCAAAGTTACCAGTTCTTATTCGTTCTTCAAGTTCAGCCCCGATCGCTGAATTTCGCTTTTAAGTTCGTCTAGAGATTGCTTGAGATTCCGAATTTCTTCAGATGTCTGTTCTTGAACTCCCCGTATTTGTTCTTCGGTGGTCATTACAATCCCAGTTTCTTGTTCCTGGAGCATTTCTTGTAAAAAGATGCTGAGAATTCCTCTAATCGGTTGCCACAACTGATGCCACCGTTTTTTGTCTTCTTCTAGCAGTTGAATGTAGGTATCGAAGCTGTGAGGGAAAGGAACACCTCCCATAAATTCTGCCGCTCCCCCAAAATTCAGAGAGACACCGTGATTTCCCAGTCCGATTACGTGGTGAACTTCTCCCACATGTTCGTAATTGCCTAAGTAAAGTTCCCCCAATCTCAAGCCATTGCCAGCCACCATACTTAAAGGGAAAGGAAGGCTAAAAGGTACTAGAGTAAACAGATCCAGTTGATTTTCGACGCGGTAACTAAATCCTTCTCCTAATTGTTCGTTGTAGTAATTGGCAAAATGCTGATTGCCAACTTTCACAGATCCAAAGGTGTATACTTTGACTCGTAAAACTGACTCTCCCAAAGAACTAAAACGGCGTTTTAAGAACAGAGCGCCGAGTTGAGCTAAACCACCGCCCAAACTATGACCGCCCACGAAAACCTCAAGGCGGCTGGTATTTTTAGGTATCTTAGATATAGAATTCAAGCTAGCGCCAGCCCTGCGACTATTCGATAACTCACTCATTTCTCTAGAAATATCTTCAAAGTTCAACAGTTCATCGCGGGCAAAACTCCAGGCTCGATTCAGGTTGCCGATCGCATCATAAGAGAAAACTTCCGAAATTAGTTTTTTTAATCGCCGCTCAAAGGCCAGTCCGAATCGGATTCCTCCAGCCGCAGCAATGGCATGGGCAATAGCAATTTGTTTGCCAGAATTCAAAGTTTGAAATATCTCAAAATCTTGAGCATTAATTTGACCTAAGAGAACCTGAAAAAAGGCAGCAAGTTCGTCTTTTACGGCTTCAAATCCTTCAAAAAATCCCCGTGCTACTTTGACTCGCGTATCTGGTAAAGAACCATAGTTAATTAATGACCAATTGAGATCGGTCAAAATATCCGTTAATTCAATTTGACCGCGATCGGTAACAATAGAGCCTCGAAAAATCACCGCAAATTGATTACTTCCTTCCCGTTTAAAAATGAAACCTCGGATATTAGTTTCATTATTATGCAAGCTATGAACTAATTTCCAGCCCTCATTCTTATACAGAGAGTTATAAATATCTTGGACTTCGGCATCTTCAACAGAGCCTCCCCCAACTTGAAATATTTCATAACTTCGTTTGGAGAACTTAGCCATTAAAATCGCTTCATCAAAGCTAAAACCACTGCGAAGCTTTAAAGGTATACTCATAAGAAGTAGGTCGGTGTGAATATTGATTATTGGAATTGGGCAGAAGGTAAAAGGGTTTAAGCCTATTTTATTTTTTTTACATAGTTTGGTTTTTTGAAGCCGTTCTAGTTATTTGCTTGATTTTTTATCCTCTGAATATAGATAGAGACTTGATTAGGATAATATCAGTTAGTACTGTTTTATAACTATCAGTAATAAAATTGGATATTTTTGTTATTATTTCTTTTTATAAATTTACTGATAGTATTATCAAGCTAATATAATCCTGCCAGGAAAGAACAAATCTACAATAGACCTCTTGCACTCTTGTGGGAAAAGGGGAAAGGTTAAAGGGGAAAGGTTTTTTTATTCCTTTTTCCTTTCCCCCAAACCCAATTCCCTACTTCTGCAAGAAGTCTAATACCTCCACCTTTTGAACCTGGACGCGATCGAGACAAGCTTTTAGCTTTTCGGCAAGTACTTCTACATGGGGCGGGAGAACTAAATTCAGATGGTTTCCCGGAATTTGATGAATCTCAACTCCGCCGATCGCTAGATCGCCCCAGCCAAGGGTTGCGTCTTGGGGATTTTTTCCAGTTTGTTTGCTTGTCCGAAAGAGAGTAACTTTACCTGGATAAGGCTGCGGCTTGTATTTGAGGAGGGCTGAGTTATTAGCTTGCATGACTTGGAATAGCCGTCGCGCAGCTGGTTGGAAAAGCTTACTCAGCCTGGACTGGTGGGCGACAACCTTAGCTATACTTCCTGGCTCAACCAAAAAATGCAATGGCTTCGAGGTCTTAGTTCCAATTTGTTGGGCGAGTTGTCGTTCTTCGACAGCAGTCAGAAAATGGTCTACTGTTTCATCCAGATAAGGGCCAAGATTGCGAAGCACGGAATTCACCAGAAATTTAGCCATCTGGAAGAAATTCTGAGTGCGATTGTCGCAAAAGGCGGGAGTATCAATCAGTGCCAGTAAGACAATGGTCTGTCCTGCTTGCTGTAGCTGTTGGGCCATTTCAAATGCCACCAGCGCCCCAAAAGACCAACCTCCTAGACAATAGGGGCCTTCTGGCTGCACCTGTTGGATACCGTGGATATACTCAGCAGCAATGTCTTCTATACAATCTTTTGATTTGCCTTCGCCAGTAATCCCGGCAGATTGTAGCCCATAGAAAGGTTGTTCTTGACCCAATAACTCTGCCAGATCGGAATAAACAGAAGCGACACCCATCACCGGATGAATGCAGAAAAAGGGTAGCTTTTCGCCTTGCTGCTGAGAATTTACTCCAGTCAATTGTCTGAGAATTTGAGCAGCGAGATTTGCAATGGGTCACACCTTCGAGAAACTTGACCACAGGAACATTGACTTCTAGATCGACTTCGATTTGATGTTTAATCTCGATCGCAGTCAAGGAATCGAGGCCTAGCTGATGCAAGGGTTGTTGGGGATGGAGTTTTGCCAAGTCAACTTTCAGTCCCCTGGCTAGTTTTGCTTGAATGTAAGACTCTAAGTGCTGCTGTCTTTGTGTGGGAGCGATCGCTAACAGTTCTGCTGCTGTGAGTTTATATTCGCTATCTGTGCCATCCCATTCGGGCAAGATGTCAGCAGCAATGATATCTAAACTACCTGTTTGAAATCCATTGCGGCAAGCAGTGCGGGAAATCTTACCACTTGAAGTTTTGGGAATGCTGGCAGTCTTGAGCAGCAACACTGCATAAACTGATAACTCATGAACCTGTGACACCGCTTGCCGAATTGCCGCGATCGCTTCATCTGCATTGAGCTTTCTTAAGTAGGTGCGCTCGATTTCTTGAGCAACGACGATTCTTTCTTCTCCTTCTACCTCAATGGCAAACACTGCTCCACAGCCTTGTCGGAGAGCCGAATAACTTTCCTGCACCGTCAGTTCAATGTCTTGAGGATAGTAGTTTCGACCTCGAATCACAATTAAATCCTTGAGTCGTCCGGTAACAAATAATTCACCATTATGCAGAAATCCCAGGTCGCCCGTTCGCAGAAACGAACCCTCATCTGTATCGTCTAAACAGGCATAGAATGTTTCTTGCGTTTCTTGGGGTTTCTGCCAGTACCCTTGAGCAATACTCGCTCCTGTAACCCAAATTTCTCCAACTGTACCATCTGGACATCTCTGGAAAGATTGTGGATTGACGATCGCAATTGTTTGACCTAACCCCGTCCTACCTTGCCCAACAATCTTGATACTATGCTGCTGTTGCTCTGCACACAGCACAACTTGGTTTTGTTTGAGAGCAGCACTTTCTACATTACACACCGTTGGGTAGCACTCTTTTATTCCCCCGGAAATCAACAATGTGCCTTCAGCCATCCCATAGCAAGGATAAAAAGCTTCAGGGCGAAAGCCGTAAGGCTCAAACTTGGCAACAAATCGCTCTAAGGTCTGGGCACGAACTGGTTCGGCACCATTGAAAGCAACTTTCCAACTGCTCAGGTCAAGATCCACTAATTGTTCTGGCTGAATCTTCTGCACGCACAAATCATAGGCAAAATTCGGCCCGCCGCTAATCGTCGCTTGATAGCGGGAAATTGCTTCTAACCAACGGTATGGCTTTTGCAAAAACGCAACAGGCGACATCAAAATTATTGAGGAACCGACGTAAAGGGGTTGGAGGATGCCGCCGATTAAGCCCATATCATGATAAGGGGGCAGCCAGGATACGCCTAATTCGTTGGCAGTGGTTTGGAAAAACTGATGAATCAGTTCTAAATTGTGCAGTAAGTTGCCATGACTGACCATAACCCCCTTGGGTGTCCCGGTTGAGCCAGAGGTGTATTGCAGAAATGCGATCGCGTTTGCATCGATTACGGGTTCGCGCCATAACTCTGCTTGCTGATTATTGATGGTGTCGGTAGTTAAAATCTGTTTTGTAGCCAGGTCTGGATGGTGGTTAAATTGAGTAGCGATCGTGGTCAGTAAGGAGGTTGTAGTCAGGGCAACCCTAGCCTGGGCATCTGCTATAATTGCCATCAGTCTGGAGATGGACTGATTTTGTCGAGGCGGATAAGCAGGAACGGCGATCGTACCAGCATATAAGCAGCCAAAGAAGGCGGTAATGAAATCAAGACCAGGCGGGTAGAGAAGCAGGACACGCTCATGCTTGGCACTGACAGTTTGCAATTGCGCCGCGATCGCTCGTGCTGATAGATCCAGTTCTCGATATGTGAGACTAATTACTTCCTGTTCTCCATCCAGCACAAAACTATAGGCGAGGCGATCGGGCTGTTGTTCGGCGCGACAACGCGTCAGTTCTACTAAATTTTTGACTGACAAACTGGATGTTAACAATTCATTGAATACCATATTCAGCCCTCTTCAAAACCCGATCTGCTTTTGCTTGTACTCGTCTCAATACCGAACTGAGGCTAAAGTGTTAACTCCTCTATTTCCTCAACAAAATTAGCAATCTGAATAGTTGGGATCAAATTTTTCAAAATTAATTGTTCGTGGCAAGCTTGAGCTAATTCTGCAATGCTAGGACTAGCAATAAACTGTTCGATTGGCAGTTCAATCTTTAAATTGGTGACAATGCGATTTCTCAAACTCACAGCCATCAGAGAATCGATGCCCATACTATTAAGTGGCTTTTGGACATCAACTTGAACAGCTTCACACTCTAAGGCTTGGACAATTTGTGCTTGAATGTAAGTGCTTAATAAATCGGTGCGTTGGCTATTTACCGCTACTGACCATTGCTCTACAATATCAATCTGTTCGGCAATCTGAGAGCCAACCGCACTAGAGGCTTCAACAGTATTAGATCCTAATCTATCTTGCCGTGAGGCTTCTGATTCCTGCCAGTAACGCTGTCGTTGCCACGGATAGGACGGCAAACGCACAAAAGAACCACCATGAGGATAAAGAGCATTCCAATCAATGGAATCTTCTAGGGTATAGCGCTCTGCTAAGGAATTCAACATTTGAGCGCATTCAGTACCAGGATTTTCCTCTACTCTACTGTTTTTATGTTGTTCTACATAGCCGGAAAACATCGAGGGGCGGTTTTCTTGTGCAAGAAAAGCCATTAAATGCTCGGCAAGTTGTTTTTTGGAATCAACCACCATTGCCAAACGGTGGGAGTGATGGCTACGGCGGAGACTAGCTGTGTAGCAAATGTCTGGCAAGGAAATTCCGGCGTTAGAATGCTCGGTTAAAAACTCAATATAAGCTTTAGCAAAGGCTTTGAGAGCCTCTGGGCTACGAGCTGACATTAAAAAAATTTGTGGTTGGTTAGCGATCGCAGTATCAATTGGCAAGGATCTTGGCTGACCAATCTCTACACCTTGCAGAATCACATGAACATTCGTGCCTCCCAGACCAAACCCATTCACACTGACGATTGGTGGTTGATTATCCTGATTTGTTAGTGGTTCTAAGGATTGTGCCACGCGCAACCGTAGTTCCTCCCAAGGAATTTTGGGATTGGGGGTTTGAAAATGCAGATTGGGTGGAATCTGACGATGGCTAACTGCTAGCGCTGCTTTAATCAGTCCGCCAATGCCAGCAGCCGCTTCCATGTGTCCAATATTTGTTTTCACAGATCCGATGGCGCATTCATTACCCAAAGCGCGATCGCTGCCGATCGCAGCCCCGATCGCTTTGGCTTCAATCTCATCCCCCATCGGCGAACTGGAGCCTTGAGTTTCTACATACTGCACCTGCTGAGGGAGAATTCCTGCCCGCTGATAGGCTTTTTGCATCACTGCCTGCTGCGCCAAAACTTCGGGGGCTGTAAAACTGCTGCCGCGACCGTTTTGATTGACAGCACTGCTGCGGATCGTTGCATAAATAGGATCGCCGTCAGCTAGAGCATGGGACAGTGGCTTGAGGACAACAACCCCCACCCCTTCAGCCCGCACAAAACCATCTGCTGCGGCATCAAAACTCTTGCAACGACCATCCGCAGACAGTAAAAATGCCTTACTCATGGCGATGCTGACTTCTGGTTTGAAGATGACATTGACCCCACCTGCTAGGGCAAGGCTACATTCCCCATTCCAGAGACTAGAGCAGGCAAGGTGAACAGCGACTAATGACGAGGCACAGCCAGCGTCAATCGGCAGACTGGGGCCTGTGAAGTCAAAGCAGTAAGAAATGCGATTAGGTACCAAGTTGAGGTTTGAGCTAACTATAGTGTGGGCATTAATTGCATCGCGATCGCGCTCCCCCAATTGAATGTAATTGTAATCCCGGTTAAGTACCCCAATAAAAACCCCGGTATCGCTGCCAGCTAGATGTGCCGGCACAAGTCCTGCATCCTCTAGCGCCTCCCACGTTGTTTCTAACAAGAGTCGTTGTTGGGGGTCAATCCGAGCCGCTTCCGCACCAGAAATCCCAAAGAATTTGGCATCAAACTGGTCTATTTGGTCGAGAAACCCACCCCAGCGGCTATACATCTTACCTGGTTCTACCGGATCGGGATGATAAAATTTGTTAACGTTCCAGCGATCGCCAGGTATTTCGGTAATTGCATCCCTGCCATTTTGCAACAGGTTCCAGAAGCTACCTGGGCTTTGGACACCTCCAGGAAAGCGACAACCAATACCAACGATCGCGATCGGTTCTTGATTCATATCCTACTCACTCGCCGATGAATTTCAGGCAAAAGCTGAACGCCAGATTCAAAATCAATCGCTCTAGCACCCAAGTAAAACACGTACATTGTCGTCAGCCAGTTGGTAAATTCCTGCTTAGAACCTAAGTGCCGCTCCATATTCAGCATAATCCAGCCCATCTGCGACCAAGTTTGGTAACAGGTTGAGCAATCGGGATGTTCGCTGGTGCAGCATGTCCCTGGTTGATTTGCCATCAGGATTGTAAGCGCGAAAGTGAAGATTATAGGGTTTACCATTTTGGAATCGGACTGCATTCTCTGGGCGATTTTCACTAATGCAAGGACAGACATCATAGCCCCAGGTTTCATCGTACATTTGCCCTGTAGTAAATACTTGATTCATGTAGGAGGTCATCAAGATGCGATCGGGATAGCGGGCAATCATCCGGTCGATTTCATGACGCACATCTGCAAACCCTTGTTGATTATCATAAACACCTCCTAACCCTGCCTTATCCCCGTAAAAGTTAAACATTACGCAATTACCGTTTTCGACACATTTTTCAACAACCCGTTCAATTTCATGGGCGTTACCAGCGGTCGTTGTGTAGTACCAAAAGGCTCTTCGATCGTCTTTGTAATTTTTGAGAGCCTTGCTGAAAACATCTAACTTGCCTTTTCCCCGCAGCTTTTTATCGGTTTCGCTATCTCCCCAAAGCGAAACACTAATAGCTGTATTTTCAAATCCCTCATAAGGAATTTTGATCATCCCGTTTGTGACAACAATCATCCAAAAATTTTGCGCCAGCTTTCGCAATCGATCCAGCATTAAGGTAGGCTCACCCCCAACTGCCGTAATGTAGTTAGTGCCTCTAGCTTTTTCTTGTGCAATTAAAGCCTCAAACTCAGCATCGTCTTTGGGTGCTGCATTTTGATCCAGGTCATCGGTAAAAAAACAACAACCCTCACACCGCAAATTACATAGATGAGTTAAGTCTACAGAGATTCCTTTAATAGCGCCCGCTTTTCTAATCTGTGCGAACAGGTGATACAGAAAGGGGTCTTCTAAATACTCCATTAAAGGATCTTGTACCTCGGTTTCTATTACTTGAGTAGCCATAGCAATTTATTTCCTTTACGAAAAACCGAGCAATATAGAAACGAATAGATCCTGAATTACTAGCAATTTACTTTACTCTGTGCTGAGTCTTGAGTAAGGAAAATTACTCAGTTATTTTGGACACAGGTATTAGCTTTCACCCTTCCGGGCAGTTTTTTACTCAGCACTGGCTCAACCTGAGCTATCCGCTAACAAAACTCAGCACTCTTGATTCGTTGATGAATTTCTGGCAAAAGTTGCACGCCGGATTCAAAGTCAACCATGCGGCACATCAGGTAAAACAGGTATGTCGTAGTCAGCCAGTTAGTAAATTCTTGTTTGGAGGCGAGATGTCGTTCTAGATTAATCATGATCCAACCAACCTGCGCCCAAGTTTGGTAACAGGTTGAGCAATCTTGATTATCACCTGTGCAACAACGCCGAGTTGATTTCAGATCGGGATTGTAAGCGCGATAATGGGGGTTATAACTTTTACCATTTTTAATCCGGTTTTGATTAATTTCATGATCTACAGTGAGACTGGTGCAAACTTCATAACCCCAAGTTTCATCGTACAGTTGCCGCGTGGTAAACACGTTGCTCATGTACGATGTCATTAAAATTTTGTCAGGGTAGCGGGCGATCGCTTTATCGATTTCACGTCGCACATCTGCAAACCCTAGATTGTGATCGTAAACTCCTCCTAAGTCAATGCGATCGCTGTAAAAGTTAAACAAGACACGATTACCGTTGGCTACGCACTGCTCGACAACGCTAGCGATTTCATGGGCGTTACCCGGTGTGGTAGTGTAATGCCAAATAGCACGCGGATCGTCTTTGTAATTTTTTAAAGCTTTGCTGAAAACATCAAGTTTACCACCCCCTCGGAGTGTCTTGTCAGTTTCACGATCGCCCCAAAGAGAGATCGCGATCGGCATTGTTTCAAATCCCTCATAGGGGATTTTGATCAGGGCGTTGGTAACAACCATTAACCGAAAATTCTGGTAAAGCTTCTGCAATCGCTCTAGCATCAGGCTGGGTTCTCCCCCAACCACTGTAATAAAATTTGTTCCTCTGCCCTTTTCGCGAGCAATAAATGTATCAAATTCGGCTTCATCTTTGGGTGCTTTGAATTGATCCAATTCATCTAAAAAGAAATAGCATCCCTGACACCGAAGATTGCACGCATGAGTTAAATCAACTGATATCCCTCTAATTTGTTCAGCTTTTCTGATTTGTTTAAAAAGGTGATTTAAAAACGGATCTTCCAAGTATTCCATTAATGAATCTTGGACATCAGACTCGACAACTTGAGTAACCATTTTCACCTGCTTTTGGAAAAAGAACGGGGACTGCAATACCGTTTGGTTAACGTGAGTTCGACAGACCTTTCCCGGACAGCCTCTCTCGCCTTTTAAAAGAGGGAGGAGTAACGAGTCAGGAGGGTTTTTGCTCCCCTCTCCTGGTAGGAGAGGTCAAAATAGCACTCGTCGAACTCACTGGTTAAGGTTTTTTGATGAAAGTTATAGATTACAAAGACGCGATTTATCGCCGTCTATACGAAGGATCGATCGTTGTTGTACAGACAGCGATTTATCGCTTCTTGTACCTTAGAACAATATTGACTGGGGAATTTTTATGGCGTAACTTTAACTTCTTGAGAAGCTTCATCTTTAAACTTGGCGAACAATTCCACCAAATCATCGATTGTCTTAAAGCTAGAAACTTCTGTTCTGGGAATTTTTATTTTGAGTTCTCGCATACAAGCAGAAACAATTTCTACGCCGTCAAGACTACTGGCTCCATATTCTCCGATGGTTTTATGTGGATCTATTTCAACATTTTCCAGTCCATCTATGTTGAGCTTAATATGTTTAATTACGACATTTAATACTTGCTCTCGATCCATGATGTCTTGTCTCCTATATTGAAAATCAAAAAACAAAATCTAGGCTAAATAAGCCGCTTCGATGTGTGCTAATGTCCCTGGAACGCCAAAACAGATTTTGTGCATTAGGTGTTCGCGGGACAATGCTGCTTGGAGAGCTTGACGCCGGGGTAATGACAAGGTGTCTTTTACCATCTCCAAAACATGTCTGGGTTTTTCGGCAATTCTTCTTGCCATATCCAAGGCTAAAGTCATAACTTCCTCAGTTGGAACTATGTAGTTAAATAAACCTCGTCCCTTGAGTTCTTTGCCTTTGTAGAGCTTGGCGGTAAGGAGCATCTCGCTAGCAAAGTGATGTCCAACCATTGCAGGTAAGACAGATAAGATACCCATTCCGGGGGTAAATCCCAAATCTGTAAAATTAACTCCGTACCGACTGTTTTCGGATGCGATCGCCATATCGCAGTAGAGCGCTAACGCTATGCCACCTCCCACAGCATGACCCTGCAAAGCTGCAATAATTGGTACGGGAAAGCTGAGTAGTTGGTTGGGCAGTGATAAATCTTTGACATCTGCATTGCCACTCACAACTTGTTTGATGGTGTCCAAGCTTGCTCCTGCGCAAAAGATATCCGATCGCCCACTCAAAATCAAGACTTTCAGGCTCGGTTCTGTCGCTAGATGAGTCAGGGCTGTCATTAATTCATCACACAGTTCTTCGCTCAAACGATTTTCGTTTTCAGGGTCATCGATTTGCAGTTGGAAGATACCGTCTTCTAGGTTGGCGAGCAAAATTTTAGACATGGGTTTTTCCCCTGTACTTTTGAAACCAAGGTGGCGAGAATCCCTCGGTGAAACTTTGAATTCCTTCTAAGACCTCCGGTTGTGCTAACCATGAAACAAGTTGATTCAGGGCAATATTGGTTTGTCGCTGTAAATCTGACCCATAGAGTTGTTCAAAATATTGTTTACTGGCAGCGATCGCTTCTGGAGAAGAACGAAATAGCCGTTGTAATTGTCGGTTCAAGGTGGTAGCCATGCCTTCAGTCGCCACTTCATCCACTAACCCAAATGCCTTGGCTTCTAGGCTGTCAATACCCCGACTGCTGAGGGTTAAATAATTGAGCTGTGCTATGGTCAGACGACGCAGTAAGAAGGGTGCAATCAGAGCTGGAATCATGCCAATGATGACTTCTGGCAACATAAATATTACGTTCTCGTTGGCAATGACGAGATCGCAAGCCGCAACTAAACCCAGTCCTCCACCTGTAACATTACCTTCAACACAGGCGATTACAGGCAAGTGGGAATGACAAATCAATTGCAGACAATTTATAAAGGCTTGAAACAGTTCTATTTGAGGTCTTCCTCCCTGCTGTAATATCCATTCCAAATCAAGTCCTTTGCAGAAGTCAGTTCCCTCAGCGCGAAGCACGATCGCCCGACAAGATGAATCAGCGATCGCAGCTTGTAATGCTTGAGTGAGTTGATTAATTAGGGATGGATTGAGCGCATTACCTGTTTGGGGTTGCACCAAGGCAATCTGGGCAACTCCTGAATCGATTTTATAGCGAACGGCCTCTACAACTAACTCCATTTATATTGCCTATAGTAATTTTCAACATTGCTTAACACAAGTAAACCTCGGCCTCGATAGCGTTTTTCATAGCGTTCATCTAAATAGTTTTCTAAGTTAAAGTCTCGGCGATCGCTATATTTTTCACGCGTCAATTCACTAGCTTCATAATCTGCAACGGATAAACGAAGTCGCTGATTAAGATGTTCGTCAATATTGAGCGATCGGACAATTTCAGTTGCAGCCTTTCCAATGGTGGCGCTGTAGAATTCTGCTTGGCAGCCACCACCATAGGCAAACAGGGAAATGCGATCGCCCGGATTAAGATCCTTAGCAGAATTTAAAAGACTTAACAAACAAATAAAATTAGAACCCCCATACGAACTACCAATTTGTTGAGCAAAATGTATACTCTCTGCAACTTTTGATTGAAAACTTAACTTAGCAGCCGCTTTGCCTACTGCCTCAAATCGGTTGAGTATGGTGCGATGTGCCTGAAACGTCATTGCTGGAAAGGGCGCATGATAAATGTGTTTTTGGAAATCAGCATCATAGTCTACAGAACCCACGATTTGCTCGTAGTGACTGAATGCTCCTTCCAAAGCATCTAAATAAGAGTAAAGACTCGTTTCACTTTTGATAACTTCGGTGTTGAAAGTGGGGCGCAAATAGTCAGAAATCTCTTTTGTCCAGTAACCCGCCTTATCCAGTTCAATTTCCAGAATTTGAGGATTAGCACTAACGAGCATCGCCACCGCACCACCGCCGCAGATAAACTCCTGGTCAGTATTGAGCGTGACGCTGCTGAAGTCCGTGTTAATTACCAATGCTTTTTTCCCAGGTCTCGCCCCTGAAGCTACCCAGGAAGCGGCCATTTTGAATGCCGCAGTGCCACCGTAACAAGCGTGCTTCACCTCAAAGTTACGGCAATTTGGAGACAAGTTACAAAACCGATGTACCCAGGTGGACAGGGATTTGCCACAATCAACCGCAGATTCGGTACCCACAATTAGTAGTTCAATATCTTGGAGGTCTTGAGGTGATAAGAGTTGTTTGGCTGCATTCACCGCCAGAGTAATCGCATCTTCATAGACCGGATAAACCGATCGCGTTTTGCACATTAAACTATCGGCAATGTGCTGGAAGTTTTTACCACGCGCTTCGGCAAGATCGGCAATATCTAGATAGAACTGCCCTGAGTACAGATTGAGTTTCTCGATTCCTATAGGCATAGAATGTTGGCTAATTGCTGACTGGGAACAGTGGGGTATTTTTTATTTGGGAGTCAATCAATTTTGGATTTGGGATTTGGGATTTTGGATTGAGGAATTTTTAATCTAAAATCGGCAATCTAAAATCTAAAATTTAAGCGGGGCGGGCATGAACCAAAAAATCTAAAATCTAAAATCTAAAATCTAAAATTCGTTGTCAATCCAACAGCGTTGGCGCTGGAAAGGATAAGTGGGTAGAGGAACTCGTTGTCTGGGAGAATCTCGATGAAATTCTGACCAATTAATGTTTATACCCTTCTCGTATAAAGTAGCTAAGGTGTCGAGGAGCGATCGCCAGTCATCATGCCCTTGTCTTAAAGAAGACAACCAAGTAGCAGTGTTTTTAGGTAGACAGCGTTTACCCATACTTGCCAAAGTATCTGTTGGCCCAATTTCCAAGAAAATATTATACCCTGCTTCTGCTAAAGTCTGGATACCTCGATCGAAACGCACAGGCGATCGCAGTTGGGAGCGCCAGTAGTTAGCATCTAGTACCCCTGCCTCGAATTCTCCCGAAAGATGAGAGATAAACGGCAGACTTGGGGGATGAAACTGCATTTGCCTCAAAGTTTGCTCAAAGGCATTTTGGATCGGGTCTACTAAGGGTGAGTGAAACGCGTGGGCAACATTCAACTCGCGAGTCATAATGAAATCCGATTCCAGACGGGCGATCGCTGCTGAAACCGCTTGTCTATCGCCCGCAATCACCGTTTGGGTAGGGCCGTTAAAGGCAGCAATGGCAACAGCATCCTGATAAGATGCGATCGCCTCCTCTACAATCTCCTTCGCTGCAAACACCGCCACCATTTGCCCTTCTCTAGCTTGCGTTGCCATCAATCGTCCCGGTTCCGCACTCAAGTACAGCCCTGCCTCCAAGCTAAATACACCTGTCACGCAAGCAGCTACATACTCTCCGACGCTATGACCCCATCACCGCATCGGGTTCAATGCCCCATGACTGCCACAATTTCACTAAGGCATACTCTACAGCAAATAAAGCAGGTTGAGCATAGGCAGTTTCATCTAGAAGATGAGGCCCTAAATTTCTTTCCCCTTCCCCTTTCCCCTTTCCCCTTTCCCCTTTCCCCTTTTCCCCTTCCCCTTTCCCCTTTCCCCTTTCCCCTAATGGATACAGTACTTCCAACAGTGGCCGATCCAAATAAGAGCGTAAGATGCGATCGCAATCGTCTAAGGCAGCACGGAAAATAGGCTGGCTGTTGTAAAGTTCCCATCCCATACCAACGTATTGCGAACCCTGTCCAGCAAACAAAAATGCAATCTTCGGCCGATTCTCCAGCTGGAGCCGTCCTGTTGTCTGTTTGCTAGTGGCGAATGTCCTCAGTTCGGAGATTAAATCAGGTAAATCGCCTGATGAAATGATGGCATGACGATGATTAAAATGCGATCGACCGATATTAGTTGTGAAACAGATATCGGGAATCGATTGAGCAGCGTAGTTTTCTAAACTATCTGCATAGCAACTTGCTAGTTCCCGTAACGCTGTCTCAGTTTTTGCCGAAAGCGTCAATAGGGATTTTGGATTGTCATCAGCATCATCCAATCTAAAATCCAAAATCGGCAATCTAAAATTGGAGGCTGCTTCCAGTACTACATGAGCATTAGTGCCGCCAAAACCAAAGGAATTAACGCCAGCAAACCGAGGCTTGATATCTATCGGACGATCGATTGTAGGAATCAAGAATGGTGTTGACTTGATGTCAATATGGGGATTAATGGTTTTGAAATGGGGATGAGGGGGAATTTCTCCGTGTTGCAAACAGAGGACAGTTTTGATGAATGCGGCAATCCCACCAGCAGCTTCTAGGTTGCCAATATTAGTTTTTACAGAACCGAGTCCGCAGGGTTGGTCGAGGTTTCGCCCCTGTCCTAGCACCCCGAAAATTGCTTGTAGCTCGATGGCATCCCCCATTGGAGTACCCGTACCATGTGCCTCAACATAGTCAATTTCATCGGGTGCTACTCTGGCATTTGCCAGTGCTTGCCGAATCACTGCTTGTTGAGCCAACCCATTTGGTGCAGTTAGGCCAACACTGCGGCCGTTGTGATTCACCGCAGTTCCCCGCAGTAAGGCTAAAATGCGATCGCCATCTTTAACTGCATCTGAAAGACGCTTCAGGATAACTACCCCACATCCTTCTCCTCGGACGTAGCCATCGGCTGTAGCATCAAAGCTTTTGCAACGTCCATCAGATGACATCATGCCAGCCTGGGAAAAGGTAATATTCACCTCCGGTAACAACATAATATTCACGCCGCCCACCAATGCCAGATTTGACTCTTGATGCCGCAGACTTTGGCAAGCGGTATGAATGGCAACCAGAGATGAGGAACAAGCAGTGTCAATTGTCACACTAGGGCCTCGCGCATCCAAAAAGTAAGACAGGCGATTTGCCGCCATACTATTGGCAATCCCGGTACCGGCTCTCGTGGGAATTGCGGTCATGGCTTTGTAATAATCACAAGTGGCAATTCCCACAAAGACACCAGTCTCAGAACCAGCCAGTTGTAAGGGGTCGTATCCAGCGTTTTCTAATGCCTCCCAACTTACTTCTAATAGCAGCCGTTGTTGGGGGTCAATGGTAGCTGCTTCGCTCGTGGAAATTCCGAAAAAGCCGGGATCGAATCGATCGATATTTGCTAAAAAGCCACCCCAACGAGTGTTAGTTTTGTCATAACTACTTAAATCGGGATCGTAGTAAGCATCTACATCCCAGCGATCGCTAGGGACTTCGGCGATCGCATCACCACCATTTTTGCACAACAGCCATAACTGCTCTGGAGAGTTAACTCCTCCAGGAAAGCGGCAACCAATACCGATGATTGCAATCGGTTCAGTTGCAGCATGTTCGAGGGTATTGAGCTTTGCTTGTAGAGCTGATAGCTCCAGCAATGCGTTCTGCATCAATTGTCCATAATCTCTGGTTTCGGAAGGACGACTCATAGCAGTTTTCCCTCTCTGATTGATGCTAGTTTTGCAGCTAGCAAATCTGCAATTTCGTCAAGGGATTGCTCCGACGATGACAATCTCGCTCTTTTTTCTAATGATGATTCTTCCAGTAAAACTTGTTGCTGGACACTCTCTGAGTTAGAGTTAGCCTCCTGGGCTGATGCTTGTGGATCTAACGACAACACTTGCGTTTCCAGATAATTCGCCAACGCTGCCACCGTCGGATAATCAAATAGTGTGGTTGGGGAAAGGGAACAGCCTAAACTATTTTGCAATTGGTCTTTCAACTCCGTAGCAGTTAATGAATCCATCCCTAATTCAAAGAATCCTTGCTGCAAACCGATGGACTGGGGTTGCTTTAAGCCTAAAACTTTGGCTACCAATGAGCGGACATGAGTAATTAATTCCTCCTGTCGCACTCGTGGAGGCTTGGTTAGTAGCGATTGGAGAAATGTTGATTGTGGCGTGTTGATGGTGGTAGCAACGGGCGATGGAAGATGATTGTGGTTGACTGGGTTATCGGTGCTGATGCTCTGAGCCAGAATAACAACCTGTTGGAATGAATCGCCGATCGCCTCGCAATCAGGCGCCAAATGCACAGCTTCTTGAAACCCACAATCAGACAACAATTCCAGCCAGTCACTCACCGCTAACAAAGGGTAGAATGGTCGCAATTCGTAGTCTGAGAATTTCCACCACCCTGGCGTTAATCCAAAAACCAAATCTAACCAGCGTCGGGGACTTGTTCCTTCAAGCAACACTAACAATCCTCCTGGTGCTAACAGGCTGCGAACATGACGTAAGGTTTGCTGTAAATCCTCAGTTGCGTGCAGGACATTTGCTGCCACAATGATGTCGTATTGATGGTTAGTAAATCCCTGAGATTGGGGGTCTTGTTCGATGTCTAAGGACTGATAGCGGATAAATGGGTAATCCCGAAATTTCTCTTGAGCCTTGGCAGTAAACCACGTTCCTAAGTCTGTGAACACATATTCAGTTCGCTCTGCTGGGAGATGGGGTAGAAGGTAAGCAGTTGTTCCGCCGGTTCCGGCTCCAATTTCCAAAATGCTGACTGTAGCGGTGGAAATCGCGGTTGAGATTGCCTTTTGGACTAGTGCGTTCATTACCTTTGCGCCGGGAGAATCCTGGTAAAGCTGGGTTAATGCTGTCAAATCGCCTTGGGGAAATAGCAACTCCAATGGACGAGTTTCACCTTGGAGTACTTGAGCCAGGTGCGAACCGCAACGCTCTAGCAGTGTCAGTTCTGCATTTGCTTGGGGATATTGCGATCGCAAATTATCCAGTTGCGCTTGTGGTGTGGGTAACTCTAGTATTCGAGTTACTTCCCACTGATTGCCAATTCGCTGAAGAATTCCTTCTTCAACCAGCATTTCCAACAGGCGCAAAGCGAGTTTCTGATGTTGCTCAATGACTCCTAGTTTGGTAAGTTGGGGGATGGAATAGCGATCGCCTAGCTGCAAATTCCATCCCATCTGCCGGAATGCCGCCACCACATAAAGGATACTTAGGGATTCTAAAGTACTTAGGGCTTCCCCATAGTTTTTTAGATTAAGTTGGGCTGTCAATTCAGCCAACTGGGGCACAAGCAAACGCTTGATTTCTGCTGGCGAACAGAGCGATTCTTTAGCAGTCACGTCATTAGATGCAGTTTCCATCCAGAAACGCGATCGCTCAAAGGGATAATTGGGCAACACTACCCGACGATTTTGAGAGCCATGATGGAAGCCTACCCAATCAACTGATATTCCAGACTCGTACAAAGTTGCCAAACTACACAACATCTGCTGAGAATTCGCTTCCTTTTTGAGGCTGGGAAGCCACACATACTCGTTACTCGGTAAGCACTGGCGACCCATTCCCAATAAAATCGGTTGCGGCCCTACTTCCAAATACGCTAAGGTTCCTAGTTCTGCGAGAGTTACCATTCCATCAGCAAACCGGACTGGCTGCATCACATGTTGCACCCAATATTCAGGCGTGGCGATCTCTGATGCAGCCAGTTGACCAGTGAGATTAGAAATAAAGCGAATATCGGGATTTGGCAGACAGTAGTTTACTTGCTGGACAATTTGCTCAAATTCCGCCAGCATGGGTTGCATCAACGGCGAATGAAAAGCATGGGAAACCTCAAGTGCTTTTGTCTTCACTCCCTTTGCTTCTAACCTAGCCACAGCCGATGTCATAGATTCAGATCCACCTGAGACGATCAGATGTGCGCCGTTCATTGCGGCGATCGCCAAATCTGAATACTCATCAATGATGCTCGATACTTCTTGCAACTGGGCAAATACCGCTACCATTGCTCCCACAGACGGTAACGCTTGCATCAGTCTTCCTCGTGCGGCAATTAACTTCAGCCCATCTTCCAGACTGAACA
The DNA here is from genome assembly GCF_053470305.1 of Nostoc sp. DSM 114160. Taxonomy (NCBI): domain Bacteria; kingdom Bacillati; phylum Cyanobacteriota; class Cyanophyceae; order Nostocales; family Nostocaceae; genus Nostoc; species Nostoc sp. DSM 114160. The sequence continues at coordinate 2,386,900 of NZ_JBPFGO010000001.1, read as the reverse complement.
CTCCTGCAACAGTTGCGGCAACATACTCGCCGATACTGTGTCCCATCACCACACTCGGTTTGATTCCCCAGGATTGCCATAGCTGGGACAATGCATATTCCAGAGCAAATAAAGCAGGTTGGGTATAAGCGGTTTCGTTAATAGAGGCTTGAGTTGAGTTGTCTAACTCACTACTTGGATATAGAACCTCTAACAAAGGTTGATTTAAGTATGGCTGCAAGATTTCAGCGCAGCGTTCTATAGCTTGCCGGAAAACAAGTTGCGTGTTGTAAAGTTCCCGCCCCATACCGATATATTGCGAACCTTGGCCAGTGAACAGGAAAGCAACTCCCTGACAACGATCGCCTGTTCTAGAAGGTGGTGAATTATAAATGAACGCTGCGAGTTCCTCGCAAAATTCCTCAGAGGATTCTGCAACCAGAGCTAGTCGATGGTGAAAATGCGATCGCCCCACATTGCTCGTATAACAAATATCCCTCAAAGATACTTCTGAATGAAACTCCAAAAACGCCACATACCGCCGAGCTAATTCCCGTAACGCCGTCTCACTTTTTGCCGAAAGCGTCAACAGCGATTTGACATGCTCCCCTACTTCCCCGGTTACTGAGCGTTGGTCATTGAGCGTAGCCGAAATGAGTCGAAGTATGCTCCCCTGCTCCTCGGTCACTGAGCGTAGTCGTTCGTGCAGCGTCTCGTAGAGAAGGGCTGCTCCTCTGCTCCCTGCCCCCTGCCCCCTGCCCCCTGCCCCCCTGCCCCCTGTTGGTGCTTCCTCCAGAACAACATGGGCATTCGTACCGCCGAAGCCAAAGGAACTTACCCCTGCAAAACGTTGCTCCCCAAAACCAGACCACTTCTGATTTTCGCTAGGAATTGAAAAAGGCGTGTCTTGGATGGTAATCTTCGGATTTAGCTGCTGGAGATGAAGCGTACCGGGAATCTCTTGATGTTGCAAAGCCAGTACAACTTTAATTAAGCCTGCAATTCCGGCTGCTGATTCTAAATGACCGATATTAGTCTTCACCGAACCGATCGCACAAGGTTGGTTTGGAGAACGACCTGACATCAGCACTGATTGCAAGGAATTAACTTCAATCGGGTCGCCCAAAGCTGTACCCGTCCCGTGAGCCTCAACATAGCTAATGGCTGCGGGTGCGACTCCAGCATTCACAAGCGCTTGATGGATAACGGCTTGTTGGGCAATTCCTCTAGGAGCAGTCAGCCCATTGCTGCGACCATCCTGATTGACTGCCGAGCCGCGAATCAGCGCCAGGATATTATCCCCATCTGCGATCGCATCAGTCAAACGTTTCAGCACTACAATCCCACAACCTTCTCCCCGGACATAACCATCTGCATCCGCATCAAAGGTTTTACAGCGACCATCCCCCGACATGAATCTTGCTTGGGAGAGGGCGATTGTCATTTGGGGGGTGAGAATTAAATTAACACCACCTGCCAAAGCCAAGTCACATTCCCCTAACCGCAAACTCTGGCAAGCCTGGTGAACTGCAACCAAAGATGAAGAACAGGCAGTATCGACAGCCCAACTGGGCCCGTGCCAATCGAACTGATAGGATAAGCGGTTAGCAGCAATGCTCAGAGCGTTACCTGTGCTGGCATAGACATCAATATCAGACAAGCGATCGAACTGGAATCGAGCATAGTCGTTGGTGCTGATGCCGATAAATACACCACTGTTGCTACCTGTCAAGCGATCGCTTGCTAATCCAGCATTTTCTAAAGCCTGCCAACTCACTTCTAGTAACAGCCTTTGCTGCGGGTCCATCCGCTCGGCTTCACGAGGAGAAATGCCAAAAAACTGGGGGTCGAATTGGTCAACTTGCTCGATAAATCCACCCCAACGAGTACTCATTTTCCCTGGTTGGGCGGGGATGGGGTTATAGAAAAGATGAGAATCCCAACGATTGGCGGGAATTTGGTCAATGGCACTTTTACCATTTCGTAGTAATTGCCAGAAAGCTTCCGGGTTATTAGCCCCAGGAAAGCGGCAGTCAAGACCAATAATCGCGATCGCCTCGACAGATTTGAGGTTTTGTCTGGGTTGTGGAGATTCTCGCCGTTGGGATAAATTTTCTGTGAGATAGGCTGATAGAGTGGCGATCGTTGGGTAATCGTAAGCCAAAGTAGGCAACAACTGACAACCTAACCAATCTTCTAAATCTGCCGACAGGCTGACTGCAGCAATAGAATCTAACCCGTAGTAAGCAAACGATTCACGCGGATCTATAGATTGGGGTGCAATGTTTTGTCGTTGAGCAATCTTATTTACCAACCAGTGTTGAATTTCCGCCGCTCCTTTGTCTTTTGACTTGCGGCTTCTCAATTCTCCCCGCTCCCCTACTCCTCGGTCACTGAGCGTAGTCGAAGTGCTGCTCCCACTTCGGCTACGCTCAGTGACCACCTGCTCCCCTGCCTTCCTCCACTGTCCCACCACTTCCAAAGTCCCCGCCAAAAATCCTGCACGGGTGGCATAGCGTTGAATCTTCCCACTAGAAGTTTTGGGGATACTGACTGGCTTCAACAGCAAGACGGCATAAACTTCTAACTCGTGCTGTGTTGTAACTGCTTGTCGGATGCAGCCAATTACCTCACTTGCATCAAGCTTCCGCATTGCAGTTCGCTCGACTTCACAGGCTACTACGAGTTGTTCTTCACCGTCTACCTCGATAGTAAATGCGGCTACTCCCTGCGTTCCCAAAGCCGAATGACTATTTGTAACTGTGAGTTCAATGTCTTGAGGATAATGATTGTGTCCTCGAATAATAATTAAATCCTTGAGTCGTCCGGTGATAAATAGCTCGCCGTCTTGTAAAAAGCCTAAATCTCCTGTACGCAGAAACGGGCCTTCCCCTGTATCTGCTAAATAAGCTGCAAATGTATGTTTTGTTTCTTCATATCGCTGCCAATAGCCTTGGGTGATACTCGCTCCCGCTACCCAAATCTCGCCCACTTCATCTGGTAAACATCGTCTCAATAATTCCGGATGAGCGATCGCAATTCGGGTATCGCCCTGCTGGCTATTGCCACATCCAACTAAAAGCCGCGTCTTGGAATCCTCTGCTGTTGCCAGCATTACCCGATTTTGTGCCAGTGCGGTTGCCTCTACCTTGATAATTATTGGCTGAGTTTGTGCCTCTACGGTAGTCACTTTCAGCGTCGCCTCAGCTAGCCCGTATGCTGGACAAAAAGCTGTTTCTTGAAATCCACAGGAGGCAAATGCTTTGGCAAACCGTTGGAGTGTTTCTGCTTTGACTGGCTCGGCACCATTGGAAGCAACTTGCCAAGAACTGAGATTTAGGCTAGCACGTTGTTCTGCGGTAATTTTCCGAAGGCATAGTTCATAGGCAAAGTTGGGTGCGCTGCTATGGGTTGCCTGATAGCGGGAAATAGCTTGCAACCAGCGAATCGGACGCCCAATAAAGGACACCGGCGCCATGATATAGCTAGGAAAGTTGTAGTACAAAGGTTGGAGTACTCCATAAATTAGCCCCATGTCGTGAAAGAACGGAATCCACGTCACCATCACGCTATTCGGTGTGTGATTCCAACCTTGGTCAATGTAGGCTAAATTGTGCAGCAGATTGCTGTGGCTAACCATCACCCCTTTAGGCATTCCCGTAGAACCGGAGGTGTATTGCAGGAATGCTAAAGTATTTCCATTGATATTAGGTGCTTGCCATTCCTGTGCGATTGCCTCAGAAATCCCATCGCTGGCCAACACTTTTAAAGATGCTAGTCCTGGATTGTCTGCAAAGTAGTTCTTAACGATTGGCAATAGTGCTGTTGTTGTCAGGATGGCAGTTGCTTGGGCGTCGGAAACGATCGCACCCAACCTAGCAATCGACTGATTTTGCCGAGGGGGATAGGCAGGAATCGCGATCGTACCAGCATATAAGCAGCCGAAAAAAGCAGTAATAAATTCTAAACCAGGTGGGTAGAGCAGGAGTACGCGATCGCCTGGCTTTGCAAATGTTTGCAAGTAGGTAGCGATCGCTCTTGCCTGTTTATCCAATGCTCCATACGTGAGTCTACTTCCCTCAGATTCACCATCTACCAAAAAGGTATAGCCTAGCGTCTGAGGTTGCTCAATAGCTCTGTAGCGCAATACGTCTACTAGCGTCTGACTAGTATGTTGTTTTTCCATGCACGGCTACTCCTAAAACCTGGAAATTGTTCAGACCGCTAATCTCTAGCACATTGACAAGCAAAGCCAACATCTGCGAGTAAATGAAGGTATTGAAGATTTATCGGACTGATGAAGCCATCAGTTTGATCGATCTTGGTGTTCTCCGAGAAAATCTTGGTTTGGTGTTATCCAAAAAATCTTAGTGTTCTCCGAGAAAATCTTGGTATTGTTTAGAATACCAATATTTCACTCTTCATGCATAAATTTTATAAATTCTCAACTATTTAAGGGATGACTTTTCTATCAAAATAACTTAATAGTTATCGCAGGAGACTTGTGGAATTTCTATTTAAATTAGCAGATGCATTCAATTTAGTGAAGCGATTGCCGTCCTGAATCTTACCCCAATAATAAAGCGACAGGTCTATTTTATGATCCAACGATCTTATGAAGAGAATGGCATAGCAGAGAATCAACAGCTAATTGAGGAACTGAAAGCCCTGCGGCGAGAGGTAGCTGAATTAAAAACAGAAAAAGCTGCTTTCCAGGCTCAAAAAAAGCTGCTGGAGCATTCAGTAGCAACAATCATCCGCGCTTCACCCGAAGAAGAGATGTTGAAAGCTACTTTACAAGACACGTTAGATGTTTGTAGTCAGCTTACTGGTGCCCAAAAAGGCAGTCTGTTTTTACTCGATCGCCAGGGTGCTGTCACCGATAGTATCCTCACGCAAAGGGAAACAACAGCACTGAAGGAACGCGATCGCCTGATTGGTTGTGTTTTAGCACAGGGGCTTGCTGGTTGGGTATACAGACAGCGCCAGATCGGGTTGATTGTAGACACTGAAACCGACGATCGTTGGTTGCAGTTGCCCAATCAGCCTTACACTGTACGTTCAGCATTAGCTGTTCCCATTCTCAGGAATGAAGAGGTGTTAGGCATTCTTACCTTGCTACACCAAGAACCGGGGCATTTTAGCCCAGAAATTGCCCATCTGATGCAGCTCACTGCTGACCAAATCGCTATAGTTTTAGAAAATGCCCAGCTCTATGGGAAAATTGAAACTTATTCCAAAGCGCTCAACTACGAATTAGAAAAAGGGCGGCAAATCCAGAGAGATTTTCTACCCAACGAAATCCCACAGCTACCTAATTTAGAGATTGCCACGTTTTTCTCTCCTGCGCGTCAAGTTGCTGGCGACTTCTACGACGTTTTTATGCTACCTGGCGACTACTTGGGGCTAGTTATTGCTGATGTCGCCGACAAAGGTGTAGGCGCTGCGTTATTTATGGCTTTGTTTCGGAGCTTAATCCGTATTTTTTCGGGACAAATTAGTTTGGGCGGACTCTCTATTATTGCCAATGAGGCGGAATTATCGATTTTGCTTGAGTCAGAGATGGCAACTAATTTATACCAAATTAACCCCCTGAAAGCAGTAGCGCTCACGAATAATTACATCGCCCAGCAGCACGCCCAGATGAGTATGTTTGCTACGCTGTTTTTTGGCGTGCTAGATCCGGCAACTGGCATTCTCACCTACATCAATGGTGGACACGAAACTCTGTTTGTTGTTGGTGAGACTGGTATCAAAGCCAGTCTCAACTCAACTGGGCCAGCAGTAGGGATGATGCCTAATATGAAATTTAAAATTCAACAAGTACAGTTGGAACCAGGCGATATCTTAATTGGCTATACCGATGGGGTAACTGAGGCACGCAGTCCCCCCAGCGGTCAATTTTTTACTGAAAAGCGACTGCGATCGCTCCTAGATCGATCTGCGCTTTTGCCGTCTCCTCTGCTAGAGCGCATTACAACTGATTTGTTCGCTCACATCAGCAACGCACCTCAGTTTGATGACATCACAATGCTGATTGTGCAGAGAAAGGCATCAGACTAAAGTTTCATCCTTTCACTCACCCCCAATCCGTAAAATATGGAACCTTTAACTGTGCCTGGAACACTGGACTCTTTAAAGGCGATCGCAGAATATGTGATGGCAGCAGCAATGGTAGCAGGTTTGAATAAAAAAACCTCCTATAGACTGCGTTTGGCGGTCGATGAAATCGTTACAAACATCATTAATTACGGCTATAAGGCAGCAAATCGCGAAGGCATATTGATTTTAAAAGCCGATTTTGACGATCGCTCCTTGAGCATTACGATTAAAGATACTGGTGTTCCCTTCAATCCTACCCAGAAGTTAACCCCAAATGATTTGAACAAGTCGCTACAGCAACGACAGATTGGCGGTTTGGGAGTTTATCTAGCTCTTAACAGCGTAGATCGGTTTATTTACCAACAAGACGGAAACCAAAATTGTAATATTTTAATTGTAAATCGTGACGACGGATTGGGAATCAGTTAAGTAAGTTTGCAGGAATATTAATTATAAAAAAATAACAATGACTTTAACAAGATACAACAAGAGTTACAAGTTAATTTATTTTTATTTACATAGTTTTGTTTTTCGACACCGTTGCACTCAAAACTGAGTGATTGTTGGACAAAAATCTTCCTAAAACTTGCTAGCAAATATTTACAAAGCTTTAAGTCCAATCCTTCCAGATTATCTTTTCACGTCACTTGTTACAAATGGTCACGAAGTTAGTAACTACAAAAAAATTTCATGTATTCTCAATATTCACAAGGTAGCGACCTGAAACAGCAAATATGTTAAAAACGGCCAAAAAAAGCATATATAGCAGTTACCAGATAGGTTAGGACATGAACCAATTGTCAAACCCCGACACCAAGGATTTTTAAGCCTGTTGCCTATTAGCTGTTGCCTGTTATATCAAACCACCAACTAATAGGGTTGCTTGTAGAAGCAAAGACATCCCGCAACAGCAAACGTGTCTAAGTTAGTTTGGAGCTTATGAATGTTAGAGAAAATTAATACCCTCAATGGTTTTCAGGCAAACTTAGCAGACCAAGAAGCACTCGAAACTACGCTCCTGACCCATCCAGAAATTGAAGAGTGTCGGGTATTAATCCGAGAAACAGAAACCGCAGATATGTGGTTCGTTGCCTACGTAGTTGCATCAGGAAAATCTTCGTTGGCACAACTAAATGCATATTTGCAGGGTCATTTACCAAACACTATCCCGCCTCAAGCCTACGTTTGGTTATCCAGATTGCCGCTCACCAGCGAAGGACTGATTGACGATCGCCGTCTAACTGATTTAGCCGTGATTGACATAGATTTGGTCGATCGCTGGGAGTCGTCTTTGCGATCGCTCCCCTCGATTAACCAAGTCGCAGTTATCGTACAAGACCAGACGAAACAACTACCACCATTACACGTTTCGGATTTGCTAGGGAATCCTCAAGCAACAAAGCTTAATTTTCAATTAGAGGATTCTGGAGAAAAATTAAAATCCGATGGCGTAAATCAACAATTTGAGCTTTCACAATCTCAGATAAAAGCCAAAGCAATTAGTCATGGCGAACCTTTACAACTGGAAATAGACGCGATCGCTAACTTAACGGAACTCCTCCAAAGGGCAGCGTTACAAAGCTCAAAAGGAATTACTTACATCCAACCGGATGATACTTACCAAAACCAATCCTACAAAGATTTATTAGACGCAGCTCAACGGATTTTGGCAGGTTTGAGAAAGTTAGGGCTTGTGCCTCAAGATAGAATTCTCTTTCAATTTAACCAACCTGAAGATTTCATTCCTGCCTTCTGGGGTTGTATTTTGGGCGGATTCATCCCAATTCCTTTATCCGTTCCTCAGAGTTACGATCGCTCTGATGGTTTCGTTAATAAATTAGCTCAAATCTGGCAAAGACTAGAACCAAGCTTAATACTGACTAGCGATCGATTAGCACCTGAACTGAGACGTTCCCTGACAGATTTGCCACTTGACAATTTGGCGATCGCTACCCTCAATGAGTTGCAATCTCATCATCCCGATCCTAACTGGTATGTTGCTGGTTTAGATGATTTGGCAGTACTGTTTCTCACTTCTGGTAGTACAGGTACGCCGAAAGCAGTTATGCAAAGCCATCGCAGTCTCATCTGTCGGTCGGCTGCGAGTGTCCAGATGAACGGGTTTACCCAAGAAGATGTTTCCTTAAACTGGATGCCACTCGATCACGTTGCTGGATTAGTATATTTTCATATTCGGGATGTGTATGTGGGTTGTCAACAAATTCATGCCGTCACCGATTGGGTGTTGCAACAACCCCTGAAATGGCTTGATTGGATGTCTGATTATCGCGTGAGTGTAACCTTTGCACCGAATTTTGCCTATGGGCTAATCAATGCAGCCGAAGCAGAACTTTCTCAAGGGCATTGGGATTTATCATCAGTGCGATACATCTTCAACGGAGCAGAAGCCATTGTCGGCAAAACTGCCAGAAGATTTCTTGAATTGCTGACAGCGCACGGACTCCCGACTACGGCAATACATCCCGTTTGGGGAATGGCTGAAACTTGTTCGGGAGTGACTTACTCTGACAACTTTTCTGGAGAATCAACCACGGATGAAGATGCATTCGTAGAAGTTGGCGCGCCGATTCCCGGATTTTCTCTGCGGATAGTTGATGCTCAAGACCAGCTTGTTGAAGAAGAAGCCATCGGAAGGCTGCAAGTCAAAGGATTGACAGTAACATCAGGTTATTTTGGTCAACCAGAACTGAATTCGGAGGTGTTTACAGAAGATGGCTGGTTGAAGACGGGAGATTTAGCTTTCTTACGACAAGGACGTTTAACAATTACAGGCAGAGAGAAAGACGTTATTATCGTCAATGGCCTGAATTATTATAGTCATGAAATCGAAGCAGTTGTTGAAGAAATTGCAGGCGTAGTTGTTTCCTACACTGCTGCGGTGGCTGTGCGTGATGGAGAAACTACAGAACAGCTAGCTATCTTTTTTCATGCAGGTGGCGCGAATGAAATGCAAATTTCAACGTTGATGCAAACCATTCGCCAAAAAATTGTCCAACGTTGTGGGATCAATCCCAGCTATGTGATTCCAGTTGAAAAAGCTGCGATTCCAAAAACGGCCATTGGCAAGATCCAGCGATCGCAACTGGTTAAACGCTTTGAATCAGGTGAATTTAAACCTATCCTCCGTCAGTTTGATATCTTGACTGGCAATGCTAACACAATCCCTGACTGGTTTTATCGCCGAATTTGGTGTGTTAAGCAGTTAATTCACAATCGGCAGCCAGTTAAACTTCCAACTCAGAAATACCTTGTATTTCTCGATAATTTAGGTTTAGGAAATTACCTGTGTACAGAACTCGAACGCCATAACCAATCTTATATCTGCGTTGAAGCAGGTACGGATTTTATCAAATCTGAGCAAGGCGATCGCTTTACCATCAATCCCGAAAATCCCGATCACTATCAGCGGTTGCTAGAGTCTTTGGCATCGGATATTCCCACTCAGATTTTGCATTTATGGACTTATAACGAGTCTGCGGGTCAAGTGTCTAGTAGTTCGCCAAGTGAACTTGGCGGGGGAAAGGGGAAAGGGGAAGGGGGAAAGGTTTTAAATCCCTTAGCCTTTACCCCTTCCCCTTTCCCCAGCCCTCACCCGACTTCTAGCCTAGAGGAACTAGAACGCGCCCAATACTTAGGACTATATAGCATTCTATTTTTAGTGCAAGCCTTAGCAAATGCCAAGGAAAAACACCAACTACTAGATATAGGCATTCAGTTACAAGTCATTTCTAACAACGTCCAGTTAACTAGCAGCGATGATGCGATCGCTTATGAAAAATCGACACTTATTGGATTGCTAAAAACAATTCCTTTAGAACTATCTTGGTTGCACTGTCGCCACCTTGACTTGGAAATTGGGTTACTGGAAACAAATGCTAACTATGTTTTCAAAGAATTAAATATTACGAAAGGTGATAGTGAAATTGCTTATCGTCAAGGTCAACGGCTAGTCTCGTCACTCGCCAAAGTCGATATGCTTGCTAGTCCAAGCCAGGAAATACCAATTAAACCAGGGCAGACTTATCTGGTAACAGGCGGATTGGGTGGAATTGGGACTTCCGTTTGCCAATATTTACTTAAGCAATATGGTGTGCGATTGCTGATTATTGGCAGAACAAATTTGCCACCAGCAACAGAATGGTCGCAGCATCTCGAACAGAATACAGCGATCGCCAAGCGACTGAAAAATTATCAATCTCTCTTGGCGATAAGTGGCGATTTATTATACAAGTCAATTGATATCTGCGATCTAACTTGCTTACAACAGGCTGTCACTGAGGCAGAGTCGAGATGGAATCAACCTCTGGCAGGAATTATTCATCTGGCAGGTGAAGGCGACCTCAAACACCACTGGACGGTGATGGAAAATCACTGGATAGCTGTGGCTACATTAGAAAGCTTTCGTACCATGCTACGTCCGAAAGTTCAGGGCACTTGGACGCTTTTTCAACTGATTCAGAATCGGCCAGATGCCCTTTTCATCGGCTTTTCTTCCGTAAATAGTGTGTTTGGGGGAGCAACCTTTAGTGCTTATGCTGCTGCCAACAGTTTTTTAGATGGTTGTTGTCAGTATCAGCAATACCATTACCATCCTCATGCTTACTGCTTTAACTGGAGCCAGTGGGATGATGTTGGTATGAGCGAGGGAAACCCGATGCACAGCCGGGAAGCAGCTCATCGCTTGGGGTATCAGAGTATTACTCAGGAACAAGGTTGGCGTTCCTTAGTGGCAGGTTTATCGCGTCATCAACCGCAGCTGATTGTCGGTTTAGATGGCAGTAATCCTCATATTCGTCGATATCTGAAGACAGAAGCCGATAACATCCAGAAATTAACTGCTTATGTCACCACTGTGGATGGTGCAGGGTTGTATGGTTGGGAGCAAATGAGAGTTAGCGATCGCTTTGGAACTCCCAGCCATTGTGAAATTGTACGGCTTGCAAAAATGCCCGTAACACAAACGGGTACGATAGACATTGCCAAAATTATTGGCAGCAATCAGAAGCACAACCAACCTTGGCAAGTCGTTTTGCCCCAAACTGACATTCAACGCCAGATAGCTCAAATATGGCAAGACGTGCTGGGCATTTCTTCAGTGAGTATCGATCGCAACTTTTTTGAACTAGGTGGCAGTTCGCTCACCTTGGTTCGGGTTCACGATCGCTTACAAAAACAATTTGGGCAACATCTGTCACTGATTGACTTGTTCCAATATCCAACGATTCAGACGCTAGCAGAGTTTCTGAATCAAGCTCAAATGCCATTGCCGGAGCGATCGCAATTATCGCCATCCGAGCGCGTGGGTAAAATGAAAGATACCCAGCAATTAGAAATTGCCATCATCGGTATGTCCGGGCGTTTTCCAGGAGCCAAAACACTCGATGAATTCTGGGAAAACTGCTGTAATGGCGTGGAATCGATTTCATTTTTCAGTGATGAAGAACTGGAGTTAGCCGGAATCGATTCCTCATCCTTTAATGATGCCAATTATGTGAAAGCTAGTGGTATCTTATCTGACATTGATTTATTTGATGCCGCGTTTTTCGATATCTCTCCCAAAGAAGCCCAAATCATGGACCCGCAGCATCGCCTGTTTTTAGAGTGTGCTTGGGAAACACTGGAAAATGCTGGTTACGACCCTGCAACTTATACAGGATTAATCGGGGTTTATGCAGGCATGGGGATGAATCTTTATGCAGGTCGAACCTACTGGAATCACAATCTTTACCCAAATCGGAAGCGATTAGAATACGTTGATGACTCGCAACTAGCGATCGCCAATGGTACAGATTTTCTTCCCACACGGGTTTCATACAAATTCAACTTGCAAGGGCCCAGTGTCAACGTGCAAACCGCTTGCTCAACTTCCTTAGTTGCAGTGCATCAAGCTTGTCGGAGTTTGATTCAGGGAGAATGCGATATGGCTCTGGCTGGCGCTGCGGCGATCGCAGTACCCCAAAAATCTGGTTATCGCTATCAGCCAGGGATGATTCTTTCACCCGACGGTCACTGTCGAGCATTTGATGCCAATTCACAAGGAACCGTTGGCGGCAATGGCGTTGGAATTGTGATGTTGAAACGATTGGCAGATGCGATCGCCGATGGAGATAATATTTACGCTGTTATTAAGGGTTCTGCGATTAATAACGATGGCTCCCAAAAAATCAGCTATACGGCTCCCAGCGTTCAGAGACAGGCAGCAATGATTGCCCAAGCCCAAGCGATCGCAGATATTAATCCAGAAACTATTACTTACATCGAAACCCACGGAACCGGAACGACTCTTGGCGATCCGATTGAAATTGCAGCCTTAACCCAAACATTTCGTGCCAAAACACAAAAGCAACAATTTTGCGCCATTGGTTCTGTAAAGACTAACATCGGACATTTAGATACAGCTTCAGGCATAGCAGGATTGATTAAAACAGTTTTGGCACTCAAGCACCGATTGCTGCCGCCTAGCCTAAATTTTAAACATCCCAATCCCAAGATTGATTTTGCTAACAGTCCATTTTATGTAAATACAACTCTATCAGACTGGCAAACAGACCAAACACCTCGGCGGGCTGGCGTAACTTCTTTGGGTGTTGGCGGTACGAATGTGCATGTGATTTTGGAGGAAGCACCGGGGGAGAGTAGGGGAGCAGGGGGCAGGGGGCAGGGGGCAGTGAGCAGAGGGGCAGGGGAGCATACTTCGACTGCGCTCAGTAACCGGGGGAGCAGGTGGGTCACTGAGCGTAGCCGAAGTGGGAGTAGGGGAGCATGTCAAATCGTTGTTGACGCTTTCGGCAAAAACTGAGACAGCGTTACGGGAATTAGCTCGGCGGTATGTGGGGTTTCTGGAGTCTCATTCAGAAGTATCTTTGAGAGATATTTGTTATACGAGTAATGTGGGGCGATCGCATTTTGATTATCGGCTGGCCTTGGTTGCCGATTCACCCGCACAATTGAGAAATCAACTCACAATATTTATTGCCGAAAATTCGCGCACTCGCTTTCAGGCTTCAGGGGTAGCTTTCCTGTTCACTGGACAAGGTTCGCAGTATATCGGCATGGGACGAGAACTTTACGAAACCCAACCTGTTTTTCGGCAAGCCATAGAACGCTGTGCCCAAATCCTGGACTCATTATTAGAGCAACCATTGCTAGAAGTCCTGTATCCATTAGAGGAGAGGGGAAAGGGGAAAGAAGGGGAAAGGGAAAAGGGGAAAGGGGAAAGGGAAAAGAACTTAGGGGGTCATATTCTGGATGAGACGGGCTATACCCAACCTGTCTTATTTGTCTTGGAATATGCATTGTCCGAGCTATGGCAATCTTGGGGTATCAAGCCTAGTGTTGTGATGGGTCATAGTGTGGGCGAATATGTTGCTGCAACTGTTGCAGGTGTATTCAGTCTGGAAGATGGATTGAAACTCATCGCCGCACGGGGTAAATTGATGCAAGCATTACCCCAGACAGGGGCAATGGTAGCGGTATTTACTGATTTGGCACAAGTATCTGCGGTTATTGATTCATTGCCGGAGGTGGCGATTGCAGCAATCAACGCACCAAGACAAATCACCATCTCTGGTGCAGCTGGGGCGATCGCATCGGCTGTGGCTATCTTAGAAGCCAGAGGAGTGCAAACAAAGTCACTGAAAGTTTCCCATGCCTTTCATTCGCCGTTGATGCAACCAATGGTGGCAGAGTTTGGGCAGATTGCCCAGCAAGTGAGCTACCGTACACCAAACCCGAATATTCGCTTCATTTCCAACATCACAGGGCAATTGGCAGGAGTGGAGATTAGCACGCCTGAATATTGGGTGCAGCATATTTTGCAGCCAGTGCAATTTGCTAACAGTATCGTCAGCCTGTCAGCGTTAGGAAATTTGGCTTGTTTGGAAGTGGGGCCGCACCCAATTTTAGTAAGCATGGGTCGTCAATGTATCCCAGAATCAAGACATCTGTGGCTAGGGAGCCTCAAATCGCAAGAATCAGATTGGCAGCAGATGTTGAGCAGTTTAGCGGCGTTGTATGAGCAAGGAATATCGGTGAATTGGTCGGAGTTTCATCGGGGATCTGAGCATCGGCGCGTGGTGTTGCCGAATTATCCCTTTGAGCGATCGCGTTTTTGGGTTGAACCAAACAAAGACAGCAGCTACAAAAATGTTCAACTCTCCTGTGCAAATCTCAAATCTTCTCATCCTCTACTTGGTTCTAGATTGCACCTGGCATCGAAAGAGATTTGTTTCCAGACGCAAATCAATTCTCATTTCCCCGCTTTTTTAGCTGATCATCGCGTTTACGGAAAAGTAGTCATGCCAGGAACCGCCTATCTAGAAATGGTTTTAGGGGCAGCAGCTAAGGTTTTGAAATCCAAAAATTTAATTTTAGAAAATGTCTTATATAAACGGGCATTAGTTCTATCAGAAAATGAAAAAACACTCCAGCTAATTCTTCACCCAACCGAACAACAGGGATATTCCTTTGAAATTTTTAGTTGTGAATTAGATGAGGAAGATTCACCCTCTTGGATGCTGCATGTTTCTGGAAATGTCACCGCATCCAATCTCAAACCATCAATGGAACTTTCTGCAACGCACTGGCTCCCCAAGGAAGTAGCTTCCTACAGCCAAGCCGAACATTATCAACAGTTTCTTCAACGGGGAGTTGATTATGGTGCTAGTTTTCGGGGAGTTAAACAGTTGTGGTTGAATTCAGAAGTAGTAACAGGGGAAATTGAGTTACCCCAAACATGCGTAGAAACAGATACCTATCAGTTTCATCCAGCATTCTTGGATGCTTGTTTTCAGGTTTTGCAAGCTAAATTCCCACAAGATAGTAGCAAAGAGGCTTATGTGCCGATCGCCATCAAGCGATTGCAAGTTTGCGATCGCCCCAGCAACCGACTATGGAGTTTTGCCAAAGTACATCCTAGCCAGAACAGTAACAAAACACTGATTAGCGATTTACAATTAGTTGCAGATGATGGTGAAATTCTAGCGGTTGTTGAAGGTCTGCAACTTCAAAGGGTCGCTGCGGCTACATTGACAGTCTCTCCTCAAGTGCCGCCAGATTGGTTGTATCAAATCGAATGGCGACCTCAAGCCCGAATGGGGCGATCGCTCTCACCGGATTACCTGCTCAATCCCAAGGACATCAGCCAAAACCTGATTCCTCAATTGGCCGAACTTTTAACAACAACCTCATCAAACGAGGAATTTTTACCCCAACTTGAAGCCCTCAGTGTGTCTTATGTAATCAGTGCCTTACAACAACTAGGATGGGACTTTCAACTCGGATTGCAGTTTTCCTTTACAGAAATAGCTGAACAGTTGGGGGTGATTAGCCAGTATCATCAACTGCTACATCGGTTTCTAGATATTTTGACTGAAGCAGGGTGGCTCAGACCTCTTGATTGTGCCAACGGCAGACATCGCTGGGAAGTAATTAGTGCCCTGGATCGCCAAACGCCGCAACCAGATCGACTGTTAGTCCAATTTCCTACCGGAGATACTGAGATCGCCCTAGTAGAACGCTGTGGTGCCAGCTTACCAGAGGTACTTCAGGGAAAACTTGACCCGCTACAATTACTATTTCCCAATGGTGATTTCACCCTGCTGACGCAACTGTATCGAGATGCCCCAGCTGCTAGAGTGATGAATACATTGGTGCAAAAGGCAGTTTCCGCAGCACTGCTGCGAGTACCACAGAAAAGCAAGATCCGCTTGCTAGAAATTGGGGCGGGAACTGGCAGCACAACCGCTTACATTCTGCCGCAATTGAATAATTATCAAGCTGAATACACCTTCACAGACATTTCACCGCTGTTTGCAGCCAAAGCACGGGAGAAGTTTCGAGATTACCCATTTGTCCGCTATCAGTCTTTAGATATCAGCCGAGATCCAGCGACTCAAGGCTTGGAAGGGCAACAATATGATGTGATTCTGGCAGCCAATGTGTTACACGCGACACCAGATTTACAACAAACATTGGCCCACGTCCACAGCTTATTAGCACCAGGCGGAATTCTGGTGATGTTAGAAGTCACCGATCGCCATTGTTGGCTGGATCTGAGCTTCGGTTTGACCCCAGGTTGGTGGTTGTTTGCCGATCGCTGGTTGCGACCGAATTACCCGCTCTTAAGTAGTGCCGAGTGGCAAGATGTGTTGCAAGCAAATGGATTTACATCGGCGGTGGCGATCGCACCTAAAAACAAAATCATCGGTTCCCTGGCTCAGGCTGCGATCGTTGCCCAAAAAGGAACCGAGAGCCACATACCACAAAACTGGCTAATTTTAGCAGATAGTCAAGGTATCAGTCAGAAACTTGCTCGACGGTTTCAAGAACGAGGAGATACCTGTACTTTAGTTTTTCCCGGACAGGAATACGAACTGTTGAGTGAGTTCGAGTTCAAGATTAATCCTCAGAAACCAGAAGATTTTCAGCAGTTGGTTTCGCAGATACTTAGTAAGCGATCGCGTCTCTCAGGAGTGGTACATTTGTGGAGCCTAGAGAGTAAAGAAACTGCACTAACCTTAACCGTCGAAGATTTGCAAGCAGCAACCCGTATTGGCTGTGGCAGTACTCTGTATTTGGTGCAAGCCCTAGTTAAAAAGATGGGTATAACGCCACCTCAGTTATGGGTAATAACTAGAGGAGCAGTTGCCGATGGAGGTGGATTAGTTCAATCGCCCCTATGGGGAATGGGGAAGGCGATCGTCAAAGAACACCCAGAACTCCAGTTTCGCTTGATAGATTTAGACCTCCAAGAAAATTATCGGCTAAATCAAAACCCCCTTGATGCACTATTTGCAGAGTTGACATCACCAGATCGAGAGAATCAAATTGCATTCCGTAATGGGATGCGTCAAGTGGCAAGACTGGTTCCTTACCGTAACTCTCATAATCGAGCAGATATCCCCATCCACCCAGATAGTACCTACTTAATTACTGGTGGATTAGGGGGACTGGGACTGCTAATTGCCCATTGGTTAGTAGAACGTGGGGCAAAGCACTTAGTTCTCATGGGACGCAAAGGGACAAACGAACAGAGCGATCGCCAGATTCAGCAGCTTCAGGCACAAGGTGTATCGGTGATGGTAATGCAAGCTGACGTGTCTGTGCAGTCACAAGTGGCAAAGGTATTGGCAGAAATTAGCCGCAGCCACCCGCCTCTACACGGCATTATCCATGCAGCCGGAGTTTTGGATGACGGGGTTTTACTCCAACAAACTTGGGAGCGCTTTCATCGAGTCATGGCAGCGAAAGTACAAGGTGCTTGGAATCTGCACGCATTAACCCAAACCTTACCGCTCGATTTCTTCATCTTGTTTTCTTCGGCTGCTTCTGTTTTAGGTTCTGCCGGTCAAGCTAATCACTGCGCTGCCAATGCCTTTTTAGATGCTCTAGCACATTATCGTCATCAATTGGGGTTATCGGGATTGAGTATTAACTGGGGAGCTTGGGCTGAAATTGGTGCAGCCGCCGAGCGTCAGTTCGGTAAGCAACTCCAACATCAGGGAATGGAAATGATATCGCCATCCCAAGGTTTACAGGCTTTAGAGCAGAGCTTTTTTTGGGAGGTTGCTCAAGTAGGTGTGATGCCGCTCAATTGGCTGACATTTATGCAGCAATTCTCACCGGAGAATTGTCCGACATATTTGACAGAATTTTCTCAGGTGGGGATTGCTCAATCGGCATCACCACCGCCGATGGAAATTCAGCAGCAATTGCAAACTCATAACTTCGGCGATCGCTTGCAAATTTTAACCATTTACCTGAAAGAAAAGATTGCCAAAGTCTTGGGTTGTTCTGTGGATCGAGTCGATGCCAGTCAAGCACTGAGCAAAGCCGGACTCGATTCTTTGATGGCGATCGAAATCCGCAATCGGCTCATCACAGAACTGGGAATTGACCTTTCTTTAGAAAAGTTTGTTGAAGGTTCCAGCATCAACCAACTAGCAGACCTGTTATTAAAACAGCTAGCCTTACAGGGACTCAACGAAAATTCGGCAACTGAAATCACTGAGGATGTGGAAGAAATAATACTATGAACCTAAATGCCCTTTTAGCCGAGCTTTCAGATCGGGGAGTGAAATTATTAGTTGATGGCGAACAACTCCGCATTCAAGCACCTAAAGGAGTTATCACTCCCGATCTCCGAAATGCTTTAGCGAACAATAAAGTAGAGCTAATCCGGTTACTACATCAGAACAAAATTGGTGCTGCTTCCATTCCTTTGGTTCCAATTTCACAAACGCAAAATGTGCCAGTATCTTTCCAGCAGGAACGCCTGTGGATTTTGGCTCAGTTAGCTGCTGTAGAATCTGCTCATAATATTGCTCAAGCCTTGCGGCTGAATGGGGATTTAGATTTAAACTGCCTAGAAAAAAGTCTTAATGAAATTTTCCGTCGCCACGATGTCTTTGGGACAACATTTGGGGTGTGGGAAGGTAATCCCGTGCAAAATATTGCTGCACCAGAACCGTTTAAATTATCTGTTTTAAATCTCGAGCATTTAGATGCAACCGAACAATTAAAAACTTTCTGGCAACTTGCCGATGAAGCAGCCGAAGCTCCCTTTGATTTGGCGATCGCTCCTTTATGGCGGATTAAACTCATTCGCTTAAATGCACGCGAGCATATTCTCTTGCTCGTCATTCACCACATTATTAGCGATATGATCTCGATGGGTTTATGGATTCGAGAACTGGCGACAGTCTATAGTCATTTCTACAAGGGACAGCCTTCTCCACTGCCAGAACCTACCATCCAATATCGAGACTTTGCCGTATGGCAGCGCCAGTGGCTCAATAATGATGCACTCAAAAGCGAACTAGCTTACTGGAAACAGCAACTAGAGGGGGCATCCTTTGAATTAAAATTGCCCATCGACCATCCCCGACCGCCACTCCAGAATTTCCAGGGTCGGCGAAAGTTTTTTAAACTCGATCCTGTGATGTGGGCTGCAATCAAACAACGAAGTCACGAACAAATGGGAATTACTTCCTTTATGACTTTCGTAGCAGCGTTTAAGGCTTTGATTTATTTGTGTTCTCAGCAAGAAGACATTTTAATTGGCTTTACCGCTTCTGGTCGAGTTCATCCGCAAGTGGAATCCCTGATTGGTTTTTTTGGCTATCCTTTGTTGCTGCGTACAGATTTGTCTGGCAATCCGACTTTTACCGAAGTACTCAGCCGAGTGCGATCGGTGTTGTTATCTGCTTATGCTCACCAAAATGTCCCCTTTGGTAAAGTCGTTGAAGTCATGGGGTCGAGTCGGGTTGCACAAGATACTCCCTTTTTTCAAACATTCCGCACCGGATTAAGCTATGTCAACAGCCAACTACCGAGCGACCTAACAAATTTACCAAATCTGACGTTTTCATTAGTTGATGAGGGAATTTGGGGACCGACTGATTTAGATTTGTATACTTATATTTACGAAGTCGGAGCAGATTTACAAATAGGAATTGCATATAACACCGATATATTTGAAAGTGAAACAATCGATGCTTTTGGTAATGCTTTATTTCAAATTTTAGCACAATGGGTTGAGTCAAAAGATATTCGCCTCAATGAATTTAGATTACCAACAGACCTTGAGAGAAAAGCAAGATTAGCCAGAAGTCGATATCAAAAACAAAAATTGGCGATCGCAGCTACTTTTACCGCCGATTCGGTGGCAGATTCTCTAAAATTCTGGATGCAGCAACTCAATTTACCCTCAGAAATTACCTTTGCTCCCTATAATCAGGTTTTCCAACAACTGCTGACTCCTAATAGTCTGTTATCGCAAAATGAAACGGGAGTCAATATTGTTCTAGTGCGGTTAGAAGATTGGGTTAGGTTACAGGATTCACAAGAGTTATCTAGTAACGAAAAAAAGAATGCCATTGAGCGCAATACTAAGGATTTAGTTATAGCATTACGTCAATCCGGCGAACGGAATAAAATTCCCCATTTGGTTTGTTTGTTGCCAAGTAATTCAATAATTGCTGATGCAGAAATGGCAATTTTTTTGCAACAAATAGAAGCAAATTTATTAACGGAACTTGCCGATATTAGTGGGCTGCATATTATTAATTATCAGGAGTTAGCAACAAGCTACCCAGTAACTAACTTCTATGATGCTTATAGCGATGAAATCGGGCATATTCCATTTACGCCAGCATTTTTTACAGCGTTAGGAACAATGTTGGCGAGAAAAATTCACTGCATACATAGACCGCCTTATAAAGTAATTGTCTTAGACTGCGATCGAACCTTATGGCAAGGTGTTTGTGGTGAGGATGGAGTTGAGGGTATTGTCATAGATTCATCCTATCAAGCATTACAAGAATTTATGATTCAGCAGTGCGATCGCGGGATGTTGCTATGTCTGTGCAGCAAAAATAATCAAGCAGATGTCTTTGCTGTATTAGACCAACGCTCCGATATGCTGCTAAAGCGTCACCATTTGGCGGCTTGGCAAATTAATTGGCAGACTAAATCAGAAAACTTGAAATTGCTGTCTCAAGAACTAGGGCTGAGTTTAGATAGCTTCATATTTATTGATGACAATCCCATCGAATGCGCTGAAGTCCGCTATCACTGTCCAGAAGTTTTAACCCTGCAATTGCCCACAAATGCCACTGAAATTCCCCAATTCCTGGCTCATATTTGGGCATTCGATCGTCTCAAGATCACTGTAGAGGATCGACAGCGAACGATTGTTTACCAGCAAAATCGCCAACGTCAGCAAGCGGCAAACGAATCTCTCACGTTGCGAGATTTCCTCAATAGCCTCAATCTGCAAGTGGATATTATGGAAATGCAGCCCTCCCAGGTAGATCGTGTTGCTCAACTAACGCAGCGAACAAATCAATTTAACACCACCACCTTACGCAGAACGTCGGCTGAAATCAAAACCTTTTGCCTGTTAGATACTCATACTTGCTATGTTGTAGATGTAAAAGACCGCTTTGGTAATTATGGTTTGGTGGGCATGATGATGGTACAGGCCACAGCATCAGCCCTGGTGGTAGATACCCTATTACTCAGTTGTCGAGTGTTAGGCAGAGGAGTTGAATATCAAATGCTCAACTTCCTGGGTAAAATTGCCTTGGCACGCGGACTAAAGCAAATCGATATTATTTACAAACCCAGTTCTAAAAACCAGCCTGTTGGCGATTTTCTCGAACAGTTGACAGCCATTGCCAAGGAACCTTTAGCAGAAAGCTATTGCTATAAGTTATCAGCAGATGATTGTCGATCGCTCGCTATTGCTTCTGAACGACTAGACAATGAAGCAAAACATTCGGCATCTGAAGGGAATTTAACGCCAAGCAATCGGGCAATACCCCAGCAATCTGCCTACACCGCCTTATTCCAAAAAATTGCTTCAGATTGGCATACACCAGAGCAGATTCTCCAGCACATGGAAGAGTCTCAAGTTCAATACCAACAGCATCAGACATTTGTTGCACCTCGCACCGAAACCGAGAAACACTTAGCTGACTTGTGGCAAAACTTACTTCACAGATCCCCACTCAGCATCTACGATAACTTCTTCGATTTGGGAGGCAATTCTTTGTTAGCAGTGCAACTGCTGTCTCGGTTGCGAGAAACCTTGCAAGTGACTATACCCATTCATCAATTATTAGAAGTCCCAACAATTGCGGGAGTGGCTCAAGTAATTGAAGCGATCGCTCAGACAGGAATGGCTGCCAATTTAGCGATCGATTTGGCAGCAGAAGCTGTCTTAGATCCGGCAATTCGTCCAACTACACCATTTAAGTTTATCGCCCAACCCCAGGCGATTTTGTTAACTGGAGCAACGGGTTTTCTCGGTGCGTATTTAGTAGAAGAACTCCTGCAACAGACCACAGCTAATATTTATTGCTTAGTGCGAGCGCAGGATGTAAAACAGGGCATCCAACGTATCCAAAGCCATTTGCAAGCATACGGACTTTGGCAAGAACAGTTTCGCTCCCGCATCATTCCAGTCATTGGTGATTTGGCGTTACCCAACTTAGGTCTGAACGAGTCACAATTCCATCAACTTAGCCATGAAATTGATGTCATCTATCACAATGGTGCTGTCGTCAATTTTCTTTATCCCTACGCCAAACTCAAAGCAGCCAATGTCCTGGGAACTCAGGCGATTTTGAGTTTAGCAACTCAAACAAAAGTCAAACCCGTGCATTTTGTTTCGACGCTGGGCATCTTTTCGGCTCCTGCTTATGCAAATGCTAACTCCATTCCAGAATCCGATGAATTAGCAGAATTTCAAGGGTTGCAAGGAGGTTATTTACAGAGTAAATGGGTAGCAGAAAAGCTAGTTATGCAAGCACGCGATCGCGGAATTCCTGTATGTATCTACAGACCAGGTGCAATCTCAGGACACAGCCAAACGGGAATCGCCAATGTGGATGACTTCTTTTGCAGCCTGACCAAAGGCTGTATCGAACTAGGTATGGTGCCGGATTTGGAATTCCCCCTCGATTTGACTCCAGTTGATTATGGTAGCAGAGCGATCGTTCACCTCTCTCAAAACCCTGACTCCTTCGGCAAGGCATTTCACCTTGTTTCTCCTGATTGTCTGTCTTGGCGTAATTGGTGTGAGTTAGTTCGGTCTTTGGGCTATTCGCTAGAGCAAGTTTCTTACCATGAATGGTATGCTAAATTGCTACACAATGCGAAACACAATATTCCAAATGCTTTACATGCTTTTCTGCCATTGTTAGACGAACAATTATTAAAAAACGTACAGCTACCTGCGTTTGATTGCCAAAATACATTGACTGGACTTGCTGACACCAATATTATTTATCCAACAATAAACACCGAATTACTCAATATCTACTTTGCCTACTTCAAGAAAAGTGGATTTTTCAGCGGAGTTTAGCAACTGGAGTTTAGACTAAGCAGCAAAAAACGACGCAGGAATGCTGAGTTGAAAACAAGCAGACTTCAGGCATGAAAGTTGGCAATGTTAAGTAGATTCTGGTTTAGAACTAGGACTTACGCACTGTACAAAAGAAGCATCTTGTGTATTAACGTAAATAGGTCGTTTTAGGCTTTTGAAGGGCGCTTTTGATTGCTGGCGTAGGCGCAGCCCGCCGCAGGCATCGCCAAAATATGATTGAAAAACCTAGCCAGAAGCCTTGAAAACGATACCTGTTATTTTCGCTTTTCTGTCAATGCGTAAGTCCTAAGAACTTACGCACTCAGATCCCCCAACCCCCTTAAAAAGGGGGCTTTAGAGGTTCCCCCCTTTTTTAAGGGGGGTTAGGGGGGATCAGGGTTTCAGGCTTCAGTGCGTAATATCAAGTTCGGGTGATTACTTATAATAAAATCTATCAATCGTAGGTTGGGTTGAACGGCTGTGAAACCCAACATGAACATGGAGTCGTAGGTTGGGTTGAGGAACGAAACCCAACCTACAGATATTATAAGTGTTTAACCGAACCTGATATAAGTCCTACAAAGCTGCTGACGAGGATGAAACAGTGCCATCTCAAGTTTTGTTTCTGGATCGCAATAGCTGGTTTTAGTATGTATGCTTTCGACCATTGCAGCCATAAAACGATCAAGCTAAATTTTCTACAAAGGTTGAGCCGATCCAAATTAAGAACAGATGTGCTTTTAGAATTACCCAAAGAATGTTTATAACGACCAAAAAGCAGGTTATTAATCATGCGTTTAAGTTTTTGCAAAAATCTGCTTCGGTTTGATTTAGTTTATATTAAAATATAAATCGTAATAATATGTTATATTAGTCATCTCATTCTTAAGATTGATTATTAGTAAAACAATTAACTAAAATAGATAGATTATTTAAGTATGATTTGCTAGTCTGAAATTTGACGTTAGCAAAAAGTATAAAAAATATGCCTTGATTAGCAAAGCTTTTAGTGAGAGCAGACAGACTTTAGTTTTTGATAGCTGATGTTTAGAGAGTTTTAATCAACACTAATCATACTGTAGGTAGAGCCAAAACAAATGAGAGAATATCCAAAATAGAGTTACAAATCTTAATAATTTCCGATCGTGGATGAAATTTTGTGTAGCTGCTCCTGGAGATGGAAAAATGGTTTTTATGGAAAGTAAACGCTTGCTCTTCGTTGCTGACTTTCCATCTGTACAGCAGGGTAAAGACTTTTCTCAAGCTTTAGTCCAAATACCACCGTCACCGCATTGCGAAGTTTGTGTAATTGTTCCAGTTCGCAATGAAGCTCAGATGTTGGCAGCAACCCTTACTGCCCTGATACATCAAGTTGATCTACAAGGACAGCTTTTAGATCCCAGACGCTACGAGATAATTTTGTTGGCAAATAATTGTAGCGATGAGTCAGCAGCTATAGCCCGGAGTTTCGCCCAAGAACATCCAGATATAGCACTGCATGTAGTGGAAAAAACTCTGCCTCCGGCACAAGCCTATATTGGTCGAGTGCGTCAGATTTTAATGGATGAAGCATACCGCCGTTTGTGTAGCTTAGGACGCACAAGGGGGGTAATTGCTTCAACTGATGGAGACTCGCAGGTAAGCCCAACTTGGATTGCTGCCAATCTGTATGAAATTAACTGTGGTGCTGATGCTGTAGGTGGGCGAATTCTTGTTGAACGCACTGGTCGTGCGGATCTACACCCTTACGCCAGAGCTTGCTATCTGCGTGAAGTGGGCTACCGCTATTTAATTACTGAATTAGAAACTTATCTCGATCCCGACCCTGATGATAGATTTCCTAGACATTATCAACACTATGGAGCAAGTTTGGCAGTAACAGCAGAAATGTATGCACTGGCGGGAGGCTTACCACCAGTGCGGACTCCTGAAGATGTAGCTTTTTACCGTGCTTTGGTACGGGTAAATGCCCGTTTTCGCCATAGTTCTTTAGTGCGAGTAGTAACTTCGGCCAGACAAATTGGACGTACCAATGTTGGTTTAGCAAATCAGCTGAATGAATGGATAGAAATGGGACGGCAACAACAACCATTTCTAGTCGAGTCAGCAGGGGCTATCGAAACTCGTTTTGTTGCCCGCCGCCAATTACGAGTGATGTGGTGGTGCGTTCTTAATGGCTATCAGCCAGATCGTAAGAGCGTCGTATGCTTGGCAGAGATGCTGGGAGTTTCAGCCCAATGGCTTTTAGAAAAATTGACCCAACCTTATACCTTTGGTCAGTTGTTTGAACAAGTCGAAGAACGCCAGCAGTCAGAACAAATTTGGGCTTCGCGTTGGAAATTTGTGGAAATTGAACAAGCAATTGGAGACTTGCGCTTGCGTCTTGAGAGTTTACGGCTCAGTCGGAGCAAACTCCACGGAAATTCGCCCCAGGATGATTTGGAACTAACTAAAGAGCTTTACCCTACGAAAAGCCCAGAAAATGGGGGTCTTAAACCCTCGATCTAAGCGCGTCACAGAACATCCCATCCCACCGATCGTTTTACCTCAGCAGAGGGCAGTTTTCCGTAAGCTCAAACTACTCTCCGCAATAACTGCCTTTTTTGGTAAAACTAAATCTCAAAAAATAAGGCTCATTTTATAGAAAAGAACAAGAAGATTGGGGGATAATTCCCCTTGTCTGTTTCTTCAATTCTCAGACTCGCTCGAATAAATCAAGTCGATATTCTTCATCCCGTTGACCTTTTAAATGCCGCAGTTTATTTGGGGTCAACTCAAAAAACGAGTCATGAACTTCATCCCCACTCAATGGATAATCACGGGCATAAAGTATCCAATGAACTAAAAGTAGATGTCCTCCAGGTTCCAGGTGTTCCAGAATGTACTGTTGGGATTTTTTCAGGTCTTCCCAGCACCAGTAATAGCCGACTTCTGAGACTAGGGTCAAATCAAACATTTCATTAGGATATTGCTCTGGGACACGCATAATCTGGAACTTGACATTGGAGAGATGCTGACAGCGCTCTTTTGCTCTATCCTGCGCCAATTTTGATACATCAACTGAGAGCAGTGATTCACAACGTTCTTGCAGTTTTTCAGTTAAAACGCCAATGGAACCACCGATTTCAAAGGCAGACCGATAGCGGTCTTTGGGTAAAGCTGCAATTGTGGCAGCATATTTGTTAGCTTCGTAAACACTTGTCTCAAACTTCCACGGGTCAGGATCTTCGCTGTAGAGTTTATCAAAGTAGCTAGGTGGTAGGGAATTAGATTGTAACGGGTTCATCGGTTTTCCTCTATATAAACTTCCCAAGGATGACTGAAGTTTGCTAACATTTCGGGAGTTAGGCGAAAGCCTTCTGGATCATCATCAATTAAGTCTGTAGTTTGGGAACGATAAGCAGCGATCGCTTGCTGTTTCAACTCCACCACTGCGCTAATATTCAATCGCCAAGTTGTCACCTCAAGAGATCCTGGCAGACTCTCTCGTTGGTCAAAGTCCCAATCCCAAATCGGATACTCAATCAATCGGGGGGATAAGGGCAAGTCATTCAGCACTGTGTGAATTAACTTCCACGTCGCTCGGTGGTCTGCATGAGGGTCATATCGCCAGGGTAAAAAGATAATTTGTGGGGCGATTTCTGTAATGTAAGCACGACAACTAGCTACTGCACTTTGATACTGTGTTGAAATTGACCCATCCTGTATTCTCCAGAAGGTGACATCATTAACCTCTACACCTAGTAATTTTAATGCTAATAGCGTTTCCGCTTCCCGCAGATTTCGCAGTTTATCTGCGGGATATTTCTGAGAATTAGGGTGTGAAAGAGTACCATCACTGATGACTAAAACTTGCACATGACAATTTAAAGACCGTAACAGAGCGATCGCACCTCCACAACCTAATGTCTCATCATCAGGATGGGGTGCAACAATCAGTACCGGGCTACAAGCGATCTCGTTAACTGAACGCCAGGGCAAAACATTAGGATTGTCTAGTGGTAATGCAATCAAGCCGAATTCATTCATCATTCCAAAGTATTGAAGCCGGATTACTTTCATGCAAGACATATTGCCCAACATTTGCCAAGGCTGCATCAAAAGCAGGTTGACGCAGATATAGAGTCAAATCTCGGATAATTCGTTCCATCGGATTTGGTGGTAGTAAGCCGCGAGTTCCCACAGAACGTTGACACAAATGCATCACATCAATACAAATTTGTTCAATTGCTGTCCTGACCATGTTGGCATAGGCGACGAGTTGGTTTGCTTGCGGGTGAACAACAGTGGGATCGCCACCAAACACTGGTGCATAGGCTGCTACTCGATCCGCAGCCCCCCGCAGCCAGAGATTACCACTTTCAATGGCGATCGCCATTCTGCCAAGCCGTTCCTGTTGATATGGATCGTTTGTATATTCCAACTTTTGTAGATACTGACGAGTTAGGTTAAACAGTGCTTCTGCCCCACCTAGTTGCACAGCAGCAAACCGAATTACCCCAACAGATAACCAAGGCTGTCGATAGTAATCTCCTGGCTGGCCGATTAAATAGCTTCGATCCAACTCGACATCGCTAAAATCCACTTTGTAACTAGCAGTAGCTCGCATCCCAGAAGGTTGCCACCAGGCGGGATCGCTAACTGTTGTCACTTCGTCCATTGGCACAATGCACATTTGCCAACCGCCTTCTGGCAATACTCCATTCACGAAAGGACGTTCAACATAGCCAGTACCAGTACAAAACGTTTTAGAACCTTCCAGCCGATAACGCCCATTCTCACAAGGAATTATCTTCACACCATCAGAGGCTTCAGCATTCCAAACGCCAAATATTTTCTGGCGATCGCGGGCATCATGAGCGCAGCTTGCGATCTGTTCTATGGAACCAAAGGTCTGAATCAGTTGTAGGGCGTTGATATGTCCTTCATAAATTCGCCCAACTGCCAGATTGCCATGCCCTATCTGCTTTAATAGCATTAAAAGCTCGTAGGTAACATTCGCATCAATTCCTGCACCCCATCCGCCTAATTCTTTCGCTAATGGTGCAGCCAATAACCCAGCCTTAGCAATTAGCTCAAACTCTTGCTTGGGAAAAGCAGTATTGCAATCGATTGCAGTGGCATTGTTTAAACAATAATCCGCAATTTCTGCGGCACGTTTCAGATCCAGAGCAATGTTGGAACTATGCCATTTTGGGATGATGACATTCTTTAATAATTGGATGCTAATAGCCGACTCCTTTCTGTAATATTTCTTTATATCTTGTTAAGAATAATTCAATTAAATCAGTTAGCATCTCTATCTTTTGTATGATTATATACCTAACAAAAGAGAGATTATTGTATGCATAAATTATTTTTTACGTAGGACAATGGAGTATACTTTAATTTTAGCAGAATCACCAGAGTTTAACCATCAATTCTCATCTGCCAATATGAAACGTGCCAAATTAGAAGAATTTCGTTAAGCAGCGTATAACTATTTAGGTAGAGCGTATGATGCAACTTTTGAACTGATGGATGCGATATTGCTGACGCGAAACGCTTACAGTTTGGTAGATTTATTGCTATCACTGAATGTCTGCTCCATTAGAGTAGTGTTAAGTAGGGCGGCAGACAATACTTGTCGGGTTTTGGGGGAAGGAGAAAAGGTAAAAAACCCTTAACCATCCTTTAGCCCTTTCCCAACAATGAACAAGGCTAAAATCCTCTTCCTTCCTGCCTCCTGCCCGATCCCAACTACTTAAATCTTACTAAGAATTACTTTTATCTCAGAACTGTTAGTAGTAAAGCAGATATAAAATAGCCCATCTTCTATTGGTTTTTCTAAAACTTTAGCATAAATATCAACACTTAATTCTTTGGGAGAAGTTGGTGATAAAACTAATTTAATATTACTGAATAAAGAAGGGATGACATCTTTTTCTATATCCTTGGGACGTACCTCGGCTCCTTTAGTAGAAAGTTTAACTAAATTGCCTTGAAAAAAGTTTTTTTCAATGTGCTTTTCATCTAAAATTGTATATTTTATTGGTATTGCTTCAGCTAAAGGTAGTAATTTTTCTTCTTCTTGAGTTAAAAAGAGATTGTATTTTCCAATAATTCCCCTAACTTCGTAAATATTTATCGGTAGTTTAATTCCTTTTACTTGTACTTGCTTTTGCCCAGAGATTTTAACAATTGACTCTACTTCTCTAAATGTCGATTCTGAAATAACAATCTGTCCTCCAATTGTATAGGATTCAATACGATAGGTGAGATTCACCTGGCTACCAACTACACCATATTTGGTTCGGATATAAGAACCAATATTTCCAACAACAACTTCGCCGGTGTTGACAGCTATTCCCATTTCTAATGATGGCAGATTCCACTGCTGCATCTTTTCATTTATACTCATCATTGCTAACTGCATAGCGATCGCACAAGCAATAGCCCTTGTAGTATCGTCTTCTTTGGCAGTAGGCGCACCAAACAACACTAAAATACCATCACCTGTAAACTCATCAATGGTTCCTTGATACTGGGTAATGATATCTGCCATTGATGCTAAATAAAAATTGAGAATTTGAACAACCTTTTCCGGGGGTAATTGTTCTGAAATACTGGTAAATCCTCTTAAATCGGAGACGAGTATGGTGATTTTGCGCCGTTCGCCCCCAAGCTGTAAACCTTTTGGGCTTTCTAATAAGGTAGTGACTACTTCTTTGCTTAAGTAACGCCCAAATGTATAACGAATTTCTCCAGCAGTACGGGCGATATAGACTGTAATAGCGATCGCAGATCCCAACAAAGCTAATAATGGTGGTACTACAGGTATCCACCAACTGGCGATAAAGGCTGTATATGTACTAACCAATAGCACACCTGCTGCCAAAATTGGGCTAGTTATTTTCTGGAGGGATAAAAATTTTATCCCGCCTGCATATCGCCATTGCCAAGTTAGACTTGCACCCACAAAAGACCAGAGAAAAATCCATCCTATTTCTATTGGTTGCGACCAACTCTTAATTAGTGGACGACCTACTGTAGCTGCACTGATAATTTGGCTAGCCATATTCGCATGAATTTCTACCCCAGGCATAGGTTCTGGAGAAGTCAACAAACCACTACTATAGGGAGTGAAGAATAAATCCTCAAAACTTTCGCTGACGTTACCAATTAAGATAATGCGATCGCGTCCCCATTCTGGTGGTACCTTGTCTTCTAAAATATCTGTCATCGTGACTGTAGAAAAGCGTCTGGCTGGCCCCCTGTAATTAATTAAAATTTGGTAGCCACGGTCATCAGCTCGCACATAGCCACCATCATTAGCGGCAAAAGGAATAAATCTTGTCTTTCCTAACTGCCAATTTTTTGCCTGTCCAGAAGTTTGGGGTGCAATACCTTCGGCATCAAGATAAAGTAAAGCTAAATATAATGCAAAACTGTAAATAGTCTCTCCATTTTTATCTGTTAAGTAGAGCAAACTGCGTCTTACCTTTTTATCTGGATCTAAAACCAAATCATTTGCACCTACTTGCCCTTTATCTTTGAGTGCTGGTGGCGGGTCAATTGGTTCGCGTTGGTTATCTCCTACCACTCTTTGAATCCCGACTAAATTCGGGGTAGATGTAAATACTTTGGTTAATTCTTGATGTCCTGGTTCTACAGGTAAATCGCGGTAGATATCTAAACCAATAGCTCGTGGTTTCCTGGCTTTTAATTTTTGCAACAATTGAGCATACAGACCATCTGGAACGATTGGCTGACGAATTTTTTTCATGTCTGCAAGATTTACTCCCACAATCACAATCCGGTTATCGGGTGCTTCTTGGGGTCGCAAACGCATATATCCATCGAAAGCCTCTAACTCCCAAGGCTGCATTAAACCAGCAAAGCGTAATAAGATGACTACACCAGCCACACTAGGAGTAGTAATCAAAACACCGCGCCATTGCCACAGTAGCTTTTTCCACTTTCTCCAGATCATCTTTTTTGTACCAAAATTAATTTTTCCGGGTAGCAAAGTAGCCGTTTTCACTTTGCCATATAGTTGTACTGAGGTTAGCGATCGCTCGTGCAGCAGTCAAGGAAAGGTTCTTTGGCGATCGCCCCTAGACCGACTGATTGTAAAAGTTCTTCCCATTCAGTTGGCTTCTCGCGGCGCAATTGAGCAACGGTATTCAGTGCTTCCTGCCAAATTTGAGACTCTGCATAAATTTTTGCCTGTTCTAGAAGTCCTGCCCCAGCTAGCTGACTTTTCAGGGATGAACTTACTTCGGTACGCTGGAGTAATCCCTTGACAGATTCATCCTGAGCGCGGTCTTGAAAATCGCAAATCATCGTGAAGTACCATCGATAATACTTGCCAATTTGGAGAGAAACATTTGCTGGTAATTCCAGTTTAATAATGCCAGGAGTACTAGGTAGTTTAAAAGTTGTCAGATAAACCTGATTTCCGGCTTCATCTGTCAAAGCCAATTCTCCAGATTGGGCAGTATTTTGAGGAATGTACCAATATAGTGTTGGATTGGCTGCAACCGTTTTCCCAAAATTCTTTTTTGACGGCATCAAAGGCGTTATCGGTATTCCTCTCCCATCGATACAAGAAGAGCCACGCGTTCCTCCACCCAATGTTTGAGAGGGCGCTCCTCTGTCATCTACAGGTGGGAATTTGAGACTAACTTTCCACTCCAAGTTGGATGCCGATCGCCGTAATGGCAAGCTAGCAAAAGTGGCAATGGTGGGAGAAAGTGCGCTAACAAGGATCGCTAAAAACAGAAAAAATTTTGGTAAATTCATGATCCGCGTAAGGACTTCTATTGAACGTAAATCTTTGAAACAGTAAATCAGTCTTTTCAGAAGTATAGTTGAGTGCTGTTAGCGGATAGCTAAGGTTGAGCCAGTGCTGAGTCAAAACCCAGTTGTTTCAAAACTTTGAGCAATCAATACTGTCCTAATCTGTGTGACTGCGGCTATATCTGAAAAATGCACTCTCTGAGGGACTTCCAATTAAAAAATATTTCGTCGCTGTATAGGCACAATGACAGGGGGGAGACAGAAAAATAGGATTTCAGTTTAATGGCACGCTTGTTAAGATACAGCCCTTTGCCTCCATAGCTTGACAAGAGGCAGAGCCTCTTGGAACTCGTTCCCAGCTTGGAGGCTGGGAACGAGGATACAATAAGTCTTTGGGCTTTTCTTAGTGCCATTCCGATCCCAGTTAATTGGATAATTTATTTTCTGGAAGTCCCTTACCAAGGATTGCCGACGAGCGTGAAACCGCTCCAATAATAAGGATGAGCAAATTCTTTGTCTCCTATCTGTCTTAACTCCGGCGGTAAAGGAAAACTTTTACTCGGTGTTACCAACTGACCCTTCTCTAGTCGCACCTGACCCCCTTGAGCATCGCTACCTGTGCTTGCCGCAGAGCCTCGGCTTTGATGGGAGTTTCTTTCAATTTCTCGTAGAAACTTGTCATTAGTCCCATTGTGCTTTCATCGTTGACAGACCATAGACTGCCCATCGCTGATTTCACTCCTGCTAACACCGCCAAGCCTGCAAATCCCAACTCCGCTTCTGGGTTCCCTAATGCTGTACGACAGGCACTCAAAACCAATAGTTCCACTGGCGGCTGACTTAATTTCAATTGCTGCAATTGGCTAATTAGTAATTTGCTATACCAAAACTCAATATAGGATTTATTGATATTACCAGGCTGAAAGTTAGCATGGGTAGAGAAATGGACAATACCAAAAGTTTGTAAAGCGCGGGCTTGTTTGAGCTTTTCCACGGTGAAGTTTTCGTTAAGGAAAGACTTGCCAGGCCACAATTGACTGACGATTAAAGACAACTCTAATGAAGCTGCTGGTAAGGGCTTTTGATCGGGGAAGCGATTGGCTCCCATCGCTAAGACTTGCTGATTTCTCACATTTGCATAGCGAGTATCAGTAAGTGATAAGCTGGGCATCAGACCAACGCTGTATCTTTCTACAATAAACCCTTGTCCGTCATGCAGAGC
Organism: Nostoc sp. DSM 114160; assembly: GCF_053470305.1. NCBI lineage: Bacteria > Bacillati > Cyanobacteriota > Cyanophyceae > Nostocales > Nostocaceae > Nostoc > Nostoc sp. DSM 114160. Next base: position 2,353,925 of record NZ_JBPFGO010000001.1, on the reverse strand, counting down.
GGCGATGGGCAGGGAGCGTAAACCCGTGTCCATCAAAAAGCTAAGATTCGTGATTTTTTGAGCTTGTAAATCCTTTTCCAAAGGCTCAAGCAGCCACTTATAAAGCTTTTGAGCCAAAGCTAAATATGGGGGAGAGCGTTGAATGTTAGTGATAGCTGCTTGGAATTCTTGAGCGTTTTTGAGGACTTGCTCTCGCGTCGCTCCCTTTATCTCTCGTCTGATTGGTGTTCCAGAGGAAGTGACCATCACTAGTTCGAGCTGGTAGTTATCTAGAGCTTGTGTAGTGGGTTGTACTGGCTGTCGGCGCTGCTCTAAACTTTGAGAATTGAACTCCCAGATAGGTTGCGGTTGCTTGGCTGTCTCCTCTGGTTGAGATTTGGAGTCTTCCTCGGTTTTGGGTTGAAATAAGACATAAATCAGGGCAGATTTAATGCCAGTGGCTTGTTCAATTCGGCGCAATATAGCTTGGGCTTCTTTTAAGGTTTTGATGCGGACATTGCTGATGCCCAAATGGTTCTCAAAGGTCTTGGTGAAGGCTTCCTCCAGTTCTGGTAGGTTAATGTCAGTTGCTGGTGTGGAGGCGGCAAAGGTTACTTGTAGTGGCTGGGTAACAGGGAAGGGATTGCTGAGATCGACGGGATTAAAATTAACAAGTGGAGTCTCTGTTGCAGGTGGAGGGGGGATAATAGCAATTTTCCCGCCAACGATCGCACCAGCTGTACCATTTACCGAGGCATTGCCAATCTGAAACGGATTTAAGCTGCCTCCCCCATGCCGGATCGTGATGTCTCCCCCACTGTTACCGCCAAGGCTGGAAATGCTAGCCAGACCGTTGTTGCTGTCGGTGAAGGTGTCTGTGACGCGGAAAAATTGTCTAGCGGTGATATCTATGTCACCACCTCTACCGGTTTTCCCACCTTGGGCGTTAATCTGGGTAGCTTGAATGTCGCGGCTGGAGTCAAGGGTGACATTGCCACCGTTGCCGAAACTACTGCTGGAATCAATCGCGCCAGTGGTAATATTGGTGGCAGCTTTGGCGACGATCGCACCACCGTTAACTCCTGAACTGTTCAGATTGCCCGTGGAAATGTCACCGCCGCCTTCTAGAGCGATCGCTCCCCCATTTCCAGTTGTAGAACTAGTATTGAGAGTTCCGGTATTGATATTGCCACTGGTACTGGTTATTTTAATATCTCGACCTTGATTTACCACATCGCCAGTGGTAATGTTTTGGTTGGCTTGCAGGTTAAGGGTGGCATTGTCGGCTCCTGTGAGTTGAAATCCACTAGTGTTAATGGAACCTGAGCCAAAGGGCGATCGCAAAGTAACCGGGTCATTAAAAGTCACATCACCTGCCAAGGTAATAGTACCGCTACTGTTATCTCGCCCGATCGATATTTGAGAAAAGCCATTTTGCCAGGTGTTTAATTTACTGGCATTTAGATTTAAACGGGCATCGTTAATGTTGCCACCCAAGGTAATGCCTAAGCTAGGAGTCCGAGGCTGCAACTGAAGGATACCAGTACCTTTGATTTGGGTGGAGCCAAGGAAGTTCATTTCATCAGCAGTGAGGGCGATCGTACCACTGCCTGTTCCAGTGGGGTTAATGGAACTGTTTTTAATGCTAATTCCTTCTGTAGTGTTACCACTACTAGCGCCTTCTAAGCTGATATTTCCTGTTGCCGTCGATTCCACTTCTGCGCCGTCTTCCAGTGAAATGCCGAAGTTCCGATTTCCCTCTCCATTCCCGCCAGTACCCACGAGGTTGATATTTCCATTGGCTGAACTGACTTTGGAATTGCGACCGATATATATCCCCTCACTAATATCAGTGCCGACTCCGGCAATCCCTTCTAGATTAATTGTCCCCGTTTTAGTCGCGCTGATGATGCTACTGTTTACTTCAATGCCGTCGTTGTCCCTACCTCCTCTGGCGTTACTAGTACCTTGGAGTGTAATCTTCCCAGTACCAGTGGAACTCACCAGGCTATTGTTAAGCTGAATCCCGTTGTTGTTGTTTCCATTTCCGTAGCCTATGCCAGTTAAGCTGATATCTCCATTTTCAGCTATGATGCTGCTATTATTCAGCCAAACGCCTTTCTGCTCGCTCGCATCAGCGTTGTTTCCCTGACCTTTAATCGAAATATTGCCACTTCCAGAGTTGAGAGTAGCTCTATCAAGGCTGACTCCAATGGGATTTGCTGCTGTTCCTTGTGCCGGTTCGTTTAAGGGGTTACTACTACCGCCCAGAATTATATTACCTCCATTAGAATCGATCGCAGCACCGCTTTTGAGGGCGATCGCTCCTGCTTCGATCCCGTCTCGATTTGCATTGAGGGTGACATCCAACTTCCCCACACCACTGGCTGTTAGCTTGGCATTTGAGTTGAGAAAAATACTGTTATTAGCTTCTAGCGTTAGATTTGCATTGTTAGTACCCGTTGTACCGATGTTGGCATTGATGTTGATATTGCGATCGGCAGCTAATTTCAAGTCAGAACCGCTACTCCATGAGATCGGATTGCTGACTGTAATATCTCCTTTACCAGCCAAACCCGATGTTGTCGAAACGTTAACATTACTCAAAGCTAGTTGATTTTGTAGCGTAGTCGAGTTGAGATTAGAAGAGGTTGTAGTGGTGTCAGCAAATATACCTTTACCGAAGGTCATACTGTTGGTATCCATCGCGCTGCTGATAGTGATATCAGTCGGATCTAGCAGGAGCGTGCCGACTTCCCCCGCAGGCGAACGTAAATCAACTAAGCCTTGAAATAAAAGCAATCCTTTGCTAGATACTTCGACTAATCCGCCATTGCCAGTATTAAGCCCCCCGATGGCGTCGATCTTACCAAAGAACTGAGTGTTATTATCTGACCAAACGATCGCCCGACCGCCATCACCGTTTCGCAGTGCGTTAGCATTAATTACCGAATCACTGCTAACAAACGTCTGTAAGGCATTGGGTAAGATACCTTGACCTTTGTAGTCTCCGCCAATCCGAACGATGCCGCCACCAGCTGTGCCAGAGGCATTAATGTTAGCACCAATCAATCCGACGCGATCGCCCAAGACGTTTACTGTACCACCTGTCTGCATAACTTTTGTATTGGAAACATCTAGGGTTCCAGAAGCGATCGTAGTTCCTGCGGCAGTTGGGATAGTTGTACCAGCTCGTGTTAACTGTACTTTGCCAGCATCTAAAGAAGCGATCGCACCAAGATTTAGTCCCTTAGCTCCTTGGGTTAACAGCGTTGGCAAATCCAGAGGGTTAATTGCTAGGTGTTGGGTCTGTTGTATTTCTTGGCAGTTCTAGCTCTAAACTCAGCAGGTTTCCTGCTTGAGAGATCCGAATCAGGTTTGTCCCCGGCACTGCTGCAAGAGTGATATTGCCGCCGGGTGCGCTCAATGTCGCGGTATTGATAATATTCCCACCGATTAAAGCCAGATTGTGTTTTTCTAAAACTGACAAACTACCAGCATTGATAATAGTCCCAGGATTGGCGAAATCAAAGGCAAACCCAGAGGGATTGCCATTTAAATTTGAGTAATCATTTTTACCGACTGCATTAAACCAAAAGCGATTGTCAAAACCAATTGCTGTAGCAGTCGTTACGGTAAAATCAGCCGGAAGGTTAATTTGGGCATTCGGCCCAAAGATGACTCCTGCTGGATTCATGATGAATAAGTTGGAATTTCCTCCAGTTACCTGAATCAATCCGTTGATCGTTGAAGGATCTCCACCGACAACTCGTGTGAGAATATTGTGAATATCGGGATTCGAGAGAAAATTGGCAATCTGCTGTTGATTGAGTCCAAATTTCTCCAAGCTGTGAAATAGATTCGCTCGATCGCCAGAAAGCTTACCTCCTTGGATATCGATGCGATTACCCTCTTGAGTTACAACTGTCCCTGTCCCATCATTAGCTGGAACAATGGATTGTCCAAATACGGGTTTAGCAGCAATGCTCCCTAACCAGAAGCATAGGGTAAGCACGATCGGCAATGCAGCATTCTGACTTCTAAATACCAGTTGCTTTTGCTGACAAAGACGCTGTAAGTAGCTTGCTTCCCCAAAGGGGTACAAATGCGCAATTACCGACGCTCGATGACTCGCTACCGCTGACGCTCGATGACTCGCTAACGCTGCGCTAACGCTAACGCCAACGTACTGCCTTACCAACGGACTATTTCCTTTTGACTTTTGATTTTTTCTGTTCACTGCCAATTCCCCAAGCTTAAAGTTGATAATTCACTTGGAATAAAAGCCATCATCTATGAGCATTATTGCTATGTGCGATCGCCATAATTCTAGTGGTGGGCTACACAAACTTTTCCTCGTAGCCAGCAGAGGGGAAAGAACACTTGCGAACTATCTTCTTTTTGTCCAAAGTCCAAACAGTAGATATCTTTAAAATAGTATCATTCTAATATATAAGAACATTAGAAAATATTTTTACACAAACCTATGAGCGACATACTGAATTGAAGACAATCCTAAGAAACAAAGTTTTTGATTAGTTTCGAGTATGAACAATTACAACAATTAATTTTAAATACCCAATGATTGTATCATGAAAAACAAGCTTTATTAGACTTTAAAAAAGTGAAACTTATTGTTATACGAGGAGGTCGTAAACCAAAACTATCTATTAAAGAACAAATTATTTTCAAAGGCTCGACCTTAACTTCTCACGAATACATACTGCGTTGTCTTGTAGTCTAAAAATTTACTTTATAAATTGTCTCTTAATTAACGTAACCAATAATTAGCGATCGGCAGATGGTGTCATTAGCTTCATCTACTGTTACATTTCATACCTTAAAACCAAGTATGTCTTTTGGGAATTTAGCACGCGATGTGAAACAACAAATCACTACAAATATCTATCCAACGCAACGATCTATTTAGTATGATGCTAGCGTCTGGACTGGCAGTGGCAACAAAGGGAATGCTCTGAAATCAAGTACTAGCAAGTGTTGGAGTCACTAAGCTTGGTTTAGTTAACATTTTCCAGCGCTACGGGGTATTTCAACTCGAAGAAATTAATGCTGTAGCTTCAGCATCGGTGTTTCCAGGTGTTTTTGTGGTTGAGGCATTAAGGTTTCAGAAAAATATGTTTTTGAATTTTATATTTTCTGAGCCTTCACTCAGTCAGGAAACGATCGCGGCACTTGCAGACGATGCTATTGTCTACCTAGTTGATGCTTGTGCAGATTAGAGTTTCTGGCAGCGTAAATTTTTTTTGGTAGTAACTAGTTGAGTTTCTGTAAGGATTCAATATCATATTCATCAACTACAAGCAAGCTTTGGTCAAGTCCAGTTTTTTTGAGTGTTTCCAAGACCATTTCTTGCGGAGCAACTATGTAAATATTTGCATTAGCATCTATTGTTTGTTTAGCAAAAATGAGTACTCGTAGACCCGCACTGGCCATATATTCTAAGTCTTGCATCAACAACACGAGGTGTTTTGGATGCTCAACTGCTGCTTTCTCTACCTCTGTCTTGAAAATCGGTGCAGTCATTGCATCTAATTCTCCAGACAAAGTGATTTTAGCAACATCATTGCCGATTTCTAGTGTGACGCTCAAAGCCATAACTTTTTCCTCTATGCTTATTTATTTGAACCTATTCGTAAGATTTTAAGGTCAAAGACAATTTATCAACAAGCAATTAAATTTAAAATATTGCTGAAAATTGGCGTTGGAAACATAATTTTTGAGCAGGTGATGCCTACTTTGGGCTATACCTACGCGTCAGGGACTTCCAACTCAAAAAAGATCCCATCGCTGTGTAGGCAGAGGGGCAGGGAGATATATAACAGTCTATACTTTGACGACGCTTTCAGGAGCTTGTTGCCGGATAGGCACTTGAATTATGAAATTAGTGCCTTGCCCAAGGCTAGAAAAACATAGCAATTTCCCACCATGCTTTTTCGTAATGATTTGGTAGCTGATTGCCATACCCATACCTGTTCCTTTGCCTACAGGTTTGGTAGTAAAAAATGGATCGAAGATCCGGTTTTGAACCGATTCTGGCATTCCTTGTGCATTATCAGCGATCGCAATTTCTATTGATTGTGAATCAACTACTGAAGTGCGGATAGTAATTTGACTAGGATTTTCCTCTATCTGTTGAGAGGTGCGCTTGATGTCTGCTTCATCTAGGGCATCAATTGCATTTACCAAAATATTCATCAATACTTGGTTGAGTTGACCAGGATAGCATTCCACTTGCGGCAAGTTGCCATAATCTTTAATAACTTCAATTGCTGGATGGTCTGGTTTATCTTTAAGGCGGTGTTGCAGAATCAAGAGCGTACTTTCGATGCCTTCATGAATATCAACTGTCTTAAATTCCGCTTCATCCATACGCGAAAAATTCCGCAGCGATAGCACAATGTTACGAATTCTTTCAGTCCCCATTTTCATTGAAGGCAGTATCTTTTGTAAATCTTCAATGAGAAATTCTAGATCTATTTTCTCTGCTAATGCTTGAATTTCTGGGTCATGACTAGAATGGCGTTCTTGGTAGAGATAAATCATCTGTAACAAGTTTTCAGTATATTCATCTAAGTAAGTAAGATTACCGTGAATAAAGTTGACTGGGTTATTGATTTCATGGGCAATACCTGCTACCAGTTGACCCAGACTAGACATTTTTTCACTTTGAACTACTTGTGCTTGGGTACGTTGCAATTCATTCAAGGCTGTTTTCAGTTCAACAGTCCGTTGTTCGACTCGCGCTTCTAGTTCTGCATTACTATTTTCTAAAGCCACAAAGGATTCGCGCAATTGTCCTGCCATGTGATTAAAAGAGTGAGCAAGAGTGTTGAGTTCATCGATATTCCCCTCTTCGAGTGTCTGTTGTAAATCACCAAATGCTATTGCCTGGGTAGTCTGATTCAAGCGCAAGATAGGATGGGCAATCCAGCGTGAGGTAAATACGCCAATCGTTGTTGCTACTATCAGCGCCCCAAAACACAGCAGGATACTAATTTGGGTGTTGGCATGGATTTGCGCCATGTAAGTTTTTTCCGGAATACCAACTACCACTAACCAGTCCAAACCATGTTGGTCTCGCCAAGGTACAATATGCACGTAGAAATTTTCTCCTTGAACATTAACTTTCAGTTTTTGGGTATTGGTAATCGACTGGAAATTTGGAATGCGCTGCTGAAGCTGCTTGGCAATGTTTTGTACCGCCGGATTGGGGCTGTCGATCGCTTTCAGGCGTTTAATTTCGTTATTGACTACAGTAAAAGGCTTTTCTTGAGCAGAATTGGCAACCAACATACCATCACGCTCCATAATAAAAACTTGTCCAAAGTGGCTGACATTTAATTTTTGTAAAAATTCACTGAGTTTCAACAGGTGAATTTCAGCCCCCACAACACCAATCAGTTTTTTGCTGGCATCATAAATCGGACGACCTGCGGATGCCACAATATAAGGGGGATAAGCAGGATCGTAATAAGTATAAATGCGAACCCAGATAGGTTTCCCGGCTTTCACAGGTTCAGTATAGGCAAGTTCATTGACGGTATCCCAAGTACTGGTCGTCATCACTTTGGTTGGGTTGCCATCATTATCTGTTAAGTAAGTTTTCGTATTTTTCGGCAGACTTGGAGTTTTGATTGCATTATCATCAATGGTCACCGTTTTGCCATCGTAACGACCGGCTCCAGTCCCTTCTCCAGTTGCTAGGTTTAAGCTGATAAAGGTTAAGTCATAGGCTTGCATTTCGTGCCAGAAATACTTGCCAACCTTGAGGCGATCGCGCACATTCAGCAATCCCATACTAATTGCATCCGCATTTAACTGGATAACTTTATGGGGAATCGACAGGTAAGCATCCAAATGTTGATTTACTTCACTACTGGTTCGCTCCATCAACTGATCCGCCAGATCGTTCACCGCTTTCTCGCCATTTTTAAACGACAAATACCCAACCAGTCCCACGATGGCAAAAACTTGCAATACGAAAGGAACGATCAGAACAAGGTGTAATGAAAATGCACGGACTTTGCTAGATGAATGTATCTTCATGAGTGGTAAATCTTGGTTCGCTCAGGTCTTGGCTTAACCTAGATTACCCATCACAAACTTCATACTATCAAATACCAGAAAAATCACTTAGTTGTATTTATACTTCTTTCAGCTAATTTGTGCTTCATCTTCCCGAAGTTTATCCTCAATCAACCTCGTTCCTTGCTTCTGCGAACAAGATAAATACCTGTGTGTGCCGCTATTTGGGATATTTAATGTGATTTACTAAGTATTAATATTTAGTGATTAAATTTACTTTTATAATGCCAATTGAAAAATGTTTCTTTGTTGAAACATTACTTTAATAATCTTAATGAAATATAAATATTTATAATGATTTAATATCTAAAGAAATAAAATTCAAGCTTCTTGGATTCCAAAAACCAAATTTGGCAATCAAGAATGCCAAAAACTTCATAAATTAACTGTTTGCAAGTTCAGGCCTGATATCGGTATTCAGCAATCTTTGGTAATCAACCAAGCTAACTGAGTATCAAATTTGCCTTGCCTGTATTCAGAAATACTTGGTAATCAGCCCAGTGAAATGCGTATTAATTTTACGTATCAATTTTGCTTGGTTTTGATATTGCCGCTAGTATCACCTTTTCGATATTCACAGCAACTTTTGAGACAAATCGACCGACACTACTTCAACTCTTGAAATGACTAAAATTGTGAACACATTCGATCGCCTAACTCAGCAGCTAAATCAACTGCTCGCTCAGGATTACCTGGCATTTAGTATTACAAAAAATCCGGTTGCACAAATGCTGAACAAAGCAAGCTTTGCTCAGATTGCTTATATCATGCAGCAATATTCGATTTTTCCAAAGGAGTTGGTGGGTTTCACAGAATTAGCAAGACAGAAAGCGCTGGTAGCAAAATGGGACATTGTAGCCCAAGAACTCAAAGAAAACATTGCTGAAGAGATGGGCAAAAGTACACAAGGAATTTCTCATTACACGCTTTTAGCTGAAGGGTTAGAACAAGGACTGAGTGTTCCTGTGAAGAACGCAACGCCATCGATCGCTACATCCAAATTGTTAAGAACTATGCAATCGATATTTGAGCAACAAATACCCTATGTGCTGGGGGCAACCTATGCGATCGAGGCAACCTCAATTCCAGAATTAACTCTAATCGTGCAACTTGTAAATTGGTTGCTGGAAGGAGCAATGCCCAAAGATTTGGAATATTTCTTTAGCAAGCATTTAGATGAGTGGGAAATTGAACATGAAGCGGGTTTGAGAACATCTCTGGCAGCGTACATACAACCCGAACAATTTGGAGAGTTTGCAGCAGGATTTCGGGCAACGATCGATGCGATGGAAGCTTGGTGGCAGGAATTAGCACAAGAGGCAATCTCATCTGGGGTTGTTCTGACTACAGCGATCGCTCAATAGCACTGATTAAATAGAATTTAACAATATGATCTCGATCCATCCTTCATTTCTCGATCGCACTTCTAGTACCAATCAACCAAAATTTGGACTACCCGGTGATTACTACTTTAGCGAGCGAATTTTTGCTTACGAGCAGCAAACTATCTGGCGTAACACCTGGCAATTTGTAGGGACGTGAATCCGATCTACCTAATCCTGGGGATTATTTAACTTGCCAAGTTGGCGATCAGCCCATGTTCGTGATTCGCGATCGTAATGGTGAATTGCAAGCAATGCACAATGTTTGTCCGCATCGCGGAGCGCAGATGTTACAAGGGCAGGGTCATTGTCAACGAGTGCGTTGTCCGTATCATGGTTGGAACTTCAATTATGAAGGTAATCTTAAAGGTTTACCTCGCGCTGAGTGTTTTCCCAATTTAAATAAGTCGGCTGTCTATCTAGCGAAGGGACGAGTAGAGACATGGGGCGGCTTTATCTTTGTTTGCTCAGAAGCAGAAGGCGAATCCTTAGTCAGTTATTTAGCCGGATTCTCAACCTATTTAGAGCAATATCAGCACTCCTGGCAAGAACTTCAGCAGGTCGATCGTTGGTTTTATGAAGAGCCAGCCAATTGGAAATTTCCGATTGAAAATTATCTAGAGTGTTATCACTTGTCAGTTGTTCATGCCCAAAGTTTAAAGTGTTTCGATCCGAAGAATATTATTTACACTCCAACTGGGCGACACTATCAGATATTTGTTCCTTTTACAGATGATGAATTTGTCAAAGATCACCCTGCTTTTGCAGGAGAACCAAGGGGACAATCGTATCAGGGTTTCATCTTTCCTAATATGATGGTGAATACTGCAAGAGACAAAGTTTCAGTTTTTCGGCTGACTCCTTTATCTCCCATAAGAACTAAGTTTGAGGTTTTTATTTATCAAACCAAAGCCCAAATTGAAGCATTTCCTTATAAGCAGGATGAATTTCGACCTGAATTTGAGCGGGTGTTAAATGAAGACTTTGGGGCGGTGCGATCGCTACAAGCAAGCGTTCATTCCAAAGCATATGGTGTACTTCAGTTTGCAGATATTGAATATGGAATTTCTCACTTCCATCAAGTTTTGTCGAAGTACTAATTGCACTATTACGCAACTTTTTTATTACGAACGCCCGCAAACAGAGTTTCCGAACTATTCCTCAAGCACAACGTGCCCTCTTCAACCAACTGCACAAAGTTTTTTCTTTTTGTTGTATGAAACCACTCTGCCATTTCCTCATGAGCCTTAGGGGGCTAGGGGGGTTAGGTTTTTGAGGCTTTGATGTGATGAAAAATACTTGTTCATTCATCCTCTAAGGGCTTTGTCAACCCACGCGGGCGGTTACGCCATCGCTCTTAAGGCGGGCGAAGCAGTGCCTTCCAGTTAAAAAAATTGTAGGGGTGCAAGGCCTTGTGCCCCTACAAATCTAGAAATAATTTAGGATAATTTATTTTTTGCAAATCCCTAAGAGACTATTATGTTCCCGGACGAGAGCGAATACGATCGGGTATATGATGGCGATCGCCTAATATTTCGAGCAAAGGGCCATTAACGTCAAATTTAACCATACTTACCGAGGCGACCAAAATATTCACCCGATAGCGATAGCGTCCCAAATCAATTCCCAGTAAACTGCAAAGCATAATCCGAATCGTAGCTTTATGAGAAACTACTAAAACATTACCTTGGGGATGTTTTTCTTGAATTTCAGCAATTACAGGCATAGAACGGTTAGCAATATCTACCGCAGTTTCTCCACCTAGTGGTGCATTCCAAGCTGGTTCTGTCACCCATTTTAGATAGTTCTCTGCGTAATTCTCTTGGGCAAACGATTTACTCTTAGTTTCCCATTCGCCGTAACTACCTTCTCTAAGTCCGTCACGCAACTGCATATCCATACCGATAGCATCACAAAATGGTTTGGCAGTTGCAATTGTGCGCTTCATTGGGCTAACATAAACTCCCTCCCACTTCAATTGTTGATAAACATCGGCAAAAGCGGATGCCATCTCCATCCCCTCTGTTGTCAACTCCGCATCAGTTTCACCGCAGAAATTACCACTTTGACTAAAGGTAGTTTCTCCATGTCGCAGTAAATATAAATTGAGTGTCATAACTTGTATCGCGATTGGGATAAAGGAGTTTGTGCAAAGATAAACTACCATCATCTCGCAATCGAGTCTGTCACACCAGGACAAATTCAGAAGGCAGAAGGCAGGATAGCGCCGGCGGCAAGCGAGTCCGCGTACCCAATACTGCTCGCTTTGTGCATTTTTAAATCGGAATTGGGTTTGGGGAAAAGGTTAAAGGGTAAAGGTTAAAAGTTTTTTCTTTCCCTTTTCCCCCGCCCCTTATCCCCTTCTTGGGGCCCCACCTTCCCCTTTTCTCCAAAACCCGACAAGTATTGGTCTGCGTACCCTTACACGTTTATTTAATCCCCATCCTTTATCGTAAAATCTGGTCAATCATCCTATTGGCTTGGGAATCGTAACTACCCCCAAATAAATTGAAGTGATTCAAAATGTGATATAGGTTATAAAGCGTTTTTCTTTGCTCATAGCCTGCATCTAACGGAAACACCTCGTTGTAACCCTTATAAAACGCTGCGGGGAAACCACCAAATAATTCGGTCATGGCGATATCAACTTCTCTATCCGCAAAATAAGTTGCTGGATCGAATATCACTGGTTCCCCTGATGCAGTACACCCTGCATTTCCGCCCCATAAATCGCCATGTACTAAAGAAGGTTGCACCTGACGATCCGCCAATAGTTCCGGGATAGCTGCTAGTAACTTGTCTTGTTGGGGAAAATTACCTCCACGTCGCCTTGCCAACTGAAATTGATAACCCAAGCGATGTTTAATATAAAATTCCGTCCAGTCTGCTGTCCAAGTATTAATTTGGGGTGTGGAACCAATGGTATTGTTAATTTTCCAACCAAAAACTTGACTACTGCTAGCTTTATGCATCGCTGCTAACTTGCGCCCCATTTCCTGCCATGAATTGCTGTTACCGCTACCAAGTTCCAACCATTCCAGGATGATGTAGCTAGAATTATCAGCAGTACCCCAGCAAATTGGTTTGGGAACGCGAATACTAGCTGTTGCTAGCATTTGCTCTAAACCTAACGCCTCAGCTTCAAACATCGCAATTTGGGATGCAAGGTTTTGTTTGACGAAGTAAGTTATCTCACCATTAGAGACAGCATAACCTTGGTTGATGCACCCGCCACCAACCGATCGCCTTTGCTGACTTTGAAATTTTTCGCCAGTCACCTGGCTAATATGGGTGTCGATTTGAGTCCACATGATTAAATTGGGGAGTGGGGAATGGGGAGCAGAGGAGCAGCACTTCTCTGCGAGACGCTCCGCGAACGGCTACGCTCAGTGACCGAGGGGCAGGGGGGCAGGGGGCAGGGGGCAGGGAGAGAATAACTAATGACAAATGACAGATGACCAATGACAAATTTACGGCTTGACAAAAACTACACCATAAGCATATGGAGATAGATACTCTTTGGCTGCTTGCATCAAGTCTGTTGCATCTTGGCTCTGAACGATCGCTGGGTAGTTAAAGGCGGGTTCCAAATCTCCCACCAAAGATTGATAATAACCATACAACCCAGAGCGATCGCTTGGTGTTTCGTTACCAAATATAAATCTGTTAGCAACTCGCTGCCGTATACGGGCAATTTCTGATTCTGTTATCAACTCTGTCTGTAGTTTGCTAATGTGTTGAGCGATCGCATCCTCTACAACTGCTAAATTTTCTACTGCACATTTGGCTGAAATATAAAATATCCCTTGTAGCTCGTTGCTCATGTTGCTCACAGAAATTGAAGTAACCAATCCCTGTTCTTCTCGTAAATCCCTCACCAGTCTTGATGTGCGTCCGTGTCCCAAAATTCCGGCTAAAACATCCAATCCATAGGTGCGATCTAACTGCGTCATTCCTGGAACTCGCCAAACCATTACTAGCCTTGCTTGTTGGAGACTTTCATCGATAAATTCTCGACGAACAATTTCTGTAAATGGTGATTCAGGATTTAGTGAGGAGTGGGCAGACACGTCATTCATCTCGTCTGTATTGGGAAGTGGAGAGTTGCGAGTGGCTTTTGTAAATCCTTCAGCGACAGTTGCAATTAATTCTTCCACGGGCAAATTGCCCACAGCCACAGCCGTAATTGACTGGGGTTGATACCAATTAGCATGAAAATCTCGCATCTGCTGGGGTTTTAGTCCGGCAATCACCGATTCTGGCCCCAATACCGCACGGCGATAGGGTAGATAATCAAAGGCTGTCTCCATCGCCCGCCGATATGTACGCCGTTGGGGATTATCTTCTGAACGCCTAATTTCTTCTAAAACTACCAATCGCTCGCGTTCAAAGGCATCATCAGGAATACTCGCATTCGATACTACATCTATTTGTAGTGGCGCAAGCTCGGTAAAATCTTTGGGGGCAGTAGTTATATAGTAATGAGTATAGTCTTGGCTAGTCGCGGCATTAGTAACAGCACCCCGTTCTTCAATTCGACGTTCAAACTCGCCGCTTGCCAGTCGTTCTGTTCCTTTAAAAATCATGTGTTCTAAAAAGTGAGCCATGCCGTTAATAGCATCAGGTTCGACAGCAGAGCCAACTTTTATCCATAAGTTGAGGTTTACGGCTTCAACTGGCATTTGCTCGGCAATGATTGTCAAACCATTGGGCAATTGGTGCAGCGTCGGAGCATTGAGACGGGGAAATTTCCGCAGGGTTGAGGGTCATTGCTACTTGTGTGTGAGGAGCATATTACTCTCTTATCTTATCTGCGACTATAAAATAAACACTGCGATCGCTTCTCTACAAAAAAAGAAGCGATCGCATTAGCAAGATACGCAAAGAAGAGTTGACAGCTTGTGTACTTCATCAACTTGAAATTAGCTGTATATACCCGAAACATCTATCCAAAGTTTTGAAACGCTGGATAAATGCCAACTAGACACGCACTTGAAAGCAATGTTTGATTAACATACATAGAAATCAATACCCTCTTAGAGTTGATAAGGGCTTTACTTATAAAAGTTAGCAGAAGTAAGTTGCTTAATTTCTGCTTAACTATCTATATTGATGCAATACCCAGTCTCCTATCTGTCATATCGATCGTTTCGATCGTATCGGTCATATCTGTCGTTTCGATCGTATCTGTCATATCGATCGTTTCGATCGTATCTGTCATATCTGTCGTTTCTGCGATCGCCTACTGAAAACTCAGCTCGGCAACCATTTTTCACCCAAATACGATTTCTCCGATAGCCCCAATTTCCTCTACAACTGGTGTTAGACAATTGCCTAACAAGCCTCACTCTACCTCTTGCATTTACCGAACAAGTATTCCTTCGATTATTTTGGCTTGCACAAGTTATTATCTCGTCAGCTGAAGCTGGGGCAGCAATACTCAAAAGTGTACCTATACTAAGACTGGCCGCGACAAAGGTCGCAGCAATTGTGGGAAGGCGCATAATCATAATAAAATGCTAGATTTCTTCCAAATCTCAGAAACAAAAACTATAGTAATTCTAGCAAATTGCATTCCGAGCTAATGAATAAATCAGATTAAATGCAAAAAATATTAGCACTCCGAAGTTTATCAAAGATAACGGGTTTTATCAAGCAGTTAAGCATTGTAAGGGTTTGAACTATTTTGTGCTACAATGTCTATTTTAAGCGTTATTCAAAAATGGATACTATTAATTTTGATAAAGCTTTAAGAGGTGAAAAACTATCTAGTTCAATTGGAGATATTACATTTACAACCCATTATCTTGGGGAATTAATTTTAACTTCAGGAAGATTAGTAGCTTGTGACCCACTTGCTTTTCCTGAGAGTGAAGCTTTTCAAAAGTCTTTACCAATTGGTAAATATCCTGTTTTCTTAATTGTTGCTCATTATCCAATAAATAATGACCAAAGAGTGGCTTATGCCATAATTCGTATTAGCGAAGAAACTCCCATAAATTGGAAATTAGGTATTTGCTCTGATGAAGAACTAGCTTTGCTTACAGAAGAAAATGACACCTTGGGTTATCCAGTTGATTCTGGAGTTGGCTGCTTTATGGATTTTGATGCAGTAAAAATTCTTGATGATTCAATATACTATGCATACATTGCTAATCCCCAAGAAGAAAGCTTGATAGACCTGATTCAAGATGAATTAAGAAAAAATTACAGACCTACATGGGATTGGGCAAATGTTTGTATAGATAAATCTACCCAATTAAATATAATTGCCTTTTCATCAGGGTGTGGAGATGGTATTTACCCAACCTACTTTGGATACGACACTGAAGATAAAATTGTTAACATTGTCACTGAGTTTTGAATATTAAAATAATCAAAATTGCCGTTGGATTATACAAGTAGTACTCCAACCCAAAGAGCGCAAAGGGCTTGTTTTGTTTCCAAAACAACGGGTGATAGAGCGCACCTTGGGTTGGCTTGTTTGGTATCGGCAACGAAACAAACGATATTGCTGTTTATGCCGCCTAATTGGATAAAGTCGAGCTAAGACTTTGGTTTATAAGTCGAAGCAACGTGTAATTCTTTCAACTGTTTAGCATCTACACTCGAAGGCGCATCTGTTAACAAACAACGTGCTTGTTGTGTCTTTGGAAAAGCAATGACATCCCGAATCGATTCTTCTCCAGCTAGCAACATTACCAAACGATCTAAACCGTAGGCGATGCCACCATGCGGCGGTGTACCATATTCAAATGCTTCTAAGAGAAAGCCAAATTTATTTTGTGCTTCTTCAGGAGATAATCCAATCGCTTCAAATACTTGCTGTTGAATTTCTCGCTGATAAATCCGTAGACTTCCACCACCAATTTCTACGCCGTTGAGTATCATGTCGTAAGCTTGGGCGCGTGCAGTCTTTAAGTCGCTCAAATCATCAGGATGTGGTGCTGTGAACGGGTGGTGTAGTGCTTCTAAACGTTTTTCGTCAGCATTCCACTCGAACATCGGGAAATCTGTAATCCAGAGCAAGTTAATTTTTTCTGGATCGATTAAGTTAAATTCTCTAGCGATCGCTTGTCGTAATCTATCTAAAGTTTTATTAACTGTACCAGCTTCCCCTGCCCCAAACAACAGCAAATGTCCCGCTTTTGCACCTGTACGGCGCAAAATTTCTTGTTTTTGTTCTTCGCTTAAGTTGTCTTTAATCGCCCCAATGGTGTCAATTTCGCCATCATCTCTGACGCGGATATAAGCTAAACCTTTAGCACCGGCTTCGCTGGCTTCTTTAAATAAATCGCCACCTGGTTTAATGCGGACATTAGAAATTACATCGTTACCGTTGGGAATGGGCAGAATTTTGACGATACCACCATTGATAACAGTATCGCGAAATACTTTGAAACCAGAGTCTTTGACGATATCTGAAACATCAACTAATTCCAAACCATAACGTGTATCTGGTTTATCACTACCGTAACGTTCCATCCCTTCAGCATAAGTCAGACGCGGGAAAGGGCGCTGTAACTCAATGCCTTTAACTGTTTTGTAGATATGGCAAATTAAATTCTCATTTAGTTCGATAATTTCTTCTTGGGACATGAAGCTCATTTCCATGTCCAACTGCGTGAATTCTGGTTGTCTGTCGGCGCGTAAATCTTCGTCACGAAAGCAACGCGCAATCTGATAATATCTATCTAAGCCAGATACCATCAGCAATTGTTTAAATAACTGGGGTGATTGCGGCAAAGCATACCATTCACCAGGATTGACGCGACTGGGTAGAATGTAATCTCGCGCCCCTTCTGGGGTAGAACGGGTAAGAATTGGGGTTTCGACTTCGATAAAACCTTCCAAATCTTCTAGATAACGACGCATAGCTTTGACAATTTGATGACGCAGTTGCAAATTTTGCGCCATACGTTCGCGTCGCAAATCCAAATAACGATATTTCAGCCGTAAGTCTTCTCGTACTGTTTCGGTGTCAGCTACAGAAACTTGGAAAGGTAACTGTTTGCGAACAGCATTGAGTAGTTCAATTTTATCAGCGTAGATTTCTACCTCGCCTGTGGGGATGCGAGTATTCAACGATTCTTCGGGACGTTGTGTTACCCTACCAGTGATTTCGACAACATATTCATTTCGCAGGGCGTTCGCATATTCGTAAGAATCTGGGGTGCGTTGCGGATCGCTGACGATTTGGACAGTTCCAGAGCGATCGCGTAAATCTAAAAATATCACACCACCATGATCGCGGCGACGGTCTACCCATCCGTAAAAGGTAACAGTTTCTCCAATATGTTCTTTTCGGAGTTCGCCGCAATAGTGAGTTCGCATAAGTCTTAGTTATTGTTTCCGGGCTAGATTGGCAAGAAAATGTCAAAGCCTTCCCATTATCTAGCATCAATAGTAATTGTAGTAGTTCTGGTGAAAGAAAAAATCAAATAATCTCACACTATATATACAGCATCTTTCATGTATTTGAACCACACCCAATACTTGTCGGCTTTTGGGGAAAGGGAAAAGTTTAAAGGGGAAAAAACCTTGTATATCTATAGGACTTACGCACTGAAGCCTGAAACCCCGATCCCCCCTAACCCCCCTTAAAAAGCAGGGCTGTTTCATTCCCTAAAAGGCGCTGATTTACAAGCGTTTCAAGCAAAAAAGTCAGGTGACTAAAAAATCTGATTGGGCAATAAAATCGCGATCGCACTTAAATTTACTTGTTGAGGTGGTAGCTTTTCTTTTCCCCACTCAAGCAAATTTCTGACTCATACTCTTGACAAAATACCCAAGATATCGAATGAAACAGCCCTGCCTTAAAAAGGGGGGGAAGTCTAAAGCCCCCTTTTTAACGTAAGTTCGACAGACCCTCTCCCTCCCAGCCCTTGAAAGGAGGGGCTGGGGGAGAGGTCAAAATAGCACTCGTCGAACTCACGTCTTTTTAAGGGGGTTGGGGGATCTGAGTGCGTAAGTCCTAATCTAGTCTTCCACTCCTTTTACCCTTACCCTTTTCCCTTTAACCGAGCAGTAGGGGCGCAAGTCTTTGCGCCCCTACTGCTATTTTGGTTGATTAGGAAGATTTTCTTGGGGAGAGGCTCCGCCATCGCCAGGAGGATGAGGTGGAACACCTAGTGCGTCGATCAACTGTTGTTCAGTGACACCCAGCTTTGCTGCTGCGGCTTGAAAATCAGGTCTGGGTGGACGTTGATTGCGATCGCCTGGATTTGGCGGATTGGCTGGAACTCCTAACGCCGCCTTTAACTGGGCTTCTGTAACTCCTAACTTTGTTGCTGCGGCTGCAAAATCTGGTCTGGGTGGACGCTGATTGCGATCGCCTGGATTTGGCGGATTGGTTGGGACTCCCAATGCCGCCTTTAACTGGGCTTCTGTAACTCCTAATTTGGTTGCTGCGGCTTTAAAATCAGGTCGAGGTGGGCGTTGATTGCGATCGCCTGGATTTGGCGGATTGGCTGGGACTCCCAGTGCTGCCTTTAACTGGGCTTCTGTAACTCCTAACTTTGTTGCTGCGGCTGCAAAATCTGGTCTAGGTGGACGCGGCCGTTCGTTTGATGGTTCGTTGGGCGGTTGTTGCGCCTGTGCAATTCGATCGAATTGATTAGCGGCATTTGCTTGATTAAGTGAAAGAAAACCAAATGTGCCAACCAGAACAGGAATCGCTGTTACTACTAGTACTCTACGAATATTCATCATTAAATCTCCAAAGGTTTATATTTCTAATTAAGTCTTCTCAAAATAACAGTCTGCCCTGTTTTTAAATTACAGTTTTGTAATTTAGAAACAACAATACTCTGACGAGATCGCCGCTGAGGGGGAGGCGAAATACAAGGGTGCATCAATTAACGGTTATTGCGTTCTCCCCGGTTTTGAACTGCTTCTTGATTATGAGGTTGGGGACGTTGGGGAGTACGCTTTTTCTGATGTGGACGGGGTTTAGAATGTCTGATTTGTGGTTTTTTATCAGATATTTGCCGTTTGTTGGGCTGTTCTGAAATCTCAGCGTTCCGATGAGGTGGATTAGCGGCATTTGCCTGATTGGGTGCAACAAGACCGAATGTACCAATCAAAAAAGGAATCGCTGCTACGGCTAAGACTCGACGAATATTCATAAAAATCAACTTTCAAAAGCTGCGGTGTTCATATTTCTAATTGAGCCACCTCAAAATTACAGCTTTCCTATTTTCTAAATTACAGTTTTGTAATTTGAATAAAAAATAATGAATTTAGAATAGAAGAATATATGAATTAATAAATGCTGTGAACGTTCTGTTTGTTGAAGATGAAGCGAAAATTGCTAACTTTGTCCGGGCTGGATTAAAGGAGCAGGGATTTGTTGTAGACTACTGCGATAACGGTGATGACGGATATCTGCGGGCATTAGACAACGAATACGATGCGATCGTACTCGATATTATGATGCCGGGAAAAGATGGACTATCGATTCTAAAATTATTGCGGCGGCAAGGTCGGAATGCTCCGGTGATTTTGTTGACGGCTCGGAATGAACTAGACGATCGCTTGCAAGGGCTAAATTTAGGAGCAGATGACTATATCGCTAAACCGTTTTTTGTGGAAGAGTTAGCGGCTAGAATTCATGCAGTTGTGCGCCGGAGTGTAAGCGATGTCTCCGACGGGCTACGCCTACGCCAAAATCTACTTTGCGTTGGGCCGATCAAACTCGATCGCATTACTAGAGAAATCACTTGTAATCAACAGGCCATAGAACTCACCAGCCGCGAATTTAATCTTCTGGAATATCTCATGCGCTCTCCCGGACGGGTTTTCACTCGTACCCAAATTTTGGAACACGTTTGGGGCTACGACTTTAACCCCAACACCAATGTTGTGGATGTTTGTATCCAGCGAATTCGTAAAAAAATTGATCCCCTTGATGAAGCAGTCTGGATTGAAAGCATTCGAGGGGTTGGATATCGATTTCGCAAGCCGGATTCTCGATCGTGAAACTTCCTTCGTTTCGACTCCGCATTGCTCTGTTGTCTGCGGCTCTAGCTGGCAGCACATTAGTCGGATTTGGCGCGGTTTCCTGGTTTCAGATTTACAATGCTAAGATTAGCCGCCTGGATGCAGAACTATTAAATCACTTGATGCGGGCAACTCCGAACTTCCCTCCACCAGAGGAACCTCCCGCTGGCGCAGCCTTTCCTAAAAGAGAAAACTCACGCGATCGTCCCTCCCGATGGCAGTTTTACGAAGATTCCTTATCTTATGCTTTCGGAACCAATACAAAAACCCCTGTCGCCCTGGTGGTGCTGGACGCAAACAATAATATACTTTATCAATCCAACTCCCTATCTGCCGACCTTGAGGTAAATCGTCTGTTGCTGAAGCGTCTTGAGTTGACACCTCTACCACCGCCCCCGAACAGAGAACCACCACCTTTACCCTCTAATACAAATCCATCCTTCGAGCGGCCACCACTGATTCGTCCACGCCCACCTCAATTTGTCACAGAGCGGACAACAACAGCAGTCTGGCGGATTGGAGCAACTAAATTACCCAATGCTCAGGTTGCCATTGCCGTTAGCTTGCAAGCCGTGGATCGAGATATGGCTACCATTCGCAATATCTTCCTGGTTTCAATTCCGGGAGCGCTGCTGTTGGTTGCGGTGGGGGCATGGTTGGTTTCTGGCGGTGCTTTGCGTCCCATCCGGCAATTAACGAGCGTAATTCAACAGGTAACTGTCAAAGGACTAGATCAACGAATTCCCATTGGGACAACTGATGTTGAATTTGTCGAGCTGATTCAAGTGTTCAACCTGATGTTGTCACGCTTAGAACGTAGTTTTACCCAAGCTTCCCGCTTTAGTGGTGACGCGGCTCACGAACTGAAAACCCCACTGACTATTTTGCAAGGCGAACTAGAGCGAACACTCCAACAGGTCGATCCCGGTAGTGAAGTACAACAGCGCTTAAGCAATTTGTTAGATGAGGTGCGCCGCCTGAGTGGAATTATGCGAAAACTCTTGCTGCTATCTCTGGCAGATGCCGGAAAAATGAGCTTGTATCTGGTTGAAGTGGATATGTCTGAGTTGCTGATGGAGATGCTAGAAGATGTGGAAATGCTAGCTCCCCATTTGACTGTGGAAACTGACTTTACTGATGGGTTGCGGGTAAAAGGCGATCGCGATCTTTTAATTCAAGTTTTGCAAAACCTATTTAGTAATGCAATTAAATACAATCTCGCCAACGGCTGGATACAGATTCGCGCTCATCAAACTCCCATAACTCTTCACGTCACCATTGTCAATGCATCAAAAGATATTCCCCTAAGCGATCGCGATCGCATTTTTGATCGATTTTATCGCAGCGATCCCTCACGTAACCGCAAGGTAGAAGGAATCGGACTAGGACTGAGCCTAGCCCGAGAAATTGCCAGGGCACATCGTGGCGACCCTTACCCTTGATTTAACACCTTCTGGTCAAACAGCATTCACCCTTACCTTACCGATGAAGTAATCCCTCTTTTGTTACTACAGGAAGCCGGAAAAAGTAATACCAATTTGAAAAAAAAATGCGACAAATAGACCATTTGTAGAGACGCGATTCATCGCGTCTTTACCCAAGAATGTGTTGCAATCATTAATTGAATTGGTATAATTACTACACAAACCCTCTTGAAACGTTTTTCAGGAGGGTTTTTTTAATTTATTTAGAGCGATCGCGCAAGCTCATTGCATTGGTTAATTCAAAGCATCAGCGATCTTAATCCCAAGGTGCTGCAATGCTTTTTCTTTGACAAATTCAGCTGCACTACGAGCCGATTCCGCCAAAATAGTATCGGTGTTTGGAGTCAGCTTCAGCGCTCCTCCCAGATATCCCAAAGCTTTGCAATAATAATCATTCAAGTTGGTAGATGCCAGTCTCTTTACAGTTTGATGATCGCCACTCTGAAAAGCTGTTAACGCTTTGTGGTGTAAATCATTTTCTGGCTTTCCTAGTACTTCAAGAATTGCGCTCACAGCTTTATCGACTTTTTCTTGTGTAAGTTCTGTGAATACTGTTGCTTGCATATTTATCTCCTTTTGTTCATGAATTTGCAAGTTGTCGGTAGCGTTCTTGAACTTCCTGAATCGAAAACAAAGTTTCAAACTTCAACCCCGCTGACTGGTACAACTCACCTCCCCCTTGTTGTCGATCTACCAGTGAAATTACTTGATTTACGGTATAACCCGCATCCTTAAGACGCTCAACCGCTTTTAGAGCAGATTGCCCAGTTGTGACTACATCTTCCAAAACTACTACTTTTGCCCCTTCTGGTAAACTGGGGCCTTCTATATAAGCTCTTGTCCCATAACCCTTGGCTTCCTTGCGAATAATCAGCGCTGGTATTGGGCGGTTTTCATAAACAGAAACTATACTCACTGCTGTCACAATTGGATCGGCTCCCATTGTTAAACCACCTACAGCCTGTGTATCTACAGGTAATAAAGGAAATAGTAACCGTCCGACTGCTAAAGCGCCTTGAGGATGGAGTGTTACCTGTGTCTTATTGACGTAATAAGAACTACGT
The DNA here is from genome assembly GCF_053470305.1 of Nostoc sp. DSM 114160. Lineage (NCBI taxonomy): Bacteria > Bacillati > Cyanobacteriota > Cyanophyceae > Nostocales > Nostocaceae > Nostoc > Nostoc sp. DSM 114160. The sequence continues at coordinate 2,330,909 of NZ_JBPFGO010000001.1, read as the reverse complement.
AGCCCAGAAGATAGGAGAAAATCACCCTCTTGATAAGCAAGTTGGCAAAATAAATCTAGTAGCTTGTGGCGTAAAGTGGTCAAATCAGAAGTGGTTGCCCAAATATCTGAGTGCGTAAGAGTTTCAGTAGGATACGTCATTACAAAACATTAAAAGTTGTGCTACACCAAAGGTTGAACTCATCAGAGTTCTGAACTTCAGCATAAATTAAGATTCGCCTAAAGCAAAAGTTGAGGAGTCAGAAACGTGCGTATAAAATTTAAAACCTTTGGTGGTTTACTGGTGCTACTTGCTGCTGGTATTGCTTTTCCCTCTATTGCATCTGCCCAAACGGCAACACCCAATTCTGAAACGATGAATGATGTATTTGAACGAGCTTATTTTCGTCACGATCGCAATTTCTACGAAAATAGTAGCAGCCTCAGGCGTCAGCTAGACTCATTTTTTGGATCTGGTTCTGGTTTCGGTGGTTCCTTCCCAGAAAATGAAATTGCCCGCGATGCTAATTTGGTTAATACTTTATATCATGATGCCCTGACTCAGCAAGTAGGCAACGATCCTTATATTCGTACTCCTGATTTACCAAATCCTTATGACACATCGTTGCTCGTGTCTCCTCGCTATAGCAACAAACTCAAAGTAGGAACTGAATTCAGGTTTGAAACATTACCATCTCGGTAAAATTGGGGATTGGGGAGTAGGGGGCAGGGGAGCAGGGTGCAGGGGGGCAGGGTGCAGGGGGGCAGGGGGGCAGGGAGATGAGGGAGACAAGGAGACAAGGGAGACAAGGAGATAAATAAAACTCCTAACTCCTAACTCAGCACTCCTAATGCCCTTCTATTACTAGTAGTTTTTGATGATTCAGTGCGCCCTGCTGGAATCGAACCAGCCTGAAGACGAATTATGAGTTCGTTGCCTCCCCAATCGGCCAAAGGCGCTTGTTTTTGGGTTGTGAGTTGCTACGAGAAAATTACTTTAACTCTTAGGTCAACCTTATTTGCTAATTTTAGAGCGAGCAAAATACCTCACGCACTGAGTTTAGCCAATTCTATGAATATAGCACAAATTTACCACGTGTGAATACTGGACAATAGTTTATTAGATTTTTATACTACATAATTTGATCATAGATATAGTGCAAACTAATATTGATTAAGTTCCTTTAAGGATTGAGGTCAAAAGCTTCACTATTCTTAAATAGACCAGCATTCTTATTGTGATAGCTTGTCAGCGATGAAAATAAATTCTACTGTACTTCTTACTTTGATTTTGTTAATTCTGATGATGGGAGCAGGTTCTGTGAGCGCGTTTTTGGGCTTTGAACTGGGGAGTTCAGCACTTAAAGGCGTGACTACACCAGATGGGCGTCCTACAACCAAATTTGCCAGCAATAAGGCAAATAGCTCTCAACAGGGAGGGCTAGTGCTATTAAAAGAGGAAGAAATTCTGAAAATAGTTAAGGCGCGAATTGAGGGTAAGACCAAAGCCGCTAAATCGGAAAAGCCCGAAGAAGATGATGAAGAAACCAATAGCAGCAAGCAGAAGCCAGAGGAAAAACCCCCAGAAGTAGTTGAAGAAAAGCCCCTACCAGGTTTTCCGGTTACTGCCCAAAGTCAGGGTGTAACAATGACTGTGCAATCTGCTCGCTACTCTGGTGGTGATTTACTACTGAAAGTGAAAATGCAGAACAAAGGTAAGGATTCTGTGCGCTTCTTGTATAGTTTTTTAGATGTTACCGATGACAAAGGACGAACCCTGAGTGCAAGTACAGAGGGTTTACCAACAGAATTGCCTGTAAATGGGCCAGCATTTTCAGGTACAGTGAGCATTCCTACAGCTTTACTTGATGATGTCAAGAAAATATCACTTGCTCTGACTGATTATCCCGCTCAACAATTGAAGCTAGAGGCATCGAATATTCCTGTAGAAAGGTAGAAGAGGCAATTTTAGATTTTAGATTTTAGATTTTAGATTGGAGATTTGGTACTAAGTAATTTAGCTAATCCCTAATACCCAAAACTTAATCCAAAATCCAAAATCCAAAATCCAAAATCCCTAAATGGAGGGCGTGAGTTTTACACGAGCTTTGGTGGTGAGTGGTTTTCCTAATTTAAGTTTGATAGAAGTGGCGCTGCGGTTGTTGTCAGTGTTACTACTGATTGCCATAAATGCCTTTTTTGTAACGGCGGAGTTTTCGATGGTGAGCGTGCGGCGATCGCGTATTCACCAGCTAGTTAAAGCTGGGGATATTCCCGCGATCGCTGTAGAAATGTTACAACGCAGTATTGACCGACTGCTATCTACCACCCAGTTAGGCATTACCCTCTCTAGTTTGGCACTGGGATGGATTGGCGAAAGTACGATTGTTGTGCTGGTGAATGCCTGGTTAAGATCCTGGCCTTTACCCAGTGGGATGACTAACTTCCTCGCCCATTCCCTATCAATTCCGATCGCCTTTTTCTTAATTGCCTATTTGCAAATTGTGATCGGAGAATTATGTCCCAAATCTTTAGCCATGCTGTACTCAGAACAGCTAGCGAGATTTTTGGGGCCATTGGTAAAAGCGATCGTGCGTTTTTTTGGCCCCTTCATCTGGATTCTTAACCAATCAACTCGTTTTTTATTACGGATTTTTGGTATCCAATACACAGGCCAAGGCTGGCGACCCGCCTGTAACTCCCGAAGAATTGCAACTGATCATCTCTACAGAATGGGGGTCTACTGGGTTACAGCGTGCAGAGCGAGAATTGCTCAATAATGTCTTCGAGTTTGGGGATGTCATGGCGCAAGATGTGATGATCCCGCGCACCAGTATTATCACACTGCCAAAAGATGCTAGCTTTCAGACATTACTCAGGGAAATGGCTTCTACTGGTTACTCTCGCTATCCGGTGATTGGTGAATCTTTAGACGATGTTCGCGGTATTGTTTATTTTAAAGATTTGGCACAACCTTTGGCAGTCGGAAACCTCAGTTTAGAGACACAGATCCAACCTTGGATGCGTCCCGCCCGGTTTGTTCCAGAACACACGCCCTTGAGTGAACTTTTGCCCATGATGCAGCAAGAGAAACCCGCTATGGTAATGGTAGTGAATGAATTTGGCTCTACTGTGGGACTAGTGACAATCAAAGATGTGATTGCCGAAATTATTGGCGATCCCAGCGAACCTGAGAGCAATGACGACTTGCTGATTCAGATGTTAGATGAGCATAAATTTTTAGTGCAAGCACAAATCAACCTTGAAGACCTCAATGAAGTTTTACATCTCAATTTGCCCCTGACCAGAGAATACCAAACACTAGGGGGCTTTTTGCTGTATGAGTTACAGAAAATTCCGGCCAAAGGCGAAATCTTTTCTTATCAAAATCTCGAATTCACTGTGATATCAATTGTTGGCCCACGCCTGCATCAAATTCAACTACGACGGTTAGAAGAAGAGGGGAGCAGGGGAGCATAAGAGCAGAGGGGCAGGGGAGCAGGGGATAATAACTAATGACAAATGACAAATGATAAATGACAAATGCCTCTACTGTGCATACGTTACTGGATCGACAAGTCCCAATTCGGCAAAAGCTGCTAGCCGTAAGCGACAAGAATCACACACACCACAGGCGACATTTCCACCTGTATAGCAAGACCAAGTTAGTTCCCAAGGAACTCCCAATTGATTCCCCAGTTGGATGATTTCGGTTTTTTTCAGGTTGATTAGGGGTGCAACAATCTTAATTGGTTGTCCCTCACGCCCTTGTTTGGTTCCCAGGCGAAAAACTTCTTGCATTGCTTGGATATAGTCGGGGCGACAATCAGGATATCCTGAGTAATCTAGGGCATTAACGCCGATATAGACGCGCTCTGCGGCGATCGCTTCGGCGTAACTAAGAGCAAAGCTTAAAAAGATGGTATTACGAGCTGGAACATAAGTGACAGGAATATTTTGAGACATTTCATGCAGCGATCGCTCCTGGGGTAAATCAATGGCATTATCGGTAAGGGCCGAACCGCCCCATTGTCGTAAGTCAAAGTTAACTACCTGATGTTTTGCGATCGCAGCTTTTTGAGCCACACTGAACGCTGACTGTAACTCTCGTCGATGTCGCTGCTGGTAATCAAAGGAAATAGCATGACATTCACAGCCATCAGCTTGAGCTTTGTACAGAATTGTGGAAGAGTCCAATCCCCCAGATAACAAAATTACAGCTTTCATCTCGGTTGTAAATTTTGGATTTCAAATCACTCCATCAAACCTTAACAAGACGCCAGAAAGCGATGCCAAGGAGAATTTATACTTAAGTCTTACTGAAACGTTTAAAGTTAATAAAAATACATATATTTTTGTAGAAAGTGCAAAATCCAAAGCAAACTCGAAATATCTATACAAAAGATATTTAGATTACGGGAACCGATCGCAAACTTTGAAATTCTTCATAAACATAGGCTCTATGTTACCATCTGGATGGTTTTAGACGGATCGTAACCGGCTTTCGAGTATAAACGCCAACGGCCGTAGCGTCTCTAAATTTGGTGGTTGAGGAGAGAATAATAGTGCAAAATAGCATGTCAGTGGCAGAACCGAATCCATATACACAGCGCAACCAGCCACGACCAATCCGCATAGGCGTGATTGGAGTGGGTAACATGGGACAACACCACGCTCGCGTGCTGAGTTCAATGAAAGATGTTGAACTAGTCGGAGTGGCAGATATTAACGTCGAGCGAGGATTAGAAACTGCCAGCAAGTACAAGGTGCGTTTTTTTGAAGATTACTGCGATCTGCTACCCCTTGTGGAAGCAGTTTGTGTAGCTGTTCCCACCCGTCTGCACTATGCCGTGGGCATTAACTGTCTGTTAGCGGGAATTCATGTTTTGATTGAAAAACCGATTGCAGCCAGTATTTCCGAGGCAGAGTCTTTAGTAAATGCCGCAGCTGAGTCTGGGTGTATCCTGCAAGTAGGTCATATTGAGCGTTTTAACCCAGCTTTTAAAGAACTGAGCCAAGTTCTAAAAACAGAGGAATTGCTGGCGCTAGAAGCCCACAGAATGAGTCCTTACTCAGATCGAGCAAACGATGTTTCAGTTGTGCTGGATTTAATGATCCATGACATCGACCTACTTTTGGAATTAGCTGCTTCCCCAGTCACAAAATTGACTGCTAGTGGTACTCGCTCCCTAGACTCTGGTTATTTAGATTACGTAACCGCCACCTTGGGGTTTGCCAATGGTATTGTTGCTACTCTGACTGCTAGTAAAGTTACTCACCGCAAAATTCGCCGAATTGTCGCCCATTGCAAAAATTCATTTACTGAGGCAGATTTTCTCAAGAATGAAATTTTGATTCACCGACAAACGGCTACCAATTCTCTCACCGACCACCGACAAGTACTTTACAGGCAAGATGGTGTAATTGAAAAAGTCTACACCAGCAATATTCAACCCCTAAGTGCAGAATTAGAACATTTTGTCAACTGCGTACACGGTGGCAATCAACCTTCAGTAGGTGGCGAACAAGCTCTCAAAGCCTTGAGACTTGCAAGTTTAATTGAGCAGATGGCGCTGGAAGATCGAGTTTGGAATCCCTTAGACTGGCAATCGGAACCAAGGGTACAATCTTTGACCCCCACAGTCTAGAAGAACAGGGGATGAGGGGGATGAGGGGGACAAGGTGAAATTTTCTCCCTTCTCTCTTTGTGCTACCCCACAGCCCCAACTTCAGCAGAAAACCTAGAATATGTTTTTAAATTTGCCATCAAATCTTTAGATCCTTCCTAGTCCCTTTAAAAAAGCAGGCTAAGGGGGATCTAAAAAATTAGAAAACAAAACCTAATGGTTTCAGATCCCCGACTTCTTAAAGAAGTCGGGGATCTGATCGCCCCGCAAGATTAATGAAACAAACCTTAGCTTCCACCTGTCTGACTCTATTTTTCAGTTACGATCCCAATTTTTAGTGCAACCAAATTCCCTTGACCCTGCGAATTTTAGATTTTAAATTTTGGATTTTGGATTGTTTTTGGTTCAAGCCCCGCCCCGCTTCAATTTTAGATTGAAGATTGAGGATTTTTTAATCCAAAATCGCTCGACTGAGCGACTTGTGCCGACTTGTGCCGAGCGAAGTCGAGGTAGCAAAGCCGAGGTAAGCGAAGTCCAAAATTTCTTGTCCCTTGTGGGCGGAATCAATCTAAAATCTAAAATCCAAAATCCAAAATCGGATTGACTCTAGCAAGCGGGAATAATTACCCTTTAAAAAAGCTAAAGCTGAATTTAGCACCAAGACTAGTCCAGCAATTTTAGGAATTGACTCAATGCTTGAATGGATAACTAATACTATCAACTATTTTGGCTATTGGGGAATCGCCTTACTAATGTTTTTAGAGAACCTTTTTCCCCCCATTCCTTCAGAATTGATTATGCCACTGGCTGGATTTACAGCAAGTCCATATCAACCAGGAGGGGCAAAGCTGAATATTATTGGTGTATTTTTCGCAGGACTTTTGGGTTCTGTATTAGGCGCACTTATTTGGTACTATCCAGGTAAGTTTTTGGGTGAAATCCGTTTGAAAGCTTGGGCTGACAAGTATGGGAAATGGCTAGCTATATCCAGTAAAGATATTACCAAGGCCAAAGAGTGGTTTGACCGACAAGGTAGAACAGCAGTATTAATTGGTCGTCTTGTGCCAGGAATCCGCACCTTGATTTCTGTTCCCGCAGGTATTAGCAATATGCCTTTGCTACCATTTTTGGTTTATACAACTTTGGGTAGCGCTGCTTGGGTGGGTTTGTTAACATACTCAGGATACATATTGGGTAGTCAGTATGAACTTGTGGACAAGTACCTTGCTCCTGTATCTAAAATCGTACTTGGCGGTTTGGTTCTAGCATTTGTTTTCTGGATATTCAAGCGCCAGTTAAGACGCACTAGACGCACTAGAAGATGAAACACGGACGCTTTTGGTTTGAAAGCAGTGAAAGCAGGGGTTACATCTGGCCAAAATTCGCCTACACTATGCCAAATAATACTAGATGTGCGTTGGCAGAGCTTACCAGAGGTATTGCCGGAATTAATTTTTGGCGTATTTCTAGCTACACTTGACGCAACCTAGAATTTCTGGTTGCTCGCATTTTTGTAAGATGAGCATGACAACTTTTTACAGTTAAGTTTGAACTAGGAGCTTTCATGACAGACCAACCTTCCGCCGCTACCCCGATCAATGCTGCTGCTATACCTATGAATAGGCAGCCGTTAGCATCGACTCCTCTCAACGCTGTTAATAATAATCCTCCTTCCACTAGCAAACCAGTCGGTGGTTCTGGGAAAACCATTCTCAGTGTTGATTTAGGTAGAACTTCCACAAAAACTTGTGTGAGTCGCGAACCTGGCAGTGTGGTGTTCGTACCTGCCAACGTCAAGCAGATGTCAATCGAACAAGTACGCGGTGGTGTTTTTGAAGCCAGGGCTACTGACCCCTTAATGGATTTGTGGCTGGAGTATCAAGGAAATGGATATGCTGTTGGTCAACTAGCAGCCGATTTTGGGGCAAATCTAGGAGTCGGACAATCTAAGGTAGAAGCTGCACTGGTAAAAGTTTTAGCAAGTGCTGGCTACTTCAAACTCAGAGACGATATCTCAGTTGTACTGGGTCTACCTTTTCTTTCCTTAGAGCAATTTGAAAAAGAAAAAGCACAGCTAATTAGCCAAGTCGGTGGGCCTCACGTGTTGAACTTCCGAGGCGAATCTGTATCGCTGAACGTCAGTAAGGTATGGGTAATGCCAGAAGGCTACGGTAGCCTGTTATGGTCTGAAGCTCAACCCAAGAAAAACCCTGGTAGTCCCGATTTTACAAAAATATCGGTGGCGATCGTCGATATTGGTCATCAAACCGTCGATCTTTTGATGGTAGATAACTTCCGTTTTGCCAGAGGTGCTTCTAAGAGTGAAGACTTCGGAATGAATAAGTTTTATGAATTGGTGTCTGCCGAAATCGAGGGAGCAGATAGTCAATCTCTAGCACTGATTTCCGCTGTCAACAAACCCAGAGGTGAACGCTTTTACCGTCCTAAAGGCGCTAGCAAGCCCACCAACCTAGATGATTTTCTTCCCAACCTCACAGAGATGTTTTCGCGCGAAATTTGCAGCCGTGTGCTAGCCTGGTTGCCAGAACGCGTCACCGATGTGATTCTTACTGGTGGGGGTGGTGAGTTTTTCTGGGACGACGTTCAACGTTTGCTCAAAGAAGCAAAGATTAATGCTCATTTAGCAGCACCTTCCCGTCAGGCGAATGCTTTGGGGCAGTATATTTATGGAGAGGCACAATTATCCTCCAATCGCGCTGCTAGGGCATAAAGCTGATGTTCCAATGGTCAAAAAAGGTAGTTAAATCCGTCACGTTCAACCCAGAGCTTGCTGATGAAAGCTTGTTAGCGCAAGTAGAAAGTTATTTGGAAAAACAACCAGACAAGACTTTCAGCGATCTCTGTAAAGAAGCCTTGTGGCAATCTTTATGTGTACCGGAAACTGTACAACCTGCTCCACAAACGGCAGTAAACACACCGATAGATCAACAAATCGGTGAACTGCAACGTCAAGTGGCTGGACTTGAGGAACGTTTTTTTGCCAAGGGATCTAATCGTTTGGAGGCGATGGAACATCATCTACTGCAACTTTCTCAACAAGTTGCACAACTGGCGCTCATAGTCAACGATCGCTCGTTTGTTCCGTCTCCAACTCAATTAGAAGTAGTAAATAATACTTCTTATACTGTTGCTACCCCTCCTCAAGAGGTTGACCCCGTAATCAGTCGCCTTAGTCAGTTTCTCGATGATTTTTAAAGAAAAATCAGGTTTGTGAGCAGTTTTTGCTCATGTTAACAATCCTTAATAGTGTTAACTATTAAGGATTATTAATGTTTATATATGGAAAGAGATTTGTGTAGATGGTGCGATCGCTCATAATAGTGAATCATCATAAAAATCTCAGTTTATCTGTTCTGGTATTCTTGTTATGTGATGCCAAAGCCTAATTTACAAACAAATTTTGGCTAACTCTTACTTAAATAACATTATGGCTAATTCTTACACTAATATTATTGTCAAAGGGCAAAATCAAGAAGTTTTACTTAATTATCTTGAGAGCTTAAGAATAAATGCTTATGTTTCTCCTTTTATTAAGGATATCGCAATTGTCTATGCTGAAATAGCAGAGAATGATTCTAAGGAACTTTTTAGTTTAGCTTCTCTAATATCAAGTCAGTTTAATAACTATACTTTAGCAGTATTAAATCATGATGAAACTGTTTTTCATTATGAGCTATATGAATGTGGTAAGTTAGTAGACCAATATATCTCTAATCCAAGATTTCACGATTTGGAAGCTGAAGATATTCCAAAAGGAGGAAATGCACAAAAACTTTGTAGCGCTTTCGAGGTAACAAAAGCTGTTAAGAAGGTTAAAGCAATTCTAGAAGAACATGGAGAAGGAATTTATCTATTTTCCTCAGAACGCCATAAGAAATTAATCAAGGCACTTAAAATTCCTTTTTTCTGGGCAACCGAGAGCGTAGGAGGATATATTTATATTCAGAAAGGCGCTATTACCCCCATGAGAGAGAAAGAGCCTACACCAGAATTTGCCCTCTCTATGTTGAAAAAAACTAAAAGTGTGAATAGTCAAAATATTTTTCAGATCGAAGCCAAATCTCCCTTAGAAACTCTCTTAAAAGGTAAACAATACAATTCCCCACTGCCCAAGCTTCACCAGTAGCTATAAATACGCAAATTTGCTCGCCTTTTTGTTGAATATTATTTAGTACATATTTTTACTAGATTCTTTTTTTACTCTGCACACTGTATAAATGCTAGAATCCTCAAGTAGACAGTTAGGATACCTAGATGCCAGTTGTAGCTAACTCAATCAAGTTTGGTACAGACGGCTGGCGGGGCGTTATTGGTGACGAGTTCACCTTTGAACGTCTAGCCCTGGTCGCGCCAGTTGCCGCAAAAGTATTATATGATACGTATTTTTCTACGGTAGGTAGCCGGACAATAATTGTCGGTTACGATCGCCGATTCATGGCCGAAGACTTTGCTCGTGCTGTCGCCGATTCTGTCACCGCTGTCGGCTTTGATGTGCTGTTGAGCGAAACTTATGCCCCAACCCCAGCTTTTAGTTGGGCAGCAAAACAACTCAACGCTTTAGGGGCGCTGGTAATTACAGCCAGTCATAACCCTGGTTCATATTTGGGTTTAAAAGTCAAGGGCTATTTTGGTGGATCGGTACCGCCAGAAGTCACCAAAGAAATAGAAGCGCAGTTGTCGGTTGGAGTACCACTAGCAGCAACTCCAGGCAAGCAAGAGAAATTCGATGCTTGGCCTAGTTATACCCAAGCCCTAGAAGGTAAAGTTGATATCGCCAAACTTCGAGAAGCGATCGCCTCTGGCAAATTGACGTTATTTGCCGATGTGATGCATGGCGCTGCGGCTGGCGGATTGGCGAGACTACTAGGCGATCGAGTCAAAGAAATCAACAGCGATCGCGATCCCCTATTTGGTGGCGGTGCGCCGGAACCATTGCCTAAATACCTTTCAAAGTTATTTGAAGTCATCAAGACTCACCGAGAAACCGATAAATCAGGTTTAACAGTGGGGTTGGTATTTGATGGAGACTGCGATCGCATTGCAGCAGTAGATGGAGAAGCTAACTTCCTAAGTTCCCAAGTATTAATCCCGATATTAATCGACCATTTAACCCTGCGGCGCGACTTTAAGGGTGAAATAGTTAAAACTGTTAGTGGTTCAGACTTGATGCCCCTTGTAGCAGCACTACATAACCTATCAGTCTTTGAGACAGCGGTTGGTTATAAATATATCGCTGACAGAATGTTAGTAGCAAAAGTGTTACTGGGTGGTGAAGAGTCAGGAGGAATTGGCTATGGCAGCCATATTCCCGAACGTGATGCCCTATTGTCAGCATTGTACGTATTAGAGGCGATTGTAGAATCTGGTTTGGATTTAGGTGAGTATTATCGCTACTTGCAAAAACAAACAGGGTTTACCTCAGCATACGATCGCATTGATTTACCCTTAGCAAATATGGAAGTGCGATCGCGTCTTTTGCAACAACTGCAAACCCAACCGTTAACGGAAATTGCAGGGAAAGCAGTGATTGATTGCCAAACAATTGACGGCTACAAGTATCGTTTAGCTGATAAAAGCTGGTTAATGATTCGTTTTAGCGGGACTGAGCCAGTTTTACGCTTATACTGCGAAGCCTCAACAATTGAGCAAGTGCATCAAACTCTTGCTTGGGCGAAACAGTGGGCAGAGTAAAATTAGTGAGGAGTTGAGAGTTAGGAGTTAAGAATTAATAACTCATAACTTATCACTCCTAACTCCTAACTGATAACTTTTTATGACATTACTTGTAGTAGCCACAGGAAATCCTGGTAAGTTGCGGGAAATGCAAGCTTACCTAGAAAATTCCGGTTGGGAATTAACCCTTAAACCTGAAGAGTTGGAAATTGAAGAGACGGGCGAAACTTTTGCCGCTAACGCTTGTCTAAAAGCGTCACAAATTGCTAAAGCTACAGGAAACTGGGCAATTGCTGATGATTCAGGCTTACAAGTAGATGCCTTAAATGGCGCACCAGGGGTGTATTCTGCACGTTACGCCAAAACGGACTCAGAACGGATTGCTAGGTTATTGAAAGAATTAGGCAATGAGGTAAATCGACAAGCTCAATTTGTTTGTGCAGTAGCGATCGCTCGTCCCGATGGTGGGATCGTATTAGAATCTGAAGGTGTTTGTCGCGGCGAAATTCTCCACGCACCTCGTGGTGATAGTGGTTTCGGCTACGATCCAATTTTTTATGTGCAAGAGTTGCAACTAACTTTTGCTGAAATGACACGGGAGTTGAAGAGGTCAATTAGCCATCGAGGCAAGGCTTTTACAGCTTTACTTCCGCAACTGGAGAGAATTAAGAGACGCGATTAATCGCGTCTGTACAAAAGTTAAGAGTAGAGACGCGATTAATCGCGTCTGTACAAGAGTTGGGAGTTATGAATTCTGCTAAATCTTCATTCATTAGTCCAGACTCACAACTCATAACTTTTAACTCTTAACTCATAACTTTTTAAACTGCTTCTGTGTTCTTTTCGCCAGTGCGAATCCGAATCACTTGCTCAACAGGCGAGATGAAAATTTTACCATCGCCGATTTCACCAGTTCGGGCAGCAGCAATAATTTTGTCTACCACCATATCAACCTGATTGTCGTCAACTACGATTTCCACTTTGAGTTTTTGGAGAAACTCAACGGTGTACTCAGAACCACGATACCGTTCAGTTTGACCTTTTTGCCGTCCGAACCCCCGGACTTCAGAAACAGTCATGCCAACAATACCAGCGTTAACTAAAGCAATTTTCACCTCATCTAGCTTAAATGGGCGGATAATAGCTTCTACTTTTTTCATCTTCTTGACTCCTGACTTCTACTAGCTTCGTTTATATATCTAACCAGATCCGCTGTCCGAAGCTGTAACTAGCAGTGCTTTTCCTAAAAAATATGTAATAATTACAACTTTTTTTAAGTGTAAGTGCTTTACTTGAGGGTTTATGACATAACAAGCGGCAAGGATTTATTAATTGGATAATCTTTGAGGTTCTAACATCAAGAAGTTGCTGTCAATTTAGCATTTTATGTAGCTTTTATAACCTAAAAATAGATTGTTTCCACCATTTAGCAGATTTGTTTGGATATTTAGAGAACGATCGCAGCCAAATTATTATACGCTAGCCCGAAAGCCTGCTACTGCTGCTGACTGTGGGAATGTCAACTAACGTTTCTGGTGTTCAAACAAGGGGCGCACAACGAAATATCCAGCACTAAAAGCAGTCAACATGATTAACAAGATGGTAATAATTAACCACCAGCCATTGAGTCCCTTGACATCTGGCTCAGTAGTGGAATAATAACTGACTTGTTGCTCTTCGATAAAAACTGGTTCTGATATCGGAAAATTCATTGCCATTACAGGTGCAGAAAAGTCTTGGCGGCTTTTTTTAGCTGGTTGTTTGGACACAACAGATGGACGCGAACGAGAAACCTGCTGAGGTGAACGCGCTTGTGTTACTGGCTGTTTGGCGGTACTTTTAACGTCACCAGAAGCTTGATTAGCTTGGGGATAATTAGCTGTAGTATGGGCGACAAAATTTTGCAAACGAGAAAATGACTCAACTACTTTGGTAATTTCTTGGCGTAATAGTTGATTTTCTTGTACTAGTTGCTGGTTTTGGGTAGTGAGTGCGTTTAGCCTCGCCTGTGCTGCTTGCAACTCTGTTGACAATTCCCTGTATACAGATAGTGGTACAGAGGGAGAATAGGCTTGAGTTGTCGGTGTTGGCGAATTTCTGTGAACAGAACCTATGGTTGTTCGCATCGGGGGCTTGGTATTAAAAATTAAAGTAATTAGATCGTACAGAGATGCTAACAGAGATAGTCACCCCTGAAACTATGCCCAAGAATAATAGAAAAATACCGAAAGGGCAAAGATTTTTTATTTGGGCATTGGAGATGAGGTACTGAGAAAACTTTTCTCTAGTCCCCATCCCCAATGCCCAGTCTTCAATCCCTAATCCCTAGTCTCTAGTCTCTAGTCCGCACAATGGGAAGAAGTGTCCCACAGGGCCTTGTCCTTCGCCAATATCTAGGGCGTAAGTGAGTGCGGTAGTCACATATTCTTTTGCCTGTTGCACTGCCTGCCACAAATCTTTTCCTTTAGCTAGATTAGCAGCGATCGCAGCCGATAGTGTACAACCAGTACCGTGGGTATTTTTTGTCTCTACTTGCTGGCAAGTCAAAACTTCCAACTTGTCCCCATCAAACCAGATATCAACGCCACGCAAATCCCCCTGCATACCTCCGCCTTTGACTAAAACAACCTTTGTCTTTAAAGTCTTGTAAATAATTTCAGCAGCAGCTTGCATATCCTCTAAAGAATTAATTTGTAAACCGCTCAAAATCTGAGCTTCATAGCGATTGGGCGTAATCATAACCGCTTTGGGAATCAAGGTATGGCATAAAGTCTTTACAGCATCATCATCAATCAATTGTGCTCCCGTGCGTGACACCATTACTGGATCGACTACTAAATTATTGATTTGTAAAGCTTCCACTTGCTGGGCAACAGCAAAGATAATTTCCTGATTGAGCAACATTCCAGTTTTGGCAGCTTGTACGCCAATATCCTCAACTACTGCCTGAATTTGCGCCACAACAGCCTCTGTTGGCATAGCATCAACCCTCTTCACTCCTAGAGTGTTTTGTGCCGTGACGCAGGTTATAGCACTAGTACCGTGGACACAGTGAAAAGCAAAGGTACGTAAATCAGCTTGAATTCCGGCACCGCCACCGCTATCTGAACCAGCAATGGTTAAAGCAACAGGTATTCTGGAGTTTATTTCAGCGTTCATATTATGAAGATTAAGTAAGTTGGTGTCATCACAAACTATCTCAAAGATTGATGAACTAGGCTAAAATCCTCTTTCTTCCTGTGCGATCGCCACCACAACCTAACTTGAGAGTTCTGAATTATTTAGAGAAACTTCATCAAATCCTTGCACAAAGCGCTTTTTATGCTTATATCATTCTGGAAATTAATGGAACTCTACCAGACATATCCATAATTTTTTTAATATTGTTGTAAAAAAATTTACTATATTACGGGCTTTCACTGATATCAAGTGCTATTTGTAAAGGTTAGTTTTAATTAAGTTCACAACGCTCAGTTACACCGCTTAAAACAGGTTCAACTAAGTTGTTACATTAGTCCCCTTAAGTTAAAGGGTCAACCTAACTAAAGTTTCAACCAATTTAACTTCGATCGCTTTAACTTTAAGTCCCCAGTTATCAGCTTAGGGTGAATTTTACCATGCAAATTTGGCAACCTTCTGACCTAAAACAACGCATAAAGTTCAGAGGAATTACTATGCCAAATACGATCGTTTTATTGAAAAAAACAGATGCTAAAGCTGGTTTACAAAGAGCAGCAATGTCTACGATGGGCTACGCCTACGCAGCTGCTAAAGATGAAGTCTGGAGTAGAAGTATCTACGCGCTAATCGTCCAATTAATCTCAACAAAACTCTGACGATTGACGGTATTGATATTCCTGATTTAACCGTTAACGGTTGACAGGAGAAAAGTTTTTCAGGTTTATAACAGCGTTTCTACAATCGACGCGATTTGAAGTCGCGATCGGATAACTGCGACTGTCCTTAACAGTGCAGATAGATGACTCATTCAAATCACTACTTAACAACTGAAGAAAGTTGCTGAGATTGTACTACCAATTTCCCTTACACATATTCGGAGTAAACAGATGGCTGGCAATACATATTATGTTTCTGCAACAGGCAGTGATAAAAATAATGGCTTAGACAAAGAATCTGCATTTCTTAGCTTGGGTAGAGCCGTGTATGAGATGAAAGCAGGCGACACTCTCTACGTCATGAATGGAAATTATCAAATGAAAGGGATTACGCTTTTTAACTTGAATGGCTCACCAGATAACTGGACAACAATAAAACCTTATCCAGGGGCTAAACCTACCATAACAACAACGGGAAGTGGCATTAATATATTCAGTTCATCCTACGTGCGGATTGAAGGACTTAATATAAAAGGCAATCGGGAAAACGTCACTCTCGAATATGCCTTGCAAGAGAAGGATAACCTGAATAACCCCTTGACCAATAGTAATGGTATTGCTGTTAATGCATGGAAAAACGCTGATGGTGTAGGTGGTACTAATCCCCATCATATTGTCATCACTGGTAACACAATCCGTAACTTTCCAGGTGGAGGCATAGCATTCAGTAATTCAGACTATATAACTGTTGAGAAAAACATTGTGTCTGGAAACGCTTGGTATTCACCTCACGGCAATCAGGGAATAACCTCTCTTAACAGTTTTAATTTTGATAACAATACCACTGACTACAGAATGATTTTTCGAGACAACATTGTCTACGATAACCAAAGTTTAATTCCGTGGAAAAATGGAGGCACTGACAAAATCACTGAGGGACATGGGATCATGCTTGATACTACCGATATCAGCAAAGATAATGTGGCCTATACAGGTAAGGCATTAATTGCAAATAACATCACTTACAACAATGGAGGTGCAGGTATTAATGTTTTCAAAGCTAACAATGTTGATGTAATCAATAACACAGCTTACAAAAATGCCCAAGTCCTTCCAGATTCTGGAGAGATTGGTGTTACTTACTCGGAAAATGTACGTGTCTACAACAACATTTTATATGCAAACGACAATCAATATGCTAACAGAATTAAGTATGACACAAATGTCACCTTCGATCGCAATCTTGTTTATAACTCGAACCTCTTCCAAGCTTCAGATAATTTAAACGCTACAGGGTTACAGAATCTTTTGGGTCAAGATCCTCAATTTGTTGATGCAGACAATGGGAATTTTGCACTCAAACCTGGAAGTGTTGCGATTGATGGTGGTTCTAATGCCTTCAATAGTATCACTAAGAGGACTCCTCAAGATGGTGATGGGAATGGCAGTACAGTCATTGATATTGGTGCATACGAAGCTCCCCGCAGCTCCACCAAAACCCCAGAAATTCAAGTTCTCAATGGCAATGTTGACATTATAGATGGCAACACCGCCATTAACTTTGGCGAGACTCTTGTTGGTGAACCGTTGATTAAAACCTTTACTATCAAGAATACCGGTATAGCTGCACTCAACCTAAGTAATCTTAAACTTCCCGACGGATTTAGTTTGGTTGGAACTCTGCCAACGAGTGTGGCTGTTAATGCTTCCACCACCATATCGGTGGCACTCAATCCCACTGCACCCGGCATCTATAGTGGCAGCCTCAGTTTAAACAACAACGACATTAATGAAAACCCCTTTGACTTTGCCATTAGTGGCACAGTTTATACCCCGGAAATTCAAGTTCTCAATGGCACTGTTGACATTACAGATGGTGACACCACCGCCATTAACTTTGGTGAAACGACTGTTGGTGACACCTTAACCAAAACCTTTACTATCAAGAACACCGGTACAGGCGCACTCAAGCTGAGTAAACTTGAACTTCCAGATGGATTTAGTTTGGTCGGAACTCTTCCAACAAGCGTGGCAGTTAATGCTTCTACTACCATATCGGTGGCACTCAATCCCACTACATCCGGTAGCTATAGTGGCAACTTCAGTTTAAAAAACAACGATATTGATGAAAGCTCCTTTGACTTTGCCATTAGTGGCACAGTCAGACCCGCTCCTGTCCAGGGAATTCAAGTTCTCAATGGCACTAACTCCAATGACACCTTTACTATCCGACGAGGCGATGGCAATTACAGCATCACCGACTTTGGCGGTGTAGGTACTAGTTCAAACCCTTCGGCTGCGGTAATTGCCAAAGTAGATACCCTGCAATTTATTGGGACTGAATTAACTGCAAGGAATCTGCAATTAACTCAAAATGGCAGCAATTTAGAAGTCAGCTTTGGAAATGTGGCTAATACTAAAGTCACTCTGCAAAACTTTAAGTTAGAAAACTTAGACAACTTAGCCGCATCGACAACAAAACCTGCCATTGGCAATATTATCTTTGACGGAGAAGACAGTGTTACCAAAAGCTTTGATGTAATTAATGCCAACTCCACTCAACCGTATATTTCTACAGCAAACACTGTTACTTTCCTCAATGACTTGGACAATAACATCAGCGGCTTTTACGCTTCCAACGATGTGATTAATGGTCAAGGGGGTAATGATACCATCAATGGCAGCGGTGGTGACGACCTACTGCGGGGTGGTACTGGCAACGATCTTCTCATTGGTGGACAAGGTAACGATACTCTTGTAGGTGGTATCGGTGCTGACTCTTTCCTCTACGATACCAATTCCATCTTTAATAGTGCGGTTGTGGGTATTGATACTATCGCTGACTTCAATCGCTCTCAAGGTGATAAGATTATCCTTGATAAGACTACCTTTACTGCTATTACTTCTGTTGTGGGAACGGGTTTTAGTAACGCCAGTGATTTTCAAATCACCAGTTCAGGGGCACTTAGCAATGCTGTAATTGTTTACGACCCTATGACTGGACAGTTATTTTACAATCAAAATGGTAGCGCTGCTGGTTTCGGCAGTGGTGGTCAATTTGCACAACTTACTGGTGCGCCCAATCTTACTGCCTCTGACTTTATCATTCAAGCATAGCTAGGTCGGGTCAACTGAGTAAAAGTGTAATCCAAATATGAATCGAGTTTTAAGGCGGCTTTCAATTAGATAGACCACAGCCATAGGGGCACAATAAACATAGGAGTGAAAAAGAATGTAGAGATGTAGCACGGCTACGTCTCTATAAGGATTTTGGATTACGTATATTGAATTTATGAAGATGTTTAATAAATGGTAGTCAAGTAAAAGCCATTCAAAAAAACATCTTTCCAATAAAAATGTCGTTGTCCATGAATAATATCACCACTAGCGATCTAACTTTTTGACCATAAATAGCCGTATTATTTGGAACTTATAGTTTTAATATAACTACTGCTATGGTTGCGATCGCAAGTCTTGTAATACTCCCTGCAAAAATTTCCCCCATTCTGCTGCCAAAGGAATTTCTGTAAACGGAACCCGCACTGAGTTAGTAGATTCAGAAAATAGAAATTCTAATTCTATAGAACGACCTTTCTCCGGCGGATTGTTTACATCTACTGGTTTTTCATCTACTAAAACCTGGATTTGTTTGATATCAAGCAAAGAGAATGTTTCTAGTTTAATAGGCCCTTGAGGCGTGGGTTTTCCCCAAGTTATATTGTTGTCTTTTTGACCTAATACAGCATAAATATCATACTTGGCTCGTTCAAATTGCTCTGCCCAAGTGCGATAGGCTTCGACTTTTTGATACTCCTTCGAGCCTTGCCAAGCCAACCAGAAAAACATTACTAACAGCGGCAACCACAAAAGACCACGTTCCATCGTTAAAAAAATCCTCAGTTTTGAGTGAAACTTGTAACTAAAAGTGCAAAATCTACCAACAAGGGGTGCAGATAAGTTATGGTATGAGCAAACTGGCAAAAAGCGGTGATGAGTTAATATGAGAAAACTTATATTATGGTGCTTGTTTGTCATTGGGCTGGGAGCTGCCATATTTGGTTTCCTGAATTTCCAGGGATTGGCAGCTAAAGGAGAGTTTGAGACGATTTTGCTTGATTTCCGCGAAGATATTCCATCACTTGTAGTGGAACAGGATTTGCAAGCGATCGCCAAACAATACAACGTTACACCCCAATTAGACAACAAGTTTTCCAAAAAAGATAATGTGTATATTATCAAGGGCGATCGCCAACGGCTCCAAGAACTGAAAAAATCTCAGTTTGCCCAAGCGACAGAATTCATTGAACCAAACTATATCTACAACAAGATTCCCCAACCAGGTAAAACCGCTTGGCTAGGTGAATTTTTAACACCCCAAGAAGATGAAGAAGCAAGTCCTTCATTAACTGGCCCTAATGACCAATATTACAGCAAGCAGTGGAACTTGCACAAAATCGGTATTGAAGGCGCATGGAGTCAAACCAAAGGCAGTGGCATCACAGTCGCAGTGATTGACACTGGAATTACCAAGGTTCGCGACTTGTATGAGACAAAATTTGTCAAGGGCTATGATTTTGTTAACGACCGAGAAGAAGCCACAGACGATAATGGTCACGGTACCCATGTTGCTGGAACTATTGCCCAAGCCACAAATAATAAATATGGCGTCGCTGGAATTGCCTACGAAGCCACTCTGATGCCCCTGAAGGTGCTTAGTTCTTATGGCGGTGGTACCGTTGCCGATATTGCCGAAGCGATTAAATTTGCTGCTGATAAAGGCGCAGATGTGATTAATATGAGCTTGGGTGGTGGCGGTGAAAGCCAGTTGATGAAACAAGCGATCGAGTATGCTCATAGAAAAGGTGTAGTTATCATCGCCGCAGCCGGGAATGAAAACGCCAATGGAGCAAGCTATCCAGCCCGTTATCCTTACGTCATCGGCGTTTCGGCAATTGGCCCAGATGGCGAAAGAGCGCCCTATTCTAACTTTGGTGCAGGGGTAGATATCTCTGCTCCTGGTGGGAGTGAAGCTGGTAAAATTCTCCAAGAAACCATCGATGAAAAGGGCGAAGGCGTATTTCTCGGTTTTCAGGGTACAAGCATGGCTGCTCCCCACGTTGCTGGTGTTGCGGCATTAATCAAAGCTGCTGGCATCAAAGAACCAGATGAAGTTTTAAAAGTCCTCAAGCAGTCTGCACGAGTTATTCAGGATGATGGTTTGAACTATTATGGCGCTGGACAACTCAATGCAGAAGCAGCAGTCAAACTAGCCTTTAGCGGACAAATTAGTTTCCCAGATTTCTTTCGGTGGTTACGGGATAGCGGCTATCTTAACCCCGGCTTTTGGATTGATGGTGGTGCGGTTGCACTGTTACCCAAGATTTTAATGGTAGTTGGTTCCTATCTGCTGGCTTGGTTTTTACGTGTTTACTTCCCCTTCACTTGGAGCTGGTCTTTATCGAGTGGACTAATTGCCGGTAGTTCTGGGTTATTCTTCCTCAAAGGAATCTATATTTTTGATCTTCCCCAATGGCCTTTCCGGGTTTTGGGCAGTTCAATTCCTGAGTTAGGCAATACTCTCCAGGGAACTGATGCATTAAATCCCTTATTTGCTAGCGTACTAATTCCCATTGCGTTAATGGCATTGCTGCTGGGGGGGGGGGACATCCTAGTTGGAAATGGTTTGCCATTGGTTCAACTTTAGGTGTAGCAGCGTGCTTAACTACAAGTGCGTTTTTCGAGCCGACAGTTTGGGGATTGGGAAGTGGTAACTTAGCACGTCTATTCCTCATTGCTAATGCCCTAGTCTGTTATGGTCTTGTTCGTTTAGCATTGAAAAACGAAGAGAAAATTGCGTAAACGAAAAGTGGGGAGTGGGAAAGAATTCTTAATAACTCCCTACTCCTAACTCTTGTACAGACGCGATTAATCGCGTCTCTACTCTTAACTCAGCACTCAGAAACTTTTATGAGCATTACACTTACAGGTACAGTCGAACGTCGTGATATTGGTACAGGCGCATGGGCGTTAGTTACAGAAGAGGGCGTTACTTACGAAATCCTCAGGGGGGCTGACAAAGACCTACTCAAAGCCGGACAAAAAGCAAAAGTTAAAGGACAGGTGCGTGAAGATATCATGACAACTGCCATGATTGGCCCTGCCTTAGAGGTCAAATCTTTTGAGGTAATTAGTTCTGATTAGCTGTGGAATCTAGAACTTCTTGCAGACGACTTCTAAACTCCCCTTTGGGATGACCTCCTTTCACTTCACCAACAATCTGAAATTCCCCCTCGGGAGAATTGCAGATAATGTAAGTAGGCCATCCCATTTCTGATTTATCGGGATATTGAGTCAACAAAATCTTGCGATACTTGCGGTAAGCAGTCGTATCTTGCATTTTTACATCGATAAATTCTAAACCCAGTTCTTCAGCCACCTTTTTGTCATAAAAAGACATTTTGTGGCAGATGCCGCACTCTTCTGAAGAGAACTTAATTACAGCTAAACTCATGGGTTGGCTACTCTTTGATTATAAACAAAGTTTTTGAGCATAATGCCATGAAAATATTACCATATAGCTGGTCATTAATGTCAATCTAAGGCTGAAACCCCGATCTAGTATTTTTTCCTTATCCAAATCTCGATAAAAATAAGGTGCGTTAGCTTTCTTTGTAACGCACCATCTATTAGCAATTGCAGATTAATAAATCCGCATTCTTTATTCTTCTGGCTCTAAATCGACTTCTTCCTCTTCATCTTCGTCACTGGCTTTAGCTACGGAGTTAGCAGAAACAACAGCGCCTTTATCTAGCTTTTCACGCACCAGTTTCTTAATTTCTTCAGCAAATTCAGGCTTTTCTTCTAGATACTTAATGGCGTTGTCTCGTCCTTGAGAGATATTATCGCCGTTGTAACTATACCAAGCTCCTTTGCGAACAATGATGCCAGTTTCTTCTGCTAAGTCAACAAGACAACCCAAGGTAGAAATGCCTTTACCAAAAATAATGTCAAATTCCGCTATTCTAAAAGGCGGCGCTACTTTATTTTTGGCGACTTTGACTTTAACGCGATTACCAAATTCATCAGTACCTTTTTTCAAGGTTTGAATTCGGCGAATATCCAAGCGCACCGAAGCGTAAAATTTCAATGCGTTACCGCCAGTAGTCGTTTCTGGGCTACCGTAAGTAACACCGATTTTTTGCCGTAACTGGTTGATGAAAATTACTGTACAACCAGATTTACCAATATTGCCAGTAATTTTACGTAGGGCTTGGCTCATTAACCGCGCTTGCAGACCAACGTGAGCATCGCCCATATCGCCTTCAATTTCAGCACGGGGAACCAGCGCTGCTACTGAGTCTATGACTACAATATCAACCGCAGCAGAGCGAACAAGTTGATCGACAATTTCTAAAGCTGATTCGCCAGTGTCAGGTTGGGAAATCAACAAATTGTCAATATCTACACCCAATGCAGCAGCATAAGTAGGGGTCTAGGGCGTGTTCAGCATCAACAAAGGCAGCAATACCGCCATTTCTTTGCACTTCGGCGAGCGCGTGTAGCGCTACTGTAGTTTTACCAGAACTTTCCGGCCCATAAATTTCAATTACCCGCCCCTTGGGTAAACCACCACCCAATGCTAAATCTAGGGTAAGCGCTCCACTGGAAATTGTTTCCACCCGCATCCGGGTAGCATCGCCCAAGCGCATGATTGCTCCTTTACCAAAGCTGCGCTCAATCTGGTTTAGCACCATAGTCAGTGCTTTTTGCTTGCCAGAAGTATCGGTGTTGATAGCCATTCCTGCCTCTAATGCCTCTTAATATATGGTTTTAAGGAGTGTTGGTGTCGGAGTTTGAGTAGAACAGATATACTATTTTAACCAGAAAATTCTGGAATAGGACTTCTCAAATCAAAAAAGGGGTGTGACAAGATCGTAACTCGATCGCTACCAAATTAGGGTAGCTCTGCACAATGATACCAACTTACATTCAGAGATAGCTTCTTTTTGGCTGGGTAAGCAAGGGTTTTCAAAGAAAAATTATTTAAGCAACACAGGCAATGGTATTCAGCATATCATCGATAGGATATAAGCATCATCGGGTAAGGGACTTCCAACTAAAAAAATACCCATCGCTTTGGTAAGCAGAGGAGGAAAAATCTAAGAGCTAATTTGTAAACTCAAGTAAAGTACTTGTCTTGCAAGGATTTCAGGAATTTGAGTCAAAAAAATACTTATTCGCTGAAACTCAGACCTAGTAACGACTTGAGTATCCTTCAGATTTTCTTTACGAATCAGCTCTAACGATCGTCTTCGCTCTTAAAAATTGAATAATTTAATTTCTGGAATTCCCTAAAAAGAAGATATAAATGGCTTCTAGGGTGGTGGCAACAAAGTCAAGTGAGAGTTAGTGATGAAGATTGTTCAAGAAGTTTCTTTAATTAGTGTTGGAAGTTTTGAAGAATCAAACGATTGGTGTATCATTCGCACTGAAATTCGTGATGCTATCTCTCTAATTGTCTATCCTCCCGGTACATCCAGCTTTACAATCAATCCAACAAGACATGGGAATGGTGTCAAGCCAATTAAAGAAGCTTGCATGATTGCGTTAAGAGATCGGTTTGGATGGAGTCTTGAAACTCGAATTAAATATGCAACTAAATCACCAGGAAAGGTTGATGCAACAAAGATCATTGACAATTATCTTTTCGCTCTTGAGTGGGAAACTGGTAATATTTCCTCAAGCCATCGAGCAGTCAATAAAATGATTCTCGGATTACTACGTGGTATTTTTCTAGGTGCTGCCTTAGTACTCCCTAGCAGAAAACTTTACCCTTACCTGACGGATCGAATTGGGAACTACGAAGAGTTAGAGCCATACTTTGATGTTTGGCGGGCAGTTCAAATCCAAGAGGGTTTTCTTGTAATCTTTGTAATTGAACACGATCGCTTAGATACCAATGTACCAACACTTACTAAAGGTACTGATGGTCGTGCCTTGGTCTAAAGTTTCCTGCATACATTCTACGTAGAATAAGGAATTGGAAGTTGTAACGCAGTTGTGTTGCTTTGTTTTAATTTCTTGCTTCCTCTTGCCGATTCCCATTGTTCTATGATGCCATTAGCTAGATCGGTTAATCGTTCTAGCGCTGGATGTGTATCCCCTATTTCTGAGCCAATCCAGTAACGTTGTAGTTTTTCTGCTGCGTAAAATGTAGTGCCAGAGCCTCCAAATGGATCAACCACAATTTGACTCGGATTAGATGCCATTGCAATAATTCGTTCTAGCATAATGGGGGCAAGTTCGTTGGGAACTCGTTTTTTGTGCCGACGATGCCGAACTGGTGGAATGTCAGTCCATATTTCCTCTGTCAATGTCCATAAAACCTCATTAAATTCGGTTTCAGAAGCATCTTTCCAAACGTCTTCTGGCGCATCCCAAACATCCATTAAGTTGATACCTTTCTCATTAAGTTTTTTGCGATGCCCACCATAGTCACGAATTTCTCCACCACAATGTCGGCAAACTTGAATGGGTGTGTAGACTTTGTTAAAGACTGCTGGTTCTCCTTTGGTGTAGTAAATTAGTCCGTAGTGAGCAGGAGACATCTTCTTACCTCTTGGAAAAGATTTTGGCATTCTACAAGCAATCCAATGCCGAAAACACATCCCTTGCCTATTGAGGTATGCACCATACTCTATGCACCATTTGGGTAAATTGAATATAAATAGACTTCCACCTGGTTTAAGGACTCGAATGCTCTCACTAAGCCACTGTTGCGACCATATTAAATATTTATCTGCCTCCATTTGATCGCTTACACCTTCACCATATTCTTTACCAAGGTTAAAAGGTGGGTCAGCAAATACCAGATCCACAGACTCATTAGGCAATGCTGAGAGGAGTTTAACACAATCTCCCTGATAAAGAATTCCATACTCACTTTTATAAATCTGTTGCAATCCTTGTTGAGTTGCAACATCAGTCGCAATCAGTTGAAAAGGGAGCATTGATTTTACCTTTAGTATTTTATTGTAGCTTGAGTTTACAAACTATATTGTCAATTGTCAATAGAGTTTTTCTGAGAGGTTGTACTACGGGGTTGATAGGGTTTTCCAGTAGGCTGATTCTTGTATCTCTCTACTTCAGCAACTTCTATGTAATAATAACGCCCTAGTTTGCAGGCTATAATCTGACCATTCTTAATTAAGTCGTGTACTCGTTGACGGGTTATACCAAGTAACTTGGCAGTTTCAGCTACAGAGACTAATTCAGAACTTTTGTTAGAAGCAGAGTCTGTCATACATGTTTTCTTGAGCAAGATTTACATTTTAGTCGGTAAGCGCAATGATGTTGACATCCTCACAGACAAGGGAGGCGCGGTGATTCTGAAGTAATAAGTAATGAGTAAATACCCATTTTTCATCCACTCATTACTTCAAAATCATTACTTGAAAGCATTACGTGAAGCACGGGGTTTCAAGCCCATTTTTCTGATGATGTCTACAAAAGATTGAAGCGTTTACTCGGTTAAACTTCGGGTTTCATTAAAAATGCTAGAATCGCTCCAGCACAAATGCTTTCAGGCATCTTTGATGACTCTCGACCTTCCCGACTCTCTGATTCTCGATACTGCGCTTTCGGTTTCTGGATTAACTGACTATATCCGTTTGCTGTTAGAGCAAGATGAACAATTGCGGCAAGTTTGGGTAACTGGCGAAGTTTCCAGTGCTAACAACCATCGCAGTGGGTTGTTTTTCACGCTGCAAGATCCCGATCGCACCGCCGGCATTAAGTGTGTAGTATGGAATAGCCAATTGCCAAAACTCTCCCAAATGCCTGTTCCTGGCGAACAGATAATCATTTTGGGCAGCATTCGCGTCTATCCGCAACGGGGAGAGTATCAGTTATCAGTTTGGCAAACTCTACCTGCTGGTGTTGGTTTACAGGCGCTGCGCTATCAACAACTCAAAAATCGCTTGCTGGCTGAAGGGTTATTCGACGCGCAAAGAAAGCGATCGCTCCCCACTCATCCCCAAACGATCGCTGTTGTCACTTCCCCAACGGCTGCTGCTTGGGGCGATATTCAAAAAACCCTGAAGCAAAGGTATCCAGGTTTACATGTTTTATTTTCTCCCGCGACCGTACAAGGCGACCAAGCTCCAGAATCTATCGTCAAAGCAATTGAGCGGGTGGAAAGAAATGGACGCGCCGAAGTGCTAATTTTATCGCGTGGTGGTGGCGCGGTTGAGGAGTTGGCTTGTTTTAATGATGAACGAGTAGTGCGATCGCTTGCTAATTGTTCTATTCCGGTAATTACTGGGATCGGCCATCAACGAGATGAATCTTTAGCAGATTTAGTCGCAGATGTCTGCGTGCATACACCAACTGCGGCAGCAGAAATGGTTGTACCAGCACTTTCAGAGTTGTATACTGAGCATCGGCAGCGAATTGTCGCTTTACATGAGGCGGTGCATGACTTTAGGGAAAATGCTGAAAATAAACTGCAAGTATTACGGAACCGTTTGCGACGTTTGCGGTTAGATCGGCAAGTGCAGCAGGAAGTGGAAAAGCTTGCTTGGAAGCGTCAGCATTTGGTACAAATTACCACGGGGCGATCGCAGCAAGCAACTCAGCATTTAGAGTTATTGCGGCAAAAGTTGGCTAGTCTTGACCCGAAAGCGGTGTTACAGCGTGGTTATGCGGTGGTGAGAAGGGAAGATGGGGCGATCGCTCGTTCGGCAGC
Organism: Nostoc sp. DSM 114160; assembly: GCF_053470305.1. NCBI lineage: Bacteria > Bacillati > Cyanobacteriota > Cyanophyceae > Nostocales > Nostocaceae > Nostoc > Nostoc sp. DSM 114160. Next base: position 2,304,028 of record NZ_JBPFGO010000001.1, on the reverse strand, counting down.
AGAGTTGGCTGTGGGGCAAGAGTTAATCATTCAATTGGGGCAAGGTGGGGTTAAAGTGAAGGTTATGGAAGTGAACGAACCGCACAGACGCAGAGGACGCAGAGAGATTAATGGTTAAACGTAAAGGTGCTTCTAGTTCTGAGGAAGGTTGGAATTATGAGGCGAAGGTTGCTGAAATCGAGGGAATTATTACTCGCATTGAGGCGGGTGAATTGGAATTGGAAGCTGTGTTTGACCAATTTGCAACTGCTGTAGAGTATTTGCGTCAGTGCGAAGGTTTTTTGCAGCAGCGACAACAGCAGGTAGATTTGTTGATTGAAACATTAAGCCAAGAGTAGATGCCGGAGACTCTAGTTTGAGTCTAGGCTAGTAGTGTGAATATAGGAGTTCGCTTTTAAGTGAGGTACAAAATACAGGACTCAAAATCTCAAATATAACGCAAAACAGTTCAGAATGAGCAACAAAACACTTGTAGAGACGGCGATTTATCGCGTCTTTTAGAAACGGCGATTTATCGCGTCTTTTAGAGACGGCGATTTATCGCGTCTCGAAAACCCAAAATTGTTGCCAGTAGCCCTTAACTCAAGCGTATTGAGATATAAAGAGTTTTTGCCTCCTTGAAACCAGAGTTCTAATTAGGAGTTGCATAAACAGAGAATGACTGATGAGATCATTGATTTGACAAACTGCGATCGCGAACCGATCCACATTCCCAGTTTGATCCAGCCTCACGGGGTTTTATTGGTTTTGCAAGATCCCACGCTGGAAATCGTTCAGGTGAGCAGTAATACTCAGCAAGTTATTGGTCGTCAACCTAATGAATTGCTGGGCAAGTCGCTATCAGATTTACTCAATGTCAAACAAATTAAACTAATTCAACAATGTCTGTCAGAGGATTTTGAGAGCGTTAATCCCCTAAATATAATCATCAAACATCAAAATAAATCAATTCATTTTGATGGCATTGTCCATCGTTTAAATACTATTATTATTCTGGAATTGGAGTCGAAAAAAGCGAAGGAAAAAACAGGTTTTTTTGACTTTTATCAACAGGTAAGAGGAACCATTACCCGCATTCAGAAAGCACCAACATTGCTGGAAATGTGCCAGATTGTGGTGACAGAAGTTCGGCGAATCACTGGCTTCGATCGCGTTATGGTCTATCGATTCGATCGCGAAGGAGCAGGCAGGGTCATCGCTGAAGATACCAATCAGGAAACGCCCTATTTGGATTTACACTATCCGCCCTCTGACATTCCCAAGCAAGCCCGACACCTATACACCTTGAACTGGCTGCGGCTAATTCCAGATGCTAGCTACCAGCCTGTCACCTTAATTCCAGCGAACAATCCTTTGACAAATCAACCGCTCGATTTGAGTTTATCTATGTTGCGGAGTGTTTCTCCAATTCATCTAGAGTACCTGCAAAATATGGGCGTGACTGCCTCTATGTCTATTTCTCTGATGCACGAGCAAAAACTTTGGGGATTGATTGCCTGTCACCATTCGTCACCCAAATATATTTCTTACAATATCCGCACCATCTGCGAATTCATTGGACAAGTGATGTCTGTGGAACTGGCAAATAAAGAAGCAAGTGAAGATATTGATTACAAAAGTCAATTAAAGTTATTACAAACTCAATTTGTCGAAGGCTTGTCTCAGGCTGAGTATTTCCTGGATGGGATGGTGCAAATGAAATCTCAATTACTCAATCTGGTCAGCGCCACAGGAGCGGTGATATGTAATGGCGACCAGTATATTCAAGTGGGTAAAACGCCATCACAGTCAGAGGTTCGCGCCTTACTTGATTGGATTAAACCTCAACTGCATCATAACTTGTTTGAGACGCGATCGCTTACGAAAAATTACCCTGCTGCCTCCTTCTTTAAAGCGATCGCTAGTAGCGTGTTAGCTCTGGAAATTTCCAAAGTTCATCACAATTATATTCTCTGGTTTCGTCCAGAGGTGATTCAAACGGTGAATTGGGGCGGCAACCCCAACAAGCCTGTGGAAGTTTTCTCAGATGGCAGTTTAAGAATGTCTCCTCGCAAATCCTTTGAATTATGGCAAGAAACGGTGCAAGGAGCTGCCCTACCCTGGAAACCCTGTGAAATTGAGGTGGTTACTGAACTGCGAAGCCTGATTGTGGGCGTTGTGTTACGGCAGGCAGACAAACTGGCATCGATGAATTTTGAATTACAACGGAGTAACGAAGAACTTGATTCTTTTGCCTACGTTGCCTCCCATGACCTCAAAGAACCGCTGCGGGGCATTCACAACTACGCTAACTTCTTAATGGAAGACTATGCAGATGTACTAGATAATGATGGAATTGCTAAACTGCAAACCTTGGTGCGGCTGACGCAGCGAATGGAAGACCTGATTAATTCTCTCCTCCATTTCTCGCGGTTGGGACGCGCCGAACTGATCAGGCAATCAGTGAATCTGAATGAGTTAGTGCCCCAGGTAATCACCATTTTGACCATTTCCCGACCGCAGAGCGAAGTTGAGTTTCGCATTCCTCAACCCCTTAAGAGCGTTCAAGGCGATCGCGCTCAGATCAATGAACTGTTTAGCAACCTGATTAGCAACGCGATTAAGTACAATGATAAACCTGAGAAATGGGTCGAAATAGGTTTTATTGAAGGCGATGGCGAAAGCAAAGTTGCTTCTAATTCTGTAACTTTCTACGTTCGTGATAACGGTATTGGCATCCCCCAAGAACATCTCGACAAAATCTTTCAAATCTTCCGCCGCTTACATGGACGGGATGACTTTGGCGGGGGGACTGGCGTAGGGTTAACCATTGCCCGCAAAATTGTGGAACGTCATGGTGGTAGAATTTGGGTGGAATCTACACCTACTGAAGGTAGTATGTTTTACTTTACCCTGTCGGCGGAGGCAAATACATGACTCAAATTTCAGCCTCCCCGATCCTGGAAAAGCCACTACTTTTAATTGTCGAAGATAGCAATGAAGACTTTGAGGCACTGCAAAGATTTCTAGGGTGTTCTACCATTGCGATCGCTATTCAGAGGTGTGTGAATGGAGAAGAAGCCTTGGCGTTTCTTTATCGCACTGGTAGCTATGTGGAGCGCAAAAGTGCCCTCCGTCCCGGTTTGATTGTGCTTGACTTGAACCTACCCGGAACCGATGGACGAGAAGTCTTACGCCGGATTAAACAGGATGACAACTTGAAAATGATTCCGGTGGTGGTGTTTACTACTTCTAACAATCCCAAAGATATTGAAGTATGCTATCAATATGGTGTCAACAGCTATATCGTTAAACCAATCAATTTTGCTCAACTGAAACGAGATATTCAGATGCTTGTGGAATATTGGTTTGAAGTGACGACACTGCCTGATTATCCCAAGGATTAGTCATGAGTCAGAGATCGTGCATTGTTTTAATTGTTGATGATTGCCAGAAGATTGAGAACTCTATCTACGGTATTTACTGCGCGACCAGGAGTATTCCCATAGCATTTTAGCTTGACTTTATCCACGATTAAGAACTCGGTTTTCTGTATCCGGCAAAAACCCTAGCTTTTTAGCAAATATTTTTTCCACATTACAGATTATCGATGAAGTTAAAAAGTAAAACTACTGTCCCATAAAGGTTGCATTCAAAAATACAGCATTTTGCGATCGCACTTGCAGAATGTGGATTATATCTTATATATAGGAATCATATTTGATTTTTGAACAAGACTCAGTACGGTATCCCTTCTTTCCTATTCCCTGCCCAAGCAAGTAAATTTAAGAATCAAACCGGATTGCTATATATATTACTTATTGAGTATATTTGCAATTGTAATAATGGCGATCGCATTCAGTTTATAACCGAATTTAAACACAAGAATATTAGAAGATTCAAATCCCCTAATTATCAGCTTTACAGCGATTTTATTTCTGCCAAATGATTGAGGATTGCTATTACGATCTTCATAGAAAATTTGTATTATTGAATCAATATTTATAGATGATTCTCTGGCAAAAATGATATAAATTTTATAAGTAAGTTAAGAATTAAATTATACATTAGAGCGAGCGAATAAGTTAACGCAAAGCAGATGTAAAGAGCGAACCAATAAATTTATCAAATATGCTAAAATCCTGGGATAATCAGGGTTTTAGCATTTCTTTAAAAATGTCAATTTTCTATGCCAACCTACAGAATGTGGGTTAACATCTACTCGATCAATTAATTCACAATGTCTCAGCAACAGCGCGCTCTCTTAATTGTCGATGATTCCCCAGAAGATCGAGAACTCTATCGGCGGTATTTACTGCGCGATCGCGAATATTCGTACACTATCCTAGAAGCAACGCTGGGACAACAAGGGTTAGAACTTTGGCAGCAACATCAGCCCGATGTAGTGTTGCTTGATTATCGATTGCCCGACCTAGACGGACTGGAATTTCTGGCACAATTGCAACCCTCGACCCAACAGCCTTGCCTACCCGTGATTGTCGTCACTGGGCAAGGTAATGAGGCGATCGCAGTTAAGGCAATTAAAGCGGGCGCACAAGATTATCTTGTCAAAGAGCAAATTACCCCAGAAGGGCTGCAAATAGCAGTAAATGGGGCAATTGAAACAGTGCAGCTACGCACCCAACTACAACAGCGTATTGAACGAGAGCGCGTAGTCTCACTTATTACCCAAAAAATTCACCAATCGCTAAATCTGGATGAAATTCTTCAGACAACTGTAACCGAAGTGCGAGAATTTCTGCACACCGATCGCGTCTTGGTTTTTCAGTTAAAACCTGATGGGAATGGGACAGTAGTAGCAGAATCGGTTGGGGAAAAGTGGCGATCGCTGCTTGACTCTACTATGTACGATCCCTGCCTCGCCGAGAACTACCTTGCATGGAATCGACCAGGAATAAGCTACGATACCGCCATTGTCGAGAATTATATCCAACGCTATCGTCAGGGTTACGTAACGGCAATATTTGATATTCAGGATAGCAGTATTGATGCCTGCCACGTTGAATTGTTGGCTCAGTTTCAAGTGAAAGCTAATCTGGTCGTGCCGATTATTTACGATGACCACTTTTGGGGGTTGCTAATTGCTCATAACTGTGCAGTTCCTCGAAGGTGGCAACCCTTAGAGATCGACTTGCTCAAAGAACTGGCGATTCAAGTTGGCATTGCAATTCGGCAGGCGGAACTCTATCAGCAGGCGCAGAATGAACTGACCGATCGCAGACGAGTAGAAGCAGAACTACGGGAGAGCGAAGAATGGCTGCGATTGGCACTGTCAGCTTCTCGGATGGGAACGTGGAACTGGAACATCCAAACCGGAAAAATTTCCTGGTCGGATAACCTGGAAGGCTTATTTGGACTGGAGCCAGGAGAATTTGACGGTTCATTCGAGATGTTTACCGCGCGAGTCCATCCTCAAGATCGCGATCGGATGCTGACAGCCGTCGAGCTTGCGATCGCCACCGGAGAAGACTATGACATTGAATTTCGGGTAGTATATCCCAACGGTACAATTCGCTGGGCACTAAGCCAGGGTAAGGTATTTTACGACCAACAGGGGCAACCAATTCAGATGGCTGGTATCGATCTAGATATCACCGAACGCAAACAGTCAGCCGAAATTCTGCGCGAGAGTGAGGAACGTTTTCGGCAGCTTGCAGAAAATATTGATGCGGTGTTCTGGATCAAAGAAGTGTCGGAAAATCGAGTCAGCTATGTTAGTCCTGCATATAAACGACTGTGGGGATTGAACCCGCAAGAATTGTATCAAGAACAACAAGCATGGATCGATCGCATCCATCCAGAGGATCGAGAATCTACAGACAGAGCGTTTCATGAAAAAGCTGTCGCAGGTAAATTTGATGAGGAATATCGGATTATTTTACCCAATGGTAATATTCGCTGGGTTCACGATCGCTGCTTTCCCCTGCGAGATGAAACAGGAGAGATTTATCGGTTTGCTGGGATTGCCGAAGACATCAGCGATCGCAAACAGGTAGAGCAAGCCCTGCGAGACAGTGAAGAACGCTTCCGCACCTCAGTTGAAAATATGCTGGACTGCTTTGGAGTATACCGTGCTGTACGGAATGAGCAGGGACAGATTGTCGATTTTGTGACTGAATATGTCAATAGTGCGGCTTGTTTCAACAATCAAATGACTTATGAGCAGCAGATTGGACGGGGATTGTGTGAATTACTACCAGGGCATCATGAAAGTGGATTGTTTAATGAATACTGCCAGGTAGTAGAAACAGGACAGCCGCTCATCAAAGACAGCTTAGTTTATGAGGATGTGTACGGAAAACAACGCTTAGTTAGAGCCTTTGATATCCGCGTGGCTAAATGTGGAGATGGATTTGTTGCCACTTGGCGAGATATCACCACTCGCCAACAAACCGAAGAAGCCCTGCGCCAGAGTGAAGAATTTAAAAACCGCATTTTAGACAGCAGTTCTGATTGCATCAAGGTATTAAGCCTCGACGGGCGGCTGCTGTACATGAATACAGGTGGACTGTGTTTGATGGAAATTGATGACTTAAATTCCTATCTCAATACTCAATGGCTCTGTTTCTGGGAAGGCAGTTATCGGCAACAGGTAGAGTCGGCACTTGCTGCCACTAAAACAGGCGAAGTCAGCATTTTTCGCGGATACTGCCCAACTGCAAAAGGCACTCCAAAATGGTGGGAAGTGGTCGTTAGCCCGATCTTGGATGGCTCTGGGCAACTGGAACGAATCTTGTTGATTTCACGAGACATTACCGATCGCAAAAAGATAGAACTCCTCTTGCAGGAGAGCGAAGCCCGGTTGAAATTGGCGTACAAAGCTACACAATCGGGATTATGGGACTGGGACATTACCCGCAACAGAGCTCATGTATCTGAAGAATATATCAATCTGTTTGGGCTTGACCCAAGCACAAAGGAAATCACCTATGAACTGTGGTTAAGCCTTTTGCACCCAGACGATTGCGCCTCAGCTGATGAAACGGTGACTCGCACCATTCAGCAACAACAAGACCATTATGAAGATGATTTCCGGATTATACATCCTGATGGCATTCGCTGGTTAGCGGCTAGAGGTCAGGTTTTCTATGATACTGCGGGCAATGCAATCCGGATGGTAGGCAACGTCCAGGATATCACCGATCGCAAACAAGCTGAAATCGAACGCGATCGCCTATTTCAACTAGAACAAGCAGCCAGAGCCGAAGCCGAACGCGCCAATCGGATCAAAGATGAGTTTCTGGCTATTCTCTCCCATGAATTGCGATCGCCTCTCAATCCAATTCTCGGCTGGACAAGACTGCTGCAAACTCGCAAATTTAGTGAAAAGAAAACGGCTGAAGCTTTAGCTACCATCGAACGCAACGCCAAACTACAAACTCAACTGATTGATGACTTGCTCGATGTAGCCAAAATTCTGCGGGGCAAACTCAGCATCGAAGCGGCTCCGGTGAATTTGGCATTTGTGATTGAATCTGCGCTCGACACAGTAAATACAGCAGCCCTTTCCAAATCAATCGTGTTGCATTCAGTACTGCCGAATGTTGGGCAAGTCTCTGGAGATTCCAACCGCCTTCAACAGATCGTTTGGAATTTACTTTCCAACGCGATCAAGTTTACTCCCAAAGGCGGACGGGTAGAAACCAGATTAGAGCGAGTTGACGATTGGGTAAAGATTATTGTCAGTGACACAGGTAAAGGCATTAACCCAGATTTTCTCCCGTATATTTTTGAATCATTCCGTCAAGAAGATGTCTCAATTACTCGCAAGTATGGCGGGTTGGGATTGGGGTTAGCGATCGTCCGGCAGTTGGTTGAGGCGCACGGTGGCACCATCACGGCTGATAGTCCAGGTGAGGGCTTGGGAGCCACCTTTACAGTCCAGTTGCCACTGCTGAATGTGGAACCGGAAATCAAGCAGACAGATGAGTTGCCACAACCAGCACTCGAACTCACCGGGATTCGAGTCCTCACAGTTGATGATGACCCCGATGCCCGTCAGCTATTAACAGTATTGCTTGCTGAATACGGCGCGCAAGTTCTGACTGTTGCTTCTGGGGCAGAAGTTTTAGCAAACCTAGAATCCTTTCAACCCGATGTCTTAGTCAGTGATATTGGGATGCCGGAAGTCGATGGTTATTCCCTGATTCAACAGATTCGCGCTTTAACTCCCGAAAAAGGGGGAAAGATTCCCGCGATCGCTTTGACTGCTTATGCTAGAGTTGAGGATTCCCAACTAGCGATCGGCAATGGCTACCAACTGCACGTTACCAAGCCCCTCGATCCAGAAGAGTTAGTTGAAGCTGTGGTGGCACTTGCACGCGGTAAACTAAACCATCCCATTCCTGAAAATGATTCGGTTTAACCTTCAATCAACATCTGTGTTTGGATTGACCTTCAAAAGTACTTCTCGAATAATGGCGGAGGACTCCTTGGCAGAGTGTTCCTCCTCTTTGAATCGTGCCGCCAAGGTTTGATTGCGAACCTCCATCCTTGAAGCCATACGATGTGATAAAGAAGCTTTCTCTTCCAATGCCCTCAAAGCGATCCATAGTGCATCCTCTACCTTCTCAGACTGCGTAGCCAGCAAAGTTTCTGCTGAATAAGCATGACCCGTGCGGCAACGGAAGCGCAACAAATTTCCCTCTTCGAGTTCCCAGAGAATACCGCCGCAGTCAGGACAGGCAAAGTTTGATGGTTTACCAGGTCGATCGCTTTCGTTTTCTACTGCTTCCAAATCCAATTGTACTATTTTAGATTCAAACTCCATCTCGCTAGGTATGGAGTTTTCCGGTTGTACTTCCATTGGCGTATTAACTAGAGCTACTAAAGTAGAAGGAATATCTGAAAGTGGCAGAATATGGTCAATATCCTCTACGTTCTCGATCGCATTACGTGGCATATCAGGATACAAAGCATCGTCAGGATTTTGGACAATTGCTACACCACGCCGCATTTTTACAGCCATTAGTCCTGCCGTGCCGTCGTCAAGTAGACCTGTTAACAGCACAGCAATCACTTGCTGCCCATAAGTTCGCGCTGCACTGCGAAATAATGGATCGATAGCAGGACGACAACGGTTTTCTTTTGCACCCCGCGTCAAACGCAAATATCCTTTTTCTACCAGTAAATGGTAGTCAGGCAAAGCAACATAAATCGAACCAGGAACAATAGCTTCGCCGTTCTGAGCGTGAGACACTGGTAACTTGCCAGCACGACTTAATATTTCTGGTAGAAAACTCTTGCTGTAACTTGATACATGAAGGACTATAATTACAGCAGCATTGAGATCGGGCGGCAAATGTTTGACTAGATAAGTCAGCGCCTCAACCCCACCTGCTGATGTTCCAACGACGATAATATTGTGTTTAAGCATTAATGTAACGATCTCACTAACATGGCAGAGTGGGCAGCAAAAGCACATATACCGCCAGTCTTAACATTAACGCAACCAAAGAATTTGCTCACCTAGCTTTGAAAGGATTATATTCCAATACAGTTCAGTTAAGAAAAATTGTAGGTTGGGTTGCGCTTTGCTTAACTCAACAAAGTCCTGCTCAGAGAGTTTTTGCGTAAGTCTTAAGGGTTTTAAAATCACGCAAAATTATTTTCCGCGATTGAAAAAATATAAACTGCGGAAAACCATTTCCACAGAAATATATTCTAAGGGTCGTAGCAATGCTACTTCTATACATTGTTTTTCGGTGCTACGTCTTTGTAGACATCGCTCAAATTTAAACATTAGTTGCCAAAATTCGAGCGTTTGCAACTAATGTTCTTCCATGTATAAGAAAGGTTTAAGTATTTCCAGCAAATATATAATTAATTGTTGCAAAGTATTAAGCCTTTGCAACACATGCTCTTCCATGTATAAGAAAGGTTTAAGTATTTCCAGCAAATATATAATTAATTGTTGCAAAGGCTTAATACTTTGCAACAAATGCTCTTCCATGTATAAGAAAGGTTTAAGCATTTGCAGCAATCATTGTAATGAACTTATGAATCTATTTGTTACTGAAAAAATCGGTTTAAAGCTTGAGACTCAATATCTTGACTGGAGGTGGAGCCTCTAATAAGCCATTCCTATGCAGAGCATGGGAACGAGATAAATCGGAAATCAAAAGGCTATATTTTAGGAGATCAAAAACATTAGCTTAATCTTGTAATAATTAATATGGGAATGATAGGACACTATAGACGTATCTCACCCAATCGACTTACTGAATTACAAAATAATCCAGAGTCTATTGTTACTTTTTTATTTCCTGGTGACGAGGCGGACGAGATATCTGAATCAGATGGGCGCTATCTCAATATTGACAAGACATGGCATGGTCTTCATTTTTTACTTACTGGATCGGCACTCCCAAACGATCCGCCTTTAACAAATGTTGTCATGGGCGGTACTCCACTAGGCGATCCAGAAAACCCAGATTTTGATTTTGGCCCAGCCCGCTTCCTCTCACCTCAAGAAGTACAAGAAGTAGCGAAAGAATTAAGCAAGATTTCCAAGACCGATCTGGAAGCCCGCTTCGATCCTTCAGCACTTTTGACAGCAGATGTTTATCCATATGTATGGCAAGAAGGGAAGGAAGCACTAGAGTACATAACCGATTACTATATCTACGTGGTAGAGTTCTTTCAAGAAGCAGCTAAGTGTGGTGATGTAGTGTTGTTATACATATCCTGAGCTTTACATAGAATACAGTTCAGTTAAGCATTAATCTTTGAATTTAGTGTCTGATACGATATTTTCTTTTCAACAAAGAAATCTCTTGCAAAAGTCCCTTCACGCGGTAGAATAACGAAATTTTGCAAGAGGTCTTAATCATGAAACCATTTCTTTTTGTAACCGATTTAGATGACACCCTCGTGTATCGGACTGTAGGCGATGACAGCGCTTTACCAGAACTAAATCAACTGCTGAGTCAACATCGCCAAGAATACGGTACGAAAATCGTTTATTCTACTGGGCGATCGCCTGTACTTTACAAAGAACTCCAAGCTCAAAAAAATCTTTTGCAACCCGATGCCCTCGTCCTATCTGTGGGTACAGAAATTTACCTTGATGGTACTGATACTCCCGACTCAGATTGGTCAGAAATCCTCTCTCCAGGATGGGAACGGGAAACTGTATTATCTATTACGAAAAAATATCCGGAGTTAGTTCGGCAACCAGATTCCGAACAGCGTCCCTTCAAAGTGAGTTGTTTTTTAGAACAAGAAGTATCTGCGAATGTTCTACCACAACTTGAAGCTGAGTTACAAAAATCTAAATTAAATGTAAAGTTAATCTACAGTAGCGGAATAGACCTTGACATTGTACCCCTGACCAGCGATAAAGGTCAAGCAATGCAGTTTTTGCGCCAGAAGTGGAAATTTGCAGTAGAACAAACAGTTGTCTGTGGTGATTCGGGTAATGATATTGCTTTATTTGCTGTAGGCAACGAACGGGGAATCATTGTGGGGAATGCCCGAAAAGAGTTACTCCAATGGCACAATGAGCATCCCGCAGACTATCACTACCTGGCAAGAAGTTTTTGTGCAGGTGGAATTATCGAAGGCTTAAATTATTTTGGTCTCTTGTAATGATTAGTTATTTAAAAGGTATAGTCGCTGGTATCCAAACAATTGGCGCGAATCGCGTGATTCTGACTCTGGAAGTGAATGGCTTGGGGTATGATTTGCAAGTTCCCCAACGCCTAGCAAACCAGTTACCAGAGTCGGGAGGAGTAACGCAAATTTTTACTCATTTGCAAATTCGTGAAGAAGTGCCCTTTCTTTATGGCTTTGCTTCCCCAGCCGAACGCGATTTATTTCGCCACTTGCTGACTGTCACAGGTATTGGTGCGGCCTTAGCGATCGCCCTCTTGGACACTCTGGAACTACCAGATTTAGTCCAAGCAATTATCGCTGGCAATACACAAATCTTAATTCAGGCTCCCGGTGTTGGTAAAAAAATCGCCGAACGCATCTGTTTGGAACTGAAAAGCAAATTAGTCGAGTGGCGCAAATCAGCCGGGTTCTTCGTCGCCACAGGCGGGCCAGCCCCAGGAATTCTCGAAGAAGTGCAAATGACCCTCTTCGCCTTGGGATATACTGCCCATGAGGTCAGTCACGCCCTCCACGTGGTCAGCGAAGACATCGGACTACCCAAAGATGCCTATGTCGAAGACTGGATTAAACAAGCGATCGCTCATCTCAGTAGCGAACAAGTTTAATTGTCATTTGTCATTTGTCATTAGTCCTTAGTCATTAAGTCCTTAGTCACTTGTACTGAGCGAAGCCGAAGTATTTGTCCTTAGTCATTAGTCATTAGTTATTTGTCATTAGTTATTCTCCCCCTGCCCCCTGCCCCCTGCCCCCTGTCCCCCAATGACCGACCCTTATGCCTGGCTAGAACAGTCCTTAGCAACAATTCATCGGGCGGACTGGTATCGTTCGGTACAACCGATCGGTGGTCGTTCGGGTGCAACGGTGGTTTTAGCTGGGCAAGAGGTAATTAATTTTGCCAGTAATGACTATTTGGGATTGGCTGGAGATGAGCGGTTGATGGCGGCGGCGACTGCTGCGATCGCTGAATTTGGGACAGGTAGTACTGGTTCGAGATTACTCAGTGGGCATCGGGAGTTACACAGGGAGTTAGAGTCGGCGATCGCATCTACCAAACAAACAGAAGATGCCTTGGTATTTAGTTCCGGGTATTTAGCAAATTTGGGTGCAATTACCGCCCTTGTGGGCAAACGCGATCTAATATTTTCTGACCAGTACAATCATTCCAGTCTGAAAAATGGGGCGATTCTTAGCGGTGCAGCAGTGGTGGAATACCCACACTGCGATCTGGCAGTATTAAAAACTCAGTTGAGTCAACAGCGGCAAAATTACCGACGCTGTTTGATTCTTACTGATAGCGTTTTCAGCATGGATGGCGATTTGTGTCCGTTGCCTGCACTGTTGGCGATCGCTGATGAATTTAGCTGTATGCTGCTAGTGGATGAAGCTCATGCTACTGGGGTACTAGGAAAAACTGGCGCTGGGTGTGTCGAACATTTTGGATGTACGGGAAAGCCGTTAATTCAAGTTGGCACTTTGAGTAAAGCTTTAGGTAGTTTAGGCGGGTATGTAGCAGGAAGTAACGCCCTAATTGATTTCTTACGGAACCGCGCACCCAGTTGGATTTATACCACTGGGCTTTCACCTGCTGATACAGCCGCAGCCTTAGCAGCAATCAAAATAGTGCAACAAGAACCGCAACGCCGTGCCAAATTGTTGCAAAATATACATCACTTAAAAAATTTACTGCAACAGTTACCTAACCTGAAATTGCTGCCTTCTGAATCACCTATATTATGTTTTCAATTGCCCAGTGCAACAGATGCACTCAAAGCTGGAAAACAGCTAAGAGATGCTGGCATTTTTGCCTTAGCAATTCGCCCTCCCACAGTACCCACAAGTCGAATCAGAATATCTTTAATGGCAACTCATGAAGCAGCACATATTGAAAAATTGGTAGCAGTGCTGAAGGATTGCAATATAATTCGTAATTCGTAATACTCATCAAGGCATGAGAAGCAAGCTACGTAATCAATACTACTCGCTTTGTGCATTTTGAACTCAGAATTTGGTTTGGGGAAAAGGTTACTGGGGTTGGGTTAAAGGTTTTTTCTTTCCCTTTTCCCCTTCCCCTTTTCCCTTTCACCGACAAGTATTGGCTACGTAATTCGTAATTACATACTTATTGATAAAGTCTTAAAACCTCCGATAATGAAAATAGCGCATACCACAATAGGACACTTATGAATCCAGATACCCATGAAGGCGGTACTCAGAAAACCTTGATTTATCAGCACCTACAAAACTTGCAAGAACAACATCAAGACGAGTTAGAAAATATAGTTCGGTTATTGGCAAGCATCACCATCTAAATCAGTTTTAATTCCCCAGACACTTAGTTAAGGTATCAAGATGTCAATAGAGCAAGCAGCCATTCGTCGGTGACGTTGACGGACAGCTTTAATCAAGCCGATCGAACGATTTACTAGTTCTTTACCCCTGATTTACTCTAAAAAATAAGTTCCTAACTCTTTTATTCTCTCTACCCAACCTTTCATCTCATCAGCCACTTTATACTTCCATTGAAGTTGAAGTACTTCTCTAGTATGAGAATCATCAAATATAACTTTGTCTTTGTTTTCAAAGACTGGGGGAATAAATTCTACCTGAGCAGCCTGGGCAAACATTTTTGACACTTGGCTAATACTAAAATTTTCAGGCGCAGCAAGGTAGTGTCCTCCTTTGGAGCCAAATCGCGCTACTGCAATGTAGCAGTATGCTAAATCTTCAACATGAATCCACGCCGTCATAAAATCTGGTGGAAATGGTTGATAGCCTTGGTGTGGTTTCCCTGTAATGAACTGCTGAATGGCAAAATCCCAGAAACTGCCACGAGTTGGTGCTGAACCATACACTGATGAAGGATAGACAATCGAGGCGTTACCTCCATTACTGATATATTCTTCTACTAGCACATCTTTCAACACATTTACACCCGATAGTAAGTCAAAACATACTAAATATTCGGGCCGTGTATAATCTTTTGGCGGAGGTATTTCTGTTATTCGTCCTCCATTGGCGGTAATCAAAGAGAAATTCCCACTGGTTGTAATTACATGAATATCTGGCGAAACTGCACTAGTACCGTATAAAGCGGCTTCTAATGCTATACGGTCTAAAGCGAATTGAGCTTCTTGGGTTGATTCTGGAGGCATGTGCCACGCTACATTAATTACTGTTGTAATATCATGCTTGCGAATTGCTTGTGCAACATCATTGCTGGAAATTTCTACCTCTTGAGAGCGGATTATTTCCTTGCAAAAAGGCTTTATACCCTCAATATCAGTATTCGGACGCACAAGTGCCAATACGGCAAAATCTTGTGTCTGAGAAAACTTTTGGCACAGCGCTCCGCCAATATACCCGGCTGCACCTATAATCAAGACATTTTTAACGGAAGAGCTTTTTTCGGATGAAAAGTCTTTGTTATTTGACATATTTGAAAGTTGTAGCTAATTAAGGTTTTTTATATTTTTAAAAAAGCGCTTAAGATAAATTAAATATCCGTAGTCTAGATAATAAAGTAAAAAATGATACCAGTAGCAAATAAATGCGTAAAGATTTTTATGTGTGTAACTAACTTACAATCTTTAGGTTGGCGATCGCAAGGCAGATAAATGCGAAATATTAACTTTTACCTTTGCTTTAACCCTTGAAGTTCCTACTGTCACACTGTTTACAATTGCTCATTCCTTACTTGCCCTGAAGGTAGGAAGCGTCCGTTTAGTGAAATCTATGTTTCTGTAGAGGTTTTATGAGTCTGATTCTTCCCAAACGTACCCTATCCCGTCGTCGGTTACTGCAAGTATCTGGACTTTCAGGGGTAGGCTTTCTTCTTGGTGGCTGTGGAACAGATTTGTTCTCAGATAATTTGCGGCAAATCTCTGAGCCACTAAACCAAAGTCTTGAAGCACTTCTGCTAACTCAAAAACCTATACCTGAATTTCCTGTCAGTGCTATAGAAGCAGATAAATTGCTGGTTAATACTTTTGATTTTACCCCGCAAATCGATCCGGCGCAGTTTCGCTTAATAATTGATGGTGAGGTGAATAATGCGATGCAATTGAGCATGGCAGATATTCAAAAACTACCCTTGACTTCAATGGTAATTCGCCATGTTTGTGTTGAAGGCTGGGCTGCGATCGTTCAATGGGGAGGTGTGCGATTACGAGATTTAGTAGCGCTGGTACAGCCGAAATCAAACGTCCGTTATGTCTACTTCAAATCTGCTGATGGCTACTATGAAAGCTGGGATCTTGCTTCTGTTGTACATCCCCAAACTCTCATGGCTTATCAAAAGAATGGACAACCCTTATCAGTTGATAATGGTGCGCCTATGCGCCTAGCATCCCCAATTAAACTGGGCTACAAGCAAAGCAAGTGGGTAACTCAAATTACATTCGTCAGCAATTTATTACCTACTAAAGGCTATTGGGAAGATCGTGGCTATGAGTGGTTTGCAGGGTTATGAGGCAGGCAAAAAGCTAATCTAAATCGGGTTCAACGCCTAGCGATGTCTAGCGACAAGCCACTTCGTGTCTACGCAATTGTGCAATCAACCGTGCTTGGATAATTTGGTGGACGAAAGGTTTCGTCTAACAGACGAGGTTGCAATAAATGAAACCGATCGGGCAAACCAGGCTCCTCTGGATCTTCGCTAGGAAGATCGTACATGGTTGGCAATACATCTTTAGGCGATCGCTCGCGGCGGGTCGGTTTGATACATCATAAAGCAATCCTGATGATGAAACTCTCAGTTCTATTATGATTTAATTGTTTTTAAGTAACTCAACACCTTGCAGAACGGGGTAGCATAAATTTCTCGCCTTCTGCTGCAAATTTACCACGAACCATCAGCACAGTTTCATCAAATGTATGGGTGAATGCTTGCACATCTTTGACATCCAGAAGTTCTGGACTAAAGTAAATCACTACTTCTTCAATGGATTGAGGTATCTTACTAAGAATATTCTTCAAAGAGCATATCTGCGTTGTCACTAAATCGAAAAGATGAAGTCGGTTATCTTCTATTTCCATACAGGCGATTAAATCTAAATCTTCTGCATAATATAAGGGACGACTTCCTTCATTGACACAGAACACAGGTTTTTCGTTGACTACGCCAACTATATTAGAGACAGGAATGCGTGTTTCCAAAAGTCTGTGTAGCAATGTGTAATCTTTAATATTTGCAAAATCCAGTATTCTGAAGCTATCAGTGCCACCTGTGGAGTTACACTTAACTTTAAAGATGTGTTCTTCGACAACACGAAAGCCAAAAGGTAAGTAAAACTCTGGTTGTGGTGTCGTCAGTATCAGGGTTTCGTAAAGGCGATCGCGATCGCAATACCCTAGCACTTCCTCCATCACTTCACGGTAATACCCTCTCCTGCGAAATTTTAGACGGGTAGCTACTCCATGAATTCCTCCGACAGTCAGCCTTTGTCCCATAATTTGCATGGGAATTTCTAACACTCCCACATGGGTAATAGCGATATCATCATGAAAGCGAATAAAGGGAGTTGAAGCTGTTTCCCAGGATGCACCAAGTTTTCTGGCACATTCTGCTAAACTGCTGATTCCGGGAAATGTGACTTCCATTAAGTCAAAAAGTTTATCACTTATGCTGAGATCGTCAGAGAATGACTGTTTAAAACGATACTTGCTCATAGTCAAGTATTACTATCAATTACACAATTTACTACAAAATAAATTCTAGCAAATCCAGAAGAAGGAAAATATAAATAGATAGTAGGGTGTAAGTGTTGCGCCTCCAACGTTTACCCCAATATTTCTCAAGCCTGAGTCTCTTCAAATAGCACTAAGCCATACTTCTCGTCAGTAGGCAAAAAGCCAATTTGTTGATAAACGGCTTGTGCTGCTTGGTTATTATCATTTGTAAATAGGATGGCACATTTTACTAAGAGCGATCGCGTTGCGAAAAAAAATGGATAAAGTCGAGCTAACAACGAGCCTGCTATCACACTTTAATCCTTAACTGAAAAATATTAGATGCAAACTTATACTTTTGAGTTTTTCAGAGTTTCCACTACTGCATAAGTTGAAAAATCACCCAAGAACAACTGACGCATAATTGAATAATTGATGATAATTTTGTAGATAATATATGAAATCAATAATGCACCTATCACTCTAATTCCTTCAGATGCCAATATTGGGTAATTTTTCATAGTTATTTGTATTGGCTGATGCAAATACATAATGAGCATAGAAGCACTACCAAGTTCACGTAGGGCATTTCCTATATAAGATTTATTATGAAGTAATACCGCCAATTGCTGTGTAATAATAATACCAGACAAAGCTATGACTACATTAAAAATTAATACACCATAAGTGGTATTTTTCATATTAAAATTAAAATACAGTATAGACCCAGTATCTAGTAAAAAGGCAGCCAAAAATATTATTATTCCTAATATCAATGTCCTCCAATTAATTAATAATGATTTAGCTGCTATGTGTCCTAACCAGTAAAATGGAAGTGCCATTGCCACTACATTAATATTCCAAGGAAAAATAATATTTTTAAAGAAGTAATAATTAATCATTGCTAAACAATAACAGCCAAGAATGATTTTTATCATCAGCCAATTATTAGAGCCAAACTTTATATAGAGCAGGTTATATAACTGCTGCGTAAAAAATAAACAAGTTACAAACCAAAATACACCAAACCAAAGCACCAGATTCGCTCCACCATACAATTGTTTCCAAATTATTATCAATATAGGTATTATAAGTTTATCTATCGCCAATAATTTTTTTTGCTGCAAGCTGTCCATTATCAATGGTAAATACTGAAGCAAAGTAAATAAAAAAAGAAATGAAAAATAGGGTACTAAAAGATGAAATGTTTTTTTCTTAAAAAAAGCAGAGTAGTCAGTTTTTTCTCTATAAAGATATCCACTGATAAAGAAAAAAAGCGGCATATGGAACCAGTAAATATATTTCGATACTGGGTTGACTATATGTCCTACAACAACTGTAATTATGGCAAGACCTTTCCAACAATCAATCCATTCAATTCTTGGTATTATTCTTTCTTTTGTTATACGATCGACTATTTCTGGTTTTACCATTTTAATTATTTATGATGACAAAATTAAGGCGATCGCCATAGATTTTTTGATATAAAAATCAATTTTGTCTCACAGATATTATTTTCTAATTAATCTGGACAAAATTGTTATAAATTGTAAATCATAAGGCTAACAGTATTATGATAAAAATTAATTACTAAAAACATACACTAAGATTATTTCTTCCCTTAGATATACTTATTTAGATTATGATAAACTACTGACGACTTAGCGAAGTAAAAATTTCTATACAATTGCAAAAATCGCTTTGATTGCAAGGAGACTTAATAAATAAGTATTTAGTATTAAAAAAACATCTCTCTATTGGCATAAATTTAAGTCTCTTCACAACTTTTCAAACACCCTCTTAGAGGTTGAATGAACAAGTATTTAGCTGTGACTTTAGGCACTTTTAGATCCCCCCTAGCCTTAAAAAGAGGGGAACCAAAATCAAAATCTCCCTTTTTAAGGGAGATTTTGAGGGATCTAAAACTTTTGATACGGATAAGCTGGAGATACTAATTGCTAATGTGGCTTCAAGACTGACGATAGCAGGCAAACTCCATTGAAAAAGTAGCCATCCCAGAAGTAAGCGATCGCAATTCTGTAGAATACCCAAACATTCGCGCCAGCGCTACTTCTGCCCGAATCACCGTGTATCCCTGCATTGTCTCAGAACCCAACAACAAACCGCGACGCGAGGATAAGTCACCTTGAACCCTTCCCATAAACTCGTTGGGTGTTTCCACCTCTACAAGCATAATGGGTTCGAGGATGTAGGGTTTGGCTTTGGCGATCGCACCTTCAATTGCTTGATGGGAAGCTGACCGAAAAGCCAGTTCTGAAGAGTCAATTGGGTGATAAGAACCACCATCCAAAACGACTTTCACCCCAGTTACCGGATAGCCTTCCAGCTGTCCTGATTGCATCGCCTCACGGAAACCTTTCTCGCACGCAGGGATATATTCTTTAGGAATCGCACCCCCAACCACCCGATTCTCGAAGACAAACGGCTGATCTGTGGGTTCAATCCACCCAGTAATATGGGCGTACTGACCAGGGCCGCCTGACTGTTTCTTGAATCGGTAGTCAAAAGTAGCTTGTTGCCTAATGGTTTCTCGGTACGCCACGGCAGGATTACCAACGTAAACCTCGGCATTATATTCCCGTTGAATGCGTTCGAGATAGATTTCTAAGTGGAGT
Organism: Nostoc sp. DSM 114160; assembly: GCF_053470305.1. Classification (NCBI taxonomy): domain Bacteria; kingdom Bacillati; phylum Cyanobacteriota; class Cyanophyceae; order Nostocales; family Nostocaceae; genus Nostoc; species Nostoc sp. DSM 114160. Next base: position 2,284,109 of record NZ_JBPFGO010000001.1, on the reverse strand, counting down.
TCGCCCATCCCAGAAATCAGAGTTGCGCCTGATTCAGGATCTATACTTAAGCGGAAAGTGGGATCTTCCCTTTGAAAGCGATTGAGTGCCTTGGAAAGGCGATCGCTATCTTCCTGTTTCTTGGGCGTAATCGCCAGCGTAATCACTGGTTCCGGTACAAACATCTTCTCTAGAGATACCAGTGGTTCCTTAGAACAGAATGTATCACCAGAAGCACAATCCACACCCAACAGAGCCACAATATCCCCTGCTACCGCAACTTTTACCTCTTCTCGCTTATTGGCGTGCATTCTCACCAAGCGACCGATTTGCACTCGTTGTTCAGTCCGCGAATTGTAGACGGTATCGCCTGGTTTGAGCGTCCCAGAGTAAATCCGCGTATAGGGTCAACTGCCCAAAGGATTCAACGGTGAGTTTAAATGCCAATGCCACCAAGGAAGCATCAGGGTTAGGGTAGACACTCACCGAATTTGCGGTTTTGACCACTTCTCTATCTATGGGAGATGGTAGATAGAGTACAACTGCATCCAATAAGTTTTGCACTCCTTTATTTTTGAATGCCGAACCCAGCAGTACAGGTGTGAATTCTAGACTCAAGGTTGCTTGTCGAATGGTTTCCCAAATTAATGCTTTGGGAATCTCCTCACCCGCCAGTAACATCTCTGTCATTGGTTCTGAGAACAACGACAAAGCATCTAGTAGTTTCTCCCGTGCCTGTTGTGCCTCATCTTTAAGAGCTTCGGGAATTGACTTTTTGATATGGTTTTCGCCGTTTTCACCCTCAAAGTAGTCAGCAGTCATTTCTACCAGGTCAATCGCTCCCTGGAATTGGTCTTCACTGCCGATAGGATACTGGAGCAACATTGCATTTAGTTGCAAGCGATCGCGTATTCCCTGTACTACACGGAATGGATCTGCCCCCGTCCGATCCATTTTGTTGATGAACGCCAAACGCGGCACACGGTAGCGCTTCATTTGCCGATCCACCGTAATGGACTGGGACTGTACACCCGCCACAGCACACAGCACCATCACCGCCCCATCCAACACCCGCAGGGCGCGTTCCACTTCTATTGTGAAATCTACGTGTCCAGGTGTATCAATCAGGTTAATTTGAGTATCGTGCCACTGGCAGGTTGTAGCAGCAGAAGTGATGGTTATACCATGCAGCTTTTCTTCTGGCATAAAATCCATCGTTGCACCCTTACCGCCTCCCCGCACTTCCTCAATAGCGTGGATTCTGCCCGTGTAGAAGAGAATTCGCTCTGACAGCGTAGTTTTACCAGAGTCGATGTGGGCAGAGATACCAATATTTCGGATGCGTGTTCGGGGAATCATAAAATTTCCTTTTGTTCAAGCGACAAACAGCCACCAGTTATGTGGTGCTATATTTTGTATTATATATGTAGTATATTTAAAAGACAAGGCTGATAATACACAAAAACCGTTGATTGTTGCCCTAGCTGACGTTTAAAATAGGTATTCAAGCGGAGGAAATAAAAGCTTGAAATTGATATTGGTAGCTCCTGACTCTTTGTTGTGTGCAGCCTTTCAACAGAATTTTAATTACTTACCCAATGTAGAAATAGTGAATGACTATTTCGAGTGGTTGCCAGATTTTGATTGTATGGTCAGCCCTGCTAACTCTTTCGGCATGATGGATGGTGGAATAGATGCGGCAATTATCCGTTTTTTCGGCCCTCCCTTAATGGCAAGAGTCCAGCAGCGCATTCTTGAGGATTATTTGGGCGAACAGCCTGTGGGAACATCAATGATTGTGGAAACAGGTCATCACAAGCATCCTTTTTTGGCTCATACACCTACGATGCGAGTTCCCATGATTATTGCTGGGACAGATATTCCTTATATTGCAATGTGGGCAATGTTGCTGACAGTTCGCCAGCATAACCAACACGCTAGCCAAAAAATTAACACCATTGCCTGTCCTGGATTGGGTACAGGAATAGGACGAGTGCCATATACTGAAGCTGCTAGACAAATGGCATTAGCTTACGATCATTTCCTCTATCCACCCAAGTATCTCAATTGCATAGTTGCGGCTGAAAGACAACTTCAGATATGGGAAGGAGGAGATTTTAGGTAAAGCAGGACTTACGCATTTAAAATCTGAAACTTGGTGTGCTTCGCACATTCCCTCTTAATTTACGCCAACTGCTCCACTTACAGTATCCCCACATGGAGCAAGTGGCTTCCTTTAAATTTATAAGAAAAAAATGACTGGTCAAATTAGCGATCAATTAATTTATAAAAGTCAAATATTCTGTATTGCAGGTGTTGATGGCGTGGGATTATTTGAGCCAACGCAACACGGTTTTTCTCCTCAATGTGGTACAACAGCTTGTTGGCGAGGCTATTGTTGTACTTATAAGGTAATAGAAGAGACCCTTTACTTAAAAGAATTAATTATCTCTCTCAGCCTCAAAGAAAAACTTATGATAAAACACGGTAGAGGTAGAGGTAGAGATTTTATAGGTGTCTTCCCTTCTCTTCGACATACACATGTAGGCCATCCTAGTGCTATTTATGACGATCTCAATCATCTGGTGGAATTTACAGGAAGCTTATTAGCAGGTAATAATTTTATTAATAACCTATATGTTCATCTTGGCTTTCAATCTGCTTATAAATATGAGGAAGTTCATGAACTTATCTTTGAGAATGGTTATCTGATGCAAAGTATTGACCGCTCCGAAGAAATGGCAGAAATTCGCCAAAAGATTATTCCACCGTTTTATTTATATGACCAATGGCATCTGACATGGAGAGGTAAAAACGGTTCGTAGATAAGATAATCCAAAATCTAAAATTTAATGCCAAATCAACGCTTTTATCACATTGGCTTTGGACAAGACGATTTAGGTTCATCGCCTCCTAGCATTGCTTTATTATCTGGCGATCCAGAGCGATCGCATCTAATTGCCCAAACTTATTTCCAAGATGTCCGTCTATTGTCAGAAAATCGCGGACTCAGTAGTTACATGGGATACTTACCTAATGGTCGCAGCATCTTATCAGCTACTAGTGGTATGGGCGCACCTTCATTAAGTATTGTGGTGAATGAGTTAATCCAAGTAGGAATCCGGCAAATTATTCGCATTGGAACTTGCGGATCGATCCAACCTTATATACCAGTCGGTAGTGTTGTTATTAGCAGTGCAGCATTATGTCGCCAAGGTGCAGCGAATGACATTGCACCTGTGGAATATCCAGCCGCAGCCGATCCGTTTCTGACAGTCGCTTTAGTTAAAGCCGCACGAGAATTAAAGGTTGAACATTACATCGGAATTACGGCATCAGTTGATACTTTTTACGAAGGACAAGAACGCACTGATTCAGCTAATCCAAATTTAATGCGATCGCTGCATGGCATTACAGAAGAATATCAGCGCTTGAATATCTTGAATTATGAGATGGAATGCGGCACGCTATTTAAAATGGCAGGTGTGTATAATTTTGCGGCTGCTGCTGTTTGCGGTGTAGTTGCTTCGCGTACTGATAGTGAAAATATCATCTTAGAACAAAAAGATATTGCTGTTAAAAATGCGATTGCAACTGCTGTAAATGCAGTAGCAACCTTTGAGTAAGTTAACAAATTTATCTTATCCAACTTCTTAGTATGTCAGATTTAATCTGCTCTAAATATTTTTATCATGTCTTTACCTAATCTTTAATTTACCAATCAGTAATTATATGTAAGATGTATTGAGTAAGATGCAATTTCATATTTTTGATATATAGAACTAGTATTTTATTTTTGAAATTACTCGTAGAGGCAGGGAACAGGCAATAGGCAATAGTGAAGAAGAGGATTATAAGTGTACGGATTTTTTTCAGAAATCAAACCGGATTCCTATACATATATAAAAAATTAATTAATTTAAAACTAAAAAAGTTGTTATAAATGTCTATTTAAACCGATATAATTTGAATCTTTATCTGAAAAACTTGTTATTTAACACCATGTTTTACAGGCGCCATGATGAGTTTAGCTATTAAGAGTAATCACAAAAATTGGAGCGCAGTATAACATGAAGAATGCTTGGAGGCGTTGGATTACAACCGTTAATCTAGCTGCAATTGCACTAATGCCGACGCTGATATTTTTAGCATTCTCTCATCGGGCAACAGCAGACGATCCAGGAGCGTGTTACATGATAACTTCTTCTGGTAAAACCGTTGGATTGGGAAGAATTTGTGGCAATATCATAGCCACACCTTCAGACAATAAAGTTTTTCGAGTCTCAATTAAACGCCGTTTTGGTGGAACTCCTGTGATTGATGTCACCTTCAACGACAAAAAAACCTTTGAAATGATTGTAGATACAGGTGCTAGTGGAACCATTATCACTCAAGATATGGCGAATACACTGCAACTACAGGCTACAGGTACAATGCAAGCCCAAATTGCTGATGGTAGTGAAGTAAAATTTTCAACCAGTAAGGTAAAATCTATTGCAGTAGGTGGAGTTACAGCCAATAATCTTCAAGTAGCGATCGCACCAAAAGCAAGCATCGGCTTACTAGGTCACGATTTCTTTGGCAACTATGATATTAGGATTCTGGAAACAGAAGTTGAATTTCATCACCGCTAAGTTATAACACCATCCAGATATTTGCGACTTGTAAAGATTTTACTTGCTGCATAGAAGATTTGCGAAAACAGCCGATATGACATTGTAGCTAGCCAAGTATTTTTACATACAAGGACAGACAACATATGTCAGTTGAAGGTATTGACGTTTCTGATTACAGCGAGAATATCGATTGGGAAAAAGTGAAAAGTCAGGGTATTCACTTTGCTTATGCCAAAGTGAACTACGGAACCTATAAGCAAGATACTCGGTTTGCTTCTTACTGGCCTGCCATAAAGAAAGCTGGTATTATTCGTGGGGCATATCTCTTCTTTCGTCCTTCCGAGGAGGTTGACCCGCAGGTAAAAATGTTTGCTCAAGCCCTAGAGATAGAACCAGGCGATCTCCCCCCAGTCGTAGATATTGAACAAGACTATTACAATCATGGACAGAACGATCATTGGGATGACTTGAGTTCCACAGAAAAGCTTAACAAAATTACCAACGTCTTAACTGCGGTGGAAGTTGCTACAGGTTATAAACCGATCATCTATACTGGGCCTAGCTTTTGGGACGATAAGATCAAAACCTCACGTTTTGCTGACTATGACCTATGGATTGCACATTTTGATACAAACACTCCTACTATTCCAGGTGGGTGGGAATTTCAAACTTTCCACCAATACAAAGGCGACCCAGACAGGTTTTCCTGGGATAGCAGGTGATCTAGATCGGAATAGATTCAATGGTGCTTTGGATCGTCTCCAGGCTTTAACCGTTCCTGCTGTTTCACTTCAGGAAGGTCGCATCGGTCCGAAAGTCAAGAAGTTGCAGCAGGCTTTAAAAAAAGTTGCCCAAGACTCAACTCACCCAGAATTCGATCCAGGAGCGCCAGATGGTATTTTTGGCCCAGCTACTAAAAAGGCTGTTATCGCTTATCAGCAAGCTAACAGTCTCACAGCTAATGGCATTGTTGCCCCTGGAGACAAATTAGCGATCGCCTAAGTTAAGCTTGATTGTGAAAAAAATCTTGATGGCTTGCACAAACGCGATTAATCATGTATCTAAGTTACGTTTAATGTAAATTAAGCTTTGAAACCCTTGTAATTTCATAGGTAATCCCAAAACCGAGAAACCCCTACGGAATCAGCAGCGTTTCTAATTCACATCAAACGTAAGTCATACAAACCCAAAAAAAGCATTTTTGACAACTAAATACTACTATTAAGTAACCGTCAATTAAATTATGGGAATGGTTTGTGGTTGCATTTCTACAAACCCTCCCCCAAATCAATCTTGACAGTCTACTTTTCTCGGTTCGCATACCCTAATTATCAGCAAGAGATTTCTTTGGCAACGATGACATCAAGATTCTGGAGAAAGAGGGCAAATTTGATCGCCGCTAATGCTTGTAGTTTGTCAATTTTTTAGATTTGTATATTGAAATTATTTCAACCTGCCCGTTTCTTTCAAGAGTTACTCAGCACTCCTGAAGCCGGTTAAGAGCGTTATAGAATAGAAATAAACCTGACATACATTACGCTGATTCAGCAGAATTGCCCATGACCACTTCTAAACGCCAATATCACATTACTACTTTCGGTTGTCAGATGAATAAAGCTGACTCAGAGCGCATGGCTGGCGTTTTGGAAGACATGGGCTTTGAGTGGTGTGAAGATCCGAATCATGCAGATGTGATTCTCTACAATACCTGCACCATTCGGGATAATGCTGAACAAAAGGTATATTCCTATCTTGGCAGACAAGCAAAGCGTAAACATGAGCAGCCTGATTTAACTCTTATCGTTGCTGGTTGTGTTGCCCAGCAAGAAGGAGAAGCGCTGTTGCGGCGAGTGCCAGAATTAGATTTGGTAATGGGGCCACAACACGCCAACCGTCTGAAAGACTTATTGGAGTCAGTATTTGAAGGCAACCAAGTTGTCGCAACCGAAGCAGTTCACATTATTGAAGATATCACTCAGCCGCGACGAGATAGTACAGTGACCGCTTGGGTGAATGTGATTTACGGCTGTAACGAACGCTGCACCTATTGCGTGGTTCCCAATGTGCGCGGTGTCGAACAATCTCGCACGCCGTTAGCTATCCGGGCGGAAATGTCAGAATTAGGACGGCAAGGTTACAAAGAAATTACTCTACTCGGTCAAAATATTGATGCTTACGGCAGAGATTTACCTGGAGTCACACCAGAAGGTAGGCATCTGCACAACTTTACAGATTTGCTTTATTACGTGCATGATGTACCGGGAATTGAAAGGCTAAGATTTGCTACTAGCCATCCCCGTTATTTTACTGAAAGATTAATTCAGGCTTGTGCTGAGTTACCCAAGGTGTGCGAACACTTCCACATTCCCTTTCAATCTGGGGATAACGAACTTTTAAAGGCGATGTCGCGGGGTTATACCCATGAGAAATATCGCCGGATTATCGATACCATTCGGCGGTATATGCCAGATGCCTCGATTAGTGCCGATGTAATTGTCGGTTTTCCTGGGGAAACCGAAGCACAGTTTGAAAATACCCTGAAACTGGTAGAAGATATAGGCTTTGATATGTTGAATACAGCAGCATATTCGCCGCGTCCGGGGACACCAGCCGCTTTGTGGGACAATCAACTGAGTGAAGAAATTAAAAGCGATCGCCTGCAACGACTCAATCATCTGGGAAACTTGAAAGTAGCAGAGCGATCGCAACGTTACTTTGGACGCATTGAAGAAGTTTTAGTAGAAGACCAAAATCCTAAAGATTCAACCCAGGTAATGGGACGCACTGGCGGTAATCGTTTGACCTTTTTTAGCGGTAACATCAAAGAACTCAAAGGGCAGTTGGTGAAGGTAAAAATTACCGAAGTCCGACCTTTTAGTTTGACGGGTGAACCAGTTGAAGTGAGGCAAACTGTTTTGCAGTAAGAACCATTTAAAGATTACACCCCTGACTTATGATGAAGTTACCGCAAACGATTCCAGTTCTTCTTTTTGGGGCTAGCTTGGCTGTAATTTCCCCTCAACATTGTGCTGCTTTCACTGTTCAACAAATAGCTATTCTTGCTCAAGCATCAAGCGATTTGCCAATGGTCAAATCGGCTGGGGGGGACTGTCCCCCGATATGGATGTGCCTTGGTCGAAAGCCGTAAGAATTGTTGACCCTTTTGAAGGGGAGTTTCTTGGGGTTTTCGACCGCAATTCTTTAGGTGGCTATTTGTACCGTGAAGGTTCAAAGCAAGTTATTAGTTTGTGGACTCCTTCGAGCATTCGAGTACTCGTAACAGTAAATTCGGGTCAAGCAATGTCTTCTTTTTACACCGCCGATCGTGTGTATCCCAGACCTGACTATCTTAGATTTGTCACGACTAAAAAAGTCGATAAATTTTTGCTTAAGGTTAGAGAAAAAATTTTTCAATTAGACGGTTCAACCGGCACATTTGCTGTCAATAAAGAATTAGCTGCTGCTTTGAAAAATGCTCCAGATGAGAACTTAGATATCAGACTAGTTTTGGAAGGAGGTCAAACTGTTGATAGCGAAATTGGTAAAGGGACGGTAAAAGCTTGGCGAATTATTTATTAAGCGATCGCATTTTTCAGCCAAGTATTTTCTATCTTTAATAAAGGAAAAATCTCTCCGTTATCATCAAAAGTTGCTCGATCAAATTTATTTACAGATTTAATAAGAACGAACATTGTTAGAAGTAAGCCTAATTAATTCTTCAACATTGTTGGAGATTGTATTGCAAATAGTATTTAAAGGCAAGTCATTAGGATCGAACCCAAAAGGTTCTTCGATTTCTGAGCCAATTTGTTCAATACTTAATAATGTAAAACTTACAAAAGCCATTACTATACCAGTCCACCAATTTAAAAAGCTTACAATTTCCAAAGGCAATATAAGACAAAAAATTAATAACAGTTGTCTGAGTTTAATAGTATATATCAAAGGCAGCGGCGTTTTTAAAATGCGTTCGCAACCACCTAAAATATCGACTAAATCATCTACACAATTATGTAGAGTCGTTAATTGATAGACATTTAGACAATTCCGGTCATGCTGGTACTGCAAGTAATCTCCTATCCAATAAGCAATTTGTAGTGGAGGATGATCGCTATGTTGGAGGTGTAAATATTGTTTTTCAGACATTAATGATGCCAACTGAGTATCTAAAGGCACCGATCTTAGATGTAACTTCATTGCAACTGCAAAAGCAGCTACTAACCGAAGCATTGCTTCTTTTTCTAATTTATCCTGTGGTGTCTTCTCTTTAACTATTATCGCAATTCCCCGAGTTAAGTTACGCGATGTATTAACTAAAGCTCCCCATAGTTGACGACCTTCCCAAAATCTATCATGGGCTGTATTCGTCCGAAAGACTAATAGTAATGTAAAGCCAATATTAAAGCTTAAAACAGCATTGGTAAGAATATTACTGGAATCTGAAAATGCTATTGGTAATCCTAAATGAGCTAAAAATGAGATGAAAGTACCATATATAGTACAAAAAATTACCCAAGGAAGAATGATAGAGATAATTGACCTTTCAAGCCGAATAGTTACTTGAAGCCAGTTCAGTTTTTCGCCTTTGTAAAGATGATACTTTTCTTTTAAAGAGTTTTTAGAATTATTTTGAAAATAGTTAGGTTGTTTCATGTTGTTAAGGTTTCAGAATTACATCAATTAGCAAACTAACTTTTTTAGCTCAATATATCTTGTTTAAGCAAGATGTAGGTTTCCATATAGTCACCGTAATGGAACTATAATAAACATAAATTATAGTTGTAACATTGAAATTTATTTCTGTGAACCATCTTTAGATAGGGAAATTCAATATTGTCTTCCAATTCTTCACCACAAACCTGATTTTCTGCTTATATTGATTAAACGTTGTAATATTTCACTGATTTATGAGATAATTAGACAAAATTTCCAGTTATTTACAGTAAATATTTACTTTTTATCATCAGCAGACCGATGCCTACAACAGACTACGCCTAAAAATTTGGGTTAATAACAGTGTAGTGAATGCGTAACTATCAAGCTACAAAAGGAGATAAATCCAATGAAATTTGATATTAAGCCAGGGAGTTACCCAATTTTAGATGTCCGTTTTGAGAAAAAGCAGTATTGGGAGAAGGGTTATGCAAATACTTTTTAAAAGGACAGAACTATGTCATTACTATATGATTTAGTCGAAACTTATTTGAATAAAGATTTAGCAACAGTATTTACACAAGTTGGCATTGAAAGTATCAAAATTACCGAAATCAATCGGCAAATTCTCAAAAAAGTATCCTTGCTCAATAGTTACTAGAGTCTGCTGAAGGTAAAAGCGATCTTGCTATCAATAAGGCTAATAATATTAAAACTATTAAGGCGCGATCGCATGAGCTAGGCTAGGCAATCTTAACAGTGCCGACAGAAATAGAGAACTATTTGACGCAATCGAGTTATTTCAATCAATTATTTCTGGTAACAGTATTGTTAATGGCGATCGATGAGTTTAATCTTTAAACTCTCCTCAACCAGATAGTGAGTTAAAAAATTTATAGTTTCTGTCCTGCATAAATCGATCGCACTTCGCCATTACGTCGGACGACTGCTTCGCCATTACTGACATCTACTAGTGTCCAACCGCTTGAGCCGATACTTTCACCCATATTGATGCGGCGAGTCACGCCATCAATTTTAAACAAAGCGGCAGATTTGTTGCCCAACTCTAGCAATCCCTCTAAGGTATTACTCGGAGCAACTGCGATCGCAGTTGCCGGATATACTTGTTCTTGAGTAATAGTTGGTTCTGACTCTGGTGCGAGTGCAGCACGCAATGGAACTACTGGTAATGCAGGCAGAGGTTTGGGTGTTTGGCGCACGGTAATGGGTGCAGTTTTGGCTGCCACCGGCTTGAGTTCGGCTCGTACAGCCGCAGCTAACATATTGACAGTTACAGGCTTGGCAGCTTGTCGCACTGTATTCAGGGCAGTTTTCACAACATTAGGTTGAGATACCCGTAACGCACTGGCAACTTGTGGTAAAAGTGTGGGAGTCCCCGGAATGGCTGGAAGGGCATAGCGCATTGGTGACGGCGCTTGATAAACGGGGACATAGATACGCTCAACAACGCTTCCAGAACGATTGGGGGCTGGTGGTGTATTATTAGCTAGAAGTGGAAGTGCTGGTAGATTACCAGTTGCTTGCTCGCGACCAAGGGCTATTTGGTTAGTATTTGCCTGACTGGAAAATCCTGGACTGAAAGATTTTTGATTGCTTTTTGCTCCTTGCTTATCTATAACAGCCAGCGATTGGAGCATATAGTCAACTAACTCTGCCTCAATTTCTGTTTTTACGGGCAACCGTGACTGCGATTGCGGCAATAGAAGCGCCGACTCAGGCAATTTATTATTTAAAAGATATACGACTCCAGACTGCACCAAGTAAATCGTGCTAGCGATCGCCACGCCTAAAGTTGTTCCGATAATCAGCAGCTTGCCCAAAACCGAACTAGTTTTTTGACGCTTTCTACTAACTGGTTTAACAGTAGAGGTGTCAAATACAACGGTACTCAATTGCTTGTGCCGATCTTGAGCAACTGACTGTACTCCTTGATTCCAAGTAATCTGTGGTATCATAACTGTTTGCAGAGGCACATATTCTGGAGGCGATTGGCGTTGAGCTTGGGCGGAAACTCCAGCAACAAAGTGGCTCGATCTGTTCTGACTACTGTGCCTAACAGTTTGAGAAGGCAGATTACCACTAGCATCCAGAATGTAGTCGATATCGGCAAAGAGTTCATCCATTAGGCCATCAGCATAGTTTTCTATCGACCAAGGCTCGTTGGTGATTAAGTCTTCTGATGGTTCTGGTACTATGAGACGGGTGCTGGCTTCTTGTAACATAGACGTTCTGGGTTGTTGCTTGGACGAGGAAACGCCACCCCTACTGACTTGAAAGTGCTGAGTGCTGAGTGCTGAGTGCTGAGTAAAAATACCAGTTCCCAGTTTCCAGTCCCCAGTTCCTCTTTCATACTTGGTGGTGATACTTGTTTCATTGAGACTGCCTGGAAATTAGGATTATCAGAGGAGGCAAGTAGAGGGCAGTTATTACTGAAGTAAATAAGTATGAATAAAAACTTCAGCTTTGGGTAATTACCCGGTCTAAAAATCAGAATTGTATTAAGACGTGTTGAGCGAGATACAAAGCTTGGAGCCGCTTTGCCTCCGATCTTGCGCCTATCCTATGCAGTTGTGCTTGGGTTACTCCTGCCTGGTTGTTGAGCGTAGTCGAAACACTGCCTCCTGAATAATGAAACATCCAATCCCCCATCTGATTCAGATAAGTTGATTGAGTGTTGGTATTAAACTCAACTTTCATCTGGGGATTGTTGATGATGCCACTACTAATCTTGATGTCATCTATCATACCAATCTCTCTCCCTACTACTATACTCAGTCTTTATCAAGCTTGTGTTAAGCTAACGCTGGAAACTCTGACTGGCTCTTGGTTCTACGCAATTCTAGATATAATAATAAGGCGTTAATATCCGCTGGGTTTACACCACCTATACGTGCAGCTTGACCAAGGGTAAGTGGTTTTATGTGAGTCAGCTTTTCCCGTGCCTCTTTAGAAAGAGTATCAATTGTTGTGTAGTCTAAATCTCTAGGTAACTGGCGGTGAGCTTGGCGGGCAATTTGGTCAATTTGATTTTGTTGCCTAGCGAGATAACCAGAATATTTGATGTCAATTTCTGCGCCTTCTTTCTCGGCCCGGTTGAGGTTAGGGTTTCCCAGTCCGAACCTGTCGAGGTCAACGTAATGTAATCCTGGACGCCGCAACAAGTCATTGAGGGTAATCGAACCTTTAATTGCTTGTTGCGTATCAGATGCGATCGCTATTCCAATTTCATCATGTTCTTTAACTCGTATGGCTTGCAATCTTTGTTTTTCTGTGGTGATATTACCCTGTTTTTGAGTAAATATATCCCAGCGGCGATCGTCAATTAAACCAATCTCCCTTCCCAAGGGTGTCAGACGTTGGTCGGCATTGTCAGAACGCAATAGCAATCGGTACTCTGACCGACTTGTAAGCATCCGGTAAGGTTCCCGTAGGTCTTTTGTACACAGGTCATCAACTAGCGTCCCAATGTAACTTTGCTCGCGGGCAAAGACAACCATTTCTTGAGAGCGAACAAATCGAGCGGCATTAATTCCTGCCACCAGCCCTTGAGCAGCAGCTTCTTCATAACCTGTGGTGCCGTTAATCTGCCCAGCACAAAACAGTCCGGCAATCTTTTTAGTCATCAGTGTGGGGTAACACTGAGTTGCTGGTAAATAGTCATATTCCACTGCATAGGCGGGACGCAGCATCACACATTTTTCCAAACCAGGGAGAGTCCGCAACATTTGCAGTTGCAAATTTTCTGGCAACCCTGTAGAAAACCCTTGAATATAAAGTTCGGGTATATCCCTTCCTTCTGGTTCAATAAAGATTTGGTGGCTTTCTTTGTCGGCAAAGCGGACAATCTTATCTTCGATACTGGGACAATAGCGCGGCCCTTTGGCTTCCACCCAACCGCCATAAACTGGCGACAGGTGCAAATTTTCTTGAATCAGGCGATGGGTTTCGGGGGTTGTGCGGGTGATGTAGCAAGGCATTTGTTCTCGTTCTACCCACACATTCGGGTCAAAGCTAAACCAGCGCACATCTTCATCTCCAGGCTGGATGAGCATTTTACTGTAATCTACCGATCGCTTATCTACCCGCGCTGGAGTTCCAGTTTTAAGTCTGCCGGTTTCAAATCCCAGGCGATTTAGGGTTTGTGTCAATCCTTCAGCCGCAAATTCCCCAGCGCGTCCGGCTGGCATTGATTTGTTTCCAACCCAAATTTTGCCTCCCAGGAAGGTGCCGGTTGTCAAGATGACTGCTTTACATTGGAACCCGACACCAAAATATGTTTCAACCCCAATGACTTCATCATTAGCGCCCAGCACCAAATCTGTTGCCATACTTTCGCGGATTGTCAAGTTTTCTTGATTCTCAACAACATTTTTCATCACTGCTGCATATTCGCGCTTGTCCGTCTGGGCGCGTAATGCCCAAACAGCAGGCCCCCGTGAAGAGTTGAGGATACGTTTTTGCAAGTAGGTGCGGTCTGCTAGTTTACCAATTTCTCCGCCGAGTGCATCTACCTCATGAGTCAACTGAGATTTAGCTGGACCACCTACTGCTGGGTTACAAGGTTGCCAAGCGATTTTATCCAAGTTGAGCGTCAATAGCAGGGTACGACAACCGAGGCGTGCAGAGGCAAGAGCTGCTTCGCAACCGGAGTGACCTGCACCGACGACTATGACATCAAAAGCGTCTTGGAATTCAACGGAATTGTGCATGGTCATACTTACAGGATCGGCAAGCTTAGAGTTCTTTTCAATTTTAACTGTTCCAGTGGTTTCATGGATGTAACTTTCTAATAAAAAAGTTATCAAACTTACTAGTACTCACTTAAAGGCAGGATTTCATTTTTTAACTTTAGAGAAAGTAAAAAATATCATTTTTTAAAATTTGTGACAACATTCCGGTTTGGCGATCGCAGTTATTGTTCAAAGCGTTAACCCAGCACCAATTAATTTATCACTGGTATATATTAGATATTTTCTCGAATTTGGATTATCCGATAGTTCAATGCCGATAAACTATCTGTGATTTTAAGTTATCAATAATCAATGCCGCCTAAAAAATATCAATTATATTCTTGAATCACTAAGTAATTATTGAGAATGAAACTTACCCTCAAAAATCAAAGAAATATTAATAGGTTTATTAGAAAGACAAGTTTCATCAGTATCGTTATATTGATGATTTTTGTATTAGTAGCTAGCAATGAGATTACCCACCACAAAGTTGCTATAACTGCTCAACCATTACAAGAATGCTTGATTAATAATTCATTACCTTGTATAGATACCTATAAAAATACAAGATCGGAACCATTTATTCCCGATCCCAAATTAGATGCTAAACAGCGTTTTTTATCTGCGATCGCTAGAAAATTAGCCACAATTCCCCAGCCCGGTACTTATGAATATACTTTGCTGCGAAGCTATGGTGCAGTATTCGTAAATCCCGATGTTGGGATTAAACTACCGCCAAAAGATATTTTTGCTAATGAACAAGAAACCCAAGAGTTTCAAGCTACTTTAACAATGGGTCATGTTGATGGCACTAACGACTGTTATTTACAAAAATCGGCGGCTGATGCTTTAAATAAAGCGCGAGTCCAACAACAAATTCCGCTAAAATCTGGTTATGGCTCTGGTGATTGCACTCGCACTTTCAACACGAATTTAAGATTTTGGCACAAGTATGCTAACGATCGAGTTTTAGCAAAAGTTCAACAAGGTAAAGAAACAAAAATTCTCGGTTTAGTTGCACCTCCCGGAACTTCACAACATCTCTGGGGATTAGCCATTGATTTACGCGTAGGTAGTAAAGAACAGAGAAAAGCTCTTAATCAAAATGGTTGGTTTCAAACTGTAGAAAATGATACTCCCCATTGGACTTATGTGGGTTTATCTGAAGATAATTTACCTTTGTTTGGGTTTAAAAAACAAGCTATTAGAGGCATTACTTATTGGATTACGCCGCTTTGATTGTTCAATAGCATGAAAACTTGGGAATACTAAACTTAAATGTGTATTGTCACGGATTTAGCTATGCCAAATGAAGCTGCTAACCAGGAGCAAGACTTGCTAATTGATTTATTAAGAGCGACTTATCAAAATCAGGAACTATATCCAATTCTGCAACATAACTTAAGTAAACTCAACGATAATTTAGCTTTAAAGCTGCGAAAATGGGTAAGCGATCGCTTTGCTAAAGAACCTGCCATTGCTATTAATTTAGCTAGAGTTATTATCAAACTGAGTACCATTATTCAAGAGTTTGAACAAGGGAACATTGCTAGTAATTTAGAAATTGCTATCGCAGGTTATGAAACCGTTTTACAAGTGTGTACCCGTGAAGCTTTTCCCAAAGAATGGGATATCGTTCAGCAAGCTTTAATAACAGCTTATCAACAACGCCAGTATATTCTCTCCAGAACCATTGGTGAACTGCGAGAGCAGACTGTCCAAACTCAAAGTCAGATTAATACATTAACTGAGCAGTTACAAGAAGAATTACAACAAGCAAAATTACAAGTTAATGACTTAACAACAACAATTACGGAGTTAAAACAGGAAACGAATAGTTCAGAGTCAGCGCCAGAAATAACGTCTTTAATCGCTGAGTTAAAAGAGTTAAAGCAGCGTCAGATTCGTGTAGAGCAGTTTACTTCCAAGGTTCATGCTTCACCTAATATTGGGCAGTTCAATACAGCTATTTTTTATGATATTGAAAATCTCACAATGGGTAGAAGCAACCCTAACCTAAATTTTTCTCTGAAACAAATTCAAACAAACCTAGAAAATACTAACCTAGTTAATAAAATTGCTATCCAATGTGCTTATGCTGACTGGAGTGATTCTCGATTAAGGCTACTCAAGAATGAAATTCAAGAACTTGGCATCGAAGCAATTCAAATTTTTGATTACAGCCATAAACGGAATGCAGCAGATATGCAACTAGCCATTGATGTTATGGAATTAGCCCAGAGTCGTCCTACGTTGCAAGTTTTCGTTATTGTATCAGGCGATGGTGCATTTGCCGCTTTAGCTAAAAAGCTCCATGAGTATGGAAAAACTGTAATTGGATGTGCTTACGAAGGACAAATTAATCGTATTCTCAAGTCTGTTTGCGATTGCTTTATACCTATACCTGCTCCCCAGGTAAAAATAGAGGATATTTCAACTAATGAAGTAACTAGCGAAAGTTTATTAAATGATAATATTTTAATAGCAACTAATAAAGTTTTGCAAGATTTAAAGCAGAATATCGAGCAATTAAATCAGCTTCAAGAAGGTGGTATTGATCTGAATCAGATTTACCACATATTGAAAGATAATATTCCCAATTTTGACCAAAAAAGAAAACAGCATGGTTACAAATTGGCAAAATTTTTAAAAAAAGTCATTGAAGGAACAGATATTTGTCTATCGAGTGATAATAATAAATTAATTTTGAGAGAAACGTTAACTTTAGGCTCTAATGGCTCATCAAATAGAACTTTAAATGGTGGTACCCCTTATTTAAGGACTAGAGTGCTTACTACAAACTCCGTCACCTAATTCTGAATTTTGACGACTGACGTATGTATTCTGTTTTGATAAATTTCAAAATAAAAATCCAGTTAATCTTTACAAAAAGTACAGGTAATTTGGCAAATAAAACTTTTTTATCTTTAGCTCCGTTCTTCAACTCTTCTAAAAGTACTTTTTACAAAAGTTGAAGAAAGAGTATGCTATTGACGACTGTTATTCATTAACAATCGTAAAGCCTTCATAATCAACGACTCCACTTACAGCATTTGGTAAATTAACGTTACCAAGTAAGGTGGCAGTTGCAAAGCCAGCGCCATTAGTATTTGTGGCACTACCTATACCTAGACCCGATCCAATACTGCACGCTTTGTGGATTTTTAACTCGGAATTGGATTTAGGGAAAAGGTTACTGGGTTTAGGTTAAAGGTTTTTCCTTTCCGCTTCCCCTTTTCCCCAAAACCCGACAAGTATTGAGACCCGATCTGTAGCAGCAAAGATCAATATCACAAAAAAGCAAGCCGATGAAGTCATTCATCGGGTGCAATCAACAAGGCTGGTATGCAAGACCAAGACAGTACGGACTTAATCGTGTGGCTTTGAGTGCCGAACAAGTGATTGCGTTGTTGGGAGTTAGAGCGACAGTAGCGGCTTAGTTGCTAAAGGTAGAAAGGGCGATTACTTCCCAAGACAAAAGCAATCGCCTCCAAAATCTAATCGCTTAAGAAGTACCAATCATGACACAAAGTACAGCAAGTAACCTCTTACTTCAAGTAGATGAGTGTCAAGAGAAAATTTTCCTACTTGCTACAGATGTGAATGCAGAGGTGTAAGAAATCCCTAGTACTGCAAGTGAGAAAGGCGTAGGCGTAGCCCGCCTTCGGCATCGCAGTCCAAGAGAAAAGCAATCGCCGCTCAACCGAAATTTAGACAATCGAAATCATCATGTCAAAAAAGCGGGGGCATTATTGATATCATGTCCGGGTAATCACTTATGATTACCGGATCTGTGCAAAAATCCCAAAAGTCTCTTTCCCCCAGCAAGAACTGCCCTCTAAATAATAAGTCTTCAACCGGACATGATATGACTGCGGGTTATGCCGCGATCGCTAACAGAAGAAATTCTGTCCAGCTTGGAATTGTTATGTTTTGAAGCTTAAAGCTATAGAATTTTTACGTTTTTTTCTATTCTCCATGACCTCAATTAAGACTTAAATGATAGCGATCGCACCTCAATTAAAATAAAACTATGAAAATCCCTGAATTATTACTTGATTCCATGCTCCCCTGCACCAACGAACTGACACGACTCAAAGCAGTGTATCAATTTCAGGGTTTGGATGCTCTACCCAATCGGGCATTAGATGACTTAACAGCACTGGCAGCCGATCTGTGCGAAACTCCAATGGCACTGGTGAGTTTTATCGGAGCCGATCGCCAGTTGGTTAAATCTAAAATAGGAATCACATTAACAGAAAGTCGCCGAGACCTCGCGTTTTGTAACTACACCATTCGCCAGTCAGATATATTTGTGATTCCAGATACCCTGGCCGATCCCCGCTTTGCCACCAATCCCTTCGTTATAAATGCTCCTAATATCCGGTTTTATGCCGGAGTCCCCCTGGTAATCACTGGCGGTTGTGTCTTGGGTACACTCTGCGTCATGGACATTGAACCGCGCGATCTGAATCAGAAACAACGGAAAGGATTGCAGACACTCAGCCACCAAGTAATAGCGCAATTGGAGCTAAAGCGCAACACCACGAAACTGCGTCAAACGATCCCGGAAATCAAACAACTAAAACAGCAATTGATTACCCAGGAATTGGTTGGTCAACAAGATTCAATTCTGTTTAACCTGGCAAATCAAATTCGTAATTCTCTGGATCTGGACACGATTTTACAAACGGCAGTGAATGAGATTCATGCTCTGTTGCAAGTCGATCGCTGTGACTTTGTGTGGTGTCTGCCTAACAAAGATCGGTTCAAGTTTATGGTGACTCACGAAGCGACGAACCCAGAGATTCAGATGGCGTTGGGTGAACTTTCCTTAGGGCCAGGCTCCGTTCTGGCAGAAACTATCTTAAATCTAAATATGCTAAGGATTGAGGATGTTTCTACTACCTCAGAAGCACTCACTCCAGAGGATCGCGCCCTGCTGCATCAACTGGCAGTAACCTCGGTGCTGTTGCTGCCACTGAGAACCCATTCTGGTCAATTGGGTGCTATTGTTTGCCATCACTGTCGCGGTTCGCGCCAATGGACTGATAGTGAAGTCCGGTTACTCAAAGCTGTTACCGATCAAGTAGCGATCGCTCTCGATCAAGCAGAACTGCTTGCCCAAACACGAGCAACCGCCTTGGCAGCTCAAACTCAAGCCACCTATCTGGGGAACGCCCTGAGCCAGTTACAGCAAACCCAAATGCAACTGGTACAGCAAGAGAAGATGTCGAGCCTGGGACAATTGGTGGCCGGAGTTGCCCACGAAATCAACAACCCGGTCAACTTTATTAACGGTAATATTGCTTATGCAAGCGACTATGTTCGGAATTTGCTGGAACTATTGCATCTTTATCAGGCAACCTATCCCAATGGAACTGATGCTATTCAGGAAAAGATAGAGTTCATCGATCTTGATTTCTTGATGCAAGATTTGCCTAATCTATTGTCGTCGATGCAAATGGGTGGAGAACGAATTCGGCAAATTGTCCTATCTCTGCGCAACTTCTCGCGCTTGGATGAAGCCGAGATGAAACCTGTGGATATCCATGAAGGGATTGACAACACGTTGTTAATTTTGAAGAGTCGGTTGAAATTAACTAGTGCCAAGTTTGAGATTCAGGTGATTAAAGCATACGACAATTTACCGCCTGTTGATTGTTATGCGGGGCAATTGAATCAAGTATTTATGAATCTTTTGGGTAACGCGATCGATGCCTTAGATGAAACGCCTAATCCGATCGTTACCATTCAAACAGAACTCATTAGTAGAGAATCGGGTAGTTCCGATCTATCCCAATTCTCCCACGCAGATAGTGTAGTGATTCGGATTCGAGATAACGGTTCTGGGATGACAGAAACAACCCTGCAAAAACTGTTCAATCCATTCTTCACGACCAAACCCATCGGCAAGGGAACCGGGCTGGGACTGTCTATCAGCTATCAAATTGTGGTTGAAAAACATGGCGGCATTTTAAAATGCTCCTCAGAACTGGGGAAAGGCAGCGAGTTCTTGATTCAAATTCCGGTTGAGCCTCTGGTTAAAAGTACTTGAAGTGTGTATAAAATTATCAAAATATCAATTGTTCAAGTCTGACTTTGGGAATGCTAGGGTCAGGAGGCAGGAGGTCGAACGCAAGAGCGTGTCGTAGACAAGGCAGTTCTTGCTTGAGGAACCCACCCCTACTCATAGTGGGATCGATCTTGGACGCTTTATACAACGCGTCAGCACGTCTGGGTATAATTCTTTGTTTAAACTGGGCTTTAAACCCTGCAACTTTAGTTTTAATTGATACTCCTAACTCCTGCCTCCAGCAAGACTGCCTTTTTGTAAACGCCAACGATGATTGACTCATCGACTTGTAAACTATGTCAAATGGTACGACAAGCTCACCGATTGTTCTCGCGCTTGATGATAGCCCTGTGATTCATCAAATGATTAAACGAGCGTTAGAACCGGGCTATCAAGTAATAACAGTCGCTAACGCGGTTGATGCTCTGTCGATCATTTATCATCAACGGATTTCAGTCTTGCTATTGGATGTGCAGATGCCGGATGTAAACGGGTTGGAATTTTGCCGCACGGTGCGGAGTCTGCCCCAGTTTCAGCATTTGCCCGTGATTATGGTGACTTCTCAAGATTCCCCCTTCGACCGGGTGAAGGGTCATCTGGCGGGTGCAACAGAATATTTGATCAAACCTTTTGATGCTGAACAATTGCGAGAAGCTGTACGACAATTTATTGACTCCTGATGTGCTTGTTCGACTATCGTTACAAACGCACAGAATATGCAGTGCGAGGGATTGCGGAATACTGGATTATTGACCCGGAAAAGCAACAAATAACGCTGTGCTTATGGGTGAATGGGCAATATGAAGACACGATTTATACGGGTAACACCCCCTTAGCATCGACGATCGTTCCTGGTTTTAAGTTGAGTGCTGCTCAAATTCTGGCATTTGGACAAAATTAGCCCCTTGGATAAGATGCGTTGCACGTTATAGCTACACCTAACCCAATACGGTTCGGATAAGCATTTTGAACTCAAAATAGGGTTTGGGGAAAAGGGAAATGGGTTTGCGGTTAAAGGTTTTTTATTCCCCTTTCCCCTTTAACCGAACCGTATTGACACCTAACCCCGCCGATATAGCGGTCGCCAGGTAGGTTAGGACATAAACTGAATATAGAACCAAGACACCAAGAGACTTTCAACCCTGTCCTCTGTCACCTGTTCCCTGTCCCCTGCTATAACTGGAAATTCGATTCAATAGCATGGGAGCAATTTCGCCGATCGCCAAAATATGTTGGGCGGCTCCCAGAGCGATCGCTTCTTTGGGCATCCCGAAGACAACGCAGGTTTGTTCATCCTGGGCAATGGTAGTACCTCCGGCTTGAGCGATCGCTTGTAATCCATCTGCACCATCCCGCCCCATACCAGTAAGCAAAATACCAACCGCCGATCGCGGGTAGCAGATGGCAACGGCTTGAAACAAAGCTGTCACCGAGGGACGATGCCCGGAAACAGGAGGGGTGCTGACGGTGGTTAATCGCCCTTGAGTATCGAGTTGCAGGTGTTGTCGTTCGGGAGCGAAGTAGACAGTACCCGGTTTGGGAAATTCTCCCGGTTGGGCGATCGTCACGCGCAGGAAACATTCTGCTGCTAGCCAATCTACCAGTCCTTGCAGAAATCCTTCGCTGATATGTTGGACGCACAGAATGGGTACGGGAAAGTTGGCAGGCAGTTGTTTGAGAATCGCGTACAATGCCTGGGGACCGCCTGTGGAAGCTCCGATCGCCACGACTTTGGGCAGGGACGGCAAATTACGAATGGGGAACTGCAAGTTACTGACAGGTTTTAGGCTGAATGGTTCTGGCTTTTTGGGACTAACAAGATGCATTCTGCGTTCTACCGTCGCACGGGAAGTGTGGCGGGTAAAGACTGTAACCCCTGCCAGAACTTTGATCCGGTTAATTAATTCGTGCTTGACTTGTTCGTAGTCTGAAAGTGAGTCAATGTTGGGTTTGGGAAAAACATCCAAAGCACCCGCTTGCAGCAGTTTAAAAACATTGCGGGAATCTTCTTGAGTGTTGACAGAGGTGCTGATTACCAGAATGGGACGGGGATAGTCTGCCATAATCCGGCGGGTGAGTTCCAGTCCATCCATTTTGGGCATGTGTAAATCGGTGCAGATTACCTGGGGCTGTGCGGCTGGAATTCGCTCCAATGCTTCCACGCCATTGCGAGCAGTTCCCACCACATCCACTTCCAGGGAACTCGCCAGAATCCGCTTGAGGATGGTTAAGGCGACGAGCGAATCCTCCACCAGAAAGACGCGAATCGGGGCAGAGTTTTTCATGAATTGACAGTAAGTTGAGATTTTATAGCAGGAGGCAGGAGGCAGTGTTTCGACTACGCTCAACAACCAGGCAGAAGGCAAGAGGTAAAACTATTACTATTCCTAGCATTCACGTTTTCAAAATGTCCTAACCTATGTGACTACAGCTATACGAGAAAATTCTTCTTCATTCATCCAAAAACCTCTACACTAAGCGTTTGAGGGCTGACAGCAAGGCTTCTTGATTAAAGCTGCCTTTGATAATGTAAGCATTGGCTCCGGCTTCCGCACCCCGACGTTTATCTTCATCGCTGGCAAGGGAAGTCACCAGGATAATTGGAAGTTCGCTATATTCTTGATATTGGCGGATTTTGGCAGTTAACCCCAAACCATCGAGATTTGGCATTTGCACATCGCTAACAACGGCATCAACGGTGTGCGATCGCAGCTTGTTCAATCCATCCAAACCATCCACAGCAGTAATTACTTGATAACCTGCGGTTTCTAAAATTCGTTTTTCTTGCGTGCGTGTGGCAATAGAATCTTCGACTAATAAGACGGTTGGTTTTGTGGGTGCAACTTGACGAGTTTGGGTAGAAGAAATGGACTGCGATCGCGATCGGGCTGACTTCACCAAATCCTGGGGATTCAGCACCATACACACATCTCCAGTGCCTAAAATTGTTGCTCCCGAAACATTGCGGACTCGTTTAAGTAACTGACTTTGGGGTTTAATCACTACATCTTGCTCATCTACTAAGGCATCTACCACTACACCCAGTTGTGCTTGCCCAACCTGAAGAATAATACAGGAAAGTGCTGTTTCTTGAGTTAACCCAGATGGCATCGGGGGCAGTTCTAATAAATCGGCCAACTGCACAATCGAAATGGGTTGGCTATCCCGAATTATTGTGTCCCGTCCCTCCAAGGGAAAAATCTCTTCTGATTTGATTAAGCAAGCGGTTTGCACAAACTCGACTGGGATGGCGTATGGCATTTGGTTCACTTGCACAATCAAGACATGGGCAGTTGCCAAGGTGATACCGAGATTGACGCGCAGCGTACATCCCTGTCCAGGAAACGATTCTACCTGAATCGTACCTTTCAATTTCTCGACATTGGTTTGCACCACATCCAGCCCCACACCCCGCCCTGATACTTCTGTCACCAGGGGGGCTGTTGAAAACCCCGGTGCGAAGATCAACGCCTGGATCTGGCTGGGAGTCATTGCTGCCGATTCTTCCTCCCCACAAATGCCCCGTTTCACCGCTATTTGTTTGATTTTATCCAAGTCAAGCCCCCGGCCATCATCACTGATTTCCAGCACAATGTTAGTGGGAGTCTGGTAAGCCCTGAGCCGAATCGTTGCCGTTATTGGTTTTCCTAGCCGTTCCCGTTCTTGTGGTGGCTCAATCCCATGATCGATCGCATTCCGCAGGATGTGCATTAGCGGATCTTTCATTTCTTCCAACAGGCGTTTGTCGGCAAGGGTGTCTTTGCCTTCTGCGATCAACTCCACCAATTTTCCCTGCTGCTGCGCCAGATCGCGCACCATCCGAGGGAAGAGGTTGAAAATCGTTGCAAAGGGCAGCAATCGCAGGGTACGAATACCTTCTTCTAAATCGCCACTTAGTTGTTCCAGTCGGGTTGTGTCTTCTGAAAGGGAACTCTGCAAGGTTTTCACCAAATGACCCCAATTGCTCTAATCGTTTTTCCGAGTGATGATGAAAAGTTTCTAGACGTTGCAGGGCGACATCACCTTGTTGCTCTCGGCTGAAGGCAAACCGATTAGTGAATAAATCTCGATTCCATTCTTCCCACAAATTGGCGATCGCCTCAATTTCTCCCAGCCGATGAGCTATCCGAATTTTAGTGACAGTTAACTCCCCTGCTTGCGTCATCAACGTATCCAGGTGGCGAGTGCCAACGCGAATGGTTTCGATGCGGTAGCTATTGGTGGGGGATTTTGGATTTTCGACTTCGGCTTCGTTCTGTCGAACGATTTTGGATACTTCGACTTCGCTCAGTACAAGTTTTGGATTTTGGATTGCTCCGTTTTCCTTTAGCTCTCGATCCTTATCGAAAGTATTGTTTTGTACTGTATTTATGAATTCAATACTGTTGACTTCTGGTTCCTGACTTGGATTATTTTCCCTTTTCCCTGGTTGCGCTCCCATCAATTCGGCCAGAACAGAAAAGGTATCAACCTTGGCAGGTTCTCCGGTGACGGCTTCATGAACGAGTTTGCGGATAGCAGCGATCGCATGAGCGAGGCGTTCATAAGGTGAATCTGTTGTACCCTTGCCCAATGAGGATGCAGGATTTTCTTGTTGCTTGAGTTGAGTCAAAACATGCTCAATTTGATGTGCCAGAGTGCCTATATCTTTGATTCCCAGCATATTGGCATCGCCTTTGAGAGAATGCGCCTCTCGCATCAAGGCTTCCAGGACAGCCAGATCGTCGGGATGGTTTTCCAAATCCAGCAATCCATCATCCAGGTTTTGCAGGTGTTCTTCGCTGGCTACTTTAAAAACGTCTCTCAGTTCTTCATCATCGATCGTCATAGTTTTAAGTAATTAGAGGTTGAGCCAATACGGTTCTGACTTTTCCCGTTATCTTTTCGTGGAGGTTTTGAGGCAGGAGGCAGAGGGCAGGAGGCAGGAGGAAATAACAAAGTGTTTTTAATATGTAAAAACTTTTGATAAATCATCAATTTAGCCTCCTGCCCCCTGCCTTTCAACTCCTGCCTCCTCCTACATTCAGTTTCTTCATATAGCATTAGGCTCTCTTAGAGAACTAGATACGCAGCTAATTATAGGTAAAGAGGTAAAATTAGCTACTCCTGAGTTATTTGACCCAGTTTTAGAAGAAGTAGATAGGATGCAAGGAATTTTAGTCTCTACTATTCAAAAGTTAAAGTCTTAATTTCCCCTCCTGCCTCCTGCCTCCTGCCTCCTGCCTCCTGCCTCCTGCCTCTCTCTGTGCAAGGGTTTTCGGACTTAACGAGAAAAGTCAACTAAATGGTTGCCTTGAGTGCTTGCGCTGACTCGTTTAGTTGTTGAGTACCAGAGCGGATCTGGCTAATGCCACTGGCAGTTTCACGCGCAGCAATATTTAGGTCATTCATGGCAGAGACAATTTGCTGAATGGCGATCGCTTGCTGGTTGATATTGAGTGAAATCTGTTGACTGTTGATGACAATGTTATTCACTGCACCTTCTACACCAGCAAAAGATTCTGACGTTTCCTGGGCAATTCGCGTCCCTTCTTCTACAGTTTTAGTGCCTTCATGGGTGACAACGACAGTGATGCTGATGGCAGATTGAATATCGCCTACCAAGGTGCTAATCTTTTCGGTTGATTTTTTGCTCTGGTCTGCTAATTTGCGAATTTCAGCAGCGACAACGGCAAAGCCTTTCCCATGCTCCCCTGCCCGGACTGCTTCTACAGCCGCATTTAACGCCAGCATATTAGTCTGACTTGCCAACTCGCCTACCAAACCAGAGATACTGCCAATCTGCTTGGTTTGTTCATTTAAACGTGCGATCTGGTCGGCGATCGCTGCGACTTTCTGCTGTAGGGTTTCCATGCCCTTGAGAGTACGTTTTACAGCTTCAGCACCGTTACCTGCAAGGGTCAATGCCTGCCGTGCGCCTGCTACCGCCGATTCTGCCTGTTCGGCTGACTGCTGCGATGAGGCTCCCAATTCATCAATGGTGATAGTGGTTTGATTGACAGAAGTTGCCTGCCGAGTCGCAGTCCGTTCTTGTTGCTCAACCGCAGCGGCGATTTCATTGGTGGAGGCAGCCATTGTTTGAACAATTTGAGCAATTTTGCCTGTCAACGGTTTAGCAATTTTGTTGCTCAGAAAAAATCCTAGTAAGATTGCCCCCACAGGCCCAGCAATAATACCAGTAATCACCCAACCTGTGGTCAAACGGGTATCGTCACTGGCGGCTTTATTTGCATCTTCAGCAGTATCCTGATTAATTTTGATCAGTTGCAACAATAAGTTAGTTGCAGCTGCAAAGGAAACATCATTTTTGACAATCGCATTTTGTCTGAGTTTTGTCAGTCGATCGGCAGCAGCGATCGCCACCTTCATTTCTGGAGAATTTTCTTGCTTCTGGCTGGTCAATTCCAACTGTCTGGCAGTGGGATTTACAACACCTAACTGGGCAAAATCCTGGTAAGCCTGAAGATAGGTAGCATGATCCTGCTTCCACACTTGCCACTGTTGCTTAAACGTCTGATAGAGTTTGTCCTCGTCGGGGCCGCGGGGCGTGGTTTCATATTCCTCAAGTCCTGCGTCAATCTGCTTCCAGGCTGCCTGCATTCGATTTAACTCAGACTGTTTGGCTGCTGCGGGTAATTCGGGGTTGAGAATCGCTCGTTCTGCCGACTGGATCTGGGTCTGCCCTTCATTAACTCTCCACAATCCGTCGATGCTGGGGAGGCTGTTATTACTGAGGGTGTCGATATGGCTGCTTAATTGATGAGTACCCCGCCAGCCGAAAAACCCAACGACCAAAACAACACCGCCCATCAGCAAAAACGATCCCATCAATCGTCCATGCAGAGACATATTTTTTAACATAGCTGTAACTCCAATACATTTTTAGACAACGGCTTTTAGTTCTTGGGCGGCATCATTCAGTCGTTGGGTACCAGCTTTAATTTGACTAATACCAGAGGCAGTTTCCCTAGCAGTAATATTAAGCGAGTTCATAGTTTCTACCACTTGTTGCACTGCGATCGCCTGTTGATTGGAAGTAAGGGAAATTTGTTGACCATTTAGCGCGATCGTTTTGATGGCATCCACAATTTTTTCTACGGTTTTTGTGCCTTCATCTGTCACCATAACGGTGGAATTGGTCGATTTTTGAATGTCTAAAACCAGTACATTAATTTTTTCAGCCGATCGCTTACTTTGGTCTGCCAGTTTGCGAATTTCGGCAGCAACAACCGCAAAGCCTTTGCCATGTTCCCCGGCTCGCACGGCTTCTACTGCCGCGTTGAGCGCCAGCATATTAGTTTGACTTGCTAAGTCACTAACCAGGGTGGAGATCGTGCCGATTTGATTGGTTTGTTCGCTTAGATGGAGAATTTGGGTGGCAATATCGCCTACTTTCTCGCGTAGACTCGATTGGCTCAACTGACCCTCTTGAGTGCGACCGTCTACCAGCAACAACACCTGCCGCGCCCCTGCGGCTGAGGCTTCTGCTTGTTCGGCAGACTGGCGCGAGGAAGCCGCCAATTCATCCATTGTCGTCGTGGTTTGGTTGACAGAAGTGGCTTGTTGGATAGTAGCGCGTTCTTGCTGCTCGATCGTCGTGGCAATTTCGGTTGTAGAAGTTGCGATCGCGCTGGCAGAGGCGTTCATCTGGCGGGAAGTGCGGCTAATGACCCAGATGCCAATCAA
Source organism: Nostoc sp. DSM 114160 (assembly GCF_053470305.1). Lineage (NCBI taxonomy): Bacteria > Bacillati > Cyanobacteriota > Cyanophyceae > Nostocales > Nostocaceae > Nostoc > Nostoc sp. DSM 114160. The sequence goes on along the minus strand of NZ_JBPFGO010000001.1, from coordinate 2,256,348 downwards.
AACAGATACCACCAGAGAGAGTCCACTAGCTAACATCACCGTCAACTTAAGGGCATTGAGCGCTTCTTGTTGCTCTTTAGCGGCAATTGCAAAAGTCTGATCTTCTCGCTGCTGCATTTCTTCAATCATGTCTACGACATCCTGCCCTTGATTGCGGAAATTTCCTTGACTCCAGCTTTCCACGGCTTCTTTGACTTTGCCCCGATCCACCTTTTCAATCAGGTTATTGTCAAAAGCAATCTGTTTATTCAGCAGTTCCTCTAGTTTGCTTAAAGACTGTCGTTCCTCTTGCGATCGGGCAAGTGTTATCAGTTTTGCTAGAAATTCCTTAGAATCCTTTTGAGTCTTTTGGTAGCTCTCAAGCGATTGCTGATTTTTTTCTAACAAATAGCTTCGATTTGCCTTAGAACTACTTTGCACGCTAACAGAAAGATCGTCGAGTATTGAGTTAATGTCATAAGAAGACAATAAATTTTCTGACCGTTGGTTCACCGTGTTGATATTGACGATCGTCATTCCGGCAGAAATTAACAATGCCAGCACGGGAACTGCATATCCGCCAATAATCCAGTATCTTAGTCTCCAGTTTCGTTTGCTTTCCATCTTGCGATCTCCTGTAAGTAAATAAGTTCGAGAATTTCCAGATATTGATAAGGGGAAAGGGGAAAGGGGAAAGGGGGCAGGGGGCAGGGAGCAGGGAGCAGGGAGCAGGGGGCAGGGAGCAGGGAGCAGGGAGCAGGGGGAAGGGAAAAGAAAAGCTTTTAACCCAAACCCAGTAACTTTTCCCAAAGCCCAATTTCAAGTTAAAAATACTTAACTAAACAGTATTGCGGTATACACACGAATCTCTTAATCTGCACCTTTGTTACATCGAGCAGCACCTTTGTTGCATTGACCAGCACCTTTGTTACATCGACCTGCATCTTTGTTGCATCGACCTGCACCTTTGTTGCATTGACCTGCATCTTTGTTACATCGACCTGCACCTTTGTTGCATTGACCAGCACCTTTGTTGCATTGACCAGCACCTTTGTTACATCGACCTGCACCTTTGTTACATCGACCTGCCCCCTGCCCCCTTCCCTCCCCTGATTACACAACACTCTGTAGCTTATAAGCTGCATCATTGAGTTGGTGAGTGCTAAGGCGAGTTTGACTGATGCCGATGGCTGTCTCTCTAGCAGAGCTATTGAGTGCATTCATTGCTTGTAAAATTTGCTGAACCGCAATGGATTGCTGGCTAGCGTTTAGCGAGATTTGCTGAATATTCAACACCATCCGGTTGACGGCATCGGTGACATTGATAAAGACCTCCACCGTCTGCTTAGTTATTGCCGCGCCCTGTTGAGCGGTTTTTGTACTTTCATCTGTCATCACAACGGTTGAGTTGATGGCGGATTGAATGTCATTCACCAGCACATTAATTTTTTCAGCCGATCGCTTACTCCGATCTGCCAGTTTGCGAATTTCGGCGGCGACGATTGCAAAGCCCTTGCCCTGTTCCCCCGCCCGGACTGCTTCTACTGCCGCATTTAGCGCTAGCATATTGGTTTGATTTGCTAGGTCGCTCACCAACCCGGAAATATTGCCAATTTGCTTAGTTTGTTCGTTCAGGCGTAGCATTTGGTCTGCTACTGCACTAACTCTGTGGCTCAAAGCTGCCATTCCTTCCAAAGTCCGGTTCAGTGATTGATTGCCTTGATCTGCCAAATTTAAGACTTGTTGAGCGCTGGTTGAGGCAGTAGATGCTTGCTGGGCAGACTGTTGAGCAGAGGCGCTGAGTTCGTCCATTGTAGTGGTAGTTTCGCTGACCGAGGCTGCCTGTTGGTTAGCAGTGCGTTCTTGTTGCTCGATTGTGGCGGCAATTTCAGCTGTTGAGGTGGCGATCGCACTGGCTGATTCATTTATCTGTCGAGCAGTGCGGCTAATTATCCAGATGCCAGTCAAAACCGACAACAGCAAGGAAAGTCCAGTTGCGGACAGAATTGTCAGCTTGAGCGTATCGAGCGCTGCTTGTTGTTCCTTGGCAGCCAAAATTACATTCTGGTCTTCTCGGCGCTGAACTTCATCGATCGCACTTGTCAGGCGATCGACCATACTGCGGGCATTTTCGTGACTCCAGGTTTCAACAGCTTCCTGAAGCTTACCTTGATTCACTTTGCCAATCAAATCATCCTCAACAACCATTAAGTTATTCAGCAGTCCCTCTAGCCTGGTTAATGACTGTTGCTCTTGCTCTGTTCTGGCAAGCGACATGAGCTTGGACAAAAGCTCGTTGAAGCTTCTTTGAGATTTTTGATATTCGTCAAAGGATGTCTGATTTTTTTCTAGCAAATAGCCCCGAACTGACTTAGAACCGCTCTGCACATTCGTGGCAAGGGCATTAATCGCTGAATTAACTTTATAGGAAGAAACTAAATCTTGCGATCGCTGACTCACCAGATTGATATTAATAAATATCAGTCCCGCAGAAATTACCAACGCCAGAATGGGAACTCCATAGCTGCCCATAATCCAGTATCTCAGTTTCCAATTTCGCTTACTTTGCATCTTGTTATTTCTTGTGAATGAATGAGTTCAAGGATTTGCCAATATTTCTATCATTTGTAATCTTTGCGATCGGATTTTTGAATCAAGGGAAGATTGCACAACATTCCGTAGTTTATCGGCTGCGTTATCTCTCTTGAGTTTGCTGTGAATCTCAAATCTGCGAAACCTAACCCTAGTGCTTGTGAGGGCTGGGGAAGGGGAAAGGGGCAGGGAGCAGGGGGCAGGGGGCAGGGGGAAAGGGGCAATGCAACAAAGGTGCAGGTCGATGTAACAAAGGTGCAGATTAAGAGATTTGTGTGTATACCGCAATACTGTTTAGTTAAGTATTTTTAACTTGAAATTGGGCTTTGGGAAAAGTTACTGGGTTTGGGTTAAAAGCTTTTCTTTTCCCTGCCCCCTGCTCCCTGCTCCCTGCCCCCTGCCCCCTGCCCCCTGCTCCCTGCCCCCTGCCCCCTGCTCCCCTGCTCCCCTGCTCCCCTGCTCCCCTGCCCCTTTCCCCCGCTTGCGTCACGAAAGCGTTAGACTTCTTCATTAACAACCAACACCTCTGAAGTAAGCAATTTAGACAAATTGATAATGCTCATCATCCGATCGCGATAAGGTGCGACACCTTGGAGATAGTCGTCTTTGGCAGAATTCAAGGCAATTGGAGGCGCGGTCATTTGGGAGGGATGAATATACGTCACATCAAAAATGTCATCGACGGCAATGCCCGCCACTCGTCGATCCAGACGCACGACAACGGCTTGCTGATGCAATCGCACCCCATTCATGGGCAGATCGACTACATTATTGATGTTAATTAAGGTGACAATTTCGCCCCGCAAGTTGATGTTGCCAACAATGTGCGGCGGACAGCAGGGAATTGGGGTAATCTTGTGAATCTCGGTAAACTCATGCACCGTTTCTAAGCCAAACCCAAAGTACTCACCCGCCAACCCCACAACTGCTAGAGGCAAAAGCGATGCCGAATCCTCGTCATCAATCGAACACCGCAGAGTTTCAGTTCGCTCTTGCAAAATCTGTCGCTCCTGGGAATCGAAATGAGCGTATAAGCCTTGATTTAGGGCTGAATCAGAGGGGTGTTTTAGTGCGTCATTGACTGAGCCGTTGTTAAAATCAGACTCTATAAAAGCGTGTTGCATCAACAGTTCGGGATTGAGCAATGTAACGATGCCGTCCTCAAGGTTGGCAATACCAGTCACCAATCTATCCGGCAAACTCTCTTTCGATCGATCGCAAACATCGGCAGCGATCCGATCGAGTGCGATCGCTTGCACGCTATCCACTTGATTGACGATGATTCCGAGTCGTTGAGTTTGCCACTCCACGACAATCATGCTGTCAGTCAATTGAAAAGGGGGACGTGCTTGTTCTACAAGGCGATATAAATCCATCACGGGGAGAAACTTTCCTCGCAGATTAATCACGCCTAAAATTGTGCTGGAAGTTTTGGCGATCGCAGTCACTTCTGGCAGAAAGAAGAGTTCTTGCACGGCTGTAGCCGAAATGCCATAGCGTGAATGATTGAGTTTAAACATTAAATAAGATTCATGGCTCATAACTAGTTGAATTTAAGTGCTTAAGAACGTGTGCTTTTAGTTGAGCAGTGGTTTGCTGATTATGGGAATCGACCGCTTCTTGAGGTAGATTTTGCAAAATTTCTAGAAGCGATCGCCAGGTTTTTTGAGCCTGTTTTTCATTTCCCTCTCGTTCGTATATAGAACCCAATTCCAGGTGAGCAGTAACAGAATTAGGAGCGAGATAAATAATACGTTTTAAGAATAATTTGGCACTGTCGCGATCTCCCTGCTCTTCGGCGATTTGAGCCAACAAATGATAAGGTTCGATCGCCAATGGGCTGATCTGGAGTGCCTGCTGACACGCCTGATTCGCCTGGGAGTAATCGCCAAAATTCGCGTAAGCTTCTGCCATCAAACAATATGCTTGAAAGTGTTGGGGGGCAACAGCAATCAGTTGTTGGGCTATTTGAATGACATCGGCATAAGCTTCTTGAATTAGCGATTCCTGGGCTGCATCTAAAAGAGTTTGAGTGTTGGCGCTCGCGTCCAAGTCCGTCTCCAAGCTGGGGAGAGAGGGGTAAAAAATTTCGGTTTCCCTGCTTTCAATGGCAGCAGGTGTTATGGTATTCAAGACTTTGCTCTGCTCCTTGAGTAAGCTATGCCTTTGATAAACCGCAGATTGTGGAAAATTTTTGATTTGAAACGGTTCAGTTTTTTGCCCGTGTAATTCCGTGTGTCCTGTGAGCAGAAACCCTCCCGGTGCCAGAGAGCAGTAAAACTTGTCTATAACTTGGGCGATCGCCCTGAAGTCAAAATAAATAAACACATTGCGGCAAACAATCAAATCGAAATCGTGAATGCTAGACGCGTAAGCAAGAAAGTTATCCTGCATCAGGTTTCCAGGTTGAAATGTAACCATTGCTTGAATAGCAGGATCGATTTTCCAACCTTTTTTGTGGGATTGAAAGTAGCGATTTTTGATTTCTTCAGTGGTTGTCCGAAAAGACCAATCGCTGTAAATTCCTTGTTGAGCCAGGGCGATCGCGGGTTGATTAATATCTGTGCCTAAAATCAGAATGTCCCATGTCTGATTGTCAGGGATTAGTTCCTTCACCAGAATGGCAAGTGAGTAAGCTTCTTCACCAGTCGAACACCCGGCACTCCAAAGGCGTAATGTCGGCCGATAAAATTCTCCATTAGCAGCGTTGTACTGAGTTAAACTAAGCTTTCGTTTGCGCTCGATTAACTCTGGGAGCAGCTGATTTTTGAGCAGCGACATCTGCCCCTCATCCCGAAAAAAATAAGTTTCAGTGACAGTGAGTAAAGAGATTAGTTCTTGCCACTCTGTCGCACCAGGAACTAATTGATTTCTTGCCACCAAGAACTGATAATAATCATTGAGCGAGCATAATCCCAGCGCCCGGATGCGAGTTAAAAGATTTTTCTTTAATCTATCTTGATAGTGTGGCTTGATATGAATGCCGAATATATCAGCAATCAGATCGACCATCTGTGACAAACTAAAGTCATCACTGTGTTGAGAATTGGATTCAAGTAAAATGGGGCGATCGCCGAGCGTTTGATTCATCACTACATGATTTTCGAGCCGATACGCTTAGGTTTCCCATTTCAATCTCTTTATTCGGATTTGTATGATATTTGGTAGCGAAGCTTAACGAAGTTATCGCTACTTGAAGAAATAGGCAATACGATTATTCCTTTGGGCAACGGTGGTGATGAAAGTGCTTCTCGCTGGATGAAGGCGGCTGGTATTGCCATCGATGAAGAACACGATCGCAAGGTGGCGAATGCCATCAGTTAGTAGTGGAACGGGTTGAATACGGGGTTAATGCGGTTAAAGAATTACTCTGTACCCTGACGATTGATGAGCGGTGAAGCGTGATACTGGAGTTTGAGGATGTTGACACGGACAAATTTGCTCAATTGGTGACAGATGCCCCACAGTGGACTGAGTGGATGGCGTGATTTTTTAGGCACAGATCGCGATCGCTAAAAGGTCAGTTCCTCGCAAGCAAAAAATTTACTTTTTAAAAGCAGGGCTATTTAAGCAATAAATGCTTATTAAACCTCATCTATGTTGAAACCTAGAGTTTTTTAAAAAATATATTTTTGTAGGTTGGGTGGAGTGAAACGCAACCCAACATTACCACTAAATTTTATGTTGGGTTACGCTATCGCTGCACCCAACCTACAAAACTACGGTTTTCAAGGTAGACGAGGTTTATTTGTACTGAAAGTGTTATTGATGGCTAAAATTTCAGTATGCTCTAACAAGAATCGCCGATCGTGCTGAAAATTTTAGTCACGGGTGCTACTGGCAATGTCGGTCAAGAAGTTCTGAGTTTACTGCAATCCCACGATTGTAATATCTGTGCTGGAGTTAGAAATCCAAACAAGGCTAAACACCTCTTAGGTAACAATATTCAGTGCGTCCCCTTCAACTTTACCAATCCTGACACCTTCGAGCGTGCTTTTTTTGAAGTCAATAAACTTTTTTTAGTGCGTCCTCCTGCCCTTGCTAACATTCCTAAACAAATGACCAAGGACAAATGACAAAGGACAACCCTCTCCTGAAGGAGACGCTGCGCGAACACTAGTTAACTTTATTTGCGCCGACTTACTTAATTCAAAATTATTTATGATGATGAACATTGGAATAATCGAGCCAAAAAATAGCGGGTTTTTAGAAGTGATGCCAGAGGGAGAAGGCAGCGACTACTGGCAGATTGCAGCTGTACACATCAATGGCCAAGTCTTCTGCCCTAGCCCTCGCCTTTATCGCAATGAGCAGGTGGCATTAGCGCAAGCTGCACAAATTTATGATTGGCTAGCTGACCACGAGCCACAAATTAGTGCTGGGGGTTGCTACTGCTCCGAGTTGAAGTTAGCGCTGTGGCATCAACCGAAAGTTTCTTAGTTGCCCAATTCATCCAACTTTGGCTAGAAAAGAATTTTAGAAGCGCTAAGGTATAGCAGGGGACAGGGAACAGGGAACAGGGAATAGGGAATAGGGAATAAATGTGTACTGAGTTTTTTTCACGCAATCAAATACGAGTCCTATATGTTATTGCCAGTATTTTTCTCAAATTCTTAAGCTAGAGTTAAAAAACTTTAATATTTGTAATATTTAAAATCAAAAATTATTTTGCTCTGGTTGTTGAATCACTCCGGCGAGAGAACAACAGAGATTGTAGAAGAGGTTAGATGTAATTTGACAACAACCTTTTAAACCTAAGTTTATGCAGCAAAATTCTTTGATATCAGTCGAGGAAAAAGAAAAAATATTTCATACGGAACTAGTCAAATACGGTGTGGAATACGAACAAGCTCGAAAAGCAGCACAAATCTTAGCTTACAGTCAACCAGATGAGCTCTTATCACAACAAGACAGACAAATAGTTACACAAGCATGTCACAAGTGGTCAACAGAGCGTAAACGCTACAAACGCATCATTTCTGTTGTAGATTCTTGAAGGCATTAAGCAGATACTGTATAGAAATTTAAATTAATCACGCTCTATCAATGAAGTAGTAAAAACCCTGTACCAAAAGATTGCTCGGTTAGACGTTTTGATCGATAGACTTATTGGCATTGTGGGGAATTGGGTTTGGGGAAAAAGGGAAAGCGGCTCATAAAAACCCTTTTCCCAATAAAGATGAGTCCCTTTCCCCCAAGAGTGCAAAAGTTACTTTTGCAAGAGGTCTAATAATGCTGGCGTCTATCCAGACAATCATGTAAATATTCTTACCATTGACTGTGAGTTACTTGATTCCACAATCAATGCCAACGCCTTTGACTGCGATCGAGGATCGCAAAGACGCGATGAATCGCTGTCAAGACGAAAGACTGATTATTGTAGAGACGGTGATTTTTTATCGCGTCTCTTACCTTAACCATTCTGCACAGCGGTAGTAGTATGTCAAAATAAGAGTACCCGATACATCAAGGTGAGCGATCGCTCCCAAAGCTAGATTAAAGGATTGACCTGAGCAATGGCAGACCCAACCAATCACAATCAAGCGGGAGAAGTAGCTCCCAGCACTGTTGACAAGCAAGCTCCCAGTGTAGCTGAAGAACACGCTCCTAGTACAGACTCATCCGAAGCCACAGATATTCCTACTGCCAACGCGCCAGATCCTGAAGCCGCAAACCCCGAAGATAATCCCAACGCTGCCAAACCAGCTGCTGCATCACCCAAGCGAGAAAAACCCGCCGCCGCTAAAGCCGCAAAAGCAGAAAAACCCGCCGACGACGCAACAGAAGAAAAACCCGCCGCTAAAGCCCCTAAAAAGGAAAAAGCCCCAGCTGTTGAAAATAAGCCATTTGTAGAGTTCATTGAGCAAGACTACTTGCCAGCTTTACAAAAAGCGATCGCTCAAAAAGGTGTCAAAGATTTACAGGTGTCTTTTGCCAAGCAGAAGATGCCAATCACTGGCTTTGAATCTGCTGAAGAATGCTGGCAAATTATTGGCAGTTGGTCAGAAATTGGTAAGCGTCAGTTTAACCTGTATTTCCCCGATGAAGATATTCAAGGCAAAAAGGGATTTTCCTGTAATGAAGGCAAAAAACCTAGCACTCTTGAGTCATTCTTAATCGATGAGCGCAAAATTACCCTCGATTTGTTGGTATATGGCTTAGTTCAGCGCTTGGACGGTCAAAAGTGGTTAGGTAGAAATTAGTCATTGGTCATTGGTCATTGGTCATTGGTTTTTAACAAAGGACAAAGGACAAATGACAAATGACAAATAATAATTAAAGTTCGTGGAAATGGTAGGTAACGGCTCCAGTATTGGGGTCGTTATCAATTTTTACATAACCCGATTTGTACATCTCTTTGAGAGTAGCTTCCACTTCAGCAAAGCTGGCTCCTGTAAACTTTACGCCTTGAGTAACAGTTAAAATACCACCCTTGCTTTCCGCCGCTTCAATCAGTTTCACCATCAGTTGGTTGCCTGTTGGTCGGTGGACTTGAGAAGCAACTACTGCTTGATTCAACGGCACACCAAAGGGAGATACACCCGCTTTTAATCTCAAGTTATGTTCGTATTCGTCTACCATGTTGGGGATAAAGAATAAATCCACGAACTGCCCTATACCAAACACGCCACCAGTCAACAGCCATAACAAACCAGTTCCGATCTTGCCATTGTAGAAACGCTGCAATCCTCCTACCCCGATAAATCCGACTGCACACAAGATATAAGAGACAAGAAGTCGGTCTTTCTGCTGCTGATTGTTTTCAAGATTCATCTTGTTTTCAACCTTTTGGATTTACTCTTGTTGTTTAAGATGGTTTTTTTGACTGTTTTTTATACTAAGTGCTAATAGCTAGACTTACATTTTGCACCAGTTGCTTTCTAACAATTTTCGTAATAGACACTGCTGTTCTGATTTAAAGTTGTCGCCATTGTCTAATCTAGAATGATTGAGAAAGGTGCAAAAAATAACTAAAATACTTAGATTTTTCTAGTAATTATGCTACTCATGGATTGTTAATTTTAAGCTGCCCAACGTATTAATAGAACCCCATGAATTTATTGTAGTAACAACCACAGAAAATTACTGAGATAGTAGTGCTTTGAGAATCAAGAGGTAAGTGCTACTCCACTTAAACGAGATAATGCTGCTTGCTGAACTATATTTATTTGACTACCAATCCGCGATTTTTGATTCCGCAAATATGGAATGATTGTTGCAACTCTTAATGTTTTGCTTAGAAATTTCTCACCCGCACCTTGGTAGACTGAACTTTATACAATTGGATTATTGTGGGCTGTTACGGTTTGCCAGAAAATTTCTGGTGAGGCAGTCCGGTCTTTTCCCAAAGGGAGAGGCTAGCGCCAACGGAGTTTCCACGCCAGTTGCTTCTCCCAAGGGGAGACGCTACGCGTAGCTTGCTTCCCCGGAGGGGTACAAGTCGGCACAACCGCCCAACGCACTGGCTCCCCATGAGAAACTGCCGTTACCGTGGCGGTAGAGACGTAGGAACGTCACCCGAAAGGTCTACTTAAGATAATAAAGACGAAAGAGAAATCAAGACATGGTAGATTCCCTCAAAAAACCAGGCTTTGAAGAAATCCGGCCAGGGATTAAAGTCCCGGCAAAAGAAACCCTGTTAACACCTCGGTTTTATACTACCGATTTTGATGAAATGGCCCGGATGGATATCTCCGTCAATGAAGACGAGTTACAAGCCATTCTCGAAGAGTTCCGAACTGACTACAACCGCCACCACTTTGTTCGGGATGCCGAGTTTGAACAATCCTGGGATCATATTGACGGGGAAACTCGCAAGTTGTTCGTTGAATTTCTAGAACGTTCTTGTACGGCAGAGTTTTCTGGCTTTTTGCTGTATAAAGAACTTGGTCGTCGCTTGAAAGGCAAAAACCCCGTCTTAGCTGAGTGTTTTAACCTGATGTCACGGGATGAAGCGCGTCACGCTGGCTTTTTGAACAAAGCTTTGTCGGACTTTAATCTGTCCCTAGATTTAGGATTTTTGACTAAGAGTCGCAGTTATACCTTCTTTAAACCGAAATTTATCTTCTACGCTACTTATCTTTCTGAGAAGATCGGTTATTGGCGCTACATCACCATTTATCGCCATTTAGAAGCACATCCTGAAGACCGGGTTTATCCAATCTTCCGGTTCTTTGAAAACTGGTGTCAAGATGAAAACCGTCACGGCGATTTCTTTGATGCAGTGATGAAATCTCAGCCGCAAATGTTGAATGATTGGAAAGCACGGCTGTGGAGTCGGTTCTTCCTGTTGTCGGTGTTTGCGACAATGTATCTCAATGACATCCAACGCAAGGACTTTTATGCCACCCTTGGATTAGATGCACGAGAATACGATATCCATGTAATTAAGAAGACCAACGAAAACGCAGGGTCGGGTATTCCCACTGATGCTGGATGTAGAGAATCCAGAGTTTTATGAGCGGTTGGATGTTTGTATAAGCAATAATGAGAAGTTGGGTGCGATCGCTAACTCCAACACTCCCAAATTCTTGCAATTCTTCCAAAAACTGCCGCTTTACATCTCCAACGGCTGGCAGTTATTGCGGCTGTACCTGATGAAACCGATTGATACTGTTTCTGCTCAAGGGGCAGTTCGTTAACTCATAACAGATTTGCGAAAGCTTTGGTGGTTCTGCTATTGCAGAGCCACTTTTTTTTGTCCTTTTTCAAGCCAATGATTACCAATATGTCAACCAATTAGTAGTGCGATCGCTAATTTGTTAGCAGGCAAAAATCGGAGATAGTTGCTTAGGTGTAGTTTTGTAGTAGATATCTTGAGTTAAGCTGATCTCTCCATTCTAATTAAGTCTGGAGTCAATGTTTGATGCTTGGCTGCTTCTACCTCGTAACATCTGAGAATCAGTGATGTCAGCTTATCTAAATCACTGATAGAGGAAATAATTACTTTTGATGCGGCATCTCCCAAAGAAGCTGTTACTTCCTGCACTTCAAAGTTTGAAGCTAGCGACTTTACTTCATCTACACTTAGTCGAGTAACAAAACTTTTTTTCTGCGAAGATAGATACAGCCGCAGAAACCACCAAGTACTTTTGCCAACAAGATTGATACCAAAGTATGAAACAGTATCTTTGTATTGGAGTTGATAATTGTAACTCGTTGAGGTTTGCGTAATTGCTTTAATTTTTTCAAAAGCTTCGATTTCTTCAGCAGTTGTTACTACTTTTGATTCTTGAGGATCTGGTTGTATATCCCCTGCTTCAATATCTATGTCTATTGGAGGTTCAACAGGCTGATCTATTACTGGAGTAAGTGAGCGAGTCATTAACTCTACTAAACTTCCCTGAATCGACTTTTTAACAATTGGTTTGAATTTATCAATAATTTTACCAGTAATTCGACCTTTAATTTCATAACTAGGAGCAACTGTACCAAGTTCAGTCACTAAAAAGCGAACAAATTCTTCAGAAGGAGAACGTAAAAGATTTCCTAGAAGTTGAGTCATGCCTTTTACATAAACCATTTCCTCAGCATGGTTGGTAATAGCTGTAACCTCAAAATTATCACGGTGAAAGAATTTGAGGTTATCAATATCTTTAGTATCACATTCCAGGATGTTAAAAGTAAAAAATGGCTCCTTGTCCATGACATTTGTTTCACGCAAGTCTGTAAAAAAACGGTATTCAATACCGTTGGTGACGATAGCTACTTTTGTTGTCGAAAGTGCATTAAAATATCTGCTCAATTGTCCATCATGTGCCTCAGCTTTTTGACCACGGGCTTTTGCTTCTACGAGCATAACTTTAGTACCGTTAATAGCTAAGGCGTAATCTACCTTTTCAAACTGCCCTGCTTTTTTGATAGCAAAATCTGCCACGTATTCCGGTATTACTTCACTAGGATCGTAGACATCGTAGCCAAGAACACTCAAAAAAGGAACAATCAGTGCCATCTTGGTAGATTCTTCACCAATAACTTGGTCAGCCCGCTTACGGACTTGTTCAGATAGCTTGGTAATATCTTCAGTAAATGCCATATTGCTTGCTCCTGGTAGATTAGTAAGTATTGATACGTCTTTTTTGTAAAATAAGAGTGATTGTAAAGTGACGTAGTACGTTTGAATTGAAAGTGTTAGTGCGATCGCCTTTTTTATCACTCCTATAAAAGTATTCCCAAATAAGTACCAGCCTGTAACACTCATGACTTGTTCACAGGTGCAATGGCATCAGTAATGAATAAGAATAAATCAGAATGATTTTTTATGAAGCTTCAGCCTATAGCGATTCTCAAAAAAATGCTCAAGCTATAAAGCCCACGGATGAATTCGTGGGCTTTTTAATACAAGTTAACTTGCCCTTGCTGCTTTGTTTCCATTGTGGTTGCCATTTTTGCTGCCGTTACCGTTCGCACTGGCAATAAATGACGGTTGCTCTAAATTAGAAACAGGTGATTCGCCTCGCAGTCCCTTGCGACGCTGGTTTTTTGGAACACCTCCCGCCATACCATACTCCACACTACTTTTACCATACTGAGTGGCAACTCCTAAGAGCATATGCTCTGCCATATCTGCCAGCTCGCGCTCTGTTTGGAGCATTTCATGGTACAACTTATCCAGGTTGGAAAGAGCAGTGTTATATAGATGAATGGCACTAAGAAAAGCGGAAACGCTTATCAATTAAGCAGTTTGCAATTGTTTGCGTAATTCATGCCGGGGTTTGGTCATTAAGGGGTAGGCTTTGGGGCGACGTTTACGGACTCGTGGTTGATTTCTAGCTGGGCGGTCAGGAACAGCCTTGTGAGCAATAACTTTGAGTAAAGTGCGATAAATTTGGTGCCGTTTTTGAGAAGTTGCTGCTATAAGAGAGGGAATAAAGTTAATTAAATGGTGGCGAGTACCTTGCAGTGATAGGCGATTTGGAGAGGTAGTATAAGTAGTTCCAGCCGACCACATTAAGCTACGAAGTAGATTGTAAGCCAGCAAATAAACGTAAATTTCTTTGCGGATCATCGAAGGTGTTTTACATCGCAGAATATCCATACCCAAGGTAGTTTTGAGATGTCTTAAATTTAGTTCAACATCCCAGCGTTGTCCGTAAAGCCCAACAATTGCCAGAGTAGAATAAGAAGATCCATCTAAAAGAGTGGTAATTAAGCTAACTTGTTGAGTCCGAAAACCAGGAATAACAATATAATAGTAAATCTCTCGCACAGTTATGGAAGGAGGTAAAGCATTAAATTCATCTTTATCCAATCCTTTTGGGCAAGTTTTCGGCTTATACCAAGTAACTAATTTGTTGCAATCTCCAACAATTTTACCTTTTCGCATAGTTGTTGTGCGAGATTGATGTTTACGAAACACGGCATCACAATTAAACTTTTTGATACTAAACATATCGGCGTAAGCACAAAAAGCTCTATCCCCTACAAGCACATCATTAGGTTTGAGAAAACTGTACAGAATTCTTGCTAATTTAATATCATGAGTGTTCAGAACATCTATGCACAAGGCAACGGCAGCTCCCGTTAATAAACTGAATATCACACCAATTTTGGCAATTGGGAATCCACATTCCGGCTTTTGACTACTGGGTTGTGGGTATTCTTTTTGGTTTTCTACAGTGTCAGGCATAGAGACCGTCGAGCCGTCTATCACCAAAATATTTCGACCACACCATAGATGTTCTTGGGTTACTTTCTCTTCCAGTTTTTGTGCTGAATAATTGAAAACTTTTTCTAACAATTTTTCTGGTAATCTTGCCCGTGCTTGGCAGTAAGCACTCGTATCTGTTGAGGGAACTTCTACTTCTGACTCAGCCAAATGTGCAATTATTTTACTCACAGCATTATTACAAGTTTTGTCTGTATCTAATACTTGAGATAAAAATGCCCATAAAGTTACGAATGGGTCAAACAACCGTTTTTTGTATTTAATTTTTAGCTCCGAGATTGCAAGTCTTATCACAGACTCTGGCAATAGTTCTTTAAACGGTAGTCCCAAACTTTGGCTAAATTTATCCTTGAGGATTTGTACTCGTAGTGTCACAGTAGTATTTATGATGTTTGCTTGCTCGTCTCAAGGAAAGTATTTCATGAACGAGTAAGCTTTTCCTACCTAAAATTTTTTTGGACAACCCGTACATTTTTGCACTGTCTGGAGTCAACCATAGCGTAGTTTACCGCCGCAGGCATCCCAACAAGGCGGGCGGTTACGCCGGGAGCAAACTTCATTAGCGATCGCAACACTTCATCAAGAACAATCGCCTGCCCCGTCGCCACACTGCTTAATAGCTTTGAAATCTGTAGCGCCTATCCTGTATAGCTTAGAGCTTTTCTTAGTGCCATTCGTTATATAGATTTTCTCTAGTTCGCATTGTCTCAATTAGGGTTGAGAAGGACGGTAGGGTAAGTCCATTGCCTAGATTTAAATTCGGATCGATTGAGTTGATGCTTGCAGCACGACGCACTGCTTTTTCTAACACCTGAGAGGTTCTTTTTCTCCGAGCCATGATATGAACCTTGTAATACAGTACGGTTAATATTCTTTACTTTAAAAAACTTCCGTATCGATCGGCTTGAGAAAACTCCAGCAATTCTCTAATGCTTTTTGTTACATAGCAATGTCGTAATTAATGCGCGATATACCGAAATGAGAAAGCAATCAAGCTTTTGAGAAAGCAATATGTCTTTTTGCTTGCTAAATCTACCGAAATGAGAAAGCAATCAAGCATTTTGAGAAAGCAATATGCCTTTTTGTTTGCTGAATCTACTGAAATGAATGCGCGATATACCGAAATGAGAAAGCAATTAAGCATTTTGAGAAAGCAATATGTCTTTTTGCTTGCTAAATCTACCGAAATGAGAAAGCAATATGCCTTTTTGCTTATTAAAATCGACTCAATCGGGTATCAACACTTTTCGGATAAACCCAACAATCTCTCTTTTGGTCTGGGGGATAGGTTTCTCTTGCTTCCTAAACTGAAACCGTACATGAAACTTTCGCTTCACACAGTTACTCATATTTTGCTGCTTTGAAATGGAAATCTTTGCTCTTTCTTCTCTGCAAGACGCGCAATAGGCCAATACGGTTCGGATAAGCATTTTGAACTCAGAATAGGGTTTGGGCAAAAGGGAAATGGGTTTGCGGTTAAAGGTTTTTTATTCCCTTTCCCCTTTAACCGAACCGTATTGCGCATTGGGCAGACCAAAATATTGCTGAGTCAATGAATTTTACTTTTTACTCAGCAATATTTTAGTGAGAAAGGTTTTCGTGAGTTTCTACGGATATAACAGAAGCCGACATTAGGATACACTGGCATTTGAATACACCGGAAGTTCATCAGCGACTTAGTTTGTCGCTTCTGGTCACTTCCTTCCTAGTATCCTATTGCTTTTGGCTGTATGAAACTTACTCCAATCTACGGTAAGTCTCCCTGAAGAAGGTTTTTAGCATCTAAAACGACTACCACTGTTTTGAGGCTATAGCCTTAGAATATTTACAAGCTTTACTTACGAATTAGCTCTTTCTAGATAAAAGTACCATTTTTACTGTGTAAGCTGACATTCTACCTGTTTCATCCAGATTTGTGTAGCTTATTAACAAATCAACGGATTCATTAATATTAAGCCTGCTTTACTATTTAGTTTCTTAGCCCGACTTATTAGACAGCTAGAGTGTTCATTTCACTTTGTTCAATAGCTTTTAGCCCTTATCGCTCCCATGCTGACCCATCACCGCAAGCCCGTGTGCTTATCACTTATTTCCACTGACCTACCGATCTGGTCTGTTGTCGAAACTGCCGCGACATTGTATCAAAAAGATACCGATCGATTTCATTTACTGATGACCGCACCGCCTTTAATTAGCTGCGAAGTAGAGAGTGTCATCAGTCCAGAAGACACACTTCCTCAAAGCAAGAGCAAAGCTTACGCCCCTAACAGTCCCAGAATATTGTGGCTGGAGATTTCACCTTACCGAGTCATCATGACTATGCAAGGTAACGCTCAAGTGAGTTATCGTCACTTTTGGGAACAGGGTGTTTATGGCATTAGTCGCTATTGGTTGCCAACTGAGTCATTGCAACCTAACGATCCGATTCGTTTACGAAATTTTACTCGTAGCCTAACTCTCAACGGACATCCTTTACCAGAGAATTTGCGGCTGGAATATGAATTGTGGGCAGAAAAAGTCCAATTAGGATGCTACATACTGAATTTGGAAATTAAACATTAATAATCGTGGGCAGTAGGGAGACAAGGGAGATGAGGGAGACAAGGGAGATGAGGGAGACAAGGGAGACAAGGAGATAAACAAAACTCCTAACTCCTAACTCCTAACTCAGCACGGGCTAAACGCCCCGCTATCCATGTACAGCACTCAGCACTCCCAATGCCCAATGCCCAATGCCCAATGCCCCATGCCCAATCCCTCTTAACCAAAATAACTGGGTTGGTTTCCTGGTTTCCATTTAATATTGCAACCAACACTCGGCTTTTGCTCGCTCGTAACAGGTTTACCCGCTAGCACTGCTTCAATGGCTGCGCGTAAATCTGCACCTGTTACAGGTTTACCGTTACTGGGACGACTATCATCTAATTGTCCCCGATAAACAAGTTGGCGTTGGTCATCAAATACAAAAAAATCTGGCGTGCAAGCTGCTGTGTAAGCCTTCGCCGTTTCTTGGCTCTCGTCGTAGCATAAAGTAAAATTAAACCCTTGTTCTGTTGCAAATGCTTGTAACGACTCTGGCGCATCATCTGGGTAATTTTTTGCATCGTTAGCACTAATAGCAACGATCGCTAAATCACTTGTAAAATAATCTCTTCCTAACTGCACTAATTCTTGTTGGACGTGTTTTACAAACGGGCAATGCCGACAAATAAACATTACCAATAGTGCTTTTTTATCTGCAAAGGTAGAAAGTGAAGTTGCCTTTCCAGATACTACTTCCGGTAGATTAAAATCTGGCGCTTTAGTGCCTAGCGGCAACATAGTTGAAGTAACTAAAGCCATAGTTCACCCAATATTTTTACGCTGATAACTAACGGTTTTTGTTATCAGTATATTTTCACTCTAGCACTAAGTTTTCCATAAAATAAGAGACGGTAAATTTACCGTCTCTTACATTTGTTGAGAGTTATGTTAAATAAATTAGTTTTTACAGATTTGCCAAAACACCAACAATACCGTGTCCTGTGAATACTTCTAATGCTATCAGAGAGACAAAACCAATCATTGCTAAACGACCGTTGAGCATTTCTGCATAAGGAGTGAAACCAGTGCGATCGCCTTGTTCATCTATATATACTTTTGGCTCGATCGCAAAGTTGTTCAGTTTTCCTTGGTCATCAATAATAGCAGTGCTTGTACGCATGGGTTTTTACCTGTCTTCTGTTTATGTAAATAACTGTAACAAATTTATTAAAATTTGTAAAGTATCTTCATCTAATCGAGTAGAAGTCCAAGCCAGAGAAGAGATATGATGATGAATCGAGTTCAAAGCCATGTCTAAGTACTCTGTCTAAGCAATCCCAGTCACCAACAGCTAATGCATCGATTTCGAGTAGAGGTTATTGCCAAAACACCAAACCCGCAGCAGGTGATTTATGCCGCGATGCACCAGGATTATACTGATGGGTTTGTGTTTGATGAGCGCGACTCCTGGCCTTCTGAGTCACAAAGCGGCGAAGTTATTGTTAAGCGGCTTTTAGCGGGTGAGAGGGGACACTATGGGCCTTTAGAGCATCCCCAAATTGTTTTCAACTGTGGCTACTTTCCCCACAGTGTGATGCAGCAGGCGCGGACTCATCGCGTTTCTGTATCATTTGATGTACAATCTTTTAGGTACACAGGCAACCAATTTATTGACGTAGTAGAAGGTAAGAAAGACATAGAAGATGTTTTTTATCTACGTCCTGTTGGTTATTACACTGATAGACAAGGCAAAAAGTATCACTATTCACCAGAGCAACGAGCAGCAGATTTGGAGTGGTGTTTAGAAGCAGCTAAACGATATAAAGCTGATTTTGAGGGTGGAATGTCTGAAGAACACGCCAGAGGTAAAGTACCTTTTGACTATCGCCAGCATTTTGTAGTTAGTTTCAATTTAAGGTCTTTCTTGCATTTTTGTGACCTGAGAAATAAGAAAGATGCTCAATTGGAAATTCAAAAGTTGTGTGAACTGATGTGGCCTCATTTTGAAGATTGGGCACCTGCGATCGCACAATGGTATGAAAAGCAGCGTCTAGGTAAAGCCAGGTTAGCACCTTAGATCATGGCTAAAAGTTGACACAATTTACGGTAGGATAAGGCGAAGCGATTATCCTCAGATTTACTGGGTTTGATTTAGGGCGATCGCATCTATTTTTTTGATGAACAAAGCTGTCGATATTAGTACTAAAAAATTAATCAGCCTTGCACCAAATAATTGGGCAAAATGGGTGACAGGAATTCCCGACATTGTTACAGGCGAAATCTTAAATACAGAATTCCAATGGATTAGCCGACAAAGCGATGTTGTAATTCCGGCTGAAAGTCCCCAATACGGAAAATTTCTTATCCTCAATGAGTTACAATTACGCTACACATTAGAAATGCCGCGTCGGATGCGTGCTTATGCGGCTCTTGCGGAAGAGAAATATAAACTACAAACCTACCCTGTACTGATTAACATTCTCAAAATCAGCAACAGCGAAATATCTACAAGCTTTGCATCCAATTTTATTGGTTTAAGAGCAATTCAAGATTACCGCGTAATCAATCTCTGGGAAGTTGACGTAAATATTGCTTTTGAGACACCGTTACCTTCACTGCTTCCCTTTGTACCAATTCTCAAAGGCGGAGAAAACGAGTCTACAATTAGGGAAGCATTGCGAATGTTGCGTGCTGACGAGCAATTAAATCAACTTGAGACAGTTCTGGCATTTTTTGCAACCTTTGTATTAGAAAGTACTTTAGTTCAGGAAATCATGAGGTGGGATATGACAGTCTTAAGAGAGTCACCTTGGTATGAAGAAATTTTACGTGAGGGACAAGCACGAGGAGAAGCAGAAGGAGAAGTACGTGGAATAATCTCTAGCATCGAAACAAGTTTAGAGGCGAAATTTGGTAGCGATGGTTTGGAGTTGATGTCACAAATTTCGCAAATTTCTGACTTAGGGCAATTGAAAGAGATTTTACGCAGAATTGTTGTAGCAAATACAATTCAAGAGTTACGGAATGTTTTGTAGGATAAAGCGATCGCTCCAACTGCTGCCTGAGAGCTAGAATATGATGAAAGTTTAGACTATAAAATTTTCGAGTTATTACACTTAAAATTTTAATGAATGTCTGCAAGAGATATTTTTCATAATTTAGTTAGATTAGCATTGCAAAAAGATGGCTGGACAATTACACACGATCCACTGTCTATTGATTTAGCAGATGGACAATTGCAAATTGATCTGGGTGCATAACGGTTAATTGCTGCCCAAAAACAAGACGAAAGAATTGCTGTAGCAATCAAGAGTTTTGTTGCACCTTCTGCGATTTCCGAGTTTCATACAGCTTTAGGACAATATTTAAATTATCGAGTTGCACTAAAACTAAAAGAACCAGAGCGAGTTCTCTATTTAGCAGTTTTGCTAACAACTTATGAAGATTTTTTCTCACGGCAGTTGCCACAACTGAGTATTCATGAATATCAATTGAAACTGCTAGTATTTGACCCGGAAAATGAGGTAATTGTACAATGGATAAACTAGCGGAGTATAGACAAATCATCCAGCAAGTTTTGACAATTTATGCTCAGATTAAACCTGCCTATGGTGAAATCGAACGACAAACTATTTTTGATGTGCAACAGGATCATTATCAAGTTGTGAATACGGGGTGGGAAAATCGTCGTCGAGTTTATGGCTGTTTAATTCATCTAGATATTCGAGATGGTAAGATTTGGATTCAGTATGATGGGACTGAGATTGGCGTGGCTAATGAATTAATAGAGTATGGTATTCCTAAGCAAGATATAGTGCTGGCTTATCAGCCTCCTTATATGCGAAAGCTGACAGAATTTGCAGTGGGATAAAGCAGGCGATCGCACTCTAATTTTGGGGTATGATTTAGAGCGATCGCATAATGGTATGAAAAGCAGCGTTTAGGTAAGGCAAGATTAGCACCTTAAGCAAATTGAGTCATTAAAGTTTTAAACTTTAGAATTTTTTAAGCTACAATCAAGACAAAATTTGATGAAACCGCAAAATTTTATGAATATCAGTGTAGAGCAGAAGTTTTTACTTTCAAAGCCAAGTGAAATTATTGAGCTGTTAGAGAGCTGTAATCAGCTAGGAATTAATAATTATCAGTTTGAGGGCGGTACTGGAGGTAGGAGCATTTATTCTTTTCTCGGTTCTGTTTCTGACTCTTTAAACGGATATTTTTACAACCTAAATCTTTTTTTCTCACTTCCTGGTTTACCTCCCAAAACTTTGATTAAGAAAAGCTTTACTCTTTCTGAAATAAATTATGTATCAAACGAACTTCTCACTATTGATATCAACTATTTAGTTGATGAGTACGTCCGAGTTGCAAACCAACTCGGACTTGCCAAAATAGATTTAAGTTCTATTTTTGTGTAAAGTTTTTTTAGATATTATTCAGTCTAAACACGAGCCAACGTTACAATCTCTAGTTGATCTTGATATTTCCCTTGACGAGCTTCGTAACTGATAGCACAAGGTTCACCTTCTAAAAATAGCAATTGCACCACGCCTTCATTAGCGTAGATACGACAGTCTGCACTGGAAGAGTTAGAAAATTCTAAAGTTAAATGACCTCGCCATGCAGCCTCAGCAGGCGTTAGGTTTGCTATTATGCCACAACGTGCATAGGTAGATTTTCCAATACAAATTACAGTAATATTTTTAGGAACCTCCAGTTTTTCTAGAGCAACCCCAAGTCCATAACTATGAGCAGGTAGAATAAAGTAACTGCCATTGGCATCTGTATGCAGTGCTGTTGGCTCCAGATTCTGAGGATTAAAGTTTTTAGGATCAACTACAGTTCCGGGAATGTGGCGAAAAATGCGGAACTCAGCCGAAGAAAGGCGTATATCGTAGCCATAAGAAGATAAACCGTAGCTGATTACAGGTTTAACCGCTACTGATTCATCTTTTTGCACTTTTCGGATTAAACTTGGCTCAAAGGGGGAAATTAAACCCTGTTGAGCCATTTCAGTAATCCAGATATCGTTTTTAATCACAACTTCACAGCTAATTCAAACGGAATTACTAGGATATCCTGAATTGAGTATTTTGTTTAAGGTCGATAACTCCGGCGGATTTCTGTAATTTGATCTGCTACATCCAAGAGAGATTTTGGCATCTCTGGCCCTGTGAGAATGATATCGACGTGGGGAGGGCGTTTTGCCAAAAACGCTAAAACTTCCGTTTCAGGAATTAAACCAAAGTTAATCGCTAAACTTAACTCATCTAACACTACGAGAGAATACTTACTCTGACACACAACTTGTTGTGTATACTGCCACAGCTTTTGTAAGGCTTGATTTTCTGTATCGTCTAAATGTGGTGTATCGATACAACGAGGCAAATCACAGCGAATCCAATCTAAATTTTGTCCTAATTGTATAGGTCGATCTTGTCCTTGGCGGATACCTCCTTTAAGAAACTGTACTATTAATACTGGCGTTCCTTGTCCAGCTATTCTCAGTGATTGAGCCATCACACTTGTGAAAAAGTTACGATGTGAGCTAGTGAAAACTTGCACTAGACCTTCAACTGGATATGGTAGAGTTAGGGTTGAATTGATACTTTGAGTTTCTAGCTGGGCAACCATAAAGTTAAGTTCAAAAAAATACAATAAGTAAAGGGTTATTACTGGCGGTAAAACTGACAAATTTGCCTGTATAATCAATCTGTTTTTCACAGGTGTGGTGAATTTGGCAAATTGCATTCTTAGTCAACACTAGGTTTGTATTGAAGTCAAGAGTTCTGCTTGATTTACAGCAGATTTCAGGTAAATGAAGTACATAGACAAAACCCGAAAGCCTGTAGAGACTTTGCATATAACGTCTCTAGATGTAGTTTGTAAAACCGCTAACTGCTGTAAGTTTTCGTCTTTTCTCTGTAATGAGTTGTAAAAATGAAAACATAAAATCTCTAGTTCCAATTATTTAAAAAAGCTAGGCACAACGCCTAAAAATCGCTAAATGTTAAATTTGTCGGTTGTTTGGGCAAAACAGACTTAGCTAGTAGTGAATTTGACAGGATGAGGAGTAAATCGTTGTGAGATTGGTGATTCTGGGAGGTTCAGGATCGGGAAAAAGCACTCAAGCACAAAGGCTTTGCAGATACTTTGATATTCCTCTGATTTCCACAGGTGAGATTTTACGAGAAGCAATATCTGGCAATCAGCCCCTGCCGGAATTTCGATGGTTGGAAGCCGATCCCCGGACTTCTCTTTCGGTTTACGCTAGCTTGAGTGAACTTGGCTACCACGCACGGCCCTACATGCAAAAAGGGGAGTTAGTTCCAGACGAAACGATCGTTGAATTGATCCGAATTCGCCTCAGACAACCAGATATTAACTGCGATTGGGTGTTAGAAGGCTATCCCCGTACTGCCTTTCAAGCTGAAGAATTAGATTTTTTATTGGATGATTTAGGGCAAAAGCTAGATTGGGCAATTTATCTCCAAGTCCCGGAAGCAGTTATGGTTAGTCGATCCTTGGGGCGATCGCTACCAGATGACCAACCAGAAATCGTCCAGCGCCGTGTAGAATTATTCTACGATCGCACCATTCCCATCCTAGAATATTACGATCGTCGTCGCTGTTTATTGACTATCAACGGCGATCAATCACCAGAGATGGTGCAGCAAAATATTTTGACTCTGCTTTCAGTTCCTTAGAAAAGAAGTAGGGAGCAGGGAGCAGGGAGCCGGGGAGCAGGGGAGCAGGGAGATGAGGGAGGCAAGGGGGACAAGGGAGACAAGGAGATAAATAAAACTCCTAACTCTTAACTCAGCACTCAGCACGGGCTAAACCTTAGCTTTCCGCTAACAGCACTCCTAACGCCCAATGCCGCAAAAAAGATGATTTACAACACTAAGGTAATCTTAAGGCAGTATTGTAAAACTTGAGGCAATTCCAATGGCTTGGCAGCGTCCTGACGGTAGGATTCCCTACGAACTACGTCCGATTAGCTTTCACCCCAGTTTCACCCGCTTTGCCCCCGGTTCTGTTCTCGCAAGATGCGGTGATACTCAGGTACTTTGTACTGTTAGCGTTAATAAGGGAGTTCCGAAGTTTCTCGAAGGAACTGGTAAAGGCTGGTTAACTGCTGAGTACCGAATGCTACCATCTGCTACCCAAAAACGCCAAGAAAGGGAATTATTAAAATTATCTGGACGGGACGCAAGAAATTCAACGTCTAATTGGACGTAGCTTACGCGCCGCAGTGGATTTTGAGGCGCTGGGAGAACGCACGCTGACTGTGGATGCTGATGTGTTGCAAGCAGATGCCGGAACTCGGACAACAGCTATTACAGGCTCGTTTGTGGCGTTGGCTCATGCAATTTCCAAATTGTTGCAAGAAGGCGTGTTGGAGCGATCGCCTTTGTGTGGACAGGTAGCGGCAGTTTCCGTAGGATTACTGGATAAAGAGCCATTTTTGGATTTAAATTATATCGAAGATGTGGCTGCAACAGTAGATTTTAATGTGGTGATGAATCAACATCTGGGAATCATTGAAGTCCAAGGAACAGCCGAAGAAGGCAGCTTTAGCCGCACTCAGTTGGATCAACTGCTAGATGTTGCCCAAAAAGGAATTCAGGAATTGTTAATCGCCCAACGTGAAGCCATCCCTGGCTGGGAAAAGTTGTTTGCGAGCGATTAGTTTTATTAATTTTTAATAAGAATTAATAAATGTATGCTTTGTGGCGTGAATCAACAAAGTATCAAGTAACTGGATGTAAATAAAAATAATCATCACAGTGGTTAGTAGTTGGTACGACTCACTACTGACAACTTACGGTAAAAGGTGATAAGGAGGGTCTATATTTTCCAGTCTACTTAATCCACGATGTTAAATGTTTCAAAAGTTAAAAAGGGGGATTGTAATAAGTTCGGTATTGTATTGCCAGAAGCCAGCAATATGATGATGAAGCCATGAACAAAACTGTTGAAGTTCTACCGGATCAGCCGGCGCTGGTTGCACGAGCGCTAGAATTAATTCTGTCCAAGTTAGAAACTGCCATTGAGCAGCGGGGGCAGTTTACTATCGCCTTATCTGGCGGCAGTACACCTAAACCGTTATACGAAGCGATCGCTACTCAAAAACTGCCTTGGGATAAAATTCATATATTCTGGGGAGATGAGCGTTACGTACCACCAGATAGCCCCGATAGCAATGAACTGATGGCGCGTCGTGCGTGGCTAGATCGCGTTAACATCCCAGCGGCTAACATTCACCCCGTACCAACTTTAGAAGCCAATCCAGAACTGGCTGCTGCCAAATATGAACAACATCTCAAAGAATTTTTCCATTCTTCTGGGGTCGAGTTTCCCCCCTTGGATGTAGTATTACTAGGAATGGGTGATGATGCACATACTGCATCTTTGTTTCCCCATACAGAGGCTTTGAAAATACGCGATCGCCTTGTGACTGTGGGTAATAAAGACGGAAACCCCAGGATAAGTTTCACATACCCCTTCATCAACTCTGCTCGTAGCGTGATTTTTCTGGTTGCTGGTGCTAATAAACGACCAGCTTTAGCGCAAGTTTTTGCACCTGTAGCCGATGACTTCACTTACCCATCCCGTTTAATTCAGCCCCAAGGAGAACTTTGGTGGCTGCTGGATGCGGCAGCAGGTTTGGAACTTCAACATTGAACAATGGGGCATTGGGTATGGGGGATTGGGCAAAAGAGGCTGAGGGGCACAGGGGAAAGACTTACTGCTACTTCTCCCCTGCTCCCTGCTCCCTTGCCCTGAGCGAAGTCGTTCGCGCAGCGTCTCGTAGAGAAGGGCTGCTCCCCTGCTCCCTGCTCCCTTGCCCTGAGCGAAGTCGTTCGCGCAGCGTCTCGTAGAGAAGGGCTGCTCCCCTGCTCCCTGCTCCCTTGCCCTGAGCGAAGTCGTTCGCGCAGCGTCTCGTAGAGAAGGGCTGCTCCCCTGCTCCCTGCCCCTCTGCTCCCCTGCCCTTCTGCTTCCCTTCCCCGTGTAAGAGTGTCCAATTTATTGTTCCATTAGCAGTAATTGCTAGAATCTAAAGCTAGGGCCGCCCTCTGCTTGCCAGTCCTAACTATATTTATGATGATCTTGAACAAAGGCTAAATATCGATGATCGTCTGCCCTAATTGCAATCATCCCAACCCTGACGGCGCTGTCCAGTGTGAAGCTTGTTATACACCATTACCTGCGACTACTAATTGTCCCAGTTGTGGGGCAACTGTGCAGGCAGATGCTGCATTCTGCGGTCAGTGTGGTTATAATCTTCACTCTGCAGGAGTTCCACACGTTCATCCCGCAGTAGCTACAACAGTTACTCCCGATATTCCCGTGGAAGTGCCAGCGTTAGTTCCACCCGATCCACTGTTAGAACTTTTACAACCAGATGCTTTGGGAGTAAGTAAATCTACTAACTCACATCCTCC
Source organism: Nostoc sp. DSM 114160 (assembly GCF_053470305.1). Classification (NCBI taxonomy): domain Bacteria; kingdom Bacillati; phylum Cyanobacteriota; class Cyanophyceae; order Nostocales; family Nostocaceae; genus Nostoc; species Nostoc sp. DSM 114160. Next base: position 2,230,134 of record NZ_JBPFGO010000001.1, on the reverse strand, counting down.
AGAATCATCTTTACCACCAACAGAGATGGCAGTTCCCCCAGAACCAGCGCCACAGATACCTGTTGCAGAAAGCAGTCCTCCAGAACCTGTGTCAACCGTTGTAGCTCAACCTGTAGTCTCTGGACAAAGTAGTATTCCGACTCCACCACCTGTGGAGCCAGCACCAGCCTCCCAAGCCGAAGTACCCCCGCCAGCAGCACCAACTGCAACTGCTGCCAGAACGCAATTGCAGCAGGTTACAGCGCGGTTACTCCACGTTCAAAGCGATCGCTTAATTGAATTGCCGCAAAATTTCTCTGTGATTCATATCGGCAAGCCTAATGACCGGATTCCTCCAGATATAGATGTTTCAGGGTTTCCCAATTCCGAAATTGTCTCGCGGATTCATGCAGATATTCGTGTCGAGGGAGATGCCCATTATGTAGAGGATGTAGGAAGTTCTAATGGCACTTACATTAACAATTTGCCACTTTTACCAGGGAACCGTCATCGCTTGCGACCAGGCGATCGCATCAGCTTGGGTAAAGGAGACTTAATGACATTCCTGTTTCAACTTGCTTAACTGATTATCACTCAATTGTGACATTGGTCTAAGTATTTTCTGCCCATCCTCCGGCATCCATTTTGGAGGATAAACACTTGAACCGTATCATACAAGCGACGGATGGCTATGTTGTTTTTGATAGCGCCATAGTTTGCAGCCGTCGCTTTGAAGTGCGAATTGTTGCATTCCTCAGCAACCCTAATACCTCAATAATTACATTAGGATAGATGAAAATATACTGTCAAGATTAAATTGAAGGAATAATCTATAATCTAAAATCCAAAATTGAATGCCCCACGAATTAATCGGGGGATAATCTTAATTCCAAAATCTAAAATCTAAAATCTAAAATTGAGTAACTTATGAGGAAATCAAACAAAAATTTTGAACCCTTGCTGACTAAAGAAGCCCCGTTAGTTGTTGAGCGTATGGGGCTAACCTGGCTAGTTGGAGCAGCGATCGCAACTGCTTTGTTGTGGCAAGTACCAGGAGGAGATTATATCTTATACCCATTTACAATTCTGGCAACTTGGTTTCATGAAATGGGTCACGGTTTAATGGCACTGCTATTAGGGGGACAATTTCAGAAGTTGGAGATTTTTAGCAATGGTTCTGGTGTCGCAACTTATGGTATCCGGTCGTCATTGGGGCCAATTGGCCCAGCAATAATCGCCGCAGCCGGGCCAATGGGGCCGCCTCTTGCCGGTGCAGCTTTAATTCTGGCTTCCCGCAGTTTTACAGCTGCTACCCTCTGTTTGAAAATTTTAGGAAGTTTTTTGCTGTTGTCGGCATTAATTTGGGTGCGTTCCTGGTTTGGATTAGTAGCAATTCCTTTACTGGGTTTAATAATCTTAGGTATCGCCCTAAAAGCCCCTCGCTGGGCACAAGGTTTTGTCATTCAATTTCTGGGCGTACAAGCTTGTGTAAGTACGTACCATCAACTTGATTATCTATTTAGTAGTTCTGCTGGCCCCCTTGGTGCTTCTGATACAGCGCAAATGCAGCGATATTTGCTTTTACCTTACTGGTTTTGGGGCGGGTTAATGGCGATCGCATCTCTGGTGATTTTAATCCAAAGTCTCCGCGTTGCTTATCGTTCTGAGTAATGATTAGACCGGAATCAAAGAAGAGTTTTCCTGACGAAGGTCTATTAAGCATTGGGAAAAAGAGATTCGTGCTTTTGATAAGGCAATCCAACAAGCGGGTAAAAGATGGGGACAATAAATATGCAGATTAGCGATCGCCCTCTTGCAATAACCAATTCAACCCTCAGTACCTTGATTGCTGAATTAGGTACAGAATGCCTGAAAGTACAAGCCTTAATTAACCAGTTACAGTTAACTCGTTTAACTGCGAACCAACAATCTGAAATTCTAGCAGAACTCCTAGCTGCTGCGGTTCATCTCTATAATCATAGTGACGAAGATTTTCAGACGCTAATTACTGAAGAAATGGAAAATTTGCCTGATGATGAGGATTAAAGAAGAATTCCGAAGTCAGGAGTCAGAATTAAGAGTTTTTATCAGTATAATAGCCTGGATATTGTTAAAAAATTCGCCGCTAATAACTCTTGCCTTCGCGGTTTGATACTCTAAACATGTCCACCCAACCCATAATTCAAAGCATATACACCGATGGTGCTTGCACCGGTAATCCTGGCCCTGGCGGTTGGGGTGTTGTTGTCTACTTCAGCGACGGCTCAATCCACGAAATGGGCGATGCATCCCCTCATACCACTAATAATAAAATGGAGATGCAAGCTGCGATCGCCGCCCTTCAATTTCTGCAAACATCTCAACAAACCCAACCCATCACCCTTCATACCGATAGCGAATACCTGATTAACTGTGTTACCAAGTGGGTGAAAGGCTGGAAAAACAAAGGCTGGAAAAAGTCAGATGGTAAACCCGTCCAAAACCAAGACCTTTTAGAAACTTTAGATGAACTCAATACCCAACAAGTAAAATGGCAATACGTTCGGGGACATTCTGGTAACATAGGTAACGAACGTTGTGATGCGATCGCTCGCACTTATGCTAGTGGCAAAATCCCTTCACTACAACAATTATCTTTCACAGATTTTCATAAATCTTTACCTACTAAAAATGACCTAAATGTAGCAAAAGTAGCTGATTATGAAAAAAACTCTCGAATAACTAACCAAAGTCCCCAACAAATCAGTACTTTTGCACCAGAAATAACCTTTATGGAACCATCAACTGGGCCAACTGCGGCCGTGACCGATGAAAAACCGCTAGAAATGAGGGTTTCGCAACTCCGCAGCTTGGTCGAAACTCTGCGTATAGCTGACGAAATTTCTGAAAAAGGCTACTTAATCACCAGTTCTGAGTTAGCAGACTTGATGGATGTCCACGCCAGTGCTGTCACCAGTCGTGGAGATCAATGGCGCTGGCGAAATTGGATAGTGTCACGGGTACGCCGTGAAGGAAATCAAATTCTTTGGGAATTGGAACGCGGGGATCGAGTAGGAGGTGAAGAGGAGTAGGGAGCAGGGGAGCAGAGGAGCAGAGGGGCAGGAAAGCAGGGGAGCAGGGAGTGAGGGAGTGAGGGAGTGAGGGAGTTAGGAGACAAGGGGACAAGGGGGACAAGGGGACAAGGGGGAATTATTAAACAAGTCTCTCCCTTATCTCCCCCTCTTCCTTGTCTACCTTGTCTCTTCTCAATGCCCAACGCTCAGTGACCGAGGAGCAGGGAGCAAGGGGCAGGGGGAGAATAACTCTAACTCATTACTCATTACTCATTACTCATTACTCATTACTCATTACTCATTACTCATTACTCATTACTCATTACTCCCAATGCCCAATCTCCAATGCCCAATGCCCAATGCCCAATGCCCAATACCCAATACCCAATCCCCAATGCCCCACTAAATATACTTGCGTCCTCGCCACTCGCGCGGGGTGCGGAATGCAGATAAGAAGATTCGCAGCACAGCTAAGGGATCGGCCAAAGGGGAAAGCCAAAATAACCAGCTACCTTTAGCGTTTGTGCGATCGTAAGAAGGTGCGATCGCTATTAGCATTGCAAAGCGAATCACCAACAAAAATAAATTCAGTCCCAGCAGCAGGAGTGCGGGAGTGGGCGCATATGAGGGTGGAGGAGAAATCAACAAAAAAGTCAGGACAATTAAAAAGGGTAGACCTTGAACAGATGCGAGTAGCCATAAATCTCCCCACAACTGAGAGCGAGAAGTTGCATCTTTAAGATCGAGACTCCGCCCCCATTCTTTCCACGTCTCCATCGCCCCTTCATACATCCTTACCTTTAATACCTTTGCACCATCTAAAAAGCCCACCTTATAACCTTGGATAGCAATGTTGCGTGCCAACGTGACATCATCACAAAAAGAATTACTCGCACTGCTATAACCACCCACAGCAGCTAAAACGGAGCGACGACACAAAAAACACTGCCCATTTGCCATTACCCGTTCTGGTTGCTCTGTATTGATCCCCGCTGGATCAAATCGGTAAAGCAAAGTCATCAACAAAGCCGGTTGTAGCCAACACTCCCCAGGATATTTAAGGATGAATTGGGGTGACAGAGAAACCAAATCGTAGCCCTGTGCTTCGGCCGTCTTTAACAACCCAGCAACTAAACCAGGATGCGGTTGGATATCAGCATCCAGCCCCAAGAACCACTGACTAGCCTCTGAACTATATAGAAAACCATTATGCAACGCCCAAGGACGCCCCACCCAACCAGAGGGTAAGGGATCATCTGTCATCACGCGAAAGCGCGGATCTTTCTGCTGTGAGGCTTTGACTAAATCGGGGGTGCCATCACTCGATTTACTGTCTACAACCATAATTTCCCGAACTTCATAGCTTTGCTGACTTAAACCAGCCAACAGAGGGCTAATGCGAAGCGCCTCGTTCAGTGTGGGAACAACGATGCTAACCCTACCCAAAAGCTCAGGTGTCGATTGTTGGGGTTCTATTGGAGGATGGCGTCTTGGCCCTTTTAACAGGCGCGAAAACAGAATCGCCGTTGCTGGTACTTGGATAAGTAGCAATAAAAGAGAGATGGCGTTTTCTACTATCAAAGCGTTGTCATTAGTCATTAGTCATTGGGCATTGAGAAGAGACAAGGTAGACAAGGAAGAGGGGGAGACAAGAGACTTCTTGCATAAGTCGGGAAAAGGGGAAAGAGGAAGGGGAAAAGGTTCTGCAAAAGTCCCTTTCCACTTTAACCTTTACCCTTTTCCCCCTCTTACAAAAAGCACTTTTGCAAGAGGTCTAAGGAAAAGGGGGAAGACTTGGGAGAGATTTGTTCAATAATTTTCTCTTATCCCCCTTGTCCCCCCTGCTCCCCTGCTCCCCTGCTCCCCTGCTCCCCTGCTCCCCTGCTCCTCTGCTCCCTCTGCCTCCCCACTCCCTAATTTCTAGACTTATTTCAAGGCAACTTCAACCTTTGCTACTGATACTTCTTTGGTTACTGGTTCAACAGTAACTTGAGCCGATGTGGTTGAACTCCTTGACCACAGCACCATAGCCGGAATTACACCTAGCAACAAGCCAAGTAACACAGGGATAAAGAATCCAGCGGCCAAACTGAGTCCAGCGGCGAATGCAAAGTTAGTTAAATAAACGACTAAAGGCAGATTTAGTTGCGATCGCTCTAATTGAATCGAGGTATTTCTCCACAATAATCCTGTCACACTCATAAACAGAGCGCTAGTACCAAACCAACCTATATAGTTCTGGTAAGGTGTTCCAAAGAAAGCTCCTGGTTGTTTCCAATACCAAAAGGGCAGAGAAGTTTGACTCATAGCCGGTTCAAGGGCAAAGTCCCAGCAAGTGAAGAGCAAAGCACCAACGGCGATCGCAGCAATATGGCGACCCCAACTGGGTTTTTGAGCCACTTTCAAACCAGTTCTCGCAATTAAGTAAGACGACAGCCCAACATAAAACCAAGATAAAGGAATTGTGAAAGGAACTAGCCCTCCAATTTTATAACCCAAGCCACTCAAGTAGCTATAATCGCCAAATGGAAACCCTGTACTAGTTCCCAGGAGTTCACTCCCCAAAGAGATAAACATAGCTGGTAGCATAAATGCTAGCCAAGTTCCGAATCCCAGCGTCCGGTAGGCATAAATAGAGACAGCTACTGTCCCTAAGATGATATCAACTACACCGCCGCCAGCCATACTTAACTGTACGGCAGTTTCTCCTACCTGCGATAAGTTGAAAATTATTTCGGCATTAGGTACTACCAGTAGCATCCCTACCAGTCCAAAGGCTTTTGACGCGATATGACCAATGAGGCATACGCGTTCAGCAATAATAAGTTGTTTCATGATAATTCCTTAACAAGATGTGACACGCGGCGACTCGGCTGCTAACAGTTTACAAATCTTTAACTACTTTGTACCGCAATTCTCGACAAACTTGTTTGGCTTTCTGGTAAATAGCATAAAAGTCTATTGATTTAAGTTATAAAATATATATAATGCTAAACTTCCTAGTTTAAGCCATAAATTCAAAATTTCCATAATTTTATCTATAAGAACTTCTGGTTTCCGATCTCACTAATACCCGTATCGCAAACAACTCCTTTGATACTGGGATATGCTTAAGGAAGGACAACGATCGTAAACTAAGCAAATCCTCAAGCAAAATAAAGTCTTGAGTTAGTAAACTTATTTATGCGATAAGACCTTAACCCTGTACTAGAAATATAAACCCATGTCAATTTTGAAAAGAGTTCCTTGGGTGTCCCTAGCACTAGTACTGCTGAGTTACAGTACTTTGGGCTGGGTAATATCAGAAACACGTGCTCCTATATTTGTGTGGGTGGCAACTGTAATTGCTATCTTGCTTTTAATCATAACGTTGACCGCTCCTTGGCCAAAGATGACATATTACTACAGTATTTTTCTGCAATCAAATACCAGGGCTTTTGCTGTTGCCGTCTTAGCAGCTTTCTTATTCTTTATTATGGTTGCCTGGTTTCGGGTATTTCTTGATACTTTACTCATAATTTCAGCGACTATATTAGTCAGGATAGACTTTCAAAGAGCGGGTCTTAGAAAAGGATTAGCTTTTTCGACTGCCTCTATCTTTTCATTGGGAGGTTTAGCTTTGGGTGCGCTAATCTACAAGTTTATATATTCCCATATTCTGTTAACGTGATAAAGTATACCCAAAAAAACAAGCCATGCCTGGATTGGGTTGCACCAATCCTTTACAAGCAGCATTATTTACCTACTATTTCCTGTGTAGCTCAAATTCCCAATTTCTTAAAAAGTCGAGAATTTTGTTCTATACTTACTTGGGTTCAAAATGCAGGCTGTTCAAATAGCAGTAGAGATAGGAAAAAATCCATAATAAAAATGGATACCCAACTCGTAACAACTGCTTTTGTTGCCGATTCTCCTACTTCCTTTGCTCCCCCTCTCGTAGTTAAACCCCAACTACAGCCAATGACAGCAACCAGCACTCCAAAAATAAACCCTTTTAGCAAAATAATAAACAAATCTGACGGTTCTAACAAATTTCTGACTGATTCTAAAAATGTTTCGGGAATAATTTGGTAGAACTTTGATGCGGCAAAAACTCCGCCAATGATGCCTGTAACTAAAGCCAAAATCGTCATCAAAGGCACCATCAAACAACAAGCAATTACTCTAGGAAGTACTAAATAATCAATTGGATCGGTTTTGAGCATATAAAGTGCATCAATTTGTTCGGTGACTCGCATTGCACCTATTTCCGCTGCAAAAGCAGAACCTACTTGTCCCGCCATAATACTAGCGGTCAAAATTGGAGCTAATTCTCTACAAAAAGCTAAGGCAAAAGCACCTCCCACTGCATCAACAGCGCCAAATCGTACTAATTCTCTCGCTGTTTGAATAGTAAAAATCATTCCTGCAAAACCGCTGACAAGGAGAACTGGAGAGATAGAACCTGGCCCAGCGGTAACAAGATGTTGCAAAATCTTGCGATAGTAGGTTTTCCCTTGGAGTAAATGTAACCACACTTGACCAAAGAGCAGTATTGCTGCAAAACAGCGTGTAATCCCAGATTGCTCAAATTTTGTTTTTGGTTGCAATTTTATCGTCCTTACGACTGACTTTTTTTGCACATTTGTTGTGATATCAATTTTCCAAAATTAGACTACAGATACAAATGGTGGGAACCCAGCCAGATGTAATCTGACTTTCTCAATTGAATAGACGCACTAAGCGCGGCTTACCGCAGCATATTACGAATTGGTATTAGGGTATGGTACATGAACAGACGCACTACTACCGCAAGGCGGAATTCAAAATTTAAAACTCAAAACTTGTACTGAGCTTGTCGAAGTATTCAAACAGGTATACAGTATAACTGTTTCATTTATTTGGAATGTGTGGTTGATGTAAGCCGTGTTGTACTAGATGTTGACCCTCAAAGTAAAGGAGGCGTTTGGGCATGGTTCAATTGAGCTTAGTAAACTTTAACGGAAAATAGCACATAAAGCATTATGAGCTTTTTAGCTGCTCTCATGCTTTGTGTGCGATGGAGTTGCAATCTCTGGTTTGTCAAACTAGGAAAAGTAATTGAATCAACTCAAAGGGTTGAAAAATTTAATAATATTTCTAAATAATGTTAAACAATTTTTATGAGCCGGATTAAATACATAATATTTATGTTGCTATTAATACTACCTTTCTCTGTGGTATATCCGGCTTTTGCATCTGTATGCCGTAATTACTCTGTCTACGACGGTCTACGCCACCAGATTTGCATTCTCAGTATCAGCCGAAGTGCCAAAAATTATTGGGAATACAAGGCAATTGTTAGCGTAGATGGCATAAAAAGACCTACAGAGGTTTACAATTGTCGCGAACGAGTCAAGGTTCAACAAACTGGGACTGTTTTGCCCTTTGAGCAAAAAGATGCTGGTGAGATGATATGCAGCTTTTTTAATTCTTCTCGGCGGTAAACACGCGCCAGATAATGAAGACGGTAAAACCTAAATAGATGAATACTGTTAGCCATTCTTGCCAGCTACCAAATACATTGTTCATTAGTAAAAGCCGGAAAATTAATATTTATCAATCCTACACGCTGATGCTACCAGTAGGTTGCTGTATTTTAAATGTTACAAATCACTAATCAACCTCGCCTTACGGAGAAAGAATTGCAGCACAGTTTCTTCACGGGAAATAATATCAACCCTACCCTCCATACCCAATTGAATATGACACTGGTTTTTCCCTTTACCTAAAACCAGAGTTTCCGGTTCAATTGTCACTTCATAAAAAGCACCAGGCGCAGTAGCTTTTGGGCTAGTAGTCCCATTCATTGATGTATTTGTGCCATTCTTTTGAGGAGTCATTGCATCTGGAGAAATCGTCTGCACTTGACCATTCAGAGTACCATAATCTGGGTAGGGACAAGCGCTGACCCGCATTTGGACTTTTTGACCAATTTTTAACTTACTTTGATCTTCAGATCCTACTGCTGCTTTCAAAATTTGAGGCGCATCAGTGGGGACAATTTGCAATACTTCCTCGCCAGCACGCACAGTTTGACCTGGGTTTCGCAGATTGAGTTGGGAAATGATACCATCAGCGGTAGCTGCGATCGCAGTTTGAGCTAAATCTATTTCGGCTTGTTTGAGTTCGCTAGTATCATGCTCTAACTGCTTTTCAATTTCAATTCGTTGGTTAACTAGGGTTTGGCGTTCTTTTTCTAATGTTGCTTTATTGCTTTCCCCTCCGGCTTTTTCTTGAGCGATTCGCTCAGTAGCAACAGTTACAGCTGCATTACTTGGATTTACGGCAACTTGGGCGCGTTGTCTTCTGGCAATGGCAGCAGATACCGCTTGTTGTAACCGTTCAATTGTCTGTTTTTGTGCTTCCACTGCTGCTGCTTGGGCCTTTACCGCTTGCTCTTGCTGTCTGGCAGATAATTGTGCTTCTTCAAATTGATCCTGAGATAGCGCCCCTTGGTTAGCTACAGTCTCATATCGTTTCTGTTTTGACTGAGCTGCACCTAATGCAGCTTCAGTCGCATGGAGATTTGCTTGTGTTGTTTTTAACTGTGCTTCCCCAGCTAGTAATTCTTTCTCAGCAATTTTGACGTTAGCATCAGCTTCTTGAAGTTCGGAAACAGTGGTGAGATTTTTATCTTGATATTCCCGACGGCGACCGCTCAATTCGGCTTGAGCGCCAGTAATAATCCGGTTAAGGCGGTCAGTTTCGGCTCGAATCTGGCTGTTGAGGGAACTAATCTGGGCATTAATTTGCACTAGTTGTAGCTTAGATTGTTGAATACTAGTTTGCAATTGGCTTTTTTTGGTTTGTAGGCGGGAGTCATCAATAGTTGCGATCGCATCTCCTTTTTTGATTAGTTGATTTTCTTTGACATAAATGTGCATTATCTGACCTTCAGTTGCAGCTTGCACAATTCGCAATTCACCCGCCGGACGCACAACCCCCTGTGCTTGGACTGTAACCTTATACTTACAAATTGCAGCAAGTGGTACAGCTAATCCGAGAACGCAGAGAATAAACATACCGCCCCATGTTGTCCAACGGGTAATTGGTGGGAGAAATTCGTTTGTTTGAATTGGGGGGAGAAAATTTGTGTTGCTAACCATGACGTTTTACAAATTACGAATTATCTTAATTAATGGTGGCAGTTTTACCGTTATGATGAGCCGGGGAAGATATCAGCGCCAACCCATTATGGTAAGTAAAAATATCATCTAAGAAATCTAAATGTTCGCCAGGTAAAGAGCGCAATTCTTCTGGTGTACCTTGGATTTTTAAGCGTCCTTGTTCTAAAAATACAATTAAATCTGCTCTCTGTATCACCTTGGGACGGTGACTAATTAAAATAGTCGTTTGATTTTGACGATGGGATAAAAGTCTATCTAATACTTGTCTTTCGCTTACTGGGTCGAGTGCGCCTGTGGATTCATCTAAAATTAAGACTGGTGGCTGAGTAACTATGGCTCTGGCTATGGCTAATCTTTGGCGTTGTCCACCAGAAAGATTTGCCCCAAATTCTCCTAAAACAGTTTGATATTTATCAGGGAGTTTGCTAATAAATTCATCTGCACCTGCAATTTGACAAGCTTTGACAATTTCTTCAAAACTAATATGCGGATAGCTAAACTGGAAGTTATCAATAATCGAACGACTCCAAAAGTGGGGTTCTTGAGGAACTAATACCACTTGTTGACGCAAACATTCTAAAGATAAATCTTGCTGATTATAAAAACCATAACGAATATTGCCAGACTCGACTTTATATAAGCCTGTAAGTAATTTTGCCAGGGTACTTTTACCACAGCCAGATTTGCCAATTAAAGCAATAACTTTACCGCCAGGAATAGTTAAGGAAAAATCTTGGAGGAGGTCAACTCTACCTGCGTGATGAAAGTTAAGTTCACTGCAAGTTATATCTGCATTGCCAGGAATTTGTGCCCAAGGCTTTTTAAAATCATTCTCGGATTCTGGGGTAGCGTCAATCACTTCTGTCATCCGTTGCAGGACTATCTGGGCTGTGATAAACTCATCTACTAAGCCGATCGCAGCACCTAAGAAGCCAAGAAAGTTGCCACTCATGCCGTTATATGCCATTAATTGACCGATTGTTAAGGTGTGATTAATGACTAAATAACTACCCATCCAAAGGATGCCAATACTAATGAAGGTGGAAAGAATGCCAGTAACCGTACTGCTATACAGTCCCAATTTCATCGTACTCCAGCCCAAATTGGCAAGGCGACCATAATTTCCTTGGTATTCTGACCAAGCTTGGGGAGTGGCTTGGGTAGTTTTTAATACTTGGATGCCGCGAAATGTTTCTACTAAAAAGCCTTGGTTTTCTGTACCAGAAACAATTAAATTTCGGGTTTTCTGCCGCATCGCGGGTAAGAAAAGCAGGTTAACACCCGTGACAACCATAAATGCAACTATAGAAGCTAGAGTTAGTTCCCAACTGTAAAAGAGCATCAAACCCAAGGAAATTACCGCAATAAAGAATTGACTGGGTAATCCGAGGACAATTTGGGAAACTAAATTATTGATGGCTTTGACATCGGCAATACGGCTGACAACTTCCCCACTGCGTCGTCCTTCAAAGTAGGATAGAGGTAAATGTAAGAGTTTGCGTCCGTATTCTAGAATTAATCCTAATTGCAATCTTTGACCGAAGTGACCGATTAAGTGAGATTGAACTAAACTAATGGCGCTTCTAATTAAGTTCATGCCGATAACGCCAATGGCCACAGTCGTTAGTAGTTGGGTATCACCTCGTACTAAGACATCATCGGTGAGCAGTTGCATCATAAAAGGAGATGCCAAAGAAAGCAATCCAATGGCGATGTTAATGGCGATCGCTTGAGCGAGAATAGAACGATAAGGCCAAACTCGTTGCAGATATCTTCCCAAACCGCCAATTTTATCTGATTCTTGTTGATAAAAACGACTGTCGTCTGGAGTCAGCAACAGCATTACGCCATTATTCCAACCCGCCATTAACTCTTTACGGGTAAGATGACGAATACCAACACCAGGGTCGGCAATGACGTATTTTTTGGCTTTTTGCCCGTATAATACGACCCAGTGGTAGCCTTTCCAGTGGATAATTGCTGGTAAGGGAGCTCGATCTAATTGGTCGATTAGTTGGGGACTAGCTTTAACTTGGCGGGCGTTGAATCCTAGTACTTCTGCACCCCGCTTCAATCCTAGCAAGGATGTTCCTCTAGAACCTGTGCCTACGGCTTCTCGGACGCGGTTGAGGGTAAATGTGCGTCCGTAGTGTTTGGCAATTGTGGCAAGACTCGCTGCGCCACAGTCTTCTTCACTGTGTTGAAGGACTATTTGGTATTTCATTGTCAAAACAAATGGTAATGGAAAAAGAGAAGTCGGGGAGAAAACCCCGACTAAAGATGATATTTAGTTTGTCTCACCTAAATATCTAAGTACTAAGCTATTTCTGGAAAGTTCTACCAATTTGAAAAATGATTGCGATATATGGATTGTCCAAAAGTTTAGGGACTTCCAAATAAAAAATATTCAATTATATCATGTCCGCCTAATTAGTTATGATTCCCGCATCTGTGCAAAAACCAGGAAAACCTCTTTCTCCCTGCCCCCTGCTCCCTGCCCCCTGCGGTCTTAATGATAAGTCTTTAACCGGACATGATATTATTTATTGTGGGGTGGGCGTCTCGCCCGCCTTTGTTTATTGGGCGCTCATATTGCCCACACCACAATATTGGATAATTTATTTCTTGGAGTTCCCTTATTCACTAACTCTTTTACAATCCAAAATCTAATAATCCAAAATGGTACTACTCAGGTCGGTTTGTAACCTTTTCAACTGACTGAGTAAGATACTCTGTACCTAGAACCGCCCCCACTTATAGTAGTTCTTTGTATGCCGTTTGTTGGACCGGAGACGGAAAAACCGCCTAGAGCGTCGTCAGAGTCCGGCCAATCACTATCGAAAAAGCTGATTTCTGCATTTTCAAAGAAGGTAAATTCCCAACCGAGATTTTTACCATCTCCTGCACTCATACCACCTACATTGAGTTTACTGGTTATCTCGTCAACAGTGACGTTAGCATAAACGTCATCTTGGCTAAAAGTATCTGCACCATCTTTCAGACAAACTATACTACTTACATAGAGGTTATATCCTCCTTCAATGACAGACGCTTCTTCTGGTGTTAGGTTAGTGAAAAGTTGTTCTTGAGCAACAACAGCAGCGTTAGTAGAAATGATTTTTGACATGGTTTTTATCCTTGATTGTAATTTACTAAATACACTTAAGAATTGCAGATTAGCCTACCTTGTTAATTAGATCGTATAGAGATAATTAAGTAGCTTTTAAAAAGTTGCATATTTGTGGGATGAAATTGCGGCTGTAATCATCGAAATTTTGTTCTGTTTTTGACAAACTTATTCAATGATTCCGCTAGTCTCCAAAGAAAGCATCTTTTTAAATGAACTTCTCTGCATATCACTCTCTACGATTACTTTTAGTCTTTATGCACTGCGATCGAAAATTGGCTAAATAGGGTTGAGGATTACGTCATTGCAAGATTGGAACCACTTAGAGCCGCCAAAACCCCCAGTAACATAGTTTCTGCTAAATTCTGGGACACTTCCGTTCCAGCCTGGTGGAACACTCAAATTAAGAATTCCTCCAGAGCGGATTCCACCTCTAGGGGGACATCAGCCCATTGCCCGATAACCGTATCGCCAATTCTTGTTCCTTTGTATACATTAGTCCAGGTTCTTCCGTCATCAGCGCTCATTCCCAGCCACCAAATTTCATTGCCAATTTGCCTAACGTAATAAGTGCCTCCGTCATCCGAATGCCAAATTCCATTGAAGTCTGGAGAGGCAATACATAGAGCTTGCGCTGGCTGGTTTAGCACTAACGGCATGGTTACAACTGAAATCGGAATCACTGACAGAGCTACAAGTGTTGATAATCCAAAACCGAGTTTTTTAACTTTCTCTTTTTTTGGCGAAGGTATTTTTGTTCCATCACTGTTGGTATCTATATTGTTAGAGATTACATCGCCATTGGCATCGTAAGTATAAGTTGTAGTTGAGGTCATAAATTTGTGTTCCTTGATAAATAACTAACCTCAGAAATTCAAATCAGTATGTGTTTGACGAAATTATCCAATGATTTAGCAATTAACCAAAAAAAAGCATTTTTTTGTGGTATTTATTAGCTCAATCTCTTTGCATATTACTCTTTACGAATACTTTGAGTTTTTATGCACTTGCAGCAGAACTATTTTGAAAAATCTGGCAAATCCTTATGCATGGAAAAATCGGGGCACTTGCCCCGACGTTATATTGTATTCAGCTTTTTAGCCCAGATTTTTGAGTTGTGCGTCCGCCCACGTTAAAACGGCGGTCTAATAACCCAAATCCATTAAAATGGACTGTAATCTTCAGTCCTCTGAGTGAGGACTTTTGCTATCAGACAGGGATTTTAATCCCTGGCGGACGTTCGGTTTGATGTTAAGTTGACACCAATGGCAACATGAGCGCCCAGTTCGCAGGACGGGCGAGACGCCCATCCTACAAGAAATATTGGGATATTTTATTATTTGTCAGTCCCTTAACTCTAACCTCGAAAATTCAAATCAGTAAATCTACTTGAGAATTGCAGATTAGTCTACCCGATAGAGTTCGATATCATATGGATTGCCAGGAGTACTTAGGTTGTCTTGAAATTCATACACTCCTCCATCGGCCAAATTGTATTTTTTGTATTGCTCGTAGCCACTTCGACCGTCAGAGTCAAATTCAATGATTCCTCCACTGTAAGCAGTCCATATACGATCGGAGCCAGGTGATGGATCGCCTGTTGTTGTACCATCGACGGTGTAGGGAATATTGTATCCCGTTTTGTTTTTAACTTCAAAAACTTCGTAACCGCCACTAATTGTTTCAGCAGCTTGTTCGTCAAGTTCTTCAATTAAACCAAAAGATTCTAGGCAGCTTTGATTAGTTAACATGGTTTTTCTCTCTTTGTTAATTAGATGATGCAGAGATAATTAGGTAACTTTTAAGAAGTTGCATATTTGGGGAATAAATTTGCGGCTGTAACTATCGAAATTTTGTTCTGTCTTTAACGAACTTATTCAATGATTCCGCTAGTCCCCAAAGAAAGCATCTTTTTAAATGAATTTCTCTGCATATCACTCTCTACGATGACTTTTAGTTTTTATGCACTTGGATGAAAAATTTTTTGAAAAATCTGTAAAATCCTTACGCAGCAAGGAATTAGCTTTTGTACCTATGGCTGTATAATTGTAATCAGCTATGTTTCAAACAACGGCAAGTATTCCATGCAACCCCGACAGGGCATTATTGAAATCTTTTCTACGTTTGTGCAATTCGATCTAGATCAATTTAGTGGTTGGGCAACAGATGCCAAACTGCGACGTAGTATGAAATTTTGCCTGGAGGAGTCGTCAACTGAGAAATCAGATACCTTTTGGGCGCTTTACTGGTATAGAGTTTGGCAGACTGAATCTAGTGCTGTGGCACTTGCACATATTTCTGCTTATTTACAAGAGGTGTGCTATTGGGGACTGCTAGAAAATTCGCCCTCAACTTTCCCACGCAATCGTCTGTAGCCGATTGTTTTCAGATGGCGATCGCTCATATTAACAAAATCCTCAAAACTTTCAACCCTCAATACAGTTCGCATTTAAAAGCTTACGCACAATTAACTTTTGAATCGATTATCAAAGATGCAGTGCGCTTACAACGGGAAGCAGACATTTGCTCAGACTGGGCATTATTGCACAAACTCAGCCGCAAACGACTAGTGCAGTCATTAGAAAATGCCGGATTTAACGCTGAAAGCATCGAGAGTTATGTTTTAGCCTGGGAATGCTTTAAGGAACTCTACACAGGTGACAATACAAAAATTCGTCAGTTGGCCAAACCAGATGCTCAGACTTGGGAGGCTATTAGTCATCTTTATAATGCAGAACGTTTGGGCCGATTGAGTTCGCCCTCTGCCGCCGTCAATCAACAAACCATAGAAACCTGGGTATTATCTGCTGCTAAAGCTGCCCGTAATTTACTCTATCCTAAATTTGTTTCCGCAGACGCTCCCCTCAAAGAAGATGAGGGTAATTTATTAGATATACTGCCTGTAGATTTGCAAACATCTTTACTAACGGAAATTATTGAGCAGGAAGAAGCTGTGAATATGCGATCGCAGCAAGCTCAGTTAAACCAAGTTTTGCACAAAGCGATCGCTGCACTCGATGCTGAGTCCCAAAAAGTACTACAAGCTTACTACGTTCAACAACTGACTCAACAAGAAATTGCTGCCCAGCTAGAAATGAAGCAATATACTGTTTCTCGTCGCCTGAGCAGCATTAAAAAGTCATTGCTCCTGACTCTCACACAATGGAGTCAAAACACCTTGCATATTTCCCCTAAATCCGACGTAGTAGATGCCATAAACACAAGTTTAGAGGAATGGCTGAAAGTCCAATATAGCCATACCCAGATTCAGTAGACATCTTGCAAAAGTAACTTTTGCCAAGATGTTGGGGTGGATGTTAAAGGTTACTGAGTAAGGAAAAATTCTATACCTTTACCCTTTACCCTTTACCCTTTACCCTTGTCCCCACAATGCCTGCCAAGATGTTGGGGTGGATGTTAAAGGTTACTGAGTAAGGGAAAATTCTATACCTTTACCCTTTACCCTTTACCCTTTTCCCTTTACCCCACAATGCCTCCCCTCTCCCTAACATGGTCTTTATATGAAGCCATTCTAAAATAATTTATGTTGAACCCACCTGCCCCATTCACCATTGACTCACAGCATTTATACTTGGAAATTACCCAATCTCCAGAAGTGCAAGAACAACCATACTCAACAGCTGGTGCTTGTCAACGTGGGTGGATAAATCAAAAATGCTTGCAAGCATTTTTGCCTTGGTTCAAAGAGGAAATTGCTCCCGGCGCCAAGGTTTATCCTAACAGTGCGACATTGCCGAGTTTTTGGGAAGTAGTCAATGGCACAGCTATTACTTTCGATCGCGATCGCCTGGTATTAATTCCCACTTTGGCAATAGATGACGATGAGTTACGCGTACCCCAAGAATGGGTAGATATACCAGAGTGGGTTGCTGATTATTACATAGCAGTACAAGTTAATCCTGATGATGGTTGGATAAAAATTTGTGGTTATACAACCCATCAAATTCTGAAAAAAAAAGGGGTTTATGATGCTGGCGATCGCACTTACAGCTTGGAAAGTGAAGATTTAATTCCAGATATTAATGTGCTGTGGGTTACACGCCAACTCGATCGCTCAGAAGCCTTACGTGCTGAGATTGCACCAATAGAATCTATTGGCAAAACCCAGGCGGAAAACCTTTTAGAAAGATTGGGCGATCGCAATGTCAAATTCCCACGTTTAGCAGTTCCATTTTCACTCTGGGGTGCGCTCTTGGCACATAGCGGTTGGCGAAAAAAGTTGTATGAACTGCGTCAGGGTTTACTCATACAGCGATCGATTCCGCAATGGTTACAGACAGGAGTAGCCAATTTAGCTCAACAGTGGGGATGGGAAAAAAGAGAATTCGTTGTGGTACCTGCCGGAATGCGGAGTGCAGAACCAGTTCTCGGCTTGTCTCGGCAAATAAAAGTTGCAGAGCAAACATACGAGTTACGCATTTTCCCTAAAAGCGCTTCTGAGGATTATGTTTGGCGTTTTGAATTGCGAAGTACAACTGTTGATAGTCAAATTCCGGCTGGATTTAAACTCCGATTACTAACGGAAGATTTACAAGCTTTTGAAAATAATCAAGATACGGCAACAACTGCTGTAGATATGTTGTATTTGGAAGTAATTTTGGAACTAGGAGAAGGATTGGTTTGGGAAATAGAACCCACTCCTGAAGATTATGACCGAGAGATTTTGCGGTTTTAAGTTTTACCTTCAAAAATATTCATGTTTAGCTTGTATTATTTGCTCTTACACTGAATTTAACTACACACAGTAGGCAATTCATTTAGCAACCAAGATATATAGCAGGGTGTAAGGGCACGATAGTGCCCATAGGTGTCAATTTAACCTGAAACCTTTGTCAAGACGTGATATTGAGTTCATTCGCTTATGGTTACTCACAGCGTCACCCCACCTCGGTTTTGTCTAAAGCCAAAACTGCCCCTCCTCGATGCCTTGGGGCTACGGTGTACACACAAGTCGAATTACCCCCCTCAATCCCCCCCCTTCGACAAGCTCAGGGCATCGCTTGTAAAGGGGGGAAGCCGGAAATCCAGTTCCCTCCCCTTTACAAGGGGAGGGCTAGGGTGGGGTAAAGCGTATCTGCAACAAGCGTTTAAGCTTAAGTTGACACCAATGGTCAATGCCTTGCCCCTACGGGTGTACTCAACATCTAGGGAGAACTAGCTGTGGACAAGTTAATCATCTTAAAGTTAGGGGAGGGAAACTTTGAACAAGGGTTTACCGTAACTCTACAGATTGGCGATGAAAATGTCCGCCCGACTGTGGAAATCACAGGTGAGCTTCCCCCCAACCCGGAAATTCTTCGCGATTATCATCGTTGGCAATCTATTTATCGTAATTTAAGGCTGCCATCTCGTCCGATTGGTTTAGCTAAAGAACTTAACCAAGCCCCCAGCCTCGAATACTGTCAGCAGGTGAGTGAGGAATTTAAAGTCAGTTTTAATGCTTGGCTTGCTTCCGATTCCTTTCGTTCCATCCGCGAGAAATTGTTAGAAAAACTCATGCTTGCGGATAATATTCGGATGCTTTTACAAACCAAAGACCTGCGATTACAGAAATTTCCCTGGCATCTTTGGGATTTGCTAGAACGCTATCCCCAAGCGGAAATCGCCCTGAGCGCTCCTGCCTACGAACAAGTCAACCTTAACCGCATAGCAACTACATCCGACAAAGTAAAAATCTTAGCGATTTTGGGTAACAGTCAAGGTATTGATACCAAAGCAGACCAAGCGCTGCTTAATTTGTTACCCAATACAGATATCACTTTTTTAGTTGAACCACAATGTCTTGACTTGACCGACCAGCTATGGGAGCAGAATTGGCAGATTCTATTTTTCGCCGGACATAGTTTCACTCAGGAAACGAATCAAACCGGAAAAATCTACATCAATCAAACTGAAAGTCTCACAATTAGCCAGTTAAAGTATGCCTTAAAAAAGGCAGTAGAGCGAGGTCTAAAACTAGCGATTTTCAATTCCTGTGATGGCTTAGGATTGGCATGGGAGTTTGCAGATTTACATATTCCCCAAATTATCGTGATGCGAGAGCCTGTACCCGATCGCGTAGCGCAACAGTTTTTAAAGTATTTTTTAGAAGCCTTTGCGCGGGGAGGCTCGTTGTATTTAGCCGTCAGGGAAGCACGAGAAAGGTTACAGGGACTAGAAAACCAATTTCCCTGTGCGACATGGTTACCTGTCATCTTTCAAAATCCGGCTGAGACGCCGTTGAATTGGCGGGAATTGTTTAGAAATCCACCCAATCTTCCGGTATCTTTGTCTCAAACCACGCCTGTTAGAAGAACCACAAATCGGCTTGGCTTCTCATTAATATTACTAACGAGCATGGTAGTCACTGGAATATTAATCGGGGTAAGGTATTTGGGCGTGCTGCAAACATTAGAGTTAAGTGCATTTGACCAACTGATACGCTTGCGCCCTGCTGAAAAACCAGACTCACGCCTACTGATTGTCACTGTAACTGAAGAAGATGTCCAGGCGCAAAAACCAGAAAAACCTCAAGGTTCGTTGTCAGATAAATCACTTGCCAAACTGTTAGAAAAATTAGAGGCATATCAACCCCAAGTTATTGGTTTGGATATATACCGAGATTATCCAGTGAATAAGGATTATCCAGCATTGGCAACAAGGATGCGAAAAAGCGATCGCTTTGTCGGGGTGTGTCAACTCAGCGATTATCAAGCCGGAAAACCAGGTGTAAAACCACCCCCAGAAGTTTCTTCACATAATCTCGGTTTTAGCGATATTGCCATCGATTCAGATAATGTTGTGCGTCGCCAGCTGTTAGCGTTAACTCCTGCACCCTCATCTCCTTGTACTGCGCCCTATGCCTTGAATGTTCAACTGGCGCTGCGTTACCTGTATACAAAAGGAATTCGGTTGCAATTTACCCCTGATGGCGCATGGCAATTAGGGAAGGTGACATTTAAACCAATAGAAACTCATACCGGAGGTTATCAAGGAGTTGATGCTTTTGGACACCAAATTTTCTTAAATTATCGTTCTTCTCCTTCACCAGAAGCGATCGCACCAAGTATGACCTTACAACAAGTGTTAAGGGGTAAGCTAAATGCCAATGCAGTCAAAGGCAAAATAGTCATTATTGGCACAACAGCAGAAACTTTTGGTGATTACTGGTTAACTCCCTACATCACTCCTCAAGGAAAATTACACGCAATACCAGGAGTATTTTTACAAGCCCAGATGGTCAGTCAACTGCTCAGGGCTGCTTTGGACGGACAACCTCTGTTGTGGACTTGGCCGCTTTGGGGTGAGGTAATTTGGGTTTGGGGTTGGTCTTTTTTAGGCGGTTTATTTACTGCTTATCTGCACCGATTCATTTACTTAAGCTTGGCAGGAGGAATAGCCATTATTAGTTTATACGTTAGCTGTTTTATATTTTTAATTGTATATAGTTGTTGGGTTCCGCTAATTCCTGCTATGTTGGCTTTAGTAGTAAATAGTTTAATATCTACAACTTACTTAAACATGAAATTTAAAAATTAATAATAACGCCAATTGTAAGAGGATGTTTGGAAAGCTATATTTGTTACCCAAAGTATCTAATACCCCCCCTAACCCCCCCCCTTGGAAAGGGGGGGAAAATAATCTCTTAAAGCCTCCCTTTATAAGGGGGGTTGGGGGGGTAATGTCAGAATTTAATATGTTATACAACCCTTTTCAAACATTCTCTAAGCATGAAAATCGCCGTTCAGCAAGCAAGTGTTAGGAGGTTTTATGAAAAGCTATTGGCAAATGCAATTAATCGCGGCAGTGGGAATGACTTTGTGGGGAATTATCGGCTATTCTCCAATGATTTGGATGACACCAGTTGCGGCGGTCACTCCTCAGAAATTTTCGCCTCCTCCGCCTCCTCCAGACAGGGGTGCAGCAGGCGATCGCGGCGGGGCTGCAAGTCGCGGTTGTGGTGTTGGAAATCAGTCTGTAGTTGCACTTGTACCTATATACAAACAGACATTAAATCAAGGGCAAACAGAAGCTATTTCTGTTACTAAAGTTTGGGGTTTGACGAATGAGGAATATCCAACTTTTTGGTTTTTTGTCCCCTATCAAAAATCTCTAATTGATTCTATTGAGTTTGTTGTCAAAGATGAGTCAGGTAAATCAAGTCAAACTCTTTACCGAACAATGGTAACAATACCAGAAGTACCAGGAATTGTTAGCATTCCCTTAAATGCAAATACTTCCCCATTGCAAGTAGACAAGATGTATCACTGGTTTTTTAAGATAAAAATCATTTGCAATCCCCAACAACCTCCAGAACGAGAGTATGTGGAAGGATGGGTGCAACGAGTCAATCCAAATCCTCAATTAGTAGATAGCTTGAAGCAAGCAACTCCTCAGCAACGGGTAAACCTTTATGCCGAAAATGGTATTTGGTACGATGCTTTGACTACTTTGGCTGAATTACGTCTTAGCAAACCTGAAGATCCAACTCTAGCGGTGGAGTGGATGAATTTGCTTAAATCCATAGATTTAGAGAATTTCGCTAAACAACCTCTAGTAAAATGTTGCCAAGCTAATGCAAAGTAGCAGACCAAGGTCTAGCCAATATTTCTGTTCAAGTGAAAGTCCCACACTGAGCAAATATCCCGCCCAGAACTTTAGTTCTGGGCTGATAGCTAAAGTCCTCTAAAAGAGGACTAAACAAGAAATTTAGTTTAGTCCTCGTACTCATTTGCTATTTCGGCGTACTCATTTGCTATTTCGGAGTACCCATTTGCCATTTCGGAGTACCCATTTGCTATTTCGGAGTACCCATTTGCTATTTCGGAGTACGCATTTGCTATTTCGGAGTACTCATTTGCTATTTCGGAGTACTCATTTGCTATTTCGGAGTACGCATTTGCTATTTCGGCGAACGCATTTGCTATTTCGGAGTACGCATTTGCTATTTCGGAGTACTCATTTGTTATTTCGGCGAACGCATTTGCTATTTCGGCGTATTTTAGCCAATAGGCAATACTTTTCGGATAAGCCTAACAATCTCTCTTTTGGTCTGGGAAAAGGTTAAAGGGCAAAGGGGAAAAGGTAAATTCAAACCCTTTCCCTTTCCCCTTTCCCCCAAAACCCGAAAAGTATTGAGCCAATAGGCGCTACTTCTTCATATTCCGCTTCATTTGCTCTAACTCATCCTGAGTTTCCCAGCTACGGAACTTTTCTTCTAAGTCATCAAAACTACTAGAAAAATTGCTAGTTTGATTTGACCAGCCAATGGTTTCCGAACGCTGCTGGGTTTGCGCTTTAGCACGGGCTGTTTGTGCTTCGGTGGCTTTAGCTTGCACTTCCTGTCGCCGTTGCTGAATTTTTTTCAGTAATTCCTGAGATTGGTTAATGCGTTCTTTCAGCCCTTGCATGTGTCCCCAGCGCTGATTTCCTTCGCGCAACAGGGCTGCTTCTCGCTCAAGAGCCGCAGCCGCCAAATCCTCTCTATTGGCGTTTTTGGCTTTTTGAATACGGATATGCCAACGCTGAATTTCTTGCGCGGTGGAGAGAATTTCTTCTTGCGATCGCTTCTCTTGTAATTTTAAATCTGCGATTAGCCTTAATGTGTCTTCTTCTTGCTCACGCAGCTGTTCTAGCAGCGCCTCTAACTCCAAATGTGGATTATTACGCAAGAATTCTTCTAAACGGTTTTCTAAAAACCGACTCAAATCATCAAATAAGCCCACTGCTAGAACTCCAGAGATCGGGTGCGTGACTATTTTATTGTAGTAGTCAGGTGGACTTCTGGGTGTTAGTTAGATTTGAAAGTTGGGAAGAATGTATTTGGTGAAACTACGCAAATAACCCTGACTTACAACATAAGGCTTTAATCAGTATGAGTTCTGACTTTCAACCACCACCTAAGAGCTTGTCCATACTAGCTACTGTAGGAGGAGTCGTTACCGCTGCGATCGCGATCGCACTTTTAAATGGTTGGTCTAAGCAACTTTCCAATACTTCTATAAAAAAAGCTGAAATATCAACATCCCCAATTGCTTTACAACCAGAGAAACCCCAACCCCCTGTCTTTGGTGTCAAAGATGCTGAAACAGTTGCCAGCCTTGATGCTCAATCCGTAGTTTTGCCAGGTCAACCCATTCCTAAGAATCAATTAACAGTAGCCATAATTCCATACGTTGCTCCTGGAGTTGGAAAACTGACCCCAGAAGAAATGACAACGGCACGTATTGCTTGGTCATACTTCCAACGCAACTGGAACGATGAAACCGGCTTGATCAATTCTGTTGATGGCTTTGCCTCCATAAGTATGTGGGATCAGACAGCAGCGATCGCCGCTTTAGTCAGTGCTAGAGAACTCAACATCGTGCCTGCGGCTGAATTTGAAGCCAAAATGAGCAAAATGTTGAATACACTGGCGTCAATGCCTTTATATAAAGGAGAACTACCCAACAAAGTTTACAATGCGAAAACTCTCGTACCTGTTAATTATGGTCAACTAGATAAACAGGAAGAAATTGGCTGGTCAGCCATCGATTTAGGAAGAATGGCAATCTGGCTGAAGATTGTCGAGGCAAAGTATCCAGAAATGCGACTAGAAACAGCAGCAGTTTGGAAACACTGGCAAGTCAAGCGTCTGACCGCAAACGGTCAAATGTTTGGTACTGCTGTCATCAAAGGCAAAGAACAATACAATCAAGAAGGTCGCTTGGGCTATGAGAATTATGCTGCTTATGGTTTGAAGCTTTGGGGTTTGAATGTTAATAAAGCTTTAGATTATCAGTCCAATACTGCCTTTGTCGATCTTTATGGACAAGGAATTCCTTACGACAAACGGGACTATAAAAACTCTGGAGCCAATAATTACGTTCTTAGCGAACCCTATATCTTAGATGGTATTGAAACTGGGTTTCAAGCTTTGCCTAAAGCTTATGCCGATCGGATTTTAGCTGCCCAAGCCGCGCGTTATGAAGCGACAAAACAATTAACCGCCGTCACCGAAGACAACTTAGATCGCGCGCCATACTTTGTTTACAGCAGCTTATTTGTCAACGGACAACCTTGGGCAACCATCGCGGATACCAGAGAACAGCACAACAATTTGCGATTCCTCAGTGCCAAAGCTGCGATCGGCTGGCATGTGCTTTATAACACTGCTTATACTAGTCAGTTATTTGATTTCGTTCAAGGCAATCTGAAGTCTCAAGAAGGCTGGTACAACGGCTTTTATGAGTCTATGCGTCAGCCGAATAAAACTCTCACCGCTAACAATAATGGTGTAATTATGGAAAGCTTACTGTATAAGCAAGTTGGGCAGCCACTTACTGTTTGGGCAGGAGTCAGGAGCCATAAATCAACGGAGAAAACTATAAAAAGACCGTAATACCATTTTGGATTTTAGATTTTAGACTTCGGCTCCTTTCGACTTCGCGGTAGTTGAATCTCGACTTCGCTCGATTACCGCGCAGTCGAAACTCAAGGCAAGTCGCTCAGTCGTCAGTGACCCTCCTGCTCTCTGCCCCCCTGCCTACACCAAGATCGGATATTTTTTTAACGTGAGTTCGACGAGTGCGATTTTGACCTCTCCCCCAGCCCCTCTCCTACTAGGAGAGGGGAGCAAAAACCCTCCTTACTCGTTACTCCTCCCTCTCCTTTTAGGCGAGAGAGGCTGTCCGGGAGAGGTCTGTCGAACTCACGTTTTTTTAGTTGGAAGTCCCTTATAAATCGCATAAAAAAACCCCTAGCATTTCTACTAGGGGTGAGAAATAATACCATTTCACTTGATGTTTGTCTGAGATGACCCTGTTTATGCCTCTGCTCTACGCAAGAGGCTGGACTGTTTCTCAAATATTACAGTAAAAAGCGATCGGGTATAAAATTAGCCAACATTTGCCAAGAGCAATTCTCGTTTTTCTGATTTTCGTACTCTCACTTGAGAGTCATCATCAACATCAATCAGGGCTGTGTCTCCATCTGTAATTTCACCAGACAGCATTGCTTCGGCGAGAGAATCTTCTAAGAGGCGCATAATTGCCCGACGTAATGGCCTAGCACCGTAGCTGGGGTTATAACCTTCTTGTACCACAAGCTCTTTGAAGCGATCGCTAACTTCTAGGATAATTCCCTTTTCTGTCAAGCGGCTAGCAACATCGCGAAGCATAATTTCGGCGATTTGCTTAACTTCATCTTTGGAAAGCTGGGTGAAGACGATAATCTCATCAAGACGGTTAAGGAACTCAGGACGGAAGTAAGCTTTCAATTCTTCATTTACCAAGGTGCGAATCCGGTTATAACTAGCGTCGGCTTGAGTGTCGAAGTCAAAGCCTAAGCCACTACCGCCTTTTTCAATCACCTTAGAACCGATGTTAGAAGTCAAAATGATCAGCGTATTCTTGAAGTCCACTTTCCGACCTTTGGCATCGGTAAGATGACCGTCATCCAAGAGTTGCAGCAGCATATTGAATACATCGGGGTGTGCTTTTTCGATTTCGTCGAATAGCAGCACTGTGTAGGGTTTGCGTCGCACGGCTTCTGTAAGTTGTCCGCCTTCGTCGTATCCGACATAACCAGGAGGCGAACCAATCAGCTTGGCGACGGTGTGACTTTCCATGTATTCGGACATATCTAGCCGAATCATTGAGTCTTCCGCACCGAAGAAGTAGGCAGCTAGTGCCTTCGCCAACTCTGTTTTACCAACGCCAGTGGGGCCGGAGAAGATAAAGCTCGCAATCGGACGATTGGGATTTTTCAAACCAACGCGGGCGCGACGGATACCGCGAGCTACAGCCGTGACTGCTTGCTCTTGTCCGATAAGTCGCTGATGCAGAGTGTCTTCTAGATGTAAAAGCAACTCTGACTCAGATTCAGTCAGCTTGTTGACTGGTACGCCTGTCCAAGAAGCAACGATTTGGGCGATGTCTTCTTCGTCAACTACAGTCGAGTTGACAGGTTGCTCGTTTTGTGTAAAGGTTGCTTGCAGTTGTTCTGCGAGTTTTAACTCTTGGTCGCGCAGTTGTGTCGCTTTGTCAAAATCTTGGACTCTGACTGCTGCTTCTTTTTCTTTGGTGATACCTGCGAGTTCGCGCTTAAGTTCTTTATTGGGAGAACTTTGGGAGTTCCGCAAACGAACGCGAGAACCAGCTTCATCAATCAAGTCTATTGCCTTATCTGGCAAGAAGCGATCGCTAATATAGCGGTCTGATAATTCTGCGGCGGCTACAAGTGCTGAATCCAAAATTGTGACTTTGTGGTGCTGTTCGTAAGCACCGCGCAAGCCGTAGAGAATTTGTACGGTTTCCTCTACCGATGGTTCTCCAACCTGAATCGGTTGGAAACGACGCTCTAGGGCGGCATCGCGCTCAATATGCTTCCGATACTCATCGAGGGTAGTTGCGCCGATGCACTGGAGTTCACCTCGTGCTAAGGCAGGTTTGAGGATGTTGGCTGCATCCAAGCCACCTTCTGTACCACCAGCGCCAACCAAGGTGTGAATTTCGTCAATCACTAAGATGATATTGCCGACAGTGCGGACTTCTTCCACAACTTTTTTGATGCGTTCTTCAAAATCGCCACGGAAGCGAGTTCCAGCTACCAATGACCCCATATCGAGGCTGATAACTTGCTTGTCTTGCAAACTTTCGGGAACATCTTGGTTGATAATCCGGTGAGCTAGACCTTCGGCGATCGCAGTTTTACCAACTCCTGGTTCTCCAATCAACACCGGGTTATTCTTAGTCCGGCGACCGAGAATTTGGATCGCCCGCTCAATTTCTTTCTGGCGACCAACTACAGGGTCGAGTTTGCCTTCTTGGGCTAATTTGGTCAAATTTCTGCCAAACTCTTCCATTGTTAGCGGTTGGGTGCGCTTTTGACTACCACTACCAGCAAAAGCTGGTGCATTATCACCCAAACGGCGAACTATCGCACTGCGGACACTTTTAAAGTCAACCCCTAGATTTTGCAGTACTTTGGCGGCAACACCTTCACCCGCCTCGGTTAATCCTAAGAGTAAGTGTTCAGTGTTAATGTAATTCTGTCCCAAACTATGAGCTTCTTTAAACGATTGCTCGAAGAGGCTTTTTACTTTAGGAGTAAAAGGAATTTCTGGTGGTACAAAGCCAGAACCCCTACCAATAATTTTTTCTACCTCGCGACGTGCATCTTTGAGGGTAACGCCTAATTCGGCCAGCACTTTAGCAGCAACCCCAGTTCCTTCTCCCATTAAACCCAGGAGAATTTGTTCAGTTCCTACAAAATTGTGTCCCAGGCGACGTGCTTCCTCCTGAGCTAGCATAATTACTCTAATGGCTTCGGAAGTGAAGTGTTCAAACATAATGGGTTCTTGCTTCCTCGCTGCTTGGACTTTGGGTGAGATAAAATTCACCCTCATCTAAAGTTTTTTGTATTTTCTTAAGGACTAATGTAACTTTATTTAAAGTTAAGTGGCAGTGGTGAGAGCCGTAAGACATCAGGTGTACTTGCCGTCTAATGTAACTTGGGAGTAATGAGTTAAGAGTTAGGAGTGATGATTAATTAAGGAGTTATCAATTTTACAATTCCCTTTTGCGTGCAGAAGATTATTTTCTTTTGGCTTTTCTGCTCCTCTGCTCTCGGCTAAACTTAAAAACCAAGACTCATCACTCTTGACTTATAACTCTTAACTCCTAACTCCTAACTTGTAACTCAGGACTGACAATGACTGAAGCAACAGCCGGTAAAGACCAACAACATCCACTTTATAACCGCGATCGCCCCCTTATTGATATTTTACTCGCTCAACAGGCAACAGACTATAACTTAGCAGAATTGGCTAGGCTGCGAATGCGCTATCAAGGGTTTCCAGGGGCGAGAGACATTCAAAAAGACCTAGATAAAGTCTTGCAACAGTGGGGTTTGACCGAAGCCGAGCTTTTTGAGAAAACTCGTCAAATTCATGATTTGGGTGGAATTTACAAAAGCCGTGGCAAGAAAGAGGAACAGGATTGGAATTAGTTATGGGGCAGTGGGCGTTAGGAGTGCTGAGTAATGAGTAATGAGTAATGAGTAATGAGTAATGAGTAATGAGTAATGAGTAATGAGTTAGAGTTATTCTCCCCCTGCCCCCTGCTCCCTGCTCCCTGCTCCCTGCTCCCTGCTCCCTGCTCCCTGCTCCTTGTCCCCTTGTCTCCCTTGCCTCCCCTGCTCCCCTGCTCCCCTGCCTTCAAAGCGATGGAATATTTTTGTAATTGGAAGTCTCTAAGAATTTGTCCTGGCAAAAGTATTACATTTCTGAGGATCGCCCGTTTGGATACCTTGTTTAAACCAACGAACCCTTTGGGCGGAACTACCATGTGTAAAAGATTCTGGCACAGCATAACCTTTAGCTTGTTTTTGCAAGCGGTCATCCCCAATACTGCTAGCTGCATTCAATGCTTCTTCAATATCACCTGTTTCCAGAATTTGCCGCGAGCGTTGAGCATGATTTGCCCAAACGCCTGCAAAACAGTCTGCTTGTAATTCTAATCGCACAGAAAGCTGATTTGCTTGTGTCTGACTCGCTTGGTTCTGCAATCCTCTAACTTGCTGCGAAATCCCCAGTAAATTTTGGACATGATGCCCAATTTCATGAGCAATCACGTATGCTTGAGCAAAATCTCCAGGTGCTTGATATTTAGTCTTTAAATCGCGGTAAAAACTCAAGTCAATATACACTTTTCGATCGCGCGGACAATAAAACGGCCCAACTGCTGAACGTGCAAATCCACAAGCAGACTCTACCGCTCCTGAGTAAAGAACTAACTTTGGTTCTACATAAGTTTTTCCGTCTTGCCGAAACAACTCACTCCATGTATCTTCTGTATCAGCCAGTACAACAGATACAAAATCCGCCATTCGATCTTGAGTTTGAGATCCTGTTGTTTGAGGTGACTCAGCTACCGGGCTATCACTTGGTGGGGAATCTTCTTGCCAAAGGGCACTAGGATCGCCACCCAATAGTAAAACCAGTAGCGATATGAGTGCTACTCCTACGCCCCCACCCACGACAGGAGCGGAAATCTTCATCCCACGCCGATCTTCAACATTTGTACTCCGACGACCTATTTGCCAACGCATAATTACTGCTTACCAAACTCATAAAAAAATACAGCTTGAATTAGGTAGGATGAAATCTACACAAGCCTTTTAGCTATACAAACAAATATTACTTTTTGTATATATCGATCTCTTCTGCCTACGGACAAACTCTAAATAAAGGACACTCAGCCTTTAGGAAGGTTTTGTTAAATAGGTTGCCCATCAAATCATACAAAATTCCCGGACTCCTTATAGAGAACACCACAGTCAGGATGGAAGCGAAATTTCAAAGACGTAAGTTGCATTCCACGACCAAGCTGTGAGAATTTAAAATATCAACACAAGGGAATCTAGTTATGTCTGCGTTGGACATACATATGTAGTTGAGGCTATCCTGTGTCACTCAATACAGTTCGGTTAAAGGTGAAAGGGTAAAGGGGAAAGGTTTTGAATACATCTTTTCCCCAATACCTTCAAACCCATTCCCCAGACCACACTCGATTGTGAAAAATGCTTATCCGAACCGTATGCCGTGTCACTCACTAATAATAATTCCGCATCAGTTAGAGGTTTTCCATCTTGGTGTATTCATTTTTTGACTTGCACCGTTGAGGGTGTTATTGCCTACCTCATAAGCGAGGAATATATTTTATTACTAAGGATAGTTTTGAGTTGAACCAACTCGTATTTAAGATAACAAGTACTGAAGAATCAACTTTGTCAGTGATTAATCTTTCCCCTGCGACCAAGGAGTAATTATGGTTTTAAGTCAATATCAACGTGCTGTAGGCGTATTTACTCATCGGATAGATGCAGAGCGGGCAATACATGAGTTGAGAGCTTCTGGCTTGGCAATGGAGAAAGTATCTATACTTGTACAAAATTCAGATCGCAATCATGAGATTGCCGCTAATGAAGTTAAAGAGGACACTGGTGATAAAGCTGACGAAGGTGCAACAGTAGGAGGGCTTTCAGGGGGCGCTGTTGGTGGGTTAACTGGTTTATTAGTGGGGTCTTGGGACTTTAGCAATCCCTGGAATTGGCCCAATAATGCTGGCTGGGGCGGCAGCAACTGCTTTGGTTACAACCCTTGTTGGGGCAAGTATTGGTGCTGCCACTGGGACTTTTGCTGGTGCATTAGTTGGTTGGGGAATGTCGTCAGAGCAAGCTAGAGCATATAACGAGCGAGTAGAGGAGGGACACTATTTAATAATCGTGGATTGTACATCTTTTGAAATTGCTAAAGTACAAGAAATACTACAGCGTTGGGGTATTGAAGAGTTTGGTATTTACGAGCATCTCAACAGTGAATATGAAACTACAAATTCTCTGACCACAACGACTTCTACTACTGCAATTCCTAATAAAAGTGGGATGATGTCTAAGTATAGTGTTAGTTGCTTTAATAGCATAGATAATGCTGAAGCAGCAATTAAGGATATGTGTATCGCAGGTTTTTCAGTAAACCAGATTTCCTTAATTTGCAAAGACTTTTCTCAATTGGTTGTGCCAACAGGCATTAATTTAAGTGAACGCTTTGACGCTATGAGGTTAGGAATAGCAGATGAGTGGGCACGCTTTTATAATCAGCAAATAGAGCAAGGCAATTACATACTTATCGTTAGTGGCACAGAGCGCGAGCAAGATATAGCTAGGTCTATTCTGGGCAATTATGGGGTTCAAGAGTCTCAAATTTATGACCCAATGTTAATTCGCTCTTAAAAACGGCTGCTGTCATTAATGGGAGCAAACTTATTTGAGTTGTGGAAGATACAGCAGAATTCAGAATTCAGGAGTAAAACACAATACATTCCAGAATGAGCAAAAAAACCCAGATGTAGAGACGCGATTTATCGCGTCTTCAAAGACCAATCATCTACACCAATAACCCTTAACCCAAGCGTATTAGAGTAAAATACGCTTTATATCTGGGTAACAGACTTAGCTTGTGTAGCTCACTAACTTTAAATCTGCTGTATCAATAAGCAATAGGTTTTGCAAGCTGAAAACTCTACTATGAAAATAATCGACACCTTTCAACGTTATAGCAAGTGGTGTCGATTGGCTTCAATACATTCACCTGATAGTAAAATATTTTACTTAAAATTCTCAACATTTCTGCTATGCTCAGGGTCAGCAGTGAGCGTAGCCGAAGGGTCAAGCTGTATTGCCTCTTTCTGTGTCTCCAGTTGCTCCCGTTGCTTGCCGTACTCCCGCAGCTGCTTCAAAAGGTTTTCTTGGGATGAGTTCGGCATAGACGGACTAGGAGTTGGTTGAACGTCGGTGTCGGTACTTGCAAAATTAGCCGCTGAGGGATTATTTTTGTAGATTGGTAGCGACTTGTCATTAATCGCCTGTTGGGTTGGTGCTGGGGTAGGAATTAGATTCTTTGGTTTGCTGACAGCAGCTTTTACCGAATCTAGAGTAGTGGCAACTTGCACTTGTTGCTGCATCTGTTGTGTAGAAGATACTAAACCACTTAAACCATTCACCAATTGCCGCAGATTTTTACGGAAATTAGGATCGCCTGTCAATTCATCTAAATCAGATGTAATTTTTTGGGTATTTTCAAAGGTTACTCGTGCTGAATCTAAAGTTTGTTGCAGCAACACCGCATTTTTTGGATCGTTTAAGCTTTTAGAAGCATCACGTAAATTAGCTGAAGCTTGGGCTGCATTTGCTGAAAGCGCTTCTAAATTGTTGAGTAATTGTCCTTGAGTCAATCGATTGATTGATGGTGATAAGCTACTGACTGTAACACGCAATTGGTTGCTGGTTTCGGTGATATTGTTTAACGCACCAACCAGAGTCGAACGATTTGTTGTCACCAAATTATCCAGGTTGTTCAGCAATCGATTTGCTTGAGTTGCAGTTGCACCAAATTTATTTACTGTTTGATTTGCAGATGCATTAAGTTGGTTTGTTGCCCGTTGTACTGAATTAGCCGTAGCGGAAAAGGTAGCAAGTTGTACTTGTAAGCTTTTGGTTAAACCTTGTAAATCCTGACTTAACTCAGTAAAACTGGATGCTGCGCCTGTGGTAGTTTCTAGAACCCTATTGATATTTCTATAAAATTTTGGATTATTGTATGCAGCAGCTAGGTCAGTGGAACTGCGAATTAAGGCATCAACACTGATGCCAACCTGACCTTGTAAGCGAGAGCCATTACAGACTATCAGAGTACTATCACAACTTTTATCTAGAGGTTTAGCAAGTGCAACCCCAGGAGGTAAGGTTGTTCTTGGTGTGATGTCAATAATACTTTCGCTAATTAATCCGCTTTGATTAGCTTCCACCACTACATTACGGGGGATAATTAAGTCAGTTTGGGCAATTTCAATCACTACATCGATGGCATTTGCCCCTGGTCGAACCTGAGAAATAGTTCCTACCTTAACGCCACGGTAGCGAACTGCTGCTCCCTTTTGCATTCCGCCAGCGTTGGCAAATTCTACAATAATTTTGTATGAACGGCCAGCAGCAGTGAATCTATTTAACCACAGAAAGAGTAATCCAAATACCCCTAGTCCTAGCAGGAGTAATAACCCCACAGAACCTTCTCTAAATGTTCGCCCAGACGCGAAGCGACTTGTCATAAGACCTCGCATTTTTTTGCCTCCACCAACAACCAATAACCAATTAGGAGTTAGGAGTTAGGAATTAGGAATTAGTAGTTAAATTTAACTCCTCACTTTTCACTCCTCACTTTTAAGTTTCTAGCCGGCGACTTTAATCGGGCCTTGAACACTTCCACTGATAAATTGTCTGATCAAGGGATGTTCGGTGTTGTATATTTCACTAACTGTACCTTGCCACTGCACTTTACCTTCATAGAGAAATATAAGTCTATCAGATGTACGGCGGATAGTGCTGTCTTGGTGGGTAACAACAGCATAAGTACTACAAACTCCATGTAAGCATTGCAAGTGGCGGATTAAATCTTCGATGACTGTCGAGGCAATGGGATCGAGTCCGGCAGTTGGTTCGTCGTATAGTAGAACTTCTGGCCCTTCATTGGGATTATCAGGGTTAGACATAATCGCACGGGCAAAACTTACCCGTTTGCGCATTCCCCCGGAAAGTTCGGCTGGGTAGAGGGTCGCCTATTTCTGGCAAACCTACCATCTCCAATTTTTCGTTTACCAAATTTCGGATGCGCGATCGCGGCAGCTTTGAATTTTGATAAAGTAAAAATCCCACATTTTCCTCCACTGTCAGCGAATCAAATAGGGCCGCCTGCTGAAACACCATACCAATGCCAACCTGCTGGCCACCATCCTCAATCAAACCCTCTCGCCGCACTCCTTGCACATAAATTTCTCCTTCATCAGGACTAAGTAACCCCGCTATTACTCGTAAGATAGTTGATTTCCCAGTCCCTGATGGCCCAATAATACCCAGTGCTTCTCCCCGATAAATAGTCAAGTCTACATTATCTAGAACTTTATGGCTACCAAAGGACTTAGAAACACCTTTCAGTTCAATCAATGGTTCAGTCATTAGTTATTTAGTTACTTGTACTGAGCTTGTCCTAAGCGTAGTCGAAGGGCGCAGCCGAAGTATTGGTCATCGATCGTTGGTCATTAGTCAGTAGAAAATAAACAAATGACTACTGAGAACTAACAAAGGACAAATATGCCCAATAATGATTTCATGGTGATTGGTAGGACATTGTATACTGTATTATAAGTAAATAATTAGCATTCTGATTAGCAAACTTTATTTTTCTAGCATAATATTTAGTTATTGGCGATGTTTATCGTCTCAAAATATCCTCAACCCCAAGCTGACGAAGACACCGTAGTAATTAAACATCTCAGTGATGTGAAAATAAAATTTCAGTTTTCTGTAGACATCAGCAAAGTCATTTATATATTATTAATATCCTACTTAACTTTATAACGATTCAGGTTGATACAAAATAGAAAAATCAAATTTAAGTTTTGAAAACAAAAAGGTTCAGACTCGCTATTTTTTATATCAGTCACAAACCTTGTTTTTCATTAATTATAAACTATGGTTATAAAAAATAGCTTCCTGCTATCCAAAGTTATTGTACTTATAGGACTAGTATTTGATTTTTGAAATTACTCGTAGAGGCAGGGAACAGGCAATAGGCAATAGGCAATAGTGAAGAAGAGGATTATAAGTGTACGGATTTTTTTCAGAAATCAAACCGGATTACTATATACCGTTTCTTTGTAAAGCTGCATATATTTACCCCCCGGCTACGCCGTCTCCCCGATGCCTTAGAGGGACTACAGGGGGATTTTATTATGTGCATCTTCATGCAGAATTGGTATTAGCATAATTCTTAAATAACTGGAAAGATTAATAGCATTACTCCCCAAGGGATTTGGCAAATTCAAAAAATATTTACTAAAATTGTAACAATTACTGTTAAAAATCAAAATAGAAATTATGAGTAGCCAATTAGAACAGTTTGCAAGTGATAATTCTTCTGGTATTTGTCCTGAAGCTCTGGAATATATGATTAGGGCAAATCAAGGTAGTGTTCCAGCTTATGGAAATGATGAATGGACTCAAAAAGCAACAGATTATTTTCGGGAACTCTTTGAAATTGATTGTGAAGTATTTTTTACCTTTAACGGTACAGCCGCAAATTCTTTATCTTTAGCTGCTCTTTGCCAGTCATATCATAGCGTCATTTGCCATGAAACATCTCATATAGAAACAGATGAATGTGGCGCACCGGAATTTGCATCTAATGGCTCTAAATTATTACTTGCTCATGGTAAAAATGGTAAATTAACATCAGAGTCTGTAGAGTCAATTGTCACCAGACGTACTGACATTCATTATCCCAAACCTAAAGTTATTAGCATTACGCAATCAACTGAATTAGGAACTTTATATTCTATTGAAGAACTTTTAAGTATTAAAAAAGTTGCAAACAAATATAACTTAAAACTTCACATGGATGGCGCTCGTTTTGCCAATGCAGTTGCCGCTATGAATAAAAGTCCTGCTGAAATTACTTGGAAAACTGGGGTGGATGTATTGTGTTTTTGTGGTACCAAGAATGGAATGGCATTAGGTGAAGCCATTCTTTTCTTCAATAAAGCGCTAGCAGAAGATTTTGATTATCGATGCAAGCAAGCAGGCCAGCTAGCTTCAAAAATGCGATTTATTTCGGCTCCTTGGTTGGGTTTATTAGAAACTGGTGCTTGGCTAAAAAATGCTAGACATGCCAATCAATGTGCTGAATACTTAGAAAATCAACTATTAAATATAGAAGGTGTTGACTTGATGTTTCCTAGAGAAGCCAACGCCGTATTTGTAAAATTACCTGAAGAAGTCATTCACAGCTTAAAAGCCAAGAACTGGCAGTTTTATACATTTATTGGTGTGGGAGGAGTACGTTTTATGTGTTCTTGGAACACTACTCAATCAAGAATTGATGAGTTGATTGGTGATATTAAAAACGCAACAAGAAATGGGGGAAAGGGGAAGGGTTAAAGGGGAAAGGGATAGAATTAATTTCCCTTTAGTCTTTAACCTTTCCTCAATATGTTGCAAAATTTACTTTTGCAACATGTCTTATAAGTAATCAAGGGGGGATGATATTACTTCTTGACAAAAATTAAATATGGAAAATCTCAAACAATAAAATAAATACAGTAATCCGAAAATTCAATACTATTTCAGTTAAGGGTTATTGGTGTTAATTATTGGTTTTTCAAGACGCGAGGAATCGCGTCTCTAGATTAGGGTTTTGTTGCTCATTATGAATCGTATTTTTCTAAAATTGCTTCAGTTATTAGAACTGATAATGTCAACGCTTACTTGGTATGTAATTTCAACTGCAATTTTGATTGTTGCCACAAACCTAAATGCTTATTTTTAGCATTAGCTTCTGCAATTAAAAATTGGGTTTTGGTTTCATAGCAATTTTGTAAAGATTCTTGGTCAACGACGGCATTACCTGACTCTACCAAAAGGAGATTTACTGACTGATTATCTACAAACACTTCACCGGCTGGACGACCATTTTTTAGTTGTTCTGTACTTCTAATTACGACAGGAGTTTGAAGTGGTAATAGCTGTTTTAACTTTTGTGTTGCTGCTAAACCATAGCGCTTGTCAGTTGCCTCTGGTGCGTTAATACACGCTAACTTGACTATAGTTGTTTGTCCTGCATTATCTTTAACTAAAATTGTGTTCCCGTCTGTAATACCAACTACTGTACCTAGCACTAAGATTAGTTGAAGTAATTCCATCATTTTATATGTAATATTTTATGCACAAATAGAATTTTATTTCGGTGCTTAGGTTAGTAGTGTGATTTAACTCACAAGTTGCAAATAAAAATGATATAAAGATTCTACTAAAGACATCTGCTATTGCTATACAACAAAATTATGAAATATTACTTAACTAAATTTAAATTTATACAATAATTAAATAAGTAAAAATAAACTGTATGATTGTAAGCAAAGTTAAATAATTCTAGAATAATTATGCTTGGTTGATTTCAGTCTTTTACGTTTTCGATGATATTATTGTACTTTAATTTCAGTTTGATAACCAAATTCTCTGAGCAATTCCTAGAAGCTTTCTTCACTTTTATAAAAATCAACTCCACAGATTTACAAATTATCCTTGTATTGAAGAGTTTTAACTTCTAAATCCTAACTTTGTTTGTATGCCAGAACAACAGCAGTGGACTATAACAGCAACTGAACAACCACCAGAGTGGTTTATCCAAGCAGTGAAACAGTATACACCTGCATCAAGTGGACTGTATGCAGCGCAGTTGTTGTGGCAACGGGGTATTAGAGATCGTCAACAATTAACAGCTTTTATCAACTATAAAGTTTATCAACCAGCAAGTCCCTTTGAGTTTGGGCAAGAAATGTATCTGGCGATCGCATGCTTGCAACAAGCATATAATACTAAAGAAAAAATCGCCATTTGGGGAGACTTCGATGCCGATGGGATTACCGCTACATCGGTACTTTGGGATGGATTAGGACAGTTTTTTGCTCAAAATACTCAGTTAGTTTACTACATTCCCAATCGTCTGAAAGAATCCCACGGACTTAATAATCAAGGAATTGATAACTTAGCAAAACAAGGTTGCAAATTAATTGTTACTTGCGATACAGGTAGCACAAATGTTGAAGAAATTATCTATGCTAAACAGTTAGGTATAGATGTAATAGTTACAGACCATCACACCTTACCAGCCGAACGCCCATCTGTTGCAGCAATTATTAATCCCCGCTATTTTCCAAAAGAACATCAGTTATTTAATCTTTCTGGGGTGGCGGTAGCTTATAAGTTGGTAGAAGCGCTATATCAAAGCTTGCCTAATGTTGCCAAATATCCCTTAGAAGATTTATTAGATTTAGTTGCAGTTGGATTAATTGCCGATTTAGTGCAGTTAAGTGGAGATTGCCGTTACTTGGCACAGATGGGAATTCAACGACTGCAAGAAGATTTTAAACAGCCAGCAGCAGCGCGGCGGCGTCCAGGGGTGGGGCGATTATTAGAATTGTGTCAGAAAAGTGGCGATCGCCCCACAGATATTTCTTTTGGTTTGGGGCCAAGAATTAACGCCGTTAGTCGCATCCAAGGCGATGCCAGTTTTTGCGTGGAATTATTAACTAGTCGGGATGTCAAACGTTGTAACGAACTCGCCGAAGTTACAGAACTCGCCAACGCCCGCCGCAAATCTTTACAAAAAGATGTGCAAACACAAGTGGCGCAAAAACTTACTCAATTAGATTTATCAACCACCAGCGTCATTGTCTTAGAAGATGCCCAATGGCCTGCGGGTGTATTGGGTTTAGTTGCGGGACAGATAGCACAAGAAACAGGACGCCCGACAATTTTGTTGAGTACGGAAGGAGCAGGGGAAGCAGGGGAGCAGGGGAGCAGGGGAGCAGGGAGCAGGGAGCAGGGAGCAGGGGGAGCAGGGGAAGCAGGGGGAGAAATTACTTCTTTATCTTCTAACTCAGAACTCAGCACTCAGAACTCAGCACTCGTATTAGCTCGTGGTTCTGCTCGTTCGGTTAATTCTGTCGATTTATACCAACTGGTGAAAGAGCAAGCACATTTGTTACATCGCTTTGGGGGACATCCCTTTGCCGCTGGTTTGAGTTTGTTAGTGGAGAACATTCCTTTATTTACAGCGGCGATTAATCAGCAGTTGCGCCAATCTTTAGGTAGTACAACTTTAACGCCAACTGTACAAGCAGACTTGACGGTAACGGTAGCCGACTTGGGGAAAGAGTTATTTTTGGAACTGAAACTGTTAGAACCTTGTGGAATGGGTAATCCTGTTCCGAAATTGCTAATTCAAAACTGCTGGTTTGAAAATTCTTGGCATCGCAATCAGCAGGATTGGCAAGGGAAAAAGGTACAGTACATTAAAGCTGAGTTTGATATTCGGGATGATTCTAGCAGAAGTGCTTTTCCTGGCTTATGGTGGGGACACTACAAAGATGAATTGCCTATAGGAAGGTGTGATTGCATAGCAGAATTAGACTACAACACCTTCAAAAAACGTTATGAAATCAGATTGATTGCCGTGCGTTCTTCTGCTAACTCAGCACTCAACACTCAGCACTTACCACTCATCTTAGACTTACGGAATCAGGAACACTCAGCAACTCAACATGGGCTAAACGCCCCGCTACCGCTAACAGGGCTAATTATTGAAGATTGTCCCACGAATTGGGATGATTTACGTATGTGGTTGCGGCGATGTTTGGCGATCAGCCGCTCTACGTCTGGGCTTGAGAATCAGCAACAATTAGCGATCGCTTGGTCTAAACCTAACCATCAACCACCCAATCAAATTTGGCTGACTCTTGTCGGAATTGCTAAATATCTCAGTCGCACAAACCAAGTAGTTACCCGCAGACAACTTTTAGAGAAAATTGGCATCAGCGATCAAACCTTACTTGTCGGCATCAAAGCTTTAAAATATTTAGGGTTCACAGTTCAACGACAAGACCGTTCTTTACAAATTAGTTGGAATCCAAACGATAGTGCCGAAAACCTAGCTGACGAAGCAGTTGCACGATTTTTAGCTGCTGTCCGAGAAGAACAATTTCAGCAACAGTATTTTGCGGAAGTTCCTTTATCTACGATTGTGGCGATCGCTAGTTACGACAACAAATAAGTCCTATCGGATTCGATCCCGGAAGTTATATCAAGTCCGGCTAATTACTTTTACAGCGATTTTCAGGTAAATGAACCACAAATAGACCTCTCTCTAAACCTCTCTCCTCATAGGAGAGAGGTTTTGATTTTCTCCCCTTCCCTACAAGGGAAGGGGCTGGGGGTTAGGGTCTCATAATTGTGGTCTAAATAATGAAAACTGCTGTAATCACCGAATCTATGCAGAAAGCCCAAAAGCTCCTCTCCTCTGCACCGTTACTGTCTTAATAATAAGTCTTTACCGAACATGATATTACAGAAGTGTCCCAGAAGGCTGTTGCACCCTCTTGTTAAGAGTTTTTCCTTCTACAAAACCATCTCGACCAGTAATCAATCTAGAGCGACGATTACGAGTGATATAATTCCATCCCCACTGAATTGCTACTACTACTTTAGTGTCAAACTCGATTAAGAAGTAGATGTGAATTACTAGCCAAAACAGCCAAGCAATGAAACCTTTGAGTTTGACTAAGCCTAAATCTACAACAGCTAGATTTTGCCCAATCATCGCCAAAGTACCTACGTCATTGTAACGAAATTGTGGCAAAGTCTCACCTTGCAGCCTGCGTTTAATGAGTTTAGCTACATACTCTCCTTGTTGTTTAGCTACAGGTGCAACACCAGGTAAGGGTTTACCATTTTGATGGGAAAAGTTGCCTAAATCTCCCACTACAAAAATGTTGTTATAACCCTTGATAGACAAGTCCGGTTCTACAATCACACGTCCGTCGCGATCGCACTCTACACCTGTACTTTTTGCTAGGGCTTTCCCCATAGGCGAACCTTGAACACCTGCTGCCCACAAGATAGTTTTTGAGGTAATTTCTGTCAATTCATCGCCTTGTCTGAAAGTAACGATGTTACCTTGAATATTTGTCACTCTGGTGTTGGTATAGACAGCCACACCCAACTTTTGCAAAGATTCTGCTGCTACTTTCGATAATTCTGGTGAAATGTGTGGGAGGATGCGATCGCCACCTTGCAATAGTAAAATTCTCGCTTCTGAGGTGTTGATGCTGCGGAAATCTTCTGTGAGAGTTTGGTATGCTAATTCTGCGATCGCGCCGGATAATTCTACACCGGTAGGCCCACCGCCGACAATCACAAAAGTCAACAAAGCACGGCGTTTTTCTGGATCGGTTTGTTTTTCTGCTGCTTCAAATGCCGAAAATATCTGGCGGCGCATTTCTATGGCATCTTCAACAGTTTTCAAGCCAGGAGCAAATTCTTTCCAGTTATCTTTACCAAAATAGGAATGGTTAACACCTGTGGCGACAATCAATGTGTCATAAGGTACTACTTCATCACCCAAAATAACTTGTTGTGCTTTTGGATCGATATCATTTACCTCTCCCAACAACACTTTTGTATTCTTGCTTTTGCTGAATACAGATCGTAATGGTGCAGAAATATCAGCAGGTGATAGCGTACCTGTGGCAACTTGATATAAAAGCGGCTGAAATAGATGAAAGTTACGTTTATCAATAAGAGTAACATCTACATTTGCTTTCTTCAAAGCTTTTGCTGTATACAGTCCACCAAAGCCGCCACCAACGATCACAACCCGATGTGGTGCATTCTTTTCAAGTGAGACTTCCATAATCAATATTTCCTTGTGTTAAGAAGTTGTAACTATTCTTAACAAAGATGTAACAGCATTATGAGAGTGGTTGCTGTCTATTTAGAACAATTGAAGAAATGATGAAAGTAGTCAAAGTTAGTTTTTCGAGGAAGGTAGTGTTTCGACTACGCGGCAGTTGAGCGTAGTCGAAACTCAACAACCGGGCAGAGGAAGGCTTGCCGTGAGCGTAGTCGAACGGGGGCAGGAGAAAACTGCGTAAGGGTACGATGACTCGCTAGCCGCCAGTCGTAGAGAATTCATTTTGAATTCTGACTCCTGACTCCTGACTCCTGAATTCTGTTCGATGGATCGAGCCGCTCAAAATGTGCTTTGAATAATTCCGCCATCTACTTGCAGCATGACTCCGTTCACAAATGAGGCTGCTGGTGAACTCAGAAATACCGCAACATTGGCAAACTCTTCAGGTGTCCCCATACGACCCAAAGGGACTGTCTCATTGATTCTAGCAATTTCTGCTTCTTTCGTTTCACCACTTTTAGTGATGCGGGCATCGATTAATTCTTCTACCCGTTCTGTATATGTCCAGCCTGGAAGAATACTGTTGACGCGAATTTTATCGCTACCCAGTTCTTGGCTGAGAGTTTTCGTTAAACCAATCACTGCTAATCGAATGGAATTAGATAAAACCAGATTTTGGACTGGTTGTTTAGTTGAGGTTGAGGTGATGGTCAGAATTGCTGGTGCGCTAGATTGGCGTAAGTGAGGTAAAGCATACTTTACCAGACGTACCGCACTCAGCAAAGTCAAGTCGAGCGAAGTTTCCCAAGTTGCCAAATCAATATCGTCAAAAGTGCCAGCAGGTGGGCCTCCGGCGTTGGTAACGAGGATATCCAACCCGCCGAATTTTTCCACTGTGGCATTAATTACTCGTTCAATATCTTCTTGAATGGTAACGTCCACACGCAGAGATAGCACTTCTGTACCTGTTTCGCTTGCAATCTGGGCAGCAGTTTTGTCAATTAACTCACTGCGGGCGCAGATGGCAACTTTTGCACCCTCACGGGCAAATTGCCTCGCTGTAGCTTTGCCCAAACCTTTACTAGCAGCTGTCACTAAGGCGACTTTGCCACGGAGTTGCAAATCCATAATCTTGATTATTCTTGTTTACAACAATTGAAAGCCAAGGTTATTGAGAGCTTCACGCAAGCGATCGCGTCCTCTCAATGATTCTACAGTGGCGATGCGTTGGGCTGAGTGTTCTGACCAATCGCCAGGAACATTCATCTTTTGTTCAGTATAGAATTCTTTGATGATGTCGTTGTAGTGAGCGATCGCTTCTTCTTGTTCTGTCAATTTATAAGTTTCACGATGCAGCACAGCTGACTGGGGCAACCTTGGCTTAATCGCCGCTTCTACTTCCGGATTTGGATAGCCTACACATAGCCCAAATACAGCATACACAGAGTCGGGCAAATTCAATATCTGTGCTACCTCTTGCGGGTGGTTCCTGATTCCACCGATATAGACTGTTCCTAAACCAAGTGACTCAGCTGCAACTGCGGCATTTTGCGCTGCCAACGTTGCATCAATTGTTGCCATTACAAACATTTCCAAATATTCCAGCGCATCATGAGATATGCCGCGACTGTCAGCAACGTGACTTAAACGCGCCAAATCTGCTAACCAAACCAAGAATAAAGGAACCTGCTTAATATGTGCTTGGTTTCCCGCTAGCTTGGATAACTCCTCTTTGCGCTGTCGATCTTCGACTGCTACCACACTCCAAGTTTGCAAATTCGAGGAAGTAGATGCAGATTGGGCGGCTGCAATTAGCAATTCCAGAGTTCCCGGTGGTAAAGGATCGGCTAGATAAGACCGAATTGAACGGTGAGATAGTAGTGCTGTTAGCGAATCATTCCATGCAATTTCCGGGTTGAAGGGAATTTCACCGTAGCGCGATCGCAGTAGTTCTGTAGGATTAGTCATAATCAATTCCAAGATTTACATTTTCAAATTTGCTACTAATATCAATTTCATCTGTAGGTGCATACATTTCTATGCCCCTACAGCCGATTCATTGTACTAGTTTAAGTTTTTGGTGAGAAAGCAGCATATTCTTCTTTTGTCAACATTGCATCCTTCACATTTATCTGTTTGGGAATTAACTTCAATTTATAATATGTATCTGCAACACCTTGTTGTAGATTTATCAAATTATCGTCAATTGGTACAATCCCAAAAGTCCGTCTGTTAGTTGCTTTTTTCATCGTTTCTAAATCAATTCCTAACACAGGTGCGAGAGTTTTTG
Source organism: Nostoc sp. DSM 114160 (assembly GCF_053470305.1). Lineage (NCBI taxonomy): Bacteria > Bacillati > Cyanobacteriota > Cyanophyceae > Nostocales > Nostocaceae > Nostoc > Nostoc sp. DSM 114160. Next base: position 2,186,696 of record NZ_JBPFGO010000001.1, on the reverse strand, counting down.
CTACCTCTTCTCGATTCTGTTTAGACCATTCTTCGAGATTTTTAATTTCCTCCACTATTGCCTTGACAGTTTGGGTATTTTCAGTGACAAATTTGCGAGTCATCAAATAATATCCTCCCTGTTTATTAATTCCTGTGCCATCAATCAGAACTCTGGCTTTAGTTGCCTCTTGAGCCGCAGCATAGAAAGGGTCCCAAATTACCCAAGCATCCACACTCCCTTTCACAAATGCAGCACGAGCATCAGCCGGAGCCAAATATTTAGGTTCAATGTCTGTATATTTCAATCCTGCTTTTTCTAAAGCTTGGACTAACAATAAATGGGCACTAGAACCTTTTTGAAAGGCAACTCTTTTGCCCTTCAAGTCAGTAACTTTTTGAATTTGCGAATTTTGAGGAACAAGAATTGCAGAACTAGCCGGAGTAGCCGCAGTACCAATAACGTAAGTTAGCGATGTTCCCGCTGCTTGGGCAAAAATTGGCGGTGATTCTCCCACAGGGCCAATGTCAATACTACCTACATTCATCGCTTCTAGTAGTTGTGGCCCCGCTTGAAATTCAGTCCACTTTACAGTTATTCCTTCTGGTGCCAAACGCTTTTCTAAAACACCCTTAGTTCTAAGCAAAATGGTCGATTTTTGATAGCCAAATCTGACTACTGTTGCTTTACTAGAAGCAGAATTACTAACTGATGTGGCACTGGGATTAGGGGCATTAACAGTCGGTGTCGATGAACAAGCAGCAAATAGCAAGCTCAGACAAAGACCTGTAACAAAAGCGCCTACTACTGGTAAAGGAGAAGAAAAGAATAATTTATGTTGGTTGTTAAATGGGATATTCCTGATTTTTATCAACGATATCCACTTGGGAATTAAGCGGCGAAAGATTTGGTTAATCATCAAAATGATTTCTCTGAGCTATAGTAATACTATAAACTTATAGGTTTACCGGAGTATATAAATAAATTTAAGTTTAGTTGACATCACAATAGCGGGAAGTGCTTTAACTGGATACTTCCCCGCTTATTATCCTAATGCCAAAAAACACAGCACTAATTTAGTAAATCGGGTTCTTCGCGTACAATCCGATCGTAAAGCGGCTGGAAACTAAACCACCCACTTACATGCGACCCCTACTTGAGTTTGTGTTAAACGGGCTGTTTCGTGTTTGATAGTAGTGGGTCTACCCGCAGCTTCAGCCAACAGTTGGCCTTGGCACGATCGCTCTAAGCTAATGTACCAAAAGGCAGCTTCATCGACTGTATGTCCCACAGTTAAAATGCTATGGTTACGTAAAATTATGGCTTTCTTTGGCCCCAAGGCTTGCGCCAATCGCTGACCTTCAGAAGTTTCTAAAACAACACCTGTAAAATCGTCAAACAGGGCATGGTCTTCGTAAAAAGCACAAGAATCTTGAGTCAAGGGGTCAAGGAGACGCCCCAAACTAGACCAGGCTTTACCATAAAGTGAATGAGCGTGAGCCGCGGCGATGACATCAGGTCGAGCTTCATGAATCTGAGAATGGATGGCGAAAGCAGCTTGGTTTACCTCAGCATCGCCTTTAACCACTTCACCTTCTTTGTTAACTAAAATCAGGTCAGAAACTCGGATATGACCAAAGTATGCTCCGAATGGATTGACCCAAAAATGGTCTGTAAACTCAGGATCGCGAGCCGTAATATGGCCTGCGATTCCCTCACTGAAACCAAACTTACCAAACAGGCGAAAGGCGGCGGCGAGACGTTGCTTGCGGTGGAGGCGTTCGTCTTCAACTCGCTCGAAAACTGGGGGTTTTGGTCTAATATAATTGGCCATGTTCTTTTTCCTCCTCTTCTTTACAGGGAGCGTTGGAATATCCAGAGCGAAAGGATTTGACGCTGTGAGATTCTGGGATGAACTGGTGACGCAAGACGCAACCAGTATCATTACCTAAAATATGGATGGATACAGATGCGCTCTGGGATGTGGTTTTAACGGCGTGGATATCACCATCTGGTGGTAAGAGGCGGTAGATATCACCTGGTTGAAGGCTACGCACTTCAGTTACTTGTAATTGTGCGTGCCCTTTTACATCACTGTTATCTACACGGCGATAGACTGTTTCTTCTTGATCGCCCTTGTATAAACCAATCAATCCCCAGGCTAAATGATCGTGGACAGGAGTTGTTGAACCTGGGGGAATTACCAAACTGAATACCGACAGCGAACGATCTTTAGCGCGATAAAGCAACCATTGACCAATACCGCCACCCATCCGGCTTTCGAGATTAACTTGGGCAAACTTTTGGGGTAGCCATTGCTGTTGGGCAAGGAGTTCTTGAAAATAGGGTTCTAATCTAGCGAGAGTTTGTGTGCGATCGTTAACAGCGCTAGCGCTAATTTCTTGCACTGTTGCTACAAAGGATCGTAGTTCCTGGCTCTCAATAAACCATTGGTCTTCTGGTAACGGTTCTAAAATAGTGTGGTTCGTCATCTATATTCCTCTGTTTAGGAGGCGGTAAAGATTAACTAATTACTAAGTTGTAAATCGTAATTAAGAATTCAATTACGATTTATTTTAATACCAGGATGAATCTTAAAGCCAAGTTGCTCAAGTTTTAGATGAGAAAGGGACTCCTTCAGAATGATAGTAAAAGGATATCGCTGAAATACAGTAGCTTTACCTTGTGACAATAGCAGCCTAGCATGGCTGATGCGTACTGGATATAACGGTTGTTTGTTGGCATCGAGAATCAATACTTTAGTCATACAATTTTGAATTTTAGATTTGCGATCGCCAGATTGGGAATTGAGAACTGGACACAAGAGGCAGAGGTGGGGAGGTGTATAGGGGAAAACTTACTGCAACTTCTCCTCGGTTAAAGAGCGTAGCCGTTGGCGCGATCGCTGAGCGTAGTCGAAGTGCAGCCTCTTGTAGAGAAGTGCTGCTCTCCGGCTCCTTTTATAAAAGGAGAAGATAAGAATGAGAGTCTAGAAGTCAACTCCAGCACTCTCGCCTTTACCTCTCATTTAGGAATTTCCAAGAAATAAATCATCCAATTTTGTGGGGTGTCCCACAATCATTTGTAGTTGGATATTTTTATTAGGAAGCCTCTTAGCAGCTATATTAATTTTTTAAGTACTATAAGTCGGTCGGATAACCGTTGAATTAACTACAAGCAGAAATTATCACATACAAATTTAAAAAGCAATAGGCTAGCTGTTAGGGGAGACAAAGCAAAGCTTTGGTGGGATGCAATGATTGTGGGAATCAGAACTAATTACCTGGACTTGATATAAAACGGGTAACAGACTTAGCTTCTGTACCTCACTTTCCTTAAAATATGCTGTAAGATAATGCGTCAGAAGGGCAGAATTGATTGTAAATGCAACGTTTTTTCTAACTGCGGATGCTCGAAGCGAAGTTCTCTGGCGTGCAGATGTAACCGACTAGTAACTGCACTACATCCATAAAGGCGATCGCCTAAAATAGTTATTCCAAGTCCTTGCGCATCAGCTGCATGAACTCTCAACTGATGAGTGCGTCCTGTTAGTGGCGTAAATTCTACGCGGGTGTAGTCTCCTTCTTTCGCCATTATTTGGAAGTGTGTCAAGCTGGGTTTACCATACTGCCAATCAACTTTTTGATATGGCCGATTTTCAGGATCTCCCCACAATGGCAGTTCAATTTTACCTTGCTCAATTGTCAAAACACCGGAAAGTATGGCTTCATAAACCTTGTGAACCTGGCGTTGCTGAAACTGCTGGCTGAGTTGCCGATGGGTTTGGCGATCGCGTGCCAACAACAAAATCCCGGAAGTTTCTCGATCTAAGCGATGCACAGATATAAGCGCCATCCCATCAGGTAACAAATGACGTAAGCGACTCAAAACACTATCTTGGCGATCGCGATAACGACCAGGTACTGAAAGTAATCCAGCAGGTTTGTTGACAGCAATCAGCCATTCATCTTCATAAATAATGGGTAAAGTGACCTCTGTGTACGCACATCTTGGCAATGTGGGTTTACCCCCCTTAATCCCCCCTTGTAAAGGGGGGAAATATCCGGTTCCTAGTTCTCCCTCTTGTAAAGGGGGGAAATATTCGGTTCTCAGTTCTTCCTCTTGTAAAGGAGGGAAATATCCGGTTCTCAGTTCTTCCTCTTGTAAAGGGGGGAAATATTCGGTTCTCAGTTCTCCCCCTTGCCAAGGGGGAGTTAGAGGGGGTGAGAAGGACTTGTATATACACCGTAGCCTATCAGAGGGGCTTCTTACTCCCTTTTCCCTAGCAGGGAGGGGAGGTTTCAAGCCTGAGAGCAAAAACCCCATCAATGGCTGACATCGCTCGGCACACGCTCCGTAAAATTCTCCCGGAATTTTATTCTGATTTGCAGAAGACTCACCCCACCAAAATTCTGCCATTGCTAAGGGTTTGAGATTATGTGTTGCCGCATAATGAAGCAGCTTTGGGGCACAACAGTCTCCTGTGCCAGTAGGAGAACCTCCTGGCATCAATTCTTGCAATGATTGCGATCGCCCGGAAAAATTAGTCAGGCTGTAGCTAGCGTGCATTTGAGCTTGCAATTGACAAGAAAGTGCTTTGCGCTGTTGTTTCAGTTCGCTAATTCGCGCATCCGTTGCTGCAATTAATTGCTGGAGGGGCTGTAATACAGCATTTTGTTGGCGTTTAAGTTGTCGTCGCTCAATTCCCTGTTGACGACTCTCTTCATCGAGTTGTTCAAGGGCAATAGTAAGCGCTTCGGCAGTGAGTGTATTGCAGATTTGCTGACGTTTTTCTTGTCGTTGATGTTTGCAATAGCGATGGCGATCGCTCATTGCTTGTAACTGCTGCTCAAAGTCATTAAACAGGATTTCATATTGCTGGCGTTCGGTTAGTTGCTTCAAGGTAATAATTTCTTGCTTAATCGCGTCCAACTGTGCCAAAGTACGGCTTTCCTCGAAAGCAACTTCATCTCGTCCCGGAATTGGCGGCACCCAGCCCTCAACGACACTGCAACTATTCAAAAGACCAGAAAAAGCTTTTAGTACCCGTTGTTCGCCATTAGACAGTTCAACTAATAGGATTCCATACATCTTGCCTTCACGGGAATAACAGTCATTCTTGGCAAGATGTTGCATTAGTCCGTGGGCGATCGCTTCGGACATTGAAGTGCGGGGTAATTTTTTTAGGCAATCGCCAGTTTGCGGACAACACCCTTCGTACCAATAGCTACAAGATGAGTCAGCGATCGCAAAATCGCAGTCGATGAAATCTGAAAGTGGGTGCAGAACTACCATACAAAGTATGATTGCAAATTTAGCCGATCCTCCTAATATATATAGCGTTTATGGCATTGTGGGGAAAAGGGAAAAGGGTAAAGGTATGGAATTTTTCCCCTTTACCTTTTAAGGGACTTCCAGTAAATAAATTATCCCATTTCATTCCTATCAATACGACTTTCTCTCCCTCTGCAAGAAGTGCCTTCTAAGCGACGGAATATTTTTTTAATTGGAAGTCCCTAACCTTTCCCCAACATCTTGGCATTTGTTACTTTTGTAAGAAGTCTATTGTGTTGAGTGCTTTTGGCAATTTGGCATCCAAAGTTTTTCTGTTGTAGTTTTAATTTATATATCAACAGGGTTACAGGGACATTGAGAAAATTCTACAAGGGATTAATTCCCATCTCAAAATCCCACCCAATGGCCAGTTGTTGACGTTCACGCTCTCCCAACCACCTTAAGGTGGATGCAGCACAAGCGTCACCGCTTCATCACCACAACTGGCTAGAAATCAAACAGAAAATATACAGTACGAATGCACTGACACAGATTTAAGTCGGGGGTGACAGTGTTTAAGTCTGTAGTTGTCTTAGTTTATAAAGGAGAAACACTACTTTACTTATTAATTTTTGTCAACAAATATCTCACACTGCAAAATTTAAATTAACTTGTTGTATTGTTTGTAACAATATATTAAAATTACACAAAAGTTTGACCGCGCAGAGGGTGCGTCCTGCGATCGCGAAGGTGTCATCAGCATCTTCTTTTGATACAACTTATGAAAATTTTGTTGGTAGAGGATGACGTATTACTGAGTACAGCACTCTTCGAGTTGTTGAGTGCAAATCATTATACTATCGACATTGCAAGCAATGGACAAGTTGGATTAGAACTAGCATTATCGACTGAATATGAGTTGATTTTGCTAGACTGGCTAATTCCAAAACTGGATGGGATTACCTTGTGTCGGCAACTGCGAAAGCAAGGCTACCGTAAATCTATTCTGTTGTTAACCGGGAAAAATTCTAATGCAGATATTGTGGCGGGGTTAGATGCCGGAGCAGATGATTACGTCATCAAACCCTTCGACCCAGAAGCATTACTAGCCAGAATTCGCTCTTTATTACGACGCAATGGGGCGATCTCATCATCTATTTTAACCTGGGGAAATCTCTCTTTAGATCCAAGTGCCGGCAGAGTAACTTGTAATGAGCAGGAAATTCTCCTCACAGCCACAGAATACAAACTGCTGGAGTTGTTTTTGCAAAACCCAGACCGGATCTTTAGTCGTGCAGTGATTCTAGATCGGCTTTGGGGATTTGGGGATGCACCGACTGAAAATGCAGTTACGACTCATATTAAAGACTTGCGCAAGAAACTGAAAACAGCAGGTATAGCAGAAGAATTTCTCGAAACGGTATATGGCATGGGCTATCGGATCAAGCCTGCACCTAATCGCCCCATGTCTGTTGGAGAAAAGAATCAATATGGAAAGAAAAAACCCAGCCCCAAAGATATGACTTCTGTAAATCGGGTGCTGGAGCGATTTCGTAATTCCTTTGTTGGACAGGTTGCAGTGCTAGAGCAAGCAAAAACCGCACTCTTGGCAGGAAATTTAAATGAAGATTTACAGCAGAATGCATTGCGTGAAGCTCATAAGCTAGCAGGTTCAATGGGGTCGTTCGGTTATCCAGAGGGTTCTCGCCTTGCACGGAAAATAGAGCATTTGCTGCTTGAAGATTCCTTGCTATCTCCAGAGCAAATCTCTAATTTCTCGCAACTGGTAACAGCATTACAGCAAGAGTTAACCAAGCCTGCTGTCACTTCCACTGCTCCAAGCGTCCCGATGAAGCAAACTCATCGGCTGTTAGTAATCGATAATGATACTATGCTGACAAAGCAGTTGCAAGCACAAGCCGATTCATGGGGAATCAGGATGAAGGTTGCACCAAACTTAGCAACCGCCCGATCGCTTTTTTCCTTAAAAACTCCTGATGCTGTTTTACTGGATTTGAGTTTTACAACAGCAGAGGAAGACGGATTAATATTATTGAGCGAGATAGTAGAGCGATCGCCAAATATCCCAGTTATTGTTTTTACCGGACGAGATAGCCTAGCAGAACGACTGAAAGTATCGCGTTTAGGAGCTAGACAATTTTTGCATAAACCGGCGACAACCGAGGAGATTTTTCAAGCGATCGCTCGTGTCTTACCTCAACCTCAAACTTCCGAAGCCAAAGTTTTGATTGTAGACGACGATCCTGTAATGCTGGCTGGATTATCAGCGTTGTTAACTCCTTGGGGACTGGAAGTAATCACCCTCTCCCAATCACAACAATTTTGGAAGGTGCTGATTGCAACATCTCCTGATTTGGTGGTGCTAGATTTAGAAATGCCGATAGTCAACGGATTAGAGTTGTGTAAAGTCGTGCGTCAGGATGCCCAGTGGGGAGATTTACCGATTTTAGTAGTTACAGCCCATACGGAAGCAGAATTTCTTCAGCAAGCTTTTGCTGCCGGAGCCGATGATTTTATCAGCAAGCCAGTACTAGGGCCAGAACTTGTGACACGGGTATTGAGCCGCATTCAAAGAACTCGTTGGCGCTCTCAGGCAGGGAGAAGTAAAGCGTGATCGGAAATTATCAGCAATTATTAGCTTACGGTGTGGCTATTGGTTCAGCTGCGATCGCCCTGCTGCTGTCACTCTGGCTAGAACTGCTGCTTTCTCGAACCATTGGTGCTTTTTTCTATATAGCTATTATTGTAAGTACTTGGTATGGTGGCTTTCGACCAGGGATCGTTACAGTTGTCCTTTCCACACTGGCAATTGATTATTACTTAATTCCCCCTCAATATCAACTGAGGATTAATCAACCAGGAGATATATTACGGCTAGGTCTTTTCCTCCTAGTTGCCTTGATAATTAACCTGGTGACAGGCAATCTTCAGTACAGCAGACGGAAGATTCAACAACTCAACCAACAATTGTCTCAAGAAAATGCCGAGCAACTGCGGATAGCTCTTGACGAGCGCAAACAAGCACAAGAAACGCTGCAACAGCAATTTGAGCAACAGCGCTTAGTGATGGAGATCAGCCAGCGTATCCGGCGATCGCTCAATTTACAAGATATCTTGCAAACTACTGTTGATGAAGTGCGGCAATTTCTGGAGTGCGATCGCGTCACTATCTTCCAATTTTATCCAGGTTGGGGAGGAACGATTGTGATTGAGTCTGTTGCACCGGACTGCATGGCTCTTTTACCACTCCAGATTTATGACCCTTGCATTGGTGAAGAGAACGTCGAACCCTTTAAACAAGGCTTAGTCACTGCGAAAACTGATATTTATACTGCTGGAATTAGTCCCTGTCACGTTGAATTTTTGGAAAGTCTCCAAGTGAGGGCAAATCTGGTCGTTCCTGTTTCCGTAGGAGATGAATTGTGGGGATTATTAGCAGCTCATCAATGTAGAGCTCCTCGTGAGTGGCAATCTTCAGAAATTACTCTGTTGCGGCAGCTAGGAGCGCAAGTAAGCATTGCTATCCAGCAAGCAGCTTTGTTCAAACAGTTACAGGCAGAACTAACAGAGCGCAAACAGGCAGAAATTGACCTACAACAACTGAATACCGAACTTGAGCAACGGGTGCAAGAACGCACTGCCCAACTGACAGAGACGAACGATCGCCTGCGAAAAACAGTTATAGAGCAGCAACAAACCCAACTCACACTTTTAGAACAGGCGCAAATGCTGGAGCTTCAGGCTGTAATCACCCGAAATATGGGGGAAGGCATTTGCTTAGTAAAAATTGATAATGCAATCATTGTCTATGCTAATCCGAAATTCGAGCAGATGTTTGGCTATGACTCTGGTGAACTCAACGGTCAACACGTTTCGATTGCGAACTGTGTCACCAAATCAGTAACTACTAAAAATGTAAATCAAGCCACTTTGTCTGCCGTTTTACAAAATACTGAAGCCACCTACGAAGTCCAGAATTTTAAAAAAGATGGTACGCCATTTTGGTGTAGTGTGACGGCTTCGGTATTCAGACATCCCGACTACGGCGACGTTCTGGTTGCGGTTCACCAAGATATCACTGAACGCAAACGCATCGAAGATGCTTTACGCCACAGCGAAGAAAAATTTCGTCAGTTGGCAGAAAACATCCAAGCAGTATTTTGGATGACCGATATTCAAAATCAGCAAGTTCTATATGTGAGCAATGCATACCAAACCATCTGGCAAAAAAATTGTGAGGACTTGTATCGCGACTATTCAGATTGGTTAGATGCAATTCACCCAGAAGATCGCCAGCGCGTCGAAATTGAACTCATTGAACAGATGAAAGCAGGGCAATACGATAAAAAATATCGCATTATCCGCCCTGATGGTTCAATCCGTTGGATTCGCGATCGCGCATTTCCGATCAAAAATGAATTCGGCGAGGTAGTTCGGATTGCTGGGATTGCCGAAGATATCACTGAACTAGAGCAGATTAATTCGATTAAGAGTGAGTTTATTGGCATCGTTAGTCACGAACTCCGCACCCCCTTAACTGCAATTCGCGCCGCATTGGGTTTACTACAAACTGGTATCTACGACAAAAAACCAGATAAATTCAAGCGGATGATTGAGATTGCAGCCATCGACAGCGATCGCTTAGTGCGTCTTGTCAACGATATTCTCGATTTGGAACGCTTAGAATCGGATCGAGCTGTCCTAGAAAAAACCACCTGCAATGCGGCTGATTTAATTCAACAAGCAGTAGCAGGAGTGCAAGCGATCGCCAATCAGCAAAATATTACTTTTGAGATCCACCCTACCAATGCTCAAGTTTGGGCGGCGGCTGATGCCATTGTGCAAACACTCACCAATTTGTTAGGTAATGCGATTAAATTCTCGCCTGCCGATTCTACTATTACTCTCAGTGTTCAACAGCAAACAGACCGCGTACTATTCCAGATAACGGATCGAGGCCGAGGTATTCCAGCAGATAAGTTAGAAGCAATTTTTGGAAGATTTCAGCAAGTAGATGCCTCTGATTCTCGCACCAAAGGCGGCACAGGCTTGGGATTGGCAATCTGTCGTAGTATTATTGATCGGCACGGTGGGCAAATCTGGGCTGAAAGTACTCTTGGTGTTGGCAGCACGTTTTTCTTCACTCTGCCATTGCCGGGAAATTAGGCAGGGGGCAGGGGGCAGGGGGCAGGGGGCAGGGGGGCAGGGGGCAGGGGAGAATAATAAATAACCAATGACAAATGACAAATGACAAATAACCAATGACCAATGACAAATGACAAATGACAAATGACAAAAAAATTGTTAATTGTAGATGATGAAGAACGAATCCGCGAATTAGTGCAAGCTTGTTTAGAAGACTTGGGAGGATGGGACACCCTGACAGCTGCATCTGGGTCAGAAGGATTAAAAATTGCCCAGATGGAACCTATTGATGCCATTCTACTTGATGTCTCTATGCCTGACATGGATGGCTTTGCAGTCTACGAAAAACTTCAGGCAAATTCAGGAACCGAAGCTATACCAGTGATTTTGTTAACAGCGAAAGTCCAAGGGAGCGATCGCGCCCGTTTCGCCCAGATGGGAATTGCTGGAATCATCACCAAACCTTTTGAACCCACCTCTATTTGCAACGAAGTTAGTGAGATTCTGGGGTGGAACGATTAATAATTAAGTTTGGTAACGAAATCTATATCTTTATTAGTTTTTTATTTTTGTAATCTATTTTTTTGGTTACAGATAAAAGGTTTTTATCTGTAATCAAAAAAGGTATATGAAATCAAATGAACATGCTAAAGGAGGTAAATATAATCGGCAAAACGATATTGCTCATTGATGATGAACTGCATGTCCGTGAGATAGTAAAATTTTGCCTCCAAGATTTAGCTGGTTGGAATGTGGTGACAGCAGATTCTCCATTAGAAGGATTGCAGAATGCAGTACACCATACTCCTGATGCGATTGTATTAGATATCTCAATTCACGATCTGGCTAGTTTTGAGTTTATGAATAAACTAAGAAATCATCCAGAAACTCAAGCTATTCCTGTACTGTTGCTCAGTGCGAAAGCGCGATGGTTGGATTCGCAAATTTTGCGACAGTATCAAGTTGCAGGTGTAATTCTCAAACCCTTTAATCCAGTTACCCTCCCGTCTCAAGTTGCTCAATTGCTGGGTTGGGATTTTACCTGACTAAAAGATTAAACAAGAATGAGTAAAATATCCAATCTATAACAGGATTTGCAATTACTTGGAGTACAAAAAATTCCTAGAGCTTAAATTTAACTTAACGTTTTAGGTAATTTGGAATAGAATTAAATACTAAAGATAATTTTTACATCTATCTAAGTGCATATACATAGATTATTCCTATGCTGTTCAATCGTCTATCGGGTTCTGAAATTGATTTAAAGCAAATCCTCGATCGAATTAGGATGCTGGCCGATCAAATTCATCAGTCACTTGAAATGAGTGAAATTCTCAAGATTATTGTCAGCGAAGTTAGAACAACATTAGAAAGCGATCGCGCCATTATCTATCGTTTTTTGCCGGATGGAGATGGAGTCATCGTAGAAGAGTCTGTAAGTAATGGATGGAAACCGATTCTAGGGCAACTAATTTACGATCGTTGCTTCAATGCGATATGGGTAGAGCGATATCGAGATGGAAGCGTTAGTGTCATTGAAGACATTCATACTACAAACTTTGACCCTTGTTACAAAAAACTATTAACAGACTTGCAAATTCGAGCTAATTTAGTAGTACCAATTTTAGTAAACAATCAAGAACTTGATGGAGTTTCTAGTACATATCCTCATTTATGGGGCTTAGTAATTGCTCACCAGTGCAGTGGCTCGCGTCAATGGAGTTCTTTAGAAATTGAGTATTTCCAACTGATAGCCGCAGAACTAGGAATCGCTCTTGGGGAAGCAGAACGCCATCGGCAAAAGGCTACATCCTGCCAAAAACTAACGCTGCAACTGAATCAAAACCTGAAAAATTTGACAGTTCAGCCAAGGTTGAAATCAATCAAAAGAACTCTGGATCGGAATTTTAGAGGTTCCATTATCACAAGAACAGCATTGCCAAAGAATATATCAGTTGCAGACTTGATTGCATTTGATCGATTACAAACTCCAGTTTGGATTTATGATATTCAAAACTTGCAGATGTGGTGGGCGAATCAATCCGCTCTGCATATTTGGAATGCTCAAAGTCGAGAAGAATTGCTCAGTCGCAACTTCAGTGATGTTTCCCAGTCTACTCACACTCGAATGCAAAGCTATTTGCAAGAATTTCAGCAAGGGAAAACCATCACTGAAAACTGGACATTTTACCCAGAAGGAAAACCTGTTTCTCTGCGCTGTATCTTTTCTGGAATTCAAATTGAAGAAGGGCGCATGGCGATGCTGGTTGAAGGATCGACAGAAATTATCAATCAGATCGATCGAGAAACACTCAGAGCGATTGAAGCCCTACGTCACACCAGAGTCATGATCTCGCTTTACACGATGGATGGTGTACCTTTGATGCAAAATCCGGCAGCCCTGCGCTGTTATCGGGATACCCTATACCCTAACTCGTCAGCTGAAAATATTTTCCTGAGTCACTTTGTTGACAAGAGTGTTGGACAACAAGCTATGAAAGCGATTAATTTCGGTGAGGCGTTCAGCATAGAGGCTCAGGTGTTTACTACTGAGGGAATTCAATGGCATGGGATCGATATACGATGCACCCGCGATCCAGTAACAGGTAACTCCATCATCCTCGTCAACGAAAACAATATTACCAAGCAACAAGCTGCACTACAAGAACACCAGCGTACAGAATCAGAATTGCGCTGGCGGGAAGCTTTGCTGCGTTCTATGACTGAAACATCTTTGCTAGGATTTTTTGTTGTTGACAATCGTACTGATGAAATCCTCTATTTCAATCACCATTTCTGTAAAATTTGGGGCATCGAACATCTAGAAGACAAAATGCGTTTGGGTGCTTTAAAAAATAATGACATCATTCCTGATTGTATATCTTCAATTGTCGATGCATCGGCATTTGTCGAATCTTATAAACCGTTGCAGTCTGAAGAAAATCGTTGCACGATTGAGGATGAAATTTTATTTGTCGATGGGCGAACGATTCGCCGCTTTTCCAGTCAAATTCGGGATACTCAGGATCGATATTTTGGGCGGTTATACATTTTTGAAGACATCACCCCTCGTAAACAAATCGAAGCCGCACTCAAAATCAGTGAAGAAAGATGGCAGTATGCTTTGGAAGGAAATGGCGACGGAGTTTGGGATTTGAATGCTGAAACTAACGAAGTCTTTTTTTCCCGACGATGGAAAGAAATGTTAGGGTTTGCAGAGCATGAAATTGGAAATACCCTCAGTGAATGGGAACAGCGGGTTCACTCCGATGATAAAGCGAGGGTTTACGAGGAGGTTAGCAAGCATTTATCCAGTGAAACCCAACAATATGTCAGTGAATATCGGATTAAGTGCAAGGATGGAACCTACAAGTGGATTTTAGATCGGGGTCAAGTTTCGAGTCGCGCCAAGAATGGTTTTCCCCTACGGATGCTAGGAACTCATACTGATATTACTGAACGCAAGCGTATGGAAGAAGCGCTGCGAGAAAGCGAACAACGCTATCGTTCCGTAATTACAGCGATGGCAGAAGGTATTGTCCTACAGCAATCCGATGGACGCATTACCACCTGTAATGACAGTGCCGAAAGAATTTTAGGGTTAACAGCCGATCAAATGATGGGGCGAACTTCCATCGCTTTGCAGTGGCGAGCGATTCATGAAGATGGTACTTCTTTTCCAAGCGAAACTCACCCTGCCATTGTCACCTTACGCACTGGAAAGCCTCAATTTAATGTGATTATGGGAGTTCATAAACCTGATGGCAGCTTGACTTGGATTTCAATCAATTCTCAACCACTGTTTGAATCCGATGAATCAAAACCATCGGCGGTGGTGACATCATTTACAGATATCACAGACCGCAAACAGGCACAAATTGCCCTGCAACAGCAAACAGAACGGGAACGCATGGTTTATGCGATCGCTCAACATATCCGTAGGTCTTTGGACTTGAATGAAATTTTAAACACAACTGTTGCTGAAGTTAGACATTTTCTGCAAACCGATCGCGTCATCATCTATCGCTTTAACCGTGATTGGAGTGGTGTGATTGTCACGGAGTCTATAGCAGCAGGTTGGCAATCGATTTTGAATATGGAAATTACAGATAGCTATTTTGTCAAAATACAGGGACAGTCTTATCAAGAAACTACACTCAGAGTTACTCCAGACATCTACACCGCCGGATTTACCCCTTGTCATGTAGAGTTATTGGAGAAGTTGCAAGTCAGAGCCAAGCTAGTTGTACCAATTTTACAAGGCGATCGCCTTTGGGGTCTTTTGGTTGCTCATCATTGCAGCGCCCCGCGTCAGTGGCAACCTTGGGCAAGCGAACTGCTTCAGCAATTGGCAACACAGGTAGCGATCGCTATTCAGCAATCAGAACTTTATCAACAATTGCAGCGTGCCAACCAGCAGCTTGAAAATATGGTAATGGTGGATGAATTAACTCAAATCGCCAATCGCCGATGTTTTGATATTAAGCTTAATTCTGTCTGGCAGTATCTTTTACGAGAACAAGGTTTTGTCTCACTACTTTTATGCGACATTGATTATTTTAAACAATATAACGATACTTATGGTCATGCGACCGGGGATGATTGTTTGCGCTTTATTGCCCAAGCTTTCAAACAAAGTGTTAAACGTTCTAGAGATTTAGCTGCTCGTTATGGTGGAGAAGAATTTGTTGTCATCTTGCCTAATACTCCTAGTAATGGGGCTTTTCACGTTGCCCAAGAAATTCATAAAGCTATCCAACAGCTAAATATTCCCCACGCGGCATCGCCTGTGAAGCATCACGTCACCTTGAGTATCGGAATTGCCACAGTGATTCCGACACCCAATATGGCTCCTTTGGATTTGATTGAGGCAGCAGATCGAGCCCTTTATCAAGCCAAAGCAAACGGGCGTAATCGTTCTTGTATAAATAGACTGTCTTAGAGAGTGATGCTGCGCTTCTTGCGATCCTACGCTAATCAAGTAATTGTTAATATTTTCTAAAGTTTTTAAACTCCTGTCATTTCTTTATTAGTTCTTTATTTTCTGTTTATAAATTAAAGCTGTTGGTAGTTAAGCCAAGAGCAAACTACTTATTTTTGTTTAACTTTTTTAATAAAACAACAATACTATGACAAACTGCCCTTGCTGTTCTAACCAAATGCTTCGTCACATTCGTTTACAAGAAACCTACTGGTTCTGCCGTCACTGTTGGCAAGAGATGCCTAACCTGAGTTTAGATAAAAGTACTTTAAATTTGACTAGAAAAAACACATTATTAGCCAAAGAACCAATTTCAGTCAACCACAAACTTTTGAAAATGAACGTCATAACAGAGCTTTGTGCCTGAGGTAATCAGGAAGCAAACACCAAAGCAGCTACACTTACGCTTTAAGAGGATGTTTGAAAAGTTTAATTCCAATACTTTTCAAACATCCTCTTAAATAGCTAGAGGTATCGTCTGAATACTATACCTCTTGCAAAAATATATTTTTGCAAGAGAGGGAAAAGGGAAAAGGGAAAAGGTTAAAGGGAAAGGATTTTGAATCTCTTTACCCTTTTCTGCTGCCCCTTTACCCCGACAAATGCCAAGAAGTCTGCTGACTAATAAGTTAAAAGATAATATCCCTATATTTACAGTCTATTGTAGGTTGGGTTGAACGAAGTAAAACCCAAAAAATACACGAAAATGTTGGGTTTCGTTCCTCAACCCAACCTACGCAAATTTATTTTTCTGGCTTAACCCAAGCGTATTGCGATAAAGCCGCTTTAATGACTCTCTTGTATCGCTTGTTCATTTGCTTTCATCACTAACCCAGATTGGATTCTAACCACTCTAAATCACGCGAATATTAAATGACCCTTAAACCGTGTAATCAAGTACTCTTACATCTTAGTTAAGTCTGATATCTTCTTGAGAACAGCTTTATTGTTGTCAGGTAGATTGATGAGTCGAATTAATGGATTTGTCGGGCGACGTAATTTCTTGAAATTCGCCAGTGTTGTAGGTATTGCAGCTACTACTTTCGGTGATAGTTTTTGGAATATAGAGCAAACTGCTGTTGCTGATATTCACCCAGTTAACCCTAATTCAATCAGTCCAAATGAAGCCATCAAACGATTGCTTGATGGTAATCAAAGATTTATCCATCAAAAACGTCAATATCCCGATCAATCACTAGAACACCTACGATTAGTTGCGAAAGCTCAGTATCCCTTTGCCGCCATATTGGGCTGTGCAGATTCTAGAGTACCGGCAGAAATTGTTTTCGATCGAGGACTTGGAGATTTATTTGTCGTGCGAGTTGCTGGTAATGTTGTCAGTGACACAGTTATAGGTAGTCTGGAATATTCTACAGCAGTATTGGGTTCGCAGTTGATTATGGTTTTGGGTCATAGAAGATGTGGTGCAGTCGCAGAAGCAATCAAAAACGAACCACTTCCAGGCAGAATTGGTTTGATTATTGAGGGTATCAAACCATCTGTAGAAAGGGTAAAGCTCAGAACTGGCGATCGTATGCAAGATGCAGTTATAGCTAACATTCAGTATCAAACTGAAAAATTGCAAGAAAGCTCAACTATTTTGGCTAAATTGCTTCGTGAAGGTAAACTAAAAATTGTTGGTGCTTGTTACGATATTGATACTGGTAGAGTCAACATTATTACTTGAATATCTCACACATTTTCAGTGTAGGATTTTTACACTATATTATTGTATTGCAATTCATTTAAATCCCTATTAGGGATTGAAAGAAATCTAGTTTCTTTTGAGAAATTGCCATTTCCTATTGCAATTCATCAAAATCCTTATATATAAAGACTGTTTTGCTCCTACCTCTTACCTATCTCTCAGCAGATAGCTTGCTTGTTAAGCTTATCCGTGGTTTGATAAAGTACGGCATATACATCAATTTATCGTAGTTGATAACTACTCAATTACCTGAATTAACTTGTCAGCCATAAAATAAATATAAAACTTTCCATGCCTATCCAAACTATTGGTATTTTAAGTCCGGGTGATATGGGACAAGCGATCGCAGCTGTTCTTAATCAACATGGATTGAAAACTATTGCAGCCCTAGACGATCGCAGTGAACGAACTCGGCAATTAGCAGCCGCAGCCAACATCCAAGATGTAGGTTCCCTCACACAACTGGTAATTGAATCTGATGTGGTGCTGTCAGTTCTAGTCCCCGCAGCGGCTACCCAAGCGGCGAAGCAAGTAGCTGAGGCGATCGCCAGTGTTGGTAAACCCATTCTCTACGTTGATTGTAATGCGATCGCACCCCAAAAAGTCATAAATATCGGCCACCTCATTGAATCAGCTGGGGGAACATTTGTAGATGCATCAATTATTGGCCCACCACCGCGAGTTCCCAATCGCACCCGCATTTACACTTCTGGAAAACAGGCAAATCAACTGCAACAACTGCGGGAGCACGGCTTGGATGTACGGGTAATTGGTGATGAAATTGGTCAGGCTTCCGGGTTGAAAATGTCTTACGCAGCACTGACAAAGGGACTTACAGCAATTGGCACAGAATTACTAATTGCAGCCCATCGTTTAGGTTTAGATAAGGAACTATGGGATGAAGTATCTAATAGTCAACAAGAACTTGCTAGTATTTTGACGCGTTCCATTCCAACGATGACACCGAAAGCGCATCGTTGGATAGGAGAGATGGAAGAGATTGCAGAAACCTTTAAAGAGTTAGGTTTAACTGAGCGCATTTTTTACGGAGCAGCTGACGTTTACCGTTTGGTGAAAGAAACCTCCTTGGGTAAGGAAACACCAGAAGAGTCTAATCGCGATCGCCCTTTGGATGAAATCATTACAATCCTTTCTAATGAAGCAAGTGCTACTGAATCGTAAAAACTGAGAATCTATGACTCAAGAGCAATGGACTGCGGTCGATCGTTACTTTACCGATTTGCTTGTACCGTCAGACCCAGCGCTGGATAAAGCCCTCCAAACTAGTGCCGCCGCCGGACTACCGCCGCATAACGTTTCGCCAACCCAAGGCAAACTATTGCTACTGTTGGCGCAAATCCAAGGAGCGCGAAGCATCTTAGAGATTGGCACACTGGGCGGCTACAGTACGATCTGGCTGGCGCGGGCGTTACCCAGTAATGGCCGCCTAATCACACTAGAAGCTGACCCAAAGCACGCCGAAATTGCCCGCGCCAATATCGAGCGCGCTGGTCTGTCTAACGTTGTTGACCTCCGCCTCGGACAAGCGCTCTCTACACTGCCACAGATTGCCGCTGAAGGTCACAGCCCATTTGACTTAATCTTTATCGACGCTGATAAGCCAAGTAATCCCGATTACTTCGCGTGGGCGCTCAAGCTTTCCCGGCGCGGCAGCCTGATTATCGCTGATAATGTTGTGCGTAACGGAGCAGTGATTGATTCTAATAGCAACGATCCTAACGTTCAGGGGGTGCGCTGCTTCAACGAACTGCTTGCTTCTGAGCCACGTGTCAACGCCACGGCAATCCAGACTGTGGGTAGCAAAGGATATGACGGCTTTGCGATCGCGATCGTCACGGCTGACCAATAGTTAATATACTTCTTGCAAAAGTCGGGGAAAAGGGGAAGGGGGAAGGGGTAAAGGGTAAAGGGTAAAAAAACTCAAAATCCTTTCCCTTTAACCTTTTCCCTAAGAGTGCAAAAATATATTTTTGCGAGAGGTCTAATATACTTGCCTTGAAAATAGTGTTGGCGATGTTTGAGTCGATCTACACTAACGCAAACTCATAAAAATTTAGAAAAAACTGAAAGCTTGTAAAAAATAAACCCAGCAGGGACTATATAACAAGTCCCCCTGCCAGGAAGGTATAGTATATTCTGGCCATGTTTGATTAGATTAGCGCTTATTTATAAAAAATAATTGCGTATCCCTAAATACAATAACTAAATACTTCGTAAAACACAGTTAAGAAAAGTTACTAAATAGGTTAATTTCTAATTAAAATCCAATACGCTTGTTGGTTGGGTTAAGAGTTCTTCACTCTAGCTGAGTCGGTAAAGCCTTAACAAACTCTCTAGACGTAAACTGAAATATAAACAGTAAGACTTTAAATATTTAGTGAAATTAAATATGCGTTATCCAGAACCTTAGTAGAGACGTAGTACTACGTCTCTACATTTTTTCTACCAAATGTCTCTTGAGTAAAGTAAATGGCAGGGGTAAGCTTTTTTAGAATGGGATGAGATGACTTTTATGTTCGTCGATTAACTAGGGTAGCGCTAGCTTGGTCAACAGGCATTAGCACAACTTCATTAATATTGACATGGGGCGATCGCGTCACACAGAAAAATATCACATCAGCCACATCATCTGCTGTTAGGGGTGTAACTCCTTGGTAGACTTTGTTAGCACGTTCAGTATTTCCGTGAAAGCGTACCTCGCTAAATTCCGTTTCTACCATACCAGGATCGACAGAAGTTACACGGACTCGCGTACCCAACAGGTCTTGTTTTAAACCTTCAGAAATGGCTCTCACAGCAGCTTTGGTAGCACAGTAGACATTGCCACCGGGATAGGTTTGATGTCCGGCGATGGAACCTAAATTTACCACATGACCGCGATCGCGACTTACCATTCCCGGAACTACATAGCGGGAGACATAAAGTAAACCCTTAACGTTAGTATCAATCATGTCTTCCCAGTCTTGAAAGCTGCCTTCGTGTAACTTGTCTAAACCACGACTCAAGCCAGCATTATTAATGAGAATGTCGATGTCAGACCAGGCAGAGGGTAGAGTTGCAATGGCAGATTCAACAGCATGGCGATCGCGCACATCTAGCTGTAATAAATGAATTTCAGTACTAAAATCTTTACTAAGAGTATCTGCTAGCTGCTGCAAACGTTCTAACCGTCGTGCTGCTAAAATCAGTTTTGCACCTGCATCAGCAAAGATTTTTGCACAAGCAGTACCAATACCACTACTTGCACCAGTGATCAAAATGATTTGATTTTGTAGGGAAGTCATTAGGATAGTTAGGAGTGAGGAGTTAACAAGGATAGTTAGGAGTGAGGAGTTAACAGTTATGAATTATGAATTAGCACAAGTTTCATCGTTCATAATTTATCATCAATCGGTCTATAACTCCTACCTCCTACCTCCTGTACAGACGCGATTAATCGCGTCTCTACTTCTTCACCACTTGCAGGCGCTGAGTTATCATTGTCATCCCATTACCTCGCAGGATGACAGCAGAAATCCATTGGCTACCTGGGGTAGATGGTGCTTGTCCTACTTTAAACAATCCGCCAGATGTCAGTAATTCCAAATCGACGGGTGTAGGATTAAGAAATTTATCTGGTTGGATAGATTCTTCTAAGGCCGTTCCTAGTAAAAAATCATCACCAAGTGGCTGTTGAACGATCGCATCAAAATTATACTTCTGACCGACTTGGACTTGCTGGGGTAATTTAATATCAATTTGGGGCGGATTACTACCAGAAGTAAGCAGGGTGCGTTCTGACAAAATGTCTTGGCGGACTATTTTTCCGCCTTCAATGCGCTGACGCGATTTAATCGTGGCATTGAGAGCTAACTTATTACCGTTACCAGAGGGTAAGCCAGTTATCTTTGTTTCTGTTTCAGCAATAATCCCATTGGCTTCAGGTTTTGAAGAGAGCAGTTTCGTGCTGTATTGCAATTTTGGATATCGTTGCCAAAGTGAAGTCAAAGACTTTTCCAAGGTTTGGAGGTTTAATCCATCGCCATGAGTGAAATTGGGGCTGTAGAATTGCAACACTCCTCTGACATCGCCTCGGCTGGCAGCGCTATCAACTTGTGTCAACAGGTTTGTCAAAGCAGCTGGTGCATTTTGGGCTGTTGTGGCTTGGGATAATTGCTGTGGTGTCGTTGCCTGAGTACGTTGCCAACCAGTTGTTAAACCAATAGTCAGCAGAAACGAAACTAGCCAAATATTTGCTGGAAATTTGAGTTGTCGTCTCACTAAGGCGGTAATAATGTTAGTCATGGGTAAGAGTTTACTGATTTGATTAGAGAAAGTAAGCAAATTGTTTTATCTTAGTTAAGCTAGACGCTAAACGGTAGAGGTTTGATGGCAAACGCACCGATACGATTATTAATAGCTGCCAGTGGGACTGGTGGACATTTGTTTCCAGCGATCGCCCTGGCGCAAAAACTTCCAGACTATCAAATAGAATGGCTGGGAGTACCAGATCGGCTGGAAACTCAACTTGTCCCGAAACAGTATCCCTTGAATACTATTGCAGTTGAAGGGTTTCAGCAAGGGTTTGGAGTTTCCTCAATTCGCATTTTGGGTAAACTTGCCCTTTCGATTCTAGAAGTCAGACGAATTCTCAAACAGGGAAATTTTCAAGGGGTGTTTACCACAGGGGGTTACATTGCCGGGCCAGCCGTCATTGCGGCGCGTTCCCTTGGTTTACCTGTGATTTTCCACGAATCTAACGCCTTACCCGGTAAAGTAACTCGCTTTTTTGGCCCTTGGTGTAGTGCGGTAGCCTTGGGATTTGAAGTAGCTGCTAAGTATTTGCCTCGTGCCAAAAATGTCTATGTTGGTACTCCAGTAAGATCGCAATTTCTTGATGGAGCAATTAATGCGCCACTGGATTTAGCTATTCCTGAAGGTGTGCCTTTAATTGTTGTTTTTGGCGGTAGCCAGGGTGCAGTTGCAATCAATAACTTGGTGCGCGAATCTGCAAAAGCTTGGTTTGATGCTGGTGTTTATGTAGTACATTTAACTGGCGATCGCGATCCGGAAGCAGATAGTCTCAAACATCCACAGTACATAGCCTTGCCTTTTTACAACAATATGGCAGCGTTATTGCAACGAGCTACTTTAGCCATTAGTCGTTCTGGTGCAGGTAGCTTAACAGAATTAGCAGTGTGTGGAACGCCAGCGATTTTGATTCCTTACCCCTTTGCCGCAGAAGACCATCAATCTTACAATGCAGACGTATTTACTTCATCGGGTGCAGCGTTAACGTTGAAGCAATCTGAGTTGACGACTGAAGTATTGCAAAATAATGTGTTGAATTTATTGCAGTCACCGCAAGAATTAGCAAATATGAGGGAAAAAGCAAAGGCGATCGCAGTTCCTGATAGTGCCGAAAAATTGGCGCAGTTAGTCCGTGAGGTAGTGGAGAGATAACACAGCTATTCCCAATGAGCTGATCTGAACTTTAATAAAAATTCTCAAGGTTTCCGATGTTAAAGCTTTATCATCATCCAATTTCACCAAATTCTCGCCGTATTTGGATTACTCTAATCGAAAAAGGAATAGACTTTGAATTAGTAGAAGTCAACATTTTAGATAGCGAACATTTAAAGCCAGAGTTTTTAACTCTTAATCCTTTCCACCATATTCCTGTTTTAGTGGATGATAGTTTTGAGATAGTGGAATCTTTGGCAATATTAGATTACTTAGAGGCAAAATATCCCACACCTACTATGTTGCCTATCGATGCAAAGGATCTAGCAATTGTGCGAATGGTGCAATTAGCAACGGTAAATGAATTAATGCCACCCACAATCATATTGTCCCCCGTAATATTAGGCTTACCTGGAGGAGAGCCAGACAAAATTGAGCAGTCGAAACAGAAAATCTCAATAGTACTGAATTTTTTCGAGAATTTACTCGACAATCGCCCTTTCTTTGGCAGTGATAGTATAACTCTTGCTGAATCTGTAGCTGGCTCTATAGTACCCTGGTTGATGAAGGGCGGTGTTTCTTTGAGTGAGTATCCTAAGCTTTGTGCTTGGTGCGATCGTTTAACAGCACGTCCGGCTTGGCAAAAAACTCAAACTCCAGAAATTTTAGAAGCCATAAAATCTCGTATGGCAGCTAGGATGATTCAAACTCTTTAGTTATAAAAGCTCTACAAAAACATAAAAGTTATATGAGTGCAAGCCTCGTGTTTTAGTAGATTTAGCATTAATAAATAAGTATAATTATTATTAATTAGTAGCAATTTATTTTCCAATTTATGAATATCCAGTTGAGTCCAAAATTTTGTTTGATGATTGGTTGTGCTGGTTCTTTATTTTTAAGTTTAGCAAATAACCATCTATATCCTCAGTCAAAAACTAAAGACCTAGTACCACAAAATCGTGTTTTTACTCAACAAGAAAATTTTGTTCAAATTAAACCACATATTTCTTTTACTTCAAATAAAGTTACCGATCCAATTACCTCAAGGTTTCAAAAGACTTTTGCAACTCAACATATATCTGATAGAATTCTAGACAAGCAAAACGCTTTTTCATCTCCGCACAATTTATTAGCAGCATCTACACCCTATCCAGTTGTTGATGAGTTCAAAAAATATAAATTTAATATTAATGGTAGTCAGATTGCTACTCCAGGAAAACTACCAAATAGTAAGGTTAAATTCAATCAAGGAGATTTATTAACCGTTCTCGTTAATACTAGAAAATATTTTCAAGATTATGCTTCAGAAGACCCAGATATTATGCGTCCAGGAGTCCTTACTACTCAAGGAGTTACTGTACCAGATGTTCTCAAAACCTTAGATTTCATGATTGCTGTTTTGAAGGAGGATATTGCTAATAATCGGGCTACTCGTTTACAAGACTCTCAATTTATTAATACTAATTTTCGAGTCATTAAATGGTCTGCATACAACCCCAAAAGTAAACAGCAAAAACAATTACGAATCACCAAATATGCTGTATTTACTCACCCTGGTTCCCGCAAGAAAACCTCTACTTTTAATATACCAATTTATAGCTTAAAAGATAATTCTAATAACGATAAGTTCTACACTCGATACACAAAGCAAGATGTTTTATCTGGTATTTATGAACCAGGTGGTAGAGAATTTGGAAAAGTGAATACTCTTGCTTATCTAACCAGAAATGGCTTAGAAGAAGCAATTATGGAAGGAACAATCCTGATTAATTTTACAGATGGTTATAAGGCATTTTTTAATGTAGATAGAAACAATGGAATGGCTTATATCCGTGGATTAAAGGCAACAGCACAAAAGCGTTATTGGTATTTTAGAGAAGTTGATGCTATTAAAGGTTATGGATACAAAATAGATGCCAAAATTTCTATCAAACCGGGAGTTACTTTTGCTGGAGATGTTTTGAATGTCGGTTTAGGTAAGGTGATTGTGATTGAGCATACTCAAGGTGGTCGCAAACATCTGCAAATGGGAGTCATCGCCGATACAGGCGGAGCATTTTTACCCAATCTTTATCAGCTCGATTTTTTGGCAGGTATTTTTAAGAATAAAACAGAATTTGGGCAGAATATCAGCCAATTACCGGACTATGCCACAGCATATTTTTTAGTCAAAAAGTAATGCATTGACCTGATGTCAAAAATCTATGCACGGGTTAACAATTCTAAGTTGTGACCATCGGAGTCATAGAAATAAAAGCCACGACCTTCCTTTCTGTGGTTAATTTGTCCTTTATTGTGATGCATGGGGTCGCTACTGTATTCAATACCTGCTTCTTTGACGCGTGCAAAAATTGCATCAAATTCTTCATCACTGACATGGAACGCATAATGATGCGGCTCAAACGCTTCAGTGTCGGCGAAGTCGAGTGTCAGCGCATCATTTATATGCACAGCAGCAAAGTGACCAACGGGAAGCTCAACCTTTAAACCAAAAATTTTTGCAAAGAACCTCGCGGATGCTTCTTTGTCATGTGCAGGCACTATGGTGTGATTTAGAGTAATTGTCATGTCACACCTTCCCTCCTAATTTTGGTAATAATCCATATCAACTCTGGATTTCAGAGTCGATAACAACAATGTTCCTTTCTATTTTATCTTTTGGGCGTTAACACCAGAGTAAATATATCTAAATTCTGCGTTCGCTGTATTTGGAACACCCACAAACACTAGAAACGAGCTTAAATAAGCAAACCTGATATGAGTTATCAGGTTTCCTGAAGTAATAAAACTTGATTAATTTTTGTAAAGCAGTGTAAAGTAGTTTCACAGGCAAAGACAAAGTTGCCTGATTCATAAATAACTAACCGCACTTATAAAACAATGACAACAACCTTACAACAGCGCTCAAGCGCCAATGTATGGGATCGATTCTGCGAATGGATCACCAGCACCAACAATCGGATCTACATCGGTTGGTTCGGCGTATTGATGATACCGACCTTGCTAGCCGCCACCGCGTGCTTCATCATCGCCTTCATCGCCGCTCCTCCAGTAGACATCGATGGAATCCGCGAACCAGTAGCAGGTTCCTTGATTTACGGAAACAACATCATCTCTGGTGCAGTAGTACCTTCCTCCAACGCCATCGGTTTGCACTTCTACCCAATTTGGGAAGCAGCATCCCTTGATGAGTGGTTGTACAACGGCGGTCCCTACCAGTTGGTAATCTTCCACTTCCTGATTGGCGTATTCTGCTACATGGGTCGTGAATGGGAACTATCCTACCGCTTAGGAATGCGTCCTTGGATTGCGATCGCCTACTCAGCACCAGTAGCAGCAGCAAGTGCAGTATTCTTGGTATACCCGATCGGACAAGGTTCATTCAGTGATGGTATGCCCTTGGGTATAAGTGGAACCTTCAACTTCATGATCGTCTTCCAAGCAGAACACAACATCTTGATGCACCCCTTCCACCAGTTAGGTGTAGCAGGTGTATTCGGCGGCAGCTTGTTCTCTGCGATGCACGGTTCTCTTGTAACTTCCTCCTTGGTTCGTGAAACAACCGAAACCGAATCTCAAAACTACGGTTACAAGTTCGGTCAAGAAGAAGAAACTTACAACATCGTTGCGGCTCACGGCTACTTCGGTCGGTTAATCTTCCAATACGCTTCCTTCAACAACAGCCGTTCACTGCACTTCTTCTTAGCAGCATGGCCTGTAATCGGCATCTGGTTCACCGCCTTGGGTGTAAGCACAATGGCGTTCAACTTGAACGGTTTCAACTTCAACCAGTCAATCATTGATTCTGAAGGTCGTGTTATTTCAACTTGGGCTGATGTAATCAACCGCGCTAACCTGGGTATGGAAGTTATGCACGAGCGTAATGCTCACAACTTCCCTCTGGATTTGGCTGCTGGCGATTCCGCTCCTGTTGCTCTGACTGCTCCTGCGATCAACGGTTAATTATAATCTGAGATACGCTCTTCACGATTCTCTATAAATAAAAGACGCTCTCCCGAAAGGGGGGGCGTTTTTGCATTGGGTTCATTGCTGCGTTACAGCTATTTTCAGGTAAATAGACGTGAGTTCGACGGCTCTAAAAACCCCTCTCCAAACCTCTCCCCCACAGGGAGAGAGGCTTTGAAACCCTAATTTTTTCGTTGTCAACTAAGAATTTCTGCCCCTCTCCGCGTCGGAGAGGGGTTGGGGAGAGGTTCATCGAACTCACGTTAAATAGACAACGCGATAAGGGCGCAAGGCGTTGCGCCCCTACAACATATATGGTTCAAATACATGAAAACTTTTTTGAAGTGCAAAAATGACTTTTATCGGTGAGAACTTTGGAAATAATTATCAAAAAGTAAATTTTACAGTCAATAACGGTTCAGAACGGGTAATAATTGCTAGCAGCGCAAATAATTGCCTTAAAGCTCAAATATCAAGGAGAAGCCAAGAATGATTTTACACCGTGGGCGTAGGGTAGTAGCCGCTTTGTTGCTGTCGGTGGTACTACTGACAACAGCCTGTAGCCCAAAAACACCTGGACGTTTTGACCAGGCACAAAAAGAAAGCACTCAACAAAAAAGCGGTCAATCGGTAGCTAAAACCGCAACTCAGGGTAGCGAATTTAATAAACTTTTCCCAAAAGCTGGTGATGGCTACCAACGCGTCTATACCCAAGAGAAAAAAGGCTTTGCGGAAGCTAAGTTGAAAAAAGGCGGTAAAGATATAGCGTTGCTGTCTATTTCTGATACCACCAGCACACCCAGTGCAGCAGCAAAGTTCTCGAAAAGCACTAAAAAAATTGGCGGTTATCCCGCAATAGAAGTTGGTAAAACGCAAACTGCAATTTTGGTAGGCAAATACCAAGTAAAAGCACTTTCTCGCGATCCGTCATTTACAGCTAGCGATCGCGAAGATTGGCTAGAAAAGTTTAATCTTAATGGTCTAGCTAGACTGAAATGATTTGCACTACTAACATTCAGATCGTAAAACCTAAAAAAGGAGATTTTTGTGAGCAAATCGATTGTTGAGTTAGTCGATCAATTGCCAACTGGCGGCTTGACTGTTTCTATGTTGAAGTCCCTCGATTTTGTTGCTCCTGGAGAGTGGCAAAATACCGTTGGCTTTGTCAACACTATTAAGAAAGTCACTGGCGAAGACGACGAAGATTTAATTCAGCAAATTGGCGAAAGAGCGATTTATCTATTTAATGATAAATCCCAAGGATACCAAACAGCCTTGTGGTTATATCAAACTGTTGATAATACAGATAAAGCCCTTGGTGCAGCAGCTTTAGCTAACAAAGTCGGCGAAAAAATTCCTTTGTTGGGTTTTTTAAACTCTGTCACTCCCAAACCTGATAAAGCCCAAACCATTGATTTGACGTTAAAATTAGTGGCTGAGTTAGTAGCCTTCTGTCAAATTAACGGCATTCCCGGAGACAGTATTGGGGATTTTGTCGCCTCTTTAGGAGAGTACAGTGGTGAGTCGCTGATCCGCATGGTGGCATTAGTTTGCGTTGATGGTTTGATACCTTTAGGCCCAGATTTTATCAGCAAAGCGATATCTGGGCTGAATCAAACAAATCCACAGGAGTTAGAACAAAACTCGACTTTCCAAAATATCAAAGATGTGATTCCAGGGAACAATGCCGGCAGTAAACTCAACTTTATCGGCGAAAGCTTTGACTCAGTTAAAGGTTGGATGAGTGGGTTAGTTAGCGCCAATAATTTAACGCCGCAAAAGGTTGTCCACAACTTGCAAAGTTTTACCGATATTGCTGATGACAAGTTGGACTACCTTGCAGCATTCCTGGATGTAGCAACAAATTATTATGAGCATACTGGCACGCAAACTTTAGCACATCGCTTGATTGAACGCGCGGTGGCTGAGATTTAGGTTGATGGGAAGTGGGGACTGGGAAGATTTCCCAATCTCCAATTCCTATTGGGGTAAATGCAAATCTGCGGCGATCGCATACAAGTAAGGTTGAAAAATAGCCAAGTTTTCTAGTTTATCAAACTTACCTGTTTGCGTACCTGTGTCAAATGCAGTAGTAATTACGTAAAGTTTAGTGCCATCAAAGGCAACATGACCGATATGTTGCTCTTGTACTTCACCTTGCTGCTTAAGTCCGACGAACCCATAGCGAATTCCCTGAAGCTTACCAATGGTTACTGGTTGCGGTGGGTAGGCTGAGAAAGTAATCTGTTTTCCATACTTACCCTGTCGATCTTTGGCAAACGCAGCATAATGCTCTACAACCCAAGTCTTAAGTACTGGTAATAACTGGGTTTGGTACTTGGGACTTTGGTAGTCTACTAGAGAAGCAGTTGGAATACCAGCTGCTAAGAGTTTCTTTCGGAAATCCTCATTGTTTGCTAGTGGGTAAATGTTAATCTCAACTGTACCCAAACGTTTTCCTTTGGAGGAGACACACAACAAAGGTGCATTTCCTTCACAGGGAGCAACTTGCCAGTTAGTTGGAGCAGCAGCACTTCCCAGAATTTTCTGCCAAATATTTCCTTGATTAGAGTTGGGAAGTTTGGCAACGGTAGGAGGTTTTACTACTTTGGGTGAAGAAAATTGCGGTAAAAAAAATTTGGCTCCCACCGGTATTGACACCAGCAAAATAGAACCTAGTAATAAATGATAAAGTCGTAACATTTTTTTAAAATCCAGAGCCAGGGATTGCAGACTAACGATATCTACAATACTTTATGGATCGATACGGTTTACCTGTTGGCTTAGGTGATGTTAGACAGTCTATGACTGCAATTGCTGTTTGAAGCTAGAATCCCCCGAATTCAATTCGGGGGAGTATGTCAATTAAGGCTAACAAGCTGATGAGCGATATAAAATTTTGGAACTATACACCAATGGCACTAAGAAAAGATGAAGCCTTTGCCAAGACAGGGTGTTGGGTGTAGTAGAAAATTAATAAAAGTAGAAATAAGTACTGACTGAACCCCGTTGGGGTGGGTTGTAGGGTGTGGGGTGTAGTACAAGTCTCTACCAATGCCGTCTTCCCTACCCCTACCCCCTACACCCTGTTTTTGACAATGATGTATCTCTAAGAACATCAATCAAGTTGTTCTTAAATTACATCTTATGGTTTATTGCCTAAATTGACATATTAAGCAATGCTGTTACTCCTAGAAATAATTTGTATTGCTTTCAATGATTCAGGCGTTTAATCTTCGTCAAGGGCTGGGAAAGCTTCTTCAAGCTGCCACAACCGATCTTTATTTTCAACGAACCAAATACGAGTTTCTGGAGTTAATTTACTCCAAATGTCTTCAATCGGGATGTGAGGAGATGCATACTGATAATGCTGACCAAGTGATTTGAGATTGTCCGCTACATCACGGGGAATTCCAAATTGTTCCCAGTCAACTATTATATGTTTTCCCGAAACTCCGGCTGTGGGGTCAAAAACCAATTGTGCCGATCTGATTAAATCAGCAAAGTGTTTCGGTTTGAGTTTGGTGATCTCCTGAATTTGGAGTGATTCGTTATGCTCTTGAGACATGATCGCCGCAGTAGTAAAGATTAGTGATTCAGTTGAATTTACTGCCAGAGATTTTTATCCCAATATTTTTACTTTAGCGCAGAGCCACTAACTCGATCGCGACTTAACCACACAAAGGGTTTAAGCAAATCGTTTCGGGTGAGCAAATTTACCACACATCTATCAGTACAATATCTCAGCTAGTAATGAAAAGTTTGTAGTAAGCACTTTAGGGACTTCCAAAGAAAAAAACATTCAATTTTTCTTGTGGGGTGGGCGTCTCGCCATTGGTGTCAACTTAACGTGAAACCGAACGTCCGCCAGCCAGGGATTAAAATCCCTGTCTCATAGCAAAAGTCCTCACTCAGAGGACTGAAGATTACAGTCCATTTTAATGGACTTGGGTTATTAGACCGCCGTTTTAACGGTGGGCGGACGCATAACACCCAATGAGTACGCTAGGGCTTGCTGAAGTTGACACCACTGGCGTCTCGCCCGCCCAATGGTTAGGGCGGACAAGATGTCCACCCCACAAGATTGAATAATTTATTTCTTGGTAATCCTTTAGTGCTTAGAAAATAAGGACTAAAGTCCTTACTACGAACTGTTCCTAGTACCTATTTTAGTGACGAGTGTAGGAATGCTCAAAGTCAGTTTTGAGTGTATGAGCCATAAGAGCAATTTCTGCTTGTTGTCTTGCAATCAGAGGCAAATCCTGCTCCAATATTTTATTCGTATTCGAGTGAGCGAGCCAGCGCGGCCTCAACTTGACTCCCCAAGTCATGAAACAAACAGGGGTTTGAGTAAGTCAAAGGTGATTTTGCTTGCGGAAAACACCCAAATGAGAAAGCATTCAAGCATTTTGAGTAAGTCAAAGGTGATTTTGCTTGCTGAAAATACCGAAATGAGAAAGCATTTAAGCATTTTGAGTAAGTCAAAGGTGATTTTGCTTGCTGAAAATACCGAAATGAGAAAGCATTTAAGCATTTTGAGTAAGTCAAAGGTGATTTTGCTTGCTGAAAATACCGAAATGAGAAAGCATTCAAGCATTTTGAGTAAGTCAAATGCCATTTTGAGAAAGCATTTAAGTATTTTGAGCAAGTAAACAGGTCTTTTTATAAAGAAATAAGGCTTTTTGAGCGAGTAATCAGCAAATATACTTAACGATTAAAAATCGCGTTTGCACAAATCAAGTCGGCAATCAAATAACTTAATAACTTTTCTATAAATTTATCTTTCTAGAAGGATTGCCTCAGCTACTCATCTTCGATTAGAACTGTAACAGCAGCGATCGCAATCAACATTTCGTCATTTTTATCGTTGAGTTCGGGAATCGCCCGCCCTTGAACGATCATCCCTCCAGATTCTACGGTGAGGGTTTTTCGCCCAAATGGTAATACAGCGAGTACTTCTTCTTCTCTAACTTGTTCGGGGTATGGCACTGCCACCTGAACCTCTATAATCATTTGATTGGGGTGACTTAAACCTGCGACTTCCCAAACACCAGGTAAGGCATTGTGAGCGATCGCATTCCGTACTGCCCTAGATGCTGCTACTGTTGGTTCTTGTCCGTGTTGATCGATTCCCATCCCCATTTCGATAATCAAGCGTTTACGCGCCATTGCTAACTCCGATAAATCTTGCATCTTGACAATAAAAAAGGCAGAAGTTAGAGAAGCTACTTGGCAAAAGACCTTGCTACTTACTGCATCCTCCTGCCTCTGCCTCACACCATACGTTGTAAGCGACTCAGACGCTCTGAGTAACTTTTCATTACCTGTAGAGCAAACACAGGTGTTTCTTGAACGGCAAAGAGAAACCCTTGCTCATCAAGGAAACCCAGCTTGGTATCCACCTTGGCAATAGCTGCGTAAGTTCTACTTTTTACTCCTACAAGTACCCCTGCACCAAAAACTTCGCCTGTTTCAATGGTTTCTACAATTTTGCCATTGACTAATATATCTACCTCTCCTTCGATAATTCCATACATTTCATCACCAGATTGTCCTTCTTCAAAGATGACTTGACCTGCTGAAAATACTTTAGGGTCGGGTTGTTTTTGAAATATACTGACTGTAACTACAGGATTTAGCATTAGAGCAACCCCAAAATTCTTAGTTTTTAGACGAAATCTTTAGATAGCTTTGGGCGAACCCAGAAAAGTATACTACTTTCTGTTGGTTAACTCTTAATCTCCCCAAAATTCCTGATTAGTTGCCTGGTTGACTTTTATTAGAGCTGATTCGTAAAGAAAATCTAAAGAAAGCTGAATCCGGCTTTGTTAAGGTTATAGGCTAAATCGAGTGTAATTTATGTTGTTGTCGATGAGCCGTATACCTACGATTGAGAATCCACACCGCAAACCCTACCCAAGTGATTTAAGCGATGCTGAATGGTTGATTCTCAAGCCTCTTCTCCCTACGCCAAAGGGATTTGGGCATCCTGTAGAAGTAGATTTACGAGAAATATTGAATGCAATTTTCTACGTGCAACGTACTGGGTGTCAATGGGAAATGCTACCTCATGACCTTCCTCCATATACAACAGTGTATGGCTACTTTCAAAAATGGCAGCGTAAAGGCATCTGGCAGCAGATTCACGACCAAGTGCGCTATCAACTGCGACAAGATTTAGGGCGAGATGAAAATTCTACCGTGGCGATCGCAGATTCTCAGTCAGTGAAGACCACGGAAAAAAAGGGGAGGTCTACGGTTTCGATGGTGGTAAGAAGGTTAAAGGGCGTAAGCGACATATAGTTGTAGATTCTCAAGGGTTGTTGATTGGTGTTTTAGTAACTGAAGCCAATGCGTCAGAACGTTTAGGTGCTGTGGTTGTACTGCATGAGGCGGTTAAAGAATTGTCCAAATTGGAAGTTGTTTGGGTAGATCAAGGCTATTCAGGAGAAAACTTTGCTCAAGCAGTCAAGAAAGTTTGCGGAGAAAAGGTTCGTGTTGAGGTGATTGAAAGGATATCGAAAACATTTGAGCGATTGCCGAAACGATGGATTGTGGAACGGACATTTGGCTGGCTTAATAGATTTCGGCGTTTGAGTAAGGATTATGAGTTGTACACAGAGTTAAGTGAAGCTATGATTTATGGCTCATTGATTCGTCTGATGATCAAGCGGATGGCTTCTTAAGCTTTTGTTTACGAATCAGCTCTTAGGATCGGACAAGGGAACATGAAAACCAACCTTGGTAGAGAATGGCGTAAATCAACATACCATTTCAAATACTGCTTCCTAACTCCTGCCTTTTTGGTAAATAAAATAGCGAATTTTGGATTTCAGGCTATCTTCTATAATTAGTAAAACCTGCACACCTAATTTTAGGCATGAGACTGTGACCGAATCAGGAAGTTACAAAGATACTGTAAACCTACCCAAGACTAATTTTGATATGCGGGCAAACGCCATCAAGCGTGAGCCTGAAATCCAAAAATTTTGGGAAGAAAATAAGATTTACGATCGCCTCTTTGAAAATAACCCCGGCGAATTATTTATACTGCACGATGGGCCTCCCTACGCTAATGGCTCACTCCATATTGGTCATGCCTTAAATAAAATTCTCAAAGATATTATTAACCGCTACCAAATGTTACGAGGGCGTAAAGTTCGCTACGTTCCTGGTTGGGATTGTCACGGATTGCCGATTGAGTTAAAAGTTTTGCAGAATATGAAGTCAGCAGAACGGCAAAACTTAACATCTTTACAACTGCGGCAAAAAGCGAAAGAATTTGCTCTAACTACGGTAAACGACCAGCGCCAAAATTTTCAACGCTACGGTATTTGGGGTGATTGGAACCACCCTTATCTAACTCTCAAGCCGGCTTATGAAGCGGCTCAAATTGGCGTGTTTGGTCAGATGTTCTTAAAAGGCTATATCTATCGCGGTTTAAAGCCGGTTCACTGGAGTCCCAGTTCTCATACTGCTTTGGCTGAAGCTGAGTTGGAATATCCTGAAGGTCACGTTTCTCGTAGTATCTATGCAGCTTTTCCAGTTATAAGTTTGGCGGAAACTGTAAAACCACTGTTGGCGCAATATCAGTCAGATTTAGGTGTGGCTATCTGGACGACTACACCTTGGACAATTCCGGGGAATTTGGCTGTGGCGGTGAATGCAGATTTAAATTATGCAGTGGTGGAAGTTTCCCACCCAGAGAAAGAAGCGCAGAGTAATTTCAAATACCTCATCGTTGCTGCTGATTTAGTCGAACGTTTATCTTCAACCTTGGGAGTTGAGTTAACTGTAAAAGCCACCTTCAAGGGGAATGATTTAGAACATACTACTTATCGTCATCCTCTATATGACCGCGAAAGTCCGATTATCGTCGGCGGTGATTACATCACTACTGAATCGGGTACTGGGTTGGTACATACTGCTCCCGGTCATGGTCAAGAAGACTACATTGTTGGTCAACGCTACGGTTTGCCCATCCTTGCACCAGTAGATGACAATGGCAATTTTACCGAAGAAGCGGGAGAATTTGCGGGATTGAATGTGCTGGGTGATGGGAATCAAGCGGTAATTGATGCAATGGCTGCGGCTGGTTCTTTGTTGAAAGAAGAACCATATCCCCACAAATATCCTTATGATTGGCGGACGAAGAAGCCGACAATTTTCCGCGCCACTGAACAATGGTTTGCTTCTGTGGAAGGATTTCGAGAAGAAGCGCTAGAGGCGATCGCCACGGTAGAATGGATTCCAGCCCAAGGTAAAAATCGCATCACACCAATGGTAGCGGAACGTTCTGATTGGTGTATCTCTCGTCAACGCGTTTGGGGTGTACCCATTCCCGTTTTCTACGATGAAGCCACGGGAGAACCACTGCTGAATGAGGAAATTATCAACCACGTCCAAGGAATCATCGCAGAAAAAGGTTCCGATGCTTGGTGGGAACTTTCAGTTGAGGAGTTATTACCCGAATCCTATCGCCAAAATGGCAAGTCTTACCGCCGGGGTACAGACACAATGGATGTATGGTTTGATTCTGGCTCATCTTGGGCGGCTGTCGTCCAACAGCGTCCAGAGTTACACTATCCTGCTGATATATATTTAGAAGGTTCTGACCAACATCGCGGTTGGTTTCAATCCAGCTTGCTTACCAGCGTAGCGGTAAATGACATTGCGCCTTACAAAACTGTACTAACTCACGGCTTCACTTTGGACGAACAAGGCCGAAAGATGAGTAAGTCAGAAGGAAATACGATCGATCCAAATACAATCATTGAAGGCGGGAAAAATCAAAAAGTAGAACCGCCTTACGGTGCAGATGTATTGCGATTGTGGGTATCGTCGGTTGACTACTCCGGCGATGTTCGCATTGGCAAAAACATCATTAAGCAGATGAATGATGTCAGGGGGAAAATTCGCAATACGGCGCGGTTTTTGTTGGGTAGTTTGGATGATTTTGACCCAGAAAAACATGCAGTTCCCTTCGAGGAATTGCCAGAACTTGACCGTTATATGCTGCACCGCATCACCGAAGTATTTGAGGAAGTCACTCAAGCCTTTGAGAGTTTCCAATTCTTCCGCTTTTTCCAAACAGTGCAGAATTTCTGCGTGGTGGATTTATCCAACTTTTATTTAGATGTGGCCAAAGATAGATTGTACATCAGTGCAAAAGATGCTTTCCGCCGTCGCAGTTGTCAAACGGTGCTGAAAATAGCTTTAGATAATTTAGCACGAGCGATCGCACCAGTGTTATCTCACACTGCCGAAGATATCTGGCAATATCTCCCATACAAAACACCTTACAAATCGGTGTTTGAAGCCGGTTGGGTACAGATAGAGGAAAAATGGCGTAATCCAGAGTTAGCACAATTTTGGGAAACACTGCGACAACTCCGCACCGATGTAAATAAAGTGTTGGAACAAGCCAGGATAGAAAAACTCATTGGTTCTTCTCTGGAGGCGAAAGCTTTGATTCACATACCTGACAAACAATTAGGTGATGCTATCAAAGCCTTTAACCCAGTTAAGGGTAACGGGATTGACGAACTGCGATATTTATTACTGACTTCCCAAGTGGAATTATTAGATTCTGCTCAAGGGTTGCAAGGATTGAAATATACAGCGCAGACGGAAGATTGGGGAATTGGGGTAACGAATGCAGACGGGCAAAAATGCGATCGCTGTTGGAACTACTCTATTCATGTGGGAGAATCAGCAGAACACCCTTTAATTTGCGAACGGTGTGTTGCAGCCTTAGCTGGAGAGTTTTAAAAGCAAAAATTCTACGGCACTAGCAAACTACAAATGGCTAAATGCACTGACAGCAATTTTCTTTAAGATGAAGTACAAAACTACAAGATTTGAGGCAAAAGACAGAAACAAGGAAGTAGAAACTCTTGATGTTTGATGCATTAGTCCTGCATTTTGTACCTCATTTACTGGAAGCTGCAAGAATATAGAGACGAGCAGTGCTAAGTCTCTATTAGGGTTGTGTATAACCTATATTTAATTTCTGGAAAGCTCTTTTTAGCATGATAAAGTCCGCATAAGCGGACTTTGTTGTATAGCCTAGTCATTCCCAGAAATTACGCAATTGGCACTAAGTTAAATATGTGATTAAATCAGGTTGCAGTCAGCGACTAAAAAAATATTTTATGTAATACGCATTCTGGTTATTTCGTATTATGCAGAAGTCTAAGTATAATGTACTTTGGCAAAAACCAATTGAGTATTATTACTGAATATTTATACGTATTTTCACTGTATTATCTTCTATTAAAGAGCTAAATGGAGTCATTCTTAAAAAAACATAAAGGTATGGATTAATACGTGTAATTTCGTTTAAAACATCCAATAACTCAATCAAAATTTAAGAGATAGAGAGATATGTCAAATAAAGTTGCTAAGGAATTGGCTGATTTTCTGGTGCAAATAGAACAGCGATCGCAGCTTCATGCAGGCTATCCATATAATTTAAGTTGTGATTACAGTGCGATCGGCAAATTTTTCAATTTTCTATTAAATAATGCTGGAGATCCATATATTGAACCAGATTTTGGTCTCCATTCTCGTAAGTTTGAGCAAGAAGTATTATCTTTTTTTGCCCAACTTTATAAAATTCCAGAAAATCAGTTTTGGGGTTATGTTACTGCTGGCGGAACTGAAGGTAATTTCTATGGAATGTTCTTAGCAAGAGAAATCTATCCTAATGGCATTCTTTACTCATCACAAGACTCTCATTACTCCATACCAAAAGCGGCAAAATTATTCCGCATTCAACACAATGTTGTTAACTCACAAATTAATGGAGAGATGAATTATGAGCATTTTGAACAACTTATTAAAGAAAATCGCAATTATCCAGCGCTCATAAATTTGAATATTGGGACTACTGTCAAAGGCGCAATTGATAACTTAGACAAAGTTCTCGAAATTTTAGAGCGCAATCAAATTAAAGATTACTACATTCATTGTGATGCTGCCCTTTCAGGATTAATATTACCCTTTTTAGATGGCGCTCCCCAAGTTAACTTTCAAAAACCCATAGATAGTATAGCTATTTCTGCTAAATTCATTGGTTCGCCCTTGCCTTGCGGTGTAGTTTTAACCAAGAAAAAATGGGTAGAAAAAGTTGAAACAGCAATTGAATATATTGGTTCATCAGATACAACAATTCTGGGTTCTAGGAACGGTCATACACCTCTGATTCTCTGGTATGCAACGAAAACAAGAGGTTATGATGGATTAGCCAAAGAAGCAAAAACTTGTATAGATAATGCTCAATATCTTTTCCAACAACTTAAAATCAGAGAATATCCATGTATGCTCAATAAATTTTCCAACACCGTAGTGTTTCAAAAACCTTCTCAAAAATTAATTAAAAAGTGGCAGCTAGCGATTTATGAAAATTGGGTACACATTATAGTCATGCAAAATATCGATCGGCACAAAATAGATACTTTTGTTAACGAACTTTTGTTAGAAGAAGGATTGCTTGATAACGTAGATAATTTTCAGCTACAGTCAGCACTACACTAAGAATAGATTCCCAAGTGAAATTAATCACCCAGTTTAACAAAGTGTTTCTTTAAACATAATTTGCTCCCAAGATTTTATCTTTTTAAAAAGTTTTTTCCGCACAAGTTAGCAGCAAGGAGTATTTCTACTTCTGCCCGTTCCATAGGTGGTAAGAAAAAATACCCTTGCCCATAATCACATTCTAAAGCCTTCAATTGTGCTAATTGGTCTACAGTTTCTATGCCTTCTGCTGTTACAGACATATTTAAATTATGGGCTAATGTCACAATCGCTCGAATAATTTCTAAATTTTCTCCTCGACTACCTATACTGCTGACAAAAGAACGGTCAATCTTAATGGTTTTGATTGGTAGGCGATGTAAATAACTCAAGGATGAATAGCCAGTCCCAAAATCATCCATGTGCATTTCAACATTCAGTGCTGTTAATTGGGAAAGCACAGTGGTAGCTAATTCAAAATTATCCATCAACAAGCTTTCGGTAATTTCTAATTTCAAATAGCATGGCTCCAGTCCAGTTTGCTGCAAAATATGTTTAACTTGTTTAAACACATCAGGTTGTGTGATTTGTTTACCAGAAAAATTTACGCTCATCGTCAAAGGTTGTGAAGTAGGAAATTGTTTATGCCATTTGTGCATTTGGTGACAGGCTTCATAAAGTACCCATTGCCCGATACTCACAATCATTCCAGTTTCCTCAGCCAAGGGAATAAAATCTTGAGGGGAAATAAGTCCTCGTTCTGGATGATACCAACGTATCAGTGCCTCAAATCCAATAATTTTGCCAGTTGTCAGTGAAACAATTGGCTGGTAATTAAGGCGAAATTCTTCTTGCTTGAGCAGCGCATTTCGCAGAGCAGTTTCTAACTCTAAAAGCAAAGCTGCACCCTCGTGCATCTTTGGATCGAAAACCTCATAACGTGCCTTACCAAGCGATTTGGCACAATACATTGCCACATCGGCATCGCGTAAAATCTGCGCTGCTTGCTCATAATCTGCTCTACTCAAAGCGATGCCAATACTAACATTAGTAAACACGCGATGCTCATTTAATTGAAATGGCAAAGCTAGCACCTTTTTAATTCGCTCGGCCACCTGTATCGCTGTGTTGATATCCTCAATTTCCTCAATTAAGATTGTGAACTCATCTCCGCCAAAACGAGCTACTATGTCTTCGCCTCGCAGCACTGACTTAAGCCGATGAGAAATTGCAATCAAAAGTTGATTGCCTAGTAGATGTCCAAGGCTGTCATTAACAACTTTAAAGCGATCTAGGTCTAAGAAGAGTACGGCAAATAAATAATTATTTTGCTGTTTAGACTGTTCTATTGCTTGCTGCACCCGCTCCATAAATAACCGTTGATTAGGTAATCCAGTTAGCCCATCATGAAGACTATTATGCAGTAATTGTTCTTGTGCTTCTTGACGCTTGATAATGTCTTGTTGAAGTTGTTGATTAACCCTAATAAGTTCAATGGTGCGTTCTAGCACCAACTGCTCAAGTTGATAACGATACTGGACTAATTCTTCTTCTGCTAGCTTCCGCTTAGTGATGTCACGGACAATAACAATATACTCACGTAGCAGAGAATTAAATGGCTGGGAAATCGTTGATTCAACAATTCGCAAACCTTGGTTAATTTTCAAGCTTTGCTCACTTCTAGTAGACCATTGCTCCGGTTTGCCGCGATAGCATATTAGAAGTTGATTCAAGTTTTGCCCAAGCAACTGCTGAATACTTGTTTGAAATAATTCTTCAGCAGCGGCATTTGTCTGAGAAATTGTCCCGTCTTCATCTAATACTAAAACAGTATCTGGAACGGTATCGAGAGTAGTGATAAATAGGTTTCTTGCTTGTTTGCGTGCTTCATCAATAGCAATGATTTGTGGTAAGGTTGTCCAACAAGCGATCGCAACCCCTGTAAAAGAAAGCGTCACTAATAAAATCGCTAGAAATGAATTTTGAGGATGATTAGAAAATCTATCTAAAAAATCGCGAATAATCCAACTGATTGTGGCAGTAATACAAATCAATGATACTAAAACAATCACTTGTAATACTACAAAATCTGGATTATTTCTACTAGGCTTAGTATCGTAACGCTGTGTCCACCAATTTGGGTGTAATGGCGCAAATCTTAACCGCCTTAGAACTAAATCTCCAATTGTCAAAATAATGGGTAATAATAATCCCACTAAGAAATCTCTCCAGTTCCAAGCTAAACCTCCCACTATTAGAACTATCGCTTCGACC
This sequence comes from Nostoc sp. DSM 114160, assembly GCF_053470305.1. Classification (NCBI taxonomy): domain Bacteria; kingdom Bacillati; phylum Cyanobacteriota; class Cyanophyceae; order Nostocales; family Nostocaceae; genus Nostoc; species Nostoc sp. DSM 114160. The sequence goes on along the minus strand of NZ_JBPFGO010000001.1, from coordinate 2,146,368 downwards.
AAGAAAAAACCAAGTGACCACCAAGGCCATAACACGTGTGGTTTGCCACGACACATCCATAACCCCAGATGTAGACCCATAATAGACATGAGATAACAAGTGCCTGCTACTGTGACAAGTTGAGATATATTTCCCAAATTTAGACACAGCAAACTGAGTAGAAAGGTAACTAAAATAGCAGGAACAAGGACACCTTGACGGGAAACTAATGCAAATATAGGAGAAAGCTGTCTGTCTAAGGCAAGCTGGTATAATATCCGAGGAGAGTTAGAAACTGCTGTAGCAGAACTTAGAAGGCAAGATATAGTAATTAGAAGTGTTACTAGAAAGGGCGCAGATTCACCCCAAAAAGGCTTAGAAGCCGCTACCAGATTTAAGAATGCATCCTCACCTATTGTTGAATTTGGAGCAGTACACATTAATACCCAAGAACCACCTAGAAACACCGGAGGAATTAACCAAGCAGCTACAGTTAAAAACTTTAAAGTTTTATATGGGTGGCGGCTATCAGCAACAAAAGAAGAAGTGGTTTCACAAGCATAAATTGAATAGCTAGCTAGAAAAAACCATTTTGCCCATTCTTGAAAGCTCAGGCTATGCGTGCTAGTTGAGAGAAAATTAAAATTAGCAGATGAGAAGGCTAACCATAATACGCCTTGAACACAAAACAATAACAGTAATAAAATCGCTGGGAATACAAAAAATAAATGTAGAAGCGCCAAAGCACGGGTGCCACTGAACGCTAAAATAAATGGAATCGCTGTAAATAAAACTTTTAACAAAGTTTCTGGACAAGAAATACCTAATGTTTCAAAATTGACTTTAATTAGGTTGGTGAGAATAATTGCATACAGTGCAGGTGCTGCTGCCCAGCTAAAAAAGTATCCTAATGCTACGTAACGGCCTAAGCCAGGAAACTTCTTTAATAGTCTTGTGGTATAGTTTGGTGTTCCTCCGGCAATATCTGACCAATGCCTACCTAGACTTTGTACCTGCAAGTTAAGCAAAAAGGAGATAATCGTGCCAAAAAACCAAACTAAGATAGCTTTCGGCCCTAACGCTGCATGAATAATAGGGGCAGTACCAATCCATCCAACATGACCAGTTAACCCAAAGCCCCAGGTTTCGAGATAACTTAGAGTCCGTGGTAGGCGCATTAGCAAGTGCTGATTGTTCCCCGCCTGTGCAGAATCGTTACTAACCATTGTTTCTTAGTGAGATTTACTGACCTTTTCACTCAATAGCTGAATCTCACCAATTATAGCTTCCGTATAACTGCTGAACTTTCAGAAAGGATAACTTATTTGTTACTCAATTGGGGATTTTGGATTTTAGATTAACCTCATGCCTAAAGAGTTTTCTTGAATAGAGAATTTTAAATTGGTTATTTGAGATTTATTCCATATAGCTTGTTTCTCACTGAGTAAGTATAAATTCTCTTTCTTTAGATTGTTATAAAAATTGAAAGGTTCAGATTTGTGACCTACTTAATAGACATAGACATCTCCAAAAATAAATTATTCATTGCCTGAAACCCTTGTAAAGACGTAGTAATGCTACGTCTTTACATTGATATCTCTAATTTAATCAATCGGAAATCGTGTTGTTCATCAATAATTAACTAGAGCTATAGCTTTTGCAACAACTCCTGGGTTAATTGCAAGAAAGCTTTTGAACCTGCTGATTGGGGAGCAATTAAAACAGCTGGCATAAAACTATCAACAGCCTTGGCAACATTGACATCAACAGGTATTTGTACCTTACAAATTTTTTCGACACCAAAATCTTCGACAACGCGATGCATTACTTGTTTATAGTATCTGCCAGTGAGCAGGTTAGCACTGGACATACTAAATACAATTCCCAACATTTTTATATCTATCTTGGTTTCATGTCCGTGACTATCTTTTAATTGGGCAATCCGTCTTTCTAAGAGTTGAATACCCACTACAGATAATGGTTCTGGTTTTGCAGGAAGTATGTAGAAATCACTGGCAGCTAAAGCACTACGAGTCAAGAGATTATAGCCAGGGGCACAATCGAGAAGAATAAAATCATATTCTTGATGTACTGGTTTTAAGATATTATTAATTAAGACCCTTTCAAAGCGATTCCAAATCGTTTCAAAGTCCTGTTCGCCCAAAGCAGTTGCTTGCTGATGCAGCATTTCTGAAACAACAAATTCATCATATAAATCAATGTCTCCCGGCAATAAATCTAGTCCGGGAAGATTACAAACCTGGGATTGAATTATATCCTGAATTTTAAATTTTGCTTGGGGGTCTGGATTGATAACTTCGTCTATCAGATACCTAAATGTCTTACTTTGTTTACGAAGCTTGGCAAAATCTAAAGGCGACATCAAACTGAGTGTGGCACTAATTTGGCTGTCTAAATCAAGAACCAGCACCCGCTTGCCATGATTTTTAGCTAAACAGGTAGCTAAGTTGACGGTGAGGGTGGTTTTACCAACACCACCTTTCATATTGGCAGTAGCAATTACATATCCCATTGATTGAATCCTCTATTGACGCATTCCCACAGTGGTCTGTCCCATTAAATATTATGGGTTTGTAGTAAGCACAAAGCGTGCTTAAAAATCTAGGACTAAAGTCCTTACTACGAACTTATTCACCCCTCGTAACTAATGGGACAGACTACTAGGTAGCGTACACCTCTGCTGATATTTTAAATCCTCCATTAAACTTAATATTTTCGGAAATTCAAAAGAGTGATTTCAGCGATTTTTACTCATTAAGGCAGTAACATATAGTTGGCTCTTTACCTGGAATCGAGCTACCAGCCTACTTTACTCCATAATGACAATAGTTTGGCTTAATCCCGTAACAGCTTGCTTTCACAAAGCAATTATAGAGGTATTGACAAATACAGTAGCCCTAAATCAATTGTGAGAAAATAATAGTGTTGTGAATATCACTAAGTATTGGGTGCAAAATGTGGATGCATTTGCTAATTGAATTGAACGAAGCCAATCGATAATTTCGTGAAATCAAAGGCGCATTTACACACAAACTTATAAGGTAATTAAAATGACTTACGATTCCAAAGATGTAGAACAAATCCTGCAAAAAGCACTCACTCGTAAACAGGAAGGTGAATTTTCACGAGAACAGCTTTTAGAAATGGCATCTGAGTTAGGTATTTCTTCTAATATTTTGGCAGCAACAGAACAAAAGTGGTTGGCTCAACAAGAAGAGGAACGTTCGCGACACACATTTAATACTTTCCGACGCAGAGCCTTTTGGACACACTTTGTTTCTTTCCTAGCGGTGAATTTATTCCTCATTCTTTTAAATTTAATCACTAGTCCTAGTTATTTTTGGGCTATTTTCCCAGTATTAGGATGGGGGTTAGGATTATTTTTTCATTGGTGGAGTGTTTATCAGAGTAAATCAGAGGATGACGAGATCGCTTTTCAGAAATGGCGTACACAAGTTTAACTTTCAATCTCAGATATTCAGCATTGTCTAAATAAAATTTTCCCATGAAATACTCACACTCACTCTTTGTGATGAGTGTGAGTATTGTAATGTATAGGTAAATCTCCTCTAATATCGCAAAAATAGGTAAATTTGAGCAATCTTAAACTTGAGGAGTTATATAATCACCTCCTTTGATCTTTGTGCTTGCCAATTTGCCAAAATAGAGCTGTAGGCTAGAATAACTACGCTTTAAGAAGCTTGATTGCCTACACTCAGCAGCAAAGGTCGGTTGGTTAATAAGTAAGAGGAAGGGAGTATGGACAACAACAACTGGTTGCAACAGCTAATGATGGGTCGGTCTTGGCACAACGTCTATAGTCGCAGAAAAATTGCGGCAAGTCAGCGATGATTTAGTCAAAGACGGTAAGCTCAATCCCGAACAAGCCAAGGCGGTAATAGATGATATTGCCCAGCAGTTAAAGTCGGAGCAGGGAAACTTCGATGTCCAAATGCAACGGCAAATGCGAAATATGATGCAGGATTTGGGGGTGGCTCGCCAGTCAGAAGTGGACGAGCTGAGGGGTAGAATTGACCGTTTAGAGCGTCAATTACGCGATTTAGAAAATAAGCTTTGGCGTTAGAATGTCCTTTGTGATTTAAACTAATTGTGTCCTATTGGTAATCTTTTAGCCAGGATACCTAAGTAAGGAGAACTGATTTTGAAACCAATTTTCCTCAGCGTGGCGTTCATGCTGGTGTGTGTTGTGCTTTTGGTTGTGGGGCAAATAAGCAGTAAACAAAATACTGCCATTGCTGCCGAGTTAACCCAAACGCCGCCAGCTGCCACAACTGTAACTGAAAACAATATCTTAATTGCGAGTAATACTATGTCTGATGCTAATGCCGTAACCACTCCCTCTGGATTAAAGTATGTGGAGTTAAAAGAGGGGACTGGGGCGACTCCTAAACCTGGACAAACGGTTGAAGTTCACTATGTCGGCACTCTAGAAGATGGTACTCAGTTTGATAGTTCGCGCGATCGCGGCCAACCCTTCAGCTTTAAAATTGGTGCTGGACAGGTAATCAAAGGTTGGGATGAAGGACTTAGCACTATGAAAGTAGGTGGTAAGCGTAAGTTAATCATTCCATCTGAATTAGGCTATGGCGCTCGTGGTGCTGGTGGCGTGATTCCACCCAACGCCACTCTCATTTTTGAAGTGGAATTGCTGGGAGTTAAATAGGGATTGGGTACTGGGGACAAGGGAGAATTATTAAAAGAAGTTTTTATTCTCTCTGTTCTCAATGCCCAGTGCCCTATCAAATAAATTAAGTATTTTAGATTACGGATAGGGCAGAAGTACAGCTAGAAAACATGAGAAAAGTATCTGTAACTTTGAGCGGATTGCCGCGACTATACCAACAATCTAAAGGTCAAACTGATACGTCCGAATGTTTCTGGTTGCTTGAGAATTCCATGCTTCCAGTATTGCTGCGTCTTTTGAGGCATAAAAAGTAGAGAACCACTTTTGAGTAAGTAATTATGTTCAATGGTTTTGTCTTGTTTATTCTGAAATGTAATTATTCTTTCAGCCCCTAACGAAATAATAGAGATACCAGTATCCTCCATGAGTTCATCAATTGAATCGGAGTGAAATCCCATTGTTGAGTTACCATTTGTGTAATAATTGACTAAACAGTTGTTTGGTCGAAACCCAAAGTGTTTTTCAAGCCTATCAATAATAGGAATTAACTCATTCAGCATCGGGCATGAGTCGTAAGAAATGTTTGAGTAGTTATATGGTGAACCAAAGCTAGCTGTTTTTCGTGCCCGTATACGCTCATCCCAGTTAATTATGGATATAAGACTATCAAATAGAGAATGACTATTTGGCAAAAATACATCATTAATGAGTAAATCAGGCTCATTCATTGCTCAAATAATTATTTGGTCTGGCTAAATTTTTAAATTTTGAAACTTTGTAAACTGTGGATTGAATAAAAGTTTCGCTGTACCCGTAGGCCCGTTGCGGTGTTTAGCTATAATAACTTCTGCAATGCCGCGATCGGGAGTATCAGGAGAGTAATATTCGTCGCGATACAACATTATTACTAAATCCGCGTCTTGTTCAATGGAATTGTGAACAATAATATTATTTGCAACAAAATTATGCAAACCAGGAACAGTGAGGTCAAACACTTCTTCCTCGCCACTATATTCAATTGAAACTATTTCATCCCAATAAACATTACTTTTGGCAAGAGTAACCAGTTTAGATGATTGAACAACGTTGCCGACTTTTAAAGCTCTTTCTCGACTTAAATTTACTTTATAAAGGGTAGAGCCACAATAGGATGTTCCAATGGAGGAATGTAATAGCCGTGTGGTCAAGCCAACAGATTGCATTGCAGGTACAACCTGTGTTTTCCAAACATCTTTGGGAATTATATCTCTATTAGTGTTATGAATACACTTTTCAAGGTGTTCAGCAATTTTTTTTAATGAACTTAGCTTATATTCTCCTACTGCTCCAACGTTTTGAATGAATAACTCAAGGTCAGGCTTGCCAGTGATTGTTACATGATACTGGTTTCTACCTTTGCCAACTTGAGGAACTGTCCTTAGTGTTGCATTAATACCAAGCCTTAATAAAAGTGTCTGTACATCAAAAGCTAGTCTCTGGCTACTGCTTGCATAAAATGCAATAGGTCTTGGTTTTTTTCCTGCAATTAAGTTGATACAACCATCTGTACTCCAAAGGTGTCTTAGAAAGCACGCTATTAACTCTTGGGGTTGTGAGAACAATTCTTGAGGTACAAATTTTTCATAAGACCTTAAACCAAAAACACCGAAAGAGTCTAGCCATTTGGCTATTGGATTTCTCACACGATGAGTTAGATTTTGTGCTGCGGATAAGTAAACTTGATACCATCCACGTTCAGGTGAAATTCTAGGAACAATTGAATCTCCAAAAACTTCTCTTGCCAAGAAAGCAACATTCTGAGCTAAATCTATCTCTCTGGTAGTGTACTGTATGGCATGACGTGGCAATGTACAACCGTCACCAATTAAATGCCCTAATAATGCAACTTCCGCATAAGTCATGGTCTTTTTACCAGAACTAGGGAGATGTCTTGGTAAACATAGATGTTGTTTAGGAGTTAATTCATCAAGTCTTTTCCAGCCATTAATTGTTAAAAACTTGTGATTACCTGTAGCACGGATTTTTCGCCCCAATCGAGTTGTTAAAGTAAACAGAGGCTTTACACCAGTGGAAAAAGCATTGCTAACAATTGCTTTTTCTAGCTGCATTGTAGCTTCGTTCAACGCCCAAACTGCAAAACCAGATTTACCTGCTAATTCCTTAATTGGTACTTGCAGTCCGTCTGGAGCTAATGTTACCAAAGTATCACCTGCCAAACAACCGGATTCTCTCAAATCTGACAACATCGGACGTTTGTTAGTACGCGCTTCTACCCCGCGGCTCAACTGAGATAAAGCAATTACTGGTACAGATAATTCCCGCGCTAAACCTTTGAGTTGTCGCGTAATTTTTGATAATTCTTGTACGCGATTATCACCTGCTCCTTCCATCAATTGCAGGTAATCTATTACAATTAATCCTAATTCAGTTCCAATTTCAGCTTGCAGTCTTCTTGATTGACTACGCATTTGTGTAACTGTAATATTCGGCGTGTCATCAATATAAATTGGCATCTCGGAGAGGATACCAATAGCGCGGCTTAAAGGTTCCCACTGCGTTTGACTCAGACGCCCAGTTCGCAAATAACTACTTTCAATTTGCGCTTCACTAGCTAATAGACGTTGCGTCAGTTGCTCTTTTGACATTTCTAAGCTGAAAAAAGCAACTGGTAATTTATAAGAAGCAGCGATATTATGAGCAAGGTTTAAGCAAAAGGCCGTTTTTCCCATTGATGGACGGCCCGCGATAATGATTAAATCAGAACGCTGAAAGCCGCTAGTCATGGCATCTAAATCGTAAAATCCGCAGGGAATTCCAGGTAAAGCGATGCCTTGATTTCGATCTTCAATATCCTGGAAATTATTAATTAGAGTATCAGAAATGTGAACTAAACCCGATTGGGGACGCTCTTGAGTAACGCCAAATACTTTCTGTTCTGCCCGATCTAAAACTTGTGGTAACTCGGTTTCTGTTTCGTAACCAAGATGTACAATTTCATTGCCAGCTTTAATTAATTGTCGCCGCAGGTATTTGTCCATGACTAACCCTGCTAAGGCGTCGATATTCACAGCTGACACTGTACGGTCTACCAGAGTTGCTAATTTATTTCTACCACCTATCCGGGCTAGCATTTCATGGTCAGTCAGCCAACTTGTTACAGAGAGTAAGTCTGTGGGTTTACCTTGGGCGTGGAGCCTCACAGCTGCTTGATAAATATCTTTATGAGCGCTAATGTAAAAAGCTTCGGGAAGAAGGCGATCGCTAACTCGACTAATCGCTTCTGGATCTAGCAAAATACCCCCTAAAATCGCTTCTTCCGCCTCAATATTTTGTGGTGGGATGCGATCGCTACCTAGCCCTTGAAAACTTAATTCTTCAGCCATAAACGATTTTAGTTTTGAGATAAAAGCTAGTCGAGAGTATGGGAGTTGGGAGTTAGGAGTTGGGAGTTAGGAGTTAGGAGTTATTATTCACTTTTACTTCCCTTGCTCCCTCATCTTCATCCTCCTCATCTTTGCGTCCCTTTATCCCTCTCCTGAGTTAGCTAGCGACTACTTGAATATCGACTTGCGCCGCTACTTCCGAATGCAGCTTGATTTCGGCTTGATAAGTACCAAGGTGGTTAATATCGGGAATAGTAATGCCACGCCGATCGATTTCTTGACCGGTGGCTGCCTTAATTGCATCTACAACATCTTGGGTGGTGATAGTACCGAAAATTGCTTCGTTTTCACCAACTTGTTTAGCAATTGTCAAGCTGCCAATTTTTTCTAAAGATTCTTTTTGTTCAAGAGCTTGTTGTCTGAGTTCTAATTGCCGTTGACGCTCTTGCTCGCGACGGCGTTCTACTTGCTTGAGAATACCAGGAGTGGCATTGGTTGCCAATTTCTGGGGAATCAGATAGTTACGAGCGTAGCCAGGAGCTACTTCCACTAAGTCGCCAGATTTTCCCAGCTTGCTGATATCCTGATTTAAAACTAACTGCACGCGTTTCGCCATCGTTTTTCGTTTTTCCGGTAAAATATGATTAATTTGGGTGGGTTTGAGCAGCATAGCTCACTAAAACAGTGCTGTTAGCTGTAGCAGGGCCTTGAGCCAGTGCTGAGTAAACAGTCCTAAATAACGAGTGTTTTTTCAGAACTTAGAACTCCTGAAATGAGTATATTGTCCCAAGTAGCTTTGCCCATACCCTAAAGCTTACAGATCCTAGCGAAAGGAAGGGTGCGATCGCAACTATTAGCGCTAGAAAGTTGGAGGAATGGGGGTTGGGGAGCAGGGGAGCAGAAGGCAGGGAGCAGGGGGCAGGGAGCAGGGGGCAGGGGAAGAAAAACTATTGATTATTAGCCCATTCCCAATGCCCAATGCCCAATGCCCAATGCCCAATGCCCAATGCCCAATGCCCAATATCTAAAAGTTATTTTTCATTTCCCTTATCCGCGCAAAGGTTTGCACTCCATCACTACCTTTAACGGTTGATTGTAATGATGGTTGATCCCAACGTAAAAAGGGATTGGTTCGCTTCTCCATTCCCAGCAGCGAGGGTATGGTAGCTTCTCCTCGACTACGGTAAGTTTTCACTTCATTGAAGCGTTTTTGCAAGTCGGCATTGTCGCCATCCACAGTTAGGGCAAATTGCAAATTTCCTAAAGTGTATTCGTGGGCACACCAGATACGCGTATCATCTGGTAAAGAGCGCAGTTTGCTTAAAGAGTCTACCATTTGGGTTGGTGTTCCTTCAAACAAGCGACCGCAACCGCCAGAAAATAAGGTATCGCCGCAAAATAAATCGCCTGTCTCACCAGCTTTTTCGGGGGGAAAGTAGTAAGCGATGTGAGCGCGGGTATGTCCGGGAACAAAAATAACTTCAGCTGTGCGATCTGCAAACTGAACGCGATCGCCTTGTTGCAAAAATACCTGCTGTCCCGGAATTCGCCCGCGATCTTCGACGCCACCGTAGACTGTTACTTGCGGGAAGTGTTGTATTAATTGCTGATTGCCACCTACATGGTCATTGTGGTGGTGTGTGTTGAAAATCGCTACCAACTCAGCTTTTAACTGTGCAAGTTGCTTTAGCACTGGTTCAGCCTCTGCTGGATCGACAACCGCAGCAATTTGTTTCTGGCGATCCACCAGCAAAAATATGTAGTTATCCGAGAGTGCCTCAAGCCTGATTACTTGCATTACTTAATATCTCCCTTTGAAGTAAATACTTTGGAATTTATCAGCAATCTTAAATATCTCAGTGAGAAAAGGTTGAGAAAGCTCATGAATACTATGATAGTATACACCCGTAATAATACTTAAAATACACTAAGTAACTATAAATTACGATCTGACCATATCAGTAAAATTTCTCTGGGAGGAAGTGTAAAAGCTAAGTTAGATTTATTCTGTTCTTTTTGTCCTAAATTGTCTTTTTTACTCAAAAACACAAAATCAGCTATCAATTTTTTTTATTTGTACATACTAATTATTAATACGGAATCTTATAGATTCACTTTGGATTCTTTATAAAAGATAGATGTTAATAACGACAAATATAGCAATCAATCATGGTAAAAAAAGATGAGCTTTCCAATTTTTTCTTTGCAGGTTCATAAATGAAGCTAATCCATACAACTAGCTGGTATTTTCCTGATACATCAGCCGGTGCTGAAGTATACTTAGATTCACTACTGCATGGCTTACAAGTACATGGACTAGAAAGTATTGTTGCTGCTCCTAAACAAGGTACAGAAGAAGATACCTACGAATACAATGGCATCTTAGTTTATCGTTATCCTGTTTTTCCCAACCCCAGCAAGATAGAGGTACACAAGCAGCTACCCCACGGCGGCTTTAAAAATTTTGCTAATTGGTTAGAAAACAATCGAGCCGATGTCTACCATCAACATTCATGGCGATTTGACTGTGGTTTACATCATCTTGCTCTCGCCCGCCAGTTAGGGATGGCTACTGTAGTTACTGTCCACATACCTGAGCCTATATGTCTGCGTGGTACGATGATGCGCTGGGGTGAAGAACCTTGCAATGGGGTGATTGACTCTGTTAATTGTAGTCAATGTTTGGGAGTAGCAAAGCAAGCACCACCTTGGATGCTTAAGGCTTTTAGTCAAGTTCCCTTGGATGTTGGCATAGCGGCAGAAACAAAATTACTTACCTCTAAAAATTTCAAGCTACGCCTGCTTGGTAAAACTCTTGGTATTCCTACTCTTGTGTCTCAACATAGACGCAATTTGATGCAACTAGCAAAACTAGCCGATCGCATTGTTGTAACGAGTAATTGGCAATACAATGCTTTTGTTGCAAACAACGTTCCTCCCGAAAAACTTACTGTCTCTCGGCAAGGTGTTGCTAGCACTTTTAAACGTGAAGTAACACCAAACAAACCACAAAACTCCACATTAAAAATCGGCTTTTTGGGTCGCTGGCAAGAAACTAAAGGGGTACAAGTTTTAGTAGAAGCAGTACATAGTCTACCGAATGATGTACCTGTAGAGTTAATTCTTCATGCTACTCATCCGGGAAAATACGGTGCTGCCAATCGTGAAAAAGTTATGGCGATCGCGAGATGCGATCGCCGAATTCGGATTGCGGAACCACTTTCACGCGAAGCAGTACCAGAGGCATTAGCAGGTTTCGATATACTAGCAATACCGTCGCAATGGTTAGAAACTGGCCCCATAGTTGCTTTAGAAGCCCAAGCTATGGGCGTTCCCGTACTAGGCTCAAATTTAGGAGGGATTGCTGAGTTAGTCCGTCACGGCATCGATGGTTGGTTAGTTCCAGCCAAAGATGTCCAAGCATGGGCAGAAGCGATCGCAACTTTAGCCAAAGACGGCGATTTACTAGCTAAATTACGTCAAGGTATTCAGCCAGTACGTACAATGGATACTGTTGCCTTAGAGATGTTAGAACTTTACCATGAAATATTAAAAATTCCTCAGAAAAATTTTGTATCTTGATGGATTGACAACTAATTTCTTTAGTTGCTCCGATTCCTACAAAACAAATTAAATTAATATTTGCAGATTTAGCAACATCTGACAAATACTGGAAAAATTAAATAAAAAAAGTATAAAAATAGTGAGAAAATTTTCTAAAATATCCTTGTTGGTTTCAGATTTATCAAGTGCAGCGATTCTGCGTGCATACTTGATAGGAAAAGCTCTCAATCAGTTAGGATACGAAGTTGAAATTATGGGGTTTTTATTTGGAAATAACTTCTATTTAAAATTACCATCAGAATTCAACGTTTATAACTTACCAGGCAAAGACTTTCCAGAGTTTTTTGGAGAAATCCAAAAATTTTTACCAAAAATCAATGGCGATATAATTTATGCTATCAAACCCCAAATAGCAAGTTTTGGAGTTGGACTATTAAGGAAAATATTCACTAGAAAGCCATTAATTTTAGACATAGATGATTGGGAACTCAGTTGGCATGGCGGTGATAACTGGCATTATCATCCTACACCCAAAGAATTAGCTAGGGACTTATTGAAACCACAAGGCGCACTCAAAAATCCTCATCATACTTTATATGTGAAATGGATGGAAGGTTTGGTAAGTCACGCTGACGCTGTGACAGTGCATACTAAATTTTTGCAGCAGCGTTTTGGTGGTACATTTGTTCCGAATGGTAAAGATATTTCCTTATTCGATCCCACTCAATACGATCCTGAATCCAGTAGGGATCGTTATGGTTTATCTGAATATCGGATTTTAATGTTTCCGGGTGCGCCAAGACCTTATAAAGGTTTAGAAGATGTTCTCATCGCGCTCGATAAACTTAATCAACCAGACTTGAGACTAGTAATTGTAGGTGGTAGTCCTTATGATGATTATGATAAACAACTTCAACAAAAGTGGGGACGTTGGATTATCAAATTACCCAAGTATCCAGCCGACGTTATGCCTGACTTGGTAGCAGCTGCTCACATTGTAGTTGTTCCCCAGCGAGATACTCCAGAAACTCGCGCTCAATTTCCCTTGAAGTTGACAGATGGGATGGCAATGGCTAAACCTGTATTATCAACGCGTGTTGGAGATATTCCCCAACTTTTAGGTGATACTGGTTATTTAGTCGAGCCTGGTTGTCCCTGAGCAAATTGCTGAACAAATTCAATTGATTTTTCAGGATTTAGAGTCAGCAAACCAGAAAGGGATCGAGGCAAGAAAAAGATGTGTGGAACACTATAGCATAGAGGCTATGGCTTCTACGCTCAAGTCAGTAATTGCTCAGTTGTGAATAATATTAATAATTAAGTTAAATTGGCATAAAAATACCCAATGTCTACCAGAAAACTAATACTAAGATTCGCCAAACCCTATCCAGGTTTAATTATCCTAACAATGCTGTTGGGATTTTCTGGTGCTTTATTTAATGGTGTCGGTGTAACTTTGATTGTGCCAGTAATTTTGAGAATTGTCGGACAACCAGTAGATTTAACTGGTTTTCCTCCGATTCTGAAAGCTGTGATGTTTCCATTTGATAATCTTCCCGAAAATTATCGGAATTTGGGAATGGCTGGAACAATTATATTTATAATTTTATTAAAAAACTTATCTAGTTATTTTAGTATTTTAACATCGAGTGTTTTCACTCGGAGATTAAATGCCGATATTCGTGAAGCTAGCTTAGAGTTATTGCTAGATATTGATATAGACTATTATTCAAAAACGAAAGTAGGCGATATTATTAATCGCCTTGGTTCGGAAACTGCCCGTACTTCTAGCGCTATCGGGAGTATTATCAATTTAATTATTTTAATAATTACGATTTTAGTTTTTGTTGGTTTATTATTAGCAATTTCTTGGCAGCTAACAATTGCAGCCACAGTTTTGTTGGGTTTTATAACATTAATCAATCAATACACAATTAGTAGAGCGAAAAAATTTGGTCAACAACTATCAGAAATGTCTACATCTTATTCCATCAGTGTTTTAGAAACATTGAATGGAATTCGTTTGGTAAAGTCAACCGCTAATGAAGACAGAGAATATCAAAAGATTACCAAATTAATCCGCGATCGCGAAAAAGCAGATTTTCAATCTCAGGTAAACTCACAAGCGATCGGGCCGATAAGTGAGGTAATGGGAGTAGTAGCTTTACTTCTAATTGTATTCTTAAGTAAAACTTTTTTTGCCAACCAGGTTTCTTTCATTTCAACGGTACTACTGACATATTTATTAGTATTACTGCGACTGCTACCTTTAGTCTCTCAGTTAAATAGTCTTCGTAGTAGCTTTGCCAATAGTGCTAGTAGCGTAGAAATAGTGAGTGAGTTTTTAAGTCGCGATCGCAAGCCGTTTATGAAAAACGGTAATGTAATCTACACAGAATTAAAAAAAGGAATAGGTTTTAATTCACTTTCCTTTGCCTACCCTAGTCATGAAAAGTTAGTACTCAAAGATGTAAATTTATTTTTACCCCGTGCGACAACTCTCGCTTTGGTAGGTGGTTCTGGTGCAGGTAAGTCAACCTTGGCTGACCTCTTACCCAGATTTTACGATCCGACATCTGGCAGTATCTCTATCGATGGCACAGACCCTGCGTGATTTTGATATCAAATCTCTCAGAACACACATGGGAATTGTCAGTCAAGATACATTTCTCTTTAATGACTCGGTGCGAAATAACATTGCTTATGGAAGACCGGAAGCTACAGAAGATGAAATTATCTCAGCAGCCAAACGAGCAAATGCTTATGAATTTATTAATAAATTACCTCAAGGATTCGACAGTCAAATTGGCGATCGCGGTGTGATGTTGTCTGGTGGACAAAGGCAAAGATTAGCGATCGCTCGCGCTCTCCTCCAAAATCCAGAAATTTTGATTTTAGATGAAGCCACCAGCGCTTTAGATACCGTTTCCGAACGTTTAGTACAAGCTGCACTCGACGACTTAAGTCGCGATCGGACAACCCTGGTAATTGCTCACCGCCTTTCCACAGTCCAAAAAGCCGATCAAATTGCCGTATTAGATCGAGGACAGGTGGTAGAAGTGGGAACCCATGAAGCACTTTTACAAAAAGGGGGTTACTACTCACGCTTATATTCAATGCAATTTGCCGATCGGGCTGAAATTTCCACCAAAACTAATCCCAGCTTTAATCGCATTTCTCACGAACTGCGTACAAGGCTTAACTCAATGATTGGTTTCCTCGGACTATTAGTTGACGATCTAGTAGACAATTCTCAAGAACGCCAGGAATTAATTGACCATTCATACAACTCAGCCTTAAGAGTTCTCAACGCCATCGATCTCTTCAGCGATGTAGTTAACCTGAAAATTAACTGGCAGTCATCGTCAGATATAGACCAAAATCAAGATGAACATAACCAGTATCAAAATTTTAGTCATATCTCGGATGAGTTTCGCAAGTGTCTCTATCCTATCATTAGCTCTCTGCGCTTGCTAGCCGATAAATTAGAATCCGAACCCCAAAAACAAAATCTATTAATTACAGAATCTTATCAATCTGCTATTTACCTATTAGATGTATTAAAAGTTTTTGAAAATCAAATTTAATTTTAGTTAATGTCAGGAACAAAACTACTTATACCCCAATCTTAAAAAACCTATAATACCCAAAAATATGATAAATTCTTCCAAGAAAAATCAATATATTTTTTACACAGGAGAGCTATCCTTAAAGCCGGACACAGCACATGAAATTCATGATGTTCTTTGTGCCAACGCCGCAGCTAACTTAGGCTACTCTTCAGTTTTAATTTATCCAGATAAAAAATCTTCTGTTAATCTACTATCGTTAATTTATCCTTATCAACCCAAAAGTCCCGACAGAGAATTTATCGAATTTTACGATGTGCAAGAAAAGCTAAAAATTGCAGCATTGCCAATGCCTTGGCCTATCGATAAAATAGGTGGTAAATTTACTAACTCTAGTACAGTAGTAACTAAATATTATTTACCAGTTCATATTCTACCTTATACAAAAGTTGTCCATACGCGAGATTGGAATTTTGTTAAAGCCGCAGTCAAAAATCAAGTTCCTACAATCTATGAACGTCACTACTTTCAAGATCGAAAATTTGAGCAAGAAATTGTCCATAGTCCCTATTTTAAAATAGCCATAACTCAGTCAGAACCCATCCGGCAAAGTCTAATAGAAAATGGAATGCCACCCGAAAAAGTAGTTTGGCTACATAACGGATTCAATCAATCATTTTCAATCAGACAGCCCGAATCAGCCGAAAGGTGGCGGCAAGAATTGCTTAGAAATGGACGGAAGCATTTAGTTGTCTATTCAGGTGCTTTGTATCCTTTCAAAGGAGTCGATCTCTTAATTGATTCTGCTAAAGAGTTGCCAGAAATTCAGTTTATCATCACAGGAGGAACAGAAGCACAAGTACAAGCATATCAACAAATAGCTAGAGATAAAAATGTCGAAAATGTTAAATTCTTAGGCTGGATACTTCCACGAGAACGATTAGTCAGCTTGTTTCAAGCAGCTGATATTTTGGTTCATCCTCACTGTGCTGGAAAATCAGCAGATTTCACGAATCCAGTTAAGTTTTTTCAGTACATGGCTGCTGGCACTCCTATCGTTGCAACTGAGATTCCACCTTTAATGGAATTCAAAACATCACCTTTAATTGCCAGTTGGTGTACACCAGATAACCCGCATAAACTTGCCCAATCTATTCAACATACTTTAGAAACTTATCCCAGAAAATTAGAGGGTTATGCAGCTAGTATAGATTTTGCCCAGCAATTTTCTTGGGAGAATAGAATTACCAAAATATTAAGCTACGTAGAAGAAGATCAACGTCCATCAATTTTAAGGTAACGGTACAAAAATTAACTGAAAAATAACCGAATAAATACGATTTATGACTATAAAAACTGTTGGCATGATTAGCAGCTATTCAGGCCTTGCTAAAAATAAAGATTGGTTATGGCAACAAACTCCGCACTACTTTGGTGTTTGGAAGAATATCCAAATGTTGAAAATGGCAGAAAAGCCAGACTTTATGTTGCTATATCAATTTGATTTTCCCCAAGCACCGCCACAAAAATCTTGGTTAGATAGT
The DNA here is from genome assembly GCF_053470305.1 of Nostoc sp. DSM 114160. NCBI lineage: Bacteria > Bacillati > Cyanobacteriota > Cyanophyceae > Nostocales > Nostocaceae > Nostoc > Nostoc sp. DSM 114160. Next base: position 2,129,663 of record NZ_JBPFGO010000001.1, on the reverse strand, counting down.
TTTCGTAAACAGCAGCAAAAACCAGTAGTAAATATTGAATCTCTACTGCGTGGCGTTAACAAAGAGCGAATTATTTATTTGCTCAGAGAACCGCCTTTAGATGAGGTTCTAAAAATAACTAATTATAATTATCAAGAAGCCCAGAAGTATTGTGGCTACGTTTCTGGGCCCGATGATTTTGCTCCCATTCCTGACTATATGCCTGCTATTTGGTATCACTCAAATTCATTTCAAGATTTAAATGAAATGCCACCGCCCCCAAAAGTTGCCCCATGTAGTTGGATTACTTCGGGAATTAGCCGCACAGCCAATCATCGCCAGCGTTTAGATTTTTTACAATCTTTGCAATCTAGTGGCATGAAATTTGATTTGTATGGGCGTAACTTACCAGAATGGGCGAATAGTTCGGGAGAACTAGGTAACAAATGGTATGGCATGGCACCATACTATTACAATCTGGCAATTGAAAATTATGCTGATAATAATTGGTATGTGAGTGAGAAACTTTGGGATAGTTTACTTGCTTGGTGTTTACCAATTTACTATGGTGGCCCGGCTGCTGATAAGTTATTGCCGCCGGGTAGTTTTTTGCGGTTGCCCAGTTTAGATGAAAAAGGCATTGCCTACATCCAAGAAGTGACAGCTACACCTGATGCTTGGTATGCTGCCAAAGATGCGATCGCAGAAGCACGTCAAATCATTTTACACAAATTAAACCTGCTTAACTGGTTATCAAACTTTGTCGATCAACACTCATAAATTATGAATGGTATTTGTACCCTTGGCAATGATTATGTTTTCGATCAACTGGTGGCTTTGCTCAACAGTATTGATGTTATCTTAGGCCCAGAAACTCCTGTTTGTATCTATCCTTTTGACGACCGGACACAACGAATTGCTGATGAAATAGCGAAACGCCCAAATGTATTTCTTTACGATGACCAAGAATCGATCGAGCGCTGGGATCAATTTATGCTCGCAGCAGCCCCAGAACGATTGAATCGGAGTAAATCCCGTCTTTATGGCGCTCATCGTCGTTTCTGCGCTTTTGATGGCCCATTTGAGAAGTTTATCTATTTAGATGCAGACACCTTGGTAATGAAGTCACTTGCAGCAGTGTTTGAAAAGCTAGATAGTTATGATTTTGTAGTCTACGATTTTCAATTTACAGATGTTAGTAAAATATATAATGTTAATTCTCCCAAATTACTAAAAGTTTTTGAGCAAAAACGCATTGATTCCGAAATATTTTGCTCAGGCTTTTATGGCGCAAAACAAGGGCTATTTGACTCAGAAAAAAGAGATTGGCTAATATCACATTTACAAAATGGCGAGTCAGAAATTTTGTATGGTGGTGCTGGCGAACAACCATTAATCAACTACATGGTAATGAGGTCTAATTTTTCTATTTATAACTTTGCTCGCCAATTACCAGATAATGAAAAAACAGGATGCTCTGCTAGCTCCAAACACTTCGAGGAACGAGAACATATTCTTTACGATCGCGGTAATCAACTAACTTATCTCCATTACATTGGGATTCCTCCTAATATCAATCAAGCAGTCTGTGCGGGAGAAAATATTGAGTTTCCCTATCGAGAGTTATTTCTCTATTATCGTTACTTACACGAACCAGAAAAGCGTCCAGTATTTACCAGTCCTCCTAAAAATTATAATGACACTCAAGCACCAAATTTACTTACCAGAGCTTTGCAAAAATTTAAGTTAATTAAACAAGGATAATTTATGAGTAGGGGTATTTATATAGTTGCCAATGACCGCGTTATCGATAATGCTATTGCTCTACTCAATAGCATTCGTTACTATGACCCAGAAGTTACCATTTATCTCATACCTTTTAATGAAAATTATCACAAGGTAGCAGAACAGCTTGCTACCTTACACAACGTCCAAATTTTCCCAGATTTAGAACTTATTGATAGCTTTACCAAACGCATCGGCGAAATTTTTGACCGAGATTTCCTTGCCTTACCCAACAAAATGCGTAAATTGGTGGCGTGGTTTGGGCCTTTAGATGAATTTATTTATATTGATACGGATATTGTCGTTTTTGAAAAAATTGCCGACAATTTAGACAAACTTTCAGAAGTCGATTTCTTCTGCTGTGATTACCATCATGCTAATGAAAAGCTGCGAAATATTTTTTCCCCATTTGTGAAAGAACAGCAAATTTTTTCCGATGCCCAACTTCAAGATGTTTTCAACAGCGGTTTTTGGGCTTCGAGAAAAGGAGCTATTACCGAACAACAAATGGATGAAGCTTTGCGCGAGTGTGCAGCGCATCGTGAATATTTCGATTTTTCTCAAGGAGTTACAGACCAACCAATTCTAAATTATCTTGTTCTCAAACTAATTTCTAAACGTGGAAATCTCGTTAAAATTCCTGGGGGAGGACCCTGGTAGTTGGGCCGGTTCGCGAAATTTCCAACAGCAAGATTACGCCTTGTATGACCGAGGACAACGACTCAAATATCTCCACTGGGCTGGTACGCGGATGAAAACTGGTAGTCCCTATTGGCAATTGTGGGAACACTATCGTTATCTGCATGAGGGTAAATTTGCCTTTATTCCCAAACTGACTCGCCGTTTATTTCCCTTTGTTTCTGCGCGTACTTAATATTAGGAGTATCCAATGATTGATGGTATTTATATCCTAGCCAATGATGTTGTCTATGATCAATTAGTGGCGTTGCTCAACAGTATAGAAGCTAATGCTGGTAGGAAAATTCCTATTTGTATAATTCCATATAATGAGCAGTTAGACAAAGTAAAGGCAGAGATTGCATCTAGAGATAATGTTACTTTATTTGATAATTCTGATTCTATAGCCTACTGGGATAACTTTGCAACCCAGGTCTGGCAAAATCACTCAAGGGCACAAAAAACTTGGCGAAAATGGGGGCTTCCAGAACTTTATCGTCTACCGATGCATCGTAAGCTTTGTGGTTTAGATGGTTCCTTTGATAAATTTATTTATTTTGATGCAGATACGCTCCTTATGGGGCCTATAGACTATATATATGAAAAATTAGATAAATATGATTGGGTAACCAATGATTTTCAATATAAATCTGAATTGAAATATATTTTTGATGGTCCACCAGAACTTATACAGCAAGTTTTTGATCGAGAAAAATTGCATTCTCATATATTTTGTGCCGGTTGGTTTGCAACTAAAAAAGATATTTTTTCTAAAGCTACGTTAGCAAACCTACTCGACAAATTACAGATTAGTGAAGCTGATGTCATGGCTCTTGGAGGTCCCGATCAATCTTTATTTAACTACATGGTATTGAAAAGTGGAATTTCCTATTATAACTTTGCTTTTCATGACTGCGAACAGGCAACTGGCAACCATTGGCGTTCTCAATTTGATGTAGTAGATAACATCCTTTACGACCAAGGACGGCGGCTGACATATCTACACTATATGAGTATAACTTCACCACACTTTACTCAACTTTGCGCTGGTGAAGATGTCGATATTCCATATCGAGATATATTTTTGCATTATAGATATTTAAACTCACCAGAACAAAGACCCAAAAGCTTTAGGCGTCAGAGTCCGCTAATGCGTTTGCAAAAGACTACTACAAGTTTTTTCAATCGAAAAGTCAACAATATTAAGCTTAACTATCGTAATTTCAAGGATAAAATGACTAAGTAATTAAGTAAAAGTGGACTAAAATGTTGTTTAATTTCTAGCTTATCTATTGCCCGTTTATCAGTAATAAAGGTAATTTGAACGCGATTAAATATTGGAATGATTAAATTTCAGCAAAAAATAATTATTCACCACTAAATAACGATCTCATTTTTAATAGAGCATCATTGTTGGCGGTGAGTATTTACGGTAATTTAGATATTTGTGAGGCTTCCTACTATTTAACCCTCTTCTAAGAAAAAGAATCTAAATCTAAAGATTGCATACCTTCACGTTGTATGAAGGTCATCATACTTCCCAACTGCAACCAAACTAGCAAACAAGTAAATAGACTAATTGGTAGACCGACTCCTAAAGCCAAGGATGAGGGAAAGCCAAATATCTCTAAGCCTGAGGACATAAATAAACAAGTACCGCCTGTTATGCCAATAAATGGTACAAGTAATTGTTTCAATGAGGAACGTGGCTGAGTATTTTCTGCTCGTTCGCTTGACCAGTTCTGCACAATTACTTTCAAAGTGCCAGATAATGCCAAACCAGATGTTAATGCTATCAAAAAGCCAACAAGTAAGAGAAAGTAAGGCGGTTGCTCAGGAAAATAATACATGAAAACTCCTAATTTCTATTAAAAATTTTTTACTTTTTATTATTTGTTGACTGGTTCTCAGCAAAAGACCCAAGTAATGTCGCTTTTGGCAGAATAGCGGCTGCCCCTTCTCTGGATAATTCTGTTAAAATCCCGATCGCTACATTTAATAAACGATCCGGTTTTAAGTCATCTTTAACCAGATTCCACAGGCGTTGGACATCTTCGGTGTGCAAGCGGTCATCTTCGGTGAGAGCAAGCACCAACTGTCGCCTTAGAAACTTGCCTTCTGCCGACATTAAGTATTGGAACCCCATTTGCGCTGTGGGCAATACATCAAAGTTGTTATCGGTACGAGCGATCGCAATCAAATTCTCTAACCGCTGCCACTGAAATTTACCATCTTTGAATAACACATTCAATAATCGTCGTCTTAATTCCGGCGATTCCCCTGTCAGCAACCGCCGCGCTATATAGGGATAACCCACTTCCACAATTTTGAAATTGGGGTTAAGGCTAAGGGCAATACCTTCTTGAGTAACTAGAGAACGAATAATCAAGGCAAACTTTGCCGGAACTCGGAAAGGATATTCATACATCAGTTCCGAAAATTCATCGGTAATAGTTTTGAAGTTAAAATCCTTGACATTTTTACCAATAGCGTTTCCTAGCACCGCTTCTAATGCTGGCACTATCGGGCAAATATTCGTGTCTGGAGTCAGAAACCCTAATTTTACAAAGTCTTCGGCTAAGTCGGTATAGTCTTTATTCACCAAATGCACTAGTGCATCGACCAGCGTTTCTTTGGTGCTTTCTTCCAACTGATCCATCATGCCGAAGTCAATATAAGCCATACGACCATCGGGTACAGCAAATAAATTGCCAGGATGAGGGTCAGCATGGAAGAAGCCATATTCTAAAAGCTGTTGCAATCCTGATGTCACGCCAATTTGGATGATCGCTTCTGGGTCTAAACCTGCTTCGCGGATGTGTTGAGTATCCGTTAGCTTGAAGCCGTTAATCCATTCCAAGGTTAAAACGTGGGTATTGGTATAACGCCAATAAATTCCTGGAACTTTTACTTGTGGGTCATTGTGGAAGTTGCTAGCAAATTTTTCGGCGTTGCGGCCTTCATTAATATAGTCAATTTCCTCAAATAATTTCGTGCCAAACTCATCCACAATTAAAGTTAGGTCATGACCGAGATTTAAAGGCAACCAAGGAGCTAGCCAACCTGCTGCCCAACGCATTAGATATAAGTCGCGTGTAATTACCGGGTGTAAGTTGGGGCGTTGCACCTTCACGGCGACTTCTTCGCCGCTAACCAGACGACCTCGGTATACTTGACCCAAGCTAGCAGCAGCTATTGGGTTAGGTGACAGTTCGCTAAAACTTTCGTGAATTGGACGACCTAGTTCTGTTTCGATAATCTGGTAAGCGATCGCATTATCGAAAGGTGGTAACTGGTCTTGTAACTTGATCAGTTCTTCTAAGAAATCTTTGCGTATCAGGTCAGGTCTAGTGGAGAGGGCTTGACCAACTTTAATAAAAGTCGGACCGAGGCGGGTGAGCAGTTGTCGCAACTGGATAGCTCGTTTACCCTTGTTCTGCTCAACTTTATCTTGCCACTCGTCCCACTTCAGACCGAATATAAATCCTGCAAAAGAGGAGATAATTCTCAGCAGTCGCCCCCAAGCTAACCAGGGACGGTAACTATAGTAGCGAGCGATCGCATCTGGATTATAGAGTTTTAGTTGAGCAGGTTGATACTGACCCACGCCTTTTTTTGCCTCTTCAACTGAAAAATTTACAATTATTGTTTTTCTCCTGACTTACAAGTTAGTTGTAAGTTGCAGGATAGCGGTAGTCTTCTGTCTAAAATAACTAGAACTCTACCCTTTGGGGTAGCGATCGAGGCGATTTTAGCGTCTGTTACTGCCTAGATTTGTTTATCTTTTTCTTAATTATACTTTATATAACTACAACTACTTATCCAACTTTTAGATGATTTTATCTTTTCTTAACTTTAATTTATATAAATATAAATATAAATATAAATATGTATCTATATATGCAAATTGAAACTCAGTAACCGTTTACAACATAAAGATCCCCGACTTCTAACATAAGTCGGGGATCTTGGTAGTATGTTTATTTATCCCTGTGATTGAAGTGGAAAATAAAATTACAGCATCAAATAAAACCTTGGTAATTGGTAATAGTTTTGCCACGATTACCAATTACCGACTTTTAATTATTATGTAATGCTATTTAGATTTGGCCTCCAAGTTTTCTAAACGGCTTCTCAATTCCTGATTTTGTTGTTTGAGTTGGTCGAAATCTTCACGCAGTTGACGCAGGGTTTTTTCTGAACCAATGTTCTTTTGCACCTTGGAAATTTCTTCCTCAGCAGAGCGACGTACACGCCCGTCAGCTGTTTGTTCGGCTAGCGATCGCAAAATCCCCACGGCTTTAGGTGTTTCCATTTGTCCTAATGCTGCTGCTACCGACACTTGTGTTAAAAAGAAGCTTTCTTTAGCGAGTTCTGTTAATTTGTCTAAAATCCGTTCCAAATTAGCCGGACTTTGACCTACAGAAATCTTTCCTAAAGCGCGAATTGTAGCTAAACGTAAGGGTTGTGGCACACCGAGTTTGGTGTATTCTAGCAGCAGATTTAAAGCTGCTTCCGAAGTTTTGAATTCAGCTAAACCGGCGATCGCACCACTTCGCACGACTTCATTCCAACCTGCCTTTTCTTCTAAAACGGATTTCAGCAGCTTTAATACCTTGTCTTCCTTGGGTTTTTCTTCCAAGTTTGATGAGCCGATCGCCCCGATTACGCGAGAAGCTGCTGCTTCCACGTAGTAGCTGGGATCGCCTTTTTGCAACAGCCCTCTGACAACTTTATAGCTTTCAGCAGTTTTGAATTGAGTAAGTGCTTCCACTACAGCCCGTCGCACATAAGCATTTTTATCTTTTAACCCAGGAATTAAGCCATCAAAGGCTTGATCTAAATTGATTTGGGCTAGTTGTTTTGCCACTTCCACACGCACACCCCACAATGGGTCATTTTTTAGCGATGCAGACAGTGCAACGATCGCTTCTAACCCACCTTTTTTCGCCAAAGCTGCTGCTGCATAACTACGCGAAATCGGGTCGGGATCGAATTCTAACTGTGCTTTTAACTCTGTGATTGGATATTCTAAAGCTACTGTTTTTAGGTAATTATTTCCAACATCAAAGCTAATAAATTGAGGCTTATTTTCTAGGGGAAAGTAGAAGCTTTGTTCGCGTTCATTCACCCGGACAGTAAAAATTTTGAGTTGTGAGTTAGGAGTTATGAGTTTGGAATTATTTTTAACTCCTAACTCTTTACTCATCACTTCTTCTTGTTGCGTATAGCCAAAACCAATAGGTATTTTTAAATCAAACAAATCCTTACTACCATTTTTACCTTCATCAGCTTGGGTTTGAGTGACTGTAATTTTTGCTAAATGAGCATCTCCATCCCAAGAGTAAGCTACTTTAAAATCGGGATGACCACCACGATAAACGTATTGGTCAAACAGAAACAAAAGATTACGTCCGGTTGCCTTTTCAATCGCCCTGAGTAAGTCTACTGTTTCTACGGTTTTGTGGGCATTATCTTGGACAAATGTTTGAATTGCCTGCCAAAACAACTCATCTCCCAATTGGGCCCGAATCATGTGATAGACACAAGATCCTTTTTCGTAGATGTGGCGATCGTAAAGTTCAATAGCTTCTCGGTAAACGTGCGTTACCATTGGACGGCGATAACGACTGCTATCTTCGCTTAGGTAACGACGAGCTTCCAATAAACGATAGTAAGCTGCTTCTTCTAAACTATATTCTTGTTCTGTCCACATCACCTCAGAGTAAGAAGCCATCCCTTCTTTAATCCAAGCATGAGACCAATGCTTAATCACTACCAAATCACCAAACCACTGGTGTGCGAGTTCGTGGACGACTAAACTTTCAGTGTTGCGGTTATCTAAGGCGGCGCGTTCATCCAGCAAACATCTGTCTGTTAACAGTGTTGTGGAAGTGTTTTCCATGCCGCCAAAGATAAAATCATCAACGCAAACTTGGGCGTATTTTGGAAAAGGATATGGATAACCATACTTTTGGCTCAAAAATTCGATCATTCGGGGAGTTTTTTCCATGCTGCGTTTAGCATCTTCCTCCCGTCCCTTTTCTACATAGTAGGTGACAGCTTTACCGTTCCACTCATCTCGAATTTCAGCAAAATCACCTACTGCTAAAGTCATCAAGTAGGTAGGATGAACTTGTTGCTGTAACCAATGATAGACTTTGTAATCACCATCTTCTATGGTGTCAATTAATTCGCCATTGGAAATCGCCACGAGAGGGTTGGGAACGCGAACGCGAATTTCCGAAGTAGACAGTTGTCCTGGATAGTCAAAGCAGGGGAACCAAAAGCGAGAGTCTTCGTCTTCACCTTGAGTCCAGACTTGAGTAGGCTTGTTTGGGTAGTGCTTATCTGGTTGAATAAAATAAATACCGCGTTGCGGTTTTGCCACTGAGTAAGCGATCGCAATCAGCAAGCGTTTACCAATCTGGGTTACCTGAGAAAGTTGAATAGAAAGCTGTTCCCCGTCATAGTCAAAATTTTGTGGCACTTCGTCCACCTGCACAGACTCGATATTTAGATTGACAGCATCCAAAGTCAAACGATCGATCCCATTACGGATTGGCAAGAGGCGAATGCTACAACTGCCCTGATAGCAAAGCTTTGGAATATCCAAGCTGAGATCGAGAAAAATATGCTCTACCTGTCCGGGGCGATCGGGGTTGTAGTGTGGTCTTGCTCCCGGTAACTCAAAAGGTTTGTGTCCGTTATTATCTGTATCAAAATAAGACTGCGACATTGATGCTTACTGACCTTGTAATCCTGAAAAGTCTGGCTTGGTTGGATGTAGTTAAGTAAAATAGCGGTATCTGATGTATTTCCCTCAACAGAGCATTATGAAGGTGACTTCTCACCTTGGGATTGGGAGATTGAAATTAATCTCACCCGAACTTCCAAAGATCGGCTACCGATCCTGGGATTTTTTCTATATCCCTGCTGTATTTACTTTTGCTGATGTTCTGCACTTTTTGGGTATTGAGTCAAGAGTCTTTTGTGCCTCTATAGATTTTCATTAAGTACAAATACTCCTAATTATTTTTATAACTTAGGATAGCTTGCTGCTGAACACGCTACTTTGTTTAAAATGAACAGCATATCATTTGCAAATTCGCTCCTCATCTGATTGAAGTATTTTTGAGAGTAATTTTAGACCGCTAATTTATAGGATTACTAATTTTATCAGTAAATACCAACTGGAGTTGAAACTAAATGCAGGGTACTAGTTGTGTAAGAGTAAAATAATCGATTTCTGTCTCCGTAAAAACTCCCATACTGGCGAGTACCTGTAAAAGTCGCTCAGAGGGAACGCTTGTAGATTGATTTTGCGCTTCCCAAATCTTCTTAACCTCTTTAGCAAATCGGCGTAGGCGTAGCCCATCGTAAACATCGCTAGCTTGTTTGCTGCATAGAAGATGGACTATGAGATCCAAGTGCTATCGCAATCTGAAATCATTCGTAAACAATTGAGATTCTCAACTTCATAAGAGTTGTCGGGAATCTAACCCTGGCAATTTTTACAAATCAGATAGGATTGCTATGTATTTAATTTGCAAAAACCCATTTGTAGTGAAAAATCACTTTGAAGTTGGATGTTTGCTGATTGAGACGTCACGTTTAACTGAGAATCTTTATAATTAATATCCGATTAATAATGGATGTCAAAAGCAATAATTGTCTGCAAGTAGAAGGTAGATGTGCAGCTTGTCAATCAGCGTGCTGCTGAATCCTTTTGTCATGGGTTAGTCTAGCGATGGATTAGCGGAAATTATTATAAATCCGAAAACTCTACAGTGACACTTGTATAAATCTCGGTGACAATCTGAGCAAAAGAGGATAACAAAATGCCTGAAAGTAAATCAAAATTTCTCATTCCTGCTGTTGGTGCTGCCGTCGTTGTCGTAGGAAGTATAGCGGCTTACACGTACTTTAAAGGCTCACCAGTAGGTACATCAGACGCTCTAGGCAGTGCAAAAGTAGTACCTTCAACAGCACTGATGGCAACTTATATTACTACTGACTCTGGAGCCTGGGCAAAATTACAGCAGTTTGGCACTCCAGAAGCACAAAAGTTAGTGGCAAAAAGTCTGGAAGATTTCAATCAGCAAATATTCCGTGACAGTAACGTTTCTTATGAACAAGACATAAAGCCTTGGGCTGGTGGTGTGATGATTGCTGTATTGCCACCAAATCCCGTCAAACCAGCACAGTTAAAGGTACCCTCTGGGGCACCTAATGTACCAACAAATTTACAGCAGGAATCAAATATCCTGATAGTGGTGGGAATCAAGGACAAACTCAGCGCCTTGAATTTTGCTAACAAATTGAAGTCACAAAAAGGAGTGAAATTACAGGAATCTGACTATCAAGGTCAAAAAATTGTCGAAACTACACAAAATGGCAAACCGACGTATAGCGTAGTTTTAAATGATAGTCAGTTGGTATTAGCCCCTGAAAAGCAAGCTGTAGAAAAAGCAATTGATACGTTTAAGGGGCAGTCTTCTTTTGCCAGTAAAGAAGGTGCTAGCAGCATTCTTAAAGGAGTGGATGTTAAAAACAGCCTCGCCCAAATTTATGTCCCAGACTATGCCGAGATGATACAGCAATTAACTGCTGGAAATCCGCAGACAAAGCAGTTACCGCCACAAACCCTGACGCAATTGAAGCAGATAAAATCTGTGGTAGCGGGTGTTGGTGTTGATGATGCGGGAGTGCGGTTAAAAGCGATTGCTAATTTAGATCCGCAATTAAATAAATTTCAGTATCAATCAAGTCCTGGGAATATAGTCGGGCAATTTCCTGCCGATACCTTTGCTTTGATTAGCGGAAATGGTATCAGCCGTGGTTGGGAAGCGCTAGTAGAGCAATCAAAAGATTATCCAGAAATGAAGCAAGCTTTAGAACAAGCACGAGGACAACTGAAAATTGCCAATCTAGACCTAGATAAGGATATTTTTGGCTGGATGAATGGAGAATTTGCCTTTGGTGCGATTCCATCAAATCAAGGAGTATTGGCGAGTGTTGGTTTTGGAGGTGCTTTAGTATTTGATACTAGCGATCGCAAAACTGCCGAAGCCACCTTAACAAAATTGGATACCCTTGCCAAAACTCAACAAATCAACGTCGCCAACAGAAACATCGGTGGTAAAGACGTAACTGAATGGCAAATTCCCCGACAAGGAGCTTTATTGGCACATGGTTGGCTAGACCAAGATACTGTATTTGTAGCTCTTGGTGGCCCAATTGCTGACGCAGTTAGCGATCGCAAAAATCCATCTCTCGACACTAGCGACGCTTTCAAAGCCGTGACTGGTTCTTTGCAAAAGCCCAACGGTGGCTATTTCTACCTAGATATGGATAAAACGAAAACTGTGCCGCTGATCAATAGTTTTGTATCATCTAACGCCGATACCCTCACCATTTTGAATTCCATTCGTGGTGTTGGTTTTACCGCTATTAGCCCTGATAAATCGACCAGTGAATTAGAGATGTTGTTAGCTCTCAAGCCTACTGCAAAGTAGGGTATTGGGCATTGGGAAAGAGGAGGCAGGAGGCTCAGTTGGCAGAAGGCAGAAGTTCTAAAATGTTTGAATTTTGAATACTTCGGCTCCCTTCGACTTCGCTCAGGGCAAGACGCTCAGTACAAGTTTTGAATTTTGAATTGATTTCTCCTCTGCTCCCCTGCTCCTTCATCCCCTTACTCTCCATTTACAAAACTTGATTATTCCGAGTTTCCAAGGTTTGGTTGAGTCTATCCAACGCGCTAGTCAATCTTTCTTGGACTACAAGGTTAGGATCTGGCAAGGGTTCATCGGTTACTTCTTCTTGTCTCTTAAATTTTTGTAAGGCTCGAATTGCCACAAATAAAACTAAGGCAATGATTACAAAGTCAACTATTGCGCCAAGAAAGTGACCAATCTTGATTCCCGGGCCAATGGCGATTGTTCTCCAGTCTTTGCCAGCAAAACTAACCAAGGGATTAATCAATGGCATGATCGCATCTTCAACAAGAGAAGTGACAATCTTACCAAAAGCACCACCAATGATGACAGCGATCGCCAAGTCAACTACATTGCCTTTAAGGGCAAACTCTTGAAAATCTTTTAAAAAGCCACTTGCTCTTCTTCTTGCTCTGGCCATACTTGACTCTCAATAAGCTTAACTTACTGTAATTTTCTTTAGAAAAGGCACTCAGCTTTTTGCCATCCCTGTTGAGATAGATATTGCTAAGTATCAAAATTTTACCAGTCTTGAATAAAATTCTCTGATAAAGAAATATAAATTGGAAACCAGCATAATTCACATTTTCTCAGAACTTTGCTGTTCTCCAAATATCAACCTTCTATAATATTTGTTGCTTAGAGCAAGCCAAAGGAGGCAGACTGCCGTTATACAATTCGATTCATTTCATTTCTATAGCAGTCCTAAATGAGTTGCTTTCCACATCTATTCCCTATTCCTTGTCTCCACGAGTAGTTTGTAAATCAAATAGGATTGCTATAGACTGCCGTCCAGCAAGTATGTCATAAGTAGAAAAGGCTGTTAAATGCAAACTGATTTATGACCGCTGCTGTAAACAATAATCCTGGTTTAGCTTCCCGTTTGGTAAATGGCATACTGGCAATCCAGCCTTTAGCTAACCTAGCCAAGCATCAAGCTAGACAAATGATGATTAAACGTGCCCAGAGAATTGGTGTGCCTTGGACGCAAGAAGTCGAAACACTACAGGCGCGTGATTGGAAGGCTGATCTAGCTCAAGTAGAAAATCCTCAGCTTTCCTACCCAGAATACTATTTGCGGCCATTCCATGCCTACGAAGGTGGAGACCTCAGTTGGAAAGCGGCTTGGGAGCTAGAAGTTGCTGCTCATACTGTCCATGCCGGAATTTGGCCAGATGCTGGAGCAGAAGGAGATGCTAAACTGCGCCAAAGTTACCACGATATCCTCAAAGTGCAAATCCCCAATCAACCCCAAGACATCCTAGATTTGGCCTGTGGTGTCGGTTTGAGTACATTTACCATACAAGAAATTTATCCCTATGCCAAAATTACAGGCTTGGACTTATCTCCCTACTTCTTAGCCGTAGCTAATTACCGTGCCCAACAACGCCAAGCTAAAATTAACTGGCTTCATGCCCAAGCTGAATCTACCGGGCTACCTGATGCCTCTTTTGATTTAGTTTCTATTTTCCTGATGTGCCACGAATTACCCCAATCAGCAACCCGACAAATTTTAGCTGAAATGCGGCGAGTGTTGCGTCCGGGTGGCTACTTGGCAATCATGGATATGAATCCCAAATCTGAAGTTTACAAGAAAATGCCAGCCTACATTTTGACTTTGCTCAAAAGTACTGAACCATATTTAGATGAATATTTTGCTTTAGACATTGAGCAAGCTATTGTTGAGGCGGGTTTCCAAACTCCCACTATTACCAACAATACCCACCGTCACCGTACAGTAATTGCTCAGGTGAGTGGTTGATTTATCTCTACTGTTGTGGGCAGTAATACCACCCTTGCTGCTGCTTGGCTACTACTACTGTCGAGTGCCATTTGCCCCACCTTTGTTAAAGTTACTGATGTTCTTTATCATTGGGGCAATATCTGGTATCCTAGCCCTTAGCCTGGAATGGGTTTTTGAAACTGTAGCGAACTATTTTGTAGACTGGCAACAGCTCAAACGTTGGCTTCCTGGTATAGCCTTGCGGCAGCTTGTGGAAGTAGGCACAATTGAAGAAGGCTGCAAGTTAGCTGCGGTTTTTATCCCAACCTACTATCTGCAACGCAAATATCGATTACTTCACTCGACGGTTTTCCTCTTCACCATCGCCGTTGCCCTTGGATTTACTGCCGAAGAAAACTGGATTTACCTTTTCCACGATACCGCATCAATTCTTGACCGGACTATTGGCACACCAGTCCACGCTATGTTTTCTGCTCCTTGGGGATATGCTTTAGGAATTTATATTTCCTCCAATACTCGGTTAAATCGAGACAAGAAGTTTATTTTTAGGGCTTGGCTAAATTCTGTAATCTGCCATGCTCTAATTAATGTCCTATCTAGTGCTTGGCGTTACTCACTACCCCTACGTTTCCTGAGTTATGGTTTATTTCCGTTTCTGTTGTGGATGTTTTGGCGACTAGAACAATTACTGCGAAAAGTGCAAGGTAAACCTGTAATTACCCTAATTTCAGACCGTATACGCCAGCGTCGTTACTGGCAGAGGAGTTTAGTGCTGTTTGCCCTCGTACTGGGTGGAAATGCTATTTTTGGGCTGTTTCTCTTAGTCAGGAAAATTAGTCCTTTGAGTCCGTCGAAGCTTTTTGACATTTATATTTTGTGGTTTATATTTAGTCGCTTTTTACTAAATCTCTTTTTTGGAGTTTTAGCGTGGGGCATTTATCGCTATTTGCGACATTCTGCCCGCCGTCGGTATTTTTAAAATATGATTTAGGAAAAGGCTAGGGGGTTTCTCATGCAAACAACTCCAGTGCGTTGGACGACTGCTGACCCTAGAGCTATTTGCTAGCGATCGCAGAAATCGCTATGAGATTATTGATGGAGAACTATTTGTGACTAAAGCGCCTAATTGGGATCATCAGACAAGCTGCGTCAATATTGCTACAGCTCTTAAGATTTGGTCAGATGAAACTGGTCTGGGTAAAGCTGCGATCGCACCTGGAATTATTTTCTCAGATTCTGACAATGTGATCCCTGATGTGGTATGGGCAAGTCATGAACGTTTAAAAAATTTACTAGATGAAGCTGGACATCTCACGGGCGCACCGGAGTTAGTTGTAGAGGTTTTATCACCCGGCGAAAAAAACGAGAAACGCGACAAAGAAACAAAGCTAAAACTGTACTCGGTGCAAGGAGTTCAAGAATATTGGATTTGCGATTCTATACAGAAGAAAGTTGAGGTTTATCGACGCGAACAGGCTGTATTAAAGTTAGCAGCTACTTTATTTAGTCAAGATGAATTGACAAGTCCTTTGCTACCTGGTTTTAACTGCTTAGTAAGTAAACTTTTTTAGCTGGGCATGGGCATGGGGACGATCTAAATTCCCTATGTCCTATGCCTAATTTGCAATTAGCTAAACTTGTGCTAATACTGGTTGATTCACGGATGCGTTGACTGAATTTGATTCAGACTCAGTGCAGTAGATTTCACAGGAGTTATTCGGACTTTCAATCAGTTTTACTTTGTAAAGTTTAGCTCCCAATTCTTGAATAGGCGATCGCAGTAAATTACTAATGTAAAGCGCGATATTTTCAGCAGTCGGCACAACTTCGGCAAAGTAGGGAATATCTTTGTTTAAAAAGGTGTGATCGAATGGCTCCACCACATAATCTTCTACCACTTTATTCAGGGCACCTAAATCAACAATCATGCCAGTGCGTGGGTCAATTTCCCCTTTCACGGTAACTTCTAGATGATAATTGTGTCCGTGGCCGTTCGGACGAGCGCATTTCCCATAAATTTCAGTGTTTTCTTCATTACTGAGTTTAGGATGAGCTAGCCGATGGGCGGCGCTAAAGTGAGTACTGATGGTGAGGTAGGCTTCCATTGCGTTTCCCATATAATCTGCCCAAAGTTCAGGATGTTCAAATAACTGCACGCGGACTAGAGGTAAGTGCGGTGCTAGCCGTTGCCAGATAATCCGTGCAATATTCTCAGTGGTAGGCAGAGTTTGTTGAAATTCTGCCCACACATCATTGAGATAAGAGAAGTCCAATTGACTGGTAACTTCCCGTTTAATTACGTGTTTTACATCAGACAAGTTCAGCACCATACCATATTCATCCAATTCTCCCGCTAGAGAGATGAATAAGACATAGTTATGTCCGTGTCCCGGAAATCTAGTACCAACACCAAATTTCTCAATATTCTCGGCTTCACTCAGTTCTGGCAACCAATAACGATGACTTGCAGAAAACTGGGCGCGGCGATTAACAATGCATTGCATGAGTACACTATAAGCAGAATTTAAAATTTCTTAATCTTTTTCTGCTTCCAGCATAAACTAATTCCTAAGTTATGTGTCATTTGTCATTTGTCACTTGTACTGAGCGAAGTCGTTGGCGTGGTCACTGAGCGTAGTCGAAGTGCAGCCTCTCTAAGAGTTGTATTTGTCATTTGTCCAAGAGAAGCCACGCCCACTCTTTAAAGTGGTTTGAATTAATTCGATGAAAGATAAAGTTTTTCCGCCCACCATAAAAGTAAGCTTAGGTTATCACAAGAGACGGGGTATGTACCAATGACCAATGACCAATGATTATGTAACAGAAGCTTGTGCTTCACAGTGCAATCTCGAAGCTATGCGGAATAGTTCATGACCTGTGTGTAAATAACGCTCATCGTAGTTCAAAGGAAAATAACCTAATTCATCGAGTCCATCTGCTACTTGATCGAGGCTGTAGTAAAGGTGAGCCGCCGTTCTTGCGAGACTAGGGGGATTTGGCAGGGAGCGAAAAGTAGTTTGTGCCTGCTTGAGGTCATCTCGACAGGTTTTTAAGTATTCCTGAAATTCATCTAACAACTCATCATCAAAGGGATCGGCAGCTAATTGATCCATTTGTTCTTCTAAGGAATAAAGAATGGTACAAAGCAAGCGATTTACTGGTTGGTAAACTTGGCGTAGCCATTCTTCAACTTGCTCGTCAACATCACGTCCGGTTTTTCGTGTGGTCTGGTAATGCTGTTGGGCTGATGCTGTACGCTGTTGGCGATCGCTATTTAATTTTTGGGAGTCATCTTGCAGTTCTTGGTCATAATTGCGGCGATTTTGGTTGTCGCCTAAGACCTCATAAGCTGCATTGATGCGGATAATTTGCTCGCGATCGGCTGTTTCCTGATTACTGTCAGGATGAAACAACTTAACCAAGCGGCGATAAGCTTGCTTAATCTCCGCAAGGCTAGCACTTGGACTAACTTTGAGAGTTTCGTAATGGTTAGAAACGTGCTTAGAATTGACCATTAATTCAATGTATCGTTAACTGACGCTAGTGGCTAACCTTGCCTCCAGGTCTTGGAACAACGGTGTACTCAAATACCTCTCACCAAAGCTAGGCTGAATCATCACAATTAAACGTCCCTGATTTTCTTGACGTTGGGCAACGCGAATTGCTGCACATAAAGCTGCCCCACTGGAAATACCAGATAGTAGCCCTTCTTCTTTTGCCAAACGCCGACTATAAGCGATCGCATCTTCATCGGTGACGGTAATAACTTCATCAATTAATTTTATCTTGAGTACTTGGGGAATAAACCCAGCACCTATTCCCTGAATTTTGTGAGGGCCTGGTCGTCCTCCAGATAAAACTGGGCTATTGGCTGGTTCAACTGCGATCGCCTTGGAATTAGGCTTGCGTGCTTTAATCACTTCTGCTACACCAGTGATCGTACCACCTGTACCCACTCCCGCCACAATGATATCAACTTGTCCATCGGTATCTTCCCAGATTTCAAGCGCCGTAGTTTCCCGATGCACTTTTGCATTGGCTGGATTGCGGAACTGCTGCAACATATAGGTATTTGGTGTAGTATTAACTATTTGCTGCGCTCGTTGAATTGCCCCACTCATGCCTTCCATTCCTGGTGTTAGTTCGAGTTCTGCTCCATAAGCTCGCAACATTGCCCGACGCTCTCCACTCATCGTCTCTGGCATTGTCAAAATTAATCGATAACCCTTTGCTGCTGCTGCCATTGCTAGGGCAATACCAGTGTTTCCAGAAGTAGGTTCTACCAATACTGTCTTCCCAGGAGTAATTAGCCCCTCCTCTTGGGCAGCGTTAATCATGCTTACCCCAATCCGGTCTTTAACTGATGCCGATGGGTTCATACTTTCCAGTTTCACCACAATTTCTGCAACACATCCTTCTGTTTGAGGAATGTGGTTCAACTGGACTAGGGGTGTACGACCGACAAGTTCTGTAATGTTACGAGCTATTCGCATAAATTAATCCTTAATTATTAATTATTTGTTATTGGTCATTAATCATCAACAAATGACAAATACTTCTCTACGAGAGGCTGCACTTCGACTACGCTCAGTGACCACGCCAACGACTTCGCTCAGTACAAGTGACTAATGACAAATGACTCTTGACTAAATGTAGTACATGATATCTAATTGCCGCCGCGAATCTCGTTTTTCACAAAGATCCTGGAGCGTGTATTTTTGGAAGACGGAATTTGCCGCGCGACTTGCTTCTTGCCAAATTTCTTCTATAACTGAACTGTCTATGCTTTTGGAATTAACGTTTTCTTCACCAGCCCGCGCCTCTAAGCCTTCTAAACATTCCAAAATTTCAAAAAGGATGATTTTTCGGGGTTCTCGCGTTAACAGATAGCCTCCTTTTGACCCACGTTGACTTTTAACTATACCGCCACGCCTCAAGGTTGCTAGTAGCTGTTCCAAATAGCGATCGGGTATGTTTTGTTGTGCTGCAATTTGTCGAATTTGCAGCGGTTCGCCGCTTTCGTAATGAGCGGCCATCTCTAATAAGGCGAGAATTGCGTATTCTGATTTACAGGATAGTTCCACAAGCAGCAATAAGTTAGGGGTAAAAATTAGAAGTTAGAAGTTAGGAGTTAGGAGTCATTCAATTTGGACTTTAGATTTTTCCTTAAATCTAAAATCCAAAATTCAAAATCTAAAATTGCCAGTGTTGAGATATTATGCATTCTCAATTGTATGGAATACAGACTACTCGTAAGGGCACAGCATGTATTACATCTAAACGATAACTGTCAAATTCATATAAAACCCGCCATAACTTTTAACTCACAACTCCTAACTTTTCTAGTATACTCCGGTTAACTACTGGGGTTTATCCATTATTATTACCGAAAACAAAAAACCCCGCCTAATGGCGGGGATAAATAGAGTTCAAATTTGTCAGCAGATAATCAACACTCTAGAAGGTGAAAGTAGTTCTGAGCGTACCGATAATAGCATCATCGTTAGCGCTGTTTTGACCAGGAGAGGTCAACCAGATTACACCAGGGGTTACAGAGATGTTATCCGATACACGATACTTGTAGAAGCCTTCAAAGTGGTAGGGTACATCATTGTTGCCACCAAAACCTGGGCGGTTAAAGGAATAGGGTTCTGCACCAGCAAAAATACCTAAAACGTTACCTTTTTTACCGAAATCAGGTAAGGCTACCCCTAAACCGTAGCTCCAAGCTTGATAATCATCACCTGCACCTGCACCTGTAACATCATGGTAAGAGACGAATCCACTAACGGACAGTTTGTCGCTAGGTCTAAACGCAGCCGACACACCGTAGGAGTTGCTGCTAGATCGGGTTATACCCGCTGCATTACCTAAAAAGTTAGCTTGTCCAGTACCTACATCAAAAGCTCCAGTTACTCCGTCTGTACCAGAGTCGAATAAAGCACCACTGGCACTATATCCGTGGACGTAGGTAGCAGCTAAAGCCAAGCGATCGCCAACACTAAAGTTCAACTGTCCAAGAGCTGCATAATCACCGTTGGTCAGACCTGTACTAAGACCAGGATTATTAGCTTGGGATGCCAAGTAACCCGCAGTGATTGAGCTATTTCCTAGGATACCGCCACCTTTACCAAGGGGTACATTGAGTGCTATACCAGCACCGCCACCAATTCGATAGATGGGACTTTCAGAAGCAAAGGTAGATAAAGCGCCGTTACCACCATCGTCAGTGTTGTCAAAAAAGTAAGGATTGTTGACAGCAGCATACTGGCTATGCCGTCCGCCACTAGCTGCGAGGTAAACTTGGGCTGGGCCTATGGGAGCTTCATAAGTCAAGCGGTCTATTCTAACACTGTTGTTACCATTGCCTATACCAACTTGATATGTTTGTGTACCTTCAGCAGTATTGATAACACCACCAGCGTTATCCACTATTGAAAAGGGATTTGAATTACCCGCTGCTAGGCGTGTGTGTAAAACGTCTCTACCAGTGAAGCTAGTTTGTAAGTCTAAACGTACTCTATCTTGAAAGACGGTATTGTTAGCGTCACCAGTGTTACCACCAAATGCATCACTGACGGCAAAAACAGCTTCACCAACCAGTTTTGTGGTTGTGGAGAACTGATTAGCTTCTAATTCAGCAGTCCGCGCTTCTAAGGAATCTACGCGACCGCGTAGGGTTGCCAATTCTGCGGAAAATTCTTCTTGTAACCGTTGTAAGGTAGCTAAATCTTGTTTAGTTACCAAGTCCGCTGTTGCTGTGGCAATCAATTCGTTAACCCGATCCAAACAGGCATTCAAACCAGCGGCAAATTCATAACGGGTCAAAGCACGATTACCGCGATATGTCGAATTCGGATAACCTGCAATACAACCATAGCGCTCAACCAAGGACTGCAATGCTTGGAATGCCCAGTCAGTAGGTTGTACATCGGAAAATTGAGAAACCGATGTTACTTGAGACTGAGAATTACCTTGGTTGCCTTCGTTGCTGTAGCGATTAACTTGATCTATGGTTGTTTGAGCCAGTATTTCTGGCTGTTGGGCAACTTGAGTTACACCTAGTTGTTTGGCTGGTGATACTTCAGTGGTTGTGCTTGGGGCCGCCATTGCTGTTGCCGAAACTAACAATGTTGCTCCCAAAACTGCTGGGCTAACCACTAAGGATTTCCATAAGAGATTAGACATTTTTCCTTTACTCCTCACACCTTGTTTAGATATTGGTTTCCTTACACCTAAGTCTCGAAAATGCGACATCTCATTGAAACCTATGGATGAGGCATAGTTGTCTCTACTACAATTCTAGTTTTTGCAAAGCTAATAAACGATTAACTTTGGGTTAAAAACTGATGTGATTAACTTATGCAAAAACATATCTTTATATCATAACATTATAAAACATCCGATCTAGATGGCAATATTGGAGCGATCGCCTTAATAACTGTCACACATACTTATCTATATATCTAAGCTGGGAGTAGAGTTTGGGTCATTCGCTCTCTACACAGGCTAAATTACTGAGGCTTTAGACACTTAGGTTTGCCATCAAAAATCGCTTCTTTCACTTAACCCTAGTATAAATCTCACGCCAGTTAGAAGACATTGGCTCGGGGATATAAACCCTATATCGTAGTGAGTTCCTATAATTTGGTGCAAGAGATTTTCAAAGAAATCACTTACTCAATCTGGGAAATCACCCGTGCTACATCAAAATCTGGCTGCGTCAATCCGCCTGCATCATATGTTGTAAGTGTAATCTTCACTTTATTATAGGAAATCTCTATATCTGGATGATGTCCGGCTGACTCAGCCGGTTCAACCAGCTTATTGACAAACTCAATTGCTTCAATAAAATCTTTGAATGTGCGGGTAATTTGCAACTTGGAATCTTGAATAGTCCAATCTGACAGAACCTTTGCCTGTTCTTGAATTTCCGCTTCGGTGAGTAGTTGTGCCATATCAAGAAACTGCTACTTCTATAGTTAATATATTTATTTATTACATTTTGCATCTGACAAAGGCAAACCCCTTTTATTCTCCACACAGAAAGCATGGGAGGATAAATTCAGCCACAATGTATATGTCTAGATTTAAATCAGACTTGGCAGATAGACGCTATTTCTCATATTTGGTCAAACTCCAAGGTTTAACGCAAGATAATTATGCTTTTTAAGATAACTTAGATAGGTTGGCTTTGTTCGTGGCAGCCATCGCTATCTCTCTTTTAAAAGTAAGCATTGATAAAACAAAAATCATTTATAAAAAACTATCCGCCCTGATTTAGATCGGATGATCTAAGTCAGAGCGGTCTAGCGGGGTCTTCAGGTTGCAACCAGACTGCCGGAAGGAACTCCGAGCTTGCCTAGCTAATTGAGCTAACTTAGTATCTCAAAGATAACTAAGGCTAACTTTTAGAGAACAGCCCCGGCGCGCAGCCGGCTAACTGCAACCTGATGACCCATGCATTTACTACTTTCTATCATGGGCATCACCTCCTTGTTGCCTAAGCGGTCTTAGTTTCAAAAGGGCAGAGGATTTACTCTGGGTTCTTAACCTTCATCTAACATAACACATAAATTTAGAGATATTAACCAATATATAAAAAATCTCCCACCTTTTAGATGGGAGATTACTTCAGATAGTGAAAAATGACACTTTATTGGCTGATTACAGGGAGATTATTTTATGTGGGTGTGTCAATTTTCGCCAACCACAACCCTAATTCAAGTCATGGTCAAATTTGAATTCTTAGAGAGCGTTACCGCGAGGTAGAACTTCTTCAGGGAATACAAATTGTTCGTGGGGTTGATCTTGAGGAGCCATCCAAGCGCGGATACCCTCGTTGAGCAAAATGTTTTTGGTATAGAAGGTTTCAAACTCCGGGTCTTCCGCCGCCCGCAATTCTTGGGAGACGAAATCATAAGCCCGCAGGTTGAGTGCTAAACCGACAATGCCGACGGCACTCATCCACAAGCCTGTGACTGGCACGAACAACATAAAGAAGTGCAACCAGCGTTTGTTGGAGAAAGCAATCCCGAAAATCTGTGACCAGAAACGGTTTGCCGTCACCATTGAGTAGGTTTCTTCCGACTGGGTGGGATTGAAGGCGCGGAAGGTGTTAGCACCATCACCATCTTCAAACAAGGTATTTTCGACTGTGGCACCGTGAATCGCGCACAGTAGCGCACCACCCAATACACCCGCAACACCCATCATGTGGAAGGGGTTGAGTGTCCAGTTGTGGAACCCTTGCAGGAATAACAGGAACCGGAAGATAGCCGCGACGCCAAAGCTGGGTGCAAAGAACCAGCTTGATTGTCCCAAGGGGTACATCAGGAATACGCTGACGAATACCGCAATCGGAGCAGAGAATGCCAGAGCGTTGTAAGGGCGGATACCTACTAGACGAGCAATTTCAAATTGCCGTAACATGAAGCCAATCAAACCGAAGGCTCCGTGTAGGGCAACGAACGGCCACAACCCACCCAATTGGAACCAACGGGTGAGGTCGCCTTGAGCTTCTGGTCCCCACAACAGCAATAGGGAATGTCCCATGCTGTCGGCGGGGGTGGATACTGCCACTGTTAGGAAGTTACAGCCTTCTAAGTAGGAGGAGGCTAATCCGTGGGTGTACCAAGAGGTGACGAAGGTGGTGCCGGTCAGCCAACCGCCTAGTGCTAGGAAGGCGCAGGGGAATAATAGTATCCCTGACCAACCTACGAATACGAAGCGATCGCGCTTGAGCCAGTCGTCGAGAACGTCAAACCACCCTCTACTGGGGGCGCGTCCAACTGCGATGGTCATTAGAGCAAATCTCCAAATTTTATAAGTACAGGTTGTATCTGTATTATAGACGGCTATAAATAAAGCCTTCTACAAGCAGAAAATTTACCGGGTTGTTAACCTAGTTTACAATTTTTTACACACCTTTAATTATATTAGGTGTAAATTGCTAATTTTTCTAGGGGTTTTCTCATAAAATTTATTTTTTGATTTAGATGAGGTGATAAATAAGGAGTAGGGAATAGGGAATCAGGAGCAGAGGAGCAGGGGAGCAGGGGAGCAGGGGAGGCAGGGGAGCAGAAGAACTGAGAGATGAGGGAGATAAGGGGACAAGGGGACAAGGGGTTAAACAAAACTCCTAACTCCTAACTCAGCACTCAGCACTCTTAACGCCCAATGCCCCATGCCCAATCCTCATTTCCCTAGAATCACTCAGCTGACGCTAAAATGAGTCCACAGTTAAATTTGATTATTGCTAAATGTTTACCATCGATTTAAGCATCAGAAATACTGCTTTCCCAATCTCAGTACAACGTAAGTCAGCAGAGGATGCTGAGGCTGTCTATCAGCTAATTTTGGCAGCAATCCGTTCTGGGAACCCTGACATTGTAGAACTCAAGTGCGAGGGCAAGACAGAGAAAAAAATTGCTGTCCGCGCTAGTGAAATTTCTGGGGTGCAGATTGTTCAGAAAGATGGTACAACCCCTGGTGGCGGCAGACCACCTGGCTTTTTCGCTGTAGCTGCTGAGTAACCAAGGTTGACAAATGGCTCAAGTGGGCATTGAGGTCAAAGATTTAAATTTCAGTTGGCCAAATGGAGAGAAAGTTATCAAATCTTGCTCTTTAGAAGTACCCAAGGGTGAGTTTTGGATGCTCTTGGGTACAAATGGCAGCGGAAAATCTACTTTACTGAGACTGCTAGCGGGGTTGTTAGCTCCTGAATCTGGCGAAATTCGGGTTTTGCAACCCGTTGGCTTTGTCTTCCAAAATCCAGATCATCAACTGGTGATGCCAACTGTTGGTGCTGATGTGGCTTTTGGATTGGTGGAAGAAAAGTTGCCACCTGCTGCTACCAGAGCAAGAGTTGAGGAGGCGCTTGGGGCAGTGAATTTGCTTACGTTGCAACGACGCCCTATTTATGCACTTTCTGGGGGACAAAAACAGCGAGTCGCGATCGCAGGTGCGATCGCCCGTCGCTGTGAAGTCTTATTATTAGATGAACCCACTGCTTTACTAGATCCAGATAGCCAATTGGATTTAGTTGCTGGTGTCCGCCGCCTTGTCAAAAGTCGAGGTATTACAGCCCTTTGGGTGACACATCGATTAGATGAGCTAAATTACTGTGATGGCGCTTTCTTGTTAGAAAAAGGTTCTCTGGTTGATAGTGGTGAAGCCCAACGCCTCAAACAACGTCTGATGGAGGTACACAGCGAAGCCTCTTAATTAAGTACTGAGTACTGAGTACTGAGTGCTGAGTACTGAGTGCTGAGTGCTGAGTGCTGAGTGCTGAGTGCTGAGTGCTGAGTGCTGAGTGCTGAGTCAAATTCATTGCATTCAGTACTCCTAAATACTACTAACAAGAACTGTAACGCGCCTTTTAAATAAAGGCGCGTTTTAAGTTGGTGCGTCTATCTGAAGTTTGAGTTTTGTGAGGCTGCCGTATTTTTTATTCTGTGTAACATAGTGTTACAGACTATGCATCAATTATTATAAAACTTATGAATGAATTTTGTTAACTCTAGAAAATTGTGATTAAAAACCATGCCCCGTTCCTTACTCCAAGCCGTTTTGTTAGTGGACGGCTACAATATAATAGGCGCTTGGCCTTGCCTTAAAAAAACGCGTGATAGCGTTGGATTAGAGGCAGCACGGGGCGAACTTGTGGAAGCAATGACTGGTTATAGTGCGTTTCAAGGTTACACAACTCAGATAGTTTTTGATGCCCAATATCAAAACACCTCTAGTAATAAAGAAATTATTACTGAGCTTTTATCTGTTTATTACACTGATTTTGGGCAAACCGCAGATACTTATATTGAGAAATCCTGCGCTTCTTTTCGCCACCAAATAGCGCAATCTTTGATTTCTCGCGTGATTGTTGCTACATCAGATCGGGCACAGCAGTTGATGATACAAGGATATGGGGCTGAATGGTTGTCAGCACAACAACTCTGTGGGGAAGTGGAAGCCACTGTCTGCCGGATGCGACAAAAGTATCATACGCGCAAACAATCTAAGAGTCGGTTTTTAGCTAATGCCATTGATGCTAAAGCGCGGCAGCGTCTGGCTGAATTACGAATGGGATTGTAATAGATATTTAGTATCTAAGAGTCTCTGCTTAAGTTCCTGAATAGATTTTGGCTGCAAAGTTTCTATAAATTAACTATCTAAAAAAAATATTGGCGAAAGTACTTGCCAAATCTTATTTTTAGCCCTAATATTATAAATCGTGAGCGATCCTCAGTAGCTCAGTGGTAGAGCGATCGACTGTTAATCGATTGGTCGCTGGTTCGAATCCAGCCTGGGGAGTTTATCAATTTTAGATTTTAAATTTTGGATTCTAGATTATCCATCAGAGACTTGTGGTCGCTTGACTAGGCTGTGACGTTTCTGAATCATGGGTCTTTTGGTGCTTGTCCTAAACAAGTGCTGGAGTTTCAACAAAGACTGCGATCGCATCAAGGGTTTGTTCTGCACTTGTAGCAGTAAACATTGGCCCATTTGCCAAAATATTTTTCTCAAATACCATGTTTAAGGCAGGAGACGCGATGAATCGCCGTCTCTACAAATCGGTCTTTGGTAGAGATGGTGATTTATCGCGTCTTTGCGATTTGCAAAGAGATTATGGGGCTAGTGTTATTCTTTTAAGTGATTGCACTTAAATTGCTGAAACTAGGATAACGCTTTACATGACTTCTGGAGCGCTGCCTTCTAATCCTTTTGTGGCTGCGGGGATAATTGAAGATCCCAGAGTGTTTGTCGGTCGTAAAGATGAATTACACGCGATCGCATCTCGGATGAAGGGCGATCAGCCTACAAGTATAAATATAGTTGGTGAGAAGCACATTGGTAAATCTTCGTTGCTGTATTATTTCGTTCGGACTTGGGAGCAGCGAGTATTACACAAGACCAATCGTTATGTGGTTATTTACTTACCGTTACGGGGTGTAGATTGCCAAACTGAAACGGGTTTTTATGAGGCTGTAGCTGAAGGTTTACTGAGTCACGTTCAGAGATGGCAACAACGCAGTCTGCAAAATTGTTGGAAGACTAAACCGCTTAATCGTCAAGCATTTTCAGATGCGGTTAAGCAATGAAAACAGCAAGGAAAGCTACCCGTCCTCTGTCTGGATGATTTTGAAAGCCTTTTGAAACATCCCGATAAATTCGATAATGGATTTTATGACAATTTGCGATCGCTCATGGATAGCAATGCCTTGATGCTAGTGGTAACTTCCCGTAAACTACTGGATGTTTATGCTAACGAGCATCGGCTTGTCTCTAGGTTTTTCAATATTGGTCACACGATTTCTTTGAATGAACTAACTACAGATGAGGCTATTGAACTGTCGCGCTTACCAACTCGCTCTACAAATGGTGCTGCTTTGAGTGTAGATGAACAGAATCATGCCCAGCAATGGGGCGATCATCATCCTTACAAGTTGCAATTGGCTGGTTACTATTTGTGGGAAGCACGTCAACAAGGCAAGGCAATCAAGTGGGCGAAACAGCAGTTTGACCAACAGCTTGCAGATCCTAAATCTAAAGCAAAGGGACAGGGATGGCAATTATGGCTGCATTGGTTAGTTTGGGATTTACCAGTGCGCCTGGGTAGAATAGCCAAGTTCATTGGTGGGGCTGTTGATGATGTGAGCAACTGGATTATCGGGATGGTAATCTTGCTTTTGCTCGTTTTGGTTTTGGTGGGTGTGCTGCACTGGAATGAAGTTTGGGATTTTGTGCGTGACAAGCTGGGGATAAAGTAGCAATGAGTAATAAGTCCCCAACATCAGGCTTTTGGACTTATGTGGCTGAATGTGTGCGCCTCTTGTATTGGATTTACTTCAAACCTTTTACTTTTGAACGCTGGCTGCGCGATATTCATCCACAACTGAAGCCGACAGATAACCCCTTTGATAAACGAGATGAGTTTGGCACTAACCCCCGCCTGCGTCACTATGCTGGGCAAGTTTCGTGGCTAACTGCCATAGCTCCAATAATCTTTGCCGTGTTACTGTTGGCACTATTTTTCACTTTAGTTAGTGGTAAGTCATTTGAGTTTTTAAGCTGTATTTTTTTGATGGGCTGGTTTATAGGAAGGTTTATAGACTTTGGTGGTAATAAAAATGGGCTAGTTATTTTTCTTGTTGCTATCGTTACTATTTTTCTTACCATTCTTGCAGCTCTATTTTTATCAGACCAGGCATCCGGGGTGGGAATCAGCGTGGTGTTCGGTGTGGGGGTAGGCGTGGGAATCAGCGTGGTGTTCGGTATGGCGGGAGGCGTGGCGGTAGGCATGGCGTTTGGTGTGGTATTTAGTGTGGGGGTAGGCGTGGTAGGCGTGTTCGGCGTGGCGATAGGTGTGGTATTCAGTGTGGTATTCGTCGTGGTAAGCGTGTTCGGCATGGCGGTAGGTGTGGTGGTAGGCGTGGAAGCAGGCGTAGTGGGAGGCCTAGCGTTTGGCATGTCGCTAGGCGCAGCGTTGGGCATGACGTTCGGCCTGGCGTTCAGCGCAGCATTGGGCATATTCGGCGGAGCGTGGATTTTGGGGGTGTTGCGGGTTTACTTCTGGTTGCCAGAATTACTATGGATACTCACCCTGTTCTTGTTGTCTCCCAATGGAAAGCAGGTAAATTGTTTGCGATATCTGCCCCCTCGCTTTGATGAATTGATTATTTTGCCTCTACCTTTCATGGATGTGATGATTGTAGAGGCTTATAGAAATAACTCCGTTGCTGCCCGTGAGACTATTAATTATCTAATTACATCCACCAATCAGCAAAAAGTTGCAGCACAGGCAATTTCTGGTATTGCTGGAGATATTCTCAATCGTTGTCAGACGTTGAGCGATATTGAGGAGATTGCCAACCAACTAGCGTGGATTCCTTCACCACCACCAAAGGAACTTGGCATTGTACTGCCCCAATTTTTGGAAATCAGCCAGGATGTACGAGCATCAAAGGAAGCAACTTCACTTTATCGTAAATATGAGTTACTAAATATTCCCATCAACGCATTACGCCAACTGGGGCAAAGTCTAGCTTTGACAAAAGATGCTCGCGTTGCTATCTCTTTTGGAAATACTGCACAAAGCTGGCTAACTATACTAGAAACGGCGCAGCGCACTTTAGAGGAACAGGCACAGCGATCGCAAGAAATTCGACAAGTTTATATTGCTGGTAACTCCCTAGACCCGGAAACAGCAAAGAATCGTTTCAAAGGGCGAATTGATATATTTCGAGAAATTGAAACTTTGGCACTTTCTGAGCAACCGCCAGTGTTGTTACTTTATGGTGGGCGGAGGACAGGGAAAACTTCAGCGCTGAAATATCTACCTTATAGAATTGGCTCAGATATTGTACCTTTGCTGGTAGATTTACAGGGTGCAGCATCAGCCATAACGTTAAAAGGATTGGCTGAAAATTTAGCTCAACAAATTATCGAAGCTGCACGGCGATTACCCCGCAAAGTATTCTTGCCTAATCCAGATGCCAATAAACTAGCTGAAGATCCATTTCCCGCGCTGCAAACTTGGTTAGCAGAAATAGAACGAAACAACCGTGGTCAGCGATTTCTCCTCTGTTTGGATGAATATGAACGCCTGGATGAAGTAGTGAAAGCAACAAGCAGCCGTGCGCCACTCAACTTTATTCGTAACCTGCTGCAACACCACCAGAACTGGATTTTACTTTTTAGTGGTTCACACGAGTTATCTGAACTTGACGATTACTGGAGTGACTATTTAATTAACACCCGTGCTTTGCGAATGACCTACCTGCAAGAGTCAGAAGCCCGCGATTTGATTTTACATCCAGTGGAGAACTTCACCAATATATATGAACCAACTGCTGTAGATGCAATTATTTAACTGACTCGCTGTCAGCCTTTTCTTGTTCAGTTGGTATGTTACGAGTTGGTGGAGTCGCTAAACGGCAATATTAGAAAAAACCAGGGAAATGCAGATACAGTAAAAGCCACTGCCCAAAATGTCGAACAGATTATTCCTCAAGTGCTTGCCAGAGGCGTTCAGTATTTTCGGGAATTATGGAAGAGTTTAGCAGAGAGCGATCGCTCTCTCCTGCGCCGGATAATCTACGGGGAAACTCCCACGCAGCAAGATAAAGGCGTTATCCGCAAACTAACGCGAAAAGAGATTTTGACTCCAGAAGGCAATGCCTTTCAAGTGCCTTTGGTGCAAAAGTATATAGAACAGTTGCTAGAAGAAGAGTAATATAACAACCCTATAGTGGTTCTCGCTTGGGTGCAGTAAAGTTTTGACCTCACTTCCATTCCTCTCTCCTTTTAGGAGAGAGGCTTTGAATCTTACTCCCCTTCCCTTGAAGGGAAGGGGCTGGGGGTTAGGTCTGTATTCCATGCAATTGGGAACCGCTATATTCAAAATTTTCATCGTGATGTGGCAACCGACATCGCTACAGACATGACGTAAGTTGCTACAGCCTGCACAAAACACGGGAACGTTAAAGCGGAAGTTGCTACAGCTTGCACAAAACACGGGAACGTTAAAGCGGAAGTTGCTACAGCTTGCGCAAAACACGGAAACGTCAAAGCGGAAGTTGCTACAGCTTGAGCAAAACACGGAAACGTCAAAGCAGAATTTGCTACAGCTTGAGCAAAACACGGAAACGTCAAAGCGGAAGTTGCTACAGACACGACAGATGTCGCTACCGTTGCAGCTTTAGGCTGTAGTAGCTTTTTATAGCAGTTGAAATCTAGTTTAGAACATAAACTGATCGTCAAACGCCGATATCAAGAGACTTGCAAGCCTGTTGCCTGTTCCCTGCTATAAATTCAACTTAACTATGAAATATCACAGAAAGTAGAGGTAAAAACGCCAACAAAAAGCCATGCCAGGATTGCAATTGAGCTTCTGGGGTTGGTTCTGGTGGTGCTAATAGAGCTTCTACTCTTTGTTCTAAGCGATCTGCACCAGAAGAACCTAATGCAGCACAGCAAATTTCCGATAAGACGGGACTGCTACTAACTACCAATAAAAGTGATTCTGCTAACACTAGAGGGTCTACCTGCAATGCTGCATAACCGTCAGCACGGAGTTCGCGCAAAGCTAACAATTCTTCCCACAAAGGCTCTGTATTTGGCAGCCATGCTGTGCAGGAACGCACCCAACCCAGCCAGAAAAACCAGAACGTATCCCTGTAATAGTGATGCCCTTGCTCATGGGCTAAGACGCTTTCTAAATGAGCCGGTGAGAGAGTTTGCACTAATCCTTGGCTAACCACTAGTTCTGGTTGCCAAAAACCAATTTGACCTGCAAACAACGCGCCTGTTTGCAACAGTCTGGCTTGTCTATCGCCAACATTCACTAAGGGGCAGTTACGGGCAGATTCTACAGACTGCCAACCTTGGAAAGCAAGTTTAATGCATGAAATGGCAAAAAATGCCAAATAAATTAATGCTAGTAAATAACTAATTGAGCCTGTATACATTCCGCCCATTTGTCCTTGAGGCCCCATGAACAGCACAGCGATCGCAGTCATGAAAATTAGCAAAGGCGGGAAGAGAAACAAAAATAGCGATCGCTGCCACCGCAGACTCCAATTACCTTGGCGTTGATTCCAAGCGGATCTTAACCACCAGGCAACTGCCAAAGCATTCAAAATCATTATCAGATGCATCATTGTTCCTCCCTGGCTTGGCGTGCAGATTGAATACGTTTAGCGATCGCTGCTATTTGTTCGCTAGCTGCTTCATCTAAGCTATCAGCAAAGGCAGCAACAACATCGGGATTCCCCACTGCTAGAAATCGCTGTAACTGCTCGTGAGCTTTGATGACTTCTGATTGTTGCTTACTCAGCATTGGCCGCCAATAGAATGCTCGCTCCTTTTTATCGCAGGCTAGCCAACCTTTATCAGTGAGGCGGCGTAAAACTGTGGTGACAGAAGTATACGCTAATTCGCGGTTGGGATCGGCGAGGATGCGATCGTGTACATCTTTGACTGTGGCTGAACCAAGCTCCCAGATAATATTTAAAATTTCCGCTTCCAACGGGCCTAAAGATAGTTGTTTAGGGCGGTAGTCGGGTAAAGGTGCCATAGCGATTTTTGATTTGGGATGAGCAAAGTGGAGGGAAAAATTTTAGTTTCTATTTGGCAAGTTTAGTCAGGATGCGTAGTGGTGCTAACTTGGAATGCCAAATACAGCTTTAGAAATCTGTTCTTGTTTTAGATTACAGGATAGTGCCGCAAATATGAAAGTCTAAAAGCATAAAAATAGACTTTTTGAGTATTTTTGTATTGAATAGGTTACATCGTGCATATTTGATGCTAAAAAATTATTTGCGAATAATTGTGACTATAGTTAGTGACACCAACTAGGTAGAATGTTATTTTCGGCAGTAGTATTAAAACAGGTGTATCCAGCCCGTGAAGTTATTCGTATACCACACTCCTGAATTGACTCCAACGGATAAAGCGCCAGAATGTGCGATCGCAGTCGATGTCTTGCGAGCTACTAGCACAATAGCGACTGTCTTGGCATCTGGAGGCGAAGCTGTACAAGTATTCAGCGATTTAGATCGGTTAATTGAAGTTAGCGAAAAATGGCCCTCTGAAAAACGTCTGCGGGCTGGAGAACGCGGCGGTGCGAAAGTAGCTGGTTTTGAGTTGGGTAACTCTCCCCTCGACTGCACACCAGAATTAGTACAAGGGCGGCGTTTGTTTATCAGCACTACAAATGGCACTCGTGCTTTACAACGGGTACAAGACTCCCCAAATGTATTAGCAGCAGCCTTGATTAACCGGGCGGCGGTGGTGCAATTTCTTTTAGATAAACAACCAGAGACAGTGTGGATTGTCGGTTCCGGTTGGGAAGGTAGTTTTTCCTTAGAGGATACAGTTTGTGCGGGTGCGATCGCTCATAGTATTTTGCAACAAACCCAGTTGTCACCAGAAGAACTAGCTGGTAACGATGAAGTAATTAGTGCGATCGCTCTTTACTCTCAATGGCAAGATAACTTATTAGGATTACTTCACCAAGCTAGTCACGGCCAACGATTGTTGCGTCTTGACTGTCACGAAGATTTAAAATATTGTTCCCAAACTGATATTTTAGATGTCTTGCCCATACAAAATGAAACGGGAGTATTAAAAAGTCAAAAAGGATAGGCAATAGGCAATAGGCAATAGGCAATAGGCAATAGGCAATAGGGAAGAAATTTACTTAACAATGCTTTATTCCCTATTGCCCAATTTTCAAACTCTGAAGCATTTGTCGGAGTCTTTGTCGCCAATGGGGAGGATAAGTTTCTAGAATTGCGGAAATTTTTCCACAAGCAAGGACGGAATAAGCAGGGCGACGGGCTGGTGTGGGATATTCGGCGGTTGTAATGGGGACAACACGTTCAACTTTCAAAGGGAAGCCTAGTTGTTGTGCTTCTTCAAAAATAGCAACGGCAAAATCATACCAGCTAGCAACGCCGCTATTAGTGTAGTGATAAATGCCACTAATTTCTGGGGTTAATTGAGGAATTGTCTGGGCTATAACAGTGGCTATATCTTGCGCCCAAGTTGGGCTACCAATTTGATCGGCGACAACACGGAGTTCTTGGCGTTCTGCACCTAGTCGCAGCATGGTTTTAACAAAGTTACTTTTGCCAAAGGTTCCATAAACCCAAGCTGTGCGGAGAATGAGGTGATGGGCGCAAGTTTCTTGAATAGCTTCTTCTCCGGCGAGTTTGGTTTTACCATAGACACTCAAGGGATTAGTCGCATCAGTTTCCTGGTAAGGGCTACAGCCATTGCCATCAAAAACGTAATCAGTTGAAATATGAATTAGAAAAGCTCCTAATTTTTGGCTTTCTTGGGCAAGAATTAGGGGTGCAATCGCATTAATAGCAATAGCAAGTTCGGGTTCACTTTCAGCTTTGTCTACAGCAGTATAAGCAGCAGCGTTAATGATAATTTGCGGCTGCTTAGATGTGATAACGTTGCGGAGGGTATCAGGTTGGGTAAAGTCTACTGTTGGGCGTGCTACTGAGATAACATTGCTGTTAGATGAGAGTATTTGTTGTAGTTCCTTACCCACTTGACCATTGCTACCAATCAGCAAAATTGATTTTGTCATTTGTCATTTGTCCAAGAGAAGCCACGCCACTTTTTAACGTGAGTTCGATAAACCTCTCCCCAACCCCTCTCCGAGGCGGAGAGGGGCAGAAATATTCTTAGTTGACAACGAAAAAATTAGGGTTTCAAAGCCTCTCGAAGAGTGGGGGAGAGGAATGGAAATGGGGTTTTTAGAGCCGTCGAACTCACGTCTTTTTAACTTGGTTTGAATTAGTTCGATGAAAGACAAAGTTTTTCCGCACACTATAAAAGTAAGCTTAGGGTATAGCAAGAGGCTGGGTATCTGACAAAATCCAATGACCAATGACCAATGACCAATGATCAATGACTACGTTAATCAAATACTTCAGCAGTTCTGAAAGATTTACCAGCTTGGTCTTTAGCTGATAAAATCGGTGGCCCACTCAAGGGCCAATCTATGCCTAAATCTGGATCGTTCCATAGAATTGTGCGATCGCTTTGGGGCAAGTAATAATCTGTAGTTTTGTAGAGAACTTCGGCTAGTTCTGAAAGTGCAAGAAAGCCGTGAGCAAAACCTGGTGGTATCCACAGTAAGCGTTTGTTTTTGGCACTGAGTTCATAACCTACCCACTTACCGAAGGTAAGCGAACTTTTTCTAATGTCTACGGCTACATCAAAAATAGTGCCAGAAACAACCCGAATGAGTTTACCTTGGGGTTGTTGGATTTGATAGTGCAATCCCCGGAGAACGTTTTGTTTTGAGCAAGAGTGGTTATCTTGGACGAAGTTCGTAACAATCCCTATCTGTTGAGCAAATCTTTGGTGGTTGTAAGCTTCAAAAAAGAAACCGCGATCGTCTCCAAATACTTGGGGTTCGAGTTGGATAACTTCGGGAATTTTGGTATGTACAATGCTCATTAATATTACAAGTAATGTGCCACAGTCTTAATTTTTAGAGTAATTTAATACTTGTATTTTACAGGTATTAGAATTAAGATTTTGACTGTGGTTTTTTGTTTTGAATAAGTAAATCACGTTAGTTCAATTTGACAATCATCGCCAATCATAAATCGCAAGGCTTTAGGGCGACGGGGTGCAAGATTCAATTGTGCCCTTTGTCCAATCACACTATCAATAATGCGCTGATGAATTCCGGCAATTTTAGCACCTTCTAAAATAACGCTGTGTTCTAAATCAGTATCAATAAGTGTGACATTGTTAGCGATGCTACTATAAGGGCCAATAAAGCAGTTTTCTAAATGACAATTGCTACCAATGACTACTGGCCCCCGAATTGTGCAGTTAATTACTTTAGATTTTACCCCGATTTTGACTCGTCCAATAATCTGACTTTGGGCATCGATTTCGCCCACAACTGATGCTGTCAGATAAGTATCGAGAATTAATCTATTAGCTTCTAATAAATCATCTTTTTTACCAGTATCTAACCACCAGCCTTGGAGATTGTGGGCTACAACCTGCTTTTGCTGATTAATCAGGTATTGAATAGCATCAGTGATTTCCAACTCGCCTCTGGTGGAAGGTTGGATATTGGCGATCGCATCATAAATTAGGTGAGAAAAGAAATAAACTCCTACTAATGCCAGATTTGAAGGAGGAACTTTGGGTTTTTCAATTAATTGTAATACCCGTCCGGTTTCATCTACCTGAGCCACACCAAAGGCGCTAGGGTTAGCAACTGAACGTAAGAGAATCAAAGCATCGGGCTGTTGTTGGCTAAATTGTTGCAGAAAGTAACGTAACTCACCTAGTTGAATCAAGTTATCGCCTAAGTACATGACAAAGGGAGAATCTTCTAAAAAGGGACGAGCGACTTGGACGGCGTGAGCAAGTCCCAGTGGTTGGTTTTGTATGATGTAGGTGATGTTTGCTCCAAAGCATTCTCCATTTCCGGTTTTCCCTTGGACTTCTGCCCCGGTTTCTGGACTGATAATGATGCCAATATCAGTAATACCAGCCGCGACCATTTCTTCAATGCCGTACCATAAAACAGGTTTGTTAGCAACTGGTACAAGTTGTTTTGCCCCGCTGTAGGTGAGGGGACGTAACCGTGTGCCTTTACCGCCAGAAAGAATTAGTGCTTTCATACTGCTTTCATCAGGATTTAGGATTAATTACAAGTCATTAGTCAAGATAATCTGAAAACTTGACAAAATCCCAAATCATTGCATTTAAATTCTGACGTTAGTTTATCTTTTATATGTAACGGGATAACACTTCGACAGTTGCTTTTGCTGTTTTTTCCCAACTGAATTGTTGAGAGTGAGTAATACCTTGTCTAGAAAGGCGCGATCGCAATTCTGAATTAGTAGCGATCGCCTGCATCGCCTCTGTAATTTCTCCGGTGTTGTAGGGATTGACTAGAATCGCCGCATCGCCAGCCACTTCTGGTAAAGAGGAGAGATTGGAGGTAATGACGGGAGTACCACAAGCCATTGCTTCGAGAACAGGTAAACCAAAACCCTCCCAAAGACTAGGAAAAACCAAAGCGATCGCTTGATTAATTATTTTTGGCAATTCGCTGTAAGGAACATAGTCAAGGAACTTTACCTGATTAGTTACACCCAATTCTGCAACTTGCACTTTTAAAGTCGGGGTGTAACGCGAATCAATTGGCCCTACTAACCATAGTTCATAGTCTTTGCAGTTAGGTAACGCCGCAAAAGCACTGATGAGTCGCTGGATGTTTTTGTAAGGGGTCTTGGCGGCCAATATAGAGAAAGTAGTTGCGAGTAGGTAGATTGAGAGGAAGGAAGTGAGTGCGATCGTGCGCTAAAGGAATCACAGTAATTTTGCTGGCGGGAATTTCGTAAAAATCGGTGATGTCTTTAGCCGTAGTCTGAGAGATAGAAATAATGTGTTGCGCTTGCTTAAGAACTTGAGGAGTGTAGTAGCGGTGGTAGGGTGTGAGTGGTGAGAATGGTTTGGCAAAACGCAACGGTATCATGTCAAAAGATGTGACAACAAAACGACAATTGCTATAAAGGGGTGCTTCTGGGAGCGGAGAGAATAAAAGACTCGATTTAAGGTTTTTATATATTTGTGGTAGTTGAAATTGCGTCCAGATAAGGCGGTTTAAATGACCTTTTGTACCGTGGTCTGGGGTTAAATTTGACGGGATTGGATAGCAGTCAAAATCGGGATATTTTTGCGCTACTAATAGAGTGGGTTGCAAAGATTTTAAATAAGGAAAAAGGTTTTGAGCATAGTTGCCTATACCTGTTGGTTGAGATAAGAGAATAGATAAGTTAATAATTAATTGTTTGGCAGAGGTATTATCTACTATTTTCATTAAATAATGGTTCTATAAGCGTTTAATGTTTCTTTTGCCGTTCTTTCCCAGGAAAATAATTTTGCTCTGGCTTTCCCTTTATTAATTAATTCTTGGCGGAACTGAGAATCACTAATTACTTTCAGTATTGC
Source organism: Nostoc sp. DSM 114160 (assembly GCF_053470305.1). Taxonomy (NCBI): domain Bacteria; kingdom Bacillati; phylum Cyanobacteriota; class Cyanophyceae; order Nostocales; family Nostocaceae; genus Nostoc; species Nostoc sp. DSM 114160. The sequence goes on along the minus strand of NZ_JBPFGO010000001.1, from coordinate 2,092,253 downwards.
TTCCCCTAGTTCGATAGGGTTATTAGGGTCAACTAATATAGCAGCATCTCCTGTAACTTCTGGAATTGAAGAAGTATTAGAACTAATCACAGGAACACCTAAAGTCATTGCTTCCAATACGGGCAAACCAAACCCTTCGTAATGAGATGGATAAACGAAGACATCAGCTTTAGAGTAAAATAATGCAACTAATTCATTAGATAGGTAATTAAGATGATGAATTTGGTTTGCCCAAGGCGAATTTTCAATAGCTGCAAATATCGGTTCGTAATTCCATCCTTTCCTACCAATCAATATTAATTGATGTTCAAGTTTGTATTTTTCTTTTAAAAAGTTAAAGGCTGTAATTATATTATTAATATTTTTTCTTGGCTCTATTGTGCTGACAAAAAGTAGATATGGCTTGCAAAAATCATAATTAGTTTGTTTTTCTAGAATTTGGGCAACTTCCTCAGATAAGTAATTAGGATAGTAGCGACTAGCTAAAGGTGTAACATAGACTTTTTCTGGGTCTACTTGCAAATATTCAATAATATCTTTTTTAGAGCTTTCTGAAATAGTTAAAACTAAATCTGTCCACTGTAAACATCGCTTTACTCTTTTTGTATATGTTTTTACGACTGAATCTGTATAGTTAGGATATTTAATAAAAGTCAGATCGTATATATTCATTACCTTTAAACTATTTTGACAGGGATAAACTGAGTAATTTGTCCCATGTAATATATCTGGAAAACCAAAATATTTTTCCAAGTAAGATAAACTAGGTTTAAAAGCTAAAGCTAATAATAAATTTGAGATTCTTACAGGTAAAGGCAAGAGATACTGTTGAGAAGAATTTTTAAAGCATTCAGGAAAAATTAAGTTACCCCGAAGCCAATTTTTTAATCCTGGTTGATAGACTACTCCTAACTGAAAATTTTCCTCTTTTTGTAATACATCAAGAGCGCATATTAAATTAGCAATATAAAAACCAACACCACTGGGTTTTGAATCCACTGGAGTGGCATCAACTACAACTTTTAGCATCAGAATATTTAAGCTCCGCCGTTGCTCAATTTTTTTAGATCGTAATCAACCATTAACTCAACCAATTGCTCAAAAGAATGCTGAGGCTGCCAATCTAACTTTGTCTTAATTTTATTAATCGAACCAACTAACTGCACAGGTTCATCAGAGCGATAAAAAGCAGGGTCAACTGAGACATAATCTTGCCAGTTTAGACCAACGCTGTTAAAAGCACACTCAACGAGTTCTCTGACAGAGTGAGTTTCACCATTAGCGATGATATAGTCATCAGGTTGTGCTTGTTGCAACATCAACCACATAGCATAAACAGCATCTTTGGCGTAGCACCAATCACGACGGGCATCTAGGTTGCCTAATTTTAGTTCATTTGCTAAACCTAATTTAATTTGAGCAGCTGCGTGCGTAATTTTGCGAAATACAAATTCTGTCCCACGTCGAGGTGATTCGTGAGTATAAGTAATACCACAACAGTTATAAAGGTTGTATTTCTGCCGATAGTTGACAGTCATCCAGTGAGCGTATGCTTTAGCAACACCATAAGGGTTGCGCGGACGAAAGGCGGTGCGTTCAGTTTGAGGCGATTCATCAGGTTGACCAAAAACTTCACTACTAGATGCTTGATAGAATCTAGCATCTGGTTTGCAGCGACGAATAGATTCTAAAAGGCGGGAGACACCTAGAGCTGTATATTCAGCAGTAAGAGCAGGTTGTGTCCAAGAGAGAGGAACGTAGCTTTGAGAGGCGAGATTATAAATTTCGTCAGGTTGAGCTTCCGTAATCACATCCATTAATGATGACTGATCTAAAAGATCGCCAGAAAGAATTTGGATATCGCCAGAAAGATGATTGACGCGCTCAAGATTACTGGAACTTGAGCGGCGGACTAAGCCGAAGACTTGATAGCCTTTGCTTAGTAATAGTTCAGCAAGATAAGAGCCATCTTGTCCAGTTAAGCCGGTAATGAGAGCTTTTCTAGTCACAGTTATAATCCTATTGTTAAAAAAAATAAAATTTAAAAGGTTATTCAGTATATGTGATGGCAAACTATTTAGTTCAAATCACAAACTTTATTTTACAATTAAGCAGTAAATACTCTATTTATGATATTTTTGTAATTTCAAGTAAGACCACAACAGTTGTCAAAGTTGTATTACTGCCGATAGTGAAAAATCATCTAATGAGAATGAGCTTTTATAAACAATAAATTTAGTTTAAGCGTTTTTACGCTAGAGTCAAATTCCTATTTTTAGCTCATAAAAAATTGTTTTTTAATCTCCTTTTCAGAAGTTTTTTTAGGAAGTTCTAAAACATCTATATATGCTTGAGTTACTTGCTTTGCTGCTTTCGACCAGGAAAAATTATTAGCTTGTCTTGGACTATTAAACCTCAACACCTGACGCAATTTGTCCTCTTGAAGTTTTGCAAATCCTGCCACGATATCAGCTTCATTTGTAGGATCTACATATAAAACTGCATCTTTGCCAACTTCAGGTAAACTCGTAGTATTAGAAGTTATAACAGCTGCGCCAAGATTCATTGCCTCTAAAACTGGCAATCCAAATCCTTCATAAATTGATGGATAAACAAATGCCCAACAATTTTTATATAGCCAGTTTAGTGTATCATCATCCACATACCCTAGTCTACGAATATGCTTAGTCAAGCCTATACTAACAATGAAACTTTCAAGATCGTCTTCTAACCATCCTTGCCCTCCTGCTAAAACCAAAGGTTTAGGATCGTTATAAATATCGATATATTTCTTATACGCCAACAAAGTACGGCGTAAATTTTTCCTTGGTTCTAAAGTACCTACAGAAAGCCAAAAATGATCGGGTTCGAGGTCAGTAACCGATTTTTCTTCATCACCATCCTGAAAACGACTTCCTAAATAGACTACACGAGTTCTTTCTATTGGAAAGTGAGGAAATATTTCCAGAAATCGTTGTCTAGAATATTCAGAAATAGCAATAATTAAGTCGGCTTGCATTGATGCACTAAAAACACCATTAAAACAATTCCATCGGTTTTGTTCAGAAGTATATTCTGGATGATCGAGGAAACTCAGATCGTATAGAGTATAAACAAACCGAGCAGAATTAAAACGAGGACATGAAAAGTTATTCCCGTGAACAATATCTGGATTCCCTAATTTCTCTTCATCAATTGCTGCTGAACTACTCCAAAAAGCTAGAGACTCATGATGTGAAAAATTATCTAGTAAATGAGTACAATTACTTTTATTAAAGCGGCACGTGCTAATTCTATGCTCTGGGTCCCAAAAAGTATTTCCAAATGCTGAGTAAAGCAAATACTCATTATTGTTGTTGCAATTTACTAGATGTTTTATAAGACTATCAGCAAAATATCCACATCCTGCCTTGGATTTTCCAGTTTGACTAATATCAAAACCGATTTTCATAACCTTTTCAATAGTACAACTAAATTTTTAATCAAAAATATATTGGCAGCAATTAACCACCAAATCATTTTGACTGATGCATTGATTGAAATCGATTTTTTCCAATGATAAAATGACCACAGGCTATTAAAAATTACTGCATTCACAAAAATCATGTTTTGAATAGGTTTTGTTCTGTCTAACTTCCAAGTCTCTTCTATCTTTACGTGTGCGTAAGCAAAAATCCATTTATCTGGTACATTTCCAAATTTGGAATGCATCATATTATTTATTTCATAATGCACAGCTATCCGTTGACCCAGTGTTTTATTAGTCTTGTATAAGCGAGAACCAGAAAGCTTGCGTGGTATATAATAAAATGGTGTATTCTTCGCATAACGAAGCCACAACTCATAGTCCATACAGTACTTGAGAGAATCATTCAAGTTGCCATATTTTTTAACTAAATTACGGCGGAAAAATACGGATGGTTGGCAGAGAAAACAAGTTTCGATTAAACGTTGATAATTCCAATCCTCAGTCGGATAAGCTTCAATAACTCGGTCTTGTTCATCAATGTGATCGGCATCACCATATATAGCTTGTACATTGGGATAAGATTCAAAAATTTCTTTAATTGCTTTAAAAGTTCCTGGATAGTAAATATCATCAGAATTAATCCAAGCAATTATGTCACCTGTGGTCATAGCGATACCTTTATTAACGGCATCTGCTTGTCCTTTATCAGGTTCTGAAACCCACTTTATGTACTTATCATAATTTTTTAAGATTTCTACAGTCCCATCGGTACTAGCACCATCACAGATTACATACTCCATTTCTGCATCTGCCAATTGTTGAGATAGCACACTCTGTATAGTTCTTTCTATAAAACAACCCTGACCAAAAGAAGGTGTAATAACGCTAAATTTTAAGTTCACACCACACTCTCTAATGCTAAAATTGAACTAGATTACCCATCAACTAAGTTTACTTGACAATGGCGCACCATTAACCCAAGCCAACGTTGATCCGAGTTCAGATTTAGTTGACTAGGTTGAAAGCTAGGCGATATTTGCACTGTTACCACTTCACCTGTAGGCAAAAGTGGCCAAATAACTTTCTGTGATTCGCCCCGAAGGCAATTGTAAGAAGCTTTTCTCTTTTTAGTGCGTAATTTTATCGTGGCTTTAGAGGTTGGATAAAATTCAGGAGTTTCAAACAAAATCTCTAGAGTTCGCCCTGACAAACCTGGCTCTATGGAAATATGAAACTCAGGTGCTGACCAACCATCATCATAAATGCCAGAAATCATGGTTTGAACTAATGTCTTTTGATTTAAAGCCTCTTTTTCAAATATACTTAAGTATTGGCAAGCCATTTCCTTACCATCAAATAGCTCTAATCTTTGAAACCCTTTTTTGACCAGTTGTTCAACTAATAATTGATTACCGCTAATCTTTGCCAAACATGATGCTATCTCATCTGGTTTTCGAGGATCGAAATAGATAACAGCATCTCCTCCAACTTCTGGTAAGCTAGCAGCATTACTAGATAATACTGGCTTACCAAATTTCATTGCCTCTAAAGTTGGAATCCCAAATCCTTCATATAATGAAGGGAAAATTAAACATTGACAACCTTGCCAAACAGCTGTTAATGTCTCTTGATTTATAAATCCTAAAAATATGATATTTTCGCTCAAACCCATAAGGTCTACTGCTTCCTTTAAGTTATTTTCTTCATGTTCTAATGCACCTGTAAAAACTAAATCTAAAAATGAATTTGGAAACTGTTTTTTATATATTCCATAGGCTGTTAACAGTATACGATGGTTTTTGTGTGGCCAATAGTTAGCAGGATAAAATGCATATTGTCGTCCTGCTAAACCTATACTGCTGAGATGCTCTATAACAGTGCTTTCATTTAATTCAACTAGGCGTTCATGAATAGAAATCGGTACAACAGCAAGTTGATCGGGGGGCGTTTTAAAATGCTTGATAAATGATTGGCGTGTAAAATCTGAAATGCAAATGATTTTTTGAGACTTATTAAGAAGCTCAACTATAAATTTTGTTCGATGTTGCTGTTCTTGAGCAGTAAAAAAAAATTGATAGTCTAAATGCTGTAAATCATAAGCAATAGCTACTAGCGGAATATCTTTTTCGGCATATGTTGGTGCAGAAAAAGGGCAAAATAATAAATCAATATTATTTTTTTTCAGTAGAGAGCTAGAGCCTATAAACTTATTGAATTTCAAGTTAATTTTATTAAATACTTTTTCTCCCAGTCTAGATAAAATCCCCCATTTCTGTTTTTTAGGTGCATTAATTAAATTAGGAACTAATAGTCGCTCCATCCTTTTAGTCTCGTATTGGGCTAGTTCTAAATGATTCCAAGGAGCTGTAAGGAGCAAGAAATAGTGATGAGGAGCTAACTTTTGAAATTGTGTGAGTAGTGTCAATACTAAAACTTTAGCACCTCCATTTTCACCACCAGGTCGTAGAGGAGTTAAATCTATAGCAATTTTTAGAGATGATTGTAATTCGCTCATATGGTCATTAATATATTCAACTTTTGAGCCTATAATTTGTATCCTACAACTGCATAATCTTGTGCTCCATAGAAGTAGTCATTAAATCGTTCAGCTACCTCAGAACCACTGACTTTATAACTTTCTGGATAAGGATGAAGATCCATGACTTTTACTTGGTGTAGACCTTGGGTTTCAAGAATAAATTTAATCATAGAGCTTGGCAAGGGATTATGATGAGTTGGATCAAAATAAAAATTACAGCTACCAACTAAGACATTTTGAGGGTTAGGTGTTTCAAAAATGGCTAATCCACCAGGCTTAAGTACCCTGACTACTTCACTGAAAAATTTCATTAACTTTGTAAAAGTTAGATGCTCAATAATATGAAAACCAGTGATCATTCCTAAGCTACTATCTGGTAAAGATTGCACATAAACCATTAAATCTGCTTCTATCACCTCAAATCCCCTTGAGCGGGATTGTTCTACCATTACTTTGTTGATATCCAGACCTTTGGCTGTATATCCAGACTTTTGTAGTAACTCCAGCCATTCACCACGTCCACAACCTACATCTAAAATTGGAGATTCAGGTGTGCCTATATTTGCTTGCTCAATCAATGGCAAATAAATTTTTAATCTGTCTAAAATTTCTTCTCTACTACCTCGAAATTGCTCTTCAAATGCAACATAAAAAGCATCTAAAAAGTGCATATCTTCATGGAGAAGTGTTTGCAATTGCTTTTGACTAAAAGGTTCTGGTAAACGCTTTCTTGCCTCTTCCAAAAATACCGTTATTAAACGTTTTTGCTGCATTAAGTCATTTTTGAGGTAACTATCGTTTTTGATATAACGCTCATTTATTTCTTGAAGATGAGTATTTGCTGTAATTAAACGGTTATCTGTTGTAATTAAATGCTCACCCATTTTTTCAATACGAGTATCTACAATATTTTTATGTTCATCTATTTCTTGTAGTAGACTATTCAAATTATCCAAACGTTCTTGAATGCCAGTTAGCCAGTTGGTAATTAAAGTATGAATAGCATTTATGCTGTCATCTATTCTTTGGATACTGTTATCCAGAGTAACTAAGCGCTCGTCCACCCCTTGAAAGCGATTCTCTACAGCAATCAAGCGCCTATTTAGTTGTTGGATGCTGTTATCCAGAGTAACTAAACGCTCATCCAATCCTGGAAAACGATTATCCATAGCAATCAGGCGCTCATCTAGCCCTTGGATGCTGTTATCCATAGCAATCAGGCGCTCATCTAGCCCTTGGATGTTTTTATTCATAGCAACTAGGCGTTCATCTAGCCCTTGGATGCTGTTATCCATAGCAATCAGGCGCTCATCTAGCCCTTGGATGTTGTTATCCACTTGGGTTTTTAAAGTCGCAATGTGTTCCACTAGCTGGTGATTAAGTGCTACAGATTCTTTTAGAGAATTAATTATACTAAAATTGATTTCTCGTTGATCTTTAAAGAGAAAGTTCATGATTTTTAGAATAATTTTTTGCAACTTACCACTTAAATTGAAAGGAAAAAGATTAAGTTTATCTGGCCACTTTGTACGGGCAATTGAGCGAGATTCTGCATTTTCAATAAAACTTTCAATATAACTAATACTTAACTTCAGTTTCGATATGTCTAGATTAGATTGTAAACTCGCTAAGTGAGAGTTAACTTGGCTTTTTCCCACCTGCTCAACAATTTTTTGTATTAATTCATCAATCTTGATTTCCGGATCGTTAGATTCAATCATTTTTTATATTTTTAAGTAATATCTAAATTTCCCTTTTACGGGATTATCTGTTTGACGATTTTTGCTGGAATCCCTGCTACAACATGATAACTAGGAACATCGCATTTAACAACAGCACCTGCCGCTACAACAGAATTCTTGCCAATTTTGCAGGGGCCAATTATAGTGGCATTACTTGCGATCCAAGCCCCTTCTTCAACTACAATATCATTTCCTTCTGTTGGAAAATTGTTCATCCTCTCTAGTCCAAACTTTTTATAGTCGTGAGTTCCAGTTATTACACTAACATTGTGCCCAAAAAAAACATATTCTCCGATTACTATATTTCCCGAAGATAAGTTAAATAATGCATTATTTACAACGCATGTATTTGACAATTTTAGTCTTTGAGGTTCGCCAAAAACCAAGTATTCTTTTAAGCTTACATCTTTGATGCGCCGATCAAAATAGCCTTGGGTTAAAGATTGCTTGAGGTAAATATCAAAATATAATTTAATCCAGCTTTCGAGCTTAGATTTAAAATAATTTTTAACTATTGTGTACATAGCGATTCCTCATAGAGTCCGATCTTTCTGCCAGATACTTGAAAGACTCCTTCTACCAAATCATTTACTGCTGCTTGTATAACTATGGCATTCTGAATCCAGTCCAGCATTTCTAAATTTTCGTGTGTTCCATCTCCAAATGCTATATCTAAGGCATAATTACCACCAGCTAAGTGAGGCCAAATAAACTCAAAATCAACTGTTGCTCTTCCTATTTCTGATTTAGATAGCCAGTAGTTAGCAAAATTTTTATCTAAGAGTTCTGTACTCCATCCTGATAAAACAGTTCTCAATCTATCCAGTAGCGCTATGCCAACATTTGGCTTTCTAACTTTATCGTGTCTGAATGTAGTGATTCTAATTTTTAATACATCTCCTGGATAAACCAACTCAATAGGTTTACCCTGACTATCTAACACAGAAATATGCTCAATTTCTGCACGTCCTGTACCAAATCGTTCAAATCCATAAAAAGCCATATATGGCTTTTTAGTAAAAGGATTTGATTCTTTTATAGTGATTTTAGTCAAATCAATTTCTTCTTCATTAGCACGAATATTCTCATTCTTATTTGAATCCAAATTTATGCTAGTTCTTTTATTGACTTCTTCATGCACCCATGCTTGATAGTGTTTACATACTTCAGCAGGTTGTCCAGTATCTACAATAATTCCTTGATTAATCCAGATAGCTTTAGAGCAAAGACGTGATACAGATCCTACATCATGGGAGACAAATAAGATTGTTCCTCCGGAATCTTGAAAATCTATAATTTTTGCCATACAACGATGGACAAAAATACCATCACCTACTGCTAAAGATTCATCTACAATTAAAATTTCTGGGTTAACGTTAATTGCTACTGAAAATGCTAAACGAACAAACATACCGCTAGAGTATGTTTTGACTGGTTGTTCCATGAAATCGCCAATTTCAGCAAAGGAAGCAATTTTGTCAAACTTTGCTTCTATTTCTGCTCGATTTAATCCTAAAATCTGTCCATTAAAAAATACATTTTGTCTGCCTGTAAATTCAGGATTAAATCCGCTACCTAGTTCTAGTAAAGCTGAAACTCTGCCGTGAACGGATACCTCTCCTATGGTTGGTGTCAAGGTTCCAGCAATAATTTGTAGCAATGTACTTTTACCAGAACCATTTTGACCAATAATTCCTAGTGTCTCTCCTTTATTAATTTCCAAGTTAATATTATTTAATGCCCAAAACTCTTGAGCGTGGCTCTTACCAGGTAGTAAAATTTCTTTGAGTCTATCTACCGGACGAGCATAGCGCTTATAGCTCTTTGAGATATTCTTCAGGGAAATTGCAATCTCCTCACCCATAATACCGCATACTTAAACTACTAAAGAATTTTACACGCTACAACTTTATCAATTAAAAAATATTTACGTAATTAAAATTTTGGCTTTTTATTGAATCAGGTTGCTATCTATTCACTATATAGGTAACATTAGCATTTGCGTGTTTTAAAAGCGCTTTAATAATGAAAGCTGCCTATAAAACATCTGCAAAGGCTGGACGCAAATGCTTGTACACTGTAAAACCACAACAAAATATAATTGTTGCGATCGCACCAGCAACTCCCCATTCACCCCAATGCTTCACCTCTCCAATTAAAACAATGTCGCGATAAACTTCTGCGATCGCTGCCATTGGATTTAACCAGAATATCAAACTCCGCCATTCCTCTGGAATTGCTGATACTGGATAGACAAGCGGTGTTATATAAAACCAAATATTTAAAATTACTCCTAAAGTCTGCGGGATATCTCGCAAAAATACAGTTAGTCCCCGGCTGTTAAATAGCCAAACCCTGCTGTTAGCAATAGCTGTGTTAACCAGATCAAGGGTAATAGCGCCAAGCTAGTATGTAAAGTATGAGCATTGATCGCCACAAAAAAAATCAATGCCATTAAACCAAAGGAACTCTCAATGAATGTTGACAAAATTGGCACTAGGGGTAATAAAGCTAAAGGAAATACCACCTTCTTGACCAAATTCGGTTGTCCTAGTACCGAATTTGCGGACTGCATTAAACCACCAGTAAAAGCAATCCAAGGAAGTAACCCTGCAAATAACCACAAACCAAAGGTGAAATCATTTGCTGGTAAACCTTTGAGTGTAGTCAGCTTCACCTTCAGTACGGTAGAAAACACATAAGTATAAATCAGTAATTGTGATAACTGATTTAGTAAAGGCCACAAGTTACCCAAAACAGAACCTTTGTAACGCGCCTCTAAATCCCGGCGTACTAGAGTTCTTAGTAAGTCGAACTTTACCCACAACTGTTCATCTATGGGTAAGATGCGCCTCCATCTCCCTACCTTACGTACAACTCCCCGCATTGTCGGCAACAATTTCTGCTTCCTCGCTTACTATTCACTATCCGCTCACCTAATTACTCTCACTGAAGCCTATTATATTTATGAAAGTTCCTTTTACAGGGACACATAAAAAATATCCAACAACTTCTTGTGAGATGCGTGTCTCACCCACCTTTAGCTAGCCGTGGGCAGGATGCCCACCTCATATTGGATAATTTATTTGTTGGAAATCTCTTCAGTGCTTTTAAAATATATCATCACAAGAAAATTGTATCCAAATTATCTTGGCGATTATACAATAAATAAAATATAGTCAATTGTATTTTTACCACAAATATAACGTCTGTTTGTCAGGCTCATTCTTTGTTAAAGATGCGAGTTTTTGCTTAACTCAAGGTATCTGGATCGATTCCTTGCGATCGCAAATACTCTGCTAATCGCTCAGCCCGTTGATGTTCCTGTTCAGCCCGTTGATGTTCCTGTTCAGCCCGTTGGCGTTCCTGTTCAGCCCGTTGATGTTCCTGTTCAGCCCGTTGGCGTTCCTGTTCAGCCCGTTGATGTTCCTGTTCAGCCCGTTGGCGTTCCTGTTCAGCCCGTTGGCGTTCCTTTTCAGCCCGTTGGCGTTCCTGTTCAGCTTGTTCTTTTCGAGTCGGCATCCAACCCGCAGAATTATACCAACGCAGCCACAAACCTGTTGTCTGCTGATAACTACCTTGCCAAAGACCTAATCCTAGCTCTAACTCTTCTAACCATAAGCGGTTCTCTGGTAAAGATATTGCTTCGTAACGAGTGCCATTGAGCTTAAAGGCACGTAAATTATTTTCATAGCGATCGTAGATAACGTAGTAGGGAACCCGTAAAATCTGTTCATATACTTCCCACTTCGTTGGGGGGGTCGGTTTACTTCCCGAAGTGTTTTTCCTAAGTCTTCTTGTTCTGTACCAGGTGAAAGTAATTCAACTACTAAAAATGGATCGATTCCTTCTTGCCAAATAACGTAACTTAAACGCAGGTCTTGCTGTTGGCTAGCACTAGGTAATCCTAAAACCATGTACCAATCAGGACGCTTGTACCACAAAGGATGGCGAGGATCGTAGTAAAGATTTAAGTCGCTGACAAGTAAAATTTCCTCAGATGGATAAGCAAGAGGCTGACAAGTTTCACTGAGCAAATCTGCCTGAATCCGGTGAAATTCATCTGGCAAACCTGATTCCCCTACTAATTCACTGGGTAAATCATACATCGTAGGCATTGTTTCTTGTGGCGGACGAGGTGGATCTGTTTGATACATAACTACTACCTTGGTTGCTGAACTCAAGTTATCTGGATGAACCTCTAACGATCGCAAATGTTCCACTACCACTAATCCTTGCGATCGCATCTGTTGTTAATTTTAAATTCTTAGGTCAGAAGTTAGGAGTTACGATTCTCTCCCTCACTCCCTCATCTCCCCTGAATTTGTGAGAGCAGAGTCACGGATTCCGCTACACTGAGACTTGGTTTATCTGAATTGTAATCAGGCATGGAAATCGGACAAAAGGTTAAAGTCTTTCGTTTACGCGATCGCGTTTCTGCCCCAGTTGTAAAAAAACTCGGACAAGTGGGTATCATCCAAGGCTACAAAGTCACTGATGGTCGTGGAATCGGTGTAGTGGTGCTGTTTGAAGACAATACTTCCACTTGGTTTTTTGAAGATGAAATCAAACCTGTGTAGTAGTAAAAAACTCAGATCCGGGTTTTTCTTTGACTCTGAAGTTGAAAGCACAGGTTGAGAGTCTATGTTGAGTGCTAAGTTGGAGTTGAAAAGATCGGCGGTGAAAATAGGAATCAACTAATGGCTCTAATATTGACATTTTTGGGCAAAGGCGGCACCGCTCGTACCAAAATTGCGATCGCCGCCGCCAAATTATTGGCAAGTCAAGGCAAGCGCGTACTTCTAGCAGGACAAGCAGAACCAACATTGTCAATCCTGTTGGGTACTCCCATTGCTGCCGAACCTCAAGAAATTTCTCCCAAATTACAGGCGGTACAGTTTCAAGCATCTGTACTGCTTGAGCGTAACTGGGACGAAGTGAAGAAACTTGAGGCGCAATATCTCCGCACGCCCATCTTCAAAGACGTTTTTGGTCAAGAACTGGTAGTCTTGCCGGGGATGGACAACGCCCTAGCACTGAACGCTATTCGCGAATATGATGCTAGTGGCAAATATGATGCGATTGTCTACGATGGCACGGGCGACTCTTTAACGCTGCGAACGTTGGGTTTGCCAGAATCTCTGAGTTGGTATGTCCGGCGATTTCGGCAATTATTTGTCAACTCCGATTTGGGGAAGACGATTACTGAATCGCCCTTAATTCAACCGCTGATTAGCAGTTTTTTCAATATTAACTGGACAGCCGATAACTTTGCAGGGCCCACTAACCAAGTCAATAATTTCTTAGAAAAGGGGAGAGCCGCTCTGGCCGATCCCAAGCGTCTAGCTGCTTTCTTAGTGACTACAGGAGATCCGATTGAGGTAGCAAATGCTCGTTATTTATGGGGTAGCGCTCAACAAATTGGTTTAACTGTCGGTGGTGTTCTGCTTGTGTCTCCTAAGACAAACGTCAATCTGTCAGAGGAATTTATACCCTTACCTGTGAGCGTTGTTCCCGACTCGCCCACGGGTGACTGGCAACCACTGATAGAGGCTCTACCCAACTTTGAAGCACAAGCTTTACAGGCTCCCAAACCTATTGAAATAGACATCCACAATCGTCAAGTACGCTTATTCTTGCCAGGATTTGACAAAAAGCAAGTCAAGCTCACCCAATATGGGCCAGAAGTGACTGTAGAAGCAGGAGATCAACGACGCAATATTCCCTTACCCCCAGCCCTGAGTGGCAGACCGGTTGCTGGAGCAAAGTTTCAGAATCATTATTTGATAATTTCGTTTTAAGTTAGGAACAAAGTTAGGAGTTAAGAATGAGGAGTTAGAAATAAGAGCTGATTCGTAAAGAAAATCTGAAGGATACTCAACTCGTTACTAGGTCTGAGTTTCAGCGAATAAGTATTTTTTTGACTCAAATTCCTGAAATCCTTGCAAGACAAGTACTTTACTTGAGTTTACAAATTAGCTCTAAGAATAATAATTTATAACTTCTAACTCCTAACTAGCAATTCATAACTTCTAACTTCTAACTCATTAATAAACCTTATGTCAGAATCAACTCCCATTCCCCCAGACCCCTAACCCATCTGAAGCAATAGACTCAGTGGCAAATAATTTCAATGAGCAAGCGCTCACATCTGCCGATCGCAGTGCGAAAACTAGGCAGATGTTGGGGATGAAAGGTGCAGCGTCTGGGGAAACTTCGATTTGGAAAATTCGTTTACAGCTCATGAAGCCCATCACCTGGATTCCCCTAATTTGGGGTGTAGTCTGTGGTGCGGCTTCTTCTGGTAACTATACTTGGACGCTGGAAAATGTGTTAAAGGTAGCAGCCTGTATGTTATTGGCTGGGCCATTGATGACAGGTTACACCCAAATCCTTAATGATTACTACGATCGCGAAATCGATGCCATCAATGAACCTTATCGCCCGATTCCCTCTGGAGCAATTCCCTTACCCCAGGTAATTATTCAGATTTGGGTATTACTGATTGCTGGCTATGGTTTGGCATTTGCGCTCGATGTGTGGTCTGGTCATGAATTCCCGACAATTACAGCGATCGCGATTATCGGTTCTTTCATCGCTTATATTTATTCTGCGCCTCCCCTGAAACTCAAGCAAAACGGCTGGTTAGGTAGCTACGCCTTGGGTGCAAGCTACATTACTCTACCTTGGTCTACAGGACACGCTTTATTTGGCGAACTCAATTCCACAATTGTGATCTTGACAATGTTCTACAGCTTGGCTGGATTGGGTATTGCCATTGTCAATGACTTCAAGAGTGTAGAAGGCGATCGCCAGCTAGGATTAAATTCACTACCCGTAATGTTTGGCATCACCACTGCGGCATGGATTTGTGTAGCGACAATTGATATATTTCAAGGATTGATTGCAGCTTATCTCGTTAGCATCCACGAAAATTTGTATGCAGCAATACTAGTACTGTTAATCATTCCGCAAATCACCTTGCAGGATATGTATTTCCTGCGCGACCCTGTAAAGAACGATGTTAAGTACCAAGCCAGCGCTCAACCGTTTCTTGTTTTGGGAATGCTGGTAACAGGTTTAGCGCTGGGTCATGCTGGTATTTAATATACTTCACAGTAGAGTTATGAATTAGGAGTTAGGAGTTAATATACTTCTAGCTGCTAATTTATATCAGGAAATGCTGTGTTAGAACTGATATCTTTTCTCATTCATGGGATTCAACCTTTGTTAGTCCCGATTTGTTTTGTCGTTGCTTGGACTGTAACTGTTCTCGTTGTTTTGAGTCTGTGGACGGCGGCGCGAGATAGCGTGGCTACAGCCAAGCAAATGCATCAAATCCCCTGTACTGGTTGCCAATTCTTTACCGACAATTACCGTCTTAAATGTACTGTACGCCCATCTATTGCCAATACAGAAGAAGCAATCAATTGTTTGGACTATCAACCGAAAACAAATCCTTATCTCTATTAAGGCGATGAGAGAGAATAACTCCTAACTCCTAACCCCTAACTTCTAACTCCTAACTATTGCCCAATTTCTAACAATATCTTTAAAACACCCCGACTCTGAGCGCGTTCAAAAGCTGCAAGCCCTTCAATAAGAGGATAGGTGGCGTGAATCAGGGGTTGTACGTCAACTTGTCCTGTGGCTAGCAGCTGGAGGGCTGGTGTAAAGGGGCCACAACGGGAGCCGATGAGGGTAATTTCATCTACTACTAAGGAAGAAACATCTAGGCTAAGGTTGCCAGCATAAGTACTTTTGAGTACAAGCGTACCACGGGGACGGAGGGCGCGGCGGGCGATCGCAAATCCTTCTGGATTGCCTGTGCATTCTACTGAGATATCGAAATATCCATCTGTAATATCATCAGCTAGACTCGTTTTTATTCCCCGTGCTTCTAAGTTAGCCAGTTTTTCTCGATGACGCCCCACAGCTACGAGTTCACAGCCAGTTAGAGCTAGTGTCTGAGCTACTAATTGCCCTAGTTTGCCATCTCCAACTACTAGCACCCGATGGTTTGGATGCAATGGCACTTGCTGCTGAATTTCCAAAGCTGCTGCTACAGGTTCAGTAAAAGTTGCTACTTCTGTTGGCACATTATCGGGTACTAAATGCAGGTTTTCCACCGGCAAACAAAGATATTCACTAAAGGCACCGTTGCGGTTGACAATACCCAAAACTGTACGATTTTCGCAATGAGTTGGTTGTCCGCTACGACAAAACCGACAATGCCCACATACAGCATTGATTTCTCCAACTACGCGTTGGTTAACTAAGTGTTCTGGCCCTTGTTCGACAATGCCGACAAATTCATGCCCTAAAATCCCAGTGTAGGGATAGTAGCCTCTAAGTAGTTCCAGATCGGTGTTACAAATACCTGCACGCAAGACGCGTACTAAGGCTTCTCCCTGTGGCGGCTCAGGAACCGGAATATCTGTGCGTAATTGCAACTGCTTATTTTCGAGCCAAAGTCCTTTCATTTCTCTTCACGTCCTTTGCCTAATTATGTTGTCAATATCACTTTGAAAAATGTTTGCCAATATAGGGGCATACATCCGTAACCCCATACCCACACCTATGTCTCTGTAGAAGGTATTTCTTTAATTTTGGTTACATCAACTTTGCTTAACCAAGTAACTAAATCGTCTGAGCCAAGTGCAATCTCACTTCCCAAGGTTTTGATATAGAGATGTCCGTCACTGATAATTAAATCTCTAATTGGGTACCATGAATCTCGCGTTCTAATCAGAAGTTCTAACGAAATCCCTAGTCTTGAACTATGCTTGCAATATTTCCACCAGGCTCGCCATAGAATTACACATTTAGTACAATTCATCTGATAGCCTTTGGGAACTTCGCAGTATTGATACTGATAGAAACCCCGACTATCTACTTCTCCTTTCAGGATATAACTATATTCTGCTAATGCCTGATTTATCAATTCCCACTGGGTTGATTTTGGAGAAATCGAGAATTCAGATCGGGTGTTAGATAGTTGAGCAGTGGCAATTACGCCTTCAGATTTTGCTGTCAGTTGGTTGATTTTATATACTGTTTGCGCTGTCAAAACAGGATTTGCCAACAAAACGTCTTTTTTCTGAATAGAGTTTTCTACAAACTCTCGAATTAAATCTAGATTAGACAACATAAAATTTTTATACTAAATTAACCAGTGTGATGAAAGCCACAACACTACTTGAATTAATAACTACACTGGTCTGGCGCTGAAATCGGGATTATTACCAGCTTTATTTATACTCAATTCTTTGTTTAACTAGGGTTTTGTGAAGTTTAATATCGGTTATGCTATTTTCCACTAGGCTGGTTAACAAGATCGCTGTTTCCAGTTTAACGAGCTGCAAATTAATGCAAATTAAATTTTTACGGCTTCGAGAAAAGGTTGAAATACCGGAATTAATTCGGGACGACTAACCACAAGGGTGGGAAAAGAGCGATCGCTATAATCTTCTCCCGGTAACAATGGAAACGGCTCTGACTTCAGCGAAGCCCAAACTCCACCAGCAGCTTGGACAATTACCCAAGCCCCCGCTAAGTCCCAAACTTTTGGTGTCGCCTCAATCCCACCGAGAGTAGCCCCAGTAGCAACTGTCAAAAAGTTATAGCTAGCTACACCCAACATCCGAATTTTGCAGGGAAAGCCGTTTTTGATAACTGCGGTGCTGCGGGAACAAAGGTTAAAAAAGTGATTGTTGCTAGGACTATCTATACTAATGTGGATGGGATGGTGGTTGAGAAATGCTCCTGTTGGAGTTGCTAAACCAGATGAACCTGACCAGAAACCATGAAAAGCTTGATTCAAGGTTGGTGCGTAAATATAACCAAAAATGGGTGTACCTCGATACAGTAAACCCAGAGATATTGTCCAGATAGGAATACCGCGTGTAAAGTTGGTTGTACCGTCTAGAGGGTCAATTACCCAGCACCACTCAGTATCGGGAAATGAGCGATCGCTCTCTTCGCTCAAAATGCCGTAGCCAAAGAAACTAGAAGCGATCGCATCCCGAATTTCCCGATCTGCCCATTTATCGGCTTGCGTCACCAGGCTACCATCAGCTTTTTGGTCAGCCTGTACTTGCCCAAAATCTTGCATTAGCTGTTTGCCCACTCTGGTAGTGGTGGTTTGGGCAAAATCAAGAATTGTTGTCCAAAAATCATTCATTGGTTAATTGTCATTTGTCATTTGTCATTTGTCATTTGTCACTTGTACTGAGCGTATCGCTCTCATGGAAAGCTCCGCTAACGCATAGCGTCTCGTAGAGAAGCCGAAATATTGGTCATTTGTCCCATGCCCAATGCCCCATGCCCCATGCCCCATGCCCCATGCCCCATGCCCCATGCCCTATACAGTTTAGTCTAAATCGCTTTCTAAAACTGAAGCGATCGCTTGCTTGGTACTTGTTTGAAATTCTGTGATGTTCACCCGATTCAGAAACCAAATCGACAGCACCATTCCCACGGCTTCTAGAACGAATACCAGTCCATAAGCTAACTCTGCACTAGGTAACAGCTTGCGTCCAATATCCAAAACTGTACCTCCTATTACCACGGCGATTCCTCTAGAGATGGACTGCGCTAATCCCCATGCCCCAATAAACGTACCTGCGGCTTCTGCTGCTGTCAGATCCAACATCAAGCTAATTGCGGCTGTAGTTAAGAAACCTGTGGCTAAACCGAACAAGATCAAACTTAGTTTAAGAACTGCTGCATTAGCTGTGAATCCTGAGATACCTAGCAATATTGCACAGAATGCTACTAACATACAGCCAAAACGTGCAGTTCTGCGTTTACCCAAACGCGGGATAATATAAAAGCCCGTAACGCCGTAAGCAATCAATAGACCCTGTTCCATAAAAAATATTTAATTTGGTACTTTCCGCTAGGGGCATTTTAAACACTTGACCCGCATAAGGTTCCAAAATCGGGTCTTGCATAAACAAACTGATAGTCATCACCAATAAAAAGGTGAAGAATATACCTGTTTGTGGGCTAGCTGTCAAGATTTTCCAAGCGTTGCCTAGAGTAATGCTATCTTCTCGGTTCACCAGTGTGGAACGGGTTGAGTATTGAGAGTATTTTTTTTCTACGCCGAATGTGGCGGCGATCGCTAAACCAAATACAATTGCTGGGACAATCAAAAACAATCTGTTGATTACTGGCTGCAAGGTTTCTACAGTTGCTTCTGGCGTTAACTGCTTGAGCAAACTAGCACTAATAATTGCGCCAACAATAATCCCCACCATTAGCATCGACCAAACCACACCGACTACTTTAGAACGGTTATCTTCTTCAGATATATCCACCAACAAAGCAGCAAAGGCAGTACCGCTAGCACAAATTCCTAGACCGTATACAGCGAAAACTAAAGCCAAAAGAGCTGTCCAGCCGATTGTTTGGGTTGTCCATACCCAAGCACCTGCACTATTTCCAGCAAGATTCATCTGCCACATTACTTGTACAGCTAAAAATGCTGCGATCGCAAATATTGCCGCGCCCACCCAAACATAAGCTGTGCGGTGGTTTCCCCATAACGGCTTGGCATCGGAAATCTGGCCAAACCACACACGGGAAGGAGCAACAAATAAAGGCAGTGCTAGAACCACTGAGACTAGCGTAGCCGGAATTGCTATTTCTTGAATCATGACTCTGTTGAGTACCCCCAGAGTCAAAATGGACATCATGCTCAACCCCATTTGAAATAAACCCAGCCGGAACATAGTCAGCAGGTTTACCCTTGGCACAGATAGGGATTTTGTTTTGGTATCAAATACTTCACCGCTTGCCATAGCTACTTTTTCGTATACTTTATAGGATTTAATCTCTCTCTTTAAATAAAGATAAACCCTACCCACTCCAAATCAGCGAACGAAAAGTTGAAGTTGCGATTTGGCAAGCGATTATACACCTCGATTAGCGTAGGCTTCAGCCAAGTTAGGATTGATTTTTAGTGCTTGGTCGTAATGTGCGATGTCTAAGACGGGCTACGCCTACGGATAATAAGAGAATTTTAGGATGAAATAGTGAAACGAGACTCCATTTACTATCAAATTTTTAAGCGCTTTCCTGGGTTACTCTTTGAACTGATTGATGTCCCTCCTCCTCAAGCACAAAACTATCGATTTGAATCACTTGAAGTCAAAGAAACGGCTTTCCGCATCGATGGTGTTTTTTTACCTCCAGAGGATGCAACATCCAGAGTTATCTTTTTTGCTGAGGTTCAATTCCAAAGAGATGAAGCTCTTTACCATCGGTTCTTTACCGAGTCGCTGATGTACCTGAACCGGAATCGTTTTCAGTACGATGACTGGTTCTGTGTGGTAATTTTTTCATCACGCTCTTTGGAACCAAGCGATCAAAGAACTCATCGAATATTTCTCAACAGCGACCAAGTGCAGCGAATCTATTTAGATGAGTTAGGCGCGACTAATCAGCAGCCAATAGGTATCAACTTGATGCAGTTGACTCTAGCATCGGATGAAGTGATGGCAGAGCAAGCAAAGCAATTAATTGAGCGGGTAAAATTAGAGGAAACGGACACACTGCCGCAAAACGAAATACTAGACATCATCACTACAATCGCCGTTTATAAGTTTTCGACCTTGAGTAGAGAGGAAGTTGAAGCTATGCTGGGATTGACTTTGGAGCAAACAAGGGTTTATCAGGAAGCGAAAGCCGAGGGTCGAGAAGAGGGTCGAGAAGAAGGTCGAGAAGAAGGTCGAGAAGAACGGGAAGCTGAAATGTTGAAACTTACCGTCCCTCTGTTACTAAAAACAGGGATGAGTGTGGAACAGATTGCTCAACATCTCAATGTTGATATAGAAGCTGTCCAGATCGCTGCACAGTAAACCACATAGAATGAGTAAGTTAAAGCTATGCTGGGATTGACTTTGGAGCAAACAAGAGTTTATCAAGAAGCGAAAGCCGAGGGTCGAGAAGAAGGTCGAAAAGAAGGTCGAGAAGAACGGAAAACTGAAATGTTGAAACTTACCGTCCCTCTGTTACTAAAAACAGGGATGAGTATGGAGCAGATTGCTCAACACCTCAATGTTGATATAGAAGATGTTCAGCTTGCCGCACAGCAAAATACATAGAATGGGCATTCTATGTCTGTTGTCATATTTTGGCAAAATGAGGAGAGTTTAATAAGAATCCTCAATTGTCCTTTTATGGTTTTCAGAGCGATCGCACCAAAATGTGACAGATTAAGATGCTCATGACTTCATCGGAGTTGGGACTTGGTAGCAAGGGACTCTAGCTCCTCTATACTTTCCCTAAAAACGCCCTAAAACCTGAAGCATAATTATAGATAGTACTTTTGGGTTTCGAGTTACAGCAAAGATGACAAAATCGCAATACCCTTATCATCACCAGTTGTTCTTTGCCAAATCTCTTTATTACTCAAAAATTGATTGAGATCAGTTTGGGTAAACTCCCTAGTACGGATACCCTGAAAAAATTTACTCAAAGCTCCTGATATTTTTAACCCATCGTTACTAACAAGCTTTTCCCCAGCACCATCTGTAAAAGCAGCTATCCCTGTAACATTCTGAACATCAATAAAGCCATAGTGAATATCCTTATCGGTCAGATGTTCAGTCAAAAAAGTAGTTTGATTTGCAAAATCACCTTTACCTAAAGACCCAAGCAATTCCAGATTTTCTCCTTTTTCAACGACTATAAAACCATCACCAACTTTCAGCCAGAATAATTTATTTATACCAATTATTGTTATTAACAATGTACATCTAAACAAATCAAATGATTCTTGTCTCTCCTCTGACAACTCCTTAAGGATTTCAATGGCATATTTTATAACACGATAAGCATATTTTTTTTCAATCTCTCTGTCTTCTTGTCGATCTTTATCTAATATTTCTTGGTTAATATCTTCTATAGATGCTGTAAAACGATTTAAGTATCTAACTACAGCACTGGAGCCAAAATGAGACAATCTTGCGCTTCCAGCACCATCTGCGACAAAAATAGCAGGTCTTGGAATCAATACAGATAATGCTGAATCTTGGCAGGGGATAGGAGGATCGACCCGTAAATGCGAACTTCCAACAACAGCATCAAAGACCCTTCGCCATTTCTTCCAAGTTGTCAAATTCTCTTGAATATCTATAAACTCTTCTGAACTAGCTAATGCTTGCGTAATGCTTGCAGGTTCAGATGTTTCTGAAGTAGCTTTTTCAAGCTTAACGTATTCCTGTGTAATAGTTTTCTCTGTTTGCTCACTGACTCCTTGAGGATCTGAATGTTCAGTGCTTAAATCAGGAGAATTTATAAGTTCAGTATCTTCTTGCTCAGGCAAGATAGATGCTTCAGCCGATAAAGATTTAGTTGGAGATGACGTTTTTTTGGTAGATTTTTTTCTACCAGTGCCAGAACCTGTATTTTTTATATCTTTAGCATATTTTATACACTCATCTGGTATGACCTCCTTACCCTCTTTTTTTTGAATTTCCTTCAAACGCTTCATACTTTCTAAGTAGTAGGTAGTAACACCATCTACTGTCGTATTTGTTATTATGTGCTGACGAACTCCGGGAAATCTATTTATAAAGTCATTATATTCTGTTTCTCTAAATAGTATCTTTTGCTCTACTGCCATTAACTCATCTCCATTAACTAAATTCTCCTCATCAACATTCTGAAAACTCTGAGAAAATAACCTAGTCAAGCAAGTCTTTAGATTCTGAAACAATCTGTTGATAAATTCAAATAGCATACTTAAAAGCTTTCCCAGTCATCAGTTGATTGCGTTGCGTGAAAACTCACTCCTGGAGTAGATTTGGTAATTACTTCCCCCACACTTTGAGAAAGCCATTTAAAAAATTCTTCAAACTTTAGACCTGTAAGTTGTTTGGGTGGGTTGTCAGATGAACAAAATTCAGCAAGTTTACTAAGATTGCAACGCTCACCAATACCAACTGCAATTACAAGCATTTTATTCGTCTCAGCTAGCTTACGCAGCTTCGTTGCTGCAACCTGATAGTTATCAGTTGGTTCACCATCAGTCATTAGTACTAACCAAGGCTGATAGTAAGAAACTCCAGACTTTTTATATTCTTGTTTGCGTTTTTCTAGAACCTGAATTGCTTTATTTATAGCTTCACCCATAGGCGTATTTCCAGTAGGAGTTAGGGTAGGCACTTCTACTTTCTGGATAGATTGAATTGGGACAATTTCTTGTGCTGTTCCGCCAAAAGTAATTATACCTACATCAACGGCATAACATGCAAAATCATCTTCAAGAACAGCTTGAATAAACTGATTAACTCCCTGATTTAACTCGTTGATTGGTTCTCCACGCATACTCACACTAATGTCTAGAACTAACATACATGGGCAGCGTGAAGTTGGATTGTCAATTAGATCGTCATAATAATTAGTAGGCATTGAATTATCTCCAATTTTTAATAGTAAAATTTAGGAACTTTGACTCTGTTTTGGCTCTTTAGGCTTCATTTCTTTGGCATTATATCCTCTTTGCATTGCATGAAAGTATTTTTCTAAAGCATCTTTCCAGTCTGCAATAGATGCACGTTCAGATGGCTGATTAACACCATTCTTTAGTGTTTGAATAAATAGACTCTTGACGTTATATGTCAAATGACTCCAAATGTTGTACCAGTTCCCTTTTGGAATCGCTCCTTCATATCCGGGTCTTGCCCCTCCCTCTCCATAGGGAAAACTAGCATTCTTTAAATTTTCTACGGGATTTCCACCACCAATATTGTCATAAGGATGTCGGCCAAGCATCAAACACTGAAACATAAGAATTGCCAGGGAAAAAAGATCGCTTTCAATTGTTCTCGTTATATATTGAAAATCCTTGCCATGATGTTCTACCGGAGTCATTTCAGGTCTTCCAACAGGACAGCGATAAATCTTATTATCTTTTCTAACTTGATAGCTATCAGCATCGATTAAATAAGGCTGAAATGTCTGCGGATCGCAAATAATATTTCCTAAATTTATATCACCAATATAAACCTGATGTTTATGTAATTCCTCTACAATATCTAATAATATCAAAAGCATTTTTACTATATTGATTCGGTCTAAATTCGGAAAGGATTTTTCATATAACATTGGATGTGCTAATTTTGTCAAAGGTATGCCTTCAACCCTCTTCATTGCATATCCAATATAGTGAGCATTTTGATCAAAAACTAAAATTCTAGGCCAAGCAATATTGGAGTGTTCGGCTAATTCTGTCATACTTTTTTGTAATTCTATTTTTTCTCGAAATTCTGTGCCTCTTTCTTTTAACTTGTCTGGATGAAATATCTTGACAACTTTATTTGGTTCAGAACCAACTAAATAAACATTTCCCTGACCTCCTCCACCAACTTTTTCTCCTAACTTACGGCTGTTACCTTTTCCATCATAGACATCCATAAATTAGCTCCCATCTCTAAAAAAGCAAGTGTTCCCCAACCATAAAAAATAACAGCTATTAACAAACGGGTATCCTGACATCAGAATAGTTTCATGAACTGCTGCAACACTCTTATTACATAGCTTTCCCAATTTTTGAGGTTTTATAACATTGAATCATAAATTACGTGCCAAATCCTTGATTATAACCTGTGCCAGTCCTGATAAGCTATATGTTTTATGTTTAATTTCTAGCTAGTTCCGGGAAGTGGTGACGATCGCGCTACGAAGATACTGCATCAACTATTCAGGGTTATTCTACAGGACAGGCTTCAACAACTGGCAATTAATGAAGTTCTGAGACTATGGTATTGCGCTGTAACTTTATCGGACCCAAGCAAGCCACATAAAAATATCAATATTAAAATGTGGTTTTAACTACGCTATTCAATTGAATTAGTAAGATAAACTTGCCGTGTATATGTCCTCAAAATACTTAGCTTCATCTAGTAACCAAAAAGGCATAAGCAATGAGCAAAGAAGTAGTCAAAGTAATATTATGGGAAGAAAATCAAAAAGATTTTCTCAAAAAGTTTTATGATCTCCAATTTACTCCCAGAGTAGGAGAGGAAGTTTACCTAAAAAAGGAAAGATGGAAAGTAACCAGGGTTGAGCATGATGTAGAAATTAGTGAGATTAATGTCTACATGGAATTAATCAAAAAAGCCAAGCAGGATAAATCATCTAATTCATAAATACAAGTAAATACACTCAACTATTATTAAAGGGAGGTTATGAGCCTCCCTTAATTATGAGAATAAATATATTGTCAGGTGTAATTTGTAAATCTTTATGCAAACTGCGATGTCTACGACGGGCTACGTCTACACACCACAAGATTTGCAACCAAGCAGTAGCGATCGCACCTAATCTTGTCTATGACGATACACTATAAAAGTAAAGAAATGTAAATAAACTAAATTTTGCAACCGTGGAAAACATCACATTGGGGCAAAATGGCCCAGTTGTTACACCCTTGTGCATCGGCACTTGGGCTTGGGGTGATAAACTATTTTGGAATTATGGCAGTGCCTACGGCCCAGAACAGTTACAAGAAGCCTTTACCGCAGCCTTAAAAGCTGGTATTACCTTCTTTGATACTGCTGAAGTCTACGGAATGGGACTATCAGAGAAATTTTTGGGACAATTTCTCCAACAGACACAACAACCTGTGCAAATCGCTACAAAATTTGGCCCCTTACCGTGGCGATTTACAGCCCAATCCGTCTCGGATGCTTTAACAGCTAGCCTCAAACGGTTACAACTTGAGCGAATCGCCCTGTATCAAGTGCATTGGCCTTTTGCCTTCTTTTTAAGTCAAGAAACCTTGATGAATGCCTTAGCGGATGAAGTGAAGCGAGGCAGAATTGCTACAGTTGGCGTGAGTAATTACTCA
Organism: Nostoc sp. DSM 114160; assembly: GCF_053470305.1. NCBI lineage: Bacteria > Bacillati > Cyanobacteriota > Cyanophyceae > Nostocales > Nostocaceae > Nostoc > Nostoc sp. DSM 114160. The sequence goes on along the minus strand of NZ_JBPFGO010000001.1, from coordinate 2,066,640 downwards.
GCAGAGCAAATGCGAGACGCGCATCAAATATTGGCGGCTCGTGGAGTGCCTTTGGCTGTGAACCAAGTACGCTATTCTTTACTCAGTCGCCAAGTTGAAAGCAAAGGTATTATCGCAACTGCGCGTGAGTTGGGTGTAACTATTTTGGCTTATAGTCCTTTAGCTCAGGGATTACTTACAGGCAAGTACAGTATTGATAGTACTGAAACCCCCACTGGTGCAAGAAAAATAGACCCGCGATTTAAGAAAGAAGGTCTGCAAAAAATTGCGCCAGTTATATCTTTGCTACGCAATTTCGGAGAAAAATACGATCGCACTCCTGCCCAAGTTGCTCTCAACTGGTTAATTGCTCAGGGGAATGTTATTCCCATTGCTGGGGTGAAAACAGCCGAACAGGTACGTCAGAATGCTGGTGCTTTAGGCTGGAAATTGAACGACGATGAAATTGGAGAATTAGAACAAGTTAGTCGTCCTTGGCTGTAGAGACGTTGCATTGCAACGTCTCTACTCAAACACAGGAGGCCAAATTTCTGACACTACTAGCTCCCAACCTGGTAATAAGTCTGGTAGTGTTAGTTTGTCGTTGTCTTGCAAAATTATTGGTTCTTGGTTGAGTCGATAAACTGTGAGTGTCAATTTGTCAGGATCGATCAGGATACCAACTGTACATCCAAGTTGTAGGAATAACTGAATTTTTTCTACCAATGGTTTGATTCGGTCTGACTTAGATTTTATCTCTACCATCAAGTCAGGCACTAGTTCCACAAAATCGCGCTTGCTTTTTTTCAGTCTATCAGCACGAACAAAAGATACATCAGGAGCGCGGAGATTTCGTTTTTCGTTATCAGCTTCTTTGCCGTTTTCAGTTTCTAATGTAGGCAAAATAAAACCAGCGCTTGAACCAGTTACCCGTCCTAGCTTCTGTGGGCGTACCCAATTACCCAGTAATCTAACTAACTCAGCACCTATTTCCTCTGACTCATAATCTGATGGCCCCATAAGAAGTATATTTCCGTCTACCAACTCCATCTGCCATTCTGGATGCTCTGCTTGTAGTTGCTCTAAGTCTGGAATAGTGAACATAAGACCGCGAAGAATGCATCTTTAATTTATCTTCCTACAAACTGGTAAAAAAAATTACCCAAAAAGCCAAAAAGTCAAGAGCCAAAGTCAAAATCGTGACTCCTAACTCTCAACTCTCCAATTTTATATTTGGATTTTGGATTGAAGAAAAAACCTCAAATCTAAAATCCAAAATTGATTAACTTTGAACTGTTGACTAAGAAGCTGATTCTCTAGCTGTGGGTGAACTTATCTTTTTACTAGGAGATGCAGAAGAATCCTGTCCACTTGTCCGTAGTTTGGGCTTGGGAGAAGAATGTCTTTCTTCACCATTGCTGCTATCTGATTTCCACGCAGCACGGGGACGATCGCTAGAAGATTCACGACGCTTACTGAGTCTTGGTTTGGGAGTTGAGCTTTCCTCTTGGGGAATTTCCACGTCTGAACTCAACCAAGCGGGACGAGTTTGATCGTAAGCAATTTGCAGTGCAGCTGCGGCGATCGCTTGAGCATCGTATTCTTCAATTAGTTCGCTAACAATTGGCAAGAATGAAGCCAAACGCTCACCCATCAAAGCTTCTCGTACCTGTTCTTGCAATTTCAGAATGTGCCGCGCTTCAATTTGGGCGCGTGTAGGAATCGACAGCAATTGCCAACTTTGGCGATTATGACGTTCAAATGTTTGCTGTTTACGCCGCTCAAATGGTTGTACTAAAGAAATTGCTGTTCCTTCTTTACCAGCACGACCAGTACGACCAATGCGGTGAACGTAAGTTTCTACGCTATCGGGTAAGTCGTAGTTGATCACATGGGATAGTTGATCGACATCTAATCCTCGTGCTGCAATGTCAGTTGCTACCACCCAGCGAACTTGACGGTTACGGAATCTGCTTAATAACCGTTCCCGCGCTTGTTGGGACAAGTCACCGTGGTATTCATCAACACTGTGACCAGCTGCTTGTAACTGACTGGTGAGTTCTGCGGCTGTGCGTCTGGTGCGGACAAAGATTAAAGCTGTTTCTGGATCTTCCATTTCCAGAATCGGCTGTAAAGCTTTGGCTTTTGTCCAGTGGCGAGGAATCAAGTAAGCTACCTGATTAATTTTGTTGGGAGCGGCTTTTGGTTGCTCAACGGTGACAGTCGCCGGCGATCGCAAGAACTTGTTCACCAACATCCGAATCGATGGTGGCATTGTTGCCGAGAATAAAGCTGTTTGGCGTTCTACGGGCGCTTGCGAGAGGATTTTGATTACATCGTCGATAAAGCCCATGCTCAACATTTCATCAGCTTCATCCAATACAAACCACTTCACTTGATCGAGCTTTAAACAGCCGCGATCGAGCAAATCGATCACCCGTCCGGGAGTACCCACGACCATGTGAACGCCACGTTTGAGTTGCAGCATTTGACGGTCAATTGATTGACCACCGTAGATTGCTAACACCCGCAATCCTTCATTGCCGATGAATTGGGCGATCGCATCGTGAACTTGCATCGCTAATTCACGAGTTGGTGTTAAAACTATGGCTTGCACGGCTCTTTGATTGATATCTAGCCGCTCTAAAATTGGCAGTGAAAATGCTGCCGTTTTACCTGTTCCAGTTTGAGATTGACCTACCACATCACGACCGGCTAGCAATTGGGGAATTGCTTGCACTTGAATGTTAGTTGGTTCGGTAAAACCGATTTTTTCTAGTTGTTCGACACGTTCTTGGGAAATGCCTAATTCTTGAAATGAAAGAGTCATTAATTCGTCCTAAATTTTATGTAAGGATTTTTGGATTAGTCATTTAGTCAGTAGAGACGCGATTAATCGCGTCTGTACAATAGTCATTAGTCATTAGTCATTAGTCATTTCATTAAGTTATTGGCTAGTTAGTCAGCCTTGGGCGATAGCAAAGGCTCAACTTTTGGAGAAGCTATGCCCACGAGTGAGTCCCCGAATTTCAGGTAAACCCTCATGAAAACTGCGATTAATGCAGTGTCGATCTTGGGATAAGGGTGAATCTGTAAGGGTCATTTAACAAAAGACAAAGGACAAAAGACAAAAGACAATTTAGTTATTGACTACTTGACCATAGAGGTCGTATGTATCAGCGTGGTGAATCGCTATTGGCACGATGGTTCCTAACTTTGCCTGGCCTTTGACATACACCAGACCATCAACCTCTGGGGAAAATCTACCTGAACGACCGATTAATTCACCACTTTCAGGATTTTCTTGCTCAATCAGGACATCGACTATTTTGCCTACTTCCTGTTGATTTTTCTTTTGAGAAATCGGTTGCTGGAGTTCCATCAGTTGGTATCGGCGATCGTCCATCACCTCTTGGGACAACTGATTTGGCAACTTATAAGCTGGAGTTCCTTCCTCAGAGGAAAAGGTGAAGACACCAACATGATCGAATTCATGCCGCTCGACGAACTCTAGTAGATGCTCAAAATGCTTTTCAGTTTCTCCTGGGAAACCAACAATAAATGTTGTCCGCAGTACGGCTGTTGGTAGCGCCGTTTTGATGCGATCTATAATCCCATCATTTACGCGCCCTTGCCAAGGGCGGTTCATGGCGCGGAGAATCTCTGGATGAGAATGCTGCAAGGGCAAATCCAGATAAGGCAGGACGTTGGGTGTTTCTTGGATGGCCGCTATCACATCTGGGGGGTCAGTCCCGTGGGATAAGCGTAGTGCATTCTGATCCACGGTATATCTACTTTCCCCAAAGCGCGAAGTAATTCGGCTAATTTTGGCTGACCGTAAATATCCAAACCGTAATTAGTAGTGATTTGGGAAATTAAAATAATTTCCTTTACCCCTTGACTAACTAATTGCTCCGCTTCGGCGACGATAGATTCAATAGTACGCGATCGCTGGTTTCCTCGAAGATGAGGAATTATACAAAATGCACAACGATAATCACAACCTTCGGCAACCCGGAGGTAAGCAACGCCCTCCGTTGTCGTGCGATAGCGCGGTGTAGTTTCGTCGGCAATGTAGGTTGGCTCTATACTAACCTGTTTGACCCGCTCGCCAAGTTCAACACGCTCAATTACATTTACAATTTTGTGATAATCGCCTGTACCCACAACGGCTACTGCTTCAGGCAACTCTTCCAAAAGTTGTTCTTGGAAGTGTTGAGCCATACAGCCAGTAATTACGATCTTTTTATTTGCCTCTGCCAGTTCTACTAAAGTTCTGACAGATTCTTGCCGGGCCGCTTCAATAAAACTACAAGTATTAACAATAACGTAATCTGCTAACTCTTCATTTGTATCTACACCGTAGCCTGCTTCTACAAGCATTCCCAGCATGTGTTCTGTATCAATTCGATTTTTCTCGCAGCCCAGGTGAGAAATGGCAATTGTTGGCTTGTCAACCCATATTTGGAAAATATCTTCATTTTTTCTTGTAATCAACATTCTGATGCTCATTTCGCTTTTTTTCGATCGCTATCCTTCTAATAACAGTACAGTGGCAAATTCCCACTGTCAGCAACTATCCGTGGACTTATGACCCTATCAATAATAAAAATAGAGGTCATGTTATGATATTTTTATCAATCTGTTCCCCAGGGTAAATTGAAGTGTCTTTGGGTACATTTGACACTTGTAATCTTTTTTAACAATTCGCCTATTGGTATTTTACATTACCACAGCGTGTGCCTTGTTAACCTACCCATCGGGAAGCCGCCCAAAGGGCTTGTTGTGAGAAGTCGCTACCCTCAGGGAAATCGACGAAAGCGACTACGCCTATAAAGCAGTAATGCTACCCTGGCGATTGGCAAGTCCTACGACTGGGCGCGGACAAGACGCCTAAACCACGGAAAGCTGCCTTGCGTCTAGTGAGTGGCAAACTCCTCTTGTAGCCAGGTTTTATCTTAACATATCTTATGGGAGGTTACACGCCAATTTCCATCTGAGGAAAGAGGCAATAAACCGACTATCATAAAACACATTTGACTAGTTAATGAAAAGTCAAGAGTCAAGGGTCAAGAGGAGCCAGTCAGGTGCGGGGTTTTCCCCGTTGAAAAGCCACCCTTATATAAAGGTTCCCGACCTGAAGGGGAGTGGTGTTGAACAGGCGTTCAATAATCAAAAAAATCTGGACTCTGGACTGTGCGAGGCGGATTAAAGACGTGGACTTATATCAGATATTTAAAACTCGCTCACCAATTATTGGCGTGGTTCACCTGCTACCACTGCCTACCTCACCCCGTTGGGGAGGTAGTTTAAAAGCGGTGATTGACCGTGCCGAACAAGAAGCCGCAGCTTTAGCAAGTGGAGGAGTTGACGGTCTGATTGTCGAGAATTTTTTCGACGCGCCGTTTACCAAAAACCAAGTCGATCCGGTGGTTGTGAGTGCCATGACCATTGTGGTGCAGCGGATACAGAATTTGGTAACTTTGCCTATAGGCTTAAATGTTTTGCGAAATGACGCCAAAAGTGCAATAGCGATCGCTAGTTGTGTACAGGCGCAATTTATTCGCGTCAACGTCCTCACAGGGGTGATGGCAACCGACCAGGGATTAATTGAGGGAGAAGCCCATCAACTACTCCGCTATCGACGGGAGTTGGGCTGTGATGTTAAAATCCTGGCCGATGTGTTGGTGAAACACGCCCGTCCTTTGAGTTCTCCAAATCTCACAGTCGCTGTGAAAGACACCATTGAAAGGGGTTTAGCAGACGGAGTGATTTTATCTGGTTGGGCTACAGGTAGTCCTCCTAATTTAGAAGATTTGGAACTAGCTTGTGGTGCAGCAAATGGCACACCAGTGTTCATCGGCAGTGGGGCCAACTGGGAAAATATTGATACATTAATGCAAGCAGCAGATGGTGTAATAGTTTCCAGTTCCCTAAAACGTCATGGACGCATAGAGCAACCAATTGACCCAATTCGCGTCAGCCAATTTGTGGAAGCTGCCCGTCGCAATTGGAACTCCAAAGGTGAAGGCAAATCAGCAGAACAAGTGAAATTACATTCTTAGGGAGTGGGGAAAGAGAGTTAGGAGTAGAGACGCGATTAATCGCGTCTGTACAAGAGTTATGAGTTTTAAATTAATTGTTCCTAACTCTTCATTATTAACTCCTCACTCCTCGCTCCTAACTTCTAACTTTTAGTAATCCCCATTTCACAATATTTATGATTCGCCGCCGTTCTACTCCTTGGATTCATAAATGGTCACGTCCATTGATTGCCGCGATCGCTGGATGTGGTGCTCTGACAACAGGTTATCTCACCATAGAAAAGTTAAGCGGAGGCAGTGCCGCTTGTGTGGCACAGGCTGGTGCTAAAGGCTGTAATGATGTGCTTTCCAGTCCTTGGGCAACGGTTTTTGGACAGCCATTAGCTTTATTTGGGTTTTTGGCATACACCAGTATGGTGATATTGGCTTTGGCTCCCTTGGTATTCAACTCCGGGGAAAACAATAACCGCAAACAATTGGAAAATTGGACGTGGTGGCTGCTGCTGGTAGGTGCGATCGCTATGTCTGTCTTTAGCGGCTACTTAATGTATGTGCTGACATCTCAAATCAAAGCTATTTGTCCTTACTGTATCGGTTCAGCTTTGTTCTCTGTGAGTCTTTTGATACTAACGATTATCGGTCGGACTTGGGAGGATATTGGACAAATTTTCTTTACTGCCTTGATTGTCGGGATGGTAACGTTGATTGCTACTTTAGGCGTTTATGCTGGCGTGAATCAATCAGATGTTACACCTGGAACTCCTGGACAACCCACAAAAATTACCTTTACTCCCAAGGAAAACCCTAACCCAGCGTTCGGTTGGGAAGTTACCACTACTTCTGGTGAGGCAGAAATAGCCTTAGCACGCCATCTGGCGAAGGTAGGCGCGAAGGAATACACTGCTTACTGGTGTCCTCACTGCCACGAACAAAAGCTGCTTTTTGGTAAAGAAGCTGAGGAAATAATCAATAATGATATTAAAGTAGAGTGCGCTCCCGATGGAGTCAAAGCTCAACCAGAAGTATGTAAAGCTGCAAAAATTGAAGGTTTCCCCACTTGGATCGTTAATGGTAAAAGCTATAGCGGAGTCCAAAACTTAGAGGAACTAGCGAAAGTTTCTGGTTACACAGGGCCTCAAAACTTCAAGTATTTTAAGTAAAGTACCTACACTGATATTCAGTAGTTCACACCCCATAGTCAGCTGGATGAATACAGTAAAATCTGTTTCCAGTTGGCTTTTTTGTTTTTGGTAACAGATAATAGGTCTTATCCAATAGACCCCTCTTGCAAAAGTTACTTTTGCACTCTTGGGGGAAAGGGACTCATCTTTATTGGGAAAAGGGTTTTTATGAGCCGCTTTCCCCCTTTTCCCCAAACCCAATTCCCACTTCTGCATGAAGTCTAATGCCCAATTACTAATTTTATTGCGGCTTTGCTCTGCAAATACTTAAGCTCAAGGAAATTGGCTAAGTACATTTACTTTAAAAAATGTATATTTTAATTGATTTTTATAGTTGAAAAAATTTTTATAAATTCTATTTAGCTCTTACTTGAGCTATCTTAGTCCGATAGTTAATAGCTATAAGAAATAGAGAATATTTCTGCCTACTAGGTAATGGCAATGAATCAGCAGCTAGGCAAGCGTTTTGTGAAGTTAACCTTTGGACTGAAACAATCGCTTAGTCGAGGACACAGAGAATTGATTACTGCGGCCAGCGTTGCAGTCTGCGTCCTGTTTTTGCACTCCATTGGATTATTGCAATCTTTGGAGTTGGCGGCTTTGGATCAATTTTTTCGCTTACGTCCAAATGAACCGCCAGAAAACCGGATTACGATCGTAGTGATTGATGAAGCTTATTTAAACGAAGTAGGCTCATGGCCAATTCCAGATGCGAAGATTGCCCAGTTGTTGCAGAAATTAAATGTCCACAAACCCCGTGCGATTGGCTTAGATATCTACAGAAATTTACCAGTAGAGCCTGGTAATCAAGAACTACGTAATGTTTATCAGTCAACACCCAACTTGATTGGTATTGAACTGCTAGCAAATGACAACAACAAAAACTTTAGTGTTTCGCCTCCACTGGGACTGAATCGGGATCAAGTGGGCTTCAATAACGTGCTGTACGATCTTGATGGTAAAGTACGTCGCAGTTTGTTGTATTGGCACGTTAAAAGCGAAGTACACGAAAGTTTTGCCCTGAAGTTGGCTTTATTGTATTTAAAGTCAAAGGGAATTACTCCCACTAAAGCAAAAAGTAACCCTGAGTATTTGCAATTGGGTAAGGCAGCATTTACTCGTTTTGAGGCTAATGATGGTGCTTATGTGGGAGCTGATGATAGAGGCTACCAAATTTTGAGCAATTTTCCCAAACCTAAATGTCAAAGTTCGTCTGGAGAATTTTGTAGTTTTCGCCAGGTATCGATGAGAGATGTACTGGCAGATAAAGTAAAAGCAAACTTAATCAAAGATCGGATTATACTTATTGGTTCGACTGCGCCCAGTCTCCCAGATTTTGTATTTATTCCCTACTCTAGCAGTGTTATGGGTACGGCAAAGCCTGTACCTGGTATTCAATTGCAGGCTTATTTTATTAGTGAGTTAATTTCTGCTGCTGTTGATGGAAGACCATTACTGAAAGTTTGGCCTGACTTGGTGGAATACTTGTGGGTTTTTGTTTGGTCTTATCTGGGAGCCGTGACGATATGGCGGATACGACACGCAACTAGGAGTCTCTTCTCGATCGTAGTTTGTTGCTTTGTATTGACCGTGAGTGCATACCTTGCTTTCTTGTCCGGTTGGTGGATACCACTCATTCCCTCACTGGTTTGCTTTGGCACTTCAGCTATTTGGATGACTAGCCATATTGCTCACATGCAGGAAGAGTGGAAACGTTCCAAAGAATTTTTGCATCACGTGATCAACACGATCCCCGATCCAATTTTTGTAAAAAATGAACAACATCAGTGGATTGTTTTAAATGAGGCGTATTGTCGATTTATCGGTTATCCAAATAAGTTTTTTAATTGAAAAGTCAGACTATGACTTTTTCCCAAAACATGAAGCTGATGTGTTTCGACAACAAGACGATCTTGTTTTTCGGACTCAACAACCCCACGAACATGAAGAAGAATTTACAAATGCCGATGGCCAGACTCATCAAATTGCCACTAAGCGATCGCTTCACAAAGACTCAGCCGGCAATTTCTTTTTAGTTGGTGTCATCCGAGATATTACTCAGCGCAAGTTGATGGAAGAACAGCTCAAGCGTACTGCTGCTGAACTATCCCGCTCTAACAATGAATTAAAACTCAAAGAAGACCACTTACGTTATTTAGCGTATCACGACCCCCTCACTGGTTTATCTAATCGCAAATTTTTTGCCGAACAACTTTACGAGTCCTTACATTGGGCACAACACAACAACTTGTTGCTGGGACTGCTGTTTATCGATCTAGATGGATTTAAACAAGTCAATGATACTTTGGGACACGAGAGGGGCGATCGCTTGCTAATGACTATTGCTGGAAGACTCAGCAACTCTTTACGCGCTAGTGATACGGTTTCTCGTTTGGGTGGCGATGAATTTACTGTGATTTTACGAGCAATACCTGACGTCCAAATAGCTGCTAAAGTCGCTGAAAAAATTTTAAGCAGTATTACCAAGCCAATTGTTTTGGATGGCTATACAATCCGAGTCTCTGCGAGTATTGGCATTAGTGTTTATCCATACAACAGTCAAGATAGCGAAACTTTGATGAAACAAGCTGATACAGCAATGTACCGTGCCAAGCGACTGGGTAAAAATCGCTACGAGTTTGCTTAATTAGTTAAGAGTCAAGCCTCCAGCTTTTTTGACTATAGTTACAATTTTTACATTCAAATTATGACTTTAGACCAGAGACACGTCTAAGGCACTGTCTCGAAAAAATATAGCGTATATCTTGCGAGGTAAATTTTTCGTCAAATTTAGACCTGGTAAGGCTTTTTGGCTTGAGCGCTAAACCTGATAATTTATGTCCAAAAATAATTAGCGATCAAAAAGAATTTTCAAAATAAATTCTATGTAATTTATTTTACAAAAATTTTTATACTAGTGCTTATTCGCTTATTACGCAAAGTAAAATTTTAAAATCCTTTTATTTCTATAAAATATGTTGTTTTATCTTTACATATCTTTACTCATTAAATCTATAAACTATACAATAAGATAAGTGTTATTTCATGTTTTTTTGAACTCATGATTTATGGAACATAGTGTTTATACTTAAAAATATTAAGATATTATTAATAAATAATGAATTACTCAAAAAGCTTGCAGTAAATCATTGACATATCTAACTTGAGACTGATGTAAAAATCGCCTATTTGAAATACCACTTAAGTATGAAAACTATTTAATATCGGCAGATTAAGGTTAATCGACAAGGGAATACCACAATGATTTGTACAGTACTAGCAATAATTTCATAAAGTTAAAATACTTTTTCTGAAAAATACAGTAAATATACGGTAGTAACCAAAAAATACGTTTTGAAATAAAAAAGCTAGTAAATTTACCGAAATATATGAAGAGTAACTTCCAAATCGCAAAGTTTATGATATTCTGCATAGGTGCTTATCTACTGATCCCAAAAATTGCCGATTGCACAGGTATATTCAGTACTGCAAGTGCTAATTCTTTTGGTCCTACTAGCAGTAACGCCCTAATCGCTCGCAAGGTCAATTCTCAAAATTTACAAGACATATATATTCCACCAAATTATGGTGGTCCCGACAGTCACAATGGTAGCGGCACCCGCTGATGGCAATTTTGAATTTTAGATTTTAGATTGTGGTAAAAGAGCGCAATTCAGTTAACCACCATCTTGTACGCCACATCTTTTACTTGGCGGCTGATTGCAAGATGTTGTACTTAGGGTTGCGAAAACCGTCAGGCTGTTTAAGGTAGTTGATTCAAGACAATAATGGAGATTTCCACCAATGATTTGTTTGTATAAGTGTGTGGACTTGCCAATTTGAGTCTGGTTGAGGATAATCTAAACGGAAGTGTCCGCCTCGGCTTTCGGTTCTAAAAGCAGCACTTTTGAGAATTAAATCAGCTACATCTATTAAATTGCGGGTTTCTGCCCAAAGTGCTAATTGCCGTTCAACATCTGGTAGGTTCAAAACTAGCGGGTTCTGCTGGACGTAAAGCAAGCAAGAATTGAGTTAAAGACAATGCAGCGAAATCTTGCTGCCAAGATTTTATAGTCGCGATCGCACTTTCCAGCCTTGATTGCTCCCGACAAATACCAGCACTTTCCCACACTAGACGCGGTAATTTCTCCCTGAGTGCTTCTAGCTGTACTTGTTGGATGTGCCACTCACTAGCATCAGGACTAAATTTCCGTAACGGTAGCACTGGTATTTCTGAAAGCAGCCCAATATTTTCTAACTTAATATTAGCCATCTGGGCCCCAAACACAATACATTCTAACAGGGAATTACTGGCAAGGCGATTTGCCCCATGTACACCAGTACTAGCGGTTTCACCCACCGCATACAAACCAGGGATATTTGTGCGATTCATCAGATCCGCAACAATTCCACCCATCCAGTAATGGGCAGCTGGCGCTACAGGAATTGGTTCGTGGAAAACATCAACTCCCCAATGCTGACAAACTTTGATGATATTGGGAAAGCGCTGACGAATTTTGTCAGCGGGGATGGGGCGCATATCCAACCACACATGAGCAGTAGCCAAATCAAGGGCGGTACGTTGTAAATGGCTGAAAATTGCTCTACTGACCACATCTCTAGGCGCAAGTTCACCCGCAGGATGGTAGTCAAAGGCAAAACGTCGCCCTTCATTATCGATGAGATGTGCCCCTTCACCGCGTACAGCTTCACTGATCAAGAAACGATCGGCACCAGGTTTAGTGAGAGCAGTCGGGTGAAATTGGACAAATTCTAAATCGCGGAGGATAGCTCCAGCCCTAGCTGCGATCGCTACCCCATCACCGGTACTCACTGCCGGGTTAGTGGTTTGGGCAAATACCTGACCGCCGCCACCGGTTGCTAGTACCACAGCACCAGCTCTTATCCAGGTGATTTTACCTTGATAAAACAGGCTAATTCCCTGACAGCAACCAGTTTCGGTTTCAATCCACAAACTCAAAGCCAAAGCTTGCTGAATAACTTGAATATTTTGGCGACGTAATACTTGAGCGGTGAGGGTAGTAGTAACTTCCCTGCCTGTAGTGTCAGCAGCGTGGAGAACACGGCGGCGAGAATGGGCGGCTTCCAAAGTTAAAGCTAAGGCTTGACCATGACGGTCAAAAGCTACCCCCAAGTTAACTAAGGATTGAATACAGCTAGGGGCATGTTCGGCGAGAAATTCGACAGCGGTGCGATCGCATAAACCTGCACCCGCCTGGATCGTATCTTCAATGTGCAGCGTGGGAGAATCTTCTGGGGCGATCGCTGCGGCAATGCCACCTTGTGCCCAATCGCTGGCGGATAATGCAACGGTTTCTTTGGTAATCAAACCGACTCGCAAGGATTCTGGCAGACATAGCGCTGTGTATAGTCCAGCGGCACCAGCGCCGACTACTAAGACATCAAATTGGCTGGGAATATCTATCTGAGACAAGGTATATGGAGAAGTTAGGAGTTAGAAGTTAAGAGTGAGGAGTTAGAAGTGAGGAGTTAGAAGTGAGGAGTTTTGAATTTTTAACTCATAACTCATAACTCATAACTCATAACTCATAACTCCTAACTCATAACTCATATCATCTGCCACTCCCTAGAATCAGGAGTGGGCTGCTATTTGCTACATTAACTGCAATTCAGTTATCTGTAGATGCCGTTGTTAAACCGATCGTCTCCCTCGATGAAGGCAGATTCTGGTTCTGTCACGGTGAAGTGATCGAAGTTAGCTTGCAGGGTTTGTTTTTGGCGATCGCTCAATCCTCCAATATTCAATACATCATCTACGCTCTGATAGGGAGCATTTTTGATGATCAGCTTCGCAAGGGTGGGATAAAGGCCTGGATATTGTTGAAAAGCTCGGACGTTGGTATTATTCAAATCAATTTTTTTACCAAATTCCGTTGCTAGCTTCCTGTCTGCGCTATTTTGCCGCTCAATTGCCAGAACTGGGACTTGGGGAAAAGCAAAACTGTTGAAACTAGCAGCTTGGGCTATCTGAGTTGTTCCCAACCATCCCCAGCAACTAAGTAACAAGCTAAACACTGTTAATAAACGCGCCAATCCTTTCACGATTTTTCTACCTCTTTCCATCAAACAGAAATAAAAGTTTTAAGCTAACAACAGTTATTAGTCATTAGTCATTGGTCATTGGTCATTGGTCAGGGACAAAGGACAACTGACAAAGGACAAAGGACAAAAGCTGATAGCTTAGTCAACACAGCAGTCATCAGAAACTAATATACAGCGTATTAATATCCACAATATTTACCGTTACTGGGTTTGACTATACTTTCGCCACAAATTTTCATCGTGGAAAGAGTGCCTGGATGGCTGCAATAGCCTTACATCCACGATTCCAGCAGTATTCTCTGCTGGACGAAATCTTTTCGGAGTGGCTGATTCTACCTTTAAAGCAGACACAAAACTGCACGATTTTTAAGAGCGAAAACTTTGCCAAAAAAGACTTGATGCCGAGCGATTTTTATGTAATATTTCTTAACTAATTAATCATCTACAGCATCATTTTTGATGTGCCGTAGATTGGGCTGGGAAAAGTTTCAGTCAGAGAAGCCCACACGCTTATTGGAAGATCGGTGTCACTTGCCTTGTTCACGCTGCGATCGCAGCTAACAAAAATAAGCTGTCTACCAAAATTGTGCTTAAAACTGCTCCACCAAAGGCATACCAGTGTCTTTGATTTCGACCTAAAGCTAAAATTCCTACCGTTAATAGCACTACGGCGAGAATTATCGCCCAAGTTTGTCCCCAAGGTGCTTGTACTTGTATGAGAGCATTTTGTAAGATTTGCGGTACTACATCTGCATCTACTCTCATGATTTGCCGCCAATAGGGCATCAAATCTACTATATAAAAATATACGTCGGTTAAAACTGTACCGAGTAAAGAACCTAAATAAAACCAGTTACCTACCTTGCCCCAATTCTTCGCCAGACACCAGCAAGCAAACGGTAAACCGATAAATTCCACCGGCAGATGCCATAAAGGTTCCCAACGTAACCAACCCCAGTAAATCGCTCCTGCTAACCAACTCCAGCTAAACCCCAAGAGCAAATCGCCCCAGACGTAAGTTGCAGGGACGTGACATTAAGGCAAAACTGAGCCACACCCAAAATCCTGTCAGCGCTAAACTCAGACTTGGTAGCGATCGCACAATCGGCGCTTCTATAAATACTGGCACTGTTACCAAAAACACCGCTGCTGCAAACACTAACCAAGTTTGTCGGGTAGAAGTAGATAAGGGTAAAGAGGGAGAAAGGGAAAGTGTAGATTCCAATTGTCTGATACCATTTTGCGCGGTCTCAGCTAAATCCAACTCAGTATCAATAGAAGGAGTAGAAACGCTGTAGGAAGACAATGTATTATTAATCAAAGTTTTTAATATTTGTTACTAAACTTTATTTTACTTAAGATATCACATTTTCAAATCCCCCCCTGGGGCATTGTAATTATACTGGAATTTCCACAAACGCTGGTGCAAACCAAACAAAACATTCTGCGCCAAGGGAATCCATTCAAGTTCCACTATGTACAGAACTCTTCTGTAGTCCCTTATTTACAAGGAACTACAGAGAGGTGAAAAGTCAGCTGCTATGAGTCTGTTAAATATTAAAATTTGATGAATTTTTCAAATTGCGTTGACTTATTGAGGTGGGTGTAAGAACATAGTCAGCGTCTTCGATGATGTTTTCGATCGGTAAAATTGAGTTTTCTACAAGATTAGGTGCAATAGAGAGTATATAAAGCAACATCATCAGCTAAAAAATGTTCATCACGATCTCTATCACACGAAAAAGGTATTAATTGTATATGGAGTTTATTCAAGCTTTTATTTTAGGTATTGTTCAAGGGATTACAGAGTTCTTACCAATCAGCAGCACTGCACATCTGATAATTTTTACCAAGATATTTGGTTGGAAAGAACTAGGTTCTAAAGATTTTGTTGACGCAATTCAATTTGGCAGCGTTATCGCAATTGTGGGGTATTTTTGGTCGCTGATTTCTAATATTCTCAAAGGTGGAATCGAAGCATTAAAAGCCAAAGACTGGCAACGTGAAGAGTGGAAAATCCTTGTCGGTATTGTAATAGGAACAATGCCTGCTTTAATTTTCGGCTTTTTTTTGAAAGACGTTATACCAGAAAGTGCATTAATTATTGCCATAATGTCAATTATCATGGCACTTTTACTAGCTTTGGCAGAAAAAATTGGCACTCGTAAGCGCGGTTTTGAGTCATTGCAGATTCAAGATGGTATTTTGGTTGGATTGGGACAAACACTTGCCTTGATTCCGGGCGTTTCTCGTTCTGGTTCGACGTTGACAACTGCCTTATTTTTAGGATTAGAACGCGCTACAGCAGCAAAATTCTCATTTTTGTTAGGGTTTCCAACTCTTACAATTGCGACGCTGTATAAAAGCTTGAAAATATTCAAGTTGTTTCAAGCTCACCAGTTGCCAGATAACATAGTTGCACTGTTAATTGTAGGAATTATTTCAACCTTGATTTTTTCCTACCTATCAATTGCATTTTTGATCAAATACTTAGCAACCAAAAACACTCTGATCTTCGTATGGTATAGATTAGCATTCGGTAGTGCAATCTTACTAGCGATCGCAGCAGGTTGGAAAGGATAATATTCATTAGTCATTAGTCATTAGTCATTTGTCCTTTGTTCAAAGCAAATGACTATAGCGACTGCTTGTTTGTATGTAATACAATCTAACCTCACTTCCATTCCTCTCTCCTACAAGGAGAGAGGCTTTGAATTTTACTCCCTAACGCTAGTAGGGAAAGGGCTGTTCTTGTTAGGTCTGTATTAGACTCAACTCAGAAACGCTATAATGCCCAATGCCCAATGCCCTATGCACCATGACTACCATTCATCCTGCTCGAATTACCAAGGTTCTTCCAGACTCAATAGCCGCAGAGATTGGTTTTGAAGTTGGGGATGCGATTGTTGCAATCAATGGTACACGTCCCCGCGATTTAATTGATTATCAGTTTTTGTGTGCTGATGAAGTCTTAGAATTAGAAGTTTTAGACGCTACTGGTAAAACTCACAGCCTGGAAATCGAAAAAGATTATGACCAAGACTTGGGGCTAGAATTTGAAACTGCCCTATTTGATGGCTTAATTCAGTGTAATAACCGCTGTCCTTTTTGCTTTATCGACCAACAACCACCAGGTAAGCGCACCAGCTTGTACTTTAAAGACGACGATTACCGCTTAAGCTTTTTGTACGGCTCTTATCTTACCCTGACCAATTTGCCAGAAAGAGAATGGCAGCGAATTGAACAAATGCGCTTATCTCCATTGTATGTTTCTGTTCATGCCACGGAGCCGGAAGTTAGAATTAGACTCTTGAAAAATCCTCGTGCGGGACAAATCTTACAACAACTCAAGTGGTTTCAAAAAAGACGGCTACAAGTTCATGCTCAAGTAGTTGTTTGTCCCTGGTATAAATGATGGCGAACATTTGGAGCAAACCCTAAAAGACTTAGCATCCTTTCATACTGGTGAAGTGCCTACGGTGGCGTCGGTGGCAGTTGTGCCAGTTGGATTGACAAGGTTTCGGCCTCCAGAAGACGAACTTACACCCGTAACCAGAGAAAAAGCGAAAGAAGTGATTTCTCAAGTGCAAATACTTTCGCAACAATTTCGCCAAAAGTTTTCCTCTAACGTTGCTTGGTTAGCTGATGAGTGGTTTTTGATTGCAGGTAAGGAATTACCGACCGAATCTGAATATGAAGAGTATCCCCAAATCGATAATGGTGTTGGTTCAATTCAGTTGTTTATCAAGCAATTTGCAGCCGCGGCAACAGAATTACTACCGTCAAAAGTTTATCCTCAGAGAAAATTAACTTGGGTAGTAGGCAACGCAGTAGAAAACGCTTTTAAACCTATCTTGAAACGGTTAAATTCTGTTGAAGGATTAAAAGTAAATATGCGTGCTTTATGTAGTGATTATTGGGGACAGAGTATTACTGTCACAGGATTACTAACGGGTCATGATTTGCTGTTGAACTTACAAGGGCAAGATTTGGGAGACGGAATTTTACTACCAAATGTAATGCTCAAACATGGTGAATTGGTATTTTTAGATGATATGAGTATTGAAGAATTAGCCTGCAAACTTGAGACAAAAATTTTACCAGTAGGAGGAGTAGAAGATTTAATTAAGACCTGTATTATTTAAGCTGTTTTTGTTAGCTCTTTAGTCTATAGCAGTTCCCAGGTGGATGAAGTACATATCAAAATTTCACCCCCGATCCCTATTCTTTTCAAAAAAATAGTTTGGGGTTATCTATGGTAAATATTTTTGGAATAGGGTTTTTTATTTCCCTTTTCCTCTATCCCCTAAACTCCGACAAGTATTGAAAGTGATATTTATTATTTGAGGTTGAAATGAAAAATCTCTGCAATTACACAAAAGCGCGTGGAAATTGGAAAATGCAAAATTTTCTAAACAACTAGTTACTAATGAAATTAAATTCACAATGTAATAACTAACAATTTCTATATATCGTCTTGGCAAGTTGAGTATCCATCTTGGCATTTTTAACTACTTTTGATAGGCTAGATTGATGAAGGTAATTCACTAAGTACTCTTTGAAAAGCTTATAGGAATTTTATTTTATTTTTGCAAAGTAAAAGATTAGCTCACTTAATCCAAGTGAGAATCTCAGTAAACTTACTAGGATCGAGTTCAAATCCTATATTGTGTACTAATGAATTATGACTAATAACTAAATTAAAAATGAAGTGAGGAGTCACTGGTGAATTATCAGGAAAACCAAAAAGATATAAGTTTAAAAATAAAAGAAGCTAGAAAATTATTTATTTTAAGTTGTGAAATTGTAGTTTTAAATTTTTTGAGTATTTTGCCAGTAACGGCGGCGACTGAAGAACCCGTATTAAGCGTAGTTTATGGACAAGAAAATGCAAATCAATGGAGAGGGATAAGCGATCGCTTAGAGACAATAGGGGTGAAATATTGTGTAATTTCCCTAAATGATGTTAGGAGTGGGGCAGATTGGGGCGAGCGCCGCGTATTATTTTTGCCAAACGTCGAAACATTAACACCAACTCAAGCGATCGCTCTAGAAGACTGGATGAGTAAGGGAGGGCGTTTGATTGCTAGTGGGCCTGTAGGTAGTTTGTCATCGCCAGGAGTGCGGCAATTATTGCGATCGCTCTTGGGAGGTTATTGGGGATTCAGCCTTAGTGACACAGAACAGATTCAAGCTGCAAAAACCAAGATACCAGAATGGGCAAATCAAACTGGACTATTTGGTAAAGTGCGCGGCGGCGTTGTGATTCCTAATGATATGGGCGCTGAATCTCCTGCTGTTTGGAATTCCAAAGATAGTCCGGCCGCAGTCGTAACAACTGAGCGTTCCACCTTTTTGGGCTGGCGCTGGGGAACAGATACAGCCTCCGCAGCCGAGTTGGATAATGCCTGGTTAAAAACTACTATCAATCACTATTTGACAGCACTAGCGCCATCAAATCGCACCAAAAAAATACCAGGAGGTTCCCAAAGCTGCTCTACGACTGTGGCGGCTGCGCCCTTAGTGCAGGAGAGCAGAGGGGCAGGGGGGCAGGGGGGCAGCACTTCTCTGCGAGACGCTCCGCGAACGACTACGCTCAGTGACCGGGGGGCAGGGGGGCAAGGGGGTAGTTCATCTCCCTCATCTCCCTCATTCATTCCTCCTAAAACTGCCACTGCTCCTATACCTAGACCGCTGCCTATGGTCAAACCCCCAAGTTCTCAGGAGGCTATTGACCAATTAGAACAAGCGGTGCGTTTGGATGTTGCACCCAACTCCAATGAGCCGATCGATCGCAAGCAAGCGATCGCTCTCCAGCAAGAACTAGAAAATCTGATTGGTCGGGTGGAAAGCGCTCATTTAGCGGTGTTAGCTGATGCGGCTAATGTTGGCGAAACAATATCTGAAAGTGAGGGGAAACAGTTTTCTAGGCATTTGAACACCCCCCAGTCTGTCAAAGAACAGCCAATACAATTAGCCTCAACCAAACTGGGGGCGCTAGCCATAAGTAAAGACCAAGCCTTAGCACAAGCAAGGTTAATTGCCAAAAATTTACCCCAATTGATTGCTCAAAAAAACTACGCTTTGGCTCGTCAGCAATGGCTGGCCGCTAAAACAACTTTGTGGCAACAGTTTCCTGTCGATCGGAAACTAGCTCAACCAGAAATTCGCGCAGTTTGGTTAGATCGGGGGACGATTGTTCGCGCTGGTAGTAAGGCGGGACTGGCACAGATTTTTGATCGCCTCGCTCAAGCCGGGATTAATACCGTCTTTTTTGAAACTGTTAATGCTGGCTATCCAATTTATCCCAGCCAAATCGCAAAAGAGCAAAACCCATTAATTCGTGGGTGGAACCCACTAGAAGAAGCAGTGAAACTAGCCCATGAGCGAGATATGGAATTACACGCTTGGGTGTGGACTTTTGCTGCTGGCAATCAACGCCATAATGAAATTCTCAACCTTAATCCTAATTATCCAGGGCCAGTTCTGGCGGCTCATCCCGATTGGGCAAACTACGATAATCTAGGCAACATGATTCCCGTTGGGCAGACTAAGCCATTCTTCGATCCAGCCAACCCCGAAGTGCGGCAATACTTGCTCAAGCTGTATGAGGAAATTGTCACTAAATATAAGGTGGATGGTTTACAGCTAGACTACATTCGCTACCCTTTCCAAGATCCATCAGCAGGTCGAACTTATGGCTATGGGAAAGCTGCAAGAGCGCAATTTCAGAAACTTACTGGTGTAGATCCAGTGAATATTTCTCCTAGCCAAACAGATTTGTGGCAAAAATGGACAAAATTTCGCACCGATCAAGTTGATAGCTTTGTCGCTCAACTATCACAGCAGTTGCGACAAAAGCAACCGAATTTGATTTTGTCGGTTGCAGTATTTCCTTTGCCAGAACTAGAACGGATTCAGAAAATTCAACAAAATTGGGAAACTTGGGCAAAACAGGGGGATGTAGATTTAATTGTTCCCATGACTTATGCTCTTGATACTTCTCGGTTTCAACGACTGGCGCAACCCTGGATTGCCTCTAAACAATTGGGAGCTACCTTGTTGGTGCCGGGAATTCGCTTACTTTCTTTGCCAACCATCGGGGCATTCGATCAACTCCAGTTGGTAAGAGACTTGCCAGTTAGTGGTTATGCACTATTTGCAGTAGAAAATTTTAGCAACGATCTCCAAAAACTCTTTAGTAACACCCAAGGTAGAATTCAATCTACAACAAGTGAACCGATTCCTCTCCATCAGCCTTTTCAAACTGCCGCCATCCGTTACACCGCGCTACAACGGGAATGGAAAGTTGTTTTCCAAAATGACCAACGACCAAGACCATCTCAGAAACTTTCAGATTTTAACAACCAGGCAGAAGTTTTACGCAGTGCTTTAAATCAGCTTGCCGCTTCCCCTTCTGCTAGTAAGTTACTCGTGGCGAAAGCCTCTCTAACTCGGTTCCAGTCTCAATTTCGGGTATTGATGAGCCAAGAAATTAAGTCCAATTCCTATCAAGTCAAAGTTTGGGAAAATCGGCTCGTAACTATAGAAAGGCTATTACGTTATGGCGAACGGCGGGTGCAATTACGTCCTTTGTGAAGAGGTAGAGGGGCTTTCTAGCAGGGGAGTAGCACTTCTCTACGAGACGCTGCGCGTAGCTTGCTTCCACGAAGTGGTACGACTCATTTCGGCTACGCGGTAGTTGAGCGTAGTCGAAACTCAATGACCAACGCTCAGTGACCGGGGAGCAGAGGAGCAGAGGAGGATAATTAATGACAAATGACAAATGCCCAACTAGCTGGATACAAGCTAGTTTGTAATTCTTAACACACTTTTTGTAGTGTTTGTATCCCAAAAATTACTAGTTGATTAGCGTCAAAATATTGGAAAATACTTAGATAAGTGGTTTTAGATAACTATTATTTGATGATAGCTATCGTGAAAATCTATGCAAGCCTGACCTCAGCTCATCAGCCTACAAAGCTTAGAGTTAAAAATTGACTGTTTGCTCCTGATGCTTGTGTTAAAAACATCACTATTAAAGTAGATGCTATTTCTACAACGAGCTACGCTTACGCACTGATGTAGCACGGGGTAAAAGTATCTTGTTTTTTCATTTTCGCAAGTAGTAGGGTACTTCACCAAGCATGATATGGTACTGTTTGTAGCTTCTGAAACTAGCTTGAAAACAACCAATACTCTTGAGGTTATGCATACCTTAGTCATGACATTGAACGTGTCATATTTTGTGAAGATAGTCTCAGTGTTATCACGTGTACATCAGCAACAGTTGGAACTACTGCTAGTTGTGGATAACCAAGATAATATTACTCGTGAAAGTATCTATTAAACACTGGCACAAAAAACAGAGAAAACTAGAGGTAATGTTTAGTATTGGTTCTTTTGAGGTAGAACATCAGATTTTCATTAAGAGACAATTGCTCAAGTCCCAATGGTTACCAGCACGCGTTATAGTACGTAAAGCTACGACAGGCAAATACACTCACTTCATTGAAGTTTATGAAGAAGATTTGGACTTTTACCGTAAGTCTAATAGGGTCATCCAGACGAATATGCCCAAATATCACATAATCATGACTGAAATGTCGAATGATGTCTTGATTATCGGTCAGTTAGAAGTGGGAAAATTAGAGTATAGAACAACATCGTTCAATTTGTTTGAATATAGCCGACAATTGCCAGAACAAATGCAGATGAATCTGGGCTATCGGCGCTTGATTTTTTTCATCAGTCAATATAATTTTGTAACCTGCTGCATCAATGAAAAACTCTTGGCACATATCTTGACTAACTTTTTTTCAAGTTATATTAGATTTTTTTCTGATGATAGCACTTTCAAGTTGAATTTACTTAGCCAAGATAGACAAATCGTGTTTGACATTCAAGATTGGCAAATTTGTATTTTCCCAGAAGACATAGTAAATATTTTTAAATCATTTTATCAGGCTAGCAATGGTGTTAATATACTAAATGCTAGATTAAAAATGGCAATTTTAAAAAAATGTAGAGATATCTACCCATTTAAAATACTTAATTATAAAGTTCATTTTTTGTAACAAGTATTGCTGGATAATGTCGGGAAATAATAAAATAGAAAGATGAGGTAATTTATGCCCAAAATCTTAATAATAGAAGATGAAGAAGCAGTCCGTGAAAACATTTTAGATTTGCTAGAAGCTGAGGATTTTGAAACTATTGCTGCGGCTAATGGCAGAATCGGGGTAAGTTTGGCTATCTCCGAAGTTCCCGATTTAATTCTTTGTGATATGATGATGCCAGAAATTGACGGTTATGGCGTGCTAACAGCATTACGTCAAGAACCATCTACGGCAACCATTCCCTTCATTTTTCTCACTGCCAAATCTGCTAAATCTGACTTCCGTCAAGGTATGGATATGGGTGCAGATGACTATATAACTAAGCCATTCACTCGAGCTGAGTTATTAAGTGCCATTATGAACAGGTTGGAAAAATACGCTACTTTAAAAAGGTATTTATCTTCTCAGACTGTCATTAATAACTTGTCTCCAAAAATGCAGTTGTTAGAAATTAGCTTACACCGAGCTATAAAACAACATAATTTTCAAGAATTTGAAATTTATTATCAACCAATAGTCGATATTACATCTGGAAAAATAGTAGGAGCTGAAAGTTTATTGCGCTGGCAAAGTCCAGAGTTAGGAATGATTTACCCAACAGAATTTATTCCTTTAGCAGAGTCTACAGGTTTAATTGTTCCGATTGGGAAATGGGTATTAAAAAGGGTATGCCAACAAATTAAAAGCTGGCGTGATGCTGGAATTGATTCATTGATTGTTGCTGTAAATCTGTCAGCAATTGAATTTAATCAGCCAGATTTTATTCATAATGTAGTTAATTTTATATCCGTGAATAATCTAGAACCACATGACCTAGAACTAGAACTCACTGAAAGTATGATTATGCAAGATGTCAATAGTGCGATCGCTACTATGAGTAAATTGCAATCCTTGGGTATAAAAATTGCGATCGATGATTTTGGTACGGGTTACTCTTCTTTGATTTATCTGAAAAACTTACCAATTAATACATTAAAAATAGATCGTTATTTTATCCATAATGTTGCTAATGATTCGCAAAAGTCAGCCATCGCTAAGGCATTAATTCAGATGGCTCATAATCTCAATCTAGGTGTAGTAGCTGAAGGTGTAGAAACAGAAGCAGAACTAGGTTTTTTACGCCAACACAAATGTAACTCTATGCAAGGTTTTCTATTTAGTCGTCCCTTACCAGCAGCAGAATTTGAAAATTTTTTGTTCACTAACAAATGTTTGTATGTGTAAATATTGAACATTGGGCGAAACAGTTCCGAGTTCCAAGTTATGAGTTCCGAGTAAATAAGTGAGATTCACAACTCAGCACAGGCTAAACCTTAGCTATCCGCTAACAGCACGGGCTAAATGCCGAGCTATCGCTAACAGCACTCCTGAAGGGCATTGAGCATTGGGAATAGAATTTAGTCACTAGTACGCCACAACTTAAATAGAGCAATCATTTAAAATCTCTAAAAAGACTATTCCATAATACTTTTGACTTTTGACTTTTGCCTTGCGGTACTAGTACTTTATTTTTGAATTGTTAATAGGTTGATTAACTAAAAAAAATCAAACTTTTGACTGGCGACAATTATTAAGCCTCAAGTCTAGAGTAAGAACATTGTGTATAGTGTCTACCACCATGAAAGTTCCTGCGCGTTTTTTGCTGCCTGTTTTTTTAATGATTTTGGCAGCAGCCTGTAACCAGACTCGCGCTAACTCAGATAATCCTACACCTCAAAAATCTATACCTTCTGCCCAACTGACACAGAGTCATACACAGCCAAAAAATATTGTCCGTACTGAAGCACTTTCACCTACACCCATCCGAATCAATCTGAAGAATTTACCAGCACCCTTCGCAACCGAAAGCGCCTCGAAGCGGCCTGAGGTTGTGCCCATTCCCCAAAATCCGGTGCTGCGCGTACCACCAGACTTCACAGTAAACGTCTTTGCCGAAGGTTTAGATGCCCCACGCTGGCTAGCTTTAACCCCCAATGGTGATGTTTTAGTGACTGAAACCGGGCAAAATCGCATTCGTTTGTTGCGTGACAGCAACGGCGATGGCGTAGCTGACGTTCGAGAAACCTTTGCTAGTCGGGACAACGGACTCAATAGACCCCTTTGGGATGGCTTTTGCAGGTAATTCCTTTTTTCTGGGTAATACAGATGCTGTGGTGCGTTTTCCCTACACTCAAGATCAAAACAAAATTACAGGTAAAGGGGAAAAAATTGCCGATTTGCCCGCTCAAGGTTATAACAACCATTGGACGCGCAATGTCGTTGTCTCGCCCGATCGCAATAAATTATATATTTCAGTTGGATCGGGAACCAATGTAGATGAGGAACCCCTACCACGGGCTTCGATACAAGTGATGAATTTAGATGGTTCCCAGCAGCAAACTTTCGCTTCCGGCTTGCGTAACCCTGTTGGTTTAGACTTTCATCCTGTAACTAAGGAACTTTATACCACTGTTAACGAACGGGATGGAATTGGTGATGATTTGGTGCCAGACTATCTGACACGCGTTAAACAGGGAGCATTTTACGGCTGGCCCTATGCTTATCTAACACCAAACAACCTCGATCCGCGGCAAAAGACGGGTGACAAAAGTAAACGTCCTGATTTAGTAGCCCGGACTCAAACGCCAGATGTACTGTTCCAAGCGCACTCCGCAGCATTGGGTTTGCAGTTTTATGATGGTAAAACGTTTCCCAAAAAATACCAGAACGGTGCTTTTGCTGCTTTTCGTGGTTCTTGGAATCGCGATCGCGGCACTGGTTATAAAATTGTATTTGTTCCCTTCGATGCTAAAGGGCGATCGCTTGGCTACTACGAAGACTTTCTCACAGGATTTTTGCTAAATCCTTCTGTACCAACCACTTGGGGACGACCTGTAGGTTTACTCGTATTGCCAGATGGCAGTTTACTACTAACAGAAGAAGCCAATAATCGGATTTATCGGATTCAGTATACGGGGAAGTGAACAATTCACGCCTTCAAACATTTAAAAATTCACGGATAGAATCTGTTGCCTCAAGTAAAGTTAGAGCAGTTGTTATCAATAGAGACGTTGTGAAGAGATGTTGTGACTGCATCTCCCTACCCAGGTTTATCTCGTTTACGGTAAATTACTGATAAATACTAATACTTATCTGGTTGAGAAATTAATTATGACTCCCAATGAAAATAATACTCAGTCAAATATCAACGAATTGTCTCCACATTCAGGTACACGATATTGGGGTGAGGTAGAGGTAATCGAGGAGGGAGAAACCTATAGAATTAGCCGTGTGGAAATCAAGCCCAGGCATGGCATTAAACCACAAATTCATTATCACCGCAACGAACATTGGGTTGTAGTTTCCGGCGTGGCGAAGGTGACTTGTGGCGATGCGGAAATATTACTGAATCGAAACGAATCAACTTATGTCCCGGCTGCAACACTACATAAGGTAGATAATCCTGGGCATATTCCGCTAGTTATTCTGGAAATTCAAAATGGTGAATATTTGGGTGAGGATGATACTGAGCGCCCTTATGACTTAAATTTGGTCAAACCTGTAGCTGAAGGTTAGAGAGTGCTGAGTGCTGAGTGCTGAGTGCTGAGTTGGGAGTTAGGAGTTAGGAGTTAGGAGTTAGGATTTAAGTGATTAATGCCCAATGCCCAATGCTCCATGCCCTATGCCTAATACCCAATCAAAACCACCCTTCTTGTTCCAGAGTTTCAATCAGCTGCAAGCCACGGGGATCGCCCACTCCTAACAGTGAGGCTTTGGCGTCTTCTCGGACTCCCAAATCTTGGTCTTCGGCAAAGGCTTGAATTAAGGCATCGATCGCTGTGGCATAAACTACATTAGAAGGCAATTCGCGGCACAGTTGACCAATTGCCCAAGCACTGTTACTTCGCACTGCTGCTACGGGATCTTGGACTAAGGCTTCGATTAATGGTGGTATTGCGCCTATCACTGCTTCATAACCCACTTCTGCCATTTGTGCTAAGGCGCTAGCAGCCCACAAACGCACTGCGGAAATGTCGGTTCTGAGGGCGTTTGCTAAAGGTGGTAAAGAACGGCGATCGCGACAGTTTCCTAAAGCCCAAACAACACCTTTACGTACATAGCCATTCCAATCATTGTTTAGTTGAGCAATTAACGGACTTACTGCTTCTAAACTGGGATTGCGTCCGAGGCCATAAGCTGCACTTACTCGGACTAAGGGACAGGTATCAGTTAATAGGCGAATCAGATGGGGGGTAGCACGCGCATCTTCTATATCACAAAAAGCACGTGCCGCTAACATTCTTTGCTGGGGCTGGGGATTTTCCAGCAAGGCTAGCATCACTTCTGGATCGGGCTTTGCCACAACTGATTCGGCAGTTAGCGGCTCTATTTTATCTAAGGGGCTTTCTAGCTCCTCCTCAATATCGAGTAGGCTTAGATCGTCTTCGTCATACATAATTTAATTTCAATCCCGAAAAGGGATTAACACATAATCCCCCGTGCTAATAAGTTAAAGCTTTATATATATTAGTTGGGTTCTTATACATTTTCCTTTCTTCCTCGTTGAGTTTTATCCAAACGAGAACCTCTATAACTTAGACGCTACAGTATATTATCGCTATCCTTGAGTTTATTTTTCTGCACTCAGGAATTTTACCATCCATAGGGATTGGGTTTGATAACCTAACTGATTGTAAAGATTCAATGCCGGTTTGTTTGATTGAAATACTTGCAAGCCAATTTGGCGATCGCCTCTTTGAATAGCCCAATTTTCCACATATTGCATTAAAGCTGTACCAATACCCCGCCGCCGATGTTCTGGTACAACGTAGAGGATAAAGATATGAGCATGACGGTTCCCATGTACTTGGTCTATGGCATTACCCACCCAAAGGCAAGCAATGGGGAATTGGGAACTTGTACTGAGCGTACCCCTGCGGGGAAGCAAGCTACGCGCAGCGTCTCGTAGAGAAGCCGAAGTATTGGGAATTGGAAATTGAGTATAGTTATTCTCCTTGTCCCCTTGTCCCCTTGTCCCCTTGTCCCCCTGCTCCCCCTCCTCTTCTACCCACCACAAGGGCGTATCGCTAGAAAAGTATTGCTTAACTGTTTGCTCTAGGTGTGAAAAATCCTCGTTGGGAAAGAGATCCTGGTAAGTTCGCTGCATGAATTTGAGCAGCAGCGATCGCTCCAAAAGGGAGCCACGGCGAATAATATATCCAGGTAATAGTTGCTCAGACACTACTGATTTTTACTGATATTTATTGACTTAGCTAGCTCGCGTTAGGTGCTGCTGGAGGTAAATCAGTTGGAGTAGGTTGAGAAGTTACCTCTACCTCTTCAATTGGTGCGGGTGCTGCCATATCGGACGGTAAAAATATCCGGGCGCTGACTGCCACTAGAGCAAAAACAAATACCAGTACTACAAGCAGTGGAGCGATGTATTGACGAAAAATAGCCATATTTTAATTGCAAGAAGCTAGGAACTTTTATGAGAACCTAGCTAAAGATTTGTGAAGTATTCTTGATTTATTTTAGCAATTTTCTGTGCATGGGAATTGGGCATTGGGAAAGAGCAGGCAGAAGTTCTAAAATGTTTGAATGCGTGAATTTTGAATTGATTTCTCCCCTGCTCCCCTGCTCCTCTGCTCCCCGGTCACTGAGCGTAGTCGAAGTGCTGCTCCCCTACTCCCTCTGGCGATCGCTTTCCAAGTCATCAAGTACTCTTTCGCAATACCAATTCTCCGGCATCCCAGGATAAGTCTCTTTTGCCTGTGCAATTAACCGTTCGGCTGCTGCAGTGTCACCAGATAATTTAGCAATTAGCCTGTTTTTGAGATAGCTATCAGATCCACCATCGTCTACCTGGGTTGGTATCCCTTGATTGATGGTTGATGGAGTTGACGGCCGGGATTGTTCTCTTCGCAATTGCCAAAATAAAACGTAATAAAGCGTACCAAAAATTAAAATTAGGCTGAGTGTTCCAAAAAAAGTTAACAGGTTAAATGCTAAAAATCCTAGAACTAACTGCGAGAGAACATAGCCAAGTAATAAACCAGTCAGTAAGAGAATAAATGTGCCGACAGCAATAACTACTTGATTCCCCATATATCCTCTTCTTCGTCGTCAAGTCCTGGTCTGGATAATACTACCACTGGCTTTGAATTCCAAGGGGCAAAGAATGGCAATAATAATAATCCCGGCAAAGCAGCTATTGCTGTCAGTAGAAAGAATGTAGACCAGCCGGTGGTTTGTGCCCATGTACCTGCTGGAGCCGTAAGAATATCTCTACTAAAAGCCTGCAAACTCGAAAGTAAGGCGTACTGTGTAGCTGAAAAGCTTTGGTTACAAAGACTCATCAAAAATGCTACAAAAGCAGCAGTTTCTAAACCAGCACAAAATTGTTCTATATTAACGGCAGCTAACATTAGATAGAAGTTTTTACCTACTACTGCTAACGCAAAGAAAGCCAAGTTCCCGACAGCTTGCAATATGGCGAATATCCACAGCGAACGATTAACACCAATTTTGGTCATTATTGCTCCTGCTGCCAAGGTGCCAACAATGGTGGCGAAAATTCCCAACGCACCAGGAAATGCAATGTCGGTTTGAGTAAAATGTAAACCTTTATCTAACAAAAATGGGGTAGATACATTCTTTAGCAAAGAATCCCCCAACTTGTAAATCACAATGAATACCAAGATTAAAAGTGCTTGTAGCCAGCCATGACGCTGGAAAAATTCAATGAAAGGTAATTTGACGGCGGCGGATAAAGTCTGAGGTGGGCGATCGCGTAGGACTGGTTCTGGTGCAAAAATAGAACTTACTAAGCCCACGAGCATCAACAGCGACATCAACAAGTAAACAGCTTGCCAAGGCATCCTATCTGCCAAAAATAGAGTGACATAACCGGTTACGAGAATGGCAATGCGATAACCTAATAAGTAAATAGATGCTCCAGCACCTCTTTCTTCTACTTCCACTACATCAGTGCGGTAAGCATCAACTAAAATGTCTTGGCTGGCGCTAAAAAAGGCAACGGCCACAGCAGCAATTATTAAAGGTTGTAGCCCTTGGGATGGGTGTTGTAGTCCCATTACAGCTATACCTAGCAGTAATGCTACTTGTGTAATTACCAACCAACCTTTACGTCGCCCCAAAAAAGGCGGTACAAATCTATCTAGTAAAGGCGACCAGAGAAATTTTAAAGAATAGGGCAGCTTTACTAAACTAAAAGCGGCGATCGCTGCCAAGCTAATCCCTTCTTTGGTCAACCAGGCTTGTAATGTCTGACTGGTTAAATATAACGGCAACCCTGATGAGAAGCCAAGAAATAACAAAGCTCCCATCTTCTGGCTGCCAAAAATTCGTAGCAGCGATTTATTTACTTGCACAATCTTGAAGATTCCTTTTTATTTAATTGAATTGCAGTTATCTTGCCATAGCTGCTGTCTAATTTCGTGTAAGCACACAAACCTGCTAAGATTTTCTTTATTTAAGATACATATCAGCAATGCTCTAACATAGTAATTATTCCTTAATTTTCCTTAATCGAATAAACCTGATGCCCTCTGATTTCGACTCTGTGGGCAGCTAGGCATTTTTTCCAACCTTCACGAGTGCCGATGTCGCTTTTGTCCTTGAGCAATCCTAATTCCTGTTCTTGTTGGGTGAGTTTAGCAAATTCTTCGTAACGTGGGTAGTTGCCGATCACAAATGTTTCCTTTCGATGCAAAATCGGCGGATTTGCCCTAGTTTCATAGTCTCGATGAGTTATGGAGAGGGTTTTTAAATCAATACCAATGCTGGCTTTTAATGCCGGATGCGGATCGGTGTCGAATTGGGGGTAAGACAGATAGGATATTTGCGGCTTATCAGTGTGATATTTAATTAATGTGGCTTCATCGACACGCCCAATGGTACGGCTAGCGCAACCTTCACAAATTCGTAGTACTGGGTCAAGTGCTGCAAGTGCCGAAATATGGACGTAAAGCGCACCGCGCGTATGTTTACCAATTTTGCTTTTTTCGCAAGCAGTTTGAATCACCCCAGGTTTACCCAAGCTGAAAAGCTTTTGATCGGCTACAAGGCACGCTTCCTCATAGCTACTAAAAAAGGCTTTGATATCGTGACGCATTTCTGGGGCTAGCTTTTGCCATGCAGGGCGTCGATCGAAGTGGGTCAGCGCGAGATAAACTTGGATATCGAGAGAACGACGATAAGCGATCGCATCCCATTCAGCCTCATCGGTAGCTTGTAAAATTACACCAAAGGCGCGGCGAAAGTTACCAAATTCGCTCAGTAATTCTTGTTCATTTTCCAATTCACCTTTCACAGGTAGTCTACCGCGCTTGGTAAAGAAAGCCATTAAGGGTTGCAGCTGTTCTTGATAGTCTTCAAACCGCTTGGTGGGAATGCGGACTCGCGGTGTAGAGGTAGTAGAAAAAAAGCGGATAGCTTTGTAACTTTCTTTTTCAGCTTCGTCTCGAAAAACAAAGTAAACGCCTAGTGCTATGGGTACTGCATCTACATTTAAAACTTCATCAATATAAGTTTTTAGTTCTTCTTGTTCGTAATATTTCTGAAAAGTATTGCGGCGCGTCACAATGCCATCATTGTAAGCAAGTTGGGTTTTGCTGGGAGCATTGATCAGGATTTGAGCCGCGACAATTAAAACTTTCCCGGTGAGTTCCCAGGCTTGGATCAAGCTTTGACGGCGTTCTTCTGAGTCTTCAATGACGTTGAGGACATAACCCAAGTTGACCACATCAGCGGGGGTGCGTGTTACATCGGGATAGTAGTAAGGGTCCCAGCCTGCGCTGGTGTAACCTAAGTTTTTTACTCGCTGAACATCACCACCGTAGCCGCAACCGTAGTCAAAAAAAGTGGTGTCTTGAGTTAGGATTGCCCATTCTATTGCCAATCGCACGGGGCGAGATATGTCAGTGCGAGCGATCGCAGCTCTATGACGCTCAATTTCTAGCGCTTCAGGCATAATATTATTTGTCAGTTAACAGTGAATAGTTAACAGTCAACTAATATCCTTTCAATTTTTAACCGCCAGTTCAATTAAATCTTCAATTTTCTTGATATTTGGATCGCCTGCTAAGTAGCCAATACCGCGATGCAAATGTAAGCGGAATTGGGTGGCGAGGGTTTCTTTATCGGTGGGATAACCATCGTTGTGACAGCGTTGCTTGAGTGCGAGGAGGAGAATATCGGACATTTCGCCGCCAAAGACGCGCCAAGTCATTTCGACGTTGCTATCTTGGGGAATTGGAACGGGGGAGGGTGCGGTTGCTTCTGCGAGGGAACGACAAAATGCCCAACGGCATAGAATATTCCACTGGTCGATTTTGGTGCTGCGTTTAAGTTTGGTAAGTTGGTCTTTAGCTGTTTGGGAAAGTTTAATTCTTTCGATTGGGGATTCCATAATCTTCCTAAAAATTGAGATAATTTTCGCTCATAAACCCAAACAGTAGCGAACCGCAGTTTCAACTTCAAGCATCTTGGAATCAGAAAGTTTGCCAGATGGATCGGCAGGAAAGCGATTTGGATCTAAAGAACGAATTTGAAAACATAAGAACACTGTTTCTATAAGCAATCCACTGTCACTTGGAGAGACTCGTATATTAGTTGGATAATCACGCTTAATATTTGTTCCTTTCGTACCGACAACTACAGTTACAACCAAAGGTAATTGATTGATAGCATTTATAGATAAAACTAAAACTGGTCTTGTTCCTGCCTGTTCTCGACCCAGCACTGGATTAAGATTGACAAAATAAATTTGTCCCCTCTCGATGCTCACAGATTTTCTAAACCATCCATTTCTGTAATACTAAATTCATTATTTATAGAGGAAATTTCTGCCTGTATATCTAAATCACTAGCCATTGCAGCTAGTTGTTCATTCATATATTTCACATCAGTAAATCTATCTGATATTTGCTTCTTTTCTTCCAATTGTCTTGTGATAAGTTCTAAAACCCATTCTAGTTCTTCTAATGACAAAACACGTAGGTCACGCTCTATTTTTAGTAAATGTGGTGAGTTCATAATTGCTAATCTACTTTTCAAAGGTCGTTATATATATTGTAAATATCTAGAGTTAGAAAAATCGCGCTCCGCCAATTTTTTAGACGATATCTACTACCAAAAATATCCTGATTGTATGGTTGTTTGGCGGGTAGAGGAGTCATATTTGAGGAGATATTCGCGGGCGATCGCTTCGTTTTCTCGCAGTGTTTCTACTTCTTTCTTGCCAATCTCAGTATCGGTAGATAGTAAAATTACTTGATGGCTGGCGGCGGGGAAGTATTTATCCACTAAGTTTTGGCGATGGGAGGAGTCGAGCCTACCTAAGGGTGTATCTATAGCTACTGGTAAGCGGAGTCCAGAGACTTTGGCTAAACCCCAGAGGAAGGCAATCGCAAGTAGTTGTTTTTCGCCAGCAGAGAGGCGATGTTTAGGGACGGGTTGACCATTGAATTCATAAAGGGAAAGGCTGAATGTACTTATGTCAATAGTGACACGATGCACTAAATCAGATTTATGCAGAAGGAAACGGAAGTGTTTAGTTATTTCGTCTTCAAGTTGACCTAGCTTTTTGATAGCTAATTGCTCACGAAAAAGCTTGAGTGTATCTTGAACTTTTGCAGAAGCGTATATGATGTGTTCGTAATTTTTGCTATCTATGTTTTGTTTACTATATTCTTGTAAATCTTTTTTCTTATTTTCAATTGCAGCCGCTAACTCTTCTATTTGGCGTTGGCCTACGTCGTATGCAGTTTCACTTTCAATCAGCAAAGCTTGCGATTTTCTTACTGCATTAGCTAACTTTTCATACTCTTCTGGGGACGCTGCTGTGGCTAGTTGTTTTTCTATAGCTAGAATTTCTTCTTCTTGATTGCTGATATTAACTAATTGTTCTTGAGCTTGTTTTATTTGACTAGGCAGATCCTGCTGAAGGAGATTATCTAGCTGTTTGAGTATTTCAGGATCGTCTGTCAACCATAATTCTTTATCAGAGCAAATTTCTTGTTGAAGATACTGATTTTCCGATGCCAAAAAAGATTTGATTTTGTCAATTTGTTCAGTTAGCAAGTTTAACTGATTTATGCAATTCAAAAGACGTTTATCTCGCTCTATTAATACATTCAACGCACTTTTTGCTTGTGAAGCACGATATTCTTTTTCTACTTGTGATTGAGCTTGTATTAATAGGGGTAAAATTAAAGTCAGAGGTAAAATATCAGATGCCAATTCTATAATTTTTTGGCGTGCTTTTTCTAATGCAGCACTAGAATCATCACTTTGTTGTTTTAACTGACTACTTTCTGCTGCAATTTTACCTCCTTCTGAGAGAAATTTTTCCTGAGCTAAGTAGTGCTGTTTACGGCTGTAATCTAAACTATTCTGTAAAGCGGCTAGTTCTTGTTTAGCTAATGTATAATCTTTTCTCAGGTAATCAAGCTGTTTTTCAATTTGTTCTAACGTAACTAACTCTTTAGCGCCAGCTATATCTTTGCGTTGGCGATGAACTAGAATTTCTAAATCTATGGATAATCTTTCTGCTAATTCTAAACCCAAGAGTGATTGAATTGCATTTATTACAACAGGTGGAGTTATTTCATTTTGTGCTAGTTCTTTTACCTGTTCACCATCAAACAAAAATAAGTTAGAAATTCCTAAAGGAATAAGATTTTCTATATACTCATCCCAGATTTTAACTAGGGAAACATCTGGCCAATCATCTACCAAAACACCTAAATTGTCTTTACCATTACGCTGATTCTTTGTCCATGTGCGTATAACTCTGCACACTTGAGTTTCATTATCAATTATATGCTCAAAAGCAAGTTCTATTGTTGTAATTTCTTGTGGCTTAGTGTGATGATTAATAGACTGATTGAGAAATTCACTATAGCTTAAATTACCACGGGTAGAACATTGCGCTCTGTGTCCATAAAGAGCAAGACGAATGGCATCTAGAAGGGTAGTTTTACCACCTCCATTCATACCACCCAATAGAATAATAGGGCAATCATTAAGATCATTTTTAGGGACTAAGTTAATGACTTGCCTCCCAAGATATGGCCCAAAATTTTGTAGAACTAGTTCGATAAATATCACAGTGCTGAACCAAACAATTGAACTAATTATAAATAGGAACTATTTTTAATAGCTCCTATTCATCAGAGTCTATATTATTATCAACTGACAACTTTAAGCTAGCCCAAGTAAGTTGTTTAGAATTAGAAACTTCATTTTTTGCCACAGTTTTTTTTGAATTATTTTTGTAGTTGGAATTGCTAATTACTTCTTTAACAGTAGCAACGTCACCTTCTTGGGCTGCCTTTTTTAAGTCCCGTTTGTAGTGGGCATTATCCATAGCCTCTTGTTGCGAACGGGAACTACTTTCAAAGCATTTCTTTAAAGCATCATAAATGCCCTTGCGACGGGCCATTGTGTAAAACTGACGTTCTGTACCTAATAACTTCGCCATCAGTTCTAAGTGCATTGGATCGCCATTACATACTTTTTCAAGTACCTCCCATTCATCGCTTCCTAGCAAACTATTGACAGTGCCATAATAAGTATCGTCATAGTCAAAGTTTTCTCCTGTAACTTCCTTATAAATTCGGGGTAGGCTGTCATCAAATTCGTGCTTTTCTTCTAACCAAATCCTACGAATTTCGTTAAGTTCTAGAGAGTTTATAAGGGTAATCTCGTCTACTTGTTTTGGACTTTTTTTACGGATTTCAGTTTGTGCTGAAAGAACACGCTTAAGCCAATGTTCTCGCCATTCTTTA
Source organism: Nostoc sp. DSM 114160 (assembly GCF_053470305.1). NCBI lineage: Bacteria > Bacillati > Cyanobacteriota > Cyanophyceae > Nostocales > Nostocaceae > Nostoc > Nostoc sp. DSM 114160. Next base: position 2,031,439 of record NZ_JBPFGO010000001.1, on the reverse strand, counting down.
GTATATGGCCCAGGAATATTGTCAACTTCAATTTTACCATCTACGTTACGTTCAAAAAGTTGAACCTCACCCCAGATCCGACGGAAATCTCTTCTATCACGATCATCTTCAACATCTAATTCATTGCGAATATCTAACAGAGGCTGCATCCATTCTTTTTCCTCGTCATTTTGGATCATTGCCTCCATTGACTTATCTTTACTAACCATTGTACAAACCCAACATCCGAAGCGCGAATCTCCACAGCTAGGTGTAGATGTATCAACAACTAGAGGGCATTCATTATCTGCTGTCGCACCTCGGTACATATTGAATAATTCTTTATTGCTTTGTCCCCAAGGATTTTCCCATTGATTTAGATATATCCATACATCATTGTTGCTCCAGTCTTCTATGGGTGTGTAAATTAGAGAGTTGGGTAAACTGGCATTGGGGCTAAGACGATCGCGTACTCTACCTACTTGATGCTTTTCCATAGTGGTGGCACGTTTTGTACTCTCCGCTTTGCGAGTACCTAAAACAAGAATTGTTTCACCATTGGCTCGCACCATCTTACGAATGAATTCGTTAGCAGGGTTAATTTTTAAGCGCGAGGTACACCAACGAAATTGATTTCGTGGGGCTGGATAGCCTTTACCTATAAGGTTTACCCAGAAAGTGTCTTTAACTTCTGGTTTTAGCAGATTAGGTTCTATTGGTATATCTTTTTCTTTCGCAGCAACCTTCAGCTGTTTTAAAGACTTGCGAACCCAAGCAGAGACTATTGGATTTTCTACCTGAGTATCTGTTGTAATTACATGGATTATTTTGGTTCGTTTTTCTGCTGGAAGCCCAGCAATAGCATTCCAAATTATTTGTAATACTGTACTTGAATCTTTTCCCCAAGATACCCCTATAATCCAAGGTATTGCATCAAGACAGTATAAATATTGTATTTCTTTAGTTATTTTTTCTATATCTTCTACTAAGTCTTGAACTGTCCGTGGTGGGAAGATAGACAACTGCTTTTCTGTCATATTTAAAACTCCTGTAATATTTCTTAAATTAATCTTTAGTTATTCTATTTGCTAATATATCTTTTTTTTGCTGATAATTGCTGGCTTTTATAATCCATTCCAGGTATTGAAAAAGACCTAATGATTTCTCTAATTTTGTGACTGGCATTACCTGACAAGATAAGAAAAGGCTGTTTATTTTTATTATTAAGTATACTATTAAATAGTCCAAATCTAGAGTGAAGCAACTCAGATAAAAATCTGACTTCTTCTGGTAAAAATGCCATAGTATATAGGTATGAGCGAGGAAAGCGTGGACTGGAATGCCCGTCATCACAAAACCAAACTGCAAGTGCAAATTCCGTGAGATATTTGTCTATTAAGCTTTGTGGTACAATCTTCCTGTTTTCTGTGTACCATTGGCCATGCCACTCAGTTAGTAAAGGATGTACAGTTGTTCTCATCCACCATCCATAATACCTTTTGCCAGTTTTAGTGTGTGGAGATGACATTTTTTCTTTCCACGAACAAGGAAAGTATTGCTCAAGTAAATCATGCTTCCACTTAAGATACAGTTCATTGTTACCTCCTTCTGCATATCGAGCATTGATTTTGTGTGGTTGCTTTTCAATACTCCCATCGCCTAAGAGCGTTCCTGTCAAAAATTCAAATAGATAATTATCAGCTTGCTTGCCTGCATAATTTAAATAACGAGATTGAACTATTGAACCTCTACCTCGCAATTTTTTCATTTTGTCAGTCATCAAAGGCGCAAAAGGATACTCCTGTTTATATTGGGCTAAAGTTAGTCCATGCTTTCTTAAATGTGTGTGTTGAATAATTTCAAAATGTTCTCCGCAGACACTACAAGGAATCATTTCTAGATCATTTTGTTCATTGCCCGCTCTTTGTGCTGCTCTTCTACTAATGTCAAGTTCAGAAGCATGTTGCTTCCTATATGCTTTCATGCAGCCAGAACGGCGGCAAGTTTTGTGTTCTTTTCTGTAATGAGGATGAAGTATAATCACCTCACCACAAATTACACATTTAGGTTTATTATTTATCTTTAGATTTCTCGTCATCTGTTTTATCTTGGCGTATACGAGCAGTTTCTAAACGCTCTTCTTCAACTGTGAGAGGTAATTCAAGACGTTTTTTAATGTATGCAGTCATAAAACTAACGCAAGTTCGAGCTTTGGAAATACGTCCACTGTGCATAATGCGCCCTTCCCAATCAGGGTTGGAGCGTAGCCAGTCAATAGTTTGTAGTCTTTGAAGATGCTCTTGCCAATTGTCTGGATAAATTGAAATCAGTGTGGCTCCTGCTCCGCCTAATCCTGCTAATGCGATCGCATGGCTGTGGACGTAATCTTGGCGCATTTCGCCTGCACTAACTTTACGCCCTAAAACCTGCTCCCAATCGGGAATATAGGTACTAACAGCCTCCCAGTAACGTATTGCTAGTTCAATTTGTTGCTCTAATTCAGCATTTTTATAGTTAGCCAGAAGAGCAAGTGTAGCATTATAAATGCTGCTGAGAGTGAATAACTTACCAGAACGGGTAGGTAAAGTACTGCGCTCAGTATGTGTAAGTGTGCGAAAAATTTTTACTTGCTTGACTACAGATCGAGCTAGTATAGCTTTTTTATCACGGTGATCGTAAAGGATATTTAAGGATGGATCGGGATGTGCTGCATAGCGATTTAAGTCAGTAAACATCTGCTGAGAGCGCTCTAAGCCGATATCCAGGAAGAAGACAACTGCTATTGTCTCATACCCCAGTTCAGGATTCTCTTTGAGAGCTAGTTCAAAAGCAGCCCTTCGATGCTGTCCATCATTAATGATAAACGGAGCATCCATTGGAACTCTTAATCGCCCAATTTTTTGCGATTCCGCCTCTAAACCAATAGATTCAAAAGTTATCTTGGCGTTGATTGATGCCGTGATAGCTGAAAAAATATAGCCCGTGGGATTGTGCAAAATGTATTTGGCAATTTCCGGTACACGGGATTTGTTCAGTGTTCGTTGCGCTCTCATTTCTGGCGGAATCTCTTCATCATCAAAAGAGAAGAGCTTGGGGATGAGCCGCAAGGGACACATTGATACGTAATATTCCCGTCCTGCTTGTATTCCTCTAATTGCAGGGAATACGTACTCAAATGGAATGTCCATAATTATACTTTTTAGCTTTGCCGTGAAGTTGAGATATTGGGATGTTTCCTAATCAGAAGTTTTATGTAAGTTAATTTTGACAACCTAGCTGATTAAAAGTGCTAATTTTGTTTGTTAAATATAACATACCAAAAAATACCTAATTTATCCACAAAACTTTCTTGTATAGATACAAAACTTATGAGTATGGATTACAATGTTTCTTTAGTTGCTATATAGAATGAGCTTATTTACGGAAAGAAAATCATGAATATTAATCTGACTGAAGAGGATCTATCGCAAATGCCTTCTGCGCTCCGCACACAGCTACTGCACTGGCAAATGAATAAAATGTCTAGCATCAGGCAAACATCTTTTCAAGGGTATTCCAGCAAACCTAAAGAATCCGCAAAACAGTTATCACTAGTACTGAAACCTGAGTATCAAGCTCATGAATTGGAAGGAAATAACACTCGCATTACTCTGACTCAGTTATACGATGCTGGGATTACCAAGCAGGGTATGCCTATCCGAGTCAGACTCAAACGCGATCGCGCTAAAGAGTTGTGTCGAAGCTATATAAATAGCATGGAAATTTCCGGTAGAGGCACGATTATTTTTCAGGGGCAAGAATTCGATCTACCTAGCCCATTAGCGACAGAGGTTAATGGTAGTTCCGTTGGGGGATGGGAATACATAGAAATAAAAAAAGACGCTCAATGGGTGCGCTTAGAGGAGTTGCGTCAAATATTCAAGCAAACCAGTACTAGCTGACTACAAGAATCAGGGCGCATTCTGACTACTCGTCCCTAAACTTCTTGATCTATGGGAAATTTTTCTGCTGCAAATATTTCTGTCTCTTTTTTCGCAAGGAACTTCTATATGACAAACTTTGATATCAACACCATCAATACCACTACACCTCAACCTGTTCCAGAGGAGGAACTATTTAAACATATTGTCAAGCCTTACATGTATGAACACTACGATGACTCTAAGTGGTATCCTGCACTGGAGTTCAAGCAGGGAGGGCGAACTATGTTGCAAATCAATGTTCCTGCTAGTCTTTTGCCCACACTCCTGAAAGCTAAACCTTCGGATGCAGCAAATAACGATCCACACTCAGGTAAGAATCGCCCAGTTATTAAAGGACATGCTGAAGAAATCAAACAGTACGTCATTGATCGTGCTACGGCTGGTAAAAAATGGATTTTGGGGACATTAACTGCAAATTTGGCAGACGATCCTCAAAACCCTACCATTATTGAGATCAAACGCTTGGGCTTGGGTGTGTGCTATGTCAGGATTCCACTATCAGTTTTTCTAGACATCACGGATGGACAACATCGCACTCGCGCCATCCAAGAATTAATAATGAGTATAGGCAATGACCGAGACTTAATTAGTAAAGACTCTTTTCCAATTACCCTAGTTTTAGAAGGTGATTTTCGTCAGTGCCAAACAGATTTTCGTGATATGGCTCAAAGCGCTCCTTTACCTAAATCTCTGCTAGTCTCATTTGGTGCTTTGGGGCGTGATGGAATTACTCAAAAATTAGTTGATCAAGTGCCTATGTTTAAAGGTAAAACGCAGTTGGTTAAGCCATCTCCTGGTTCTGGTACTAAATTCATTTATACTAGCAACTACATAGCTAAGACTGTAAGCTGTGCTTTTGCAAACAATCCAAATGATGAGCTTTTAAATCGTGATTCTGATGCGTTAGCCGAGGTATTAATTGAGTGTTTGAATCAGTTTTTCTCAAAATGCTCTGATACTAAGTATATTTTTGATCGTCCTGTTGAAAAATTGACAGTTGAGGAAATTACTGCATTTAAGGAAGACTGCTTACTAGGTGTGAGTGTTGGGCTGGAAATTTTAGGTAGATTACTCTACTTTACTTATGACGATGAGAACAATTGTTTTGATGAGGTAATGCTTTTAAAATTGGCTAAACTAGATTGGTCAAGAGAAAATCAGCTATGGGAGAATAATGTAGTTAGGAAAGATCCAAATCCCAAAGATCCAGCAAAACCTTACAAAATCACTGCTAGTGGAAGTGCCGTAAAAACGGCTGTTCAGGTAGCAAAGATTCAACTAGGTTGGTAAAAACTATAAAATTTGAGATGAAGGGAGTGCAACTTTTACTATTGGATAGTTCATCTAGTTTTAACCGTTTACTCTCTTTATGTACTCATATTTAGGCATGCCTTGAAATGGAAAAAATCAAAAAATATTTTAGGCGTGATAATTTAAGCTAAAAACTTGCTTAAATCAAATTCTTCTTCATGTTGTTCCTCCTTAAATCTTTCCGAGCTAAGAACCAATAGAAGTCTCTCTGAATAGTCTACCGCTCCATGCAGTTTATTTTGTAAGATTTCTAGTCCACCGTTAGCATACTCTTCAAAAATATGGATGCGCTGCTCGTCAGCTAGATCATCATCACCTATAATTTTGATGTCTTTAGTTTCAGTGATTGACAACAAATTAATTAACAGAATAAAGCTACTGGCAAAATAATCTTGTCGTAATGGAGATAAATCTTTAGCAATTCCTTCTAAAGGAACTCGTTTTTTTTGCTTTGCTCCCAAGGCTGCTGCAAACACCATAACTTCTACATAAGTTTGAAAAGGCCCAGTTGTGTCTTTTGAGGATACTAGCGATTTCACCAACTCAGCTTTATCTTTAGCAATCTTGATTCTGTTTGCAGGCATTGTTTTAATATTTACCGTGTTGCCATCTTAACCGAAAGTCAAAAGCGATCGCACCTTTTGCTGCATTATTTTATACTAGTATGCAGGCGATCGCTAAACAAACAAATTATCCACGAACATACTCCATCCTGGCACTGCGGGTTCAGCTTCGGCTACCTCACCACGGCGATAAATTTGGGGTTCTTCAGGATTACTAGCGCGATATACTTTGATAACTTCCTCTTTAAGTACATCCACATCCCAAACTACCAAAGTACCAGCTGCAAAATAATCACGGCGTTTACTTTCCATATCTTTCTCAGCCTTATCACCATAATCATTTTCACTTCTCACCTCAGCAGCAAACACAGGCGCACCATTAAGGAACTTGCCACCTGTAGGTTTGCCAGTATAAAATGCAGCATCAGGACTTAAAGAACGACGATTAGGGAGATTGACAATAAAACCGACATTATCTGGCAAAGCGTAACCACTTTTTGTTAAACGTTCATAATCCCGTAAACTTGCATAAATTTCACCACCTGCACGTCCCTGGTAAAAATCCAGTTGGAGACATCAGCACCAATTTTCCATTAACAATTTCTGCTTTACAATTGTCAGGTGAGTGGTACAAATCTTCAATATTTGCTTCAGTTTTAATACTCATAAAACCCCTAATCATGAATCGAGGTTAATCCTAATTTAACTAGGAAACTGAACATTTTCATACACCAAAGAAATAGGAAAGTGAAAATCAACACTGGTTAAATGAACCTCATCCCCTGCTTCATAAGGATGTAACTCCCAGAGTCCTCTATCATTTAACCGGAAGCAATCTAAACCAATTTTTTCAGCATCGATGAGGACGTATTCTTGCAAAGTGTGAATGCGACGATACCGCGTAAATTTTGTACCTCTATCGTAAGCTTCCGTACTTGGGGAAAGAACTTCAACAATTAAACAAGGATATTGGAGAAATTGAATAGCTTGTTTATCCCGTTCATCGCAACTCACCACAACATCGGGATAATGAAAAGGCCCGTTTTCAGAGACACCTACTTTCCCATCCGCCATATTCACACGACACCCACTTCCTCGCAGGTGACTTTTTAACGCTGAAGCTAAGTTTAAAGCAATATCATTATGAGGAAGAGTACCCCCAGTCATGGCGAAAACTTCACCATCAATATATTCATATTTAATTTCTTGGCGTTCTTCCCATTCCAGGTATTCTTGGGGAGACATATAATTTCTGTCTGGACTCGCAACCATAACTTTATCCTTTAAAGATTACGTTCAACCGCGATAATTTCAGTATACTCAAACTCATTCGGACTTTGTTTCACCAAAGGATATCTTTCCCTACCCAATTCAATATAATCTTGTTCGCAATCCGGCTTAGAAGAATAATACGTAAGCACATATTCTCTACCAATTCTGTTTGTCATTTCTGCTTCAACTTCACCCCGCCATTGAGTTTTAGTTACTAAAACTATCAACTGATTCGCTAATTGGGGAATTGTCTTCGCAATGTGTCGCCGCGAATTTTCATCCAAACTACCGAAGGGTGAATCCATCACAATTGGGAAAGTGCTACTATCGGGAATCATCATCATTTTTCGCTTCTCACTCCATTCCCTTACTTTGTCAATAATGCTGGCAATAAAAGATAAACTGAGAATTTGATTTTCCCCAGTAGAAGCTGCAACTGGTGCTTCTACACCTGTGGTATTTTCTACTAATGTCAGTTCATATTTTTCACTAATTTTAGGAATGTAAGGAGTCACAGAAATCTCCGTAAATATTTCTTGCACTCGCTTTTCTAGTTGCAGGCGAAATTGTTGTTCTTGACGATTTCTAACTTCCGTTAACCGTTCAATTGCATCTTGAGCGGCGTTAATTCGTCGCTGTGCTAAAGTTTGCTTGTCTTCATTCAGCTTTTGCTTGGCAATTTGCTTGTTTAAACCTTCAATCTCAGTTGTGAGTTGAGCAATTTGCTGCTGATTTGCACCTTGCTCTCGATTTAATTCATCAATTTTACTTTCAATTTCATCTAGCCGTTTTTGCAAACTGCTAATTTCTTCATTAGCATCTTTTCGCAACCGTTCTTGAATATTATCTAAGTCGCCTTCAATTTGAGATATGCTTTGCCTTAACTGATTAATCCTAGTTTGTTCTCTGTCAACTTCTTCCCAAAAACCTATTGCTTGCTTATCAATTTCATCTACTTGAGCGCTCATCCGAATTGCAGTTTCTTCCACCGCCGAGGAACCTGCTTTATTTAACCAAGTACTCACATGAGTATGAAAATGATTACCCGCATGTAACTCTGCGCCACATATACAGCGTTGAGAATTGAGTAAATCACTGACAAATTCCCGCGAAATTCCTGATGTTAACTCGCCGCGCTGCTTCAAATCATTGATAATTCCTCGAAACTGTGCTGTAGTTTCTGACAGTAAAACTGTATAACCCCGCGCAGAGATAACTTTTTTCAGTGCTTCTTTAGTTTTTTTATATTCTTCTTGATTTGTCGCTTTCTGCGATTCTAAATTCTGCCATCTTTCTTGCAATTCCTTAGCAGCGCTCAGTTCTCGCAAACGGTTACTTGTCTCTTTTTTAAAGGTTTGTTGATATTCTAACTCTTCTTTAATTTCAGTTTGTCGTTTGGTAATACGTTCGCGTTCGCGTTCTATCTTTTCTTGCTGTCGTAATAGTTGTTTAATTTCAGAATCACCAATAGCTTTTAACTCATTTTCTAGAACTTTTTTAGCATCTCCCAAATGTCTGATAGAACGGTTGATTACTTCTACACCCAAGAAGATTTTTGTAGCTTCAGCAATTTCAGCTTTTTTGTCAGAACGGACTATTTCTTCAATTCGTTCGCCGTCAAAGAAAAAATATTGATGTAAAGTAGCGGGTAAAATTTGATTAATTATATCGTCTGGTTGCTGAGTTGGTATATTCCATTTGCCATCATCCGCACCAACCCACATGGTTAATTTAGTTTTGCCAGCGTCAAAATCACCTTCGTTTTTATAACCCCGACAGGCGCGTTTAACTCGATAGCGTTTACCTTCATGTTCCCAGCCAATCTCTACCCAACATTCTACAGCTTGACCTTTTTGAGCTTCTGCGATCGCACGCTTATTTACTAACTGTTCTATTGATGCAAACGCTGCACTAAATTTTTCATATAATACCCAAGTAAAGGCATTTAGTAAACTGGTTTTTCCAGAGCCATTATTCCCATGAATAATTGTTGTGTTTTGAACATCTCCGCCAGCCAGAAGCATCTCTGGTGTCGTACCATAAAAGGAGCGAAAGTTGCAGAGCTTGATTGAAGTCAGCTTCATCGCACCTCTTCCTTAATAATGTCCAAAATATTATCATTTATATGGCTGTTAATCTTTTTATCTAGCCTGCCTTTTTCCAGCTTCCATACCCGCTCAATAATTCGCCGTACCTCCGGTGGAGCGCTGTTTATTGGCTCTTGCACATCATCGATATTCGCATCTTGTGACATCTTCGGTTTGAAAATATAGTTTTTCTATATTTTAACTTTCTCTAGTACTGTCTTTACCTCCGTAAAGCCACTGTTAGCCTTATCTCTAATTTGGTCAAAACTATTTTTCCAAATTTATAATTTTATTTTATAAAAGACTTTATTATTGAATAATCTAGATCATAATGGGATGTAAGTAAAATTTTTAAAGCAACTTACATCCCATTATTATCTAATTCATTATTTTATTATTTCATACTTAATGCTTGTTTTTTCAAAAATCGAAAATTTTTACAAAAAAATACAACTATATAATTCATCATCAAATATCTAATAAACCATATCGCTTTTGTAAATCAAGTAACTTCATTCTTGCTTCCCCTGCGTTATCAGCTAAATCAGCAAACTCCACAAAGCGCCGTAATTCCTTTTTCAAAAGATTACGCTCAACTTCTATAGTTTCTCTATCTAAATCTGGTGGTAAAACAATCATGTCAAATATAGTGGCGCGTTCTTTACCTGGATGAGGACGTAAAACTCGCCCCCGTCGCTGAATAAATTGGCGGGGATTACCAGAACTTGATAAAATCACCGCAGTTTGAATTGCGGGAATATCGACGCCTTCATCTAAACAACGAATTGCCACCAAACCTTGCAACTCTCCGCTTTCAAATTGATGACGTAATATTTCCCTTTCTTGTAAAGTTGTTTGAGCCGTATAGGTGCTTACTTTGTACCCTAAATCCACTCCCAGAATTTTAGCAACAGCTTTGAGTTGGCGTAGAGATGAACGTTGTCCCGCCTCTTGGGAACCATCACTACAATAAAAAAGTGTGTGGCTAGTTTCGCGGCGAGTAATCATTAAATCGCGCAAAGCATTTAATTTGTTTTCCGCCGCACCAATTAATCTTGCTCTTTGCATCAACAACGGCTTTAAATCTTCATTGTCTTCAAATCCCGCTTCGCCATTTTCTTTATCTCGATAAAGAAGCGATCGCCCAATTCTTTTAGTTAGCTTTAAATAAGCAATACTTTCTGCTTCAGTTAACTCTACCAGCACCGGATAATACAAATAATGTACCAAAGCACCTTGAGCGATCGCATCCCTCAAAGTAAACTCTGGCTGGAGAACTGGGCCAAAATAATCAAATAAAGATTGCGTGCCAAAATCATCAAAATACCTTTCCGGTGTGGCAGATAAAGCCAGTCTCAACCCCACACTACGCGGCAAACTTTCTTCTAATTTGGGTGCGCCTAAATTATGCGCCTCATCCCCAATAATTAAAGTTTTGGGAGGAAAATACTTGAGTTGAGACTGAAAACCATCTCCAATTAAAGTAGAGTTCGTAGTAATCACGGTGACAAACCGTTGAGAACCAGAACGCAGATTATAAATTTGCCCAGAAAGTTGACTTTGCCAAGTGCGTAAATTCTCAAAAGCTAAAATGGGTTGCAAATTAAATTTTTCACACTCTCGCGCCCATTGGGTGACGAGATGGCGATAGGGACACACCACCAATAAAACTTGTAAATTAATCTGCTGATATAATTCACAAGCGATCGCTAGTGCAGTAATCGTTTTACCACTACCAGTAGCCATTTTCAGCGTCCCTCTGCCATTGTTAGTAAACCAGCTAGCGATCGCTTCTCGCTGATATTGGCGCAATTGCAGAGACACAGGCATTCTTGGGCATCCTGGTAATGGTTGCTGAGTGTAATAACTGCCCAAAATTTCCCTTGCAAACGGTAATTTCAACCGGAAAGTGGGCAGTTGCTGCACTGAATTTTTCGTCAGGTACATATTCATTTAGTCATTGGTCATTGGTCATTGGTCATTGGTCATTGGTACTTATCTTTCCCATTCCCTATTCCCTATTCCCCATTCCCTATTACTCAGTTGTAACCTCGCCAAACACCGATGAGAGAACCTTGTACCTGCACTTGTTGAGCCATGACTTCAATAGGATTGTACTTAGAATTTGCTGGTTTTAGGGTAACGCGATCGCCTTGGCGATAAAAACGCTTTAAAGTTGTACCGAAGCCATCAACTCTGGCGGCGACGATGGTGCCATTTTTTAAATGATTTGGTTCTGCTACTGGACGCAGAAATACCACATCGCCATCAGCAATTAAATCTTCAATCATGCTATCGCCAGCTACCCGCAAAGCATAGGTTTGGGGAGGTAATGAGATATTAGAAAAGTCTAGATGATCTACAGCATCAGTAAACGGTTCTATTAAACCACCAGCAGCGATCGTGCCCAAAATTGGTACACCTTGCTTCACAGGATGCAAAATCCGAATCGTTCGCGCTTGTCCTTCAGTCCATTCAATATATCCTTTAGTGCGTAAATGTTCTAAACGACTTTGAATTGGTGCTGGTGACTTCAAGTTCATCGCTTGCATCATTTGCCTAATTGAAGGCGAATGCTGGTGCGTTTTGATGTATTCTGCTAACCATTCGTAAAGTTCTTGTTGAGCTTCCGTTAGACGTTCCATAAATTTGCGGGAAGTAATTATAAATGTCTCTAGAACATTAGTACTACAAAAAACTCCCCATAACAAGAGAAAAGTAAAAATATCAAAGGCAAAAGCAATATTATTTTTTTCTCTTTTGCCTTTTGACAAATAATAATATTACAGGTTACAGGTTAGAGGGTACAGGTTATAAACAAGAAAACTATACCCTATACCCTGTGCCCTATTCTTTACTCTGCTCCTAAAATACTAGCAAGCAAAGCTTTTTGGGCGTGCAGGCGATTTTCTGCTTGTTCCCAAACTCGTGATTGAGAACCTTCAATAACAGATCCGGTAATTTCTTCACCACGATGGGCTGGTAAGCAGTGTAAAACAATTGCCTCTGGAGCAGCAAGGCTTAATAGCTGCTCTGAAATTTGGTAAGGCTGAAAAATTGGCATCCGGTTATCGGCTTCAGATTCTTGCCCCATACTCGCCCAAACATCAGTGTAAAGTACAGCAGAACCCTTAGCTGCTAATTCTGGATCGTGAGTGACCAGGACTTCCGTTTTGTTATTAGCGATCGCTCTTGCTTGTTCTACAATCTGAGAATCTGGCTCGTATCCGCTAGGAGTAGCAATTCTAACATTCATCCCCACCAAAGCACAGCCTAACATCAGAGAATTAGCCATATTATTCCCATCGCCCACGTAGGTCAAAGTTAACCCAGCAAGGGTGTTAAAGGTTTCCTGAATCGTCAATAAATCCGCTAATACCTGACAAGGATGTTCTGTATCAGTAAGCGCATTAATCACTGGAATCTTGGCATAGTGAGCAAAAGTTTCTAAATCTTGCTGGGCAAAAGTACGAATTGCCAAAATATCCAAATATCGATCTAACACCCGCGCCGTATCCTGCAAAGGTTCCCCGCGACTAACTTGAGTGACGTTAGGATTGAGATCGATTACTTGTCCACCCAGTTGGTACATCGCCACAGTAAAACTTACGCGCGTGCGAGTTGAAGCTTTGGAGAACAACAACCCCAAAACTTTATTACACTGCAACTTCAACTGTTGTGATTTAAGTTGAGTTGCCAATTGCAGGAGTTCTTGAAGTTCCGCCGGACTGATGTCCGCTAGACTTAATAAATCTCGTCCGAGCAATGCTGCCATGCTTGTAATCTGTAAAAAATAATTATATATTTCTGTTCCTTTATTCAGCCGTGCCAAGAAAATACAGTTTTAGAACCGATCGGGTATTTTTGGGTTCAGCCCAGGATTTGAGTTAGCTTTTGCTATAAATTTGCTATAAATATTAATTTATCAACTCGATCGGTGATTCAGAATGGCAACGCCAGAACAACCATTTCAACCGACAAAAGCATCGATATTGCTAAAATTTCTGGTCTTTTAGCCTAATTTAGGATGAAGCAGATATTTTTTAGAATTTACAGCTAGACAAATAAATGGATTATGGTACAATAATAAATCGTGGTTGCTAATGTAAGAGCGATACCTACGGTGGGCTACGCCTACGTCAGACTTGCCAGCATAGCACAGTGGTAGTGCATCCGACTTGTAATCGGAAGGTCGCGAGTTCAAATCCCGCTGCTGGCTTTTGTAAATTCGCAAATTAATGTTTTGGGGCTGTTTTTTGGCTCAATTGAATTCTGCGAAAATTTCGCAGAAAATTAGTGTGGCCGAATTGTTTGGAATATAAGTATTAACATAATAACCCAAGTGGCGGCTTATAAAATTATGGAGGCTGCGTAATCGGTGATTTGGATAAATGCACATAAAAAATTTACGGTTGCATTCTAACGCAACCGTAATTGGGAGTGAACTATAAAAGTAGAAAAATTAACTGATGAGATAAATGCTTGTTGGAGAGTAAATGCAAAAATCAATGCTTGCGTTTGAGTAAAAACCCTTCTTAGGTACAAGCATGAATTGATTGCGATCGCTCGATACTGATATTAATTAAGTGGACGCAGAAGTGTAATTTTACCCATGCCCGTCTCTTGACTGAGTTGCGCCACGTAGAGATTTCCATTCGTGGGATTCTCAATCAAATCCAATGGACTTGGATTAAAACCAGTGAAACCAGTAATACCCATTTGGGAACCTACAATATCCAAGTTTGCGCCACCTGGGGTTAGCACAATGATGTCTTTCCCTGAACTGAAGCGTGTCACCAGCAGTTTGCCTTGCAGCTGACCACCTAAAACATGACTACGATATTCAATAATACCATTAGGTGAAATATGCTCTCCGAAATCGAAGGCAATACCCTTCCAATTCCGGTCAGGTACAGTACCAACGGGATATTCATTGATCTGAACTGGATCTGTACCAGCTGTGGGATTTCCTCCATTCAACACCCACTCACAACGCTTCGGATTGGGATGACCGTAATAACCATTTTTAACAACCCGAAACAAAAAGTCTCGCTGTGTGCCTAGACTGTTAAGAGCAGGCACAGATGGACTAGTATATGCCCCATTAGTAGCCTTATCAATCCGGTTGTGGCAGGCAAGAGGTAGGGGGATAGGTGTATTTGGCGTATTGCCACCAGCCGCCGAACCATTCGTTGGCACATACAACTGACCATTGCTATGCCAAACCAGATCGTAGGCATTACGTATACCACTAGCAAAGATAGTTACAGGCGCTCCCGGTTTAAAAGGGTTATAAGTACCTCCATCCTCCGTCTTAACGCTTAAAGGAGGTGAGGTAATTTTGGACAGGTCTACTCGTAATACAGCAGCACTTAACAACTGCTCAGGACGATTACTCCAGGCAGTGTTTGGTGCGCCCGTACTACTATTACTACCCTGCAACACATAGAGCGCGTTTGGCTGATTGGGCTTAAATTCAATGCTATTGGTGAGATGATCCCGGCTCGATCGCGGTAAATCAACTACATAGTCTTTTACTGTCTCTAGATTGGTGCCGCTTAAACGAGTAATTTTACCACTCCACTCTGGCGCATCAACAGTTGCATTCCAGTAGTAGTTATTTGTTACCCAGAGAATTAGGTTGTTAGCATTTGTTGATGAGGGATCGAAGTGCATACCAACGATCGTTCGATTACCACCATTTGCAGTCTGCAATGAGGTAATCGTTTGTGGCGTACCCAGAGTGCCATCAGCATCGATCGGGAAACGCAAAATCTCACCTAATAAGGTAGCAGCATAGAGTTTATTGTCAGGCCCAATCAATACTGTGGTGTAAGGCTTGATAGGTACATTCCCTAGTGAGATTTGCTCGAAAGTAATCTTGCTTACTGGGTTCACAAAGGAGCCTGTTGTAAAACTGATGCTATAGGGTAAGAATGCAGCACCATTGCTATCTTTAACCCCGTCACTGATTTGTAACAAATATTTGGTATTGTTCTTGAGACGATTTATCGGAGACACCACAATCACATCTCCACCACCGGAAGTGTTGTAATTGGCATTGACTTGTGTATTAGTAGTGCTATCGATCAGCTTGATGGTTGAGGCGGAAATAGTATTAACCGCAATCCCACTGTTAGGGAGATTTAGGTCTGCTGTAATCGAGATATCTGGCGACACGTTTGTTTGACCATCATTGGGATTGGTCGTTCTGATCGAGGGACGATTACCTGGTGCGATCGCAATATAATTGAGCTTGGTATTCCTACCACCTTTAGCATCAATTGTCAGCTTACCATCGGCAACATTAACTATCCGGGTAATTGCGGCAAACTTTTTGGTTGCCGTTGGTACAAAGCCAGAAATAGCAGCTGTCCCTTCTATATTGATTTGGTGCTTACTATCTACACTATTAATAGCATCACCAACGCTAACAGTCACATTGTACGAACCATTAGATAGGGCATATTCCCAAGCAGCAGGTATTGTGACTCCTGGCCCCGAACTGCTAGGAGGATATTGCAGATGAATCAGTCTATTTAGCCGCCGATCGATGCTACTTTGGTTGCGATCGCGTGTATTGAGTTGGATATCAAGGGGAGTGGGTGTACTATTGCCTAAGCTATCTTCACGCACCCAACCAAAACCTCTAGTATCATTGTAGGCTTGACCGATATCTTTAATATACCCAGATGGTACAGGAGCATTATTTGGTTGAAAAGCAATCCCTTGAACAATTGCTAATACCAATATTTTGGGTTTGATCTTGTAAATCATAGTATGCCTTGCCGTTGTGTTCGTAGTTGATAGGTGAGTAGTCCATTAATATTGGCCAAGTATCTGCAATGATTATTCTTGGCAATCCTTCACTAGCTATAAACGAACGTAATGACCGCAAGTCTTAGGGAACTCATTTCTCCCGAATGTATAAAAAGTATTTATTAAATACTTTTTATACATCAATACTGAACTTGTTTTTCAGAGAATTATAAGGGAACTTTCTAATGCCTCAACTTGGCAAAGTATGATTACGTAAAAAGCAATAAATCTTCAAAATTATTACCGTAAACCAACCTTGATATCATGTCCGCCTAATTAGTTACAATTCCCGCATTTATGCAAAAATCAGGAAACCCTTTTTCCCCCTACCCCTGCCGTCTTAATGATAAGTCTTTAACCAGATACGATATGAATTGCTGCTGGCAGAGTTCATTTCTATCTGTGCTGTTAATACAAAACTAATATCAGGCTAGTTGATGTTTTTAATATCTATAGTTTGGGGAGCCAGCAAGGGCGATAGTGCAGCGTCAAGCCTTCTCTTCTCCCAAAAGGAGGCGCTAGGCGTAGCTTGCTTCTCTGTAAGGGTACGCCAGCACAGCAACTCTTAAAGATGCTACCGCGAAATCTGGGGTTTTCCGACAATCAAGCAAGTGGCCTTTGAAAAACAAAACCCAAGATTTTATCCATATTTATGTTGTGTTTAACAATAGTGAAACCCAATACGAACATGGAGATATTTGATTATTAAGTAATCAGTCGAACATGATATAAGTTTGACAGTAAATCAGGAAAAATTTTTCAATATCTATACTTACCTTTGTAATAAGATGATATTCTAATTCACTCATCTATCTGAAGGTGGATTATGCAGAGATTAACTCAATTACTAAGCAAATCAGCTTTATTTATCAGTGCGCAACTGGGTGGGGTAGTAATTTACGATGTCTACGACGGGCTACGCCTACGCATAACGATCACATAATATTTAACGGGTCTACATCAATAGTTAAACTTACAGATGAAGGACAAAGAGATCGCACTTCTTCCCAATCTGGTAATCGCGGTAAGGCATCGGGGGCAAATTTAATCAATATCTGCCAGCGATAACGATTAGCTACTCGTAAAATACTCGCTGGTGCTGGACCCAATATCTCGAATTCTTCTTCTGTACTCAAGGCTGTAGCAATAACTTGCGCCGTATTTTGTACTTGAATCGGGTCGAGACTACTTAAACGCAACAAAATTAACCGCCCATAAGGGGGATAATTGAGTGCTTGGCGTTGTTCCAATTCAGCTTGAGAGAAAGATTGATAATCGTGCGATCGCACTGCTGCAATTACCTGATGCTCTGTAGTATAAGTCTGCACAATCACTCTACCGGGATCTTCACCTCTACCAGCACGTCCAGCGACTTGAGTCAAGGTTTGAAACGCTCGTTCGCTGGCGCGATAATCTGATAAATTTAGTAATCCATCGGCGGCGACAACACCCACAAGTGTCACCTGTGGTAAATCCAAACCTTTGGTAAGCATTTGCGTACCGACTAATAAATCTGCTTCGCCGTTGGCAAACTGCGTGAGTAGGGTACGATGGGAGCCTTTATTGCGAGTAGTATCGCTATCAAAACGAATCAAGCGCAACTCTGGGAACTGCCTTGCTAGTTCCTGCGTGACTCGTTGAGTACCGCTACCGAAAAATTTCAGATAAGGGGAACTACAATCAGGGCAAAATTTGGGGTGCGATCGCGCATAGTTACAATAATGACACCGCAATAATTCCGGCGCTTTTTCTTCGGTGTGGTGATACGCCAGCGACACATCACAGTGCGGACATTCCAACACATATCCACAACTGCGGCAAGATACAAAAGTACTGTGTCCCCGGCGATGGATAAATAAAATTCCCTGTTGTTTTCTTTCTTGCAACTCTTCTAAAGCTGCTTGCAGCGATCTACTAAATATAGAACGATTTCCCTGCTGCAACTCTAGCCGCATATCGACAATTTCCACCGGCGGTAAAGGGCGGGAGTTGATGCGCTCAGGCAAACTTAAGTAATGAGTGCTGAAATGAGTGCTGAGTGCTGAGTGCTGAGTGCTGAGTGAGGAGTTAGGAGTTGGGAGTGAGGAGTCAGGAGTCAGGAGTGAGGAGTGAGGAGTTAGGAATTCTTCCCCTGCTCCCCTGCTCCTCTGCTCCCCTGCTCCTCTGCTCCCCTGTCTGCTCACGCTTACCCAAGTTTCCAACGAAGGCGTAGCGGAACCCAACACCAAGGGGCAATTTTCTAATTCGGCTCGCCACTGGGCAACGGTGCGGGCGTGGTAGGTGGGTATGGGGGAATCTTGTTTAAAGCTGCTATCGTGTTCTTCATCTAAAATAATTAAACCCAAGTTGGGCAAAGGGGCGAAAACAGCGCTACGAGTACCAATGATAACTTGGGGTTCTCCTGCGAGCATTTGTCGCCAAGTGTCGTAACGCTCACCATCTGAAAGGGCGCTGTGATAAACGCTGACTTTATTACCAAAACGAGCGCGAAAACGATCGGTTAGCTGGGGTGTAAGTCCAATTTCTGGGACTAAAACCAGGGCAGATTTACCTTGATTGAGGAGAGGTGCGATCGCTTGCAAATATACTTCGGTTTTTCCCGAACCTGTCACCCCATGCAATAAAACTTGAGCAAATCCATTTAATGTCTGGATTGTCGCTAAGGCGCTAGCTTGAGCAGTAGTTAAAGATTTAGCACCATCGCCTACTAAAGTTGGGCCTTGTTCGGTTCGCAATACTTCCCGTTCTTCGATGACGATGTAACCTTTTTCTTCTAGCCCTTTCAGGGTAGGAGTAGTTGTTTTACAAATCTGTAAGAACTCATTTAACCATAACTCACCACCACGCCGTCGCAGCACTTCTAAAATCTCTCGTTGGCGAGTAGTTAACTCTTGGTCAATTGTACCTGTAAGCGTAACTGCTTTTTGCAACTTGGGTCGAGTTAGTCGTGGTGGTTCTAAGTAGCTTTCTACTAAACCAAATCGCAATAATTCCCGAATTCCCCGATAAGCAGATTTGACTTTTTGTTGCAGGTAAATAAAACTGTAGTCCCCCGTCGGCTGCCCTTGCAAAAGTTCCCAAACTTGCCGCGCAGTTGGAGTCAAAAAAGCCAAAGCATCGGCAGATGCCAGTAAATAACTACTCCCCCCTACCCCCTGCCCCCTGCTCCCTGCTCCCTGCTCCCTGACCCCCTGCCCCCTGCCCCCCTGCCCCTCTGCCTCTTACAAGGCGGATACGACGCTGCGATCGCCCCAGTAATCCTGGCGGCAGAGCAACCCGGATTACTTGAATCAGGGGCGTATAGTAATATGCAGCAACTCGGTTGAGTAATTCCCAGTAAGCACTTGGGAAAAATCCAACGCTGACTATATCTTCTACTTCCCGGATTTTTTCTAGTGGTAAATCGATATTGGGTTGTGCCAGTAATCGAATCGCGATCGCTCCTAATTGTTGCGCCCCAAATGGCACGCTCAAAATATCCCCTGGTTTTATTTCTAACTGGGCTGGCAATCGATAAGTAAATAGTCCTGTACTTCCTGGACAGTTTACCAATACTTCAACCCACCGATTAACAGTTTCACCTGACTTATATGATTCACTTGGTTCACTCACCACTAAAGGAGATAAATTTATGTCATTAATATACATAGTTGCTGATTTTATAATTAAATATTTTCTTCACATAGCTGGTCAAAATCAACCTAGCTAACTAAACTTTAGTTTTTCGCTTTCTTAAATTTAAATGGTATTTCTCAATACTGTTATCCTTCATAATACTTGATAATTTGCCTCTTATGTAATCTACTAGACAAATTCGTATCAACTATATATGCAATAAATATTTGGTGCCCACTATACAAATAAAAGCATGTCGGCTATTGCTGCAACAGTTACTCTATCTACTAAATATGGAGTAGCCTTTTTCCGCCTATCGGTAGATATTCAACCCTTTCTGTATATGAGATGCTTTTATACAAAGTAATATCGGATCAAAATTAAGCTCTTAATCTTGTAATTTCGATCGTGTAGGTAACTGCAAATTAAATCAAGAATGCGCAAAGCCATTAATAGGTCTTCCTTTTATACAGCAGTGGACTCCAGCGCCGAAAATATTATAAATATTTAGAAAAATATATGAAAGTTTAAGGAATTTGGATGATTAGCTGGAATTTTTATATTTGTTAAGGTTGAGAAAGTTTGAGGGGGTTTGACATATTTGATAATTCAGAAAAAAATGAAGAATATATCTGTTGGGAATCTAAAAAAAAGCTTTATTGAGTGCTAAGGTCAGTTTCGTTATAGGTTATATCTAACTGTAACCTATAAGATACTAGGTAGATGCCGATTTTTATTTCTGTAGACAAATTCGCATCAGCCTATATTTCGCTATTTTTTACGGGTGCATCGTCCATTAGGGAAAACTACCAAGCCTCAAACGAGTAGGTGTAAATGAATTATGTACCAAACAAAGCAACAATCCCTAAAGGAAAATATGAATATTGTTGAATTGGGAAAAATGGAAATACTGGAGAATGCTGCTGATATCGAAGAACCATCACTCGATAGTTTAAATGCAGTGGCAGAAGAATCTCCAATTGTAGTAGAAAATCTGGAATCGGACGAACGCGATGGAGATGACATGGCGGCGGCTCGTCCTTCAGGATACAACAAAACCGAACATGATGATGCTGTTGGCGCATTTTTTAAAGAAATGGCGCGTTATCCACTCTTAAAAGCTGATGAAGAAGTCGAGTTAGCACGGCGAGTCAGGTTTATAGAGGAATTTAGAGAAATACAAGCGGCTTTAGAGTTAAAACTGGAACATGAAGCTAGCAAATTAGAAGTGGCTTCCGAGTTAGGGATGACAGAAAAGCAACTAGAAAATCGCTTGTATCAAGGGAGAGTCGCCAAACGCAAAATGATTCGCTCGAACTTGAGATTGGTAGTGTCTATCGCCAAGCGATATTTAAATCGGGGAGTGCCTTTTCTAGATTTAATTCAAGAAGGAGCAATGGGTTTAAATCGCGCTACAGAAAAATTCGATCCCGATAAAGGATATAAGTTTTCTACTTACGCCTATTGGTGGATTAGACAAGCAATTACCAGAGCAATAGCTAACGATGCGCGGACAATTCGGCTACCGATTCATATTGTTGAAAAGCTTAACAAGCTAAAAAAAGCTCAACGAGAACTCAAACAAAAACTCTGTCGTAATCCTACCGAAGGTGAAATGGCAGAATATTTGGAGATTAGCGTGCAACAACTACGTCAGCTACAACAGCTACGACGACAAGCACTTTCTCTCAACCACCGCGTTGGTAAAGAAGAAGACACGGAATTGATGGATTTGTTAGAAGATGAAGATAACTTGTCTCCTGAAGCAAAAATGAATGAAAACATGATGCGTCAGGAGATTTGGGATGTTTTGGGTGATGTGTTAACTCCACGAGAGAAAGATGTGATTTCTCTGCGTTATGGTTTGACAACCAGCGAACCATGTACTTTAGAAGAAGTTGGCAATATGTTCAATCTTTCTCGCGAGCGAGTGCGTCAAATTCAAAGCAAAGCCATGCGGAAATTGCGCCGTCCTCACATAGCTAAACGCTTAAAAGGTTGGTTGATTTAATTTCATTGCTCAAGATAGAGATGCAATCTGGAACTTAATTAGCTTTGCAATTCGCAAAAATCGGGCGTTTTATAGCGTTTTTCGGCTCTTATTTAGTTAATACTCAAAAAAAATTCCCCAGTTGCCTATAGACTATAGACTATAAACTATGGACTATAGACGAATGACTTCGGATAGCAATTTGATTGTGCGTTTTGCCCAAGCAGCCGATTGCAGCGTATTGTTTAAATTAATTGAGGGACTTGCAAAATATGAAAAATTATCTCACGCTGTTACTGGCAATGCTCTAGCACTTCAAGAGCATCTATTTGGTTCGCAAAGGTATATAGAGGCAATATTAGCGGAATCTGCGGGTCAAGCTGTTGGTTTTGCGCTGTTTTTTCATAATTATTCAACATTTCTGACTAAGCCGGGAATTTATCTGGAAGATTTATTTGTTTTACCAGAATATCGTAGGCAAGGTATTGGTAAGGCTCTGTTGACTAAAGTGGCTCAGATAGCCGTAGAACGTGATTGTGGGCGATTAGAGTGGAGTGTCTTAGATTGGAACGAGTCAGCCCAAGCATTTTACCGTAGTATGGGAGCCTCTATATTAGATGATTGGCGAATTTGTCGTGTTACAGAAGATGCGCTTACTCAGTTAGGGTCTGTTAAATTTTTATCAGGGAAAACGCACCTTATTTCCTAATAAAAACTAATAATATATAACGTGAGTTCGATGAACCTCTCCCGGACAACCTCCCTCTCCCACCGGTCAAGGGAGGAGCAACAAGAAATTAGGTTTTTGGCTCCCCTCTCCGTGTCAAAGCTACCGTGTATACACAACTCCTAAAAACCTAGCTTGATAAGACTTTCCTCGTTCCCAGTCTTCGACTGGGAATGCATTCATTGAGTCTCTGACTCAATATTATGACTGGAGGCAGAGCCTCAACGAGGAGCATTCCCATGCAGAGCATGAGAACGAGACAAACGAAATTAGAGTTTTGGCTCTGCTTTTTGTGTCAAAGAGGGGTTGGGGGAGAGGTCAAAAAAGGGCTTGTCGAACTCACGTTAATCATAGAACTTTTCACTTTATTGAATTTAACGGTATATAGACGGAAAACTCTGCTCCTTTTCCTAGCTCCGAGATTACACTTAGTCTTCCTCCATGTTTTTCTACAATAGAGTAGCTAATCGATAATCCTAAGCCTGTTCCTGTGCCAATAGGCTTTGTTGTGAAAAATGGGTCAAATAAATGCTGTTTCACCTTTTCAGACATACCAGACCCATTATCTGCAATTTGAATGGTTATTGTATCAGCCTCAGTCATTTTGGTACGAATTTCGATGGTGGGAATTTTTGTTTGTGTATGTTCAGTTGTGAATAATGAATCTAATGCATCAATAGCATTGCTAAGAATATTCATAAATACTTGATTGATCTGACTAGCGTAGCAATTTACTTCAGGCAGTTGGGCATATTCCTTAATCACATTAATTGCAGGGCGGTATGTTTTCTCTTCTAGACGGTGCTGTAAAATTAACAAGGTGCTATCAATACCTTCATGAAGATTGACAGTTTTCATTTCAGCCTCATCCAGGCGCGAGAAATTGCGGAGAGAAAGAACAATCTGGCGGATGCGATCTGCTCCTATTTTCATTGATTGCAGTAATTTTTGAAGGTCAGATTTGAGGAAGCTTAAATCTACGGCCTCTAGTTCTTCTTGAATCTCAGCAAATGGTTGAGGATAGTAGTGTTGATACAGATCGACCAAGTGCAGCAAATTTTGACAATATTCATTGGTATAGGTGACGTTGCCATAGATAAAGTTAATCGGGTTGTTAATTTCGTGAGCGATACCTGCCACCATTTGCCCCAATGAAGACATTTTTTCAGTTTGAATTAGTTGGCTTTGGGTGTGTTGCAGTTGTTCTAAAGTTTCCGAGAGATGCTGATTTTTATCATTCAACTCAAAAGTTCTCTGCTCTACCTTTTGCTCCAAGGTATGGCTGTAATCCTCTAGTTGGGCTTTTGCTACAGCGAGATTGTTATACAACATGGCATTTTGCAGCGAGATGGCAGCTTGTGCTGTAAGCAGCCGCAAAACTTCAAGACGGTTTTGGGTAAAGGCTCCAGTCGTCAAACTGTTTTCTAGGTATAGGATGCCAACGATCTGGCCACGATTGTGAATAGGCGTACATAGCAAGCTTTTAGGTTGCCATTGAATAATGTAGGGATCTTTGGCAAAAGTGGTTTCTTTGCGGGCATCATCTAGCACTAAGGTTTCGGAAGTACGCGATACATAGTTCACCACCGTTTTAGGAATATCCTGACTGGCTGAAAGAGGCAATGAGTGCAGATTTCCCCCAAGGCTTTCATACAAAGGCATACGCTCCTCTTCGACGATCGCTTTGCTGTTTCTCTGAGCTGCAACCACCCAATTATCCTCTTGAAGCAGCAAGAGTACTGATTTTTCAGCTCCGGCGTTTTCGCTTACAACCTGCATCAAGGTTGTCAACAGCTTTTCTAACTCAATTTCTCCAGCCAGTGCATGAGAGGCTTTGATCGCCGTTACTAAATCTAAGGCTTCAGTCCCCCCACTAGTACTAGTGTGTGTGAATCCGATTGTAGTGGTGAGGCTAAAGTCTGTAGAAGCATTTTCCTCCTCCTGAAAACTCGTCGAAGCCAAGAATTGAGGATATTGGCTCTCCAACTGTTTAACTTTGGCTACAGCTCCCCATTTTAGGTAACTGTAATAGGCATTCATCAAGTAAATTTGAGCGATACCTTCCGTGGACTTTCCTGGGGAACGGTACGCGTAGCTTGCTTCTACAAAGTGGTACGCCAATGCTTCTTTGTGCCATTCCAAGTAAAATCGGGCAGCCAATTCATTGGCGAGGGCAACTTCTTGAATGTATCCATTGACTTTTGCCCCTGCGATCGCGCGATCGTAAAGATCCACAGCCTGCGCCATCAGTCCCAACACTCGGCATTCTTCGGCTTTTACTAGTTCAAATTTGTGCAAATAATTCATGGGTGCGTGGTGCGCCCATGTCTTCATTTTTTCCTGGTTTTCTCTCACCCGCTCCAGTAATATTTCTCGGCGATCGGCCGTAGCTGTAGAATATTCTGCTAGAGCCGTTAGTGAATCATAAAAATAAAATATCGGCACAGTAGCATAGCCCGTGCCTGCAACTAGATAAACTCTAGCTTGAGTGGCTGTCTCCACTGCTTGCGAGATGTTTTCAAACAAATAGCAGAGAATTAACTTGTGTAGCCAGAAGTAGTGAGGCCCCATCAAGTCATTCGCATTATGCATTTGAGTCAAAAATTTTGCTTCATCAAGTACCTCACCTGTTAAAATACAGGGATTTTCAGCCTTGCCGAGCAAATTCAAAACTGTTTGCCAAAAGACACGGCAGTAATTGAGAACCATGTCTTGCCTAAAATTTTCCAAAACATGACAGTAAGCCCGGATATCTTCTTCTAACGATTTCAGTTCTCGCCCCAAAAAATAAGAATACTGACAGATGTCTTTCGTATTGAAGGCAACGTAGTATACATTTCTAGTTTCCAGAGCAATTTTGTAGCCCTCCAGTATCAGCTGTAAGGATTTTTGTAGTGGAGACTTCAAATAAGTGATAAAAGCACCCGTAACATAAAACACATTAGGTTTAATGTCGCTAATATTAAATTTGTCAGTTAGTGCCAAAGCCAGGTTGCCAAAGAGATAGGCTTTTTCAATATCTTGAAGAATTCCATTTAACAGAATGCCATAGGCGGCATAACATAAGGCAGAAAATGGAGCATTGCCATACTGAATTGATGCTTTGACTTGTGACAGGATGATTAGGGGAAACAGATTTGGCTCGGCGGTATAAACGGCTGGAGCAACATTTGCCACAATTCGGTTAACAGCCAGCTTGTCTTTTGCCGTCATCAGGGGTAAGTCAACTAAGGAAGCAATATCACGCCCGTTAATTAAGGCAGCAGTTTCCTGAAGGGCTTGCTGAATATCTTCGGGGGTAGATATTTCAGGAAAAACCACGCCGAACAGACTCATTCCCTGGCGAGCGATCGCGATCGCGCCCAGTACATTATTTTGAGTTGTATACGCCTGGATTTTGGTTTCGTAAATGCTGATTCGATCTAGTGGAGTTTTGGCTTGCTGCATTACTGTTTGAGCCAATTGCTCCATTTGTTCGTGGGCACCACAAAGGTAAGCAGCCTCGGCGGCTGATTCGTGCAATGCTAAAGCCAATTCATACTGAGTTTGCCAACAGTCGGATCTCAATAAACCAATCCCGCTAGTTAAATACTCAATTGCTACCTGGTAAGATGTAGTAGATTTAGCTTTTTTTCCTGCCAGTAGGTTAAGTTGTGCCAGTCGATCGCGATCGGGCACAGATCCAATCAGTTCTCTGCCAAGATTCAATTGGTTGACAATTTCAAAAATCAGCAATTCTTGATCAGTTTCCGGGGTATTACTTAACAGCAATTGACCAATCTTCAGGTGAGTTGCTGGTTTTTGATTCGCTGGAATTAGTGAATAAGCGGCTTGTTGAATGCGATCGTGGAGAAATTTGTAGGTAATATTTATCGATCCGCGATCGTTTGTCAAATCATCTATAACAACAGACTCATCCTGAAAGAATGTATACCCTTCACCACTGGGCAAAATTAATCCATCCTTGAGAGCTGGCCATAAATCTACTGCGGTTTGGGCTGGAGATTTTTCATAGACAATCGATAGGGTTTCTAAATCAAACTGATTGCCAACACAGGCGGCCAGTTTGAGAACATCCTGAGTCTGCGATCGCAATTTTTGGAGTTGCAGCACCACAAACTCCACAATATCTTCTGTAAAAGAAAGCGCCCGGATTTGAGCAAGATTGCACTGCCAATCGCCTGTTTTGCTGGCAAAGGCGATCAGTCCATCTTCATGCAGCGATTTGAGAAACTGGTTAGTGAAAAATGGATTACCTTTAGTCTTTTGATACACCAAATTGGCGATCGCAATTGCTTGTTCTGCTGAATATTTCAGCGTATCTGCAATCAGTTGATTTAGGTCGGCTTCGGTAAGGGCAGAAAGGACAATGCTGCTAATTGTAATCGCCTCTTGACGCATCTCCTCAATGGTCAACATCAAGGGATGTGCAGAAGAAACCTCATTATCTCGATATGCTCCAATCACTAGTAAATAAGAGTTATTGGCTTCACTCATCAACAGATGCATCAGTTTTAAAGAAGCCAAATCTGCCCACTGTAAATCATCGAGGAAAATGACCAGGGGATGTTCTTGAGTTGTGAATACTTGAATGAATTTTTGAAATAGCAAATTGAAGCGGCTTTGGACAGCAGTACCCGATAATTCTGGGACAGAGGGCTGTTTGCCAATGATTCGTTCGAGTTCTGGAATCACCTCAATAATCACTTGACCACTTTCACCCAATGTAGATAAAATTTGGGTCTTCCACTGGTTAATTTGAGCATCACTCTCTGTCAGCAGTTGTGCCATTAAGTCCCGGAATGCTTGCACCAAAGCAAAAAAGGGAATATTACGATTAAATTGATCGAATTTGCCTTTGATAAAATATCCACGCTGACGGGCGATTGGTTTGTGAACTTCGTTGACAATTGCCGTTTTCCCAATACCAGAGGAACCTGCCACCAGGATGATTTCAGAAGTTCCTTGGCGCACCCGTTCAAAGGTTGCTAGTAGCATTGCCACTTCTGCTTCCCGGCCATAGAGTTTTTCGGGAATCGTAAAGCGATCGCAAACGTCCCTATGCCCTAGCTGAAATGGGATAATATTTCCACTCTCCTGCAATTGTTCCAAACAAATTTGCAGATCGTGCTTTAGCCCTAATGCATTCTGATAGCGGTCTTCAGCATTCTTCGCCATCAGTTTCATGACGATATCACAGAGAATTTGGGGAATCTCTTCTCTATCTCCTAAAAGTGGTGGTTGTTTCGCTATGTGACAATGCACCAATTCCATCAAATCATCGGATTGAAATGGTAATTGCCCAGTTAAGAGTTCATAGAAAGTGACTCCGAGAGAATAGAAGTCAGTGCGATAATCAATTCCCCGATTCATTCGTCCGGTTTGTTCGGGGGAGATATAGGCGAGGGTTCCTTCTAAAACAGTCGGGCTGGTTGAAAGTTGGTTAACTCTTGGTAGCAGTGAAGCAATGCTAAAGTCAATGAGTTTAACCTCCTTTGTAGTCGGATTTATCAGGATATTGGCGGGTTTGATATCCTTGTGGATAACTTGGTGATGGTAGAGATCGGCCAGGATATCGGCAAGTGCGATCGCAATCTGTAAAAACTCGCTCAAAAACTCAGGACAAAAGTGTGAGATATTTTCCTCACTTGTTATATTTCTGAATCCCTGTCTCCAAGCGTCAGCATACTCCTTCAAAGAAATTCCGCCAAAGTCTTCTAAGATCAGGGCGGGTCGATTATGAAAATTTTCCAGGTTATAGATCCGAACAACCCCAGGAACATTTAAGATTTTCGTAATTGTGTACTGATTCTTGAATTGAGCCAACTCAATCAGACTTGGATAAGAACTTTTAAGAAGTTTGATCACAACAGCAGTTTGATCAGTCTCTCGCAAAGCTCGGTAAACCAGAGTGCGACTGCTGGTGTAAATTCTCTCACCAATTCGATAGCCGGGAACATCGACTCGATTCTCTAGCATAAAAGTTGCTATTGGATAACCTAAGTTTATTTTTCCCTGATTAACTCGAATTATCGCAATTCATTAGTAAAAATTGAGAAACCCGATCGAGCTAAATCAACCGACTATAGTTGAATCTATCCCCTTAATCTTAGAGGATATTTGAAAAGTATTGGTAACTTCTAAGCCTCGGAAACTTAACCTTTCTACCCCATTCCCTACAAGTAAATGTGGGTTAAATGAGGGTTTAAAAGCCTCTGTTTGCTTGTCTGATGATAGGCTGACACCAATGGAGAAAGGAATGGAAGCGGGATTTCTGGCATACTTTACGATTTTTTAAACATCCTCTAAGGGATTTGCACAAAAAATAAATTTGGGTTCTTGCAGTAGTTTTATGGTTATCAATAGAGTTTACTAAATTTTCATAATTATAATTTAGCGATCTAGGACTCCTATTTGATAAAGTCAGTACGATCTATGCCTTCTTTACTATTCCCTGTTCGCTGCCCATGCAAGTAAATTCAGTAATCAAACTGGATTACTATATCAATACGTAAAATATAAGTTGTTAAAAATTTAATGATTATAAAATATACTTAAATAACCCCAGGTTTATAATCTTTAGTATCGCATGGTGAAATTTTAAAAACACTTCCTGCAAACTATTGTAAGTGGCGGTTGGTTACGGATATCTTAATCATGGAGTGGGGAATCAACGCAGAATTCTTCATGATGCAATTACAGAGGTAATTGAAAATTTTTATTAAGCAAAATTTAAAAAATTTTTGGGCTAAGTTTGACAGCTTGTCATTTGACTATGGCAGCGGCTCAACTGACAATTATGGAGGATATTGCACCGAATAAGCCGTTATTGCAGAGAGAACACGAAATGAAAAAAATGATTACAGTCATACTGTTAGGCATAGCAATCTTCACATTTGCCTTCAGTAGTCCAGCATTGGCAGCAGATGCTGCTAGTGGAGCTAAAGTATTTAGTGCCAATTGTGCCTCTTGTCACGCAGGAGGAAAGAATCTGGTTCAAGCTGACAAAAACCTGAAAAAGGAGGCTTTGCAAAAGAATGGTTTGTACTCAGCAGAGGCGATTATCTCCCAGGTTACAAAAGGTAAAAATGCCATGCCCGCTTTCGGCAAACGTTTGAAGTCTAACCAAATTGAAGATGTAGCGGCTTATGTGCTTTCACAAGCAGATAATGGTTGGAAGTAGACTAAAATCTAACTTCAAAAATTAGCAATTAGCGGGGCTTTCTGTCCCGCTAATCTTAGAGTTGCCGCAATTATCAAACAGGATGGATATACCAATTTAGGATTTTGGATTAATAGTCTTTATAAAAAGACTGTTCCAAAAATATCAAATAATACTACCTATCCTCATTTGGTATTATGAGTAATTTCTGGCGATTATTTTTCAGTATAATTATTGCTTTTCCTCTCACTTTTTTGACTTTACCTGCACATTCTTCACCCATTTTAATTACCCAAATTACAGCGGGTGATTTCTTAGAGTTGGGTGTAGATAAGATGCGGCGCGGTGATTATCAGGAAGCAATAGAGAATTTTAATCAGGCGATTGGACTTGAGAAAGATTTGGCTGTAGCTTATAGCGATCGCTGTCTTGCTTATCTCCAATTACAAGATTACCATCAAGCTGTTACAGATTGTACGCAAGCGATAAATTTTGCACCGGATAACTTTGAGGCTTATCTGAACCGGGGAGTAGCACACTACAGACAAGGAGATTATGCTGCTGCCATTGTCGATCATAACCGAGCGATCGCACTTAAACCATCCGATTTTCGAGCCTATTACAACCGAGGTTTAGCCCGTGCTGGCGATGGGAAAGACTCAAAGGCAATTCTTGACTTTAATTTAGCCCTAACTCAAATTCCTCGAATCAGTAGCTTATTGCTTGCAGATATCTATAATGACCGAGGTTTAGCACATTTTGTCTTGCAAGATATCCAAGCTGCGATGCTCGACTTTAATCTAGCAATTCGCCTCAATGCTAATGATTATAGAGCTTACTTTAACCGAGGTTGTGCTTACGGACGAAACGGAGATAACTTTGGTGCAGTGCGTGATTTTTCCCAAGTCATCAGACTTAACCCCAGTAATGCCCAGGCTTACGTTAATCGGGGAGTAGCTCAGTATCGCTTAGGATATCACTTAGGAGCTATATCTGATTTACAAAAAGCATCTGAGTACTTTGAAAACCAAGGAAAAAAAGTTGCTTACGAAAAAACTCTAGATTTACTGAAGAGTTTGCGAGAACAAATTTCCTTTGCAACGGAAATCGCTCTTTTCTAACACTATTAGGGCTATACAGGGTATCCACCAGCTTGAAAAATCTGTTCGGCGGTTAAGTTTAATTCGGGGAAAAGAGGTGAGATAATGCGTTGTTTACCGCCGCAGGCATCGCTACCTTGAAACTGACTGACTTGGTATTCTCCCTCAATTAAAGTGTAGAGAGATACAGTTGGTTGTTTAGGATTGCCAATAAATCGCCTACCGCCTAAAGCAGCATAGTCTACAATCCAGTATTCGGGTATACCTACAGCCTCATAATCAGCAGCTTTTTTTAAATAATCATCACGCCAATTGCTACTCACTACCTCAACTACTAAAGGTATTGATTCCGCTTGACTTACAGTAGATTCTTTTTTCCACAGGGGTTCGTTTACTAAATTGGGGCGATTTAATATCAGCACATCTGGTGAGTAAGCAGATTCATTTTCAGGCGGTTTGACTAATACTGTTTTGGGTATGAAGTAGGGTAGATTTAAACGAATACACTCTCTAGTAATTTCAAAGGCTAAAAATCCAACTACCTCTTCATGGTTGCCTGTAGGTTGCGGCATCTCAACTATTACTCGATCATGCAATTCATAACGTTTTCCTGTGTTGTCAGGATATTTAGCAACGAATTCATCGAATGTAACTACTTTGCGTAAGGCTTGAATCATAAATTATTGCCATTCGTCTCAATGCTAACGATTATAGAACGTACTTTAACCGGGGTTGTGCTTGCAAAAAAAACAGAGATAACTTTGGTACGAAGGTTTGAGGTTTATTCCCCTTCATCTTTTGGAGCCTAGCTTACTTATGAAGCGCAATCTCTCTAGCTCTTGAAAATCGCACGTCTGGAAATTTAAACGCCTAAGACAGAATAAAACATATCTCAATCTAGAGTCAGATCATATTACTAGTAGAACCCAGATCACACTTCAATAAGTTCATCTCGACTAAACTAAATATTTATACTTCAGTATAACAAATACTAGTCCTATAGAAACTTAAATTATACCAATGAAAAGAGGCGATCGCAGAGATTCTAATTATGACAACGCTGTTAATAATCCTCGCTCACGGCAGAAAGAACCAGCTTCTCCTCGTGAGCTTCAACAGCTATTAATGACTGTTCGTGCCCAACGCGATGAAGCACAACAACGTGCGAAAGAAAATCAGGAAGCTGCATCCCAACTGGTTCATGTTCGGCAAAAGATTGAAACTTACCAAATTGAAGCTAATGAGCTAAAAGAGCAAGTTACTCAAAACTATCGCTTTTATATTGATGAGCAGGAAAATCATCAAAAGACGCTCTACCTTTACAACGAAGAAAAAGCAAAAATATCCCAGCTAGTTCATGTTCATCAGCGAGAGATTCTAACTTATCAACTCGAAGCTAATGAACTAAAAGAGCAAGTCACTCAAAATTATCGCTTCTATATTGATGAGCAACAAAGTCATCAACAGACGCTCTGTATCTACAATGAAGAAAAAGCAAAAGCAACTGAATTGCTTACCAAATATGAGTCAGTAAACTCAGAACGACAAATGTATTTGACCTTATACAATGAGGCTAAAGCAGAACTCAAGCATGAGCGTCGTTCCAAAGCTAGCATTAAGGGATGGGAAACTCGCCGGAAAGCCGAGAATGAAAAATTAAAACGAGAAATTGCCCAGATGGTTGTGCTAGTGCGTGACTCTTTAGCAAGTAAGGATGAAGCAGTAAATAGTCTTTACGTTGTTGCAGAGCGTATGGATAGAATTCAATCTTTAGTTGATTCGGTGGAAGAAGAAACAACTAATAATCCTATAGGTGTAGTACAAAAATTTAAACGTATCTGGCTGGCAATTAAAGACATACTTGCTGAATAAACAAGCATACTCATGAACAAAAAATTACTACCTACCACGCAAAAACAAAGTAAAGCGAGGCTGGGAGATCAAATTCGCAATATTGCCGATCGCCTTAAACAAGAGACTGATGTACAGATAACAGCAACTTCTCGAATTTTAAGCGCTGCTGCTCAAATTGCCGAAAATCATGACCAACTTATTAATGAAGTAGTTGATATGGTTGAGTCAGACCTTAATATAGACAAACAGGTATCTCAGAAGCATATTTACACTATTGATATTCTGAAGCAACAATTTAAAACATTACGGGATGCAAAGGCTCATTTTAATATCAAAGTTAGTAGTTGGGAATCACTAGTTAATAAATTAAATGCTACATCTTGCCAAACAACCATAATACAGAATAACTCTCAATCAAATCAGGATTTTGTAGAAACCAATATAATAAATGGTGAATATAATTTTCATAAGATTGAAAAATTGACAGTTTTTTTAGAACCTGATGTCGCCCAAATGTTTCCCAATTCGGAAGCAGTAAATGAAGCTTTGCGTTTCCTAATTAGAGTTACAAGTAAAAATGGTTAAAGTCTTTTATCAACTGTATAGAAAAAAGATATTTTCTATACAGTTGACCATTTTTTCTCTTCATACTGCTAACTAATAAGGCGTAACACCATTAGAGAGCGATCTGTAACTGGTACAGTTTGAGAATCTGAAACTAATTTTCCTCGGTCTAAAAAGCGAGGTTCATTAGTGTCAATTACTATCTCCCATACCTTTTCTTTAAATTCATTAGGCAAAGCAAAGTCAATTAACTCGTAGTGAGCGTTAAAAAATACTAGAAAACTTTCATCAATAATCCGCTCACCACGATCGCCTGGAGTAGCAATTCCCTGCCCATTCAAAAAAATCTCCATTACTTTGGCATAACTAACTAGCCACTGCTGCTCAGTCATTTCACTGCCATCAGAATTAAACCAAGCAATATCATTAATACCTAAACCGTGAATGGGGCGGCCTTGAAACCACTTACGCCGCCGGAATACTGGATGCTGATGGCGAAAATTAATTAGTTCGCGTGTAAAGTCTAGTAAATCCGAGTTCGCTTTATGCAAATCCCAATGTCGCCAAGAAATTTCATTGTCTTGGCAGTAAACATTATTATTTCCCTTTTGACTACAGCCAATTTCATCCCCCTCTAATAGCATTGGGACACCTTGAGATAGCATTAGGGTTGCTAAAAAGTTTCGTCGTTGCCGTTCGCGCAAACGCAGTACTTCTGGATCGTCGGTTTCGCCTTCTACACCACAATTCCAGGATCTATTATGGCTTTCACCATCTCTATTATCTTCCCCGTTTGCCTCATTATGCTTTTCGTTATAGCTGACTAAATCATTTAACGTGAAACCATCATGAGCAGTGATGAAATTAATACTTGCATTTGGGTTGCGCCCGTTGGTTTGATAGAGGTCAGGGCTACCGGTAAAACAGTAAGCAAATTGTCCTAAACTATCATCTACACCACGCCAAAAATCTCTAACTGTATCCCGATATCTACCATTCCACTCAGACCCAACGCAGTGGAAAGTTCCCGACTTGATAGCCTCCTTCTCCTAAGTCCCAAGGTTCAGCAATCAGCTTCACATCTGCCAAGATTGGGTCTTGATGAATAATATCAAAGAAAGCTGATAGGTTATCTACTTCATATAATTCCCGCGCCAGCGCTGAGGCTAAATCAAAGCGGAAGCCATCTACATGCATTTCTGTTACCCAATAGCGCAGGCTATCCATGATTAACTTCAGAACTTGAGCATGACGCACATTCAGAGAGTTACCGCAGCCTGTAAAGTCCATGTAGTAACGAGGATCGTCCTTTACCAAACGGTAATATACAGAATTATCAATACCTCGCAAAGATAGCGTTGGCCCGAAATGATTTCCTTCGCCAGTGTGGTTGTAGACTACATCTAAGATCACTTCAATTCCGGCAAAATGTAGTGCCTTGACCATTTGCTTGAATTCAGTGACTTGTTCTCCTCTAGTACCACTAGCACTGTAACTAGAATAAGGGGCAAAATAATTGATGGAATCGTAGCCCCAGTAATTGCTTAATCCTTTATCTTCTAAATGTCCCGGATGAGATAGAAAATGATGTACTGGCATCAACTCAACCGCTGTAATGCCTAATTGCAGTAAGTGTTGAATTGCAGCCGGATGGGCCAAACCTGCATAAGTACCGCGTAATTCTTCTGGAATATCTGGATGTAGTTTAGTAAAACCTTTGACGTGAGTTTCATAAATAACAGTTCTATACCAAGGTGTAGTAAGCAGTTTATCGCCTTCCCAATCAAAAGATTGATCGACCACTACACATTTGGGCATTAATTTGGCATCATCTAGTTCAGAAAAAACTAAGTCTTTTTCCTCAGCGTCTAGAGAGTAGCCAAAGACAGCTGGATCGTTACTAAATTCACCGTCAATTGCCTTGGCGTAGGGGTCAATTAATAGTTTGTTGGGATTAAATCGATGACCTACTTCCGGTGCCCACATCCCATGTACTCTAAACCCATACTTTTGACCTGGGGCAACTCCAGGTAAGTAACCATGCCAAACAAAATTGTTTTTTTCTGTCAAAGGCAAGCGGATTTCTTCGTCATCGTTATCAAATAAACAAAGCTCTACCCCTGTTGCATTTTCCGAAAATAAAGCAAAGTTTGTTCCTTTACCATCCCAAGTTGCACCTAAAGGATATACATTCCCCGGCCATAAAGCTACATACATAAGTAAATCTTGAATATTAGTTTTTCGACAAATATTATTGATTTCAACTTTTTTGAATCATTAGTTAAAATCTAAGAGTTACTAAGAATTCTTTAGAATCAATAACATTTAAATTTAACTTAAAAATAATATTATTTACTCTATCATTAGTAATAAAATCTCTATTCCTTAAGTTGGAAAAATTAAGGTAGAGGGTAACAGACTGAAGGAAAACTGCGCTGTTTGCGACACGCTGCGCAATCTGCTTCAGTAAAGCGATGCTTGCGTTAGGATGCGCTAACGCTAAAAAATAAGGGTTTTAAACCCTCACTGTTGCCACAGCTTCCTGCAAGGTGGCTGTTTACATGGCTCCAAATCATCTAGGTCAAATCCCCTTCTACCTTATTTAAATGCGATCGCTCTAGAGTTTAACACATAGTAAATTGACAAATAGTCTCATCCACTCTGTAGAAATATGACAGCGTGTCTTTTGACACGATTTTACTATTACAGCAACAATGCTACGTAGTGACTGTTTTTACTTGGTGTGAAAGAGAACGTGAAAAAGGATTTTTTGTTGCTAACAGTTGCTTTACCGAGTTTACTGATAGCGTCTCCTAGTTATGCGGTTGAGAGTGAAATTGAGCAGAGAAATACTAATAAATCAACCGAAGTTATTTCAGATATTCCGAGTTTGAGTGAAATTGAGCTACCCGCCACTAATGCCGAATTATTATCTCAACAATCTGTACCGATTGAAGTTAATCCAGAAGAAACTCAACCAGAAACAGAGCAAACTCCGAGCGATGATGCAGACATTTCTATAGAAGCGATCGCAGAACCAGACAACCTACCCCAATCTACTCCAACTTACGTAATCGATCGAGAAGAAATTAAAAAGCAGGGTGCTGCAAGTTTAGCAGATATTTTGAAAAGAATGCCTGGTTTTGCAATTAATGATGTCGGTCATGGTGCAGATATTCACACAGGTACATACTACCGGGGAGCCTCAATTAATCAATCTGTATTTTTGATTAATGGTAGACAAATTAACACTAATATCAACACTTATCATGGTGGAACTGATTTAAATAGTATTCCTGTAGAGGCGATTGAACGAGTGGAATTATATAGCGGCACAGCCTCCGCTTTATTTGGTTCCTCAGCCTTTGGAGGAGTTGTGAATATTATCACCAAGGAAGGTTATGGCAAACCGAAATTCAATGCTAGTGCAGAATTTGGCTCATTGAGTTTAAATAATCAACAAGTGACTTATGGTGGTTCATCCAATAATGTCAAGTACAACTTTAGCTTTGAAAGATTCTTTACAGATAACCGTTACCGCGTCCCTGTAGGTGCAGCAAATCGTGACGAACAGGGATTTTTATTTAATGCAGACACAGCTACAAGTACCTATTTTGGTAGCATTGGAGTAGATTTAGATCGTAAAAATTCTTTGAATTTAGATGTTACTGCACTCAGCAGTCGTCGCGGTTTAATTTATTTCGGTTTCCCTCTCCAAAGAGATAGATTAGACCACGATGGTTTAAATGTTGGCTTATCTTGGAAAACTCGACTAGGTAATGGCGAAAGCTCTAACCTAACAACCTCAATTGGTTATAACCAAGATTATTTTAGCACTTACGGCCCTACAGGATCGTTTTACCGTACAGGAGCTTTAGATACTCAACAAC
This sequence comes from Nostoc sp. DSM 114160, assembly GCF_053470305.1. Classification (NCBI taxonomy): domain Bacteria; kingdom Bacillati; phylum Cyanobacteriota; class Cyanophyceae; order Nostocales; family Nostocaceae; genus Nostoc; species Nostoc sp. DSM 114160. Next base: position 1,994,523 of record NZ_JBPFGO010000001.1, on the reverse strand, counting down.
TTACAGCCAGGGTAGATCATGAGTGGAAAATTACTGCCAATAATAAATTGCGTTGGGGATTAGATTTAAAAAACACCGACTTAACCGGTGATGTTTTGAGTACGAATCCTATTGCTATTGCCAATAACGAAACTGAAAATAGGAGTTTGTTCAATACAGCTTTGTTCGCTGTCAATACTTGGAATATTAGCGATAATTTTCTGATAGATTTAGGGCTAAGACAAAGCTTTGATAGCCAATTTGGAAATTATCTCAATCCTAGTGTTGGGTTACGTTATGCCGTCACGCCAATAGTAGCAGTGCGTGGAAGTTGGGCAGGAGGACAACGCAATCCTGGGTTGGATCAGTTGTATGTTTATGATACAGTTCATGGTTGGGCACCTAATCCTGATTTAAGACCAGAAATTGGCTCAACTTGGACTGCGGGAGTCGATGTTAATTTTTCTCAAAATCTGATTGGACAGTTTACTTACTTTGGTAGTAGTATAGGCGATCGCTTGGGAGTCATCGCTGGAAAATGGGCAAACATTGGATTAGTAGATACCAATGGTTTAGAAGCAGCATTGCAATTAAAAATTGCCACTGGCTGGTCAACTTTCCTCAACTATACTTACACAGATGCTCAAATAAAAACAGGGGCAGAGAGAGGTTTACAATTAGGTTTGATTCCCTACTCTGTACTGCAAACTGGTGTGGGTTATCAAAATTCCGGTTGGCAAGCTAACTTATATGTTACCTACAATAGTGGCGCTCGCAGATCCATCTTCGTTAACCCTACTGACAAGCCTACAGATTTTGCACCGTCTTTCGTGAATTTAGATTTGAGCGGGCGTATACCTCTAACTAGCAATTTAGGACTAACAGTTTACTTAGAAAATCTACTGGATGAGCAATATGAGCGAGTTAATCGCATATATAGCCCTGGATTTACTTTTCGTCTGGGTTTAAACGCCAATTTTTAGGTATTCAATGTAGAAGGTTGCAGTTACAACTTTTCTACATTGAATTGCATTACTATTTGCTGGCAGAGAAATTATATTCTCCAAGACTACCACCAATACCATTGCTCAAGAAAGCTGAAAAAGATCCTCCGATTCGCAGGGTAGAACCGGTTTGTGAGAGATTACCTTGATAGTACTGATAAGGAAAGTTACTAGAAGACTTACGCACAAAAGCAATACGTCCCGAACTAGGGCAATAAAAGCCTTCAATCGCATTCCCAAAGATGCTTCCAGAGATGGGTTTGCAGTTGAGAGCGCTTGCAGGTTGGATGATAACAAGAGAGCCAGAACTTTGATTTCCTACTACAGACCAAGTGCCAGCCACGCTTGTCGGCCAGCCATCAGCATCAGCTGAACTTACCCATGAAAATGTTCCACAACAGACAGCAATAGCTGTATATGTTTTTAAATTATTCTTCATAATTTATTATCGAAAAATTATACAATGGGTTTTATATGTAGCAAAAAAAATATCATCAAGAACGTAAGAATTACTATTAATTTTACAAAAAATTACGAAAATTTACCCAGGTTATAATTATTCGGAAGAAGAATTTTTTATTGTCCTTCAATACAAATAGCTGACATGAGAGCCAAAATTGAAAACAAAATACTTTTTATCCACCACGAAGATTTGCCAGAGTTTAAAAAGGGTGGTTCGGTAGTAAGAAACTCTTATTTTTGGGCATTACGTTCAATAGCTGGTCAAGCTTCACGTTATCGTGATTGGGAATACGAACCGGAGGTTTGGCTAGCGCTTTCACGAATGCTTTTATCGTTTGCTGAATCGGGATATTTGGGTATTAGAGAAACTTTACTAGAGTTTCCCTTATCTCAAGGAGAAATTCCTAATTTGCTGCGAGATGTTTCCACTTGGGAGTAGGGATGTATATGTCATTTTTGTTAATAAATCTTCGCCAGCTTTTGGTTAAAAATGATTAAGATTAGAGATATCAAGCGATCGCCAGAAATATTTGTATCTTTTAATTTGTAATCATCCCTATTGAAATATCTCTTCTACATAAATGCGTAGCTTCTGATTGCAGAGTACGAGCGATCGCTTTTTTGCATTCAAAAATTTTGTCATCATATTGAACTAGCAGTCTCCCTAGCAGTTTCTCGCAGTCGCTCCACATCGCGCATCGGTGGCGCACCAAAGAGCCGCTTGTACTCTCGGTTGAAGTGGGAAGCATCGTCATAACCCACGCGGTAGGCAGCACTGCTAGCATCAAGGTTTTCCCCCAGCATCAGACGGCGAGCTTCCTGGAGCCGCAGTTGCTTCTGGAACTGCAAGGGACTCATGGCAGTGACAGACTTGAAGTGATGGTGGAAGCCCGACACACTCATTCCCATCTCTCGGGCGATGCTTTCAATCTTGATCGGTTCGTTAAAGTCTTTACGAAGTCGCTCGACGGCTCTGGCGATGTGGTAGGTGTAGCCACCGAGAACTGCAATATGGCGGAGCCGATTACCTTGCTCTCCCATCAGGAGTCGGTAAATGATTTCCCGCTTAATCAGTGGTGCGAGAACATGAGCTTCAGCTGGGGAATCTAAAAGCCTGACGAGCCGCACCACAGCGTCCAACAGATTTGCATTCAATGGACTTACATCAATTGCTTTCACATCAACACGGCTGCGTGATGAGGGATACCCTGCCTCGACCATCACTGAGCTAACGAGGGTGGGGTCGAGATCGAGGCGAAGACTAAGGTACGGTTGCGCCTTGGACGCTTCCAGAATTTGGCTGATAATTGGCAGTTCGACCGTAGCAAGCAGATAATGCATCGGGTCGTACTGATAGCGATCGCTACCCAAAAGAACTTCTTTGCTGCCCTGAGCGATCGCACAAAAGGCAGGGATAGAAACACTATGAACGCATTCCGAAGGTGAGGAGGAGCGGTTGAAGTGCAAACCTTTGAGCGGCTCAATTGTCCCATCATGACGAATAGCCTGGGCAATCCGTTCAGTCAGTTCGTCTCTGTTGGCTTGCGCTCTGTTTGCCTCGCGCTTTGCCTGCGGGTCGTTCATTAAATCGCGATCGGACTTTTCACTCGTTTTGGCAGCGTTCATTTCTAAATTTGCAGGATTGTACAACGATCTTAGACGATCGTTTTATTGCTTGTCCTCCAAAATGCCTAAGATAAAGCTAAAGCAATCAAAAACGATTCCGGCTTCTTGCAAGCGTCTGGATTTTTATTCAATAAAAAACTCAGTTTTAATTGGGTAAGGGACTCACCTACTGACAACCAAAACGGCATCAAGGCTAACCTTGCTTCTTAAAAAATCCATCCCTATTGATAGAGAAGCGATAAATGCTCAATTTCTACGATTGGGACAGCCACCGAAATGGCATCAAATGAAGGAATTAAGAAATGGACATCAAAAAAAGTGGCTCACAGCCATCCGCTAAAGGATCGGCTGAGTATTTTACCGGCACTGTCCGCATTGACCCCCTGTTCCAAGCAAACGATCCAGCACGCACGTCTGGAGCCAGTGTCACGTTTGAGCCAGGTGCTAGGACAGCATGGCACACTCACCCGTTAGGACAAACCCTGATCGTCACGGCTGGCTGCGGTTTCGTACAACGCTGGGGTGGAGCGATCGAGCAAATTCGACCGGGGGATGTGGTCTGGTTTGAGCCAGGTGAAAAGCATTGGCATGGCGCTACGGCAACCACAGTGATGACGCACATTGCCATTCAGGAGGCGCTCGACGGCAAGCCTGTGGATTGGCTGGAGCAGGTCAGTAACGAGCAGTACGAAGGAAAGTCTTAATGCTTTTGAAATGGCTTTTTACCAGAAGAGAGTGCTGATTTTAGTCCTCGCCCTGATAATGTCCCTAAGCTACTCAGCCTGCCGTGCCGATAACAGTATACCTGGCAGTGCCTCATCGAAGATGCTGACTGAAATATCAACCCAGCAGGCAAACAGTGTGATGTGGTTCAAATTCCGCCCTTCGTGAAACACTGGCACGGAGCTACATCCACGACAGCGATGACACACATTGCCCTTCAAGAACAGCTTGACGGCAAGAATGTGGACTGGATGGAACAGGTCAGCAACGCAAGGAGTAAAAAATGACAACAAATGAGAATAGAAACTTCACAGGAAAGGTTGCGTTTGTGACCGGAGCAGCGAGCGGCATCGGCCGAACTACGGCGCTGGCGTTTGTCCGTGAGGGTGCCAGCGTGGTGGTTGCTGATGTTTCCGAACAAGGCAATCAAGAAACGGCACGCACGATCGAAGAATTGGGGGGACAAGCGATCGCCGTCAAGTGCGACGTGACGCGGGCTGAGGACGTGAAGGCGGCTCTGGACAAGACCGTTAAGGCTTTCGGGCGGCTGGACTTCGCCTTCAACAACGCGGGCATCGAACCGAGGAAGGCAGCTCCGACTGCAGAGTACGAAGAGGAGGAGTGGAACCGGATTATCGACATCAACCTCCGCGGCGTTTTCCTGTGCATGAAGCATGAGATCCCACCGATCCTCAAGCAGGGAGGCGGCGCGATCGTCAACACATCTTCGGGCGCGGGAATCATCGGCATCAAGGGCAGCCCCGCATACACCGCCGCGAAACATGGCGTAATCGGACTGACCAAGGCGGCGGCCCTCGACTACGCCGCGCAGAATATCCGCATTAACGCCGTCTGTCCTGGCTACATCGACACCCCGATGATGGGTCGCTTCACTGGCGGCACGGACGAAGGGCGCGCGAAGGTGATTGCCCAAGAGCCGATCGGGCGGATGGGCAAACCTGAGGAGATCGCTGCGGCCGTCCTCTGGCTGTGCTCGGACGCAGCTGCCTTCATCGTTGGGCACGCTATGGTCATCGACGGCGGCCAAACGGTGCAGTGATGTTCGTCGCCAACCCGCTCAAACCCTAAACGCACGACAACAAAGTATTGTCGCCACCTTCACCGCCAACGACGATGACTCATATCACCACTCAGGAGGTACTCGACGGCAAGCCTATGGACTGGATGGAAAAGGTCAGCGACGAACAATACTAAAACAGATTCAAGACCGAGTAGATATCTTCTAAATTGGAGCATCAATTTATGTACAACGCCAAAGCTTACTCCGCAGTCAGTGCGACTGCACCGCTCGCTTCCGACACAATCGAGCGACGCGATCCAAGCGATCGCGACGTACAAATCGAAATTCTCTTCTGTGGCATCTGTCACTCCGATCTCCATTCAGTGCGTAACGAGTGGAGCGAATTCATGCCCACGAACTACCCGATTGTCCCCGGTCATGAGATTGTCGGACGTGTCACCCAGGTAGGCTCAGCAGTTACCAAGTATAAGCCCGGCGACCTCGCGGCAGTCGGTTGCTTGGTCGATTCGGATGGTACTTGTCCTAATTGCAAAGCTGGACTTGAGAATTTCTGCCCGAATCTGATCCTCACCTTTAACTCAAAAGACAAGCACCTTGGAGGTGTTACCTACGGCGGCTACTCCGATAGCATTGTCGTTGATGAACGCTTCGTGCTGCGCGTTCCCTCCAACCTCGATCTCGCCGGGGCTGCACCGCTTCTTTGCGCTGGAATCACAACCTATTCACCCATGCGTCACTGGGGCGTCACTGAGGGCAAGAAAGTTGGCGTGGTCGGTCTTGGGGGGCTGGGACACATGGGCGTGAAGTTTGCCCGTGCGTTTGGTGCCCACGTTGTCGTCTTCACTACCTCACCCGACAAGACGGAAGACGCGCTCCGCCTGGGTGCCGATGAAGTGGTCGTCTCCCGCAATGCCGAAGAGATGCAGAAACACGCTGGTAGCTTCGATTTCATCCTCGACACCGTTTCCGCCAAGCATGACATCAACGCTTATCTCAACCTGCTCCACCTCGATGGCAATCTCACCCTAGTCGGCGCTTCCCCGATTCCCCTGGATGTTTCAGCATTTAGCCTGATTATGGCCCGCCGCAATCTCTCTGGCTCAAACATCGGTGGCATTCCCGAAACCCAAGAGATGCTCGACTTTTGCGGCGAACATAACATCACCGCAGATGTCGAAGTTATCCCTATCCAAAAGGTCAACCAAGCCTACGATCGCCTGCTCAAGTCTGATGTGAAATATCGCTTTGTGATTGATATGGCATCCCTGAAATCTGAATAACCAAGCCATTAGCGCAAATTTCAGCAGAAGGCGATTGACTCGTGAAGAATATGTTCTTTAATTCCTTTAATTCAAAGACAGGAGTGCAAAAAATGCAAAAGCGCCAACTTGGAAATAGTAATCTGGAAGTCTCGGCGATCGGGCTGGGCTGTATGGGAATGAGTTTTTCTTATGGTCCGCCCAAAGACATACAGGAGATGACCGCCCTTCTGGGGGCTGCCGTCGATCGCGGCATTACATTCTTTGACACCGCCGAAGTCTACGGCCCATTCCTAAACGAAGAACTGGTGGGTGAAGCCCTAGCTCCCTTCCGCGACCAAGTGGTTATCGCCACCAAATTTGGATTTGACATCAGTCCGAATTCCGATCCCCGTGGGATGAAGGGTTCACCCGGACTGAATAGCCGACCGGAGCATATTAAGGAAGTCGTGGAGGGTTCGCTCAAGCGACTCAAGGTGGAAGCAATCGACTTGCTCTATCAGCACCGAGTTGACCCGAACGTGCCGATCGAAGACGTGGCAGGAGCAGTGAAAGAACTGATTCAGGAGGGTAAAGTGAAGCACTTTGGACTCTCGGAAGCTGGAGTGCAAACAATTCGTCGCGCCCACGCCGTTCAGCCCGTCACGGCTCTCCAGAGCGAGTACTCACTGTGGTGGAGAAAGCCTGAAGCGGAAGTGATACCGACCCTGGAAGAACTTGGCATCGGCTTTGTCCCCTACAGCCCTTTGGGCAAGGGCTTTCTCACGGGCAAGATCGACGAAAGCACCACCTTCGACAGTTCCGACTTCCGCAGCACCCTACCTCGCTTCACTAAGGAGGCTCTGAAGGTGAATCAGGCCCTGATCGATCTGCTCGGCAGCATCGCCGAACAAAAGCAAGCGACACCTGCTCAAATTGCGATCGCCTGGCTCCTTGCCCAGAAACCGTGGATTGTTCCGATTCCAGGCACCACAAAGCTGCATCGCTTGGACGAAAACATCGGTGCAGTCTCAGTCGAACTCACACCCGACGATCTGCGTGACATCAATAATGCCGCCTCCAAGATCGAGGTGCAAGGCGCTCGGTATCCCGAAAAGCTGGAGCAAATGACCGGTCGTTAAACTGGCACTAACAACAGATACAGCCCTCGATCTGACTGGTTCCCAGCCTCTAGGCTGGGAACTCATTCTTGGAGGCTCTGCCTCCAGTAGCTTGCCAAGAGGCAGAAGCCCACTTTAAATACATTCCCAGCCTCCAGGCTGGGAACAAGACAGCACAAACTTTTCTTTTGGGCTTTACAAGTGTGCGATTCGATACTGACACCTGTGCAACTAGCGCTTGTGATGATTTCGCATAGATTTATGAATCTTCTTCCATCGTTCTTTCTCAGCTAATTGCGCCCTTTGGTCTTGTTTGCGGTTAAGGTAGTCGAGTTCTTTTTGTAACTTTTGGTAGCTAAGAAACCTAGAATAATCAAGTTCTCCCTCAGCCAAAGCCTGCTGCACAACACAACCCGGTTCGTTATGATGCTGACAATTGCGGAAATGGCATTCTTGCGCCAAAGTTTCGATGTCTGCAAAAGTTTCTTGCAAACCTTCATCACCTGCCCAAATTTGGATTTCCCGCATTCCTGGAGTATCAATAATTAATCCGCCAGTAGAAAGCAAAATCAACTCACGATTAGTTGTTGTGTGTCTACCTCGGTCATCACCTTGCCGTACTGGTTGCACAACTTGGACTGATGCGCCTTGCAGTTGGTTGGTGATGGTGGATTTACCAACACCAGAAGACCCCAACAAAGCAACTGTCTGTCCTGGTTGCAAGTAAGGTTTTAAGGCATCCAATCCTTGATGATTGGTGGCACTTAAAACTGCAATTGGTACACCCAAAGCAACTGCTTCTATTTGGGTTAAATACTCTTCTAGAGAATTGCACAAATCTGCTTTATTTAACACAATTACCGGATTTGCACCACTTTCCCAAGCCAGAATCAGATAACGCTCAACTCTTCTTGGGTTAAAATCGCCATCCAGCCCTGAGACTAAGAAGACTGTATCAATATTTGCTGCAACAATTTGTTCTTCTGTTTTACTACCCACCGTCTTGCGAGAAAATTTGCTTTTCCTGGGTAAAATCTCGTTGATAGTGGCTCGTCCTTCAGATTCTCTGATACTAATCGCAACCCAATCTCCAACGGCGGGAAAATCTTGTGGTTGAGAAGCACGATGCCGCAATTTACCTGAAACTTCTGCTGAAAGTTCCCCTTGCTCGCTATAGAGGGTGTAAGTATTTCTGTATTCAATAGCAACCCTACCAACGCTAAATCCTTGTAAGCGATAGGGTTCAAAGCTGCGAGCAAAAAAGTCACTCCAGCCTAAATAATCCAAATTCATTGATGTTTCCTCGATGTGTGCTACTTGTTTTGCACAAGGTTCCACAGAGGAAGACACTTCTATGCAGGAAAACTCCCCACACCAGAATGTCTGTGAATTCTAGTTTTCATTCCTGTAGAAAAGAGGACTGAACAGAATCTCTGCGCCTTGCGTTCTTTGAGTTGGGATGGTCAAAGTAACCCGGACTGCTAGCAACTGTGTCATAGTTCGTCCTCCTTATGTACTACAGTAAATAATCTACATTATTACATTAGCTTATTCCAGAAAATTCGTTTAAATTATGCAATTTTAACTTTGATATTTATCGCGTCTTGAAAGACCAATGCACAATTTTGGACACTATAAAAACAATTTTGGTAAAAAATATCTGCTCATCTTTCACCAACTTCTAGCGAAAGAAAGAGTTTGAGGGTGAGTATCTCTGTAATCATGAATGCGGACAAGTGTTTACCTGCTAAATAACTGATATGCCGCAATATTTCGGAAAATTACCCACCACAAACCAAGCTTGGACAACTGTTAGCAATGTAAAAGCTGTAACCTGGGAAAATAATATTGTTAATTTTGACTGTGGCGACTCACGCCTGACTATCAGCGTACTTACTCCAAATTTAATCCGCGTGCGTTTCGCACCAAATGGGGAATTTATGCCTCGCCGCTCTTGGGCAGTGACGCCAGATGATGCAGAATGGGCAATAACACCTTTTGCAGTCCGGGAAACCGAAGCAACAATCGAAATTGAAACAGCACAGATTCGTATGTGCGTTCAGCGAGAAAAATGTCGCATCACCTGTTTTGACAAAGCTAATCGTCCCTTCGCCCAAGATGCGGATATGGGGATGGGTTGGCGGATGGGTGCAGTTGCAGGATGGAAGGAAATTGCAGCCGATGAACATTTCTATGGCTTTGGCGAACGTACAGGCTTTCTGGATAAACTCAGCGAAGTGAAAACTAACTGGACAACGGATGCCTTAGATTATGATTCACTCACTGATGAAATGTACCAGGCAATTCCATTTTTTATGGCTTTGCGTCCGCAGGTAAGCTATGGCATCTTTTTCAACACCACTTTTTGGAGTCAGTTCGATATCGGTGCTGAACAACCAGGTATTTGGAAGATGGAAACTCGTGGCGGTGAATTGGATTATTACATTATCTACGGCCCTGAACCAGCCCAAATCCTGGAGACTTACACTCAGCTAACTGGGAGAATGCCATTACCGCCGAAATGGGCGCTAGGTTATCATCAATGCCGTTGGAGTTACGAATCAGAAAACGTTGTGCGAGAACTAGCGCGAGAATTTCGTCAACGCCGCATTCCCTGCGATGTTATTCACTTGGATATTGACTATATGCGGGGCTATCGAGTATTTACTTGGAGTCCTCAACGCTTTGCCAACGCGGCAAAACTGATTAGTGATTTAGCAAAGGATGGTTTCAAAACAGTCACAATCATTGACCCTGGTGTGAAGTATGAACCAGAAGGTAATTATCATGTTTTTGACCAAGGCATAGAAAACGACTATTTTGTGCGTAAAGCTGATGGTACGTTGTTTCACGGCTATGTCTGGCCTGAAAAAGCTGTTTTTCCTGATTTTTTACGTCCTGATGTGAGTAACTGGTGGGCTGATTTACACAAAAGCCTAACTGATATTGGTGTGGCAGGAATTTGGAATGATATGAATGAACCTGCCATAAACGATCGCCCTTTCGGCGATGATGGGGAAAAGATTTGGTTTCCTCTAGATGCGCCGCAGGGGGGAGAAGGGGACAAGGGGACAAGGGGACAAGGGGACAAGGGGGATATCCTTGCATCTTCTTCGACTCATACAGAAGTACATAATTTGTATGGGTTGATGATGGCTAAAGCTTCTTATGAAGGGTTGCAACGGCATCGAGGTTCACAGCGATCTTTTGTGTTAACGCGATCGGGTTATGCTGGTGTGCAACGTTGGTCTTCTGTGTGGATGGGAGATAACCAATCGTTGTGGGAGCATTTAGAAATGTCTCTGCCGATGCTTTGTAATATGGGACTTTCGGGTGTGGGGTTTGTGGGTTGCGATATTGGCGGGTTTGCTGGTAATGCCACTGCTGAATTATTCGCTCGGTGGATGCAGGTAGGAATGCTTTACCCATTGATGCGCGGTCACTCGGCAATGTCTACTGCTCGTCATGAACCTTGGGTATTTGGCGATCGCGTTGAAAATATCTGTCGAGAATACATTAATCTACGTTACCAACTACTTCCCTATATTTACAGTCTTTTCTGGGAAGCGGCAATGACGGGCGCACCGATTTTAAGACCGTTATTGTATCATTTCCCCAACGATCCGAAAACCTATAGCCTCTACGATCAAGTATTGCTAGGTGCATCGCTGATGGCTGCACCAATTTACCGCCCTGGAGTTGAGCATCGAGCTGTCTACTTACCCGCTGGCACTTGGTATGATTGGTGGAGTGGCGATCGCTATGAAGGCCCGATTCACATTCTTGCTCATGCACCATTAGAAACAATGCCACTGTATGTCCGTAGCGGTGCGATCGTCCCTATGCAACCTGTCAGCCAATACGTTGATGAATCGCCACTCGACCAGATTCGGTTACGAGTTTGGCCTGGTAACAACGAATATCAGTTATTTGAAGATGATGGACAAACAAGCAAGTATCAAGATAATAACCACTCAATAACTAACATCCGTGTATTTACCCAAGCAAGCCAAACAGTAGTGGAAATTGCAGCAAGAGTTGGAAAGTGGGCACCTCCAACACGCGAAGCGATCGTAGAGCTTGTTGGTGTTGGAGAGCAACGCTTTCAAGATGACGGTAAGCCACATAGCCTGCAATTCTGAAATACTTGTAAAGGTGGTTTTTGAGCCACCATTATTTCCTACTCTAGCGAAAATATGCATAGAGGTAGATGAAAAATCAGCTAAAGTGTAATCTACAATACAAAGAACCTCAATGATTAGCTCGTGAGAAATACGTAAATTTACCACGCTAGATAGATGCGGTTAGAGAACACTCAATGTTAAATATTAACCGCTTGCGACTGCAAGATAGATTTAAAATTTCTACAAATGCACTTGTGGCAAGAGTCGCAAGTGCGATCGCTGTTTTTGTTGGTAGCTTGGTACTAGTTGGCTGGTGTCTTGGTATTGAAGTTCTAAAGCGCGGCTTCTTTGGTAGTCCTGCCACGATGAAAGTCAACACGGCGCTTTGTTTTGTGTTGTGTGGTGTGTCGCTGTGGCTATTTTTAAAAGAGGAGCAGGTGGTCACTGAGCGTAGCCGAAGTGGGAGCAGGGGGGACTCGGGGCCCCCTCTGGGGATAGGGGGGAGAGGGGAGCAGGTGGTCACTGAGCGTAGCCGAAGTGGGAGCAGGGGGGAAAGAAGAATTCAAAATTACCCGCATAGTTCCACAGCCTTCTTGCCCGTACTTACTCTTCTCATCTCTCAGGGTCTGTGCAATAGCTGTCACCACAATTGCGGTGCTCACCCTCTGTGAATATCTGTTTGGCTGGAATCTGGGCATTGATGAGCTGGTGTTCCGTGATTCGCAAACTAGTATAGCCACATTGCATCCGGGGCGAATGGGGGCGAACACAGGACTGAACTTTATCCTGGTCAGTGTCGCCCTACAGATTCTGATTCATCTAAAAACCCACCGCAGTTATTGGTATGCCCAAATTATTGCTCTGATTGCTACTTTAATTTCCTTTCAGGCGCTGATGGGCTATGCCTACCAAGTGAAAGTTCTTTATGGACTCGCCCCTTATACAACATCAATGGCGTTACACACAGCGGTGTTGTTCCTCTTACTAAGTATGGGTATTCTGTGGGTGCGGGCAGAACATGGCTTAATGAGGGTAGTTACAAGTGATAGTTACGGCGGCTTACTTGCACGTCGTTTACTAGTTGCCGCGATCGCAGTACCTTTTATATTGGGATGGGTAATTGTTGAAGGTCAACGGGCAGGACAATACGATCCAGCATTTGCAGTATCGGTGTTTGCGATCGTTTTGATTGTAATTTTTACTATTTTGATTTGGCAAAGTGCCAGGGTTATTGAACGCCTCAGCAATCAACGCGACCTTGCCCAAGAAGCACTGAGAACCTACGAAGCTAAACTGGGGAGTTTTGTAGATGCTAATGTCATCGGTATTCTGTTTAGCGATGTGTATGGCGGTATCCAGCAGGCAAACGACGAATTCTTGAGGATGATTGGTTACGCGCGCGAGGATTTGTTAACTGGTAAGTTAAGTTGGCGCAATCTCACACCACCAGAGTATTTATATTTAGACGAGCGAGGTATCGCTGAAGCCCAAGGAAACACCAACGCTGCTTGTACGCCCTACGAGAAAGAATTTATTCGCAAGGATGGTAGCCGTATCCCGATTTTAGTTGGTTACGTGCTGCTAGGAAAAAACCGCGAAGAGTCAGTAGCCTTTATCCTTGATTTGAGCGAACGCAAACAAGCAGAAGCAGAACAACAAAAATTAGCATTGCTAGTAGAAAATAGCTCTGACTTTATCGGCATTGCCACCCTTGAGGGTCAATTACTCTACATAAATGATGCAGGTCAAAAGTTGGTAGGGTTTGCCCTTAATGAAGTGAGGCAAAAAGCAGTATTAGATTACTTCATGCCCAAAGACAAAGCCTATTTTCAAGAATATATACTGCCGACTGTACTATCAGAAGGGCGCTGGCAGGGAGAATTCTGCTTTCGGCATCTCCAAACAGGTCAACCGATACCAGTTGATTACAACGTCTTCACTGTTATAGATAACAAAACAGGTCAGCCAATTGCTTTAGCAACTGTGACTCGTGACATCAGCAACCAAAAGCAGACCGAGGAACAAATATTACAGCTAAACAAGAATCTACAGCGCCGCATTACTGAATTACAAACTTTGTTGGAGGTAATTCCTATTGGAATAGGCATTGCCGAAGATCCAAAATGCCAAAATATTAAGGTCAACCCTGCTTTTGCCAAGCAGTTGGGGATATCGTCAAATACAAATGCTTCCCTTACCGCTCCCTTGGATGAAAAACCGACAAGCTTTAAAGTGTACCGCGAGGGAAGGGAACTGTCAACAGAAGAACTCCCAATGCAGTACTCTGCTGCTCATGGTGTCGAAGTTCTGGATTATGAACTTGATGTGGTTCATGAAAATGGCAAAATCGTCAAGCTGTTAGAGTACGTTGCACCCCTGTTTGACGAAGAGGGTAAAACCAGAGGAAGCGTTGGTGCATTTTTAGATATTACGGAGCGCAAACAGGCAGAAGAAGTACTTTTAAATCAGCAAAAATGGCTAGAGGATGTGTTAAATATGATGCCAAGACCGTTGCTGTTTATCGAACCAGGAACGGCGCGGGTAACTTTTGCCAATCGCTCTGCTGACGAATTAGCTGGGGGCGAATTTCCCAAAGGTATACCCGCCGAAGATTATCACAGAGTTTACTACTATACAGATGCCGCTGGCGATCGCATTCCCAATGAACTGATGCCAGGAGTAAGGGTTGCCCGTGGCGAACGCTTGAATGGATTGGAGGTGGACTGGCACACTCCCACTGGTGTGCGCTCTCTACTAGTATTTGCTGATACCTTGCCAGCAATGCACGGTCATCCAGCTACCTGTATCTTGGTGTTCCAAGAAATCAGCAACCTCAAGGATGCACAAAAAGCACTCTCATTAGGTTACAAAAGGTTAAAGCTACTATTTGACACAGCCAACGATTTACTATCGAGTCAGCAACCAGTAGTACTAATCGATACCGTCTACCAAAAACTAAGAGACCAAATTGGTTTAGATGTTTACTTTAACTATTTGGTTGAGGATAACTCTCAGCTAATGCGGCTACAGTCTTACAGTGGCATTTCTCCAGAACTGGCAAACCAAATCGAGTCTTTAGGATTTGGTGAAGCGGTTTGTGGGACTTTCGCTCAAGAGCGTTGTGCAATTGCTCTAGAGAATGTGCAGGAATCAATTGACCCGAAAACAGAATTGATTCGTTCTTTAGGAATTACAGCTTATTATTCATACCCATTAATAGCCCAAGGACGGCTATTGGGTACTCTTTCTTTTGGTAGCCGCACTCGGTTAAGCTTCACCGACAATCAAAAAGGGATGATGCAAGCAGTATGCGACCAAATAGCGATCGCAATGGAACGGGCTAGTTTAATTGCTTCTTTACAACAACAAACTGAGCAGTTACAACAAGCCAACCGGATGAAGGATGAGTTTTTAGGGATATTATCCCACGAATTGCGATCGCCCCTCAATGCCATCCTTGGCTGGGCGCAATTACTGCAACGAAGCAAGCTCAGTGATACCCAAATGGCTAGAGCAACAGAGACAATTGAGCGCAACGCCAAAGCGCAAACCCAGTTAATTGAAGACCTGCTGGATATATCGCGGATGAGTAGAGGCCAGTTACGCCTCAATGTCCGTACTTGTAATTTAGTTCCCATAATTGAGTCGAGCCTAAAGACTGTTAGTTTAGCCGCCCAATCCAAGGAAATCGATTTGAGATTTTCCCTCGTTCCTTCAAAAGAAACGCCAAATTCAGATTGGGAATTAGGAGTTAATCGCGAAAATCTCGAATTTCTAGCAGCACAATCCCAAACTAATCAACATTCAAATAACAGCAAGCCGAGTGAAAATTCTCAATATTTAGTTTCCGGGGATTTCGAGCGCTTGCAACAAATTATCTGGAATCTGCTATCCAATGCCATCAAATTTACACCCGTTGGCGGAAGGGTAGAGTTGCAATTGTCAGTGGTTAGTGGACAAGAGCAACAGACAACGGATAAATATGCCCAAATTCAGGTGATTGATACAGGCATTGGTATCAGTCCTGATTTTCTTCCTTACGTTTTCGATCGCTTTCGTCAAGCTGATAGTTCTAGTACTAGAATCTATGGTGGATTAGGACTAGGATTAGCGATCGTCCGTCATTTAGTAGAATTACATGGCGGTACTGTCCGCGCAGATAGCCCAGGCAAAGAACAAGGAGCGACGTTTACCGTCAAACTACCACTTCTGAAGAATGCCCACCTCGGCTCTTAAGCCATGTTCTGCCCCCACCTCCTGGAGTTTAGTCAGCGACATCAGTATGCCCCACGAGGATGTGAGAACAACAGGGAATTCCAGCCGCAACGTTGACAGATGCCACTACGAAAGATCAATTATTGTAGAGACGGCGATTCATCGCGTCTCTTGCCTTAACCGAACAGTATTAGGACGAACTTAGAAATGGGGCATTGGGGAATATGAATTAAATTCACCCCTATGTCTCCTAGAGAAAGAGGTTCGTTGCCTTATCTATATTTTCATGAATCAAATCGGACTGCGATAATGTCCGAATAATTGAGTCCTGATTTCCATAGTAATTAGCCACTTTTTTACTAAGTGCTTTAATTGAAGTAGCCCCTTCTACTTACCGAGACTCAGCAGGTTGTTGCAGGCGTAATAGGGTATTGTAAACCTGTCTTTTTAAGATAGTATTATTTTGTAGTTCTATAGTAATTTTGTTGAACTGTTCAAATTTTAAACCATTATCTTCGACAATTTTTTGAGCGTGGTTACAGTAGTTGACTGCGATATCTTGAGCCTTCTTTGGAAGACCATTTATGCTATTAGAATCATTGCAAACAATCTGGGGAATTTCTCCATTGCCAATAAGTTTTTTAATTTCTTCAAAAGCATTTTGACGGGCTGGCTCCATTGCTAGCACGGCTTGAGCGTAACTGTCGATTTCAGTATTGTTAACTATTGGTGCTGGAGTTTGAGCGTCAGCTTTAGAACTCAATAAAAAACCGTTAGAAATCAAACTCACAGTCGCGATCGCACCGAAAAATAACGATCGCGAAAGGGTTCGCTTTCGGCTAGTTCGAGAACATGAATCAGAAATTTTCTTCATATAGTGTATGACACGAAACTACATCAGGGATATTATAAGAACTTTGAATTATTTTCAGAGTTGGAAGTTCCAGGAACTGCTCAATACATCAAGCTTTTATATTTGATTGTCAATTTCCTCGGCATACTTGACAAAGTTCGATTACTTTTGTCTGGAGTGTTGACATTTCTGATGCTCCTTGCTTAAGGCTAACCTCTAATTCCAGCAGTAGGGGTAAGCAAGAGATTAACTGTTGCACAGAAAGCAGCTTAATTTCTTGCTGTAAGAAGTAAATTCGTTTGGGATTACCGATGTCAGCGGCAACAGCGATCGCTTGTTGATTCCGTTCCCCACTTTCTATCATAATCTTCACCCACAGCCAGGTGCGAAATTGTCCAATCAGTGTCGCAACTATCCGTAATCCCGGCTCGGAAGCATTGCTCAAATCTGCTAGTGTTGTCAAAGCTTTAGCTGTATCTCCTGTTCTAATTGCTGCTGCTAATTGTAAGCTATTTTGGGTAGTATTTCTTACTAACTTTGTAACAGTATCTGTGTCTAAAGGCTGATTGCTATCTTGGACATATAGCCGTAATTTCTCTAGCTCATTGTAAAGAAGCCGTGTATCATTCCCTACGGCTTCTGCTAACAGATGGGAAGTATTGGCAGTCAGTTTCACCCCTACAGTCTGGGCTGCTTGATTAACAGATTGCACCAGTAATTCTGTTTTCCAAGGTGGGATGAGAGGAAATTCTCGGAATTCGGTAGCAAACTGTTTTAATAATTTCGTGGATTTGAGGCGTTCATCTGGCTTATTGCGGCTGGTGAGCAATAAAAATGAGTTTTCGGGAATGACTCTTAGCGATCGCCCCAATTCTGCCAATACATTCTCTGGACAGTGCTGACACAAAGTAGTGTTTATCAGCCATACCAAACGCCCACCAGCGCCAAAAGTAGGCGTCATCACCTGATTTAACCCCTCGATAGCAGCATCAGCCCGATCTGGGGAGAATGCAGTGTAATTAAAACTTGTCCATTGGGGATCGAGGACGCGATCGCGCAAAAGTGCGATCGCCTTTTCCATCGCAAAATCATCTTCACCCCAGTAAACATAGATTGGCATAGATAAACCTCGTAGTAGATGGGCATTGGGCATTGAGAAGAGACAAGGTAGACAAGGAAGAGGGGGAGAAAAGGGAGAAACTTGTTCAATAATTCACCCTTGTCCCCTTGTCCCCTTGTCCTCCTTGTCCCCCCTCTCAAAAATTAAATACTTTTGAAATCATTCTGTTAATTAAGATAATTTTCCCTAAAATCTATCAAGTGAGAGCGTGAGGCTATGAAGATTGGACGACAACTATCAAACTTACTTAAATCGGTTAGCAAGACTAACGCTGCCAGAAGCCTACAGATCCCAAGCCCAGCATATTCAGGAATCTTCTAAATTTCAGCTAAATTCTGGGTTGAGACAAGCGGCATCCTTTCCTGGCTATACGCTAATTACCCCGCCGGCAGAAGAAGAATCACACAATTCTGCTTTTTATGCCAAATTACAGACTTATCAACAGGAACTTTTGCAGTTGCCTGTAAACCGTAATTTGATTGTACCTGTACCTCCTGCTAGCTTCCATCTGACTTTAGCGGATTTAATTTGGGACAATGCTTACCTTGATGCCTACGAAAAAAATCCTAAATTTGACGAGGAGTTACACTCTTGTTTAGCTGAAATATTTCAAAAATATCAACAATTGATGACAAACAGAAGTCATCCAATTAAATGGCAAATGCTGGGATTAATACTGATGCCAAGAGCTATAGCCATTTGTTTAGTCCCCCAAGATGAACGCTGTTACGAGGAAATTATTCAATTTCGCCGAACAATTTATCAAAATCCCAAGTTAATTGCCTTGGGTATTGAGCAGCATTATCACTTCACAGCCCATGTGACATTAGCCTATTTTGGGGAGGTTCCATCCGATCTAGACCGAATAAACTTCAGCACTATGCTTTCTCAATTGAATGAACAATGGCTGTTGAATTTGCCAGAATTCTCGATCGATCGTGTTGAATTACGAAAGTTTGACAACATGACACGCTATTATCGTGAACCAGACTGGCCAATTTTGGATTTTTAAGTAATTAGTTAGTAGTCAGTAGTTTTCACTCACTGACTACTGACTACTCATTAGTAATTAGCTTAAAATTTAGGTTGTTGATAACCGAGGTAAATTGCTTCTAAAAATACATCAGGCGTAACAGCTTCTGGCAATTTTTCTAAATTAATAATAGCTTTAACTTGCTCGGCTAGCTTTAGAGATAATGAGGTTCTTGCCTTTAACGACATTGCACCGCGTCGCTGTAAATACTCACGAATCACAGCAAAATCATCTGGCATCAATTGCGATAAATCAGCAATTTCGATTAACTGTTCATGAAGTCCTTTTGCCTGTTCCGAAATTGTCAATCTTGCAGATGCAGTTGGTGCTTGGGTTTGAATTACAATTGTGCCAGCAGCCAAATCACCTAAGCGCTTTTCACGGCTACCCAACATAATTAAAAAAGCACCAATAAACAAAGTTTCATCAAAGGGTCGCAGTAAAGCACGTAGCGTTGCTTGTTGTAACCCGATCAATCTACCATCATCTCGAACTACACGAATTTTAGCAAAGCGTTTACCAGGAGTTTCCCCAAACCATAAGGTTTCAAAAAATACAAAATAGCCGATGTAAATTGCAAAGGCGATAATGAAGAAAATTGCTAACAACCAAATATCTAAACTTGTTAAATTTTTAAAATAATATTCAACAAAATTTAACAACTGTGTCGAGAAGACACTCCAAGTAAGGACAAACAGAAGCAAAGTTACACCCAACACTGTATAGTCAATCAGGAGTGCCAAAACTCGATTACCGATTC
This sequence comes from Nostoc sp. DSM 114160, assembly GCF_053470305.1. Classification (NCBI taxonomy): domain Bacteria; kingdom Bacillati; phylum Cyanobacteriota; class Cyanophyceae; order Nostocales; family Nostocaceae; genus Nostoc; species Nostoc sp. DSM 114160. The sequence continues at coordinate 1,975,223 of NZ_JBPFGO010000001.1, read as the reverse complement.
CCGCTAGAGTGAATTCCAACTCTACACTTTCTGGAGTCTGGAATGTGATGCGATTAAAAAAGCGCATATTTTAACTAATTCAAAATTAATAGAGTTGGATTAAAATGTTGAGTTAACGAAAATCTTGCGAGGGAGGTTCTCGTAATTGCAAACCTAGACCTTCACGCCGACTACGCAAGTCCAAGTATAAAACAGCTTTTAGTGCTTGCCAGAATGGCATGACTAAAACTCCACCGATCAAGCTGCCAATCACAGAAATAATATACACAATCGAGTAAATAGCAGTACCAGGCTCAAGTTTAATTAGGAATAAGCTAGGTATATAGTTTAATACAAACACCAACGGCATTGTAACGATAAAACCAACTAAAACAATGCCTTGAATGCGAAAGACTGAGGCTTTAGTTAGCTCCCAACTTCTGGCAACACTTTCGCCACCATTGATATTTTCCTCAACTGCTAAGGGCACTTCAGCTACTATCCAACGAGAGTAGAACCAGGTTAGTCCTAACAATATAATGCCTGCCGTTACAATTATTACCAATGTGGTTATGACTATAACGCCTGAAGTACCTAATATTCCTCCTAATGCTATTCCGATCAAGCTAGCTACTACACCGCCTACGATCGCTAATCCAATATAAATTATCAGTAAAGATATACCTACTTGGAAAGCAACTCTTAAAAATGACCAAAGACGTGGATTAATATGGCTTCTGGCAGTTTGAACACCTTCAGGCTGGTAAATCAATTCTCCAAAAGCCAAGCGTGAAATTAGTCCAGAGATGGCTGCATATTTTGCCCAACCATACACAGGAACCAGAACCCACAAGTGCGCGATCGCAGCTAGGTTAAGATAAGTCTTCAAATGAGAACGATACAACCGTACCGCAGCACTGACAACGTTACCGATACTCAGTGGTTGTATCTGGCCGGAAGATCCAAAGTTTTCAGACATAATGCTAAATTTCCCTTGAAATTACGGAGATCAATTTGAGGCTATCTTAAGCTAAGTTAAACTCAGTGTTCCCAAAATTCATGAATATTCAACGTTGGATTGCGCGACGAGAACCTAATTGGCAGCGTTTGGATGCTTTATTAAGGCAGATAGAAAAAAAAGGGTTAAAATCCTTACGGGCAGCAGAAATTAGAGAGTTAGCGAGTTTGTATCGTTCCGTAGCAGCAGATTTGGCACGTGCCCGCACTCAGCAAATCGGCAATACCTCGATCCAAAGTTTACAATCTTTAACAACTCGTGCTTACACGCAGATTTACCAAGGTTCGCGGCGGCAGGAATGGCAGGCAATCCTAGAATTTTATCGCTGGGGATTACCATCTGTAGTCCAGAAAACATTTGTATATATTGCTGCGGCAACGATGCTGTTTTTACTAGGCGCACTTGTGGCTTGGTGGTATTCCTGGCAAAACCCCAGCTTTATGCCTTTGATTGTACCTGAAAGTTTGATTACCAAAGTGCGAGATGAGCATAAATTATGGATGGGTTCAATTGTCGGTGTTGAACCTCTGGCATCCAGCGGCATCGCAATCAATAATTTGTCGGTGTCTTTTGGGGCTGTCGCTGGTGGTATGACAGGTGGAGCATACACAGCCTATTTGATGATATTTAATGGTTTATTAATTGGTGCTGTTAGTACTTTAGTCGGTCAAAATAATCTAGCTTATCCTTTTTGGGCCTTTGTATTTCCGCATGGTTCTTTGGAATTACCTGCAATCTTTTTTGCTGGGGGTGCGGGATTTTTATTAGCAAGAGCAATTTTATTTCCTGGTAAATATCGCCGTGGAGATGCACTGAAATTTTATGGATATCAAGCGGTGCAGTTAGTATTTGGGATTGTACCAATGTTGCTTATTGCTGGTGCGATCGAAGGCTTTTTCTCTCCTAATCCTAATGTACCTGATGCAATTAAATATCTGGCAGGAATAGGATTATTTATACTTTTAGTGCTGTATTGTAACCGCAAGCAAACAGAAAATAATTTAGATGGCGGCTGATTGGTAAATTTAAAAAGTATTTTAGAATAAGGTAAATACTAAATATGTAAATAAATCATCATAAATTGTAGTTAGGAGAATCATGGTACAAACATCAAATAAAATATTGACTCTAGAAGAGTTTCTCAAACTACCAGAAACTAAACCGTATTGCGAATACATCGACGGTAAAATCATTCCAAAACCTATGCCTCAAGGAAAACATAGCACTATTCAAGGAGAACTCTGTCCCACAATCAATTCTGTTATCAAAGTCCAAAAAATGGGTTGGGCTTTTCCAGAATTACGTTGCACTTTTGCAGGACGTTCTATAGTTCCCGATGTCGCTGTATTCTCTTGGGCAAGGCTTCCTGTAGACGAAAATGGTGATATTTCCAATACATTTTCCGCAGCACCCGACTGGATAATCGAAATTCTTTCCCCCGAACAAAGCCATACAAAAATTACAAAAAAAATCTTACACGCTCTCAATCACGGGACTCAAATGGGTTGGTTAATTGACCCTGATGAGCGATTCATTGCTGCTTATCCTGCAAGACAACAACCTTTACCTTTTGAGGAAATTGAGTCTGTTTTACCAGTGCCAAAATTTTGTCAGGGGTTACAGTTGACTGTGGGTGAAATTTTTGGGTGGTTAAAGGTGACTGCGTAACAAATATTTTGTTCAAGCAAACCTAATATTCTTGCACTTAAATATGCCAAGACGCACAAATGATATGCCAAAACGCATTATCGCCGAACTATCTGATGAACAAGAAGCAATGCTTCCTATCTATAGAGATAAGTGGCGATCGATACAAATATCAACTGAATCAATAGAGCAAGAAAAAGTCGCAGCAATAATCAAAGCTGCTTATGCGGTGAGTGATTATCCTGAGCCTGAGATATTATTCTATAGCAGTCCTATGACCGCAATTGAAAATATTTTTACTATTGAGAACTTTAAGGCATATCTAGGGCGCGATATCCACATCAAATTCCTTAAAAGAGTAGTAGATCACCTTTTACATGGAATAAGGCAACAACTTGACGAGCATCTCTTTATTAGGTTACGGAATCAAGTCCAACATCCTGAATTTCCGTACTACTCAACTGAGAGTCATCCACTAGTTTCATACTTTCCTTACACAGCAAGATGTCTTGAACATCAACTAATTGCCGATCTCGACAAGCTTGAATTTGAATTTACTGATATTTTGTACTTTACAAACAACCTGACTAGACCAGCAGAATGGGCAATTTGGGGTTGTATGCTAGATTTTTGTATCTCAGTTCTTAATCTTCAACACGATAAGAAAAAATGGAATGTACTTCAAGAATTGATGCAACATTGTGGTTTAATATTCCAATTTGAAAAGGTTTGTATAGTCTGCGATCGCCCTTGCAAGTTGTCTTTTGACAAAGAAAATATGCTTCATGCTGAAGGGGAAGCTGCTCTTCAATTTGCTGACGGCTATAGTGTTTATGCTTGCCACGGAAAACATCCTTCTCAAGAAGAACGATATTATCAGGGGCAAGATCCTGAGTCTGTTTAGATGTGCAATTCCAGGCACTCACCGATAAATACTGAAGTGATAATTTTTAGATTGCAATAATTTACTCAATTTTAATTATTTAAATTAAATTTTAAAATTTTATTAATTTTTCACTAAATAATTTAGTCAAGCAAAATCAACAAGAAAAAAAATTTCAACTTAATATTTAAATATATCTTAATTTCTTGCTTATCAATTGTTAAAGAAGCTTTAACCATACAAAATGTAGCCTGTTTAAGACTGGAATAACACCAAGAAAATATTCCTTTAATCAGAGGTAATATGATTTTTTCGACCGCCATATTGAATCGTGTCGTTGCTACTTCAATGGTGACAACTTCTGTTGCACTTAGTCCATTTTTTGGTGCGATCGCACAAGCTGAAACTCTCAATGGTGCAGGAGCAACTTTCCCGGCTCCGCTTTACGAACGCTATGCTCGTGAAGTGAAGAAGAAATATCCAGACTTGAAAATTAACTACCAAGCAATTGGTAGTGGTGGTGGTATTCGTCAAGTTATCGCTGGAACCGTTGACTTTGGTGGTAGTGATGCTGCAATGAAAGATGATGAAATCGCTAAAGTCAAGAATGGTGCAATCTTAGTACCTACAGCAGGCGGTGCTGTTTCTGTTGTTTACAATCTTCCAGGCGTTAACAATCTCAAATTATCCCGCGCTACACTACCAGCAATTTATTCAGGTCAAATTACCAAATGGAATGACGCGAAAATTAAAGCTGATAATCCAGGCGCTAATCTACCAAATCAAACAATTAAATTTGCTGTTCGTGCCGATGGTAGCGGTACAACTTTCATTTTTACAAATCACTTGAGTGCCATCAGCGGTTATTTTAAAGGCAGAGTTGGAACTAACACTGCTCCAAAATGGAATCTGCCAAATGTCCTCAAAGGCAAAGGGAATCCGGGCGTAGCTGCTATAGTAGCTCGGACTCCTGGTTCTATTGGTTATGTTGAATATAGCTACGCTGTCAAAAACAATCTGAAATCAGCATTGGTACAAAATAAGAACGGAGAATTTGTTGCTCCTTCTTTAGAATCTGCAAATGCAGCTTTATCAACTGTCACTTTCCCAGACAATTACCGCGTTTTTGTAGGAGATCCAGGACAAGGTTATCCCATTGTCGGTCTTACTTGGATGATGGTTTACAAACAGTATGCTAATGCTGCTAAAGCTGATGCAATTAAGAAATGGATTAATTGGGTATTGAAAGACGGTCAACAATATAACGATGACCTTAACTACACCAAAATTCCATCTGATGTAGCAAATCGAGTGCTTCAGACAGTGAATAGCTCTGTCAAGCCTTAATTTGTAATCTTTAGGACTTATTCACAAGAGTTCCGCCCCTTAAAAAAGGAAGGGTGCTTTGAATATAGCAATCCTAAATTAGATTGTGAGAATTTTTGTTATGTTCGTCCTTGGTGATTTGTCCTTTGTAATTACAAATAACAAAGGACAAATGACTAATGACTAATGACAAACTGAGTTAATAACTCGCTCTACCAGTAATAAAAAATCTATTTTATTGATTTGTAATGGCAAATTTATCAGATGATTCAAATCTCAGCGATGAAAATTTCAATCTAACTACTAGCAGCGGTATAAATTTTTGGTTTGACCAAGGTTTTACACGGGTAGTATACTTTTTTGCTGTGATTACCGTTGCAGTACTATTGTTGATGACTTGGGTAATTTTACACGAAGCTCTACCAGCCATTAAGCAGTTTGGAATGGGGTTTTTGTGGGGACAAGATTGGGATACAGGTAATCAGATTTTTGGTGCATTACCCTATATTTATGGAACTTTGGTAAGTAGTGCGATCGCTATTTTATTCGCTGTTCCTGTGGGAATAGCAGTAGCCTTAGTTACAAGTGAAAATTTCTTACCTTCATCGCTGCGAATCACCCTAGCATTTGTTGTTGAATTAATTGCTGCAATTCCCAGTGTAATTATTGGTTTGTGGGCGATTTTTGTCTTTATTCCAGTTCTAGAACCTCTACAAAAGTGGTTAGCCAGTACTTTGAAATGGATACCACTGTTTAATACAGAAGATCCTTCTGGAACTAATATGTTGACTGCTGGAATTATTCTCGCCATCATGATTTTGCCCACAATGGCAGCAATTAGTCGTGATGTCTTAATGGCTATCCCTAAAGAATTACGTTCTGCATCTATGGCTTTAGGTGGCACTCGTTGGGAAACAATTTTTCGAGTTTTGCTACCATCTGGATTTTCTGGAATAGTAAGTGCAGCAATGCTGGCTTTAGGACGGGCTTTGGGTGAAACAATGGCCGTTACTATGGTGATTGGTAACTCTGCTCAAATCAGCGCTTCTTTACTCGATCCAGCTTATACAATTCCCTCTGTATTAGCTAATGAATTTGCTGAAGCTGAACCGGGTTTGCATATAGGTGCTTTAAGCTATTTGGCATTGATTTTATTTGGGTTGACTTTAGCTGTAAATATTGGCGCTGTCATCTTGGTTAAGTGGGTTGGTAGGAAAAACAAATGACACTATCTCATTTTTCAATTCCTACAAATAATTCAGTGTAGCAAGTTGATCGATCAACCTTTGTCAAAATTATGAGTGGTTATATTCAGTCAGAAAAAAATGAATCTTTGGCGGCAGAATTGTGCAGGCCTCTGCCAAGGAAGCGGGTAATATTTACCTATGCAATGAATGCGATCGCCTTTGGTCTTACAGGTCTAGCACTCATTCCTTTATTATCAATTTTGTGGGAAATTTTTATCCGGGGAATATCTGGACTTAAATCAGAAATGTTTGTCAAAGCAGTTATTGATAATGGCTTTGGCAATGCCATCTTGGGAACCATAATCATGGTGATAATTGGTGCTATTTTCAGCATTCCCACAGGGATAATAACAGGAATTTTCTTAGCAGAATTTAATCAAACTAACCCAATTACTAGTATTGTTCGCTTTGTCACCAGCATTCTTACAGGCGTACCTTCAATTGTTGTCGGCGTGTTTGCTTATGGTGTGATAGTTTTGGTAACTAAAGGATTTAGTGCGATCGCAGGTGGTTTTGCTTTAGCCGTGATTATGCTACCTGTAATTATACTGACAACAGAAGAATCCTTAAAACTGATTCCTACATCTCAACGCCTCGCCTCTGCTGCTTTAGGTGGAACTCGCTTCCAAACTACTTTTCGCATTGTTGTAACTACTGCAATCCCCGGAATCATTACAGGCATTTTATTAGCTATAGCTCGTGCGGCTGGTGAAACAGCACCCTTAATTTTTACCGCTTTATTTAGTTTAGATTGGTCAGAAGGATTGTTAAGTCCTACAGCTTCTTTACCAGTATTAATTTTTAATCTTTATAACGACCCCGACCCACAAAAAAGTCAATTGATCTGGACTACTTCTATAGTTCTACTCAGCTTAATTTTATCTGTCAGTATTCTCTCTCGCTTAATTATTAGGCAAAGAAGACTAAAGTAAAATAAATAAGTTTTTGTATTGTTTGGCATCCTGGCAAAGTATGATATTAAAATGACAAACTGGCAGAGTAAAGCCTTGTTTGATATATCTTAATTACGAGTTACGAACTTGTACTGAGCGTAGCCGTTGGCGCAGCCTCTCGTAGAGAAGTATTACGAATTACGAATTAGCATGAGTAACCTAATTCCAGCTATCAAAGTTAAAAACATCAGCTTTTACTACGGGACAACAAAAGCTATTGAAAAGGTGTCAATAGATATTTACCAAAACCAAGTAACCGCAATTATTGGTCCTAGTGGTTGTGGTAAATCTACCTTCATCAAAATTCTTAATCGCATTAGCGAATTAGAAGGGCCTGTAAAAGTTGAAGGAGATGTAGAATTTTTTGGTCAGAATATTTACGATCGTCGTGTCAACATCAATCGATTACGCCGCCAAATTGGTATGGTGTTTCAAAAACCAAATCCTTTTGGGATAAGCATTTACGAAAATGTTGCCTACGGGATGAGAATAGCAGGTAGGCATTCAAAATTAGAATTAGATGAAATTGTCGAATCTGCACTTCACAGCGCAGCGCTTTGGGATGAAGTGAAAGATAAGCTCGATAAATCAGCTTTAGGGCTTTCTGGTGGTCAGCAACAAAGATTATGTATTGCCCGTGCTTTAGCAGTCAAGCCGAAAGTTCTGCTGATGGATGAGCCTTGCTCGGCTCTTGACCCCATCGCCACCATGAAAGTTGAGGAACTACTCCACAGTTTACAGTCTGAATTGACAATTGCGATCGTTACTCATAATATGCAACAAGCCGCTCGCGTTTCTGATTTTACGGCTTTCTTTAGCACCGATGAAAGTCGGATTGGTCAAATGGTTGAATTTGGTGCTACAGAGCAAATCTTTAACAACCCACTAGATCCTCGCACCCGCGACTACATTTCAGGGCGTTTCGGTTAAGGTATGCTTGATTCGTGACTTATTGATTTTTGTCGAGCTATCTTGCACTAGAGAATATTCATAAAGTGTCGTTTAAAAAAGTTACTAATTTATCTTTATAAATAAATTAATTCCTCACTAGCCATGAAAAGTATATGATATTCATATTTTGATTTCTACATAGCTATTTTAAATTGAACCAGACCTAATCCTTTTTCAATAGTTAAGGTATGAAAGGTGGGTATAAAAAGTCTGTAAAAGATAAATTTTGGAGCATTACTTTAATACAAGTATTTTCTAACAGTTGATTTGCTGTATAGCTACTGCATGGCTACGTAATTTCCATGAATGTCTCCTTTTGGGAGTAACATAGTGAAACAGCGGCGCTAATTTGTACTACTTTACCTAGTCAGGTTTTGTTTCACACGTTTTAGGAATATGAGTAAACTAATTCCAGCCATCAGAGTCAAAAACTTCAGCTTCTATTACGACACTCAAAAGATAGTTGAAGGCGTGTCAATGGATATTTACCAAAACCAAGTCACGGCAATTATTGGTTCTAGTGGTTGTGGGAAATCTACTTTTCTTAAATCGTTAAATCGCATGAGTGAATTAGAAGCAGAAGTAAAGGTTGAAGGAAAAGTAGAATTTTTTGGGCAGAGTATTTATGAGCGTCGTGTTAACATCAATCGCTTACGTCGCCAAGTTAGTATGGTTTTTCCCAAACCAAATCTTTTTCCCATGAGCGTTTACGATAATGTTGCTTATGGGGTGAAGTTAGTTGGATGGCATCCGAAAGTAGAATTAGATGGAATTGTTGAATCTGCCATCAAAGCTGCCGAACTTTGGGATGAAGTGAAAAATAAGCTGCACAAATCTGCTTTAGAGCTTTCTGGTGGTCAACAGCAAAGATTATGTATTGCCCGTGCTTTAGCGGTAAAACCTAAAGTTTTGTTGATGGATGAGCCTTGTTCAGGTCTCGATCCTATGGGTAGTATGAAAATCGAGAATTTGATCCATAACTTGCGTTCTGAGTTGACAATTGTGATTGTTACTCACAATATGCAGCAAGTTACTCGCCTATCTGATTTTACGGCTTTCTTTTATAGTAATGACAATCGGATTACTCAAATGGTTGAATTTGGTACTACCAATAAAATCTTTACTAACCCGGTGGATTCTCGTACCCGCGACTATGTTTTCGCTCGCATCGGTTGAAGTGTTTTTTAAATTCTAGCTATTGAGAGGGTTCATACATAGTGCAAGCAAAAATGAGGGGTTAAATTGAATTTCCGCTTGTTTTAAGTTTTTCTGGTGTTAGGCAATGCAATCTCATATTGACAGTATTTTTTTATACTATATATTTAAAGACAAGTATTTGCTCTAGACCACCTAAATCATAAAATGAAATGTCCCCGGTGCGAATCTACTTCATATCGTAAAAATGGTCGTCGGAATGACAAGCAGAATTACCTCTGCAAAAATTGTGGTAAACAATTCCTAGAACCTGCATTCTCTCGTTCCTTAGAAACTGACTTGCTTGCTAACAGCAACGGACATACTAAAGTATATACGGCTGAAACGACGGAACTTTCTTTATTAAAAAACCTGCCCGAAGAAAAAATCACAGAGAAAAGCCTTAGCTCTTTTAGTTTGACATTAGCTGAACAACTGCTGCAAACGATATTATCGCCTGATTGGTTAGAATCTGTTGCTTTCAGCCAATTTATTCAAAAAATTCAACAAATAGCTCAAATAAAACATCAATTAGAAACAGGAATATCACTTCTACTTTTGGATGCAGAGAACTTAAAATTAGATGTTAATTCAGAATTATTTTTAGCTAGTGTCTGCAACTATCCTCTTCAATTTAAAATGGCATTTGCTAACTGGAGAAATCCAAGTATTGGAAAACAAGATATTGAACTATATAACCGTGGCTATCAACTTGTCCATGTGCCAGAAGGTAAGGATAGTGCTGATGCAAAAATGATCGCTTTCGGGGCTTGTATTGTACGCTCTTATCCAACAGTTAAAGAAATATTAGTCTGTTCTAACGATGGAATTTTAATTCACCTTTGCAACGAACTCCAAAACCAAGGATTAATTGTCTATTGGGTACGTAGACAAGGGCAAACTTTATATATAGAAAACCGCAATACTGGCAAAGTAACTCATTATTCTTTAGCAATGGCAACAGAAGTTCCATCTTTGGAAAAAGTGGTTGAGCAAATTCAAGATTTAATTAAAAATGAACAAGAATCAATCAATACTCGATTACACAGTTTAACAACTATTGCAAGTTTATTTCAAGAAAGATCCAATATCAATAATAAATCTAATCATAAGCAACCAGAAATTGAAGAAATTACCCCTATTATTATAGATAATTCATCCGTACAATCTATTCAAGAAAATTCTGCGGAAATTCCTAATGAAAAAACATTAGATAAATTACTCTTAAAAATTATTCAAGATATACAAACAAAGTCTCCCAAAACTAAATTGTCTGTGTCCAAGCTTGGCTCAGAGTTACGTAAAATAACCGGAGAATCTCCTAATGCAATTATTAAAAAATTAAAGTTAGGTTCCAATTTTACCAAGTATTTAGAATCATCTTCCACATTTACATTAAAAATGAATGATAAGGAATATGAAGTAGTGCCGCTACTCTCCGAATAGATACTTTTTGAATGTTTACGCACAACCTGAGCCTGTAATTCTGTATTATGTAAAAACATGTAAATAAATGTAAATAATACAATGCAGGATAAAGTTGTTGTTATTGTCGGTGCTACTGGTGGTATTGGTTCAGCTTTAACACAAAAACTTGCGCCTACCGGAGTCCGGTTGGTACTGGCTGCCAGAGATGCGGTACGTTTAACCACACTGGCTGCTGATTTACCAGGACAAGTTTTAACTATTCCCACCGATATTACTGACCCCCAACAGGTAGATACTTTGATAGAAAAGACCATCGCTGAGTTTGGTCAAATTGATATTTTAGTGAATGCAGCTGGTGCTGGTATACTCAAGCCCTACAACAGCCTGGAACCCGCTGATTTAGACAAGATGTTAGATGTCAACTTAAAAGGTAGCTTTTACACCACTCAGGCGGCTGCTGAAGAGATGCAAAAGCGCAAGTCTGGTCACATCTGTAATGTAGTAGGAATTCTGGGTAAGCATTCGATGGGGATGGCAGCGGCTTATTCGGCTTCTAAGTTTGGTGTTGTCGGTTTTAGCAAGTGCATAGCAGAGGAACTCAAGCGTTTTGGTGTCAAGTTCACGTTATTCTACTTTGGTGGGGTAGATTCTCCTTTTTGGGATAATGTCAACCTAAAAGTAGACCGAAAAAAAATGCTTAGTCCTGAAACTGCTGCCAATGCGATTTTCTTTGCCCTTTCTGCCGAACCGCAAGCTGTGCCAATGGAAATTAACATTCAACCTGATAGTCATTTGTTCTTTTAGAGTGGGAGTACGCTTACATAATTCTTGCTTAGGAAAGACGTGAAAATCTAGCAGAAAAGGCAAAATTTACAGATATATAAACTGTTATGCTGGATTTTCAATATCTATGAAAATTGATCGCGTTCATTTCTATGTAGAAGACGCCAAAATGTGGCGGGATTGGTTTGTACGCCATCTTGGTTTTCAAGCAGTAACCGATCGCATCAGTTCATTTCACACTTGTACACAAGTGGTGAAAAGTGGTGATGTCTGCTTTTTTCTATCTTCACCCCTGTTGCCTACAAGTCCAGTAGCTGAATTTCTGCGTCAATATCCACCTGGTGTGGCAGATGTCGCTTTTGCTGTCGAAGATGTTGAAGGCGCGATCGCCCTAGCTCAAAAACACGGTGCGACAATCCTACAACCCATTCAGGAACGCCAGATAGGTACGGCATCCCTCAAGTGTGGCAAAATTGCCGCCTGGGGTGGACTGACTCATACATTGATAGAAAGGTCATCGGTTTTTGAGAAAGGACAAATGACTAATGACAACACTTTTACCGCCATAGATCACATAGTGTTAAACGTGGCAGTTGGTGAATTGGATCGTGCTGTGGCTTGGTACGAAAAAATTCTAGATTTTCAACCCCAGCAGGCATTTAAAATTAAAACCAATCGCTCTGCTTTACACAGCCAGGTGATGGTTTCGCGCAACGGTAGCGTCCAATTGCCAATTAATGAGCCAGCTACCAGCAATTCTCAAATTCAGGAATTTCTAGATGTCAATCGGGGGCCAGGAATTCAACATATTGCCTTGCGGACGACTAATCTTGTGAGTGCGATCGCTAAATTTCGTGCCAGTGGTTTATCTTTACTCTCGGTTCCCCAAACTTATTACTCGCAGCTAAAACAGCGACCAGGAATCACGCTATCACCTCTAGAACTAGAAGCGATCGCCCAACAAGAAATTCTAGTAGACTGGCAAGAATATACTCCTTTAGAGGGAGGAAATACCGCGCCTTTATTACTACAAATTTTTACCCAGCCAATATTTGAACAGCCGACATTTTTCTTTGAGTTTATTGAACGTCGTTACCAAGCTCAAGGTTTTGGCGAAGGTAACTTTCGCGCCTTATTTGAAGCCATTGAAAGCGAACAAATCAAACGCGGTACGCTGCAATGAGGTCATTGTTGATACTTTCTTAAAAAAGTTTACAAAAAAACCTTTAGCTAGACTTAATACCCTCAAAAAATAGCCATACATCTGAGATAAACTTAATAAAAATTAACTTTTACCGCCGATGCTAAGACTTATTACTGACTTCGACGGCCCAATTATTGATGTTTCCGAACGGTACTACCGTGTTTATCAATTCTGCTTAGATAAAACCCGTCGCCCAGATCAAGTAGTGCAAGAACTTCCGAAAGCGGAATTTTGGCAGTTAAAGCGATCGCGTGTTCCTGAAAAACAAATCGCCTTAAATTCTGGGTTAGACGAAGCTCAAGCTCAAGAATTCGCCCAGTTGCGACGGCAAACTGTGCATACAGAACCTTACTTTCACTATGACACTCTCGCGCCTGGTGCTGTAGATGCACTGTTAAAAATTCAACAAGCTGGAATTGATTTGGCAGTTATGACCATGCGCCGAGTTAGAGAACTAGATTATGCTTTCAAAAAACATGATTTAGGCAAATTTTTCCCGGAAAATCGTTGTTATTGTCTGAGTAACGACTACGTAAAGACTCGTGATATTGAAGATAAGCCCTTGTTAATGGCTAGGGCATTAAAAGAACTGCCCCCGGCTGCTGATACTTGGATGGTAGGCGATACGGAAGCCGACATCACCGCTGCGAAAAATTATGGAGTTAAGATGATGGCTGTGGAATCTGGAATTCGCGATCGCACCCAATTAGAACTTTACCACCCCGACTTAATTGTTCAGGATTTTAGCGCTGCTGTAGATTTAGTTTTAAAAGCTAAACACCTTGTCTAAAAGGCTCTGTACCTGCAATATAATTCAATTAATCAGCATTCGGGTTGCAAATTAAAATAGGAGTCAGAATACCTATTCTGACTCCTGACTTTTTATTTTAGAAGAACATACATAAACCATGTCTTCTTTATAGAAACCTGCTTAGGCAGTGGTTTAACGTAGAAAACTACTAACTAACCACAACAATATAAACGTCACTACAGTAGAGAACTGATTCGTTTCCAGATTGATAAATGATATTTGTGGTAAGAGCCAGCTAGCAATTAGTCCGCCAACGATTAGGCCAATTATTAAACTGACCAGGGTGAACAAAACTGCTCGGCCAAATTTACCTTCCTTGCGATTAAGAAAGTAAATACTAGCGCCCACACCAACCACCAATGCTAACTGCAAAACCCGATCGCCTCCCTCTGGATAGAACAGGCTAATAGAACTCAAACCGAGAAACCAAGCTCCTGGTAAGAGTATATCCGCAGGCGTTGGCTGATCCAGCATCCGTTGCAGCCATGCGGGTGACTGTTCGCGAGGGGTTGGACTTTCTTTAGGAGGCAATTGCACTCGCAACTCTGGAAACCGTATCCGCTCAGGGACTTTGATTTTACCTTCCTGGCGCATCCGTAAGCGATCCATTAAAATCGCATCGTAAGCCGCCTCAATCACTTCTAAATGCTTGGCATCGCCATTATGTTGCTCGAATAGGCGATTACGAGCATCCTGAATTTCATCGAAGCTAGCCTCTTCTGATACCCCAAGTTTTTCGTAGGGATTTTGATCGCTCATGGGAGTTTGTTACTTCAGCCTCAATCAGCGGCAGTCTTTTATCGAATAAAAAACAATTTTAGGTTTTATTTCGATCGAAACTAAAGTCTCGATCTATTTATATGCCCTACCAGGATAGTAGCACGGGTTAGTTTGATCGACTTTGTAATTTCAACTATAGTCACTTTAACATATCGCTATAACTCCGTGTATACCCTCATGTCGTTGTCTAATTCTGGCTCTAATCTAGAATTTGAACGGAGAGTACCTAAAACTCATGGTTTTTATGAAAAAATCAACTTTAATGTTTCAAATCTGGCAACTTACTGTGCCCTAAAAGAGTTTTTTTTAATTATACTGAATAATCGCTTGTGGTATATATCCACATATCGATTTAAAATTGAAACGTTTTAAGTTACCAGTTAACTGGGATCGAGAAGGTGTCTTGCTATCAAGAACGGTTGCAGTTCAAGTCAGAGCGCTTATATACTGTTGGCTAACAGAAGTTTCGCCTTCTCCTTGCCCACAATCCCGATTAGAGTATTTATTTTCAAATAATCGGGATTGTTATACCGTAGCCATGTAGATTCTTAGTTAGTCCTAAAATGGCAACTGCGTTTTTACGCAACTCTCTTGTTAATCTTACGAATTTTTGTGCAAAGTAATGGTCATGGCTCCTGCCAAGATTCTTGTAGTTGACGACGACCCTGCGGTTCGGAATTTAATCCAACGCTTTTTGATTAAACAGAACTATCAGGTGGAGGCTGCCGAAGATGGAAAGACAGCCTTAACTCTATTTGAGCAATTTAACCCTGATTTGGTGATTCTAGATGTGAATTTACCAGATGTCACAGGGTTTAACCTCTGCCAAGAGATGCAAAGTCGTAATGGTGTTTTTGTTTTGATGTTGACTAGCCGTGCTGACGAAGCTGATAAAATTCGCGGCTTTGCTAAAGGTGCTGACGACTATCTCACCAAGCCTTTTGGACTAGGAGAGCTAGAAGTCAGAGTCGGAGCTATTTTGAGGCGTCAGCGAGTGATAACTACAGCCGAGCAGAAACGCTTGGTATTTGAAAAACTTATGATCGATCCAGTGCGACGGGAGGTAGCACTTAATAACCAACCAGTACCTTTAACTGCTCTGGAATTTGACTTGTTGCATTTTTTAGCTAGTCATCCAGGCCGAGTTTGGCGGCGGGCAGAACTAATCCAAGAGGTGTGGGATTATGAATATGTCGGCGACCCAGCGGGTTGTAGATGTTCATATCGGCCAAATTCGCAAGAAGATTGAAATTGATGCTAGTCAGCCAGCATTAATTCAAACTGTACGTGGCGTAGGCTATAAGTTTGAATCCGCTGTTCACCCCCAGCAGTTGGAAGGCAAGTCCTGAGTTTATAGTCTAGAGTTTTTTAACTCTTGACTGTTGACTCTTGGGAGAGCCATTAGGGAATTTTCTTAGTTTTAGTAAAAGACAAATTTAGACAATCAAAATAAGTAGATATTCCTCAAATACACGCCAAACAGTTATTTGAGATATTTATTTATCTATTTCAAATAGTAGACAGGGGAGAGAGTCCACTGGAAAATATTTTTTGGTATGCAACCGTTTTGATATATATAACGGTGCTGAGATTGGAGTTCATCGGGTACATAGCTGTGCATTGGTAGTCAAATGAAGCTAAAGTCCCCTTAAAAGCCCGTTTCTAGCCTCTATCTGGAACTGCTGCCGTAAGTCAGGGAAGCGGCAGCCTCAAAATAGACATTTCCAGCTGGAGACTGAGAACAAAGGTAAATTCCACTCTATTACCAACTACTTTTGGCAATAAAAGAAACTATTAGAACTTTTTTATGGATCGGAATCTACCGATCTTTTTTATTGTAATATTGCCGATCGCTATCAGCTGAAAATCCCATGAATGGGGCACGGTATGCCGTGCCTCATTAATAAATAGGGGAATAACGCCCTTTATACCAGTAGCTATGGGGTGTCTAGTAAATTAGCTGTTGCTGGTGAGTCAGTACAGGGCATTTCTACTGTGGAGTGATGGAACAAAGTTTCCAGATAAACTCGAGCAGCACGGCGATCGCTATCTCCATTTTGGAGTAAAAACAATGATAGTGCCGCCGTCAGTACTCTGTTTTCATCCCAATCGGGATGGGTTTCTAAGTAATTTTTTAAGGATTCGTGGAGTGTTTCAGGAATTTCTGTAAAGATGCTAACCGTTGATTTCATGAGATTTTCCTCCTATGAGGATAATCAAGAGGGACAAGTTGCTTGCGGTAAAGCGGTTTAAGGCTTTACACGCTCTTTCGTTATCCCGACAATCTGCACTTACATCTAGTAGTAATATATTTTACACGTTTGATGCCAGCGGTTGAACAGAATTATAAAAGCAAGCCGCATCATTGTGCGCCAAAAGGGGGTGGGTTTGTCAATGCTGCGAAATGTTAAAAACGATGGTATAAAAAATAAATGCGAACGACAGAATAGGCATTTAAGGCAATTTTTTGTTACTTTACTTCATAAAAACTCAGTCCTTAAACTTCTTTGCTACTTATAATCAACAATCCCCAGTAAGACAGCAAGAAGCCTATTAGCTCGTATAGCACCTGTGGAAAACTGCTAAAATCCCTGTGGAAACCCTGTGGAATGAATGAGGAAAATAGTAACCAATGATAAGAATTACAAAAATGTCATCAAATTATGACATTTAAAATTATGAAATTAGCTTCTCAATCTCAGTTATCATCGTGGTTGCCTTCGATACATCCCCAGGTTTGGATTTTCGCAATTGGGAGATTTCTCTCGGAAGTTGGTACCGGCTTTACCCTGTTTTACGCCCCCATCTTTTTTGTCAATCAACTTGGTTTATCTGCAACCAGTGTTGGGGTAGCCTTGGGTAGCGCCTCGATTTCCGGCATCGTAGGGCGGATTGCGGGTGGTTCTTTGGCTGATTCTGAATATTGGGGACGCCGCCGCACTTTGTTGCTAGCGACGGCGATTTCAGCAATTGCTTCTTTAGTTTTAGCTGCAACCAATAATTTCACTTCTTTGGTAATCGGTAGCTTGATTAGCGGTTTAGGGATAGGTTTCTATTGGCCATCGGCTGAAG
Source organism: Nostoc sp. DSM 114160 (assembly GCF_053470305.1). NCBI lineage: Bacteria > Bacillati > Cyanobacteriota > Cyanophyceae > Nostocales > Nostocaceae > Nostoc > Nostoc sp. DSM 114160. The sequence goes on along the minus strand of NZ_JBPFGO010000001.1, from coordinate 1,957,947 downwards.
CTGTGGTTGCTGACGCTAGCCAAATTGACAATCGACGGGAAACTTTTGCGATCGCCAGACTAGCTGATAATCTGGGGTTAGCGATCGGAATTGTGCTGGCTGGGTTTTTAATCGCGATAATTGGGAATTATCGCTGGCTATTTGTGATTGATGCCATCTCTTTTATGGCATTTTTTGGAGTTGTCTATGTAGGAATTAATCAAACGGAACAACAGCAAATAGAGGAACCTGAAAAGACAGAACTTTTTGCTGCTTGGATGGCAGTATTAAGAGATTGGCGTTTCCTGGTCTACATAGTAGTTAATATATTTTTTACAATCTATATTTCTCAAATCCACAGCACCCTACCGCTTTACTTCAAAAATTTTGTTTTTGTAGAAAGTACTACCGAAGGATTTGCTCAAACTACGATTAGCGGATTATTTGCTTGGCATCTGTTGTTCGCAATTATTTGTCAGTTGCCTGTCACCAGCATCTTAAAACGCTGCTCTCACACACTCGCGCTGACTGTTTCCGCCATTCTCTGGGCAATTGGTTTCGGACTGATTTGGGTAAGCGGTACAGCCCCATCTCATCATCTGGTTTGGGTAATATTGGCATTGGGAGTATTTGCTATGGCGATTGTCTCTTACACGCCATCTGCTGCCTCTTTAGTAACTGAGTTAGCCCCAGAAAATCAACGCGGTGTTTATTTTTCCATCAACGCTTTGTGCTGGGCTGTTGGCTCTTTTATTGGTCATCCCTTGGGTGGATGGGCATTAGATCGACCACAAATTATTACAAATAGTTACTGGCTAGGCTTCATTTTGAGTGTAGCGATCGCTGTGGCAATTTTACAGTATCTCAATAGAATTTTGGCTGAGTAACATAACTCCCCACGGTAAGATGACTTGTTTTTTGACTCTATTGCCGACGTTCTTGGAGCTTGCGATATACCGATTTTAAATCCACTTGATGGTGAGCTAAGGCAACCAAAGTATGATATAGCAAATCAGCCACTTCACCTGCGATCGCATCTGCTTCATCATCCTTAAAAGCCATTACCACCTCGGCGGTTTCTTCACCAATCTTTTTCAAAATTTTGTTATCGCCACCTGCGAATAGTTTACAAGTGTAAGAACTTTCAGTAGGATTATCGCGGCGATCGCATATTATTTGAAACAATTGCGACAATGTATCTCCTGGAGGGGAGGCAATTTTCCCTTCTATTTGGTGGAAACAACTGCGCTCTCCAGTATGACAAGCAACATCTCCTAATTGCTCTACGCCGATAAGCAGCGCATCACTATCGCAGTCATAACGGATACTTTGCACTTTTTGAATATGCCCAGAAGTCGCCCCCTTGTGCCACAATTCTTGCCGAGAACGGCTCCAAAACCAAGTTTCTTCAGTTTCTAAAGTCTTTTGTAACGACTCCTGATTCATCCATGCCATCATCAGGACAGTACCATCTAGATAGTCTTGAACAATTGCAGGCACTAGACCCCGTTCATCGTAGCGAATTTTCTCAACCGGGATAGTGTAATGCAGCGATCGCGAATCGTTAGAAGACATACCAGCTAGTTTGCTCTCATGAGAATAATTTATGGATTCACGATACCATTCAAAATAGGACAGCCGATATGTTTTTTTTGAATTAAATATCTAAAGTCAAGTCTTCATTGGACTTGCATAACATAATGTTATTTTTTTGGTTCCGCTAATTTTATAGGATAGAAATTCTAAGCAGTGTTTAACCCTATCCTAAGATAGAGCGTTTTATTGCCCACTGTTAGGAGAGAACTTTGGTAAATACCACAATTAAAACAACAAAATCACAAGAAGTCTTCGCCGCTGCTCAAAATCTCATGCCCGGAGGAGTCAGTTCTCCAGTTCGTGCTTTTAAATCTGTGGGCGGACAACCCATCGTTTTCGATCGTGTCAAAGGCGCGTATATTTGGGATGTAGATGGCAATAAATACATAGACTATGTAGGCACTTGGGGCCCAGCTATTTGCGGTCATGCTCATCCAGAAGTCATTGCAGCGTTGCATGAAGCTTTAGAAAAAGGCACCAGTTTCGGCGCTCCCTCAGTCCTAGAAAATGTTTTGGCAGAAATGGTCATCGATGCCGTTCCTAGCATCGAAATGGTCAGATTTGTTAATTCTGGAACTGAAGCCTGTATGGGAGTTTTGCGGCTGATGCGGGCTTTCACCAACCGAGACAAAATCATCAAATTTGAAGGTTGCTACCACGGACACGCCGATACGTTTCTAGTGAAAGCGGGTTCTGGTGTCGCCACACTTGGCTTGCCAGACTCACCGGGAGTACCTAAAGCAGCAACTAGCAGCACTCTAACTGCACCTTTCAATGACCTAGAAGCAGTCAAAGCTTTATTTGAAGAAAACCGCGACGAGGTTGCCGGTGTCATTCTTGAGCCAGTCGTCGGCAATGCTGGATTTATCGCACCTGACGCTGGCTTCCTAGAAGGTTTACGGGAACTAACTCATGAGTATGGAGCGTTGTTGGTATTTGACGAAGTGATGACAGGCTTCCGCATTGCTTACGGTGGCGCTCAAGAAAAATTTGGCGTCACTCCTGATTTAACAACCTTGGGTAAGGTAATTGGTGGTGGTTTGCCAGTAGGGGCTTATGGTGGTCGCCGAGATATTATGTCAATGGTTGCGCCTGCCGGCCCCGTATATCAAGCTGGGACTCTATCTGGTAATCCCTTGGCGATGACTGCTGGTATTAAAACTTTAGAATTGCTGCAAAAGCCAGGTACTTACGAGTCTCTTGAGCGAATTACTAAAAAACTAGCAGATGGTTTGCTGCAAATTGCTAAAGAAACTGGTCATGCAGCTTGCGGCGGTCAAATCAGCGCCATGTTCGGCTTATTCTTTACCGCTGGCCCAGTTCATAACTATGAAGATGCGAAAAAGTCTGATACAACCAAATTCGGACGCTTCCATCGTGGAATGTTAGAGCGTGGTGTTTACTTAGCACCCTCTCAATTTGAAGCTGGGTTTACATCTTTTGCTCACACAGAAGAAGACATCGAGCAGACTTTAACTGTTGCACGGGATGTAATGTCTAGTCTGTAACCTTTTAAGGATAAGGGATTTCCAAAAAAAAGTATTCTGTTAACTCTTGTGGGGTAGGCATCTTGCCCCACAAATGGATGATTTATCGGAAGTCCCTTTTTTTTGAGACAGAAACAAGCGTGCGGAGTTTTCGGACTCACTTTAAAAGCATTATTTGCAGAATTTTCAGCAATTAATAGTGTTCAATCCTCTGACGCTGCTGGGGAGCGAAGAAATTTTTTAACAGATTTGCTCTCTACCGTCATTACTTAAGAAAGGTCACATCTTCGTCATCATTTCGCAATGGCTTCGTCAATGGAATATGCAATATTTAGCCTACATTAAGATTCATAGTTAATGAGGCAGGATTAATAAATTATAGGGGGTTAAGTCCCTTGCAACTAAGAAATGTCAAGTTTTGTGGCTCTTGTCTGAATCTCCGTTGCAAAACTTAACTTAATTACAAATTATTTTACTTGCCTTTTACAGTTCTCGAAATTCCCTCATACCCCATAGATTACAAAAATTAATACGTAAGAAAGTTCTCACCTTTATGGTGAGAGTTTTGCTTATAGATATTAGATTATCCATCGGGTAAGCTATTTTTTCAGAGTCAGGGTTGGAGCTAACTTTAAAAAATAGACCAGTCATAACTGTAGCTCGTATGGCAGGGCTTACAGAGTAGAAAAAGCTGCCATAAGTATCGTGAAAAAAAGATGGTTCGACCTTGAAGGAGCTATGAAGTGGACGACAATAAGTCATTTTTTAGTCTGCAAAAAATATTAGTTACGTTGCTTGTCTTGAGTGGGAGTGTGAGTGTCAGCACGATGATGCTTATTAAGTCAAGCTCCTCTAATGCTCAAAGTACAGAGAATATAAATGTAAACAATCAACCAAGCAAAGTTGGAATTCAGCAGCAGATTGAAGAACTCAAAGCAACGATGCTTAGAAGTTGGCAGCAGCAAGTACAAACAAAAGGTTTTTCATATACTGTGCCACAGCGTTTTCAAGGAGCAATAGTTGATGCGGCAAAATTGACTCCCGAACAGAAAGTAATTGCGCTCACCTTTGATGATGGGCCATGGCCTCAAAGTACCGGGCAAGTACTAGATATTCTCAAAAAAAATCAGATTAAAGGGACATTTTTTCTGATTGGGCAAAACGTGAAGAATTATCCAGGCTTAGTAAAGCGGGAAATTGCTGAGGGGTCACGTAATTGGTAATCACACTTGGCATCATTGGTATCAATTCTTAAATCCACAAGCAGCTGCCTATGAAATTGACCACACAGCAGACTTGATTTATCAAGTGACAGGGATTAAAACAAATTTATTTCGACCACCAGGGGGAATCATGCACAATGGGGTGGCTAGTTACGCTAGAAATAGCAAATATGCCATCATTCGCTGGTCGTCTGACTCTGTAGACTACTCACGTCCTGCTGTACCAAAATTAATTAATAATGTGTTTAGGAGGGCCAAGCCAGGTGGAATTGTGCTAATGCATGATGGTGGTGGTAATCGCTCTAAAACTGTGCAAGCTTTACCAGAAATTATTGCCAACTTTCGGAAACAGGGCTATAGGTTTGTTACTATTCCTGAACTTTTAGAAATGCAAGATCGAGATCAAAAGCTGACAGCAAACAAAAAAACCGTCCAAAACTAACATCTGAACGGAATTTTAACGTATTAATATTTTATGCCAATCTAGTAATGTTACCAGTTGTGCTGATACCTTACAACTACAAGTCAGGAGGTAAAATCACCTGATCGATCGCGTGGATTACGCCGTTACTACCTGTGATATCTGCCTGTGTTACTTTAGCATCATTAACAGTTACACCGGTAGCAGGATCGACTTTAACGTTGATTGCGCCACCTTCGAGGCTTTTAACTTCGCCAGACTTTAAATCAGTAGACAATACCTTACCAGCAACCACATGGTAAGTTAAAATCTTGAGCAATACTTCTTTGTTATCTGGCTTTAATAATTCTTGCAAAGCATCTGCTGGTAACTTAGCAAAAGCTGCATCTGTGGGTGCAAAAATAGTTAAGTTATCTTTGCCTTGCAGAGTTGCGCTTAATCCTGCTGCTTTTAAAGCCTTGGTCAACGTGGTAAAGGAAGCGTTTGACTCTGCCAAGGCTAACAAGTTTTTGCCTTGATTGCTACTTGCCCCTGGTTTTGGTGGAGTTGTGGTCGGTGTCTCAGTGGGTGGAGTACCTGGAGTGACGGGTGTAGGTTCACTAGGTGTAACACTAGGTGTAACACTAGGTGTAACACTACCACCACCACGGTTATAGGGAGGCTCGTTGAAAATACTTGGTCTGGGATTTACCGTTCCACCACTTTTCTGTGCTACTGGTTTGCGTTTGGTATTGCCCTTTTCGATTTGGGAAACGGCTTCAGTCGGTGCGTATTGAGTGTTCGCTTGAAGCCGTTGACCTTGGTTATAAGGAGCTTCGTTGAAAATACTGGGGTTAGGATTTAGTACCTCTTTCGCATCAGATGGTAAAGTAATGAGGACGCTGAAACTAGTAAATCCTGCTATGCCTGCCAACGCGGTCAGAAATTTGCTGTAATTTGTCTTCATAAATTTTGTTTTTCTTTTTGTCCACACATTACATAAAGATTTATAACATTTTGCTATGCACAAAATCTAACTCAAGAGGGAAGTAAGGTTTTTCTCTAGAAGAGTTTGTGCTAGTAAGGTTAAATATTTAACCCCGATTCACGCCGATCGGGATGAAATATATCTACCATATATTTCATGTAAATTGAGCAAATTTTCTCCATCACACCAAAATTTAAAAATCCCACTCGGTGTAAAGTAAATTCTCAGAAAGTGTGAAAATCTCACCTCTACAAGTTATGAGTTACGATGAGCTTCGAGAAAGATTATACTTAAAAGACAATTTATATACATACCTGTACGTAAATCAATAGTTGATTCATAAATCCTGAATTACATAGAGAAGAAAACTATATTTCAGAATCAACCATTGATTATTCAGCAAAAGCACAGAAATTACTTTCCGAAATCTTTTAACGTAGGCTAACGCTGACGAAGATTGCAGTAACTGTTGAAGACCGACGAATGAGGGGTTATGTCTATTTATATATAGGAATCCGCTTTGATTTGGAGAAATTAGTTGCGTTGGGAGGGGATAAAGAACAGGGGAGAAGGAATAAAAGTGTACTAAGTTTTTTTCACGCAATCAAATACGAGTCATATATATGCTGAATTAAATTACTTAGTTATTTGATATTTTAATCAATCAGAAAACAATATTTTTTTGAATCGATAATTTTATTTTGCCAAAAATCAGGCATCGGTTAAACCTTAATGTCAATTAAATAGACAGTTAACCAACTAATACCAATAAAAATTACTAAAACTAAAGATACAATTGTAAAGTTAATAAGTTGACCAGTTACAAGAGATAGAACACATGCTGGAATTATACCAATGGGAACTCTCTCAATACTCAGAGAAAGTGCGCCTAATTCTAGATTTTAAAGGACTAGATTACCGCAAAATAGAGGTTACGCCTGGGATTGGACAAGTGGAACTGTTCCGGCTGACTGGTCAAAGACAAGTGCCTGTATTAAAGGATCGTCATAAATATATTGCGGATTCTACGGAAATAGCTAAGTATTTAGACTTAGAGTATCCCGATCGCCCCATAATACCGCAAGATCCTAAACAACGGGGTTTAACTTTATTAATAGAAGAATGGGCGGATGAGTCCATAGGCATCAAAGGTCGCAAAGCACTATTTGCAGCCGTAAGTCAAGATCAAAATTTCCGTAAGTCTTTATTACCCACGTCAACACCAGATATATTTAAAAGTCTGGTTCAAGGAGTACCTAGTGACTTACTGACAGTGTTGGGTTTTGGCGTAGGTTACAGCCCAGATGTGATACAGTCAGCGATCGCATCTTTAAAACAAGACTTAGAAGCCTTAACGTTATTATTGGCAGATAGTCCTTATTTAACAGGAGATGAGCCGACTTTAGCTGACTTAGCCGTGGCTGGCTTATCGATATTGCTCAAGTTCCCCTCTGGTCCCCTATCTGGATTTACCAGCTTCTATCAGAGGTAAAGGATTGCCAATCTTTGCCGAGAATATAGATTATGAACCATTCTTTACCTGGCGCGATCGCCTTTATGCCCAATTCCGCAAACCGTTAATTAGTACCACTCCATCAACAGGAAGTGCGCCAACCTCGATTCAGATTGATTAGATAATAGGGCATAGGGAATTGGGCATGGGGCATAGGGGATGGAAAAGAAAAACAAATGACCAATACTTCGACTACGCGGTAGTTGAGCGCAGTCGAAACTCAGTACAAGTGACCAATGACCAATGACAAATGACAAATACTTCGACTACGCTCAGTACAAGTGACAAATGACTAATCAGATGAATTCGGCACAACCATTAGGTTCGGTCATTCAAGGTTCTCTAACTGAAGGTTTAGAAGTCCGATTGCATCCTGACATTTCTGTAGAAGATATGCGGGTGGGTAAATTTCTTGTTGTGCAAGGGATGCGATCGCGTTTTTTTTGTATGCTGACAGATGTAGCATTGGGAGCTGCTAATGCCCGAATTATTGCTAATCCCCCCAATTGGGAAGACACTTTTTTACGAGATGTTTTAGCTGGAAGTGGTACTTACGGTACTATCAACCTCGCGCCGATGTTGATGTTCACTCCCGAAACTGAAGAATCTTTCTCCCCAACAAATGGCAAATCGGCCAATCCTTTCCTCCCATCGGTGACTGGTTTAGCTTCATTTGTGCCACAAACCAGCACGACGATAGAATTGTTGCCGGTGAAAACTATTCCTAGCCACTTTAGCCAAGTTTACGATGCAAGTGTTGACGATTTTCGCCGAGTCTTTGGTTGGGAAGATGACCCCCAAAGGCGCAACTTTTCCATCGGTAAACCTTTGGATATGGATGTGCCCGTTTGTATCGATTTGAATCGCTTCGTGGAACGGAGTAATGGGGTTTTTGGGAAATCTGGTACTGGTAAATCTTTTCTAACTCGGCTACTTTTAGCTGGCGTTATCCGAAAAAATGCGGCAGTTAACTTGATTTTTGATATGCACTCTGAGTATGGCTGGGAAGCCGTTGCAGAAGGTAAAAATGTCAATACTGTTAAAGGCTTAAAGCAACTTTTTCCTAGTAAGGTAGAAGTTTATACCCTCGACCCGGAATCGACAAAGCGTCGGGGTGTGCGTGATGCCCAAGAACTTTATTTGAGTTACGAGCAAATTGAAGTTGAAGATATTAAATTATGTGGTCGAGATTTAGGACTTTCTGACGCAGCCTTGGATAATGCCAATATTTTGTTTAATGAGTTTGGCAAGTCTTGGATTGTCCAGCTGTTAAATATGACTGGTGAAGACATTAAGATGTTCTGTGAGGAAAAGCCGGGACACCCAGGTTCAATTAACTCTTTACAGCGCAAACTCTTACGGTTAGACAGCTTGAAGTATATGCGAGCAGTTTGCCCGCAGAATTACATTAGTAAAATTGTGCAATGCCTGGAATCTGGGAAGAATGTTGTGATAGAATTTGGTTCCCAGTCTAATATGCTCTCTTATATGTTGGTGACGAATATGATCACCCGCCGTATTCACGAGCATTACGTCAAGAAAGCAGATAAATTCCTGCAAAGCAAAAATCCTAGCGATCGCCCAACGCCACTGATGATTACCATTGAAGAGGCGCACCGCTTCCTTGACCCAGCTATCGTCCAAAGTACTATCTTTGGGACTATTGCCCGCGAGTTGCGGAAGTATTTTGTCACACTTTTGGTAGTCGATCAACGTCCATCAGGCATAGATAATGAAGTTATGTCCCAAATTGGGACTCGCATTACCGCTTTGCTGAATGATGAAAAAGACATTGAGGCAATTTTTACAGGTGTATCTGGTGGTAGCGGACTGCGATCGGTATTGGCAAAGCTAGACTCGAAACAACAAGCTTTAATATTGGGGTCACGCCGTTCCTATGCCCGTAGTAGTCCGTACCCGTCCTTATGACGCAACTTTTTATGCCGAAATTGGTGAGCCAGCTTGGGAAGAAAAACCTGACGCAGAAGTATTCGCCGCTGCGGAACTAGCCAAAGCTGACCTGGGATTTTAGATTGTCATTTGTCCTTTGTCCTTTGTCACTTGTACTGAGCGAAGTCGTTGGCGCAGCCTCTCGTAGAGAAGTATTTGTCCTTTGTAAATGACCAATACTTCTCTACGAACGCTAACAGCGTGTCAAAGACAGAGATTACGCCAACGACTTACCTCGGCTTTGCTACCTCGACTTCGCTCGGCACAAGTCGGCACGAGCCGCTCAGTACAAGTGACAAATGACCAATACTTCGACTACGCTCAGTACAAGTGACCAATGACTAATGACAAATGACTAATTCGTAACATCCCTCCATTGTCACAGCAAATTAAGTTCGGTTATCCGGCTAGTTTTTGGCAACAGAAGAGGGGTTTTTGGCGTCACTATAGATATAGTCAATAATTTCAAGGAAATTTAAAATTTTTTTCTATAACGACTGCTTTTGAATTATAATAATAGGTTTTATCTAAAGATAGTTTACTATTTGCCTGATTTGTCGTATTATAAGTTAAGTAGAACTCATACCGACTTCGGATTTACCGCCCGGTGTTAGTAACTGTCCAAGAGAATAATTCTCAAAAATAACCAGCGTGCTTATAAAAGATTGAAAATTTAGGGAAGGTAGGGGAACCTATCATTGGGGGCTTACCGTCTTAACAACGGCTGTATCTAATTAACTGATTGCTTTTGATAGCTCCCGATATTTCGTGATAGATGTACTACTTCTCCCCATCCATTTTAGTAATAAAACATACATTATCTTTACGAAGTAGAGGACATCGCACCAATGCCTACTGTCAATACCCAAACGGAAAACCTCAACACCAAATTCACGGCTGATATGGTGCGAACCTATCTGCGAGAAATTGGTCGTGTACCACTGCTAACCCGCGAACAAGAAATTGTCTTTGGGAAGCAAGTGCAACAAATGATGGCGCTGATCGACGCTAAGGAAGCTTTGGCGAAGAAGTTGCAACGCGAACCGGATATGTCAGAGTGGGCTGACTACGTTCAACAATCGGAAACCGAGGTGCAGCAAACAGTGGCACAAGGTAAGCGGGCAAAGCAAAAAATGATCGAAGCGAATTTGCGCTTGGTCGTAGCTATTGCTAAAAAGTATCAAAAGCGAAATATGGAGTTTCTGGATTTAATCCAAGAAGGAACACTAGGGTTAGAGCGGGGTGTGGAGAAATTTGATCCGATGAGGGGTTATAAGTTCTCAACTTACGCTTACTGGTGGATTCGCCAAGCAATTACTCGGGCGATCGCTCAACAAGGTCGGACTATTCGCTTACCGATCCACATTACCGAGAAACTGAACAAAATCAAAAAAGTGCAGCGCGAGTTGGCTCAAAGCTTGGGGCGATCGCCAACTCCAGCCGAAATTGCCAAAGCACTAGAACTAGAACCTGCTCAGATTCGCGAGTATCTGAATATGGCTCGTCAACCAGTGTCTTTGGATGTGCGAGTTGGTGAGAATCAAGATACTGAGTTGCAAGAAATGCTCGAAGATGATGGCCCATCGCCAGAGTATTACACCAATCAGGAATTCTTACGCCAAGACTTGAACAATCTGCTAGCAGAACTAACCCCGCAACAGCGAGAAGTTGTAGCCCTGCGCTTTGGTTTAGAAGATGGTAATGAAATGTCATTGGCGAAAGTGGGTGAAAGATTGAATCTCAGCCGCGAACGCGTTCGTCAGTTAGAGCATCAAGCTTTGGCTCATCTGCGTCGCCGTCGCGCCAATGTCAAAGAGTACGTTGCTAGCTAGAACAAGAGACGCGGAATCTCGCGTCTCTACACCACCTTGGTGATGCGCCTCCTGAATTCAGGGGGCGATTTTTTTATGCTGAAAACAGAGAGTTAACGCCCTGTGCAACTTAATTTAGTTAAACCTTGATTCCATTGTGGGGTAGGCATCTTGCCTGCCCAGAAAGGATGGACAAGATGTCATTGGTGTCAAGTTAAGAAAAATGGATGGTTGTCAAGAGTGGGCAAATCAATGGTAAAAGTCAACATAGGGGTGTTGAAAAAGCCATGAGTAAACCACGCAAAAAACAAGGGAATCCAGATTTTCGCCATCGAGTCAGCGTACCAGCCCCAGCAAGTGTTGAGATAGAATCACGTCTGTTTGAACTAATCAGTCCAGGTACATTTACAAACCTCAAAGGGGTCAAAGACAAAGAACGGAGCCTGCGTTCACGAATACTGAAGAAAGCCAGTAATGGCAGCAATCGTGTTGAGTCTAGTGTATCGACAAGTGCAACATCTCACGGATGTATTGCGATCGCTAGAAATAGAAGGATTAATGTGGGTAGAAGCAACGAAAGTCAGTAAACAAGCGTTGTCTCAAAGACTCAATAGTTTACCTGCTCATTTATTTGCACTAGTTTTTGAGCAAGTGATAGAGCGTTTATCAGCGAAAAGAAGCGCAAGAGAATTAGCCCCAGCCTGGGTCATTAGTAGTACAGAGATTTCCTGCCATCTGGATTGGGGATGCCTCAACACTCGAAGCGATGAAAAAACATTTTGGACAACTGCAAGAAAAAACAGGCACGGTATTAGCCGGAAAGATGCTGATTGATGGTTGTAGAAGCTTTCACTCACACTCCTGTAGCAATTTGGTATGATGCTGATGCCAAAATCAATGAGACTCGTTGGTGGCTTTCACTGTTAGAACGTTTACCTGATGGTGGCTTACTGATAGTAGACATGGGATTTTATGGTTTTGAGTGGTTTGATTCTCTGACTGTTGCTGGCAAGTACGTACTCACACGCCAAAAGGAAAAGGTGAGATATCGGGTTACACGTGTACTTTCTCAAGGTTCTCACTACAAAGACGAAATTATTCACATGGGATTAAATCATACTCACCCTTGCCACCATCCCATGCGCCTAGTTTCCGTATTGTGGGGTCAGACTTGGTATCATTATTTGACTAACGTTCTTGACCCACAACAACTTTCAGCACAAGAAGTTTGTGAACTATACCGCCGACGTTGGCGAATTGAAGACGCATTTTTATTGACTAAGCGTTTGTTAGGTTTATCCTATCTCTGGGTCGGTGGCACTAATGGTGTAGAGATGCAAATATACGCTACTTGGATTTTCTACGCCCTCCTCAACGACTTGTGTGCTGATGTAGCAATCGCTTTACAACAACCTTTGGAACGCATTTCTGTGGAAATGGTGTTTCGCAGTTTATATTTTTTTCACCGCGCACTTTTGCTTAACCCTGAGTTAAAACTTATTCCTTGGCTTGTCGAACATTATCGTTCGATGGGCTTGGTTAAAGCCATCCGTCAACGCCACCGACGAACGGCTGCTCGCTCTCTTGACATCTGGGCTGATGCCTTAACTTGACACCAATGACAAGATGTCCATCCTACAAGAATAAAAAAAGTCGCACATCGCGTGAGTTATTTCCCAACTGTAGTAGGACTAGACAAAGCTAAAATAATAGCTGGTTAACTGTATACCAGTCGTATCTTGAACTACTGCTAATAAGTCACCATCATTCTGATATATGAGTGTATCAAGGTCACTAGTTCCCTCATAATCAGCAGTACCAAGATAAAAAGAACTTGCACTTCCTTTGAGTTGGATATAGTCATTCGCAGGATTGTAGTCTTGTATCGTAGCGTAGCCACTTCCCTGATAATAGTTTCCACTGTAGGATGTACCTAAAACAAACCTATCGTAGCCATCGCCACCATTTAAGACATCATATTCATAACTGTTGTAGACAGTTGAGCTAGAACCGTATAAGGTGTCACTACCAGACCCACCGTATAATGTGTCACTGCCAGAATCTCCGTATAAGACATCGTTACCTGTGTAACCATATAGGTAGTCATTGCCACCATATCCATAGATGTAATCGTCGTTAGTATTGCCATAGATGGTATCATTTCCATCATACCCATAAGCAAAAAGACTTTCTGAACCAGTGTAGTTATAATAATCATTTCCACTTGTGCCGAAATAATAAGCCATGTCTTTGCCCTCAATAATTTGGTTACATTCTCGATCGCTCTAATCTTACATAGATACTAAAGGGCTAGTATCAAGTTTGTCGGTCGGAAAAGGTCGGGAAAAGGTCGGGAAAAGGTCGGGTTATTTTCTTTTTCGTAGATTTACGTAAACTTTTGACCAAAAATCAAGTTTCTGGTGTGAATATTGTAGTGAGCCTGTATTACTACGGAGAGAAATGACGGTTGAAGAAGCGATCGCAATAGTTGAGCAATTATTGCAACGAGGATGCTTAACGAGAGCGCAAGAGATTGTATTTCGCTACGCTTGGGAAGGGAAAACTTATCTAGAAATGGCGCGAGCAGTCACTTATGACCCTGGTCACATCAAAGACGTTGGCTCGGAATTATGGCGATCGCTCTCTCAAGCTTTGGGCGAAAAAGTTACCAAAAATAACCTGCAAGGAGTCCTGAAGCGAACTGTACAGCGACAACAGGACATAAACACCTCCTCAACCTTGAATTTTCAACCCTTTACGAACTATACAAATTGGGGGGAAGCAATCGACGTTTCCCAGTTCTATGGACGTACTACAGAATTAGAAACCCTCAGCCAATGGATTGTAAGAGATCGCGCTCGTGTAGTCACACTATTAGGTATGGGTGGTATGGGCAAAACCGCGCTCTCTGTAAAGTTAGCAGAACAATTGCAGGGAGAATTTGAATATGTGATTTGGCGATCGCTCCGACACGCACCTTTTTTTCACGACAAGGTGATGGAATGCATCAAAATTCTTTCCGATCGACAAGTTACCACATTGCCTGCTTCCCCCTATGAGCAAATTACTTGTTTAATCGATTATCTCCGCAAATATCGATGCTTGCTGATTCTGGATAATTTCGACACATTATTGGAGCAAGGTAAAGGGACAGGCTGTTACCGTGAGGGCTATGAACCCTACGGCGAACTTCTGTGGCGATCAGGAGAAACTGGGCATCAAAGCTCTGTCCTGCTCACCAGCCGGGAAAAACCTCCTGAAGTCGCTGCCTTGGAAGGTGATGGTTTGCCAGTCCGTACCCTTGTTTTATCAGGATTAGAAGTCACAACCGGGCAAACAATTCTGAAACTCAAAGGGCTATCAGGCTCCGAGGACGAAACCCGCCAACTGGTTGAGTGTTACGGTGGTAATCCCCTAGCTTTGAAAATTGCCGCCACTTCCATTCGGGACTTGCATGAAGGTAACATCGCCTGCTTCTTTTCTGAAGGCACAACTGTATTTCAAGGCATTGGCAATCTTCTAGAACAACAATTCAAAAGACTCTCCACATCTGAGCAGCTAGTAATGTACTGGCTGGCAATTAATCGGGGCAAGCTTTCCTCGACAGAATTGCAAACAGCTCTTACACCAATATTGCCTAAGCCTAAGTTAATGTCAGTCCTCGAATCTTTACGCTGGCGTAGCTTGATAGAAAGCAATGCTGGAGGATTCACACAGCAACCTGTGGTGATGGAATATGTGACAAAGTGCTTGATTGAGCAAGTCTGCAAGGAAATCGTCACAGAATCACCGCAATATCTGCTGACTTATGCTTCGATGCAAGCCCAAGCAAAAGACTACATCCACGATAGTCAAATTCATCTGATTGTAAGACCTATCCTAAATCAACTACGAATAACCCTTGGCTCTGCCGATCGGCTTGAGGATAAACTTGACAGACTAGTTAGAAAGCTCCAAAATGAAAAACCCCATCCACAAGAGGACGAAGTTTTTAGGCATAGGGAATGGGGTAAGCAGATAAGAGAGCGCAGGAACAAGGCAGGCTCAAACAGTCAGAAGCAATCCCATACCATTCTGGCTTCGCCTAGATAAGAGAGCGCGGGAACAAGGTAGACTCAAACAGTGTTTGGGCAGTTGCGGTGAGTCCAGATTTTCAACAAACGTTGAGACAGGTAGTAACTTTAAAAACTTTAGGAGCGCTAGAAGTGAATTGATACAGCAAAATTCAGAATTCATAATTCAGGAGTATGTAACCTGAGTTCGGGATAAGGAAAAGGACAGGTAGTAAGCTGAAAATAACAACAAATCCAGCAACCTGTCCTATGTTTAGTTTAGATGCTTTGTTCTGTCATGTAGATGATTTCTGTAAAGCGTTTGAAGCTCAATGGCACAGAAAACTGTTAAATCATGGAGGAATAAAACGTGTAAGAGCGAAAAGCTTGTGTTTAAGTGAAATAATGACAATTATCATCGCTTTTCATCAAAATCACTACCGGAATTTCAAACATTTTTATTTGAATCAGGTGAAACAGCAGTGGAGTTCTGCGTTTCCAGGTCTTCCTTCTTATCAACGATTTATTGAATGGATACCATCAACTTTAATACCTTTATGCGTCTATCTGAAGCATTGTTTCAGACAATGTACGGGTATCGGCTTTATCGATTCAACCTGCTTGAAGGTATGTCATAATCGTCGGATTTCTCGGCATAAGGTATTTAAAGGTTTAGCCGCTCGTGGCAAGACTTCCGTGGATTGGTTTTTTGGTTTTAAGCTTCATATTGTTGTCAATGAGCTTGGTCAACTCTTAAATGTGACTCTTACTCCTGGTAATATTGATGACCGTAAACCCGTACCAGATTTACTGTGTAAGTTTTTTGGCAAAATATTTGGCGTTAGCGAAGCTTACCGAAGGTATCGCGGCTATGTTTCTGAAAAACTTGCTTCTCAGCTTTTGGAAGAGTTCGGAATCCAATTTTTCGCTAAACCCCGTCGCAATATGAAGAATAGGCTGATGCGTCTTCATGACAAACTTTTGTCCCGTAAACGCTCAATTATTGAAACGATTAATGATCAACTCAAAAACATTTCTCAGATTGAACATTCTCGACACCGAAGCCCCGTTAATTTTTGCGTTAACGTTCTTTGCGGATTAATCGCTTATTGTCATCAACCTAAGAAACCTAGCCTTCAACTGGAGTGGCTTTTACCTCCTTATCTTTAACCCGAACTCAGGTTATGTATCTCATTTTCGTTGAAATCTGCTGTATATATCCCAGTCCCTAATCCCCAACCAGTTCACTTAGTTGAAAAACGTTTTAAATCTTGTAAAACTGCGGTGGCTGATTGATAGCGATCGCTAAAATGATAGCAAACCATTTTATCTAAAATTGCCGCTAATTCTTCACTTACTTGCACGGTTTGTCGCCACATCACATTCCCCGTTTCTGGATCTGGGTGGAGTTCTTGCGGTGGTATCCCAGTTATAGCTTGAATAGCAATCATTCCTAAAGCATAAATGTCACTACATAAGCGGGGATGACCGGCAAATTGTTCTGGAGGTGCATAACCCCGCGTCCCAATGGCTACTGTGGCTAATTCTGTTTGCTCGCTACTCGGCGGTTGCATCAATTTCACAGCCCCAAAGTCAATCAATACCAGGCGATTATTTTGAGCGCATCTAATAATATTAGTCGGTTTGAGATCCCGATGAATCACTCGATGTTGATGAACAAATTCTAGAACTTCTAAAACTTGTTTGAGCATTTCCATCACAAATGATTCGTTTTGCACATTTTGTACGGGTGGTAATTCTTCACTTAGGGTATGTCCCTCAATATATTGTTGAATTAAATAAAATTCTTGATTATCTTCAAAATAAGCAAGTAGTTCGGGAATCTGATGATGTTTACCCAAAATTTCTAAAATTTCAGCTTCACTATGAAACAATCTGCGGGCGACTTGCAAAAATCGTGTATCTTGACGGGCTGGCATTAACTTTTTAACTACACAAGTAGGATTACCGGGGGTCGTTGAGTATCCTGTGCTAAATAAGTCCGACCAAATCCACCTGCACCAAGAGTTTGAGAGATTTTGTAGCGTCCACTCAAAAGCAAATCACCTGATTTTATTTCGGATGAATCAACTGGAGGAAGAAAGTCAACAGACGAGTCGGGAATTGCTGTTTTATCTTCTAAGAGTATATTTAATTGGGCGATCGCTTCTTGTTGTTTTTCAACTTGCAGAACAATCACCTGAGTTTGCTGTTGATTTTCGTAGCTAGTATAAGCGATCGCACAGATACTACTAATCGCCAAAGCAAGAGCAGGAGGGATTAATGGCACCCATCCAGCTTGTAAAAACAAAGCAACGCAGATTACTACTAAGCCAAATAGAGTTATCCCTACCACCACTAGCAAAAGCAGCGGATTTTGCCACCGCAATACTAAAACACCACCTAATAGCGACCAGCCCCACACCCAAATAAGTTCTACCCAGTCGGGCCAATACCAAATCAAGGGTCGCCCATCCAACACTGTACTGATGAGTTGACTTGCTATCTGTGCATGAATAAACAGAGCAGGCATTCTAGCTGGTTGATCTGGTAAAGCGCTGTAGGGCGTATAAAAGCCACTTGGAGGGATATTAGCTGCTGTAGTGCCAATAATTACCAGACGGTCTTTGAATAAACTGGGGTTGACTCGATCGCTAAGAACATCTGTGAGGCTTACTTGGTCGGCGAGGCTATTGGGGTGACGGTAATTTAATAATATTTGATAGCCCTGTGTATCCAAATGTTGGTAGCCACCAGAATTAGGTTGTAAACGCACAAACAAGGTTTTACCTAAGATAAAATCTCCTTTTTTAGTGAAATCGTATGCAATACCTTGTTTTTCTAGATAATTAATTGCAATTAATGCACCAAATGCAAATTGTGTTGTACATTTCTTGTCTGTAGGGTTGGCAAATAATAAAATGCGGCGGAGACTTTGGTCGTTTTCATTGTCAGCGACCACATCGCTAAACCCAACATTATCAATAGGGACATTCGGCGGCGGGGGAATTTCATCTCTACCCAAACTGCTGAACAAACAGGTAGTGACAATGTTATCTTGATTTTGGAAATTAGCCGCCAAATTATTGTCTTCTGGTCGGAAAAGATATAAACCAACAATTCGCGGTTGATAAGACTCTATTTTCTTTAATAACTGATTGATTGTCCGATCTGATAGAGGCCATTTCTCGCGTTTGAGATCCTTATCAGTAATTTTGACTAGCACAATTCGCCGATCGGGTGCTTCTGATGGACGCGATCGCAACATCTGGTCATAAACTCTTAACTCCCAAGGCTGTAACCATTTGAGTTCCCGAACTCCCCAGATCAAGGCGGTAACTCCTATACTGGTAACAAAAATAATTTGCAGCCAACTTTTGCTCTTAGAAGTTTCACGGGAATCCTGAACTTTGACAAAAGGTACGCGGAGTTTTTCTAATAGTCCACTAATCACGGCGTTGAGGCGGTAGCCTGAATTGGGTAGATGTTGTAAGTGCAGAAGTCAATTTTGGGAATCTAGGTTAAAAGCTAATTAACCTAAAGCTCCTATTAATGTAACAATTTACTTGTTAGTTAGAGACTTTGACGTATTCCTACTTTTAAAGCAAGCTTACGCCCAGCGTCAACCATAGAATCAGACAAGCCCTAATCATCTGTTTGAGATGTTTGAACATCTTCAACAGGATTGCTAATTGGGAAAGAAATCGGATTAGTAGATGGAGTTAGTGAATCTAACTGAGGTTGTTCAAGTGATGCTTCAATGCTGGAATCTGCAAAATAGGAGCCAACAATTTTATCATAATTAGAAGCAACAGCTAAAAAAGCGCCACCCAAAATATAGATAGGTAATGGCAGATTAAATTCTTGCAACCAGTCAAACAGTTCTGCTAAGGCAAACAGCACCAAAAAGCAAGCAAGCCAAACCTTCATATTCTTATCCCCTGAATTGAAACAATTCTATTACTAGCTTAAATAGCTTGCATAATAATTGATGTAATACATAATCAGCAACTTACAAGGTCTATAGCTGTAGACAGATGGAGTCAAAGTTATAGCATCTGCTATATCTAATCGAACAGCCAAGGATTGACAGTTGGTTTGGTAGACTCGGCAGTGCCTCAAACTATCACAAGTAAAACTGGTAACAAGGCACAAGCTCAAATGTCAAAGGTATGTTCGTCGAATTCGGGCAGTCGTTTATTGAATTCGGGCAGTCGTTTATTGAATTCGGGCAGTCGTTTATTGAATTCGGGCAGTCGTTTATTGAATTCGGGCAGTCGTTTATTGAATTCGGGCAGTCGTTTGTAGCAGCGAAGCTCGTCACTACTGCGAGAAAGGGAGGAAAAATATCGTCAGATTTTTGAAATTCCAGGTGTCTCGATTGGAGAGGAAAATTCTACCATTGTTAAGTAGGTGGGTGGAAAAATTTATCGTTGAGATCGGGCAGGAGGAAAGAGAGTTTTAGCCTAGTTAATTTTTCTTCATATAGTATGGTTTTATTGTGCCGACTTACTCAAAGATTTAATTGATAACCTGAAAGCTCGAGAGGTTACAGATTTGCGACAAGATTTGGATGAACAGCAGCAAGTAGAAGAAAATCTGCGTCATAGTGAAGCACGCTACCGCTCACTGGCAGAAGCAAGCGCATCCATCGTTTGGAGCGCCGGGCCTTGGGGCAACGTTGTTGACGAGATTCCGACTTGGGAGGCGTTCACTGGGCAAAGTCCCGAACAATACAAAGGATGGGGTTGGTTTGACGCTCTGCACCCAGATGACCGGACATCTGTAGCTGCTATTTGGAGACAAGCCTTTTTTGGGCGCAGCGTTGCAGTTGCCGAGTATCGCGTTTTGCGGCATGACGGCGAATACCGTGACATGGCTATACGCGGTGTGCCTATACTTGACGAATCAGGCGAAATCCAGGAATGGGTGGGAATGTGTGTGGATATCAGCGAACGCAAGCAAGCTGAGGCAGAACGCGAGCAGCTGCTGGCGCTACTGAAAACAGAACAAACTCGTTTGGTTGAAGCTAACGTTCTGCTTGATACCCTCTTTAATAACGCCCCTGTAGGTATTGGTCTATGGGATGAGAAATTGAGATACGTTCGCTTGAATGACGCTTTAGCTGAGATTAACGGTTTTCCTCAAGAAGCGCATATCGGTAAGACCGTCGCTCAAGTGCTACCTGGGGTAGATCCTGGAGTGATGGAAGCTTTACACCATGCGATCGAGACGGGAGAATCTATTACCCAAGAGGCCAGTGGAGAGACACCCGCCGCACCTGGAAAGCAGCGGTACTGGTCGGTAAATTATTATCCGATTAAACTACCAAGTGATATTACTTGGGTGGGTGCAATCTGTCAAGAAATCACGGAGCGCAAGCAAGCAGAAGCCGAGCGGGAACAGCTGTTTGAGCGAGAGCAAGCGGCTCGTGTTGAGGCTGAAACTGCTAAGGAGCAAGTTACCAAGATTTTGGAGAGCATCACTGACGGCTTTCTTGCCTTTGACAATGAATGGCGCTTCACCTATCTCAATCATGAGGGAAGCAGAACTCTGGGGCGTTCCTGCGAGGATCTGCTCGGAAAAAATTTGTGGTCAGAGTTTCCAGAACTGGCTAATACTAGCTTTGGTCAACTTTATCAAAGCGCAGTTGCTCTAGGAATGCCGCTTGAGCTTGAAGATTATTACCCACCCTTTGATGCCTGGTTTGCAGTTCGCGCCTATCCTTCAGCCACAGGGTTATCACTTCATTTCCGTAACGTTAATCTACGCAAGCAGGCAGAGGCAAAACTGCGCGAGAGTGAGGCGTGTTTTCGGCTGCTGGCTGAGAATTCAACTGATATTATTTCCCGCCACACAGTAGATGGAATTCTTCTGTATGTTTCACCAGCTTGCCATACAGTATTGGGGTATCAACCAGAGGAACTAGTCGGTCATCCCAGCCAGGAGTTAGTTCACCCAGAAGATTTGGCAGAGATTGTCAAGAATTACCCAGTCAATGCCGATTTACCAGATATTTATACCGTTACTCACCGCGCTCGTCACAAAGACGGGCATTATATCTGGTTGGAAGCAACTATTCGAGCTATTCGCGATCGCCAAACTCAAGAAATTTTAGAGATGCAAGGGTCTTCGCGAGATATCACTAAGCGCAAACAAGTGGAAGAGGAGCAGCGTTTCTTGGCTGAAGCTAGTGGGATTTTGGCTGCATCATTGGACTATGAAACAACCCTAGCAGGTTTGGCGCGTCTAGCAGTGCCGGAAATCGCTGATTGGTGCTTAGTTGATATTATTGGTGACAATCAATTAGTTCGCCGGCTTGCAACAGCCCATGCCAATCCAGAGAAACAAAAATTGGTAGAACAGTTACAAAATTATCCGCCTGATTTGACACAAACAGCAGGTATTGCGAAGGTAATACGGACAGGCAAATCACAAATTACTCATTTTATTTCTGAGGAACAGCTCCAAGGGTTAACCCACAACGCTAGTCACTTCAAAGTCCTGCAAGAACTAAATCCAACATCTGGGATGAGTGTACCGCTAATCCTTCGAGGACGAGTGCTGGGTGCTATAACTTTGGTATCTTCTTCAGGTCGTTTCTACGATCGCAAAAGCCTGATGTTAGCTGAAGAGTTAGCTGGTCGAGCGGCGATCGCCGTTGATAATGCCCGACTCTACAGAGAAGCCCAGCAATCTCAACAGGCGGCTTTACGCGCAGCATCTCGCACTACCCGTCTGCAAGCAATTACCGCTGCCCTTTCTGAATCTTTAACTGCGACACAAGTTGTTGAAGTAATTGTGGAGCAAGGTATGGCAGCTTTGGGAGCTAGTTCTGTTTTTGTGGCACTACTGACTGAAAGCGGCACTGAATTAGAACTTATCCGAACTGTTGGCGAGCAACAAATAATAGATTCATGGCGTCGATTCTCGATTAATGCATCCGCGCCACTGGCAGAAGCAGTAAGAACTAAGCAGCCTATTTGGGAAGAACCAAGCGAAGCGAGGATTGCTCGTTACTCAAATCTTGCCAAAGAATATGCTCAGTCCAACTACAACGCTTGGATTTCGATTCCATTGCTGATCGAAGGACAAGCTATTGGGGGAATGTCTTTAGCTTTTACCGAAATTCAGAAGTTTAATCAAGACGATCGAGCCTTTATGCTGGCACTAGCACAGCAGTGCGCTCAAGCGATGGAACGTGCCCGTCTATACGAGGCAGAACAAACCGCCCGGAAAGTAGCAGAAAACGCCAACCGGATAAAAGATGAGTTTCTGGCAGTACTTTCTCATGAATTGCGATCGCCACTCAACCCAATTTTAGGTTGGTCAAAGCTACTCCAAACCAAAAAGCTTGATGAAAAGACAATTCCTCAAGCGCTGAAGACTATTGAGCGAAATGCGAAATTACAGGCTCAACTGATTGAAGATTTACTGGATATCTCCCGGATTTTACAAGGTAAAATCAGCTTGAATATCTACCCAGTCGATTTGACATCTGTGATTTTGGCAGCAATGGAGACAGTGCGGCTATCAGCAGAAGCTAAATCAATTGAGATGCACATTAGCCTAGAACCAAATTTGGGACAAGTTTTGGGAGACTCCAGCCGATTGCAGCAAATCGTTTGGAACTTGCTCTCAAATGCGGTTAAATTTACATCAGAAGGTGGACGGGTTGATATTCGACTATTATCATATTCTAAGTCAAATTCCAACTCAGCACTGATTCAAGTCAGCGACACAGGGAAAGGCATCGACCCCAATTTTCTACCTTACGTGTTTGAATATTTTCGTCAAGAGAATAGCAGCACCACCAGAAAATTTGGTGGATTGGGATTAGGATTAGCGATCGTCCGTCATTTAGTCGAATTGCATGGCGGCACAGTCCAAGTAGAAAGTGAGGGTGAAGATCGGGGGGCAACTTTTACTGTAAAACTACCGTTAATCCAAAATAAATTAGAGATTAAACAAGATAGTAGCAATTCTGAGCCATCCTCAAATTTGAATAATGTGAAAATTTTAGTAGTGGATGATGATACAGATACGCGAGAATTTATTGTCTTCTTACTAGAGCAGTATGGGGCAAATGTCACAGCAGTAACATCAGCAAATGAAGCCCTAGCTACTTTAGCCCAATCTTTGCCAGATATACTTTTAAGCGATATTGGGATGCCAGAAGTAGATGGATGTATGTTTATGCAACAGTTGAGAACACTGCCACCAGAACAGGGAGGAAAAATTCGCGCGATCGCACTTACCGCCTATGCTGGAGAAATCAACGCTCAACAGGTACTAGAAGCCGGATTTAACAAGCATATTGCCAAACCAGTAGAGCCAAGCGAGTTAGTAGATGCGATCGCTAACTTAATCGCTGAATAAACCTGCCTCTATCTGTTCGCCATTACTTGATACAGTTAAAACTAATTGTCAGTTTGAAATCATATCTGTAAAAATATTTGCGATTGCTTGTTCCTTTCTTGGTTTTTACTTAACCAAACAATAGGCTTAACAAGTTCGTCGATCAACTTGTTAAGCCCCTTGTTCAAGTTAGGCAAACTTCCGCTACAGTGTAATAGCTAGCCAAGTTAATAGCTGAATAAACCTGCCTCTACCTATTTACCGTTACTTGATATTATCAGGTATGCTGGCTTTATATTGTAGATCAGAAAGAATCCCTTGTTTGATATCAATCTTACGCGAGATGACTTTTTGATCAAAATAGAAATCAGCAACGCCCTGCTGTAGGCCAATGAGCGCAGGTGTAATTTTTTTCAATTTATAAGTACGACGGCTTGCCACCTTTAGTGCAACTGCTGGATCTAATTTCTGTTCATCAACTAAAATTTTGGCATAATCGCTTGGGTTTTTTTCAAGCGCTTCTCCTACCTTCTCTACTTCCTCTAAAACCACTCGCACAAATTGCAGATTTTGGGTAACAAATGCACGCCTGCCAATATAAAACCCGTTGATAATGTTAATTCCTTTTCCATTTCTCAGATTCCGAATTGGGGTAGTATTTTCCACAGCAGCTAAAAGGGGATCGCCACCCACCCAGGCGTCAGCCTTGCCTTGAAGAAAGGCATCGCGGGCTTCAGTTGGAGTCGAAGGAACGATTTGAATATCGCTAATTTTTAACCCTACCTCTTGCAACGCTTTTGCTAGTAAATACTGTGCATTCGACCCTACCTGAAAAGCAATTTTCTTCCCTTTAAGATCCGCTACTTTCTTAATGGGAGAATTAGCTTTCACCACAATACCTTGGTTTGTACCATCGCTGGGTGTGCGTCCAGTAAGATAGACAACTTCAGGGATGAGGCCTGGGCGTGCGGCTTGGTCAAATATTGGAGGTGTCTCTCCGACACTACCGATATCTACCTTACCTTCATTCAACGCTTTGATCAATTGCGGTCCTGCTGCAAATGGCCCAACCCAATTCACCTTTACGTTTGGATACAATGCTTTGAAACGTAGCTCGACAACTTTTTTAGACTTGACAGGATCGCCAGAACTTTGATATCCCAGGTTAATTACTGTGGCTGTCTGCGCTTGGGTGGTTTGCATAAGGCTACCCACCAAGGAAGATGATAAAGTAAACAGTCCGAGTAGTGAATATTGGACAACACGCTTTAAGACTGTACGGCGTTGTGGTTGAAATGACTTGTTCATCAGTTATAATTTTCCTCGCAAGTTTTAGCTTTTACGTTGTCAGTCTTACTTTCTTTCAGGAAGTAAGATTATAGGAAGTTATTATTTAAACCTCCTAGAATACCAATCCACGAGCAAAAATTGAGATTCTGCTAATTCAACAAATCTCTTTTGGATTTAGTAAATTGGTATTCTAGTTTGTTAAAAAAACAAACTTCATATTTGATTATTCTCTACTTTTCACTTATCAGTGTTGGTGGAGTAATAGCTGCATATTCTTGAGGTGTGAGCAATGCTTCTTTAACATCAATTTTTTTGGGTAAGATTTTTTCGTTATAGAACAAATCAGCAACATTTTGTTGAGCTTGCATTAGTTCTGGAGTAATTCCTTTTAAGCGATAATTAGCACGGCTAGAAATTACTTCTTGAATAGGTAAATCAATTTTGAGTACAGGTGCTATAAGTTTCGCTACTTCTTTACGATTCGCTTCTGCCCATTCACCATTTTTCTCAATTTCTTCTAAAATGATCCGAACTAATTCGGGATTTTCCTTAGCAAATTCTCGTGTTCCTACATAATATCCGCCTGGAGTCCCGATATTGGTTGCATCTCTCAGCACGCGCGCACCGTGGAGTTTTTCTACCAAAGCTAAATGAGGATCGCCAGTTACCCAAACTGGAATAGTGCCTTGAATAAATGCGCCACGGGCTTCGACATTGGGCATACTTAAGACTTGAATATCACTATATTTTAAACCTACTTCTTTTAAGGCTTGGATGATAAAATAGTGAGAAGCAGAGCCTTTTTGAAAGACTACTTTTTGACCTTTAATATCAGCTAATTTTTTAATTGGAGAGTTTTTCGGAACTGCGATCGCACTACCTTTACCGGAATTAGGCCCAAGTCTTCTTCCAGCCAAATAGATAATTCTTGCACCCGCAGCTTGGGCAAAGATTGGAGGCGTTTCTCCAACAGAGCCAATGTCAATTTTGCCCACATTCATTGCTTCCATAAGTTGTGGTCCTTGAGCAAATTGTGACCACTCGACTTTCAAGCCTAAAGGCTCCAAACGTTTTTCTAAAACTCCTCTAACTCTAACCAAATCACCAGAGCTTTGATACCCTATTCGCAGTAACTTTGTTTTAAAAGTTATAGTCTTAGCTCCTGCTGGCTCTGCTTTCGGAGCGCTTCCTATATTTGTGTTAGATACAGTTGACGTACAACTTATTAAAGTAGTAGATACCACAAAACCAGATATTATAAATAATGCGAATTTATTGATTACTGTTGTCTTAGTTTTCACGAAATTATTAAACATTTTTGCACCTCAATTTTTGATTAACTACCGATTTAAAAGCATTAGCTAGTAATGTAATTTTTTTAGTTTCTTAAACTTGATTACAGTTATTTACTTATTAGATTTAATTGAATCAGGTGTGAATGCTGCATATTCTTCTGGAGAAAGTACTCCATCTTTGACATTAACTTTTTTTGGTAAAAGTCCTTGTGCGTACCATAAATCAGCTATTTGTTGTTGTTTATTAACAACTTCATCGGTTATTGGTAGTAGACCATATACTGCTTTACTATGAATTGTTTTGAGAGTAGGTACATCAATACCAACGTCGCCCGTTTCAAGTTCTGCTAACTTATCAATATTTTTCTGCGACCAATCTTCAGCTTTGATAAACTCCTCTAAAAAAACTTTGAGAATATCAGGATGCTCTTTAGCAAATTTCCGTGAGGTAGTATAAAAGCTACCAATATCCTGAAGTCCTTGTCCATCTATTAATATACGGCCAAGATTTTTTTGGACATTTCTAGTAATGTAAGGTTCCCAAATTACCCAAACATCGATTCCTCCCTGACTAAAAGCCACATTTGCATCTGGAGGTGGGAGAAAAAGAGATTTTACATCACTCAGTTTTAGTCCCTCTTTTTGTAACGCTTTTAGTAAGACATAGTGAGCGATAGAGGCTTTTTGAAAAGAAACTTTTTTGCCTTTAAAGTCAGCAACACTTTTAATCGGAGAGTTTTTTGGTACTAAAAAAGAAACTCCTCTACCATTAAATCGGGTCGTTGCAATATACACAAGAGGTGTACCTGCGGCTTGAGCAAATATAGGCGGTGATTCAGCTGTGGCTGCGATGTCAAGGGAACCAGCATTTAACGCTTCTAAAGCTTGTGGCCCAGCAGCAAACTCTAGCCACTTGACAGTAAAATTCTTTGCTGCCAAACTTTTTTCTAGAGTTCCTTGCTTTCTCATCACTGCAAGAGAACCAAGCTTAGAATAAACAACTCGTAGCTCTTGTTTTTGTGGAGTATTATAAACTGTTTTACTTTGAGATAGTGTATTAATTGGCGATAGTTGGTTTTGAGTATTTTTAGTTTCTTGATTACAACCAACTATGCTCATTGGTATAGTGATGCAAGCAGTAATTAATAAAGATATATGTTTAAGCTCAATTTTACATTTGGCTTCTATAAATTTAGTATTTAGGCTAGATTCACATACTATCTTAGTATTTTTGACTTTTGAGTGCAGAGGTTTATTGCTAGACAAATTTAGCCTTTGCAAAGATTTGAAAAGCCCCATAATATTTTTCTAGTTAAATTTAATAATTTTCGGATTAGCGCTTTTAATGAGTGCTAATAACTTTCATTTTCAGTCTAGAGTTTATCAAGTTTGGTCTAAAAATAAAGTATTCATGAACACTTGTTTTTAAACAAAAAATATTTTTTACTATTTTTGATTTACAAGTATAGAGTATGATATTTAGACAAGTTTTATTGGTCAAAAGTCCAGAATAACTTTTGACCAATAAAAGGTATATTTAAACGCCCATTAGCTTAATCTTCTGAGCTATAAATCCTAAAAGGGACGACTACCTGCAAGGCTAACCCGCTTTAATACTCGTCGCTCATTCGGATTGAATGCTTGACGGTAATGTAAGGTAGCTTGATTATCCCAATAGACAATATCGCCTACAGACCATTTGTGTTGGTAGTAGAACTTGGGTTGATTTAGATGTTGCCTCAATTGTTCAATCAGTTTAGATCCTTCTTCCGGCTCTAACCCGACAATTTCCACTTCTGTAGCAGCATCTAAATAAAGATGCTTTTTCCCACTCTCTGGATGGGTTCTAACTAAAGGATGGGGAAAGATCGGACTGATTAAAGGAATAGTTTTGTCTAAACGATACAAAGACCGGGGTGCATTCCGATCTCGCAAAAATGGGTTGTAGGTAATTAACTGTAAATCTGCAATCCGTTCTTTAGTGGCTTCATCTAATGCCTCATAAGCTAAATTGGTATTTAACCAATAAGTATCTCCACCATGAGTTGGTATTTCCAACGCATAAAGAAGCGACCCACTAGATGGGGTAGGAGTCCATTTGTGATCGGAATGGAAAGTAAGTTCTCCAGTACCGGTATAGCCACCATCGACATTGGAAATCGGAATCACCACCGGAGTTTCTCCTGGTTTAGAAGCCAATACTGGAGTTTCATCAGATGGTACAAAGAGTGCGCCAAAGTATAAAGAAAAGTTCAAAAGTTGTTCATCAGAGAGCTTTTGGTCTTTGAAGATCAAGATGTGGCGATCGCGCAGAGCTGCTTTAAGTTGTAATATGACTTCAGGTGCGATCGCTTGACTGGCATCAAGATTGGTAACTATCGCTCCCAAAGGAGCATCAATAGACCTAATTTTAACCTTTGTCAAAGTCGAGGTAGACATAATATTCTCCTGAATTTTAGTTTCTTCTTGGGGATAACTACTTATTCGCTAGAACCTCTGAAGGAGTAATTTTGGCGTACTCTTCAGGTGTCAAAAAACCGTCTCTAACATTTACCTTCTTGGGGATAAGCCCTAAGCTATACCACTTATCTGCAACTTCCTGTTGCTTAGTAATAGTTTTATCAGTGATTGGTAGCAACCCATAGTCATATTTTTTATGCATTATTTCTAGAGTTGGTGGATCTAGTTGAGTTACAGGAGCAAGCAGTTGTGCTACTTCTTTGGGATGATCCTTAGTCCAGATTTCTGCCTTTTCTAGTTCCTCTAGAAACACTTTGATAACATCAGGATGAGCCTGATAAAATTGGCGTGAAGTTGAATAAAAGTTGCCAGTATCCCGCAACTTCCCACCATCTGCTAAAACACGAGCTATTTTATTTTGTACATTTCTGGTAGCAAATGGCTCCCAAATATACCAAGCATCCACCTTGTTCTGACTAAATGCCGCATTTGCATCAGGCGGCGCTAAAAAAACTGATTGGACATCGCTCAGTTTTAGTCCGGCATCTTCTAAGGCTTTAACTAATAAGTAGTGACCGATAGAAGCTTTCTGGAAAGCTACTTTTTTACCTTTCAAATCGGCAACACTTTTAACAGGAGAGTTTACAGGAACTAAAAGTGAAATGGCTTTACCACTGGGGCGTGTAGTAGCTAGATAAACAAGAGGCGCTCCGGCTGCTTGTGAAAATACAGGAGGCGATTCGGCTGTAGATGCGATATCCAGTCCGTTTGCATTTAGGGCTTCTAGCTGTTGTGGTCCAGCCGCAAACTCAGGCCACTGTACTTTAAAACCCAGAGGCTCTAATCGCTTTTCTAAGGAACCCTGTTTTTCTAAAACTGCTAAAGCAGAAAGTTGTTTTGAACGTACAATCCGTACTACTTGCTTGTCAGTTGACTTCTGTGTAGTGCTAGATGCAGCTACAGATTCAGGGGAAGCTGCTGATGATTGCTGAGTGTTATTCTTGGCTTCACCACAACTCGATAAGACTGTTGATAGCATTAAGCAGTAGCCCAAAGCAAACAACAACGAACGACGCGTTGTTCTCTGGTTTTTTCTGAATTCAAACTTTCCTTTTGAAGCTGGCATAGGTTGTTTTCTTTATTCCTCGATCGGTGGTCAGAACAATTATGATTAATTACGGTCTAAATAACCAAAAAAACTCTTGTTTATTAATATAGTTGAAAATGATACTAATTAAATATTTTTAGCTATCAATATCTATCAATAAATCATGGAATTACTTGACATCAAGCTATTATCATCCTTTATTTTACATTATGCAAAGCTATTATAAGTAAAAGATTTTTTTGCACGAAACTATTGATTGGAAACAGCTATAGCAGACTGGAAAATAATTATCAAATACATCGAAAAAACAAACCAGTGCTAGGCCTAAATTTCCGATTGATTGTATTCTGACTTATGACTTATTTTTTAATAAATCAACTCTTAGGTTTCCATACTGCATCTTTGATTTGAAAATTTTTAGGAATCAGCTTTTGACTGTAGACAAGTTCAACTACCTGCTGTTGTTCAGCAACAAATTCATCAGTTATATCAAACACCCCTAAGATAGGTCGCCTTTCTAAAGCCCATTTCCAGACTCCTGGTTCTTGTCTAGTTTGCGCTGCCAACAAATTAGCAACTTCATTAGGGTTAGCTTTAGCCCATTCTTCTACTTTTCTTTGTTCTTCCAAAATTATCTTCACTAAGTCAGGGTGATTTTCAGCAAAATTGCGTGTAGCGATATAGTAGGCTCTTTGGGGAGCGACATCAGAACCTTTGGCTAGAACTCGTATTTCATTTGCTCGCTCTTTCCGAGCATAAAACGGATCGCTAGTAGGTAAAACATCAACCCTAGCACTTTCAAAAGCAACCTGACTTTCTGGAATAGTCAGGTAAACAGGTTGAATATCATTGAGAGTTAATCCAACACTTGCTATAGCTTTCAAAAGCAAATATTGCAGAGCAGTTCCTTTTTGGATCGCAACTTTCTTACCCTTGAGTTCCGCAAGAGTTTTGATTGGTGAATCCTTACGGACAATAACTGCTTGAGCGCCTGCGTTAGAACCAGTTGCAGCAACATAGACAATGGGATTATCACCAGCTTGAGCAAAAATTGGTGGTAAATTCCCAACGTTGCCAATATCAACACTGTTTGCAGCCATTGCTTCCATCATTGGCGGGCCGCCCCGAAATTCTATCCACTTGATAGCAATGCCATCAGCAGCAAAGCGCTTTTCCAAATAACCCTGAGCTTTGAGTAGGTTCAGACCAGGTGTACCACTCTGATGACCAATATTAATTACCTCTATTTTTTTTGAGCTTGCAGTAGTTAGTCCAACTTGCGGACTATTGTTTTGAGTGCTTAGAGAGTTACAGCCTGTAACTAACAAGAAAGTCGTAAATGCTAGCAAAAAATAACGAGCTATATTCGCAGGCAACCATGACTTTCTGTAGCTTATGAACATGATTCAATGTAATTTCTTGAGGTAAGTGGATATTTTTATTTTTTATTTTGTTAGACTGAATTTTTGGGAGGATTCAAATTTAAAAAATGATTATGTATTAATACAGTAGATGATTGGTTTTTAAAGACGCGATGAATCGCGTCTCTACAAGGGGATTGAAATTACCCGATCTGTATGGTTTATAGATATCTTGACCAATTTTGTAAAACCATTTTTATCATATTTAGGCATCATAAATAAGATTTTTTTAATAAATAAAAATATTTTTTGGAATGTTTAAAATAAAAAAGAGAGTGGGTATTACCCACCCTATAACGACTCGAGGAACTGAGAATTTAAGAGTTGAAAGGGCAAAATTTAGGAAGTGGAGTGAGTAGTGCCCACTCCAAGGGGGTGCTAGTGGAAGATTGAAACTTGTGAGTGAAACTCTGTCTTATTCGCGTTCAATTTTGCTAGTGCTTCCAAGCGATCAAAATTGTAGCTTTGAGTTCTTCTGTAAAATGTCCAGACGGCTCAACTGCTAGTAGCGCTTCTCTAAGATCCTTTTCAAATGCTGGAGCGTTATCGCCATAGAAAATTTTCAGAGAGAAGGCTGTAGTGTATAAATAACCTAGATAGCTATCGAGAGTCCAAGATTTTTCAAATAGCACTTCATAGTTTTCTTGACGAGCAAAAGCCGAATTGCCAATTACGACTTCATGAGGAGGATCGACTGGCTTACGAGTGCCTTGTCCTCGTTGTCCCAGTCCGGCGTTCTTCACCTAACCATTTCTTTACTACTCCAACAGCAGCTTGTTTCCAAGGTAAATTGCTTTCCCAAGGGTTATCACCAGTCTGAAGCAATGCTAATCCACCATCATCAGTTAGCAATTCATACAGGCGTTCAAGCACTAATTCGCGTTCCATCCAGTGGAAGGCTCTACCAATAGTGGTTAACTTAAATTTCCCTAAACTAGAGTCAATGAATTCTGCTCCTTGTTGTAACCAAGTGATATTATTTGCTCCGACTGCTGCTGCTTGCCGTTTAGCTTCTGCAATCATGTCGGGATCGGGATCGATCGCTACAACTTCTTCAAATTTGGTTCGCAGAGGAATTGAAATTAACCCTGGGCCAGTACCTAAATCAAGGAGTCGTCCTTGACCATTGAGATGAAATATTTCGGTTAGTTTATCGAATACAATCGGTGGGTATTTGGTTCTATATTGAGCGTAACCTTCTGCGGCTCCCTCAAATAAACTTGGGTCATAAGTGGGAAGTGTTTTTAGTTGAGTCATATCAATTTTGGATTTTAGATTTTAGATTTTGGATTTTGTAGAGACGCGATTCATCGCGTCTTTGGTGAATGTGGGAGATAACAGAACAAATGACACCTAAGAATATTGCGTAATAACTGGTAGCCGATCGTTGAGTACCCAATCACCGATCGCACGCAATTTGTAATCCACAGGATCGTGTAGGGTAAAGGTTCGTAAATCTCGCCAGTAACGATCAAACCCGTATTTGGTTGCTGTGGCGCGAGTTCCAGTAACTTCAAAGATGCGGTTGGTAATATCTATACCTACACGGGTCGCTAATGTCTTGGCTGCGGAAACTGCGATCGCAACTTCTCCTCTCTCTTGATGAGTCAGTTCTACATCCTTATCCCACGCTGCTTGTACTTTCTCTGCGGCTTGGTCAGCTAGAGCGATCGCAGCTTGAATTTCAACCCAAAAGTCTCCGTAATGATGCAGAATATATGGGTCTTGAGTAGCACTATCTACTCCTGATGTAATCCACGGTTGAGTAGTAGTTTTAGTATATTCACGAGCAGCAGCAAAAGCTCCTTTAGTAATTCCTAGATAAACGTTGGTTTTTGTTAGCTGGGCAATAATCCCAAGAAAAGTTGAGAAGGCACTATCATGGGGATTTGGCGGCCCCAAAATCTCATCTTTCTCTACTAAGACATTGTTAAATGTATAACTACCGCTATCAGTGCGGCGTTGCCCAATATTATCCCAATCTTGATTAGAAACTAACCCTTCCCTGTCTTTGGGAATTATAAATATGAAAGGCAATTCTACGCCATCTTCCAAAGCAGAGAATACCCGATAATCTGCAACAGAAATACCTGTACCAAAGCTTTTAACACCATTAACCCGAAAATTCTCGCCTTCTGGGTTAATCTTCAGCCTAGTATCTTTTGTATTGATAGCATTTGCCCAAAATAAGTTATTTTTAGCAGTTTCTCTATAATATTTTTCCTTTTGGGCTGGTGTGCCGGAAACGTGACCCAAAGCCGTTAAATTGAGATGATTACCATATAATTGACCAATTGAACCATCTGCTTTTGACAGTTTTCTGACAATTTTTAAAGCATCAATCCAAGTTGCACCAATGCCACCATATTGCTTGGGTACAATCAGTGGCAACAAACCACTTTCACGCAGTTTATTAATTTCCTCTTCTGGAACTCCAGCTTTAGCATCCCGTTCAACTGCGGATTGAGCAAGTTCCTTAGATAGAGAAGTTGCTAGGTCAATGTAATCCTTTGGTTTTGTAATATCTAGCACCATAATTAAATCACCTTTTGTAATTCGTAATTCGTAATTCGTAATTAAGGCAAACACAATTACTACAAACAGTTTTTAATTCGTTGCTCTATGAATGTGAGACAAAATATCCTTTCTCAATGCAGAATTTAGAGAAATGTAGAGTGGGCCTTGCCCACGCTACAAGTGAACAGAGGAAATGGAACATGGAACGTTGTAATTGTCCTTTGTCATTAGTCCTTTGTCTTTTGCAAATGACTAATGACTAATGACTAATGACTAATGACAGTTATTTTTTAGCCGCTAGATATTCGTTGGCGGCTTTCTCAACACCTGTACCCTTAAAGAAGTCTTGATTGAGACTGGTGTACAACTCTAAGGGATGGATTGAGAGGAAGTAGCGGAGGTCTTCTTCGGTAATGATTTCGCGTTCTGCCATTGAGTAAGCGTTGGCAGTAACGGCGGTGATATCAGGTACATCCCAGTGGCCGGAATCTGAACCCAAGAAGGCTTTAACGCGATCGCCAAAGGGATTAGCGGCACGATTAAAAGCTTGAGCTACACGGGTATCATCTGATTCTGTACCGAAGTAGAAATGATTCAAGAAGCGATCGCGCACATCTTCTGGCTTCTCTATTCCCGCTAGTTCAAATTCGTCGAGTTCCCCTGGATCTTCTGGCGCTAATAGTTGATGGTGGAATCCTAAACCATCACCAATTTTATCTAAGCGTCCATCTACTAGTTCGCCACCGTAGCGAGTATACAACTCTACTAATGCTTCCTTGTCGATAATCGCAGGATTGTTATTTGACAACAGATGTTGTTTGTTGCGGGTTTCCCAGTGCCAAATAATATCAGCATATAAACTAGCACCCCAAGCTGAACCACCTTCTAAGAAAGCGAACTTTAATTGTGGGAAGCGGCGAGTAACTCCACCAAAGAACAGCGATTTGCATAATGCTTCTGCTGCAAAGGCAAAGTGATTGATGTGATTATATTGGGCGTTGGTGACAGAACGCTGAGTTGTCCAACCTTGGCTAGAAGCGTGAGTTGTGGGTACAACTTTCAATTCTTGGCACTTAGCCCAGAATGGATCGTAATCATACTGGCTATCTAAGCCAAAGTTATCAATCCAAACTACTTCGTTAGCGACTTCTTTGCCGTATTTTTCAAAGGCAGGAATTGGACGACGAACATAACCGGGAATTTGAATTGCTTTGAGTCCCAGAACATTCACCGCATATTCTAACTCTTCAATTCCTTCTTCGGGAGTGTGCAGGGGAATGGCGGCGATGGGTGTTAAGCGATCGCTATAAGGGCGGAAAATATCAGCATGGTAAGTGTTAATTGCCCGACAAACAGCCCGCCGCATTTCTTCGTTGCCGATATTCGGGGCCATTGTTGCCAAATTGGGATACACAACGGCAAAGTCTGTACCTGCTTCTTGCAAGCGTTCGTGCAGCAACTTGGGCAAGCTAATAGTAGCCAAATTCAAAGTATTTTTGGTCGGACGACCCCCACCAGTTAGGGCGATTAGTGCGATAAGCAAAACGTTCTTCCCAACTTTGCTTGTACCACTTAAAACGGGAAGATCCTGGTAAATTTTCTTGGAAACGTTCGACAAGTGCAGTTCCACCAACTTGTTCTAAATAATCCAAGACTGCTGGTTCAAATTCTTGGGTATGTACATCAGTGTCAATGATTGGATAACCAAGTTTTTCCCGAATCTGAGCAGACCTGGTTTTTTGTGGACGGTCTAAAGCAATCGTCATGATAGTTTACCCTAAATTATTCAAATTTTTTATGGGCATTGAGATTAGGGGAGAGGTTACAGGTGACAGGGTATAGATTATTTCCTATAACCTGTCACCTCTAACCTGTCACCTCTTTACTCCCTAGCCCCTTTCCCAGCCAAAAATTCATCTGCGGTTTTCTCCACAGCCGTACCTTTGAAGAAGTCACGATTCAGGCTGGTGTACAACTCCAAGGGATGAATTGACAGGAAGTATTGCAAATCTTCTTCGGTGATAATCTTGCGTTCTACCATTGAATACGTATTAGCAGCGATCGCAGTAATATCAGGTACATCCCAATGACCAGAATCGGAACCTAAGAAGGCTTTGACGCGATCGCCATAAGGATTAGCTTTCCGGTTAAAAGCTTGAGCTACACGGGTATCATCCGATTCTGTCCCGAAGTAAAAGTGATTCAAGAAGCGATCGCGGATATCCTCTGGCTTGGTAACTCCTGCAACGGCGAATTCATCCAAATCACCTGGTTCTAGGGGAGATAATAAATCAGCGTGGAAACCTAAACCACTACCTAGTTGATCCAAACGACCATCTACTAATTCGCCACCGTAACGGGTATATAGTTCTAACAGTTCTTCGCGATCGATATTGGCGGGATTGTTATTTTCCACCAAATGGTCTTTATTGCGAGTATCCCAGTGCCAAATTAAATCAGTGTACAAACTAGCACCCCAAGCTGCACCTCCTTCTAAAAAGGCAAACTTGAGTGTGGGGAAGCGGTGAGTTACACCACCAAAGAACAGAGATTTACACAGTGCTTCTCCAGCCGATGCAAAGTGACCAATATGGTTGTATTGGTAATTGCTAATGGAACGTCGATTGATCCAGCCCATACCGGAAGAGTGGGTGGTAGGAACAACTTTTAGTTCTACGCACTTCGCCCAGAAGGGATCGTAATCATATTTACTATCCAAGCCAAAGGTATCAATCCAAATAGCTTCGTTGGCTACTTCTTCGCCATACTTCTCGAAGGCGGGAATCGGACGGCGGATATGTCCGGGGATTTGAATTGCTTTGAGTCCCAGTACTTTCACCGCATATTCCAATTCTGCGATCGCCTCTTCCGGCGTATGCATGGGGATAGCGGCAATTGGTGTTAAGCGATCGCTATAAGGACGGAAAATATCAGCGTGGTAAGTATTAGCTGCCCGACAAACAGCCCGCCGCATCTCCTCATGACCGATGTGTGGTGCCATCGTTGCCAAGTTGGGGTACACAACAGCAAAGTCTGTACCAGCTTCTTGTAAGCGTTCGTGCAGCAACTTTGGCAAACTAACGGTAGCTAAATTTAAGGGATCGTTAGTGGGACGAGTCCAGAAAGGAGGGCGGGCGGTGCGGTAAGTGCGGCGTTCATCCCAAGATTGCTTGAACCATTTAGAGCGAGATGCACCGGGTAAGTGTTCTTGAAAACGTTCTGCGATCGCAGTTCCAGCAACTTGCTCTAAATAGTCCAAGAATGCTGGGGGAAACTCTTGGGTATGCACATCAGTGTCAATAATCGGATAACCCAGTTTTTCCCGAATTTGAGCGGATCTAGTTTTTTTGGGACGTTCTAATGCAATAGTCATAGGTTCTACCTGATTTTTCAATTGGATTGGGTAGATAGTACTGATTAAGAAGGTTATCTACTTTCTTCTTACCAGCATTTTTTTGAAGAAGTTGGGATTTTTCTTTACATATAATGTGGCGAGATTAGTAAAGATAAAATCTCGATAATCAGCAAAGCTAATTATGTCCTTCTCCACAAACTTGTATATATTAGCTGCAACAGCAATAGTCATAAGACTTCCCTCAAAACTGAGGAGTATTATTGTGTAAAAAGCTAAAACAGATAAAATTAACGAGGCTGTTCTTTAGCAACCCAATCTGTTAATTTAAAGTCTGACTTTGCTAAACCCTGCGATACTAAAAATTTCTTTGTTCCCTCTAAAAGTTTCACACCCTCGGCTGGTAATGGTTCTTCTGATACCTGTTTGAGTGGGAATGATACTTTAATGATGTTAATGGGATATTTAGTAGTTTGAGCGTGATACTGATAATATTCTTCAGAATTAGCTTTTAAATCTTTGGCTGCTTCTGTCAGAATTGCATTAAATTTCTGTGGGAAATCAGGCTGTTTTGCTAGAAAGCTTTCGGTCGCCACAACTAATGATGTTCCTGACAAACCCTGATGATTTGCCGAAGAATCAATCACTGGAAACCCTTGCGATTTCAGAAAAGGCCCAAGATCGCTGGAAGTTGCATAAGCTGCTACATCACCACGTTCCAAAGCTGCTTTTGCCTCAGTAGTCATCAAATGGACAATTTTTACATCTTTGGCAATTTTAGCTTCAGCTAATAGACCCAGTAGGTATCTATGCATATAAGAGCCTTTTTGGGTAGCTATTTTTTGACCTTTCAGTTCAGCAAGCGATCGCGGGCCATTCTTTTTCGCTACTAACCAGGCAGTTGTATTAAATTGGCTAATCCTTAACAGTCGCGTTTCCTGACCCCTAGCTTTCAAAACTATCGCTGGTGTATCCCCTAAAGAACCAACATCTAATTGTCCAGCGACAAGCGCCTCATTTAGATTCGGCCCGTTAGGAAACCTTGCAAAAGTAATATTTTTAAATCCCGCTTTTTTCAACTCCCGTTCTAATATTCCTTTTTTCTTTGCCCAACCCAGCGATCCTGTAGGTTCTGAATTACCTACATAACCTATTCGTAGGGTAGAAATGTTATTAGATGCAACAGCATTATTGACATTAACAGCCTCAATAGATTGAGCAGATTTAGTTTCGCCTTGGCTACACGCTGTAGTTAGTAGCAGTAGGAAACAAGCCACTGAAGTTGATAATTTTGAAGAAAATTTATTTTTACTGATAGAACTTGTTCCTAATGTTAACGACAGCATGACTATTTTCTCCGCCGCACTATTTCATCTGCTTCAAAATTTGGAATGTTTGATCGGCTTTTGCTGTTGAAGTACGTTTATGTCCCCAACCGATGTTTTCCCGATAACTACCCAGTAGCCCAACTTCTGCCAATTCTGCCTCATTGACTGAAGTCGTTACATCACTTTCTGGTGCGACATAAAGAGCATCAACTGGACAGTACAATTCGCACATATAACAGGTTTGGCAGTCACTCTGTCGGGCAATGGTTGGCGGCGCATTCGGTACTCTGTCAAACACGTTAGTTGGACAAATATTCACGCAGATATTACATTCTATGCACCGCGACTCGCTGACCAACTCAATCACACTGCCACCCCTATTTTAGATTTTGGATTTTGGACTTCGACTTCGCTCAGTCGAACGATTTTAGATTGGGAAATATGTTCTGTATTGAGTAGTGGCTGAGTTTTCACCCAAACTCGATCTAATCCGCCACTAATCAGGTGATGTTGCTGGTTAGCATCAAGTTCGGGATAATCTTGATGTTTGTGCATCCCACGAGTTTCTTTCCGTTCAATGGCACTGCTGTACATCCACCGCGCTGTAGCTACCATTGCCGTAGCTTCTCGCGCCCGGATTAGCTCTTTATCTGATGTTACCTGGCTACTGCGAAGTTCTTGCCAAAGATGATTTAGCTTACTCAAAGACTCGGTTAAGCCTTGTTCTGTACGGAAATAGTTCTTTTCGTAAGGGAATACTTCAGCTTGGACTGCTTGAATAATTTCATCAGTTGCTAAGGAGCGATGCCTCCCACTTTGTAATCCTACCTCTCCAACTCCCTTAACTTGTCGTTGAGTTTTATGTTCTCCCAAACTGCGGCTATATTCAGCAGCCGATTTTCCTGACCAATAGCCAGAAGATATTGCCCAAGCCGCGTTATGACTACCACCGCCAGTAAATCCGCCACAAATCAGTTCCCGTGTAGCGGCATCTCCAGCCGCATAGAGTCCCCGTACAGAACTGGCACAACTCTCATCTACAATCCGAATTCCTCCCGTACCGCGCACAGTTCCCTCTAGGCGCAGAGTCACAGGGAAACGTTGGGTAAAGGGATCGATACCTGCACGGTCAAAGGGTAAAAAGAAGTTGGGCTGTGCTAAACGCATAGATGGCCGCATCGATTCCGCCGCTTTGTCTATGATGGCGTAAACTGGCTGTTGCAGTAATGTCTGGGCTATTACTGAACGTCTATGAGAACTTGCCCCTGGAATTACAGTACCGTCTTCGTAGGTGAAAGTTGCCCAATTATAAAACAGGGTTTTGGTAACTGAAGAAAAGGCGGGAGAGATGCCATAAGCATTAGAAAATTCCATACCCGACATCTCGGCTCCTGCTTCTGCCGCCATCAGATAACCATCCCCCGTCAGGACGTTGCATCCTAACGCTTTACTCAAGAATGCACAGCCACCTGTGGCGATAATTGTGGACTGCGATCGCACTATCCATTTCTCACCAGTTTGACGGTTTACACCTGTTGCACCAGCAACAGCACCATCGTCATCAACCAGTAATTCTAAGGCGGGGCTGTTGTCTAAAATCTTTACTCTGGCGCGTTGAATTTGCCGCCGCATCAGCCGCATATACTCCGGCCCTTGCAGCGATCGCCGGTAGGGTTTACCTTCATCATCGGTAGGGAAGGGATAACCCCACTCTGCTAACTGATTGACGTTTTCATAAGTCTGATTCAGTACCCGATCCATCCAATTGCGATCGGATAAAAACCCACCTAACGATTCCCGGCTCGCCTTTGCTGTTTCCCGTGCTTCTGGATCGGGTGGCACGTACCACACACCATTCCCAGATGCAGCAGCGCATCCAGTTGTGCCGCAATACCCTTTATCCACCAGGACAACTTTAGCTCCACTTGATGCAGCACTCCATGCCGCCCAAGTTCCAGCTGGCCCGCCTCCAATCACAAGTACATCTGCTTCTAAGTCGAGTTCAAAATCGTTTGTTAACGTCTTTAGCATCTACCATTTCCCTCCATCAATAAACTCTTAAGCTTCGAGTCTTCACCCCATCCATGCTGCAAAATAAATATTTAAAAATCTAGAAATCGCGATCGCTTAATACAGGTTCTTACTAGCTCTGATATTGCTTAATACATTATCTTGATCGATAAACCGTAGTTTAGACATAATAAAGTCTTTCACAGTTTTCGACAAAAAGCAAGTATTTTACCAAACAACTTCAAACGTAAATTTATGTAAAATCAACGGAGTTATCTTTCTCAAGAACTTGCTTTATAACGTCTTTTGTGTAGTGGTCGAATTTAAGTTCATAAAATACTTAAATTCGATAAGTTTGCCATAGTTTAATAAATTTTTTTAAACGGTTTTATCTAGATAGAAAAGACGCGAAATTGAATTGTCTTTGTCTTGCGGCACTAACATTCGCTCCCTTAAGACTCAAGAATCCCCGGACTTTTGATTAAACGAATGTAAGTCCTGTTTTTATTCAGTCCGGGGAGTGCGATTCGGTTAAAACCTAAAGACAGTACGAACCCAAGCAAATAAACTATCAGGATTGCTGGAATCCGAATCAGGCGCAGTAATCCAGATCAAACCTGGCGTCACCTCAATATTATCTCCGATTTTATATTGGTAGAATGCCTCAACGTGCAGAGAAGTATCTCTGTCCGCTTGTCCTAGACCTTTTCCCAAATTTATATTATTACTAAGACTGATGAGTTTTGGCTCCATACCAACTAAAATTCCCCCTAAAGCACCTTCACTAAATAGATCCGGGAATGCCAGTCCTACGGCCCAATCCATAGCTTCAGCATTTCCGCGCCCCAAATAGGTGTGTACCCCATAACTTACCCACCCATTGATTGCCAACTTGGAATTAATTTGATAGAACGCCTGTAAGCCATAAAGGTTGCCTAGAGTTGCTACTCCAGGCACGGTGCTGTTTACCAGGTTACTCCCGACTGCTGGGCCGAAATTTGTGCCGCTAAAACCTATGGTATTTGGTGGGCTATAGGTATTAACGTAAGTTGCCGCTACCCGAAAATTCCGATTACCGGAGTAGTATATTAACTGTGCTAAAGCTAAATATCTGCCTGTAAATAAACCGTTATTAAGTGTGGGATTACCGCCGTTTGGTGCGCTATACGCTATCCCGAATTGAACCTGTTTGCCTAATCCCTGGAGTATGGCAATTCCAGGGCCGCTATCTCCATAGTTATAGACCAAAGACCGCCGTGAAAATCGCGAAATCCCATTAGCACCAGTCGCAGAAGACGATTCAAAATATGGATTCACTGGACCAGAAAGACCCTATCTCACTAGCTCCATCAGACAAAGGATAAATGTTGACTTGGGTATTTGGAAAAGGTAAAAACCGATAGCGAACACCACTGAGAATAAGAGTGTTGCGTGCAAAAGTAATACTGGAATTATCAGCAGTTCTCCCCTCATAAGTTCCCAATAATCCAGCTCTTGTTTGTCCAAGTGATTCAATATTTCCACCTCCTATTGTTATACCTAGTGAATCTTTACCATTAAAACTGGTGTTTAACCGTAAAGTCGTTGAGCCTTGAAGTGTGAGATTGTTAGGTGCTGGTCTCTTAGTGACGACATTATTACCCGCCAGAAGTTCGCCAGCAACAATCTGAGCTCGACCTATAAGTTTGGTTGTGGTTGTAAACTGAGTTGATTCTAACTTCGCATTTCGTGCTTCCAGGCTATCTACGCGTCCCCGAAGTTGAGCGAGTTCTGGAGAAAATTGTTCTTGTAGTTTTTTGATGGTATCCAAGTCTTCCCGTTTGACTAAATCTGTCGTTGAAGTCGCTATTAGTTCATTGAGGCGATCTAAAGCTGCATTCAACCCAGCAGCAAATTCATAGCGCGTTAGGGAGCGATCGCCTTTAAATGTACCATCTGTATATCCTGCAATTACACCGTAGCGCTCAACTAAAGACTGTAATGCTTGAAATGCCCAATCTGTCGGCTTAATATCTGATAGTTGCGAGACGGATGTCACTTGTCCTGCTGCATTATTTGGAGCTTTTTTGTTAGCTGGCGGTGCAACTTGCAACAATTGTGAGACAGGTGTCACTCGATCTTGAAGCTCGTTTGGAGCTTTTTTACGAGTGACTGGTGCAATTGAAGTGTCTACTGTTTGATTGACAACTGCTTCTGGAGCTTTGTTCTCTTCTACAATAGTAGATACATCAGATTTAGGTAATTCCGCCTGACTTTTAGCTGGATGAAAAACCAGTATAGCTATAATATCTAGCACCGAAAGCAGCAACACTATGGATCTATAATTCCAGCGAAATTTCGACATGACTCCTTAACTCCTCAACCTTAAAGATGAATAAATTCGCCCTTGATTTGACATAAAAGACAAGACAAATCATTGCTCTAATGTTTTTACAAAACGATTAGAACATAGATTCACCCAGGCTTTAGCCGCTAAAAAAAGTGCAAAGTTCTGATAAGTATCGAAACCAGTACTAAGTAGTTAAATGTCCAATCCAAAATTCACAGCAAACTAAGAATTCTGACGTTTAAAATAATCCTA
The DNA here is from genome assembly GCF_053470305.1 of Nostoc sp. DSM 114160. Taxonomy (NCBI): domain Bacteria; kingdom Bacillati; phylum Cyanobacteriota; class Cyanophyceae; order Nostocales; family Nostocaceae; genus Nostoc; species Nostoc sp. DSM 114160. The sequence continues at coordinate 1,915,228 of NZ_JBPFGO010000001.1, read as the reverse complement.
AAAACATCTAGAATCAGACAATGACTGCCTTAGCAAGAACTTCTCTACTTTTAAGGGAAACTCAACCACACGCTATATGAAATGATCCTTCTAATACATCCTAAAATCCTTTTTTTGAGTTATGCTGTATAAAGTTCATCAATGGCTATTGACATTGACTCAAGCTTGATCTAGATATTATTTGCCAATTAACATTAATTGAAAACACTATTTTCTAATCAGCTATATTTTGACAGCATCAATCGTTCGCTAAGTACGATAGTTCTATCGACTTACCGTACATTCGTAGCATTATCTTTGCATAGAGCTTGGTACAATGCAAGACCTAGTACTTTTTCATCAGGCGAAAATATATCAAAATTCTTAGCCATGAAGATGGCCGCCACTTTACTAAGCCTAAGTAAGTTGATATAGGAATCCGGTTTGATTTCTAAAATTATTTGTGTAGGGAGGTAACACTTCGACCGGCTCAGTGCAGCGCTAGGAACGGAGAACAGGGAGCAGGAAAGAAGCCTCTTGAAGTTGTGCTAAGTTTTTTCACGCAATTAAATACTAGTCCTATAACTACAGTGGCACTATTGAAAAGGACACTACTACGGCAAGGCGGAAGTCAAAAGTCCAAAGTGTCAGGGAATAAGCTTTTTAGGGATTTGAAATGGTTGCTCTATTTACGCCGTGGCGTATAGACCCATTGATAGCAAGGGCTAAGGATTTGCTAAAAGTGTATTTAACTTCCGCAGTAAAGTGGGAATTGCGCTCGAACCGAATTGCTGTTTGCTGAAAGCCAACCCAAGAACGCAAAGCTCGTAACCTTTATCCAAACACAGACTTAGAAAGTGCAAATTAGCAAGATTTCTGTCGATGAAACCAGAAATGAACACTTTCAAGTCGCAATAAATGTGGGTAATTGACACAAAACTTGTATTCTTCACGACAGCTATTGTTGCAAAAAAAGTGTCATGATTATTGGAATTGTGCGTAAAAACGTCAATCTTGTGGGCAGTTATTCTTTATGAATCGTTAATCTATCACTGGTGTTTTAAATAATTTCCTGTAAAATGCTGACTATAAACTACGGTAATTCGATCGATCTATCGTAGGAAAACCCTTGTACCCTGTCTGACACAAATGCAAATTCTCTGGTTTATTCCTACTGGATCTCATGACGGACGCTATTTAGGCACAGATATTGGCTCTCGTGTTGCCACACCTGATTATTTGCAGCAAATTGCCCAAGCTGTGGATAGTTTAGGCTACACAGGCGCATTGTTACCTACAGGGAGTTCTTGTGAGGACGCTTGGATAACCGCCGCCGCTTTTATATCTGTCACCAAGCAGATGAAGTTTCTGGTGGCAATTCGTCCAGGAATTACTTCCCCAGGTGCTGCTGCACGGATGGCAGCAACATTTGACCGAATTTCTAAAGGAAGATTGTTAATTAATGTAGTGACAGGTGGAGATCCGGTGCAGCTGGCTGGGGATGGCTTGCATCTTAGTCATGACGATCGCTACGATTTAACCGATGAATTTCTCAGAGTTTGGCGGGGTATCGTCAGTGGGGAAACAGTCGATTTTAAAGGAAACTACCTGGATATCAAAGGTGGTAAACTCTTATTTCCACCAGTTCAAAAACCCTATCCACCTTTGTGGTTTGGTGGCTCATCTGCTGCCGCCAAGCGGGTTGCTGCTAAACATATAGATGTTTACCTGACTTGGGGCGAACCTCCACAACAAGTGGCCCAAAAGATTGCCGAAGTTAAGAAATTGGCGGCTGAACAAGGCAGAACAGTTCGTTTTGGGATTCGCTTGCATGTAATTGTGCGAGAAACCGAGTCAGCTGCTTGGGATGCAGCCAATGAGCTAATTAAGTATGTGGATGAGGATGCGATCGCTAAAGCTCAGAAAGACTTAGCTCAATCTGATTCTGAAGGACAGCGGCGCATGAGTCAACTACATAGTGGCAGTCGAGAAGCCTTAGAAATTAGCCCCAACCTCTGGACAGGAATTGGATTGGTGCGGGGTGGTGCTGGTACGGCCTTAGTCGGAGATCCTGACACCGTTGCCGCTAGGATGCTGGAATATCGCAATTTGGGGATAGAAACATTCGTTTTCTCTGGATATCCCCATTTAGAAGAAGCGTATCGCACCGCTGAATTATTATTTCCCCGCCTACCTTTGCAAAGCGAACCTGCACCTTTAACACCACCAGTCTTGAGTTCTGTTGGCGACGATTTCGCCAATGAACAATTTGCGAAACAACTTACAAGTGCTTCATGACTAATTTGTAATTCGTAATTCGTAATTAAAGAGCAAATTACAAATTACGTTGGTGATGCTTCTAGATTCATCCTTTGGAACAATCTAAAATCCCAAATTCCATGACTATTACCTTTAAAAGCACCAAAAGCAAAAACAAGATATCCCTGAGCGAGGTGTTAGACAACCCGCAAGTTGAGAAAATAGTTCCTTGGATTGTGCCTGTTACCATATTAATTCTTTGGGAACTTGCTTCTAGAACTGGCTTACTTTCAACCAGGATTTTACCAGCCCCTAGTGGTGTAATCGCTACAGCAATTAAACTTGGCTCAACTGGAGAACTGTTCCAACATATAGGAATTAGTGCTGGGCGGGCGATATCTGGTTTTATAGTTGGTGGCAGTATTGGGTTCGGTTTAGGATTGCTCAATGGCTTTTCCCGTACCGCAGAAAAGTTATTGGATAGTTCCTTACAAATGCTCCGGACTATCCCTAATTTGGCATTAATTCCGCTAGTGATTCTCTGGTTTGGTATTGGCGATCAAGCTAGATTATTTCTAGTATCTATGGGGGTATTTTTTCCAATATATCTCAATACATTTCATGGTATCCGTAGTGTTGACCCTGGACTGATTGAAATGGGAAAAGTCTATGGATTAAAAACACCACAACTTCTGTGGCAAATTATTTTTCCAGGAGCTTTGTCTTCGATTCTCGTTGGTGTTCGTTTTTCGTTGGGGATTATGTGGCTGACACTAATTGTAGCAGAAACGATCGCAGCAGATTCCGGTCTTGGTTATATGGCAATGAATGCCCGTGAATTTATGCAAACCGATGTTGTGGTTTTGAGTATTGTAATCTATGCACTACTAGGGAAATTAGCAGATGCTGTTGCAAGAGGTTTAGAAAGAAAATTCTTGTCTTGGAACCCCAGTTATCAAAAGTCCTAAATGCTAAATTCACCAAAATCAAAGATTGAAAAATCTTGATTTTAAATGTAATTTCCTTTCTTCAACATCTCATCAAATAATTAAATTCCAATTGTTCTCAAAAGGAGGTTTTGCAAGTGAGTTCAAATGTACAGGGTACACAACTAAGTATTTTGGATTTGACGAAATCTTTTGGCAAGAAAACTGTTTTAAACTCGCTGAATTTAGAAGTTGAAGCAGGTGAGTTTGTCGCTATTGTCGGACGAAGTGGTTGTGGTAAGAGTACCTTATTGCGTCTTGTGTCAGGATTAGATAGAGCAACTTCAGGTGGAATACTACTTGATGGAGAACCACTACATAGACTCAGCCGCTCTGTAACAGTGATGTTTCAAGATCCCCGCTTGCTGCCGTGGAAGCGCGTTATTCAGAACGTAGGGTTGGGCTTAGAAGGTAATTGGCGTGAAAAAGCTTTGTGGGTACTCAATAAAGTCGGACTTAAAGATAGAGCTGATGAGTGGCCTTATGTTTTGTCTGGAGGACAACGGCAACGGGTATCATTGGCCAGAGCCTTAGCCAGTCAACCCCGTTTGTTGTTGCTAGATGAACCTTTGGGAGCATTGGATGCTCTAACTCGCCAAGAAATGCAGCATTTGATTGAAAACTTGTGGCAAGAGCGAAGATTTACTGCGTTTTTGGTTACTCACGATGTGGAAGAGGCTGTGGCGTTGGCAGACCGAGTGATAGTGATCGATCAAGGAAAGATTTCTATGGATTTACCTGTAAAACTTTCACGCCCGCGAGATCGAAGTAGCGAAGTGTTTATCAATATCAGAGAAGCTGTTTTAGAACGAGTAATGAGCAATGAAAATACTCAAGTAAACAACCAGTTATTACAGCTGAGTAGTTAAAATTTAAGCTTTTAGTAGTCAATCAATATTCAACTTGAGGTAGCTGCGGTAAATAGGCTACTTCGAGATTAAAACTTACCTATAGCAATAAAAAATTATTTATGAACACTCAAAATACCTCCCAACTCTCCTGTGTGCTGGTCTGGGTAATTTTTTCTATATTTACGAGCTAGATAAACTAAAATATAATCTATATCGCTTTATTGAAAATCAATAATACACAAATATTTATTATTGATATTTAATTTAATGATCGTCAAAAAATTAACAAAGGATGATGCAGAAGATTATAGACAGATCAGATTAGAAGCCTTAGAGCAAAATCCAGATTCATTTGGCACAACATATCAAGAAGAAGTAATTAAGACGATAGAACAATTTCGGGATAGAATTCCAGTAGATAACAACAATTTCATTTTGGGATGTTTTGAGGATAAACATTTAATTGGAATAGTCGCATTTAACCAAGAATCCAGAATAAAACTCCGGCATAAAGCACATATTAGTAGCATGTATGTTAAACAAGAATATCGGAGGAAAGGTATAGGTAAACTATTATTGAATAAATTAATTGAAAGAGCGAAAGCTATTAACGAAGTAGAAATATTATTACTTGATATTGTTAAAAGCAATTTTTTAGCCAAACCACTTTATTTATCGCTGGGCTTTCAAGTATATGGAACCGAGATAAGAGCGTATAAATATAATAACAAATATTTTGATATAGAATTTATGTGTTTGCAAATTAAATAATCAGCTTTGAGATATTAATAAATCTCATTATAATTTATCCTAAAAAATGATACTCGGTTTTTTGTCAAGCATAGGCAATTTCCAGATATAGCCTTGTAAATAAAGAAGAGGTAATCTACAATGAAGCTCATTTTGCCGCTCGATTTGGTTGCTGACATTGAGCCACATCTACCACCCAATACACAGATTGTACGAGTAGATGTTGAAGGAAATCTAGATGGGGATGCTAGCGATGCTGAAGTTTATTTCAGTTGGTTTTTATCGAGAAGTCCTATACTGCATAAAATACTAGAATCAGCACCAGCATTGCGTTGGCATCACGCACCAAATGCAGGGGTGAATCACATCCTGACACCAACTTATTTGCAAAGAGATATTATCCTCACTAATGGGGCTGGAGTACATGGAATTCCGATCGCAGAATTTGTCATTACTTACATACTGGCTCATGCCAAGCACCTGCCAGAATTATATGCTCTACAGGCTGAACGTCACTGGAAAAGAGGCTTTGCTATCCAAGAATTAACAGATGCAACCTTGCTAATTATTGGCGCTGGTGGTATTGGTCAAGAAATTGCCGCTCGTGCTAAACCCTTCGGCTTAAGAATTATTGGCAGTCGTCGTCATCCCCAGGAACTAGCAAATTTTGATAAAGTAGTAGGTGCTGATGAATGGCGATCGCTCCTGCCAGAGGTGGATTATGTAGTTATTGCAACACCTCTAACTCCCGAAACCAAAGAATTGATTGATGAATCTGTATTGCGGTCGCTCCCAAATCATGCCTACCTAATTAATATTGCTCGCGGCGGCGTAGTCGATGAATCAGCATTAATAAAAGCGCTCACAGAAGGTTGGATTGCAGGTGCAGCATTAGACACAGTTAACTCAGAACCGTTACCACCAGAAAGTCCTTTGTGGTCACTTCCTAACATCTTTATCACCCCTCATACTTCCGGTCATTCACCCAAGAGTAAACAGCGTTCAATAGCGCTATTTATCGACAATCTAAAGCGTTACCAAGCTGGTCAGCCATTAAGAAATGTAGTAGATAAAGAAGCAGGATACTAAACAATTAAAAATTAAAAATTAAAAATGCAGAGGTGCTGCCGATTGGTTGCACAATCCAAAATCCAAATCCAATATTGAATTAGGGAGTAGCTAATGGTGAAATTAATTTTACCCGATCATCTGATTGCAGATATAGAGCCACACCTACCATCTAATATCGATGTAGTAGAGGTGGATAGTGAAGGTAATCTCGATGGTGATGCCAGTGATGCAGAGATTTATGTCAATGGATTTTACCTGAAAACCTCTACTCTTGACAAAGTATTGACAGCAGCACCCGCGCTGCGTTGGCAACAGTCACCGAGTGCTGGCGTGAATCACATTCTCACGCCAACTTTTTTGCAAAAGGACATCATCCTCACCAATGGCGCAGGAGTTCATGCAATTCCAATTTCGGAATTTGTACTGGCATTTATGCTCTATCACGCCAAGAATCTGCGGAAATTGCAAACTTTGCAGAATGAACACACTTGGGTAAGAGGAGTGTTTCTCGAAGAGTTAGCAGACGCGACTTTATTAATTCTCGGCACAGGAAATATCGGTCAAGCGATCGCATCCCGTGCTAAAGCCTTTGGAGTCACAGTTTGGGGTAGTCGCCGCCATCCCGAACCCCTACCGAATTTTGATAAAGTTGTAGGCGCTGATGAGTGGCGATCGCTCCTCCCAGCCGCAGACTATGTAGTTATTGCGACACCATTAACCCCAGAAACTAAAGGCTCGATCGATGAAGCTGCATTGCGCTCTATGCGTCAGTCTGCTTACCTAATTAACATTGCTCGTGGTGCGATCGTAGATGAAGCCGCATTACTTACCGCACTACGTGAGGGCTGGATTGCGGGTGCTGGATTAGACACTGTTGCAACCGAACCTCTGCCGCCAGAAAGTCCCTTATGGTCGCTACCGAATGCCTTTATCACACCCCATTGTTCAGCCTTGTCGCCACGCCTCAGAGAGCGCATAGCACAACTATTTATCGACAATCTTCAACGCTACCAAAACGGTCAGCCCTTGCGGAATGTTGTAGATAAACAAGCAGGATACTAAATATTGGGCATTGGGTATGGAGAAGAGACAAGGGAGGCAAGAAAGAGGGGTAGACAAGGAAGAAACTTGTTGAATAATTCCTCTTTGTCCTCCTTGTCTCCCTTGTCCCCCTTGTCTCCCTACTCCCACTTCGGCTCCTTTCGACTTCGCTCAAGGCAAGTCGCTCAGTGACCACCTGCTCCTCTGCTCCTCTGCTCCCCAATCACTTAACTTTCAGCACCGACTTTCCTAAAGATTGACAAATAACATCATTTTGCGGCGTATGTATACGGCTGCACAAAACGTCACGGTAGTGACGCTCTAAAGGATTTCTTTTTAATAAACCAGGATTGCCAGTTAGTTCCAAGGCAATTTCTACAGCACGAATCGAGTTAGTTGTGGTGAGGTATTTAACAGCTTGTGCCTGTAATACTACGTTAGGCTCATACTTACCGTTGTCAATATCTTGAGCCAAACTATAAATCAATCTATTGTTAGCAAACAGTAGTGCTTCTATCTCACCCACGGCAGCTTGGAAGCGTGGCAGAGTTGCCAGTGGCTCTTGGAGATTAGAAGGCGATCGCTCCCAAAGATATTTAACAAGCCAGTCTCGCGCACTACTAGCAACACCGAGATATAAAGCACTCACTGTCAAACTGCCCCAAGTGGAAATTAGCGGATCGAAAGATGGCGCAGCAGATATTGGGTTGATATTTAGAGCATACTCTAAAGGAATTAATACATTCTCTAAAATGAGGTCATGGCTGCCCGTAGCTCTCATTCCCAAGTGATCCCAGGTTTCGACAATTCGCAAACCTGGCAGATCGCGCGGAACCAGAAAATTCCCAACTTGTGGTTCATCTTCAGTTGTCCGTGCCCAAACAACAAAATAGCTGAGGATAGGACTGCCTGTGGTGTATTGCTTATGTCCTGTTAAACGCCAGCCTTCTGTTGTTCGTTCGGCAATTGTCGCTGGCAATCCGCCTCTGGCTGGCGTTCCTAGCTCTGGTTCAACACGGGCAGCATTCAGCAGGGCAATGCCTTCGATTGATTCACGACACAGCCGTTTATACACTTCTGGATGCCAGCGACGGCTACGGGCTGCATGAGCATGTTGAAGATAGTGCATTGTCAGTACTAATGCGGTCGAAGCATCGCCACGTGCTATCCCTTCAATCACCCGACAGATAGTTGCCAAACCCAAATCCTGGCCACCGAATTCACGTGGAATGGTGAGGTTGAGTAATCCTGCCTCATGCAAAACTGTAAAATTCTCGAAGGGAAAGGAAGCATCTCTATCATGTGCCCCTGCGCGGGTGGCAAAATCTTTGGCCAGAGCCTCAACTTGGTCGAAAATATTGGGGAGAGTTTCTAAGCCTTGGGCTACAAAGGTGTCTGGCACTGCTTGCTCCAACTGTGACATAAGTACTCCTTCGTAATTCACTGTACTACTAAATCAGAGATGTTTTTCAATATGGAAGCATCTCAAGTTTGTAGGAATATCAATTTTTCGCACGACGCCAGTCTTCCCTCACCCCCAATCCTCATTGCCCTAACTGTATTACTTCTAATGCTTCCCAATGCCCCCGAAAATACTACTTAAAATCGACCGAGATTTGGTAATTAGTAGTTTATGTAAGTATGACACAAACTCCTTTCATAGAGCAAGCCAAGCGGAAAATTCAGCGATCGCGCCACAACTTAGAAACTGAATTCCCTAGCGGTTTAGGACTTACGCAAAATATCTCTCAAACTCTGATTTTTCAATGTTTTCTGTGCCTCTGCGGTTCGTTATTTCGTAACTTGTGCGTAAGTCCTATGGTCTTTTAAGCTAATCACCATTTAAATAAATCTTTGCGTTTGGAACCAAGCACGGAGAAACAAGCATTTAAATATTCTCTGTTGAGAGTAATATAAAGATCCCTAGATCGCACAGGGATAATTTTCTCATCAAGTAGATTTTCCAATGGATAAATATACAGCAACAGGATTGGCGATCGCAACTAAAGTGATATTGGTTGCTTTTATAGCGGTTCCTCTGCAACTGAGGTATAACTGGACTGGATATATTTTTTTTTAACTTTGAGGATGTACCTTATCTGATTAAGAACCGCTATGGATGATTTATCTATATTTTACCAAATCGATGGTGTTACACTTTGTCAGGGCACTGACTCTATAACCACCATTGAATTTATCCATTTATTATTACTTGACTCGATCGAATCGCAATCTTAGGTTTTAAAAGACGAATTTGCGATTTATTGTCATTTTTTGAACTATAGGCTCATTTAAACATGATGGTTATTTCTCAACTTCTATCAAGCTGTAATATGTATTGCTGCTATCCCTTTGATGGAAAAAATGCTAAGATTGCCTTAGTTAACTAGTGTGTGCGCCCGATCACAACATTAATGTGTTTTACCTCACAGCTAATTTAAACAACTTAAATATTATCTTTAAGCAAACAATAGTCGCCGTTATGGCTAGCATCATGTTATGCCACCTCGCTATTTAAAGATTTAATGTATAAATGGTTGTTAAATATATTTTTTTTGTTAAATATCATCTATTAGGTGACTTGTCAGAAAATTTACATTAAGAAACTACTAAAATATCTAAATTTAAGAACAGAAAGAGTGTAAGCTAATTATGTAAATATCATGTTTGTATGTAAATATGATGATGTTCGCAAGTCTCTTTTGGTTACTTGCATTTGTTACACTATAGGAGGTATAATACAAACGTTAAATAGCTTGCTAGATGCTCCCTAAAAGATACTAAGCAGTGCTGGAAAAAGATCCATTCTGGAATCTCCAAGCAAACTTAAGTAATATTTGTTTAAGTGTAATTTTGCTTAATTGGTAAAATACTACTTAAACAAAATTACGATGTGCTTTTATAGCTTTATAGTTTTATCGTCTTCTGTTTCCTGTAGCCTACTCAAAATCTTCTTTTGTTGCAGGTTGCACGATCGGGATAAAGCTATCCCGGAGACTATCCCCTAGACTCGCCAAAGTACTAGGGAATATGCTGGGAGCTAATTGCACATTGTCTAAATTTCTGATTAACACTACAACGTTAGTCAGATTTGTAGTTGTGGTTTTTTTGCTGTCAGGCTTTGTTCACACAACTGCTAATGAATTACGTTTTCACATAATTTAGGACTCAATGCAATTTCTAACTACAATTATGTCACACCATTTAAGTCAAGACAAGGCTGTTAAAAAGTTAGGAATGTCTGAAAACATTCTTTTAAAAATTCTTCCGATTCAGGTGTTGTTCAAGAGCATGAAATAACTTTCAGCCATAACATTGTCCTGAACTAGAAAAAACTTCAGTTTGTGATTGAGGAATGAAATACTTTGCATAGCTATTGCTACATACAGCAAATTAGATTGCGAAAATAATTCCTGTTAACGAGCGCTGACAACCACTGCTGATTGCAAAAATGAGCAATCCATATTTGTGCGGAGGCTGTCAATGCAGTTAGTTGCTTTTGAAGCTAAATGTCGTTAAACAAAGCTCTAGCTCGATATCCTAGCCTTTACACTAGTTATTGCCACATCAATAACTCGCTGCAACAACTTGTAGATTGCCTGCTCAATAAAAATACCTTGTATGTAAAAGATAGATGCTTTACTAGCATACTGTTTCTTTCTCAACTCTACTTTAATAAAGCTGAGAGTTTCCTCGGTGAAAATACGGGATTAAATAATATTTTTAATGAAGTTTTGAATTGGATTCCGACTGATAAGTAAATTTTTTTTTGGAGATGAAAAAATGCCACCAGTGCTTTCTGAGCAAAATGTGGGTGAAAGAATTTTGTACACTTTGGATACAAAACTCTCAGAAAAAGAATTAGAGAACTTCTTGGCAGAAATGGAAATTGTGGAGCCACCATCAGCAAAGCAATTCTGGGAATCTGCACAGGCGAATCCTGGTATATATATTATTCTTATAGGTAAAGTCCGACTATTAGATAGCTCTGAGAATTTAATTACTACCTTTGGTGCATGGTCTGTTTTTGGTGAATTGACCTTGTTTCCCGAAGCTAACTTTAGTCCTTATGTAGTTAGAGCTTCGACAAGCCTAAAACTTGGCTATTTCAGGCAAGAAGCATTGCAAAGGTTGATAGACAAGTATCCTAACATTCGCGATCGCCTATTTGCGCGTGCAGAACTTTGGGATTTGTTGTTGTTATGTCGCCAAGTATCGCAATTCCCACGCCATACATCACAAGTTTCAGGAATGCTCAAAGCCTTATCTTTGTTTGAGCGACATCAGTTAGACACTGGCTCACTAAATCCACAAATATCTGAAGATTCACAGTTGTGGTTATTATACAAAGGTCAACTGCGGCATTCTGAAGGCGATTCTTTGACACCAGGTACAATCTTTGCTCAACCAAAACAAGGAGATTGGCAAACAACGCAACCAACGATTGCTTACATTCTGAAAAACGACCAAATGCAAACAGCACTAGAATACTTCCCGGAGTTGGGGGAGTGGGCTTTTGGTATGAGTGTCAGCGAAACGGAATTAGAGACTGAAGACACAACGACCGGCTCAGTGCGTCGCAGAAGATTAGGTACTAGAGAAAAAACTTCCCAATCTCCAAAATCTAAAATTATTCCTTTTCCCCAAAGAGAGAAGCCGTCACAACAACAGCCAACAAAAAAATCACGTTTTTACTTTCCCAGTCCGAAAGTACAAATGGGGCATTGGTGGAAGCGGATTACCAAAAGCTATCCCTTCTATGCCCAACAAAGTGCAGCTGATTGTGGCTCTGCTTGCTTGGTGATGATTGGTAACTATTGGGGCAAACATTTTAGTATCAATCGCCTACGGGATATGACCAATGTCACTCGCAACGGTGCATCCCTAAAAGCGATGGCAGCAACAGCAGAATACCTGGGTTTTGCCACCCGTCCAGTGAAAGCTACTCTTGATAAATTAGCAGAACAGCCTTTACCTGCAATTGCTCACTGGGAAGGTAAACACTTTATTGTTGTCTATGAAATCACTCCTAAGCGGGTGATTGTATGTGACCCGGCTCTTGGTCAACGCAGTTTGACAAAAGCTGAATTTCAAGCAGGTTGGACTGGTTATGCATTGTTACTACAACCGACAGCTCTACTAAAAAGTGCTAAAGACGAAAGTAGAAGCTTCTGGAAATTTTTTGAGCTAGTCAAACCTCACTATCGAACATTACTAGAAATTTTCATAGCTTCGATAGTCATTCAATTATTTGGGTTAGTAACGCCAGTATTTACCCAGTTGTTGCTCGACAGAGTACTTGTGCAACGCAGTGTTCCAACCTTAAACGCCATTGGTTTGGGAATGATTGTTTTTGGGTTGTTTGGTGTTGCTGTCAACGGTGTACGGCAATATCTGTTATTTCACACTGCTAACCGCATTAGTATCGCCTTACTCGTAGGCTTCATCAAACATACCTTCCGTTTGCCCCTTGCTTATTTCGAGTCGCGTTTCGTTGGGGATATAATCTCGCGCATCCAAGAAAACCAGAAAATTCAGCACTTCCTTACTGGTCAGACACTCTCCATTGTCTTGGATATGCTGACATTAGTGGTTTATCTGGCTTTGATGTTCTCCTATAGCTGGCGGATGGCATTATTCGTGCTGTGTACTGTACCGCCATTTTTTATCTTGGCGCTGGCCAGCACAAGTATTTTGCGCCGCATCTCCAGAGATATTTTTAATGCAGCTACCAAAGAACAAAGCTATCTCATAGAATCCCTGAGCGGAATTCGTACTGTCCGCTCATTAGCAATTGAACAGACAGTGCGTTGGCGTTGGGAGGAACTGCTAAATGATTTAATCAAAAAAGACTTTAATGCTCAAATAATTGACAATCGCTTGCAAATTATCAGTGGTATCATCCACACCTTTGTAAATACTTCATTGTTGTGGTACGGAGCAACCCAGGTAATTAATAACGAACTAACTATTGGACAACTAGTTGCTTTCAATATGTTGGTGGGTAACGTCTTGAGTCCTTTCCAAAGGCTAGCTTTGCTGTGGAATGAATTACAGGAAATCGTGATTTCTACCGAACGGATTAATGATGTATTGGAGGCGGAACCAGAAGAAGACTTAGCAATTAAACCCCGTAAATCGTTGGGTAAACTTCGCGGTAACATTTGTTTTCAGAATGTTACTTTTCGTTATCACTCAGAAAGCGATACTAATGTATTAGAAAATCTCAACTTTGAAATTCAACCAGAACAGATGGTTGCAGTCGTAGGGCGCAGTGGTTCTGGAAAAACAACTCTCAGTAAATTAATTTTAGGTTTATACCCACCGACAGATGGCAAAATACTCATTGATGGTCACGATATCACCAGTGTATCTATGCGATCGCTGCGTTCCCAAATCGGCGTTGTAGACCAAGATACTTTTCTTTTTGGTGGGACTGTTCGCGAAAACATTGCGATCGCTAATCCAAATGCTTCTTCAGAAGAAATTAGCCAAGCAGCAAAATATGCTGGAGCCGATGAATTTATTCAAAAATTACCGATGGGTTACGAATCCGAAATTGGTGAAAGCGGCGGAATGCTTTCTGGTGGACAGCGACAACGCCTAGCTATTGCTCGTGCTTTGCTCGGAAATCCCCGGTTATTACTGTTTGATGAAGCCACTAGTCACCTAGACTCAGAATCAGAACGAATTATTCAAAACAACCTCAAAACAATTCTTAAAGGACGCACAAGTGTAATTATTGCCCACCGCCTCTCTACAGTCCGCAACGCGGACTTAATCCTGGTTTTAGATCAAGGTATTTTGGTAGAAAGCGGTACCCACGACGAATTAATCGCTAAAAAAGGTCATTATTACTACCTGAATCAACAACAGATGTCTCAAGTTAGTTGATGGGCATTGGGCAGTCTTTTTCTTCTCGACGAGACTGTGCGTAAACAATTTTGAATACTTCTCCTAGCAAAGAGGCTACGCCAACGACAAGCTCAGTACAAGTTTTGAATTGATTTCTTCCGCACTCCCCATCTACTGTTATTGGAAATAAAACCATGCCACATCCCAACAGATCGTCCCCACTCCCCCCAGATGAGCAAGATCAATATCAAGCTTACAAACAGCAAGAGGAATTGGTATTTGACGAGCAAACAGAGGCAGAAAATGAAAGTCAAGATTTGTACTACGGTACAGAAAAACTACTCGATGCCTTACCTCGAATTTGGACTCGTGGTTTGTTATATACGCTCATCGGCTTTGCTGGTCTATTCTTGCCTTGGGCAACTCTTTCAAAAGTCGATGAAACTGGTAGCGCCAGAGGGCGTATAGAACCTAAAGGCGCAACTCAAAAATTAGACGCTCAAGCTGGTGGAAGTGTCAAAGCAGTTACAGTCAAAGAAGGAGATACAGTTAGAGCCGGCCAGATTTTACTAGAACTGGATTCTGAGTTGCTACAAACGGAACTGCAACAAGTCCAGAGCAAATTGCAAGGGCTACAAAATCGGCAATCCCAACTGGAAATGCTGAAAAATCAACTTTTAATGTCAACGAATCTTTTAGAACAACAAAATAAATCCCAAGAATTAGAAAAAATGGCTCAAGTTAACCAGGTGCAGCAAAACCTGGATGCCAAACTGAGTAGCTATAACCTCCAAAAGTTAGAAAAACAATCATCAGTTAAACAAGCAGAGCAGCAAATTTCCAGCAGTCGCGACGATCAAGAATCGGCTAAAAAACTTTTGAGTATAAATTCTAAGCAAACTGAACGCTTTAGCACACTCGTTCAAGATGGCGCAGTTTCTCCAACCCAAGTTGATGAAATCAAAAAACAAGAGGAAGAAAGCAAACGACTTTATAAAAAGTCTCAATCAGATATTAAACAAGCTCAATTACGTTTAGCCCAAGAGCTAAATAATTATCAAGTAACCATCAAAACGTTGGAGTCTGATATCAAACAAGCAAAACTCCGACTGCAAGAAGAACAAAGTAGTTATAAAAGTACCACGCAAGCCGGACAACTGGCTGTAATGAAAAATCAGGAGCAGCTAAAAGATTTACAGGGACAAATAACAGCAACGCAATCAGAAATCGCTCAGACTAAAAGTCAGCTTACATCTATAAAAGTACAAATTCAGCAGCGCATGGTGCGATCGCCGATTAATGGGGTGATTTTTGAATTACCCACCACTAAACCAGGAGCGGTGGTACAAGTCGGTCAAAGGATTGCCCAAATTGCACCCGCAACAACAGACTTCGTACTCAGAGCCAATATGCCTAATCAGGATAGCGGTTTCTTGAAGGTAGGAATGCCAGTAAAAGTTAAGTTTGATGCCTATCCTTTCCAAGAGTATGGCATCGTACCAGGAAAAGTTACTTGGATCTCGCCTGACTCGAAAGTTAGCCAAACACCCCAAGGCAACATCGAAACCTATGAATTAGAAATCACCTTAGACCAGCAGTATGTCCAAAATGGCAACAAACGTATTCCATTAGGTGCGGGACAGACAGCAAATGCTGAAGTGATCATTCGTCAACGCCGAGTTATTGACTTTGTTCTAGATCCGTTTAAAAAACTGAAAAAGGGCGGTTTGGAGATGTAGTGAAAGATATCGCACCCAAATCAGGAAATAGGACAAGGGAGATTGGAGGAATAATTAATGCCGCGTGCTCACTTGCTCTGAGCAACTTGTACCAAGCGTTGCGAGGTAAGCCGTTCGTTTAGCGTCTCGCAGAGAAGGGATGCCCAATCCCCTGAATTATTGGAGATATAGTGTTATGCCCGACAATCTGACCATTTCTACCTCAGATATCATTCACAATCTTAAACTCTCCTGTCAGATACCTGCTGTTGTAGAAGCGATCGCATCGCAAAGTATTATTGCCGAAGCAGCTCAAGCGGCAGGAATTACAGTCACGCCAGAAGAACTACAGCAAGAAGGAGATAACTTAAGGTTCGCCAAGAAGCTTGTCAAAGCTAAAGACACCTGGTCATGGCTAGAAAAACACCACCTCTCTGTAGATCAGTTTGAAGAATTAGCCTACAACAACATCCTTTCGCGGAAGTTAGCGAATCATCTATTTTCCGATCAACTGGAAAAGCACTTTTACGAACATCAGCTAGATTATATCGCCGCCGTTACCTACGAAGTTGTCTTCGAGGATCGAGACTTGGCTTTAGAACTTTTTTATGCCCTAGAAGAAGGCGAAATCAGTTTTCCAGATATTGCTCGTCTATATATCTCAGAACCAGAAGCTCGTCGCGCTTATGGATACAAAGGACTCCGATACCGCAAAGATTTTCGTCCAGAGATTGCAGCCGCTGTCTTTGCTGCTGCACCACCAGAAGCTCTCAAACCGATAACGACTCCCAAGGGAGTGTATTTAATTTGGGTGGAAGAAGTCATTCAACCCCAATTAGATGAACAGTTGCGCCAAAAAATCATTACAGAATCCTTTTCTGATTGGTTAAAGCAACAAATCACCACGATGAAAATAGTGACTCAAATAGACTCAGACAGTTCACAAGAGGAATTAATAGATATGTTATACACCAAGACTAAATAATTTAATAATTTTCAAATGTTTTTGTCGCTAAGTATCTACCTAAGTTATGGAAGATTCCTTGAGGCTTCAAAAATGTTGCAGATACAGATTTTATTTACTTAAAAACTTAATATTTTTTACTTTTTAGTGTTTTGTGAATATATCTACAAAGTGCTGTATTTGCGTTATTTCAAAATTCAAGTTAATCGCTACAACTATTGCTAGGCAGTAATTATTTTAATTTCTGCTTAAATTTGTCATGCAGGTTTTTCTAACTTAAAATAGGACTAGATATAATGATTTTTCAACATAAATGTATTAGTTTTTTTAATCAAAAATCCTTCAAAAAAGTGTTGACTTTTTTGAGAAATAAAGTATATTAGATGTATAGCCAAATAAAACAAGTTGGTTATACCAAATATTCCCAACAACAGTTACAAATTTTAGGAGAACTCAAATGATTATTTCTGATCTGAACTACTTGGAAAATACCACTGAAGAAATTATTGGTGGTACTAAGGGTAAGGTAATTGTCATTGTTGTGCCCAAGCCCAAGCCCCCTAAATTCAACAGCGTTGCACAAGCTGATGCAGATGCTTCAGCAACCGGCGGCCTCAACAATGTAGCCGTAACCTATACTAACGCTACCGTCACTCCAAATAGTGCTACTGCTTCGTCATCAAGCTATGCTGCTACTTCTAACTAAAAGTAGTAATAATTAAACTCTACTTACAAAAAGTATTAACTTCTGCAAGTAGAGTTAGGCTCGAAAGCTTAGTATATTGATAAATGCCGAAGGCTCTTTGCTCATTTGAGCCTTCGGCTTTTACCAAAAATACACCCTTTGGTCTTAAAAAAATGTTTCTGCAATAAAGTTTTACAACTTAGAACATTTAATCCTCAACCCAATTACAACCTGTGTTATTTACCTGCCCTGAATTAAAACTCTGGGCTAATAGTCATAAGAGGAAAAAGTTTACCGTAGCCTTCAGCTTCTCGTAGACCCCCGAAAGGTAGAGAAGAGTAAAATTCCTGTTAATTAAGTTTAAGAAGTAACCAAGCAGACATGATATCAATCGATATCAGTTATAAGTTTCAAAAGCCTAAGTTCCTTGCAGATATTGGAACAAAAGACATTTTAAATAAAAAAGATTGTATTTATAGCCCATAAATAAAAGGATATAAGCTCCTAAATTTATTTATGGGGATTGTTAATTTTAAATTTGGAGCAAAGCGACGTGACGACAATTCCTGATGCTCTCCAACTCGCAAGTCAATATTATCAAAGTAAGCGCTTCACCCAAGCTGAAGAGATTTATCGTCAAATTATAGATGTAGATTCCCAACAGTCAGAGGCATTCTATGGATTAGGGTCTGCTGGCGCAGCAACAGGAACAATATCAGAATGCAGAACAATTTTTTCAAGCAGCCTTGCAATTACAGCCAGAAGCAGGGTCAATACATAACAGTTTGGGGTTTAGTCTGCAACAACAGGGTAAGCTAGAAGAAGCGATCGCCTGTTATGAAAAAGCACTCTTAATTCTCCCAGACAGCATAGAAGTACAAATTAATATCAAAAATATTCTTCACATTCAAGGTAAGCTGTCACCAGAAGAACAAGCTCACTACGCAGAGTTGAACGAGCAGTTTGCTTTAGGTAAGCAAAAGGCAGGCGATTTCAAGACAGCAGAATTATATTATCGCCAAGCTATTGCATTGCAGCCAGATTTGGTATCATCTCATACTAATTTAGGAGAAGTACTCCAAAAACAAGGGCGATTCAATGATGCCATCGATTCTTACCAACAAGCACTAAAAATTAAACCAGACTATCATTACGCCTATCACAACTTAGGGTATCTTTTCCAGGAAAAAGGAAAATTTGCAGAAGCAATAGAAGCTTATGAAAAAACTTTAAGCATTCAACCTGATTTTGCAATCACCTATAACAACTTAGGAAATATTTTTAGGGCACAAAATAAATTTGATGCTGCCATAGAATGCTATCAAAAAGCGATTAAAATTCGATCTGATATTGATTATATATATTCCAACTTGGGAACGGCATTGAGAGATGATAACCAAATAGAAGCAGCAGTCCAGGCATTTGAGCAAGCCGTAAAAGTAAACCCAAACTATAATATGGCTAAATTTGGTGCTTGCATGAGCCAACTACCAGTTATCTATTCTAATGTTGATGAAATTGCATTCAGACGAAATCAGTATCAACAGTATTTGCAAGATTTAGCTAAACATTATGAATTAACTAATCAAGAAGAACGGGCAAAAGCATCTGAAGCTGTGGGAGCATTTCAACCTTTTTACTTGACATATCAAGGTTTAAATGACCGAGATTTACAGCGAACTTATGGAGAAATGATTTTCCAGATTATGTCGAGTCGCTATCCCCAAGATTGCCAGCCGCTTGCTCTGCCAAATTTAGATAAAAATCAAAAGGTTCGTATTGGTATTGTCTCTGGATTTTTATCTAGTCATTCTAATTGGAAAATCCCGATTAAAGGTTGGGTAGAAAATATAGATCGAAATGAGTTTGAATTATTTGGTTATTATACTGGAGACAAAAAAGATTACTCAACAATGAGTGCCACCAAGACTTTTGATAAATTTGTTCAAGGTGTACGCTCAACTGAACAATGGTGTGAGGTAATTACAAAAGATCGATTACATATCCTGATTTTCCCAGAATTTGGGATGGACCCAATGGCGATCAAACTGGGTTGTCTGAGATTAGCGCCAATTCAAATGACATCTTGGGGACACCCTGAGACTAGTGGACTCCCAACTATTGACTATTACTTGAGCAGTGACTTAATGGAACCCGAAAATGCTCAAGAACATTATACAGAAAAATTAGTTAGATTACCCAATCTATCTATTCATTATCTGCCTTTAGCAATTCCACCCGAAGAAATTAAGAAACCAGATATAGGTTTAAAAGAGGATGATATTTTCTTCTGGTGTTGTCAGTCATTATATAAATATTTGCCTAATCATGATGATGTTTTCCCTTCTATTGCTAAAGAGCTAGTAAATTCTAAGTTTGTGTTTATTAAAAGCAAAAGTGAAGAAATCACAGAAAAATTTCGCCAGCGCTTAAATCATGCTTTTGCAAAATTAGGATTAGATTATCAAAATCACTGTTTGTTTTTGTCTTTCCTCCATGATAGGAAGTTTGCTGGAACTACAGCTTTAGCAGATGTCTTCTTAGATAGTATTGGTTGGTCTGGATGTAACTCCACGCTAGAATCTGTTGCTCATAATATTCCGGTTGTCACTTTACCAGGAGAACTGATGCGATCGCGCCATTCTCTAGCAATTTTACAGATGATGGGTATCGAAGAGACGATCGCTTCAAATAAATCAGAATACGTCCAAATCGCCATCCGTCTGGGGAAAGATGCTAAATATCGGCAATATATTTCCCAGCAAGTTGCAGAAAATAAACATAAATTATATGGTGATTTAAAGCCAGTCAGAGCGCTGGAAGATTTTATTTTGCAACTGGTTAATAAACCAAGACAATTTAACGCTAAAGATGTTGCTGAACTGTTTCAACTTGCACTTCAAGAGCATCGAGCTAATCGCCTAGATACAGCCGAACAGCTATATCGTCAGGTAATAGAAAAACAACCAGACTATTCAGAAGCATTATACAATTTAGGGATGCTGCTACAGCACAAAGGTGAGTTGCAAGAAGCTCAGAAGCATTTAAGTGCAGCTTCGCAAGTTCAGCCTAACTCCGTGAAAATTTGGTTTAGTTTAGGCAATTTGCTGCAAGGTCAAGGACAGTTACCAGAAGCTGAAACAGCTTACCGAAAAGCGATTGCTTTGCGACCAGATGCAGGGACAATATACAACAATTTGGGCTACACCTTGCAACAACAAGAGAAGTGGGAGGATGCGATCGCATCATATCAAAAAGCTCTGGAATTTCAGCCCAACTGCATAGAAGCAGAAATCAATTTAGCGAATGCGCTGTTTGCTCAAGGGAAGCTTTCGCCAGAAAAACAAGCCTATTACGCAGAATTGAATTATCAGATGGGCTTTGCCCAGCAAGAAGGAGGTGAATGGCAAACTGCTATTGCTTACTATCGAAGTGCGATCGCAATACAGCCTGATTTGGTAGATGCTCATTATAACTTGGGGGTAGTACTGCAAGAACAAGGGGAGCTAGAAGAAGCGATCGCTTGCTACCAAAAAGCTTTGGAGTTCAATCCCCAACACCAGGAAGCCAACATCAAATTAGGAGAGATTTACCAAAACGAGCAACAAAAAGTTACACAAGTGGACTCACTAAAAGTTTCTAGCTAAACGGATTATTTGATGCGATCGTCAATTACCATCAATCAAACTTCAACTTTCAAATTAAGGGGGTAAAATTTATGTCATTAACAATTTTCGAGAAAGTTAAAGAGTTCATAATCAGATTAGTTAAAGACGAGGCTTTTTACACTCAATTGATGAGTGATAAGATTGAGGAAGTGATAAAAGTCATGGAAGAAGGTGGCTATAATTTTTCTCAAGAAGAATTTGAAACAGCCTCAATTAAAATCTTGGAATTAAAAGAACTAGGTCAGTTTGACGACCTCAGTGAAGAGGAATTAGTAGGAGCCTTTGGCGGGCTTTCAAACACAGTCGTTCAGCCATTGTATGGTGTTGTAGTCTCACCTCCCGAAGAATGTGGAAAACCACCAGTTAAAAAATGTAAATGGATTCCTAAACCAAATCCAAAGCCAATAACTCCACCTATACAACCATTATATGGAGTAGTTGTTAGTCCAACAGAAGTACAATAACCCGATAAAACGATGAAGAAATAGAATGCGTTAGTTTACCCCTCTTTTGCCACTCTCGGAAAACAATAATCGCACCCAAATTCTGAGACTTTGAATGAATCCAGCTTTGAGAGTTTATTTTCTAACAGTAACTATTTTTAATTAAATAGCGGAAAGTGAAGCGGCAAAAGGGTTTTAGTAATTGGAGTTTCCCACTCTGACAAAAGAGGGTTATTTTGAGGGTTGAGATTGAGAGTTAACCTATGACACATCACCGCAAAAGCTACGCAGTTTGGGAAATTACCTTAAAGTGCAATCTAGCTTGTAGTCACTGTGGTTCCCGTGCAGGACATGAGCGCGCCAAAGAACTTTCTCCAGAAGAAGCTTTGGATCTCGTCAAGCAGATGGCAGAAGTTGGCATTAAAGAAGTTACTCTCATTGGTGGTGAAGCATTTCTGCGTCCAGACTGGCTGGAAATTGCCAAAGCTATCAACGAGGCGGGAATGTTATGTGGTATGACTACAGGCGGTTATGGCATTTCCTTAGAAACCGCTCAAAAAATGAAGGAAGCGGGAATTCGTACCGTCTCTGTTTCTATTGATGGCTTGGAAGTAACTCATGACCCGCCTGCGGGGAAAGAAAGGCTCTTGGAAATATGCATTTAAGACCATGAGTCATCTGCGAGAAGTCGGTATTTCTTTTGGTTGCAACACCCAAATTAATCGCCTCTCAGCGCCAGAGTTTCCGTGCATCTATGAGTGCATTCGTGATGCCGGTGCTCGTGCTTGGCAAGTTCAATTAACTGTACCAATGGGAAATGCAGCCGATAACGCAGATATCCTCCTCCAACCCTACGAACTGTTAAATATCTACCCTATGCTTGCGCGCGTAGCGCGTCGTGCTTACCAAGAAGGCGTGCAACTTCAAGCGGGAAATAACATTGGTTACTACGGCCCTTATGAACGACTGTTGCGGGGACGAGGAAAGGAGGATGACTTCTCATTTTGGCAAGGTTGCGGTGCAGGACTCTCCACTTTGGGAATAGAAGCTGACGGAGCGATTAAAGGTTGTCCCTCACTGCCAACTACTGCCTATACAGGTGGTAACATTCGAGAACAGACCTTGCATGATATTATCGAAGGTGCAGAAGAACTACGCTTCAATCTAGGAGCAGGAACACCTGAAGGTACAAAACACCTGTGGGGTTTCTGTAAAACCTGCGAATATGCTGAACTTTGTCGTGGGGGTTGCAGTTGGACAGCCCATGTTTTCTTTAATAAAAGAGGTAATAATCCTTACTGTCATCATCGCGCTCTTGTTCATGCCAAACAAGGTATGAGAGAGCGTGTAGTTCCCAAAGTAAAGGCGCAAGGATTGCCATTTGATAATGGCGAATTTGAGCTAATTGTCGAGCCTACAGATACTTTATTGCCAGCAAACGACCGATTACACTTTACTGCTGACAGCATTCAGTGGTCGGAAAGTTGGCAAAAAGAACCCGATCTTTATTACTCTATCGTGAGATAATAATTTATGGCAGAAAATTCCGAAATTAACACAATTTCAGCGGAAAAAACTGACCTTGAGTCATCACCATCTCAAGAATTAGAGAAAATCCCACTACTTCCACGTTCCGCTTGGAATAGTCAATTAACCTATTTCAAAGTGTTGTTAAAAGCGAAGCAAATCCTGGATAAAAGCTAACAGGTTCATTAGGGATATCAAGAGATTTAGCTCGTAAATTAGGAGAGAATTACTCCCCAAAGATTTACGTGCAAATTTGTTAACTCACAAAATAAACACAGGTTTTTTATGGCATCAAGAATAAGTCTAACACTGACAGTTCCAAAGTTACTTTCTTTCAATGGTAGAACTAATCTCAACAATAGACCCGATCCCAAGCCCGATCCTAGTCCTAATTTTGTTACCGCTGAAGGGGATGCTACTTTTTCTAACTATAGTGAAAGTGCTGCAAGCATTTTAACTGCTACTCAGGCAGATACCTTAGTTAAAGGTGGTATAACTGCTGCAATTGCTGAGGCTCAAGCAAGTTTCGATCCAACTTTTTCATCACTTTTCACTAAGTCCGCTGTAGTGGGATTAAGTGGTCAATTTGAAGGTACTTCCAACAGCGAAGCAAAGGTACTTGCTAGTTTTGCGGTTGGTCGTAATGAAAGCTTCTCTTTTGATTTTTCAGCAGATTTAAAATTGGCAGCTAAAGAAATTGAAAATCCTGACGTTGAATATAACAAGGGGTCAGTCGACAACAACTTTTTTAGTATTAGATACCACAAATCCCAATAAAGCCAAAGTTTTAGATTATTTTGGCATCCAGGGTAAATTAGTCTCGTCCGATCAAATCGGGGATCTAACATTTGGTCGTAGTCGCAATGTCACAATTGACAGTCGTGATAAAGATGATGATATTGATGGCGACAATGGTACTGATTTCCTCAATGGTAGTGCTGTTGGTAGTTATGAACGGAATTTTAATCGCAATACCAACTTAACTATAGTCAAAATTAATACTACTTCTGTTGAATTGGCAGGAGATACTTTAATCGGCAACCTGGGTAAAGATGTTATCTACGGCACGATTCGGAAGGATAATCTGACGGGAACCAACGGGGCAGATAAACTTTATGCTAGCTTAGGGGATGATAAGCTATCTGGAAAAAGAGGTAATGATAACCTCGACGCCGGCCAAGGTAATGATTCGCTAGATGGTGGCGAAGGCGATGATACACTCTATGGCGGTAAAGGCAATGATACACTCTATGGTGGTAGTGGTAATGATGTCTTAATTGGTGGCGAAGGTAATGACACATTTACTTTCAAACGTACCGATACCTTGTCGAAAAAAGACTTTGATGTAATTCAAGATTTCCAGGTTGGTGTTGACAAGCTTGTATTAGATGGCTGGGGAAGTCGAGGTAACATTACAGATACCAGCGATGGCGCTCTTCTCACCTTAAATACTTTGTCTATCGGTAATACTTTGTCTATCGGTAATATTTTGTCTATCGGTAATAATCCTCAACAAAGCATACTATTTTCAAACGTGAGTGCAAGCGATCTCAGCTCGATAATATAATTTGCTTAAGGCTAATTGCTCGTTTCATTTCCTAACAGACTTTGATTGACAAGCATCTCAGTCAAAACAATCGGGTGAGTAAAAAAAATCTGATTGTACAAGAAAATGTCGATACCTTTTCTGGGAGAGGTTTTGCCAACAGCAAACCCTATGGTGTACGCACTGAAATTACTTGACTTGGTAATGTTCGATCGCTAGCTTCAAGCTTATTTCTCGTCCATACTGTTGACAAAATCTCTCCCTTATTTTAATTAAATAGCCTTGCTTGATTAACAGGCAAAAATAGGGAAAATATTTTATTAATAGTTATCACTTATGTTCTGAAATTATAGTAATCTATAACAATATAATATCAAATTCAAATATAGTTATAGATACTACAGGGTTATGAATACTACAAATATTTCAGAATCTAAAGTTAAATCTCTTATTCAAATTGCGGTGCAAAAGCATCAGTCAGGTGACAAGGATGAAGCTGAATTGCTAAATCAAACAGAAGTAGCTGAAATCCTGGAACTAGCTGTTCAACAGCAACGAGACAATAGTTTATTGGAGGCAGAACTGCTGTATAGTCAAGTTCTGGAAAAACAACCCGATAACCATGAAGCTTTATATGGATTAGGGATGTTAGCGCAGCAGATGGGGCAACTCAAAACTGCTGAACAGTGGCTAAGTGCGGCTTCACAAATTCAACCAAATTCTGTGAAAACTTGGTTCAGTTTAGGTAATTTGCATTTAGTTCAACAACAGTTTTCCGAAGCAGAGAAAGCTTATCGGCAAGCTTTAGTTTTATTACCTAATTCATTACCAATTTACAACAACTTGGGTTATACTCTGCAACAACAAGGATTATTTGAAGAAGCAATTAACTATTATCAAAAAGCTTTAGAGTTAAAGCCAGACTTTATCGAAGCAGAGACTAATTTGGGCAATGCGTTACACGCTCAAGGTAAGCTCTCCAGCGATCGAGAAATCTACTATGCACAATTAAATAATCAATTGGGTGTTGCCCGGAAAAAAGCAGGGGATCTGAAAAATGCTGTTACTTGTCACAAGCAAGCGATCGCACTACAACCAAATTTGTTAGAAGCCCATTATAACTTGGCTTTGGCGCTGCAAGAACAAGGAGAATTAGCAGAGGCGATCGCATCCTACCAAAAACTTTTAGAACTTAATCCCAACGATGGAAAAGTATACCTCAATTTAGGCAAAATTTATCAACAACTCAACCAATTCCAAAAAGCTGTTTCTGCCTATCGACAAGGATTAAAGCTAATTAATCCTCACTATGCCAAAGCGTTAGTATCTAGTGAGGATGCTGAAATTCCTCAACAAGCACCAGTCACGCCCTCAATTCCCCAAAAAGAGGTAATTGTAGGAGAATACAGCTTTCCAACTATTCCAACCGTAGCAAATACAAATAAGCGTCCTTTCTGGAGTGTGGTGGTAACTGTATATAACCGCATAGATTATCTACTCGAATGCCTTGTGAGTGTATTGACCCAATGGCAAGGAGAAGAGCAGATGGAAATCATCGTCATGGACGATGCTAGTACAACGCCAGTATTTGAACTGGTGAATAGTATCGGACAAGGAATAATCAACTACTATCGCAATCCGCACAATCTCGGTTTGCCAGGAAATTGGAATGCCGGAGTTGCTCTAACTCGCGGTCATTGGGTTCATTTACTGCACGACGATGATTATATTCTCCCAGGTTTTTATTCTCGGCTACAAGAAAGTCTAGAAGGGTCTTCAGATTCTGTAGGAGCCGCTTTTACAGGTTATGAAAATATTAACGAAAAAGGGGAAGTAATTTTCAGCCAACAAATCTATGGACAGCGAGGAATTGCCCAAAATTGGTTGCAAATTATTGGAGTTAGTAACTCATTGAATATGCCTGCTGTAGTGATTCGTCGAGAAGCACACGAACAATTGGGCGTATATCATCCTGAACTGACTTATACAAGCGATTGGGAAGTTTATAAACGCATTGCCTCTGTTTACGATTGGTGGTGTGAACCAGAAATTTTAGCTCGTTACCGCGAACATGCTAACAATGTCACCAGCCAACTGTTACTCTCTGGGAAACAGATGATATCCATCCGCCGTGCAATTGAAATTTCAAAGAGTTATTTTCCTATTGAATACTCGGCACAAATTACCGCCCAATCCCGGAGTCATTATTTTCTTTATTGTCTAGAATCGCTGATAATTCCCCTACAGGCTGGGAATCTGGCTGGAGTTTGGCAAGGGTTAGAAGAAGCTTTAAAAATAGATCGTAGCCCGGAAGCAGTGGCAAAGTTATTCCGGTGGTTAACACAAGAACAAGCAGCTCCTCTGCGTGAAGAAATTGCCTCAAGATTGATATCACTTCCTTTATAAAGACTTGTTTAGGAAAAAGCAAAAATTTTCGAGTTTTGGACTAAAAAACTATGTCAATTAGTCAAGTTGAGCATCCTACTATAAATACTTCATCTTTTGAGCCACAAAATCGACAAGATGGGATCAGCGGTCTGATGCGAGTTCGTAATGAAGAGGAATTTTTGGCACCAACGATCGAATCTTGGATTGATTATGTTGATGAATTGGTAATTGTGTTTCATCAGTGTACAGACAAAACTCCTCAAATAATAGAGGCATTTACACAAAAATACCCTCAGAAAATACGGGCTTTTCATTACTTACCTCACGTCTATTCGTTTAGTACAAAAGAACAAGTTGAATTGGATGTAAACAACATTCATTCTTTCGTTTTTTATTCTAATTTTGGTCTAAGTCAGACGCAGTATAAAATTTGCGTTTATATCGACGGCGATTGCATAGGTATTCCTGATAAATTAAAAATTATTTATAATTATTTGAAGCAAAATCCTCTGCAAAATACAGCCTTATTTTTTTCAGGAGTAAATTTATATCAACGTCCAAACGATCCCAACTACTACACAAATTTAAAATGTGTTGCTTCTGGTGATGGAGATGTGGCATATTGGACAGTTTCACCACAAAATATTTTCGATAAAAATGCCAAAATTCCATTCTGTGAAGCAATTCAATTTCAAGGCATCACACCTTATTATTTAGGCTTTATTTTCTGGCACACACATTGGTTAAAGAAGAACGCATTTTCGAGAAATGGCGGCAGAGAATTAGATGGTGAGCTTTTAGAAAAACTGAACGATATGGAGAAAAGAAATAGAGATAAAGAATTAATTTTATTATCTCCAAAATTTAAGCAAGAAAATAAAAATTTTCAAAATATTCCTTACCAAAAGTTTCTCTTGTATTTCGATTTTGCTTCTCTGCCTGATGTAATAGACCTAGAGTCCAAGCTAGTAGCAAGACATAATAACTTGGGTTATACTTTAGAACAACAAGGTAAGTTTGAGGAAGCAGTTACTTGTTATCAAAAAGCCTTAGAACTTCAACCCAACTTTGCCGAAGCAGAAGTCAACTTAGGCAACGCCCTAAACGCCCAAGGGAAACTATCAAAAGCTCAACAAGCAGACTACGCGGATTTGAATCAGAAATTTGCACATTCTTGCACGATCGCAGGGGATTTGAAGAAAGCAATTAATTATTATCGTCAAGCGATCGCTCTTGACCCAAATTCGCCAGAGACATATTATAGCTTAGGCAACATCCTGCAAGAAGAAGCTGAATGGTCAGAAGCGATCGCCTCATATCGCCAAGCCCTAAAACTCAATCCCTTAAACTGGAACATCTACATTCGTTTGAGTCAGGTTTACCAAGCTCAAAACAAGAGAGCAGAGGCGATTTCTGTGTATCGTCAGGCATTAACTTTACTCAATCCTCACTATGCCAAAGCCGTATCTGCTTACTTTGATGCTGCCATCACTCCAGAAATCCTCGTTACTCCCCCGATTCCTCAAAGTGAGGTTACTGTTGGCGACTATCAGTTTCCAGCAATTCCACCTGTAACAGACCCCAGACAAACCTCGACCATTTTGGACTGTAGTGATTCCGGTATATAACCGCACCGATTATCTCCTGGAATGTCTGGCTAGCGTCTTAGTGCAATGGCCTGGGGCAGAGCAGATGGAAATTCTGGTAATGGATAATGCCAGTACAACACCGTTGTTCGATCTAGTAAATAGTATTGGGGGAGGAGTAATCCGCTACTACCGCAATCAAGAAAATATTGGTGGAGCGAGAAATTATAACGCCGGGATTGCCCTAAGTCGCGGTCAGTGGGTGCATGTTCTCCATGATGATGACTGTGTACTTCCAGGTTTTTATGAACGCCTCCAGCAAAGTCTGGCAACTTGCCCAGATACAGTTGGGGTTGGTTGTACCGGTTTTGAATATATGAACGAAAAAGGAGCAACGATCAACACAGGAGAAGTAGTTTCGGTGTATGGAGAACACAGAGGCATCATGACAAATTGGCTGTCCCAGATTGGTGTCTGTGGTCTAGTAACCATACCTGCAATAGTCATTCGTCGAACCGCTTACGAACAGTTAGGAGGGCATTACCCGCACTTAACTGAAATTTCTGACTGGGAAATATTTAAACGCTATGCTGCTAATTACGATTGGTGGTACGAACCAGGCATTTTGGCACGTTATCGCGAACATACCCAAAAATTGACATCTGCAAATTGGCTTTCTGGAAAGATGCCAAAAGCTATCCGCCATGCGATTGAAATTTCTGATACCTATTTTCCCATTGAGCAGCGCGCCAAGATTACCGCCCAAGCTCGCAGCCAAAATTTCAACTATTGTCTGACACGAGCAGCAATTCCTCTCCAGGTGGGCAATATCGCCGGAGCTTTGTCTATACTGCAAGAGTCCCTCAAAATAGATCGCTCCCCACAAGCAGTAGCAAAGTTATTCGCTTTGTTGACTCAAGATGAAGCCGCTCCCCTACGCGAAGCAATCATTGCTAAGTTGCTATTAGCACCTATAGACAATATTCCTACTGAATTAAAACCCCCACAAACTGCGATCGCACTATAGGATATGAAAATACTTGTAACTGGAACTGAAGGTTATATCGGCTCATTATTAGCTCCCCTCTTGATCCAACAAGGTCATGAAGTTATTGGTTTAGATACTGGCTTTTATAAAGTAGGTTGGCTATATAACGGCACCAAGGTAACTGCCAAAACCCTCAACAAAGACATCCGCCACATTACAATAGAAGACCTACAAGGCGTAGAAGCAATAGTTCACATGGCAGAACTCTCTAACGATCCTTTAGGTCAGTTAGCCCCTGATATCACCTACGATATCAACCACAAAGGCTCAGTACATATAGCGAAACTGGCGAAAGCAGCCGGAATCCAACGCTTTGTCTATACTTCATCATGCAGTGTCTATGGTTTTGCCACTGAAGACTACGTTAGCGAAGAGTCCGCCATCAATCCCCAAACAGCTTATGCCAAATGCAAAGCACTTGTCGAACAGGATGTGAAACTCCTTGCTGATGATGGCTTTTCTCCCACTTTTCTCCGAAATGCTACAGCCTATGGCGCTTCTCCCAGAATGCGCTTTGATATTGTCTTAAACAATCTAGCCGGTTGGGCATGGACAATTAAAGAAATCAAGATGAATAGCGACGGTACACCTTGGCGTCCCTTAGTGCATTTATTGGATATCTGCAAAGCAATTATCTGTACCTTAGAAGCTCCGCGCGATCTAATTCACAATCAAATTTTCAATGTCGGCGATACAAATAGCAACTATCAAGTCAAACAAATTGCTCAAATAGTTGCAGATGTCTTTACAGATTGTCAATTGAGCTTTGGTAAACACGATCCTGATAACCGCAGCTACCGGGTTTTATTTAATAAAATTAACGAAAATTTACCAGGATTCAAATGTGAATGGGATGCCCATCGCGGTGCCCAACAACTATATAATGTCTTCCAGCAAATTGATATGGATAGAGGAACATTTGAGTCTAGAGGCTTTACTCGCCTGAAACAATTAGAATACCTCATTCGCACTCAGCAAATCGATCGAGATTTCTTTTGGCAGACTGTTTAAAAATTTCATATAATAAGTTATGAATTTACTTCAGCCAACAAATAATCAATTAATAACTGGTAACTGTCTATTCTGTGGGACAGGCTTACACCATACCTTCGTAGATTTAGGTATGTCTCCTCCCTGCGAAAGTTATCGTAGTCTCAAACAACTCAATGAAGTAGAGCCATTTTATCCTCTGCATGTCTATGTTTGTGAGAAGTGTTTTTTAGTTCAACTCCAAGAATACATTAGTCCAGAAAATATTTTTAGTGACTACGCTTACTTCTCTTCCTACTCTGATAGCTGGTTACAACACGCCAAACAATACGTTGATTTAGTAGTAGAACGTTTCCAATTAAACCAGGAAAGTCAGGTCATAGAAATTGCTAGCAATGATGGCTACTTACTGCAATACTTTGTTGCCAAAAACATCCCGGCGCTGGGAATAGAACCAGCAGCAAATGTTGCTGAGGTAGCAATTCAAAAAGGTATTCCTACAGTTGTCAAATTTTTTGGACAGGAGACAGCAAAAGAACAAGTCGCTAAGGGCAAACAAGCAGATTTATTACTCGGAAATAATGTCCTTGCTCATACACCATATCTCAATGATTTTGTCAAAGGGATGAAAATTATCCTCAAACCGCATGGTGTAATTACTATGGAGTTTCCCCACCTGATGCGGTTAATCGAGGAAAATCAGTTTGATACTATTTACCACGAGCATTTCTCTTATTTTTCTTTTCTTACCGTAGACAAGATTTTTGCTGCTCACGGTTTGACAATTTTTGATGTAGAAGAATTAACTACTCATGGTGGTTCTTTGAGAATTTATGCCCGCCACAATGAAGACTCTTCTAAACCCGTTACTCAGCAAGTATCAGAACTGAAAAATCGAGAAGAAGCGGCTGGTTTTACGCAATTAGAATACTATTTTTCCTTTGGAGAAAAAGTTAAAGAAACTAAACGCAACTTATTAGATTTTTTGATCGAAGTTAAACGAAAGGGAAAATGGATTGTTGGTTACGGTGCTCCAGGTAAGGGAAATACTCTCTTAAACTATTGCGGTATCCGTACAGATTTCCTTGACTATACAGTAGACCGCAATCCTTATAAACAGGGTCAATTTTTACCAGGCACTCATATTCCGATTTTTCATCCAGACAAAATTGCCGAAACCAAGCCTGACTATATACTAATTTTGCCCTGGAATCTGAAAAATGAAATTATGACACAAATGGCTTACATTCGGGATTGGGGAGGTCAATTTGTTGTACCAATTCCGGAAGTTAATGTCTACTCTTAAGTATTTAATATTTTTGCTCGTCAAAAAGGGGTAAGTGACATGAAAGTAGTTTTATTTTGCGGTGGTTTAGGAGCCAGAATGAGAGAATATTCAGAAAGTATTCCTAAGCCAATGGTGAATATTGGTTATCGGCCAATATTATGGCATGTCATGAAATATTATGCTCACTATGGGCACAAGGATTTTATTTTATGTCTTGGTTACAAGTCTGACCTAATTAAAAGCTATTTTTTGAATTACAATGAATGGCTTTCTAATAACTTTAGCCTTTCCAATGGAAGCAAAATTGAGTTGTTTAATCGAGATATTCAAGATTGGAATATCACATTTGTAGATACAGGGTTAACTGCCAACATTGGTCAAAGATTCAAAGCAGTAGAAAAGTATCTAGAAGGAGAAGAAGTATTTTTAGCTAACTACAGTGATGGTTTGACAGACTTACATTTACCAACGTATATCAATAATTTTTATCAGCGTGATAAAATCGGTAGTTTTTTGTGTGTCAGACCCAAGCCAAACTTTCCACTTAGTTGATATGCAAGAAGATGGTTTGGTAAAAAATATCCAAGATGTAAAGCAATGTGATATTTGGATTAATGGAGGATATTTTATCTTTAAAAAAGAGATTTTTAACTACATAAATTATGGTGAAGAACTTGTCCTTGAGCCTTTTCAAAGATTGATTGCTAAAGAAGAACTTTTTGCATATAAATACACTGGCTTTTTCGGAGTAATGGATACGTTTAAAGAGAAACAACAGTTGGATGATATGTATGCTCAAGGTAGAAGACCTTGGGAAGTTTGGGGAGATCAACAAGTACAAGTCGACCATATATGATCCAACTGAGGTTGAATAAGACAGAAGAATCTGAGTACAAAATTCTTTGTCTCGGTTCTCATTGTGATGATATCGAGATTGGTTGTGGAGGCACAATCTTAAAGCTGATAGAGAGTTATCAAGATGTTATTATCTATTGGGTTGTCTTTAGTTCTAATGAACAAAGAGCAGAAGAAGCAACTGCAAGCGCTAATCTATTCTTAAAAGAAATCCCAATCAAGAAAATTATCATTAAAAATTTTCGAGATGGCTTTCTGCCTTTTGCAGGAATAGAGGTAAAGGAATGTTTTGAACAGTTGAAGCAAGAATTTTCACCAGATATCATCTTTACTCATCATCGAGACGATCGCCACCAAGATCACCGCTTAATTTCTGACTTGACTTGGAATACTTTTAGAAATCATTTAATTCTAGAATATGAAATACCCAAATATGATGGTGATTTGGGTATTCCTAATTTCTTTGTTCATTTAAATGAAACACTCTGCCATCGAAAAATTCAATATATTTTGGATGCGTTTGCTACCCAAAATAATAAGCAGTGGTTTACAGAAGAGACTTTTCGTGCAATTCTCAGAATTCGTGGGATTGAATCCAATTCACCGAGTAAATATGCTGAAGCATTTTACTGTCGAAAAATGTTTTTCTAAAAAATTAGAAAGAATTTTAATTTCTTTTCATAATTTGTAATATTTATGATCTTTACTGAAACTAAAATAAAAGAAGCATTTATTGTTGATTTAGAACTGCACCAAGATATTCGGGGCTTTTTTGCTCGGAGTTTCTGTACTCAGGAATTTCAAGATCGTGGCTTAAAACCTACTATTGCCCAATGCAATTTATCTTTTAACTATAAAAAAGGAACATTGCGGGGTATGCATTATCAAATGCCTCCTTCTCAGGAAACAAAATTGGTGCGTTGTATCAGGGGAGCTATTTATGATGTAATTATCGATTTGCGTCCAGATTCTCCTAGCTATTTATCTCATATTGGTATAGAGTTAACTGCTGAAAATCGTCTTGCTCTCTATATCCCAGATAGGTGTGCTCACGGTTTTCAAACTCTCAGCGATGAGACGGAGGTGATGTATCAAATGGGTGACTTTTATGCACCAGAATATGCTGGCGGGTATCGCTATGATGACCCAGCTTTTGGTATTGAATGGCCTCTATCTGTGACTGAAATTTCTGATAAAGATCGGGCTTGGAGTTTATTTGAATCGAAAGAAATTGTAACGCCTACGGTAATGTAAGACTTTTAAGAGCAATTTAAAAATATATACTTGCTGAGTAAATATAGGATTAGGAACGCACAGAGGCACAGAGAGACAGAAAATCAAAATTTGAAAAATTTTGATTTTCATACTTAACACTGTGTTCAAACTTTGTTACAGCAAATGAGGGCGAAGTGAGTACAATTTATTTTGATTCGATTTTTAGTGATGAAATCAGACGCAAGCATCTTTATAATGGACAAATGTTTGTCTTTTCTCCTTGCGCCAGTGCGATCGCTCTATGTGATTTTGCTCGTGGCATGGTTGAAGAAGCATTTGCCCCTTTAGATCCCAGAGAAGCACAACATAGCTTGCCTGTAGAGAAATACGTTGATATTTTAGCACAACTCAAGCCAGCTTTTATCCATCACCCTGAATCTAAACAACTTATTCAAGGCATCTTGAAAGAAAGTGGATGTGACTTGAACAAAACGTATTTCGATGTACCTCGCCTGAGAACAGCAACCAGCGATCGCTATCTGACTGCTGGCATTGCTTACGCTTTCCATCCTCATCGTGACACCTGGTACTCTGCTCCTCAGTGCCAGATCAACTGGTGGATTCCCGTCTATGATATTACCCCAGAGAATGCAATGGCATTCCATCCGCGCTACTGGAGTCAACCAGTTAAGAATACCTCAAGAGATTATAACTACGCTCAGTGGATTAAAGAAAGTCGCAAAAATGCGGCACAGCACATTCAAACAGATACGCGCAAGCAACCCCATGCGGAAGAAACTTTAGAAATGGAGCCGCAATTGCGGTTAATTACACAAGTCGGTGGCATGATTCTCTTTTCAGGAGCGCAGATGCACTCCACTATTCCCAACACATCAGGATATACCCGTTTTAGTATTGACTTTAGAACTGTACATTTTGATGATGTCATAGCTCAAAAGGGTGCGCCAAATATTGATTCAGCTTGTACAGGAACTTCTTTAGGCGACTTCTTACGAGGCACTGACTTCTATCCGATTACTGACACATTGTTGTTGTCTACAACAAACAATCTCTTGTAGAATAACTTTTGTTTTCCCAACTCCAGTCTGTATAAATGGTGAACTCTGTTGAAAAATTGTCTGGACAAACAATACTAATTACAGGTGCTAGCGGATTTCTAGGATCTCATTTAGTCCGTCATTTATGCCACGATGGTGCAGAAGTACATGCTGTTTCTCGCAGTTTTCATCCTTCTGATATCCGCAGCTTGCGATGGTGGCAGGGTGACATGGAAGACATTAAGTTTGTTCACAATCTTTTCCACAGCATTAAACCTGACCCTCATCTTCCATTTATCCGGTCTTGTAACAGCAGTTCCGAATCTAGAGTTCATATTGCCTACCTTTCACAGTTTACTGACTAGTACTATTAACTTATTGACGGTAGCTGCCGAAATTGGTTGTAGTCGCATTGTGTTAATAGCTTCTTTAGAGGAACCAGAACAAGATCGTCCTGAAGTAGTTCCTTCTTCTCCTTACGCTATTGCGAAATTTGCTAGCAGTACTTATGGTCGGATGTTCCATCGACTCTATCAGACACCTGTAGTTCTTGTTAGACCCTTTATGACCTATGGGCCAGGACAAAATGTGTATAAAATCATTCCTTCTGTTATTCTTTCCTTGTTGCAAGGGCAAGCTCCAAAACTTAGTAGTGGAAAGCGTCAAGTTGATTGGATTTATATCGATGACGTAATTGCAGGACTTCTGGCTGCAACACAAGTTCCTAGTATAGAGGGTTGTACATTCGACTTAGGTTCGGGAGAACTAGTACCCATTCATGCAGTTGTGTCCCAGCTTATTAATCTGGTTAACCCTCAAATCCAGCCTCTATTTGGTGCTTTACCTGAGCGGCCGATGGAAAGAATAAGAGTAGCTGATACGACTTATACATACGATAAACTCGGTTGGCAACCTTCAATTCCTCTAAATAAGGGCTTGGAATTGACTGTAAATTGGTATACAAAACATCATTAAAAATTCAAAATTCAAAACTTGTACTGAGCTTGTCAAAGTATTCAAAATTAAAGACAGTTTGAGTTGAAAATTTAAACCCTAACTCAATTGATACTATGTGTAGACATAAAGATACCCCTTGATTTCAGGATAAAAGATTAGATACACAAGTTAGTAAGGATTCTATTTATGGTTGCAGATATTCAGAATATTAATTTAGTCGAGCTAAAAAATTCTTTGAACTTAAAGGATATTAGTCTAGAAATTTACCAACTAATTTCTGATTTATATCCCATTTGCCGTAGTATTACAGGTAATGGTTTTAGAGAAACTTTAAAAATTCTCCAGCAGTATATTCCTTTGTCAGTTCATGAAGTGCCAACCGGAACAGAAGTATTTGATTGGACAGTTCCTAATGAGTGGAATATTAAAGATGCCTATATTAAAAACTCTCAAGGTGAAAAGATTGTAGATTTTACTAATTCAAATTTGCACGTTGTTAACTATAGTATTCCTATACATCAAAAAATATCTCTTCCAGAACTTAAATCACATCTATTTACACTTGTTGATTATCCTAATTGGATTCCTTACCGAACTTCATATTACAAGGAAAGTTGGGGTTTTTGCCTGACTCATAATCAGTATTTGCAACTAGAAGATGAAGAATACGAAGTATGTATTGATTCTTCTTTGCAATCTGGTTATCTGACTTATGGGGAGTACTATATTCCAGGAGACAGTACTGATGAAATTTTAATTTCTTGCCATGCCTGTCATCCTTCACTGTGTAATGATAATCTTTCGGGAATTGCGATCGCTACTTTTCTGGCTAGATATTTAAGTCAAACTACACCAAGATATTCCTATAGATTTCTTTGGATTCCCGGAACCATTGGCTCAATTACATGGTTGGCTCTCAATGAAGCTCAAGTCAATAACATTAAACATGGTTTGGTATTAACTTGTTTAGGAGATGCAGGCAACTTTACTTACAAAAAAAGCCGTAGAGGTAACACTGAAATCGATAAAGTTGCTGCTTATGTACTCAAAAATTCCAAACAAGATCACAAAATTATAGATTTCTTCCCCTATGGTTATGATGAGCGACAATATTGCTCGCCTGGATTTAATTTAGCTGTAGGTTGCTTCATGCGATCGCCTCATGGTAGTTTTCCTGAATACCATACCTCAGCAGACAATTTAAATTTCGTTCAACCCCAATATCTAGCCGAGTCATTCTTTCAATGTCATTCGATGTTGCATATCCTCAACAACAACGAAATCTACTACAACCAAAATCCTAAATGTGAGCCACAGTTAGGTAAAAGAGGAATATATCGGGCAGTTGGTGGTAACAAAGATAGCGGGCTAAATGAAATGGCAATCCTATGGGTTTTAAATTTATCTGACGGTCAGCATACTTTATTAGATATTGCAGAAAAGTCGGGAATGTCATTTGATGTAATTAAATCTGCTGCCGATACATTATTAACACATGACTTATTGAAGAAGAATTCAGAAGTCAGAATGGGCTAAACCTTAGCTATCCGCTAACAAAAGTCAGAATCAATGTTAACAATTAAAACCAACTAAGCACAGCTAACGCTGATTTCGTAGCGAATAGACTCAAAACTTACTTTGCGCTCCTTTGCGCTATACTCTGTGTCCCTCTGCGTTTCAACGTTCTGTGAGAATACTTATTTTGTATTCATCTATTTAATATTATTTTTACATCCTATTTATAATTACTGCTTAGAAAGTAGCTTAACTTTATAATCTAGAACATACTTCATATTTTCGCTATTGCTGGGAAAAATATCCTATTTAACTTCATGATTACTTGAACTAAATGTCATTACTTATACCATTGTAAGAGCAGTTTAGATGATTGATATTAGAGAAGTAGTTTCAAAAACATACCTTGTCTAGTTCATGAATAAAAAATGGGCTGTTAAACGACTTACAATCAATCTCACATCAGGCGAGGCACAGAAGCTTGAACAATACTGTTCAACCACTGGCAGACCAGCAACTGATGTAATTCGGGAGTTAATTCGCTCTCTTTATCCTAAAGATGAAAAAGCCTCTGAAAGCTCATGAATCAAACTGCACAAAAGTGAAACAGGATAAGTACATTTTAATTTGTCAGTGAAATATGATGCTTAACAGTTATCAGCTAACAGTGAATCCCTATAAGTAAAGTTAGGGAATTTAAATCAGAATACTCTCTTACAAAGTTCAGAGCCGAGGAAATCTTCGCTCTGACTTTTGCTTTGGACATTGTGCAATCATTTTGATACACTTGCATAATTAAAAATATCAAATTAATTGAATAAAAGGTAGAATTCAGCATCAAGATGTTCTTACTAACTTGCTTACTTATAGCGGTAGTGAGTCTGCAAGTGTTTTGTAAACCACCAAATTTCAAATTTTGTGGCTGTTTTTAAGCAGTAATTTATCCATTTTTTCGCGCAAAATACCCTTATTGTATCTGGCTCTCCTCCTGAACTATTTTTTGACAATTAGTAATATTACTGATCTTTTCGGAAAATTTTTAAGTTAGATATAGTACTTACCACTTATTTACTTATACTTTCCAAAGTATTAAGAATTTAATCCCTAATTTATTTAATTACAAATAATGATTAAAAAAACCTTGGTTATAAATCAGCCAAAGGTAAGCAAGTTCGTGGGCGAACTGAGGATTTTTGCTGGATTTATAACACTCAGCTTTGCGATCGCCGCAATATTGTGTAACTATCAGGATGCAATCGCCCAAACTCCTGAACCTCAGACGTTACCCGCAGGGTCAGTTAGACGATCTTCCTGAGACTCCGTTACCCTCGGATGTACTACCCAAGCCACCAGACGAAAATCAATTGCTTCCATCCCTAAAACTACCGAATCAGCCGATTCTGGAGCAGAATGACCCTAATACCAAATTTCGGGTCGATCGCATTGAAGTTTTGGGCAGTACAGTTTTTAAAGCAGAACAATTTGCCGCTGTCACAAATCCCTTTGTGGGACGGGAACTGACATTTTCAGAGTTGTTGCAAGTTAAAGATGCCATCACCAAACTCTACACTGATAACGGCTATGTCACCACAGGCGCATTGATTGCACCGCAGACAATAGAAGCTGGAACAATCAAAATTCAGGTGATTGAGGGTAGTTTGCAAGAAATTAAGATTGTCGGTAATAGGCGATTACACACTCAATACATTCGCGATCGCATCAAACTTGGTGCGGGAAAACCCTTAAATGTACCGCACTTAATAGAAAAGCTGCAACTACTCCGTCTCGATCCGCGGATTCAAAACCTGTCAGCCGAGTTGCAGACAGGCGTGCAACCGGGAACCAATGTGTTGCAAGTGGAGGTTAAAGAAGCAGAAACTTTTAAACTGGCAGCAAGCCTGGATAATGGGCGATCGCCAAGTGTCGGCAGTTTTCGCCGGGGAGTGGATCTGCAAGAAGCCAATTTATTGGGCTTAGGCGATACCCTGAGTGTGGGATACGCCAATACCGATGGCAGTAATACAATTGATCTCAACTACACGCTGCCGATTAATGCCCACAATGGCACTGTATCCTTCGGTTTTAGCCAGGGATGGAACCGTGTGATTGAAAAACCATTCAGTGTCCTTGATATTCAGTCAAATACCCGCTCTTACGAATTGGGCTATCGGCAACCACTGATCCAAAAACCAACCCAAGAGTTGGCAGTCGGGCTATCGTTCTCGCGCCAGGAAAGTCAAACTGAGTTGGGTATTGATAACATTGGGCCGTTTCGCCTCTCCCCAGGTGCAGATGCGAACGGAAAAACCAATATTTCTGCCCTGCGCTTTTTTCAAGAATATACTCAGCGAAGCAACCAGTATGTTTTTGCGGCGCGATCGCAATTGAGTTTTGGTGTAGATTGGTTCGATGCAAATATCAGTGAGAATGAACCAGATAGCCGCTTTTTCGCCTGGCGAGGACAGGCGCAGTGGGTACAGCAATTAGCACCAGATACTCTATTTTTAGCTAGGGGCGATTTCCAATTGGCAACAGATTCCTTAGTGCCTTTAGAGCAATTTGGTCTAGGTGGACAGCTAAGTGTACGGGGCTATCGCCAAGATGCATTACTCACAGATAATGGCTTGTTATTTTCGGCGGAATTTCGAGTCCCAATTGTCCGCGCTGCCAAAATTGGCGGAGTGCTGCAACTGACACCCTTCATTGATGTAGGTAAAGGCTGGAATACCAAAGGCGAAAATCCATCACCGAGTACGCTTGTTAGTACTGGGTTGGGGCTGTTATGGAAACAGGGTGATGACTTCTTGGCCCGCATAGATTGGGGCATTCCTTTGATTTCAGTGGACGGGGAAAGGCGATCGCTCCAAGAAAATGGCTTGTACTTTTCACTGCGTTATTCCCCGTTTTGAAGCGAGCGTTTCAAAACTATACTGTTTTGGGCAACCTAAAATACAAGGTATAAATAAAGGCTTGGTCTGGTATCGCAACGCCCAGGGCAAAATTGAATTAATTGCGGCTCAACCAACCCATGTACAACCATCTTTAACCTGCACTGCAATGCCAAACTAATAATCAGCCTCGATGTTGAAAATGCTAAAGTCAAAGCGGAGGTTTTGATATGGCTCAAGCTTTAACTCAACTATTTACCTTTGAAGAATTTATCGAATGGCTGCCAGAAAATGCTGGAAAGCGTTATGAGTTACACGATGGGATAATTGTTGAAATGTCTCAGCCAAGCGGAAAACATGAGAAAGTTACGGGATTTTTAGCAGGAGAAATTACCGTTGAATATAAACGCTTGCAATTACCATATTTTATTCCCAAAACAGCATTAGTAAAACCACCAAGGAAATCATCTGGTTACTTACCGGATGTAGTTTTAATCAACGATGCTAATTTACATAACGAGGAATTGTGGGAAAAAGAATCTACCGTGACTCAAAGCCAATCAATTCCTTTAATTATCGAG
Organism: Nostoc sp. DSM 114160; assembly: GCF_053470305.1. NCBI lineage: Bacteria > Bacillati > Cyanobacteriota > Cyanophyceae > Nostocales > Nostocaceae > Nostoc > Nostoc sp. DSM 114160. Next base: position 1,874,516 of record NZ_JBPFGO010000001.1, on the reverse strand, counting down.
GTAGTGAGTACAAACTGGGAAGACGATTATTACACCAAATTAGGGAATTATGAAGTCATGAAGATTCCCGAATATTGGATTGTTGATTATGCAGCTTTCGGAGCCAGAAAATTTATCGGTAATCCTAAACAGCCGACCATTTCTATTTATCATCTCGTTGATGAAGAATATCAAGTAGCGCAATTTAGGAATTCGGAACATATTATATCCCCTACTTTTCCAGATTTAAAACTGACTGCTAATCAAGTTTTTAATTGTACTTTGTAGAGCTTTTTTGGGTATTTTAAAATACAAAGTATCAATAAAGGCTTGGTGATGAGTACGACCCCTCTTTGGTTAGTTCTATGTAGTGGAATAGTACCATTAATAGTAATGCCACTTCGGTGCGGCTTTGCGATCGCTCAAGTAACTCTTGATGGCACCTTCAACACCACTGTCTCTCAAAGTGGCAATAACTTCACCATCAACAACGGGAATCGAGTTGGCAACAACCTCTTCCACAGCTTCAGCCAATTCTCAATTCCTACCAACGGCTCGGCTTTCTTCAATAATGCCGCAGATGTGCAAAATATCTTCAGTCGTGTCACAGGTGGTAGTGCGTCTAATATCGATGGATTAATCCGTGCCAACGGTAGCGCCAATTTATTCCTGCTCAATCCTGCGGGTATTTTGTTTGGGGCCAATGCCCAACTGAATATTGGTGGATCGTTTGTTGGTACAACTGCAACCAGCATTAAGTTCTCTGACGGGGTGGAGTTTAGTGCTACCAACACGACACCAGCCCCTTTGTTGACGATCAATGCGCCAGTTGGCTTACAATTTGGTAGTAATCCAGGAGCCATTACCGTCCAAGGATCGGGACACAATGCCCAATTAGGCGACTCACTTCAGGTTTCTGGATTAAACCTCGGTACTAGAGGATTACAGTTGCAATCTGGAAAGACACTGGCATTGCTGGGTGGGAATGTTGCCTTAGATGGAGGATTGCTCTCCGCACCAGGAGGGCAAATAGAATTAGGTAGCATCACTAACGGAAGCGTTGCCCTCAATTCCATCCCCGAAGGATTTGCACTGAGTTATCCAAATGCTGCGAGTTTTGGCGATATTCAGATAACTCAACGAGCTTTAGCATCTACACGCGACCTCAGTGGGCAAAGGGGAGGAGCCATCCAAATTCAGGGTAAACAGGTCAGCATCCGAGATGGTTCGCTGATATTAGTGCAAAATCGCAGCAATCAAACTGCTGGTGATATTGCAATCAATGCCACAGAGTCCCTCCAGATTATCGGCAAGTCTCCTGATTTTAAAAGTTCCAGCAGTTTAATTAATGAAACTATATCCCCAGGTGCAGCAGGGAATATTATCATTACCACCCCACAGTTGAATATTGACGGGGGTGGGTATATCTTAAACCGTACCTTTAGCACAGCACCGGGTGGCAATATTGCAATAAATACTAATGAAATGCGGGTGAATGGTTTTGCATTTGGCGATCCTTCTCCTTTTCGAGCAGTCAGCCAGATATTAGCTGCTTCCTATGGGGCTGGAAAAGGTGGAAATGTTAACATCTCCACTCAAAACCTGTCTATTTTAGCTGGCGGCAATATAGCAGCAAGACCCTACGCTTCAGGAAATGGCGGCGATCTGATCGTCAAGGCAGATACAATTCAGGTGACAAATGAGGGAGCGCCAAAGGGTTTTTATTTTAGTCTGTTGTCTACTGCCACATTCGGGTTTGGTAATGCAGGGGATTTGAAAATCGATACCCGCAAGCTGTCGGTTCAAGCTGGCGGCAGAGTGTCAGCTTCTAGCATCGTTTTAGGAAATGCGGGTTCACTGACTATCAATGCGGCTGAATCGATTGATGTGAATGGTGTCAAAGATGCAGCAAATTCCAGCTATATTGGTACTGCTGTTCGTCCTGTTTTTGGAGTTTCCAGCGCTACTTCAGGTAACAGCACGATTAACACCCCACTTCTTAATATCAGTAATGGTGCAACAGTTTTTGTCCAAAACCTTGGCTCCGGTAAAGCTGGTACTTTAAACATTCAGGCGAACACTTTACGACTCGACAATGGAGCCAGTATTTCAGCATCCACAAAAGCAGGCGGTGGTGGTAACACTAATTTACAACTGCGGGATCTACTACTGATGCGTCATGGCAGCTTTATCAGTGCAGAAGCAGGTAGCAGTGGTAATGGTGGCAATATTGCGATTAATGCTCCCAACATTGTGGGTTTAGAAAATAGTGACATTATTGCCAATGCTGTGAAAGGAAAGGGTGGCAATATTCAAATCGCAACCCAAGGGATTATCGGACTCAAGTTCCGTCCCCAACTCACTCCCGAAAATGACATTACCGCTAGTTCTCAATTTGGGGTTAGCGGTACCGTTCAAATCAATAATTTTGGTGTCGATCCAAACTCTGGGTTAGTTCAATTACCAACCAATGTAACCGATCCATCGCAACAAATAGCCAGTGGTTGTTCTGCAAACCAAGGCAGTCGATTTGTGGCAACGGGACGGGGTGGTGTGCCGCAAAATCCCAATCAAGATGTGACAAGCGATGTCTACGACGGGCTACGCCTAAGCACTTGGGTCTGATGTCCGCGATATCTCTGAATATCGCAAAACTGGGGAAGTCACAGCACAAATACCTGAATCTTCAAAGGTTCTTGTCCAAGCTACTTCCTGGCATCGGAACACCCAGGGCAAAATTGAGTTAATTGCGGCTCAACCAACCCATGTACAACCATATTTAACCTGTGGGGCACAAACTGAAGTTCCAGCCATTGCAATGCCTGCGGCAAATTTCGTTTTTAGAAAGCCACACCAAGATGACAACTAAAACTGTTGATGTTGTTCAAACACAATGCCGTTTAGGGAACTCTATATATTATTAATAGAAAGTGAGCGATGAAAGCACTCTCTGTTTGCTGGGGTTTGATCGATATAATGCTGACAGGTGGGATGCTCCTTTGGTGTACCTCTGTGAGTGCCCAGCTAACTCCTGATGGCACCCTTAATACTACTGTTTCCCAAAGCGGTAATAACTTCACCATTACTAATGGTAGTGCCGCCAACAGTAACTTATTTCACAGTTTTCAGCAGTTTTCGGTTCCCACTGGCGGTTCGGCTACTTTTGATTTAGTAAACACGCCCAACATTTCTACCATCTTCAGCCGTGTTACTGGCGGTAGTATTTCTAACATTGATGGCTTGATTCAGACGATTAACGGCAACAACCCCGTTAGTCTGTTCTTGATCAACCCTAGTGGGATCATCTTTGGAGCTAATGCCCAACTAAACATTGGGGGTTCGTTTATTGGTACCACTGCCAGCAGTATTAAATTTGCCGATGGTGCTGAGTTTAGCGCAATTAATTCTGAATCTGCCCCATTGTTGAGTATCAATGTTCCCATTGGCTTGCAACTGGGTAACAATCCCGCACCCATAAACATTCAAGGTACAGGACATACTTTGAGGAATATCAGTGGACTGACTCTGCTTCCCCCGACTCAGATTCCCAGTTCTACAAAACTGCGGGTACAGCCGGGAAACACCCTAGCCTTTGTGGGTGGCGACATACATCTAAATGGGGCAAACCTAATCGCTGAAAGAGGACGAGTTGAATTGGGTAGTGTAAGCGGTACAGCATTGGTAAACCTGATACCAACCACACAGGGCTATACACTGGGATATGGGAATGTACAAAGCTTTGGCGATATTCAACTGGCACAGCGATCGCTATTAGATATCAGCGGCGTGAATGCAGGTTCCGTTCAAATTCAGGGTAGGCAAATTCAATTCACCGATGGCTCTCTGGTACTGGCGCAAAATTTTGGCAATCTCCCCGGTGGTGACATTCGCCTTCAGGCTACAGAGTCCATTAATCTAATTGCCAAAACAGCCGATGGCACAATTCAGAGCGGAGTGCGTAGTGATGCTTTGGGTATGGGAGCTAGCGGGAATATCAGCGTTATTACTCCCAACTTCACTATCAAGTCGGGAGCGGGGTTGAATAGCACAACTCTTGGAGCAGCTCCCAGTGGCAATATTTACATTGATGCAACCGCCATTGAACTGTCTGGCTTTTCACCCAATAATCCTGCTAACGTCACCACGCTAAACACTACTACACTAAGCACTGGGAATGCTGGTGATGTTTTCGTCAATGGTAATAGTCTACTAGTATCAAGCGGTGCCTCACTATCTTCGGCTACCTTTGGCAGTGGTTCTAGCGGTAAAGTGACGATTCGCAATAACAATACCACGGTGATGGGAGAAAGTCCTTCTGGACTTTACAGCAACATTAGCTCAACTACATTTGCAACCGGAAGTGCCAAAACATTGACCCTGAATACTGCGAAATTGCAAATTTTGGATGGGGGGGCAGTTGCCACTACCTCATTTTTTGCAGGTAATGGGGGAGATTTGAGGATCAATGCTACTGAAGCGATCGTCATCAGTGGTGAAGGTCGGGCAACTAATAGCAGCATTAACGCCTCCACCATCCGACCCGATCCGTCATTGCGGAAACGATTTGGTCTACCAGATATATTAACAGCGAATGCCGGTACTTTGAGCATTACCACACCGAACTTAACGCTGACGAATGGCGGGACAGTCAGTGTCACCAGTCAAGGCAGTGGAAATAGTGGCAATATTAATATCAGTGCAGATGCCATCAAATTAAAGAATCAAGGGTTTATTCAAGCACAAACAGAATCCGGTAATGGTGGCAATATTAAATTGTCCGCTAAAAACCTGTTGCTTCTACAAGACAATAGCCAGATAACCTCAACAGCTGGCGGTTCAGGTAATGGAGGTAATATAAATATCAATGCACCTATCATCATCGGCTTGAAAAACAGCGACATTATTGCCAATGCAGTACGAGGCAGAGGTGGTAATATCCAAATCACCACTCAAGGCATCTTTGGGCTGAAGTTCCGCAACCAACTCACTTCTGATAGTGACATTACTGCCAGTTCCCAATTTGGGGTAAGTGGCACGGTTCAAGTTAATACTATCGGTATCGATCCAAATTCGGGTTTAGTCGAACTGCCTGCAAATGTCACCGATTCATCCCAGCAAATTGCTACAGGCTGCGCAGGCAGTGAAGGCAGCCGCTTTGTGGCAACGGGACGGGGTGGTGTGCCACAAAATCCCAATCAGGTGACGAGTGATGTCTACGACGGGCTAGGCCTACGAACCTGGAATGATGTTCGCGATCTCTCTGCATACCGCAAAAGAAGCGAAGTGATAGCCCAAATACCCACAAAAGATGCAGTTCTTGTCCAGGCTACAGGTTGGGGACGTAATGCTGATGGCAAAATCGAGATATTTGCAGATAAATCTGCTACTCAGGTGCAACCAGCATTAACCTGTGCTGCGATTCCGAGAAGTTAATGATGTTATCAATCATATCATTTAGGGAACTCTAATTTTAAATCAGTAAAAGAAGTCTTTAATAATGAAAGCCGTACCCTTTGTATTTATATTGACAAGTGGGTTATTAACTCCAGGGATGATGCTAAGGGCGATCGCTCAGGTGACATCCGATGGTACTACCAATACCGTTGTCAACCAAAGTGGTAATAATTTTAATATTCTTAACGGTATACAAAAAGGTAAGAATTTATTTCACAGTTTCAGTAATTTCTCTATACCCACAGGTAACACAGCAATCTTCAACAACGCCGCAGATGTGCAAAATATCTTCAGTCGCGTCACTGGTGGGAGTGTTTCCAACATTGATGGTTTGATTAAAGCCAATGGTAGCGCTAATTTATTTTTGCTTAATCCCAGTGGGATAATTTTCGGTGCAAATGCCCAACTTAATATTGGCGGCTCCTTTATTGGGACAACTGCCCAGAGCATTAAATTTAGTGATGGTGCTGAATTTAACGCTATTAATCCCCAAGCTAACCCCTTATTAAGTATCAATGTTCCTATTGGACTGCAAATGGGTAATAATCCCGCATCAATCACTGTTCAAGGTACAGGACACCGCTTGACTAATATCGGTGGGCTGCCTCTTGTGACTCAAAATCCGAGTGCGACAGAATTGCGGGTACAGCCGGGAAAAACCCTAGCTTTGGTAGGTGGCAATCTGAATCTGAATGGGGCAACTCTGACCGCCAAGCAAGGGCAAGTAGAATTAGGCAGTGTGAGTGGTTCAGGATTGGTTAGTTTGCTCCCAACTGCACAGGGATATACTTTGGGATATGAAGATGGGCAAAAGTTTGGTGATATTCAGCTTACAGGGCGATCGCTATTAGATATAAGCGGGGTGAATGCAGGTTCCGTTCAAATTCGGGGGCGACACATTCAATTCACCGATGGCTCTCTGGTGCTGGCGCGAAATTTAGGCAATCTCCCCGGCGGCGACATTCGCCTTCAGGCTACAGAGGCGATTGATTTGATTGGCACAACAGCTGATAGCACAATTCGCAGTGGGGTGCGTACTGAAGTTGTGGGTATCGCAGCTAGTGGGAACATCAGTGTAATTACTCCCCAGTTTACCCTCCAGCAGGGAGGGGGGTTGAATAGCATTTCAGTTGGAGTGGCTTCCAGTGGCAATATCCACGTTGATGCAACAGCGATTAAACTGTCTGGCTTGTCACCAATCAATCCAAAGGTTAGTAGCCTTTCTACTTCTGGCTATGGTTCTGGGAACGCTGGCGATATCTCCGTCAATGCCAATAGTTTACTGGTGTCAAATGGTGGATCGCTGATTTCAGCTACATTTGGCAGTGGCTCCAGTGGTAAAGTGACGATTCGCACCAATCACACCACTGTCATGGGAGAAGGCCCCGATGGAGTATATAGCAACATTAGCTCAATCACTTTTGCGACCGGAAACGCCAAAACTTTGACCCTAGATACCGCCAAATTGCAAATTCTGGATGGGGGAGCAATTGGGACAACTACATTTTTTGCCGGTAATGGGGGAGATATAAGCATTAACGCCACGGAATCGATCGAGATTAGCGGTCGCAGTCGAAGCAATAACAGCAGTATCAACTCATCTAGCATTCTACTACCTCTACTACTCCGGCAGAGATTCCATCTACCGGATAAACTCACGGCAAATGCAGGTAATGTGAGCATTAACACGCCGAGCCTAACGCTGACAGATGGCGGGACAGTCGGTGTCACTAGTCAAGGTAGCGGCAATGGTGGCAGTCTCAAGATCGCAGCCAATACCATCCGATTAGACCGTCAAGGAAGTATTCAGGCACAAACAGAATCAGGTAATGGAGGTAATATCGCTTTACAAGTTGGGAACTTATTGCTACTGCATCACAATAGCGCGATCGCAGCAACAGCAGGCGGTAATGGTGATGGAGGTAATATAAACATTAATGCACCCATCATCATCGGCTTAAAAAACAGCGACATTATTGCCAATGCAGTACAAGGCAGAGGTGGTAACATCCAAATCACCACTCAAGGCATCTTTGGGCTGAAGTTCCGCAACCAACTCACTCCTGATAGTGACATTACTGCCAGTTCCCAATTTGGGGTAAGTGGCACGGTTCAAGTTAATACTATTGGTATCGATCCAAATTCGGGTTTAGTCGAACTACCAGTAAATGTGACCGATCCATCCCAGCAAATTGCTACAGGCTGTGCGGACAGTGAAGGCAGTCGCTTTGTGGCAACGGGACGAGGTGGTGTACCACAAAATCCTAATCAGGTGACGAGTGATGTCTACGACGGGCTACGCCTACGAACCTGGGATGATATACGAGATTTATCTGCTTACCGCAAAAGTAGCAATGTCACCGCTCAAATACCCCCATCTCCACATATTCTAGTTCAAGCTATAACTTGGCATCGCCGCGCTGACGGCAAAATTGAATTAATTGCCGCTCCTTCTGTTGGCAATATACAGCCGTCGCTCACTTGTATGGCTGTGCCAAATTAAATTGGTGAAACGCGATCGCCGCTCAATTCCAAAAGTGACTAAATTTTATATATGATGACACCATTTTGGGAACCCTAGTTAATTAGGTACAATTGGAAATTCCGTGATGAAATTAATTTCTACTAGGTTCGGTGTCAGTAATCGAATTTGTAAGATACTGCTACCATTGGGGGTAATCTTCCTGGGGTGTAACAGTGCGATCGCTCAAGTGACATCCGATGGCACAACTAACACCATTGTCAATCCAAGTGGTAATAATTTTAATATTCTTAACGGAATTGAAAAAGGTAATAATTTATTTCATAGCTTCAGTAATTTCTCTGTACCTACAGGTGGTTCAGCCAGATTTGATTTAATTAACACACCAAATATTACAACTATATTCAGTCGGGTTACAGGTGGAAATGTTTCCAATATTGATGGGTTAATTAGCACGCTTAATAGTAGTAACCCGGTAAGTTTGTTTTTGATTAATCCTGCGGGGATTGTGTTTGGGGCAAATGCCCGCTTGAATATTGGTGGCTCCTTTGTGGGGACGACGGCGAATAGTATTAACTTTGCCGATGGGACAGAATTTAGTGCTGTAAATGCTTCGGGTACTCCTTTGCTGACTATAAGTGTACCTGTGGGTTTGCAACTTGGGGCAAATGCTGGAGCGATACAAGTTCAAGGGGCAGACTTGCGAGTTAAAACCGGACAAACACTAGCATTAGTTGGTAGTCAAATCGACATGACAGGGGCAAAACTGACGGCACCAAATGGGCATATCGAACTATGGGCTGTGCAGAATGCTGGGATTCAAATAGAAAATCAAGCTCAATGGCAACTGACGAGTCCTGTGGCTATGACAAATTGGGGCACAATTACGTTACAACAAGCTTCATTGGTTGATGCAAGTGGAATTAACGGGGGTGCAATTAACATCCGTGGACGTGGGTTGACGGTGCAGGATGGGTCGAATATTAGTTCTACTACCTTTGCTGGGCAAGGTAAGGGAATTACTGTCAACACCACAGACTTTGTCGATCTGCTGGGTGTTTCTCTCCCAGGACAAATTAATCCTGGCATTGGAACTTCTTTAGGTATCTTTTTTGGGCCTCCAGCAACTGGACGAGCTGGAGATGTAACAGTAGAGACAGGACGCTTAAAGTTAGCAAATGGAGCTTGGCTTCAGTCCTCTTCTAATGGCAACAATTCTCGATCGGGAGATGTAACTGTTCGGGCTTCAGATGTAGAGGTGGTAGGTTCTAATCCATTTATTCAAATCCCCACCTCGATTACCACCACTCTCTTTGGTGGCAAGAACAATGAGAGTGGAAATATTTCCATCGAAACAAATCGAATGCGGCTGCAAGATGGTGGAATCGTCAGTACATCTTTGATACCCTTTAACGGTATCTCTCCTCCCACGGGCAAGGCTGGAAATATCTCAATCCGAGCAACTGAGAGCCTTGATATCTCAGGATACACACCCTCTCTACTACTGTCTGGAGTGGGTACGAGAATTGGTCAAACAGAAGGAGACGCGGGAAATATCTCAATCGATGTTGGACGTTTGCATCTCTTTAATGGCGGGTCTATCCGCAGTACTTTATCAGGAAAAGGGAAAGCGGGAAATATCACCATTCACGCGCAAGAGGTAGCAGTTAGCGATCCAGTAATTGATGTTATCAACAAATTACCTGGTGGCATTACTGTTTCCGTGAGTGATAATTCAGTAGGTTCAGGTGGAAATATCGCCTTAACTGCTGACAACCTACGGCTTTTTAATGGAGGACAGATCACCTCTTCCAGCCAGGGTCAGGCAAATGCGGGGAATATTAACTTACAGGTTAAAAACATTGATATCCAGGGTATGTCTCAACCTTTAACTAACGGTCAAATTGTACCCAGTGCGATCGCAGCATCTTCGACAACTAATTTTAACGCCGGAACGATAAAAATTATATCTGATACAGTCAAAATACGTAATAGCGCGGAAGTGACCGTGAGCAATATAGGAGGCGGAGATGCAGGTAATTTGAATATTACAGCCAATAATATTTTCCTCGACAATAAAGCCAGTCTGCGATCGGAAGTCAAAGGAGGTAGTCAAGGTAACATTCACCTCCAAGCAAATGATGTTTTGCTGTTACGTCGTGGCAGTAATATTACAACTAATGCCACTGGTACTTCTACCGGAGGTAACATTGATATTACTGCTGGAGCTATTATTGCCCTTCCTGACGAAGATAGCGATATCGTTGCCAATGCAGTACTCGGAAGCGGTGGAAATATTCAAATCACCACTCAAGGCATCTTTGGGCTGAAATTCCGTCCCCAACTCACCCCAGAAAGCGACATCACCGCCAGTTCCCAATTTGGAGTGAGTGGCACTGTTCAAGTTAATACTATCGGTATCGATCCAAATTCCGGCTTAGTCGAACTACCAGCAAATGTAACCAATCCATCGCAGCAAATTGCTACAGGTTGTTCTGCCAATGAAAGCAGTAAATTTGTTGCAACGGGTCGGGGTGGTGTGCCGCAAAATCCCAATCAGCAAGTAGCTAGCCTACGCACTTGGGACGATTTGCGAGATTTGTCTGCTTACCGAAAAACAGATACAGATCGGGTAACTACGCAGATGCCTGTATCCCCAAAAGTCCTCGTTGAAGCCACTTCTTGGCAGCGCAATGCTAACGGCAAAATCGAATTAATTGCAACCCAATCTACCGCAAATATACAGCCCCACTTAACTTGTGATGCAGTTCCCAAGAGTTAATTTGCTCAGGAATCTTATAACCAAGTTGATTAAATTTCAAAGTGATATAGTATACAGACAAATAAACTGTTGTAGTGATAATTACTTATGGGTTTCCAAATTAAACAACTTCGTTGGCTATATATCAGTCTGAGTATTTTGAGCTTGTGTTTGGCAATAACCATTACACCTACTAGAGCGTCTTTGCCAGTACCAACAACTTCTACTCTGAATGTGTCAGCATCGACTTCTCAACCGACCAATTGGCTAGAACAAGGACGAAACCTTTACCATTCAGGACGCTTTGCAGAAGCAGTAACGATTTGGCAAACGGCAGCACAACAGTATCATACCCAAGGCGATCGCCTGAACGAAGCTCTAAGTTTAAGTTACCTGTCACTGACACAACAGGAGCTTAATCAATGGCAAGCAGCCCAACAGTCTATTGAGCAAAGTTTGAAACTATTGCAAACCTCCACTCCCTCTGCTGATGCAATTCTCTGGGCACAAGCACTCAATACGCAAGCAAATTTGCAATTGCATACTGGCAAAGCCGAAACCGCCCTCGAAAGTTGGCAAAAAGCTCAAAAATTTTATGAGCAAGCAGGCGACACAATGGGAAGTCTGGGTAGTCAAATCAACCAGGCACAAGCTTTACAAACTTTAGGATTTTACCGCCGTTCTAAACAACAGTTAGAGGTACTGACTCAAAAGCTGGGAGCAATGCCAGATTCAGAAATCAAAGTCAGTGGACTGCGATCGCTTGGTTTAGCCTTGCAAATAATTGGCGACTCTGGAAAAAGTCAACAGATTTTAGAGCAAAGTTTAGCGATCGCTCGCCAAATTTCAGCCCAACCCCAGTTAAGTTCTATTCTGATAAGCCTCGGCCAAACTGCCGTTGACTTGGAAGATCCAGAATCAGCATTAAATTACTTTGAACAGGCCCAACTCTTAACAACTAACCCAAGCGATCGATTACAAGCGCGTTTAGCTCAGTTCAAACTTTTCCTCAATTACGACAAACTGGAGTTTGCTAACCCACTCGCACCTCAACTACTCCAAGAACTTCGGGAACTGAACCCCAGTCACACCTCACTCTACGCAGCGATCAATTTTGTTGCCACTCTCAACCACCAGTCAAATTCTGACCAAATCCTACCGCTGAAGGATTTGGCGCAACTGATGGCAGTCACAGTGAAATCTGCACAGCAAATCCAGGATACTCAAGCCGAAGCTCATGCACTAAATCAGTGGGGAAAACTCTATCAGCGTACACAGCAGTTATCTGAAGCACAGGAGTTAACTCAGAAATCCCTCAACATTGCTCGCCAACTCCAAGCTAACGATATCATTGCTCAATCTGCTTGGCAGGTGGGACAGTTGTATAAACAACAAGGCGATCGTTCAAAAGCGATTAGTGCCTATACAGAAGCAGTCAACGCTTTAAAGGCACTGCGGGGAGATTTGGTGGCTATCAACCCTGATGTCCAGTTCTCTTTTCGCACCAGTGTGGAGCCTGTCTACCGAGAACTGGTTGATTTACTTCTAGAGAATGAACCGAGTCAAGCAGAACTAATCCAAGCTCGTGAATTGATCGAGGCACTGCAAATTGCGGAACTCGATAACTTTTTTCGAGAAGCCTGTTTAGATAAAACTCAACAGATCGATCGGGTCGATCCCACTGCAACCGTCATTTATCCAATCATCTTGCCAGATCGTTTAACAGTAATTCTCTCCAAAGCAGGGCAACCACTCCGTTCCTATGTCACTCATAAATCGCAAGCTGAAATTGAGCAGACTCTAGACAATTTTTTGGTTGCGCTTAACCCTGTCTCGGATTCTAAAGACCGAGATCGATTATCTCAACAAATTTATGGTTGGTTGATTCGTCCAGAGTCAGCAGAGCAAGCATTTATTGATACCAAGACATTGGTGTTTGTTTTGGATGGTCGATTGCGGAACATTCCCATAGCAGCTCTTTTTGATGGTAAGCAATATCTGATTGAGAAGTATGCTGTGGCACTCTCACCAGGATTGCAACTAATGGCGACGCGATCGCAAAACCACATCAGTGCGATCGTCGGTGGCATTAGCCAATCTCGCGCTGGCTTTAGTGCTTTGCCCGCCGTAGAATCAGAAGTGAAACAAATCTCCAAGTCCGTGTCGTCCTCTGTGTTGCTGAACCAGAAATTCACAAGTCTTGCCCTTGCTAAACAGGTGAAATCCAGTAGTGCAGGTATTGTCCACTTAGCAACCCACGGACAGTTTAGTTCCCGCCTCGAAGACACCTTCTTGCTTACTTGGGATGGACAAGTCAATGTTAAAGAATTATCTGAACTCCTGAAAAATCGCGGTAGCGATCCATCAAAAGCCATCGAGTTGCTGGTACTAAGTGCCTGCGATACTGCCGCAGGCGACGATCGCGCCGTCCTGGGACTAGCGGGCTTGGCTGTCAAATCCGGCGCTCGCTCAACTATCGCCACCCTATGGCCCGTCAAAGATCGGGCAGCCGCGATGCTCATGACTCGCTTTTATGACCAACTCCGACAACCCAAAATCACTAAAGCTGAAGCACTAAGACAAGCACAAATTAGCCTAATTCACCAAACTGATTTCCACGAACCGTTCTTTTGGTCTGGCTTTGTTTTGATCGGCAACTGGATTTAGCTAAGTAATACAACGGAGTCAATTGCAAATAATTTAGGCTATTTTTTACAGCACTTCATCTGAAGCTCGCCTATACTGCTAGTAGAAGTTCCCTGATTTTACTCTTACTTAGACTTATTATCTGAGCTTCTGAACATAGTCGAAAGAAACGTATTTTGTTTGTATCACATTTCAATGACATAAGGAAAAAATCATGAAACGTCGGTATATAGCTAGTACATTGAGCGTCATCGCTCTGATCGCTAGCAGTACATGGACTACTGCCCACGCTGTTACATTTACCCCACCCCCCAACAGTAGCTCTCCCAGACAATCAACTGGAGGAGCTTCTCGCGGTAGTATATTTACCCCTGCTGTCGGCAAAGGTGCGCCCAGACAAGCAACTGGAGGAGCTTCTCGCGGCAACCTCTTTACACCTGCTGCCGGGAAAGGTGCGCCCAGACAGGCAACTGGGGGAGCTTCTCGTGGCAACCTCTTTACACCTGCCTCTGGCAAAGGTACGCCCAGACAGGCAACTGGAGGAGCTTCTCGCGGCAACCTCTTTACACCTGCCCCTGGTAAAGGCGCTCCCCAACAAGCAAGTGCGGGTGCTTCTCGCGTTGGTACTTACTACTTGAATCCATCGATTACAAGTACAACGCAACCAGCAGCGCTAATCGCCCTCTTGCCCCAAAATTTCTATGGCACAACGGTATCTGAACGTCCCACAATCTTGGTGTATCTCCCAGCTTCCAATGCCGAAGAAGCAGTGTTCAGCCTCAAAGATGAAGCTGGCAATATGCAACATCAGATGAACATTTCAGTTGCAGGAAAAACTGGGGTAATCGCGATCAAATTACCAGCTAATGCACCCGCTTTAGCCGTTGGTAAAAACTATCAATGGTTTCTAGCCCTGAAAGTAGATGGTCAACTCAGTCCGAGTACGCCCTACGTCGATGGTTGGATTCAGCGTATCCAGCCCAGCGCTGAGTTGGCAACAGCAATCCAAGAGCAAGATGCTTTGAAGCGGGCTACTATTTTGGGTAAAAACGGTGTTTGGTATGACTGTGTGGCAACACTTGCATCGGTATACACCACTCAACCTAACAATGCAACTCTCCGCAAACAATGGGAAGAACTTCTATCCTCAGTGAGTTTGAAGGAGATTGTAACAGCGAACTTATTAGCATCTACTAACTAATACCAATTTGGGCATTGGGTATGGGATAGTGACACATCCTTGGGTAAAGACGCGATGAATCGCGTCTCTACAAAGGGTTTATTTGTCCGATTCTTTTTTCAAATTGGTATTACTTCCACCCAGTCCCCATTACCTCTTATCCCCAGAGGGAACCCTACCTTCCCCAATCCCCATTGCATGACACAAATATGTGGCGCAGATTCCAGGCTTTTATCCAACGTACTCGCAGCGTTTTGATTATTACTCCTAGCGTTGCCTTGACGGTTATAGTTGGGCAATCTTTGGGACTTTTCAATTTACCGGAATGGGAAATTCGTGACGAATGGGTTCGTCAGCGATCTTCACAGGCGATGCCTATGGCGGGCTACGCCTACGCAGATGAGATTGTGATTGTTACAATCGATGAGCGCGATATCCAATCGGTGCGTAAATGGCCAGTTCCCGACTGGGCGCTGGCACGATTACTAGAAAAAATCCGGGCGCAGCAGCCGAGAGCCATTGGCTTGGATCTCTATCGAGATTTACCGGAAGGAAGCGGACACGAGCAACTTGTTCGAGTCTTTCGCAACACTCCTAATTTAATTGGAGTTGAGAAAATTACTGGCGAACGCGTCAATCCCCCGCCAGAATTGAAAAAACACGATCGGGTAGGATTAGCAGATTTAGTGTTAGATGGCGATCGCTTTGTACGTCGTGCCCTCTTGACAGCTGAAGATGCCAAAGAGAAAAACACTATTAAAGCCGGACTAGCAACCCTTGTAGCCCTAAAGTACCTCGAAGCTGAAAAAATTAGTTTAGAAAGCATTGACCCCCAACAGCAAAAGTTTCAGTTGGGCAAAGAAATTTACTTACCACTGCAAAATCAAGAAGCAGGTTATACCGATGCCGATTTAGGAGGCTATCAAATTCTGCTGAATTGGCATGGAACAGAAGCCGCATTTCGGACAGTTGCGATGCGCGATGTGTTAGCAGGGAAAATTCCGGTAGATTTGATGCGCGATCGCATGGTATTTATTGGATCGATTGCCTCCAGTACCAATGATTTCTTCAGTACACCCTTCTCTTCTTGGATCTCTGCTCAAAAACCAACTCCAGGTGTGGTTGTTCATGCCAATATTGCTCATCAACTAGTACGAGGAGCAAAAACAGGAAATGCCAGTCTGCACGGTGTTTCTGGCATTTCTTTATCACTCTGGATTGTTTTTTCATCTGTCATTGGTTCTACAGGCAGTTGGTTGTTATCCAGTAGCAAACTGCGGATTCCCGGCGGCAAAATTCTTTGGGCAACTGTAGGCATCAGTGCAGCCTGTATAGGGGGTGGCTATGGGATGTTTTTGTCTGGTGTTTTAATTCCGGTAACACCCACTTTAGCCGCGTTTATCGGTAGCGTGATTGCAACAACTAATGCCTATAAACAGCGAAAGTTAGAAGAAACAAATCGCCAACTAGAAATTGCCAACAGTCAACTATTGGATTATTCCAAAACTCTAGAGACAAAAGTCGAAGAACGAACTCATGAATTGGTTGAAGCAAAGCAAGCTGCCGATGCTGCCAATCAGGCCAAGAGTGAGTTTCTCGCCAACATGAGCCACGAACTACGTACACCTCTCAATGGCATCCTTGGTTTTGCCCAGGTACTAGAAGGATCGCCAAACATGACAGCTAAAAACCTAGAAGGAGTCAGCATTATCTACCAATGCGGTTCGCATCTTTTGATGCTGATCGATGACATTCTCGATCTCTCGAAGATAGAAGCGAGGAAATTGGATTTGGTTGTCACTAGCGTGCATCTGCCTAGTTTCTTACATGGTGTAACAGAGATTTGTGGTATCCGGGCTGAACAGAAAGGGATTGGATTTAATGTCTTAATTAGCGATCGCCTACCACTGGCCGTTGAAGTTGATGAAAAGCGGCTGCGGCAAGTGTTAATTAACTTACTGGGCAACGCGATCAAATTTACAGACAACGGTAGTGTAACGTTCAAAGTGGAAGTCATTAGTGATTCGTCATTGGTCATTGGTCACGAGTCTAAACAAATGACAAAGGACAAAGGACAAATGACACATCAGAAAATTCGTTTTCAGATAGAAGATACGGGTATTGGGATGTCACCAGATCAACTGGAGAAAATCTTTTTGCCCTTTGAGCAAGTGGGTGAAGCAGGGCAACGATCTGAAGGTACTGGCTTGGGATTGGCCATTAGCCAAAGAATTGCGGCATTGATGGAAAGCCAAATTCAGGTGCAGAGTCACCTGGGTGAAGGAAGTCTGTTTTGGCTGGATTTGACAGTATCAGTACCACTCGCTCATGACTGGCTTGGAGGAGCGATGTCTAAGACGGATTACATTCCAACTCCCCAGAAAATTACCGGGATTCAGGGTAGTGCGCCTCAAATTCTGATTGTCGATGACGATCGCAACCACTGTTCTATGTTGACCAATCTGCTGCAAGAAATTGGCTGTCGAACCCTAGAAGCCACTGATGGCAAACATGGGCTACAAGTAGCAATTGAACACAATCCAGATGTGATTCTACTCGATTTAGCCATGCCCAATATGGATGGTTTTGAGCTAATGGTTCACCTGCAAGCCAATCCACAAACCCGTTCTATTCCGATCATCGTTTCTAGTGCCAGCGTTTTTGAGTCAAATCGTCAGCGGAGTTTAGAGGCAGGGGCAACAGCATTCCTACCCAAACCTCTCCAGATTGACGAACTACTCAATAGATTGCGATCGCTCTTGGGAGTGGAATGGATATATGCCGAATCTTCGCCTCCCAAAGGTGAGCAGATTACTGGTAGCGAATGGGTTCTACCATCCCAAGATGTTTTACAACAACTCTATCATCTGGCAATGATGGGAGATATCTCGGCAATTGAGGGAATGTTAAGAGAACTAATTGAAGAAAACAGTCAACTAGCTCCCTTCGCAGCAGAGTTAAGCAAACTCACTGCCAATTTCCAAACCGGAAAAATCCGTAAGTTACTCAAATCATTTGTCACAACGGAGTTACATCCATGATCGCTGTTCCGATCTCGAAACCCATACATATTTTATTAGTGGATGACAATCCAAACAATCTTAAGGTGCTATCGGAAGCGATTCAGAAGTGTGGCTGGAAAGCCCTGATGGCAACAGATGGAGAGTCAGCGATCGAACAAACAGAATACGCTCATCCCGATCTGATTCTTTTGGATGTGATGATGGCAGGTATTGATGGATTTGAAACTTGTCGCAGACTGAAAACCAATCCGATCACCCAGAAGATTCCGGTGATTTTCATGACTGCTTTATCAGATTCTACAGATAAGGTGGCAGGACTGGAAATAGGTGCAGTTGACTATATTACTAAACCTTTTCAACATGAAGAAGTCATTGCCCGTTTAAAATTACACCTCAAAATTTCCCATCTCACCCGCACGCTAGAAGAACGCGTGCAAGAACGCACCAGAGAATTAACTCAATCTCTACAGCAGTTACAGCAAACCCAACTACAAATGATCCAGAGTGAGAAAATGTCTACTTTGGGGCAGTTGGTTGCAGGTATTGGTCATGAAATTAATAATCCGGTTGGTTTTGTTGGCGGAAATTTATCTTATATTGAGGAACATGTAAATAATCTCCTTCGCCTGGTCAGCCTGCAACAGCAGAAGCTAACGCAGTCAGACTCGGAAATTCAAGAGCTTCTTGAAGAAATTGACTTGGAGTATCTGACAGAGGATCTGCCGAAACTACTGGCATCAATGCACCAAGGAATTACCCGTCTGAAAGATATCAGTCTCTCTTTGAGAACTTTTACTCGTGCAGATATTTCATCTCAGGTGGAGTTTCAGATCCACGAAGGAATTGATAGCACCTTAATGCTGTTGAAACATCGACTCAAAGGTAATGGCGATCGCACTAAAATCCAGGTTGTCACACAATACGGTGAGTTACCTCCAATCAGTTGCTATCCCGGACAACTTAATCAGGTGTTCATGAATATCATCGCTAATGCCATTGATGCATTTGATGAACTCCATCAAAACAATTGCGATCGAGATATTGCTGCTTGCCCGAACATCATCACCATTACCACATCGGTCGATACCCAACAAAAAACCGTCACAATTTGCATCCAAGACAACGGCCCCGGTATGCTTACTGAGGTGCAATCTCAAATTTTTGAGCAATCTTTCACAACCAAGGCTGTGGGTAAGGGAACCGGGCTAGGATTAGCGATTAGCTACCAAATTATTGTTGACAAACACAACGGACAACTCAACTGCTTGTCAATACCTGGTGAGGGAACAAAATTTATGATTACTCTACCGATGTAGTTTCTATGCCAAAACCTCCAGCTTCGATATGACGAACTAGCGATTGAATAATGGGTGTAGCAATACTAATACCAAATAAAGCATTGAAGCCTGCAACAACAACTGGTGCTGACAAAATAACTGTAAATTCTGGAAATAAAGCTAACACAGCCACCAAGACCAAAAAAACAATTGGTGTTGCAATACCTGCTGCCTTTGCTGCTTCAAAAATTAGATTTTTATACTCTTCAACAGTGATGTCACCTCGATAAAGATCCAAAGAGTAAGAAATCGCCGTGACTACAACCTGAGTGAGAATAGCTGTTTCCGTTGCAGTAATCCCAAGTTTTGCGATCGTCCCAGAATTGCTGATAATAGAATCTACTGCATTATAAACTTGAATATAAAACTGTTCGCCAACGGTCATTACTTTAGCACCTCGGCGAAAATTATCAACACCTACTTCCCAAAGGATATTATCAGCAGCATTCGATCCACCTTGAGAACGTGGCTTGATGTGGCTACCATGCTTATCTCTAAGAAATTGACGAATTGTATATTCTTTACCTCCTAGCTTTGATGTGCCAGGAATTTTTTCAAAAAGCTTCATCACATTTGCATCAGAGCGAGGTAAGTCTCCCACCCGAACGCCAGCACGATATCTCAGCCTATTTGCAATCTTGGGCATCTCTTGGGCTAATTCGGCAGCTGTTTTTGGTAAATTTTGCAAAGCATCAGCCATAACCATGCTAGATGCGGCAACTCCAACAGCAGTTTGTTGAAATGTTTTACTAACATTTTGAACAGTTTGAAAACCTGATTGTGTTGCGATGGTTGACAAACTTTGTAAATCATTGACTGCATGGACACTTGAAGTAGTTATCTCGCTAGTAGCGTTCTTGATTCCATCAACTACCTCATTCATCCCGTTTACCACATTGTTAGCTGCTTCTTGAGCTTTATCTCTAACCGTATCTGTCAACTTTTGTGCTTTGTTGATAAAATCCATGTTTTCTGCTGTGGAGTATTTGCTCCAGTTTCTCTTTCTTAAACTAAGAAGCACCTCAGCATTCATGACGAATTTACTTACAAAAATTTTAAATATATAGTAATCACTTTATATTGTTTGTGTATGTTATACCAATTCAATTAATGATTGCAACACATCCTTGGGTGAAGAAGACGCGATGAATCGCGTCTCTACAAATGGTCTATTTGTTGCATTCTTTTTTTTAACTTGAAAGCGATCGCCGATTATTATAATTGAGCTTCAGAACTCAGAACTTGAGCTTTAGAACTCGAAACGTCAAATTCTCTACTCAAACTCCGAGTTTCTGAGCTTCTAACTTTCAACCTCTTAAGCAAAATTGCCGATAGATTTTCTGCACTATTGATGCTTACGGCTGCACTTTTCCAGATTTACAGATGAAATTGCGCTTTCATCAACTTTTAGTTTCTACCTTTGAAAGAGTTTAGCCATTCTTGAACTTGCTCTCTTGCAATATCGCGCCCCCCAAGACCAAAGGCTAGGGCAATAGCAACTGCGATCGCACCTAGTAAAAGTCCAAAGGCTAAATTCACAATATCACTGGCAACTCCAATCTGTTGCAGTGCCATTGCCGAGACTAAGGCAATAATTGCAATCCGCGCCACTTGTCCCAAAATCTGGGCTTGGCGTTCCCCAGAACTGGTAATGATGTTAAAAGCCAAATTTGCCAGGAATAAGCCAATGGCAAAGATTACCAATCCTGCTAAAATCCGCCCGAATATAATCACAATCCCAGACACTAATGCTGTCAGGGCTGGAATATTCAAGATATTCACCGCCGCCACCGTCGCAAACAGCATAATCCCCACTAAGGCAACAATGCCTACAATTTCTGATGGAGTGCGGGTTGGAATCGGTGGGGTTGCTGATTCTGTGGAGATGACGATTCGTCTGCTGGCTGTAGTCAGACCCAAAATAGTGAAAATGTTATTAAACCCTAAATTGGTAAGGATACTTGTAACCAAGTCCGCGATAAACCGCCCAATGAAATAAGCAACAATCAAAATTGCTGCGGCTGTAAAGATGGCAGGTAAGGCGTTGAGAATCTGTTGCAGCATAGCGATCGCTGGTATTGATATCGCATCAATTCGCAAGGCATTCAGCGCTGCGATCGCTACAGGAATCAGAATCAAAACATAGACAATTGTGCCGATAATACTCGATAGAGGTTGTACCCCCGCACTTGTAGATAATCCCAACCGACTACCTAAATGGTCAAGACCAGTTGTCGCCAGCAAATTCGTCACAATCCGCCGTACTATATTAGCGATGAACCAGCCAACTACAGCAATCAAGATCGCCGCTAAAATGTTCGGCAGAATTAGCAGAACTTGTGTAATTAGAGCTTGTACTGGTTGTAGAGCCTGCCTGAGTCCGAGAGTATCTAAAACTGGGGCAAGAAACAGTAAAAATATAAACCAATACAGAGCATTGCCAATTGTCTCACTCAGAGATAGCTGATTGAGGCTGGGTGCGCTGTCTTCTGGTTCTGGATTCAAACGCTCATCCAGATTAAATGCCTGTAATGAACGCACAGTGATAATCTTCACAATCGTCGCTAAAAACCAAGCAGTTATCAAAAGGATTCCTGCACCAACCAACTTTGGCAAAAAGCCAATAAGTTGATCGAGAAAACTATTCAGGGGGTCGAGAGGCTACCTCTAAATCTAATGCCTGTAAAACAGCTACCGCCGTCAACAAGATAATGCTCCAAAAGACTAAGCCGGAGATTAATTTCTCCACTTGGGGAACATCTTGACGACCCGTTACGCCAGCAGCAATGCGATTATCTATGTTTGTGCGCTTGAGAATTCCTTGTGTCAGTGCCGCTACACCGAAGGCAATTAGCAAACCTACCAATAAAATTGCTACCGCCCCTAAAAGACGAGGCGTAAATAGAATCAACTGTTGAACAATACCTTGCACATCAGCGATTCCTTGATTCACTGCTGGTTGTATTGGTTGCAGGCTGGGCGATGATTGTGCCAAAAATTGCTGTACCCTTGTGGATAAACCAACTCCATAGGCGTAGCCCGTCGTAGACATCACCTGGGTTATTTCTTGCCAAGTTGTGTTCATGGTTTTCGGGAATTATGCTTAAGTATTCGCCGCAAACACTGAGTCAGTGTTTTGCCTATCAATTTACCAGTAAAAACATACATATTTACTCATATTTGATTTAATATGCGGGCATTGGCAGTGCTGAGTGCTGAGTTAGGAGTTAGGAGTTAGGAGTTTTGTTTATCTCCTTGTCCCCTTGTCCCCTTGTCTCCTCACTCCCTCACTCCCCTGCTCCCACTTTGCTGAATTTTGCGTTACTCTAATTGCAGCAACAGCACTAAAGATGTGGAATGTCCCAAGTTTTGGAACAATCGATTCAAATTAATGCTACAGCTACAGTGGTGGAGCGCTGTATTAGCGATTTAGCTCTCATGCACCGTTGGCTCAACCCCGTTCTCCGTTGCGAACCTGTGGGCGAAGCTTGGAGTACGGATGTCGGCAGTAAAAGTCGTTTTATTATTCAAATTCCTCTACTAAAACCCACCCTGAATAGCGTAGTTGTAGAACGACAACCGGGTTTGATAGTCTGGGAATTTCAGGGGTTTTTTCAAGGGCGCGATCGCTGGGAATGTCAGCCAACACAAAAGGGAACGCGCCTACTCAACCGCTTTGAGTACGATATCCCTAACCCTTTAATTAGTTGGGGTTTTAACACTTTTGCTGCGTCTTGGACAAAAGAAGATATGCAAGCCCAACTGCGCCGCCTCAAACGAGTTGCAGAAGAACAAAATAATTCGTAATTCGTAACTCGTAATTCGTAATTCGTAATTGGGCATTGGGGAAAGAATTGTTATAACTCCAAACTCTTCACTCCAAACTCCTCACTCCAAACTCCAAACTCCAAACTCCTAACTCCTCACTCCTCACTCCTAACTCCCCACTCCCCATTCCCTACTTCTCTTTACTCAATTCAGTAAGTAGCCGCCGAATCACAGATGCATCCTCGGCATCGGGAACTTTTGCTAAATAATTTTGTAAGTCGTCTATAGCTTGGGGGTAGTAACCGAGTTGATAGTAGATCAAACCGCGATCGCGCAATTCTAAAGTTAAACCAGGAAACAACAACAAAATTCGTTCGACTGCTGCCAGTGTTTTTTCTAACTCTTGCTGTTTGAGGTAAATAAATTTTAAATTTGTCAACATCCGAGCCAAAAATTGCCGATTACTAACTACAGCTAAAAATTCTGGTTGTAGCGTCACAGGTTGCTGATAAAGTTGAGATAGGCGTTCCTCGCAATCTTGGGGAAATATTATTTCACCGCCATTGAAGGCATCCACAAAAATCTCTATATCAGGAATATCTGGGCGGATCAGAAAATGTCCTGGCATTCCTATACCCACCATCGGAAAATCAATCCGTCGAGCAACTTCCAGGTAAACCAGCGCTAAGGTAATGGGAATCCCCAATCGGCGATCGATTACATCATTGAAAAAGCTGTTGCGCGGGTCGTAATAGTCAATTTTATTACCAGAAAATTTTAAATCATCGTAGAGATACTGATTAATACTTTGAACTATTCGCAGAGGATATCGTGAGTCAGGCAGACGTTCTTGTAGCTCCCACGCCATTGTATCAAGGGCGTTGAGGTATTCTTCTGCATCTAGCTTGGGATATTCTTCTTGTGCAATGTACAAAGCTGCCTTTGCTAGATCAATTTGCTCGTCAGACTGTTGAATCTCTTGGTAAAAATATTGTCGTGCTGACAAGAAATTCATAAGCTGTTGCTCGGTGTAAGTGTGAGGATGAAGCCGCAGCTATGCCCAACTCAGGCATCGCGGCTTGGCTAAAAACTGTTTTTTATATCTATCTTTATCTTATGGATATTCAGAAGTTTTGGAAATGTAGTTTATGGATAGCTTTATATATAACAGGAGGCAGAAGGCGGCTATGCTGGAGGCAGAAGGTCAAACTATTACTATTCCTAGCATTCACGTTTTCAAAATGTCCTAACCTATGTGACTACGGCTATATCTATTGCTAACTAACTTTTAGTAAATGCTGGGTTGGTGATGTCTTTGATAGACTGTAACCATGCAAAGAACATGATGTAATACAAATATGAATTATTTCAAGGCAAAAGCTAGATATTTGATACCTAGCTTTTTGGCTGCAAGTGTAAATATTTAGGTAATTTAGAATAATAGTATATTTTGCTACAGCAAGTTACAGCTAGGGCGATCGCATCTGAAAAATGAAATTAGGGATAAACTAGAGCCTATCCCGTCAATCTAGTCAACATGGGGACTACAGCCATAGCCACCAAACACCTTTTTAAGGAATTACTAAGAGAGTTATGTCCCCGTCCGGTGCTAGAGTGAAAGGTGACATTTCTTATTCTTATGTCTTCTCCGACCTTATCTGAAATCTAGCTTCACTCATTAGGCGCAGCATGGTAACAACCGCAGAAAAAACAAACATTGGTTACATTACCCAAATCATTGGCCCAGTTGTAGACGTTAAATTTCCCGGCGGGAAATTGCCACAAATCTATAACGCTTTGAAAATCGTTGGCACCAACGAAGGTGGACAGGAAATCAATCTTACCGTTGAAGTACAGCAACTGCTGGGCGACAACCAAGTGCGGACTGTTGCGATGAGTTCCACCGAAGGCTTAGTGCGCGGTTTTGAAGTCACCGATACAGGCGCTCCCATTAACGTGCCAGTTGGTAAAGCCACTTTGGGTCGGATTTTCAACGTCCTTGGCGAACCTGTGGATAACAGGGGCCCTGTAAATGCTGAGGCAAGTTTACCCATCCACCGCTCTGCTCCCAAATTCACCGACCTGGAAACAAAGCCTTCCGTGTTCGAGACTGGGATTAAAGTTGTTGACCTTCTGACTCCCTATCGACGCGGCGGTAAGATTGGTCTATTCGGCGGTGCTGGTGTTGGTAAAACCGTGATCATGATGGAGTTGATCAACAACATCGCTACTCAGCATGGTGGAGTATCCGTTTTTGCTGGCGTGGGCGAACGCACCCGTGAAGGCAATGACCTCTACAATGAAATGATTGAATCTGGGGTTATCAACAAAGACAACCTCAACGAATCAAAAATTGCTCTAGTTTACGGTCAAATGAACGAACCACCCGGAGCTAGAATGCGGGTTGGTCTTTCAGGATTGACAGTAGCAGAATACTTCCGCGATGTGAACAAGCAGGATGTGCTGTTGTTTATTGACAACATTTTCCGGTTTGTACAAGCAGGTTCAGAAGTATCGGCGTTACTCGGTCGGATGCCTTCAGCGGTAGGATATCAGCCCACATTGGGAACCGACGTAGGTGAACTGCAAGAGCGGATTACCTCGACTACCGAGGGTTCGATTACCTCCATTCAAGCAGTGTACGTCCCAGCGGATGACCTCACCGACCCCGCACCTGCTACCACCTTCGCTCACTTGGACGGAACTACAGTACTGTCTCGCGGTTTGGCAGCTAAGGGAATTTATCCCGCAGTTGACCCCCTTGGTTCAACTTCCACCATGCTTCAACCAAATATTGTCGGTGACGAACACTACAATACGGCGCGGGCGGTGCAATCAACTCTGCAACGTTATAAAGAACTCCAAGACATTATCGCCATTCTCGGTCTAGATGAATTGTCTGAAGAAGACCGTCTCATCGTAGCGCGGGCCCGGAAAGTAGAGCGTTTCTTGTCTCAGCCGTTCTTTGTGGCAGAAGTATTCACCGGTTCTCCTGGTAAGTACGTGAAGTTAGAAGACACCATCAAAGGGTTCCAAAAGATTCTGTCTGGTGAGTTGGACGATCTGCCAGAACAGGCTTTCTACTTAGTTGGCGATATTAACGAAGCGATCGCCAAAGCTGCAAAAATCAAAGGTTAGTCATTAGTCATTGGTCATTGCTCACTGGTCACTGGTCATTGGTCATTAGTCATTAGTTATTAGTTCAAGGCTAATGACTAATGGCAATTACAAATGACAAATACTTCGACTTCGCTCAGTACAAGTGACAAAGGACAAAGGACAAAAGACAAAGGACAAAGGACAAAGGACAAAGGACAAATGACATTAACCGTTCGTGTAATTTCCCCAGATAAAACAGTCTGGGATGCCCCAGCTGAAGAAGTAGTTTTACCTAGCACTACTGGTCAATTAGGTATCCTAACTGGACACGCCCCACTTTTAACCGCCCTGGATACTGGTGTAATGCGAGTTCGCGGCGCGAAAAATCAGAATTGGGAAGCGATCGCCCTTTTGGGTGGCTTTGCCGAAGTCGAAGAGAATGAAGTGACAATTCTGGTTAACGGCGCTGAACGTGGCGACAAAATTAACCTTGATGAAGCTCGTACTGCTTACAACCAAGCAGAAACACGTCTAAGTCAAGTTTCCGCAGATGATCGCCAAGCCCAAATTCAGGCAACTCAAGCCTTCAAACGCGCCCGCGCTCGGTTTCAAGCTGCTGGCGGTTCGATCTAATTTTACTTTCTATTTCAACTTTGTAGGTTGGACATTTGCCCAACCTACAAAATATTTCTTAAAAAGAACTCAGGAGTCAGAAATCAGTATTCATGCTGTATAAATGCTAAATCTCCGTAGATGGATGGAGTATTCTAAATCCTGAATTCTGACTCCTTGTTTATTAAATTTTAAAAAAATTACGTCAAGTTTAAGAAATCGAGCCAAGCCTTAGTGAAGTGTTAACTTAGCTAATTAGTTGCCCAGATGGGCACAGATTATGAAAAGCCTTTCATCTTTACTTGGTACTCGTAAACAAAATAAGGTAGCTCGTTTTGCAGCATCGATGGTAGCAACCTTAGCGATGGCTGCGCCAACATCTCTGGCGATCGCTGCGCCAACATCTCTGGCGATCGCTGGAAGTATTCACTCTGCCAATGCCACGCCTGTAAAAACAACTACTGCATCAGTCCAGCTAAATCAGACCAAACCAAATATTGCTCAGTTACAAATTAGCAGGACTCAATATCAAGCTGCTGGAATTAATCCTGTTGTAGTGGTTCCCATTCTACTTGTTGGCGGTTTAGTTATATTTGTACCCTTATTCTTTGGCGGACTTGTAGTAATTGGCGAACGTGAAGTCGGTATTGTAGTTAGAAAATTTACCCTTTCCGGGCGCGGACTCCCCGCCGGCAGTTTGATTGCCCTCAACGGCGAAGCTGGCTTGCAGGCCGATACTTTAGCTCCTGGTTGGCATTGGGGCTATTGGCCTTGGCAGTATTCTGTAAAAAAAGAGCATGTAGTTGTCGTTCCTCAAGGCGAAATCGCTTTGATTGTGGCAGCAGATGGTCAACCCAACCCACCAGAGCGGATTTTGGGGAAAATTGTCAGTTGCGACAACTTCCAAGATGCTCGAAAATTCCTCACCGAAGGCGGTGAAAAAGGGCGGCAGATGGGTTTTCTCACCGCAGGTACGTACCGGATTAATACCGCCCTGTTTAAAGTCATCATGGCAGCAAATGCCAGCACTCATGGCATGGCTCCAGAACATTTGCGGGTGTACAATCTGGCGTCGGACAAAGTTGGTATTGTCACTACCTTAGATGGTTTACCAATCTCCGCGGGTGAACTTGCAGGCACCATAATTGAGGGACACGACAACTTCCAAAATGGTCAGAAATTTATTAATGGCGGTGGACGGCGAGGTTTACAAGAACAGATATTGCTTTCTGGTTCTTGGAACTTGAACCCTTGGTTTGTCCAGGTTGAGCAAGTGCCGATGACGGAAATTCCCATTGGGTATGTAGGTGTAGTAATTTCTTTCGTGGGTAAAGCACATCAAGATGTCAGTGGTGCAGCTTTCACCCACGGGAACTTGGTGAATCAGGGACATAAGGGTGTGTGGGTCGAACCGCTATATCCTGGTAAGCACCCGATTAATTCCCGGATTATGAAGATTGAACTCGTGCCAACGACCAACATTGTTTTAAACTGGTCAGGTCGGACTGAACGCCACAGTTATGATGCTAAACTGGCATCTTTAACAGTGCGATCGCGAGATGGGTTTGCCTTTGATTTGGAAGTAGCACAAATTATTCATGTGGGTGCTTTAGATGCTCCCAAGGTAATTTCTCGCGTTGGTGCCATGCAAAATCTGGTAGACCATGTATTAGAACCAACCATCGGTAATTATTTCCGCAACTCAGCCCAAGATTATACTGTATTAGACTTTCTCACAGCTCGGAGCGAACGACAATCTGAGGCTGCTGAGTATATTAAAACAGCATTGCGGGCTTATGACGTACAAGCGATCGACACCCTGATTGGTGATATTCAGCCACCAGCGTCGTTAATGCAGACACAGACAGACCGGAAAATTGCCGAAGAAGAACGTAAGACTTATGAAGTCCAGCAGATGGCGCAAACCCAACGCCAGCAGCTTGTTCGGGAAACGGCACTGGCTAATATTCAGCAAGAAATGGTTAAATCAGAGCAAAGCGTACATATAGCTGACCTGAAAGCCCAAGCCCAAATCAAACAGGCGACTGGTGAAGCCGAGGGGACAAAACTCCGGGCAATTGCTGAGGCCGAAGGTATCCGGGCCACAGGTAACGCCAAAGCTGAAACCTACCGCGCTGGTGTGGAAGCATTGGGGCCACAAGGTTATACAGCCATGCAACTAATGCAAATTATCGGCGATCGCAATGTCCGCTTGATACCAGATGTCTTAGTTGGCAGTAACGGTAGCAATAATGGTTTAGTGGATGGGCTACTATCCATGATTTTATGGAATCAAACTGCTAAAGGTGAATTGACACCAACACCTTTGCATCCACAACCAGTAGTTAACAATGGACAACCAACTACAGAAAACGGTTATCCACCTATAGTTGTGAATTTTCCGGGGGATAAGTTAACTTAACGTTAAAAGGGCGGTTAGAAACCGCATTTATACAGACAAAACCCATCCTCGTGGGTTTCAAACCCTCAATTCTTCCTTAGTCCGCAGAGGCGGACTAAGTTTCTGTCGCCGCGAATTCTATTTGGTCTGGCTGGCTGTAACTCTAGCGGAGTAATTTTGCTTTTACAAGAGCGCTATCGTTTAATGAAACGGATTGGTAAAGGAGGATTCTCTAAAACCTTCCTCGCTGTAGATGAGGGTGAGTTTCCTCCAATTCCTTGCGTCGTTCAAGAATTATCGCAAGCATACGAGACTTCTATTACTTTTGAGCAAAAGGCGCAACAACTAGAAAAATTAGGGAAGCATCCGCAAATTCCTGCATTATTAAATTATTTTCAGCAAGATGGGCATTTCTATTTAGTGCAGGAGTTTATTGCAGGCACTAATTTAGCTGAGGTGGTTGAAGAAGAAGGCGCTTTTAATGAAACTCAGATTTGGCAACTGTTAGAAGATTTGTTGCCAGTTTTTCAGTTTATTAGCGATCGCCACATTATCCACCGCAATATTAAACCCCAAAATATCATCCGTAGATCCCCAATTACCAACAAGGCAGATTTCGTCATAGTCGATTTTTCCACTGCGAAAATCGTCACAGAAATCGATGGTTTAACATCTGAAACCAGTATCGGTAGTCCAGAATACGCTGCACCAGAGCAGACAAAGGGAAAAGCCATTTTTGCTAGTGATTTATATAGCTTGGGTGTAACTTGTATTTACTTACTTACCCAGATTTCTCCCTTTGATTTATTTGATATTGCAAATAATTGCTGGGTTTGGCAACAATATCTTACTACTAAGGTAAGCGATGTCTGGCGACAAGACTCAAAAAGTCTACCCTTGGCGCAAATTCTCGACAAACTACTGCAAAATGCGGTGAACCGTCGCTTTCAATCAGCTGATGCAGTTATGCAAGCAATGGGTATGGAATGCAAAATCGTTCGACTGAGCGAAGTCGAAGTCCAAAATCCTCCTTGGCGATGCTTGCATACCCTAACTGAGCATTCTGGGACATTAAGTAGTCTGAATGCCCTTGCCATTAGTCCTGACGGTCAAACTTTAGCCAGTGCTAGTGATGACAAAAACATCAAATTGTGGGATTTAAATACTAAAAAAGTCCTAGCTAGCTTATCAGGACATTCCCAAGCTGTAAAATCAGTTGCCTTCAGTCCAGATGGTCAAATTCTGGCAACTGCTAGCGATGATAAAACTATCAAATTGTGGCAGGTTGAGACATTAAAAGAAATCTGCACCCTCTGGGGACACGCACACGCTGTAAAATCAGTTGCTTTCAGTCCAGATGGGCAGATTCTCGCTAGTGGTAGCTGGGATAAGACAATCAAACTCTGGGATGTCAATACTGGCAGAGAAATTTGCACTATAGCAGGACATCAATTAAAGGTAAATTCAGTGGCATTTAGTCCCCAAGGACAGCTTTTAGCCAGCGCTAGTTATGACAGAACAATTCGCTTGTGGCAGATACCAACAAGAGGCAGGGGAGCAGGGGGCAGGCTTGCCCCCTTGCCTGATTTCCCTAGCTTATTAGGCACCCTTTCGGGTCATGCATGGGCGGTTTTGACAGTCGCTTTTAGTCCTGATGGTCAAATTTTGGCGACCGGTAGTGATGATAACACTATTAAATTGTGGGAGGTAAACACTGGTCAGCTAATTTGCACGCTTGTAGGCCATTCTTGGTCTGTGGTGGCTGTGGCTTTTACTGCCGATGGCGAAACACTCCTAAGTGCAAGTTGCGACAAAACAGTTAAACTTTGGAGGGTAAGCACAGCAGAAGAGATTGTTACTCTCTCTGGTCATGTAGACTCAGTATCTGCTGTTGCTGTAAGCAAAGTTACACAATTAATTGCAAGCGGCAGCCGGGACAAGACTATCAAACTGTGGCAGCTTGTAGAACAGGACAATAGCTAATTTTGTAATATCAAGCGCTACCTGTAAAGGCAACTTCTGGAAATTTCAATTGAGCTTCTGCCATTGGACGGTTTCTGCCTTCCTCTTGCCAGTAGTTAATCACTTCTGTTGCTTTGTTAAGCAACTCAACACGATCCACGTCAGTAATCCAATGTTTGGACTCTAATTCTTTTTTTAACTCTTCCCAGGCATCATTTCTGGGCCAAAAAAAGTACTTAGTCAAGGGACTGGTGCCTTTGCCTACAACTTGGTCGACGGCGAGAGCAACGTTCTCGTCTAACCACAGAATTTTCAAAATAAACTTGGTCAATCACACCTCCGGGAATTTCCGGGCATTTAGGATAGCGATCGCTTATTTTAACGCAATACCCTATCAAATGACCAAACACTGATTGAGAATGGGCTAGTATAAGGTTTAGTCGGCGCTAAATAAAGATGCTTATGACTGCTCAACTGCCCCAATCTCAAATAACATCTGGTTCAGATTTGTATGAGCAAGACTTTTACCTGTGGATTCAAACCACGGCAGAACTGCTCAAGCAAGGGTCGGCTCACAGAACTGGATTTAGAGAATTTGATTGATGAAATTGAAACAATGGGCAGGAGTGAAAAGAAAGCACTCAGAAGCAACTTGGAAGTAGTGCTAATGCATCTATTGAAGTATAAATATCAAGCCCAGAAGCGCTCTGGTAGTTGGCGAGCAACAATTCGGGAGCATCGCAAACGCCTCAGACAAGCTCTAGAAGAAAGTCCTAGCCTCAAACCATATTTTTATGAGGTTTTTGGGCTGTGTTATGACGATGCTAGACTCTTGGCTGCCGATGAAACTGAATTGCATTTGGCTATCTTCCCCGAAGAATCTCCCTTTACACCAGAGCAAGCCCTCAATCCCGATTTTTTACCTGAGTCATAATTTCAACCCGATCTAAAATATTTTACTGTTAATTTTGACCTTTGAATTCGGAGCGAAGCGACGTGACTGCTCACCTGCCTCAATCTCAAATAACATCTGGTTCAGATTTGTACGGGCAAGACTTTTACCTGTGGATTCAAACCACAGCAGAACTGCTCAAACAAGGTCGGCTCACAGAACTAGATTTAGAGAATTTAATTGAAGAAATTGAAACGATGGGCAGAAGTGAAAAGCGGGCATTGGAGAGCAATCTGGAAGTGTTGCTGATGCATCTGCTGAAATACCAGCTTCAAACTGAAAGGCGCTCAAAAAGTTGGCAGTACACAATTTTAGAACAGCGCAGGCGAGTCCAAAAGGCACTCAAGGAAAGTCCGAGTTTGAAGCCTTACTTTGAGCAAGTTTTTGACGAAAGCTATCAAACTGCTAGACGGCTGGCTGTCATTGAAACTGGATTAGACATTGCTATTTTCCCAGAAAAATCTTTCTTTACGCCAGAGCAAGCCCTTGACCCCGATTTTTTACCTGAGTCATGAGCGGATTATGATGATGTAAAACTCTTTTGCTTCCTTACCCCATGACTCAACCAACTTCTGCAAAAGCGATCGTTGTTTTCGATATTGATGGCGTTGTACGCGATGTTAGCGGTTCCTATCGCCGGGCGATCGCAGATACCGTAGAATATTTTACAACCCAAGCATATCGTCCAACCCCACTAGATATTGACCAACTGAAGTCTGAAGGCGTGTGGAATAACGATTGGGAAGCATCGCAAGAATTAATTTACCGCTACTTTGAAACCCAAGGACAGACGCGCGAACAACTGCAACTAGATTACAGTGCGATCGTTGCTTTTTTTCAATCGCGTTACCGAGGCTCAAATCCAAATAATTTTACTGGTTATATCTGTAATGAACCTTTATTATTACAACCCAGCTATTTAGAACAACTTACCCAAGCCGAGATTGCTTGGGGATTTTTTAGCGGTGCGACTCGTGCTTCCGCCAACTATGTATTAGAAAAACGCCTGGGTTTGCAATCTCCGGTGTTGATTGCGATGGAAGATGCACCAGGGAAACCAGACCCCACTGGACTTTTCGCCACAGTTCATGAGTTAGAAAATGGAATTGACCAAAAATTAGCTGTAGTCTATGTGGGAGATACGGTAGCAGATATGTATACCGTCGAGAAAGCGCGAAATTTAGATTCTGCTCGCACTTGGCTTGGTGTAGGGGTTTTACCACCCCACGTCCAGGAAACAACAGCGCGTAGTGATGCTTACACTGAGACACTAATAGCAGCAGGAGCAGCAGTAGTTTTGCGTAATGTGCAAGAATTGACTCCAAGGCAGATTCAAGAATTGGTAAGTTCATTTGCTTGATCTGTGGTCTAAGATTAATCAAGCTAGGGGTGCATGAATGACTGGCTGATAACAATCTTGCTTTAATCATTGGGAGATAAATAAAAATGTCTGCACTTAAACTGCCTAACGGCCCTCAAACTCATCCTTGGGTACAGACGTATCAATGGCTTACTAATCCCTTAGAATACATAGAAGACTGTGCTAAACGCTATGGTGATATCTTTACCCTTCAGCTCGGACAAAATGTTGCTCCTCAAGTTTTCATTAGCAATCCCCAGGCAATTCAGCAGATTTTTACTACAGATCCAAAACACTTGGACTCTGGTGAGCCAGCAGGGATTAGATCGCCTTTATTAGGACGCCAATCACTACTGGCGCTGGAAGGAAAGCCTCATCAGCGACAACGAAAGCTATTGACACCACCCTTACATGGGGAACGAATGCTAGCTTATGGTGAATTAATCCGCGACATCACTGAGCAAGTGATTAATCAGTGGCAGGTTGGAGAAATCTTTGCAGTTCTGCCATCAATGCAAGCAATCTCTTTCCAAGTGATTTTAAAGGCTGTATTTGGTCTAGAAGATGGGCCACGTTACGAGAAACTCAATGAACTGCTGATTGCAATCCTAAATCCTAAATTCCCTATCTTAAGAACAATTCTGCTTCTTTTCCCAGCAATGCGACGGGATTTAGGAGCGTGGAGTCCTTGGGGGAAATACTTGCGTTTACGGCAGCAAATTGATGAACTCATCTACGCCCAGATTCGAGAACGCAAAGCACAACCCGATTCATCTCGGACTGATATTCTGTCTTTAATGATGGCTGCTCGTGATGAAGCGGGAGAGCCGATGACAGACTTGGAATTACGTGATGAACTGATGACTCTATTAGTGGCGGGTCACGAAACTACAGCAACTTCCTTATCATGGGCGCTGTACTGGATTCATTATCAGCCGCAGGTGCGGGAAAAACTGCTGCAAGAATTAGATAAGTTGGGCGAACAACCACATCCAAATGCTATTTTCCGATTGCCTTATTTGAATGCTGTCTGTTCTGAAACCCTACGTCTTTACCCAGTAGCTGTATCGGCACTAAATCGAGTGGTCAAATCACCGCTACAAATTGGGGAATACAACTTTGAGCCTGGTACTTTGCTCAATCCCTCTATTTATTTGACCCATCATCGAGAAGATTTATATCCTGAGTCGAAGCAATTTAAGCCAGAGCGTTTTTTAGAACGGCAATTTTCTCCTTATGAGTATTTACCCTTTGGTGGCGGGAACCGTCGCTGTATTGGTATGGCATTTGCCTTGTTTGAAATGAAACTGGTGTTGGCAACTGTGCTATCTCACTGGGAGATGGAACTGGCTGATAGCAAACCAGTGCAGCCAGTACGCAAGGGTTTGCTATTTAGTCCAGCAGGTGGTGTGAAGATGGTGGTGAAGGGGAAGCGTCCTCAAAATCAGCCCATCCTTCAGACTAGCTATAGTTCCGTTTAAAGGCTGGAAGAATGGGATGGGATAGGGTGGGAACAATGTCTACAACGGGCTACACCCACCAACAATCCTGGATTTTATTTAAATTGAGAAAAATTCCTCGTGCCACTGTTTAGCTTACGATTGAGTTATTGTCCCAGTTCATATTATTTCATTTGTTCACAATTAATTTGTTTAAGCCAAAACAGGCTTACCTGTAGAAACAGCCTGCTCAATAATCTCAGCCGCTCGACTTACCCCCCCAGCACGGAGAGTAGCTGCTTGTAATCTGAGGGCGTTCTGTTTATAAGATTCTTCTGTCAACACCCGCCCGATCGCATTTTTCAATCTGGGAACATTCAATTTTTTGAGGGTAACAAGCTCACCTGCCCCTGTCCAAGCGATACGTGCTGCTACTCCTGGCTGGTCATTGGCAACTGGAATCGCCACCATTGGCACTCCCTTTTTGAGACATTCCATTGTTGTATTCATTCCCGCATGAGTAATCATGAGGGTGGCTTTTTCCAGCACTTCTAATTGAGGTGCATACTCAACTACTAAAGGATTTCCTGCCAAGTTTGGTAATGATTCTGGTTTAGCAGAACCTCCCAGAGAAATCACTAACTGAGCATCCAAATCTTCACAAGCTGAAGCAATAGTCTGAAAAACCCAAATCAGACGATTTTGCAATGTTCCCATCGAAGCGTAAATTAACGGTTTCCCCGTCAATTTTTCGTAGGGGAAAGAAACAGGTGCTCGACTGGCTGAAGTATGATAGCTTCCCGTGAAATGGAACCAAGGAGCTAATTCTTCTCTGGGAAATTCAAACTCAGCAGGTGCATTACTTATTTGAGCCAGTGGAGAGTAACTATCTTTAAGACTAGAGTACAGGGGTAATTTCCACTCTCGACGATATTCATTAATCAAATCTTCAAGTGGTTTGACAACGCTATAGGACTAGTATTTGATTTCTGAAAAAGCTCCGTACATTTGAAGAGTGGCAAAATCAAAGGTAGTGTCTCGGAGAAACCACTCAAACATCCATTTGAGATGAGAGAACGAAGGAATCAAAGCACAGAAACGCCGTACCCAAGTTTTAGCTTGTAACCAAATATCCTCAATTGGATTTTGTGATGGGCAATTAGGGGCTTTAGCGTTCACAATGAATTTTCCAGTGTTCTTGAGACAAACCAAGGTTTATCTCGCCTAAAAAGTTTTGAACCAGATGTGAACGATGGTAAGAAGCACCATCCCAAAAAAGAAGTAATCTTTGGTTGGGCGACTGATCTAATAAATAACGTAGATAATCAATCGTATTTTCTGAGTTACCTGCGTTATATGCTTTGAGCAGTAAGCCTCCCTTCAAATAGTCAACTGCCCCGTAGTATGTCTGTTTATCTCGTACATTAACAACTCTCACT
Organism: Nostoc sp. DSM 114160; assembly: GCF_053470305.1. NCBI lineage: Bacteria > Bacillati > Cyanobacteriota > Cyanophyceae > Nostocales > Nostocaceae > Nostoc > Nostoc sp. DSM 114160. The sequence continues at coordinate 1,838,622 of NZ_JBPFGO010000001.1, read as the reverse complement.
GTTATCTCTTGGTCAGTTCTTCCCCAAACATATCCGCTTAAATCTCCCCACATTAAATGACATTCATCAAGCAGTAATACTTTTAACTTTCCTGTCTCGATTTCCTCCCGATGCCTTGCCAACAGTGTTTCAATCTCTTTTTTTTTTGCAGCAACAGCATCCTCGTCAGCTTTTGGATTCAAAGAAGTAGTTTTCTTCCAACTAATTCCTGCCGCATCAAATAAATCGTAATAGCTCCGTTTTGATTCATAAGTTAGATCGTATTCAAAAGCCAATTTATATTCGAGTTCGCCAAGTTCCCAACACTCCTTTGTTTGCAACCAACTTAAGATTTCTTCTCGTTGTTGAGCAGTTAAGTAGCCTTTTCTTCCCTTGTGGTTCAAGTGCAGCCCCGAAATTCCATATTCCTCGTAGGCTTGTTTCCAGCTTGTTATCGAACCAAGTGACACATCTAAAATTATTTGAATTTCTTCATACTTGTAACCTTGATAAACCAGTTTAACTGCCAAAGCTTTCCTTACCTCACGCGCATCTGGGCGATCATCTATAAATTCTTGTAGTTCTGCGATCGCGGCTTGTAGATCCTGGTTTATCATTGTTCGTTCTTAGACAGATACACACCTCAGTATTATCTCTTAGTTTTTTCAGAAATCAAATATGATTCCTATATTAAGTAACGTGTAACCTATTTCGTTGCGTAAGCGTGCCCACAGAGCTGGGCTATACTTCCAAGTTGTGAAAAAAGGAGGAACGCTAGGTTCTCGATTCAGCACCACAGCACTGCACACAGTAATGAAAGGAATTTTGAGAAACTCGGCAATTGTCCCTCCCTCTACTGAACTTTGGTTTACTAGCAAAGCTTCTACGCCTGCTGCTTTAATTGCTGCTGGAGCCTCTTGGAGTGTCACAGATGAAACCCGCTTCAGCAGATCGATAGTGTATCGAAATGCAGCCAATCCACGCAGTTGACCTAATTTGGCAAAGTTTTCTGCTGTTGAGCCAGGAATAAAATCTTTTTCACCAATTGCTTGGAATTCTATTCCTGCTGCCAGTACCTTAGATTGAGTATCGAGTGAGCCAAAGAAGGTGACGCGATGCCCACGCCGTTGAAGTTCCTGCCCCAAGGGAAGCATTGTATTGAGGGGACCAGTTGCTGCACCAGGACAGATGATACCAAAATGAGTCACGATTAATGCCTCTACTTGATTTTCAAGAACTTATCCAAAGCTGTAACTAGGCTAGGGGGCCAACGGCGGATATTTTTTACCCAGTCGATATCTTTATAGCGGCTATCAAGTCCATAAGCTGCTACCCAGTTGCTTTCGGCTTCACCTTGTTCTCCATTTACCCAATATGCAGCTGTGAGGGCGGCACGCACATCAGCAAATTTGGAGTATTTCCGGGCGATATTTCGCATTTCACGGATTGCTTGCTCTTTTTGACCGATTTCATACAGAGCCAGAGCGTAGTTAGCACGGGCGAAGGCAAAATTTGGGGCTATCTCATTAGATTTTTTGTAATCTGCGATCGCCAAATCCCATTTTCCCAAACCTGCTGTGGCATTACCGCGATTGTTATACGCCATCGCATCGTTAGGATCGAGTTCTAGAACGCGATTGTAATCTGCGATCGCCAAATCCCATTTTCCCATCCCTTCCAACGCCGCGCCCCGATTCAAGTAAGGATCGGTGACATTTGGTGCTAATTCTATTGCTTTGTTATAATCTGCCAGCGCCTCTTGTAACTTATTCTGACTCACCCGCGAATTTCCCCGATTACTCCACGCCCCCGCATTTGTCGGAAATTGCTCAATAATCTTTGTCCAGTAAGTTTCAGCCGTCGCAAAGTCACCTTGATTCGTCGCTATAAACGCTTGATTTGCCCACTCATCACCTTGTTTTAACTGTTCTTGAGTAATGGGCGGTTGAGATTGTGCCATGACTGGAGTAGCCCAGCCAAATACAAGTAACAAACTGAGAAAAATACTAATCAACTTAATCATCTAGGTTTACCGAATTTGTCATTTGTCATTTGTCATTTGTCATTGAGTATGGAGCATAGGAATGGAGTTCAAACACTCATTTACGAGATCAATGCCCAATGCCCAATGCCCCTCAAGAGTGCTGAGTGGGGCAGAGGGGAGAATAACTCTTAACTCCTAACTCCTAACTCCTAACTCAGCACTGTTTTGCCCAATTTCCCATAATTACAATAATGACAACTGTTCATTAGGCGGTGTGAATCCTAAATGCTTATATGCTGCCTTTGTCGCCATTCTGCCGCGATGAGTCCGAGTTAAATACCCAATTTGCATCAGGTAAGGTTCGTATACCTCTTCAATTGTTTGAGTATCTTCACCCGTGGCTGCTGCCATTGTTTCTAACCCCACTGGCCCGCCATTAAATTGTTCAATTATTACACTCAGCATTTGGCGGTCTGTCCAATCTAAACCGCAAGGATCTACTTGGAATAGTTGTAATGCCTCAGATGCAATGTTTTCATTAATCTCACCAGATTCTTTTACTTCCGCATAATCACGTACCCGCTTCAGTAACCTATTAGCAATCCGTGGTGTTCCGCGTGAACGACGGGCAATTTCTGTAGCACCATCTTCTGTAATAGGGGTTTTGAGTAATTGAGCGGTTCGCAGTACAATTTGAGTCAGTTCGTCAACTTCGTAAAATCGCAGTTTTTGAATTAAACCAAAGCGATCGCGTAGTGGTGAAGTTAAAGCACCCACACGGGTTGTAGCCCCTACTAAGGTAAATTTTGACAGCGGCAAGCTTCTGATCCGAGCGCTAGAACCCTTACCAATGGTAATATCTAAGCGATAATCTTCCATTGCTGGGTAGAGAATTTCCTCCGTCATCCGCGAGAGGCGATGAATTTCATCCACAAATAAGATATCCCCTGGCTTGAGGTTCACTAGTAGCCCAACAATATCTCGTGGACGTTCTAAAGCTGGCGCACTGGTAATTTTGTAATTTACCCCCATTTCCGATGCTAAAATCATTGCCATTGTGGTTTTGCCCAATCCCGGCGGCCCATACAGAAGCAAGTGATCCAGTACCTCACTACGAGACTTAGCTGCTTTAATGGCAATATCTAGCACATCCTTTAAATCTTTTTGCCCAATGTAATCAGCAAAGCGGTGTGGCCGAATACCTTCTTCTTGCTGTTCTTGCTCATCAAAAGCAGCTTCAGGCTGCAAAATATTTTCTGTGGATGGTGCTTTCGCCGACTCTCGACGCTGCTTTGGTTCGCCGTTGGGTTCTGGAGGCTGTTTTTTCGAGGAGATTATCGCCATAATTCTTACAGGGAATGGGGTACAGGGTACAGGTTACAGGGAATGGGGTACAGGGTACAGGTTACAGGGAATGGGGTACAGGGTACAGGTTACAGGGAACAGATTATTTCCTATAACCTGTCACCTGTTACCTCTCCCCTAATCCCAGTTCCCATGAAAATTTTCGTTTGAGAATACCCGCGCCAATTTAAAATTTAAATTCCGGCCAATTACCCAGAAGTACAAAAGTTATTATGTTATCTAAAAGAATCTTACCGTGCTTAGATGTGAAGGCGGGACGGGTTGTAAAAGGAGTTAACTTTGTTAATCTCCAAGATGCAGGCGATCCGGTAGAGCTGGCCAAGGTTTACAACGAAGCCGGTGCTGATGAATTAGTATTTCTGGATATTACAGCTACTCATGAAGACCGAGCTACAATTTTAGATGTGGTCTACCGCACTGCTGAACAGGTCTTTATTCCATTGACTGTAGGTGGTGGCATTCAATCCTTAGAAAATGTTAAAGCTTTGTTACGGGCGGGCGCAGATAAGGTTAGTATTAATTCTGCGGCAGTGCGGGAACCAGACTTGATTAATCGGGCAAGCGATCGCTTTGGTAATCAGTGCATAGTTGTTGCTATTGATGCCAGACGCAGAAATAACCCGGAGAATCCAGGTTGGGATGTGTATGTGCGGGGTGGCAGAGAAAATACAGGCTTAGATGCCCTATTGTGGGCACAGGAAGTTGAAAAACGGGGGGCCGGAGAACTACTAGTTACAAGTATGGATGCTGATGGAACGCAAGCCGGGTATGACATTGAGATTACACGGGCGATTGCCAATGCTGTAGAAATTCCAGTTATTGCTTCTGGTGGTGCAGGTAATTGCGAACATATCTACACTGCCCTCACTCAAGGCAAGGCTGAAGCCGCATTACTCGCGTCACTGTTACATTACGGACAATTAAGCGTAGCAGAAATTAAAAGTTACTTGCGCGATCGCAACGTGCCAGTCAGAACATTCTGTTGATCCACCATTATTCATTTAATGACATCTATCTAAGGTTAGACACACTTCCTAAAAAGGGTGTTAATATTATTTTACAAGTATTAACAAATATTAAGAAATATGTTGCTTCCTATTTTACTTTTTGATGTCGCCCTGGTAGCGTGGTCGCTGCACTTAATGGAAAAAGCCTACGAGAGTAAAGAATTTTCTCTAATGTTAGCTGGTACCTTGGTTGCTCTTGCTGCTGCTGCCATGTTAGTAGTTTACTTTTTGATGGGTCATTGTATGACCTATTTGTTGCAAGTATCCTAGAGAATGCTGAGTGCGAGAGGGGATATTTAAAATTTAGTTTCCAGAAAGCTTGACAAAGTAATAATAACTAAGCAATAATACAAGGCTGATTTTCAGAATATGTTTTAAAAGTACCCGAAAGTATAATTTTTGCATTCTAAAATAGGTAAGTGCAAGGATAAATATGGCTGACCAAACCTAATTTATACATCACTTTTTGAGTTTTACTTTCTGGAGTAATTCATCTTTAATCCGGTTAAGAATTGAAGTCTCATCCAAATTGGTCAAAATCCGATTAATCACTGCTTTCGGGCCATCAGGCCCCCAAGTTGCGCCATTGGCTAAATAAACTTTAGTAACTTGTCCAATACCGTAAGAAGAAACACCAGCGACTCCTCCTTGGGTAATCGCCACCGATACATAAGGACCTAGCGCAATACCACCCGTAGCTGTTGCAGAAATTCCAAGTAAAGTTTTTAATCCACTCAAGCCTAAATTTGCTAACAATTCACTAGCACCGATACCGCCCATACTCAGGGCGATTTTTTGTAGCAACTGTACAGCCCCAGCTTCGGTCATGGAGAAGCCATAGAGTTTAGATAAACCCAAAATCAGAGCAATATCAATTACCACACTACTGAGAATATCTACCACAGTTACAGGATTGAGTGCGATCGCTAATGCCTTAGTCATCACAGCTTTCCAAATCAACTGATTGGCATTCTGTTCCCGAATCATCAGTTTTCGCTCAACCAATTGCTCATTTACAATGTCGGCATAAAGCATGGTATTAAGGGCAACCAAGGCTTTGCCTTCCCGATGCAGAATTTCCAATATTTTCAGCTTCAGTTCCTCGACTTGGGCATTCCCTGTACGCAACTGTATGCTTCTCGTACCATCAGGGCGACGAATCGCCGTTTTCACCAATGGCGATGCCGCAGCCATAACTATTTCCAAAGGTGTGAGTAATTCCCGCACCCTTTCATCCCGGATTTTGTGATAAATTGCCATCCGGTCTGCTTCTGGATACTGGTCTACTTTGTTAAACACCAAAACAATCGGTTTACCTGCTTCCCGCAACTGAGAAAGGGCGGTGTATTCCAGTTTTGTCATATCGCCAGAGATCGCAAACAGAATCAAATCTGCTTGTTTTGCAATCTGTTCAGCTAAGGCGGCGCGGGTTGCACCATCTACTTCATCTAACCCAGGAGTATCAATTAATTCCACTTGGGATTGACCGACACCAGGAAGAGTCACACGCAAAGCACGTTCAGTTTCTCCAATCATCTCCTCGCTAATACTCCAATTAACTGTTTGTGCAGTACGGGTGACACCGTGCAGCGGCCCAGTTTCAAATACCGTTTGCCCAACCAAAGCATTTAGTAGCGAAGACTTACCACGTCCCACCATGCCAAAAGCCGCAATCTGCACCACCATGCGGTCTAACTTCCCTAGCATAATTTCCAAATCAGCAATTTCTGCCTCCAATCCGGTTTTTTCCTGGGGAGTAAGATCGAGATTGGCTACCAAGTTTCGCAATGCTGTTTGTGCTTGTTTATAGTTCAGTTCCGTCTGAATGTCTTCAAAACTAAAAATAGCACTATCCAATTCTTCCTCCCAGTTGAGAGAATTTGCGTCAGTGTTAGCGGAATCGCTTTGATGAGGTTCAGGCACGGGCAATGTCGAAGTCATATTAATTTTAGATTTTAGATTTTAGATTTTAGATTTTAGATTTTAGATTTTAGATTTTAAATTTTAAATTTTAGATACAGTTCATTTACTATCCTAGTTATTTTTATGAGGGGTTTGGCGAGACGATGCAGACAAAGGAGACAAGGGGCTAGGGGAATAAATATGCCCAATACTTCGACTACGCTCAGTACAAGTGCCCAATGCCCAATGCCCAATGACCAATGACTAATGACCAATGACTAACAAAACGTCATAAACTGAAAAATGCATCTAATATAACGCGTTAGGATCTTGACTAAATTACCTGTGCGGAAAATCGTTATTGCCGGCAACTGGAAAATGTTCAAAACCCAGGCAGAAACCCAAGAGTTTTTACAAGGATTTCTGCCCCATTTAGAGGAAACCCCCCAAGGGCGAGAAGTGATATTGTGTCCTCCTTTCACTGATTTAAACGTTTTGTCCAAGACTTTGCACGGTAGCCTCATCCAACTGGGGGCACAAAATATCCATTGGGAAGAATATGGAGCCTATACGGGTGAGATTTCTGGCCCAATGCTGGCAGAAAGTGGTGTGCGCTTTGTGATTGTCGGTCATAGCGAACGACGGCAATACTTTGGAGAAACGGATGCCACCGTTAATCTGCGCCTCCGAACTGCTCAAAGGTTTGGTTTGACTCCAATTCTTTGTGTTGGCGAAAGTAAACAACAACGAGATGCGGGAGAAACTGAATCACTGATTGCTCTCCAACTCGACAAAGGCTTGGTAGATATCGATCAAGATAATTTGGTGATTGCTTACGAACCGATTTGGGCGATTGGCACTGGCGACACTTGTGAAGTAGAGGAAGCTAATCGAATAATTGGCTTAATTCGTAGCCAGTTGACTAATCCGAATGTATCAATTCAATATGGCGGCTCAGTCAAGCCGAATAATATTGATGAGATTATGGCTCAACCAGAAATTGATGGTGTCCTCGTGGGAGGAGCAAGTCTAGAACCTGAGAGTTTCGCTCGGATTGTGAATTTTAAATCAGTGTGATGTGCTTTTTTTTCGTTCCCATGCTCTGCATGGGAATGCCTAATAAGAAGAATTTAGAACTTAGGAGTCAGAATTCAGAATTGAATTTTATACGATTGTTTTTAATGACAAATGTTCCAGATATCCAGATATTAAGTATTTAGAAGTTGGAAATCTTTATTTCCCACCCACCTACTTACCCTAATGGATGTTGCATCCAAATGAGAACCGCTATATATATATTCCAAGACTAGATCAAATTTAAGTTCATCTATGATCGCAAAGCCTTGGGATGCTCAACTTGCTTACTGGCTAATTAAACCTCTAAAAGACAGTTGGGTAAATCCCAATCATCTTACTACAGTGCGACTTTTGACAGGGTTGGCGGCGGCTGTCGCCCTCGCAGTTGGTGATACCATTTGGGTTAATATTGGGGGATGGCTATTTGCTTTATCTAACTTTCTCGATCATACAGACGGTGAATTAGCTCGTTTGAGTGGGAAAAGTAGCAAATGGGGACATCAATATGACCTTGCTAGTGACGCTATCATCCATATTCTATTGTTTGTGTGTATGGGATATGGTCTTAGGGGGGGAAAATTTGGTTGGTGGGCGTTGGTGATGGGGATAGTATCTGGCGTGTCTGTTGCTTGCATATTTCATTTGCGAAACCAAATGGAACAACGTTTAGGTAAAGACGCCAGCCGTCAACCAAATTTCGCCGGCTTTGACATTGAAGACGTGCTATATTTGTTTCCCATAGTTCCCTTACTGAATGGACTAGAGCCGTTATTAATGGCAGCGACAATTGGCGCGCCAACCTTTGCTATATGGGTAATTTGGCAATTTTGGACACTCCCGCAGCCGGAATCAAACTAGATAAGGAAGCAGTGAGAGAATAAATAATTATTAATGGACATCAATGGAGCTTCAAACTGAAATTGATAAAGCTATAGCAGCCGTTGATTACCAGAAACTTCAAGCTGAGTTTCAAGCTCAAAATGAATTTTTGGTGGTTGAAAACTTTGTCCCTAGCTGCATCATCGAGGAGTTTTTGGCGCTGTTGCCATCTTTGCAACCTGCTATCAACCGCAATTATATTCCCAATCATAAAAAGGGGGGTAGTATCAGCCGCTATAGCTTAGATAGCCTTGCTCCGATTTTTGGAGAATTTTATCAACTCAATGCCTTTTTCGAGTTCCTGAACAAAATTACGGCAGAAAAACTCCTTCCCTGTCCTGATTCCGATCCCCATACTTACGCGCTGTACTATTATACTGAGCCTGGAGACCATATCCAGTATCATTACGATACTTCTTACTATCACGGGAAACGCTATACAGTGTTGCTTGGTTTGGTTGATAATTCATCTAGTAAATTGGAATATCAACTCTACAAAGATATTCCAGAACGGAAAACTCAAACGCGATCGCTCTCCATAACCCCTGGTACTCTAGTATTATTCAATGGTGACAAACTTTACCACAGAGTTACTCCTTTGGGTGAAAATGAACGGCGCATTGTCTTAACTTTAGAATACGTCACCGACACCCGTATGGGTATGCTAAAACGTTTTGTCTCCAATATGAAAGATGCGATCGCTTATTTTGGCTTTCGTCAAGTATTTCGCACTTAAAATAACTAGCACCCGGCCTCTACCTATATTCTCCAATTACCTCGATTTTACCCACAATGTTGCTGTTTAACTCTTCCAGTTCTTCGGCTGGAATCCACCATTCTGTATGATATGAAGCCCCAACTTGATGAACTTCATACTTATCCATAAAAACTTTCTTAACCTCAAATTGTGTAACATAACCTACACCACTGTCCCTAATATTCCATTTGGTCGCAATTTCCTGGGCATACTGCTCGTTTGTAACGGGATAAAAAATTGGCTGTTCAGGTAGTCTTGGCGGCCATTTGGTGTAGTCGCTTTGTTTAACTAGTTCTAGCTCTTTTGGCCCAGTAGGGCGATATAGAATTACTGTTTCTTCCATGTTAAGAATTAGTTAATATACGTTGAATTGAGCAAAATACAGTCATTATAAAATACTGGGAAAATTTCCAGATTTACTGGTGTCTAAGCTACTGTTGGTGATTTGACGATGAAGGCAATTATCTTAGCTGCTGGCGTTGGACGACGCTTAGGTAAAGACGGGCAAATCCAACCCAAATGCTTACTGAAATTTAACGGCAAATCTCTACTAGAGCGCCATTTTAACTATCTCCGTCATTACCAAATTGATGAAGTAGTGATTGCTGTGGGTTATCAAGCAGAAAGAATTCAGGATGAAATCAAAGCATTAGGAGCCGAAAGTTGGGTCAGTACAATTTATAATCCTGACTACACCAAAGGCAGTGTAATCAGCCTTTGGACTGTACGTCAGCATTTAGTTGCTGGCGATGACATATTATTAATGGATGCAGATGTATTGTGCGATCGCCGCATCATTGAACGACTGGTAAAGACAAATATTCCCAATAGCTTTTTACTAGATCGGGATTTTGAACCGGGAGATGAACCCGTGAAGCTTTGCGTCAGAGATAATTATCTAGTGGAGTTTCGTAAACAAATAACTCCTGGTTTAGCTTATGATTTTGCGGGTGAGTCAGTGGGATTCTTTCGTTTTGAAAGTGCTGTTGTTCGCCGTCTTGCGATTCGCACAGAACAATATGTTGCAGATGGACGGGATAATGAACCTTATGAAGAAGTAATTCGGGATCTGCTCTTAGAAACTCCAGAAACATTTGGCTACGAAGACATCACTGGATTACCTTGGCTCGAAATCGATTTTCCCCAGGATATTCAACGCGCCCAAAACGAGATTTTACCTCAGATAGAAGTCGCAGAACATGTCTGAAAATATCTTTGAAAGAATTCAGGAGTCAGGAGTCAGAAGTCAGAATTCAGGAGTCAGGAGTCAGTATGAATTATTTGCTACTAGCGGGTGAATCAAGGGGTTGAAAATACCCATCAAATATCCGATTTAGCGATCAAAAACATAGTGGTGGTTTTGAATCTCCCACTAATTGATTCTAAATTCTGAATTCTGAATACTGGCTTCTGAATTCTCCTTTCATTATTACTATAGGTTGAAAAAAGCAGAATAAATGCATCAAATATTTGCACCCAATCATACCTCTGCAAAATTAAATAAATGTGCCCAATTAAGGTTATTACTAGAATCGCCTCAACTCGACTTCATTATGGAAGCTCATAATGGGATTAGCGCCCGGATTGTGGAAGAGGCTGGATTTAAAGGAATTTGGGCGAGTGGATTAGCCCTTTCGGCTCAGTATGGCGTTCGAGATAATAATGAAGCCAGTTGGACTCAAGTTGTAGAAATGCTAGAGTTCATGTCTGATGTCACCAGCATCCCGATTTTATTAGACGGCGATACAGGTTATGGCAACTTTAATAATATGCGCCGCTTGGTTAAGAAGTTAGAACAGCGAGGTATTGCTGGAGTCTGTATTGAAGATAAGCTGTTTCCCAAAACCAATAGCTTCATCAACGGTAATCGCCAACCTTTAGCTGATATTGATGAATTCTGCGGCAAAATTAAGGCGGGTAAGGATAGTCAGACAGATGCAGATTTTTGCATCGTCGCCCGACTCGAAGCTTTGATTGCCGGCTGGGATCTTTCGGAGGCTTTGCGCCGAGCTGAAGCTTACCACGCCGCCGGAGCAAACGCCATCTTAATTCACAGTAAATCATCGCGCCCCGATCAAGTGCTAGCCTTTGCTAAAGAATGGGCAGGGTCGTTCTCCGTTAGTGATTATACCGACTAAATATTACAGCACGCCTACCGATGTTTTTCGCAAAGCTGAAGTTAATTTGGTCATCTGGGCAAATCATCTGATTCGATCTGCTGTTGCTAGTATGCAAGCGATCGCCCGTGAAGTGAAAGCCAGCGAAACTTTAATCAACATTGAAGATGATATTGCTCCCGTCAAAGAAATCTTTCGGTTACAAGGGGCGGATGAACTCCAAGAAGCTGAAAAACGCTACTTTAACAACGGACGACAACATACCCAAGCGATCGTTTTGGCTGCTAGCAGAGGCCAAGAATTAGCCGGATTGACGCAAGATAAACCAAAAGTAATGTTACCCCTTGGAGGTAAACCTCTACTCAGGTTGTTGGTGGATAAATTCAAGAAACTTGCTATCAATGATATTACCGTTGTCGCCGGTTACAAAGCAGAAACCATCAATGTTCCGGGGACTAAAGTCATCCGCAACCCAGATTATGAAACAACGGGAGAATTAGCATCCTTAGCCGTAGCTCAAGCTAGCTTTGGCGAAGAAATGCTAGTGCTTTACGGCGATTTACTATTTAGAAGCTACATCCTGCGAGATTTATTAGAATGTCCCGGAGAAATTGTGGCTGTGGTTGATTCTGTAGCCAACAACAAGTCTGTTAGCGGTTCACCTGACTACGCCTATTGCTCAATTCCAGACGATCTTTCTCTGTTTGGACAGGATGTTAACCTGTTGAACATTTCTAAAACCACGCAAACGCAATTAGGAAAGTCTAGCGGACGCTGGATTGGGATGCTGCGCTTGCGGAGTCAAGGTAGACAATGGGTTAGTGAAGCACTCAATGAGTTGCAAAAGCGACCGGAATTTAACAGTCTGGGTTTGCCAGAATTATGCAATTATTTAATCGAGCAAGGCAAACCGATCAAGGTACTTTATATTCGCGGTAACTGGTTAGATGTTAATTCTTTGGACGATCTTGACCTTGCTTTTCAATTAAAACAATAGGAGTGGGGCATTGGGCATGGCTAAGAGGACAAGGGGACAAGGGGACAAGGAGAATTGGGGACAAGGAGAGAAGTCTGAGCGCCTGCTTCCAGCGTTAGTGCAGCTTGCCGTAGGTATCATAACTTCAGAAAAAAAGACTTGTTGCAAGTTCTAACTTTAATTACCTTGTCCCCTTGTCCCCCTTGTCCCCCTTGTCCCCTTGTCTCCCCTGCTCCCTACTTTCCACCCCCCATCTCTTAATATGATCCAGGCAGAAGAATTTGTAGAAGCTGCGCGTAATCTTGGCTTTGGGTGGTACACTGGCGTACCCTGTTCTTTTCTCACGCCTTTTATTAATTACGTCATCAATGACGTTCAACTTAAATATATCTCCGCAGCCAATGAGGGAGATGCTGTAGCGATCGCAGCTGGAGCCGCAATTGCTGGGAAACCAGCTGTAGTGATGATGCAAAACTCTGGTTTGGGGAATGCAGTTAACCCGCTAACCTCCCTCACTTATATCTTTCGGATTCCGCTGCTGCTGATTTGTACTTTAAGAGGCGATCGCTTATTGCAAGATGAACCGCAACATCAATTAATGGGACAAATCACAGAGAAATTGCTGCAAACAATGACTATACCTTGGGAATATTTTCCCACAGATGCAGCAGAAATAGAACCCGTTCTGCAAAGAGCCACAGCCTATATGCAACAAGAACGCTGTCCTTATGCTTTAATTATGCGTAAAGGAGCGATATCTTCGATGGGCTACGCCAACGCACCTCATGCACTCACCCGTTCTTCTATCCCCGAACGAGAAAATAGTGCTAGCGCTCATATTCAGCAAAGCTTTTTTCGGGATAACAAAGAACAACGCATTTCTCGCAGCGAAGCATTAGCTCGGATTGTGGAACTTACCGATCCAGAAAACACTGTAGTAATTGCCACCACCGGATACACGGGACGCGAACTCTTTGCTAGTAAAGACAGCGCCAATCATCTTTATATGGTGGGATCGATGGGCTGCGCTTCCTCAATGGGATTGGGACTATCCTTAGCACGTCCAGACCTCAAGGTAGTAGTAATTGATGGCGATGGGGCAGCATTAATGCGAATGGGTAATTTTGCTACCATCGGCACTTATGGCGGTGCTAACTTGACCCATATTCTTTTAGATAATGAAGTCCACGATTCCACAGGCGCACAAGCCACCGTTTCGGCGGGTATTTCCTTTGCCAAGATTGCCCAAGCGTGCGGTTACGGCGTGACATTAGCCGGAGATGATCCCGCCCTTTTAGATGCCTTATTTACCGCAGATGCTAACACTAGACCTAAATTCGCTCATTTAAAAATCCGTCCCGGAACTTTAGAAAAGCTACCCAGACCCCAACCTCACCCCGGAAGCAGTTTTACAACGCTTTATGAAACACATTGGTAATTCGTAATTCGTAATTCGTAATTCGTAATTCGTAATTCGTAATTAATAAATTCCAAGTACAAACTCTTAATTTATTAATGGCCAATGACCAATGACAAATGACCAATGACAAATGACAAATGACCAATGACAAATGACAAATGACAAATGACAAAATGATTTTACTAAATCCCGGCCCCGTTAATTTGAGCGATCGCGTCAGAAATGCCCTGTTGCGTCCTGATTTGTGTCATCGTGAAGTGGAATTTTCCCAACTTCAAAGCAGAATCCGCGAACAGCTACTTCAAGTTTATGGGCTTGGAAAGGATCGCTGGGCAGCAGTTCTCCTGACTGGTTCTGGAACCGCCGCGATGGAAGCGATGATTAGTAGTTTAGTACCCACAAATGGAAAATTACTAGTAATTGAAAACGGTGTATATGGCGAACGACTATCCAAAATCGCCAAAATCCACGGCATTAATTACATCACACTTTCTCATCCTTGGGATGGCGAAATCGATATCAAAGCTTTAATCAAACTCCTAGATGAAAACGCCGACATCACCCACCTTGCTGTCGTCCATCACGAAACTACTACCGGCCGCTTAAATAATTTGGCGGAACTTGCCCCAATTTGCCAAGAACGCGGTATCAAATTATTAGTAGATGCAGTCAGCAGCTTTGGTGCTGAAGAAATAAATTTTGCAGATTGGGGAATCACTGCTTGCGCTGCGACAGCGAATAAATGTCTGCATGGTGTCCCCGGAACGTCTTTTGTTATCCTGCAACGGGATGCACTGCCTTCAGTAGACACAATCCCCCGCACCTTATATTTAGATTTAGCAACCTATTGCCACCAGCAAGACCGAGGCGGCACACCTTTTACGCAATCAGTACAGACATTTTATGCTTTAACAGAAGCTTTGCAAGAAATGGCAGAAGCAGGAGGTTGGCGTGCTAGACACAAATATTACAATCAACTTGCCAGCTTAGTTAGAGACGGGTTAGCCTCAATCGGAATTAAACCCCTACTTCCTCTTGGCAGTTCATCCGTTGTCTTGAATGCCTACTATTTGCCAGACGGTTTCAGCTATGAAGAATTTCACGACCAACTGAAAGCACAAAATTATATTATTTATTCTGGACAGGGAAATTTAGCTCAATCTATTTTTAGAGTATCAACAATGGGAGCCATTACCCACGCTGACATGGAACGCTTTGTTGGCGTTGTTAAAGAAATTATTCGGTAAACTGACTTGAAGCGTAAGTTTTACCCCTCCCTAACCCTCCCCTTGCAAAGGGGAGGGAACCGGATTTTTCTTGTTTCCCCCCTTTACAAGGGGGGATTAAGCAGGGTGGTTTCATACAAGCAGAGAAAAAATAAAACTGAGTTTCAAAGCCTCTCTCCGCTTCGGGGAGAGGTTTGGAGAGGGGTCAAAATCTATGGTTATATATGAGAAATCAAGACTTATGTATTTTTCTTTTTTCGTATGAAACCACCCTGCTTTCCAAGGGGGGATTAAGGGGGGTAATTCGACTTGTGGTACAACCAGAGAGGTTATTTTCCCTACTCTTCATTCCTTAAGACTGTGCGATCGCATTTACCAGTGGGAATCATAACAAACAGATTTACCACAGTAAATAACCAATGGCTTACCAAAATATTACAGGCTCTCTTTCCCCAGCAGATATCCAAGAAATTAAAGCAGCGTTTGCGACTATCCAAGCGAAGATGCCTTTTCTCGTAACCCTGAGTGTGGAAGAACGACGCAAGTTATTTAAGATGGGCGATAAAAGCCTAGCTTTCGTCAATACCAGCCTGACTGCGGCCCAGTCTAACCGAGATATTCTCCCAGCCAGCTTTGATGTCGATGAATTTGTGCGGGATTATCAATTAGCAATCACACTTACTGAGCTTTTGATTGGATTGCGACAACTGACAGAACAAGTAGATGATACCTTAATGGCAGTCGGCAGCGAAGCAATGGGCAGCAGTTTGACAGTTTATGATTACGTCAAGACAGCTGCTAAGAAAACTCCAGGGTTAAAAAGTCTTGCCGAACAGTTAGGCGATCGCTTTAAGGCTATTAAAAGTAAATCTGCTAAAACTGCTTCTAATTCATAAGCTGTAGTTCAACGCACAAGATAAGATCCCCGACTTTTTTGAAAAGTCGGGGATCTGGCATTTAAACGCAATTTTAATCTTGTAGTCCAATATGTAGATGAATGAGTCTTTGATACTCGTCGGCGAGCCTTTGATACTCGCGCGAGAGTCTTTTATACTCGTGGGCGAGTCTTTAATACTCGTGGACGAGTCTTTTATACTCGCGTGAGAGTCTTTAATACTCGTGGACGAGTCTTTTATACTCGCGGGCGAGTCTTTTATACTCGCGGGCGAGTCTTTTATACTCGCGGGCGAGTCTTTTATACTCGTGGATGAGTCTTTTATACTCGTGAATGCAGATCGCTTACCACTTGTTGATACCAAGTTGCATTCTCAATCAGGAATTACGGATTGCAAGGTTGTTATTATACTCATAATCGCGTCTAATCTGCCACCTTGCTCCAAACATGGTTACAACTCTCCACCACCGCAGCAAGCTTTCTCGCTTTATCCTTTATGCTTTAGCTTTCATCCTTTCTTTCCTTTTTTGTTTGCCTTGGGTTAGCGCCAAAGAAACCCCCAAACCCAAACCCCAAGATTGGCAGATTAACGGTATAGTAGCAGCCCTTGACGACAGCTACGACAAAGTGAAGGGATATGCTTTTGAGAAATTAGCTGCATATGAACTAAAAGACTTGAAAACCGTGGTTAAGAAACCGGAGGATATAGCACAGAAAATTGCCAACATCCTCAAAGATGAAAAGGTTGACTCAAATGTTCGTGGCAGTGCGGCAGTGGCATTGAGCAACTTCGGGCAGGCGGCGGCTCCATACATCCCTGAAATCGCCAACATCCTCAAAGATGAAAAGGTTGACTCAAGTGTTCGTGGCAGTACAGCAGAGGCATTGAGCAACTTCGGGCAGGCGGCGGCTCAATACATCCCTGAAATCCTCAAATTCCTCAAAGATGAAAAGGTTGACTCAAGTGTTCGTGGCAGTGCGGCAGTGGCATTGAGCAACTTCGGGCAGGCGGCGGCTCCATACATCCCTGAAATCGCCAACATCCTCAAAGATGAAAAGGTTGACTCATATGTTCGTGGCAGTGCGGCAGTGGCATTGAGCAACTTCGGGCAGGCGGCGGCTCCATACATCCCTGAAATCGCCAACATCCTCAAAGATGAAAAGGTTGACTCATATGTTCGTGGCAGTGCGGCAGTGGCATTGAGCAACTTCGGGCAGGCGGCGGCTCCATACATCCCTGAAATCGCCAACATCCTCAAAGATGAAAAGGTTGACTTCAATGTTCGTGGCAGTGCGGCAGTGGCATTGAGCAACTTCGGGCAGGCGGCGGCTCCATACATCCCTGAAATCGCCAACATCCTCAAAGATGAAAAGGTTGACTTCAATGTTCGTGGCAGTGCGGCAGTGGCATTGAGCAACTTCGGGCAGGCGGCGGCTCCATACATCCCTGAAATCGCCAACATCCTCAAAGATGAAAAGGTTGCCTCAAATGTTCGTGGCAGTGCGGCAGTGGCATTGAGCAACTTCGGGCAGGCGGCGGCTCCATACATCCCTGAAATCCTCAAATTCCTCAAAGATGAAAAGGTTGACTCAAGTGTTCGTGGCAGTGCGGCAGTGGCATTGAGCAACTTCGGGCAGGCGGCGGCTCAATACATCTCTGAAATCGCCAACATCCTCAAGGATGAAAAGGTTGACTCAAGTGTTCGTGGCAGTGCGGCAGTGGCATTGAGCAACTTCGGGCAGGCGGCGGCTCCATACATCCCTGAAATCGCCAAAATCCTCAAGGATGAAAAGGTTGCCTCATATGTTCGTGGCAGTGCGGCAGAGGCATTGGGGAAAATCAGACAACTGAAGTTAGAAGAGGTTGTCGTAATTTTGAATTATGCCTACGAACCAAATCAACAATTCTTTGGTTTAGTCTCTGAGAATAATAACTTTGAATTTTGGCGATTTTGGACTTATTTCTTAGGTGGCAGTAACGAGGATGTCAAAACCTTGCTGATATGGCTAGGCAGACCTCAAGCAATTCCTGATAAACTGACACACGATGAAGGTGTAAAAACACTAGAACTCTTCCTTAAAGCCTGGGAACCCAGCCGAGATTTAGCACGATTACACGAAGACTTAGCCAAGGAAATCGCTGTAGTCGCTAGAAAAGTTTCTTGGCATCCAGGAGATATTTTCATTTTAGAAAAGCACTACAACAACCTCAAAGGACTCAACGAAGCTGATTCACTGCAATCAGTCATGATTAACCTCAAGGGTTGGCAGTGGTTTTTCAAAGCCAGAAACATTATCATCATTCACATTGCCTTTTGGCTTCTCCTCATTTTCGCCTATCCCAAATTTCCCCAAGTCCAAGCCATCTTCTTCTGGAACCCTTGGGTACGCCGAATCTTAGGCGTTGGCTATGTCGGCTTTCTCCTCACCTGGTTTCCCCCCTTCCGCCGCAAATTATTTGAACCATTCAAACCTTCCCTATTAGCCGATGCCGGCTTAGATAATTTTTCTGACCAATCATACTTCCCAGAATCTAAAGTCAAAGTTCCCACTTCAGGAGACATCCAGCCAATTACCGCAGCCTTACCCAGTATTCAAGGACAAATTATCTTAGAAGGTGATTCCGGCTTAGGCAAGTCGATGTTTCTCCGCCATCTGTTGAAAAATCAAGAGCGCATTGTCGTTTATCTCCCCGCCCAGAAATGTTATAAAGGCGTAATTGAGGCCATCCAAGACAAGCTACACGGCCAAGCCCAAGATGCCGGCTTCCTAAAAAACCTGATTTACAGTGGCGCCATAGATATCTGCATCGACGGACTCAACGAAGTCACCGCCGAAACCCGCGCCAAAATCTGCCAGTTTGTCGAAAGCTATTTCCGGGGCAACATTATTATGACTACCCAGCCCCTTGAGTGGACACCACCTTCAACAGCCAAGATATATAAATTGCAGCCCCTTGAGCAACAACAAATTCAAGAGTTTTTGATTTCCCGTCAGCCGCGACTACCCCAAGATGCCAAAATTCAAGGTGCTGATTACGCCAAAGCCTGCACCAATTATTTAACAGAAGTCTTCCAACAACAACAAGCCAAAGAAGAGTTAGATGCTATCCGCCGAATTCTTTCCAATCCAATGGATCTAACAGTGGTAGCGCTGATGTTATCACAAGGCAAACACCCTAACTTGTTTCACCTGCAACAACAGCAATACAATTTAATGGCGGCAGAATACCTCAAAGAATGGAATCAAGAATTTCCCTTAAAGAAATTCTCCGCCGCCGTCTACGAAATGCGACTCCAAGACAAACAAGCCTTACCCGCAGATGAATTTCACCAAGTCGCCATGTCTTTGTCAGACGAGAAATACAAAATGGTAGTCAGCCGTCAGTGGCAAGATGAAAAAGGCGAAGCCAAGAAAGAATGGTATTTCCGCCACGATAAAATCATGGATTTCTTCTTAGTGCAAAACTTTCTCGGCGAAACTGATGCCGCCGAAGGACTATTAGTTGATAGAATGGCCGATCCCCGATTTCGTGGCGTTTATTTCTTGCTAGCAACCTTACTTGAGATAGATGCAGCTAAAAAACTGCGAGAAGAATTGATTCAATACGCCGCCGATACTAAAGATAATACGGTGAGTAATACTTTCGTGCAGTTATTAAGAACTAGATAGTGCAATACGGTTGGCTTTGTGGAAATCTATTTGTTAAGGCAGGCTATTCTTGAGCAGGAAAGGCAAAGGCTACGGTGTATACACAAGTTTGAAATAGCATTACTTGGTTTTTCGCGTCAGTTTTACCCCCTGCTTTATAAGGCAATACGGTTCAGTTAACCCCAGAAACCTTAAACTATGTAGGTTGGGTTGAGGAACGAAACCCAACATTTGCGGGACTTTGTTGGGTTGCGCTTTGCTTAACCCAACCTACAATTTTTCTTAACTGAACTGTATTGCTTTATAAGGGGGGATTAAGGGGGGTAATTTGACTTGTGCGTACACCGTAGCTTTGTAGGAGAGAGAAATAGAACAGAGGTTTCAAATATCTTTAACAGGGCATCAAAGCATCAAACCTCCCTATTACTGCCATATCTTCTTCATCTAACTCCGCCGGAATTCCACTGCGAATCAATTCCGAAAAGTCTTCATTGGGAATCATCACAGTCAACGTGTACAAGCGAGTAGAACCAGTATTTTTAATCAAATGAGTACCAGTGGGAGGGACTAATAAACTATCTCCAGCTTTGATTGTGGCACTCTTGCCGTCACATATAGCGATCGCTTCTCCTTTGAGAACAAAAAACATTTCCACCGCCCACTGATGGCGATTTGGGGGTGTTTGCCCACCAACATCAAAAATTTCTATGCAGCAAGTCAAAGAAGTATTAGCATTTGTCGAATCGAAAATAATTGCTAATCGATTAGAGGCGTCGGGACTGATGCGATATACTTGGTAATCTTTGCTAGATTTGATCACCGGAATTACACAACGAGTAGCGTACATTTATTTATCCCCTCTGAAGTTATCGATGGGTATGAAAATTTCTAAAATCTGAGTACTGAATATTGAGTCATTAGTTGTATCTCTAAATCACAAACCCGCTAATTACTCCTAACTCCTAACTCCTAACTCCTCACTCCTCACTCTTTTGCAGCGCTGTTAAAATTTCTTGCGAGTCAGTGACAAAACCGAAGCATTGTTTGACATTGTACAACGTCGCCTGCCAACAATATTCAGGAGAAGTTGTGCTGGTGCAGTCTTTAACCAATACGCAGTCATATCCTAAGAAGTTGGCATCACATAACGTAGTTAGCACACATTGATCGGCATTAACACCAGCAAAAAATAATGTTGTCCTTCCTAAATTCCGCAAGATACTATCTAAGGGTGTATCCCAAAACCCACTCATGCGGTATTTATCCACACGAATATCTTCGGGAATCTGTTCTAGCTCGTCTACTACTGCCGCAGCCCAACTACCTGCCATAAGTACTCTAGCACCATTGCTTGGTAGTGGATCGCCCAATCCCACACCTTCCCCTGTAGGATTATAGACATGGCGCGAACTAGCACTAATATTGAGCAAGTCGGGACGATTACCCCAATTTATCCAAATGACTGGAACGCCAACCTCGCGCAGTTCTGGAAGTAAGTTGTTCAAAGGTTCAATAGGCTGGCGCGCTGGAGTTACGTCTACACCGATATGCGCTAACCAGCCATCAGGGTGACAGAAGTCGTTTTGCATATCAATGACGAGGATAGCAGTCTTTGCCAAGTCTAGGCGCAGGGTTTTAGTTTCTGTTGATAAAATAACGGTTTGTGGGGTCTTTTGAGGACGAGTGATATCTGCGATCGCATTATTCACTGTCCACGCATTTGGTGCAACTCCCAATGTCCGCAATGGTAAATTCATAAAATTCCAGTACCCAACACCATTTTCTATTTTGTAACTTGAAATTCAAGTCAAAATACAATTACTTAATCAAGGTTAAATATGGTGAACTACCTACACTTCCCTGACAAGTAAGTGTAGGCTTCCCAATTCATTGGAGATTGGTGGGAGTTAGCCCCTTATCACCCCCTTAATTCAAGATGAATCTCTCACCGCAGGTATGGCATCTGGGGAATCAACCCAATATCATCTCGACGCAAATCTTGCTGATAATTATAATGTTGCAGTTAATGTGTATTTGGTAACTCTTTTCTGGAACAGTATAGAGCGTGAAGTTGTAGTACTGGGGATGGATCGTCGTTCGCTCATTGGAAGGGCACTACTTGAGGATTCTCATCTCAGCATAGACTTCTGTGACGAATATCTTATAGTCCTGAGTAAAACCTAATTAAATCAAAGTTGACTAATTATGAATAAAATAAACCAGCAACCACCAGGAAGCGATTCTAGCAAAAAAGAAGATAAAAATCGTAAAAATTGGTGGATTGAAATTGTTTCAGTAGCAGCAGTATGTTATCTGATATTCAGCCTAGTTAGCCCAATATTTATCGAACAAGGAAAACAACCAAGAAAGATAGAAGCTCCCGATCTTATACTCATTGCCATTGTTTTGTTGTTCAACTCTGGTTTGCTCAATCGACTAGAGGATTTTGGCATTTCTAAAGATGGTGGGTTTACAGCTAAGTTCAAGGAATTAAAACAAGAGGTTAATGAACAGAAAAAACAAATTGATGAACTTCAAGCACAACAGCTAGAACAACTAGGAAAACAGCAGAAAAATTTAGAACAAACACAAGCTTTTATGTTTGGTTTTTTGCTTGCCCAGAAGGATTATGAGAAAATCGATCAGCTTTATAAGCATTCTAAAGCAAAAACGAGTTATGACTTTTATGTATCAAACAATGTAGGTGATGAGTTAAGGCGGTTACGAGATTTTAAATTAATTAAAACGAACTCTGGTTATATCAGTGATGTGGTTAAAGCAAGTAATTATGGTAAAAACTCAATCGATTTAACTAAATATTTTCATGTTACAGATTTGGGCGAACAGTTTTTGTTAACCCGTGAAGCGCTACAGTCTAACAGCCAGCAAGAAATTAAAAATGCTCAGGAAACTCCAAAATAGACTTCTTGCAAAAGTCGGGGTAAAGGGGAAGGGGAAAAGGGTAAAAGAGTAAAGAAATTCAAAACCTTTTCCCTCTTCCCTCTCTTGCAAAAATATATTTTTGCAAGAGGTCTAATATTTCTATCACCAGTTATCTTGGTCGTTATGTTGTTGTTGGCTACCCACGCCAAGAGGGGTAATTTTAGATCGGAATTTGAATCACAAATTCTGTACCCTCTCCCTGTACGGAATTAACCTCCAGAGTACCGCCATGTTTTTCTACAATTATTTGTCGGGCGATCGCTAATCCTAATCCTGTACCTTTACCGACAGATTTAGTTGTAAATAAATGGTCAAAAATCTTTTGTTTGACTTCATCAGACATTCCCATCCCATTATCTTGAATGTAAATTAAAACTCGCTCTTTGTCTTCACTCAAACAAGTTTTAATCTCAATTTTATTATTAATTTCGTGAAAATCATGTCCAATATTGGACTCCTCCAAAGCATCAATGGCATTTGCCAATAAATTCATAAATACTTGATTAAGTTGTCCAGGAAAACATTTGACTAAAGATATATCACCGTATTTTTTCACTACTTTAATATCTGGATGTAGTTCCGATGCTTTTAAGCGATGTTTCAGAATTAAAATTGCACTGTCGATCCCATCGTGAATATTAAAAGCAACTTTGTTTTCTGTATCTGCTCTAGAAAAGGTTCGCAAACTATTGCTAATACTCCGAATTCTATCGATACCTAATTTCATCGAAGAAATCATTTTTGGCAAATCTTCTCGGATATATTCTAGGTCAATTTCGGCAATTTTTTCTTCAATTTCTACACCCGGATTTGGAAACTTTTCTTGATAAAGCTCGATGAGGTTAAACAAATCTTCAACCAAATCAACAGCAGGTTGAATATTACCTGCAATAAAGCCTACAGGATTGTTGATTTCGTGGGCTACACCTGCAACTAAATTACCTAATGCTGACATTTTCTCACTTTGCACCAGTTGTAGTTGCATTTGTTTTAAATCTGTAAGTGAGTGTTCTAATTGTTGAGCATTCTCTTGCGATCGCTGATAAAAAGAAGCATTTTCTAAAGATATGGCAGCTTGCGAACACAATAGGTTGATTACTTGGAGTCTATCATGGGTAAATACTCCAGCAATGAGATTATTTTCTAAGTAAAGGATGCCAATTAACTTCCCTTGATGGAGAATGGGGGTACACAGTAAACTCTTGGGTTGTTGTCTGATAATGTAGGAGTCAGAGGTGAAGGAATTGTTCGCAGTTGCATCATCAATTACCAATGTTTCTAAGGTGCGTTTGACATAGTTAATTGCAGTTAGAGGGATATCTTCGCTAAACTCAATAGGAACAGATTGCAAAATAATTGGCACTTTCTGGAATGTTGCGTAGGCGTAGCCCGTCGTAGACATCGCTTCAATCGTCCAAATATTATCTTTAAGTAAAATTAAAGCAGATTTTTTCGCTCCGGTATTCTCCATCACCACTTGCATTAGTGTAGAGAGCAACTTCTCTAAATGAATTTCGCTAGATAGTGCTTGAGAGGCTTTGAGAACACTTGCTAAATCTAAAGCTTCTGAAATACTGGCACTGCTGGATGAAATTGTCGTATCAGCAGCCAAAGTAGACAGGGACATGTTATAAAAACTGGATGCTGGTTCCGTAGGATTGAAACGAACTTTTTCCCATTGGAGAATCTGGGCGAGTAATTGAGGATAACGTTTTTCTAAATCATAGACTTTGGCTTTAGCGCCCCAACGAACATAGCAGTAGTAAGCATTTGTCAAATAGGTTTGGGCAATTTGCTCTTTACCCCATGTTAAATAAAATTTGGCAGCGAGTTCGTTAGCTAGAGCTTCTTCTTGGATATATTCATTTTCTTTAGCTCCTTGAATGGCGCGATTATACATTTCCATTGCTTGAATATATTCGCCAAGAATACGATAGCGTTCAGCCTCCACTAAATGAAACTTATGTAAATGATTCATCGGCGCATGATGCGCCCAGTTCTGCATTTTTTCCTGATTAGCTGTAACCCTTTTAAGGATGAATGCTTGCTTATCTTCAGAAGCATCAGAATATACGGCTAATTGGCTCAGAGAATCATAGAAATGAAATATAGCGAAAATAATACTTCCAAGAAGACTTTCTAAATAATTCTGTACTAAATCAGCATTTTCAATAGCCTGAGTATACTCAGCAAATAAATAACAGAGAAGCAATTTATTAAAATACAACGAACAAATCATAGTTTGGTCGTTGCTTTGGAGATGAAGCGGCAACATGGTTTCTTCATTGTAAGCATCACCGATTAAGCGACAAGGGTTTTGATTTTTTGAAAGTAAGTTAAGCACTACTTGCCGATAGAGTTCATTTTTATGTAAAGATGGTTCTTGACGAATTTGTGCGAGTCCTTGACTATAATTTCCTATTTCCTGTGCTAGAGAAGATAATTCTTTACCAGCAAAATATGAACTCAAGGAATAATTACATACACAGTAACCTGCAAATTCTAAATCTCCTATTTCTACTCCGCTATAATAAGCTGATTGTATAGGAAGTAAAAGTTCATTAAGATGCTTCTTCCAATGATTCAAACAGCCATAAACAATCATATATGTTTTAGCAATGAATTCTTTAGCATTTAATTTATCTAATAGTTTTAGACTGAGTTGACCGAATTGATAACCTGAATCAATATCTCCTACAATCCCGACAAGAATCAGCCCATAAGATGAATATCCATAAAGCGAATTAGCAGTATTTCCATAATTTAGGGATAAATTAACCTGTTCAAATAATATTAAAGGATAGAGTTCTGGGATAACTAGATAAGCAGCAGCAGCAATATTTGTCAAAATATTCATGGCTGCTAACTTATCTGGCTCAGTCATTAATTTTAACTCTAGTAAGCTTTCAATAGTTTTTCCCTCTAAAGCTAATTGTGTCTCCTGTAGTCCACGGTTAATATCTTCTGCTGTTGGCTGTTCTGGCAGTTCTATTCCCAATATTTTGAGAATATGGAGTCCCGTTTTTATAGCTTCCCACATTCTGTTTTGTGCTACCTGAGATAAGATTCTGACTTCGTAGGCTTTGACTCGATCGATCGGTGTTTTGCCATGTTGTAATATTACTTGTATAGATTGTTCTGTCTGTTCAAAATCACCGTTAAGATGGGCGACTTCGGCAGAGGTTGAGTACAGTGTTAAAGCCAACTCATACTGATGTTGCCAACAATCTTCTGTGAGTAACTTAATTCCAAAATTTGTGTATTCTACAGCAGCTTCATAAGCAGTCGAAATTTTGGCTTTATGACTTGCAGTTAGGTTTAATTTTGCCAGTTCTTCTCGTTCCTCTGGTTGAGTAATTAATTCAACTCCTAAGTTTAACTGATTGACTAATTTAAACAAATGTTCTTCGCGTTCTTCAAGCGAGATATTCCTCAACATTAATCGCCCAATTTTGAGGTGTACTGTCTGCTTTTGATTTTCAGGAATTAGAGAATAAGCAGCTTGTTGAACGCGGTCGTGCAAAAACTTGTAGGAGCAGGAAGTAGAATCGAGCATTGAAGAATCAGAAGTAATTATAGATTCTTCTGATTCCTGTTGATAAAACTTGTAAACTTCAGTTGTGGGTATGACCAAACCTTCTTGCAAAGCTTTCCATAAGTCTGCTGCTGTCTCTGCTAAAGATTTTTCATAGACAATTGCGAGAGTTGCTAGGTCAAACTGATTATCAATAGAAGCTGCAAGCTGCAAAACTTTTTGAGTTGCTTCTGGTAACTTCTGTAACTGAAGCACCATAAACTCTACCACATCCTCAGTAAATGCTAATCCTCTAACCCGAGCAAGATCGCATTGCCAATGACCGATATCAAAGTTATAGTTAATTAACTTATCTTCGTGCAGAAACTTGAGAAACTGATTTGTAAATAAAGGGTTGCCTTGAGTTTTTTGATATACTAAGTCTGTGAGAGGTAGAGCAACCTCTAAGTTAGATTTTAGAGTATCAGTAATTATATGATTTAAATCTGTATGATTGAGAGAGGCTAAAGTAATAGTATGAATATTCGCACCATTTTTATGAATTTCTCCTAAGGTTAACATCAAGGGATGTGCTGGATATACTTCATTGTCTCGATAAGCACCAATAACTAACATATAGTGAATTTCGGTTTCACTAATTAGTAATTGCATAAACTTTAGAGATGCTGAATCTGCCCATTGTAAATCATCCAAAAATATGACTAATGGATGTTCTTTGGTTGTGAAAACCTGGAGAAATTTTTTAAACAGTAAATTGAAGCGATTTTGTCCAGCATTACCTGAAAGTTCGGGTACTGGTGCTTGTTGTCCAATAATTTTTTCTAGTTCGGGAATAACTTCGATAATTACTTGAGCATTCTCACCCAAAGCTGTCAAAATTTTAGCTTTCCATTGTTCGAGTTGGGCATCGGTTTCACTCAGTAATTGCCCCATCAAATCTCGAAATGCTTGGACGAAAGCTTTTAAAGGAATATTGCGTTGAAATTGATCGTATTTTCCTTTGATAAAATAACCCCGTTGTCGCACAATTGGTTTATGGACTTCGTTAACAACGGCAGTTTTCCCAATACCAGAGAAACCTGCTACTAAAATCATTTCAGTGTTTCCCTGTGCGACTCTATCAAATGCTGCGAGTAAGCTTTCTACTTCTGTTTGCCGTCCATAGAGTTTTTCTGGGATGATGAAGCGATCGCAAATATCCCGCACTCCTAACTCAAAGACATCAATCCTGCCAGTTTCTCGCCACTGACGCCAGCAAATTTCTAAGTCATACTTCAACCCCAATGTACTCTGATAACGGTCTTCGGCATTTTTCGCCATCAGTTTGCCGATAATTTCCGACAGAATTGGGGGAATCTCAGGATTCAGGCTATGCACCTGTGGAGGAAGCTTTGCCAAATGACAATACACCAACTCCATTGGTTCATCAGATTTGAAAGGTAACTGTCCGGTGAGGAGTTCAAAAAAAGTGACACCCAAGGAATAAAAGTCGCTGCGGTAGTCAATTCCCCGGTTCATTCGTCCGGTTTGTTCGGGAGAGATGTATGCTAACGTCCCTTCTAGAATATTTGGATTAGTGAGGGTTTGCGTTTCTCTGGAAAGTAGGGAGGCAATACTAAAATCGATTAGTCTTATATCTTTTGTGGCGGGGTTAATCAAAATGTTGGCGGGTTTGATGTCTTTGTGAATCACTCGGTTGTGATAAAGTCCATCAAGAATGGAGACAATTTGCAAAGCAATGTGAAAAAATGTCTGCAATCCATCAGCAGTTCTCCCCATTCCCCCATCTCCCCACCTCGCCATCTCTTCTTGGAGAGATATCTCGCCCAAATCTTCCATAACTAAGGCATAGCTGTTTTGATAGTTCTCCAAGCTATAGGTTTTGATAATCCCATCAATATCTAGGTTTTTGGCAATGGTGTACTGATTGCGGAACCGCACGAGTTCATAAAATGTGGGATACTCACGCCGCAACAGTTTAATCACTACTGGTTTTTTATCTGATTCTCTAATGCCGCGATGCACTAGGGTTTTAGATCCCGAATAAATTAGTTCATTTATTTGATAACCGGTTAGTGCCACCATAGTTTTCTTTTCCTAGAAGATTAATTTTTCCTGATTACATTGGTTGTTCCTATTAATACAAATGTGCTTCAGGTTTGGGAAGACTGTTTTGTAAAAAGATATGAATATGCGTAGGCGTAGCCCGTCGTAGACATCGCTAAATTCTTATTTACAGCAGCAAAACTCTAGTAATTGACTACAAAACCCCAAAAGAAGGCAGATTTTGTGTATGCTCTGTGACTAAGAGCCTTAACAACACCTTTTCAGGAGCAATCATGGAACGCGCCATCTCTGCGTTGGGAATTTTAGTTTTTATCGCTATATCCTACGCCTTCTCTGTTAATCGTCGGGCGGTGCGTTGGCGAATAGTGGCCTGGGGTTTGGGATTGGAATTTGTGTTTGCGCTAGTGATTCTTAAAACTCCTTGGGGTTTAAATGTATTTAAATCTCTGGGAGATATTGTCGGTCAATTTTTAGCATTTTCTGATGTTGGTGCAAAATTTGTCTTTGGAGAAAATTTTAAGGATCATTTCTTTGCTTTCCAAGTGCTGCCGACAATTATCTTTTTCTCTTCTTTTATTAGCGTCTTGTATTACTACGGCATTTTACAGCGAGTCGTAAATGTGGTGGCGTGGGTAATGATGAAGACGATGAAAACATCGGGTTCTGAATCTTTATCCTGTGCAGGTAACATCTTTTTGGGGCCAACAGAGGCGGCGCTGATGGTTAAACCTTACATAGCGAAGATGACGCAATCAGAACTCCATGCCGTGATGACGGGTGGTTTTGCCACAATTGCGGCTGGAGTATTAGGGGCGTATCTTTCCTTTGGCATCCCAGCAGAACACTTGATTGCTGCTTTCTTTATGACTGCTCCCACTTCGTTGGTGGTATCAAAATTACTTTACCCTGAAACAGAAGTATCAGAGACGGTTGGTAAAGCAAAAGCATATATAGAAACCAATTATGTAAATGTAATTGATGCTGCTACCACCGGAGCAATTGACGGCGTGAAGCTAGCAGTTAATGTTGGGGTGATGATTATCGCCTTTTTAGGATTATTGGCTGCCCTGAATGCCCTACTGGGATGGTTAGGGGGATTTATCGGTTTACAACAATTTTCATTACAGTGGATTTTGTCTTTTATTATGGCTCCCGTGGCGTGGCTGATGGGCGTACCTTGGGCTGATTGTCGGCAAGTTGGGGCTTTATTGGGTACAAAAACAATTCTCAATGAGTTTATTGCTTTTTTGGATTTGAAGGCACTAATTGAGAGTGGAAAAATCTCTCAACGTGCAGTAATTATTACAACTTACGCATTATGTAATTTTGCAAATATCGGTTCAATTGGCATTACCATTGGCGGCATTGCGGGGATAGCACCCAATCGCCAGCATGACTTAGCTCGTATGGGTGTCAGGTCAATGATTGGCGGATTGTTAGCGGGTTTTATCACCGCTTGCATTGCTGGGGTGTTGATTTGAAGAAGAATTTTCTAAATATTCTAAATATAGTTAGAGAGACGCGATAAATATAGTTAGAGAGACGCGATACATATAGTTAGAGAGACGCGATAAATCGCCGTCTTTACAGGGAATTTATCCATCAATTATTTACTGACAGACTACTAAGGGACTTGCGTGAAAATAAAGTACCAGTAAACCGAGTTTCGACTGCGCTCAACCCTCAACCGTCGAGAGTTGAGCGCAGTCGAAACCCGGCTGGTTGGGACACTATTAACCCGCAGCGCAGATCCCTAATCATCTGTAGAGTATAACTGTTGGGCGTAAAAACGAGCATACCGTCCTTCTTGAGACAGGAGAGAGGTGTGAGTACCAGCTTCAACCACCTGTCCTTGTTCGATTACGAGAATGCAGTCAGCCCGACGAACGCTGCTCAAGCGATGGGCGATAATAAACACGGTACGATTTTGCATGACTCGCTCTAGTGCTTCTTGAACTAGCGCTTCTGATTCAGAATCTAGGGCAGAGGTGGCCTCATCCAAGATGAGAATTCGAGGATCGTTGGCAACTGCTCTGGCGATCGCTAATCTTTGCCGTTGTCCTCCTGATAGGTTAACTCCACGCTCTCCTAACCAGGTATGATAACCCTGAGAAAACTGGGTGATAAAGGAGTGAGCGTTGGCAATCTTGGCTGCTGACTGAATCGCTGCTAAATCTAATTCTTCTTGACCGTAACCGATATTTTCTGCGATCGTCCCTGAAAAAAGGGTAATATCTTGGGGAACAATGCCAATTTGATGGCGCAAACTGGTGAGTGTGACATCACGGATATCAATATTATCAACCAGAATTTGACCTGCTTGAGGGTCATAAAAGCGAAGTAAAAGGTTAATTAAGGTCGATTTGCCTGCTCCAGAAGAACCAACTAAGGCAATGACATCACCAGGAGAAGCATTCAGGCAAAGATCCTTAAGAACTGGCTGGTCGGGATTGTAGGCGAAATCGACATGACGATACTCAACTTTGCCCATAACTCGTGGCATTTCCTGAGCATTCGGTTTTTCGCTGATACTAGGTTCCTTCGCCATCAGTTCAAAGATCCGTTCAACAGAAGCTTCGGTCTGTTTGTACTCGTTGTAATTGCTAATCAACAAGTCGATTGGCTGAATTAGTAAAGCCACAGCAGCTAAGAAACTGATAAACCCTTGAGCAGTTAGCTGATTCTGAGAAATCTGCCATCCTCCCAATAAAAACAGCAGCATAATACTAACTGCTTCCAAAAAACCGACAACGGGAAACTGAATCGATTTGAGTTGTAGAGCGCGATACTTAGCTTGGCGATTGATTTCTGCTTCTTTATTGAATCGCTTCACTTCATATTCTTGGGCTGCAAAAGCTTGAACAACGCGAATCCCGCTAAATACCTCAGTTAGCATCGCCGACAAATTGGAAACTTGATTTTGGCTCTGGCGAGACAGCACGAGTAATCGCTGACCAAATTGCCCGATCAACCAAGCCATTAAAGGAGCCAGAATCAAACCCGCAAGAGTGAGCGGCCAATTCAGGTAGAGCATATAAATGGGAATCGCAATTAACTGTAACAAGTTGGAAAGAAACTGATGAGATAACTTGTCCACAATTTCGCCGACGCGATCGATATCTTCAGTTAGGCGATAAGTTAAGTCTCCCGTTTGTGTGGTTTCAAAGTAATCTAATCCAAGTTTGTGCAGGTGAGCATAAACTCGCTTACGCAAGTTTAAAACCATGTTCAGGGCAGCAGCAATCATAAAGACATTCTGCCCGTATTGACAAAGCCCTCGTATCAAAAATACCAAAGTGGCTAGTCCGAGCCAGTAAGCAATCTGGTTAACATTTCCCTGGCCAAGAAAAAAAGCGACCTGACCCTGCTAAATAGGGTACTGCTAGGGTGAATAACACAAATCCTAAGATACAAGCCAATCCCCGGATTAACAGCGGCCATTGGGGCCAAAGATAAGGCAACAGTTGCCAGTAACTAGAGCGGACTTTCATAGGTAAGTAAGAATTCAGGAGTTAGGAGTTAGGAGTAGAGACGCGATTAATCGCGTCTGTACAAGAGTCAGAATTGAGGTGCATTACGGCGTTAGCCTATCACATCATGTTACCGAACCGTGTGGACTCCTGAATTCTGACGCAATTTCTACTCAGTTTCTCCTAGAGAGTTTAGTAGAAAGCGGGCAATTCTCTCAGATGCGCCGGGTGGGCCAAATCGCTCAGGGCCATTTTCTTTGCACTTAGCGAGGTAGTCTGAATCTTGTAAAGTTTCAACTACTCGTTTCGCTGCTTGCTTGAGAATCTCAGGGGTTGCTGGCTTCGTGCCGATGGTTTGGGCAGAAATGCCCAACAGCCGCGTTTGCGCTTCTGCAAATTGATAGGTAAATTGAGGGCCTTCTCCGGGAATCTGGATAATCGGTTTGCCGATCGCTACTGCTAAATCCACTGCCAACCCTGCCATCCCTATAACCAGAGTAGAGTAATATACGATATCACTGAAGGCATCTGAGTAACATCTCACTTCTACAAGGGGTGATTCCTCAGCAGAACTTCCTGGAGGAGAATAGGTGAGGATGGCTTGATTCAGTTGCCAACCTTGACTTTGAGCAATCTCGCCTAATTGTTCCATCAAATTTGGTACTAAGGCGGCGCGAAACTGCAATCCTGAAGGCATCACCTTGGCAATTTCGATCGCCAATTGCAACTGCAAACTGAAATTTCTTGCGGCTTCCGGCATCCGCGATCCTGGTAAAAGTGCGATCGCCGGAACGTCTGGTTTCAGGTACAAGTCTTTGCCAGTGGGAACAAGGCGATCTAAAGCCGGAATCCCACCAAACTGAGCCTTAGCTATACCTTGCCGTTGGAGATCGAAAGCCGTATAGGAATCTCTGGTGAAAACTGTCAGACATCGAGAAGAATTAAGGTCGTGCCACAGCAGTGGATTGATACGCAATCGCCCTTCATAGAGGGCAGAAAGACAAGAGATAAACGAAACGAAGGGACGCTTTGTTAAGTAAGCAAATGTCTGGGAGATAAAATCTCCAGTAGACATAATTAAATCGCAGTTGGGAGCATACTGCAACACCGCTTGTAATTGTTGCCACGTTAACCCAATCAATCCCGATTGAAAATCTTTGAGCAAATACAGGCGCTTCATGTAAAAGAATCCGCCAGAGGGCATTATTTGTGTAGGCCCAATAATAGGAATGTCCAAGCTGCGGTAGGCTTTTCCTTCCCCCACAATCGGCATTGCCGCCATCTTAATAGAAGGATTTAATTGGCGCAAGGTCTGAATAACATGAGAGGTGTGGTTGTCCTCTCCGTGGCCGTTACTGATAAACAAGATTTGCTTAGAAGACATCTTGGAGTTTGGATAGGTCTAAAATGCTTATTCGGTGAGATTTTTAACCTACATTGGGTAAGTAGGCAAAGAAATTGATAGTATTTTTACTGTTGAGAGTTTGTAATTTTATAGACAAATCTACAAAGTTACTTTTTCAGGTGTAAACCGGAATGGAATTACTGCTAATCCCTCTTTCCGCAGACGCCAATCTCTCAGAGAATACAGTATTAGGAGTGCAAGCGCTATGGGTACATCGATCTGAGTTCATAAATTGAATGAGCTATTTTAAGTATCGATCGCTAGAGAATAAAGCAGAGGGGAAAGATTTATTCAAGGTCTATCCCCTTGTCTCCTTATCATCTTCAATGACGACAAAATTATAAAAAAGTTGTATTGCATTGGAAATTTTAATTTTATCTATCCTACGCCTTTTCAGTTAATCGGAGTGCGGTGCGTTGGCAATCCCAATATGTAGTTAGTAATTATTACGACCTACGCATTATATAATTTTGCAAATATAGGTTCAATTGACATTACCATTGGCGGCATGACGGCAAGAAAATTCAATTGTCACTATGACTTAAATCCTGTGGGTGTAAAGTCAATTATTGGCGGATTCTTAGCGGTTTTTATCACCGTTTATCTTTCTGAAATGTGGATTTGAAGATCAATTTTTTAACTCAGATGATAGACATTTATAAAGTAAATATTCCCGATTTAAAAATTCTATTTATTAAAATTCAAATTTTTTGTAGATATTCAGGTGGCACACTATCGACTAACCAAACACCATTAGCAGAACAATAGAAGATGTAACCTGCCTGATGCATTGCCGCAGTATTTACAGCAAAAACCACTGGTTTTCCATGCCTTGCACCAACGGTTTGTGCTGTTTCTATATCCTTTGATAAATGGACATGATGCCGCGACATTTTGCAAAGTCCTGTTTGCAGAATTGACTCTACAGATTTGTGTCCTGTGCCGTGATAAAGCTCATCTGGAGGAACAACAGCTTCTAATTGTAAATCGACTTTTACACTGTGTCCTTGGTTCGCACGAATCAGATTACCTGTAGAATCAAAAGAAAAGCGTTGCTTCTCGTTGAATTCAACTACCACCTGTAATTCCTGGCGGGTAATCGGAAACTTATTTTTAGCACAAGCGATAAGTAAGTCATCAACAGCAACCCAACCACCAGGAGCAAGTTTAATCCCAATGGCATCTGGCGTATGTCGCAGATATTTGCTGAGATATTTGCTGATTTTAACGAGGCGAGAATCACTCATTTGATTAAGTAGTAATTGGTCATTGGTCACTTGTACTGAGTTTCGACTGCGCGGTAATCGAGCGACTTGTACTGAGCGTAGTCGAAGTAAGTCGAGATTCAACTACCGCGGCGTCGTTGGCGCAGCCTCTCGTAGAGAAGTAAGTCGAGATTCAACTACCGCGTAGTCGTTGGCGTGGTAACAGAGCGTTGGTCATTGAATTTCGACTACGCTCAATTACCGCGTAGCCGAAATGAGTTGAAGTGCTGCCTCTCCAAGAGTTGTATTGGTCATTTGACTCTCATGTTGCAGTTTGATTGTGGTTAATATATTTATACTACAATTATAATTTTTTGTAGCATTAAATTTTTATTGATAGTTTTATTTGGTGTAAATTGACAGAATTTGTCTTCCGATCATAGCTAATGCTACTCCAACGATCGCAATGAGTGTTACTTTGCCGCCAGGAACGAGTAGTTGATTTGTGCTATCTGAGTTTTCACGTTGCTTCCAACTCATTAACGCCGGAATAATTCCACCGAGAACTGAAATACTAAATGTTCCAGTGTAATCTAGGGCAGTAAAAAAGATGCTGGGGTTAAGCGTTCCGAGAGTCATCGGCGGGAAAAGAACTAGGGAATAGAGGGGTAAGCGGCTAGAAAGTTGCCACTGTGCAGGTAGGAAAATATCTTTGAACAAATCCAGCAACCCGTACACAAATCCAATAAATGAAGTGACGATCGCAAACTCTGAAAAAATGGATACTAGCACTCCTAACCATTGCCCAGCGCCACCTGCTCGAAGAATTTGCAGTGGATCAAAAACAGTTCTACCATCAGATGTGTTATGTAGCATATCAGGACTGACGCTTCCTAAAATTACGGCATTCCACGCCAAGAACATAATTAGAGGAATTACAGAACCAATAAAGATGGATTGACGAATTTTGCGGGCATCTCCTTCAAGTTGCATCACAACCAGCGGTACAACGTTTTGGAAAAACAGCGCCACAGACATCACTGAAATGGCACTACCAAGGGCACTCCAGTTTTGAAAAAATAGTTGGGCACTCTGAATATGCCTTCCTCCCAGAAATAATAGTCCTAAGAAGGAAACGATGACAATTCCGACAAAGGCGCTGTTTAATTTCTCGATAAACTTTTCTCGCCCAAGATACATAATGCCACCAAATAAGAGTGTAAAAGCCATTGTGCCTACCCACGTAGGCAATATCTGCATACCCCAGATTTTTGCTGCCGCAGCTCCTAAAATTTCTCCTCCTTGGGTGATGTATGCCACCAAGAGAGCATAGTGCATAAATAAATACGCGCCGCCAGCAATTCGCGCTCCCACCTTACCAAGAATCTTCTCAACAATTCCCAAAAAACCTATACTTGAAAGCCCTTCTGTTCGCATCGTGTTTAAGGTAACTTCTGCAACCAATAACCCCGAAACTAGAGCGTAGAGCCAAACTGCAATGAGTCCAGATGTGGATGGTACAATCCCAGATGGTAGGGTAACGGCTGGTAGAGCGAGAATCCCAGCCCCAACGGTGGTTCCTGCAATCAATGCAGTACTCCCCAGTACACTACCTGGTTGATGATTGAGTTTGTTTCCATCAAATTCGAGATGAGAAAACAACCGAGCGACGGTCTCTGAATTTTTTAGAACGGTCTTTATGGGAACCATACTGAATATCCGTACTTAAACCAAACAATATTAACATATGTAAATATTATTCGTAAAAGCCCTAATTTTATTGGTTTTTTAGGCAGATTTTTTTGCTAAATAAGCGATCGCCACTTCATTATCAACACAATTTTTGGATTATAAATGTCATTTGTAGCACTTTGTTAATGAAATAGACCACGCAGGAAAAAACATTTTCCCTGTATACAGATGTATTTTAAATAAACGAAAGTATGTCGATTGTTTCTTTGTTCTATTTCAAATTGCTGATATGTTATCCAAGAGCCAAATAAAGGAATAGCTATTGAAGCTAATAACAGTTCTTTGTTGCCTTGAAAAAATTTTATGAACCTCTGTATAAAAGATTTTACCCATTGAGTTTGTGATTTCAAATTAGGGTCTATTCCATCACTTAGTTCCAGTTTGCGACTTTCACCTACTTACACCAGGCTACTTTAGCAAGTTAATTTCAACTTAAGGTTATTGTCAAAAACAAGAGCGATCGCCCACATCAAACCTATCATCAGCAATGCGATCGCTCATTGGACACAGTTGCTCAGAGTGCGTAGGCGTAGCCCTTCTCCTATCGGAGACGCTCTTGCTAGCTTGCTTCCACGAAGTGGTACGGCTGCGCTCAGGAACCACCCGTCGTAGACATCGCTTATTTGACGTAGTTAGTCGCCAGAAGTGCGTAGAAGCAAAGCTGCTTGTCCTCAAACATCGCCCTATATTGAGGATATTTATCTCTACCGATCGCTTTTAAGTCTTTTGATTAGAACGTTTATGATAGCGTATATGCTATCATATTTACATGGCGATTAAAATTGTAGTTGATACCAGCGTTTTTATTAGTGCGCTGATTAGCTCTAAAGGTTCTAGTAGAGAACTAATCCGACGCTGTTTAAAAGGAGAATATCAGCCTTTGATGGGAAATGCTTTGTTTTTGGAGTATGAGTCAGTCATTCATCGCTCAGAAATTATCGCCAAATGCCCTTTAACTACTGAAGAAATTTTTGCTTTACTTGCATCATTCATCAGCGTAAGTCAATGGGTTTATATCTATTATTTATGGCGACCTAATTTAAAAGACGAAGCTGACAATCACTTAATTGAATTAGCGGTTGCTGGAAATGCTCAAACGATTGCTACTCACAATACCAAAGATTTTCAAAATGCTGAATTGTTATTTCCTAACTTATCAATATTAAAACCTGAAGAACTTATTAGGAGTTAAACAAAAATGGCAACTTTAACTATTCGTTTACCAGACGATAAGCATAATAGATTGAAAGAACTTGCTCAAGCCAAAGGCATTAGTGTCAATAAATTGATTGAAGAACTTTCTACCATAGCTCTAGCAGAATTTGATGCCCATACAAGATTTAAAGCAATGGCTGCGACTGGCAACCCAGAAGAAGGCTTAAGAATACTGGCTAAACTTGACGCTCTGACAGAATAGAGCTTGTAGGGCGATTATGCAAACACTAACCGAAGGCGAGCCAACATCAACCGCATTATCAAAGGTGCGTAGGCGCAGCCTGCACTTCAACTTTGCTCACCAGTGGCTCAGTGACCGCCTTAAACATCGCAGTTTGTCACTTGGGAATTTAACTTTTCAATCCAATCCCACAAAAAACAATTTACCAACTTGCGCCAAATCTACATTTCCACCGCTAATGATGACACCAACTCTCGTCTCTGGTGCTTTCACTACACCTTCGAGTAAAGCGGCGGCGGCGAGTACTCCGGTGGGTTCAACGACAATTTTCAGACGTTCCCATAAGAAAAACATGGTGCGAAGAATCGCTTCTTCCGATACCGTCACCATATCATCGACGTAATGCAGCACCAAGGGGAAAGTAATTTGACCAAGGCTAGGAGTCCGCGCACCATCGGCGATGGTATCAGGATTTTTGACTGTTTGTAAGGTTTTGGTGTGAAAAGAGCGGGTAGCATCATCGGCAAGGGCTGGTTCTACCCCGATGACTTTACAATTGGGTAAAAGTGTTTTGGCTGCGATCGCACATCCTGAAAGCAATCCACCACCGCCACAACAAACTAATAGTAAGTCCAATTCACCAACTTCTTGGATCAGTTCTAAAGCAGTTGTCCCCTGTCCAGCAACGACATGGGGATGATCGTAAGGGGGAATGAGTGTCAAAGAGCGATCGCTTGCTAAATTTTGAGCTAATTCTTCTCGGTTTGTTTCTTGGCGATTGTACAAAATTATCTCTGCACCATAACCACGAGTAGCAGTTTGTTTGACAATAGGTGCATCATCAGGCATGACAATAGTGGTGGGAATATTGAGTAATTGCCCAGCTAAAGCGATCGCTTGGGCATGATTTCCCGATGAATAGGTGATAACGCCTGTTTGTTTTTGTGCTACCGATAGTTGGGCTAAGGCATTGTACGCACCTCTAAATTTAAATGCCCCTGTGCGTTGAAAGTTTTCGCACTTAAAGAATACTTGACTCTTGGTGCGATCGTTAACGATTCTAGATGTTATTACAGGTGTGCGGTGGGCAATCCCTAAAATTCGCTTTTGTGCTGCTTGCACGTCAGTTATAGTAACGGAATTAGGTTGTGGCATTGATGAGGTTATTAGAGGTTGTTTGAAAAGTCCTATAAACCCCACTTCCATTCCTCTCCCCGTTGGCGTCAGCCTGCCGTTAGGCAAGCGGAGAGAGGCTTTGAAACCCCCATTCCCTTGTAGGGAAGGGGGGCTAGGGAGGTTAGGTTTCTGAGACTTAGATGTTACCAAAAATACTTTTCAAATATCCTATTAAATCTTCTTGCTCTTGTTTATATAGATACAGTTTTTTATATTTGCGTTTAATATCCTTGATTGAAGCATACTTTTTTCAGGTGGATAGCATCATTTATTGCCTGCATAGAAATAGCTACAGCAAATATTATATATTGCTGTAGCTAAATTTATAAAACTTAAATTAATTCATTCACATTCGCCATTTTTCTAGCATGAATAAAACATCTGAAAGTCGGCAAAAAAGAACTGCTTTGATTACAGGAGCGGCTAGTGGGATAGGCTATCAATTAACTCAGATTTTTGCTCGTCATAGTTATAATCTTGTGTTAGTAGATAAAAATGAACAAAAACTTACTAAAATTATAGAGGAATTTACCGAAAAATTTGGTATTTTTGTCAAAATTTTTGTAAAGGATTTATCTATTCCCACATCTCCAGAAGAAATTTTCACAGAACTACAGCAAGCATCTATCAAGATTGATGTGCTAGTTAACAATGCTGGCTTTGGTACTTATGGAGCATTTAACGAAACAGACCTCAGCATTGAACTGAAAATGCTACAGGTAAATATGGTCAGCCTGACTCATTTAACTAAATTGTTCCTCAAAGATATGGTGGAGCAAAATTATGGAAAAATATTAAATGTGGCCTCAGCGGCTGCTTTTCAACCAGGGCCTCTAATGGCAGTTTATTTTGCTACTAAAGCCTATGTATTATCATTTTCAGAAGCGATCGCTAATGAATTAGAGGGTACAGGTGTCAGCGTGACTGTTCTTTGTCCAGGGCCAACAGCATCAAATTTCCAACAAAATGCTGCAATGGAAGATTCAAAGATTGCTAGTGTTAATAGAATGATGGATACGGAAACTGTCGCTAGAATTGGTTATCGGGGTTTAATGAAAAACAAAACTGTTGTTGTTCCTGGGATGAGAAATAAGATATTAACTGAAAGCGTCAGATTTACGCCCAGAAATTTAGTCACAAAGGTTGTTAGAAGTATGCACGAACTTCAAAAAAAGAGGTAGTTCTAAATTTTATCCTCTTTTCAATAAGACCCGAACAATGGATTTTTTATAGGAAATAATTTCTTGTTCGGGTTTAACCATTTGCAAAAATCAGCTAAGAGCTGATTCGTAAAGAAAATCTAAAGAGAACCAAATCTACCGTGACTAAGGTTATAGGCTAAATCGAGTGTAGTTATTTTCTTGTTGATGAGCCATCTACCTGCGATTGAAAATCCGCGCCGCAAACCCTACCCAAGTGATTTAAGCGATGCTGAATGGTTAATTCTCAAGCCTCTTCTACCTACACCCAAGGGATTTGGACATCCTGTAGAAGTAGATTTACGAGAAATTCTCAACGCGATTTTCTACGTGCAACGTACTGGGTGTCAGTGGGAAATGTTGCCTCATGACCTTCCTCCTTACACAACGGTGTATGGCTACTTTCAAAAATGGCAGCGCAAAGGCATTTGGCAGAAAATTCACGGGCCTTGTACGCCATCAACTACGACAAGATTTAGGACGAGATGAACTGTCTACCGTTGCGATCGCAGATTCTCAGTCGGTGAAGACGACGGAAAAAAAGGGGAGATCTACGGTTTCGATGGTGGTAAAAAGGTTAAAGGGCGTAAGCGCCATATAGTGGTGGATTCTCAGGGGTTGTTGATTGGTGTTTTAGTGACCGAAGCCAATGCTTCGGAGCGTTTAGGAGCCGTCGTTGTGCTACATGAGGCTGTTGACGAATTGTCCAAATTAGAAGTTGTTTGGGTAGATCAGGGCTATTCAGGCGAAAACTTTGCTCAAGCAGTTAGGCAAGTTTGCGGTGAACAGGTTCGTGTTGAGGTGATCCAAAGGAACTCAAAAACATTTGAGCGTTTACCGAAACGATGGATTGTAGAACGTACATTCGGGTGGCTCAATCGATTTCGGCGTTTGAGTAAGGATTATGAGTTGTATACAGAGTTAAGTGAAGCAATGATTTATGGCTCGTTGATTCGTCTGATGGTAAAGCGCATGGCTTCTTAAGCTTTTGTTTACAAATCAGCTCTAAATTTCGCTTTCAGAACTTCCAACTAATAAATTAACCACCCCGCAAAAGCACAGTTAGAGACTTTTTATTTGAAAGTCCCTTAGTGCTATTCATATTAGTAGTCTGCCAACTCAAAATTGTTAGGTGAGAGCTGGGGAAAGGGTAAGGGATTTAAAACCTTTCCCCCTTACCCCTTACCCTTTACCCCGCTTGCGTTACGAAAGCGAACTATTAGCCTCTATTACTATTCCAAGGTCCCCAGATAGCTAAAGTAATACCAGGGCTTTGAATGTTAACAAACAAAGTACGACCATCAGGTGAAAAGCAGGCTCCAGCAAACTCACCTGTTTGGAGGGCATTACGTGCAAATTTGTAGATTTCACCACTGGGAGTAATACCAATTAAGAAATTGTCACCGTCTCCGTCCTCACAAAGGATAAGATCGCCACAAGGTGCTACGACTATGTTATCGGGCATATCGAGTTCATCTTTAGATTGAGACTCGACAAACAATTCAATTGTCTCTTCACCCGGAATATAGCGCCAGACTTGGCCACCGCCTACAGGGCCACCATCTGTAGCAGTGAAGTAAAATTCTCTTTTGCCATTTTTGCCTTTCTTATCCTTGTTGCTCTTATAATAGATGCCTTCCCCACGGCTAAACTGGGCTGCACCTAAGTTGCGACCTTGCACTCTGACATTATCTGTAGTTGTTGGGTTGGGGTCAGGAATATTCACCCAATCTACAGCTAACTTCTGTCCTACTACGAAACCGGTCTTGGTGTTGGCTCCTGGTCTACCTATAATCCTCAGAGCTTGAAGAATACCTCCTTGTTTTAACCGACCAGGAACTTTTGGGATAAAACGGTAGAAGAGGCTATCTCCTCTATCTTCAGTTTGATAGACATATCCAGTTTTGGGATCTACAGCTACAGCCTCATGATTAAACCGTCCCATTGCAACTAGAGGCACTGGAGCTACAGAAGAGGTGGCGCTGGCTGGAACCTCAAAATTGTAACCGTGTAACTTTGTGACTCCATTAGTTGCACTTGGTATAGTTGTATCTTCTTCACAGCTAATCCATGAACCCCAAGGAGTTAAACCACCAGCACAGTTACGAATGGTTCCGCCGAGAGAGCTAAACTGTTCGATCAACTGGCGATCGCGTCCAACAACCAGAGTCGTAGTGCCACCTCTGCAAATGGGATCGTAGGGATTTGGTACTTGTACTCGCGTATCAGAATTGATGCTAAGTTCGTGATTGCGAACCAGAATGGTTGTGTTTTTGGGCCCAGGGAAGGCTGCCATACCATCATGATTACTAGGCTCTAGATTGCCATCGCTCATCAGGGTTCCAGTGCGAGAGATAACTCGATACTCAAATCCGCTTGGTAAATCTAACAAGCCATTAGAATCTGGTAAAAGTGGGCCATATCCTTTACCAAGTTTTTTGCCAAAGGCTTTTCTGGCAAGAAGACCTTCCAAAGGAGACACCATCAAAGTGCCGACGGCAGTAGTACCTGCTACTGCAAAAAATTTACGTCTTGAAAGTGTCATGGGGATGATTTGGTTA
This sequence comes from Nostoc sp. DSM 114160, assembly GCF_053470305.1. NCBI lineage: Bacteria > Bacillati > Cyanobacteriota > Cyanophyceae > Nostocales > Nostocaceae > Nostoc > Nostoc sp. DSM 114160. The sequence goes on along the minus strand of NZ_JBPFGO010000001.1, from coordinate 1,796,678 downwards.
CTTCAGATAATGCTGAAGAAAAAATATTTGGTTGTGATTAAGTTTGGGTAATGCTTTATTTAATTTAGGTTAGTTAATAAAAAATAATATATAAAATCTTTCCAAAATCAGCCAAATTTATGCATATAAGTTTTATCTAAATAGAATTCAGTTGGGAATAGGGGGACAAGGGGGACAGGGAGGACAAGGGGGAATTATTGAACAACTCTCTCCCTTGTCTCCCCTCTCTCCCTTGTCTACCTTGTCTCTTTGCCCCTCTGCCCCTCTGCTCTATCAAACGCCTGAGCTTGTGAGAAATGCGGGAGATATCTCACTGATTGCGAGTTTGCGCAGCGATCGCACCAGAGCATCTTGATTCTGACGCCTTGGCAAAGCATCTTCAGCTTTGCTCCTGAATTCTGAATTTAACGCCCACCAATGCGATCTAATACAGGTGTAGGCCAGCGATCGACTAGTTTGCCCAAGACTGACATTTCTTGAACCAAGCGGTCAAATTTCTCAGGGGTGAGAGATTGGGGACCATCAGATAAAGCTTTTGCAGGATTGGGGTGAACTTCAATCATTAAGGCATCTGTACCAGCGGCGATCGCAGCCATTGCCATCGATGGCACATATTCAGACCTACCAGTACCATGACTGGGATCGATCGTAATTGGTAAATGGGTAAGCGATCGCAACACCGGCAGCACTGATAAATCTAAAGTATTGCGGGCATATTTACCATCAAAGGTTCTAATTCCTCGCTCACAAAGAATCACATTGGGATTTCCAGATGCCAAAATATATTCTGCCGCCATCAGCCACTCGTCAATTGTGGCAGACATTCCCCGCTTCAGTAGCACTGGTTTATCTTGAGCGCCTACCTTTTTCAGCAGCGAGAAGTTGTGCATATTTCGCGCTCCAATTTGGATGATGTCAGCTGTTCTCGCCACTGCTGATAAATCGGCAGCATCCATCAGTTCTGTGACGATACCCAAGCCAGTAGCTTCCCGCGCTGCTGCTAATAAATCTAAAGCGCTTTCACCATAACCTTGAAAGGCATAGGGTGAAGTACGGGGTTTGTAGGCTCCGCCACGCAAAAACTGTGCCCCAGCTGCCTTCACGCGCTTTGCTGTTTCGACAATCATTGCTTCATTTTCAACAGAACAAGGCCCGGCTATCACTACAATCGGATGATGTTCGCCGAAATAGACACGACCGTTAGGCGTGGGAACAACAACCTCACTAGCTTCTCCATGTCGGAATTCTCGACTTACCCGCTTGAAAGGTTGTTGCACTCGTAATACTTGCTCAATCCAAGGGCTAAATTCCTGAACCTGCAATTTATCAATGCTAGTGGTATCACCAATTAGCCCCAGCACAACTTTATGAGTGCCAACACTTTTTTCTACCGTCACTCCCCAAGTGTCTCTCAGTTCTTGGCTAATGCGAGTAATTTCCTCAACAGGCGTACCGCTCTTAAGTATGATAATCATCTGTTTTTCCTTGTGTATAGTTTGGGTGGGCTAATTTTTACAGGTCGATGCATTAACATTGCGAGTCGATGCATTGGCATTGCAAGTCGATGTATTAATATTGCGAGTCGATGCATTGGCATTGCAGGTCGATGCATTGGCATTGCGAGTCGATGCATTGGCATTGCAGGTCGATGCATTGGCATTGCGAGTCGATGCATTGGCATTGCAGGTCGATGCATTGGCATTACGAGTCGATGCATTGGCATTGCAGGTCGATGTATAGGGCATTAGAAAACTTGCGTGTACACCGTAGCTCTTTGTAGGAGATAATTCGTCTAGCGCAAAAATTCAGCAAGTTGTTCTAGTTTTTTCCAAGCAGCGCCACTTTGTAGAATTTCCTTGGCAAGGGTAATACCTTTGACGCAACCTGCTAAAACATCAGTTTCTCCATGAATTGCTTCACCAACTTGCAGGGCTAAGGCTGTATTTAAAGCGACTACATCTTGTTGCGCTTGCGTACCTTTACCTTGCAAAACTGCCTTCAAAATTTGGGCATTTTCTTGGACATCTCCACCGCACAACGCCGCAGTCGGTGCAAAACTCAAACCCAGTTCTTGAGGATTAAGCGTTAGAGAGCGGACTTTTTGATCTTGGAGTACAGCCAAATCAGTGACATCTGCCAAACCAGCTTCATCTAAACGTTCCCGTCCGTAGAGGGCGATCGCTTGCTGACATCCCAGTTGGGATAAGGCTTGAGCAATCTCTTCCAGTAAAAGCGGGTCGTTCACACCAATAATTTGCCCCGTCGGTCGCATCGGATTTACTAGCGGGCCGAGTAAATTAAAAACAGTCCGCACCTTCAAAGTTTTTCGCAAAGTTGCGATCGCTTTGAGTGCAGGATGCCAGCCAGGAGCAAACAAAAAGGTGATTCCAACTTCGCCAACTGCCGCTTGTACTTTTTCCGGAGTGGCGTTAAGATTTATACCCAAAGCTTCCAGCACATCAGCGGAACCAGTTTTGCTAGATGCCGAACGATTGCCATGTTTGGCAACCTTGACCCCAGCAGCAGCGGCGACAAAGGCGACAGCAGTGGAAATATTAAAGGTTGAAGCACCATCTCCACCAGTTCCACAGGTATCTATTAAGGGAGACGCGATTAATCGCGTCTGTACAGGAGGTGGAGATTGGGATTGTAAGACGGTGGCCATGCCGACTAATTCTTCGGCAGATACGCCTTTGGCTTGAATTGCGGCTAAAATCGCTCCTGATAGAACATGGGGAATGGCATCGGTGAGCCAACCTTGCATCAAATCCGCAGCTTGGGAAACTGTTAACGATTGCAGATTTAACAACTGTTGTAATAAAGCTGGCCAGTTGTAGCGATCGGCAGAGATGGAGATGTTTTCAGGTGGAGTTTGAGTTAAAGCTATCATATTGGTCATTTGACAAATGACGATAAGAAGAGAAAATTAAGGAATTAGGACTTTGGCGACGGTTTGCACATCTTTGTCACCTCTGCCGGAACAATTGATGACGATGCGGAGATTGCCTGTTAACTGGGGACAAAGGGTTTCGAGATATGCGATCGCATGAGCAGTTTCTAAGGCTGGAATAATTCCTTCTAATTGCGAAAGCCTCTGAAATGCATCTAAAGCTTGTTTATCGGTAACACTGTAATATTCAGCCCGACCATAATCCTTTAAATAACTATGCTCAGGCCCAACACCGGGATAATCCAATCCGGCGCTAATTGAATGAGCTTCGATGACTTGACCATCATCATCTTGCAGTAAATAGCTCATTGCACCGTGCAATACACCTATTTTTCCTTTTGTCAAGGTGGCAGCGTGTTTTTCTGTGTTTACACCTTCACCCGCCGCCTCGACTCCGATTAGGCGCACTGAAGGTTCATGGACAAATTCATTGAATAAGCCGATCGCGTTGGAACCTCCACCCACGCAAGCCAGTAGAATATCTGGTAGTCCTCCCCATTTTTCTTGGCATTGAGCGCGAGTTTCTACACCAATTACCGCGTGGAAGTCACGGACAATCATCGGGTAGGGATGAGGCCCAGCAACCGAACCGAGGATGTAATGGGTTGTTTCCACATTCGTCACCCAATCTCGAATTGCTTCGGAAGTTGCATCCTTGAGAGTTCCTGTACCTGCCTCCACTGGACGAACTTCTGCACCCATTAATTTCATGCGGAACACGTTGAGGGCTTGGCGTTCCATATCCTGGACGCCCATGTAAATCACACATTTCAAACCAAATCGCGCACACACAGTTGCAGTTGCTACGCCATGTTGACCTGCACCTGTCTCGGCAATAATCCGTTGCTTACCCATGCGTTTAGCGAGTAACACCTGAGCCAAAGCATTATTAATTTTGTGAGCGCCTGTATGATTTAAATCTTCGCGCTTTAAATAAATTTGCACTCCCGTGCCATCTGGTCTAGCGTAATTTGCTGTCAAGCGTTCGGCAAAATATAATGGGCTGGGTCGTCCGACATAATCACGCATTAAGTTTTGCAGTTCTGCTTGGAAACTCGGCTCACTGCGATATTGTTGATACGCCGCTTCCAATTCACTTAATGCAGGCATTAAGGTTTCCGGGACATATTTACCGCCGAATTTTCCAAACCTGCCCAAAGAATCTGGTTGCGCAGTTGCGGTATTGATGTTTAGTATGTTTACCATTGGTTAAAATCCTTTCATGTTCAAGTATTTTTTACTCTGGGTCTATAGCAGGAGGCAGAAGGCAGGAGGCAGGAGGCAGGAGGAAAAGTCTCACTATTCCCAGCATTCAAGCTTTGAAAATGTCCGAACCTATGTGGTTACAGCTGTAACTTGGAATCATCTTTGGGTTTTCCATTCCCAGGTTTCGTAGGTATAGCCCAGTTTTTGGTGATTCAAAACGTCTATAGGGCGCACCAAATCGTCAGATTTAAAATTTGGTAATAGGGATAGTAAATTTCCTAACGCCGTCGCTTTGGGGGTAGACATCCCACCATCCCAAGGCCACATTAGGTCTTTAAGATTGTGACCGTAAGGCTGACTATGACCATCGGGAGGATAAAAATCGCTACCTTGATGACCGTTTTCTTGCCATTCAGCCCAGAGGCGGTCTACGTTGGCATGATGCAACCAAAATACTGGGTCATAGGGCGAACTTGGGATATTGCCCATAGTCCCCAAACCCTTAAATTTTATGGGTGTCGTACTCGCATCTATTTGTACCCCACCGACTAAGCCATGAATGTAATTGTGGATGAATCCTCCAGGGGTGACTTTACCCTGCTCATCTACAGAAATAAATCCTTCCAAAGCAGCGCGAAATAGAGAATAGTTATTCAGACGAAGGGCACGCTCAACATCTTTTTTGGGCACTGGATAATCACTGGCAGGAGGTAGTCTTAGAAAGCGGACAAGTGATGTACCTAAAGATTTGCCCGTATCTGGGTCAATATTTAATGCTGGATTCATCACCCAGCCATTTGCAGCCGAGAAAGCCCCTGGCACAGCGCCGCCTGTAAAGTTTCCCTGGTTGGGAATTTTGATGGTTACTCCTTGACCGTTAGAGCCAAGAAAGTCATCATTAAAAATTACATCAAGTGCTTTGGCGTCTGTCCAATCCCAGTATGGCAGAGTAACAGTTGGGTCTACTGCTTGCAGTGCTTGTTCAAATCTGCGGATATATTCTCGATGCCAAGGGAAAAATGCGGCATTTTCATGAGCAAGTTCTTGGACGGAACCATCGGTATGTCCTGTATGGTTATGAATCAAGCGTGTTGCCCCTAAATGTATGGCAACAAATTGGTCGTAAATACTGACCTTGCTACCTGGGGGTATGACAGTTTTTAAGGTTTTGATAGCCTTAATGAAAGCTGTTTTCTCTCTTTGTGTTAAGTGAGTTACGTTCTTTCTGACAGCTAGGTGAGCGGATTGTCCTGGAAAATTATAATGCCAATGGTATTTGTATTGTCCCTTCTCAAGGCGATCGTGGGCGAAGACTGTAATAGCACAGGTGCTAACTATAAGTATGCTATAAATTAATATTTTGACCGATTTCAGCAGGGATTTCATTATCTTAATGGAAGCAGAGGGGCAAGGGCAGAGGGGCGCTACGGTGTATACATAAGTCTGAAATAGTTTACTCGCCTGGTTTTACCCCACCCTAACCCTCCCCTTGTAAAGGGGAGGGAACTAGATTCATGTTTCCACCTTTCTAAGGGGAGGGAACTAAATTTCCTGTTTCCCCCCTTTACAAGGGGGAGGGAACTAAATTTCTTGTTTCCCCCCTTTACAAGGGGGGATTAAGGGGGGTAATTCGATTTGTGTATACTCCCTAAATCTGCGGATGGATTTATCGCACCTCTTGAAGAGATGGACTTTTGTGCTGACTTTCTGTGATGGCTGCTTTAAGTTCTCGACAAAATTCTTCCACGGCTTGCAACCCTTCTGTTGGGCTACCTTCAGCTAAACGTTTGACAAAGGCGCTGCCAACAATCACTGCATCTGCACCCCATTCCATGACTTGATGTGCTTGTTCTGGTGCGGAGATGCCAAAACCAACGCCGATAGGTTTATTGGTGACGCTTTGCAACTCGGTAATTAAATGCTCTACGCGGTTTTGGATTTGAGCGCGGATACCTGTAACTCCTGTAACACTAACGAGATAGATAAAACCCTGAGATTGACGAGCGATCGCTTCAATTCTATCTTGAGAACTGGTAGGAGCGACGAGTAAAATTACCTCAATTCCGAAAGATGCAGCAGTTTTGATTAATTCTTCTGCTTCTTCTAAGGGTAAGTCTGGTACTACCAATCCCTGCACCCCAGCAACGGCAATTTGCGCCAAAAACGTCTTAATACCCCGGTACAAAATGGGATTGTAGTAAGCAAATAAAATTATCGGCGCTTTTAGACTAGGAATGACTACGTGTAACATCTCTAGCACTTGCTCTAATTTCGTGCCTTTTTGTAAAGCGCGGGTTGCTGCTGCTTGAATCACAGGCCCATCTGCGAGAGGATCGGAGTAGGGAATGCCCAACTCGATAAAGTCAGCACCGTTACGATCTAAGATGCGTAAGGCTTCGGCAGTGGTTTCTAAGTCAGGATCGCCTGCTGTGATAAAGGGGATTAAAGCACACTGTTGGCGATCGCGTAAAGTTTGAAAGGAATCGGAGATAGAGGTCATGCTGAAAAATAGTTAATGATTGTTTAATAGTTTTAGAATAATTTACACTTAGCAATTAGCGATGCCCATGCTAAATTTTTTGTTAATGAGGCTTTTATCTCCGTTAATGAGGCTTTTATCTCCGTTAACGAGTCTTTGATACTCGTGAATGAGGCTTTTATCTCCGTTAACGAGGCTTTTATCTCCGTTAACGAGGCTTTTATACTCGTGAACGAGGCTTTTATACTCGTGAACGAGGCTTTTATCTCCGTTAACGAGTCTTTTAGCTCCGTTAACGAGTCTTTGAACTCCGTCGTCGAGTATCAAAGCTTCATTTTTTAGGTTTACCTCAGCACTCAGCACTCAAAATCTCACGCACAGCTTGTTCTACATTGCTTTGTTTAACTAAAGACTCGCCAATCAAAACTGCACGCGCGCCAGCCTCAGCAACAAGAGATAAATCAGCAGGTGTATACAGTCCAGACTCGCTGACGACGGTGATATCTAAGCTTTGTAATTGTTGTTGGCGCTCTGCTAAAAGTTGCTGTGTGGTTCCTAAATCAAGGGTAAAGTCTGCTAAATTGCGATTGTTGATTCCTACTAAACTTAGGTTATCAAGCTTTAGTACTCGATCCAGTTCAGCTAAGGTATGGACTTCTACTAGCGCAGTCATGCCCAAATCGTGAATTACTCGCAAAAAGTCTTGGAGTTCTCGATCTGATAAAATAGCTGCAATCAACAATACTGCATCTGCCCCTGCTGTCCGTGCTAGATAAATTTGATAGCGGTCAATGATGAACTCCTTGCACAGTAAAGGTAATGCAACTTGTTGACGCACTTTTCGCAGATTATCAAAACCGCCCTGAAAGAACTTTTCGTCAGTTAGGACTGATAAACAAGCTGCACCACCTCGTTCATAAGCTTGAGCAATAGCAACTGGCTCAAAATCTGCGCGGATAACCCCACGGCTAGGTGATGCCTTTTTTACTTCAGCAATTAAGCTAGGTTGGTTGGGATTATCTTGTAAAGCAGTCAAGAAATTTCGCACAGTTGGGGCTGTATTTAACTGTTGTCGCAAGGTGGCTAAAGGCAATTCTTGCTGCATTTGTGCAACTTCTTGCCTTTTATGCGACACAATTTCTTCAAGAATATGGCGGGAAGGGGCAACTTGGTTAGTCATAAACTTTTAGGGAAGTGGGGAGGTTATGAGTTAGGAGTTAGGAGTTAGGAGTTATTAATTATGAGTTATTTATGAGTTTTGAAGTTAAGAATTTCAGTTCTCCAAATTTCATATTCTCAACTCTCAACTTCTAACTCCTAACTCCTAACTAATGATTGCGTATATGCACGCACCACATTTTTAATTATTTTCAGGCCAACTTCTCCACCTAAAGTCATGATTGATTCTGGATGAAACTGAACGGCGGCGATGGGAAGTGTCTGATGTTCAATGCCCATAATTACGTCGTCATCAGAAATTGCTGTTACTTTGAGTTCTTTTGGCAAATGTTGCGGTAGGGCAAACAATGAGTGATATCTACCCACTGCAAAGGATTCCGGTAAGTTATTGAAGGTGACAGAATTGGCATCAGTGACGAAAATTCGTGAAGATTTACCATGTTGAGGATAGTTGAGAACCCCCAACTCGCCATCAAAAGCTTCAACGATGCCTTGCAGTCCTAGACAAACTCCGAAAATAGGAATTTGGCGATGCAGAAGGGCGCCGACAGTTTCGGAAACTCCAAAATCACTTGGTCTACCAGGGCCAGGAGATAATACAACTAAGTCAGGGCGTTCTTTATCGAATAACGATTCCGAGAAACCATGACGCAGTGTGGTGACGCTTGCACCAGTTTGGCGAATGTAATTGGCTAGGGTATGAACAAATGAGTCTTCGTAGTCTATTAATAAGATGCGTTTGCTAGCTTTTACACCTGAAATCTGTTTACTTAATTTTAGAGAACCGGACTCATCAATTTTCTGACTCGTTTGCTTTACACGGCGAATTGTCTCAAATAAAGCAGCAGCTTTGGTAATTGTTTCTTGTTCTTCTGACTGGGGTATGGAGTCATAAAGGACAGTAGCCCCAACTCGCACTTCGGCGATGCAATCTTTTAATCGAATTGTCCGCAGAATTAAGCCAGTATTTAAATTCCCGTTGAAATTTAAATAGCCGACTGCTCCACCATACCAACGTCGGGCGCTCTTTTCGTGCCGTTCAATAAAATCGATTGCTGCCCTTTTGGGTGCGCCGGTGACTGTAACTGCCCATGTATGCGAAAGAAAGGCATCTAAAGCATCGAATTGCGATCGCAGTGTACCTTCAACATGATCTACTGTATGTATCAGGTGGCTGTATAATTCAATCTGGCGACGACCAATGACTCGTACTGAACCAGGTTCGCAGATTCGAGATTTATCATTGCGATCGACATCAGTACACATGGTCAACTCAGCTTCATCTTTGTGGGAGTTGAGTAACTGACGAATTTGCACCGCATCGTCAAGAGCATCTTGTCCCCGGCTAATAGTGCCACTAATTGGACAAGTTTCTACGCGCCTACCTTCAACCCGCACAAACATTTCTGGAGATGCACCAATCAGATATTCGCCACCTAAATTAAAAATAAACCCATAAGGACTAGGATTTATTTCCTTTAAGGTATTAAATAGTTTGCTGGGTTCATCTTCATAGCCTTCAAAAAAGTTTTGACTAGGAACAACTTCAAATAAATCGCCTCTGCGGAAATAATCGAGTGCAACCTCAACTTTTTTCGCATATTCGCCTACTTTATGGTCAGCAGTTTGATTTGGTAAAAGATGTTTGCCGCGATAATCTACAGACTCACCAGTTCTCGGAAGATTCTTTGTGCTGCCGTGCGCTGTTTTAAAATCATATTGGAAACGAAATGCACGTTGCTGATAATAGTCAACAACAATCAATTCATCTGGCAAATAAAGCACCAAATCGCGCTGATCTGTAGGACGTTCCAGATGTTGGGTAATTGGTTCAAACTGAAAAACTAAGTCATAACCAAACGCACCATACAAGCCTAAATGCTCATCTTCTTGACTAGAGAAAGTATATAGAATTTCGCGGACAACGGTAAATGATGAAGGCTGTTTACTACGTTCTTCTTCAGTAAATAATTTTTCGGAATGTTTAATAAAGCCTACAATACAGTTATCTTCTTGGGTGACGTTCTCAAGTTGTTCTGACTGGGATAGGCGCTCTAAAAGGAATGGCAAAAGTACTTGACCGCGTTCATTCAACGCTATCAAAGTGAAAGCATTATCCTGTGTAGTCAACTCTAATGGTGGATTGACAAATCCGATTGCCCATCTTTTGTATCTGCCTGGATATTCGTAGCTACTCCTTAGTAACCCTCCACGCTGAGAATTTAAATGGAACAGAATATCATCGAGGGCAGTGTCCATCTTAACTTCAGTGATGGAACGAGAAACACTGACACCGCCAAGAGTATTGTAGGAACGTGAATTAAAAACCATGAGTAATTTCTCTAGAACATTTGTTAGTCAACCATTAATCATTATTAGTAGTTATTTTCAAACCTAGAACAGACTTAGATAATCTTTTATCCATCTAAGCCAACATATTCTTTTTAAAAGATGTAATCAAAAACTTTTTGCTTCTGATTTAAGAATACTAGATATCAAGCAGATAAGACATTGAATAATTTTTCGATTGGGTGTCAATTTATTCGCTTTTTATACTGCTTTTCTAGTACATTTACCAACAACCCTATTAAAAAAATCCGCCTCCCCCAAAAGTAGTAAATCGTCTCATAAAACCTCTGCGTTCCTCTGCGCTTCCCTTAGCGTCCCTCTGCGTTTAAAATTCCCCCCTCACTTCCCGCAACAGAGATATTGCTTGCCGATACAACAACAAATTCACCTCATGAACCTCAATCCTTTTTCCAATCCCTTTTAACAGCGTCAAAGTCAACTCTCCTCCTAAATGTTCGCGGAATTCAGTCAAACCCCGAAACAAACAATTAGGATCTTCCAATTGTGATAATTTATCAGCCAATTCGGGCACATACAACGTGAAGCCCAACGCCGATAAAGTATTTAATATCCTTTGCCACTCCGAACAATCCAGCAATCCTGCTAAATAAGAATAAGTGCTATCCAAAGCAATACCGATCGCAACGGCTTCGCCATGACGCAAGCGATAATTTGTCAAATGCTCCAGTTTGTGAGCCGCCCAATGTCCAAAATCCAGGGGACGAGACGAACCCATCTCAAAAGGATCGCCGCCATTGGCGATATGTTCTAAATGCAACTGAGCGCAACGATAAATAACTTGTTGCATAGTATCCATATCTCGCCGCTTCAAAGCTGCGGTGTGAGAGTGGATAAAATCAAAAAAGCTAGCATCCTTAATCAGCGCCACTTTGACTGCTTCTGCAATTCCAGAACGCCAATCGCGATCGTCTAGTGTTGTCAAAAAGGCAGAGTCATTTATAACTGCATAAGGTGGCGCAAATGTGCCGAGAAAGTTCTTTTTCCCAAAGGCATTAATGCCGTTTTTGACGCCAACCCCAGAATCATTTTGCGCTAACACCGTTGTTGGAACCCTAATTAGACGAATTCCCCGGTGAGCAGTTGCGGCTGCATATCCTACTAAATCCAATACCGCCCCGCCCCCGATCGCTAATATGTAAGAGTGGCGACATAATCCGGCAGCTTCAATCTGTTGCTGGATTTGCTCTAGTAAAGTGCGATCGTTTTTAGCAGCTTCTCCCCCCGAAATTATCATCGGTTCGGCTGCGATCGCTAGTACCTCTGCATAAAACTTGGTATACGCGACTAATTGCTTCACCAATTCAGGTTGAGACTTTAATATTCCTGCGTCTATTACTGCAACTATTTTCTTCGGCTTTGTCTCCTCATCCGCACCAATCACTTGGGCTAAGGTAGGATTTTTTAACTCAAATAAATTTTGGGTGAAGTAAACTTCGTAGTTAAAAGTAACCGAAACACGTTGATGAATTAATCTACTTTTTTGCTTGATGTCAACTATCATATTTTTGCAGGTATATCTAAAAGTGCAGCACGATTCAAAGTTTCTAGGAACACCTCTACCGAGTGAGAACCATTTACCTTAACTTTGTCATTGATAACGAAGAACGGCACGCTGTTGATGCCATTTAACCGAGCAAATGTTGATTCAGCAATAACTGCATCACTCACCGCGCGATCGTTTAATTGCAACTTTAATTTGCTAGCATTCATCTGATACGCTGTACCGATGGCAACAATAACGTCAATATCTCCAATGTTCAAACCGTCTTCAAAATAAGCTTGATAAATAGCTTCGACAACATCGTTTTTTACGTTTGTGGGTGCAAGTGCAATCAGTTGATGAGAAAGCTTAGTATTGACAGCCAAACGGATTTTATCAAAATCTAACTTAACTCCAGCCGCTTCACCTGCGCGTTGCGTACTATCAAATATCTGTTGTATTTCTGCCGCTTTCATACCTTTTCTATTTTGCATAAAGCTGCGAAATTCGTATCCCTCCGCAGGAACAGTATTGTCCAAAAGAAAAGGATGCCAGCGGATATATACTTCTTGTTCTTGCTGTTGTGCCAGTGCATCAAACAGATGTTTTTTCCCAATTCTGCACCAAGGACAAACAGTATCGTGAAATATGTCTATCAGCATATTTTTGTTGATTTAAATGCTAATATTTGTGTGTATTTGTGGTTGAAAATCTCGTGGGATAGCCATTGTATTTAAAGGCTGGATAAAAGTGTTGATTTTATCTTCAAAAAAACTTTGAGCCTTTTCAAATTCTTGAATTAATGCCTCTCTGTCTTTGTTTGCTACTAGTTTCGCCAAACGGCTATAAGTATCAGCTAAAAAGCTAATTGCATCACACCTTTCTTCTGTAGCGAGCATAATATCCACACATAAGTGAGGGTTTTGGGAAAACAAACGTTTAACAATGTCAATTTCTTGACGGTAGTTAGGAGTTGACATTGTTAGACTCTGCTGTATATCGATTTTTACTTGTGCTAAGAAAATGCCAAGACTAAATCTACAGAAATGTTGCGTTGCTTGAACGATCGTCATCATGCGATCGTGTTCTTCAGGCGTACAAACAATTAACTCTCCACCTTGGCTTTTAATAAAGTCTAAAAACCATTGGAATGAATCATCGTTTCGACCCGGACACACTACTACTTTTTGTCCAAAAAACGATTTGATATTTGGGCCAAACATTGGGTGTAAACCCATGACTGGGCCGGAATGGTGTTCGAGCATCGCCTGAGTTGGCTGTATTTTAATACTCGTAATGTCACACAAAGCGGTAGTTGGGGCGAGATATTTAGCTGCACGCTTGATAACATCAACTGTATGTTCAATGGGAACACTGACTAAAACTAATTCTGCCTGATTTAAGAGTTTATCTGCATATTCCCAATCCTCAGATTCGAGGACACTAACATTGTTACCTACTAGCGAAAGCTGCTCTTTAAATAATTTTCCCATCCTACCGCTTCCACCGATGATGGTAATTTGTCGGGGAGTGACATGATTTGTTGTATATTTAGGAATTAAAGTAGCATGGCAACTCTTCAGCACACCTGCCCAAACAGACTCAGGAATACCAGCTTGGGCAAGTAAAGGAGCAACATCAGCCAGTTGTTGATCTAGAGAAGGCTGTTCTGATGCTGCTAATAATGATATGCGATCGCTCAATAAGGCGATCAACCTTTGGTCAGTTTTTTTTAGCCGATCTGAATTAGTCATTTGTCATTAGTTTTTGAGATACCACGCGCACAAGGGGCAAGGTCTGTACCACAAGCTCTCGATCAACAAGTGATTCCTGAGAACTCAATTCGGGCAAGATATCCAAAGTTGTTGCTTCTTTGGCGATCGCATCATCAAATAACTCTTCATACCGATCTAGCGCTTGCTCAAAGGAGTAGTTTTCTACGGCAAACTTTCTTCCTTCACGCCCTAATTTTGCTGCTAGTTCCGGCTGATTATATAAATCTAATACCGCAGCAGCTAAAGCATCTGCTGACTCAGGCTCAACGATAACGCCGCCGCCGCTTTCTTTGATAGCTTTGGCAGCAGTACCAGTGGCGGGAACTGAACCGACAATTGGGCGACCACTGGCTAACAGCAGTGGTATTTTAGAAGGCATATTGAAAGAAATCACATTGCTCTTTTGCACAATCAACCCAACATCAGCAGCTGCTAACATTTGCGGTAGTTTTTCTCGCGGTTGCAATGGTAGCAGCAAAACGTTATCTGCTCCACAAGCAAAACAATGTTTTTGTAACCTTTCGAGAGCTTGGGATTCACCGGCTACGACAAAGACAATATCATTAATATGACGCAACCGAGATGCTGCTTCTATTACTGTCTCTAAACCTTGCGTCAGAGCAATATTACCTGAATAAAGCACTACAAATTTATCATCAAGTTGATGGGAAGCTCTCCAGGAGTTATTCTCCTTCGGTAAAGGGCGGATAAAATTTAGATTTACCCAATTGGGAATACAGGCAATTTTATTAGCAGGTACACCTTTATGTATTAAATTATCTACAAAACCATCGGCAATCACGCTAATGGTATGTGCAGTTCGGTAGGCAAATTTTTCTAAAGCTTCCAGAGCTTGAATCATCAACTTATTCTTAATTAGCCCAACACGCACAGCAGCTTCTGGGAGGATATCTTGTACATTCAGCACTACTGGACAGTTGTATAACCAAGCTATTAAAGTTGCAGGTAAGCAAACGAGTAACGGCGGCACTGTTAAAAGAATTACATCAGGTCGTTCGCCCTTGAGAGCTTGTGGCAAACTTGTAAAAATAAAGCTCAACTCTAGCAGTAGCCGATCTATCAGGTTAGGTTTAGACTTAATCCGCAGGTAACTACGTTGAATAGTGACACCATTTTTCTCTTCAGTAACGTATAACTTACCGCGATAGCGATCGTAAATCTGACGCTGAGGATAGTTAGGCATACCTGTGATTACCCGCACTTGATGCCCTCGCTTCACCAGCCCTTCTGCTAGTTCAGTCATCAAAGGTGCAATACCAATTGGTTCTGGATGATAGTTGTATGAATAAATCAGAATGTGCATTAACCGTTAATGTGCTAAAAGCACCTTGATAATCTTGGCTTTATTTAGTGTTTACAGTTTTTATCTCCCTTATTCCAGATTTAATGACCTGAAATTTTCGTAAGGTGTGTTACCCAAGGGCATAACGCACCCCACGAAACAGAAGTTTTAAATTTTGTTTAATCCACTTCAGCCTCTGAACTCGAATTCGGTCACTTTACTGCTACTCAATCATGAGAATTCAGCACTGTTTTTGCAACGTCTTCTCTAAACTGAAGACTGGCTTTTGTTGCCCGCGTTTTCGCAATGTGACGGTAGCAGCCCCAAGTCCGAGCAATGCTAAACCCAATGCTGAACTAGGTTCTGGTACTTGCCTTCTGCCTTCTACGTTTAGCACTTGGACGCGACCCTTGGAAGAAATCGCCCACATACAGCTTGCCATCTTTGAGGGTTGTGCCACCCGTCCAGTTAAATCTGCCTGGTGTGAGGTCGAGGGGGTTGCCAAAAGGAGGGCCAGTTAATGCTGGAGGCGGTACAGGATTACCTGATGCATCGCGGGCATTTTCACCGTAGGAAGTCAAGAACTTACCGTTTTTATCAAATACCTGAACGCGGCTGTTGATAGAATCAGCTACATAAACATTCTCTTGGTCGTCCACTTCGATGCCAATTGGTTGAAGAAGCTGTCCAGGGCCGCTACCTGCTGAACCAAATGCGTACAAAGGTTTACCATTTGGATCGAGTACTTGAACACGGTTGTTATACTGGTCAGCTAGAAAGATATTTCCACTGACTGGGGAAATTCTTATACCTGCTACACCTTGAGTTTCTCCTAGTGCAGTGCCCAGAGTGCCGCCAATGACACCAATTTGCTTTCCGTCAGGTGTAAATTTAAGGATTCTTTCGCCGTTAAAATCACCTACGTAAACGTTGCCAGTCTTGTCAAAAGTCACACCAGATGGCCCAAAGAAAATCCGATCGTTTACACGAGGGGTAAATTCTCCATTTGCAAAGGATCTAATAAAGTTACCCTGAGGATCGAATTGATTGATGCGGTTGTTGTAAACATCACCTGCATACAAATCCCCTGTTACGGGATTAAAGTCTACAGTTGTTGGCTCGTCAAACTGTCCGGGCCCTGTGCCGCCGGAGCCAATTGCTCCAATATACTGACCGCTGGGACTAAATTTTTCAATTTTGTCACCGAGGTTGTAGTTAGGAGTACCATCCGGGTTAACACCGCGTCCGTTAGCTATGTAGGTATTCCCCGAATCATCTACCGTTATCCCTTGGGGAACAAAAAGCTGCCCTGGGCCGAAGCCAGGACTGCCGATACTTCTGTCGTAAGTTAATGTTACAGCTTTGGCTTGGGCTGCTGTTGCCAACACCATCAATCCAGTACCGAGAATGCCAATTGACAAATTTTTGACTAATCCCATGAGTTTTAAGTCCTGGTTGTATAAGGTATACTCTTTCCTAGACTAATTTTGTTCCCCGTCCTAGTTTGGGAACCTTGAAATTTGGGCTGCTGCCTCTTATTGGAAATGCAACTTTCTCTTTTGGGCAGCAGCCTATTCTGTAAGCTTTAGCTGGTGTCAGGTAAAGAGGGATTAGACAGTCTCTGCTTCGGTTAGCAATTCACCCAACTTTTCTTGGCGTTGGCGTTTGCGCTTGGCGATCGCAGCAGTTGCGCCTACACTAGCAAGTGCTAGTAAGCCGACTACTGAACCAGGTTCGGGGACTTTTTCGACAGCGACACCATCCACCCGAACAACCTCCCCTCGTCCTGGGCCGACACCGCGATTGGTAATATAAATCTTGCCATCAGGACCAATATCAATTCCATCAGCCGAATCTAGCCCTTGATCTGCTGCAACAAGCGTTGTGCGAGTGCCGTCAGGAGCAACTTGGATGAGAGATCCAGGCAGATTTGTGATGTCACCCCCTAACTGGGACTTGTCGCTGAACTGTAAGACAAGCAAATCGCCTTTTTTATCAAAGGTGAGGTCGGTGATGTGCGTAAAGCCATCGAGAAAAACTTCTGGTTTTTGATCTTCGCCAATGCGGAAAATCCGTGATTTACCTTGTGGATAAGGAAAACCCGTATATTCGCCAACGTATAAAGCTCCATCGGGGCCAATTGCGCCACCTGTAGGTACTGATTGAATTGCGATTTTTCCTCCTGGAAGCTCCTCTAATAGCCCAGGAGGTAATTGTAATCCTGGTGGCAAATCTGACTTACTAATAATATTTTTAGGAATTGCGATCGCCTCTGACTTGCTTCCATCAAGCTTGATTTTGTAAGCAGTGTTCCCGCCGCCATCAACTACATAAGCATTATCGCCATTAACAGCCAGGTCATAGGGATTGGTAACTACATCCCCTTTGTCTGGATTTTTGGTGATTTCATTCTTGGCAAAGTCAAAAATACTGCTGAGAGATCCCGTCGTCAGGTCAGCTTTATACAGTTGTGCTAGAAGCGGCGTATTCAAAACTTTATCGGGTGTTGATGGCGGGAAAGTTGCAAGTTGCTGTGGTGGGAGTGGGGATTTAGAACCAAGGTTAAGTGTTGCTAGATCGCGGTTTCCTGGATAACCGGCAAACCCTGTCAGCAGATAAGCATTCCCTTTAGAATCGAATTGTATGTCTTCAATACCAGCGCCTTGATTGCCAGTGGGTTGCTCTGCTAAAGACTGAAAGTTATTAAATAAACGCTGTTTTGTGCCGTTTGGTGAAACTTTGACCAGTGAACTAGTATTACCAGCACAGATAGGCTGAAACAGGGTACTCGGAGATGGTTGACAATTTCCGTTGCCGCCGATACCTGGCTCTGCTACGTAAAGACTGCCGTCAGGGCCAAAGCTAGCACCCCGTGCATTACTGATTCCATCGACAACAGTCGTTAGCGTTGCAGCTTGTGCAGATAGTGTTCCACAAATAGCAGTAAAACAAAATGTAAGAGATGTAAGAGCAAATGACTTGAGTTTCATACCTTTGGAGATTGAGAGTTAAATAATTTGTTTGGGGAAACTTTTATGGTTTTAAAGACAACGAATTGCAGTCTTTGAGGAACGCAAGATTGGTTTGAAACTCTTTATTTGAGCGCCACGACTCTATTTATGGGAGGTTTGGTAGCTCTTTTTTCTTGTGCAACCAAGCAATGCCCAAGGCTGCGATCGCTAATACACCTAAAGCAGAATCAGGTTCAGGAATAGACTTGGTATCCTCAATTCTGAGAACTTGTCCAAATCCTGGGCGATCGCCTCGGTTGGTGACGTATACTGCACCATCAGCACCAATAGTCAGGGCACTAGGCGACTCTAATCCATTGCCACTCAGAAGAGTTGTGCGTGTACCATCGGGAGCTATTTTGATGACAGAACCATCAAAATTACCCTTCCAGGCTGACTGATTGGCGTACTGCAAAGCATACAAATTGCCCGCAGGATCGAATTGCAAGTCTGTAAGTTGGGTAAAACCATCGGCGAAGACTGATGATTTCCCATCAGCACCGACTCGATAGATTTTTGCGCCACCTTCGGGGAAAGGGAAACCAGTAAATTGGCTGATGTAATAAGCACCATCAGGCCCTTTTGCTACACTTGAAGGTACTGCTTGAGTTGCAAACTGCGATCGCCCCACTTCCCCTTGAGATGGAACCTGTGCAGGTTCATTGGATGGGGTATCAGAAGGTGGAAAGACGGGATTAGTTAATATGTCTTCGGGAAAGGTAGTAATAGTTTGCAAGTTAATTTCGTCAGTATTAACACTGAGCAAGTCATTTGCACCTGCATCAACTGCAACTAACTTATTGCCATCGATGACAAAGCCCAAGGGATTGCTACCGACATCACCACCATCGGGATTATTGGCGAGTTCATAGTTAGCTAAATCTGCAACACTCGTCCAGGAATTGGTATTAAAGTCGGGAGCAATGATTTTACCGAGGGTCAGTGTCACCTAAATTGCGATCGCGAAAGGTTGGATTCGCCCCATACCCAATCAGAACATAAGGTTTACCTTTTGGATCGAATTGGATATCACGAGGGCCACCGGCTCCAGTACCATCTGGTAATGCTATAGAAGGAAGTCCTGTAAGTATCCGCTCAGTCTTACCATTCTCAATTTTGGTAACTGCCCCACTTGTGCCATAGCATAAAGAGTCACCTTGACCGCTTGACGGTGGGACACAAGCGCCACTTCCTCCGATTCCCGCTTCTGTAACATAGAGATTACCATCAGGGCTAAAGCTTAGTCCTCCGGCATTATATAGACCGTCAGCAATTACTGAAAAGGATGCAGCTGAGGCAGCTTTGATTCCCGAAAAAGCGGCAACACAAAAGGTGAGGATAGTAATGGTAAGTGGGTTTAGTTTCATATTTTGTTCTTTGTCATTTGTCATTCGTCATTTGTTATTTGACCAATGACAATGACTAATGACTAATGACTAGCTCCTCTTGAGTTTTTGGTAGATAGCTCATTCCTCGGTCAAATGATTTGAGGTTGCCAGCTTTGGCTTCGAGTAAACGTTTGATGTTCATGCTCTCAGCGCCAAAGTCTTCAATTTGAAGTTTGCCGTGGGTGACAGTTCCATCTGCTTTCCAGAATGTGATTCGATGCAGAATAAAACCAGAAGCTTCGGGGTCAGCGAATGCGTAAGCGGTTGGAATCAGTAACGCTACAGAACGCTGATAATATTCGTAGTCTGGATAAAAATGTTCTTGTTCAAGTAAGTAGTATTTACTCAAAGAATGAACTCGCACAGACACTTTTACTTTTTGATCGTATTCATCTTTAAATTCTCCTGAATCAAGACCAATCTCACCATTTGGTCGTAGTAAATGTGCCCATTCATCTACGTTTTTTAAGTCTTTTAAGTATTCAATGCCGATTTCAATTGGGGCATCAACATAGATGGTGTCTGTATCGATAAAGTGACTTCCTTTAGCTGCCGAGGTCAGACCAGCTTTACGTTCCAAATTACCTTTGAGAGAACGACATTCAGAAGTGTGTACTGTGTGGATTCCCTGCATAATCATCTGAGTCTGCCGTTTGGGATCGACAAAGCTCAACCAGTGAAAATACACACCTTTTTCATCTGTTCCCGGCTCTATGTAGTCGGTGGGAAATAGCAAGACAGGATAAACCTGAAAATATTTCTGATACTCTAATCCACAGTGCCACTCAATGCCGTAGAAAAGTGGATTTTCTAATTTTTTAACGTGATAATAGAGATTTTTGTGATAACCAGATGCAGATCCGAGCCAAGTATCTTCATCAATTTGCTCTTTCATCCGGCTATAAAGCGTCCATTCATCCAAGTTTTTTAAACTACAAAGATACTCAAAAGCGCTTTCTGGAGAAGTAGCAATATATGCTGATGTAGCAAAGGTATTTTTTTCCATTATTCACTCCTTAAAATAATAATAATTAAGCTGCGATCGCTGTAGTTTTGCTCTGCTTACTATTGTTGATCCGCTCTTCTGCTAATCGTCTGGCAGCATCGTTAGTAGTAACTCCTTGCTCTTTGGCAATCTCAAAAATTGCTAATAGCGTGTCATAAATGTTATGCACTTGCTTGAAAGCTTTTTCTTCGTCATAACCAATCATTTCGTTGTAAACATTAATTAATCCTCCAGCATTGATTACATAATCAGGGCTGTAAAGTATCCCTTTCTTGGCAAGCATTTGACTATGTAATTGCTCATTATCCAATTGATTATTAGCTGCACCAGCAATAATCGAAGCTTGCAGAAAAGGAATTGTATGACTATTAAGAATTCCTCCCAAAGCACAAGGAGAAAATATATCTACATCAAGCGAGTAAATTTCCGATGGTTCTACAATAGTTGCGCCAAAAAGCCGTTTTACTTCTTCTGCTTTTGCTGGATCTACATCGCTAACAAAAAGCTGGACATCATGCTCATGTAAGTGACGACAGAGATTTTTACCGACATTTCCTAAGCCTTGAACTGCAACTTTCATCCCATCAAGTCTTTTGCTCTGCCAACGAGATTCTACAGCGGCTTTAATTCCGAGAAAAACTCCTAGTGATGTTATGGGAGCAGGCCCACCAGATTTTTCTGATACCCCAACAACATATTTTGTTTCTTGATTAATTGTTCGCACATCGTCAGGAGTAATATTGACATCTTGTCCGGTAATAAAACGCCCATTCAAACTATCAACAAAACGTCCATAAGCTCTCAACAGATCGTCTGTCTTATTTTCAGGATTAGCAATAATTACTGCTTTTCCTCCACCAGCCGGAATATTGGCACAAGCAGCTTTATAAGTCATTCCCCGACTCAGCCGAAGTGCATCTTTTAAAGCAGCTTCTTCGTTAATATAAGGCATGAGTCTTGTTGCTCCCATCGCTGGGCCCAAGCTAGTGTCATGGATAGCAATAATTGCCTTAATTTCCGGATTTTTACCATGACAAAAGAGAACTTGTTCGTGACCCATTTCTCTAACAGTTTCAAATAGCAGCATCTTGTCCTCTTGGTATTGGTTGGAATTGTTTAGAGAAAGTAATAAGCATTACAAAATGTAAATATATAGACACAAAACTACTCTCGGAACATTAAGATTAGATGAAGTAAAGGAAAAGACTTAAGGTTTAAAAAAAGAAGTTTAAGATTCCAGTTTTTTGAGTGTAGTTTCTGACTCAAATAAAGTTTTTGTCGCTTCTAAACTCATTCTTTTTCTTTTCCTGAATGAACTAATCCAAACTGCGTTGTAAGTTCTGCTTGATGCAGTGTTTTAGTGTCTATAACAATTGAATGAGATTGCATTTTAAAATCAAACCATTGGAAATGAAACCTGCTTGGCTGGATTTTTCGCGGCACTTGATTTAATTCCTTGTGCTGCCAAACTCTTATTACGTCCGCCAGAAGGTGCTGGGCGATCGGCGTCAATCACTACATCAATGAGAAAAGGAACATTTGATGCGATCGCTTGTTGTAATGCGGCTTCAATATCCGACTCTCTGACCACAACGATCGCTTCTGCTCCCATCCCACGAGCAATCATCGCAAAGTTTGTTGGTGGCATTGTTGCATCTGCGCCCTTTAATCCCAAGATTTTCATCCCTTGATGGCACATGTTGTAACGCGCATCGTTGAGTACAATCCAGATTGCCGGAATTTTGTATTTCACGGCTGTGCTGATTTCGTTATTCATCAGCATTGCTCCATCGCCGACAATTCCTACAGCCTTGCTTTTGCTTGCCAGTGCTGCACCCAATACTCCGGTGACGGCGTGACCCCATTGCGCCAACTCCGGTGCTGACTCGGTAACGATTGGCTTCGGCAAATTGCAGTAGATGAGTTGACCAAGTAAACGAGTTACCACACTCCGCCATGACTACGGCATCGCTATCTTCAACAACGATCTTTTGAATTGCTGCCATCAAGACTTCTGGCCGCACTGGATAATCTACCTCTGTAGCAGGTTCAATTGCTTTGTGTTCTGGACGAGGTAGCGACATTGTGGAATCAGAAGCATCCGGCAATTGCTGCAACAACTCTTTCACAAAAGCTTTGATCTCAGAGCGAACTCCGAAAGTTTCAACGTGGGGATAGGCTACACCTGGAACTTCTGGATCAATATCAACATGGACAAAACCTCCTTTTGGAACTAGCGCCGAACTCCAGAAAGAAGTCGGTTCGCCAAGACGGGTTCCTAATACGAGTGTGCGTAGTGGAGGTTGCTGTTCCATATAAGTTAAGACGGAAGCATGACCGCCTAAACCTGTAACACCCACAAACTGGGGATGATCTTCAGGGAAAATACCTTTACCACGGGGCGAACACATAACGGCTGCTCCGGTTTTTTCTGCGAGTTCAAGGATTTCTTCTGCTGCGTCACGCGCACCGAAACCAACCCAGATAGCAAAGGGGCCAGATGATAATAACTCTACAGATTTAGCGATCGCTTCTTTGGAAGCAGTCATCTCAAACGGAGTAATATCTAGCAGGGGTAAAGCTATATTCTCAACTAAACTTGTCTGCACACTGGTGGGAATGCTCAAATGGGCCACAAATCCCCCTGGTTGCGCCATCGCTAATGCAAGTTTACGAAAAATCTGCGGTAATTGAGCCGCAGATTCAATCGTAATCGCATAGTTAAATAACGCTCCTGGGGTAAAAATCCCTCCACTTGGCAATGTATAAGTGCTGGTTTCTTGAATAGCCCAACGTCCACGCTGCGGTGCGGAGGTGCAAGCCGACAACAAAATCACCTTTGCACCTTCACCACGAGCCGCAAATAATCCGGTGAGGGCGTTGGTGATCCCCGGCCCGGCTGTGGTAAAAACTACCGTGGGGCGATTATTCGCAAAGTAAGCTTCGGTAGCTGCAAATGCGGCTCCGGCTTCATGGCGGAAGTTCAACACCTCTATGCTGCTATTGGATAGCGCACCCCAAAGGCTGGCCATTGCACCACCTGCGACACCAAAAGCGTAGCTTACTCCCAAATTTTCCAACATTTGAGCGATCGCATCGGCAACTGAGAGTGTTGGAGCAATTTCATCGTTTAAAAAAGGCTGAATTCCCCCATTATTCTCCGATTCATCAAGCTGACGGGAGTCAGGCACAGATTCGACATATCTGTTTGCTGGAAGTTCCTTGTATGGCTCAGTGGTGATGAGAGGATTTGAACCAGTATAGTTTTGACTCATTGGTTTCAGGTAATTTTAGAAAGTTACACAAAGGCTTTTTAGTTTACAATCACAGCACTAGAAATATTTAATACAAACAACTCTGTTGTTTACTACAGCTATGACCTAGCTTGGAAGATAGTAGAAATGGTTGATTGCTGCTGATTGATGCTTGTGAGCGCAGTACCAAAAAATTTTGACCAAAAGCATACAACAATTGAGGCTGTGCTTCTTACGGTAAGAATAAAGGAGATGAAGACTGTGGTGCAATCAAAAATCTTTTGATGGGGGTGTCAAATTTTTCGCTTCTATGATGATGACTATAGTGCTTAAAATAGATTGGCAAAGAAAAACTAAGTTATATAAATGCGTATAAAGTAGCAACTAACCTTAATTTAACTACGTCTCATAATCTTTACAAAACTTTATATAAGTAGCTTTAATAACACAGATCTAATTAATCAACACCTAGTGAAATTTCTGTCCGCTACAATAAAAACCCAGTTTGCAATGAAAAATCTTTTGATGTATGTGTCAATTCTTTCGCTTGTTTTGTGATTGTAACATTTGCAACTTAGTCACTTCAAATACTGATATTCTGCGTAGGCATCACAGAAGCGGCACATTATCAAATTTGCAATAGGAAATCTTTTGATGTATGTGTCAATTCTTTTGCCTTATTACTTACACAACTTTTTCTCTGAATTTAAGCATGAGGCGATTTAGCGGTCTTTATATTGCCACCAAAAACTCTTTGAGTCAATTATTTGTAACGATAAAGACATTATTTTTTAATTTTTTATATTTCATTTGAGAGATGACAAAGCATTCGGGACATAAATATTTTTTGAAAATTGTTTTTGATGATACATAAATCAGCACTATATACTTAATATGCGGTTACAGACTTTATTTTTGACAAAAAATATACAATATAGTATGTAATTTATACGGTTATGTAAATACAAATGTACTTCTTACGACAGATGACTAAGCATATTCTTCTATAGTTAAATTCCTGAGAAGGTAAGTTAAGATAAATTAAGAAAATAAGTTAAGCGGTTGAAGTTTATTCTTTTAATCCAGACCTACTACTGCAAATTCATTGATGTTGAAAATCAAACGACTCTATACGAGTAGTTCGCCAAAGTTCTTGGTAAGGAAAAGCTTAAAGGAGAAAAATTCTGATTCTTTAACCTTTCCCCAGTGGAAACCCAGGAATTTTAGGTTGGTGAACTCTTGTAGAGGCGTAGCAGTGCTACATCTCTAGAAGGGTTATTAATTAAGCATAATTAATTTCACCAGATATTTACCAGATATCTATTAGTTAATTCTGATGCAGGACTAGTTTAGATTTAAAAAAATATCTTTTCTACTTATAGATTAAGAGTTTAAAACTCTTATCTAATAATATATATTGACTAATCTAGATTTTATTATCTGAATTCTGTGATTTTATAACAATTTGTTGCCATCAATAATATTTTCTAAAATCTTTAGTTTTTTTAGGGAAATTTGGTTTAATAATTCAGAGGTTACTGGTACAATAAGTTTTGTTAAGCTAGTTAATAATATTTTTTATAGATTAACTCATTTTATTTGTTAACAGCCGAACGGACAGTATACCAAAGATTTTAGGAAATTATGACTTTTAACTCCTTAATGGGCATAGTGCTAATTGATTACCAGGAGGAAGTAAGAATATGAATTCTGGCGAATATACATTAGCTAGATCGAACAATCAATGGGCATTACAACCAGAAATAGAGATGAAGTTTGCTCACTTTCTAATAAATCACGCTGTAGATGCTGCCTTCTGTTTAGGAGCAAACGCGCAGTTTCTTTACGTCAACGATGCCACTTGTCTGATGACTGAGTATTCCCGTGAGGAATTACTTTCTATGAGTCTGCATGATATAGATGTAGATTTTGCTCTGCACAATTGGTCAGATATTAGCTCACAGGGTTCCCTTACCTTTAAATCTCGCTATCGGACAAAAAAAGGTCGGATATTTCTGGTAGAAATATCGATGAACTATGTAAAACACCAAGATATGGAATTTGGCTGTGCCTTTGCTCGTGAAAAAACTGATGAAATAGTAGAATTGAGCGTGCAAAAGTGGACTGATGAATTAAGAGATGCTAAAGATAATTTGCAACAAGAATTTTTTCAACTCAAAGACAAAGAAGTAGAACTAGAAACATCTCTTTCTTTACTTCGTTCTACTCTTGAGTCTACTGCCATTGGGATTGTTGCAGTTAACTTTGAGGGAGATATTCTCAGCTTGAATGAGAAATTTGTGGAGATGTGGCAGATCCCCGAGTCCCTAATATTATCTAAGAAATGTCCTCGATGCAAAGCATTTTTTGAGAACCAACTTAAAGATCCACAAGCCTTTAGTCGGCTGATTTGGGAAGTGTCTAGCCAATCTGATTTCGAGAGCTACGACATTCTAGAGTTAAAAGATGGAAGAGTTTTTGCACACTATTCTAAACCTCAATTACTTGAGGGTAAAATTATTGGGAGAGTGTGGAGTATTTGGGATATTACTGAATCAAAACAGACTGAAGAAGCATTACGACTGAACGCAACTAGATTTCGGACTTTAGCCGAAACGACAGATGCCGGCACTTTTTTGATTCAAGGTACGCGGCTTTGCTATGTAAATCCGGCAGTAGAACAACTCACTGGCTATACAAAAGAAGAACTGCTAACGGGTTTCGATCTTCGGCAATTGATTAAGAGCAAAAAACGCAGGCAAGTACGTAACCCGGATGAAGCCGCTAACTTTGAATACCAGGAGATGAATATCTTAACAAAAAACGGCACGGAGCGCTGGCTAGCTTGTGCAGTTGCCAAGCTTGATGGAGGGCTAGATTTTGGAGGAAAACCAGTCGAACTGATTGCAGGTATCGATATTACCGATTACAAATATGCAGAATTAGGGCTTAATCAAGCTTTAGAACAAGCCAAACAACTTAGCGAACTTAGAGCGCGTTTTCTTGCTATGGTTTGCCATCAATTCCGAACTCCACTAAATATTGTTTCATTTTCTAATAGTTTACTTAAAGAAGAAGTAGACAAACGTACACAGAAGAAAATCCAACCATTACTCGATCACATTCAAAAAGCCACCGAACAATTGAGCCTGATGTTGGATGATATTTTGTTCTTCTCCAAAGCAGAATCAGCAAAATTAAACTTTGAACCAAAACCGCTTGAGTTAGTTCAGTTTTGTCAGGATTTAGTTGCACAAATGCAGATGATTGTTAGCCAACAAACAATCAATTTTGTCAGTCAAGAGAAAACTCTAACAGCTTATATAGATAAAAAATTGCTAGAGCCGATTTTGAAGAACTTGCTTGATAACGCCATTAAGTATTCTCCCTCGAATCCGGCAATTAATTTAGAACTATCTTGCCAAAATGAAAAAATAATTTTCCAAGTAAAAGATAGGGGGATCGGTATTTCAGTAGTAGATCGACAACGAATATTTGAGCCATTTTACCGTGGTAGTAATATCGATCATATACCTGGTACTGGACTAGGACTATCGATTCTTAAAACCCTTGTGGATTTACATCATGGTCAAGTTTCTGTAGAAAGTGAAGTTGATGTCGGCACTACGTTTACTGTAGTGCTGCCATTAATCAAATCAGAGTTGACCTGTTCCGAGTTATGAGTGTTGAAATGAAATAGTTGTTAATTAACTAACTTAACAAGCATAACTCTCGGAACAAGTCGATTTAGATACTCACCAAAGAGTCTAGAATTAGCTTTTGCAAAAATTGATTGAAGAGAAAGTTATGTACGAATCGTCAAAGAAAATTCTCGTCATTGAAGATGATAGCGTTACCCGCAATCTTTATTTAAAGGGTCTTGAGGCTAAAGGTTTTGATATGATAGGCGCTCAAAACGGTCGTGTTGGTATCCAACAAGCACAAAAGGATATACCCGACTTAGTTATTTGCGATATCACGATGCCTGATATGGATGGTTATAGCGTTTTAAATACACTACGCCAAGATCCTCTGACAGCAATTATTCCTTTCATTTTTCTGACTGGTAGTAGTACTAAAGCAGATGTTCGCAAAGCTATGGAATTGGGAGCAGATGATTATCTTACCAAACCCTCGACACTAGATGAATTGCTCAGAGCGATCGCTACTCGTTTGGAAAAGCAAGCTACTCTCCAATACTGGTGCAATATTCAATTCCATAAAACTGCAAAATCAGTATTTGCAGATCGTACTACAGCGATCGCTGCCGATGTTGCCGTAGCCTCTGATAAAGAAGTCAACATTCCTCCTAAGTCAATTTTTCCCAACATTCCGCAATTAAAAGAAGTTTTCGACTTTATCGAAGCCCATTATCATCAAGGAATTACTTTATGTGATGTGGCTGTTGCTGTTGGTTACTCATCGGCTTACTTAACTAACCGAGTAAAAGAGACAAGTGGAGAGACTGTAAACTGCTGGATTGTCAAACGCCGGATGGCGGAAGCTTGTTTTTTACTCCAAAATAATAATCACACAGTTGAAAAGATAGCGAAAGCATTAGGCTATCAAGATGTGTCTCATTTCTCCCGTCAGTTTCGCCAACATCACGGTTTACCTCCCCAAGCTTGGCGCAAAGAGCATCAACTTGTATCGCAAAAACAGGTGAAACTGTGGTGAAAGTAGATTTTATACAAATAGTTGTGTAAACTCATATATTAAATCCACCCTACCTTTACGTAACATGGCTGGATCTAATCTTTCAGTAGTATTACAAGTCATCAACACAACTAACCGTTGCTGCATCTGAATACCAGAGTCATCAATTACACTCTGATACAAAGTACCATCTAGCAAACTCAGAATGTGTTCGGTTTTGTTATTGTATTGCGCTACCTCCGAAGCACGATTTTGCGCTAAATTATCAGCTTCGTTAATAACAATACAAATACGCTCTATGTAAGTCGGTGGGACAAAATTAGCGATCGCATCATGATCTAAAATAAAAATTACATACCCTAAAGGTACAAGAATTTCTTTTGCTACTGCCTGTGTCCAGACTGTTTTACCAGTACCCGGTTGTCCATGTACAACAACCGCTAACTGGTTTTGATTTAAAATCGCTTGCTGTACAGAATCAGTAAAGTTTTGGATATCTGCGGGAAATGTCCGAATGGCAAATTGACTATGAACTTTGCCTACACGACTTTGATATCCACTCAGCATCACTGCTAAGTCGTAAGTTGCTTTGTTAATTAGTGGCGCGAGATTTTTTGCCATTAAAGTATATTGTCGTCGCCCGCGATCGTAGGCATCAATTTGCAACCAAATGTCATACTTAGACCAGTAAGCGTAAACAGTATTAATAACGTCTAAGCGTTCCCAGCTAACAAATTTATCTATCGGAAAGTAAAAATCTCTTTCTGAGTAATACTGGGTAATAATATCAGGATTACCCAATACACCTAAAACTCGCAGTACAGTAATTTCTTGCAGTCGATTCAAAACATAATCAATAGGAATACTACTACGACTGACAAATTGGACAATAGGTGTTTCCGTACTCAAAATATCTTTGTAACGATGATCTGGTGATTGAGGATCTGGTGTGATGTAATTCCAAAACTTTTCAACTTCGTAACGGGTATTATCAGATACAACACTTAATAAATTAGCCCACCAAGCATAATTATTTCGTCCTAAAACATCAGCAACATTACTCGCCAAATTCAAACTTTTTTGACTTAATTCGCGGGAGTCACTGTACAACAGTTGCCATAAAAATCCCCAGTCTAACTCTCGGTTAAGCGGTCGCCAACCGCAAGCAAGTAAGCTTTGCCGAGTATTATTTGTAGGAGTGCCTTCATTGCTTCTAAAATAGTCAAAATCCATATTTATCGGTTATGCAGCGTTAATTCAGTTATTTTGTGTTAAGTAGGAAGTTTTGAAAATTTTTTCTCGTAATCTTAACTAATTGCGTGCAAATGGTAATTTTATTTCCACTGTACTAGCGAGGAAGTCTTTTTAATTTAACTCATTACTATTGTAGCACACTGTATTACACAACAACTACTTGCGTCAACTTTTTTGACAAACCAATTGGTAAGTGAGTGTTTACTTTTAGCGATTGATTTATCTACACTACTTATCCATCTGTAGATGAGGACTTACAGCAGATTTAAAGTTGATGAAGTACACAAGCTAGTACCGCAAGTCAAAAGTCAAAAGTCAAAAGTATTGTGGAATAGGCTCTTTAGGAATTTTAAATGGTTGCTCTATTTACGCCGTGATGTACTAGTTTGAACGCACAAAGCTTGTTTTACTTCTGTTAGCGCAACTAAGCGTAGCCCATTCTAACGCCTTGGCGGAGCGTCTTTGGCTTTTTTCTTGAATAATTTCCTCAAATTCCGTTGGATGTCCTCTGGAATTGATTGCAGTGGGTGGTTTGGGTGGTGAGTTCATAATTCTGAGGAATAATTAAAAGATAAGGCAACAGTGGAGGCGATCGTGACTGTACAATTGCTAAGACGGAAATTCACAGTTGAGCAATATCATCAGATGGTTGAGTCGGGGATTCTCACAGAAGATGACCGAGTGGAACTGATTCGGGGAGAGATTATTGAGATGTCGCCGATTGGAACAAAACACGCTGCTTGTGTAAATCGACTTGTTAATTTGTTGGTGCAACTGTTGGGTAAACGCGTTATACTTGCTGCTCAAAATCCAATCGCGTTGAACAATAACTCAGAACCTCAGCCAGATGTGGCATTACTTAAACCCCGTGATGATTTCTACGCCACAGCACACCCCCAACCCCAGGATATTTTTTTACTAATTGAAGTGGCTGATTCGACTGTAATGTATGACCGGGAAGAGAAAATTCCTTTATATGCAGAAGCAAACAGCATTGAAGTTTGGTTAGTAGATATTAACGAGGAAATTGTGGAAGTTTATCAACAACCAACAGCCGCAGGATATGAGTTTATGCAAAAGTTCGCTAACGGTCAAACTTTATCAATTCAAACCTTCCCCGATGTGAATATTAGCGTCAATGAAATCTTTGGCAGATAACATTATTTCTCCCCTCATCCCTCTATCATGTTCTCAAGATGCAAAAAATGCACTGTACCTGAAGTATCTCCTGCCACAATTGTCGTGCGATCGGGTGCTACTGCACAGCAATTGATGGGATATTGCCTGTAAAAGTAGCAATGAGTTCTCCTGTTGCCGGATTCCAGACTTTCAGGGTGTTGTCATCAGATGCAGAAATCACCTGTATCAACAAGTAGAAACTCTATAGATGCTTGGACACTAAAGATAGCCATCTATGGTATAGAAATGTATAGAATCTTGTAAAGATATAAAATATAGTCGTTAAATGCACACATTTCTCGCTTCTTCCTCAATGCAGCGGTCTTTACCACCAAATCACTTTCAGCCCATGAAGATTGTCGCACTGGGGGACAGCTTAATTTATGGATTCGGCGACCCGGAAAAAGGAGGTTGGATTGAGCAGCTACGGCGATGGTGGATGTTGCCGGATAGTGCCGGTCACATTCTTTATAATTTAGGGGTAAGAGGCGATCGCACCCAACAAGTAGCCCAAAGACTGGAAGTTGAATTTCGCCATCGGGGTGAACTGCGAAATCGCGTTCCCGATTTGATTATTTTATCCGTAGGCGTGAATGACTCAGCCCGGTTGGCGCGTCCCGATGGTCGAAGTTACACAGATTTTACATTGTTTGAAAAGGAAATTGCGTCTCTGCTAGATTTAGCACAGCAACTTTGTCCTGTGTTATTTGTGGGCATGGTGCCAGTAGATGAAGCCAAAATGCCATTTTTAGATTGTTTTTACTATAATCATGCTGACCAGTACCGCTACAAAGAAGCAACTCGAATTGCTTGCAGCAAACGGCAGATTCCCTATTTGGATATTTTTGAGCAATGGATGGAACGCGGTGAAAGTTGGCGACTCAAACGCTTGAGTGAAGATGGACTCCATCCCAATACACTAGGTTATCAAGCTTTGTTAGAAGATGTAATCAATTGGGATGCCATACCTTCTCTACGAGACGCTACGCGAACAATGGACTTTGCCAATGCAGCTTACCATTCTCAATTTGATTATCACCTAAAACCATCCTAATAATATAGATGTGTTGGTGCTTTGGGGGTAGCAGATATTCTCATATTTGCCATCCTCTCAAAAAGCACCACAATCTTCCTAATTTTTTAATGAAGCGAGTCAAAATCTATTTATAAAAACTCTAATTTTTTTATATTACTCCTAACTCCTAACTTTTGTACAGACAAGGGTTAATCGCGTCTCTACTCCTGACTCCTAACTCCTAACTCAGCACTCTTATGACACCAACTTTATTTGGTCGCTGGCAAACTCGATTATTATTACTGGCAACTGTCGGCTTACTCGTATCTTTGCCATTTGCAATGGGTTGGATTGGCCCTGGTGCTAACTCGGTTTATTTTTGGATACTTGGTTATGTCGCCATCTTTGGCTTAGGTTGGGATGTACTTTATGACTATCTCCAAAAATCCCGTTGGGATAGAGATTGGCCCGCAGCTTATCAACTTTTAGCTGGTATATGGGAATTAATATTTATATTTTGTGGAGTTAAGCTATTTGGCTTCTTGCCAATACCTTTACCAAAAGAAGAACTTTCACCAGGAGCTTTTTTATTGCACTATAGCATCGTGTGGCTAGCAGTTTTTATTAGTTCTCAAAGTCTGATGCGAATTATCTTTCTTCGTTGGCGTTTTCGGGGCGGGGAGTGGTTGTAAAATTTAAAATCGAAACTAATTTAATCAAAAATTCTAGCAATTTTCAGGCAATTCAACCGTAGGGTAGAGACACACAAATGTACGTCCCTACAGTCGATTGTGTCTCAAATAGATAAAAAAGGCTATAAATCAATACGCTTGGGTTAGCGCTAAAAATCTTAAGTTGTGTAGGTTGGGTTTCGTTCCTCAACCCAACATTTTCATAGCTTTGTTGGGTTCCGCTTTGCTTCACCCAACCTACAATTTTTCTTCACTGAACTGTATTGGGATATAAATCAATACGCTTGGGTTAGCCCCAAAAACCTTAAACTACGTAGGTTGGGTTGATAAATGAAACCCAACATTTGCAGGACTTTGTTAGGTTGCGCTTTGCTTCACCCAACCTACAATTTTTCTTAACTGAATTGTATTGGAATATAAATCGCAAATTAACAAATCATAAAAAATCATATATGGCGGTTTTAGTTTGGATGCAATATCTTGTATTGACGTACAGTTTTGTACGTTCTAAGAACAAGATAACTTTGGAAACCAAAGCAACGCATTGCTTGTTGTATCTCATCAAATTACAAACAGCTATCTTATGTTTACAAAATTGGCATTTGTGCTGATGTAGTAATCATATATGAGTAAAACAGGACAAACTTTAGAGTCTGGAGAGATTCTTCAATGCAGAGACGCAAATTAAGGAAGTGCAATGTCAAATTTTGATTTGGTTATTCGGCTATTTCTACAACTCACAGTTATTTTAGCAACTTGTCGCATTGTCACGATTATAGGACGCCGCTATCTTGGTCAAACCGATGTTGTTTGCGAAATGATTGCAGGTGTAATGCTAGGGCCATCACTTCTAGGATTGATTGCACCAGATTTTCAGCAATGGCTATTTCCTAAGCTTCCCATCATCACTGCTGTCGGACTCAAGATACCCAATCCATCGATGTCAATTTTATATGCTATCAGTCAGATTGGGTTGGTAATTTATATGTTTTTGATTGGTTTAGATTTTAATACCAAACTCTTAAAACATCACATTAAAAGTGCAAGTTTGCTATCTGCGGCTGGGATTATCACTCCTTTTATTTTAGGAGCGATCGCATCTTTTTGGTTTTATCACAATGGCGATTTCTTTCAACCAAAAGTCATGCCTTGGTCAGCTGCTTTGTATCTGGGTGCATCGATGACAATTACGGCTTTTCCAATGTTAGCTCGTATTCTTTACGAACGTGGTCTGACACAAACTCGCTTCGGTACTTTGGCTTTAGGTGCAGCATCGGTAGATGATGCAGTTGCTTGGTGTTTGTTGGCGATTGTGCTTGCTAGCGTGAAAAATTCTCTAAGCATTGCCATATTAGCAATTGGTGGTGGCATTTGCTATGTGCTATTTGCGATTTTTCTCGGTCAACCTCTACTGAAAGCGTTCACACGCATGACAAAACGCGAAGGCGTGAACAGACAAACCCTGACTTTAATGTTGATAATTTTGATGTTTTGTGCATGGTTTACCGATGTTACAGGTATCTATGCAATATTTGGGGCTTTTGTGTTGGGAGCAGTGACACCACGCGGAGAATTCGCCCAACAAATTCGCCAATATACGGAGTTTTTAACTACTTCTTTTTTATTACCGATCTTTTTTGTTTTTTCTGGATTAAATACTCAAATTGGATTGGTAAACACACCTACTTTATGGGGAGTGACGCTATTAATTATTACGATCGCAATTCTTGGTAAAGGTGTTGCTTGTATGTTGGCTGCAAAGTTAGCGGGGGAAAATTGGCGCGAATCTGCAACTATCGGCGCTCTGATGAATGCTCGTGGTTTGATGGAGTTAATCATCCTCAATATTGGTCTAGAACAAGGTATAATTACCCCAACTTTATTCACTATAATGGTTATTATGGCGGTCATTACTACTCTAATGGCATCACCACTGATTGCCTTTTTATTGCACGGTACAAGCTATGAAAAATCTTCTACTTAAGCAAATTTAAATATTAGATTAATTAAGTATCTAGTACTTTACAAGCTAGCTTTGAGTGTTTTTAGTAAGCGCTTTAGTGCTGAGAAAATGAAGGACTAAAGTCCTGACTACGAACTTCCTTACCCATAACGACTGCAACGGCATCTTAACAATAATTAATATAACAAGGAAGCACAAATTACTCTTGGTTGTATCTAACAAGCTTGACATTTTCTAGTGTTTTAAAGAATTATCTTAGGAAAACCAGATAGTTAATTTTGAGGAAACCATGCACATAGTTATTCTCGTTCTGGTTGAGGTGCTGATTGTTATTGGGCTTTCACGGCTAGTAGGGCTAGCATTTCGTTCCATTAAGCAACCGCTAGTAATTGGTGAGATTGTCGCCGGAATTATGCTTGGCCCATCTTTATTAGGTTTAGTTGCTCCCCATCTAGCAGTTACCTTGTTTCCACCAGAAACTTTTCCTTTTCTCAATGTTTTGTCTCAGGTGGGACTAATATTTTTCATGTTTCTGATTGGGCTAGAACTCAATCCCAAATACCTCAGAGGGCAATTAGAAGTAGCAGTTTTAACTTCTCATGTCAGCATTTTGGTGCCGTTTTCTTTAGGAACATTACTAGCGGTGATACTTTATCCCCTAGTTTCCGATGCAAGTGTATCATTCACCGCCTTTGCTTTATTTTTGGGGGCGGCGATGTCGATTACTGCCTTTCCAGTGTTGGCGCGAATCATTACTGAAAACAATTTACAAGGAACGCGTTTAGGAACGTTGGCGTTAACTTGTGCAGCTGTGGATGATGTCACAGCTTGGTGTTTGTTGGCAGTAGCGATCGCAGTTGCGCGAACTGGTGACTTTGCTGATGCTGTACCGACAATTATCGCCAGCATAGTTTACATCGGCTTGATGTTGACAGCCGGTCGTTGGTTCCTGCAACGCCTTGCCAAACACTACCTCCGTGCGGGACGACTCAGCCAATTGCTGCTAGCTGGGATTTATATGGGTGTGGTTGCGTCGGCACTAATCACCGAACTAATTGGGATTCACTTAATTTTTGGTGCATTTTTGCTGGGAGCAGCCATGCCCAAAAATGAAGATTTAGTGCGAGAATTGGCAATAAAAACGGAAGATTTTGTCCTAATTTTCTTGCTACCAGTATTTTTTGCCTACAGTGGTTTAAAAACGCAGATTGGTTTGCTCAACCGTCCCGAATTGTGGCTTTTGTGTGCGTTGGTTTTAGCTGTCGCGATCGCAGGCAAATATGTTGGTACTTATGTAGCAGCGCGTGTCAGTGGCATTAGTAAACGAGAAGCCTCGGCACTCGGTTGGTTAATGAATACGCGCGGTTTAACCGAACTGATAGTGCTAAACATTGGTTTAGAGTTAGGGGTAATTTCCCCCTTAATATTTACCATGCTGGTAATTATGGCATTGGTAACTACCTTCATGACCTCGCCACTGCTGGAATGGACATATCCGAAAAAGCTGATCAGGCTAGATGTGGTGGAACCAGAGTTAGAAGCACAAACAGCTACCAGCGCTACTGATGCCGAAACTTATATTCGTCCCTACCGAATTTTGGTGCCTGTAGCGAATCCAAGTACTCAAAAAGGCTTGCTACAGTTGGCAGCAAATATCGCCATCAACTCCCAATATCCCGCTATTGTTAACCCTCTGAGTCTGATTGAATTTGAAGAAGATTATGCCTTTGAAAGTACGCCAGTAGAAGCAGACCGATTAATTGCCCAGCGCCGTCAGCAGCTAGAAGAATTGATTAATACGCTCGAACCAGTAGAAACACGCGCTCATGTGCATCCCATCATTCGCATATCTAGTAATGTTGCACGAGAAACTGCACAGATTGCCGCACTCAAACAAGTTGATTTAATTCTTGTAGGATGGCATCGCCCAGCTTTTAGTAGCAACCGCTTAGGTGGAAGAGTTGGCCAAATGCTCACTACTGCGCCAGTTGATGTTGCAGTGTTTGTGGATAGGGGAAGTGAGCAATTAGAAAGCTTGTTGGTGCCTTATTCAGCCAATATTCATGATGATTTAGCGCTAATAATAGCTTTGAGATTGCTAATCAATCGTGAGACTTGTGTGTTGCAGATATTACAGATAGTAGCAAATCACGCCAAGGAAGAATTGAATTACGAACTAAATACGATGATGGAACAATTGCCCGTCAGTGTACGCGATCGCATTGAAATCAAAATTGTTCAAGTTCCAGATCCAATCCAAGCTGTAGTCGAAGCCTCAAAAAATGTAGACCTAACAATTGCAGGTACTAGCCGCGCTTGGGGTATCGAGCGTCAAACCTTGGGAAGATATACAGATCAACTAGCCATTCAATGTTGCTCCTCCCTGCTAATTACCCGCCGTTACAGTCAAGTCACCGCTCATCTGGCTTCCATGCTTCCTGATGTTAGCAGTCAAGAGCCAACACTTAGGAGTTGAGAACATGAATCATTTCAACTTCAAATCTTTAGCTTTTTACGGAGTAACAATAATTTCAGTGCTACTGTTGTTTAAAACTGTCACTGTTTACGGAGAAAACAAACTCAAGGCTCCTCCGCCAGTTAACGGTCGCTATCGTCTAACCCTAGCGGATAATTTGCCTAACTGTGAAAAATCGGATACTCTGACGTTAAACATTGAGCAGTCAGGTATTTACTTAAATGCCTCTGTATTACCGGCAAACGCGAACGCCGACACTGACGAAAAGCACTCTCTGGCAGGCATCTTCAGAAATCAACAATTAAATTTATCTGGAAAAGTTGGTAAATCAATCCTTTGTAATATTCCTCGCCCCCAAAACGAGCCTCTAAACTCAGTCACAATTCAAATGCAACTTGTGGATAAAGGTAATATGACAGGTCAATTAACCGTAAATGGCATTCCACAAACTCTGAAATTTACTGCTGTGCCTCAAAAAGCTAATTGAATTGGGGAGTGGGTAAAAACGCGATTCATCACGTTTGTAGAGACGCGATTCATCGCGTCTTTGGGATTGTGAGCGCATTGTATGGGTTTTATGGAGCAAATAAAAAAATGGATCAGGGACTAAAGACTAAGCAATATTACCAATGGGACAAGCAGTTATTTAGCATCAGTATATTAAGTTTTTATGCAGCGATCGCCCTCGAAACTTTCACTACTGCTGCTACACCAGGGGCAAAGCTAAATAATTGGCGTTTTTCTCCCAAGACACAGCAACTCGAAATCAATCTCTCAGCAGGCACAACTCCTCGTTATTTCTACTTAGCACAACCCTCTCGGCTAGTTGTAGATTTACCGAATACTAAGTTGGGCAAAGTTACCATGCAACAAAATTATTCTGGAGCAATCAAAAGTATTCGCGTTTCTCAACTCAACGCAAACGATACACGCATTGTCCTAGATTTAGCAGCAGGGACTATTTTTAATCCCAAAAAAGTACAACTGCAACCCATTTCTCGAAAAAACTCCACTCGCTGGGTATTACGTCCGGTTATTTCTGGTAAAACTACTGCTGTCAAACCAGGAAAGTCTGCACCTTCAGCCAAGAAACAACCTCAAGCACTGCAAAAGCCGCCTAGTAATCTACCTGTAACTACTTATCCACAATCGCCCTCGCTCACAGTTACACCACCATCCAATGAACTGCCCTCAACAATTACTACTAACTCAGGGCAGCCTTTTGTCACCGTACCTGCTTTAAATTCAAATACATCCTCTCCCTCTCAACAGCCTGCTTCGATTCTTCCCCCTCCTTCTTTCCCAAATCAACCCGATAATTTAAATAACATTCCTCCTTTGGGAATATCAGAATTTCCAGTTCCAACAATCCCCAATGCTCCCGATCCCCCGATCATTGAGTTTGGTCAACCTTTACCCAAAACTAAGTCAATTGCCCCACCCACGAAGGGATGGGGCTTGTAACTAACCGATAGACTCGGCTGAAACATACGGTGCATTGACTGACACCTGCTCTTCCGTCCTTAACTGGGTAGAAGAGAGAATATAGTCAGAAATCTTGTAGATGGCAGATCAACTGGGATGCTAACAGTGCGCTTCATTAGACGTTTTCTAGGGGTTTATAGTACGCAACAACGATAGCCTCGTAAAGAGAATCTTCTTGCTTATAAACTTCAGTATCGACTAACTCCCAATCAGGGGTATCTGAATTTGAAGAGCAAGTTTTTTGATGATAGTTCCTTTATGAATTTAAGCTCCTTTACTGGCATCAACAGAATTAAATGTCATCGGCAATTCCCAAGCATCCATCATTACGGATGCTACCATCCTGCATGACTGTTCTACAGAAAATAGAACGTCCCAATCTGAACTCAAAATCATAAGTACTAGCTCCCAAGAGATTGGCATCAGTAAAATCGGCAGCACCAACAGCTTCTTCCAAGTCAACAGAGCGCAGGTTAGCATTTCGGAAACTGGTACCGAGCAAATCAGTACACCCCAAAATGGCTCCTTCAAGATTTGCTTTATCGAATCTAGCCCCATTCAAACGGGCTCTGTACATTCCAGCTCTTCGCAAATCAGCTTGGTCGAAAATAGCCCCTACAGCATCACATTCAAAGGAAACCCCTTGCAAATTACTTCTGTCCAATCTGGCTCCAGTAAGATTGGCTCCGGTGAAATCGGCTTGGCTCAGATTGGCATCAGTCAACTTGATAGCAATCAAATTAGCAAAACTCAAGTCAGCATTGGACAGGTTGATTCCTCTCAAATTAGCATTAACCAATACAATTTTCCTCAGACTGACTCCAGCAAAATCTCTCTCCCCAGCAGCATATCGCTGCAACAACTCCTCAACACTTATACTCATCTATCTTTGATTAAATTTATCCTTGAGGATTTGTACGCGTAGTGTCACAGTAGTAGTTATATTTGCTTACTCGTCTCTTGTGAAAGTATTTCATGAACGAGTAAGCTTTATCTACCTAGCACAAAATTTACATAATCCTTACATCTCATCCCCGTTTATGTACAGCGATCGCTCTTTGCGATGAACTTTATTGGCGATCGCTTCTATGAAACTCCATCAAAGACAAAAGCCACAAGCCATCTCAACACTTTTAAATAGCTTGTTAAAGCTGTAGTCCTTATTCCACATAGCTTAGAGCTTTTCTTAGTGCCATTCGGCTATGCCCTAATAAATAGACTTCTTGGCATTTGTAGGGAAAAGGGTAAGGGGGAAAGGGGAAAGGAATAATAAAAAACATGAGTCCCTTTAACCTTTCCCCTTTTCCCGCCTCTTGCAAAAATTACTTTTGCAAGAGGTCTAATGAATTACCTTTTTCCAACTAACTCCTTTACTTTGTTGATGATGCCTACTGGATCGATACCTTGATATGGGTACTGTTCCCACAAACCGCCGCAACCTTCTTTATAAGTTCCAAGATGGGCATATTTGGGAGTCAAACCCCGCTCTAGTAGCCAGGAACCAAAACGACTGCCTAAGCCAGTGCGACGGTTAAAGGGTTCTACTACAAGCACAAAAGGAGCATTACCAACTTTGGTAATTATTTCTTCATCAATGGTGTTTAAAGTTGGTTTGTTAATTAAACCAACGTCTAACCCATCTTGCTTAAGACGCTCTACAGCATCAACGGCACGGTAGAGAGCATCACCAAAGCTGATAATGTAGCCTTGCGTCCCTTCTCTTATAACCTCATCTTTACCAGGAACAAACTTGTAGCCACTTCCAAATAAGTCATTGCCGTTGCTGTCCTGAATATTGGGCACTTTGGAACGGGTAGAGAAAATAAACCGCAGTCCCGGCTCATGGAATACAGCTTCTACACAAGCTGTCATTTGATTATTATCTGCCGGGAAGTACAACTGTGTTGGGTAGCCATCATCCAAGCCATTGTCGGCAAACATATTGTTTATACCAAAGTGGCAGCTGTTATCTGCCATGTCATCTATACCCGCATGGGAAAAATGACACAGAACATTGGAATAGTTTAGCCGTGCCATTGTGATTTCTGAGATACACATTTCTAAGAAGGCGCTGAAGGTCGCAAAAATACCTTGCTTGCCCTCGTCCATCCCAAATCCAGCCGCAGCAGAGAAGTTGCTCCGTTCCATGATGCCGGAGGAAATAAATATTT
This sequence comes from Nostoc sp. DSM 114160, assembly GCF_053470305.1. Lineage (NCBI taxonomy): Bacteria > Bacillati > Cyanobacteriota > Cyanophyceae > Nostocales > Nostocaceae > Nostoc > Nostoc sp. DSM 114160. The sequence goes on along the minus strand of NZ_JBPFGO010000001.1, from coordinate 1,756,386 downwards.
CTGGGTATGTTTCATGAATTTTCTTCAAACCGCAGGAGCCTTCTAAGTCACTATCGATGACCTTGACTTTTTCTTTACGCTCCGCTTCACTCATGCGACTGAGGACACCCACTACGGCTTCACCAAACACACTACGGTTAGCGCCCCATTTATTGCCAGAACCCAGAAACGTATATGTTTGCTTGGGTTTTTCAATACTTTTAAGGTATTCGACAGCCGCAGTTTGTCCGCGAGATTCTAGATACTTAAGTGCTAAATCTACAGAAATGACATCATGGCCATGAATGGAACCTTCTAAACCTTCAATACCAGGACACATCGGGCGTTTATTGATAATAGCGATCGCTCCGGGAGTATTCACAGCTTCGCAAATGCGACGGTATAAATCGTCTAAGTCTTCCCCGTCTCCCTGAAGTACTTTCAAACCGTGCCCTTCTAAGGTTTTGGCAACACTGAAACCTGGTAAATATTTAGAAGGATGTCCAGCGATCGTTACATCGTTGTCATCAATGAGCAGCTTGACGTTGAGATGTTGAGCAACAGCCAAGCGAGCAGCTTCAGCATCGTTACCTTCTTGCTGCGAACCATCAGAACCGAGACAGAAAACAGCCTTGCCTGGATTCGCCATTGCCACACCATTGATGTAAGGCCAAATATGGCCCAGGCGGCCAGAACTAAATTTCACACCAGGAGTTAGTTTTAGTTCGGGGTGTCCCGGTAAATTGGAATGTGCTTGCCGATAACGTAAAAGTTGCTCGGCAGGTAAATCACCATGTAATGTTGCCATCAGATATTGGGTGGCAACTCGATGTCCTGCTTCATCAAAGAAAATCGGCACAAATTGCTCCGATGCTCCCCGGAAAAAGGCATCGAGAATCATTACCTCTGGCACTGTATCATAAGGCCCACCAGTATGACCGCCGACTCCGCTAGCAGCGCCAGTCGCCGTAAAAAAAACGATCGCATCTCGGCAAAGTTGAATATTCGCTTTGAGAGTATCTCGTTGTTCAGCGGTGAGGCTGGAATTTGCGGGATTGAGCGCTAAAGGTTTGTAAGCACCGAGATCGATTGGAAATTGGGAATTCATAATAGTCGTGGTTTATTGATTGAATAAAAAACAATTTGAACAGAGGAAATGCGCGATCGCACTACAAAAAAATTGTTAAAACCCTCATTGAGCAACAATTATCCAAACTCAAGTTAACCACTCGGAACCTTTGTGGAACCGTGTGATTCGATCAAATGCCAAAATCAATACATGCAATTGTGCATGAATGTGCTTGAATTCAATTGAAGTTACGGATTACCGTACAGAGACTTGCATATCAATAAGTATAAACTCACAAACGTGCAATTTCAAGTTCAAAAACGCAAATTCAGGAAAATTAATTATGCTAACTGCTGAACGACGACAATTCATCTTAGAAATTCTGCGTCGTGATAAAAAGGTACTTTCGACAGAACTTAGTGCTGTTCTGAAAGTTTCTGAGGATACGATTCGCCGGGATTTGCGAGAACTAGCACAAACCGGACTATTGCAACGCGTTCATGGGGGAGCGCTCCTAAAATCTCCAGCCACCGCAAGTTATGCCGATCGCCAAAAGCAAGCGCCAAAAGAAAAGGAAGCGATCGCTCGCACAGCAGCAAAATTAGTTAGTACAGGACAGGTGGTGATTTTAGATGGAGGTACGACAACTCTCCAAGTAACCCGTCATTTGCCCCTAGATTTGCACGCAACAGTGATCACAAATAGTCCGCCAATCGCCGTTGCTTTAGCAGAACATCCCCATATAGAAGTTGTAATGTTAGGCGGACAACTCTACAAAAAAGCCTTGGTGAACGTGGGTACTGTCACGATTGAGACATTACGGATGATTCGTGCAGATTTGTGCATGTTGGGGGTTTGCAGTTTGCATCCAGAAGTTGGGATTAGTGTACCTAACCTAGACGAAGCCCACGTCAAACGAGCCATGATTGCTGGATCGGCTGAGGTAGTAGGATTAGTCACAGCAGAAAAACTAGATACAGCTGCTCCTTATCTAGTGGAGTCCATTCATGCCCTGACTTACCTAGTAACAGCACCGACAGTATCTAATAATATGCTGAGTGCCTATAAAGCTTTAGGTTTGACAATTATACGTGACGAGTACGAATGATCTGATGAAGGAAGATGCGATCGCGGGGGATTGGGGAATAGGGAGACAAGGAGGGACAAGGGAGACAAGGGGGAATTATTGAATCAATCTCTCTCCGAAGTTCTGATGCCTACAGCGGGCTACGCCAACGCCGGAAGCCGACGCTCAAACTTCTCTCCTTGTCTTCCCCCTCTTCCTTGTCTCCCTTATCTCTTCTCCAATGCCCCATTCCCCATGCCCAAATCTAAAATCTATCCGTTTCTTGGGGTGTTCCAACTGCTCCCGGTTGAGCGGTGAAAAAGTTTTGAGCAGCTTCATTCTGATATATACATCTAATATCAGGTTTGTCACTGTCCAAGTTACCTGTGAAACCAAAGGTGTTCAGGCGATTTTTGCACTCATTTACCTGCTCGGATGTCACCAGCTTACGTTGCTCTAACAGCGCCCAGTTATTTTGTCGCAGCACGCATCCAGGACGCATACTCGGCTGGGAAACATAAACATTAAAGGGGTTGAGAGTGACAAACAGTCTAGCGTCCATCACCATCGCGCTGGCTCCGTACTGCACGCAAATTTCCGGGTTCGGTGCTTTGGTGTCTATAAATTCACGGGAAGCTACATTTGCTGGTGCCAATGTGGTTGTAGAACTAAAAGCAATACCAATCCCAATTCCCAAAATCAACACCCCTCCCATAATTGCGATGGTGGTGAAGTTAAATAGAGGGGATTGGAAAATAGAGGGTTTAGAAGTAGTAGCCGATCTACCAGTAGATTTACGTCTCATTGTTGCTTAATCACCTTCACGCCAATTTGGGAGGGAGTAGTCTAAAGTTTTTTCTCCCTCTTTCAGTATGCCTATTCTTGACTGTAATTGCCTGCGATTTTCTCTGCGATATTCTTGTTAAATGAGAAAAATACTAGTTTATCTAGATATTGGCACAAAATTTTAATACTTTTAATTGTTATCAGATATAGCTATTTACTTTCACAATTAATCTAGTCAGAATGCTTAAACTATCTAACTTTTGTTGTTAATTATTCAATTTTTCGGATGAGATATTTTTGTTTACCCTAGTAGTACGCCAAGGGAACGCAAGTAGGGTAAAGGTTAAGGGGGAAGGGGGAAAGGGTTTAAATCCCTTTCCCTTTTCCCTTTCCCCTTTCCCCAGTCCTCCTTAGCATTTTTGGGTTCGCAGACTACTAGTAATTGATGTGTAAAACAATGTAAATTAAGATTTAATGAAATTTTAATAACTAATTGAAAGCAAGTGACATCTCAAAGAGCGCTACCTTCGGGCAAGAGGTTCAATTCGCAACTTCAAATCTTTCTGGCTGATAGTCTGACTATTTTTTGGGGAGATTGGTTAGATTTACGCGTGAGAATTTTACCAGTTGCGGCATCAGGTTTAATATCGCCACTGATATATATTTTAGCTTTTGGCTTGGGTTTAGGTAGTTCCATCAAACCCGGTTCGGGAATTAGTGGTAACTATAACAACTATTTGGAATTTATATTACCGGGGATGGTGGCGCTGTCGTCGATGACAGTTAGCTTTGCAGGAACGACATTTTCAATTTGTGGAGACAGATTATTTACCAAAACCTTTGAGGAATTGTTGTTAACTCCCATAAATCCCTTAGCGCTGTACATCGGTAAAATGCTGGCGGGAGTCGTGCGGGGTTTGATGACTTCCGGTTCCGTGATTTTGGTAGCGTTGCTCTTAAGTGGAAACTGGAATTTTGTCAACCCACTGTTTTTACTGCTAGTGGTGCTCAATTGTGCCGTATTTGCTGGATTAGGGGTGATTGTAGGGTTGAGTGTGCGATCGCTCGAATCAGTTGGACTCTACAACAACTTTATAATTATCCCCATGTCATTCTTAGGGGCAACCTTCTTTGACCCTGGTACATTACCAGCAGCCCTTAAAATCGTAGTTTACCTGTTACCGTTAACCTACGCCAGCATTGGACTGCGTGCAGCTGCCCATTTACCCTTGTCTCAGTTTCCTTGGTACAGCATACCGATTTTGTTGGCGATCGCGATCGCTCTTTCTCTCTGGGGTGGTTATAAATTTGCTCATCAACAAGATTAAAGCTTGCATTTCATCTCAAACCTGCTATGTAGCGCGTATTTGATTGCGTGAAAAAACTCAGTACACATTTATTCCTTCTTCCCTATTCCCTGTTCCCTGTTCCCTATTCCCTCCCTACGCAAATAATTTCTCCGAATCAAAGCGGATTCCTATAGTTCATTAAGAGTGAGGATAATTACTGATAATTCACATATTGTCTAATCTGTCAATGTATAAGTTATAATTTGGATTTTTTATAAAGATTGCGTGAAATTACTAGTTCTCATGATAAAGCATTACAAGAATTGCTTTATAAATCAACCTATGAGTAAATATCAACTCAGGAAGCAAGCACACATTAACCACTATTTATCTAGCTGATAGGTAGCGGTTGAAAGATGAGTTTTTGCTGTTTGATTTAAACCATGCGGTGTAGCATTCTGTGAATCAATATCAAAAGGACACAAATATGACTAGAATTGCCACAAAAATAGCCTTGTCTGTTCTAGGAACAGCAGGAATTAGTTTTTTGTCTTGGACACCAGCAAGAGCCGTCATTTTTGTAGAACCCATTGTGACGACTAAAAATCAAGCCATACTCGATATAAAAAAACCAAGAACCCTTACAGACTATCTACCAGGGCAAGTAATAGAATATGGTGTTCCAGATGTAGCTAATAATTTTCTAAATGCCACCGGGAAAGATATAAATAGCTTGGTCTTTGATTTAAAAACCTTGTCTTATAGTAATCCGAATTCTACTCCACCATTTGATAATGAAAAAGTAGAATGGGGAGATGTTAATGGAGATGGGAAGATTGGTAACTCTGTTAATCCCGATCTCAAGGATATTTTTAAAGACATTACCATTGCTGGTAGTACTGTCACTTTTAGTGGTGGCGTCATCCCAAACGGAAGCTTGTTTTACAATCCATTCGCTACCCTGCCAAATCTAGCGCCAGGTGCTGGAATCATTCCACCAATTCCAGCAGAGCAAGAAGATAAAGATGGCCCGATCAGAGTCGCTGCTTATTACACCGCTGTTCCTGAATCAACTAACGTTTTGGGCGTACTGGCTTTTGGCGCTTTAGGCGTAGCTTTAAGATTAAAGCGATCGCTCTGTTAAAGAGAGTAGGGAAGAAGCAAGGGAGCAAGGGAGCAGGGGAGCAGGGGAGAAGTTGTAGTAAATTTTTCCCCCTGCACCTTTGCACCTCTGCCCCTCCGCACCTCTGCCTCTTGTGCCCCTGCCCTCATTCTGTAATTAACTCACGATACACTGTCATTGTTTCCTGATGAACGCGGGCAACACTTAACCTGTCTAAGTTTTTCTTTGCCCGCTGTTTCCATTCTTGCAGCATCTCGGCATTACTCAGTAATTGCACTAAAACCCCAGCTAAAGCATGACTATCTTTTGCTGGCACTAAAAGACCCTGCTCGCCCGTTGTCTAAAGCTTCAGGAATCCCGTCTACCTGAGTGCCAACGATCGCAATTCCAGTTTCTCTAGCTTCCGAAAGCACCAAAGGGCACGGATCGCGGTGAGAAGCCAGCACAAATATGTCACAAGATATCAGATAGCGTTGAGGTTCTGGTTGGAAGCCTTCAAAATGAATGCGCTCTTTTACAGAAGTTGCTTGTGCCTGTGCTTCAAATAGCTGTTTATCAGGGCCATTTCCTACCAAATAAAGATGGGCTTGGGGAAAATCTGAGGCAATTTGTTCAAAGGCAGCAATTAACTCAGCAATTCCCTTGCGTTGATACATCCCGGCGACAGTGGCGATCGCTGGATGCTGTAATGGTAAAGGTTGATAATCTTGGATTTGTCGGGTGCGAGGACTGCCTAAAGTTCCGTTACATACCACCCGCAACTTATGTTCTGGAATACCACGCCTAATCATAGAATCACATACAGCCTGACTGACAGCAATTACTCTGTCAGCTAAACCCATCAGCAAGCTAGCACGCTGAAATTCATTGTGGACTGTAGAAACTAAAGCATATTTGCGTCCCTTAAAAATGCGTGCTAATATTACCCCCGTCATCATGTGAGCATGAACAATATCCGGCTGAAATTCAGCTGCGATCGCTCGGTAACGTATAGCTGCTTTAATCGTATTTAGCGGTTTCCTGCTTTGGTCTAAGTGGTAATGTTTGACACCACAAATATCTAGTAAAGCCTCGTATTCTCCACCAGCAGAAACAACCGCTACCTCATAACCAGATTTTGCCTGTAGACAAGCCATATCCACAGCCACATTCACAATACCGTTACCTATTTCTTGAACGTGGTTCAAAATATGTATGATTCGCATAAGCTGTGAAATGTGTATAAAAAATAAGGATAAGTAACTGAATAGAAATCAACATAATTTTTGAGGTCTTCAGCGACAACTAAAAAGTAGTCAGTAGTGCGTAAAATTGACCACTTTCTACTGATGAAGAGCGCTTCTAACCAGTTACTTAGCTTAAAGACTTATTCAGTAACGGCTCGATAAATCGGGGTAAAACTTCAAAATTTTGAATATGTTATTTCAAGTCGCTACAGCCTTATTTTCTATTTCTCAATACCCTGGTATCGAACTCTAGTACATCACAGCAGATATATAAATCCCATTTCACACAGCAGTCAAAACAGAGAATAAAAGTCTTTTTATTTTTGAGTTTCAAGTACTCCATCCAGATTGAAGCAACTCAAGCTAGTAACGTCCTCATCTAGTACTGAGAGTTCGACTGGGCGCTCATGGGCAAGTCCACCAGTGGCATAGAATCTAATTCTAAATTCTGAAGACTGGCGCTTTTATTCTGGGCATTTTGCCAGACATCATAGTAAAACTCAATCAATACAAGTTTACGAACCTGAGAATTGTTTCCCTGAGAGCGGCGTGATGAAATAGCAGTTAGTAAAAACTTCCAAGACCGAGGAGAAAGTATAGATGGATCTATCATTGAAAGAAAACTCTTGAGATTTTTTTGCTTCAGTGCAACTAAAATCCAATGGAGTCTTAGGTAATTTTTTATATCCTGAAAGACAGGAATCTTTGAGCGATGTTGCTCATTTACCAGGGCGTAAATTTTTTCCTTCATTAAAATATTTGTCGCCAACCGCCGAGACAAAGAAAACTTCTGATTATACGCACCCGGCCAAATAGTGCGGTAGGCAAGACACTGGTTGAAGAAAATAGCATCGCCAAACTGAGCAATCCGAATCCAGGAATCGATGTCATCACAGTTAGCATCGAGTGTGGAGTCCCAACCGCCACTTTGGAGGAAAGCATCACGTCGACAAGCTACTTGCACAGGTGTGCCAAAGGGTACAAGCTCTAAAAGCATCCCGTAATGAATATCGGCTTGGGGGATATAAAAAGCTAAACCGGGGCCAACTTGGGGGGTGCGAGAGAGTTCAACTTCATTGCCATCCACCTGAGCCGCCACACAAGAGCAGATTACAGCATCGGGACGAAGGGCGATCGCCTTTGCCATCTCTTCTATGCAGTTAGGCGCTAAATAGTCATCATCATCTAAAAACTTAATCCAGTCGCCGCTAGCTTTGGCAACTCCAGCATTTACCGTTGCTGCATGACCAAGGTTTACTTCGTTACGATGGTAAACAACCTTATCCCCTAAGCTTTTGAGATAGGTTTGGGTGTCATCATCAGAACAATCGTCAGCAACAACCACCTCGCACGCGATTGTTTGGTTACGAGCCGAATTAATTGCTCTTTTCAGCAAATTCAAGCGATTATAAGTACTGATGACGATACTAAATCTCATAAATTTTTCCTTTGTAGTACGGCATTCTGCAATATAGCTTCGATCTTTAAGCTGTTGTATCAGTACAATTATCAATCCTAACAAGTAGACTGAAATAGGATTATCGATTTATCATTGATGATCGTGAGTTTTTTTAAGCAGACAGAAAGACTATGAACGCTCAAGAGATTATCCGCTCCATTGAAGCGGAACAGATAAAATCGAATGTGCCCGACATTTATGTGGGTGACACTGTAAAAGTGGGAGTGAAAATCAAGGAAGGCGAAAAATACCGCGTGCAACCCTACGAGGGAGTTGTGATTGCCAAGCGCAATGGCGGCATCAACGAAACTATTACAGTTCGTAAGGTTTTTCAAGGCGTGGGCGTTGAGCGGGTATTTCTGTTGCATTCTCCCCGAATTGACAGCATTAAAGTGTTACGTCGCGGTAAAGTCCGACGTGCTAAACTGTATTATCTCCGCGATCGCGTAGGTAAAGCAACCCGAATCAAGCAACGGTTTGACCGCCCTTTGTGATTCGTCCTTGAAAAGTATGGGAGAAATCTCAAGCTGCAAGCGGCATCTGCCGCTGACTTGTTTTAAGGGCAAAATTAAGGTATGATATAAATCGCATATTGCGTTAAACTGAAATTTAGTTCAGCGCAATCACTGAATCAAAAACAGCTTGTGCGCTCTTAGTTCAGTTGGTAGAACGCAGGTCTCCAAAACCTGATGTCGGGGGTTCAAGTCCTCCAGGGCGCGCTCAAGAGCAAAAAAACAAAGCCCGAAATAATTACGCATCTGCTAATATAGCAGTTAGCGCTAATAATTTCGGGTAAACTTATTGTATTTGCAGTTGTTTTGCTTCCAGTAAGTAAAATAGAGTCGAAACTGCAAACCTAGATGACAATTAAACAGGATCTAGTATAAGAAACGGGGGATAAACGGTCGTGGCCAAAAAAAGTGAAGCAGAATTGCCAGAAACCACAAATGGGTTTAGCTTTGGCAACTTCATCCAGGGAACCAAAGAAGAACTTGAAAAAGTAGTTTGGCCCAGTCGGAAACAGATAGTGAGCGAATCCGCCGCTGTATTGTTAATGGTGGCACTCTCCGCATCTTTGATATACTTGGTCGATGGATTGTTTCATTGGGCAGCAAAACAGGTGTTCTAATGAGTTTTGCAACAGATGAACCACGCAACTCAACGTTGCAGTCAGAAGAAACAGCAGAAGCAGCAGAAGCAGCATCAAAAGAAGCACGCTGGTATGCAGTACAAGTAGCTTCAGGCTGTGAAAAGCGTGTAAAGACTAACTTAGAGCAACGCATTCAAACTTTTGATGTAGCTGACAAAATTATCCAGGTAGAAATTCCGCAGACGCCAGCGGTGAAAATCCGTAAAGATGGCAGTCGCCAGCATACAGAAGAAAAAGTTTTCCCTGGTTATGTGCTGGTGCGGATGATGATGGATGATGATACTTGGCAGGTGGTACGCAACACCTCTCATGTAATTAACTTTGTTGGTTCAGAACAAAAACGTGGTAGCAGCAAGGGGTCGTGGTCATGTCAACCCCATACCACTGAGTTCTTCAGAAGTTGAACGTATATTCAAACAAACCAGCGAACAAGAAGCTGTAGTCAAAATTGACATGGCTACTGGTGATAAGATAATGGTGCTTTCTGGTCCATTTAAAGACTTTGAAGGTGAGGTAATTGAAGTCTCTCCAGAACGGAGTAAACTTAAAGCCTTGCTCTCAATTTTCGGCAGGGATACACCAGTAGAATTGGAATTTAATCAGGTAGAGAAACAGAGTTAAATACAAATGGCGAAGAAAGTAGTGGCGGTCATTAAACTGGCCCTGAATGCTGGAAAAGCCAACCCAGCACCGCCAGTTGGTCCCGCCTTGGGTCAACATGGTGTCAACATCATGATGTTTTGTAAAGAGTACAACGCCAAAACAGCAGACCAAGCTGGAATGGTGATACCTGTAGAAATTTCGGTTTTTGAAGACCGGAGTTTTACATTCGTACTCAAAACGCCACCCGCATCAGTACTGATTCGGAAGGCGGCGAAAGTTGAAAAAGGCTCAAATGAACCCAACAAAAAGAAAGTTGGGTCAATTACCAAAGCACAATTGCAAGAAATAGCCCAAACCAAACTCCCTGACCTCAATGCCAACGACATAGACGCGGCAATGAAGATTGTAGCAGGAACGGCTAAAAATATGGGTGTAACAGTTACGGATTAGTCATTAGTCATTGGTCATTAGTCATTGGTAAGTGACGAAGGACAAATGACAAAGGACAAATAACCAAAAATTATCGGGGGAGAGGCGAGGCTTCGGAATTACCCCAGGAGAAAAAAATGGCAAAAATATCACGTCGTTTGCAGGGTCTGCAAGCAAAAGTAGAAGATAAGGACTATCAACCCCTAGAGGCTTTAGCCCTTCTCAAAGACACAGCAACAGCTAAATTTACCGAAGCTGCGGAAGCGCATATCCGGTTGGGAATTGACCCCAAGTATACAGACCAACAGTTGCGGACAACGGTAGCACTGCCCAAAGGTACAGGACAAATCGTTCGGGTGGCGGTGATAGCCAGAGGCGAAAAGGTAAATGAAGCTAGCAGTGCTGGTGCTGATTTAGTTGGTTCAGAAGAACTGATTGACGAAATCCAGAAAGGTAGACTGGATTTTGACAAACTGATTGCCACACCCGATGTGATGCCACAGGTGGCAAAGCTGGGTAAGTTGCTTGGACCCGCGTGGTTTGATGCCATCGCCCAAGGGTGGAACTGTAACATTTGACTTAGCAAGTGCGATCGCAGAATTCAAAGCAGGTAAATTAGAATTCCGAGCTGACCGAACTGGTATTGTCCATGTTATGTTTGGTAAGACAACCTTCTCGCCTGAAGATTTGTTAGTTAACCTAAAGGCATTGCAGGAAACGATTGACCGCAATCGTCCTTCAGGAGCTAAAGGTCGTTATTGGCGCACATTTTATGTGTCAGCCACAATGGGGCCATCAATTAAAGTTGATATCAGTGCCCTACGAGATTTGAAACTGAGCCAAGCAGCTTAATTTTTAGTCATTAGTTCTTAGTCATTTGTCATTTGTAAAGGCAAAGGGCAAAGAACAAAGGACGAATGACAAATGACTAAATTAAATAGGCAAAGCCGGAGACAGCAGGTGCTAATAACTTAATATCCTGCCGAGGTTAAAACTCTAATTGTCAGAATTACCACCCACAAAGGTGTGATAACTATGGCGTCAAGAGTCTTACTACCAACCCCGGCTATATTAGCTGGGGTTTGTTGTTTGGGTTCAGGTTGAGAAAAAACACACAACTAGGGCACTTCCCCGATTGTTTTAAGGAGGTGAGATTGGAATGGGTAGAACACTAGAAAATAAACAAGAAATAGTAGCTGACCTCAAAGAAACTTTGAGTGAGTCAACTCTGGCACTGGTAATTGATTATCAGGGGCTAACAGTTTCAGAAATCACAGACTTACGGCGGCGGTTACGTCCCAGTGGCACTGTTTGTAAGGTGACAAAGAACACCTTAATGGGCATTGCTATCAAAGACGATGAAAAATGGCAGCCTTTGTCAGAATTGCTCAATGGTTCTTCCGCCTTTTTGCTGGTAAAAGATGATTTTTCATCGGCAATTAAGGCATACCAAGAATTCCAAAAAGTCACCAAGAAGACAGAACTTCGCGGTGGTGTACTGGAAGGTCGCCTACTCAAAGAACCTGATGTCAAGGTACTAGGAGACTTGCCATCTAAGGAACAACTCATCGCCCAAATTGCTGGGGCTATCAACGCTTTGGCTACCAAGATTGCTGTGGGTATCAACGAAGTTCCTGGTTCGCTGGCTCGTGCTTTGCAGGCTGTGGCCGACCAAGAGCAAAGTGGTGGTAGTACCGAAACTGCTGCTGTCCAAGATAGTAGCACTGAAACTGCTGCTGAATAGACTTCGTGGTTCATCAGTCAAAAGTCAAAAGTCTATAGTCAAAGACCAATGACCGATGACAAATAAATAATCAAAATTACAGGAGTTATATCAATGTCTGCTGCAACCGATCAAATTTTAGAACAACTAAAAGGTCTTTCTTTGCTGGAAGCTTCTGAGTTAGTCAAGCAAATTGAAGAAGCTTTTGGTGTAAGTGCTGCTGCACCTGTTGGTGTATCGTTCGCAGGCCCTGGTGCTGCTGCTGCTGCGGCTCCTGAAGCCGTAGAAGAGCAAACTGAGTTTGAAGTGGTTCTCGAATCAGTCCCAGCTGATAAGAAAATTGCCGTGTTGAAGATTGTCCGCGAATTGACCGGTTTGGGTCTGAAAGAAGCTAAAGACTTGGTGGAAGCTGCGCCCAAGGCAGTTAAAGAAGGTGTTGCTAAGGATGCTGCTGAAGATGCTAAGAAGCGCATCGAAGAAGCTGGTGGTAAGGTAACTATCAAGTAGTCACAATTCTATTACCACTTTTTTATTAAGGAGCCTAAGTTAGGCTCCTTTTTTTCTAGAACCGCAAAGTTTTCTGTTGCATATAAAACAATACGGTTCAGTTAAGGCTAAAAGTCTGTTACCAAAGTCAATTTTTTAACGAACCGCCAAGGCGCAGAGTACGCAGAGAGAAGAAAGAGATGCTTAACTGAACTGTATTGGCATATAAAAATACTATTAAGTATTACAACGCTCATTTGTTGTAAAAAGAATAAGGGTTATATTAAGTTGGGTTGATTTGCTTTCTTACCCATTGACGAAATGCTTTAAGCGTTGGACTTCTACCTAAAGTTCGGCTCTGTTCGACAAACTGGGGAATTTCTTTAACAATGGGCAAGTTGGGAAAATTAGAACTAATTTCAGACTCAATGTATTTGCCATCCTGAAGAATATTAATTTGTAGCTTGCCATTTTCATATCGCCACAGTTCAGGAACTCCTAATGCTTCGTAGGCATCCAGTTGAGTTTTGGAAGTCACATCAACTTCAATTGCAAGGTCAGGTGGCGGGTCAACCCTCAAGTCTATTCGCTCTTTACCAATCATTTGAGCATGATTTTGAATGTAGAAAGAATCATCAGGCTCTACAACAAAAGCCATATCTTCACGTTTGAAAGTGGTTGAGCCAAATGTTTCACAGTCAATTTCTAACTCTTCCAACAGAATTTTCACCAAATCCCCAATGATAACTTTGGCTTTTTCATGCTTGGGTAATGGCATTCTCATCTCCAAAGTTCCCTGGCTGTAAGCCAATCGAGTGGCTCGATGGTCGCCAAGTTCTTCTAAAATTGCCTCAAATTCTTGCCAGCTAACATCGTGGAGTATTACTCTATGTCCCGGCGGAACACTTAATTGTCGCAATTGAAGTGTTACCATTACTTCCCATTCAAATTTCAGGTTTAGATTGTAAAAGCCAAGATGTAACTATCCTAGCAAAAAATAATCTTGAAACATCAAATCTTTTATTTCTGATATGTGCAAAAACGAAGTTTTGTGACTTTAGTGATATTTTAGGGAAAGCTATAACTGTAGCTTCTCTATTAGAACAAGGTTGAAAAATAGTTATGGATTTAAATGGGTTAATTTGGACTAAAAACGTAACACCTATAGATGGTGAAATTTGGGCTTATAAAAACATAGATACTATATATCCAGACTTAAATATTTTTGCTTTACATTGGAGAAATTTAGAAAAGAGAGACGAACTAAATGCCAAAACCCCACAAGAAGGTGAACTGATAATTTTAAGACAACGTAGCAAAGTAACCCACATTGTTCAAATGCTGAACAATCAACTTTATCCTGACAAAAATGCTGGAGATGAATTTAATATTTATCGGATTGTCCAAGTAGTTTGGATGACGGATAATTGGGATCATCCTCCAGATAAGAATACAGTATTTGGTTATGATATTAATTTCCCTCCCAATGGAAAAGCAATAAAGTTGAAAAATATACAAGGATTCCAAGAACGGTGGAATATAGAAGGATTAACGTTTCAACAGCACGTTCAAAACCTATTAAATATTAATTAACAAAAAGCCTTGCACCTTTAAGTGCATGGCTTTGATTTGAAATCAATCTAAAATTACCTGCCCCTTCTATGAATAACTCGTTCAGCAACCTTTTCCGACACACTAGAGATGGTCATATTTTCGGTGGAAAGAACCAACGCCAAGAGTGAACGTTGCAAATAATGTATAGTGTATAATTCATACAATTAAAATTATGTCAAGCCATTGACCCGATCAGAAAATTTTAGGGCTTTGAGGTTCCTGTTTCTGGCTGGATCATAATAGGCACTGCGCCTTTTTCAGAACCAATAATTACCAGCTTAGAATTATTAGATTGAGCTAGCTTTTCTGTGGCTTCAATCGCTCGTAATTGCAGCACTTGGTTGCTAAGTCCATTTGAGAGAATTTTTTGGGAATCAGCTATACCTCGCGCTTCAATCAGCTTTCGTTCTGCCTCTTGACGCTCTTTCTCTAAAACAAATTTCATCTGCTGATTTTCTTGCTCTGTCTTGAGTTTATTTTGAATTGCAGCTTGTAGAGTATCAGGCATTTTGATGTTTCGTAAAAGAGCTTCCTCAACGATGAAACCCAAAGCTGGTATCTCTTGGGTAAGTTGTTGGTCAATTTTTTGGGCGATTTCTTGGCGTTTGGTAGAGTAAATAGCATTGGCTGGGTAATTTGCCGTGATGGCGCGGACTGTAGAGCGGAATCTGGAAATTACCAGTTGAGTTTCATCAGTTCCAATTGTTTTATATACTGTAGCTGCCTTTTGCGGATCGAGCTTGTACTGAAGACTGACATCAAGATTTAGGCTCAAACCTTCTTGGGATGTTGCATCGACATTTTCCTTTATATCCTTAAGGCGAGTAGAAAAATTCAGCACCTTGCTAAAGGGGTTAAGCAAGTGGACACCAGGATTAAGAGTAGTTTCGGAAACCTCACCAAAGAAATTGACGACACCGACATTACCAGGTGGGACAATCACCAAAAGTCTAGAAAAAGAATTTAGTACTGCAATACTGCCAATCAATATCATAATTGTGCGTATTACTAAACGTGACCTTTCACTAGATATTTTATCTGTATTGAGATAAACGAGGATTGTAATTAGGCTAGTTACAAGAGAGACTATAAAGCCCATGAGTTTTTTGTGTGTAGTTAAGACGAATTTGCTTAATCACATAATTCCCAAACGCTTTTATGAAATTCATATCATTTCAGACAAGTTAGAGGTTTACAAATCTTTTTACAGATTAAAAAAGATTCCCGACTTTTCTCAGAAGTCAGGAATCTTAGCTTTGGAGCGATGCCGGCGGCAGGCATTGCCTGCGCTACTCTACAATTAATTCAAAATCAAAAATTATACCAATTCAATTTGCAACACATCCTTGGGTAAAGACGCGATGAATCGCGTCTCTACAAATTGCGATGCATCGCGTCTCTACAAATGGTCTATTTGTCGCATTACTTTTTCAAATTGGTATTACTTGCCGTTGCCGTTACTACCATTGCCATTGCTGTGAATGACACGTTCAGCAAGCTTTTCTGGTACTTCCTGGAGATGGTCGTATTCCCAGTGGAAGGAACCAACGCCGAGAGTGAGCGATCGCAGCTCTACAATAAAATTTTGCATCTCTGCTTGTGGCAAGTATGCAGAGACGTTATCCCAGCCTTGCCAATCGTTTCTGCCCTCATAGCCTAAAATTTGCCCCCGTCTACCACTCAACAGTTGCAGCACTTTGGAGGTAAATTCGCTCGGTGTGGTAACATCTACCCGCAGAATTGGTTCTAACAGGGTAGGTTCTGCTTGGGGTATCCCCGTTTGCATTGCCAATCGGGCAGCTTGCTTAAAGGCTTGTTCGGAACTATCAACGTTGTGATAGGAACCATTAGTCAGAGTTACTGCCACATCAACTATTGGGAAGCCTAAAGGCCCGTGTGTCAAAAATTCCCGCACGCCCATTTCTACGCCAGGAATGTACTGTTTAGGAACCACGCCACCGACAATAGTTTCATTAAAGTTAAAACCTGTTCCGCGTGGTAGGGGCTTGATTTCGAGAAAAACATCACCAAACTGTCCGTGACCACCGCTTTGGTGTTTGTAGCGCCCATGAACTGAAGCCACTATTTTGCGGATGGTTTCTTTGTAAGGCACTTGTGGTAAGTGGGTTGTCATTGGCAAATTATATTTGCGGCGCAGTCTGTCTAGGGCGACTTGTAAATGAATCTCGCCTTGACCCCAAAGAATAACTTCGTGGGTATCGCCGTGTTGTTCCCAAGCAAGTGAGCAGTCTTCTTCTAATAACTTGGTGATGGCACTGCTGAGTTTAACTTCATCGTTGCGCTTTTCTGGTGTAATAGCCAGAGCATACACTGGTTCCAACTCTACAGCTTTGGGTAATTTGATTGCCGACTGTTGTTCTATAGAGATTGTATCGCCTGTCTTAATTCCTTCTAAACGGCTCAATGCAACAATTTCACCAGCATTAACTTGGTTAACTGACTGCTGTTGCTGTCCCATGAGGCGGTAAATTCCCCCAGTGCGAATGCCATTGAGGACAATGCCATCAGTTAATTTGCCACGCCAAACACGCACCAGAGAGAGTTTGCCACCTTGGGGAGTGTAGTAAGTTTTTAATACCTGCGCTAAAGCTGTATCCCCTTTGATGTTTTTTAAACGACGTTCTGCTGTGGTTTCTGGTTCGGGGGCTTCTCGTAACAAGGCTTCTAATAGAGGTCTAACACCATAATCTTGTTCTGCCACACCAAAGAAAACGGGCACTACTAAATCTGCACCCAATTCCATTTTTAAATCTTTAAGGATTTCCTCTTGGGGTGGTTCGATGTCTTCTAAAAGTTCTTCGAGTAAATGGTCGTCAAAATTTGCTAAAGCTTCGAGCATTTCTGCCCGTGCGATATGTTCTTCTTCTTTTAAACTTTCGGGGAAGGGGATGGGGTCAGCTGGTGCGCCTGGATGATATTTATATGCCTGTTCGCTCACCATATCGATAAAACCGGTGAGTTGTTCCCCGTTCATGATGGGATATTGATGCGCTACCAGGGGACGGCTAGATACTGCTTTCAGGGCGTGCAACGTTTCTAGGACGTGAATATTTGCCCGATCCATTTTGTTGACGAAGACGAGGTGGGGAATTTCCCAATCGTCCAGGAATTTAAATAGTGGAGCGAGGGTGAGGACTCGTTCGCGGATGGGTTCGCAAACTACAATTGCTGCATCGACTCCAATTAAAGCATTGTAAGTTTCTTGGGCAAATTCTACGCTTCCTGGGCAGTCAATAAAGGTGAAGCGAATATCGTTATACTCAGTGCTAGCGGCGCTGACTTCTACACTCATATGGCGATCGCGCGACTCGGCAGCACTATCTCCCACTGTATTGCTGTCCTTAACACTGCCTTTGCGGGAAATTGCCCCTGTGACAAATAACAAGCTTTCTAGTAAAGTGGTTTTTCCACTTAAATAAGGCCCAACAATTGCAACGTTCCGCGAACCCGATTTTACTTTTTCGTTCATAAAACCTCCCTTGCGGTAAGTTTTTTATAACCGCATGATTCTGTATATATCAAGGGTTAAAGAAGAATCCAGCTATTCTGAATTCAGGATTCATAAATCTTGACAGTAGCAAGTCCGCAAGCGTCTTAAACCGATTTATTTCTTTGCCAGTCGTACAGAATTCCAACTGAATTCTGGCTCCTGACTCCTGAATTCTATTTGAACAAAATGGTTCTCTGGAGTCAAAATTATCCCTTCTTTAATTCGTTATTATCCTCCCTTTAATCGAAAGTTAAAAAAATTGTAGCCTGTCGTAAGATTTAGCTTAAGAAAAATTAAGGATCGCAAATTTTTATCCCAAATCAAAAACTTTTGTAAAAAACTTTTTATCAAGTAAATTTAACTAAAAGTGTTGCGAGTCAGAAAATCAATGAGATTATCATTCTTTAAATATCGCATAGCAAAGTTAGTAAGTTTGATGCTGATTATGAGTATTTCCTCTCCCTCTCTTGCTCTATCTCCTCCTGTCGCCTCAAAGTTGGCACAATCTAATCCTAAAACTGCCGTAGACTGGTTAAACCAAGGCTTACAAGCAATTCAGGCGGGAAAGGTACAAGATGCGATCGCAGCTTTTAAACAAGCTGCTAAATTAGATCCGGCATTGGCACCAGCGCACTATAATCTGGGGTTAGCGTATCGACAAACGGGACAATTACAACCCTCTGCGGATGCATTTTATCGGGCGACGCAAGCCGATCCGAAATTTGCTCCAGCTTTTGCTAATTTAGGTGGAGCGTTGTTAGAAGGCAATAATTTAAAGTTAGCTAATGATTACTTGCAACGCGCCTTAGAACTCGATCCCAAACTCGGATTTGCCCACTATAACTTGGGGTTAGTACGAGAACAGCAACGAGATTGTAAGCAAGCGATCGCATCTTTTAAAAAAGCTGTAGAATATAGCAAAAATGCACCAGAGCCTCCTTACCATATAGGGATGTGTTATCTCCAACAAGGTAAACTCGACCCAGCCAGAAGTGCATTTTATCAGGCATTGAAGATTAATCCCAAGTATCCAGAAGCTTACTACAATCTCGGCTCAATTTTTTTTCAGCAAAGTAAATTACAAGAAGCATTAGAGGCGTTTAGAAAATCGGCTGAAGCTAACTCTAACTATCCCAATGCTTATTATGGTGCTGGGTTAGTTTTTATCCAGTTACAGCAATATGGCGATGCAGTACAAGTATTGCAATTTGCTAGAGATTTATACAATGCTCAAAAAAATCCCCAGTGGGCGAAAAATGCGGAGCAATTGTTACAACAAGCACAAAATTTAAAATGAATAGTAAATTGTCATTAGTCATTAGTCATTAGTTATTTGTCCTTTGTCTAAAACCAATGACCAATGACCAATGACTGATAAATTACCAACCTCGCTGAGGCACAAAAACTTAATATTGCATAACATAAAACTATTGGGTTGACTCGCTGGTGTTGTCTGAACTAGTCCCGATTGGAAAAATGTACATGCAAAAGCGCCAGAAAAGTCGATTTTTATTTAGCGATCGCTGGCTCGATCGGCAATCAATTGTTCGCAACATGGAAGCCTTTCAAGACCTAATAGTGATTGTTTTGTGTTTGGGTTTGTTCGCCGTTATGCTAATCCAATTGTGGGGGATAGCTATCGCCCTCATGCAGCCACTAGACTATAAACATGTGACTGCAAAAATACTATTTGTGTTGATTTTAGTCGAGTTATTTCGACTATTAATGGTCTATTTGCAAGAACATAGTATCTCTGTAGGAGTGGCAGTTGAGGTAACAATAGTATCTTTACTGCGAGAGGTAGTGGTTCACGGAGCGCTGGAAATTTCTTGGGTTAATACGCTTGCAATTTGTGGTTTGTTATTTGTTTTGGGTGGACTACTCGTGGTATGCGCTAAAACACCACACATGGATTGTATGAGTGCTAATACTAAGTTTTGTCCGGTTGTGTATAGGGGAGGTAGAGAACGCCAAAACGAATTGGAATTACAGTATTCACGTCAATGTGATGAGAATCAACCCCTTGGATAAATTGTTATGAAAATGGGGAGTGGGAGAGACGCGATTCATCGTGTCTCTAGTAGTCTGTCAACCCAAAAATGCTAAGTGAGGACTGGGGAAAGGAGAAAGGGTACTGGGTTTGGGATTTAAACCCTTTACCCCTTCCCCCTTCTCCTTTATCCCGCCAAGTTCACTTGGTGGATTACTAGTGGAGAGTGGTGAAAAAGTATTTTCCTACTCTCCACTCTTTTGTTTGAGACTATATCAGGAACTTGGATGGCTCTGAAATCTAAAAGGGTATAACCTACTTTTGCAAGGTACTTCCGACGTATTGAAATATACTCTTTTTGGAAGATGAATCGCTCTTTAAAGGTGAATATAACGTTAATTAGAAATTCTAAAAGAGGTTCAAGCAATGGCTACAAATACAGGTAACGGACAATCTCAAACAGCGATTAGCGACTTGGAGTATGATTTTATCACCGTTTTGCACAACAAGGCTGAAGCTGTTAAAGCTTACGATACATACATCAAAGATGCAGAACAAGTAGGTTCTCAACCTTGTGTAGAGTTGTTCCAAAAATTGCGGCAATCTGATATTGAACACGCACAAGAGATTCGCCAACATCTACAACAAGTGCTGCAACACGGTAAGATGTAACCCAGGTTTTGAGTTCGTAGGCGTAAGCCCGTCGTAGACATCGCTTCTAGTTTAGTTTAGCTAAAACCAAAAGAGGCGATGTTTAAAACAGGCTATGACGCTCTCTACGAGACACTAAAAGCGTAGCTTGCTTCTTTGTTCGCGTAGCGTTCCGCAGGAAAGGAGTACGCTATCGGCGTCGCACTTGCTGATTAAATTAGACGCAAGCACCGCCCACTATTCGATAGACTAATCCTGGGCTGCTTGCTCTACTTGCGCCACCGTTAAATCGAGAGCCACCGCCACTTGCTCTACACTCAATCCCAATGCCAGCAATCGGGGAATAGCTTCTAACTTAGCTTCCTGGCGACCTTCCTGGCGACCTTCCTGGCGACCTTCCTGGCGACCTTCCTGGCGACCTTCCTGGCGACCTTCCTGGCGACCTTCCTGGCGACCTTCTTCTAAGCCATCTTCCTTGATTGATTGATACATCCGTGTTTTTTTGAATTCGTCGTCTATACCCAACATTTCTGCTAACTCCTCTCGGCTTAACCGGGTAAATTTGTACAACAGAATAGTCTCTATCAATTCTACAATTTGCTTGCTGGTAGATTCATCTGCCAGTTGTTGCCTCGCTTGTAA
The DNA here is from genome assembly GCF_053470305.1 of Nostoc sp. DSM 114160. Classification (NCBI taxonomy): domain Bacteria; kingdom Bacillati; phylum Cyanobacteriota; class Cyanophyceae; order Nostocales; family Nostocaceae; genus Nostoc; species Nostoc sp. DSM 114160. Next base: position 1,735,590 of record NZ_JBPFGO010000001.1, on the reverse strand, counting down.
GATCAATTCTCTACCTTTGTCAACGGCTGTCTCTTCTCTTTCGATAATTAATTTAACGATCGCAACTTGAAGTGAGTTATCTGTCGAATTTAATTCATCTAGATAAATACGTTGTACTTGTGAACTGTCTAGCAGCAGCTGATATGGTAGCCGATCGTTTGGATCTAAACTTCGTTGCGGATAGATAACAACTGCACGCCAAAAATTGACTGATTCGTTTTGACGCAAGTAAAGAAAGATTTCGGCAAAGAAGCGTCTATAAAAATTTGCGTCTAATTGAAACTGAACTTCACTCTAGACATTTGGGGAAAGGGGAATGGGGACATTCCCAAAAGTTGGGGGGATGAGTATCCCTACTCATCCCCCACGGTTTTAAATACTGCTTAGTTTACAAACAAAACCTATTTCTAATGACTATTACATAATCATCAGTCATTAGTCAAAATTCCGTTTTGTCTCATTCAGCCCCAATCAGGATATTCTCGCGAGTCTTGATAGTCGAGGTTATATTCTTCTGGCAACGATTCTTTATCGATCCAAAACAACAAAGGATCTGAGAAGATGTGCCCACATCCGCAATAAAACAATATTCTTACTCCGTCGATTTCATCAAAGTCTCGCCTTTTGTATTCAGAGGATGAACATTTAGGGCAACCGTACCATTGTTTAGCCATTGTGGGCATAACTCTGTTTCACTTCAAACTTTTAACTAATTCCCGAAATAGCAATCTTGCTCCTTTAGCTGCAACGCGATTCCTAACAAGCTTCACAGGACGGCCCGCAGCTTTTTCAGTATCTAACTGTTCGCCCAAGATTTTACCAATATCATTTTTGAGGCGCGATCGCTTCGGTTCAATTCTGGTGAATACCCACTGCCAAAGCGATTTTCTACACAGGGTCTGACCCACCAACAACTTTGGTTTTTCGCTTATCACCGGATGCCTCTAGGTTTGGAGCAACTCCTAAAGCTTTCTGAAATCTCCTCAATGAAAGGTGGCGTTTGGTAGGCTTTTTCGAGTTTCGCCCCTGGCATATCTTCACCTCTGGCTTACCATCACCATCCAGGAATCCCTCAATGGGGTAAATCTGGGAGATGATGACCGACGAAAGGCGATCGCCAAAACCAAATTTTTTGAAGACTGCGCGGTAACGGTCAAATCGAGAGTCAGTAAGCAATTGGCGTAACTCTCCCTCGATGACGTGTTCCTCAAGCTGGAGATCGCAGATACGTTTTGCGTGTTCTCGAACTGTTTGGGTGATTCCCAAACCGACAGATTGAGAGTAAAGGCGGTCGTAGCGGCTGCTTTTCCGAACTCCAGCAAGCCAACCCCAGAGTAAAGGCGCAAGACCTGCTTCACCCCGTTTTGATCGCACCAGTGCAACTTCTGGGAACTGCCAAGCTAAATCTTGCCGCGCACGATTCACGATCGGGGACTGAACGCGGTTGAGATGTGCCAGCCGCAAAACTAGTTCTCGAATTTTGACAATGGCGCGATCGCGAATTTGCACAAATCGCCGCGGGTCTTTCTGGTAATCAAAGTAGTAACAAGCCAGTGCCAACGCATCGGCATCATCGTCTTTATCTGGGAGCGCTAGGTGATTAGCTCGATAATTTCTCAACTCCTTGTGACCAACTAGCCGCACTTCTACACCGGCGCGGGCCAAGTGAGTGCCCCAAAGCTTGCTGTAGTTGTTGCCAGTTGGCTCTAGCAGTGCGATGTCCGGCTTGAGCGCGAGTAAATCTTGAATACCCTTGGCGTTAGCGCTTAAGCAAAAAAACGGACATTCGTAATAAAATTGACGTGGATCTTCGGGCTTATCCGTGAGCAGACAAGCTGAAACTGAGGACTTGCTAACATCAAGTCCCAAAATTTTAATCATTCAGTTCCTCCTGGGTGGTTCTGTTAACCCTGATGCCATGCCTGCGAATCACCCGAAGGCCACAACAGCCTAATTCACTCTCAAGGCAATGCCGCAGCGCGAACTGCGGCGACATAGGGAGGGAACAGCACAGTTACAGCAGCCGAGCTTATGAAGTTCAGAAAGCCATTAAAGCTTGATTCAACAAAAAAGCCCTAAGCTGTTGTGTGTATGTGCTGTACGTCGGATTTGGAGTCCGTCCGCGACGTGAGATTAACTCACGTTTCGGCTACCGGACAAAGTAGCCCGCGCTGTTAGCGCGATCGCAATTACGATTCATCAGGCGGTTATAGGCTTTCGAGAGTGGTGATAATTATCGCTGCGTCTTGTTGCAGTATTTCTTGAGTGTCTTCTGTGGAATTTTCACATTTTGAAATAAACTCAATTAACTTTTCTAACCGAGCTTTAGCCCTAAGTAATTTGTGCCATTCAATGTAATAATCCCATGCTGGATCTGGCTGGGGAACTTCTAAATTTTCATTATTCATAAATTTCATCTTCATCAAATTCCTCATCATACCTAACTAATGAATATGAGTTTTCTGGGTCAATTTTGTTAAGAATATCAACCGTTGCACGTCCCATTAAGACATCAAAAGCTGAGTAGCCACCCTCCGCGATCGCACTCTCAACTTTCCTCATTTTGAGAGCTTGTTGAAGCTCTGGAGTTCTGAGGCGCAAGTCAACGTCATCAATGGAGTTAATTGGCGGCGGCTGTTCGTTACCGTCAACCCATCTCTCGATCTGGCTTGTCAAAAATTCCTGCCAAGCCTCGGCGCTAGGTGGTTGGGGTGCAGTTTCTGAAAAGTCGGCCAGTTCTTTACTGCGCTGAAAGCCTTCATCACCACACTGCATAGACTCAACCCACTCGTGACTCATAGCGAAACCACCTTTATTCATTGCTTCTGTTGCCACTTCAAGCGGTGAAGCGTTTCTGTGGTGGGCAATGAGTTGACTGATGGCAGTAGCTTGAGAACTTTTGAGCCGTTCTAAATCGATAATCCACAAGCTTTTACCCTCAAAAGCATCCCCTACGCGTTCCATTGGGAACGGATCGCGCACGGGTATCATACCGTCTGGAAATAAATCTAAAATTGGCTCGTAAGGATTACCGGGTTTGAGTTTTACCCAAGTGTCATGTTTGGTCATGGTATAAGCATGATATTTTTTACTTGTAAACGTTTGAATCGATTAATCAATTGCGATCGCAATCCTCCTGCCGCGATCGCTTTTGAATTAGCCCCCGAACTGCTTCCTTAACCGCTCTAGAAGCGCTGCCCCCTCCCCATAGCGCTTACCAGTGAAGCCAAGGACTTCCGTCACGATCGCACTATCACTTTTTCCCTCCCCAACTCGCTGAATTAGCCGCCAAAGTACCCGATCGTTATCGGAACAATTTTCCTCAAAAGCCACTTCTGGAGCGGGTTTGAGGTCATTTTCAGGCGGTTTTTGGGGCGCGATCGCGTTGTCATAGTATGGTCGTACTATGGTTGAACCACCGCGCAGCACTGCGGCTTTCATCTCCCGGTATGGCGGGAGTTTCAAGGGCTGATCGTCGAGTAAGCAGTGCGACTGGTCTTGTTTTAACCAGCTAATAAGCGCTTCATTTTTCAATGATTTGGCGTGGGCTAGAGCCTTTTTACCAAGGCGAATACGGAAAAAAGCATCAGCTAAATCGCTCTTACCCTCCAGTCCCCAGGCTGCAACCCGGTCATACTGCGAGAGTAAAATGGTGAAGCGTCGCGCTTTACGTCCCCTCCTGGCGTGACGCTCTAACCACTCCCCTGAACTGCCTACTTTTGAAACCAGTTCGGGGTATTCCTCAACGATGATTACGCGTTCGCTGTCAGCCAACGCAGCATCACCGCGTTCGTTGCGGATCTTCATTTGGTTACTCAAGTCTTCCAAGTCCTCAAGCATTCCTCGGTCGATCGCAGCCCAGTTTTCGCCGCGGCCGATGACTTCTAAGCCCGACCAGTCGGTTGGTGTACCTTCACACTCATACACCTTCACTGCGCCGCCTATGGTGTAAGCAAGATATTGAGCCAGTGTGCTTTTCCCTGTTCCCATTTCGCCGATGATCATCACCTGTTTACCTTCAATGGCGGCGATGATATCGGTGATGATTTCCAGTGGTTCATCTACTGGAACGGCTGACGCTTCAATGACTTGAGACATGGGAACACCCGCATAGGGCAAGGCATCGTAAACCTTCAGGAGTTTTTTGACGGCGTTTTCGGTTGCCTGGGTGATGGTAATGCCCAATTTCAAGGCAGCTGTAACACCGTAGAGGCTAAACAGCCCAAGGGAAAATACTACACGCCCTAGCCCCCAAGCACAATAACGTCCAAGGGTTTTGGCATTCGGCAGATGCATCTCTACCCAAGTGTGAGCTGTGGTAGATTTTGGCGGCGCTGCAACTTTGATATCTATTAGATCATTTGCCATACTGCACCTCTATTTTCAAGTAGAAGGGGTGCTGGGTTTGCTCTTTGCAAAGTGCAATAAGGCCGATGATTAGCGCTGAAGTGGTGAGAATGAGAATGAAAAGTTGATTCATTCGTTAGCCTCCCCTGTTCCCTGCTCCCTCTCTCGAATTGCCTTCCAGGTTTCGGGGTAGGTTTTACGATCCATACGCCGAATGGATTCTTGTACCTCTGGTGGTTCCAGCTTGAGTGCTTCCTTAATTGCGATCGCAGCATCCAACCACGGATTACGCTCTTGATTCATGAGTCACCTCAACTTCAGGAATTTCAGGAACCGTAATTACTGGTGGATCGATTTCAGAAATTAGGTAAGCAAGGGCTGTGTAAGCATCACCCACGGTCAGGTCTGGGTAATATCCTTTTTCTATCAAAGCCTGGTAGTCTGGATGATTGCTAATTTCACTAATTAGTAGTGAGGCTTCAACTATTAGTTCAGAAAGTGTTTTCATCCGCCGATCCTCTTGTACATAAAGGAATTCGACGCAAAACCCTCACGGACTACCAGTTCTTCTTCTGGGGTGTCGGCGATGATCTCAGCCCAGCCGGTTTTATCGTTGTTGCGGATGTTGCTTAGAGCGATCGCCCCCAGTCCAGGACGGGCCTTTTCAAATTCATCAACTACTTTCTGTTCTTTGGGTGTTAGTGGTTTCATGGTAAATTTTGAATAGCTAGGTAGGGACATCTGTCTCTCCAAACAAGCTCTAGGGCAAACTAGGGCTTGTTTTAGGTTTGGGATGATTTGACAAGGAAACTCGAAAGCATCGACCGCCGCCAACCATCATCACTTCACGATCTGCAAGGCGGACAGCTTTGCTGCGGCTGACTTTCATTAGAGGAAATGAACCATCCGGTGAAAGACTGAACATTTCGTAATTCTTCAAGGAATCCCATTCAACTGCTGTTCTGTCAGCTAGCCCCAAATACTCAACTTGATTCATGTCTGCGGCAGAGCCGGCACTGGGCAAAGATGGCAAGTATCTTCTTGCCCTCTCTTTTTTGGGCTTTGCCTCGGTTTTGTCCTCGGTTTTTAATTTAGTGCCATTACTAGTGGCTTCTAGTGCTTCCATAGTCCTTGAATACTAGGGTTATAGTCCCGCTTATGCGGCACTTAAGTCCTTGAATACTAGGGTTATAGTCCCGCTTATGCGGCACTTAAGTCCTTGAATGCTAGGGTTATAGTCCCGCTTATGCGGCACTTAAGTCGGAGTTTACTACTGCGATCGCAGTACAGCTATTTTTGTGAAAAGCTTGTTGTCACTAGGCTTGAGCGTTTTTGATTTGCTGTTTACCTCCGTTATTCTTGGGTTTTGAGTCAGGTTTTAGGGTGTTTCCGCATCGGGCACTGGGCAATGACGCGGGTGCTTGCTCCATACTTGCAACGCAAGGTCTAGGCGTTGGGGAGCGAGATCACAGCAGGTTTGCAGCTGGGTGAGAAACTAGCAAAAGATCAGCCAAATACTGTCGTTAGCCAAGTCAGGTTTTTGGCTGGTCTTTTATTGTCCTCTAACCAGACATTATGTCTAGACGTATGACGTTTGTCAAGCGTTCTAGACAAGATGTCTAGAACGTGTATCATGATAAAGAAAAGACTGAGTAGAAACGAACAGCAAGGAGAATCCCCATTGCGGAGTCTAAGGCTTGAGCTAGATATGTCTCAAGAGGAGTTTGGACGCGCCATAGGAACAACAGCTAGAACTATTAGCCGTTGGGAAGCAGGAGATAGCGTCCCTACCTTCACGGTGACTCAAATGAAAGCTTTAGACCGCTTACTGCGATCAAAGGGTAAATCGATCCAAGATTTGCCTGATGACTTTGGCCCACCAAAGGGACAGTTGAGCGAAGGGAACTAACGCAAAAAAACCAAAAAGCCACCCAGATTTAGAAGGTCGGTGGTGGCTTTCTGATATCAAACTAATAGTATTATGCCAGAAAACAGCTTAGAAGTCATCAATTCTTCTTCTCAAAATAGGGTAATTCCTATCAACCGCAACAAAGAGAAGAAACCATCAAGTAAATTCAACAAACCTCACTGCATTATTCCAATTGACGATATCCAGTGGGTAGTTAATCAAGTAAAAACAGTTCAAACACTGTGGAATGAATGTTGGGCATCAGACCAGTATGGTAGTAGATGGATGAAGCTAACAACATCATTAGGCGATAAAGCTTTTAGACTAGCAAGACAAGTTTTATGCACAACAGGATTATTTGAATTCAAGCGAGAAACCTGCACAGATGATACGCGTAAAACAGCCTGTTGGTTAGTTAAGAACTTGCACGGTGCAAGACGAATTCAAGAATTTTGGATGAAAGATGATGACCAAGAATCGGCGGTCAATAATGACGCTATATCCGGCATAAATGAACCGGACATCAGTCAAAAAATACCGGATGTCGGTCAAAAAATGCCGGACATCTCACCCGAAACACCTGAAAAATCAAGCCTTCCAGAACCCCTCAGTAACGCTTCAGAAACGTCTCATGAACTTCTCAAAGAAGTTCATGAAGACGAGGGGCACATTTACGTTGCACGTGGTAATAATGAGGCGTTATTTGTTCCCGATGGATGTTACACCGTAGAAGTTGTTCGGGCGCAAGTATCACAGGCTACCCAAATAATTGCGCCCGAACAAAATACCCACTGGGTTGAGAAGTACTGGGTTAAAAGGTCAGGTAATAAATACTGGTATTACCGCTATTGCTGGATGGTAGGCAGAAAAAAGAATCGCCGACATCTTGGCAGCGCGGACAGTATCACCACCAAACAGAAGCGGGAAATTGTCGAAACTGCGATCGCAGATGGTAAATTACCAACTGAGATTGAGGAGTTAATCCGAGGCTGGAAGAATGAATCGCCCACCATGCCCAAAATGCGACCAAACAACACTAATTTTTAAAAACGGTAGCTATAAGTTGTCTGACCAGACAGTAGTGCAAAGGTGGTTTTGTCAGAGATGCCGCAAGAGCTTCATTCACTCCCGCAACACTTTTGGAGACTCCCGCAGCAGCTGTTGAAGCTTCCGCAACTCATCCCAAGTACGAGCGGTAATATCTGGCTTTGCAAAAAGCTGTGTGGATCGGTAATTCTTAGTTCTCCAAGCAATGTAGCGGTCAATTATCACGAGGAAATCCCCTATCAGCATGGGGATTTTTGTAGACTCATTGGTTAACAGTTTGGAGTCAACAGCCCTAGCGTAATCCAAAATGTGATGCTCCAGTACAATTGGCACACGGATAGTTTTGGTCTTGCCATTGTTCCAAGCTGGTTGCCAGCTGGTGCTATTCTTTCCCGGTGGCTTCGGCATAGCTGTTTCTTGAAAGGCCTGTGTCAAGGCAGGATACAGCGTTTTTACTTTAATTGCAATTGCTACCCCTGCTCCCTTGTTCCCAATGCCCAATGCCCAATGCCCAATAAAAAGCGATCGCACTTGGTCAGAGGTGAAAGTGCGATCGCTCTTGTTAAATTTGCGAGCTTTTCATAGCTTGGTTTGAGTTTATTCGCCGCGCTGTCATTTGTCACAAATTTGGGTAGAGTCGGTCAACTTCATCCCATGCCTGATTCGCTAAACACTCCAGAGTCATAGCTAGAAAGAGCGGGTGATTGTATTTGCCAGCTTCAAAGCACTCACAGAAGATTTCGATTTGCAGGAATAGGAGTTTGTTGATCATAGAGTTGCGATCGCGCTTTTCACATCATCGTCAGTTACCTCGATATATCGAGAAAGCACTTTCAAATCGGTGTGACCAGTGGCTTTTTTAATCGTTGCCAAGCTTACACCCCGCTTTGCTAATTTCGTTATAAAACTCCGCCGGGTGGAGTGAGTTGATATCCCCTTAGCTGAAAGTCCGGCTCTCTCTACAGCTGTGCGTAAAATTTGGTCAGCGGCCCTTAGCCCCATAGGTTTGTCTGCTTCCCTAGATGGAAATAACCAAATCGAACCGGGAAGTGGCTTATATGCTGCCAGTAATTCAGTCAAGGTATCGTGAACTGGCACTTGGCGCGTCTGTCGCTTTCCGTTGGGTGTTGCCTTGCGAGTCCTGGCGCGAAAGTTGATATACTCACTGGGTGTACCGTCAAGGTTATACACGTCGAGAAGTTGCAACTTCACCAGCGCACCCCACCTCTCCCCGGTGTACCAAGCAAGATCCAAAAGCAGTTTATATTTTTGCGAGCGGATCTGCTTGCGAATTTTGGAATAATCCGCATCGCTTAAAACTGCGGCTTGTCCATTTCGATTATTTTTCATTTTATTTTTTACTTCTGCTTATTCCGGTTTAACCATTGACAGTGGTAAAACCGGAGTATTCCTAACTTTATAGTTTAGAAATATTCGACTCAATCCTATTATCAGCAAGCCTTTGGCGTCCTCGGTGAATGTGCTTGTTTTACATAAAAGTGGAACATTTACATTATTTTTAATCAGCCATACAACGGATTTATTCACCTCATTAAAATTCGCTTTTATGGCAGAACTAACTCTTGTAGAAGTTTTCGGAACAGGTGCGACTCAAGATAGCAGTAGCATCACAATACAAAAAGCTGCACTTCCAAGACTGACCGCAAGTGCAAATAACAGTGCTGAAAGTTTGCTGACAGGTATTTTGTTGATTGCTCAAACCAATCTCAGCCAAACCAACTTTGATGCAAATGTTGACCAGTCTATTTACATTGGGCCTGGATACCCTAACTTCACTAATCGTGGAACCAATAACGATCAATATCGGCTCGATCAGCTAATAGTTAACCTGGCGAAAGTGGACACCGGATCAGTAATCGACCCAGATAATTATTAAAAACAATGGCTCAAGGATGGTGTATTAGTGGTGATGTAGTCACAGGTCGGAATCAAGTAATAAAACAAGCAATTTATTATCCTACCGAACCTCAAATTACTTATCATTCCAATGCTAACGATCAGGCTTATTGGGGATATGCGTATACTTCCTTCAATAATGCTGAGTCGTTCGCTGATGGAACTTACACGATTTACCGCTCTGACTCTGCATCTTGTCAGATATTGCAAAAATACGATTGCATCAATGGGGCTTGTGTACCTTCAAGCGCTCATGGCACTTTGGGGCTGTATGATTCTTTGTCCGATTGTGAGGTCAATTGTGGGTTTAGGGGGTGCAGTGGTCAGTGTATTAGTAATAGCGATTGGGCGCAAATTGAAGGTTTATCTAATCAATTAAAAAATAGAAATTGCGGCTAAGTATGAGTACTTCTAGCGTAATTGGGAGTATGCAATCTGCGCTTAATTGCGCTGGTAAGTGCGATTGTTGTAATAAATTGCAAGCACAGATTGACACTATCAGCGCTCGATTGTCTAATTTAAAAAACATTGACGAAAATGCAATTGTACAACGGTCAGTAAAGGCATCAGAAGCCTCTATTATTCCTCAGATTCCTGGCATAGCAGAAGTAACTGCGACTGCAATTGCATCAGGTTTAATCGCACCCTTGCGACCAAAAATACAGGATGCTGTTGACAAGGCATCTCAAGCTATAGGCGTAGCAAATTCAGCCGAGAATTCAGCGTCTAGCGCTATCAGCCGAGCTACAGTAGCCGACTTAAAAGCGGCTCAAGCAGTCAGAGATGCCGAAATAGCGACTTTTAGAGCGAACGTAGCGAACGGAGTTGCAACCGAGGCAGAGAGAAGGGCTGTAGCTGCTTACGACAAAGCGATAGGTGCAGAGGTTAAAGCGGTTACGGCAGAAAGCAGGGCTGCAAGAGCGATTGGGGAATCCGGCAAGGCTATTGTCGAGGCTCAAGGTGCGACAGCGAAAGCGGTGAGTGCAACGAATACAGCATTGGAGGCAAATTCAGCGGTAGGTGGTTTAAAGGGTGTAGTTGAAGGGCTTAAAGGTCGTATTGGTGCGCTAGGGGAGGCAGTTGCAAGGGCGGAAGCCTTAGCAAGTAAGGCTGTAGTAGCAGCAGCGAACGCCGTGGGCATTAGCACCGAAGCTCTTAATGGCATAGGTAGGCTTGCAGGGCGGATTGCTGAAATTTTCAACATTATTGGTACATTTGCAGTGTTATTTGAACAACTAGCAACACTTAACGTACTGGGTGGTCGCATTGATGCTGTAGAGAGTGGCTTGGCAGCATTAGGCAATTCTGTATCAGGAATTCTTGGAAAACTACTAGGTTTACAAAATCGTATAGGACGCAACGAAGTACTCACTACTGAGGCGAAAAATATCGCCCTTGATGCCAAAGGAATTGGTGAGGACGCAAAACTGCAAGCCGGGGCAGCGCAGGTGACGGCAACACGTGCTGAAAACTTTTCACAGATTGCCAACAGCAACGCCAAAACGGCGCAAACAACTGCTGACGGTGCGGTGAGGAATGCAGCGATCGCGAATGAGAACGCGACCACTGCCTACAAGAAAGCGAATGAAGCGCAAGGAATAGGAGAGCAAGCCAAGCGCATCGCTGGAGATGCCCTGGGTAAAGCAGGTGTGGCGCTGACTACGGCACTCACTGCGATCGCACTTTATCAGGGCGTAAAGTCGCTACGTGGTTTGCAGGGTATACCTGGAATACCTGGAAGGCAAGGAGAAAGGGGATTCCAAGGGATACCTGGCAGGGACGGTGTAACAACCGTGGTGACTCTGCCAGGTATTCCGGGCAGAGATGGCACACCCGGTAGAGATGGTAGACCGGGTATACCCGGAAGGAATGGTAGAGATGTGAATCCAGCAGAAGCAGCAAGTTTAAGAGCTTTAATTATTCAGCAGCACACACAAACTAGGGCAAATAGTACACTACAACACACTGGAACTAGGGCGCAAATACAAGCATTTATCGCGGCTGCAATTGCACCAGTATTGTTTATTTGCAAGCAAATATTTGATTTAGTAAACAAGGCGGGAGTAGTAGCACAAACTGCACTTTTGACTATCATCAATAACAAACTTGGTAATCAAGTAGTCGGTGGAATATCCGGTTTGGTGACATCAGTCGCAGAAAACACGTATGTAGAAAAAGCTTTAGCAGTACTGACTTTCGCAACGACGGTACACAACGCGTTGATACTGTCTTCTAACCTTGGTCAAACCCTATTCATGATTATCGACCAAGTAACAGCATTTATCCTGCCAAAAGGACTTGATGGAACGCCAATAAACATTAGTAATGTACTTGGTAAAGCTGTACACGAGGTCATTGTCACCACGGTAGGAGAGGCAACAGCGGCCCAAATACAACAAAAGTGGGATCAAGCTAATCGCATCTACCAGGCTGCACTAAACATCCATAACCAAGTGCTAGGACTTGGAGGTATTTTAACTGCTGGCTTAGAAGTTATCGGCGGGAATGTTGGCAAAATTGGTAACGCACTTCGCAAGGGTGGAGTACTTCTCGAAAATGCCTACAGTTATATGAATCCTCAGCCGAACTTAAAAGGCAAGTTTTTCCAGCAAATGAACCTCGTTGGTGAGAATTTGCAAGCGATAGCTTTAGTAACGGCAATACCTATTGCACTAGCAGCAGCCAAGGATGGTGTTGATAGCAGCGTAGCCGATCTCAAGCGGGAGATATCACAGACAGACCCCACAGACGCGCAAGGACATCCACTTCACAACGCCGATGGCACGGTAATTCATTACAAGCCCGGTCTAGAAGTGCCAACACCTATTGTTGAAGAACAGGCTGGATTACAAGCAAAAGCTGATAGCACCAATATCATTCAGGCAACATTAGACGACATTTTTAATGCGAATGATTGATGACAAATATAGTACCATCCACTCCCCCAAGCGATTCATTGCCGGATAATTTTGACCCATTCGAGCATTTACAAGCCGTATATATTCCTCAGCATAACGCAGCGGTAAAACGTTTTTTTAGCGACCTTCCTGATGATTGGAAACCTAATATTGCAACCTCTAGAAGTAGTTTAAGAACTGCTTGTACTATGCTGGATAATGACAATCAGTTGATGATGAACTTAAGGCATCATTTACTTTTTGATTTACTCGGATATGGGAAGTCTGATTTAATAATTTACCACGGGGCTAAAGATGGGCTTGCACCATCACCCGTCGGGCATCCAAAAATAGTATTGTACTTTTCACAGGATGAACAATCTATAACACCTGGCGAACCACGAATAGATGCGGAAATATCTTTTCGATTAATGAACGAGACTCAAGCTACTTTTACGCCAGAGAATGCACTAACAATAGCTCAAAAAGTCAAACAACACTTTGTTACCGGAAATCAAGGTGTGGTATTCACTAAAGGTAAAAACATTCATCTTTACAAAGATGAAACTCACGGTTATCGTTTACAGATTTACGGAAATACTAAGTCAGATATTGTAGATATTATACAAAGATGTCTAGAGATTCAAAATGTCACTTATGACGAAAACAAATTAACAATTAGCATTCCTGAAAAAAATAGTGACACAAATACTGCTTTACAACTTTCATACGGTAAAGAACGACGCAAAAAGCGATTTAGACCTATAGTCAATGTGCGCTTTAGATATGCTTTTGTAGAAGTGCCGGGCTATGACAATCATGTGTTCTTAGTTGACACAACATATCGGCATAAAGCTCTAGTAAAAATCACGTAGGATCTTACTCTCTTCAACATAAGTCAAAAACTTATGGAACCCTATAGGGTTCCTATGAAAAAAAATAGCCAAAATCTGGTGTTAGCTTAACTTGTACGAGATGAACACCAATTTTAGGTATAAAAAATGTCTAAACGCTTAAGTTACGTAGAATTACAAGCGCGGGCCGACAAAGCTAAAGCTAGAGAAGCAGAACGTAGACAAAATCTGATCAATAACCCAAAGCCATATACGCCACAGGCAGCTGAAGATTATGATACTGCTTACTACCGCGATCCTTTGGAAGCAGGATTGATTTTAGCAGTAACAGTTAAAAAAGAAGCTTACACAAAACTTGGTGGTTTAGCTTCTGTTGGATTATTGGCAACTGTTCCAGAGAATGCAGTATCAATTCCAAAAGTCAAGGGTGATAAACGGAAGTTAGTAACTATTAGTTGGTTCTATGGTGACGCAACTCCTGTAGTTGTCCCTGCAACAGCAACTCGTAACCGTTATGTCAAATTTTATGACAAGAACGGCAATCAATCTCACTACAGCATTCCATTCTCTGTTGCGACTGGAGCGTTTACTTTATCAACCATCATCACCAATTTTGGAACCTTGTTTAACAAAACTAACGGAACTAAACGTGATGTTCTTGGCGCTCATGGTGAAGTCTTCTTGAAATTTGGACGTGAAGTAATTGCACGTTTCTAATGAGTATTTCGTGGAATTTAATCGGAGAAATTCAAGTATCAGACAACTGGCAATTATTTCCTGGAGATACAATTAGTGACACTTTTCGTATCACTACCACCATCACTGATACCGAAGGATGGAACAGAACTAAGATACAAAGCGGTGCATATATACGATTTATATATCCCGACGAACAAAATACTAAATCCAAGCCTGTATACATCCCAGTCCGTGATGAAATAATTGTTTATGAATTGCCAGTTCCTCATGAAATGAGAGGAGCGGGGTATTATCTCCGGTCGATATCTTGCAGGTTTTCATCAAAGTGGGTAGGCAAGCTTCCACTTGCGTCATTTGCAGGTTGGAAGCTGAAGGTTGAAGGTTTTTTGCAGTAATCAAATGATTGCAGAAGTAAATTAATTTATTTCTGCAATTCCATTTTATTTAAAATCATTATGAAAATTGATATTAACAATGCTCTAACTATCATTCTTGGGTTACTTACTTTGATAGGAGCTATCTACCGATTAGCACAGGTAGAAGCCAACATTAACGCCAAGATTAGCAAAGTAGAGAATATTTTGTTAACAGAAATTGATTCTCTTAAAGATAGATTTGTTGATAGGTTGTACATCAACGAAAAAAAATTAGATGTGCATTTAACTGAGTATACAGAGAAGAAGTTGTTCGCAGAATATCGGCACAATGCTACCGACGAACTTGTTAAACACAAATTTAACCGTCTTCGTGGACTCATTAAGCAGCTTGCCGGATTCCTCAACAAGGAATCCGGCTTTATCCTCCGTGACGATGAGTATTAACCCTATGGGGATTCAACAAAGTAAAGTGGTTGGTTCGTAGTTTCACTTGTGGGGATGAATACCCCATCAATCCTAAAAGCAGTTTCTTTTAGCTCGACTGAAACAAATTGATATGCGTTGATATTGGCAGTCGTGTCGCCAATTATGGCAAAAAATATGCTAGGAAAAGCTTGAAATAAGCTATAAAATATTTTGTCAGTTTGCACCTAGATTTAGTCAAGGAAACATTGGATATTGAAAGTCTATCAAAAATAGTGTAAATGCGTCTGTTTCAACATAAAAAAAGCAGATAGTTATTCCTATCTGCTTTAATAAAAGATTCATTCTCTAATTTACATAGATACCAACTGATTCACTGGAGCAATCCCAGCCAAATCTAAAATTGGCGCGATCGCATCTTCACGCTTCACCGCCATCATGTGTACACCCTGACATAATTGCCGCGCTATCTGCACTTGTTCGGCAGCAATTTTCATCCCTTCCTCAAAAGGGTCTTTGGCTTTTGCCAATCTATCAATAATATGTTGGGGAATATTTACACCCGGAACACATCTATTAATAAACTGAGCATTTTTGGCTGATTTCAACAGAAATATTCCTGCCAAAATTGGTTTTTTATAACCAGCAGCAATGGTATCCATAAACTTTTCTAGCAGATCAAAATCAGTAATCAACTGACTTTGAAAAAACTGCGCTCCAGCTTCGATTTTACGTTCAAATCGACTTTGTAAACCCGACCAACTTTTACATTGCGGATCTACTGCTGCACCAACAAATAAATCTAAGGCTCCATCAGTCAAGGGTTTTTCATTGCAATCAACGCCTTGATTCATCTTCCGAATCAGTTGCAGCAATCGCACAGCTTCCAAGTCAAACACTGCTTTGGCATCTGCATGATCGCCTGCTTTTACAGGGTCGCCAGTCAAAGCTAAAATGTTATTTATGCCTAAAGCATGAGCGCCCATCAAATCAGCTTGTAAACCGATGCGATTGCGATCGCGGCAAGCAATTTGACAAATCGGCTCTATGCCATTCTGTGATAAAATCACCGACGCCATTAACGAAGACATCCTTAACACGGCGCGGCTACCATCAGTAACATTGACGGCATGAACTCTCCCCTTAAGAGTCGCCGCCATTTGAATCATGTGCGTTGGATCTCCCCCCTTCGGCGGTGCTACCTCGGCGGTAACTAGAAATTCACCTGCTTGTACAGCTCTGCGGAAGGCTGTGGGGCTATGGGTGTGATGCATAAAATTAAGAAATTCAATTTCTTAAATGGTATAGCCAATCACACCGAAAAGCGAAAACTTATAGAGGAAGAGAGTAGCCTAAAGCAGCTTTTACCTGTGATAAAGTTTGATTTGCGATCGCTCTAGCTTTTTCCCCTCCATCCCGCAACACAGACTCCAAATAGCTTTTATCCGCCGTTATCGAGTGATATTTTTCTTGGATTGGTTTGAGAGACTCAATAATTGTATCTGTCAACAATGGCTTGAACTGTCCCCAGCCCATATCCTGACACTCAACTGCCACATCTTCCTTTTTCTTCCCTGACAGCAATGTATAGAGCGTTAACAAATTATTACACTCTGGACGCGCTGGATCGTCAAAAGTCAGCCCCCGAATCGGATCGGTTTTACAACGCTTAATTTTGTATTGAATCTGCTCTGGTGAATCTAGCAAACTGATTCGGCTTAACTCTGAAGGATCGGACTTCGACATTTTGCGCGTACCGTCCGCTAAACTCATCACCCTTGCCCCTTCTTTGCGAATCAAAGGGGTCTGGTAACTTCAAAACTGGTTGTTCTGGTTTACCAAATTGGTGATTTAAGCGAGCTGCAATATCCCGTGTCAATTCCAAATGTTGCTTTTGGTCTTCACCCACTGGCACTTTATCGGCTTGGTAAAGCAAAATATCAGCTGACATCAGCACAGGGTAATCCAGTAAGCCTGCACTCACATTTTCTCCTTGTTTAACAGCCTTTTCTTTGAACTGGATCATATCTTGCAGCCAGTTCAGAGGCGTAATGCAGTTGAGCAACCAAGTGAGTTCACTGTGGGCCGAAACGTGGGATTGTACAAAGATAGTGGAGTGATTTAAATCAAGACCACAAGCTAGATAAAGAGCAGCAAGAGTGTAGGTATCAGCTGCCAACTGTTTTGGGTCGTGTGGCACTGTAATCGCGTGTAAATCAGCCACAAAAAGGTAATTTTCGTATTCGCTCTGACCTTCTACCCAGTTGCGAATGGCTCCCAAATAGTTACCTAGATGGTAATTGCCGGTTGGTTGAACTCCAGAAAGAACACGTTGCTTGCCCATAAATTTCAACTTAGTTATCTCAAATCCGCGCTATGTCAAGTGGCGATGTCTGGCGACAAGTTGCTTGCGCCTACGCAAAACTGATTTAATTTTGACATTTTCCAGGTCAACTCGCCGTTGTGGAATAAGAGATTTTAACTCAACTCCGATTGCTATAGAAACTCTTCACAAAGAAGAACGACAACTTAGGGACTTGCAAAAATAAATTATCCCAAATTATTTCTAGATTTGTGGGGCGCAAGGCCTTGCGCCCCTACGTACCCTGCGGGACGCTTATGCGAACGCAAAGCGTCCCGCAGGGATGGTATATTTTTTAACTGTTAATCCATTAATGTACTTTTGACAGCTTATAGAGTAGGTATTGTAAAGCTTGACTGTAGTCTGTTGTAAATAAAAAGCCGATGCAATGGCATTGTCAGTCGATGCAATGGCATTGTCAGTCGATACAATCGCATTGTTAGTCGATGCAATGGCATTGTCAGTCGATGCAATGGCATTGTCAGTCGATACAATCGCATTGTCAGTCGATGCAATGGCATTGTCAGTCGATGCAATCACATTGTCAGTCGATGCAATCGCATTGCAAAAGGTTGCGTTTACATAACATGACAATAGAAATACTAAACTGTAAAACGCCGTAATAAAAACTTTTTCTCCTCATCAAAGCAGTTTATGTACTTTTGATTTACAAAAATAGACAAAATTTAAATTCTTTTCAGAGAAAGTAGCAGTAATCTCAACATTATGAGTTAATTTTTTCATTCAGGAGAGTCTGCTGATGAAAGCTTTACTACTCTAACCTATAAAAATGCTCAATTATTTCTGGATTTACTAACAGACGATTGGTCTGGCAGTTTTTCGTTGCATAAATCCGCGATTATATTTTATGACAACGGCGGTTATCCTGCTAACTGATTACAAAATTATCTTTGCCGATGTAAATGTCTATCTAAAAATAGATAGAGCAAGAATAAAGGTAGTGGGATCGTAGCATCATCCCTGCAATGACCATCCAAAACCCGGATTTATCAAAAGTAAAAAATTTTTCAACCAAAATTTAATTAGAGGACTACAGCAATGAAAGTACTCTTACTTTACCCCCGCTTTCCGAAAACGTTTTGGTCTTACGACGAATTCATGAAAATAGCGGGACTTAAAGCATTTATTCCACCGCTAGGGATTCTGACTGTTGCCGCTATGCTACCAACAGACTGGGAAGTTCGGTTTTACGATCGCAATGTTAACCAAGAAACAGATGCTGATTGGCAATGGTGCGACATCGTGATTCTTTCTGCCATGCTTGCACAGAAAGAAGATTTTCTCGTGCAAATTCACAAAGCAGCACAGCTGGGGAAAAAAGTTGCTGTAGGTGGGCCTTATCCGACTTCAGTGCCAGAACCTGCCCAAAAAGCAGGAGCTAACTATTTGATTTTAGATGAAGGAGAGATTACAGTTCCACAGTTTTTAGATGCGATCGCTAAAGGTGAAGAACAAGGAACCTTTCGCGCTCTTGAAAAACCAGATGTAACCCAAAGCCCTATCCCTCGCTTTGATTTACTCAAACGAGATGATTACTTAATGATGGCAATCCAGTTTTCTCGCGGTTGTCCTTTTGAATGCGAATTCTGTGACATCATCAATCTATACGGTCGCAAACCACGCACTAAAGAACCCAGTCAAACTTTAGCAGAACTCCAAACCCTTTATGACTTAGGCTGGCGCGGATCTCTGTTCGTTGTGGATGATAATTTCATCGGCAATAAACGCAATGTAAAACGTCTTTTACAAGAGTTAATTCCGTGGATGCAGGAACGTAATTATCCCTTCACCTTCCTGACTGAAGCTTCCGTCAACCTAGCAGAAGATTCTGAGCTATTAGAATTAATGGCTAAAGCTGGTTTCTACTCAGTCTTTTTGGGTATTGAAACACCAGATCGAGACAGCTTGCAAGTCACTCGCAAGTTTCAAAATACCCGCAATCCCCTCTTAGAAGCCTGTCGTACCATCAATGAAGCCGGATTGTTAATCTATGCAGGATTTATCATTGGTTTTGATGGAGAAAAGGCTGGCGCTGGGGAGCGAATTCAAGCTTTTATTGAAGAAACCAGCATTCCTCAACCGATGCTCGGTATACTGCAAGCTATTCCCAATACTGCCCTCTGGGAAAGACTAAAACGAGAAGAGCGATTATTAGAAGGATTTGGAGGTACGGAGGTGGGGGATCAGAATTCCTTAATGAATTTTGTTCCTACCCGGCCAATGGCTGAAGTTGCTAAAGAATATTTAGAGGCAATTTGGAGAATGTACGAACCCAAAAACTATCTCCGACGTTGTTTTGAACAATGCCTGAAGATTACACCTAATCCCCAACTACAGCAGACAATGTATTTTCCCCCTGGCAAAGGACTGCGACTACTTGCAAACTTACTTTGGCGACAAGGTTGGCAACGGCAAGAAATTCGCGGTCAATTTTGGCAACAACTTTGGGCTATTCTCCGTACCAAGCCGCAATTTGTGAATATGTATTTGGGTTTATGTGCTGCTGGCGAGCATTTTTGGGAATACCGCCTTTTAGCCAGAGAGCGCATTACTGAGCAATTAGGATTCGATCCCCTGACTACGCCTACACCTGCAATACGGTTCGGATAAGCATTTTGAACTCAAAATAGGGTTTGGGGAAAAGGGAAAAGGTTAAGGGTTAAAGGTTTTTTATTCACCTTTCCCCTTTACCCTTTCCCCTTTAACCGAACCGTATTGCCTACACCTGTTGAAAAACCATTAGTCACAATTTAAGATTAGTTGATTGTTAAGCGATCGCTAATGTGTTTTTATGATGTTTTATCAATAGCGATCGCATTAATTTTGCTCACAAAAACCGAACTCTTAAATTCGATTTACCTCTGTGCTAAACTCACCTGTCCGCCAATTAACCCTAGAAATCCAGTTCCAAAGTGCTGAATATCCAAAAAACTTGCTTGCTCCGGTGAGGTTTTATAAATCCGAAATGTCTTCATAATTCCCAAGGTGGCAGCACTTTCTAAAGGCCCGACAAAACTAATATCTCGGTCGAGAAAATAGGTTTGATTAGCCCAGTAAGCCATTTGATTTGCATTTAAAAAGTAGCAGCCTGCGTGAGGATTAAGGGCACGGCGAAAGGTAATTGGTGCATTCATAATTGTCCCCTTGAGTTCTGGTTGCTCCTGAACATTTTGAAAAGGAGCAGTTACCCGCAAAGCCAAATCCCCATCAATGTAAGCTTTATGAACCAAACCGTAAGGAGAGATTTCATAACGATTTGGCTGGAGCAAATTTAAATTACCTGCTTGTTGAGTAAACCAATTTAATTTTATAAAAAACCAAGGATCGTGGATAATTAAGTCATCTTCCAAGAAGCAGTAATAATCATACTGATTGAGACAACTTTGCAGAACAGCTTGGCACTCAAAACCCAAAAGCATAGGTTCTACATTAGTAGAATGATGCTTATATAAATGAGATGGTAAGGGAAGCTGGTTTAAAAGATGATTATCTTGGGTTGTACAAATAACAATATCTAGTTCGTGAGATTGCGGCTGGTTAGCAGGAAAAGCTATTCGTTGAGCAATGTTAATAATACTTTGAGATTTACCAAATAATTGGTGTAAAGCCGTAAGGCTATTAGTTAACGCCCGCAAGCGAGGTTGCGGGTCTTTGCGTTGGGAAGCATGAAGACCCTCACCGCTAGGTTTGAAAAAATGGGCAATGGTAAAAATAATTCGCATTGTACATATCGCTTTTATCTTTTGACCAATGACTAATATTTACCAAATCCTTTAGAACTTGGACGCTTTTTCAAACTATCAGAAGTTTTGCCAGCAAACATCCATTGCAAATGCTGTGGTAACAGTTTGGCCAAATCATAACGCTTGATAATTGTCTCTCGCGCATTCGCACGAATTGCTTGCATTTCTTGAGGATTATTCAGCGCCTCTTCAACCCGATTAGCAATATTCTGGGGAGAAAAGAAATCTACCAGCAGTCCATTCACCCCATCCTGTACAACCTCTAAAACTGGTAAAGTATTAGAAGCTATTAGCAAACATCCTGCTGCCATTACTTCTAACATTGACCAGGATAAAACAAAAGGACGGGTTAAATAAACATGAGCAGAAGAAGCTTGCAAAACCTGAAGGTACTCATTATAAGGAAGTCTATCTGTAAAGTGCAGCCTCGATAAATCCAAAGATGATTTTAATTTTTCTAACATTAATTGTTTATAAGTCTGACCATCGGGGAGATTCTTCCCATAAGCAACCCGATCTTCTCCCACAACTACCACGTGGCATTTAGGTCGTCGCTGCTGAATTAGCGCCACTGTTTCCATAAACTGCGGAAAACCTCTATAAGGTTCCATTCCTCGTCCTACATAAGTTACCAACTCTTCCACATGAGAAAGATCCAGATTTATTCTTGGTAAAACTAACTTTGCGCCTGGTTTGGGAACAAAATAATTGGTATCAACACCATCATGAATTACAGTGAGTTTGCTATGATATTCTTTGGGAAACTGCTGACGCTGCCAATTAGTTGGAGAAAGACCGCGATCGCAGCTATATAAATCGGTTAAAATCGGCGCGTTTTTGACCCGGATGCGGCATTCATCATCAGCATTCAGCGGATCGTTGGGATCGAAATCTGCATCGGAACCGTGAGCGTGATAAAACCACTCGAAATAACACAATAATTCGGCTTTGGGGAAAACATCTTTCATAAATAAAGTCGGCCCCCAACCAGAATGACCATAAACTATATCTGGAAAGAAACCCTCTGATTTTAATTTTTCTGCCACCCGATAGACAGCTTGAGCAGTGAGAACAGCATTTTCCAGGTTGCGAACGTAGTGGTGAGTTTGAGGCGCAGCTTCACGAGAAGGAGTATAAATAGCTTTAAAAACGCCAGGTATTTCTCCTTCCCGACGATTTGTCCCAAAGACAACCTGGCAATTAGGATCTTTACCCAAAACTATTGCTAGGTTGCGAAATTGCGAGGGAAAATTGGGATGTAAAAATAAAACTTTCATTGGAATAATCTTGATTAAATTATTGCCAGATAAAATAAATTAAGACAAGCTGCTTAAGATTATAAGATTATTTATCACAACTTTTAGCAAGTAAATTTAGATAAATGCTTCCTTGAAAATGCGAAAATAATCGCAAATTCGTGTTATGACCATGAAATTTATTGGCATTGATTTGGGCTGGAAATCGCAACCAAGTGGATTGTGCTGTTTAGAATGGATAGATGGACAACTGCAACTACTCGATCTAGACCGCAAAGATGCCATTGCAGACATCCTCACCTGGATCGATCGCAGCGTCCAACCAGATGAGCCAGCCATTATCGCCGTAGATGCACCTACCCTCATACCCAATGCTACCGGGAGTCGTCTCCCCGACAAACTCAGCCACAAGTACTTTGGCAAATATCATGCAGGATGCTACCCAGCAAATCAAAACCTACCCTTTGCAGAGCGCACCATCAACTTTGGCTTAGAATTAGAATCGCGCGGTTTTGCCCACGCCCCCACCATAGAACCGCAAAAACTCAGCAGATATCAAATAGAAGTCTTCCCTCACCCAGCAATCGTTAATTTATTCAACTTAGAACGCATCCTCAAATACAAAAAAGGACGACTCAATGAGCGCCGTCTAGAACTAATTAAACTCCAAAAATATCTTTTTGATATTCTCCCTTCCTTCTCTCCTCCTCTGCGCCTCTGCGGTTTGTTCCTTCTTGAAATCCCCACCACAGGCGCAGCCCTCAAAGCAACCGAAGATAAACTAGATAGCTTAATTTGCGCCTATGTTGCTGCATACTGGTGGTATTGGGGAGAAAAACGTAATCTTGTATTAGGCGATCGCACCACCGGTTACATTGTCATCCCTCAAAGAATTTGAGCAAAGGCGAAGCCTTTGCTGCTTTAGAGTCCTTGCTGATGCTAAAAATAACGTGAGTTCGATGATCCTCTCCCGGACAACCTCCCTCTCCCACGGGGAAAGAGAGGAGCAACGAGAAATTAGGATTTTGGCTCCCCTCTCCGATATGGAGCTACCGTGTACACACAAATCTAATTTCTTCTTAAATCCAGTCGTTTATTGAATTCGGGCGGTCGTTTATTGAATTCGGGCGATCGTTTATTGAATTCGGGCGGTCGTTTATTGAATTCGGGCGGTCGTTTATTGAATTCGGGCTGTCGTTTATTGAATTCGGGCTGTCGTTTATTGAATTCGGGCTGTCGTTTATTGAATTCGGGCTGTCGTTTGTTGAATTCGGGCAGTGGTTAGGGTGGGGTAAAACCCAATACAGTTCAGTTAAGCTTTTTTCTCTTCCCCTGCCTCCCCTGCTCCCCTGCCTCCCCTGCTCAAGAACAGCCTGCCTGAACAGATAAATTTGCTTAACCCAAGCGTATTGGGGTAAAACCCAGATTCTTGAGCCAGTTCAGACTTGTGTATAGACCCGTAGCCGATACGGAGAGGGCTTGTCGAACTCACGTTAAAAATAGCATTCCGCAAACCGTATCGCTTGGTAATGGCAGAGTGCTAATCAGGATTAAAAAAACACAAAATTGTTGTTGCTTAGTGACAATCCAGCAGATAGTTGTGCAAATTGTACCTGAGTAAAGCCAGATGCACTACCATCTTGGTCAAAGAACAATGCACCTGTAGCGCTGTTGTAAATAAATCGTTCTTCACTAGTGGTTGCAGATGTTCCGATTGTAAACTGACTTGCTGAAAGTGAACCTGTTGATAAGCGATTTCCAAACCCATAAGCCGATAGCTGAATCAATTCATTAGTAGCGTTGAAGTCATAAATAGTATCAACACCCCTGTCGTAATTATAGATAGTAAAGGTATCAGTACCGTTCCCACCTGTTAGGGTATCATTGCCACTGCCCCCACAGAGCGTATCGTTGCCATTACTCCCCACAATGTTGTCATTGGCATCTGTACCTAAGATATTTAATTGTTCGATATTCTTGTAGCTAACCCGATTTGTGCCTGTCGTAATTGACCCAGTGTTAGTAGTAGCATTGAAAGTCGAAGTCATTGCTTTGAAACTACTGCCATAATTTACAAACAACAAATCGTCACCCTTACCCCCATCAATCGTATCTTTGCCAGCATAACCCCCAGAGAGGGTATCGTTGCCATTATTCCCCACAATATTGTCATTGGCATCTGTACCTGTGATATCTAATCGTTCGATATTTTTGTAGCTAACCCGATTTGTGCCTGCTGTAATTGACCCAGTGTTAGTAGTAGCATTGAAATTCGTTGTGATTCCTTGGTTAGCATTGGTATAATCGGCGACCAACACATCGTCACCCTTACCCCCATCGATCGTATCATTGCCACCATAGCCCCCAGAGAGGGTATCATTGCCATTGTTCCCCACAATGTTGTCATCGTAAACTGTACCTGTGATATCTAATCGTTCGATATTCTTGTAGCTAACTTGATTTGTGCCTGTTGTAATTGACCCACTGTTAGTAGTAGCATTGAAATTCGTTGTGATTCCTTGGTTAGCATAGGTATAATCGGCGAACAACACATCGTCACCCTTACCCCCATCGATCGTATCATTGCCAGCACTGCCCCCAGAAAGGGTATCGTTGCCATTACTCCCCACAATGTTGTCATCGTAGGCTGTACCTACGATATTTAATCGTTCGATATTTTTGTAGCTAACCAGATTCGTGCCTGCTGTAATCGATCCAATGTTAGTAGTAGCATTGTAATTCGTTGTGATTCTTTCGCTAACATAGGTGTCATCGTAAGATTCGTGGGAAGAGTCGTAATCGAAAGATAACAAATCATCACCTTTACCCCCATCGATCGTATCTTTGCCAGTAACGCCCAGATTGTTCCGATCGTTGCCACTAGTGCCCCCAGAGAAGGTATCGTTGCCATCGCCCCCAAAGAGCAAATTATTGCCTTTTGAGTTGTTAATATTCAAGTAATCATTACCGATACCACCATTGAGGGTGTTATTACCTGTTGCATAACTACCATCTAAGTAATCATCACCAATACCACCGTTGAGAGTGTTATTACCTGTTGTATAATTAGCATCCAAGGTATCGTCACCAGCACCACCGTTGAGGGTGTTATTCCCAGTGCCATAAATTCTCCCAAAAGATCCATAAAAATAGTCGTGGAAGCCAGAAACGGAGAGATAATCGTTACCAGCGCCACCAGAAAGCAAATTATTACCTGTTGAATAAATAGCATCCAAATAATCATCACCAATATCACCGTTGAGAGTGTTATTCCCTGTTGAATAACCAGCATTCAAGGTGTCGTCACCAGCGCCACCATTGAGGGTGTTATTGCCAGAGGTAGGATTGCCAAATAAAATTGAGCCTCCTCGGACCTCGCTGTAGTCACCAGAGGCAAAGAGAGAATCATTTCCATCGCCACCAATGAGCAGATCGTTGCCTTTTGAATTGTTAAGATTCAAATTATCATCGCCAGTACGAAAACGATCAGCGATGGAGTTATCGCCTGTGTTCCCAACAAGCGTGTCATTCCCAGCACCACCAATGAGCGTGTCATTCCCAGTACCACCTCTGAGTAAGTCATTGCCACTTTTGCCATCGATTTTGTCATCACCCCCCTGACCATTTATGACATCATCTGAGTTATCAAAGCCGTTAACATTATTGTTCAGGTCGTTAAGGAAGGTGACTGTATTCTTATTGAAGATGGTACTTTGGGTAGAGTTGGCATTGAAAACATCAAAGCTGTCTGTGATGGTAGTTTGCCCATAAAACAGGATATTGCCCAAGTTTACACTCGCTCCAGTGGATTTGCTGAGGTTATCCAGATTTTCTAAGGCAAAGTTTTGCAGAATGACTTTGGGAGTAGGGTCGTCTTCATAGTAGGTTGCATTTGCAAAGGTGATTTCCAGATTGTTGCCATTCTGGGTCAGGATCATATTTTGGGCAGTTAAGCGACTATCGCCCTGAAAATTGAGAGTGTCCACTTCAGCAATGACTGCTGCTGTTGGGTGTGTTCCTTTACCTACGCCACCAAAATCGGTGATGATATCAATATCATCGGTGATGTAGTTATAAATAAATTTATCATTGCCACCGCCACCAGTTAGAGTGTTGTTACCCTGGTTACCTGCGATGGTATCGTTCCCTGCAAGACCGTTAATTGTGTCCGCGTCATAAGTACCCAGTAGGTTATCATTACCGTTGGTTCCAATGATATTTGCCATAACTTTTATCTACCTAAATCTAGCTTTTCAGTAACTTCCGTTATCAACATGGACTTTATTGCTATTTTTGGGTACAAAAATTAAACGGCATTTTAAGTTTTTGCCATACTTATACATCATCTTTAATTAACACTAGTATTTATCAAAGATTCATCCAAATAATGGCTTTTACGTGACACTATCTAAGCCTTAAGCGCTGTACAAACTAATGAGCGTGTAGATTCAGGCTCGTGGGTCATTTCAGGCTAAATTAATTATTTTTGTTCAGTAAAAATCAATGAACAAGAATAATTAAAAAATCTTACAATTGAATGCTGAAAATTTATACTTGGTATTTGGTTTATTGCCAGCGTTTAAGTTCTACTAGAAGAGAAAATACTTAACTTTCACTCAGTAAAAATATTTTTATAACCTCCTTGCGAGCCATTTTATGTATATGTCTATCTTGAAAATAGAGAACATCTAAATAATCCCAAAATCTCAGATTGACTATATATTACTGTATTTACTTAGATATTTTTGCTTCAAAATGTATCTTTGTGTATTCTTCACATTATGTACTGATAAATTTACGTAAAAATATTTTGTTTGTGTACTATAGCGATTCTCAGTTAAGTGAAGTACAGATAATATTTTGAAACGCAGAGGGACGCAAAGTAAAGCGCAGAGGTACGCAGAGATTTGTACCTCAGTAGACTAGGAAATGCTATATTAGTCTTTATGTCTTGAATTTTGAATTGTTAAAATTTTTCATCATTCTAGCAATAATTATTTTTGAAGCGTGACTGCATTGCACACGAAAGGCGTTGCTATTAAATCAGCAACGCCTAATCTTGATTATTCAAAAATTAATCAGCACTCTTATTCTGCCCAAGCAATTAACCTTGGTTCATAAGGATTAGCCAGATTTTTATTTTTCGGCAATACACGCAAAGACAAACCTTGTAAGCCAGAAGCGGTATAGATGATATTACCAGTGTAAATACTCAATTGCTGTCCATCTTCGCCTTGGTAATCCATTACTACTGGTACAGCGTTGACAATTTCACCATTGGCATCGATCGCACCTTGATATAATTCCACCTGCACATCATTATTGCTCAAAGTTGCTAAGTCAACCTTGGCTTTGACAGCAACGGTTTGGTTAACTTCAATGTCTGAAGCTGCCGATACGTCAACATCTTTGATTCTGATGTTGAACCAGTGTTCGCTGAGTTTTTCTTTCCAAGCGGCTAGTTCTTTCGCTGGAGCATAGTTATCAACAGTCAGGGTATGATAGCGATCGCTAGCTGGGAAATAAGCCCTTTGGGCATATTCTCCTACCATCCGCGCTGTATTAAAGAAGGGACAATTCAGGCGAATTGCATCCTTCATTTTGGCAACCCACGGACGGGGCAAACCATCAGTATCCCGATGTTCATAAAATAGCGGCACAACTTCCTTCTCTAACAATTCATAGAGAGCATTTGCTTCTACTTCATCTTGGTAGTTGGGATCGTCGTAATTCTCTCCATGTCCAATCGCCCAACCTGTGCGGACGTAATCAGCTTCATCCCACCAGCCATCTAGCACACTTAAATTCGGCAATCCATTCATTGCGGCTTTCATACCACTAGTACCAGAGGCTTCCCGTGGACGACGCGGTGTATTTAACCAGATATCGCAACCCGCAACCATTAACCGGGAGATGTGAATGTCGTAATTCGGAACAAACACTACCTGTTTTTCTAAATGTTGTTCGCGGATAAAGTGATTGATCTCGCGGATTAGTTCTTTACCGGGAATATCTTTAGGATGTGCCTTACCAGCAATCACGAATTGCACTTTCCGGTCTTTATTAGCTAGTAAAAGCCGCTTAACGCGATCCAAATCGCGCATCCACAGGGTAGCGCGTTTGTAGGTGGCAAAACGACGAGCAAAGCCAATAGTCAACGCGTAAGGATCTAAAACTTCTTGGGCTTGGGAAATTTCGGAAGCGGAAGCGCCGCGATCGCGCAAATGCTTGACCAAATGCTCGCGCACATACAAAATCATATCTAAGCGGCAGCGCTCGTGATTGCGCCACAATTCCTCATCGGGAATGGCGTCCATCCGCTCCCACAATGGGCTATCTGGTGGTGCTGATGACCAATTTGGGCCGAGATAGCGATCGTATAATTCTTGAGTCGATTTCGCCACACAACTCCGAGCATGGACACCGTTGGTAATTGCGGCGATCGGCACTTCTTCCACTGGCACTTTTTGCCACAAGCCTTGGAACATTTGCCGCGACACCACACCGTGGAGTTGGGCGACACCGTTAGAAAATGTTGCCATTTTTAGCGCCAGCACCGCCATACTGAAAGGCCCGGATAAATCGCCTGTATTCTCGCGCCCCAGTCCTAAGAATTGCTCTTTGGGCAACCCAAATATCTCTGCATAATACCCCAGGTAGTACAACATTTTTTCGGGAGCAAACAAGTCAATCCCTGCTGGTACTGGCGTGTGGGTAGTAAAGATATTACTCGAAGCCACCACTTGTTTAGCTTGGGCATAATTCAGTCCCTCTTCCTGAATCAGCAAGCGGATGCGTTCTAGGGCAGAGAAGGCGGCGTGGCCTTCATTCATGTGGTAAGCGGTGACTTTCAGCCCTAAAGCTTTGAGCATTTGCACGCCACCGATCCCCAGCATAATTTCCTGGTGGATACGCATATCGATGTCGCCACCATACAGCTGATCTGTGATGTCATGGTCGTAAGTGTTGTTGGGTTCAATGTTGGTGTCCATCAAATACAACGGAACCGTTCCCACCTGTACGCGCCAAACTCTGGCATACACCTTGCGTCCTGGATAATCTACCGCAATCCGCAGTTCAGAACCATCGGCATTGCGCTCTAGATGCAAGGGCATATTATAGAAATCGTTGAGCAGATAGCGTTCTTGCTGCCAGCCATCAGCATTGAGATACTGGGCAAAGTAGCCTTGCTGATACAGCAAACCTACACCTACAAGCGGTAGCCCCAAGTCACTGGCAGATTTGAGGTGATCCCCTGCCAGAACGCCCAAGCCTCCAGAATAGACGGGCAAACAATCTACAAGTCCAAATTCCGCCGAAAAATAGGCGTAGCATTCTTTGGGTTTCTGTTCCCGTTGTTTCTGATACCAAGTGCGCTCTTGCAAATAATCGTCTAACTGACGGTCAGCTCGATCCATTTGCGCTAAAAAGCCTTCATCTTCAACAACTTCCAGAAGCCGCGATTGAGAGATAGTACCCAGCATTAACACTGGGTTGTGATGGCTAGACTCCCACAGGTCAGAGTCTAAGCGACGGAATAAATCTTTAGTATCAACGTTCCAATCCCAGTGCAAGTTATATGCTAGCCGCCGCAGTGGTTCGAGTCGCGGCGGTAGTGAAGGGGATACGTTAAATGTGCGAATTGGCTGCATAGGTTGGCAAAACTCCAAGTTTAGCTATGGTTATTGTTTACTCTCTTTACCAATGTTGCCAATTCTTTATACTGTAGTTTGTGAAAAAGCGATGACTTTGTTAAGCATTGAGAATTATTTTTAACCTCGTTGCTAAAGTTTACACCAAGGTGTTTCTAATTCTCTGCCTTACTCTAAGCCATGTACTTGGTATATTAAGATTTAATCATTTACTGGTATGTATCACTTAAAAAAATTTAGTTTTGAATAAATAATTTATATTTATTTTAGTATTGCTTCTGGGGATCGATCGAGAGTCTTGGCTGAAGGTAAAAATTCCCCATAACTGTGTCCAGTGAAATTAAATTTTTTAATTATTTTTTCATAAAACTGCGCTGTCAAAGAAGGCAATCCCGATGAAAGGAGTTTCAAAAGCCTTGGATGAAAATCTTCTCAAGATTGGGATTTTTACATCAGCACTCTCAAGCTAGTAGACAGAAGGGAAACCCCATAAATAATCGGATGAAACCCCTACCAAGCAGTTAATCAAGAAAAGCGATGCCTGGGGCGGGCTACACCTATTCTAACTACTTGGTATGAAATATTTCACTAAATCAGCAAAATAACGTACAAAGGTGTTATTTTATGCACCTAATGAAGGCTGATCTTTAGTATTTTTTGTCATTGTCAAAGCTACAGCTGCTGCATAAGCAAGTTCTGCTGCCATTTGATAAGCAAGTTTGATACTTGATGAAGTGTCCTTGGCTTTAGGAGATGGGGAAGCTTTTTTTCGGCGCGACTCAAGTTTTACATCACCTGCTGCAATCGCTCGCTGTAAAATGATCCAGGCATCTAGGTCTTCTGAGTCATAATTACCTTGAAGCTGCGATCGCAGTTGATCTTCGGCTACAACACTCAGAGAGCCGATCGTTAGAGCTTCTTGTACAATTTCTTTAATTAAAGCCATAATTTGAACCAAGTGTGTGAGTGAAAACCGATACCTCAATTTGGGAAATTAGATATTTTTTTCTAGATTTATCCTCGAAACTAAGCTACGTTTTAGCTTTCTTTAAAGAAAATTTATAATGAATAGTACCAAGCACACATCACCCTTTTGGCTCACCCGAATGGGTGATTTACAATATTTTAGATAGTAAGTATGTGGACAAAATAAATATTTTGAGCTAGTTTGGCTTTTTAACGAAGAGGGTGTCACAAGTATAGTAGATATCAATCTAAGTTGAAAGCTCAATCATAAAATTACTTTTATCAGTAACGAGATAAATATAGGCAAAAATGCCAATATTTTCTGATAGCATTTTTTAATCTTCCTCTTTAATACATTTTATCTAAGTGTATAAAAATATTTGCAAGTAGTTAGGCTTTGCTAGCCGCAGGCATAGCTCTAGTAAAAAATTTAACTTATTTCCTTCATTATCATCAACAATCAACGCTGGAAATAAACTTATTCCATGAGAGTGTTCCACTAAAAATAAAATGTGTTATCGTTAGAAACAATTGTTATTAAAAACCATTCATGTCATTACAAACGTGAATTGGCTAGTCTGTAAATCATCCGTGTGCAACATGATTGGAGCAGCATACTCTAGAAATTCGTTGCAAGAAAGCCGTCATAGCAGTCGGGGAAGCGCTTACTTGTTTGCACCGATGGTTAACTTCAATGTGATGGCTGATGTGGGAGATAATCCACCCTAATTGGATTTTATTTGGGCAAAAATACCCAGAAAAATCCAACAATAATTACATTGTTATGCTAGGCAGAAATTTTATCTAAACTTTGAATATAGTCTAGTTAAATGTATTTTTTGTTGCAAAACAGCTTGTGAAACTGAATTGTTTCAAAAGACTAAAACTGCTTGAGAGGAATAGCCTCAAGACAAACAACACTATCCCTATTTGTTTTAGGAGTGCTGTTAGCAGTAGCAAGCTTTTCAAATTTGCCAGAGAACCAAAACAGTCGTCTATCTAAACCAGCAAATTTTCCATCAGAGAGTTTAGAGTCTAAGTTTTGACGCAGCAATGCACTGAAATTGTTTTGTTAATTGATTTTGTGAAATATAAGCCAAAATTTTACGTGCATCCAGTACAAAATCTGCTAACGACTTAACGTAATTGTGCATATTACTTGAGTAATTCTACACACCTAACCTCAAGAATTGCTTGCATAGTCAAAGCCAGACTCTGGTTTTTCAAATGTTGAAAAACTATCTAAAAATCTTGGGGAATTTTGGTGATACTGCTAACCTTAGCTCATGTATTAATACACACAGAGTCTATTGGTATTGGCAGAAGATTAGAATACAGCCAAAACAACTTTAAACACTGTCAACAATAATTGATTCACGAGATATGTAGCCATGCAGAACGAGCAATATTTTTCCAAATTGCAGCGCGTGCAAGAACTTTTAGTAACTACAGTGTTAGGAGATATTCCAACACTTCTTCTCGGCCCAAAGTTGCGTAATTTAGGATATCGTAGTATTTTTGCCCAGATAGACAGCCCGGTATATATTCAAAATGGTGTTGAATTTAACGGTACTTCTTGTATTGAGATCGGCACAGGAGTCTATATTTTCAAAGGTGTGCGGATGGATGCGAGAGGACATAAAAATAATAGAATTCATCTAGGAAATAGAGTCGCGATTGAACGTAACGTTGATATCGGGTCTTTAGAAGATACGTATATCCATATTGATGAAGACACATTCATTGCTCCTAACGTGTGTATTGAGGGGCCAGGAGACATTAAAATTGGTAAACACTGCTTGATTGCTGCCCACTCAGGGATATATGCCAATAATCATAATTTTGCCGATCCGATGGAGCTGATTAAATACCAAGGTGTTACTCGCAAGGGAATTGTGATTGAGGATGATTGTTGGCTAGGACACGGAGTAACAGTATTAGATGGCGTTACTATCGGTAAAGGCAGTGTTATTGGTGCAGGAGCAGTTGTTAATAGAGATATTCCTGCTTTTTCCGTTGCTGTCGGCACACCTGCACGAGTAATCAAAAACCGAATTGGCAAAGATATAGCAAAGCTTCAAGTTGAGAAATAGGGCATGGGGTATAAGAGGCAGAGGGGCAGGGGGCAGGGGAGCAGGGGGGCATACTTCGACTACGCTCAGTAACCAGGGGAGCAGGGGAGCAGAGGATAAATAATAACTCTTAACTCAGCACTCTTAACTCAGCACTCCTAACTCAGCACTCCTAACTCAGCACTCCTAACTCAGCACTCCTGAAGGGCATGGGGAATAGTAACTATCCCCTGTAAGCTGTTGCCTTTTTTGGGAAACCTTTGCCATCAGTCAACGTCACAAGGGTAAACGCCTCTGAGTTATCTTTCTTAAGGGCATCTACAAGTCAGACAACTGACATCTTGTACATTATCAATAACCGTAGGATAGACATTCCTAGTCTTGAGTCCCCAGAGTCCTCTAAAAAAGGGACGAGATTTGGGTAATATAAAGTAGCTATCTTTTCTGCATTGCAGATACTGAAAGAACAGCTTTCTTTGTTTTACCCGTTGGAGATATTTCTATGCTGACTTTAAAAATCGCTGTTTATATAGTTGTTGCCTTCTTTGTAACTATCTTCATCTTCGGATTTTTATCGAACGATCCAGCTCGTAACCCCGGCCGCCGGGACTTAGAGTAAAAGGGCGATAAATCATCCGCGACTTTGGAAGGCGGAAAATACTAAACGCCACGGAAACTTACTAAGCGAAAATTTAGTAAGTTTCTTTCTCCAAGTAGCTTGCTGTAGGTAGCAGAAGGCGACAGTCGGAAGGCAAAATGTATGTTTATCCTTCCCTTTGTCATTTGGCTGTTTGTTAGCCCGATTTTGCTCAGTTATGCTTCATCCAGTTCTGCCACCTAATCCGCCTCCTATCTTTGAATCTTTACAACCTGTAAATCCCGCCTCATCTGCTAGTCATAAAAAGTTTCTTTCAGGTGTAGATACTGGAACACACGAAAACACAGACAAATCCAAGCAGCCCAAGAATTTGGCTCAGTTGGCAATTTCGGGTAACACTAAAAGCGATCTTTTATTGTCAACTCCGATCGACTCAACTCAAGATCGCTTGGTAGTTGCTGAAACTGCTTCTGTACCTCATTCACCAGAAACCTTTCCACCAGAAGGTTCCCCACTCCCCGGTTCTGCAACTGCTGGGCTTTTGGGGCAGCCACTGGTTGTTGGTTATCCCACGCAAGAGGTTACAACCTCTAATCGCCAAGTTAAAAAAGACACAAAGACAAGTCCGAGCGTCGAACCCCGCCACTCGGAACTTCTGATGTCGGCACTGCGCAAACGGGAGATGCAAAGAAAAGTCGAAGCGGAGGCTTCAGACCAAAATGCAAAAGATGAGCCTTCTCAAAAACTCAGTCAGCGTTCGCTAAATCCAAACTCTAGTGGCGGACAAAAACCAACCTTTTTGGACTCTTCTAGCTTTAGCT
Source organism: Nostoc sp. DSM 114160 (assembly GCF_053470305.1). Taxonomy (NCBI): domain Bacteria; kingdom Bacillati; phylum Cyanobacteriota; class Cyanophyceae; order Nostocales; family Nostocaceae; genus Nostoc; species Nostoc sp. DSM 114160. Next base: position 1,701,629 of record NZ_JBPFGO010000001.1, on the reverse strand, counting down.
ATAAAGTTTCTCCAAGTCCCCTTGTCGCTCAATCTCCACGCTCTCTTCAAATCGCCCCAACTGTCACCAACAGTAACAAGTTAGACAAATCCAAAGCAGAAATTTTAGCTGAGAAGTTAACCCAACAAAAACAGCAAGGCGATATTACTACACAACAGTCTCTAAAAAAAGACAATATCTCTTTATCTGCTGCCGATCTAGCACCGAAGTCTCAATCAGTACAAAATTTTATAACATTTAAATCTCGTAAGCCCACAAACCAACTCTCAGCGCCCATCACTGTAGAATTTAAGTCTCAAGTCCAGCAACAAAGCCAAGTACCAACGCCTACACCACAAGTAAATACCACTCAGCCACAAGCTCAACCATCTGGTACAACTGCGCCAGCTACTACACCGCCAGCCGGGCCAAGAACTGTAGAAGTCACTTCAGATCGGCAAGAGTATGACGAGAAACAGCGAATTATTACAGCTGTAGGTAATGTAATTGTGCGATTTGATGGGGCAGTGGTGGATGCTGATCGCCTGCAAGTTAATTTGGACAACTTGATAGCTGCCGGTGAAGGCAACGTCATCTTAACACGGGGCGATCAGATACTGCGCGGACAACGCTTTACCTATAACTTCGTTCAAGATCGTGGGGAACTGGAAAATGGTAGAGGAGAAATTTACGTACCCTCAGCCCAAACAGATTTTGCTTTTTCACCCACGGCTGTAAGTGCTGGTGGAGTTTCAAGACTTCCGCCTAGCGATCGCATTCGAGCTAATCAGCCCCTTTCCGGTGTGAGTAGCCCTGGAGGAATTAATGTGACATTTGGTGGTCAGTCAAATGCTAGCAACATCCCGCGATCGAAAACAGGGGGTGTAGTCAATCGGCTCAGGTTTGAAGCTGAACAAATTGATTTTTATCCGCAAGGCTGGCAAGCAAGCAATGTCCGCATCACCAACGATCCTTTTTCGCCCCCAGAACTAGAGTTGCGTGCAAATACAGTAACTCTGACGCGAGAATCACCCTTGGTAGACCGGATCAGGACACAGAATCAGCGTTTGGTATTGGATCAAAGCGTCTCCTTACCAATTCCGATTAATGAGCGGACTATTGACCGCCGAGAGCGGGACGTTTCACCTGCAATAGTCTCCCCCGGCTACGATGGAAAAGATCGGGGTGGTTTGTATATTGAGCGTGGCTTTCCACTAATTGATACAGAGCAAACACGCTGGACAATAACGCCCCAGTTATTATTACAGAGAGGTGTGCAAGAAGGCGTGGGTGACTTAGGCTCACTGTTTGGTGTGAAGACCAAGATAAATTCTGTTTTGAGTCCACGGACGATAATTCAGGGAACTGGGGAGTTAACTAGTTTTAACTTGAATGACGTGGAAGACAATTTGCGAATCAATTTAGGATTGCGCCAGACATTAGGCACTTCTCTTCCCCATACATTGAATGTGCAATATAACTACCGCGATCGTCTCTACAACGGTACTTTAGGTTTTCAAACTGTCCAGAGCAGTTTTGGCGGCATTATTAGCTCTCCGGTAATTCCTTTAGGAAAAAGTGGCATCAACCTCAACTATCAGGCAAGTGCCCAGTATATTGATGCCAACACCGATCGCCCAGACTTGCTAGAACCAGTGCGGGAAAACGATCGCATTTCACTGGGTCGTTTACAAGCCAGTGCTACCCTTAGTAAAGGGCTGTTGCTGTGGCAGGGAAAACCATTACCACCCACTGCCAGTGAGGGGTTACGATACACCGCTACCCCTGTAGTTCCTTACTTGCTAGCGATCGCTAGCCTTACAGGTACTACCAGTTATTACACCAATGGTGATAACCAAAGCACACTAATTGGTACAATTGGCTTACAAGGGCAAATTGGTCATTTTTCCCGACCTTTTTTCGACTATACCGCCTTTAATGTCAGTTACTCTCAAGGCTTAAATAGCGGATTATCACCCTTTTTGTTCGACCGCTCCGTTGATAACCAAGTATTGACTGCTGGAATATCACAGCAAATCTACGGCCCTTTTCGCTTAGGCTTCCAAACATCTGTTAACTTGGATACTGGTAAAGAAACTAGCACCGATTACATTTTGGAATATAGCCGTCGCACCTATGGCATTACCTTACGTTACAATCCGGTGCTGGAGTTAGGCGGCTTCAGCATCCGAATTAGTGATTTTAACTGGGGTGGCGGCACCGATCCATTTTCGCAAGTTAAGCCAGTAGTAAACGGCGTGCAACAGGATTATTAGTTTAAGGGACTAGGGACGATTCGACAGGCGATCGCACAATTGGTTGATGTGCCACCAGGTACAATACGGTTCGGTTAAAGGGGAAGGTGGGGCCCCCTCTGGGGATAAGGGGATAAGGGGAAAGGGGAAAGGGGAAAGGGGAAAGGAAAAGAAAAAACCTTTAACCCTTACCCTTTAACCTTTTCCCAAATGCAATTCTGAGTTTACAATGCTTATCCGAACCGTATTGCCACCAGGTATTCTCAAGCTGGCATAGTCGCCGCTTAGTTGAACGTGTGATGGTGGTTGATGTAGGGTTACACAGCATTTGTGAACTGCGGCTTGGTATTCTCGCCATTGCTTGCGGATTGCAATACTTGCAGCATCGTTACCTAAGTCGGAAAATCTTAGCCCGGCTCGCATCAGCCAAGATTCTACGTCAGTTGTTTCACCAACTATTTCTGGAGTGGGATTAATCTTTTTCATGAGTAATATCTTATACGTGTATTCTCAATTACTCATTTCACTTTAAAAGAAACTATCAATACTAGCCAATATCATTTTTTATCAAAATCATCAATAAAAACTATTCATACCTGAATAGAATACTCAGGTATGAAAGAATGAATTCCGATTACGGCTGGTAAACAGCATTGCTTTAGCTTGTGAATAGGCTGTTTTCTAGCTTGTAATTACTAAAAGCGATAGCCTAATCCGGCTTGGAAGCTGACAGCATCAGCATCACTATTTCTGTAGGCGTCAATACCCCATTTAGTATCGCCGTAGGCAATGACATTTTTGCTAACTTCTGATTCAACACCAAGGGTAACTACAGGTGAATTCCGATTGCCCAATGGAGTTTTTTGACCTTCGTCAGTTACAAAGGAATAACCACCACCGAAGTAAACGTTAGTATTTTTGGCGATGGGCGCATCATAAGTGACTATGGGCATAATTGCAGCAGCATCACCACCATACAACACAGAACCCCGCAGTGAAACAGGCGCATTGGGTACGGCGTATCGTCCTTGAATATTACCACCAATTTGTGCTTCATCGTTTCCTTGTCCGCCACTAGTTGCACCAACAGCAACACCAGCACCGATGTAATTACCGTTAGTACCGTTAGTACCTGCTGTTTGAGCAGATGCAATGCCGGCTGAGAGGACAATGGAAGCAACAGTAAGGAAAGAGGCAGCTAATTTTGTCAGTTTCATAAAGTTATTCTCACTAGAGTTAGGTAAAATCAATGTTCTCTAGTACTAGAATCTCTTTTTTTACAAAATGTAACCTCACGCACCTGGTTCACCCAAGTGGCTGAATTATTTCTCACCCATCTGGGTGTAATATCGTTTCACTTTAAATTTGATACAAATAGGCAGCAGGGGAGCAGGGAGCAGGGGGCAGGGGGAAAGAATTAGAGACAAATCATTTGTATCAATTATTTCGTGAAATGGTGTAACAACTGAAATATTTGATTGAAGAATTCAGAAGTCAGAACAAGAAAATGGAAGATTCAGATCCACCACCCTCTTGTCTTTACGCAGCGCTATCCGCTTTATCTGACTCTAAGTTGATGCTGAATTCTGATTCCTGACTCCTGAATTCTATTTAGATAACGGTTATTTCTTTAAAAAGCGCTGACGTAGACGAGAGATAAAAATATTTACCTCTGGTATTTTCAGCCAGGAAGCGATCGCCGCAAACACCGCAATTCCCACGAAACCAGATATACACAATTGCAACACTATAATCAGTAAACCCGTTTTACCTAACAAGTGCTGAGAACCAAGCAAAGTCCCATAGCTTGCTACCCCAGCAACTACGCTACCACCAGCCAAACCCAGAATCGGCAAACTCCACTCGCGCCAAGGTAAACCATTGAGTTTGCGATCGAGCAACCATAACAGCATTAACATTGAGCTACAATTTACACCCACCGTTGCTAATACCAAACCGGGAGCGCCAAAAGGTTTAACGAAAAACCAATCTAATATAATGTTGAGCAAGATGTTAAAAATACTGATGCGAAAAGGTGTCTGTCCATCGCCTAAAGCATAGAATACCCGCACCAAAACATCACGCCCCAAATAGACAAACATCCCAATTCCGTAAGCCACTAGCAAGGACGAAACTAGCTGTGTGGCTTCTGGCTTGAAAGCACCGCGTTCATATACCACCTGTACAATGGGTACAGATAGCGCCACCATCAACGCCCCTAACGGTAGCATGGTAAAAGCAGTGAGTAGGAGTCCTTGGCGAATCCGTAATTTTAAATCCTGCCAATTTTCGGGGCTAGATAGTTTAGCAAATATCGGTAATAAAGGCAGTAAAATGATATTAGAAATAATCCCCAAGGGAGTTTGGACTAATAGATTGGCATAGTTAAATCCCGCCGCCGCGCCAGGGATAGGACTAGCAAAATAAAGGTCAGTGGCAACATTAATTGGCATCATTCCAGAAGAAACTGTTGCCGGAGTCATAATTTTGATAACTTCTTGAACGCCTGGAGATTTAAAATCAAACCGTAGGCGTAATGTGCCTAATCCTAATCGCCACTGGACAATTAGCTGCACTACCCACTGGAGAATCGCTCCTGCCAAGGTTCCCCAAGCTAAGACCATTCCCCCGATTAAAGCGTACTCCGGTTTAATAATGTCCTTGCCCAGTTGCATCGCCAAGATTGCAATACCGCCAACAACGGTAATACTTGATAATAAAGGGCTAATGGAGAGTAACCAATATTGATTGGCTGTATTGAGAGTACCAAAGCCAATGCCAATTAAACCGGCAAATAAAGCCATTGGTGCCATAATGCGGAGTTGTTGAATAGCGATCGCTCTGGTTGTTTCTTGCAAACCATGACCGACTAAATCAACGATCGCATCCGCAAATAAAACTTGAGCCACTGTCAACAGCAACAGCAATCCAGCTACCAGCGTTGTTACGGTTTCCACTAGGGGAGCCGCTTCTTCTCGCCGACGCTTGGCTAAAACGCTGACGATCGCACTGTGTAATGGCCCATTTACGCCACCAAGTAAGATTAATAGAAAGCCAGGAATAATATAGGCATAACTATAGGCGGTAGCAGCAGCACCAACACCAAATGCGGCAGCGATCGCTTGCTGCCGCACTAAACCGAAGACTTTACTAATTAATGTGGCTGCGGCAACAATGCCAGCAATTCCAGCGAAAGAACGAGAGTGTTTTTGATCTTGTTGTGTCACGAATAATACCCGACAACTCTTGCAGAGTGCATACTTTAAAACATTTAACCTGAAATTTTGCAGTCTGTCAGGTAAATTTTGACAAATTAGTAATTTTAAATGCCTACCCCGGATTTCTCACCGATACTCAAAGCCTGTGCTTGTGCAGGGGAGCAGGGGAGATGGGGAGCAGGGGAGCAGGGAGCAGGGGGCAGGGGGCAGGGGGCAGGGGGCAGGGGGAGAATAACTCTAACTCATTACTCATTATTGATTACTCAGCACTCCTAACTCATTACTCATTACTCATTACTCATTACTCAGCACTCAGCACTCCTAACGCCCAATGCCCCTCTGCCCCTTCCAAATGCGGGCTACGCCAACGGCAAAGACAAAGCGATGTCTACGGTAAATGCTTGCCGACGCTCAAAATTAAATTCCTGAATTGCGATAATACAGCGAATTACAAGTTAGTTAGATCGCAATTTCAAAGGGGTCAGACCGATTTTCTGATTTGCCCCGACAACAATAACTTAGTGACAGCCAAGCTTTAAGTTTGTAGTGAATATACCCAAATAAACTTTGCGCTCCTTTGTGTTTTAAATTAAACTCTCAATTGATGACGAGTTTACACAATTGCGTACTTAGTTATCTCCTCTATTGGGTACAAGCCAAAATTATTTTTTAATCCATTACAAGGATAGATCGAGAAAGGGGAACTATAACAATAACCATCTTCTGGGAAATAGTTGAACTAGGGATTGGGGATTGGAGACTAGGGACTGGATATCGGGCGAGATTTGAATCCCAAATAAATCTTACTCATATTTTATTTCCTAGTACCCAATACTCAGTCCCAAAGCGCCCATTCGTCCCTACCCCAACAAGTTGCTATCCATCTGAAATTGGTGAATCCTGGACGTGGCCAGTTGAAGACTGTAAAACCTTGCAGTTTGTCATATTTTTGACACTTGTTAACCCCATGAAGTTTGGTGTGAGGAACCTTTGTATAAAAAACGAGATAATCCAGAGCAATGGAACCCAATTCAAATTTCACAGAAAATCAACTTCTTTTATCAAGCATTCAACTTCAAGAGCAACTAGAGCAACAAAAAGCTCTGGCGAGTGTCATTGTCCGAATTCGGGAATCTCTTGACTTAGAAAAAATTTTTCAGACGACCGTTACACAAGTGCGTCAGTTGCTTAATGCCGACCGAGTAGCAGTCTTCCAGTTCGACCGCGAACAAAACTGGCAGGGAGAATTTATTTCTGAAGATGTTGCAGCTGGCTGGAACTCAGCAATGGCAATAAAAGTTTATGACCGCTGCTTTGGAGAACAATTTGCTTCTAGTTATCAACAAGGTAGAGTGCAAGCAGTAGCAGATATTTACAATGCGGGACTAAGTGATTGTCATCTGGAAATTTTGAGCAAATTTCAGGTGCAGGCCAACCTCGTTGTCCCTCTATCACGGAAGCAGGAACTGTGGGGATTGCTTTGCATTCATCAGTGCAGTGAGACTCGTGAATGGAAAGAATCGGAAATTGAGTTTATTCGTCAAATTGCTGACCATCTTATTGTTGCGATTCAACAAGCAAAGCATCTTCATGAAGTCAAATTGCAAGCTGCAAAATTGGCTCAAGCAGTTCAGCGCGACCAAGTAATAGCTAAAATTGTCGATGAAATTCGCTCACCCCTTGATATTGAAACTATCTTTAAAACCACAACTCAAGAAATACGTAAGCTGTTGCAAGCTGACCGAGTTGCCATCTTTAGCTTCAATCCCGATTGGAGTGGTAACTTTGTTGCTGAATCATTTGCTGAAGGTTGGACTCCTTTAGTTGGTCTTCTGCCTACGATCGCTGATAGTTATTTACAACAGACGCAAGGCGGGCGTTACGTTCGCAACCAGACTTTTATAGTTAATGATATTTACCAAGCTGGATTAACAAACTGCCATGTGGCTCTGTTGGAGCAATTCCAAGCAAAAGCCTTTGCTACTGCCCCGATTCTCCAAGGAGATCAACTTTGGGGAGTCATCGCTGCCTATCAAAATGCCTCACCGAGAGAGTGGCAATCTCATGAAGTCGAATCACTGACCAAAATCGGCACACAAATCGGTGTAGCAGTGCGACACCATAAGTTGCTGGCATACGCTCAGTACCAAGCAGAGCAACAAAAAACATTAACTAGCGTGATTACTCGGATTAGGGAGTCTCTAGATTTAGATACAATCTTCCAAACTACTGTCACTGAGGTTCGGCAAATGCTGCAAGCAGACCCGAGTGGCAGTTTTTCGTTTTGACCCGCAAAAAGATTGGGAAGGAGAATTTATTTCTGAAGATTTTGTGCCTGAGTGTAACTCGGTAATGGCAGAAAAAGTTTATGACTATTGTTTCGGAGAAAACTTTGCACCTCTTTATGCTCAAGGTCGAGTAAATGCGATCGCTGATATTTATCAAGGAAAGTTCCCCGGTTGCTACGTCCAAATCTTAGAAAAATTTCAAGTACGGGCAAATCTGGTCGCACCTCTATTAAAAAAAGGTGAACTTTGGGGATTGCTGTGTATTCACCAATGCACTGCTCCTCGCTACTGGCAACCCTCTGAAATTGAATTTACCAGTCAAATAGCCGAGCAATTAGGAGTTGCATTAAAACAGGATTCTTATTTAAAACAAGTTCAAATGCAAGTTATCCAGTTAGCAGAAGCCACTGAACGCGAAAAATCAATGGAACGCCAAGAACTACTGGCTGCAACTATTGATAAAATCCGCCAGTCACTCGATATTAAAACTATTTTTAGAACTACTACTCACGCTGTGCGAGAGTTACTCGAAGTCGAGCGAATTGCAATCTACCGTTTCAACCCGGATTGGAGCGGTAAATTTGTAGCAGATTCCTTTAAAGATGGTTGGAAACCACTTGCACAAACCCAACCAACGATTATAGAAACTTTTGAGGATACAGACGACGATAACGAACTTCCGCGTAACGAAACCTTTGTACCGATTCGGGAAGGTGAAAAATTATGGGGATTATTAGTTGCTTATCAAAATTCGCAACCACGTTATTGGAAAGAAGAGGAAATTAATTTACTGGCTCAAGTTGGGGTGCAATTAGGAATTGCGATTCAGCAAGCAGAATTACTCGAACAAACTAAACGTCAAACTTTAGAACTTACTCAGACTCTGCAAGAATTAAAACAAACTCAGACTAGGTTAATTCAGGGTGAAAAAATGGCAGGATTAGGACAACTACTTGCTGGAGTTGCCCATGAAATCAACAATCCTATCAGTTTTATTTTTGGCAATCTTATTCATTTAAATGAATATACTCAAGAACTGCTCAAGGTAGTGAATCTTTACCGTCAACACTCTTCAATATTGCCAACTATCCAAGAGCAAATCAACAAGAGTGATTTAGACTTTATCATCGAAGATTTACCGAAAACCCTTGAGTCTATGAAAGTAGGAACAGAGCGGATTTGTGATATTGTGCTATCACTGCGAAACTTCTCTCGTACAGATGAGGCTGAATTGAAGCCAGTAGATATTCATGAAGGGTTGGATAGTACTTTGTTAATTTTAGGGCATCGCCTCAAAAATAATAACGATCGCCCAGCAATTGAGATTATTAAACAATATAATAGTTTACCTTTGCTTGAATGCTATCCCGCACAATTAAACCAAGTGTTTATGAATCTTTTGAGTAACAGTATTGATGCATTAGAGGAAAAGTTTAACACTATACAGCAAAGGTATTTGAGCTTATTACAAACGTGTCCGAGAATACCCTTGACTATCTGGATTAATACGCAAGTCATTAATAATCAGGTTGTAATCAGAATAGCTGATAATGGTCTTGGGATTCCAGAAGAGGTGCGATCGCATATATTCGATCCCTTCTTCACTACCAAAGCACCAGGTAAGGGTACGGGGTTAGGATTGTCTATTAGCTATCAAATAGTAGCTGAGAAACATCATGGTCAGATGAAATGTTCGTCTAAACCAGGAGAAGGAACAGAGTTTTTAATTGAAATTCCCATTGATAATTAGAGACTACTGATTTTTGACAATCTCAGTCAATTTTAAATAGGGGAACCAGGATAAGTAAAGGTTTCCTCCGTTCCCTAAAGGCATCATAACAGACTAATGCAACACCACCTGAATCAATATAATAATTTATTTTATTTAGAGTTTAGGATCATTTTTTGGGATGCGATCGCAGAGTTGATGTTGAGAAAGTGGCAGAATTAGTATAAAAATCTACTAATTTGAAGCGAGAAAACTTTTGATCGTCTTAACTATTTCTTGTTTCTCTTCAAACCCAGAACTATAGCACCCACTTAAAGATACGCTTTCACCAGATATTAACGTTAAGCTAACTCGATAAACAAAGCCATCTTCGCTAGAAGAGCTTTCAACTTTAATCTCGACAATTTCATTCAACGAGTAGAGAAAAACTGCTTTTCCCAATGTCCCAAACCATCTATAGCGGCTGAGAGTTAAACTATTTGATTCTTTATCAAAGTTACAGTTTATAAATGAACCTGTCGCTATTATGAATAAACCTAATAAAAACCAAAATAGGGTTACGCCAATTGCAGTATAGCCTTTTAAAGTATCATCTTGCTTAACTACTAAACTTTTTTCTAAAGGTTGTGCTAAAAAGTTTTTAATTTTTAATATTATCAACTCTGCTTCTTCGGAAAAATAATCGCTGTAAGCAATTCGTGTAAGTGGAATAGTTTCTGTGTTAGTTAATAATTGAACTCGATATGTATATAAAATTTTTCCCTCTTTATCAGTTTTAGTTTGTTTTTCTAAACGAGTTCCAATTAATCCAGATATTTGTTTTTGGTTTTTTTGATTACCAAAAAAATCAAATTCTCGCAGTTTACATATAATTCTTGATGGCTTTTGCTCAATAGTGGAAGCTTGTAAATTTTGCGAAACACGGTAACAACTAAGTTGTGTAACTGGTACGATCGCGAAAATAGCAAATAATAAAATTATCCCTACTTGTCCAATAAATAACCCAATAAATCGAAGCAACTTCGGTTGAATAGTAAAATTAAGTTTATTTTGTGTTTGCTCATGGATTTTTAGATTTTTCCCTCTGAGTAAATACCAAAATAAAATCAAATTAGTAATTAATAATACATAATCTAATAAAGAAGCTTTATTTTCCATATTTCCGATAAAATCTCTCTATTTTATGCTCAACGCGGAGATTCTTTACCTACAACCCAAACTATCTCGCGTTGACACACCCGTAGCTGGATTTACGCCATCGGCTCTTTCACACAGCAGCGACACTTGATAGCGGTCAATTAAAGCATCGGTAAAATCAGCACCAGTGACATCAGCATCATAAAAGCGGCTGCGGGTCAAAGTTGCTTCAGTAAAGATGGCATTTTTCAGGTTAGCACCATCCATAGTGGCGCGATCGACTAAAGCGCCGCTCAAGTTCGCATCTTCCAAATTTGCCTTTAATAAAACTCCTTTAGTCAGAATTGCGTTGGTTAAATTTGCTCCTTGAAAATTTGTCCCCCGCATTTCTGCTGCAACAAAAGTTACACCTGCCAAATCAGCATGAGAAAAGTCACGATTTTCTAAATTTATATTGTTGTAATTGATTGTGTTTATCTGAGCAAAAGCTGGTTTGGGATTAAGTATTATCCACCCAAAGGCTAGTAGCAAAATTACAATCAAACCCAAAAAGCGCAGTAAAATCTTTTTCATAACTTTATTATTTCTCAGTAGTCCTTTGTCATTAGTTCTATCTTACAAAGTTCTGAGCGGAGGAAACCCCCGCTCAGATTTTGCGCTTTGTCATTTGACCAATGACCAATGACTAATGACTAATGACTCTTAGCTATTTCCAATCTTTACCAATGCGGATTGTCAGATCGGATTCTAAATCACCAATCGCCGCTACCTCGATTTGACCCAAGCCTAAGACTTTTTGCAAATCAACCCCAACTCGTCGGTTGCCTTTTTGGACAATAATCTGAGTTTGACGTTGGGTATCCGGCCAATCAGGCACTTTGTAAATATTATTAAAGCCTTTCTGTTTAAGATAAGCAATAACTTTTTCAGTTAGCTGAGGTTGATTTGAAGCATTTTGAATAGCAATTTTGAGGTTAGGAACCTGACGCATATCTGGCTTTAGACCAGGTATATTTACCCCAACATAATCATTCAACAGGCTCTGTTGTCCAGTCATATTCAGCCAATAGCTATCGGGGTCTTTGCTAAAACGGCTAAAGGTACCAGGCAACACAGTCATTTGGAAATTATCTCGATCTAGGTTAAGTCCGAAATTGACCAACGCCATCATTTCTTCCATCTTCAGGTTGGTATCAAAATATTTTCGCATTAGGCGAGTTAATTGAGGCAACCTGGGTAAGATGGTGGGACTATTTAAGCGTTGCAACAAGGCTGCTACAAGTGCTTGCTGACGCTGGACTCTCGGCAAATCTCCTAAACCTGGTTCGCGGAATCGGGCAAACTGTTCTGCTTGTTCGCCATTCAGGGTTTGCCAGCCACTGACTAAATTAATCGATAGCCGACTGCTGGAGTCTTTATATTCCATTGATTGAGGAACAAAGACTTCTACACCGCCTAACTGATCGACTAACTGCCGCAAGCCGCTCGTAGAAATACGGATATAACGATCGATTGGGGCGTTGTTTAAGGTACGGCTAACTACCCGTGCAGCCAAGACTGGGCCGCCTTTGGCATTGGCATCAGATACCTTAGTTAATCCCTTTTCTCCCTTTTCGGGGATGGCGATCATTGTATCTCTGGGAATGGAAAGCACTCTTACAGATTTTTCACTAGGGTTAAGTCGTACCAGCAGCATGGAGTCGCTTTTCCCGGCAAAGCTTTCTGGTGAGCCATCAACGGTACCGCTGACTGGTTCAATCCCCATGATTAAAATATTCATCGGACGTGAAAGCTTGTACTGGGAGAGTTGACCCCATAACTCCCCTGGTAATGGGATTTTTACTTCGTCTTTAGCAGCAGTTCCTAAATCGTCATCTGTTCGATCTAGATTGCTCCATAAAGGAGTCCACAGCGCTAACGTTGACACCAGCAGCCCAGATAAAATGATGCCAATGACAACCGTCATAAACCATAACAGCCATCGAGGCATGGTTAAGCCCAGTCTCTCAGAAAGCTGATTCGGAAACGCGCCCACAGATTCGATGACGCTACGGTTCGAATTCGCTGGCTGGTTTAGTTCGACCTGCTCTTCCTCTGAGTCGGCTACTGGTGCTGGTGTTACTTGATTTTCTGTCCGTTGAATTTGCGACGATCCCACGTCACTTTCAAATACTACTTGCCCAGACGTAACCGGATTTTCCGACCATTCGACTTGTTTTATCACAATTATCTCCCCACTCAACCACTCCCTAAAAGTATGTTAATCCAAGCTACAAATATTGCCAGTGGAAAAGCTCACTGTAAACTTGTAATGTTCTTCGGTAGGCGTGTATGACAACATGAATACTTTATTGTTCCCCGTAATCCTAGCTGGTGGCAAAGGTGAACGTTTTTGGCCCCTAAGCCGCAAAGACCGACCCAAGCAATTTTTAAGTCTTGATGGTAGCTCTAGAAGTCTATTACAAGCAACCGCCGATCGATTGATTAAACTCGGTGGCAGGTGGGATTCCCTGTGGGTCATCACTTCTAGTCAGATAGCTGAAGGCATAAGACAACAACTACCCGATCTACCAGTTGAAAACTTACTGATTGAGTCGGAAGGTAGAGACACTGCCGCAGCCGTTGCTTGGACAAGTTTAGAAATCAAACAGCGCTATGGTGAAGACGCTGTGATTGGCTTTTTCCCTGCTGACCACTGGATTGCTGACCAAGAGGCGTTTGCACACACATTAAATGCAGCTACGCAACTGGCAACAAGCACAGCAGCGATCGTTACACTGGGGATCAAGCCTACTTTTCCATCAACTGGTTACGGCTACATTGAACAAGGTGAAAAAATAGGTAACTTTAATGAGTTGCCAGCTTATCACGTGAATCGTTTTACTGAAAAGCCCGACCGGGAAACGGCAGAAACTTTTTTATCTACGGGACGTTTTAGCTGGAATAGTGGAATGTTCGTTTTTCGGGCAGGGGTTGTTCTCAAGGAACTACATACCCATGCTCCAGAAATTATCGAACCTTTAGAACAACATGGCCCTGATATCTATCCCCAGTTGCCTAAGAAGAGTATAGACTATGCGTTAATGGAAAAGACAACTCTAGCATACGTTTTGCCAGTTGATTTTGGTTGGGATGATTTAGGAGATTGGAATGCGATCGAACGCTTACTGAAAACGGAAGAGACTCCCAATGTAGAACTTGCTACTCACGTAGGTTTAGATACGCAAGGGGCGATTATTTACGCCTCAAATCCAGAAGATGTAGTTGTTACTATTGGTTTAGAGGATGTGGTGATTGTGCGCGATCGCAATGTCACCCTCGTTGTCAAAAAAGAACGTACCCAGGAAATCAAGCAGATCCTTAAAATTATCCAAAGCGATTCCCGATTTACCGACCTGCTATAAAAGTTAGAACCCTTGGCAGAGGCGAAAAAGTCTGTTTTCCCATTATAACTTGACTGTCCGTTATTTTATCTGACAGTTATGGACATTATTAGCTTTGAGCCTCTGGCCAAGACAATAGCAATCGATTCTATTACTGCCTATCAAAAATACATTTCTCCGTCCAAAGGATTTTCTTGTTCCCATCGCTTATTACACGGTGGAGATTCCTGCTCTAGTTACGTCAAACGGATGCTGAACGAACAGAAGCTCCACCAAGCCGTACAATCATCCATAAAAAGATTGCAAGAATGTGCGGCAGCTAGCAACACTTTAACAAGCACCAAAACTAGAGCCGATTTCCGTTGTATTGTCATTCCCTGCTGCCTACCTCTTTAACTTCTCTGCCTCTTTGAGTTTTTTATAAAAATGTTCCTCACCCAAACTGTTCCCCGTCAACGAGAAATCCTGGAAGTCTTCCTTCGCAATGGCTGGGACTATATGCGAAGGTTACTTACTGGTGGCAAAGCTGATGAACCGCAGCTGCCGACACCTGCGGTTTTAAAAAATATTCTGGTAGACTTGGGCCCAGTTTACGTCAAACTTGGTCAGTTAATGTCTACCCGCCCTGACTTACTGAGCGCTTCCTATATTGAGGAATTGTCAACTCTACAAGATGAAGTACCACCAGTTCCTTGGTCAGAGATAGAAATAATTCTCCGCAAAGAATTAAAACGTCCATTAGCAGAAACCTTCAGCACAGTTAACCCGATCCCCGTAGCCGCAGGATCGATTGCTCAAACACATCGAGCTACACTAGCAGACGGTCGAGAAGTCGCTCTCAAAGTGCAACGTCCAGGAATTGATATTACTATTGGTCAAGATATTGCTTTAATTCAAGGTATTGCCGATTTAGTGGCGCGGACTGATTTTGGGCAAACCTACGAAATCAAATCCATCGCCGAAGAATTTACCAAAGCCTTAGAAGCCGAATTGGATTTTACGCGGGAAGCGGGTTTTACAGACCAACTGCGGCGCAACTTATCTCAGAGTCGCTGGTACGATCCCACACAAATAGTGGTTGCGGAAATTAACTGGGAATTGACCACACCAAAGTTACTGGTAATGGAATGGCTGGATGGGATACCGTTCTTGGAGGCGGATTTGAATAGTGACCCCAATGTTAAAGATCCTGCCGAAAAGCGTAAAGAAATAACTACTTTGTTATTTCGAGTATTTTTCCAGCAATTATATATTGATGGCTTTTTTCACGCCGATCCCCATCCAGGAAACTTGTTTTATCTCAAAGATGGTCGTGTTGCCCTCTTAGATTGTGGCATGGTGGGAAGACTCGATCCCCGAACACAGCAGATATTAACAGAGATGTTGTTAGCGATCGTTGATTTAGATGCTCAAAGGTGCGCTCAGTTAACTTTACAGCTATCAGATTCTGCTCAACCAGTGATTTTGTCGCGGTTAGAAAATGATTACGATCGCATGTTGCGAAAGTATCACAATGTCAGCCTCACACAAATAAACTTCAGTCAGATAATTTATGAAGTTTTACAAGTTGCCCGCAACAATAAAATTAGGTTGCCTAGTAATATGGGTTTGTATGCCAAAACCCTAGCGAATTTAGAGGGTGTAGCGCGGACATTCAACCCAGAGCTTAACTTTTTTGATGAAGTCAAACCATTAATTACAGACTTGTTTCGTCGGCAATTACTGGGCGATAATCCAGTGCGATCGCTATTACGAACAGCCTTAGATATTAAAAGTCTCTCTCTCCAATCACCCCGCCAAATTGAACTGTTATTAGACCGAGTTACATCAGAAACCTTACAGTGGAATTTATCGCTGCGAGGATTAGATGGTGTGCGGCGCACGATGGACGATGCAGCGAACCGACTATCTTATAGTATATTAGTGGGTTCACTGATTATGGGTGCAGCAATTATTTCTACCAAAGCGCAGACAACACAGCTATCTTTTTTAAGCACCACCCTGTTTGCCGTCGCTAGTTTATTGGGTTTGTGGTTAATTGTTAGTACATTGCGATCGGGACGTTTACGGTAAAATCATTTTGAATTTTAGACTTTGAATTGAAGGAAAATCTAAAATTCAAAATTTAATGACTCATACCGTTTGGATTTTCAGCGAAGGAACAGCGATCGCCAAATAGACAACCAACAAGCAAAGCTTCTGGACTGGGTTGGCTACCAGCAACTGGGATAAAATAGTTTTGAGGAAGCGATCGCTATTAATGCCAAAGATGCCCCAAAGCGATCGCCAATTACCTCTGATACCAGCTGGTTGTAAGTTAGAAAGCATCAGTTAAAAAACTTGGGTCATCGATTTAGTACCCATTCTGACAGCGAAATTGTACTTCATCTTTATGAAAAATTTAGCATCGAATGTTTGCAATATTTGCGGGGTGAATTCGCATTTATTTTATGGGATGAAGCGAGGCAGGTTTTTTACTGCCCGCGATCGCTTCGGTATTAAGCCACTTTTCTATACAACGGTCGGGAACTTTATTGCGTCGCTTGGAAGTAATTCAACCAGGTTGTTTGGAAGTTCAACAAATTGTTCTACAACTTTATGCTCAGGGTATTAATCCTACACTTAAAAATATTCGTCAGTTTATGGCTAAACCCTCTGTTTTATGGAAAAAGGAAGTTGTGGATGCTTTTTGGGAAGCTCGACGTTCAGTTGAAAATGCTTAAAGCCAGTCTGAATCAGGGTTCGGCAAGCTTATCTTTTAATTTCCGGCAATCTTTTCCTTTAAGTCACAATTAACGATCGCAAAACTTTTCGGTCTACTGAAATTATCATTCAAATCACATTTATTGTTTTCGGCTATTTTTCTAGGAGAACCATTAAACTTGAAAATGGATATTAGGAAGCAGTTTAGTAGTTATGGGTAATTTAGTTTTAATCCTTTAATAAGACTACAAGGGGAGCAATGCGATTTAGTGAGGTGCTAAAACCTGGGACGGTCGATCAGGTATCTAAAAAAATCATCAATTATTGTATTGATTGCAAAGATATCGCCTTCATGCCAGGACAACCCGTCAACGAAATAAACTTGATTTCGTTGAACCGCTTTAAGTTGTCGCCACAAAGGTTTTTGTTGGAGCTTTTCTAAAGTCTCCTTAGCACTTTTGCTTCCCCAGGATAAAAAGAAGAGAACATCACCATCAATATCAGACAGACGCTCTTCAGAAATATTTTCTATATAGAAAAAATCCCCCCTTTGTGAGGATGGGCGTTTTAGCCCAATATCATTAAGGACTTTGCCAACAGGACTTTTTTCGCCATAAGACCAAATTCCAGAGAATGGTTTTATCGAAGCAACTGAAACCTGCATTTGGTGACGGCGATTACCCAAAGCTTGTTTAAGTTTTTCAATGCGCTGCCAATATTCTTTCATTAATTGATTGACAGCTTCTTCTTTATTCAAGACCTTGCCAAGGTCTAGCAAATCTCGATCCCAACGACGAGTGAGTAAATCGGGATGCCCTATTATGACCGTAGGCGAAATCTTAGATATCTGCTTGTAATAAACATTCAGAATATAAGGATGAGCCAAAATTAGGTCGGGTTTCAGGAGCAAAATCTTTTCGAGGTTTGGTTCATTTTCGCTTCCAATCAAATCAACTCCATCTACTTTGTCTCGAAGATATTTTGGAAAAGGCTCACTAGAATCATATCCCGTTGCAATTGGTTTAATCCCCAATGCTAAAATATCAGCCAAAAAACTTGACCATAGTGTGACAACTCGTTGCGGATGCAGAGGGATACAAGTCTTTCCCATCAAATGTTCTACCTTTCGGCAGTTTTGCGTTGGCTGTTTCAAGCTTGTAGCACTATAATTCAGATTCTTGCTACAAGCCGAAATAAGTACAAACATCAAAACTCCTAATAATAGTAGATAGATGAAGCGACGTAAAAACATTGAGGATAAGTATCAATAGAATAATTGCAACACGTTGTCCAACCGATTACCAACACAACAGCGAGTTAAAGCTCCCAACGAATAGAGCCGATGATTGTAAAGGGTGCGCCTCTTTCAAGACCTAAAGTGTAACCGTAGGTAGAACTGAAATAGTCCGTATCAAATAGATTACGAATATTCATCGCAGCGTTAAAGCGATCTCTACGGTAGAAAATCGCCGCATCAGTACGCAAGTAATTGGGTAATTCAACCGAGTTGTCTGAAAGTGCCGCCCGCTCACCCACATAAAAAAGCCCTAAACCAAATCCCAAACCTTTGAGATTGCCCTTCTGGATTTCATAAGTTGTCCAGAGGCTAGCTTGATTTTCTGGCACACCCAGCAATTTATTACCTACAGAAATATCAATATCCTCGGTAACTTCTGCATCAGTATAGGCATAAGAACCGATCACTTTCCACCCTGGTAGAATCTCACCCGCGACATCTAACTCAATCCCTCGACTCCTTTGCTCGCCTACTTGAATCTGGAAATCACGGTTATTTTGATCCGGTATTGTAACATTCGTCTTGGTGATTTGATAGACTGCCAATGTTGTTGAAAGCTTTCCGTCTAGAAAATCAGTTTTAATGCCTGCTTCATATTGGGTTCCTTTGGTCGGCTTAAACGCTCTATTATCAGGATTGAATCCAGAGGTAGGAAGAAAAGATTGACTATAGCTGGTGTAGAGAGAAACCGATTTACTCGGCTGATACACCAACCCAACTCGGGGGCTGAAAGCACTATCATTTTGTTCGGGAGAATCAATTCCGCTATTTGTCTGATTTTGTGAAACCCAATCTAAGCGCCCGCCAATTAATAGCTTTAGATTGTCTAAAATACTAACTTGATCCTGAAGGTAAGCACCGTAAGATTGGGTAGATGAATCGAAACTATAATTTGGAATATATGTGGGATTTGAAATATTGTAATCTGGGTTGAAGATATCTAGATTGGGAAGAGGCGAATCGGAAATCAAAGCCTCAAAAGTCTGAACATTGCGATTAAAATCAAAACCCACTAAAAGTTGGTGCGAAATCGATCCCGTCTTAAACTTTCCCAGCAAGTCGATCTGTCCAAAATAATTATCTATTGAGTATCCACGTCTTTCAGCGTTAATACCTACTAGCGAACTATCGTCTACTATATCTAATCCTCCAGCAAATGCGTCTCTAGTTCTAGTAGTAGCCACTGAAAAATTGTTACGAATCTGCCAGTTGTTGCTCAACTTTTGATTCAGGATGTAGCCAAATTTTTGAGTCTTGGCATCAATAAAGGTTAAATCAGGATAGCCGAGAAAGAGATTCCGAGGCAGGAAGCTACCATCACTGAAAAACCAACTACCAGACTGATTCGGATATCCATTATAGTTAGTGTATTCATAGTATAGATTCAGGTCTGTTCGATCGCCCAATTTCAAACTGATTGAGGGTGCGATCGTGGTTATATTTGTGTTGACGGAATCTTGAAACCCCTCCGAATTTTGATAGTTAGCAATAAACCGATAGAGTACAGTTTTATCGGCATTTAATGGCCCTGAGAAGTCGATGCTGGGCTGATAATAGCCAAAATTCCCCGCTTCAAATCCGAGACTGTAGTAGGGTTCACTCAAAGGTTGTTTGGTAATAACATTGACGATTCCACCCGGTTCTACAGCACCAAATAGAACTGAAGCGGGGCCTTTGAGAACCTCTACTTGTTCGATCGTCCCAATGCCTGTCAGCGAAAAGCTATCATTATTGTAACCTGTATCTCGATAGCCATTGCGGAAATTCCCGAGCTGCACAAATCCTCTGATGATTCTGCCTCCTGAAGGCGCACCGAAGTTGCTTCCTGCATCAACAACGCCACTGACTGTTTCCACTGCCTCTTTTAAACTTCTTACCTTGCGATCTTCTAGCACCTGTCGCGGCACCACCTGAATCGATTGGGGAATATCGCGCAATGGCGTGTCGGTTTTAGTAGCAGTTGACGTTTCTGATGCGTTATACGTATCTTGCTCCCCCGTCACCAACAACTCAATTGGCTCATCCTGCTGTGCTGTTGGTTCTTGCTGCGGTGTCTCGCTTGCTGGCTTTTGTTGATCTTGTGGTGTTTGGGGTTGCTGCGGTGGAAAAGTTGCTATTGCCGCAGAATTTATACCAAACACCAGCCCTGTATTATCATCGAATAACTCAACTGTGGGTAAACTTTTTTCACCCACCACCGTCACTCGGACAGTATTGGCATCAACATTTGTAACTGTTATCTCAGTAATTTCTGCAAGTGGTTTTTCTGAACGAAATATAAAAGCTTCTCCCGATGCTAAACGCAACTGTGCGCCAGGTATATCTGCAATAAAATTATTACCCGTACTGAGATTTTTAACTTGTAGTTCTTCCCCACGAGTCGTCTCTAAAATCAACTCCACACCTTTGTCTGTAGGATTGGCTTTAACTCCTATGATTGGTACAACTCGATCCCCACTTCTTTGTTCTAAATTTGGGGGGTTGGTTGGTGTTGGTGTCTGTACTAGCATTTGAGCGCTAGTTGCGGGAAGTTTGATTTCGCTGAGTTGGAGAATGTTTTTACTTGCTTTACCAGGTGCTGTTTGGGGTGAAGTAGATTTCCCTATCACTTGGGTAAAAGATTTGCCTTGAACATCTTCTCGTACTTCCTCGCCTTTAGAAGGAGTGCTGATACAAAGAACAACCGTACCTGTCAGCAGCAGGCCTTGAAACAATTTATCTAACTTCATTTATCCGCTTACACTCAATCACACTACTTGGTTGTACCTAAAGACACAATGGCAATCTCTGAGAAATATTATCATTTAAATTGAAATTATTTGAATCATATTATGAAGCGATGCAACACACAAGATAATTAATAGTTTTTTTCATTTAGCTATGGATACTAAACAATAATTTTCAAGCTGCTTATTTGCTTGATATATAATCAGAGATTGTATTGGCAGCTAAAACTACTTTTCTGCCTTGAAAATGGGATTGGGAACTAAAAATTAGGAATGAAGGACAAGTTAGTTTTCGTCGGGTGGTTGCGGGCGATCGCTCGTGGAATTTTAACCTGAAGATCGGGTATTGGTCATTTTTATTTTGTCATGAAATATTTATTTTCCCATAATTTTCAGTCTACCAGTGACGTTTTTAGATTTATCATCTATCTACAGATATAAATAGTAGAGCATAAATAAAACTTATATAATGTATTTTTGTTGATATTAACTTTCTATACTTAGTCTATTGCTAAAGCTACTCATTCTCGTTAGTGTAATCTGAAGATAAATAAAAATTACTCGCAATAAGCTAGATATTGCTCCCAGAAAATCACTAATCATTAATTAGGATTTAAACAATTTTAAGTAATTGGCTGAATTAATTAACGATTTCCTTTTTATTTTTCTCTAGTCAGAGCGAGAAAAAGAGCAGCAGTGTATCAGGGTTGTATCTAGTTGAAAATCAAAATGAATCAATATTCTCATCGGTTCCTTGAAGCTTGTGGCAGTGGTTCTACATTTGTTGATTTACTGCGCTTAAGAAGCTCTACCCAGCCAAACAGAGATGCTTTTACCTTCTTGCTGGATGGGGAAACAGAACAAACAACGCTAACCTATCAAGAATTGGATAGGCGATCGCGTCGAATAGCTGCTCAATTACAAGCATTGGGTTTGACTGGAGAACGCGCCTTACTACTTTATCCAGCCGGACTAGATTTTTTGGTTGCTTTTTTCGGTTGTTTATATGCCGGAGTTGTGGCTGTAACGGCATATCCCCCTCGAAATCAGCGCAACACACCGAGAATAAAAGCTATTTCTCGAGATGCACAAGCAGCGATCGCTCTCACTACAACAGAAATCCTGCCTACAGTGCGGTCTTTAATGTCAGAAAAGACTGGCTTAGAGTCTTTACAGTGGCTAACTACTGATAATCTTGCTCTGGGAATAGAAGATGCTTGGCAAGAACCCTCTATCGATCGAGATACCTTAGCTTTTCTGCAATACACCTCTGGTTCTACAGGGACACCAAAGGGTGTAATGATTAGTCATGGAAACCTACTGCACAATGCTGACACAACTTACCAATTTATGGAGCATTCTCCAGAAAGTAAGTTCGTGACGTGGTTGCCGATGTACCATGATATGGGTCTGATTGGGGGAATATTGCAACCTTTGTATGGAGGTTTTCCTTGCATTATCATCCCTCCAACTTCCTTTCTCCAACGTCCTTATCGTTGGTTACAAGCTATTTCTCATTACCAAGGGACAACCAGTGGTGGCCCGAATTTTGCTTATGAGTTATGTACTCAAAAAATTACTTCCGAACAAAAAAAGACTCTTGACTTGAGTAGTTGGAGTGTGGCATTTAACGGCGCGGAACCGATTCGGGATGATACTCTAGAGCGGTTTGCAGCAGCTTTTGCCGATTGTGGCTTCCGTAAAGAGGCATTCTACCCTTGTTACGGAATGGCTGAAACAACTCTGATGGTTTCTGGTGTGCAGAAGACAACATCACCGATTATCAAGACAGTCCAAAAACCTGCATTAGAATTGAATCGGGTAGTTGAATCATCTGTTAAGGATGAGAATGTCTATCATTTCGTCAGTTGTGGTCGAGTTATACCACAACTGGAAGTGGCGATCGCTAATCCTGAAACCCTCAGTAGTTGTAAACCTGATGAAATTGGGGAAATCTGGGTATCTGGGCCGAGTGTTGGCCAAGGTTATTGGAATCGTTATCAAGAGACAGCAGAAACTTTCCATGCTTATCTATCAGATACAGGTGTAGGCCCTTTTCTGCGGACGGGAGATTTAGGGTTTTTACAAAATAACGAGCTTTTCATTACAGGTAGAGCCAAAGATTTAATTATTATTCGCGGTCGAAATCTTTACCCACAGGATATAGAATTAACCGCAGAACGCAGTCATCCATCTTTAAATTCTGGTGCTAGCGCAGCATTTACAGTCGAAGTTAACAACGAAGAACGGCTGGTAATCGTCCAAGAATTGAAGTTTCGCGCCAAGCCAAATTTAGCAGAAGTTATATCTGCAATTCGCCAAGCTGTTACAGAAGAACATGAAGTACAAGTTTATGCTGTGGTTTTGATTAAACCAGGTAGTATTCTCAAAACTTCTAGCGGTAAAATTCAACGTCGTGCAACTCGCGCTCAGTTTCAGAATGGTGAATTGAATATCGTTGTCAGTAATATTCTTAAAATTAGCAATATTGTCACAGAGGAAACTCGATTACAGCGTTCCGAACTTTTAGCGCTTTCTCCAAGGGAATGTCAACGGCTTTTAGAAATCTATCTGATTGAACAAGAAGCGAGAGTACTGGCGATCGCACCAGATGATATCAGTCCTGATGAACCATTAAGCGTTCTGGGGCTTGATTCTTTAAAAGTGTTTGAATTGAAAAACCGGGTTGAGATTGATTTAGAGGTAGAAGTATCGGTAGCAGACTTCTTTGCAGGGATGAGTACGCGATCGCTAGCTACAAAGATCCTCGCTCAACTGACAACAGATGCACTACCGTCAATATCCCTTACCAAACAAGATAAAAATACATCCGTTCAGCCTCTATCTTTTGGCCAGCAGGGATTATGGTTTATTAATCAGCTAACTCCCGATAGTCCTGAATATAACATTCCTATAGTTATTAACTTAAAAGGCTGCATTAATTTAGCAATTTTACAAGATAGTCTTAACGAAATAATTAGACGACACGAAGTATTACGGACGAGCTTTACAGTAGTTGATGGACAACCAGCCCAAGTTATAAATCAAGCGCCACCTTTAACTTTGGCGGTTGAGGATTTGCGTTCATTTTTAGAAAGAGAACGCCCTCAAGAAGCGCAACATTTAGCTACGGAATTTGCACAGCAGGCATTTGATTTAGCTACTCAATCGCTTTTGCGTGCTAAAGTTTTACAATTAAGTGATAAAAATTATCATTTAATTGTCACTCTACATCATATAATTGCAGATGGTTGGTCTATCGGTATTCTGATCGAAGAACTAGCTGCACTATATAAAGCATTCTCCACGAGCAAACTCCCGGCGCTTCCTGAATTACCCATTCAGTATCAAGATTATGTCAATTGGCAACGACAATGGCTTGATTGCGATCGGATTCAATCTTTATTGACTTATTGGAAACAAAAGTTGCAAGGTCAGCTACCTATACTAAATTTACCAACTGACCGTCCGCGTAGAAGCTTTGCTTCTTCCGATCGGACATCGCCAGTTCAAAAATTCAAAGGCGCTCAAGGGAAACTAGTTCTTTCTCAAACTCTGACAAAAGAGCTAAAGAATTTGAGCCGTCATTTGGGAGTAACTCTGTTTATGACCTTGCTTACAGCCTTTAAAACGTTGCTGTATCGTTACACTGGTCAGACTGATATTGTAGTAGGTTCGCCAATAGCTAATCGTAACAGAGCAGAAACTAAATCATTAATAGGTTTTTTTGTCAATGTTTTAGTACTACGTACAGACCTTTCTGGCGACCTGAGTTTTCAGGAGTTACTAGCGCGGATAAAGTCAACAGCTTTAGAGGCATACATTCATCAAGACTTACCTTTTGAGAAATTAGTAGAAGAAATACAGCCAAATAGAGACTTGAGTTACAATCCACTATTTCAAGTAATGTTCGTTCTTCAGAATGTGCCAATATCAAATCCCAGACTGTCAGATGTCTCTGTTACTTGTCAGGAGGGTTACAACGGGACATCAAAGTTTGATTTGACATTATTTATGGAGGATGACGAGCAAGGGTTGGTTGCAACTTGTGAGTACAACACAGATTTATTTAATGCAGATACTATCGCTCGAATGCTAGTACATTTCCAGACTTTATTGGAAAGTATAGTTAGCAATCCCGAACAACGCATCGCAAACTTGCAACTCCTGACACCATCTGAAGTACAGCAATTATTAGTTGAGTGGAATAATACCGAGACAGATTACCCACAAGATAAATGTATTCATCAACTGTTTGAAGCACAGGTAAACAAAACGCCATCTAATATTGCTGTTATTTTTGAAAACCAAAAATTAACCTACCAGGAGTTAAACGACCAAGCTAATCAACTAGCACATTACTTACAAAAACTAGGGGTGAAGCCAGAAGTAATTGTAGGTGTCTGCATGAAACGCAGCCCAGAAATGCTGATTGCATTGTTAGCTATTTTAAAAGCAGGTGGGGCTTATGTACCACTAGATCCAGCCTATCCCCAGGAACGCTTAGCTTTCATGGTAGAAGATAGTCAGACCAAGGTGCTGCTGACTCAAAGCCATCTAGTTGAATTGTTTGCCAAATCGAATGTGCATATTGTCTGTATTGATAGAGATTCACAATTACTTACCCAACAGAGCAGAGAAAATCTGTTTAGTGAAGTAAAATCCAATCACCTAGCTTATGTCATCTATACTTCGGGTTCTACTGGTGTACCAAAAGGTGTGGCGATCGCCCATGAAAGTTGTGTTGCTTTATTAACATGGTCAAGAGAAGTTTTTACAGATGACGATCTTGCTGGAGTTTTAGCATCAACCTCTATTTGCTTTGATTTATCAGTATTTGAACTGTTTGCTCCTCTCAGTTGGGGTGGTAAAGTAATTCTTGTAGAAAATGCTTTACACTTACCCTCATTGGTTGCTGAGGTAAGCTTGGTTAATACAGTCCCAAGCATCATTGCAGAATTACTGCAAGTAGATGGTTTACTTCCTTCAGTCAGAACGGTTAATCTTGCCGGTGAACCACTGCAAAATCAACTTGTGGAACAGATTTATCAAAACGATCGTATTCAGAAAGTTTTTAATCTTTACGGTCCGTCTGAAGATACAACCTATTCCACGTTTGCTCAAGTAAATAGAGATAGCAACGTAATTATCGGTCGTCCAATTGCCAATACACAAATTTATTTACTTGATACTAAGTTACAACCAGTACCAATTGGTATCCCAGGAGAAATTTATATTGGTGGTGCTGGTTTAGCTAGAGGCTATTTAAACCGACCAGAGTTAACAAAAGAGCGGTTTATATCTAATCCGTTCAATAATAAACTTGAATCACGGTTATATAAAACTGGAGATTTAGCTCGTTATTTACTTGATGGAAATTTAGAGTACTTGGGGCGAATCGATCGTCAAGTTAAGATTAGAGGATTTCGGATTGAGTTGGGTGAAATTGAGAATGCATTACTCAAACATCCAGCAGTGCAGAAAATTGTAGTTTTGGCGCGAGAAGATAAACCACGTATTCAACAATTGGTGGCTTATATTGTTCTTTTACCAGACGAAACACTTACAACTAGTGAACTGCGAAGTTATCTCAAAGAACTGTTACCGGAATATATGGTTCCTGGTGTTTTTATCTTTCTAGACACCTTACCACTTTTGCCTAACGGAAAAGTAAACCGTCGTGCTTTACCTGTACCAGAAGACTTGCGTCCAACATTGACGACTACTTATGAAGTACCCCAGTCGGAAATGGAACAGCAGATAGCACAGCTTTGGCAAGAGGTGTTACATCTCGATCGAGTGGGTATTCATGATAATTTCTTTGATCTTGGTGGGCATTCACTATTGATGATTCAGGTTAATTATAAACTGCGGGCAATTTTGCAGCGAAACATATCAGTTGTAGAAATGTTTCAGAATCCGACTATTTACTCACTGGCGCAATATTTAAGTCAACAGCGACAGCTTTCTTTTACAGGAACACGCGATCGCGTGAATAAGCAAATTGAGGCTATAA
This sequence comes from Nostoc sp. DSM 114160, assembly GCF_053470305.1. Taxonomy (NCBI): domain Bacteria; kingdom Bacillati; phylum Cyanobacteriota; class Cyanophyceae; order Nostocales; family Nostocaceae; genus Nostoc; species Nostoc sp. DSM 114160. The sequence continues at coordinate 1,674,898 of NZ_JBPFGO010000001.1, read as the reverse complement.
ATCGCCAAAAACAACAATTGAGTAAGCAAGGTAAAAAGATTTATGATTAGCACTATACATAATGATGCTGTAGAAGGCATTGCCATTGTTGGGATGGCAGGGCGTTTTCCTGGTGCTAAAAATATTGACGAATTTTGGCAGAATTTGCAATCTGGTGTAGAGTCAATTTCTATCTTCACAAATGAAGAGATAGTATCTGACGGTATCGATTCCGTTACACTCAGCGATCGCAATTATGTAAAGTCTAGTGCCATATTAGAAAATATCGATTTATTTGACGCTGCATTTTTTAGTTTTAATGCCAAAGAAGCAGAAGTTACTAACCCCCAAAACCGGATTTTTTTAGAGTGTGCTTGGGAAGCATTAGAAAATGCTGGCTATGATTCCAATAGATATGATAGTCGTATCGGAGTTTACGCTGGTGCTAGCCTAAATAACTATTATTCATTAGATTTAAACCGCGATCCCATAGGATCAGCGCAATGTTATCAAACATTAATTGGTAATGATAAAGATTTTCTGACTACTCGTGTTTCTTACAAATTAAATCTCACAGGCCCAAGTATTACGATCCAAACAGCTTGTTCCACCTCATTAGTTGCAACAACACTTGCTTGTCAAAGTTTGTTGAATTATCAGTGTGATATGGCTTTAGCTGGTGGAGTTTCTATTCACGTACCCCAGAAAACAGGTTATTTGCATGAATCGGGAGGAACACTATCTCCTGATGGTCATTGTCGTGCTTTTGATGCCAAAGCACAGGGAACGACTATTGGTAATGGTGTAGGAGTTGTTGTCCTCAAACGATTGAGCGATGCTCTAGCAGATGGTGATTGTATCCATGCTGTAATTAAAGGTTCAGCAATCAATAACGATGGTTCTGGTAAAGTTGGCTATAGTGCGCCTAGCGTCAATGGTCAAGCAGAGGTGATTGCTGAAGCGATGATGCTGGCGGGAGTTGAGCCTGAGACAATCAACTATATTGAAGCTCATGGTACTGGTACAGCTTTAGGCGATCCGATTGAAATTGCTGCCCTCTCTCAAGCTTTTTGTCGCAGTACCACCAAAAAAGGCTTTTGTGCCGTCGGTTCAGTGAAAACAAACATTGGTCATCTAGATGCAGCATCTGGGATTGCCGGACTGATTAAAACAGTTTTAGCCCTGAAACACAAGCAGATACCAGCAAGCTTGAATTTTGAGCAGCCAAATCCCCAGATAGATTTTGCCAACAGCCCCTTTTATATCAATGCAAAGCTAGCAGAATGGAAAACAGGAAGTACTCCTCGTCGTGCTGGTGTGAGTTCCTTGGGTATAGGTGGGACTAATGCTCATATTATTTTAGAAGAAGCTCCTGGAGGAGAGCAGGGGAGCAGCCCTTCTCTACGAGACGCTGCGCGAACGGCTCCTTTCGACTTCGCTCAAGGCAAGTCGCTCAGTGACCGAGGGGCAGGGGAGCAGGGGAGAAAGTATCAATTGCTGGTAGTTTCTGCAAAAACTAGCTCTGCTTTAGAGACAGCAACTGCAAATTTGGCTAATCACCTGCAACAGCACCCAGAACTTAATCTTGCAGATATAGCTTATACATTGCAAGTGGGGCGTGCTGAGTTCAATCATCGTCGCGTGCTGGTGTGTGAAGATATCGAGGATGCAGTCAGCGCTTTGCAGTTAGAAGATCCAGAACGAGTTTTCACTCGCTTAGTTGAAAGTGGCATTCACGTTGGCGCAGCCTCTCGTAGAGAAGTTACTCCGCAGAAGTATCGCCCCATCGTCTTCATGTTTCCTGGACAAGGCGCTCAATATGTGGACATGGCTAAAGAACTTTACCAAACTGAACCGATTTTTCAACAACAGATTGATTTGTGCTGTCAATTGCTGCAACCCCATCTAGGGTTGGATTTGCGTTCACGAAATGACTCCGCAGGAGTATCGCTGATTTATCCCAACGAGTCTGAGTCAAAAGCCGCAGCAGAGAAACTGCAACAAACTGATATTACTCAGCCTGCATTATTTGTTATAGAATATGCTCTCGCTAAATTGTGGATCTCATGGGGCATTTCTCCCCAAACAATGATTGGTCATAGCATAGGGGAATATGTAGCAGCTTGCCTTGCTGGTGTATTTTCCCTAGAAGATGCTTTGGCAATAGTAGCTATCCGTGGACGACTGATGCAGCAACTTCCAGCAGGTGCTATGCTTTCGGTTTCACAAACAGAAGCAGAGATAAAAACTTTACTAAATGAAAATTTATCTTTAGCCGCCAGCAATGCTCCTCGTTTGTGCGTAGTTTCAGGAACCCATAATGCTGTAGACACGATTCATAAGCAACTTACAGCATTAGGTGTAGAGTGTCGGCGTTTGCATACTTCCCACGCCTTTCATTCTGCGATGATGGAACCTATGATTGAGCCATTCATCAAAGAAGTTAAAAAAGTCAAACTAAATCCGCCGCAGATTCCTTTTATCTCTAACGTCACAGGAACTTGGATAACAGCAGAAGAAGCCACAGATCCCGATTACTGGGCAAGACATTTACGCCAAACAGTGCAGTTTGCAGCCGGCATCTCTGCGTTGCAGCAAGAGGCAAATTGCATCATGCTAGAAGTGGGGCCAGGAAGCAGCTTGTGTACTTTTGTTAAAAAGCATTCAGATACTCCAGCACTCTGTTCATTACGACATCCTCAAGAAAAACAGTCAGATATAGGATTTTTACTGAACACACTCGGCAAACTCTGGTTATATGGAGTACAGGTAAATTGGTCAGGATTTTACGCCCACGAACACCGTCATCGTCTCCCACTACCAACATATCCCTTTGAGCGGCAGAGTTATTGGATTGAAGACTATAAATACAGACAGGACAACAGTGCTAAACCTGTGTCATTTGGCAAAAAGCCAGATATTGCCGATTGGTTCTATTTACCTTTATGGAAACAATCTATACCTGCTGTACTGTTAAAGCAGAAGGAATCGATCGCTCAGAAGTCTTGCACTCTTGTGTTTCTCGATGAGTGCGGTTTGGCAGAAGAACTGGTTAAACGACTTCAGCTTGATGGTCAGGATGTAATTATAGTGAAGGTGGGGTCAAAGTTTATTAAGTTGAATGAGCGTGCATATAGCCTTAATCCTAGACAACGTAAAGACTATGATGCCCTGCTCAATGATCTCGTAGCACAAGATAAGATCCCAAAAACGATTGTTCATTTATGGAGTGTGACTTCTGTCGATCGGATTCAATCTGGAATCGCAGGAGTTGATGAAGCCCAAGAAAAAGGTTTTTATAGTCTGCTGTTTTTAGCTCAAGCACTTGGAAAACAGCGAATTACAGATGAGCTGCAAATAACGGTCATTTCCAACAATATACACTCAGTGACTGGAGAAGAACCGCTATGCCCAGAAAAGGCGACTCTATTAGGAACTGTTAAGATCATTCCTCAAGAATATCCAAATATCAACTGTCGTAGCATTGATGTTGTGATTCCAAAAGAAGTAAGTTGGCAACAAGAGAAACTTGTAAATCAGCTGGTGAATGAGCTACAAATACAATCCTCCGATATAGTTGTTGCCTATCGTGGTTTTCATCGCTGGGTGCAAACCTTTGAACCAGTCCGATTGGAAGAAGCAGAGGGAGGAAGATCGCGATTAAGGCAAGGAGGAGTGTATTTAATCACAGGTGGACTCGGAGGTATTGGACTTGCTCTAGCGTCACACCTAGCGAAGGCGGTACAAGCCAAACTAGTTTTGATCGGGCGTTCAGCTTTTCCTGCTAGACAAGAGTGGGAACAATGGCTAGCTACTAACGATCGCCAAGATCGTATCAGTAGTAAAATTTTGAAAGTAAAGGAACTTGAAGAACTAGGTGCAGAAGTTTTAGTACTGAGCGCTGATGTGGCTAACCTTGAACAGATGCAAGAAGCGATCGCAAAAATCCAGAAACAGTTTGGCCAAATCAATGGTGTTCTTCATTGTGCAGGAATTGCGGATTATGCAGGTGTGATTTCTCGAAGAACGCGAGAGATGACAGAAAATATTATGGCCCCTAAAGTCAAGGGTACACTAGTATTAGATAACCTTTTGAAAGATGTTAAGTTAGATTTTTTAATTCTTTGTTCATCTCTTAGCTCGATTATTTATAGAAAGAAATTTAGTGAAGTTGGCTATTGTGCTGCCAATGAGTTTCTTGACGCTTTTGCTTATCATAAAACCAATCGAGATCGGACATTTACAGTTTCTATTAACTGGACTGATTGGCAAGATGTTGGGATGTCAGTAGAGGCGGTGAAGCGATTAGTTAATAAACAAGATATTTCTGATGCTCAATCCCTATTAATGGATGCTTTATTACCTTCGGAAGGGATAAAAGTCTTTAAACATATTCTCAACAGTGCAGTCCCTCGAGTCGCAGTATCGACTGAAGATTTGGCAACTATTATTGAACGCGATCGCAATTTTAATGCCCAAGCTCTTTTGGAATCTTTAGGCAAGGCTAACCAGTCTAAATCCGTACATCAACGACCTCAGTTAAGTAATGCTTATTTTGCTCCTAGAAATAAAACTGAGCAAACAATTGCAGATGTTTGGCAAAAACTACTTGGTATTGACTTAGTAGGTATCCACGACAATTTTTTTGAACTCGGTGGCGACTCTCTAGTAGGTGTTCAAGTTATTTCGCAATTAAGTAAAGAATTACATATAGAAATTCCTGTAGTCAGTCTTTATGAAAGTCCAACAGTCAGTTCTTTGAGCAAAGCTTTAAATATGGAACAGGCTGACAAACCTATGGAAGAAAGGAGCGGACGGGGGCAAAGACGAAGAGAAAAAAGAATGAAACAGAAGGGTGCTCTATAAAAAATTAATCAAAGAGGTACTAATGAAAATCCATGAAACATTTTCTAATATAGCGGGTTTAGATATAGCTGTAGTGGGTATGGCAGGTCACTTTCCAGGTGCAAAAAATATTGATGAGTTTTGGCAAAATTTACAGGACGGTGTAGAATCAATTTCATTTTTTTCTGAGAGTGATTTAGTATCTTCAAATATCGATCCTGCCTTGTTAAATAATCCTAATTATGTTAGAGCCGCATCTATACTGGAAAACGTAGAGGAGTTTGACGCGTCATTTTTTGGTTTTGAACCTAAAGAAGCTGAAGTTATAGATCCCCAATATCGCCTCTTCTTGGAGTGTGCTTGGGAAGCAATTGAAAACGCTGGCTACGATCCTGAAACCTATAAGGGTTTGATCGGGGTTTACGCCGGGGCAAATATGAACACCTATCTATTAGAAAACCTTTATCCAAACCGCGATACTATAAATCCTGTTAATGGAGCTTTACAACCTCTACATGGCAGTGGTCAAGCTTTCCTAACTACAAGTGTCTCTTACAAATTAAATCTTAGAGGGCCTAGTATTACTCTCCAAACCTTCTGTTCTACATCATTGGTTGCAGTCCACTTGGCCTGCCAAAGTTTGTTGAATGAAGAATGTGATATGGCTTTAGCTGGTGGTGTTTCAATTAAAGTTCCACAAAAAGCTGGCTATTTATATCAACAAGGAGGGATGTTGTCTCCCGATGGGCACTGTCGAGCCTTTGATGCCAAAGCACAGGGAACTGTTTTCGGCAGTGGGGCTGGAATTGTCGTATTAAAGAGATTAGAGGATGCTCTTGCTGATGGAGACTGCATTCATGCAGTCATCAAGGGTTCAGCAGTCAATAACGATGGCTCTTTGAAAGTAAATTTCACTGCCCCTAGTGTAGAAGGTCAGGCGGAGGTAATTGTAGAAACCCTGAGAAATGCTGGAGTAGATGCCGAAGATATAACGTATATAGAAACTCATGGAACCGGAACAGCTATGGGCGATCTCATTGAAATCACTGCACTCAAAAAAGCTTTTCACACTACTACTCAGAAGAAGGGTTTCTGTGCGATCGGTTCAGTGAAAACCAATATCGGACATCTAGATGCAGCAGCCGGTGTAACAAGTCTCATCAAGACTACGTTAGCGCTTAAACACAAGCTGCTCCCACCTAGTCTGCACTTTGAACAAGCCAATCCCCAAATCGATTTTAATAACAGCCCCTTCTACGTCAATACTAAGATTTGTGAATGGAAGGCAGATCGCACACCCCGTCTGACTGGAGTCAATTCGTCGGGTTATGGTGGAACCAATGCCTTTGTCATTCTTGAAGAAGCTCCACCGATCAAATATTCGGAAGAATCCAGACCCTGGCAATTGTTGGTACTCTCGGCTAAAACCATCTCTGCGCTTGAAATTGCCACTGCGAATCTAATTGCATACTTAAAGCAGCATTCAAATGTTAACCTAGCGAACGTTGCTTACACACTTCAGGTTGGTCGCAGGGCTTTCAACCATCGCCGGATGGTAATCTGCCATGATATTAATGATGCGATCGCTATTTTGGAAACACAAGATCCGAAACGGGTTTTCCAGGTCTACCAAGATCGCCTAGATCCTCCCGTTGTGTTTATGTTTCCAGGGCAAGGAGTACAGTACGTAAATATGGCGCTGGATCTCTACCAGACAGAGCCAACTTTTCAAGAGCAGGTAGATATCTGCTCAGAGTTTCTCCAACCACATCTAGGGCTTGACCTGCGACATATACTCTACCCCAATACAGAAAGGACTCAAGAAGCCGCGCAACAACTGAAACAGACCGCAATTGCTCAACCAGCGCTCTTTGTCATCGAGTACGCCCTAGCAAAATTGTGGATGGAGTGGGGAATACATCCCCAGGCTTTGATTGGTGAAAGCCTTGGGGAATATGTCACTGCGTGTCTGGCAGGAGTATTTTCATTAGAAGATGCTTTAACTCTAGTAGCTGCGCGGGGACAACTCATGCAGCAAGTGCCTGAAGGTGCTATGCTTGCCATTCCACTTTCAGAAAAAGAAGTTCAACCCCTGCTAGGCAAAACACTCTCTCTAGCTGAGATTAAGGAATCATCTCTTTGCATAGTTTCAGGTTTCATAGATGCTGTAGAGGCATTAGAGAAGCAGCTAGCTTCCCAAGGTGTCGAGTGTATGCGTCTGGATACCTCCCATGCCTTTCATTCTGTGATGATGGATGCCATCTTAGAGCCATTCACAGAGGAAGTTAAAAAAGTCAAACTGAATCCTCCCAAAATTCCTTTTGTATCCAGTCTTACGGGAGCTTGGATTACAGAAGCAGAGGTGACAGATCCAAACTATTGGGTGAGGCATCTGCGGCAAACAGTTCGCCTTGCTCAGAGTATGCAAGAATTGTTGAAAGAACCAGAACGCATTTTGCTAGAGGTTGGCCCAGGGCAGACTTTGAGTGCATTCGCCCGTCGTCATTCTGATAAAGAAGCCCAGCAAATTGTATTAACTTCCTTGGGCTATGCACAAGAAAGTCAGTCGGATGTAGCATTATTGTTAAATACATTGGGTCAGCTATGGCTTGCTGGAGTACAAGTAGATTGGTCGGGATTCTATATCCATGAGCGCCCTCATCGTATACCTTTACCTACTTATCCTTTTGAGCGTCAACGTTACTGGATTGAACCCAAAATCCAGGTAAACGCTCTCAAGACGGGTGAAAAGAAATTGCCTACAACCCCTCTACTAGGTAAAAAGCTGGACATAGCCGACTGGTTTTATGTCCCATCTTGGAAACGCTCTCTGCTGCTTGCCCCTCAACTAAGTCAAAAGTCAGTTTTGGCTTGCACTCTTGTATTTATCGATGAGTGCGGTTTGGGTTTTGAGCTAGTAAAACGACTTGAACTTGAGAGTCAAGATGTGATTACGGTGAAGATTGGGTCAGCGTTTACAAAGTCGAGCGATCGCGTATATATCCTTAATCCTCAACAACGTGATGATTATGATACCTTGTTCAATGAACTTTTAGCACAAAATAAACGCCCAAAAACGATTGTTCATTTATGGAGTATTACACCGCACAGTTACGCAGAATTAAGACTTGAGGAAGTTGACAAAATTCAGGAAAAAGGATTTTACAGTCTGCTGTTTTTAGCCCAAGCACTTAGTAAACACCATACTACAGATGAATATCAAATCGCGGTTGTCTCCAACGATATGCAGGAAGTTGTGGGGGAAGAGTTGCTGTGTCCAGAGAAGGCGACTTTACTCGGACTCGTTAGGGTGATTGCGGAAGAATACTCAAACATTATCTGTCGTAGCATTGATGTTGTTATTCCCCAATTGGGAGTTAAGACTGAGCCGAAACTTTTGGAGCAGTTGCTCTGCGAGTTACAAGCTCTAAGTTCTGAGAAGGTTATTGCTTACCGTGGAAATCATCGTTGGGTGCAAACTTTTGAGCCAATTCGATTGGAGAAAGCTGGTCAAGGAATATCAAGGTTAAAAGAAGGAGGCGTTTATCTTATTACAGGTGGATTTGAAGACATTGGTTTTGTCATAGCCCAACATTTAGCACAGACTGTACAAGCCAAGCTGATCCTGACAGGAGGTTTAGCTTTTCCTTTACCAGAGGAATGGGAACAATGGCTAGCTACTTACGATGAGCAAGATAACACAAGCCTCAAGATTCGGGAAATCCAGAAACTTAAAGAGCTAGGTGCAGAAGTTTTGGTAGTCAGCGCCGATGTGAGCAATTTTGAGCAGATGCAACAAGCGATCGCATTCGCCCAAGGGCGATTTGGTCAGATCAATGGTGTAATTTACGCAGCCGAGGTTTCTGCTAACGGCGTGATTTTGCAAAAAACGCCAGAAATTACAGAAAGTATGCTGGCATCTAAAATAAAAGGCATACTAATTCTCAATAAAATTCTCAAGGGTGTTCCACTAGATTTCTTTGTTCTGTCTTCATCAATCACTTCCATTACAAATAAATTTGGGCAAGTATATAATGCTGCTGCTAATGCTTTTCTTGACGCTTTTGCTCACCATAAAAGCGACCGAGATGGCACATTTACCGTATCGATTAACTGGGATTCCTGGCAGAAAGAGGGGATGGCAGCAGAGGTGATGAAGCAATCAACACCAATTTTGGATATTTCCCAATATCAATTAAAAGAAGTGTCTCACCCTTTATTCGATCAATGTATAGTTGAAGAGAAAGACCAAGAGATATACATCAGCAAATTTAGCGTCATCAAACACTGGGTTTTAGATGAACATAGGGCTATGGGTAAGGCGACACTTCCGGGAACAGCTTACTTGGAAATGGCTTTAGCCGCTTTTGAAAACCATGTTCAGAACGGAACGATTGAAATTCGGGAAGTATTTTTCTTGACTCCCTTGGTAATAGAAGATGATGAAGAAAAAGAAGTTCGTACACTTTTAAAGAAGAAAGGAGAGGGCTTTGAATTTTCGGTCACAAGCCAATCAAACTCAGGGTCAAAGCAATGGCTCGAACATGCCAAGGGCGAAATAGCTTGTATAAAATTAGAACCATCAGCAAAACAAGAACTCAGAGAACTTGAGGCAAGATGTAATCAAAAGGAAATAATCATTCCAGAAGGAGAGCATAAGCTTCAAATAGGATTTCTAGAGTTTGGTTCTAGATGGAATAACTTGAAGCAGGCAAAATTAGGAACAGCTCGGGGGTTGATTGTTCTGGAACTGCCCGAAGTATTTGCCACCGATATTAATTCATATAAGTTACATCCTGCTTTATTGGATAATGCCACGGGTTTTCTAAGTATTGAAAACGAAAGTGTTTACTTACCGTTTTCCTATAAAAGTCTGAAAATAAAAAAACCTTTGCCAAGCAAAGTATACAGCTACATCAGATATACAGAAAATAATCAGTTCAGAGAAGGAATTTTAAAATTTAACATCACCATCATGGACAACCAGGGAAACGAACTGGTTGAGATTGAAGAATTCATCATGAGGAAAGTAGATATTAGCACAATTACTGCTGAACAGTCTAATGGTAAACCTCAAAAAATTCCTTCTGTTTCTGCAAGCGAAAACTTCTCTTTGGAGATTGCTTCCCCTGGCATCTTAGATAGCCTGACTTTCCGACCTAGTACCCGCCAAAAACCAGGTCTGGGTGAGGTAGAAATCGAGGTCTGCGCGACTGGTCTTAACTTCAAGGAAGTGCTTATAGCGTTGGGGCTGCTTCCTGTTCCACCCAATGTTGATGTCAAGTTCGGTAGAGAATGTTCTGGAAAGATAGTCGCTCTGGGAGAAGGCGTTAAGGGTTTTGAGGTAGGAGATGAAGTTATGGCGTTTGGCGATTCTTGCTTTAACCAATTCACAACCACTTCTGCTTCTTTGGTAGCACTCAAACCAGAACATCTTAGTTTAGAAGAGGCAGCAACAATTCCCGTTGCCTTTATTACGGCTTACTATGCCTTGATAAAATTAGCTAGGCTTCGCCAAGGCGAGGGTGTTCTCATTCATGCTGCTGCTGGCGGTGTTGGAATGGCTGCCGTGCAAATAGCCCAGTGGGTGGGAGCCAAAATCTTCGCCACAGCAGGCAACCCGGAAAAACGAGCATTTCTGCATTCGTTGGGTATTGAATATGTTATGGATTCCAGGTCTTTGGCTTTTGCCGATGAAGTGATGAAGTATACTGATGGCAAGGGTGTGGACGTAGTTTTGAATTCCCTATCAGGAGAATTCATGACTAAAAGCTTTTCACTTCTAGCACCCTATGGACGCTTTCTCGAACTCGGCAAGCGGGATATCCTCAACAATAGCCAATTAGGTCTACGACCTTTTGAGAAATGCTTATCGTTCTTTGCTATAGAAGTGGGAAACGATCTCCCTGACTTTATTTCTACCTGGCACGAAGTAGTGCAACACTTTAAAGATGGCAATTTTAATTCCCTTCCGCATCAGATATTTCCAATTACAGAAGTAGCTCCCGCCTTTGAATACATGGCTAAAGCCAAACATATCGGCAAGATTATAGTATCTTGGGAAAATCAGGAGGCTTTGAAAGCGCTGGTTGCTTCGGAAGGAAAAGTTAGTCAAGAAACTATAGCTTCTCCCGCCCGGTTAGGTTCTCCGTCTACTGTTTTTTCCACAGTTGGCTCTGTTATGCAGGACAAACCTGCTATTCTCAAGGAAGGGTTATTACCAAAAGAGGGTGTAGAGGCGTTTGACCGCATTTTAGGAAGTACACTTACCCAGGTTCTAGTATCAACCCGTGATTTCTTAAATCGAGTTGAGCCGGATAATGGTTTTAACTCAGAACCTTTCCAAGAAGCCTCACAAAAGTATAATCTCTCTAAACCGACACAATCACAACCTGCACTCAGTGGTGCTTATGTAGCTCCCAGAAATGAGATTGAGCAAAAGCTCGCTGTCATCTGGAAAGAACTTCTTGGGAAAGATTTGGTAGGAATACAAGACAACTTCTTTGAAATCGGTGGCAATTCCCTCCTAATAGTCCAAGTTCGCAGCCAACTGCAACAAGTATTTAATGGTGATATCGCAACGGCTGACTTGTTTGAATATCCGACCATAAGTGCCTTAGCAGAATATTTAAGTCGGAAAGAGGCCCAGCAACCTGCCTTTGGGCAAGCATATAACCGTGCTAAAAAGCAACAGGAGGTTATGGAAGAAGAAATGCAACTAATGAAGCAAAGGAGGAGAATACGTGAGTAACCAGTTGAAAGGTGTAGCCATAATTGGCATGAGTGGTCGTTTTCCCGGAGCCAAAAATGTCAATCAATTGTGGCAGAATCTGTGTAACGGTGTGGAATCAATTTCATTCTTTAGCGATCGCGAGTTAGTCGCTTCAGGCGTAGATCCAGCTTCGTTGAATGACCCTCAGTACGTCAAAGCAGGGGCTGTGTTACAAGACATTGAGATGTTTGACGCTTCATTCTTTGGTTTCTCGCCTAGAGAAGCTGAAATCATAGATCCGCAACAACGTCTTTTTTTGGAGTGTGCTTGGGAAGCGCTGGAAAATGCTGGTTATGACCCGAAAACAGACAAAAATCTAATTGGCGTTTATGCAGGGGGTAACTTAAGTACCTACTTACTTAACAATCTGGCCTCACACCCTGAACTGATTAAAGCGCTGGAGTCGCAAATTACAATTGCTAATGATAAAGACTTTATATCCACACGAGTTTCTTATAAATTAAACCTAAAAGGTCCCAGTATTAGCGTCGGTACGGCCTGCTCTACGTCATTAGTAGCAGTTCACTTGGCGTGTCGAGGATTGCTAAGTTATCAGTGTGATATGGCCTTGGCTGGTGGTATTGCGATACAAGTTCCACAAAAACAAGGTTATTTCTACCAAGAAGGTGGTATGGCCTCTCCTGATGGTCACTGTCGGGCTTTTGATGCTAAAGCACAGGGTAGCCCTTTCGGTAAAGGAGCGGGTATTGTCGTGCTGAAAAGATTGGCAGATGCTGTAACTGATGGGGACTGCATTTATGGGGTTATCAAAGGTTCAGCTATCAATAACGATGGTTCCGAGAAGGTGAGTTACACCGCACCTAGTGTAACAGGCCAAGCAGAAGTGATTGCTGAGGCTCAGGCGATCGCTAACTTTGATTCTGAAACAATCACCTATATTGAAACCCACGGAACTGGTACACCTCTAGGCGATCCAATTGAATTTAGGGCGCTTAACAAGGTGTTTAGTGCCAGAACTAACAAAAAAAACTTCTGTGCCATTGGTTCAGTCAAGACCAATGTCAGCCACCTGAGTTCGGCATCTGGTGTAACGGGCTTGATCAAAACAGTCTTGGCGCTCAAACACAAGATGATTCCGCCCACCCTGCACTTTGAACAACCCAATCCAGAGATTGATTTTGCTAACAGCCCCTTTTACATCAATACTCAGCTTCATGAATGGCAAACAAAGGGAACTCCTCGCCGGGCTGGGGTTAGTTCTTTTGGTATCGGCGGCACTAATGCTCATGTTGTTTTAGAAGAAGCACCTGTACAGGTCAAAAGTCAAAATTCAAAAGGCAAAAGTAAATATTTACTGTGTCTATCGGCTAAAACTAGCTCTGCCTTGGAGACAGCAACTACAAATTTGGTTAATCACCTGCAACAGCACCCAAAACTCAACCTTGCTGATGTGGCTTATACATTGCAAGTTGGTCGGCATGGTTTGAGTCATCGGCGGATGGTTGTTTGTCAAGATACTCAAGATGCGATCGCATCCCTCCAAAATCCCAAACGAGTTTTCACTAGCAATCAGGAAACGAATCAGCGCCCAGTAGTATTTATGTTTACTGGTTTGGGAACCCATTATGTTAATATGGGTGATGAATTATACCAGTTTGAACCAACTTTCCGCGAACACCTCGATCGCTGTTGCTCGTTGTTTGAACCCCTTTTAGGTCTTAATCTCAAAGAAGTTATTTATCCTACTTCCCATTCAACAACCGAAACAACCAAAGAAAAATCGGGTATAGATTTACGCCAAATGCTTGGTCGCGATCGCCAATCACCAGATCCCGCCGCCCAAAAATTAAATCAAACCTATCTCACTCAACCAGCACTGTTTGCCATTGAGTATGCTTTAGCTCAATTATGGATATCCTGGGGCATTCGTCCAGTAGCGATGATTGGTTATAGCATTGGTGAATATACCGCAGCAACAATAGCCGGAGTATTGTCTCTAGAAGATGCGATTACTCTTGTTGCTAAAAGAGCGCAAATGATTCAAGAGTTGCCAGGGGGAGCTATGCTGGCGGTTCCCTTGACAGAGCAAGAAGTGCAACCTTTCTTGAATGAAAACCTTTCATTATCAGCAGTCAATGGCTCATTTCAATGTGTACTTGCGGGAACTACACAGGCTGTAGAGGAATTGGCAGGAAAGTTGAGTGCTAAGGGATTAGCCTGTCGGCAATTGCAGACTTCTCATGCCTTTCATTCTTACATGATGGAGGCGATCGCTGACTCTTTCACCGAACTAATGCAAACTATCAGCCTCAAACCACCGCAAATTCCTTATCTGTCAAACGTTACCGGAACTTGGATTACAGCAGAGCAAGCTACAAATCCCAGTTATTGGACACAGCATCTATGCCAACCCGTGCGCTTTGCTGATGGAGTAAATCAGTTGGGGACAAAACATAGTCCAATTTTTTTAGAAGTTGGTCCAGGACAAGCATTAAGCAGCTTGGCGATGCAATGTTTAGATAATGTTTCTGACGAAAACAAAGTAATATTATCCTCGCTGCGCTATGCTTATGAGCGACAATCTGACATTGCTTTCATTCTCAATACATTAGGACAACTGTGGCTTGAGGGAATCAAGATAGATTGGTCGGGATTTCATGCTCATGAGCGCCGACATCGCCTTCCCTTGCCAACATATCCCTTTGAGCGACAAAGATATTGGATTGAACCACAAAAATTATTACCTGCACAAATAAATTTCCAACCCAAGTTAACAGCATCAGAGCTTTGGAAATCTTTGGTAGAAGCTGGTCAACTCCAAGCTAGTGCAGGGGCGTTGGAATTCGATGAGCAGATTTCTCAAGAGAAAAGAGAATGTTTAGACCGTTTATGTATTGCTTATATTAATCTTGCTTTAACACGTTTAGGAGCTTTTAGTAATCCCAATAAAAAGTATTCTTTAGACGAGTTATTTGGCCAATGTCAGATTATTCCTACTTATAAAGAATTGTTAAGTCGATGGCTGGAAATATTGGTAGAGCAAGGTCAGTTAAATCGAGAACAAGAGCTATTTACTAATTTCCTGCCAATATCAGCACACTTTGTTAATGAAATATTAGTAGAAGTCAAAGCCAAATGGGTAGACACGCCGCAACAAATAGATTTGCTGCAACTATATGGCGAAAATATGGTATCTCTGCTGACTGGGAAAAAAGAACCACTGGAGTTTCATGTTTCTACCTTATTAAAGTCAGGAGAATTTACAGTCCAACAATCCCCTGAAAATAAATATTACAACTCAATCATGCGGGTATGTTTAGAACAGGTGTTAAAAGCATTACCCCATCAAGTAAATCTGAGAATTCTGGAACTTGGCGCTGGAACGGGTACAGGGACGGCAGAGCTATTACCCATACTTCCACCGGAAAGAACAAATTATACTTTCACTGATGTGGGAGGTTTTTTCCTGAATGCAGCCAAAAATAAATTTAGCGATTATCCATTTGTTGAATACCAATTGTTAGACCTTGAGCGATCGCTACAAGAACAAGGATACTCAAATCACAGTTTTGATGTAATTGTAGCTTTCCAGGTGCTGCACGTTACTCGAAATATTGGAGAAACTCTCGATCGCATTCGCTCTTTACTTGCTCCTGGAGGTTTACTTTTATTTTGGGAAACAACTCAACCCAGGTTGGAATTTGAGTTCATTGACGCGCTACTGATGAATCCGATAGAGAATCCAGAAAGCGATCGCAATATGTGCAATCCCTTTTTATCTCAAGAGCAGTGGCAAACAGAACTCAAATCTCATGGTTTTGTACAGGTAAAAGCTTTCTCAGAATTTGCACCTTTTACAGACCACATAATTGTCGCTCAAGCTACTGCCCCAGCAACGCCCAAAGCACCAGCAGCCTTTACAGCATTACTTCACGAACAAGAAGTTTCATTTGGCAAAAAGTCCAACATTGCTGACTGGTTCTACATCCCTTCATGGAAACGTTCGCTACCACCACAGTCAAACGGTCAGGTGAAACAAGCAGAACGCTGGTTAGTCTTTGTTGATGAGTATGGGTTAGGCGCTCAAATCGTCAAGCGCCTCGAACTTGAAGGTCATGATGTAATTACCGTCAGAGTTGGGGAGCAATTTGGCAGCCAAAGCGAATCTTCCCAGAAACATCTGGGCAAGCGTGCATATACAATAGCACCTCAACAACAGGATGATTACAATACTCTACTCAAAGAACTTCGCGCCCAAGACTTCATACCAAAAAGAATTATTCATCTGTGGAGTATAACCCAGTCAGGATATGCAGATTTTGATACAGTCCAAACACAAGGATTCCAGAGTTTGCTGTTTTTGGCACAGTCGCTAGAAAAACAGAATTTTACTGATGAATTCCAGCTTGCAGTTATTTCCAACAATATGCAACCTGTAACTGGAGTTGAAAATCTTTGCCCAGAAAAAGCAACACTCCTTGGACTAGTTAAGGTCATCCCACAAGAATATTCAAATATAAAATGTCGTAGCATTGATGTTATTATTCCCTTATCAGAAAGTTGGCAAGAAAAGAAATTTGTAGAACAACTACTGACAGAACTTAAAGCCAATTCTTCTGACTCAGTTATTGCTTACCGTGGTTTGGAACGTTGGGTACAAACTTTTGAGTCTGTCCAATTAGATGCGAATGTCCAGGATACACCCAGGTTCAAAGAAAAAGGAGTCTACTTAATTACTGGTGGACTCGAAAAAATAGGACTTGTAGTAGCCGAACATTTAGCAAAGACAGTACAGGCAAAACTGCTGCTTTTAGAGGCTGAGGATTTTCCCAACCGACAGGAGTGGGAACAGTGGCTGAAAACTCACAACGATCAAAATAACATCAGCCGCAAAATTTTAAAAGTGCAAGAACTAGAAAATTTGGGCGCAGAAGTCTTAATCGAAAGCGCTGATGTGGTAAATTTAGTACAAAACAAGTTTAGTCAAATAAATGGGGTATTCCACACAAATCAAATACCCGCAGATAAGTTATTTAGCCCCATCTTAGAGATAGATCCAAGAGAGTGTCAACAGCAACTTCAGCAAGAAATACAAAGACTCTTAGTATTAGAAAAGGTTTTGCAGTCTCAAAAGCTTGATTTTTGTCTATTGATGTCTTCATTAACCTCAGTTTTAGGAGGATTAGGCTCTGTTACCTACTCAGCAGCCAGTTTATTAATGGACGCTTTTGCTTACCAGCATAATCAGAAAAATCCTGTTCCTTGGATGAGTATTAACTGGGATGCATGGCAATTTACAGCAGAAAATTCGCAAATACCTGCTAATACAAGTTTGACTGAATTTACCATCGAACCTTTAGAAGGTATTAATGCCCTTGAACAGATTCTTTTGTGGAGTCAATATCATCAAATAGTTGTCTCAACTGGTAATTTACAATCTAGAATTGACCAATGGATTAAATTAAAGCCTTTACAACCAAAAAATACTGCCCAAACAGTTAATTCATCTTCTCGTCACTCTAGACCGAACTTAAAAAATGCATACATTGCTCCTAGTAATGATGTAGAGCAAAAACTAGTTGAAGTTTTTCAAGAGTTACTGGGTATAGAGCCAGTAGGTATTCATGACAGCTTTTTTGCTTTAGGGGGAGACTCTCTAACGGGAACTGTACTTATTTCTCAGCTTCGCAAAACTTTTCAAATCGAACTACCTGTTCGTTCTCTTTTTGAAGCTCCTACTATTGATGAATTAGCTTTGGTGATTGAAGAAATTCTCATAGAAGAGTTAGAACAATTATCTGAAAATGAAATAAGTGAAGATACCAACAAAATTCTTGATGTGCAATTTTCAAACTAGATTACAAAACTTAGTCATTATAGGATAAATCGATGAAAATATCAAAAAATAACTCTCACTAATGTTATACCAATTGGAAAAAAGAATGCGACAATTAGACCATTTGTAGAGACGCAATTTCTCGCATCTTTACCCAAAGATATGTTGCAATCATTAATTGAATTGGTATTAAGTAGCTATTTTGGAGTTTGTAAACAATGCTTACTAGTCCTTCTCGTCCTTGGCAGTTATTAGTAATTTCTGCAAAGACCGACTCAGAACTAAAAACTGCTACTGTCAACCTTGCAGATTACTTGAGACAGCATCGTGACTTTAACCTTGCGGATATTGCTCATACATTGCAACGCGAACAAGAGGTTTTTAAGCATCGGCGGATGGTTGTTTGTCAGGATATTGAAGATGCTCTAGTTGCACTTCAAGATTCAAGGCGAGTGCTTACCAACATCCAAGAAACAGAAGAACGTCCTATAGCCTTTATGTTTCCTGGACTTGGTACTCATTACGTCAACATGGCTTGGGAAATTTACCAAGTCGAACCGGTATTTCGCGCATCAGTTGACTACTGTTGTGAATTTCTCAAACCCCTTCTTGGTCAAGATTTGCAAGATGTAATCTATCCACACAGAGCTTCTCAACAAGACCAGCAGTCTTTGAGAGAA
Organism: Nostoc sp. DSM 114160; assembly: GCF_053470305.1. Lineage (NCBI taxonomy): Bacteria > Bacillati > Cyanobacteriota > Cyanophyceae > Nostocales > Nostocaceae > Nostoc > Nostoc sp. DSM 114160. The sequence continues at coordinate 1,656,825 of NZ_JBPFGO010000001.1, read as the reverse complement.
GATTCTCCAGGTTTGGACTTGCGAAAAATGTTAGGTCGCAGCCAGACACAAGCGGACGCAAAGATGGTAGCTGCTAAATCTTTACTCAATCAAACTCACCTCGCTCAACCAGCCATTTTTGTAATTGAATATGCCTTAGCAGAACTATTGATATCCTGGGGAATTCGTCCGGCGGCAATGATTGGCTATAGCATTGGTGAATATGTAGCAGCGACTTTAGCAGGGGTTTTATCTTTAGAAGAGGGTTTAACGCTAATTGCTGCAAGAGCGCAAATAATTCAAAAGTTGCCAGGTGGAGCAATGCTTGCAGTTCCACTTTCGCAAACAGAAATATCTCCCCTACTTAATGATAAACTCTCACTCTCTGCGGTCAATGGACCATATATGGGTGTAATCGCAGGTGAAACCAATGCTATAGAAGTTTTAGAACAACAGTTAACACAAAAAGGTTTAGCTTGTCGCCGTCTGGATACGTCTCATGCTTTTCACTCTCAGATGATGGAGGGTGCTACCTCTGATTTACGTGAGTTGGTAAAAACATTTAACCTGCAAGCACCAAAAATTCCCTATATATCTAACGTTACAGGAACTTGGATAACAGCAGCAGAAGCTACAAATCCCGATTATTGGGTTAAGCATCTTTGTCAACCTGTGTTGTTTGCTCAGGGTATGCAGGAGTTGTGGAAACAACAATATCCTATTTTGTTGGAAGTAGGCCCTGGACAAACTCTAGGTAGCTTTGCGCTGCAATGTATAGAAAATAATTTAGCAGTTAGTCAAATTATCTTACCCTCTCTGAGATATTCTTACGATAATAAACCAGACTTAGCATTCTTACTTAAAACATTGGGTAGGCTTTGGTTAACAGGAGTGCAAATAGATTGGGCGAAATTTTATGTACATGAGCATCGTCATTCCATTCCTTTACCTGCCTCTCTTTTTTAATCCAAAAACTACCTTAAATACAATAATATCCAAAGGGAGATGAGTTGAAATTATGAATATTCAAACAGTAGGTGTTGTTGGTGGAGGAGTAATGGGAATAGGGGTTGCACAAAACCTTGCTCAAACAGGTCATCAAGTAATACTCGTAGATATTTCGGAAAATACCCTGGATAAAGCTAAACACGAAATCAGGAATAATATCCGCTTTCAGGGTTTTTTCAAAAAAAGTGACAAAACAGAAACTCCAGATAGTATCCTCGACAAAATAGAGTTTTCTACAAACTATAAAATGTTAGAAAATTCAGATTTTATAGTCGAAAATGTCACAGAAAAGTGGGATATTAAAAAAGAGGTATATCCTTTACTAGATTCTATCTGTCCAACAAATTGCGTATTCGCCGCTAACACATCAGCAATTCCCATTACCCAGATTGCTTCAGTTACTAAGCGTGCTGATAAAGTTGTTGGTATCCACTTTATGAATCCTGTATCAATGAAGCCGATGGTGGAGATGATTCGTGGATATCATACTTCTGATATGACAATTGAGATAGCAAAAAAAATGCTAGCTCAGATGGGTAAAGAATGTATTATTGTTAATGATTCACCGGGTTTTGTTTCTAACCGGGTGTTGATGTTAACTATTAACGAAGCTGTTTTTCTATTGCAAGACCAAGTTTCTACAGCAGAAGATATAGACAAAATCTTTAAAAGCTGTTTCGGTCACAAAATGGGGCCTTTAGAAACAGCAGATTTGATTGGTTTAGACACCATTTTATTTTCTATCGAAGTCTTATATGAAAGCTTTAACGATAGTAAGTATAGACCATGCCCCTTACTCAAAAAAATGGTAAATGCTGGGTTACATGGTAGAAAAAGTGGTAAAGGATTTTACGCATATCATTAAATAGGAATAATCAAGACAAATGAACGAAATTCAAGCTAAAATCAAAAGCTTTCTGGCAAAATTTTTCGGCAATCATGATTTACAACCAGATGAAGATATTTTTGCGATCGGGTTTGTCAATTCTATGTTTGCCATGCAACTTGTTTTGTTTGTAGAGCAGGAGTTTCAGATTACCATTGAAAACGATGATTTAGAATTTGAAAATTTTCGCACAATCAACTCTATCGTCAATTTAATTGAACGTAAAACTACTATTCTTGTGCATTAATCAAATATACGTTGCCATTTTTATGGCATAAATGATATTATGAAGCTAGAACTATCTACCCAACAAAAAAATTATCAAGCTAAATTTAGAGCTTTTGTTAATGAGGAAATATGTCCTAGTGCTGGGGAATGGGATAGAAAAGAATTTACTCCGCCAGAACTAATTAAGAAAATCACCGAACATGGTTTTCTCGGTGCCATATTACCCCAGGAATATGGTGGTAAAGGAATGGACATGATTACTTATGGTATTCTCAACGAGGAAATTGGACGGGGATGTTCTTCTGTGCGGAGTTTGCTCACAGTTCATAATATGGTTGCTTATGCTTTGTGTAAATGGGGAAATAAGTCTCAAAAAGAGTATTGGCTGCCCAAATTTGCATCTGGAGAAATCATTGCTGCTTTTGCACTAAGCGAACCTCATGTAGGTAGCGATGCCAAAAGTGTAGAAACAACAGCAACCCTTGCAGGTGATGCTTATATCTTAAATGGGCAAAAGAAATGGATTACCTATGGACAAATAGCAGATGTATTTTTGGTTTTTGCCAAATGTGAAGGTAAACCCACTGCTTTTTTAGTTGAAAAAAATAGCCCAGGACTTTTAGTCAAACGAATGTCTGGTATTTTAGGTATTAGGGCTTCAATGTCAGCAGAATTGCTGTTTAATAATTGTCACGTTTTTTCAGAAAATCTAGTAGGTAAATTAGGATTTGGATTTTCCTACATTGCATCTTCTGCACTTGATTATGGTAGATATAGCGTAGCATCGGGTTGTGTAGGTATTGCTCAAGCTTGTTTAGAAGCTTGTATCAAGTATACAAATGAACGAAAACAATTTGGTGTTTATCTGAAAGAACATCAATTAATCCGCCAAATGATTACTCAGATGATAACTAAAGTGAAAGCAGCAAGACTGTTATGTTATCAAGCTGGTTATCTCAAAGACATTAACGACCCCAACTCGATTATGGAGACTTCTATTGCAAAGTACTTTGCATCGACAGTGGCTACCAAAATAGCAAATGATGCCGTGCAAATTCATGGTGGCAATGGTTGTAGTAGTGAGTACCCAGTTGAAAGGTATTTACGAGACTCTAAAATTATGGAAATTATTGAAGGTAGTACTCAAATTCAAGAAATTACTATCGCCGAATCAGGTTATCAGGATTATCTTTTTTAAATATTCCTATTGGCTTAAAAAAATCTAATTTTCAAATAATATTATTACTCTCGCACGGAAACAAACTGAGCTTTTGATTTAGCTACGAGCTATTAGCCAAGAACTCATAGCTGATAGCTAATAGCTGACCGCTCAAAGTAATAAATAACCGAAGAGAAAGGGTTTAATATATGATTAGCATTAAAGAACAAGATGTAAATAGTAAAGAGAAAGATAAAAAAGTTATTAAATGTGTCGTTTGGGATTTAGATAATACTTTATGGCAGGGAGTTTTGCTGGAAGATGAGAAAGTTTATCTGCGAGAAAATATAGTAGAGATTATTCAGATTTTAGATAGTCGTGGTATACTTCAATCTATAGCTAGTAAGAATGAACCTGCTACAGCAATAGCCAAACTAGAAGAATTTGGTTTAAAAGAGTATTTTTTATATCCACAAATAAACTGGAACTCTAAAGCATCTTCTCTCAAAGAAATTGCTAATTTGCTTAATATTGGGATAGATGCGATCGCTTTTATTGACGATCAATTATTTGAATTAGAAGAAGTAAAATTTTCCTGCCCAAAAATCCTGTGTATTAATGCTGATGAAATAGGGTATATTGTCGATATGCCAGTCATGAATCCTCGTTTTATTACAGAGGATTCAAAATTAAGGAGGCTAATGTATCTTAATGATATAGAACGAAATAGTTTCGAGAAACAATTTATTGGAACTCAAGAAGAATTTTTAGCTACACTCAATATGACTTTCACTATCTCTTCTGCTCAAGAAGATGATTTACAAAGAGCCGAAGAATTAACAATAAGAACAAATCAATTAAATACAACTGGTTATACATACTCCTATGACGATCTAAATCAGTTTCGTCAATCTGATAAGCATAAACTGTTAATTAGTGGTTTAGAAGATAAATATGGTAATTATGGAAAAATTGGGTTAGCTCTTGTGGAATGTGAAGAAGTTGTGTGGACTCTAAAACTTTTGCTGATGTCTTGTCGTGTTATGTCTAGAGGTGTCGGCACAATTATGCTAAATCATATTATGAAATTGGCTAAAAACAATAATGTTCGTTTGCGGGCTGAGTTTATTTCAAATAATCGGAATCGCATGATGTACATCTCTTATAAGTTTTCAGGTTTTCAGGAAATGGATAAAAATGGAGATTTGCTAATTTTAGAAAACGATCTAAGTCGAATACAGCCTATCCCTGAGTATGTGAATGTCAAAGTTATAAATTAAAAAATATTGCTGGTTTTTGTAGTTTGACAGGGGAGATTATGGACAAAAAAAAAGATGAAATTTCAAAACGACGGTCAAAGCTTTCACTCGTGCAGCAAGAGTTTCTCAAAAAGCGGTTACAAGGTGAAATTCACTCTGACTTTCAATTAGAAGTTATTCCAAGACGTTCCCAAATAAGTCCGGCTCCCCTGTCCTTTGCTCAACAACGCTTATGGTTTTTGTCCCAGTTAGAGCCAAACAGTCCTTTCTACAACATCCCTGCTGCTGTTCGTTTACGGGGACAATTGAATCTAGGAGCATTGCAACAAAGTTTCAACGAAATTATCAGTCGCCATGAAGCGTTGCGAAGCAATTTCCAAACTAGAGAAGGGCAAGCAATATCTGTCATTTCTGAAACGGTGCCCTTAATATTACCAATATTTGATATTAGCGAGCTACCTTTAAATCAACAAGAAGCTGAAGTCAGACAACAGGCTTCCCAAGAAGCACAAAAACCTTTCGATCTCAACAGCGACTTATTACTGAGAGCAAAGCTGTTGAGACTTAGTAAACAAGAATATATATTATTACTGACAATGCACCACATTGTCTCTGACGGTTGGTCGATAGGTGTTATGGTGCGCGAATTAGCAACGCTTTATCAAGCCTTCTGTAATGGACAACCCTCACCGTTACCTGCACTACCCATACAGTATGTAGACTTCGCGGTTTGGCAAAGAGAATGGCTGCAAGGAGAAGTACTCGAAACTCAGATATCTTATTGGCTTAAGCACTTAGAGAACGCACCAAAAGTATTAGAGTTACCTACAGATCGCCCAAGACCAGCAATTCAGACTTTCCGGGGTGCAACCTACTCATTTAAGTTATCAAAAGAATTATCTGCATCCCTAAATAAATTAAGTCAGCAGCAGGGAAGTACTTTATTTATGATCCTGTTAGCAGGTTTCCAAACACTGCTATGGCATTATACGGATCAGGAAGATATTGCGATCGGTTCACCGATCGCTAACCGCAACCGAACAGAAATAGAAGGGTTAATTGGATTTTTTGTCAATACCTTGGTATTGAGAACTAACCTGGCAGGAAATCCCAGCTTTGAAGAGCTACTAAAAAGGGTGCGGGAAGTAGCATTAGGAGCTTATGCACATCAGGATTTGCCTTTTGAGTTGTTAGTTGAGCAACTGCAACCACAGCGAGACTTAAGCTATACACCATTATTTCAAGTGATGTTTGTGCTTCAGAATGCACCGATGTCTGCGTTAGAGTTGCCTGGTTTGACTTTAACTCTTTTTGAAAGCAATAGTGATAGTGCCAAGTTTGATTTAACCCTACAAATGACAGAAACAGAGGAGGGACTAGTTGGAAGCTTAGAATACAATACTGATTTATTTGAAGAAAATACGATACATCGAATGGTGGGTCATTTGCAAACCTTGCTTGAAGGTGTTATTGCTAATCCACAGCAACATTTGTCGGAGTTACCACTGTTGAGTGAATCTGAACGGCATCAGTTGCTTGTAGAGTGGAATGATACTGAGGTTGAATATCCTCAACAGCTATGCATCCATCAGTTATTTGAAGCGCAAGTAGAACGCACACCTGATTCTATAGCAGTAGTGTTTGAAGACCAACAGTTGACCTATCGGGAATTAAACACCAAAGCAAATCAACTAGCGCATTATTTACAAACTTTAGGAGTAAAACCAGAAGTATTAGTCGGGATTTGTGTAGAGCGATCGCTCGATATGGTCATCGGACTATTAGCAATCCTCAAAGCGGGTGGTGCGTATGTACCTTTAGATCCGATGTACCCACCGGAACGTTTGGCCTTCATGCTAGAGAATGCCGATATATTCGTTTTGTTGACTCATAAACGGCTAGCAGAGCGGTTATCGGAGTACAAAGGGGATGTGATTTGTTTCGACGCAGATTGCGAAACCATTGCCCAAGAAAGCTCAGAAAATCAAGTCAGTGGTGTCACACCAGACAATTTAATGTATGCGATCTACACCTCTGGCTCAACAGGTAAACCCAAGGGTGCAGGAGTCTATCAGCGAAGCTTTGCAAACCTGATGAATTGGTTTGTGACGGAATTCGATTTTACCTGCAATGACCGTGTTTTACTAATATCTTCTTTGAGTTTTGATTTGACGCAGAAGAATATTTATGCCCCTCTTCTCGTTGGAGGTGAGTTGCACCTTTTATCATCTGGATGCTATGACGCTGCACAAATCGCTGAGTCCGTTTGTAACAAACAAGTGACGTGGCTCAACTGCACTCCGAGCGCCTTTTATCCATTGATAGATCAAGGTGATAAAAGCTTGTGCATGAAGAAGACGTTGAAGTATGTATTTTTGGGTGGTGAACCGATTTCAATCTCTAGGCTCAAGGTATGGCTGGACTCTATTCCCTGCAAAACACAAATTGTCAACACTTACGGCCCGACCGAGTGTACAGACATCTGTGCCGCTTATCGGGTTGCTCAACCAGAACAATGGCTAGAAAAATTAGTACCGATTGGGAAACCGATCCATAATGCCAAAGTATACATATTAGATGAAAACCTCAAGCCTTTGCCTGTGGGTATGGTCGGCGAACTATATGTTGGTGGTGAAGGAGTCGGACGAGGATATATCAATAATGTTGATCTGACTTTAGCTAAGTTTGTTTCCGATCCTTTCAGCAACAAGCCGGGCGCACGCCTATACAAGAGCGGGGATCTAGCTCGTTATTTAGCAGATGGTAATATCGAGTACCTTGGACGTATCGATCACCAAGTAAAAATACGCGGTTTTCGCATTGAACTCGGCGAAATTGAAGTAGCGATCAACCAATACCCAGCAGTAAAAGAAACTGTAGTTGTAGTCAGCGAAGAATCGGTAAATTCTAAACGTTTAGTCGCCTATATAGTTCCTCAAAAAGAGCAAACACTGGCAATTCCTGAACTACGTAGCTTCTTAGAGTCAAAGTTGCCACCCTACATGGTACCATCTGCTTTTGTCAGCCTAAAAGCGTTACCATTAACACCTAATGGCAAGATCGATCGTAAGGCACTACCTGTACCAGATACAGCAAGACCTGAATTAGGCAAAGAGCTAGTAGCACCTCGTAATTTTCTAGAAACCAAGCTGGCTGAAATTTGGACAGAAGTGCTTGGTGTGGATAAAGTGGGTATTTTCGATAACTTTTTTGAGTTAGGTGGTGATTCCATCCTTGCCATCGTAGTTATCACCAGGGCCAACCAGGCTGGTCTAAAACTGGCAGTTAAACAGTTATTTCAACATCAAACAGTTGCTGGTTTGGCAAGTGTGGCAGTTGCGAAAAAGGTACAACAAGCTGAACAAGGACTGATTACAGGTTTAGCTTCTCTAACACCAATACAATACTGGTTTTTTGAACAGAATCTACTCGAACCCCACTACTGGAACCAAGCAGTCTTACTAGAAGTTAAACAAGTTCTTGACCTAGCTGTATTAGAAAAATCCGTACAGCAACTGCTGTTACACCATGATGCTCTCCGCTTACGCTTTGAACAAACAGAGTCTAGCTGGCAGCAGGTTATAGCCAGTCCTGATGCAGAAGTACCCTGGATACACTTGGATTTCTCTGCCCTATCAGCAAGCGAACAAGAACTAGCTATCGAAACAGCTGCTACCAAATTACAAGCGAGTCTTAATCTCTCAACAGGCCCATTGATCCGAGTTGCTCTGTTCGACTTAGGGCAGCAACCAAGCCATTTGCTGATAGTCATTCACCATTTAGCCGTAGATGGCGTTTCTTGGCGGATTTTACTGGAAGATTTGGAAACAGTATACCAACAGTTAAGTCAAGGCAAAAAAGCGCAACTGCCAGCAAAGACAACTTCGTTTAAATATTGGTCGCAATGCTTACAGGAATATGCACAATCAGCTACCCTCCAGCAAGAATGGGACTATTGGCTGAGTCCATCTTGGCAGGAGGTTGCTCCTTTACCAGTCGATTTTTCTGACGGCGACAATACTGTGGAGCAAGTTCGGAACATCTCAATTTTTCTGACTGTGGAACAGACTCAAGCCTTGCTAAAAGAAGTACCAAAAGCTTACAATACACAAATTAACGATATTTTGCTCGCGGCATTAGTACAGGCTTTTTCTCAATGGACTGGCAATAGTTCTCTGTTGTTGGCTCTGGAAGGTCATGGGCGGGAAGAAATTTTCGATGATGTAGATTTTTCACGCACATTGGGTTGGTTAACCTCTATTTTTCCTGTACTATTAGATTTAGGAAAAACGTCTGATCCCGTAGAGGCGTTGAAAGTGGTAAAAGAGCAGCTGCGGGGCATTCCAAATAAGGGAATGGGCTATGGTGTCTTACGTTACTTAAGTCATGATACTACGAGAGTCGAGGCACTGCGATCGCTTCCCCAAGCTGAGGTCGTCTTCAATTACTTAGGTCAGTTCGATCAAACATTTTCGGACTCATCAATATTTAGAATCTCTCAGAAATCCCAAGGACAAACGCGCAGTTCGGGGAACCAGGAGACTTATACGCTAAATATCAATGCTTTGGTAATTGATAACCAGTTGAGAGTGAATTGGGCGTACAGCGAAAAAATACATCGACGAAGTACTATCGAACGATTAGCGCAAGAGTTTTTAGAAGCATTGCAAGTACTCATGACTCATTGTCAATCCCCTGAAGACAGAGGATATACACCTTCTGATTTTCCAGAAGCAGATTTGATTCAACAAGACCTCGATCGGTTTTTAGAGAAAATCAACCGAGGGAGTAAAAATAAAACAAGATGAAAGAAGATATCCAAGATATATATCCACTATCTCCGATACAGCATGGTATGCTTTTTCACAGTTTGCACGCTCCGGAAATGGAGCTATACCATGCACAGTCTGTCTACACCTTTAGTGGCAATTTGAACCTTGCGGCTTTTGAATATGCTTGGCAGCAAGTAGCAACCCGACACACAATGTTGCGTACTAGCTTCTATTGGGAAGAATTGGATAAACCACTACAAGTTGTGCATCGCCAAGTAGAAGTACCTGTAGAATATCAAGACTGGCAGGAAATCAATCCATTAGAACAGCAAGAGCGTTTACAGTCTTTTCTCAACAGCGATCGCCTGCGGCGTTTTGATTTTTCCCAAGCACCTCTAATGCGTGTGGCCATCATCCAGATTCAAGAACACGCTTACTATCTTGTTTGGAGTAGCAGCCTGATCGTTCTTGATGGTTGGTCATATCCATTGGTATTAAATGATGTGATTGAAATTTATGAAGCTTATTGTCAGGATAAGGATGCATCCTTAGCAGATGGCAGTTGCTTTAAAGATTATATCAAATGGCTCAAACAGCAGGATTCATCAAAAGCAGAGGAGTTCTGGCGACAGCATCTTCATGGAGTCAAAGAGGCCACTCCTTTAAGGAATTTAGAGTCAAACAACTTATCTCACTTAGAACAACGGTACGAGGATATAAAAATCAGTCTATCGGAAGCAACGACAAAAAATCTATATTTATTAGCAAGACAGCATCACCTCACTATGAGTACCCTCGTTCAGGGAGCTTGGGCTATACTTCTATATCACTACAGTGGCAAAAATGATGTAGTCTATGGCTGTACTACTTCTGGCCGTCCAGTAGATTTAGAGGGTTCGGAGTCAATGGTAGGGGAAATGGTTAATACCTTACCAGTAAACATCAAGGTAAATATGCATGAGTATTTATTACCTTGGCTTCAGCAATTGCAAAATCAGTTAATAGATATTCGTGAATATGAATATTATCCATTGGTAGATATTCAAAAGTGCAGCGAAGTTCGGGGTAACGTAACCTTGTTTGAGAGCATAGTGGTGTTCGAGAACCAAAAAACAGGTAAATTTCTGGAAGAATGGGGGAGTCTAAACATCTCTGAGAAAACTGAATATTACAAAACTAACTATCCTCTAACTATAGTTGGGTATCCTGGTTCAGAACTGACGATTGGAATTAATTATGATTTTCGCCGCTTTGATGGTGCAACAATCAGTAATATATTAGAGCATTTAAAAATATTGCTCGAAGGCGTGGTGACGAATCCTCATGTACGTCTTCAGGAGTTATTGTTACTTACTGAGCAAAAACCCCATATTAAATTATCAATGTTAGAAACAGAAATGTCGTCATTGGATTTTGATTTTGTTTCCACCACTTAAATGGCTAGATAAAACTTAAACAATCAAAGTTAACAAAAAAATACCAAATTTAATTTCCAGCATTTTGATCTTGATTTATTTGTAATTAGAGAAGACGAAGGGGTTTTTGGCTTTTAGCGATCGCTCCTATAGACCCGAAGAGTCTTTTGAAGGAAAACCCCAAATTCAGCAATACCAGATTAATTAATGTATTTTGTAATTCAAATAGAAAACTCATGAATATATTTGAAAAGCGTGAATCAAACGTCAGAAGCTATTGCCGCAATTTTAGGGCCATCTTTCATAGAGCTAAAGGTTCTATAATTTATTCTGAATCAGGTGAAGAATATATTGATTTTTTAGCAGGAGCAGGTGCTTTAAATTATGGACATAATCACGACTATATCAAAGAAAAGGTGATCTCATATTTAGATGCCGATGGAATAACACATGGTTTGGATATGTATACTGCGGCTAAAGAAAAATTTTTAGCCAAGTTTGATGAGGTAATACTAAGTTCAAAAAAACTAGATTATCGCATTCAATTTTGTGGACCAACAGGAACAAATGCAGTTGAAGCTGCTTTAAAATTAGCGAGAAAAGTAAAACGAAGAACAGGTATATTCTCCTTCATGGGAGCATATCATGGAATGACTTTAGGGAGCTTGTCGATTAGTGGCAACATCGGAATTAGAGCAGGCGCAATTGGTACATCAAGTAATGTAAATTTCATGCCTTATCCTTATGGATTCATGGAAAGTTTTGACACAATAGAATATATAAATTCTGTTTTAAATGATGTCAACTCCGGACTTGAAAAACCAGCAGCAATAATCTTTGAAACAGTGCAAGCTGAAGGTGGGGTTGTTGTAGCTCCCATTGAGTGGATGCAAAGACTAAGAAGGTTATGTGACGAGAATGATATTTTATTAATCTGCGATGATATTCAGGTTGGCTGTGGTCGAACAGGCTCTTTCTTTTCCTTTGAAAGAGCAGATATTATTCCTGATATGGTAGTACTTTCTAAATCTATTAGTGGGTACGGATTTCCAATGTCACTATTATTAATTAAACCAGAATTGGATATATGGGAACCGGGTGAGCATAATGGTACTTTTCGGGGTAATCAATTGGCATTTATAGGAGCAACAGCGGCTCTAGAGTATAGAGAAAGTAGCAATCTCCAACAGGATGTCAAAGCCAAAGAACTTTTTTTGAAAAATTTTCTTAATCAAGAAATAGCACCAATTAGTGAAAATATAGCAATACGTGGAATTGGTATGATTTGGGGTATCGATTTAAAAAATTTTGGCGGCAATAGTTTTGCTAAAAGTATAACATCGCGTTGTTTTGAGCTAGGATTAATAGTTGAACGCGCAGGTAGAAATGATACTGTAATTAAAATTTTGCCACCTTTGGTAATTGATATGTCTACCTTAGAAAAAGGTTGTTCAATTATCAAAGAAGCTTTTAATGACTGTATGTCAAATTAAATTGGCATAATAGTATTCATAATTCAGTAAGTAGTTTGTTATCAGGAAAACAATATGAGTACAAAATCACACTCAAATGACTTATTGTCTCAAAAAATTTATTGGATAAATAAGTTATCAGGGGAACTACCAGAAACAAATCTAATGCTGGACTATGTAAGACCTTCATTTCCTACTGATAGAAACAAATCTCTTAGCTTTGATTTATCAAATGACTTATCTAAAGCAATCATTAAGCTAGCTAAAGGTTCTTATTTTTCAACGTACTTGATATTAGTGTCTGCATTGAATATATTACTACAAAAATATACTCGAAATAATGATGTTATTATTGGAATACCTATATATGAAGAAAATTGTACAGGTTGCGTAAATAGCAAAGTCATTCCCTTGCGTACTCAGGTAACACATCAACTTTCATTCAAAGATTTTATTTTTGAAGTAAAAGATGCAATTATCGGTGCTTTTAACAATCAAAACTATAATTTTAATGAGTTAATTAAGTTGTTAGAGCTATCAACAAGCCCTAATCGTTGTCCAATTTTTGACATAGTAGTTTTATTAGAAAATATTCATAGTAAAAAAGATTTAAATCAACTTAATAATGATATAACAGTTTGTTTTTCAGTTAATGGTGAAGATATTATTATTAATGTTGAGTATAAAGAACATCTTTTTCAAAGTGAAAATATAAAATTGATGATTAGGTATTATGCTAATGGTCTTGAAAGTATTATCAAAAATGTGAATGATAAAATATCAGATATTCTTTTTTTGAAAGAATCTGATACACACCAGTTATTGAAACAATATAACAACAATACTAAAAAATACCCAGTCGATCGGACAATAAATCAATTATTTGAAGAACAGGTATCTCAAACTCCAAACAAAATAGCTGTGGTTCACAAATTAACTAAATTAACCTATCAAGAAGTAAATATAAAAGCTAATCAAATAGCTCGATTATTGCGGAATATAGGAGTTTCTAAAGGAGACTTTGTAGGAATTTTTAAAAACCGCGATATCAATTTTTTGATTGCTATTCTTGCTATCCATAAGGCAGGTGGGGCATATGTGCCGATTGATAGTACTTATCCACCGAATCGAATTAAATATATGCTATCTAATAGCGAAGTTAAATTTATATTAACAGATTGTTCGCTATTAAATTCCTTATCAGAATTGGTAGAAGATGATTCAAAATTATCATCTATTATTTGTTTAGATGATGTCTTGAATAAAACTAAACTAGGGGCTAATAAAACAGAGCTTAAAATATATAGCAAGTGTGATTTTGAACCGCTACCTCATGACAATTTAGAACATCTGAATGATGCTGTGACTCCAGCTTATATGCTTTATACTTCAGGCTCTACAGGATTATCTAAAGGGGCAATTATTAGACATGATGGTGCAATAAATCATATTTATGCTCAATTTGATGAGTTGGAGTTCAGGTCGGAATTTTGTTTTCTCCAAAGCGCTCCTTCTTCAACAGATATTTCTGTATGGCAATTTTTGGCACCACTTTTAATTGGTGGAAAGACTATAATTGTAGATATCGAAACTGTTGCGATTCCCGAACAATTATTTGCAGTACTTAAATCAGAACAAATTACTGTTGTTGAATTAGTACCAACATTATTTGGAGGGTTACTTGAATATACTTCCCAATTACCAAACCATGAACGGATATTACCAGATTTAAAATGGATGATATTATCAGGTGAATCTGTATCGGTTAAATGGGTAAATAAGTGGCTTGAGATATACCCCCATATCAGAATTGCTAATGCTTATGGTCCTACCGAAGCTGCTGATGATATCACCCAGTTTATCGTTAACAAGCCTTTGCCAGAAAATCAGCGAACAGTTCCAATTGGTAAACCATTAGCAAACTTAAATCTCTACATTCTGGATGAAGAAATGCAGCTATTACCCATTGGTGTTCCTGGAGAAATCTGTGTATCGGGAATTGGTGTAGGTGATGGGTATTGGAAAAACGAAGAAAAAACCAGTTTAAGCTTTGTTCCTAACCCGTTTACAGATACCATAAACAGCCTACCTGGTAATCGCAGGGATTTAATTTATAAGACTGGAGATTTAGGAAGGTGGCTGACTGATGGGAACATCGAATTCCTTGGACGTATTGACCATCAAGTGAAGATTCGTGGTTTCCGGGTTGAACTTGGAGAAATTGAGACATTTTTAGGTCAGCACCCGAATGTACGTGAAAATGTAGTTGTGGTTCAACAGGAGCAAGCAGATAACGTGCAATTAGTTGCCTATGTGGTTGCGAAGACCGAAGTAGTTCCTAGTATTAGCGAACTCCGTAGCTTCTTGAAGGGAAAATTACCTGACCACATGATTCCTTCTGCCTTTGTAGTACTGAAAAATCTACCGCTAGCACCAAGCGGTAAAGTAGACCGTAAAGCTCTGCCTAAACCAGATAATCTTCGCCCAGAACTAGAAACAGCTTACGTGTCACCGCGAAATGAGATCGAGCGGACGGTTGCTGAGATTTGGCAAAAAGTACTTAAGGTGGAGAAAGTTGGCATTAAAGATAACTTTTTTGAACTCGGTGGTCATTCGCTAAATGTACTTCAGGTTTATAGCAAAGTGCGAGAACTTTTGAAAGCGGATTTAGCTATAACTGACCTTTTTAAATATCCGACTATAAATTCTTTATCACAGTATTTAACTCAAAAAGATAATAGTGATGAATTATTTGCATCTGAAAGTAATCAAATCAATGAAAATCTAGAAGCTGGTAAAGCTAGATTAAAACAAAGCCGCTTACGAAAGAAACAACAACTTATTTAAAAACGAATAGAAAATTAATTAAAAGGATAAAAATTATGTCTAAATCAGTAGATTATTTAAGTGACAAAACAGGCTTAGAAATAGCTATTATTGGGATGAGTGGCTGTTTTCCCAAATCTCAAAATATTGAGCGATTTTGGCAAAATATTCGAGACGGAGTAGAGTTAATTCATTATTTCACCGCTCAAGAGCTAAAAGATTTAGGTGTAGATTCTGCCGATCTGACAAACCCTTATTATGTCAGGGCGGAGGGTGTAGTTGAAGGTATAGATTTGTTTGATGCTTCATTTTTCGGTATAAATCCCAGAGAAGCTGAAATTATGGATCCCGGACTGCGTTTGTTTTTGGAACATGCATGGACAGCACTTGAAAATGCTGGTTATAGTTCCGAAGCTTACAGTCAGCCGATTGGAGTTTATGTGGGTACTAGTTTTGGCGGTTATTTACGTAATATTTATTCAAATTATGAAATTGTAGAATCTCTTGGTGAACAACAAATAGAAAAAGGAACCTCTGGAGCTTCCGTTACATTTGCTTCTTATAAATTAAACTTGCAGGGACCAAGTTATGCAGTTCAAACTACCTGCTCAAGTTCATTAGTTGCTTTACATTTAGCCTGCCAAGGTTTGCTTAGTGGCGAGTGTGATGTTGCTTTGGCGGCTGGAGTCTCAATATCAGAAGCAGTCGGTTATGTATATCAGCAAGATGGGACTTCATCTCCTGATGGACATTGCCGTGCTTTTGATGTCAAGGCCAAGGGATGTCCGAGAGGAAGGGGTTTAGGTGTTGTAGTTTTAAAGCGTTTAGAGGAGGCGATCGCAGATGGTGACTGCATCCATGCAGTCATCAAAGGTTCCGCCATTAATAATGATGGAGCAAACAAAGTTAGCTACACTGCACCCAGCGTTGACGGTCAGGCAAAGGTGATTAGAGCGGCTCAGATTATGGCTGAGGTGGAACCCGAAACAATTACCTATATAGAGGCTCACGGGACTGCAACCGCTCTAGGCGACCCCGTTGAAATTGCTGCTTTAACACAAGCTTTCCGCAGCAAAACTCAGAAAAAGGGCTTTTGTGCGATCGGTTCTTTGAAAACCAATATTGGACATTTGGACGAAGCTGCTGGTGTTGCAAGTTTAATCAAAACCGTTTTATCGCTCAAGCATAAACAGATACCACCTAGCTTAAACTTTGAAGAACCTAACCCCCAGATAGATTTTGCTAACAGTCCTTTTTACGTTAACAACACATTGTCTGAGTGGAAAAGCAATGACGCTCCTCGTCGTGCTGGAGTTAGTGCTTTTGGTTTTGGTGGGACAAATGCCCATGTAATTTTAGAAGAAGCGACCATAATTAAACCCTCTAGCCCTTCTCGGTCTTGGCAGTTATTATTACTTTCAGCCAAAACAAATACAGCACTGGAAACTGCTACAGAAAATCTGGCTAATTATCTCCAAAAGCATCCAGATTTCAATCTTGCTGATGTTGCTCATACTTTGCAAGTGGGTCGCTGGACTTTGAACCATCGCCGCATGGTAGTTTGCCAAGACCAAGGAGATGCAATCAAAGCACTGCAAGACCCTCAAATGGCTTTCACCCATTACCAAGAACCTTGTAATCGCTCGATTGTGTTTATGTTTTCTGGACAAGGTTCGCAGTATGTAAACATGGGTCGGGAATTATACGATAGTGAAACCGTATTTAGAGAGCAAGTTGATTACTGCTGCGAGCTGCTCATACCTCACTTAGAAGTAGACCTACGTACAATTTTCTACCCCTGTGAAGAAAAAACTCAAGAAGCAGCACAAAAATTACAGCAAACAGCAATTATTCAACCAGCTTTGTTTGTGCTTGAATATGCTCTAGCCAAGTTATTGATGGCCTGGGGTGTGCGTCCTGAGACTATGATTGGTCACGGTGTAGGAGAGTATGTAGCTGCCACTGTAGCAGGAGTTTTCTCTTTGGAAGATGCCTTGGCAATAGTAGTTACTCGCGGAAAACTAATGCAGCAATTGCCTGGTGGTGCTATGCTCTCGATTCAGCTTCCAGAACAAGAGGTAGAACAACTGCTAGAAAAGGAAATCTCTCTAGCTGCAAGCAATGCACCTTCTTCCTGCGTGGTGTCTGGTTCGACAGAAGCGATAGACCAATTGCAACAGAAGCTACAACAAATAGGTGTAAGCTGTAGAAATTTGCATACTTCCCACGCCTTTCATTCTCAAATGATGGAACCCATCATTGAGACTTTCACCTGGTCGTTACAAAAAATAAAACTCAATCCCCCGAAAATTCCTTTTGTGTCCAATGTTAGCGGAACTTGGATTACCGTAGCAGAAGCGACAGACCCCTAACTATTGGGTTAGACATTTAGGGCAGCCAGTGCGTTTTAGCCAAGGGGTAACAGAGTTACTCAAACAGCCAGAGCAAATACTGTTGGAGATTGGCCCGGGAGGGACACTGAGTAGTTTGGCTAAACAACATCAAACAGATGAAGTGATAGCGTTAACCTCTATGCGACATCCTCAAGAGCAACAATCAGATGTAGCATTTTTACTCAATACCTTAGGTAGACTTTGGGTAGTAGGAGTTCAAATTGATTGGTCTGGTTTTTACGTAGATGAAAAGCGTCATCGTCTACCCTTACCTACTTATCCTTTTGAGCGCAAGCGTTACTGGCTGGAGGTAAATCGAAATGCACTTCTGGCAATGAAGTCGCCAAAAACCTTAGATAAAAAGCCAGATATTGCTGACTGGTTCTACATTCCTCGTTGGAGAGAATCTACACCGCTTGAGCTTTTCCAAAAACAAAAGCTGGTAGAACAAAAGTTATGTTGGCTAGTTTTTGTTGATACCTATGGAGTGGGATCAGAAATTGCAGAAAGACTCAAACAACAAGGTCACGATGTGATTACCGTCAAAGTCGCAGATAATTTTGCGAAACTTAGTGACTGTACATATACAATTAATCCCCAACAGAGAGATGATTATGATATCTTGCTTCAAACACTACGAGAGCAGAATTGGACTGCCCAGGGAATTGCCCATTTTTGGGGCGTTACTCCCAACGATACTCTACACTCTCAAGAGCTAGACGAACAAACACAACATCAATTTTTTGAAGATTGTCAGCATCTCGGTTTCTGGAGTCTACTTTTTTTAGCACAGGCCTTAGGAAAACAAGATATTAGCAATTCTCTGAAGCTGATGGTAGTCACCAGTAATTTATATGATGTAACTGGCGAGGAGAAATTATGCCCTTCTAAAGCAACCGTATTGGGGCCATGTAAGGTAATTCCCAAGGAATATTCAAACATATATTGCCGTAATATTGATATAGTAGTCAATTCTTTAAAAACCCCACTAGGACAAAATGTTTTAGACAATCTGATCGCCGAATTTGCAGCAGATCAAACAGATGAGATAGTTGCCTACCGTGGTTATCATCGCTGGATTCAATCCTTCGAGCCTGTGCATTTAGAACAGAGCATAGCTGATAAAACTAAGTTAAAGGAGAGAGGGGTTTACTTAATTACTGGTGGACTAGGCGGTATTGGTTTAGTATTAGCAGAACATCTAGCAAAGAAAGTGCAGGCTAGATTAGTTCTAGTTGGACGAAAGAGTATTCCCGAAAAAGATCATTGGCAAGAATGGTTGGCAACTCACGATCAACAAGATCGGGTTAGCCGGATAATTTGTAAAGTCCAAGTATTAGAGGCTCTTGGTGCAGAAGTTTTGGTAACCAGTGCGGATGTGACTAATTCCGAACAAATGCAGGCTGTGATTGCTCAGTCAACAGAAAAATTTGGTGTGATTAATGGTGTTATCCACGCAGCGGGTATTGCTGGTGGCGGTGTCATCCAACTTAAAACCCCGGATATAGCAAGCAAGGTACTCGCACCAAAAGTCAGAGGAACGATATTACTAGAGCAAGTTTTTCAGAATATTAATCTAGATTTCTTGGTACTTTGTTCATCCCAAAGTTCTATATTGGGTGAATTTGGACAGGTAGATTATTGCGCGGCTAATGCATTTCTTGATGTATATGCATATAATCAAGTTTCTAAATCTGGACGATTAACAATATCCATCGACTGGGATACTTGGCAAGAAGTAGGTATGGCAACGAAGATTATTTTACCAGATAATCTCAAATATCTAGCTGAAGATGTAGTTGCAGAAGAATTAAAAGAAGCAATAATGCCCCAAGAAGGCGCTGATGCTTTTGATCGCATTTTGGGAAGTGCCTTACCTCACGTTGTTGTGTCAACAAAAAATTTCTCAGATGTAATTAAGGAGAATCATTATCTCAATTTTCTGGAAGAAGGATTAAAACTTCTGGAAGATAACTTAGCTTCAGCTAGTATTTCCCAAGCAAACCATCCTCGCCCAAATCTAGGTAATGATTATGTTGCACCTAATAATGAAATTGAAGGAACTATTGCTCAAATCTGGCAACAGATACTGGGAATTAATCAAATAGGTATTTATGATAGTTTTTTTGATTTGGGAGGACATTCCCTATTAGCTACTCAACTTCTCTCTCGATTGCGTCAAGAGTTTCAAGTAAACCTGTCTCTGCATAGCTTTTTTGAAGCACCCACTATCATCGATCAAGCATTGATAGTTGAACAGACCCGAAGTTCGGGAGAAAGATATAGTATCAACATGATTCAAAGAATCGAGCGGAGTAATGGGCAACAGGTGTTGGCAAAGCTCGATCAAATTTCAGACCAAGAAGTTGAGTTACTGCTTAATAAGGTGTTAGCAGAAAAGGGAACTGAGCAATGACCAGTAATCACGAGAAGATTAATGATATTTCACCAGAAAAAAAACGTGAGTTGTTGGCAAAATTACTTCAAGAAAAGGTTAGCCAGCTTCAGACTTTTCCAATGTCTTTTGGTCAACAACGACTTTGGTTTATAGAGCAATTACAACCTGGTAACTTTGCTAATCACATATCGGCAGCTTTGCGTCTTACAGGTTTCCTGAATCAAGCTGCATTATTGCAAACCCTGGATGAAATAGTGCGACGCCACGAAGTTTTGCGAACTACTTTCGCAACGATAGAAGAAAAACCTGTTCAGGTAATTATTCCTAATTTAAGCTTGAATTTACCTACCATCAATCTGGAGAAATTATCTGAGGTTGAGCAAGAAGCTGAAGTTAAAAGATTAGTTATACAAGAAATTCAGCAACCCTTTAATTTGAGCCAAGCTCCATTACTGCGAGCTACTTTGCTGCGTCTCAAAGAAACAGAACACATTCTAGTGTTCACAATGCACCATATTATCTCTGACGGATGGTCAATGGGAGTACTGACTCAAGAAGTCGCAGTACTTTACGAAGCCTTCTCGAAAGGGCAACCTTCTTTGCTTTCAGAACTGCCAATACAGTATGTAGACTTTGCAGCTTGGCAGCGAAAACGGCTACAAGGAGAACTACTACAATCACAAATATCTTATTGGAAAAACCAGTTAGAGGGCGCACCAAAATTATTAGAGTTACCCACTGACTACCCACGACCTGCTGTTAGCAGCTTTCAGGGTGCCAGCTATTCATTTGAGTTATCTGATGATTTATATGTAGCCTTAAATAAATTGAGCCAGCAGCATGGAAGTACCTTATTTATGACTCTGTTGGCAGCCTTTAAAACATTACTATGGCGTTATACAGGTAGTGAAGATATTGTAGTTGGCTCGCCTATTGCTAATCGCGATCGCCCAGAATTAGAAGGATTAATTGGTTTTTTTGCTAATACAATTGCGCTGCGAACTAATTTGGCAGGTAATCCTACCTTTGAGGATCTACTAACTCGCGTGCGGACAAAGCTATTAGGAGCTTACGCCCATCAAGATTTACCTTTTGAGCAGCTAGTAGAAGAACTGCAACCACAACGAAACTTGAGCTACACGCCAGTATTTCAAGTAATGTTTGTGCTTCAGAATACACCAATGTCAGTTTTCGAGTTGCCTGGTTTGACTATAAGTCCCTTGACAATTGATAATGGTAGCGCCAAGTTTGATTTGACTCTAGAGATAACAGAAACACCACAAAAACTTTTTGCTAACCTCGAGTTTAATACAGATTTATTCGAGTCAAGTACTATTAAGCGGATGGCTGGACATTTCCAGATATTACTTAAAGAGATTATTGCAAACCCGAAACTACGGCTTTCAGAATTATCACTGCTAACAGAAGCAGAAAAACGTCAATTACTAGTGGAGTGGAATGACACTCAGGTTAATTATCCTCAAGATCAATGCATCCATCAGTTATTCGAGGCTCAAGTAGAACGCACACCTGATGCGATCGCAGTGGTGTTTGCAGACCAACAGTTGAGCTACTGCGAACTCAACGCCAGAGCAAATCAGCTAGCTCACTATTTGCAAACTTTAGGAGTAAAACCAGAAGTATTAGTTGGGATTTGCGTAGAGCGATCGCTCGAGATGATAATTGGGCTATTAGCCATCCTGAAAGCAGGTGGTGCATATATACCATTAGACCCCAGCTATCCTCAAGAACGCATTGCATTTATACTAGAAGATACTCAAGCCCCAGTGTTTTTAACTCAAGAGTCGCTTCTTGAGGCGATACCGCAACACAAAGCTAAAGTGGTTTGTTTAGATACCGATTGGCAGACAATTGCCCAACAAACTCAGGAAAATTTATTATCTCTTGTAACTAGTCAGAACCTAGCTTATGTCATCTATACCTCTGGTTCAACAGGCAGACCAAAAGGTGTAATGATTCAACACGCAAGCACAGTTGCAATGTTGGATTGGGCAAACAAAACCTTTGCGATGGAAGCTATGCAAGGAGTTTTAGCATCAACCTCAATTTGCTTCGATCTTTCGGTATTCGAGATATTTGTTCCTCTGTGTTGTGGTGGCAAAGTGATTTTAATCGAGAACGCACTCTTGTTACCAACTTCGTCAGTAGCCTTAGATGTAACCTTAATTAATACTGTCCCAAGTGTAATTTCACAGTTATTAAAAACTGATAGTATTCCAACTTCAGTGCAGATTGTGAATGTTGCAGGTGAACCACTTCATAATAAACTTGTACAACAACTTTATCAGCAAGATAATATACAAAAAGTATTTAACCTATATGGACCTTCAGAAGATACAACTTATTCAACCTTTGCCTGCATACACAAGGATACCAGCAACACTCCACCTATCGGTCGCCCGATTTACAACACCCAGATTTATTTATTAGATCAAAATTTACAACCTGTTCCTGTAGGTGTAGCAGGAATGTTGTATATTGGTGGTGCAGGTTTAGCCCGTGGTTATCTAAACAATGCAAAACTGACTGCGGAGAAATTTATTCCCAATCCTTACGCCAACTTGCCAGGGGAACGGTTATATAAAACTGGAGATCAAGCACGCTATTTGCCTAATGGAGAGATCGAATATATTGGTCGCGTTGACTATCAAGTAAAAGTCCGTGGTTTTCGTATTGAACTGTTAGAAATTGAAGCAGTTATTATTCAACACCCAGCAGTCCAAGAAGCTGTAGTTGTGGTTAATTTTTCACAGACGGATTCTCAACAAATAGTTGCCTATATAGTTCCACAAATAGAGCAAACGCTAACGATTTCTGAATTGCGTGGCTTTCTGGAGTCAAAGTTGCCAAGTTATATGGTGCCAGCAGCTTTTGTCATATTATCAGCACTACCATTAACACCTAATGGTAAGGTTGACCGTAAGGCACTACCTACACCTGATACAACTAAACCTGAAGACAAAGAACTAGTAGCACCGCAGACAACCCTTGAAAAGCAGTTGGCTGGAATCTGGACAGAAGTATTAGGCCTGAAAAATATAAGTATAAACGACAACTTTTTTGGATTAGGTGGGGATTCGATTCTTAGCCTTCAAGTAATATCCAAAGCCAACCAAACAGGGCTGCACCTAACTCCTAAACAGATGTTTCAGTACCAAACTATTGCCCAATTAGCGACAGTAATTGGTGCAACTCAGAAAATTCAAGCTGAACAAGGAGTTTTAACTGGAGCGCTAGAGCTAATACCTATTCAACACTGGTTTTTTGAACAAAAGCAACCAGAACCACACCATTGGAATCAAGCTGTATTATTAGAAAGCAAACAGAATATTGACCCTGTGGTTTTAGAGAAAATTATAAAGTTTCTACAAATACATCATGATGTACTACGTTTACGATTTATACAAGAGGAATTTAGTACTCAAGCACTTATTGTTAATCCTGATGATGTAATACCACTGACATACTTTGATTTCTCAGCACTGCCAAAAGATCGACAATCGCCAGCAATAGAGGCAGCAGCAACTAAACTTCAAGCTAGCTTAAATCTGTCACAAGGGCCGTTATTCCAGGTTGCGCTTTTCAACTTGGGCGACAATCAACCCAACCGCTTGCTTTGGATTATTCATCACTTAGCTGTTGATGGTGTCTCTTGGCGAATTTTAATTGAAGATTTTCAAACAGCTTACCAGCAAATTAGTCAAGGCAAAGTAATTAAGTTGCCACCCAAAACAACTTCTTACAAACAATGGTCTAGCCATCTACAAAAATATGCACAAGCTTCAGCACTACTTTCAGAGCTAGACTTTTGGCTGAGAACACAATATCAATCAGTTTCGTCTATACCAAGAGATTTTCCTGATGGAAATAATATAGAAGAAACCACTTATATGGTATCAGTATCGCTGTCTGTAGAAGAAACCCAAAGTTTGCTGCAACAAGTGCCAGCAGCTTACCAGACACAAATTAATGATGTATTGTTAACAGCACTTATACTAACGTTTAATCACTGGACGGCAGAAAATTCTCTACTAATTGACTTGGAAGGGCATGGGCGAGAAGAAATCTTTGAGGATGTGGACTTATCGAGGACTATCGGTTGGTTTACAACTATTTTCCCAGTACACCTAAAGCTGGAAAATGCCAACGAGCAAGGAAAAGTCTTGAAGTCAATAAAAGAGCAGCTACGAGCAATTCCAAATCGAGGTATTGGCTATGGATTACTGCGCTATCTTTGTCAGGACAAAAAAATAGCGGAAAAATTTTCCTCATCAAAGGCTGAAGTTGCTTTCAACTATTTAGGACAGTTCGATCAAATTTTATCAGAATCGTCTTTATTTAGCTTCGCACAGGAATCAAGTGGTTCTACTAAAAATTTGCAAAGTAAACGAACTCATTTACTGGAAATTAACGGTGGTATTTATCAAGGAAATTTAGAAATGAATTGGTATTACAGTAATCAGTTGCATCGACAAACCACGATTGAGGTACTTGCTCAGAAGTTTATTGAGGAACTGCGATCGCTGATTGCTCATTGCCTATCTCCCAATGCAGGTGGTTTTACCCCTTCCGATTTCGCAGATTTTCAGCAAAGCCAATGGGATCAAACCGATCTCGATGCCATTACAGCAGCTATGGGGGATATCTAACATGGGTGTGCAAAACAAAAACATTGAAGATTTTTATCCCCTCTCGCCTATGCAGCAGGGCATTCTGTTCCATAGTCTTGCAGATCCTAAATCTGGCATCTATTTTGAACAATTTAGCTGGACTCTCCACGGAAAACTCAACGTTACAGCCTTTCATCGGGCATGGCAGCATATTGTAGAACGATATTCCATTCTCCGAACCTGCTTTGTTTGGGAAGGCTTAAAAGAACCAGTACAAATTGTGCATCGACAGGTGGTTTTACCGTGGCAGGAGTATAATTGGCAGGATCTCTCCCCAGAAGAACAACAACAAAAGTTAGAACTTTTCTTACAAAGCGATCGCTCTAGTGGCTTTGAACTTAAGCAACCACCATTGATGCGCTTAACACTGATTCAGCTTTCAGATATTTCCTATAATTTTACCTGGAGTCATCATCATCTGTTGCTAGATGGCTGGTCTGTTGCCTTAGTTTTTAAAGAAGTCCTTGCTTGTTACAAAGCTTTCAGCAATGGTCAAGATTTATACTTAGAATCAATTCGCCCGTATCGAGATTACATTGTCTGGCTACAGCAACAAAACCTATCTGAAGCTGAGACTTTCTGGCGACAGATGCTTAAAGGTTTTACCACTCCGACACAGCTATCGGTGAATCAAAAAGCTAGAAAATTACTGACTCAAACAGATGGCTATGACGAGCGAGAAGTTAAACTTTCTGTAGTAACAACAGCAGCATTGCAGTCTGTAGCAAAGCAACACCAGTTAACGCTGAACACTCTAGTACAGGGAGCCTGGGCTTTGCTATTGAGCTGCTACAGTGGTCAAGAAGACGTAGTTTTTGGGGCAGTAACTTCTGGTCGTCCCCCTACTTTACCTCAAGCCGAGTCTATGGTAGGGCTGTTTATCAACATGTTACCGATTAGAGTACAAGTATCACCGAAAGAATTTCTTTTGCCTTGGCTTCAGAAAATCAAAGATCGACTAGTTGAAGCACGGCAATACGAGTATTGTCCATTAGTGAAAGTCCAAGAATGGAGCGAAGTTTCCAAAGGTGTATCTCTGTTCGAGAGTATATTAGTTTTTGAGAACTATGCTGTAGATCCTTCCTTACGGCAGAGGGATATAAATTTGCAGATAGAGGAATTTCATAGCTTTGAAAAGACTAACTATCCGATAACCCTAAGCGTGAATCCAGGTGAGGAGTTGTTGCTCAATATTACTTGCGATGACAGCGATCGCTTCGACACTGACACTATCACCCGGATGCTAGGACATTTACAGACTTTGCTAGAGAATATGTCCACCAATCCACAGCAACGTCTTGGTGAGTTATCGCTCTTAACAGAAAATGAGCGACATCAGTTACTTGTGGAGTGGAATCAAACTCAGGTTGAATATTCTCAAGATCAATGCATCCATCAGTTATTCGAGGCTCAAGTAGAACGTACACCTGATGCGATCGCAGTGGTGTTTGAAGACCAACAGTTGAGCTACTGCCAACTCAACGCCAGAGCCAATCAACTAGCATATTATTTACAAACTTTAGGAGTAAAACCAGAAGTATTAGTCGGGATTTGTGTAGAGCGATCGATCGAGATGATAATTGGGCTATTAGCTATCCTCAAAGCTGGGGGAGCCTACGTACCGATCGATCCAACCTATCCACAGCAGCGATTGGCACTGCTGCTAAATGATGCTCCACTTACAGTATTACTTACACAACAGTACCTACTAGCACAACTACCACCACATACAGCAAAAGTCATCTGCTTAGATGACGATATTAATTGGCAAGCCGGATCGTCAGCAATCAAACAAAACCCTGTAAATCAAACCACCCCTGCAAATCTAGTCTATGTGATTTATACATCAGGCTCTACTGGCACACCTAAAGGTGTCACTATTGAACATCAGTCTTTGGTAAACTTTGTCCAAGCAGCGATCGCACAATACCAACTACAAGCACAAGATCGGATCTTGCAATTTGCCTCCATCAGCTTTGATGCCGCTTGTGAAGAAATTTTTCCTTGTTTACTACACGGTGCGACTTTGGTATTGCGAACTGATGAAATGTTGGTTTCGATCGAAACTTTCTTAGAAAAATGCCAACAGCATTGCATATCGGTTTTAGATATACCTACTGCTTTTTGGCATCAGATAACTTCAGAACTTGCAACATCAGCATTAAAGCTACCAGAATCACTGCGCCTAGTTATTATTGGTGGCGAAAAAGCTTTACCAGATAAAGTTAACATTTGGCAACAGCAAGTAGAATCAGGCATACGTTTGATTAATAGCTATGGGCCGACAGAAACCACAGTAGTTGCTACAGTTTGCGACCTGACAACTGTAGAAGGGGAAGTGCCGATTGGCACACCGATCGCTAATATGCAAACTTATGTGTTAAATACTGATTTACAACCGGTTCCCATCGGTGTTTGGGGCGAATTGCACATTGGAGGAATTGGCGTAGCCAGAGGTTATCTGCACCAACCAGGACTAACAGATCAGAAGTTTATACCAAATCCTTTTAGCGATCGCCCAGGTTCTCGTCTTTACAAAACAGGCGATCGGGTACGCTACCGCAGCGATGGTCAAATTGAATTTAGCGATCGTATTGACAACCAAGTAAAAATTAGGGGCTTCCGTATTGAGCTAGGGGAAATAGAAGCACTCATCAACGAACATCCATCTGTTACGGAAGCAACAGTGATTTCTAGGAAAGATGTGTCAGACTACGAGCAGTTAGTGGCTTATGTAGTTGCTAATACATCTGATGTTGTAAAAGAGCAGACATCAGCAGTTGATTTGAACACTCAACAAGCCTCGCAGTGGCAGGCAGTTTTTGATAGCCTTTACAACGAGTTAGACTCAGAACAACAGTCAGGTTTTTATATCAAGGGCTGGGAAAGTAGCTATACAGGCTTGCATCTCCCCGATCGAGAAGTACGTGAATGGATGGATCAAACAGTTGAGCGGATTTCAGCTTTGCAACCAACCCACATCCTAGAAATTGGTTGTGGTGGTAGCGGTCTAATGCTTTTACGTTTTGCTCCTTATTGCACACAATACTGTGCAACTGATATTTCGCAAAATGCTCTAAACATTCTCCAGCAACAATTAAGCAACTTAGGGCAAAATTTGTCAGAAGTGAGCTTTATCCAGAAAGGAGCAGATGACTTCACTGGTATAAATACAGATACTTTCGATGCTGTCTTTATAGTCTCAGTAGCCCAATATTTTCCAAGTGTTGACTACTTATTAAAGGTGTTGGAAGGTGCTGTAAATGTAGTAGAGCCTGGAGGCTTTATATTTCTAGGAGATGTTCGCAATTTTAGCTTACTAGAAGCTTTTCACACCTCTGTTCAACTACATAAAGCACCAGCCTCTCTCTCTGTAGAAAATTTACAGCAACTTGTGCAAAAGCAAATATTTGCAGAGAAACAGTTAGTTATCGATCCGGCCTTTTTTATCGTCTTAAAGCAGCATCTGCCCAAGATTAGTCATGTAGAAATTCATCTGGAACGCGGGCACTTTCATAATGAGTTGACTAAATTCCGCTACGATGTGATTATCCATATAGGACATGACAATCCTTCAGTAGATATTTCATGGTTAGATTGGCAGCAAGCAAAGCTGACACTTGCATCTGTCCGCCAATTACTTATAGACACTGAGCCGGATATTTTAGGAATTGTTAATGTGCCTAATGCTCGTGTCTTGCCAGATATAAAAGCTCTAGAATTACTCAAAAAGTCCAAAGACTTAACAAATGTTGGTGAGGTACGCCAAGCTCTTCAGGCAATAGCAACAACTGGCGTAGACCCCGAAGAATTATGGGCTGTTAGTGAAGAATTACCTTATATCGTCGATATTAGCTGGTCAGACGATAGTGTCGATGGTCAATACCAGGTAGTATTCAAAAAGCGCACTGTAGCATCACAAATAAAGCCTATAATGGTGGCTCCTCCTGGCAGTGGAAAAACAGCTAGCTCTCAAACTTGGAGTGATTTTACTAATACTCCACTACAGCAGATGTCTAATACTCAGGTTGTGTCTCAATTACGGCAGCATTTAGAGGCAAAGCTGCCGAACTACATGATGCCGTCAGCGTTCGTGATGCTAGATGCACTACCACTTACACCTAATGGTAAGGTCGATCGCCAAGCATTGCCTGCACCTGGTACCACAAGACCTAAATTAGAAGCAGCTTATCAGCCACCCGAAACCGAAATAGAAAAAACTATTGCTAGTATATGGCAAGAAATACTGAATGTTGAGAACGTGGGAATTCATGACAATTTCTTTGAACTTGGTGGTCATTCATTGCTATTAATTCAGGTTCATAGCAAGTTGCAAAAAGTATTTCAGGGAGATTTCACCTTGGTTGATATGTTTGAATATCCGACTATAAGTCACTTGGCTAAATATTTTAGTCAGGAATCTAGCGAAGAAACACCTGTTTTACTAGCTGCTCATTACCCAAAGAGCAGAACGGCTTCAATACAGCGGCGAAAACAAGTTAGAAAAGAGTATCGAGAAGCAACAAAGCAAAAAGATGTTTAGTCTCAACAAGGCATTGAAGAAATAAGGGCGATCGCTAGAAGATGGATACCTTATAAAATCGAACATTTTAGAAAGTGCTCATAACACTTAAAAAAAAGAAGGCAAAACCTTCTTATTTCAAAAATGAAGTATAAAAATTTATTGCAACAAATACAATATGACATCGAGCAGCCAAGAAATGCTAAACAAGAATTACCTTTTTGAATCTGAACAGGTATTACATGATGGGATAGAGGAGCAAGTAATGCAAATGTTTGCTTCATTCAATCAGGTAAACTCTATTGAAAAACAAATAGATGAAATAACTGATAATATTTCTCAAGATTTTTTAAGCAATATTGACTCTAATACCAATATTGATTTAGACTCACTACTAGAAAAGTTTTCTGATAGTAAAATTCCACTTCAGCCCACTAACTTTGAGGGCTATCTCAAGTACATAGGCAATAATCTTGTTGCTCATTCAATACATACATCTTCGCCACGATTTATTGGTCACATGACCTCGGCACTTCCTAGTTTTGTACGCCCTTTGGCTACACTCATGACGGCAATGAATCAAAACGCCGTCAAAATAGAGACAGCTAAAGCCCTCACCTTTTGTGAACGTGAGGCTTTGGCTATGTTGCATCGACAGATTTATAATTTTTCTGATGGTTTTTACACTCAACATATTCAAAACAACCTCAGTACACTAGGAATCTTAGTTTCTGGTGGAACAGTGGCGAATATCTCAGCACTTTGGTGCGCGCGAAATGCTTCACTAGGGCCAAAAGATGGATTTCTCGGCGTAGAAAAAGAAGGTTTAGCAGCTGCTCTAGATTTCTATGGCTACAAAGGAGCAGTAATTATTGGCTCTGACTTGATGCACTACTCTTTTGATAAAGCTGCGGATTTGATGGGCATTGGTACTCATAGTTTGATGAGAATCCCTGCTGACTGTAATAATCGAGTTAACTTACAAGCACTGCGCCAAATTGTTATAGACTGTCGTAACCAAAACTTACTAATTATCGCAATTGTAGGGGTTGCTGGCACAACAGATTCAGGTGGAGTTGATTCCCTTAAAGATATTGCGGAGATTGCACAAGAAGCCAATGCTCATTTTCACGTAGATGCTGCTTGGGGTGGCCCGCTGATTTTTTCTGAACAATATCGGTATAAGCTTGCTGGTATAGAAAAAGCTGATTCAGTCACTATTGATGGACATAAACAACTATATTTGCCAATGGGTATTGGTATGGTCTTTTTCCGCAACCCCTATCTAGCTTCTTCAATCGAAAAACAGGCTAGCTATACCATGCGTAAGGGATCGTTTGATTTAGGTAAACGTGCTTTAGAAGGTTCTCGGCCGGGCATGGCTTTATTTTTACACGCTGGTCTAAAACTGATTGGGCTTAAGGGATATGAGTTTTTAATTGATGAAGGAATCCGCAAAACTCAATACATGGCTGCTCGGATTTCGGCGATGCCTGAATTTGAATTGTTGGCAGAACCTGATACTAATTTATTAATCTATCGCTATATTCCAGAGCAATTTAGAGGGCTGATTGCCAAAACACAGTTAACAGAAACAGATAATAAGATTATCAATAATTTTAATGAATATTTACAAAAAATGCAGCGTCATATCGGTCGTACTTTTATCTCACGAACAACAAAAATAATTATTAGCTTGGACAAAGAAATTCCTGTAATTGCCATGCGTGCAGTAATTGCTAATCCATTAACTACTGAAGAAGATATTGAGGCTGTTTTAAATGACCAAATTCAGATTGCTGCTGAAATTTCACTGTCATATTGAACAACTTGCTATTAAAAAATAAATATTTATTATCAGGTTTTGACTTATGGATATAGCCAATAATTTTATTCATAGCTTAAATGAGAATCTTCAAGACGAAATTGCTATTATTGGTATGGCGGGTCGTTTTCCGGGATCAAATGAAATTGATAACTTTTGGAACAACCTGCGGGATGGCGTAGAGTCAATTTCTTTTTTCACGAATGAAGAACTAATATCTGCTGGGGTAGATCGATCATTGCTTAACGAACCCAATTACGTGAAGGCAAGCGGTATATTAGAAGATATAGAGTTATTTGATGCTTCATTTTTTGGTTTTTCCCCCAGAGAAGCTGAACTTACAGACCCACAACACCGTCTTTTTATGGAAAGTGTTTGGGAAGCTTTAGAAAATGCTGGCTATAATTCGGAAACTTATAGCGGTCAAATAGGTCTTTTCGCTGGTCTTGCTGCCAGTTCCTACCTGCTATCAAACTTATATTCCCATCGGGATTTGATGGAATCAGAAGGCAGTATTACTATTGGGAATGATAAGGATTTTCTCCCAACACAAATTTCTTACAAATTAAACTTAAGAGGGCCAAGTATCAATGTTCAGACAGCCTGTTCTACATCATTGGTTGCTGTTCACCTAGCCTGCCAAAGTTTACTAAATGGTGAAAGTGATATGGCTTTGGCAGGGGGTGTTAGCGTTGGAGTGCCGCAAAAAACTGGTTACCACTATCAACAAGGAGGAATTTATTCTCCTGATGGTCATTGTCGAGCTTTTGATGCTCAAGCGAAAGGAACTAATGGTGGCAGTGGTTTAGGTGTAGTAGTCTTGAAAAGATTAGAGGATGCTATTGCTGATGGTGATTTTATTTATGCAGTAATCAAAGGTTCAGCTGTTAATAACGATGGCTCTTTAAAGGTTGGATATACAGCCCCTAGTGTTGATGGTCAAAGGAAAGTTATTTTAGAAGCTTTAGCTTTAGCCGGAGTCGAACCTGAGACTGTTTCTTATGTAGAAACGCACGGTACAGGAACTATCTTAGGAGACCCGATTGAAATTAAAGCTCTTACACAAGCTTTTCGTGCTAGCACAAATAAAAAAGGTTTTTGTGCTATTGGTTCAGTCAAGACCAATGTTGGACATTTGGATACAGCAGCTGGTGTAACAGGCTTAATTAAAACAGTTCTGGCATTAAAACATAAACAAATACCTCCAAGTTTGCACTTTCAAGAGCCAAATCCACAGATAGACTTTGCCAATAGCCCCTTTTACGTCAATACCAAATTATCCGAGTGGAAAACCAACGGAACACCCCGCAGAGCAGGTGTGAGTTCTTTTGGTATTGGCGGGACTAATGCCCATGTTATTTTGGAAGAAGCTCCAGTAGAGACGCGCCAAGTTGCGTCTCTACACTCCCGTCCGTGGCAATTGTTGTTGCTCTCAGCCAAAACCGGCACAGCTTTAGACACTGCAACAGCACAATTGCGTGATTATTTAGAGCAAAACCTCGATATTCCCCTACCAGATGTCGCTCACACCCTACAAGTAGGTCGTCGAGCTTTTGACTATCGCCGTATCGTGATTTGCCAAGACCCAAATGATGCAGTGAAATCGCTTAACAGCCAATACCCACAACGTATTTTTAGTTACCACTACAAGCCAGGTTACTGTCCAGTCATCTTGATGTTTTCAGGACAAGGGTCACAGTATGCAAACATGGGTCGGGAACTGTATGAAGTCGAACCGACGTTTAAAAAACATGTAGATACTTGCGCTGTGATTTTGCAAGAGCATCTAGGTATTGATATCCGTTCCTTACTTTATCCCAGAGAAGAAGACACTCAAGCAGCTAATTTGCAACTACAACAAACAGCCCTGACCCAAAGCGCGTTATTCGTTACAGAGTACGCCCTGACTCAGTTATTAATGTCTTGGGGTGTGCGACCAGAAGCAATGATTGGTCATAGTATTGGGGAATATGTCGCCGCAACCATTGCAGATGTATTTTCTCTCGAAGATGCCTTAAAAATTGTGGCAAAAAGAGGACAGTTGATGCAACAGTTGCCATCTGGGAGTATGCTGGCAATTAGGCTACCAGAAAAAGATGTGCAGTTGCTGCTGTCTGCACAAACGTTGTATCAAACATCTCTACAAATCGCAGCGATTAACAGCCCATCTTCTTGTGTAGTTTCCGGAACAAACCAAGCAGTTGCAGCCCTAGAAAAACAATTATCCTCTCAAGAAGTTGAATGTCGGCTGTTGCATACATCTCATGGATTTCATTCGGCGATGATGGAGCCAATATTGCCAGCATTTATTCAGGTGATAAAAACAGTCAAACTGAATCCACCACGCATCCGGTTTATTTCTAATGTAACTGGCAGTTGGATTAGTCAAGAGCAAGCGACAAATCCGAATTATTGGTGTCAACATTTACGAGAAACTGTCAGATTTTCAGATGGGATATCCCAACTCATACAGCAATTTGAAGGTGTTTTTCTGGAGGTGGGACCAGGGCGAACTTTAAGTACATTAACGACACAGCATTTGGACGGAAATGCCAAGCAACAGGTATTGACTTCCTTACGCCATGTTAAAGAACAGCAATCGGATGTTGCTTGGTTGTTGCAAACATTAGGTCGCTTGTGGCTTTCTGGTGTCGAAATAGATTGGTCGGGATTTTATACCCATGAGCAGCGTCATCGTTTGCCTTTGCCTACTTATCCTTTTGAACGACAAAGGTACTGGATTGAACCTAACAAGCAAGGACAAGATGAGCGTCACACTCCAGTATCACTGGGTAAAAAACCTGATATAGCCGACTGGTTTTATATCCCTTTTTGGAAGCCTTCTTTGCCACCATTACAACTTGAACATCAAGAATTAGCATCTGAGAAGTCTTGCACTTTGGTGTTTATCGATGAGTGTGGCTTGGGTAGTAAATTGGTCAAACAATTAGAAACACAAAACCAGGATGTAATTACTGTAAAAGTTGCTGAGAGTTTTACCATACTAAGTGAATCTCAATATACTATTAATCCGAAAAATAATTATGACTACGATATTTTACTCCAGGAGCTTTATAAGCAAAATAAGTTGCCAAAAACGATTGCTCATTTATGGAATATTACACCTGGTAGTGACGAAGAATTAGAAATTGAAAAAGTTGAAAAAGCTCAAGTAATAGGATTTTACAGCTTGCTATATCTTGCTCAAGCTTTAGGAAAACTAGAAACTAGTAATGATTTTCAAATTATAGTTATTTCTAACGACCTACAGTCAGTAAATGGCAATGAAATACTTTCTCCGGAGAAAGCTACTTTACTTGGGCCAATTAAAGTCATCTCTCAAGAATATTCAAATATAAACTGTCGTAGTATTGATGTTATACTTGCAAAACAACGAAATTGGCAAGAAGAAAAACTTGTAAAACAATTGCTGGCGGAACTGATAGTTCCTGATTCTGAAAAACTCATTGCTTATCGAGGTTTAAACCGTTGGGTACAATCTTTTGAACCTGTGCGCTTCGATAAAGCTAAAATCGAAAAGCCTCGACTAAGAGAAAAAGGAGTCTATTTAATTACAGGTGGACTCGGAGGTATTGGACTTGTTTTGGCAAAATACTTGGCTCGAACTGTACAAGCAAAACTAGTATTGATAGGACGTTCTGGTTTACCCAAAAAAGACGAATGGTCTCAATGGCTTGCTACTCACGATGAAACTGATAGGACTAGCTACAAAATTCGCAAAGTTCAAGAAATTGAAGACTTAGGTGCAGAAGTTTTGGCGGTGAGTGCTGATGTGAGCAACATCGAAAAAATGCAAAGTGTCATTACTCGAACTGAACACCAATTTGGTCAGTTAAACGGTATCATCCATGCTGCTGGAATTCCTGGAGGCGGTGTCATTCAGCGAAAAACTCAAGCAGAAGCAGAAAGTATTCTGGCTCCGAAAGTCAAAGGTACAGTAGTTATTGATTCACTTGTCAAAGATATTCAGTTAGATTTCTTTATTCTAGTATCATCAAGCACCTCAATTTTAGGGGATTTTGGACAAGTAGACTATTGTGGAGCAAATGCTTTTCTTGATGCTTTTGCTCACCGTAATGCCTCAAAACATGGCAAATTTACTACAAGTATCAACTGGGATGCTTGGCAAGAAGTTGGAATGGCTGTAAACACAGGAGTTCCTCAACACCTCCAAGAATCACGAATAGAAGAGCTTAAACAAGGCATATTATCTAATGAGGGTGTAGAGGTTTTTCTACGTACTTTGGGAAATACAATATCTCAAGTTGTAATATCTACCTCTGACTTCTTGGATAAACTCAGACATTATAATTCTTCCAAACAAATACAATCCCTAGAATTTTTAGAAACTGCCAATCTATCTAGCTCAAAATATCCCCGGCCGGAATTAAGTAATGATTATGTTGCTCCTCGAAATAAAATTGAGGAACAGCTATTTGAAATTTGGCAACAAATCCTTGGCATTGAAAGAATAGGAATCCATGATAATTTTTTTGAACTTGGTGGTGATTCGCTGATAGGTATTCAACTTATTGCAACATTAAATAAGATATTTAAGGTAAATATTTCTGTTGCCAAACTTTATGAATATCCGAACATCAGTTCGATGGCAAAGATTTTTACATCTGAAGAATCTCAGGAAAATACTTTTGAACAAAGACTAAGGCGAGGACAGAAGAGAAGACAGATGAAAATCAAAAGTAACTAAAATATGTTAACTTCAGTTAGTTTATCTAGATCGAGAAATTATGAATACCAATATAAAACAAGAACAAACAGCAAATATAGATATAGCAATAGTAGGAATGTCTGGCCGTTTACCTGGAGCAAAAAATATTGATGATTTTTGGCATAATCTTCAAAATGGTGTTGAGTCTATTTCATTTTTATCCAATCATGACTTAGTAGATTTAAATATTGAAGAGGAAGTTTTAAACGAATTCAATTATGTGAAAGCAGCACCTGTATTAGAAGACATTGAGTATTTTGATGCTAAGTTCTTTGGTTGCAGCCCTAGAGAAGCTGAATTAATGGACCCCCAACATCGCCTATTTATAGAATGTGCCTGGGAAGCTCTTGAAAATGCTGGATACGATCCAGAAACCTATGAAGGTTTGATTGGGGTTTACGCTGGTGTAAGTACAAATAGTTACTTTTTTTACAATATATATGAAAACGTTAATTTAATAAATATTTCCAATAACTATACTCTGAACAAAGATTTTTTGACCACCAATATATCGTATAAATTAAATTTAAAAGGACCAAGTGTAGGTATCCAAACTTACTGTTCTACTTCATTAGTCGCTGTACATTTAGCCTGCAAAAGTTTACTTGATGAAGAGTGTGATATTGCTTTAGCAGGTGGGGTTACGATTATAGTTCCACAAAAGTCAGGTTACTTATATGAAGAGGACGGAATTTTGTCTCCTGATGGTCATTGTCGAGCCTTTGATGCTAAAGCACAGGGTACTATTTTCGGCAGTGGACTGGGAATAGTCGTTTTAAAAAGATTAAAAGATGCAATAGCAGACAGAGATTACATTCATGCAGTTATTAAAGGTTCAGCAATCAACAATGATGGCTCTTTAAAAGTTAGCTATACAGCACCTAGTGTAAATGGCCAGGCTGAAGTTATTGTAGAGGCTCTGGCAAATGCTGGAATAGATGCTGATGATATTTCCTATATTGAAACTCATGGAACTGGAACAGCTGCTGGAGACCCAGTAGAAATTGCTGCGCTCACTAAGGCTTTTCGTGCTTTTACGCGAAGAAATGGCTTCTGCGCTGTAGGTTCAGTAAAACCAAATATTGGACATCTAGACACAGCATCTGGTGTTGCAAGTCTGATCAAAACTGTCCTAGCATTAAAATATAAACAAATACCTCCTAGTATAAATTTTGAAGCTCCCAATCCTGAGATTGATTTTGCTAACAGCCCCTTCTACGTTAATACTAAACTTACCGAGTGGAAAGCTAACAATACTCCCCGGAGAGCAGGAGTTAGTTCCTTAGGTTTTGGTGGAACTAATGCCCATCTGATTCTGGAAGAAGCCCCTGACATTAAATATTTTGATGACTCTAGACCTTGGGAATTGATATTATTATCAGCCAAAACTAGCACAGCCTTAGATACTGCGACTGAAAATTTGGTTACGTATTTAAAACAATATCCAGATATAAATTTAGCTAATGTTGCTCACACTTTAAAAGTGGGTCGTAAAGCTTTTAACCATCGCCGAATTTTGGTGTGTGAGAGTGTTCAAGATGCTGTAAGTGTCTTGGCGACACAGGCGCAGGAACGGATTTTTACTGTATGTCAAGAGCATAGAGAACAGCCAGTCATCTTGATGTTTTCAGGACAAGGGTCACAGTATGCAAACATGGGTCGGGAACTGTATGAAGTCGAACCGACGTTTAAAAAACATGTAGATACTTGCGCTGTGATTTTGCAAGAGCATCTAGGTATTGATATCCGTTCCTTACTTTATCCCAGAGAAGAAGACACTCAAGCAGCTAATTTGCAACTACAACAAACAGCCCTGACCCCAAAGCGCGTTATTCGTTACAGAGTACGCCCTGACTCAGTTATTAATGTCTTGGGGTGTGCGACCAGAAGCAATGATTGGTCATAGTATTGGGGAATATGTCGCCGCAACCATTGCAGATGTATTTTCTCTCGAAGATGCCTTAAAAATTGTGGCAAAAAGAGGACAGTTGATGCAACAGTTGCCCTCTGGGAGTATGCTGGCAATTAGGCTGCCAGAAAAAGATGTGCAGTTGCTGCTGTCTGCACAAACGTTGTATCAAACATCTCTACAAATCGCAGCGATTAACAGCCCATCTTCTTGTGTAGTTTCCGGAACAAACCAAGCAGTTGCAGCCCTAGAAAAACAATTATCCTCTCAAGAAGTTGAATGTCGGCTGTTGCATACATCTCATGGATTTCATTCGGCGATGATGGAGCCAATATTGCCAGCATTTATTCAGGTGATAAAAACAGTCAAACTGAATCCACCACGCATCCGGTTTATTTCTAATGTAACTGGCAGTTGGATTAGTCAAGAGCAAGCGACAAATCCGAATTATTGGTGTCAACATTTACGAGAAACTGTCAGATTTTCAGATGGGATATCCCAACTCATACAGCAATTTGAAGGTGTTTTTCTGGAGGTGGGACCAGGGCGAACTTTAAGTACATTAACGACACAGCATTTGGACGGAAATGCCAAGCAACAGGTATTGACTTCCTTACGCCATGTTAAAGAACAGCAATCGGATGTTGCTTGGTTGTTGCAAACATTAGGTCGCTTGTGGCTTTCTGGTGTCGAAATAGATTGGTCGGGATTTTATATCCATGAGCAGCGTCATCGTTTGCCTTTGCCTACTTATCCTTTTGAACGACAAAGGTACTGGATTGATGCGAAATCCCCATCCACTTTAGTCAATACAAAATCAATAACATTAGATCGTAAACAAGATATTGCTGACTGGTTTTATATTCCTTCATGGAAGCGCTCTTTACTGCATAATTCATCCTCTTATCCAATAAAATCTGCACAACAAAAATGGCTATTTTTTGTGGATGATTTGGGAATAGCGGAAAAAGTAATTGATGTGTTAAAAAATCGAATTAAAAATATTATTTTTGTTAAAAAAGGAGAATATTTTAGTAAGTTAAATGAGGGTATTTATACAATTAATCCATATATAAGTGAAGACTACAATACCTTACTAAAAGAATTAGTATTATCAGGTCAAACTCCAGAAAATGTTGCTTATTTTTGGAGCGTAAGCTATGTTGAAACACGTCAGAAATGTAATTATTTAGAATTAAACAGTTTACTATTTTTAATGCAGAACCTTAGTAAACTGAAAATTAGCGATCGCTTGCAAATTTTGGTCGTATCGAACAACATCCAAGAGGTGAATGGGAATGAAAAATTAGACCCAGAGAAAGCAGCCATATTAGGTTTATGCAAAGTCATCCCTCAAGAGTATCCTAATATTACTTGTCGATGTATTGATATTGCTTTAACTAATCGCAAAGACGCAGAAAAAGGACAAGAAGATTGTGAGAGTAATATTATTGACCAACTTTTGGATGAGTTGACCTCTGTATCGTCAGACATAGTAGTTGCTTATCGCGATCGCTACCGTTGGGTACAAACGTTTGAGCCAGTTCGCTTAGAGTCAGTAGTTAACGAAAAAACACCATTGAGAAAACAAGGTGTTTACCTGTTTACTGGCGGTTTAGAAAGTATTGAAGTTGTGCTTGCAGAATATTTAGCAAAAACTTTTCAAGCAAAACTCATATTTATCGAGGGTTCTAGCTTCCCAGAAAAAGACGATTTCTCGCAATGGCTGGAATCTCACACTCAAGAAGATGAAGTGAGTTGCAAAATTCAACAATTGCTTGTATTAGAGAAATTAGGTGCAAAAGTTTTGGTAATGCGTGCAGATACAACTAATTATGAGCAAATGTCTCATAGTCTTGCATCTGAAAATATTAGACAAATCAATGGGGTCATTTATTCAACTAGAATAAAACGCGAAAATATATTTGGTTCAATTACAGAAATTAATAAAATAGAATTACAAAAACTTTTAGACTCCCAACTTTGTAAGATTACAGTATTAGAACAAGTCTTACAAAATATAAAATTAGATTTTTGTATTATTTTTTCTTCTTTATCTTCCATTTTAGGAGGATTTGGATTAGGCTTATATTCAGCAGCTAATCAATCCATTGACACCTTTACTAATCGACACAACAGGAATAATTATTTTCCGTGGTATATTATAAATTGGGATAAATTACAACTGAATACTAACCAAGAAGAAACAACACTTGCTCAAGTATATGGGTCAAAATTAGATATTACCCAAACAGAAACTGTAGAACTATTTAAACGAGTGTTTTCTTTAAGAGAAGGAACTCAAATTATTCTTTCTAAAGTAGATATTAATATAAGAAAGAATCATATATTTAGCCTCAACTCTCTGGTAAGTCCAACATCAACTAATCAATTAGATTTATCTTCACACTACTCTAGACCTAGCCTTAGTAATTCCTATGTTGCTCCGACAAATGAGTTGGAAAAACAAATTACAGAAATATGGCAAGAGGTACTTGGGATTGCAGAAATCGGTATTTACGACAACTTCTATGAGTTAGGAGGTGACTCACTAATTGCAACTCAATTAGTTTCTCGATTGCGAACCAAATTCCCTGTAGACTTACCACTACGTGATATTTTATTTGAAGCAATGATACCAGCCAAACAAGCAGAAATAGTTGAACAACTTCTATTGGCAAAGATTGAAGAATTATCCGAAGAAGAAGTAGCAGTTCTTTTGTTATAAGTTTCCCAAAATACTTGATTTTAAATCTTTATCTAGAAATAGGAAAAACAGTTTATGTCTTTAGCCAATAATGATGGAAATCACGATCCTATTGCTTCGGTCTATAACGCTATAGGTGTCACTTCCGAGGCGGAAAGTATAGCACTAGTTTTAGAACAATTAATGCTAAAACACCTCTCTAAAGGAACACATATTCTTGACATTGGTTGCGCTAACGGACAGTTAGTCCAACAGTTTCATATCAGAGGTTATCAAACAACTGGACTTGATTGTTCTGAAAAACTATTGCACCACGCCCAAATGAATGCACCTGAAAGTAAATTTATTCTTAGTGATATACGTAATTTTGAGTCGCTACCCACCTATGATGCAATTTTTTCAAGAAACACTCTCGGCTTCATTCTAAACCTTGAAGAATTGACAACTGTCTTCCGAAACGTATATGCGGCGATGCATAATAATGGTATTTTTGTGTTCGCCATAGTAACTGGGGACAGTGTATTGCGTGATAGTTTTCTACAAGATTACAATATATGTGATGTCAATGATAAATATGTTTATCTTGAAAAAGGCAAATACAACCCAGAAGAAAGGATACGGGAACTCAAGTCCACCACGTTTGAATTGATAAATGGAATTTGGGAGCGTTCGGACAGTACTCTACTGGAAAAAAATTATTTCTCATCAGAAATTCAGTCGGCTTTAGAAAATGTGGGCTTTATAGAAATTAATCAGTATGATAGCAAAGATTTTGGAGACCCTACTCCAGCAGGTGAAGATTGCTTCGTTTGTCGAAAACCATCCCTGACGCCATAGTATAATTGCAGAGATTGGTGGCTAAGTCAAAATTAATTTTTTTGATGATAGGACTTGTCACTTAATAAGCTTTTGATAACAGTATAGTTATCTGAATCAAGAGTTTGGGAATGAGAATTTTTATTAAGCGGCAAGTCAAAATTTAGCTAAACAACTAAAAATAATAAATATTAATAATTTCTTGGCAATGGATAAACAAGATTTTAATTTATCACCAGCGAAAAAAGCCCTTTTAGAAAAATGGAAGAGAGGAAATATTCAAGCTGATATTATCCCCAAACGTCAAGTATTTAAAAATATTCCCTTATCTTTTTCCCAACAAAGACTGTGGTTTATTGACCAGCTTTATCACGGGAGTTCTTTCTACAATATTCCCATCGCTTTTCATATCAAAGGACAGCTGAATATTAAAGTACTTCAGCAAAGTCTGAATGAAATTCTCAAGCGTCATGAAGTTTGGCGCACAACTTTTACCGTTGTAAATGGAGAGCCAGTACAGGAGATTGCACCTCAATTAACTTGGGATTTATCTATTATTAATCTTGAACATTTGTCTGATAATAACTGGGAGTCGGAGGTTAAGCTATTTGCAGCAGAGTCAGCAAAAAAACCTTTTAATTTAGCTAAAGGACTTTTAGTCAGAGCAACTTTACTGCGCTTGAGTGAAGAAGAACACATTTTGCTTGTGACCATGCACCACATTATTACAGATGGATGGTCTTGTAGTGTGTTCCTGCACGAGCTGTCAATGCTATACGCTGCTTTCTTGACAAATCAACCTTCTCCCTTACCCAAACTCCCCATTCAGTATGCAGATTTTGCAATTTGGCAACGCGATCGCATCCAAGGTGAATTTCTCGCAACCCAACTAAATTATTGGAAGCAACAACTCAAAGGTGAGTTACCTGTACTACAATTACCTACATCCCGTCCGCGACCGAAAGTTACTACTTTCAGTGGTGCCAAGCAGTACTTTACATTCTCAAAAGCCCTGACCGATGTACTCAGACAATTAAGCCAGCGAGAAGACGCAACTTTATTTATGAGTTTGCTGGCAGCATTTAACATATTATTATATCGCTACACAGACCAAGAAGATATCTTAATTGGTTCTCCAATTGCCAACCGCAACCGCGCAGAATTAGAAGGGATGCTGGGTTTATTTGTTAATACTTTGGTGTTACGTAATAACCTCAGTGGTAATCCCAGTTTCCGCAAATTTCTACATCGAGTCCGTGAGGTGACTCTCGATGCTTATGCACATCAAGATTTGCCTTTTGAGATGCTTGTGGAAAAATTGCAACCCGAACGCCACTTAAGCCGAAATCCACTTTATGAAATCATGTTTGTCCTGCAAAATACTCCAACGTCTGTGCAGGAAGTGTCTGGATTAACCTTACGTACTTTGGAATTTGATAGTGGAACAGCTCAACTAGATATTTTCTTGTCGATATCTGAATCTCAAGAAGGGTTAACAGGGTCTTTGGAGTACAATACAGATATTTTTGATTCAACAATGATTACTCAATTTATCAACAACTTCCAAACATTATTAGGGAATATTGTTGATAATCCAGAGCAGCGCATCAGTGAGTTGTCACTACTAACTGCTTCTGAGCAAGAACAACTATTATTTAAATTTAATCAAAATATTGCTGATTATCCTCAAGATGCATCTTTGAATCAATTATTTGAGCAACAAGTAGAATTAACACCTGATTCTTTAGCGTTAATTAGCCAGTCTGAGAAACTGACTTATCGTCAACTTAACCACAGAGTTAATCAACTTGCACATTATTTACAGAAACAGGGTGTAACAAAAGAAACGCTGGTAGCTCTATGTGTGGAACGCTCCATAGAGATAGTGACAGGAATTTTAGCTATTCTTAAAACTGGTGGTGCATACATTCCCCTCGATCCAAGTTATCCAGTGGAACGCCTGAATTTCATGCTTTCTGATTCCCAAGCATCGCTGTTAATTACCAAGCAAGAAATATTAGAAAAACTATCATTATCTTCGGCTAAAACCGTTTGTTTAGATATCCAAAAAGATGAAATTAGTCGAGAAAGTTCAGAAAATCCCATTAGCATCTCTGCATCTGATAAGCTTGCCTATATTATCTATACTTCTGGCTCAACAGGAACACCTAAAGGCGTTCTTGGCACTCATCGCGGTACAGTTAATGGCTTACATTGGCTATGGAAAACCTATCCTTTTACCCAAGGAGAAGTTTGTTGTCAAAAAACAGCTATTAGTTTTGTAGATTCTGTATGGGAAATTTTTGCTCCTTTACTTCAAGGAATTCCTACAGTAATTATCAGTAATGCAACTATACTAGACCCGCAACTATTTATAGAAACTCTGGCCGTTCATCAAGTAAGCCGTATTATACTTGTACCCTCACTACTGCGCTTACTGATTAACAATTACAGTCATCTGCTCAAGAAATTATCGCAGCTCAAACTTTGGATAACTAGCGGGGAAACACTATCTATTAACTTAGCTAAAAGTTTCCGAGAATTAATCCCATTTGCAAAACTAATTAACCTTTATGGCTCCTCGGAAGTTTCCGCCAACGCTACTTACTATGATACTAGTTTATTAGAAGACCAAGCAAGCAGTGTCCCTATCGGTCGTGCTATTGACAATACTCAAACTTATGTGTTGAATCGGGTTTTACAATTAACACCTATAGGAGTGATTGGAGAGCTTTATATTGGTGGTGATGGATTGGCGAATGGTTATTTACATCGTCCGGAATTAACTCAAGAAAAGTTTATTGATAACCCCTTTATTTCTGGAACCAACCTTTACAAAACAGGCGATTTTGTGCGTAATCTAAACGATGGGAGTTTAGAGTATTTTGGTCGTCAGGATGAACAAGTAAAAATTAGAGGTTTTCGAGTAGAATTGGATGAAATTACATCTGCGATCGCACAACATCCAGATGTACAAGAATCTGTTGTAATTGCCAGCAATGATGCTCAAGAAAATCAGCGTTTGATTGCCTATGTCGTCACAAATAAACAGGATATAGCTACACAACTGTTGCCCTATTTGCAGCATTATTTGCCTAATTATATGCTACCGTCTGCTTTCGTTATACTGGATAAGCTTCCACTTACACCTAATGGCAAAGTAGACAAGCATTCTCTGCCAATTGATGAAGTTATCCGACCAACTACTATCCAATCATTTGTTGCTCCTCGGAATTTTACAGAATTATCATTAGTAAAACTTTGGGAAAATCTCCTAAATACTAATCCTATTGGGGTAACAGATAACTTCTTCGAGTTGGGTGGTCACTCGTTTTTAGCTGTACGCTTAATGGCTCAAATTCATGACAGATTTGAGCATAATCTTCCCCTGTCTACTCTTTTTGAAAACCCAACAATTGAAAAACTAGCAAGCATTGTCAGTCAGCCAGCCCGTCAGAGTTCTAATTCTCCTTTAGTAGCAATTAACTCTTCTGGTTCTAAGATACCTTTTTTCTGTATGCATGGTGCTGGTGGAGGTATTAGTCACTATTTTAATTTATCCAGAAGACTTGGTGAAGATTATCAATTTTACGCTTTGGAAGATACCTTAGAACAAGAC
Organism: Nostoc sp. DSM 114160; assembly: GCF_053470305.1. Classification (NCBI taxonomy): domain Bacteria; kingdom Bacillati; phylum Cyanobacteriota; class Cyanophyceae; order Nostocales; family Nostocaceae; genus Nostoc; species Nostoc sp. DSM 114160. The sequence continues at coordinate 1,612,191 of NZ_JBPFGO010000001.1, read as the reverse complement.
AAACCAGAAATTATTTCAGTAGAAGAGACAGCAACTCGCTACCTCCAAGAAATTCGCAAAATACAACCAAATGGCCCTTATCTTTTAGGTGGTCATTGTTATGGCGGTGTACTTGCTTTTGAAATAGCGCAACAATTACAAAATAAGGGTCAAACAGTAAGTTTATTAGTTGTCATCGATGCCATACTATCAGAAACACCCATTGAATCTACAGACGATGACGATGCAAAATTTTTACTCCGTATCGCTGAATCAATAAAAACCGATAATAATATAGACTTTTTAGTACCTTTTGAAGAACTTCGAGATTTGCCATTAAATCAGCAACTTAATTTTATTAATCAAAAAGCAAATTTCATTTTTAGCGAGCCGGAGATTAACGATTTCCTTCACCATTACAAACTGTTTAAATCTCATGTTCAAGCTATGCGAGGTTATATCCCGCAGATTTATCCTGGAAAACTGACTTTATTCCGAGCAAATCAGGAAATAATTCATGATTTTGAAAACCCCGAATGGAATACCGACGATCCATTTCTAGGTTGGAAGAAATTTTCAAAGCAACCTATACAAATGATTGAAATTCCTGGCGACCATTTCTCAATTTTTGTAGAACCTTATATTCAGGAATTAGCAAGATATCTGAGAGTTTGTATTGATAATGCTGTATAAAATAATGGGAGTAAAAAAGACTGATGAAACTACCTCCAGGGCCAAAAACTCCTGCTTGGTTGCTAGCTCTGCAATTCGAGGCTAACCCCTTTGGCTATATGGATGCTAATTCCCAACTTTATGGGGATATGGTGACTAGAATGCTTGGTTCTACGCCGATGATTTATGTTAGTAATCCTTTAGCTATCAAGCAACTTTTCACCAATACTAGAGAAATTACCGCATCTGGTACCTTGAACCAAGATTTTGCCCTGTTCACAGGAACTCAAGGAATACTGCAACTTGATGGTTTAATTCACAAAAATCGACGTAAGCTCCTCATGCAGGCTTTTCATGGAACGCGAATGCAAGCCTGTGGACGACGTATCTGCGAACTTACACAAAAAATTATGGCTCGACAAGCGATTGACAAACCTTTTATCGCTTACTCAAGCATAGAAGAAATTACGCTGTCGATAGGTATAGAGGTTGTACTGGGATTACCTGAAGGTAAACGCTATGACAAACTCAAGCATTTATTTGTTTCTATGTTCAAATCCGAGCGATCTAAACTTTTTAAATTTATTACCAAACTACCTTTAGGAAACCGGGATTTAGGTCGGTGGAGTCCAGAAGGATATATGCTTCATCTCCGACGGGGAATTTTTCAATTGCTATATACGGAAGTGCAGGAACGCCGCCAGCAAGCAGATTATTTACGCACTGATATGCTTACCGATCTGATATTTGCTGCTGATGAAACAGGTGAACCATTAAGTAATCAAGAAGTGCGCGACCTTCTATTATCGCCTATATTTGCAGCTCAAGACGCTTCCGGAACTGCGATCGCTTGGTCTTTGTACTGGATTCACCGTTTACCTGCTATACGATCGCGCCTGCTGGAAGAAATTGATAGTCTTGGTGAAAACCCAGACCCCTATGAACATTGTCACATTACCCTACCTAAATGCTGTTTGCAACGAAGCTTTACGAATTTATCCAACTCAGTTGTTTGCATTTCCCAGGTTGGTAGAATCGACCGTTGAGATGATGGGTTACGAGTTGAATCCCGGTACAATACTTATTGCTAATATTTATTCTACACATCAGCGAGAAGATTTATATCCCAATCCCAAAGAATTTCAGCCAGAGCGCTTTTTAGAAAAACAATTTTCTCCCTACGAATTTCTCCCATTTGGTGGTGGTTCTCGTATTTGTATTGGCGGGACTTTTGCTTTATTTGAAATGAAACTTATATTAGCAACTATTCTGGCAAATTATGAATTAGAGCTAGTTAGTCAGCGCCCAGAACGTCCCAAATATGGAGGTCTGATTTGTTATCCAGCTAGCGGTGTGAAGATAGTCATACGTAGTCTGCGTCAAAATCAAAGACAATCGCAACCATCCGTAGTCGGTTTAGTTTAAGAACTATCAATTATTTAACATTTGTCAGAAAAATACCAATGAAACTACCTGATGGACCAAAAACTTCTCCCCGATTACTCAATCAATTTGAAACCGATCCTCTTGCCTTCATGGATGCTATGGGCGATCGCTATGGCGACATTTTCACTATTATGGCTGATTCAATACCTCTAGTAATAATCAGCAACCCAGAAGGGATGAAGCAGATTTTTACTAATGCAAAAGAGATTACAGCTTCTGGTAAGTTGAATCAAGGTGGAGAATCAATTGTCGGCAAGTATGGGTTGCTTGCACTAGATGGGTTGCGTCACAGAAATCGCCGTAAGTTGTTGATGTCACCTATGCGCGAAACCCAGACACAAGAATATGGACAGCATATTTGTAGAGTAACAGAAAAAGTAATGAATCAACTGACTTTAGGTAAATCTTTTTTTGCTTACCCCACTATGCAAAAGATTACCTTAGAAGTAGTTTTGCCATCATTATTTGGATTACATCAAGGAGAGCGTTACGAACAATTTCGACAACTGTTTTCTAATTTAATAAGTTACGCTCGGTCTCGCTGGTTAGATATATCTCTGTCCTACCCTTTTCTCAAAAGGGATTTGGGTCGCTGGAGTCCTTGGGGATACTGGCTTCACTTACAACGGCAATTTGACAAACTACTCTACATCGAAATTGAAGAGCGCCACCAACAAGTAAATCTTTTGCGTACCGATGTATTATCAGAACTGGGTCTTGGCTTGCGATGAAATGGGTCAACCAATGACCTATGAATATATACGAGATTTGTTTCCATCATTGCTATTTGGTGGTCAAGATGCGTCAGCTACTGCTATAAGTTGGTCTTTGTACTGGATTCATAGTGTACCTGGTATTCGCGATCGCTTATTAGAAGAACTTGACACTCTTGGTGAATCCCTAGAACCTGCGAAGATTATCGCATTACCTTACTTAAATGCTGTTTGTAATGAATCCCTACGAATTTATCCAACTCAGGTTGTGACATTTCCACGACTTGTAGAATCACCAATTGAAGTCATGGACTACAAATTAGACCCAGGAACCGTAGTAAGAGGATGTATATACTTGACTCATCAACGAGAAGATTTATATCCACAACCAAAGCAATTCAGACCAGAGCGCTTTCTAGAAAAAGAATATTCTCCTTATGAGTTTCTACCATTTGGTGGCGGCGCTCGTCGCTGTCCAGGTGAGCTACTAGCACTTTTTGAAATGAAACTGGTATTAGCAACAATTCTCTCACGCTATCAATTAGCGTTAGCACGTAAAAGAGTAGAGAAACCTAAAGCTAGGGGCGTTAACTATCCTCCTGCTAGTGGCTTGAAGATGGTAATGCTTGGGTCACGGTAATAAGTAAATCAATTAAAAATGACTTCACAAAACCAATCTAAAATAAAAAATGAGATACTTCAAGGTAACATCTTAAAACTGATGTTAAAGTTATCAGCTCCTGGCATTCTAGTAATGCTGCTGATTAATATGAATGCTTTTGTTGATGCTTTATTTGCTGGGCAGTTTATCGGAGAAACAGCAATTGCTGGCATATCTTTAGCTCTACCACTTACTGCTATCATTGATGGTTTTGCTTACTTAGTTGGAACAGGTTCAGCTTCTGTACTGAGCCGAGCTATTGGTGCGGGAGATATAAAAACTCAGTCCAAAATATTTGGCAATTTAATTATAATGGGTATTTTTATATCCTTTTTTATTACTATAATTGGCTACAGTTTTAGTGAAGAATTAATTAAACTAATGGGAGGAAGTGGTCAAGTAGCTTTTGCCGGTTCTGAATATTTTAAAACTTATATACTAGGCTCAGTATTTTATATTTTAGCAGTAGCTTCCAACCAACTTATTAAGTCAGAAGGTAAAGTTAGATTAGCTATGATTTTTGCAGGTATTTATGTCATTATTAATATAATTTTAAATCCTATATTTGTTGTAGTTTTTCATTGGGGTATCCGGGGAATTGCTCTTGCTACTGTTATTGCTATGATAGTATTTTGCATAATAAATTTTATATATTTCTTATCTGGTAAAAGTTCTATTCCAGTGAATCCTAGAAAGCTGGCTCTAGCAATAAATTTACTTCCAGGGATTTTATCAGTGGGAATATCAGCGCTACTCGCTAATATTATGGAATTAGTTCAAAATTTTGTTGTTTTTAAATCTATCTCTTATTATGGAACAAATAGTGATATTGCTTTCTACGGAGCAACTATAAGATTGACTTTATTAGCATTCATTCCTTTAAATGGGTTTGTGCAAGCATTACAACCAGTGATTGGCATAAATTATGGAGCTAAAAATTACGATAGAGTGAGAAAAGCTTATTTTAATTTTAGTATTTCTGTAACTGCTTTGGCTGTATTATTCTGGTTGCCAATGCAATTATCACCAGAAACATTTTTAAGTTGGCTATTGCCAAATTCGACTTTCACAAACAATGATTTACTCAATTTTCGCGTTTTGAGTTTATTAATACCAACAATAGCTTTTGTTCCCTTTGGTTCAGTTTTATTTCAGTCTATAGGAAAGGGTAAAACTGTTTCGATAATAATTATTTTAAACAATATAGTTTTATTTATTCCATTAGTGGTAATTCTATCAAAATTACTAGGTGTAAATGGTGTATATTATGGAATAGTTCTAACAGATTTTTTACTTATGATTGTTGCCCTTTTGTTAACATTTATTGAATTCAAAAAAATGACGATAAATCATCTAAAAGATAATCCTTATTAGACTATTTATAAAGATTCAATTGTATTGATTTTCAATTGTAGTTCTCACACATCCATATATATTCATTATAAAGGCCAAAAAAATGAATCCAAATAATACAGACCTTCAAATCAGCCCAATGGAATGGGTACATGCTTACTGGGTTTCACAGTGTGTCTATGTCGCCGCTAAATTTGGTATTGCTGATTTGCTTAAGGATGGTTCTCAACATTGCGATACTTTAGCTGCTGCAACAAATACACATAGTGATTCTCTATATCGAGTTTTACGGGCGCTCGCCAGTATCGGAATTTTTGCTGAGACACAAACTCGATGCTTTGAGCTAACACCGTTGGCAGATTGCTTGCAAAGCAACGTTCCTGACTCAATTCGTGCTACAGCTATTTTGCGAGGTGAAGAACACTACTATAAATCCTGGGGAAATTTGATGTATAGCGTACAGACAGGGAAAAGTGCCTTTGAAGATTTGTACGGTATGGATTTGTTTAAGTACAACGAGCAAAATCTTAGCCGAGGAGAAATATTTGATCGGGCTATGTCTTCGTCAAAAGACGAATATGCCCCATTAATAGAAGCTTATGATTTTTCGTCAATTGACAAGCTAATTGATATTGGTGGTGGTAATGGTAGTTTACTCACTGCTATCCTCCAAGCTTATCCCACAATAAAAGGAGTGTTGTTTGACCATCCAGATGTGATTGACAGAGCTAATAATTTGCTCGAGACAACAGTTGTGAATGATCGCTGTCAATTAATAGGGGGAAATTTCTTTGATTCTGTCCCAGCAGGAGGAGATGCCTACTTGCTCAAGAATGTTCTTCATAATTGGGATGATAAGCGTGCAAAAGATATTCTTAGGCGCTGTCATAATGCCATGAAAGAACAAGGACGACTATTAGTAATAGACTTCATAATTCCTGCTGGCAATGAGTTTTCTACAGGTAAGTTTATGGACGTAAATATGTTGGTGATGTGCCCTGGTGGACGCGATCGTACTGAAGCTGAGTTTGAAGATTTATTTAAATCAGCAGGTTTCAAACTTACTAAAATTTATCCAACACAATCGGATGTTAGTATTATTGAAGGAGTTAAAATAGATATCAATTAATAATGAAGAATGCTGAGTTAAAAGTGCTGAGTTCTGTGTTGAAAGACAACCCATGTGTATGGTGAAGGAGAATGGAAAGTTCGCACACATGGGGTAGGTAAACGACGGACGTGGCGGAAGTTGCATCTGGGAGTCGATCGAGGAAGCGGAGAGATTTTGGCTCTGACTTTTCCCGTTAAGTCTCGAATGCTGAGTTAAAAGTGCTGAGTTCTGTGTTGAAAGACAACCCATGTGTATGGTGAAGGAGAATGGAAAGTTCGCACACATGGGGTAGGTAAACGACGGACGTGGCGGAAGTTGCATCTGGGAGTCGATCGAGGAAGCGGAGAGATTTTGGCTCTGACTTTTCCCGTTAAGTCTCTCTAGCAAGCTTCCACCCCTCACAGAGGTCGTGTAATTTTAACCAACCTCGCTACAGTACCTGGATATCAATAGGCGTTTTATGTCGATGTTCCAAGTAACCCCCTAAACGAGCGATGCCTACGGTGGTCACTGAGCTTTGTCGAAGTGCGGGCTTCTCTACGAGACGCTTCGCGAACGCCAACGCTTCAACAGCCCAACTAACTGTTAACACCTTGGGTTATCTGGGAGATTTAGCTTTCAAAACGCAAAATTGAAGGGGATTGAGAATTTCAATGGCTGGTGCTAAAGGCTGGGTACGATGTAGGTAAGTCAATTGCAAAAGTTCTACAGCAATCACGCTCAAGAAACCAATTAAAGCCTTCATACCATCAGCAGCAAGTCTGTATCGTTCTACTTGACAAAGCGGTAGCGCAACTAGTAGAACGTCCTATAAAAATAGTTGAGTATCAACGCCATACCTGTATATGTGATTGTGGCAATTTACAAACAGCCGCCTGGCCACAAGACATTATTCCAGGACAAGATTTAGGAACGTCGTTACAGGCATTTTTAGGGTGGGCAAATAATTATGCACATATGCCCTATAAAAAACATATGGATTCACCTTATGGAGCATTTCCTATTTCCCTAGAGGAATTAGAAAAAGCAGATGGCGATATTTTATTTGTGACAACTTATTCAAGGGGTGACAATCAATAGACCTCTTGCAAAAGTGTTTTTTGCAAGAGGTGGGAAAAGGGAAAAGGTTAAAGGGGAAAGCGAAAATAACATACCTTTCCCCCTTTCCCCTTCCCCTTTTACCGACTTCTGCAAGAAGTCTAATTTCTTGAAGATAAACAACGAGAGCCACTTTGGAAAACCCTTAAAGCTGTTCAAGAGAATCATGTTTATTATGTTGATTTTATGTCATGGGCTGCGACAAATATGCTTGGAACTGATGCAGTAATTGATGATCTCTTTAAATATCTCGTCAACACCCCTGAATCCAAATGACCAAACACACGCTATTAGTCTGCAAGTCTTGTCACCGTTCATCTGAAGAACGACCAGAAAATCCGCCTTTTGATGGTGCTATTTTAATTGATCGACTAAACACTTTATGTGTCGAACAATTTCCGTCTGATGAAATTAAAATTCAGCCTGTTGGATGTTTATGGGCTTGTAGTAAAGGCTGTGTTGTATCTGTATCAAGCCATAACAAAGCCACCTATCTTTTTCTTAATCTTACCCCAGAAGATAGCCCAGCAGCATTATTAGAATTTATGCAACTGTATATCAAGAGCCGTAAAGGAGTTTTAGCATGGGAACAGCTTCCTGAGCTTTTACAGTCTGCGATTTTCGCGCAAATTCCGCCTGTAAAATCATAGCTTTGGTAATACAGCACTTCCTGCTGTTATGAAGTACAGTCTCTGTGCATCCACACTCCCTGGTTTTAGACCCTTTCAGCACTAAATACGTACCTCACAATAGCAGGAACTGCTGTATATGTTTTTGCGATCGGGATAAATATCACTTTGACACCCTACTTTTTATTTCATCCTTGACTGCACGTTCCATAAACCAGCATAAATCCCATTTTTCTCTAACAATTGTTCGTGTGTTCCCGATTCCACTAATTCTCCATATTCCATCACATAAATACAATCAGCGTTGCGGATAGTGGAAAGACGATGGGCTATGGCTATCGTCGTTCGATTTACAGTAATCCGTTCCAAAGAACGCTGAATAGCAGCTTCAGTTTCATTATCTACTGCTGAGGTAGCTTCATCTAAAATCAAAATTGGTGGATTCTTTAGAACAGCCCTAGCGATCGCAATTCTTTGGCGTTGTCCACCAGATAATTTTTGACCCCGTTCTCCGACTATTGTCTCATAACCTTGGGGTAGGCGGATAATAAAATCATCAGCTTCGGCAATTTTCGCAGCTGCAATTATTTGTTCGTCGGTAGCATCGAAAGTACCATAGGCAATATTTTCAGCAATAGTACCATGAAATAAAAATACGTCTTGGCTGACCAAACCAATACTGCGACGCAAATCATCCAGATTTAATTTTTGGATATTAATACCATCAATAGCGATCGCTCCAGAAGAAATATCATACAATCGCAATAATAATTTAACTAAAGTGCTTTTACCAGAACCTGTAGAACCAACAATAGCGATCGTTTTACCTGCGGGTATATGTAAAGATAGTTTTTTAATTACTGGCTCTCTATTGTGATAAGCAAAAGTAACTTCTTTAAAGTCTATTTCACCACGCACTTGCTCAATAGGTAAAGATTTCTCTCCCGCCGTAATGTTGATAGGAGTATCTAATAAATCCATGACCCGCTTGGTAGAAGCCATTGACCTTTGATATTTGTCAAATATTTCTCCTAATTCTACGAAGGGCCACAACAATCTCTGTACTAAAACGAGTAAAACACTGTAATTACCAATAGATATCTTACCAGCATACGTTGCCATTCCTCCCCAAAATAATAAAGCTGTAAACCCTGCTAAAACTAGCATTCTAATTAAGGGCACAAATGCAGCAGAAAGTTTAATTGCTTTGGCATTACTTTTTCTATATGCTTCGCTTTCTCCTGCCAGTCTAGCGCTTTCATAATTTTGAGCAGTAAAACTTTTAATTGTGGTAATACCACTGATATTATTTGCTAGCCGTGAGTTTAGAAAGCTTACCCTTTCTCGCACTTCAGCATAACGAGCTTCCAGAAGCTTTTGATATGTAAAGGAACCCCAAATAATAAATGGTATTGGCAACATTGCTACCAAAGTTATAGATACAGGTAAAATTAAAAAACTACCACCAATTAAAATAATAATTGAGGCGATTATACTAATAATTTGATTGGCTCCAAAATTTAAAAAATCTTCTAGTTGGTTGATGTCATCATTCAGAATTGACATTAAACCACCAGTGCTACTTTCTTCAAAGTAAGCTGAATCTAATTCTTGTACATGATTGTAAGCATCCAAGCGTAAATTATGCTGAATGTTTTGGGCTAAATTACGCCAAATTTTATTATACGCATACTCAGAAATTGATTCTAGTATCCAGACAATAATAGTGATAAATGAAAGCAATAAAAATTGCCAAAATACATCTTTTACACCCAACTTGGCAAATACAGAATTTTGCTTTTCCACGAGAATATCTACTGCAATACCAACTAACCACGGTGGTGCTAAATCTAAAATTGTATTGATGATAGAACATGATGTTGCCTGCCAAACTTGTTGACGATATTGGCTACCATAGTTGAGCAAACGTTGTAAAGGTTGGGCTGAGTTTGTTCGATTTTTAGATACTTTAGAAGATTTTGATGTGATTGTCACGACTGTTTATAATTTGTACTTATGTGATTGATGAGAGCAATATCTCTAGTAGAAATCGAATTAGGAATTTAAGTAAATTTGTTTATTATTTACTTTTCCCTTGCGTCCTATCGGTACACACATTGGCGTCTCTACCACTGGATCAGGAATAATCCGACACTCCAACCCAAAAACCTCTTGAACCATTTCTTGAGTCATCACTCGCTTTGGTTCCCCAGCAGCAAAAATTCGACCATCTTTGACTGCAACTAAGTAATCAGCATAACGACACGCTTGATTTAAATCATGCAGTACCATCACAATTGTCCGTCTCTGATTTTGGTTTAACTCATACAACAAATCCAAAATTTCTATCTGGTGCGCTAAATCTAAAAAAGTAGTCGGTTCATCTAAAAGTAAAATCTCTGTATCTTGCGCCAACGCCATTGCAATCCAAGCTCTTTGTCGTTGTCCGCCAGACAAAGTATCTAATGCTCTATTTGCCAATTCCAACAAATCTGTAATTAAGAGTGCCTGCTGCACGATTTTTTCATCTTTTACTGACCACTGCTGTAACCAATTTTGATAAGGATAACGTCCTTGTGCTACTAAATCTTGCACTGTTAACCCTTCCGGTGCTACTGGTCCTTGGGGCAAAATACCTAACTGCTGTGCTACTTCTTTGGTAGAAAGATTAAAAATAGACGTTCCATCAAGATAGACTGTACCGCCACGGGGTTGAAGCAATCTTGCCAGACCTCGTAACAAAGTTGATTTCCCACAACCATTAGCACCAACTAAAGCACTAATTTGTCCAGCCGGGATTGCCAAATTTAGGTCACGGATAATCAGCGCCCCATCATAAGCTAAAGACAGACTTTTAGTTGAGAGTCCTTTCATAGGTGATATTTACCAGCTTTATTTTTTGCGATTACGAATTAATAAATAAAGAAAATAAGGAGCGCCAATAGCAGCAGTTACAATCCCACAAGGAAGTTCGATAGGTGCAAATAGTGTTCTTCCTAGCAAGTCTGCCATCACAACAATCACTCCCCCCAAAAGTGCGGAAGTAGGAATCAAGCCTTCATGGGTTGCACCTACCAACTGTCGTCCTAAATGGGGTGCGATTAAACCAATAAAACCAATATTTCCGGCGGTGGCGACTCCTGCACCTGCTAAGGCTACACCTACCAGTACGAGTAAACCACGTTGCCATTCCACTTGACTACCTAAACTTTTGGCAACATCATCTCCTAAATTAAGAGCGTTCAAATGCCTTGCTAGTGTCAAAGCCATTGGCACAAAAATAATTAACCAAGGTAACAAAGAAAAGACTTGCTCCCAAGTCCGGCCGTAGACGCTCCCAGCTAACCAAACCAAAGCATTGCTAACATCAGAAATTTGGCCAAAGGTAATCATCAAGCTGGTTATGGCACTGGCGATCGCAGACAAGCCAACACCCATTAAAATTAGTAAAATCGGAGAACTACCGTTATTCCAAGCCAGCGAGTAAATTAAAATCGCCATCAGCAATGCACCAGCAAAGGCTGATAGAGGTAAGGTATAAATCGGTGCTGATGGATATAGTACAATTACTGTAACTGCCGCCAAACTCGCCCCAGCATTGATGCCGATAATACCTGGGTCAGCCAATGGATTGCGTGTCAATCCTTGGAAGATAGTACCAGAAATTGCCAGCGCCACTCCCACCATAAAAGCTACAAGGGTGCGGGGTAAACGCAGATTCTGAATCACGAATACATGGTCTGGGTTTCCTGTATCTAAACCCAATATAGTTTTCACGATATCCAAAGGCGAGATTGGATATTCACCCCGCCCTATATTCATCACCATCGCCACTGCGATCGCTACTGCCAAACATAACAGTATGACTGGTACACGTCGGTCGGTGCGGAAAGATATCGCTTGGGAACGAATGACTAGCCAATCAAAACTCATTTTTTCACCTTTGACTTAGCTAGATAGACAAAAAAAGGAGCGCCAACTATTGCTGTCATTACACCTACAGGTAACTCCTGTGGTTTAAACAATATACGGGCAGCAATATCTGCAACCAACAGTAAAATAGCACCCAAAACTGCACAATAAGGTAATATCCAACGATAATCGGCTTTAATGTAAAATCTCACTATATGGGGAACGACTAAACCAATGAAGCCGATTGGCCCTGCAAGGGCAACGGAACTTCCTGCTAGTAAAACTACGCTGATAGCGGTAAATATTTTGATCCAAGCTGTCTGTTGGCCCAAGCCTTTAGCGACATCTTCACCTAGACTCATAGTGGTAATTTGTCTGCCGAGGGTAAAAGCTAATACTAATCCCATACTGATGAAAGGCAGTAGTAGTAAGAATAAATTAAAATCTTGACCAGATAATGAACCAGCTAACCAAAATCTCACTTGTTCGAGTGTTTGTTGACTGACAATGAGGATACCAGTGGTGAAGGAAGAAATCAGAGCAGTTAACGCCGCTCCCGCTACCGTCAAATTCAGTGGGGTGGCTCCTCCCCGTCCTAGAGAACCAAGAATGTAAACTAACACTGCTGTTAATCCCGCACCCAAAAAGGCCACAAGAGCGTAAATACTTGGGGAAGAACTGCCAAAAACAAAAGTTGACACCACGATAAACAGGGCGGCTCCTGACTCAATACCTAAAATACCTGGGGTCTGCTAAGGGGTTTCGTGTCAAACCCTGCATCAATGCTCCCGATACAGCAAGGGCTGAACCTACAACAATAGCAATTAGCGATCGCGGTAATCTCACAGTCTGAATAACTAAGCGATCGTAGTCACCATCAGAGGTTATAAAAGATGTCAAAATTTTGTCTAAAGGTATTTCTATTGCACCTAGCGTCACACTGTACACCAAGCAAATTAGCAGTATACATAGCCCTAAAACCAGACCAAATAAGGCTGATGTTTGTGGCTGTTTCAATCCTCTAGGTGAGACTGTAGTCGCTTTTATCATGATCCTGCCGTAATTTGAAAATATTACGCTCTGCTTGGCTAGTGGTTTGCCAACCCAAAAATGCGCTTGTGAGGGCGGGGTAAAGGGCAAGGGGTAAAGGGTAAGGGATTTAAAACCTTTCCCCTTTCCCCTTTCCTCCGCCAAGTGAACTTGGCGAACTACTAGTTGTTTTTTCAATAAATAATATCAATATTTCACAGTATTTTAATCATCGAATTGATAATCTTTCTTGATAAATATATAGATTACATGATTGTGTAGCCTTTTAGCCATTTTTTAAACGGAATAAAGGATACTGTTACAATTTTGATATTCTTTCTCAAGAAAATGCGATTGTTAGATCGACTTAAATCTGCTATAACTCTCTTTATCTAGTTCAACTTCTCGATAGCCAGAGTAGTCATATCGTGTCCGGTTAAAGACTTATCATTACAGCTATTTTCAGGTAAATAGACCACGCTGTAGGGGCACAGCATTGCTGATATGTGTCAACTTTAGCTGGAAATAGCTTATCTGTTGGCTGACATCCCCACCCGAAAATAAATTTTCAGGCTTTTAGCTTAAGTCTACAGAAGTAGACTGGAGATTTTTGGCGATATTTAGTCATATAAAGATGACTTTCGCTATGAGGCGGGAATTAAAATTCCCGACGGACAAGGGGTTTGGCGTTAAGCTGAATTGTGACAATGGTTTCTTAGAAAATGAATGACTAAAGTCCTGATTACGAACTTACTAGTAAATCAATTTGTATTAATTGGATAACACTCCTGCAATACTCGTCAATTCCATAATTTTCTCAAACTGAAAATCATGAGCTAAATTTTTGATAAAATTTTGCAGTACAGCATTTTCTGAAGGGATTTGCTCAATTAATTCTAAAATCAGGTCATCACTACATTGAGCTGCGGCAGTATATAACTGTTTCACCCATTCAGGGGACATTTCAGATAATAGATTCACTAAATCCGTGAGCGTCAATATTGATTTTGGTCTTTGTTGCTTTAAGTTTGTTAGCTGATAGCTTTCTTGTTGATAAATATATTGAACTCCCAAATATTCGCTCAACTTTTCTAGTAATTCTTCCTCGCGGAAAGGCTTGTTAATATAATCGTCGCAACCCGCTTTGATTATTGCCTCTCGTTGTTCCTCAAAAGCATTAGCAGTTAAGGCAATAATAATTGTCTTCCAATTTGGAATTTGGGATTCGGTATTTTGGTTTGAGGTTTCTTCTTTAGTTTTAATTAGGTTTGTGGCTTCGTAGCCGTCCATAATTGGCATCCGCATATCCATTAAGATTAGATGTGGTTGCCATGTCTGCCAAAGTGCGATCGCTTCAATGCCATTTATTGCTTCTTGGACTGCAAAACCGATAGATGTCAAAATTTTCTTTAACACTAAACGGCTGTCTGTGGAATCATCAACCACTAAAATACGGTATTCACTTTGAGCAGGCGCTAAACTAATAACTTGGGGTTTAGTTTGTTCAATCTGGATTTCGCTGGCTATGGCTAAACCAATTTGAATATCAAAAGTAAATTTACTTCCCTCGCCAATAGTGCTGGTGACGCTAATATCTCCTCCCATTAGTTGCACATATTTGCGGCTAATTGCTAAACCTAGTCCTGTTCCCTGTTGCGATTTTCTTCCGGTTTCAGTTTGCCCAAAAGCTTCAAAGAGCAAGTCAATTTCTTGTGGGGCAATACCGCGGCCAGTATCTTGTACCTCGAAGGTTAGGAATTGGGCATTGGGGAGGCAGTGCGGTCTTTCCCCAAGTGGAGCAACTGCCGTCATTGGGCATTGGGAAAGAGAAGGCAGGAGGTGAGTCCAGTCCCCATCTTGGCTTCTGTCGAGAGGGGGAACTGGCGAACCCGAAGGGCAGGAGGCAGGAGGCAGAAGTTCTTTAATTTTGAATTTTGAGTCGCACTTTTGGTGCGCTTCTAGCGCAACTTGAATTTTGAATTGATTTCTCTCCTGCTCCCCTGCTCCCCGGTCACTGAGCGTAGTCGAAGTGCTGCTCCCCTGCTCCCTAATCCCCACCCGCAGCGTTACCCTGCCAGTATCGGTAAATTTGATTGCATTTCCCAAGAGGTTAAGTAAGACTTGACGCAGTTTACTTTCGTCAACTTGGATGTATTGGGGAAGGTGAGATGTATATTCAAAGACCAATTCCAATCCTTTGGAGGTGGCGCGGAAGCGCAACATCTCTTCAAGGTTTTCCAAGAGGCGAATTAAGTCAAAGCTGTTGAGATTTAAGGTTATTCTGCCAGCTTCGATTTTAGACATTTCCAAAATGTCGTTGATTAAATTCAGGAGATGTTCGCCAGCACGATTGATGATTGCTAGATTTTGCTGATGTTCAGTTGATAAATCGCGATCGTGGCTCATGACTTGGGTAAAACCGAGGATGGCGTTAAGTGGAGTACGCAGTTCGTGACTCATGTTGGCCAGGAATTCGCTTTTAGCACGATTAGCAGCATCAGCAACGATCACAGCTTCTTGCAATGCTTGTGATTGCCTTTGAGTTTGCGCTAGCAATTGTGCCTGCTGTAAAGCAACACCCAACTGATTGCCAATTTGAACTACGATATTGATTTCTCCTGGTTTCCATTGGCGGGGATCGGAATTTTGATAACTCGCCAGCAACCCCCAAAGCTGACTACCGTGTAAAATCGGAACAATAATGTAGGCTTTAGCCTGAAAGCGCTCTAAGAGGTTGATATAAGCAGAATGAAAATCAGCGTTGTAAATGTCTGAAACACAGATGAAACTCGCACCTGGGGTTACTTGCAGATCGGGATATTCCACTTGATTATCGGCGCTATCCAAAATTTTCGCCAGACAACGCCCATCTTGTAAAACACCTTCTGTGAGATGAGGATCGTTGTTGTGTTCTTCTATGAGAGAAATCCAACCGTTACCCACCGATTCCGAAACAAATTCGCCATTCCAGTTGGGATTGAAACGATAAACAACAACCCGATCGCAGTTTAGTACTTGGCGCAATTCTTCGGTTGTCGCTGCAAATATCGTCTCTAAATCCAGTGTTTGGCGCATTCTTTGAATCACTTGCGCGATCGCTCTTTCTCGCTCTGCACTCTCACGCAAGGCTTCTTCTGCCAATTTTCTCTCGGTAATATCAGTAATTGTACCGATGTAGCCTTTAATTTCTCCATCATCTCTAAATTCTGGCAAAGCATGACAAATTACCCAAACAACTGTACTATCATCATGCAAAAAACGATGTTCGTATTTATAGGTTGACTTAGCAGCTGTTGCTTGATTCCATGCCAACAATAGCTGCTCGCGATCGTCTGGATGTACGGCATTTGCCCAATGTGTTCCCAGAGATTCTTCTAAACTATATCCAGTAATTTCACTCCAGCGTTGATTAAAATATAAAACATTGCCATCCACATCAGTATGAAAGATACAAGCTGGTGAAGCTTCTGCCAGAAGTTGATATCGTTGCTGACCTGATTGCAAAGCTAGTTCTGCCAATTTGCGATCGTTAATGTCTGCCCAATAACCAACCCATTCGATCGGGGAATTCGCTTCGTCACGAATTAACCTCATCTCTTCGTAGAACCAGTGATAAGTTCCGTCAGCGTGTAACCAACGGTATTCATAAGAAATGTACTCCTGCTTAATAAAATGGGAAAATTTTTCTGAGATCGGTTTAATATCTTGTGGATGGACGCGATCGAGCCAAAAACTGGAGTTATCGATAAATTCTTGCGCTTCATAGCCCACCATTTCTTTAACGTTTTCACTGATAAAAGTAATGCTAAAATTCTCTGAGGTTTTGCTGCTATAAATGACTACAGGGCTAGAGGTGAGCAGATATTGTAGGCGTTCGTTGACTAAACGCAGTTCTTGTTCGACCTGTTTGCGTTCGCGTAAAGCTGCATGTAATTCGCTAATTTCTACTAAAACTGTGCCAACACCAGAGGGGCGATCGCCTTCACCTACAATCGGAAAATAAGAAGCTAAGAAGTGGCGGATAATATCTGGTTGTTTGATTGATGTGCTGCTTAATTCTTGATTAATAATCGGTTGACCAGTTATTAGAACTTGTTGATAAATTGGTTCTACTAAAGGGGCGATGTTGGGTAAAACTTCATGGATGGTCTTGCCAATATGAGCTTGCTGGGGTAGTCCATTAATCTCCGCCAACAGTTGGTTAATTTGCACAAACCGCAGTTGGTTATCTACAATATTCATACCGACGGGAGCGCTGCTAAAAAAGGCATTGAGACGAGCTTCTCTGAGCGCTAATTCTTGTTCTAAGGTTTTGCGCTCAATCAACCCACCCAATTGAGCCGCAACAGCGCTGACTAGCAAGAGCAGACGCCGATCTACCAATACTGAGCTACGTTTAAAAAACACTAAAACAGCTAATACTTGGTTCCCAGCCAGTATGGGAACACCAAAACAAGCTTTGAATCCTACCTTGGCGGCTTGTGGCGATGCCTGCGGCGGGCTACACCTACGCAAGAAAACTGGTTCTGTAACTTTAGAAACATCTTTTATCCATTCTGGTTCTTGACTCTGCCAAACTCTTCCTGGTAATCCCACTCCCAGAGCAAATTTCAAAGTTTGGCTTTGCTGGCAGAATTCTTCTAAGCTGCTCTCCTCTCCGTACCAACCCAGACTGTGTTCTAAAACAGTACCATCTTCATTAGGTATCCAGGCTTCACCAAAATCCCAGCCAATGGTCTGACAAATTAAGCGCAAGACCACTGCTAAGGCGCTGTTGACATCGCTAGCGCGAGTGATAGCTTGGGTTGTCAACAGCAACAAACGGCTTTCATTTTCTGCCTGTTTGCGTTCAGTAATATCTTTAGTGGTTCCCAGTACGTACCATTGCCCATCAATCTCGATCATTTCTGCACTCAACAGTGTTGTCCTAATTTCTCCTGTTGAAGTGCAGACATCAATTTCATAGTTGCGGATGGCTTTTGCTTGTTGCAGAATGTGGATGAGAAAATTATATTCTTCTGGATTCACCCAAATATGCAATTCTTCATCGGTGCGATCGATCGCTTGAGAGCGAGAATAACCAAAAAACCGACAAAAGCTGTCGTTTACTTCGATGTAGCGTTTCCCCTCAACAGTAATTAAGGCAATTGGATCGGGAGATGACCGGAAAGCTGATGCTAACTTTTCTTCAGAAGCCCGTCGTGCTGCTTCTGCGCGTTGGCGTTCTTTTGCCTCCAATACCAAGGATACTAAATTACCCAGAGAGCGAGCGAAATTTTGGTCTTCTAGCGTCCAATGATGAGTAACTTTCACTGCCTCCAAACATAAAACTCCTACGGTCTTTCCCTCCAGCCTAATAGGTGTATCGAGGATAGAGGTGATGTTTAATCTTGAGTAAGAGGCAGAAAATTCTTTAATTCTGGGATCGGTATGAGCATCATCTGCGGCGATTGATTGGTTTTGCTGCAAAGCTGTAAAATAAATTGGATAGTCTGCTACTGATAAGAAAAGTCCTTCGCTATGTTGATTGCGACTGCCCTCAAATAGATCGAAACACTGGATTTTTATATCTGTTGCGTCATACAGCCAGACACTAGCTCTTTCTACACCAATATTTTTGACAGCTGTTTCTGTGATTTTACCCAAGGCTGCTTTCAAATCACCCTGATAAAGTATTTGATTTTGTGCCAATTGTGTGAGCACGAGATTATGATTGCGGAGCTTAATCGCGCTTTCTCGAAGTAATTTTTCTATACCTCGACGCTGCGTAATATTACTAGCAGTGCCTGTCATGCCTATAACTTGACCGTCTTCGTTGCGTAATGCGATCGCATTCAACATTAGATAAAGTAAAGTACCATCTTTAGCTACACAGGTAGTTTCATGCTGAAAGATAGACTTTCCTTGAAGAACACGCTCAAAGGCTACTTTATCTTGAACAACTTGTGTAGGAGAAATGAAATCAATTAAGGCACGCCCGATCATTTCTTGCGGTTCGTAGCCAGAAATCTGCTTGACTGCTGGATTGACAAAGGTAATTAGTCCATCAATGTCCACCGACCAGATCATGTCCTGGGATGTCTCCACTAAAAGCCGATACTGACTTTCACTCTTCTTCAGGGCGGCTTCGACTACCAGGCGTTCGCTTTGATAAACTTCTCTACAAAAGGCTTTGCTAATGCTAACGGGAATTTCTTTAAAAATATCTTCTATTTGTCTGTTGCGAATATTTAACTCAACTGTAAGTCGTTGACGCTCTTGAATTTCCTGTTGCAGTTGGGCATTTGTTTCTTTTAACTGTTTTTTCAGTCTTTGGACATTGAGTTGATTTTGGACGCGTAATAAAACTTCTTTAGTTTGGAATGGTTGAGTAATATAGTCAACATTGTCTAAATTTAAAATGTTTATTTTTTCAAATAAATCATCGATAATTCCGAAAAGAATTATCGGAATATCTTGAATTTTATCGTTAGCTTTCAGATATTGACATACTTGATAATCATCCCTCTCTATAATGAGAACATTTAACAAAAGCAAATCCGGGGGAAAAACGAGTGCCGTCTTGATTGCCAATTGCCCAGAAATGACATTTTCTACCTGATAACCTTGGTGTTGAAGGATGTGTGATAAAAAATGTAAATTTTCTAAGTTGTCATCAACTAATAAAATTTTTATTTTTTGAGCATCCATATCAGTTACTAAGTTAATTTTAAATCAGGAAGAATTTCTGGAATAAAACTGAACATGAAATCATAAAGCAAAACTCTGTCACCGGATTGTAAATAAAATCATCCTCGCTTACAACTATACTTCAGCGCTGGGTGTATATAAAAGTTGCATATCAAGCAAGATAACTGTTCATATCATGTCTGCTTGATTACTTAATTAAATCCGAAGAATCCCAAACAGCCAAAGCTACGGTGTACATACAAGTCCTAAAAATTTAGGTTGATGAGGCTTGACTCGTTCCCAGTCTCCGACTGGGAATGCATTCATTGAGTCTCTGACTCAATCTCTGACTGGAGACAGCAGCCCCCAATCAGCCATTGCCATGCTCTGTATGAGAACGAGATAAATCTAAGAACAATCCGAAATCAAGCTTTTTTCTACTTGTGTCCACATCGTAGCCCTTCCCATTGGGGAGACGCCAAAAGCGTTAGCAAGTCTTCATACGGCAAGCTACGTCCAGCGTCTTTGTCAATCTCACCCTGAGATCGGGCTAGAACTTCTGACTACAAGCGAATTTAATTAAATTTACATTAATTAAATTTACATTACAAGAAATAGTGGGAAGTTTGAAAGCCCACCAGTAGCATCTTGAAAATCCAAAAAGTTTTCAAGATGCTACTTCCTTTAGGGGTGGGATGAAAAACGACTCAAGCGGACAACAGTTGCTTTATGCAGGCGTTCCCGTCCACCGCACTGTCTCCTTCAGCCCCAGTGATACCTTGTATTTGGTAATTTACGATTGCCTACTTCCTTGACATTCAATATTTTCAAGCTTTTCATCCTTTTTTTATTTGATACGGTAAATTCAACCTATGGCTGTACGGTTTACCCAACTATTTTGAGATTCTTCTTTTATTAAATTACTTACTAGAGAGAAGAAACAAAGCAAATAAAGCTCCTCTCTAAAAAATACCTCTAAAACTTTGTTTGATTACCCAAGATTGAATTAGAAAGTTAAGGAGAGATTAAAATATGGCACTCATTCGTTGGGAACCATTCCGTGAAATGGAAATTCTGCGTCGTCAAATGGATCAACTATTCTCTGAGCTGACAGCAGCCGAGCGCGATAACTCCGAGATTTCTGCATCACCGAGAACAGCGTGGGTTCCTGCGGTTGAATTACATGATAATGGTTCAGAGTTGCTATTAAGAGTTGAGATTCCAGGCGTGGAAGCTAAAGACTTGGATATTCAAGTTACTCAAGATGCAGTTTCGATAGCTGGTGAGCATCGTTACGAAAAACATTCCCAATCTAACGCTAAAGTTCATTCGGAATTCCGGTATGGCAAGTTCGCGAGAGTAATTCCTCTGCCAACCAAAGTTCAGAATCAACAAGTTAAGGCAGACTTGAAAGATGGGATTTTAATTTTGACTTTACCCAAGCTGGAGCAAGAACAAAGCAAAGTCTTTAAAGTGAATTTAGGTCAATCTCAAAGTGCTACAGCTTCTATAGAAGCTGGCAATGGCAACAACTAACCCAACATAACATCACAAAAGTGTTCCAACTGCTTGAGAAGATGTTCTATTTTCTCATTCCATGATTTCTATTTCTCTGGAATAGGTAAATTTTGATAGAAACCCCAGCTAAACTTATCGGCTGGGGTTTTTATCGTTTTTTTACTTAGCACTGTTTCGGTAATACCAATTCTGTATCAAGATGCACATGAAAGACCCTCTTGTTAATCCTCTGATGCTTTGGGAGACGGCGTAGCCGGGGGTAAAGATATGCAGCTTCACGAAGAAACGGTATTAATTCAGCAGAGGGTGCTATTCCTCTTGGACATCAACCCAGATACTGCCTTCTTCAACACGAACCGGAAATACTGGCAGTGTTTTTGGTTGTGAAACCAACGAGAGTACCTTACCTACACCAGGTGGCCAGGCACACCATCCTTGTACTTCACCAGTCCGCAGGTCAAAAGCACTGCGATGGAAGGTACAAACTATTGCCCCACTTTCAGTGATTTTCCCACTTTTCAAAGGTAATTTTAAGTGAGGGCAGTTATTATCTACAGCATAAAGCTGACTTTCGTGATTCAAAAGCAAAATTTTTCGGTTGCCAACTTTCACCACTTCTCGCGCACCAGGGGAAAGTGCTTCGACTGCAAGAACTTTAGTCCAACTCATTCGGTTCTCCTCTTTTAATATATCTGCTTACAGTTTCCCGCAATAGTGACCAGTGCGATCGCCTTTCACTACTGGAGAGCCGAGAATGTCTACGACGGGCTTTGTCTACGCTGGGGAAATACTAAAACTATAAAATTTTACATTAAATACCATTTTTATACTGAATAAAATTATTTCTGGGTAAACTAAATAAAGCGCTTACTATCTATGTATCACAAGGCTTATAGCTGAAAATACAAGTTTGAGGAATATAAAAAATGATTAAGACAAGTTACGAATTTGACCAGTCTATCCTCGCCGCAGGATCTTCATTAAAGACAAATATTCTGCTACGTTTTCGTGCCGACATAGCTAAATCTCCTCGACGTAACCTTAACCTTTCGCTTGTAATTGACCGTTCCGGCTCTATGGCAGGCGCTCCCTTGCATCACGCACTCAAAGCCGCTGAGTCTGTGGTAGAGCGACTTGAGCCAGATGACATTCTCTCAGTAGTTGTTTACGACGATGAAGTGGATAGCGTTGTGTCACCCCAGCCTGTGACTAACAAAGCCGCACTGAAAAATTCCATCCGCAAGGTGAGAGCAGGCGGTATTACCAACTTATCGGGGGGATGGCTCAAAGGCTGCGAACACGTGAAGACGCGACTCGATCCCCAAAAAATCAACCGTGTTCTCCTGCTTACCGATGGTCACGCCAATATGGGCATTCAAGACCCCAAAATCCTGACGGCGACAGCAGGGCAAAAAGCTGAAGAAGGCATTATCACAACTACGTTAGGTTTTGCTCAGGGTTTCAACGAAGACCTGCTGATTGGAATGGCAAGGGCAGCCACAGGCAACTTCTACTTCATTCAGAGCATCGATGAAGCAACTGAAGTGTTTAGTATTGAGCTAGATAGTTTAAGAGCAGTAGTGGGACAAAACCTCAAGGTGACACTTGAATTGGCAGATGGTGTCAGCTTGGTTGATACCTTGAGTCTGGCTCAAGTTAGCCAGAATGACGCCAGTCAAACTGTCATCTCTTTAGGAGAGCTTTACGAGGATGAGGACAAACTTCTCGGTTTGAGTCTGGGGATATCAAGCGCTCAAGTTGGTGATTTACCTGTGATGAAACTGCATTACAGCGCTGATGTTGTGCAAGATGACCGGATTCAAAGCGTTTCAGGTACTATAGATGTCGTCGCCAAAGTTGGCACTGTTGAGGAAGCAGCTTTTGCTGCTACAAGCCATATCATTCTGGAACTGAGTCGCCTTACCATTGCTAAAGCCAAAGAGACTGCCCTTAATCTCGCTGAACATGGCAAGCATCAGGAAGCTGAACAAACCCTGCGATCGCTTGTGAAAGATTTGCGAGATAAAGGGTTGAATGAGAATTTTGAAATTGCTGAAGAAATCGATCAGCTCGAATATTTCGCTGGTCGGATTGCTCAAAAAGCTTTAGGCAATGCCGGACGGAAAGAGATGCGGGATCAGACTTACCAAACGATGACGCGCAATCGCAGCGATTTGGTAGGTCGCGGTGTCACTACTGGCGATGAAGTGTACGCTATGCCCATTGTGAATGAAGTCGGTTCAGGTATTGAATTGCACTGTGTTCGTGAAGGGGGTAAACTGCGGGTCAAGGTCATGTCTGAAGGCTACGATCCAACCAAGAACATCCAGTTTCCCCGTGCTATTCGTGCCGAAGGAGCGCGCTATGTCGTTGAAGGATTGGAACTCTCAAGCGATGCTACTTTCTATCGGGTACGTGGTAAGATTACCCGTTTTGCTCAACCCGGCGAAACAGATGTCTTCGTTGCCCCTAGACAATCCAATCGAGCTAACACAGGTAAAGCTTCCAAAGGCCCTGCCAGTGCTGCCGATCTGCCCACAACTGACAGCGTCGGGGACAGTATTTTAGTTCAGTGTGTCAAAGATGGCAGTAAACTACGTGCTAGAGTGGTTTCCGATGGATATGAACCGGATTGGAATATGCGCTTTCCGCGATCGGTGCGCGAAGAAGGAATGCTTTACGTCGTTGATGAAGTCAAAACCGCACCAGATGGCAAATCTTATATTGCCTGTGGTGAAATTAAGCGATTTGTCCAACCCACTTGAATTGGGGGGCAGGGGGGCAGGGAGATGAGGGGACAAGGGGACAAGGGGACAAGGAGATAAACAAAACTCCTAACTCTTAACTCCTAACTCAGCACTCAGCACTCAGCACTCAGCACTCCTAATGCCCCATGCCCAATCCTTAAAATATGCCAAGTAAATATGCCTTAGCTGACTGAGACTGTCAGGATCAAAGAGTAAAGAGTAAAAGGCAATCTATTTTGACTTTTAACTTTCTCCTTTTGTTCAACTTTCCACAACGGGAGTTTTAATCTTGACTAAATTGAAAGTTGGTATCAACGGCTTCGGTCGAATCGGGCGACTTGTACTTCGCGCTGGCATCGATAATCCCAACATTGAGTTTGTGGGCATTAACGACCTAGTACCACCAGATAATCTCGCTTACCTATTAAAGTACGACTCAACCCACGGTCAATTAAAGCACAAGGTTGAAGCCAAGGAAGACGGCATCCTGATTGACGGACATTTTATTCCTTGTGTGTCGGTGAGGAATCCAGCAGAGTTACCTTGGGGAAAATTAGGTGCAGATTATGTAGTGGAAGCTACCGGACTCTTCACTGATTATGAAGGAGCTGCAAACCACCTGAAGGCAGGTGCAAAGCGAGTGGTAATTTCCGCTCCCACCAAAGATCCAGATAGAGTTACTACCCTGTTAATGGGTGTCAATCATCAACTGTTTGACCCTAGCAAGGATATCATTGTCTCCAATGCTAGCTGCACTACAAACTGTCTTGCTCCCATAGCTAAGGTCATTAATGATAACTTTGGGTTGACTGAAGGGTTGATGACCACAGTCCATGCTATGACAGCGACTCAGCCAACTGTAGACGGCCCCAGCAAGAAAGACTGGCGGGGTGGTCGCGGTGCATCCCAAAATATTATTCCCTCTTCCACAGGCGCAGCGAAAGCCGTAGCATTGGTTTTACCAGAATTGAAGGGCAGGTTAACTGGGATGGCATTACGAGTTCCGACTCCCGATGTCTCTGTAGTAGATTTAACTTTCAAAACAGCCAAAACCACCAGTTATCAGGAAATTCGTGCTGCGATGAAGGAGGCTGCCGCAGGTTCACTAAAGGGTATTTTGGGCTACACAGATGAAGAAGTAGTTTCCACAGATTTTCAAGGTGATACTCATTCCAGCATCTTTGACGCAGGTGCTGGGATTGAGTTGAATTCCAACTTCTTCAAGGTAATTGCCTGGTATGACAACGAGTGGGGCTACTCAAATCGTGTGATTGACCTGATGTTGTCTATGTCACAGAAAGAAAAACTCGCCCCGACTGCGGCTGTGGTTTGATTAGTCATTAGTCATTAGTCATTAGTCATTGGTCATTGGTCATTGGTCATTAGCTTTTGACTGCTGACTCTTGACTAGGGACTTTTGGGATTTGGGTCAAATGGTAAATACTCCGAAAACAAAGCGGAATCTAGTATTTTTCTTTAGCAAACCAGTGATATGAAGCACGTGTGAATTTGGATGTTTTGTGCGATCGCTTCGCTCAATGCATCCAAATTTGCAGGTTACTCCTCAACCCCCAATCCCTATGCGTCGAACCAAAATCATTTGTACTGTTGGCCCGGCTACATCTGCACCTGAAAAGCTGCAATCCTTGGTAAAAGCTGGAATAAATGTGGCACGGCTGAATTTTTCCCACGGAGCTTATGAATTCCACGCCCAAACGGCTCACTATCTCAGGCAGATTAGTACTGAGCAGCAAAAGCCGATCGCCATTATGCAAGATTTATGTGGCCCTAAAATTCGCTTGGGAACTTTACCACCGGAAGGGTTAAATTTAGAAGCTGGTACTGAAGTTACCTTTGTTTTGCAAGAAAAGGGTGAGAGTGTTGACGAACTACCCTTACCATTACCAACTTTGTTTGCAATGGTGCGACCTGGCGAACCGATTTTGATTAATGATGGTCGCGTCAAATTGATTGTTAGCGATCGCGATGCCGATCGCATTCGCGCCCAAGTTAAAATTGGCGGGCTAATTTCTACGCACAAGGGAGTAAACCTACCCCAAACTCCTTTACCTGTCAGTTCGATTACCGAAAAAGACTTGCTGGATCTGCGTTTTGGGATTCAGTTGGGTGTAGACTGGGTGGCGGTATCCTTTGTGCGATCGCCACAAGACTTAGAACCCGCCAAGCGCATGATTGAAGCAGCTGGCGCTTCGATTCGCTTAATTGCCAAAATCGAAAGAGCAGAGGCAGTAGAAAACTTTGACTCTATTCTGAACGTTGCCGACGCAATTATGATCGCCCGTGGCGATTTAGGGGTGGAAGTGCCAATTCACGAAGTACCCCTAATTCAAAAAGATATTATTCGCCGTTGCAATCGTGCTGGCAAGCCAGTGATTACAGCCACCCAAATGCTAGAGTCGATGATTAGCGCTCCCGATCCCACCCGCGCCGAAGCAACCGATGTTGCTAACTCGATCTTGGATGGAACAGACGCAGTAATGCTTTCTGGTGAAACAGCTGTCGGACAATATCCCATCGCTGCCGTCGAGATGATGCACAACATCGCCGTGCGGACAGAACAAGCTCTAGATGAGGGTAGCAAAAATGCTTGGTGTCATGAAGCAGGCAGTCTGAGCGTTACCGAATCTGTAGCAGAATCCGTCTGTCGTATCGCCTATGAAACCGGCTCACGGGCAATTCTCTGTAACACTACATCAGGAAGTACGGCGAGAATGGTTTCTAAATATCGGCCGACTTCTCCGATTATTGCCCTGACTTCCGACATCACCGCTTACCGCCAGCTAGCACTTTCTTGGGGTGTGGAAGCTTTGCTGATCCCACCAGTCCACAATGCTGAAGAGATGTTTACCAATGTGGTGAACACAGTTGTAGACATGGGTCTAGCGAATAAGGGCGATAAAGTAGTAATTACCTCTGGTGTTCCAATTGGTAAATCAGGAACAACTAGTTTAATCAAAGTGCATTCCATTGGACAGCCAATTTCGGCATAAGGCACTTAGAATAGGGCTGTGGCTCAAGATAGTAAGCAAAATTGGGCAATGATTAAGAAAAATTGCCAGAATCAGAATTGAAGGAAGAGTAAAGAGTGTAAAGAACTGGGGAATAAGTAAATCCTAAATAAACATCACGGAGTATTTTATGTCTAAGAATTTACTGGAACAATTGCGACAAGTGACTGTTGTAGTCGCAGATACAGGGGATATCCAGGCAATTGAAAAGTTTAAGCCCCAAGACGCTACCACCAATCCTTCGCTGATTACTGCTGCGGCACAGATGCCAGAATATCAGGAAATTGTCGATCAAACTTTACTCCAAGCCCAGAAAGATGCTGGAGCCGGAGCCACCCAAGCACAGATAGTTTCTCTAGCTTTTGACCGTTTGGCAGTTGCCTTTGGATTAAAGATTTTGCAAATCATTCCCGGTCGCGTGTCTACGGAAGTGGATGCTCGTTTGTCCTATGATACTGAAGCTACCGTAACTAAGGCACGGGAATTAATTGCTCAGTATAAAGCTGCTGGAATTGGTCGCGATCGCGTTTTAATTAAAATTGCCAGCACTTGGGAAGGCATTCGCGCTGCGGAAATTCTGGAAAAAGAAGGTATTCACTGTAACCTTACCTTGTTATTTGGTCTTCACCAAGCGATCGCCTGTGCTGAAGCTGGCGTTACTCTAATTTCTCCCTTCGTTGGCCGGATTCTTGACTGGTACAAAAAAGATACCGGACGCGATAGCTACCCAGCAGCCGAAGATCCAGGTGTTTTGTCTGTCACCAAAATCTACAACTACTACAAGAAATTTGGCTATAAAACCGAAGTTATGGGAGCTAGTTTCCGTAACGTTGGTGAAATTACTGAACTTGCAGGTAGTGATTTACTGACCATTTCGCCGTCGCTTTTGGCTGAATTACAAGCAACCATTGGAGAACTGCCACGTAAACTTGACCCTGCGAAGGTAGCAAACTTGTCAATCGAAAAGATATCCATTGACAAAGCTAGCTATGACAAGATGCACGCCGCTGACCGCATGGCAACCGACAAACTAGACGAAGGTATTAAAGGTTTCACCAAGGCACTAGAAGACCTTGAGAAACTTTTGGCAGACCGACTCGTTCGCCTAGAAGGAGAGGTAGTGGCAAGCCATTAGGGACTTCCAATTCAAAAACATCTAAAGTAGTGTGCGTTACGGCTTAAGCCGTAACGCACTTCAAATATTATGTCTGGGTAATTAATTATGATTGCCATAGTCATTTCATTAGACCTCTTGCAAAAGTAACTTTTGCAATAGGGGGGAAAAGGTTAAAGGGAAAAGGGAAAAGGGTTTTTATAAGCCGCTTTCCCCTTTTCCCCTTACCCTTTTCCCCACAAATGCCAAGAAATCTGTTCCACACGCCAGTCGTTCATCGAGAAAACTCTGACAAGCAACAACAATGCTTGTCTACATAGGCGTAGTCCATCGTAGACATCGCATCAAAAATTTCTGCTGCGGACATGATATGACTCTTTTAATCCTCGTGGTCATCGAACGGATCGTTCAATTCCTTGCTAGGAGGGCCAAAGGAGGTATAAATCGAAATTCCAGTGATGGCAATCACCACGGCAGCCACAGAAATGCTAAGAACTATTGCGGGTTCCATAATTGAAAGATAGATGATGAGTGCTATTCTTATAGAATATTACAGAAGATTAAAAAAAGCTTTGGCAAGTAATCTTAGGTGAACTATGGCACAAAGGACTAGGTTGGGAGATATCCTGAAACCACTGAACTCTGAGTATGGGAAAGTGGCTCCAGGTTGGGGTACTACCCCTGTAATGGCTGTTTTTATAGGGCTATTTTTCGTGTTTCTGCTGATTATTCTGCAACTTTACAATAAAACACTGTTGGTTCAGGATGTATTTGTCGATTGGCGCAGTTTAGGACGCTAACACATACACGAGCTAGCGAGTTTGGATAACAAGTTAAGTTACACCCGGTTCTTCCGGGTTTTTTTGTGAGTTGCGATTTCCGACTAGACTAACTATATATGTGAGTTTTTGTAGTGGTTTTAGAGTTTACAGGAGACAAAAAATGAATATATTTGGTATCGGTCTGCCGGAAATGGCTGTAATTATGGTAGTGGCGCTGTTAATCTTTGGCCCAAAAAAGCTACCAGAGATCGGTCGGAGTGTAGGCAAAACAATTCGTAGTTTCCAAGAAGCTTCTAAGGAGTTTCAAAACGAGTTTCAAAAAGAAGCAGAACAGTTAGAAGAAGTTGTACAGACGACTGCTGAATTGGAACCTAAGCAAATCCACCCTGCTAAATCTGAGCAGGATACCGCTAGTTCTTCCCAACCTAGCTAGTCTGTCTAAGTTCGTAGTAAGGACTTTAGTCCTTATTTTCTAAGCACTAAAGTGCTTACTACAAACCCTTCATTACTAGCTTAGAGGTTGTACTAGAAGAGTGATGAATATCAATTGACTGTAGGCAAAATGACAGAAGCTGTTACGCAACCAGCTTTGGTAATTCCACAACTAATCGTCGGGTTAGGGAATCCAGAAGCTAAGTATGACCAAACACGCCATAATATCGGTTTTGCAGCTTTAGAAACTCTCTCCCGTTCTTGGCGCATTTCCTTAACAGAAAACCGCAAGTTTCAAGGTGAGTATGGCGAGGGTATGGCCCCAGGTGGAGGTAAAATTCGCTTGTTGAAACCGTTAACTTATATGAATCGCTCAGGACAAGCAATACAAGCGGTGACAAGTTGGTATAAATTGCCGCCTGAGTCAGTGTTGGTGATTTATGACGATATGGATTTGCCCTTGGGAAAAACTCGTTTGCGCTTATCTGGTTCGGCTGGGGGACATAACGGCATGAAAAGTGCGATCGCACATCTTAATACCCAAAACTTTCCTCGTTTGCGAATCGGTATTGGTAAACCCAAAGATGCAGCTAATAACGATGATTCTGGTGCTATCTCTCATGTGCTAGGGCGATTTTCCGCTGCCGAAAATCAGCAGATGTCTCTTGTACTTCAGTTCGTAGTTGAGTGTATTGAACTAAGTCTCAAGCAGGGAGTAGAAAAGGCGATGAATGTTTGTAATAGCCGTACCATTAATAATTCTGAGTCTTAAGGCTGGATGAATACTATCCTATCAGCCGATCGAAGAAAGCTAACCGATGTTTAAAGGCGCTTATTTTGGTTGATGGGCAGCGATTTTAGCTTGCTCCATCTAACCAAGATAAAGTCTCTAACGCGCTCTAAGTATAGGAAAAGTAACTTATTTACACTCTAATTAGTGGTGCGGCAGACTTTGCTTAATATTTGTATGAATAATGGCGCAAGCGCTATTGCTTGTTTTCGGTCATAACCTCAAGCAACGCCGATATCACACCAAATAGGTTTATTTAAAACGTCTTGTGCGTCTAGCTGCCACTGCCTTACGTTTGCGTTTTTCTATTGGTGTTTCAAAGTGCCGATGATATTTTACATCAGCTAATATCCCAGCTTTGGAAACCTGGCGTTTAAACCGACGCAAAGCTGAGTCTATTCCTTCGTTCTCTCCTAGAACCACCTGGGTCATTCTTCCCTTTTCCTCATCATTAATAGTTTCCATTCTAATATTACCCTCAACCTTAGTAAAACCCCTCTGAGCTAAAGTCACAATTAAGAGGCTATTTGTCCGGTTGACGCGGGTTATGTGTACTTCTATCTCGTAAAATCGTTACTTAACTAAAAGTTAATCTAAGTGCCCTAATGCACTCAATACGGTTCGGTGAAAGGGGAAAGGGTAAAGGGGAAAGGGGAATAAAAAACCTTTAACCGCAAACCCATTTCCCTTTTCCCCAAACCCTATTTTGAGTTCAAAATGCTTATCCGAACCGTATTGCTAATGCACTCTCAGAAGCAATGGAGAAGATAGGAAAATTATAATACTAAATTTTTCTGGCTTTACTATGAACTAGCGAATAATGTAATCTTAGCTACTAAGGTAGATGAGTCAATCTGACTATATTTACAGATTTTAAAAGTTGATTCTGCCCTCATTTAGTAATTTATATCCAGCGGCTAATGCTGTAAAAGCAACTATGAAATTCCATAAGCTAGTTGGCTGTAAAATAACTCCACCGCTTAAGAAAACTAGTACTATACCAATGCCTAGAAAAATCCATCCTAAGTTACCAGTTTCTCTTTGAAAAAAGATTAATGCAAATACACCTATCATCGTTGCTAAAACTGAAGCTGTAGCCGGCAAGCTACGGTAAAAATATGAATAGTAACCGCTAACAAATATGATGTTTTGACCAAAAAAGTATAATCCTGTGAAAAGTAGAATTAAACCTATAAGTTTGATTAACAATCTACTCATAATATTTTGATGTTTTTAATAGCCAAAGCTAATTTTTATCCGATTATAGTGGGGTTTTGAAATCTTGCCAAATTTTACCTTGTATTTGATTTATTTGCGTAAATATACTGAATAAAAATTCCGACTGTCTGAAAATACCAGTGCAAGTAATGTTGATTACATCAATTAGTCCTTGCCAGGGTTTGATCGAGGTGCTTTAATAGCGATGTCTGACGACAAGAAGCAGAGCTTCTACGCATTCTGCAAAACAGTCTCACTTACAGAATATGTACAAAACTTGCAGCGATTCCACCTCACTGCTGGTGTTGATAAAATTACAGACTCAAAACATTAAACTCAAAGATATGACAAGCTAGTAGCATATCTTTGATATTAAATTCTCCCCAAAGCTGAATAGGAGCATACATGGAGCCAATTATTGCTATAGTTTTAGCCCTTATAGGTTATGCATTAGGTTCTGCAAAACTGATTAATCAAGGAAATGAAGCCTTAGTCGAACGCTTAGGGCGGTATCATCGAAAACTTAAGCCGGGGCTGAACTTTATTGTTCCCTTGGTCGATCAGATTGTAATGGAAGATACTACACGAGAGCAGTTTTTAGACATCAAACCTCAGAATGTGATCACCCAAGATAATATTTACGTAGAAGTGGACGCTATTGTATACTGGCGGATTCGAGATATCGAGAAAAGCTTTTACGCGATTGAGGATCTGCAAGGGGCACTGACACAGATCACCACAACTACTCTGCGAGAAATCATTGCTCAGAATACCCTAGAGCAGACCAACGTCTCTAGAGCGGAGATGGACTCAGCTATCTTAGACCAGTTGAATAGTATAACGGCAGATTGGGGAGTTGATATTCTCCGGTTAGATATTCAGAGAATTACTCTACCTGAGAGTGTGCGAAAGTCTAGGGAAGAGGAACAAGCCGCCGTCATCAAAAAACGGGCACTGATTACCGAAGCAGAAGGGGAAAAGGAAGCTGCGATTAAAAAAGCAGAAGGAACTATGGCTTCAGTGCAAATCATTTCTCAAGCTCTCCGTTCCAATCCCGACAGTAGGGATATTTTGCGGTATCTTGTGGCTCAAGATTACGTAGATGCTAGCCAAAAACTTGGTGAGAGCAGTAATGCCAAAATTGTCTTTGTAGACCCAGCTAACTCAAGTGAAATGTTTCAGGAGTTGATAGCCCACCCAGAAAATCCAGAAGGTAACGGCAAAAAATACGAAGAACAGTAATACCTAGCAATTACCTTGTGTGGCTTGTCTTGATAGGGCATCGGCGACTAATGAAACATCGCGCATTTCTTGAACATCATGAACTCGGAGGATATCAGCCCCATTAAAAATAGCAGCACAACAAGCTGCTGCCGTTCCCCAAACTCGTGCTTTGGGATCTGGTTGATTTAAAATGCGACCAATAAAACTTTTACGAGATGCTCCTATCAAGATAGGACAGTTTAGTGGTGCGAGCGATCGCAAACCGCGAAAAATTTCTAAATTTTGCTCATAGTTTTTAGCAAAACCAATACCAGGATCGATAATAATTTTACCCAGATCGATGCCCGCAGTAGTTGCTGCCTCAATTTGCCGAGCCAAAAAACTATAAATCTCACCAAGCAAATCTTGATAATCAGTCTGTTGTTGCATTGTCTGTGGTGTTCCCCGGATGTGCATTAAAATCATCGGCACACCTAAGTTTGCGACTGTTGCCAACATTTCTGAGTCAAAAGTGCCGCCAGAAATATCATTAATCATATCCGCCCCAGCT
The DNA here is from genome assembly GCF_053470305.1 of Nostoc sp. DSM 114160. Classification (NCBI taxonomy): domain Bacteria; kingdom Bacillati; phylum Cyanobacteriota; class Cyanophyceae; order Nostocales; family Nostocaceae; genus Nostoc; species Nostoc sp. DSM 114160. The sequence goes on along the minus strand of NZ_JBPFGO010000001.1, from coordinate 1,579,515 downwards.
TCTACAGATGCCTTGGCTACAGCAGCACGGGTTGTATCTACAGAAATCGGGACTGAAATTTTTGGTCTTAGCACCTGTAGTACCGATAGTACCCGATGGAGTTCCTCCACCAGAGTTATTTGCTTTGCCCCTGGGCGAGTTGATTGACCGCCCACATCAATGATGTCAGCACCAGCAGCCACCAGTGCTTGCGCCTGTACTAAAGCGGTAGAGGTAGTGTTAAACTCACCCCCATCACTAAAGCTATCGGGCGTTACATTTAAAATGCCCATCAAATAAGTCCGCTGTCCCCAATTGAAACAGCGTTCTCGAATTATCAAGTTCCTTGGCATAACCCTGTTTTGTCACTCTTGGAAAACAATAATCGAAGCAAGATTGTGAAACTTTCTGCCAAAACGGGATGCTCCCTAAGGGACTTCCAATTAAAAAAATATTCCGTCGCTTAAAAGGCAGGGGGCAGGGGGCAGGGAGCAGGGAGCAGGGGGAGAGAAAGTCGTATTGATAGGGGTGAAATGGGATAATTTATTTTCTGGAAGTCCCTAAAAGAAAGTTAGCATTGCTATGCGCCCTTATCAATCAAAACCTTGATTGATAATCGATCGTTTTTGTCTTCTGGTACTAATAGCTTTCCATCTTTAGTTAGCTTCAGTTGTTGCCCCCGCCACTCTATAGTGTTGCCAATAAAGCCAAAACACCAAATAACAAAGCTTAATAAGTCGCACCCAAGAACGAGCCAGAAAAACTTTTTGACTATTGGATCTTTCAAACTGATAGTACCAACAACCCAAGCCATTACCAATCTTATTATCCAACAGATAGATAATCCTAGCCATCCTAATATTGAACCATTAGTGGCAATCAACAGCAACAAGCTGGTGACGACGCCATAGGTAAAAATTAGTCCTAAATAACCCCAAGGACGAGAAACTCGTTTACCACGCACCCAACGAATCTGCCGTTTGATGGCATCAACTAAGTTGTTGCTTATCTGTACGTGTTCAACTATGTAGTCAGAAAGTACAACTTTGTAACCTGCTTGGACAGGTAGATAGCCTAGTTGAAAATCATCTGCCAGATAATCAGCGATCGCTTCAAATCCACCGATAGCTTCTAGTACTTTTTTCGGGATGACAATGGTGGAACCAAAGGCAAATTTTATCCCATTTTCTTTAAGGTTGCTGACTAAAACCCCGGCGTGAAATTCAGTAGTAGTACTAATAGCTTCTAATATCGATATCCATCCTTGAGTTACGGTTCGATACATACAGGTAATTACACCCACGTTTTCATCTTGCAACGGCTGGATAACTCTTTGCAAATAGTCACCTCCAACTCGAATATCACTATCAGCAAGGATTAGAATTTCGTATTTAGCTTTGGCTGCGGCATTAGCTAAGTTGCTAATTTTCAGATTTGTACCAATGATGCGATCGCTTACAATCAGCAAAATATCCAAATCTGAAAAATTGTGGATGATTTTCTCTACAATCTCTATGCAAGGGTCTTGAGAGTTTCGTACTGCAAAGATAATTTGATATTTGGGATAGTTCTGCTGACAAAATGAGGCGAGGTTTTCATAAGCATTACTATCAAGTCCACAAATGGGTTTGAGGATACTAACAGGTGGATGAAACTCTCGATTAACTGCTTGGGGAGCAGCAAAAAAAGTTATTGCTGCATAAATTGCATAGCAATAAAACAAAACAGACGCTATGCACAAAATTAGGAGAAAATAACTAGCGATCGCATGAATATTTGTTAAGAAGGTAGATGCAAACATAGCCATTCATTACCAGGCAATTAGTATTAGCATTTTCTAGATTCACTGCCGATAAGTTTAGGATTTTTGTATGTACGTTTAATGGGATTTGGATGACAAAGTTATTACTGTGAATTATGGAAAATCAAATTTAAGTAGTATTAGCTTGTCAAGGCTAAATGTTACAATCAATTTTCTTGTGGGGCGGTTACCCGCCAAGGACGGGCGAGACGCCCATCCCACAAGAGTTTTTCTAATACACTATTCAAGGCTTGACATGCCAGTACGTTGGGATAGGAAATGATGGTTAGTAAGTTCAAAGCCGTTACTCAGGAGCGCTTCGCGTACCTGACGACTTAACAATGCAGCCAGTTCTGCTTCCCCTGTGCTTAGTTCTCCATTGGCGTTGGCAAAGCCCGCACTTCGACAAAGCTCAGTGACCACCGCAGGCATCGCTGGATGAGAGTAAATCTCCACCAAGTTTGCCTGAATCTGAGGTATCAATCCAAGTAAATATTCCTCTGTAATGCCTCCAGTTTGCAATAAACCGTAAACTCTTTGGGTAAAGTTAATACCTTGGGACTTCAGCAATTTCTCACCATAGCGGCGTAGTCTGCCAAATACTCCTGACCAAACTAGTTTTGTCAGTAGATGACTGCGATTCACTCTCAAGGTCATTCCTAGTTCCTCACTGGGAAGACGAATTACTTTAATATCAAATTCTGCTGCCAAATCAACTAAAATACGCAAGACTACTGGATGTATGTGCAAATGCAAATGTCCATCGACATGAGAAAGAGGTAAATTAGTAGAACGGTATTTTTCTAATTGGGCGCGAATTTCTTGGCGCAGTTCTTGATGGGTTTCTTTGACAAATTGATAGCGCAAACCGGCGAAAAATGGACTGTTGGAAAAGTTACCCTGTTTGTCAACTAAATGAGGAATTTGCTCTGGCGGTAAGACAGAACGACCGCATACCAATACAAGATGTAGTCCAATAGCCAGGTTTGGATTTGCTTTTGCCAAAGTCACAGCCTCTTTTGCAGCATCAGCACTCACCATCAGACTGGTACTAGTTAACACTCCTTCTTTGTGTGCTTTGATAATTGCTTGATTAACTCCTTCAGAGAAACCAAAGTCATCACCATTGATGATGGCGAATCGCTGTGCTTGCATAAGTTTTGAATGTTTAAGGTTCCGATAATTGAGCTATTGAATTAGACTGACGCCGAGGTATAAGCCTGAAAGTTGCTAAGGCAGTTTTAGCTAGGTTTGGTATCAGTTGCGGTTGAAGTAATTCTCGATTAAAGACACCAAGCCGTCGAGTATTTTCTTGCAAGCAAGTAGATAACAATAACTCTGGGGTTAAATTATCTATAAAGTTGCTAGCACCGGTAGCTGTGAAACCCTCTTGTTGTTCTTCGTTAGAACCACTAAAGGCTTTAATCTTATCTTGTAAGGCTCTGCTGTAATGTACAAGAGCATTAATTCCCCGTAACCAATTGCTTTTGCCCTCCTGAATTTGCTGGTATGTAACCCAATTCACAAAAAACATGATATGACGAGCTTCTTCATTAAGAACTGCATCGAAGATATCAAATAATGATTCTGGAATGTAGTTGATATGACGACGAGCAAGCCCAAACAAGCCAAAGGCTAAAAAAGAGTCAAGACATTCACCAAAACCAAAGTCAAGGAAGGCGGTTTTAATATTACTAGGAAGTACAGGTTCAGGAGGCGGGGAAATTTGAATATCGTAGCGCTCGATCAGGAATTTAATTAGTTTACCGTGGCGAACTTCTTCCATCCCTTGGAGAGCGATCGCTTCTTTTAATACAGGGTCGCTAATTGTGGCTGCAAAAGCGTTTACCATCACTCCTGCTTCTTGTTCGGTATTGAGTGCTTCTCTCCAAAAAGGAATGCTTCGCAAGCTTTCGAGAGCGACATTATCCAGATTCGGCCAAGGAAGGCTTTCTGGTTCATACTCCAAGTGACTTTCAAGAAAGCTACGACAAAAAAGCTCTTTGTGTTCTTTGCTTCCTATTTTCATGGCTGAATAATTTTTAACTTGTTGATAAGTAGTCAGACAGAATTAATTACACGGTGCGATCGCGATCGCAGTAAATTATTTTTGCATTCCCTTCTGCCTTCTGCCTCCTGCCCTCTGCCTTTCTTGCTAACCAACAACTACTGATTCTGCTTTTGCTGTTGCTTGGGTACGACGATCTTTTAAATAAGAGAAAAATTCCCGCCCTTCACGCAAGCGACGCACTAACATTTGGGGATCGGTGAGCATTTCACCAACAATTGGAATAATCGCTCTGGGACGGAAGTAAAATTTCCGATACATTCTTTCAACTGCATCCTCAATTTCAGCACTGGAGAGATTTGGATATTGCAGTGTAGACATTTGAATTCCAGAACTAGCAACTAAGGAATTGTTGCTAAACCAATTATTTTCTTGTGCTTGGCGATAAAGTTCTGTTCCAGGATAGGGAGCTGCGATCGAAACCTGAATTGTATGCGGACTAATCTCACAAGCAAACCGGACTGTTTCTTCAATTGTTTGTGGGGTTTCGTCGGGTAAACCAATGATAAATGTGCCGTGTACGGTAATGCCAAGTTTATGACAATTTTCCATAAACTTTCGCGCTACTTCTAGCTTGATTCCTTTTTTAATTCCATCTAAAATTTGCTGATTTCCTGATTCAAATCCGACTAAAAGTAGGCGTAAACCATTATCGCGTAGTTTTTTCAGGGTGTCATAATCTAGATTTGCACGGGCGTTGCAACTCCAAGTTAGTTTGAGTCGCCGCAGATGTTCGCTAATGGCGATCGCTCGCTGTTTGTCTATAGTAAATGTGTCATCATCAAACATATATTCCCGCACTTTGTCACCGAAGATCGCTTTCGCTTCTTCCATCTCGCGGCCAACAGCATCGGGGCTTTTTGTGCGGTATAAGTGTCCGCCAATTGTTTGCGGCCAAAGGCAAAAGGTACATTTTGCCGGACAGCCCCGCCCAGTGTAAAAGGAAATGTATGGATGCAATAAGTAGCCAATAAAGTATTTAGTAATATCTAGATCGCGATGATAAATCGGCAATACACTGGGCATCGAATCCCAATCGTGAATTAAGGGACGATCTTGATTATGATGAATATTACCCTGGCGATCGCGATAGCTTAAACCTGTGATTTCTTCCCAAGATTTACCTTCGGCTATTTCTTTGCAGGTATAGTCGAATTCGTGACGACAAACAAAGTCAATGATTGGGTTTTCAAGCAACGTCTGCTCTGGTAATACTGCAACGTGCGCTCCAATCAAGCCAATCTTGACATCAGGGTTTTGAGCTTTGATAGTCTTGGCACACTTGACATCATTAGCCAGGGAAGGCGTGCTGGTGTGCATGATAATTAGCTCGTAATCTTGAGCAATTTCGATGATATCTTCTACTGTTTGACCGTGTGGGGGTGCATCAATAAGCTTGCTACCAGGCACAAGGGCTGCGGGTTGCGCCAACCATGTCGGATACCAGAAAGAAGTAATTTCGCGCTTGGCTTGGTATCGGGAACCTGCACCACCATCAAACCCATCGAAGGAAGGAGGACTGAGAAACAAAGTTTTTTTCACAGGTAGATTTCCCTTTGCAGGTTTTAGCTAACACTTTTTTAGGATAAAACCTAAAGGGCAGCTGATGCGATCGCAGTTCTAAATCATTCATTAAATTTTCTATTTCTCTCTCTTTAGCGAAAAATATTTTTTCTTCTGAGGTATAAATCTCTGCGTACCTCTGCGCTTTACTTTGCGTCCCTCTGCGTTTCAAAATATTATTTGTACCTCACTTAACTGGGAATCGCTATAACCAAGCTTTTGTTGATTTGGAATAATTAGTTTATCGTAAGTTCAAGGGTTTAAGATCCCTACATCTATATGTAGCACCAGTTTCAGTCGGGGTTTAAATCCCCTTCTGAAATGTCTAAAATGTTTGAATTTTGAATACTTCGACAAGCTCAGTACAAGTTTTGAATTTTGAATTGTTAATTTTGCCGTGTTGTACTAGATTGGTCAGCAAATGCTTTGAACTCGACAGCATCATGACTACAAAACAGGCGTATATCTTGATTGCGATCGCTTGATAATGCGCGTAGCCGATCTTGATTGAGCAACCGAGCCTTGCGATCCACTTCCATCATCCATTGGTAGGCGCGTAAACCTGGAGTGCAGCTTTTTTTGGCTGAGTCCATCTCGTGCCGATAAAAATAGGCATCACCTGCGTGGAGAAGCCAACCCTCTGGTGTATCAATGGCGATACCAGCATGACCTCGTGTGTGACCAACAAGGGGAATGAGGAGAATTTCTGGCGGTAGTCCGTCGAGGTTACGCACTGCTTCAAAGCCGAACCAAGGTTCGCCTCCGGCTGAATAATACTTCCAGTGCTTAACCTCATCCCACTGTTGTGGACGAAAGCGCCTTTTGGCAATGAATCCGCGCCGATCCTGGGCGGTTTCCATCTCAGTCTGCATTACGTGTACGGTTGCTTCTGGGAAATCCTCTAGACCACCGGCATGATCGAAATCGAGGTGGGTAAGCACAATATGACGCACATCTCGCGCGGAAAATCCCAACTTTTCAATTTGATCGATTGCTGTGTATTTTTTATCAAACTGGATGCCATTGAAATGAATGAAAAACGGGCTGAGACGGGAGTAAGGCGAGTTGATATCGCGCAGTCCGAAGCCAGTATCAATTAGAACAAGTCCCTGCTCTGTCTCGATCAGCAGACAGTGGCAGACGAGGTGAGCTCTCGGGCCGCGACTGAAGCCATCGAAGAGGGCCCCGCCAATCGGGCACATGCAGCCACAATTGAGATGATGAATTTGCATAAATCCTCCGTTACGACTTTGACGGTCAAAATAAGTAGTGATGCACATCTGTGCATTGGTGTCAACTTAGCGTGAAACCCTTGAAAACCACTCACTTACCATGACTATCCTCGTTACCCCACCCTAACCCTCCCCTTGTAAAGGGGAGGGAACAAGATTTCTCTCGTTCCCAGTCTCAGACTGGGAATGCCGTCCTAGAGGCTCCGCCTCCCTTGCTGGCGGCTCTGCCGCCAAGAGCAACATTTCCAGCCTAGAGGCTGGAAACGAGATTTGAAAAGGCTTTTAGCTGAAGTTGACACCAATGACAGTTGTACGCCCCTACAGATGTACAAATAATTTGGGATAATTTCTTTTTTCCAAGTCCGTTAGCCCAGGCGATCGCACCCTGCTTAAAATGAGTCTTGATTAGGTAGCAAATTAGTTGTTGCCCGATCCTGGCTCACTGAGTTTGCGGTGCAGTTCAGCATTGACTGTATCAGGTAAAACTTTGCTCACATTCGCCTGAAGCTTCGTTTTGAGGGAACCAGCGATGATGTCATCTTTGCCTGCCATCAAAGCTTCAAAACCCTGCTTGGCCACCTCAGCTGGATCGTCCTTTTGATCCGTGCCCACTTTTGTGTCGTCCATACCCGCGCGGTGGAAGAAGTTGGTATCGGTGGGCCCCGGCATCAGGGCGGTGACGGTAACGCCCGTGTCCTTCAATTCGTTGCGTAACCCTTCTGAAAAGGAATGCACAAAAGCTTTGGAGGCGGCGTAGACTGTCTCGAACGGGCCGGGCATCAAAGCGGCAATCGACGACGTGAAAAGGATTCGACCCCTTGCCAAGCTCAACCATATCCTTTACCACCCGTTTAGCAAGATGTACAGAGGACACGACATTTAGATCGATCAGATTGAGTTCGTCCTTTAAATCGGTTTCACGGGCGAAATCACCCCCGACACCAACACCTGCGTTGATGGCGATCGCATCCACTGGTCGCCCAGTTGCCTTAATCTGGTTGTAGAGTGTCTCAACTCCGTCATAGCTAGCGAGATCGGCCTGCACCGTCTCAACTTTAGCACCCAGCTTCTCGAAGGCAATAGCCGCTTCATCAATGCTCGATCCGGTGGCTGTAACTAAAAGATCGAAGCCGTTTTGAGCAAACTGTTTTGCGAGTTCATAACCGATGCCGTTAGAGGCACCTGTCACGACAGCCAAGGGTCGGGTCACTGAACTGTTCATAACCATTAAAAATTCCTATGTAACTGCTCCACACTCGCTTGCTATGGTTTTATTGCTACCAAATAATTGCATAGACTGTGGGCTTTCAACCCTTACAATCTTAGGTAGGTAGCAGTGCGATCGCGTCTTTCCCAGGAAGTATCGCGAGTGTATCTTCAAGGTTACTTTTTTACAGTTCTGTATATACCTCTAACAGACTTTCAGGCTCTCAAAACTTATTTTAATAGTTACCTTAGCTACGAACTTTCGTAACGATTTTCTGGGAATAAAACGAAGCCGATTCTTCATTTTTGGCACAATCTTGGGCAAACTTAATCAAATGGTGTCCAACAAGTCCAACGTGAACTAAGTTTTCAATATTACCTGCTTTTAGTGCTGGCTTGGCCATTTTCCAGAAAGTCTGACGATAGTTACTAAATAAGCCTATCCGCACCAAAATATTAGTTAAATAAGTTAAACCCTTGCGAATATTAGCCGCAGAAGTTCGAGAGGGGCTGTTAGGAACTTCGATGCGATTTGGATAGGTGTGTTCCATATTGTAGGCAAATCGCTGATATAAAAATTCCGGCTCATAAGCAGTTGTAATGCAGCGCCGCCACATCTCAACAACTTGGTCGTAGGGCATCAAAAATTCAACATTTGATTCCCGGTTTTCATCATAGACAAGTCGCCCTTCTGCTTCTAATCTCCGCCATAATGGAGTTCTCGGTAATGCATGAAGCAGGTTAATTGTCAACATGGGAATTTGCGATGCCCGAATAAATTCGAGAATTCGGTCTGCTGTTTCTGGTGTATCTGTATCTAACCCAATAATGATTCCCGAAACTACTTCCATACCATAACTATTTAAAACCTGAATCGCTTTTAAGATTGGCATACTCAGATTTTGGTCTTTGGAAATCGCATGGAGGGCATTTGGTTCTGGTGTTTCGATCCCGCAAAAGATTGTGCAGAAATAAGCTTCGCGCATCATTTCCAGCAGCTTTGGACTTTGAGCGAGGTTAAGGGTTGCTTCACAGGCAAATTGGATGGGATAGCCATTGCGTTTTTGCCAGTCAATCAGATGAGGAAGTAACTTCATGGCGGCGCGGCGATCGCCAACAAAGTTATCATCAACAAAATATACTGCTCCTAAATTGCCAGATTGTCGCATTGCATCTAACTCCGCGACTACTTGCTCTGGCGTTTTCATCCGGGGATTGTTGCCATAGAGTTCGGGAATATCGCAAAACTCGCAGCGATAAGGGCAACCACTGGAAAACTGCACATTTGCCAAGAAGTAATCATTGATATTCAGCAAATGATAAGCTGGGGTGGGAAACTCTGTTAAGGGTAAACGTTCCTTGGTTTCAAAGCGAATTTGTTGTTGGGGACGTTGAGAGTTTTGGTCTAGATATTCGATCATGCGATCGCTAGCATCTCCCAATTCGCCCAAGTGTAAAATATCAAACTCAGGATAATATTCTGGACACCCAGATACGGAAGGGCCGCCGACAACGGTAATTTTCCCGGCTCGATGGGCAAGTTCGTTAATTTGATTAATCTGTGGTTTTTGGATATGCATTCCACTGACAATCACCACATCAGCCCATTGATAATCAGCCCTAGTTGCTGATTTGACATTCTCATCAATAAACCGCACTTCCCATTCTTTAGGTAAGTAGGCAGCCACAATTAAAATACCTTGGGGTGGCATAAAAGCCCGGACACTACCCATCAGTGGGTAAGCATGATGAAAAGTACCAAAGGAACGGCTGTACTTAGGAAAAATACACAGAATGCGTCGATGGTGCGAAGGAACGTAGCGGGTTCCTTGAGTGACAGAAGCGGTTTGAGAATTGCCGGCTACATTAATTTGATTCTCTAAAGACTTTAAATTCACAGTCATTGCAAATTTCACCCTGAAAAACTGAGCAGGTAATTTGACAGTTTCTTGACATAATTAGCTGTAATTCCAACTAGCTTACCAAAGAAAGGCAGAAGGCAGAAGGAATTATAAATGTATTTTTGCTCAAAACAAAGTCCTAAAGATTATAAATCGTCCAATGTTGCCTTCTGCCTGATTCATCGTCATATTTGAAAGGGTATTTAACTGGTAAAATATAAAATCTACCCTCGCAATGCAAATTTGATTGGTTGGCAAACAACTATTATGGAAATCGCGCATGGGACATAAAAAGAGAGATTTTCATTTTTTGTTGTGTCCAACTGGGTATAGGCATCTGTCATGAATTTGATTTACTTTCTTTTGCGTTCTTCGTGGGGGATGGTGGCGATCGCGATCGCTACCGGATTTTTGAGTGGCGGTAGTAGTGCTGGCTTGATTGCCTTAATTAGCCATGCTGCAAGTAGCGGTAATGCTTCCCGCCTCACATCGATAATTTGGGGTTTTGCGGGGCTGGCTATAGTTGCACTAATTACTAGTATCGTTTCTCAAGTGATGCTGATTCGCCTTTCTCAGAATGCAGTCTTGCAATTACGGATGCGTTTAAGTCGTCAGATTCTCGCTTCCGAGTTGAGTCATCTGGAACGCTTAGGGAATCCTCGATTATTGGCTACTTTAACAGAAGATATTCAGGCGGTGGCTAATGCTGTTTATCAGATGCCTTTTATCTTTATTAATTTAGCGATCGTCTTGGGTTGTATAACATATATAACCTGGCTTTCTTGGTTAGTATTGTTGATGGTTTGTGGGATTTCAGTAGTTGCGATCGCTAGTTGTCAGTGGCTACTCAATAGAGGCGGTAAATTACTGACTTTAGCTCGTGAAGATGAAGATCATCTATTTAAACATTTTCGCACCATTACCGAAGGAGTCAAGGAACTCAAACTAAACTACAGGCGGCGTGAAGACTTTTTAGAAAAAAAACTACAATCAACTGCTAACGAGTTTCGCAATCACAACGTTAACGGTCTAAGCCTTTTTGCCATAACTTCAAGCTGGGGTCAACTCATATTCTTTTTTGCTCTCGGTTTTGTATTATTCGTGTTGCCTAATCTGTTTACTATCAATCCCGAAACTCTCTCTGGCTACATTTTGACCTTCACTTACTTGGTGTTACCAATGGATAACATCATTAGTAAACTTCCTCTATTAAGCAAAGCCAGCATTGCTTTACAAAAAATTGAGTCACTGGGTTTATCTCTAGCTAGTCGAACGGAAATATCCACTGTTCCACCTGCTCTGAAATCTGACTGGCAAAAGTTAAAATTTCAAAGTGTCACCCACACTTACTACACAGAGCAAGAAGACAATAGCTTTATTTTTGGCCCCGTCGATCTAACACTTTATCCTCAAGAATTAGTCTTTATTGTTGGCGGTAATGGTAGCGGTAAATCTACATTAGCTAAATTAATTACTGGGCTTTATATCCCAGAAAACGGCGAAATCTGGTTTGATGATGAGTTAATTAGCGAAGAGAATCGAGAATGGTATCGCCAGCATTTTTCCGTGGTGTTTTCCGACTTTTATTTATTTGAAGAACTTTTAGGATTAAAAAATTCTTACTTGGATGCTCAAGCCAGAAAATATTTACAAAAACTGCAACTAGACCATAAGGTGAAAGTTGAGAATGGACAACTTTCTACCACTGCTCTTTCTCAAGGACAACGAAAACGGCTAGCTTTACTCACAGCCTATTTGGAAGATCGACCAATTTATCTGTTTGATGAGTGGGCAGCCGATCAAGATCCAGTATTCAAAGAAATATTCTACACTCAACTTCTCCCAGAACTGCGATCGCGGGGCAAAACAGTACTGGTAATTAGCCATGACGATCGCTATTTTCATTTAGCAGACCGAATTATCAAACTTGACTATGGCAAAATAGAGTACGATAAAACTTAATCTGGCAAAACAATTCATAATTATTAAAAGAATATTTGGAGTTTGACTAAATAAAACTAATGTCTGAACAAAAGCCCATAAATCCTTGGAACTACAAACCTTGCTGGTGTCAACCCTGGTCTATAGTTCTCACAGGTGTAACACTGATTGGTGGTAGCTGGTTACTATTTAAAACTATCTGGCTAACAGTTCTCGTTTCCATCCCAATAGGAACGTGGATGGCATTTTTTGTGTTGTTTTGGCCACAACTAATGATTCGCAGTGGAATTTTAGAGTCGTATAAAGAGTAGTTTGAGCTTAATGTAATGCGGGAAATTAGTCTAGGTAGAGAAAATTATTCCACCGCGTTCGAGAATTTAGCATCTTAGATCGTGTCCAGCTAATTATATCAAGTTCGGGTGATTAAGTAGGTAGGCGTAAATATTTTTCATTGGGATAAGGCAGTCTTGCTGGAGGCTCAGTTGGCAGGAGGGAAGAGGATTTTAGCCTCGTTCATTTTTGTTAATATAGTTTGGTTTTATTTTACCGACCTACTTACTTGTAATAAAATCTATTAATGTAGCGACTGTCTTAAAAGTCAAGCAATTGATTTGTTTGTGAAAATTTATGAAAGCGATGCCTACGATGGTCACTGAGCCAAGTCGAAGTGTGGGCTACGCCTACGCACCTGTGTACTCGATCGCGGTGCGATAAAGTTTGGAGTACCTCAAAACGACTTTTAAGTACCTCAAAACGACTTTGGAGTACCTCAAAACGACTTTGAAGTACCTCGAAACGACTTTGGAGTACCTCAAAACGACTTTGAAGTACCTCGAAACGACTTTGGAGTACCTCGAAACGACTTTGGAGTACCTCGAAACGACTTTGGAGTACCTCGAAACGACTTTGGAGTACCTCGAAACGACTTTGGAGTACCTCAAAACGACTTCGAGGTATCTGTTGCTTATATAGCAGTCCTAAATCATTCGTGACAATTTAAGATCGTTTTAATCCCCTGCCTTGGTCTACCGTGTATATACAAATCCTTCTGACCCCCCTTAATCCCCCCGATGTATTGGGGGGAAACAGGAATCTAGTTCCCTCCCCAATATATCGGCTACGGTGTATACATAAGTCGAATTACCCCCCTTAATCCCCCCTTATCAAGGGGGGAAATAAGAAATCTTGTTCCCTCACCAATACATACGGGGAGGGTTAGGGTGGGGTAAAACCGTGTATTTCTCAGCTATTTCAGACTTGTGTATACACCGTAGCTGCCCTTGGTAAGGAGGGACGGTCTACCACTTCTTCTAAAATACGTATCATATTTGCGTAAGCGTGCAGAGATGAGCAAAACTGTGCTGCAAAGTTAAGCGTAGGCGTAGCCCATCGTAGACATCGCTTAAGCAAATTATGAGAAGAAGTTCTCCTAATCCGTTTCTAATCCTCGGAACTCACGTAGATATAAACAAATTAATGGTATCAAAAACATTAATTCATGATAAAGAACTTTAACAACATAATAAGTTTTGATAATTTTTTGCGAATATTGATATTTTTTAAGATTTCTTTGGGCAAAAGACCTTGTAAGTATCTAGATACTTAAGGAATTTGCACAGGGAAAGTTAGGGTGACATGAACAACAGAGCAAACCAAAGGCATGAAGAACATCATGTAATAAAATATTTCTGTATATTCAACCGAATGTTGATTTTTGTTGCAGAGATATTTATGTTACCCAGCTTTGTAGCTGGAGAGGTAGTACTGCGGTTGTTTCAAAATTTACAATGTCTTAGACTTTCCTGGCTAAGGCGTAGACACTCATCTGTGAAAACCCAACCTGTTCCTCTACCTGACAATGAAGCACAAAGGCTCAAAGCGCTGGCAGACTACAATATTCTAGATACCCTACCCGAACAAGCATTTGATGACCTAACTGCGATCGCTGCCTACATTTGTAAGACTCCAATTGCTTTAATTAGCTTAGTTGATAGCGATCGCCAATGGTTTAAATCTAAGCTTGGACTAGAAAGCAGCGAAATAGCCAGAGATGGGTCTTTTTGTTCCTATGCCATTCTACAACCAGAGGAAATATTAGTGGTTCCTAACGCCCTTAAAGACGATCGCTTTAATAACAATCCCTTAGTCAAAGGTAATCCCAAAATTCGTTTTTATGCTGGTGTTCCTTTAATTACGCCTGATGGTTTTCCAATTGGGACGTTGTGTGTTCTAGATACCATTCCTCATCACTTAAGTTATCAGCAGTTAGATGCACTGCGCCGTCTAAGTCGTCAAGCGATCGCTCAAATAGAACTCATTCAGGAAGTTCGCTACCGCAAACAAGCAGAGATCGAAGGAAGACAGTTATCGCTGACAGATGAACTAACAGGTTTGCATAACCGACGTGCATTCTTGCTGATGGCTGCACAGCAGTTGAAAATTGCTCACCGCATGAAAGTGTTTTGCTGGGTTATCTTCATTGATTTAGATGGACTAAAACAGGTTAACGACACCCTTGGTCATGACATGGGAGATGCCTTGATTATTGATGCTGGTCGATTACTTAAGCAAAGTTTTCGGAACTCAGATATTGTTGCCCGTTTGGGTGGGGATGAGTTCATTGTTTTCATCTCAAGCTACTTTAAGGACGCTGATACTATCCAAGCGCGTCTACAAACAAATATCGCTAACTTTAATCAACAGCAAAACCGTAGCTATAAACTTTCGATGAGTATCGGCATAGAGCGTTACTCACCAGAGAGCAATATGTCACTAGAACAACTAATCGCCAGGTCTGACAAATTAATGTATGCTCAAAAGCGTCTCAAGCGGCAATCTCTTACATAGAATATCCCATTACATAACAGTCTTTAACTACGAATTACGAACTTGTACTGAGCTTGTCCTGAGCGTAGTCGTTGGCGCAGCCTCTCCAAGAGTTGGGCGTAGCCGAAGTATTACGAATTATTTTAATTTACCACCTGGCTCCCATGACTGCGGGGATCGTCTTGATTCGCCGTTGGTGCTACTGGGGCTGAAAATTTGGAAACTTTGCCGCTAGCTTGAGCATAAGGCAGAGAAGAACCAGTAACCAAAGCTTCTAAATTACTAGCCATAATCGTCCGGGGTTGATCGCCGATGGCTTGGGCTATGGTTTCTCCTTGCTGACTCAAAAATACAAAATGGGGAATTCCATCCACCCGATATCTCAGCATTTCCGGCAGCCACTTAGTATTATCTACATTCAGCATGACAAAATTCATCTTGTCAGCATACTCTGTTTCTAGTTGAGTGATATCTGGTGCCATTTTTTGGCAGACAGTACACCAATCAGCATAAAACTCGACTAAAGATGGTTTGCCATTGCTGATTGCTACTTCTAAAGGTGTGGAAGTCTCGCTTAACTTAGCTAGAGTTGCCGAGGTTGTTTCAGTTCGCAATCCTAAGACCAGAGAAACGCTAAGTGCGATCGCTACCATTACAATTAAGAAGTTTCTCAGACGCTTCCCGAATGTAGATTCAGGTTTTTCGGGAGAATTAACAGGTGCAGTACTCATAACAGCAGAATTATTAAAACTTCTTAAGCAATTTCTTCTTTAGTTTAGCTGACTCTAGGCATTCTCCTAAAAAACAAGGCAGGAGGCAGGTGGTCACTGAGCGTAGCCGAAGTGAGGCAGGAGGCAGAAGAGAAGAGGATTTCACTTGTTTGTTCCATCCATAATAGAAGCGATCGTGTCCGTAAACAGCTTTAATCTCGCCAGCATTGGAAGGTTGAACTGTAAATTGGGCATGGGAAGAAGCAAAGGGGCAGAGGGTAAAAACTTACTGCAACTTTCTCCTCTACTCCCCTGCTCCCCTGCCCCATTCGCTATTTACTTCACTTACAAAATTGCTCCAGTTTCCTTCAAATAAACCCGTGTAAATGGTTCATCTTCACCCAAAGTATAATCTTCAATTAACCCTTTGCGACGAATAGAAATATCGTTGCCTTTTTTAATCACCACAGTCGAACCATCGAAAACATCTCGCGCCAAAATCATCTCAGTTTCGGTGGGATTATCCAAAACTACGATATTACTATTTTGGTAAAATATGCCCTGTTCTTCGAGGATTTCTTCAGAATACTCGGCAATTAGCAAATCAAGTTTGGGATGACGTAGCAAAGTTTGAACATTACTGTTGTAATCTTTGCTTAATACTTTTTTCGAGCGATTCACAAAAACGGCATCACGACAAACAGCACCTATTGTCCAGTTGGGATTTTGCAAAAGGATATGGTCAATCGTTGCTTGCAGTTCTTCAACTGAGATTTTGTTAAAGGTCATAATTGGTATCCTGGCATCCGTACCCGACTCAAAAAAGGTTTCTAAAATATGAGAAGGTACATCAACACTTTCACCAACAGAAGGTTTAAGATGCATTAAAACGCCTGGTGCAGCATTGATTTCCAAGATAGCAAAGTTACTGGATTTCCAAGATTCTGCAAGACTTTTGGTAATCACATCAATTCCCAGACAAGTCAGTTGGAAATGTTGGGCAATATCTTGCGCCAAGATAATATTGTCAGCATGAACTGTTGAGGTTGCATCAATGCTCATACCTCCAGCTGAAAGATTGGCAACTTTACGCAGGTAAACAGTGCGTCCTTTCTCAATCACGCTGTCTAATGATAAACGCTGTTCCTCTAGGTAGAGTTCCATCGCTTCATCGATCTGAATTTTACTCATCGGCGAGGTTGGCGTGTCTAAACGTGCAGGTTTGCGGTTCTCTTCGCGAATTAACTCTGCAAGCGTTAAATACCCATCACCCACAACTGATGCGGGACGGCGTTCTGTGGCGGCGACGAATCGACCATTGACACACAACATCCGAAAATCCGATCCTGAGATGCTTTTCTCAACAATTATTCGGGTTTGCTGATTTTCGGGAATCGCTGCCAGTGACCGATTATAAGCAGATATCAGTTCTTTTGAGTCTTGCACATCAGCCGTAACGCCAATTCCTTTGTGACCCTACCACTGGCTTAACTGCCACTGGGTAGCCAATTTCTCTTGCTGCTGCCAAGGCTTCTTTCTCGGTAAAGACAATGCTACCTTCAGGCACAGGGAAACCCAAGGTTTTCAAAAATGCCTTACAATCATCTTTGCGGGTAGTAAACTCGGAATCTAGATGGCTATCACAGTTAAATGTTGTTGCTACCCCCCGGACGTGTTTTTTTCCTAAACCGTATTGCATCAATCCTTCTTCCCACAAATAAAAGGCGGGAATACCTTTTTCATAAGCTGTTCGCAATAGGGCGTAAACCGTGGGGCCTCCGTAGACAGATGCGCGAAATCTATCTTGCAGTCTTACTAGCTGCTCATCAAAGGCAAAGTCTTCGTCTTGGGTAATGGCTTCAAACCAATCCCAAACAAAGTAAATTACCTCTCTAGTTGTGCGTTCATGTAGTGATTGGATGCTAATCCGCGTGAGATTTGGATATGGCTTCACACTCCAGCGGTCAAGGTGTAAATCCATGTCCAATTTTCCGGCTTCGGAGACAACTTGGGCAAAGAGATGGGCATAAGATTCGTAGGTCTGATCGCGAAGATTTGGATAGCGATCGCCAATGCTGGCAATATAATCTTCAATGGGTAAAGGCTCTCTAGAGTCAATTAGAGCAAAATCAAATGCTAGCGCCCCTACATTTAAATAAGGGTTGGGGCCAAGGTAATGCTTGAAGTTGAAAATATCGAATACATCCGTTCTTCTAGCATTAATGCGGACTAATTCACTGCTTTTTTGTAGAACCATTGATTACGAACCTTCGGCTAAACACCCTGAATTTTTAATGCTGAGTTGTAGTTACTCAGACTTATTGATTGTAAATTGACTCAGGTTAATTTTGGAGAGTAACGGCTTTGCCACTGAGCTAATCAGAACCCACGTTAACTTTATTACTAAGCATTTTTAACTATCTTAAGGCATAATTAAATCTTTAATCTTCTGTCAGGAACCAAGAACAGTCAATTCATCCTCATGAATAATTGAAGATATAACCTTTGAAAGGTACAACACTCATCTAAAAATTGTATAAATAGATGTAGGGCATTAAAAAGACAGTATAAAAAGACAGCAAAGTATGAATAGCACACAAGCTGCTCTAAGAGATGAAATTCGAGAACTGGCTGACGAAGCTTTTCACCAAAAGCTGATCTCTGGACATGGAGATGGCCCAGACATGAATGAATATCAAATTGTCTACCAAGGCAAACCCAGGCATCTCCCACTCGAACAAGCACGTTTTTTCTTAACTAACTTGCTTTACAAAAGTCAAGTTCATTAGGACTTGCCATCAGACATCTATTTGCATCCAGCTAGGGTCAATACCAATTACTTACATCGCCCGATAAATCTCCAATCGACCATTAGCAATATAGCCAAAAATGCCTCTAGAAAATACTTCTAGAGGCAGTTGATGTTGTAGATTTTATTTAGCAACTGGAAAATTAATAATTTTTCAGAAGAGTACTTTGGTCTAATTGCGATGTCTAACGACAAGCCGCTTCTGTACGAACGCGAACAGCGTGTCGCAGACAGACGCTTTGCATAGCAAGATCCCCGTATGGGTATGCGTCTACGCAAATGTTAACCCTACTTTTATCAAGTAATCTATCAAAGGGATGATTTGATACATTGAATTGTCATGTTTTAGTGAAATTTATTAACTCAAATCCCAGGGGGCATCATGGTTGAAAGTAATATCAAAAAGCAGTTAGTAATTATTGGGGGAGCCGAAGATAAAGAG
The DNA here is from genome assembly GCF_053470305.1 of Nostoc sp. DSM 114160. Lineage (NCBI taxonomy): Bacteria > Bacillati > Cyanobacteriota > Cyanophyceae > Nostocales > Nostocaceae > Nostoc > Nostoc sp. DSM 114160. The sequence goes on along the minus strand of NZ_JBPFGO010000001.1, from coordinate 1,561,037 downwards.
GGTGATTCCGTAATTTTGCGGGACTTTGTAAGACGCGCTGGAGGCACAAAGGCATATATTGTAATTCTGACAGCAGCCACAGAACTACCAAGAGAAGTGGGAGAAAATTACATCAGAGTGTTTGAGCGCCTGGGAGCCGAAACTGTTCGCATTATTGATACAGAAACCCGTGAAGATGCAGCTTCATCTACCGCATTGGAAGCTATTAGTAAAGCAACTGGGGTGTTTTTTACAGGGGGAGACCAAGCTCGTATTACCAGCATCCTCAAAGATACCGAAATCGATACGGCTATTCACCAACGCTTTTCTGAAGGCGCAGTTATTGCAGGCACAAGCGCCGGAGCTGCTGTAATGCCAGACGTAATGATTGTGGAAGGCGACTCAGAAACACATCCTCGGATTGAAACTGTCGAAATGGGCCCAGGTATGGGATTTTTACCAGGGGTAGTAATTGACCAGCATTTTTCCCAACGAGGACGCTTGGGACGTTTAATATCAGCTTTGATACTACAGCCTGCTGTCTTGGGATTTGGGATTGATGAAAATACCGCTATGGTAGTGGTAGATAACCAAGTTGAAGTAATTGGTGAAGGTGCGGTTACGATTGTTGATGAATCAGAAGCTACATATAACAATATGGGCGAAATTTTGAAGGATGAGTCTTTGGCGATTTGTGGAGCAAAGCTTCATATTTTGCCACATGGCTTCAAATTTGATCTGAAAACTCGTCAGCCTATCCTAAATAATGGCTCTGTGCCAAATGGCTCTCAACCACTTGCTTCAATTAACACTTAACTTTTAGCAAGTGTATTTAAACTGAAAGTTTTATTGAACAGAATTCAAGAGTCAGAATTCTGAATTCTGCATTCTTCTTCAACTGATTGCTGTAATACCCCCTGTCTGAAGCTTTGGTAGGCAGGGGGTATCAAAACGGTTCAAAACCTGAACTGAAGTTAAGTTTTTAACAATCTGAATATAGCAAAGAGTGATATTTAAAATAACCATCTTCACCAAAGTAAGGTAGAAATATCAAGGCGATTTCGTTAAATTATAAAAACTGTCAGAACGAATCTGATTGCCATTTCGCCAAACTTCAACTCTTTGTGGAGTGACTAAATAATAAAAACTACCATTATCTGCTCGATATCTGTCTTTACCAATATTTAAAGCTACTATCTTTATAGGCTTGCTTGGGGCTTGCTTCAATTGCCCAATATAAAATAATTGACCATTTTCTTTACAGACTTTTATACGAGAGCTGATAGTCTCACCTTCAATAAGAATAATTCCATTACATTTAGTATCAGTGCTTACAGGTGCAAAATCTATAGGAATTGGCTGCTGTGAGGGTGAAACTTGATTTGCTACTGGGGGTGGCGAAACTGGGCGGTTCTGCTTATCCACTTGCTGAACTTTAGAACCAAAGCCAGCACTTGCAGTTACGGATGTCAACAAACGCAGGGGGTCTATTGCTATTCGACCATTTGGATGAACTTCAAAGTGCAGATGAGGTGCTGTACTATTGCCTGTAGATCCCATCTCGGCAATCATTTGACCTTGAATGACCTGTTGACCCCTTGCTCACCAACAAACGGCGATTGTGTCCGTAAACAGTAATGCTGCCATCGAGATGTTTAATAGTTATGGCATTTCCTAATCCCCAATTATCCCAACCTGCTTTAACAACTGTACCGGATGCCGCAGCAACAACAGGAGTTCCAGATTCCCCTGCAATATCAATGCCTTCATGTTGATATTTGCGGAAGCCTTGAGAAATAAACCCTTTGGTTGGCCAGATTAAGTTGGCAGTGGGGATAGGAGTTTGCCCAATTGGGGAATCGCCTGCCAATTGTGTTAAGGCAGATGTAGGTGTAGTTAATACAGCGCTTAAGGATATTAACCCAACTAGTCCATAAGTACGATATCGATAAATTATAGCTTTTTTCATAAGTTGTAAGTCTATTAGAACAATAATTCAGACACTTTCTGATTATTTGTTGTTTCAAGCTTACTCGGAAAATATCAGGAAATCTTTAAGATTTTACGCAAAAAGAAAAGCACATCAACTGGTGAGGTTGTCCTTTGTCAATTGTCCTTTGTCCTTGGTAAACACAAATGACAAAGGACTAATGACTAATGACTAATGACTAATGACTAATGACTTTTAGCTTGTTTGATTTTGAATTCACCAACGAGGTCTGGATTTTATATTATGTATACAGTAAAAAACGGGTGAGTTAAACTTGCCTAACCCACCCGATAAAACTAAACATTAGAGAAATATTAGAGAAATTAGCCATTAAAAACGCGACTGCGCCATTTATTCAACCGGGCTTCCCCAATTGTCGCAGATCGTCGAGCATCAGCAATTTGCTCTTGCAAAGCTGCAATCTGTTTTTCTTGGGCGTCAGCTTGCTGTTGCAAAGATGTATATTCTCCTGTGCTAGTGGGCAAACTAGAAGACTGCCAACTACTACTAAATTTTGTTGTGCCGATGCTGGCAAATGGTCTTAAGTCTGCTAATTGTTGTTGCAAAGTTGCAATCTGGCTTTCTTGCTCTTTAATCTTTTGCCGCAAGCTTTCCTCGGCTGCTGTAGGAGCTGCAATAAATGTATTAACTGGAGCAGCAGTTTCTGGCTTGGGCTTGAATATTTCAGCCAGCAATGCACTAATATCCGTGAGTTTCTGTCTACCGTAGGGAGCGTTGGTAATTAGCGATCGCACCAGTTGAGGTTCATTATTCGATGCTAGATTCTTGTCACTGCTAGAATTGCTCCGAAGCAATTGTAACATATTGGTAAATTCCAATATCTTTTTGCCCGTTTGAGTTTTATAACCCCGGTAATATGGCACTATGTTCTCGCCAAAGGCCTCTAGATACTCGTCGCTATCAAGATAAGAATCAATGTCCGCTTCAAAACCTTTCTCATCTAAAATGTTGCTGTGATATTTAGTTTCAGAGTAGTCATCGGGAGCGCGGCCGAGTAGGTGTTTGAAGTTAAGTTCAATTGCTCGGTAGCGGTAAACGTTATCAAAAAATCTAGAGCGATATAATTCTGATTTGGCAACTTGACGCACAAACTCACGCACATCAATTATGCCTTGCTTGAGTTGGGATTCTGGAACTACGAGCCGCTCACTTTCCATGATGTAAGCATTACCCAACACTTGCCGATAAACTGCTCGAATTACAATTTCAATGTCATCAACTGAAGCAGTATTCCACAGTTCTATAGGTTCTGTTTGGGGAAATGCTTGATATTGGCGTCGTCTGGTTGCTTCGTCTAAGAAGGTCTGCATAGTTGGGTTATTGTGGGTAAAAGGAACTAATTTGTCAAGTAAAATAAAATTTCTGCAGCAGCGTGGGAATACTAAAATGCAAAGGCATAACAGTTCATAATTAAGATTTACTAATTACTAGACATCTTGCAAAAGTAACTTTTGCCTTGATGTTGGGGAAAAGTTAAAGGTTAAAGAGTAAGATAAAATTCCATACCTTTACCCTTTATCCCTTACCCTTTTCCCTACTTCTGCAATAAGTCTACTGGTTATTGATATTAACTTATCAACTTTTGGGGATTTTTTTAGTTACATTTTCTAACAAACTTGGACGGCTAACTATTAATAACTAACAGCTAATCACGATGAGAAATTAGCAATTAGACATTAATAATTAGCCGTCAACCCCCTTGGGGAGTATTTAAAATTCAAAACTTAATTTTGAATTAGAGTATAAACGCCTGTCAGAATAATTTCTACAGGATAGTAACTCTCAAGCACGCTCATCAAATCTAGTGTAGAAACCACCGTATTTGATCCAGTATTGTTTCAAATTATGATGAGGTGTATGTAAACTAGCTTTTGCCTGATATAAAATTACTTGGCGATGATCGCCCATCCAAATTTTGTTAACCGGGTCAACGCATATTACTGTTCCTCCTAAAGAAGCAACGCACTCAGAGAATCTCTCAATCGTTGTATATTCTAATGTCTCGAAGATAAAAAAATTACCCGAACAAATCAAATGGCGGCTGCGAATCCAGCAGCGCATTTTTTTTTCAGCCAGTGGAGGCAACATTTTGGTTTTAACAGATTCAAGCTGAATCAACATTTCAGGCGCTCACCGCACGTAATTCATCAGCAAAACTCTCCCGTTTTTCAAATTGTAATGGCCCAGCAGTAGATCCCCATATTTGCTTATGGGTTTCAATATCCATACCTTTATCTAGACTTATCCAAGTACGCTCGGTTATTTCTACTTCGCTGACAAGATATGTCTGACATCCATTGCGTTGAATCAGACATTGATTGCCTGGTTCCACACTACCTCGAAACATTTCACCTTCTCGTTGGAAAACCATTGAACAGTGATAACGCCGTTCGATACTTTCTGGGGTGATGGTTTTGAGGATATCTAATTCACGAGCTGCACCTGCATAAAGCATCTGGGTCTTTCAAGCTGTAATTTTCGATATAAATGCGATCGCCCAAATCGACTAGTCGATGTACTCCTTGACGATAGGGTGTCCATAAATCGTGGTCATAAGCTTGTTCAGAATAGAAACCGATACCAGAAAAAAATTCAATCGGTAAAGGACGAAAATAAATGTGAATGTGGGCGTAAAGTTGCGGATTTGCAAAAGATTGCTTGTAGTTGCTAAAATCTCCTGCCATCCAACAGGCTAAGGTGAGCAAATCGCTAGCGTTAGTGCTAGATTCGCTGGGCGCTATCGTCACGTCGCTTCGCTCCAAATTCAAAACTTGTACTGAGCTTGTCGTTGGCGTAGCCTCTCCGCTAGGAGAAGTATTCAAAATTCACGGCATAAAATCCCCGTAAATAAATTAGGAGATTGTATCCTTTTATGTTTTAACCTGATATTTGCTATTTGGTTGAAGACAAAGAGCGAATCTCTGAAGAAAAGGAAGCTGTAGTCACGCCTTTACCATCACTGGTTTTAATCGTCGCTACCCGAAATCGGAGATTTGGGTTAGCAAACCAAATTCGCTCCTCAGCAGCAGCGAGTTCATACTCTGTGAGCAGAGTAAAAATACCATCGTCACTCAAATGATATTTAGCTACTGCTGGAATTGTTTCAGCGTAACCTTTGTCCCGCAGTAGTTTTCCTCTAGAAGAATTTTCGATATCGGGAATTGGTACTAGTACAGTACTGCCAGAGATTGGTTTATCGTCCCAGTCTGACTCACCTTCCCAAGTCATCCGAAAAGGGTGAGTGATATTGGCGGGTTCAGTGTCATACAATTGACAGATTGCTACCACTGCTGGGTCGTCGATGGATAGAGACTCAATTTCAATGTTGGACAATACTTCTTCAAAGTGGGCAAATGCTAAATGATGAGCGCTACGCTGCGATCGCCATCGTCCAATTGAAAGTTCAAAAAAGTCAGTAATTTCCATTAGAAAAGTGATTTTAAAAAGTAGCTTAAAATCCAAGAGATATCTTGGCAAAAAAGAAAGTTATTCTCTTAGTCTATAATGTTAACCTCCTTGACCACAACTGAATTTGGGAGTGCGGAGTGGGGAGAGACGCGATTAATCGCGTCTGTACAAGAGTTAGGAGTAGAGACGCGATTAACCCAAGTCTTTCCAAGAGTTAGGAGTTTTCTTTTGTCCCCTTGTCCCCCAGTCTCCTTGTCCCCTTGTCCCCAGTCTACTTAGACAAATCTAAGCAACTTCAGTGATACTGATAATTTTGCCGCCTGTGCGATGAATGTTTTGCACTTGTCCAGACAGTTGGTTGTAGTTAACTACGTATTCCAGGTTGCCCAGACGAGTACGGAGATTACCTGCACCTTTAACAGCTTTAATCAAGAAGCGTTTGTCGGTGCTGCTGACACTAGAACCAGCTATGGGAGCCTTGATAGCTGTGGGTAAATTAGAACCGATATCGCCGATTAGTTTGGCTTTGCGATCGCTATCACTGCTAGCGAATCCTCTGACTAAGCTAAAGGTGCGGTTAAAGGTAACATTTTTAATTCCGATTTGGGAGCTTGTGCTGCGAACATAAGGAACAATATTGTCGCCAAAATTCTGCTGATATTCGTTGCTATCGATATAGGAGTCGATCTCAGCATCATAGCCCTGTTCGTTATAGATGCGGACGTGTTCGGAAATTTCTGCTCGATCGGCAGGAGGACGCCCTAGTAGATGTTTGAAGTTCAGCTCAATGAACCGATACTGAGAAGAAGAGTTGAAAAACAGGGATTGATAAAGTTCTGATTTGGCAACTATGTTGACGAATTCGCGGACGCTGATTTTGCGATCGCGCAATTGCGATTCAGCAGTGGCTAGTCGCTCACTTTCTAACAAGTGAGCATTACCCAAAACCTGTTTGTAAACTGCCCGAATCAGTGTTTGTAATTCACTTTCGCTGGTGTTCGGACGCAACTCAACAGTAGGTGAATCAATTGCCCAAAGTGACATTGAAGTATCTCCTGAAAAACGCTAATTAAATTTCCGAGCATTCTACCCCTTGTAGAGATAGAATTTCTCATCAGTTGTCAGTTATTTTTGCTACTGACTAGCTTTTGTAAAACTTTAGTTTGTGAAAGTGTGTTAAATGTCTTCGTATATCACAACCGACGGCAGAATTGGTCAAACTCCAGATTAGCGATCGCTTTGGCTAACTTTTGAGCGATCGGGATTTACGCAAAAAATAGCCGAAAATCATTCTTTTCAGGTAAGGGCAATTTTATGTAGACGCATACTTCTAGGTGGAAGCTAGCTTTGCGGAGTGTCTCGCTCAGAAGCGGCTTTTCGCAGGTATTGCCCTTGAACGCGTTTAGTTTTGCGTAAATCCTAGAACGAGCGACACTGGGGATTGAAAGATTAGAGACTGAGTACAGCAAAATTATTTCCCAATCCCTAATTTCTAAATCCCCAATTTCTATTATTTAGTTGACAGGGGTAATACTGGCGATCGTACCGCCCTGCTGGTGAATCCGCTGATACTCTTGTGAAAGCTTATTGTATGGTACGAAAAAGACTTGGTTACTGCGGCGAAATTTGGAAATATTATTTACCACATTTGCTTTGTAGCCAGTAACTTCAATCCGGTATACCTTACCATCATCACCAGATCCCACACCCTGACGAGTGCGAGGGGTAGGTGTTGGATTGCGGAATGTAGCGCCCTTGCTGGCTGGTGAAACCACAGGGGTAGGCGTGCTTTGAATTAGCAAACTATTTAATTTTGGTTGTTTGCCAGCTAAGTCACCTTTCAGGCTGCTGCTAGAGGAACCACGTACCAATTGAAACAAGTGGGTAAACTGAACCAAACCTTGAATAGCTTCGGTTTTGTAGCCCCGAATATAAGGCACAATGTTTTCCCCAAAAGTTGCTTGGTATTCGTCGCTGTCTAGATAAGAATCAATTTCACCCTCAAAACCCTTTGTATCTAGAATAGTGCTGTGTGTACGCGTTTCCTCTAAATCCAATGGCGCACGACCAAAGAAATGCCTGAAATTTAATTCAATCGCCCGATAACGAGGGTTGTTATCAAAAAACCGCGAACGATAAAGTTCCGACTTCCCGACTTGACGCACAAACCCGCGAACGCTAATTTCACCCCGTTTGAGTTGGGATTCAGCAACAGAAAGCCGCTCACTCTCCATTACATAAGCGTTGCCTAGAACTTGCTTGTAGACACTTCTAATTACGGTTTCAACATCCTCATTAGAGCGATTTGGCCACAGATCGATGGGATCGGTGTCTTCAAATAGAGCGACCCCCTAATCGTGATGCTGGTCCAAAAGCCATTCAAACTATCTCCCAGTTAACAACTAAATTTTATGAGAAGGATATTCAGCAGATGTTAAAAAACTTTACATCATAGTGACAAAGTAGGGGACATAGAGACTTTAAATCCTTATTAGTCGTGATGATTTTAAGTTTTTGCATCGTTTGCCTTTACACATTGTGATACGATGCTGAAACCATATTTATTAAAATTTGTTAAGTTAGATTATACTTTAGAGAAAATTCAGCTTTTTTTTAGTATTGGATTCGCAATTGGAATGCAAGTGATGATATGGTGCTATTCCCTTGAGCCAGAGTATTAATTGTGCTGAATTACCTAAGTTTATCTCAACCAGTGGGCATGAATAAATTCAACTATCTTACGCAAGATAAAATTAAGTAATATTGTCTGTTAGTCAGAGCTTCAGCCCTGACTACAAACCTTTGATTATTCATGCCCACTTCCACTTAACTTATCGAATTTGGAAAGTAGCTAATTGGCTGATTATATGGTCAAAATAGGGAGCAAGAATTTGCTGCCGATCGGCTTGGCAGCGTTTCAAACTAGCAGCCTTGATGCTTTTTAAGCCTAAAATCATTGCATCCAAGGGAACTTGTAATTCTTGATAGAGCAAATTCATATAATGCAGTCCTGTGGGACTTGTATATTCAGTGTGTCCACCTGCTATGCCATAAGTAATGCAGCGAAGAAAATGCCAAAAATCTCGCCAGCAAGCTTGGGCGCGTTCAGGTGGATAAAGACCGCCTCCAGGCTGGATAATTTCGGGATAAGTTGCCAAAACTTGTTCCCTAGATTCGTCAACGATTTCGGCGGCGCGATCGCGTAACAATTGAGCAACAGGAATCAACTCAGAATTATCGGGTGACAAGGTTTTAATCTGCGATAAATCTTCGTCGTTTAGGTAGCGAAAAGCATCATCCGCAGCTTGAAATATAGCGATCGCTGCTTGTGGATGGGACTGTTCCCACTCAGCAAAGCTGACAATTCTAGCTTTAGCAATTAATTCTTTAACGGTTTCGCTTAATTGAGTCATTGATTTAGGGGATAGGGCATGGGGCATTGGTGTGGGAGATGAGGGAGACAAGGGGACAAGGGAGACAAGGAGATAAATAAAACTCCTAACTCCTAACTCAGCACGGGCTAAACGCCCCGCTGACGCTAACAGCACTCCTAACGCCCAATGCCCTTAAATTCAATCTTCTTAGAATGCGATCGCCATTTGGTGACATCTGTAAAATAAAGTAAAGAATAGCTGTACCAAATGCACTTATGGAAATCCATAAAATCCAAGCAGAACTAAAGAACCCAGATTTTCACTATCGTTTGAAGGCGATCGCTGCCCTCAATGATTATGAATCAGAAGTTGCAGTTCCTCTGCTCACCAGTAAACTTCATGACTCAGAATTTTTAGTGCGTTCTTTTGTGGCTAGGGGTTTGGGTAATCAACAATCAGCGGAATCTTTTGCAGCTTTGATGCAAATTATGAAATTTGATGATACTCCCAACGTGCGGGCTGAGGCAGCAAATTCGTTGTCGCTATTTGGCAGAGTCGCAGTTTCTCATCTAGTTTTGGCATATTATCAGGATGACCACTGGCTAGTTAGACGGAGCATTTTGGCTGCGATCGCGGAAATGGATTGCCCAGAAGAACTATTTGATATATGCGTTCAGGGTTTAAAAGATGAAGATTTCACTGTTCGGGAATCTTCTGTTGATGGACTTGGCTTACTAGCTAATTCTAGTCAACATGCTGCGGCATTATCCCAAATACTAACGTTGGTGAATGATGAATCTTGGCGGATGCGCGTGCGAGTTAGCTATGCTCTCAAGCGATTTGATCGACCGGAAGCCAAAGCAGCCTTGAACCAACTCAGACAGGATGAAGATCACCGAGTTGTCGGCGCTGCTCTAGAAGACCTGTTGCCACAATAGCGGTGTGGGTTTGTCTGCAATGCAATATTGTGAGAAAACTTATTAGATAAATAGTAAATTTTTTATTTTACCTTAAATTTGACCAAAATATCCGGTTAATCTGCCAAAATCTTGAAGAAAAGATCAACTTTTTCGAGATGAGGAGGCATTTGTGACTGATACACAAGCTGGTCAAATGATTTGGCGATTACCAGGTTCCTCAGAATGTGCCTTACATTTGCGGCATAATGCTTCGGAACCTTGGCGATCGTATAAAGAATTTCCCCAATATGTTCTACCCGATCCGCCTGGTTTTTCCGAAGGATACGCGACATTTTTAGCACTCCTGAAAAAGAACTGGCAATTATTATGAAAAGTACTGAGTTAAAAGTGATGAGTTCTGAGTGCTGAGTTAGGAGTTATTATTTCTCCTCTGCTCCTCTGCTCCTCGGTCACTGAGCGTTGGTCATTGAGCGTAGCCGAAATGAGTCGAAGTGCTGCTCCCCCGGTTACTGAGCGCAGTCGAAGTATGCTCCCCTGTCTCCCCTGCCCTCAAAACGATGGAATATTTCTTAATTGGAAGTCCCTAATTCCTACTCACAACTCAGCACGGGCTAAACGCCCCGCTACCGCTAACGTTACTCAGCACTGTATTGGTCAAGCACTCAAACTTTCACGAGTTGTTTTGCGGGTATAGGCATTCCAAACATCGAGTTCTGAATGTGGACGACTGGAAAGCATGGCTTTAGTTGCTTGTGTGAGTCCTTGAGCAAGAGTAAAATCTGCCCCAGCAATACTTTGAAGATGCTCCATCTCTGCATCACTGAGATCGGTTGCTCGCAGGTCTGTATCCCGCAAATCGGCTCCTATCAATCGAGCATTTCGTAAGCAAGCCCCTGTCAAATAAGCTTTTGTTAGATCGGCACCACTCAAAGAAGCACCTTGCAAATTGGCTCCTGTCAAGTCAGCGCCACTCAGATAGGCTCCACGCAGATTAGCACCTTGTAAATCTGCATTTCGTAAAGAAGCTGTATTCAGAAAAGCACCATTGAGATTAGCACCCGGCCCTACCGCTCCCGAAGCTTTGTAGTTGTATTCTTCGGGCCATTTCGTTTGGGAATCATAACGCGCTACTTGGAGTTTGGCTCCTTCCAAATTTGCACCACTGAGATTTGCTTGTTGGAGGTCAGCACGGTTTAAATAGGCTCCCTGCAAATTAGCCCCACTCAAATCGGCTCCTTGCAGATTAGCGCCTCGCAAATCTGCCCCACTCAAATCGAGATTACTTAATACCACCTCACTGAGGTCGGCTCCTAATAGCTTGGCTTTACTCAAGTTAGCTTGTCGGAAATCGACTTCCTTTAGATTAAATTGATACAAATCTATCGAATCCACAGGAGTTCCGGCTTTCAGGGCTGTTAAGATTTCTGGAGTTGGACTGGGGCGAACGCTTGTAATAAGTTGAATTTCACTATTTGTCATCAGCTGATTAAAATATCACTTTTGGAGTTATTCTACACTTTAGCTAAACCGAGACTTCATCTCATCACTTAGTATTAATAACGCCAAAATTTGATCGAACGAGGTTTCAAAACAGATGCATATAATACCGCCTTTGACAATGATCGACTTCTTCCGTAAAAGTGAGGGTACGTGGTTCACGGAACGCGCTGTTCATCATTTTGACTCGGCGGCCGATGAGTCAGGGGAGTCGAATTTGATTATAAAAGTCATGGAAAAGGACGATCCAAAAGTCCAAGAAGTTTGTAAAGCCCAAGGGATAGATCCTAGTAAAGCAACAAGCGGTGCTAGCTTTGCATGGCAGGCTAACTTAGATACCAGACTACCGAATACTGATAATGCTGCGATTTTGGTTGATGTTCCCGACGAAACGAAGCGTTCTGGAAAACTGATTCGCAACCAAGGCTATGTTGAGAGTATTCCAGTTGTGAGCCGATATCGGTTTGCTGATGATGGAGTGCTGACGATTGATACTGACTATGACAACAATCAAGGTCAGGAACGTTGTTGGTTTGTTACGGATGATTTTCGTGTCAGAGTCAGTACGGTACGAATGATGAACGGAATTAACTTGATGACTTATTGTTCCGAGCGTCGCTGTGTTTCCCAAGAAGTCTTGGAGCAAATGATCGGTCGCAATCATGCTAGGTAGGAAGCAGGGGAGCAGGGAGCAGGGGAGTAGGGGAGTAGGGGAGCAGGGAGCAGGGAGCAGGGAGCAGGGAGCAGGGGAGCAGGGAGCAGGAGGAGATGAGGGAGATGAGAGAGAAGAATTGATTAATAACTAATGACCAATGACAAATGACAAATGACCAATGACAAATGTCCCATTAAGGAATGTTGCTTTGTTTCTCATAAATGAGACGTGCACGATCGCCATAACTTATTTTCATGCAAGGGTTAACAAATCATGCTCCATGTATAAGCCTTTCCTGGAATTTTTAGAAAAAGAGCTATTTCAGCGGTTTGATTTACAAAGTAGGGTCATTCCCCCTGGTTTGGAATTCAAAGTTAGCGATCGCGGCAGAAACCCAGCAACTATTCGCAGTTGGTGTTACCAATCTCAAGAGTTGCGGAAAATTCGCTATACCTACATTGATGCTGGAGAAAGCGCTCAAATTTTTAACAGCGTAATTTATCCCAGTCACCATTACGATTTACCTCTGTTAGGGATTGATTTTTTATCTTTTGGAAAAGTCAAAAATCTGATTGTGCTTGATTTCCAGCCTTTATTTCAGGATGAAGATTATCAAAAAAAATATATATTTCCGCTAAAATCTCTCCACGATCGATACCCGGATTTGGCACAAAACTTAGAAATGAAGTTTTACGATGCCAACCAGTATTTTTCTAAATATCTATTGTTTGCCAAAACCGACCCGGAAACAGTGGCAACACGAGTCTTTGAAGCTTTTCAGGATTATTTAAACTTGTATTGGCAAATGTTAGCAGATGCCAAACCGCTCCAAGAAAGAGAAGATATCCAACGGATTGTCAAAGCCCAAAAAGACTATGACCAATATAGTGCAGACCGCGATCCAGCATCTGGTTTGTTTAGCAGTTACTTTGGTCATGAATGGGCAGAACGCTTTCTCCATGAATTCTTATTTGAAGATGCTGTTCCCTTAGCAGTCGGTGTCGGCAAAAGATGAGGGCAGGAGGCAGGAGGCAGAAGTTATTTAATTATTAATTTTGAATACTTCGACAAGCTCAGTACAAGTTTTGAATTCGGAGCGAAGCAACGTGACACTCTATCAGCCATTTCTTGATTATGCGATCGCTTATATGCGATCGCGTTTGGATTTACAGCCCTATCCTATCCCCACTGGATTTGAGTCCAAGAGTGCTGTTGTGGGCAAGGGAAAGAATCAGGAAGAGGTTGTCACCACTAGTTATGCCTTTCAAACTTCAAAATTGCGGCAAATTCGAGCAGCTCACGTGCAGGGTGGCAATTCGCTGCAAGTGCTGAATTTTGTGATTTTTCCCCGCCTCAACTACGATTTGCCCTTTTTTGGGGCGGATCTGGTGACATTGCCAGGAGGACATCTAATTGCTTTGGATATGCAGCCCCTATTTCGGGACGATCGAGCATATCAAGCAAAGTATACTGAACCAATTCTGCCGATTTTCCACACCCACCAGCAACATTTGTCTTGGGGAGGAGATTTTCCCGAAGAAGCACAGCCTTTTTTCTCTCCCGCTTTTCTGTGGACTCGTCCTCAAGAAACGGGTGTAGTAGAAACTCAGGTGTTTGCTGCTTTCAAAGACTATTTGAAAGCTTATCTCGATTTTGTAGAGCAGGCAGAACCCATAACAGATTCCCAAAATTTAGTAGCCATTGAACAAGCCCAACTGCGATACCTCCGATATCGAGCTGAAAAAGACCCCAGCGCGAGGAATGTTTAAACGCTTCTATGGTGCCGAATGGACTGAGGAGTATATTCACGGATTTTTATTTGACCTAGAGAGAAAATTAACAGCCATCAATTAGATACTCTTTGACCTTTGACTTCCGCCTTTAAATATTAGTAAACCTTAACCTAAGCCTATTGATTAGACATCTGGTGAAATTAAATATGCGTTACCTGAAATCCTTGTAGAGACTTAGCAGTGCTATGTCTCTATATTCTTTTTCGGAGATATATTCTATTGATATGGTTAAAAAAATTGATATAAATATGGATTAAAAAAAATTGCTGATTTTTACGCAGCTACATCCGAAATCAGAAAGTTGAGAGTTGTAGTTAGCTGTGAAGATTTACAGGGTTAAAGCAATGACAACACTCATGCCACAATGGAAATTTACTCTTCAACATGACGATGCAGGCAAACAACAAACTTGGCAATTTTCTGAACAACAGCCAACCAAAAATCCTGACACTATCCGCATCGGTCGCGATCCTCTGAAATGCGATGTAGTTCTTCAAGATAATACTGTATCATCTCTCCACGTCGAAATTTTTTTTAATCAACAGGAAAATCGCATTTTTATTAGGAATTTGCGAGGACTGCAAAATCTTCCCCTTGTAGACGGAGTACTATTGTATCCCGACAAAGAATTTTCTTTATACAATAACAGCATTATTTGTTTAGGAAAACAGAAACTCAAAGTTATTGATATTTCCATATTTGGAGTTAGCAACCTTGATGCAACTAATTTAAATTTTTCACCTAAGCCAGATCGTGAGGAAAATTCTGGTAAAGATACAAGTAATAACAAGAATTTCTGGAAAGAGCCAACAGGAATAGCAACAATTATAACTTCAGTATTTACTCTTGGGGGAGTTATTATAACTTCAGTATTTGCTCTGAGTGGAGTTAATCTTACTCAATATACAGAAAGAGAAAAGATAAAATTTGAACAGCAGAAAACACAGTATCAGGTAAAAGCTGACCAAGATAAATTAATGCAAGAGCTACTATCCAAAAAACAAGAAAAGGCTGAAGAAAGATTTTATCAACATAAGGCTGAAGTTTTAAATATGGAAAAAAATGAAACCAAAAGTAAGCAAATCCGATTGAAAAATAATTGTGATAAATTTATTAATATAGCCGTTAATTTCACCGCTTTAAATGATATAGAGGAAACTAGGGGTTGGAATGGAATTTCTCCAGGAGGAACTATAAGTCCTAGTTATTTTGCCCGGAGTGGAACTATATTTATACATGCTGAGGCTATAGACAGCAACGATAAAAAGTATGAATGGGAAGGAGAAAGTTACCGCGAAAAGAACACCATAGAGGCTCATTTTGATTATATTGCTGACGATCTTTCTATTTTGATCTCAGGAGATAAAGAACGAAAATTAAAGAAATTTGAAGCGAAGAAATTTTATGAAGTAAACTTTGAGCCAAATGGGATGACAACTAAAACATTTACTTGTAATGGAAATAGTTTACAGTTAAAGTAATTAAATTTGATTTTTTGGAAGTAACCTTATATAAGAATCAGATTTGATTTTTGAAAAAGCGGCCTTTTGGGGAATGAAAGAGGTAATTAATATTTGCCGATGTCTACCTTAAGAAGTCAATTCATCAATCAAATAAGAGTCCTATATCCTGTTTATAAGTTCGAGCTACTGGCTAGCTAATCTTATATTTATCTTGAAAATAGGGAATTCTGGCTAGTAGTTACTTTATATTCATCCAACTCCTAAAAAATAAGGCAGGAGGCAAAAGGCAGGTGGTCTCTGAGCGTAGCCGAAGTGAGGCAGAAGGGAAGAGGATTTGACTTGTTTCTTTCGCCCTTCTTGCAACTTCGCCTTTGTTGGAGACTCACGTTAAACTGAGAAAATAATCTAAGTTAGCTGTACTTAAACTAGTTTGTCTTTATAATGGTTTCCACTTTTCCCAATCCTTCTTCTGTCGATCTATCTCGCATCCGACTTTCTATCCGCTCATTGCAACCGCAATTAATAGAGTGGCGGCGGCGATTACATCAACAACCAGAGTTGGGTTTTCAAGAAAAACTGACTGCTGAGTTTGTATCACAAAAGCTGCAAGAATGGGGAATTGAGCATCAAACTGGCATTGCCCACACTGGCATTGTTGCTACCATCAAAGGCAACAAACTTTCTGACTCCCATTCGGCTACGCTCACGGCAAGCCGACTTCCGACTCCCCAAGTTTTAGCGATTCGCGCGGATATGGATGCTTTGCCAATCCAAGAACTCAACGAAGTGCCGTACAAATCGCAGCATGATGGAGTGATGCACGCTTGTGGACATGATGGACATACAGCGATCGCTTTAGGTACAGCTTATTATCTCCAACAGCATCGCCAAGATTTCTCTGGCGTTGTGAAAATTATCTTTCAGCCAGCGGAAGAATCACCAGGAGGCGCAAAGCCAATGATTGAAGCTGGAGTTTTGAAAAACCCTGATGTTGAAGCAATTATTGGTTTGCACTTGTGGAATAATTTGCCTTTAGGAACAGTGGGTGTGCGCGCTGGCGCATTGATGGCAGCTGTAGAGTGCTTTAACTGCACAATTTTGGGTAAAGGTGGACACGGCGCACTACCCCATCAAACTGTTGACTCCGTTGTTGTTGCTGCCCAAATTGTCAATGCTTTACAAACCATTGTCGCTCGGAATGTTAATCCCATTGATTCAGCAGTAGTGACAGTGGGAGAACTTCACGCTGGAACCAAACGTAATGTAATTGCTGATACAGCAAGAATGAGTGCTACTGTCAGGTATTTTAATCCTAGTTTGAAAGGCTTTTTTAACCAGCGTGTCGAGCAGATTATTGCTGGAATTTGTCAAAGTCATGATGCAAATTATGATTTAGAATATTGGTCACTTTATCCACCAGTAATTAATGATATTAAAGTAGCAGAACTAGTGCGATCTGTAGCAGAAGAAGTGATAGAAACTCCTCTGGGTATTGTGCCAGAATGTCAAACTATGGCTGCTGAAGATATGTCATTTTTCTTAGAAGAGGTTCCTGGTTGTTATTTCTTTCTGGGTTCTGCTAATCCTACGAAAGACTTAGCATATCCCCATCATCATCCCCGGTTTGATTTTGACGAAACCGCCTTGGCAATGGGTGTGGAAATATTTGTTAGATGTGTGGAAAAGTACTTTGTTTCATGTCATTAGTCATTAGTCATTTGTCACTTGTACTGAGTTTCGACTGCGCTCAACTACCGCGAAGCCGTTGGCGCAGCCTCTCCAAGAGTTGTATTAGTCATTTATCCGTTATAGTCACAAATGACAAATGACCAAGGACAAATGACAAAATTTTCACAATCTCATTTAGGATGGCTATATCTCTAATTCGTGACTATCGATTTCTGTTTATTGTTAACTTCTAAAGGCAAGAAAATCGTCATCACTTCCCCATAATGTGGACGCTGGCGCACAATTAGTTTGCCACCGATCGCCTGAAACAAATGCTTGGTTGCAGCGATATTCAAACTAATCGTACCTGTTTCTGGTTGAAACATCAGCAGTTGACCTAAAGCTTTGCGAATTGGTGGCGTTGCAGGTATGGTGGCTTTATTTGAATCTTTGCACCTCAATTGTGGCGATAACTGTAACTTCAGTTGATCTCCTGCGGGGATAACTTGTACTTGAATATGGCTGCCAGCAGGTAAGCTGCGAGTAAAATTTTCCATCAAACCAGTGAGAACCCGATCCAGCATGGTGGGATTGCTCACTACTGTTGGTAGTTGCTGGGGTAAAACAACATTCAAAGTTAAATTCCGCCGATGTGCTGCTTGTTCCCAACGGGGAATGCTCTGCTGCAACACTTGATCTAAAGACATCGGTGTGAGTTGAGTTTTTGACGATTTTGCTGAGGCAGTAGTTTCTAGTTCTGCGGCCTTAAACAGCAATTCCATACGGTCAATTTGCTCGGTACACTCGTGATCGATAATTTTTAAGCGATCGATCGCGCTAGCATCTAAATCTCGCCGCTTCAACAGCAGACGAGTCATGGTGCGAATAGTTGTTAAAGGTGTGCGGACTTCGTGAGCAAAAGCTTGGAGCAATTCTACATCAGGATTTGAGGATTGGACATTCGGCATCGCTTCGGCTTTGCTCAGAGCAAGTGAGCATTGAGGATTGGAGAAAACTCTTCTCCCCTGCTCCTCTGCTCCTCTGCTCCCACTTCGGCTACGCTCAGTGACCCACCTGCTCCCCTGCTTCTTCCCCAGTCCCTAGTAAACAGTCTTTAGTCTCTTCTGGTTCTGTTAATTCCTGAAGCAATAACTGACTAAAGTGAATCATCATGCGGTAGTCTGGTGCTACCGGAGAATACTGTTCTACTAATGCGTCCAAGCGCCCGAAAAATTCTGGATTAGCCAGCATTACCCGTGCCCCTAGCGATCGCCAAGCCTGCTGCACTATCTCTGGCTCAAAAGAAAATGAAAAAGTTTTTTTACCGTTTTTGTGGGTTGTTAAAACTAGTACTAATCTGAATTTATCTGTAAAAACCAAGCAAAACTGTTCTGCTCCAAGCGGATCGGCAGGTAGTAAAGGAAGTACCGATTCATTGAGAGTAATTTCTTCATTGACAGACGCAATTGCACCTGGCATCTGAAATGGCATCAGTGCCAAAGGGTTAAATGGTTTTGCTGTAAAAGTTACTGTTTGTAAACTTTGAGTTAATTTTGGTTGACTAAACAAGGGTGCTGGTGCAGCTAAAACTAATCCTTGGGTTGTGTCAACTGAAGGGTCTGCTAAAGTATTTAATAGCAAATGTTCTGTCGCTGCGAGGCTGATACGCCACTGCTGCTCTGCTTTAGCAGGTGAACATTCTGCCACACTTGATTGATTTTGGGCCAAGATTTCGCTCAGGCTTGGCAATATCCATTGGTACACAGGCTTTCACCCCTTAATTCAAGAGCGACTAACAGCGTCTAGGTTAGACATTTCACTACTA
Source organism: Nostoc sp. DSM 114160 (assembly GCF_053470305.1). Taxonomy (NCBI): domain Bacteria; kingdom Bacillati; phylum Cyanobacteriota; class Cyanophyceae; order Nostocales; family Nostocaceae; genus Nostoc; species Nostoc sp. DSM 114160. Next base: position 1,542,444 of record NZ_JBPFGO010000001.1, on the reverse strand, counting down.
TCTAAGAGGTTATAGCTATTTGTATACTGATGACAGTGGTAGAACCGAACAATTCAGGGGCAATTACCCTCTAACTGCGATGTCTATGACGGGCTATGCTTACGCACTTAGAGGCTGAAAAACATTGGCACTGACTTTTACCGATAGGTGTGGCGATCGCAAATTGATGATTGTGCTGGTTTCCCTACTCGAATTGGGATTGTAATTACAAACTCTGCACCTTGTCCCGGTGATGAAATACATTGCAAAGATCCACCATGCTTGTCAGTAATTATCTGGTAACTTATTGATAAACCCATACCAGTCCCCCTCCCAACTGGTTTCGTTGTGAAAAAAGGATCAAATAAACGCGACTGGATTTCTTCTGGAATTCCTACTCCATTATCAGCAATCCGAATAATTACATTTTCATTTACCTGTTCAGACGAAATGCGAATCAAGGGATTTGGACAAAGTTCTTTTGGGAAACAATCTTCTAAGGCATCAATTGCATTTGTTAAGATGTTCATAAATACCTGATTCATTTGCCCTGCAAAACACTGGATTTGAGGTATTTCACCATATTCTTTAACCACTTGAATTTCAGGGCGATTATTTTGTGCCTTGAGTCGGTGTTGTAAAATTAACAGAGTACTGTCGATTCCTTCATGCAGATCGGCCGTTTTGAACTCAGCTTCATCCAAACGAGAGAAAATTCGGAGACTGAGAACAATTTCCCGAATGCGTTTAGCCCCCATCTTCATTGAGGTTAACATTTTAGGCAAATCTTCTGTTAGGTACTCAATATCTGCTTCTTCGTTAGCATTTTTGATTTCTGGCTCTGGGTTAGGATAGTGATTTTGATAAAGCTTAATTAACAGCAGCAACTGTTGAGTGTAATCATCAGTGTGTTGCAAGTTGCCGTAGATAAAATTAACTGGATTGTTGATTTCATGGGCAACTCCCGCCACTAGTTGACCCAGACTCGACATTTTTTCCGATTGAATTAATTGAATTTGGGTTTTTTTCAGGTCTTTGAGAACTTGCTGAAGTTCTGCTTCTGTCTGTAAGCGCTCCCTAATTTCGTCTCGTAATTGTTCGTTAGCATTGACCAACTCATCTCTAGAATATTGGAGATCGTCTGCCATTTTGTTGAACGAGGTAGCTAACTCGCCAATCTCATCCTGGGAGCGAATATTAACTCTGGTATCCAGCTTACCTTTAGCCAGATTCATCACAGCTTCCTGAAGTTGCTTAATCGGTTTTGAGATGCTTCTGGAGAGCAGATAACCTACTACTAGTGCAGAGATGCCACATCCCAAACTAATAAACGACGTGACAACAATATTTTTATGGGCTGTTGCTAGTGCTGCTTTATAAAGTGGTGTATATTCCAAAATTACTGCACCCATTGTTTCACCGTTGCTAGTTTTAAAAGGAACGGCAATCAATTGAATTCCATTTGGGTATTCAGGACTGGACTCAATATAAGTTCTGGGTACACCATCGTGAATAGTTTTACCAACTTCATTATTGCGATCGTGGTCTAATCGCGTACCGATATCTTCCGTAACTACATCTGCTAGAATGATTTTATTGCGGTCTACAATCTCCAAATCGCGCTGACGTTGCTTGTGTAGCGATTGAACATGCTCTTGCAGTTGGGCTAGCATCCGATCTTGCGATCGCATTTTGTGGTTTTCAAGCTCATGGCTGACGAAATATCCCAGTAGTCCAGCAACTTCTTCGGCCTCTTGTTGAGCAAGATATTTAGCTATATTCAATTGTTGATTAGCACTAATCGCACCAATTATTCCTGAGAGAATAGCCATTCCTAGAATACCTAAAATTAATTTTTGACTAATTTTCATTGCTTGCTCAAAACCTCAAGTGCTGACTACTGTGCTAATTCAGTTCTAGGGAATTTGCCCTTTTCCTAAAATTCCCACTTATCAACCTGAAAGCGACAGAGTCAATAACCATTAGCAAAATCTTCAATCTCGTTCTATTTTGGCGATGTGGTTAGGCGTAGCTCATCGTAGACATCGCATTTTTTTTAGTAGATTAACAATAGACTATCTCAAGGGCACTTTATGACTTCTTTTGATTCAGCTAAAGATTTGGTACTAGTTGCTGGTGCTACAGGTGGAGTCGGGCAATTAGTAGTAGGCAAGTTACTCGAAAAGGGTTTAAAAGTTCGCGTTCTGACACGCAATGCTGCAAAAGCTGAAGAGATGTTTAACCAAAAAGTGGAAATTGCCGTTGGTGACATCCGTCAGCCAGCTACACTGCCAGCAGCAATGCCAGGTGTTACCCACATCATAAATTGTACCGGAACCACTGCCTTTCCCTCTGCGCGATGGGAGTTTGACGAAACCCCGAACTTGATTGAATGGGGAATTATTTTCTTTAATCCCAAATCTAGTGAAGCAAAAGCAAAGAATAGTCCGACAAAGATTGATGCTCAAGGTGTCAGCAATCTAGTAACAGCAGCACCCCAGAATTTGAAGCGATTCGTTTTCATCTCTTCTTGTGGAATTCTCCGTAAAAATCAGTTTCCTTTTAGTATTCTTAATAGTTTTGGCGTGTTGGATGCCAAACAAAAAGGCGAAGAGTCCATTATTAATTCAGGATTACCCTACACCATTATCCGCCCAGGACGCCTTATTGACGGCCCCTATACCTCATACGACCTCAACACCCTCCTGAAGGCAAAAACTGGGGGTAAATACGGTGTGGTCATAGGCACTGGTGATACGCTTTCGGGTGATGCCAGCCGGATTGACGTTGCAAACGCTTGTGTAGAATGCCTTTTTCAGCCAAATAGCTCTAGGAAAATTTTTGAAATAGTCAACCAAGGACAAAGACCGCCTGTGATTGACTGGGAAACTCTTTTTTCTGAGATTGAGTAACTACTGAGTGATTAGTGCTGAGTGCTGAGTGCTGAGTGATGAGTGATGAGTGATGAGTGGTGAGTGCTGAGTTAGGAGTTATTATTTCTCCCCTGCTCCCACTTCGGCTACGCTCAGCGATCACCTGCTCCCCCGGTTACTGAGCGCAGTCGAAGTATGCTCCCCTGCTCCCCTGCCCCTCTGCCTCTTTTCAATGCCCCATACCCAATCCCCAACCCTTACTGCTTCTATAGTTTATTGCCTCAAAAGACGGCAAACACCACTCGGACGTTACGGTTCACCCTAATTACTGAAAGTATTAATTCTTCTACATTAGACAGAGTGAAGACAAATTAATCCATGAACCAACTAAAAACAAAATTTAGTTAGTTTAACCGTCCCAAGCAAGGTTCGGGAAACCACCCTTCATGGACTGGCTACCACTAAGCTTCAGTATATATATCAGCATAGTCTGGAGTTTTAACCCCAGGAAAGCCAAATTAAAGGTATTCATGCTGAACTGGCTGATTTCTTGACCCTGTTGGTTCAAAATTTAGTGCTTTATATTCTCATTCATTCATTTGTAGTTATACGGAGCCAGCACCTAAAATGGCAAAAGTAGTTGGAATTGACTTAGGAACAACGAACTCCTGCGTAGCAGTGATGGAAGGTGGTAAACCCACAGTAATTGCTAATGCTGAAGGTTTTCGGACAACGCCATCAGTAGTTGCGTTTGCGAAAAATGGCGATCGCTTGGTTGGTCAAATCGCCAAACGTCAAGCGGTAATGAACCCCGAAAACACGTTTTACTCTGTCAAGCGCTTTATTGGACGCCGCTTTGACGAAGTTACAAAGGAGACTACTGAAGTTTCTTATAAAGTCCTGAGTAGCGGCGGCAATGTCAAGCTAGACTCTCCAGGCGCTGGTAAGCAATTTGCTCCAGAAGAAATTTCTGCACAAGTTCTCCGCAAACTGGTTGAAGATGCCAGCAAATACCTGGGTGAAACTGTAACCCAAGCTGTCATCACTGTTCCTGCATACTTCAATGACTCGCAACGGCAAGCAACAAAAGACGCAGGGAAAATTGCCGGGATTGAAGTTCTGCGGATTATCAACGAGCCTACCGCTGCTTCTCTGGCTTATGGATTTGACAAGAAGAGTAACGAAACCATCCTAGTATTTGACCTTGGTGGTGGTACTTTCGACGTATCCGTGCTGGAAGTAGGAGACGGAGTTTTTGAAGTACTAGCTACATCTGGTGATACCCACCTTGGTGGTGACGACTTTGACAAAAAAATAGTTGATTTCTTAGCTGAGAAGTTCAAGAAAGCCGAAGGTATTGACCTGCGGAAAGACAAGCAAGCTTTACAACGTCTAACGGAAGCCGCAGAAAAAGCGAAAATTGAGCTTTCTAGTGTCAGCCAAGCAGAAATTAACCTACCATTTATCACCGCTACCCAGGATGGGCCCAAGCACCTGGATACAACCCTGACTCGCGCTCAGTTTGAAGAACTTTGTTCTGACTTAATCGACCGTTGCCGTATTCCTGTGGAAAACGCCCTTCGGGATGCCAAGTTAAACAAAGGCGATATTGATGAAGTGGTGTTAGTTGGTGGTTCTACACGGATTCCCGCAGTCCAACAGATTGTGAAGCAGGTATTGGGTAAAGACCCCAATCAAAGCGTGAACCCTGATGAAGTTGTAGCAGTTGGTGCAGCCATTCAAGCCGGAGTACTGGCTGGTGATGTAACTGGCATCTTGTTGTTAGACGTGACACCCCTATCTTTGGGTGTGGAAACATTGGGCGGCGTGATGACCAAAATTATCCCCCGCAACACCACAATTCCCACCAAGAAATCGGAAGTCTTCTCCACTGCTGTGGATGGACAAACCAACGTAGAAATTCACGTCCTCCAAGGTGAACGCGAATTCTCTAACGATAACAAGAGTTTGGGAACCTTCCGCCTTGATGGTATTCCTCCTGCACCACGTGGCGTTCCTCAAATTGAAGTGGTGTTCGATATTGACGCTAACGGTATCCTTAACGTCACCGCTAAGGACAAAGGTACTGGTAAAGAACAGTCCATCAGCATAACTGGCGCTTCTACCCTGGATAAAAATGACGTTGACCGCATGGTAAGAGAAGCTGAACAAAATGCTTCATCTGACAAAGAACGGCGTGAGAAGATTGAACGCAAGAACCAAGCCGACTCCTTAGCATACCAAGCTGAAAAGCAGTTACAAGAATTGGGCGATAAAGTTCCCGATGCTGACAAGACTAAAGTCGAAGGTTTGGTGAAAGAATTGCGCGAAGCAGTTGCTAAAGAAGACGATGAGCAAATCAAAAAGCTCACCCCAGAATTGCAACAAGCGTTATTCGCTGTTGGTAGCAACATCTATCAACAAGCTGGTGCTAGTGCCAGTGCTGGCGCTGGTGCCGGTGCTACATCTGGTGGCGAACCTCAAGATAGTAGCAGTTCCTCTAGTTCTAGTAACGGCGACGATGTGATTGACGCTGATTTTACAGAGAGCAAATAATTCCTCTACTTTCTTTTGAGAAGATTGTTTTGTTCGACCTCATATTACCCATTCAGGCAAATGCCTGGGTGGGGATTTTTTTTCAGGAGTTAGAGGTTAGAAGTTAGGAGTTTGGAGTTTGGAGTTTGGAGTTAGAGTAGAACTAATATTGGTAACTCTCGATCTTAATTCTTAACTTTATTCCTAACTCCTCACTGTCAACTCCTAACTCTCTTTATTCCTAACTCCTCACTCTCAACTCCTAACTTCCTTATGTCATATCCACAAGCACCTTGGATACTCCAAGGTTATGCCATCCAAACTCTGCATTTGGTAAATATTGACCAAGTGCGCCCTTTAATTCCCTTAGAGTTAGAAATTATTTCTGTATGGCCTGGTAAAACCCTTGGTAGCGTGTATTTATCTAATTACGGGTCAGGCTCAGTATTGGAGTATAGTGAGTTAATTGTTGTCCCAGCTTTGGTTAATTACCAGAAGAAAATCGGCGCTTGGGTTTCCCATATTTATGTAGATAATGCTGATTCGGTGGCTGGCGGTCGAGAAATTTGGGGGCTACCAAAGGAATTAGCTAAGTTTACCTGGGAACAAGGAAAGTATGTTACTGTGCATCAGGAAAATCGGAAGCTGTGTAGTCTTAACTATAATCAACAAAGCTTGGCATGGAGACAGTGGTTAAGTGCCTCTGCTTTCAGCGCCAAGGATAGTGATTTACTGATATTCCCTGCTGAAGTTGAGTCTGTGTTGGGTTTGATTGGTTCTAAGTTAGAAATCCCCGCCGAAAGTCCTTTCTTTGGAATAGGTTTAGGTCAACCTTGGTTAACTGTGCGTTGTGAACAGATGAGTTTGCGGGTCGATGCGCCAAGAGTGGTAGGTCAGATGGGTATGAATACTTCTCGCTTTGTGCATTTTTAATTCGGAATCGGGTTTTGGAAAAGGGAAAAGGGTAAGGGTTAAAGGTTTTTTCTTTCCTTTTTCTCTGAGCTTTTTACACTTAACCGAAATGGATTCTTAATAAAATTTAGTAATAGCAACGACCTATTTATACCAATTCAATTAATGATTGCAACACATCCTTGGTTGAAGACGTGATGAATCAGACGCGATGAATCAGACGCGATGAATCGCGTCTCTACAAATGATCTATTTGTCGCATTCTTTTTTCAAATTGGTATTATTTTGTGCGATCGCACTTTCAATAACAGTATCATTTTAGGCAATGCCTGCGGCGAACGTAGCGATCGCTCTTTTCCACTTTGGGATTATAAAATATCCTAACTCCCCAACATCTGCAAGTTATGTAAAGTGGCATAAAGCCCTCCTTGTTGCAGTAGTTGCTCGTGACTTCCCTGTTCGATTAATTCGCCACGCTTGAGAACAAAAATCCGGTCTACATTGCGAATCGTAGACAAGCGGTGAGCGATAATAATGGCAGTACGTCTATGCAAAAGCTGGTTTAATGCCTCTTGAACTGAAGCTTCTGTACCAACATCCAAACTAGCGGTAGCCTCATCTAGTACCAAAATTTGGGGATTGCGAATGGCAGCCCGCGCAAAGGCTAAAAGTTGCTTTTGACCACTAGAAATATTTGTGCCCCGTTCTCGAAGTTGAGTATCATAACCTTGGGGTAATTCTTCTATAAACTGGGCAATGTTGGTTTCTTCGGCTGCTTGTTGAATCTGCTCAATGGTGTAGCCATCTCCTAAAGAGATGTTGCTTTTAACATCGCCTGCAAACAAAAAGCCTTCTTGTAAAATTACTGCCATGTAGCGCCGCAGTTCTGCTTGGGGTACTTCCCGAATATCTACCCCATCTATGAGAATGCGTCCTTGGGTGGGTTCGTAAAGGCGGCACAAAAGACGGATGATCGAAGTTTTACCCGCACCTGTAGGGCCGACTAATGCCACTTTTTCACCAGGATGAATGGTAAAATCTAAGTCTTTAATTACGTAATCATCATTTTTGTAAGCAAACCAGACACGATCGAAGCGAATCTCTCCCAGTTCTGGGGGGGAAGTGAGGTCTGGGGATTCTAGATTAGCGACGATCTCATCTATGTAGCCAAATTTCGCATCAAATATTGAGAAGCGGACATTGGCGCGATCGCGAATTTCTATCGGTTCATCTAATATATCGCCTACGCGTTCAATGGCAGTAAAACCAGCTTGAATTACTGTAAATTTTTCCGCAAAAGCCCTTAAAGGGTCAAATAATCGCTGGGCATACAATACAAATGTCGATAAAGTCCCAAAAGTCAAGTTTTTTCCCAACAGCAACCACCCACCCACGCACAAAACACTTGCGATCGCAATCAGCCCAATCCATTCTAAGGTTGCTGAAACAAATGAATCATAAAAGATGGTTTTATCCATTTGCTGAATGTAGTTGTTGTTTGTCGCACGAAACAATTCGGCATTAAATTTTTCTCTACGGAACAACTGCACGACGTTAATCCCAAGCACATTTTCTTGTAGCTGTGAATTCATGATCGAAAGTTCTTCTCGCCCTTTGTAATTGGCTTTGCGGTACTGTTTTTGAATGTAAACAATTACCCAGCTAGTTGGTAACAGCATCAATATTAGCAAGCAAGAAAGTTGCCACTGGATGGAAAACATTAAACCCAAAGTCACCAGCATTAAAAACAAATCGGATATGATGCCAACTGCTCCAGTCGAAAAGACATCGCCTAACACTTCCACATCGCTGGTGATTCTGGTAATTAATTTACCTACGGGTGTGCGGTCAAAAAAGCGCACTGCTAGAGATGTTACATGCTGAAATAAGTCTTGGCGAATTGCGGCGGTGATTTGTTGCCCTAGCTTTTGGACTATATAACCTTGAAAACCTGTCAACAGCAATTGGATGCCGATCGCAATTACCAATAATCCCTCTAGGATATTCAGCCCTTGCGAGAAGGGACGATTCCGAAAAAATTCGTAAGTGCTGGGTTCATGACGAATCAGGGAGATTACTTGCCCAATCAAGAAAGGTTGTAAGGCATTAGCTAGTGCGAGCGGTACGAGTAGGCACATCGACAGCGCTAATAGCCGTCCGTTACGACGGGCATAAGGCACCAAACGCAAAAATAACCGCCAGTCATTTTCACGCCGACGATCTGGTGTATAAGATTTTTTCAGAGATTGGTAGATGCTCATAGTAAGAGCATTATATTAATGTTTGGAAAAAAACACGCTTGTTTAAAGTAGCGTTTATCTTCCTACTCTGATACCATGCCTGAGATAGAAACCGCAAGACTACTACTAAGACTCGATATTCCTCAAGATTTGGACGATCCCCTTTACATTTTGCAATCTTAAAAATATCAGTCTTCTACCCAGAAATGTTGCCACTGTTTAATTTAATTTGGCAAGAGTCTAAAAAAGCTTTTAGCTGATTATCTCCTTCCCAGTCTCAGACTGGGAATAATCTTCATTGAGGCTTTGCCTCCCAACTCGCGGCACCGCTAGGAGTAGCATTTCCAGCCAAAGGCTGAAAACGAGATTTTAAAAGGGTTTTGGCTTAAGTTTACACCAATGCACTTCTATGCGCCCCGACAGCATTTGTATTAATTGCTTCATAAATATTCCTGTAAGTATGAAAAAATAGCATACTTATCTATTTAAGTCTTATATCTAAAGATAGAAGATTGAGGTTAAAATTTGGGAAACCTAAGAGGGGTTCATTCCCAAGAGATGTTCTACCTACTTATCGCAGAATGCAACTGAGGTCAGATGACGCAACCTTTAAATCAAGTCAAAGAATGGGAACAACGTCGTGATGAAGCAAACCGCTACTACCAACGGGGGAAATTTCAAGAGTCTCTCGATCTTGCAACCAAAAATTTACACCTGGCTAGAGCAATTCCAGACCGAGCCAGAGAAGGTTATACATTAAACGATCTCGGTTTAGCTCACCTCAGTTGCTGGCAACCTCAAAGAGCATTAGAGCGTTTTCATCAGGCGCTTTCGGTTGCTATTGAAATTGGCAACACGGCAGCAGAAGCAACTGCACTTAGCAATCTGGGTTCTACCTACAGCCGTCTTGGACGCTTTTCGCAAGCGTTGGAATATTTTGACAAAGCACTGCCAATCTTTAGGCGATCGCAAGATACTCAAAGTGAAGTTTCTACTCTTAATGATGTCGCACTAATTTATACCCGCTTAGGAGAACCGAAACGCGCACTGTTGCTACAACACCAAATTTTGAGGATGCGGCGATTGTTAGGTGACTTTTCTGGTGAAGCAACAACGCTCAATGGTATTGGATTTGCCTACAATGTCTTAGGCAAGTTTGAGCAAGCACTAGAATTTTTTCAAGCAGCACTGCCAATTCAACGAGCCGTGAAAAATCTGCTTCAAGAAGCAACCACCTTGAACAATATTGCTTCTGTCTATCATGATTTAGGAAAACCGAAACAAGCGCTATTGCTCTACTATCAAGTTCTTTTGACACGTCGAGCAATTAGCGATCGCGCAGGTGAAGCAACAACCCTTCATAACATTGGTTTTACCTACAGCACCCTGGCAGAGCATCGCCAAGCAATGAAGTTCTACAAACAAGCTATTGGGATTTATCAAGAACTGGGCGATAATCTTGGAGAAATTTCAACTTTGCTGAATATGGGAAGTGTTTACGCCACCACAAAACGCAAAAAAATGGCGCGATCGTGCTATCAAAATGCCCAAGAGTTAGCAGAGCAAATTGAATATCAGCCACTTTTAGAAAAAGTACAGCAGTTCATAGATTCTCTGTAGCCTCCAGTTCCCTTTCTCCCAATATGGGAGAAGGGGTTAAGCGAGCAGTATTGCGTAGCACTTGCTACGTCTCTAGATTCTTTTTTACCCTAGCTACAATACCAAAGTTGTAGCTAGGGTAAGGACATATGAAAGCTTACGAAATTCAAAGCAACGCCGGGATTGATGTTTTGGCATTAGTCGATCGCCCCCAAGCAAAACCCGCAGCTGGACAAGTTCTGATTCAAGTCAAAGCAACATCCTTAAATTACCGCGATCTGCTGGTGATTGAAGGAGCTTACGGTTCTGGACAGAAATATCCGTTAATTCCCATGTCTGACGGTGCAGGAGAAGTAGTGGCGGTGGGAGAAGGTGTGACACGGGTGAAAATAGGCGATCGCGTCGCTGGTATTTTCTTTCAAGACTGGATTTATGGCTCTTTAACCAAAGAGAAAATGAAATCCGATTTGGGAGGTGGTATTGATGGAATGCTGGCTGAATATGTCTTATTACACCAAGATGGTTTAGTAATATTACCTGACCACTTATCCTATATTGAAGGCGCAACTTTACCCTGTGCAGCAGTCACAGCTTGGCACGGCCTAGTGACAAAAGGTAATATTGGTGCAGGTGATAGTGTTTTATTACTCGGTACTGGAGGAGTTTCAATTTTTGCTCTCCAGTTTGCCAAGATACATGGCGCTAGAGTGATTATTACTTCTAGCAGTGATGAGAAGTTGGCACGAGCGAAACAGCTTGGTGCTGACGAGACAATCAACTACAAAACAACACCAGATTGGGAAAAGCAAGTTTATCAATTAACCAATCGCACAGGTGTAGATCGTGTAGTTGAGGTAGGCGGTGCAGGTACTCTACCAAAATCCTTACAAGCAGTCCGCATTGGAGGACGTATTAGTTTGATTGGCGTATTGTCAGGAAGAGGAAGTGAAATTGACCCCATGCCAATACTTTTTAAGAGTTTAACAGTTCAGGGAATTTATGTCGGCAGTCGGGAAATGTTTGAGGCGATGAATCAGGCGATGCAACAGCATCAAATTAAACCAATTATCGATCGAGTTTTCCCCTTCAATGAAGCACGAGAGGCTTATCATTACCTCAAAAGTGCGGCTCACTTCGGTAAAGTCGTAATTTGTAATTCGTAATTTTCAAGAGTTTAATTCTATGTTTCAAGTGGGGTTTGAATTCCCAGTTGAAACATAGTTATATCAATTAGAAAAAAGAATGCGACAAATAGACCACTTGTAGAGACGCGATTCATCGCGTCTTTACTTTACCCAAGGATGTGTTGCAATCATTAATCCAATTGGTATTATAAATTACCTTTAAACAGCAGCGAGAGTAGGTGCAGCGAATTTAGCATATCGCTCGATGTAGAATTCTTTAGAGTGAGCGATCGCTTTCACAGATTCACGCTCTTTTAAAGCACGTTTCCATTGGCGTAGACGGGTAAATTGCTCTGGCACTCCAAAGCCGCGATACTGCTTCAGTGCAGCCCAACGCTCAAACCAAGGGAAGTAAGTGAAATCGACCAAACTAATAGATTCACCAAACCAGTAAGGGCCTTCTTTAGAAAGCTTTGCTAAACCTTCGTTTTCAATGAATTCCAGATGTTTAGATAGTTCCTGTTTCGCTTCTTCTTGTTTTTCGGGATCTGAACTCCGCAGCAGGGTAGAAAAAGCGGGAACGAATCTGGTATTAGCAAAATCGATCCAGATGCGAGCTTGTGCCCTATCAATGGGGTTGCTGGGTAACAATGGCGGATTGGGAAATACCTCATCAAGATATTCGTTAATTACCGCTGACTCCCAAACTCGGTTATCGCCGTGAGTTAGTGCAGGCACTTTTCCATAAGGGGAAACTTTGGTAAACCCTTCCGGTTTATTCTGCAAATCAATCTCAATCAAATCGAAGTCAATGCCCTTCTCTTGGAGTACCAAGCGGGTACGGTGAGCATAAGGACAAACAACTGCACTGTATACTTTGATTTGGGCCATGTTTAAGTACCTTGGTAAATTAGAACTTGTTAATCGCCATTGAGAATTGAATTTTCATCCAAAATCTCAAATTTTAAATGGGCATTGGGCGTTAGGAGTGCTGAGTGCTGTTAGCCATAGCGGGGCGTTTAGCCCGTGCTGAGTTAAGAGTAGAGACGCGATTAATCGCGTCTGTACAAGAGTTAGGAGTTAGGAGTTAGGAGTTTTGTTTATCTCCTTGTCCCCTTGTCCCCTCACTCCTTCACTCCCTCATCTCCCTGCCCCCCTGCCTCCCCCTACAGCCAGGGCACTTCTTCAGGTGCATAACGGAAGGCGCGGAAGACTGTATTTTGCTCTCCACGAGTTACCGGCGACTTCTCACCTGGAATATTCCGAGATGCAAAGTAGGGATTGATGTATTCCCAAACAATCTCTCCTGCAACTGTCACCTCGAATATTCGACCATAAGCACCTTCTGTAATTAAGGTATTGCCATTAGCTAAACGTTGCGCTCCTGATATGTATGCACTAAAGAAATTTTGGGGCGGGTTGTCGGTATACTCCCAAACTATTTCTTTGGTTTGACGGTTCACCTCAATCACACGGGAAAAATTGAGAGCGATGTTACGGCGATGTGCGCCATTGTCGAAAATCAAGATATTACCGTTAGCTAATTCGTTCGGGAAGTGCTGCTGTGCTAGCACGTCATCGCCTAGCGTCCAGATGATTTCTCCGGTTTTGCGATCGACAATGACAACTGTGGAGATATTACGAAAGCTCACTATAATGTTGCCATCAGCGAGTTCACCCACAGTATTCCCATGAGTCCATTCGTGTCGATGATCTTGGGGTGTAATCGTAAATATATCTGGATCGAGGTGTTCGTGGGCGTGCCAAGTCCAAACGATTTCACCTGCTGGAGTCACCTCATAAAGCACATCCGCATAGATATCACCATCTGGTTCTGTACCTGGTACGCCACCTTTGATTCGGGGAACCAAAGACTCAGGTATCTTTTCAATGGCGAGTAGAATTGTGTTGCCATTAGCTAGTCTGCGTCCATCATGATGATGATCTGGATGCTTATATTCCCAGATAATATTTCCCTTGGGATCTGCTTCTAAAACAACGCCACTTTTGAATGCAGCCCATAAAGCAAAACGTAGGGGTTCTTCTGGTGGAGTTTTACCATTATAAAAAAGGTTGCCATTGGGCAAAAGATAACCGTATAACCCTGGTGGATAAGGCAGATTCCACTGGTGTACTACTTCTCCTTCCAAGTTGAGAAGGTAGACTTCACCTTGACCTGTCAAAGGTGTGAAAAGTGTGTATCCTTTAAATACTTTTTCGGGATTGTAAGCTCTTAAACCAGTACCCCGACGACGAATAGTATTTTGGTCAACTAATGTTGCTGTAAAAGTCATATTTTACCGACTAAATATCTAGTTTTGAATCTAAGAATTGAGAGAGAGTACATGGCGCATCTTTACTTCTACTCTGTGAGAGCCAGAGGCTCTAGGAAGGCTTTACCAGGCTGGAGCCTGGTAACGAGGCGAACTATCTAAAATGTTTGAATTTTGAATTTTGAATACTTCGACAAGCTCAGTACAAGTTTTGAATTTTGAATTGTTTATGGTGCTGGGTTTGGCGACTGAGCATGAACTATATCCAACTCTTCCAAAATATCTTTGTTGAGAACTACATTTACACTTTCTAAATTCTCTTTAAGTTGTTCCAGTGTCGTAGCACCAATAATTGTGCTAGGCACAAACCAACGACTCCGCACAAATGCTAAGGCCAGATGCGCTGGACTTAATTGATGGCGCTTGGCAATTTCTACATAAGCTGATACGGCTTGACTGACTTTCGGTTTCAGATAGCGCTGACCGAAATTTTCAAACAAAGTGATTCTTGTTTTCTCTGGTTTGCCGTTTAGATATTTGCCAGTTAAGAAACCAAATGCTAAAGGACTATAAGCTAGTAACCCAATTTCTTCGTAATAAACTGCTTCTGCTAAGGCTCCATCAAATACTCGATTTAGCAAGTTGTAAGCATTTTGAATCGAAACAACTTTGGGCAATCCTAATTGTTTAGCAGCATTACTAAATTGGGCAACTCCCCAAGGGGTTTCGTTACTCAAACCGATATAGCGAATTTTACCAGCCTTAATTACATCGTCAAAAACTGCTAGCTGTTCAGCAATGGGAACCGTTTCTCCCACCTGAGTCGGATCGAAGACTGTTTGTCCAAATCGTGGCACGTAGCGATCTGGCCAGTGGATCTGATACAAATCGATATAGTCTGTCTGTAATCTTTTTAAACTATCATCTACAGCTTGTTTGATATTATCACGATCGATTGCTTTGGCTCCTCCACGTACCCATTTAAAACCTCGACCAGGGCCAGCAATTTTAGTAGCTATAATAACTCGATCTCTTTGTTGACGCTTTAACCATTTCCCAATGTAAGTTTCAGTTAATCCATAAGTTTCGCCACTTGGTGGGACAGGGTACATCTCTGCTGCATCAATAAAGTTGACTCCTTGGGCAATAGCATAATCTAGCTGCTCGTGGGCTTCTTCAATGGTGTTTTGCTTTCCATAAGTCATAGTGCCCAGACAAATTTCGGAAACTTTTAAGTCACTTTTACCAAGTTGGTTATACTTCATATTTCGCGTTGTTATTCACTCGATTGAACAGTGATATTTTTGTTAGAGATTTTGCATTTTGTCAAGGGCATTATTATTTTTTAAGTAAATTAGCTTCAAACAATACTGGATTTGGCACTAAGCCAATATAAGTTTTTCAGAGAATATAGAGTCTATACTACTATAAATCGATATATAAACTGTATTTAAGGCATATAGCTGTTTATTATTGCATAGATTAACCAGATAAGTAAGTTAGTTTTGGGTAATAAAAATTTTAAATATGTAGTAGAAAATACTTGCTTTTATTGAGTATTTATGAAATAGACTGTTTTAGGCTGAGTATATAGTACAATAAATCGGTAGACTTACAGTAGTATGTCAAAAATCTTAAGATTCTTCTAGGATGAAGTCTTAATAAATATTCATACTAATCTGCTTATTTCTAAGTATCTTCTTTTTAAGATAATAAAAATATACCAAGACTAGTTGGGACTAAAAACATTTGTAGCAATGAAAAAGATTTAGGTTTTAATGACTTGTATAATCAGGAATTTTTTACTGCGATCGCTTCCAACTATGCTCATATCTATAGCAATATGATTAGCGAACATAATTTCATTTAATTATGCGATCGCAAATGCAATCAAGTTAATGTATTCGGATTTGTTGTTATTATAAACAACTCATTTTGTTATATTATAGATACAAGTATAAAAACCTCAGTTCCTTACTAGAACTTTTTTAGGGAATACACCTTTTGACATTAAGGCTAGACTTTTAATTTTCTCCTTATGCCGTGAGTTGTCTTTTCTAAGGACGGCTACATTCACAATACGGTTCGGTTAAAGGTGAAAGGTTTTTAATACATCCTTTCCCCAAACCACAAGTAAAGTAAAAAATGCTTATCCGAACCGTATTGGCTACATTCAGGAGAATCACAATGTCATTAGACACAAATATTCTTGAGCAACCAGCAAATAAGCTGCTGGCAGCTTTGCCAGCCAGTGATTATGAACGTCTTGCTTCTCATCTAAAACTTGTTCCGCTCTCAAATCGGCAAATACTTTACGAACCAGGCGAACCGATCGCACAGGTATATTTTCCTAATAAAGCAGTGATTTCTATAATCACCACTATGGAAGATGGCTCAACTGTAGAAGCTGGTTTAGTGAGTAATGAAGGCATGGTGGGTATCCCGGTAATTTTAGGAGACAACATCCCAACCACAACAGCATTAGTGCAGATTCCAGACAGTGCGATGAAGATGGATGCGGATATACTCACAAGTGAGTTTAATCGGGGTACAGCCCTTCAAAGCCTGTTACTGCGCTACGTACAAGGTGTATACACTCAAATAGCACAAGGATCTGCCTGCAACCGTCTTCATAAGCTAGAGAGGCGGCTGGCTCGCTGGCTGCTAACAGTTTCTGATCGTCTCGAATCAGAAGAATTTCCGCTCACCCAGGAATTTATCGCACAGATGCTAGGTGTACGTCGCGTTGGTGTCACTGAAGCAGCTAATATCCTCAGCAATGCCGGAATCATCACCTACTACCGTGGTCATATTAACATCTTGAATCGAGAGGCTTTACAAAAAACCTCCTGCGAATGTTATCAGATTATAGAAGATGAATATGTCCGTTTATTGGGCAATAAGCCCAATAAACGGAAAAAATAATTTTTTTGAGCTTCTATGTACGAAACCGCACAGACTCCAAGAACTGTGTTATTTTAAGATTTTCCAGATTGTTCACCGTGTTCCTTTAGAGAATACACCTTTTAACATTAGGATCAGAACCTTAATCCTTTAGACATCTTGCAAAAGTTCCTTTTCCAAGATTTCGGGGAAAGGTTAAAGGGTAAAGGGAAGGGTAAAATTCCATCCATTTCCCCCTTCCCCCTTCTCCTTTCCCCCACTTCTGCAAGAAGTCCTTTCCTTATGCTCTGAGTTGGTTTTTCTAAAGTCACCTACCTTAAGGAGAGTGACTTCTAATGCCATTAAAACAAAATCTCTTTCAGCAACGACCAAATAAGCTGCTGGCAGCTTTGTCAGACAGTGATTATCAGCGTCTTTTCCCCTATCTAAAGCTAGTTCCGCTCCAAGTTCAGCAAATACTTTACGAAGCAGCCGAACCAATCACACAGGTCTATTTTCCTGATAAGGCAGTAGTTTCTATAGTCACCACTATGAAAGATGGCTCAACGGCGGAAGTTGGGATAGTAAGTAATGAAGGCATGGTGGGTATCCCGGTAATTTTAGGAGACAACACCACAACCACAACAGCCTTTGTGCAAATTTCGGGCGCTGCTATGCAAATCAATGCAGATGTATTGAAAGCTGAGTTCAATCGGGGCGGAGCTATTCAAAACGTGCTGCTGCGCTATGTACAAGCTGTATACTCTGAACTGGCGCAAGGTGCTGCCTGCAACCGTCTCCATACACTGGAAGAACGGCTGGCTCGCTGGCTGCTTACAGTCTCTGACCGTCTCGAATCAGAAGATTTTCCCCTCACGCAAGAATTTATCTCCCAGATGTTAGGTGTACGTCGTTCTGGCGTGACAGTAGCAGCTAGCACTCTCAGCCGAGCCGGAATGATTGCCTACCAACGCGGTCAAATTAGCATCCTGAACCGAGAGGATTTAGAAGCAACTTCCTGCGAGTGTTATCGAGTCATCCAAAATGAATTGGCTCGGTTACTGGGCTTCATGCCCAGTAACCGAGCCAAAAAATTTTTTTGAGTTATGTGTGCGAAACCGAACAGACTGGCAAAAGCAACTTGATTTAAAGTATTTTGAGCAAATTTCTCTTTTAATTAATGTTCAGTGAGCGACAACATAATTAAGCCGCAAGTAAATAGGTTACTTGCGGCTTTGCCAACCAGTGATTATGAGCGTCTTATTCCGCACCTAAAGTTAGTTTCGCTTCCCACTCGGCAAGTTCTTTACGAACCAGGAGAACCCGTCACACAGGTCTATTTTCCCCAACAGGCAGTGGTTTCTATCGTCACTATTATGCAAGATGGTTCGACGGTGGAAATTGGGATAGTGAGCAATGAAGGCATGGTAGGTATCCCAGTAATTTTAGGAGGCAAGACAACAACCACGAAAGCGTTTGTCCAAGTTGCTGGCGCTGCAATGCAGATGGATGCAGATGTACTTAGAACCGAGTTCAATCAGGGCGGAGCTATTCAAAAGTTGCTGCTGCGCTATGTACGAGCTATATATACCGAACTTACACAATCATGTGCCTGCAACCGTCTTCATACCCTAGAAGAACGGCTGGCTCGTTGGCTGCTCACAGTATCTGACCGTTTGGAATCAGAAGAATTTCCGTTGACGCAAGAATTTATCGCCCAGATGCTGGGTGTAAGGCGCTCTGGTGTGACAGTAGCGGCTAGCACCCTGAGCCGAGCCGGAATGATTCGCTATCAACGCGGTCAAATTAGCATTATAAACCGAGAGGATTTGGAAGCAACTTGCTGCGAGTGTTATCGAGTTATCCAAAAAGAATTTGCTCGGTTGCTAGGGAATCAGCTAAGACGCGATCGCTAATGAATTATTTTAAGTTACTATGTCCGACACCGGACAGACGTTTGCTAATTGCTTCCTTTAAGATTTAGTAAAGTATGCATCAAATAGCGTCAAATAAGTAGTACTTGATGCAATCGCTACTTCAAGTCTTTGAGCTATGGGGCGGTAAGAAGAATGTCTAATCAATCGATATCTTTTCAAGGTCTGCGATTGCTCGTTGTTGATGATGATGCTGATACAAGAATATTACTTACCTTCCTTTTTGAATTAGAAGGAGCAGAGGTGATTGCAGCTGCTTCAGCAGACGAGGCTCTCAAAAGAATGTCATCTTTTAAACCAGACATCCTAATTAGTGACATTTGCTTACCCGATGAAGATGGCTACTCGCTACTCTTGAAGGTCAGAAATTTGGAAGCAAAGCGAGGTAGAAAGATTCCAGCGATCGCTCTGACAGCATCTACTTTTGAGGATGATCATAAACGTGCATTATTAGCAGGTTATGATATATACCAATGCAAGCCAATAGACTTAGACGAGTTAACTTTTATGGTTGCTAGTTTAGTTGGAATCGAACAATACGTTGGTCATATTTAGATGTAACCAGGGATAAGTCATTAAGTAAAAAAGCTTTAACTAAATTTTATTTATTTTCAAAATGCGATGTCTACGACGGTTTAGCTCGTCGTAGACATCGCATTTTTGCAGCAATCTTTTGACTAATTTTATTTTTTATTAATTTCGCTGAAAATACAGTGATATAAAATATACTAAGAATAAATACAGAGAACGACTAAGTAATTCTCTGCGAGTACTCATTTTTTCATATTAAGGAGTGCATTATGGAATATCTTGCTTATTCCCAGATGTTTATTGCTCAAGAAGAGGCATCTGGAAACACTAAATATCATCTTCCTCAACCTCAATTCAATTGGAAAAAACTGCTTAAATCTTCAGCTTGGTTAACTTTTGCTGGTGTCGGTGTATTATTCGCTGTTGTAACCCAAATTCAAATAAGTTCGGCTGCCTATGTAAAGACTAACGGCAGTTGTTTGCGTGTCCGTACCGGCCCAAGCAGCAACTACTCGTATGTGGACTGTGTACCAAATGGCGCAACACTTCCAGCAATTGAACGATATGAAAATGGTTTTGCCAGACTTTCTACAGGTAGATACGTTTTTGCCCGATGGATTGGTGATAGACCGAACAATCTTCCTGTGACTAGACCCCGGTGGTGTTGGCGGTTCGGTGATTCTTACTCCTGGTTCAAAAGGTCAGCTCGTCAGAGACGTGCAAACAGCTTTAGGTAATCTTAGAATTGATGGAATTTACGGTCAAGAAACTGTTAGCCGAGTCCGAAGCTTTCAGCAAAGCAAAGGTCTACTTGTAGATGGTGTTGTCGGTCCCGAAACTCGATCGGCTCTGGGTGTTTAACCAGAAGCCACCCTTGAAAAATCTCGTGGTTTGGCTAAATATTGTCAAACTAGTTTTGAGGGTTTGTAGTAAGCACTTTAGTGCTTAGGAAATAAGGACTAAAGTCCTTACTACGAACTTGCTTACCCATGAATGTAATTTTGGACAATCTGCAAAATGCGCTCTGCTGCATGACCATCCCCAAAAGGATTGATTGCGTTTGCCATCGCTGCATAAGCATCTGAGTCACTGAGTAACTCAGCAGCAGCTGCAACAATGTTCTCAGTCGTAGTGCCAACAAGTTTAGCTGTACCAGCTACCACAGCCTCTGGTCTTTCAGTAGTGTCTCTCAAAACTAGTACTGGTTTTCCCAAGCTGGGAGCTTCTTCTTGCAAGCCACCAGAGTCAGTGAGTAAAAGATGCGATCGCCCAATTGCTCCCACCAAATCTCCATAATCTAGAGGATCTGTCAAGAAAATTCGGGGATGATTCCCTAAAAGTTCCTGCAATGGGACTCGCACTGTCGGATTGCGGTGCAATGGTAGCAGTAAAGCTGTATCAGGAAACTTATCTAAAATTTGTAAAAACGCCTGAGCGATCGCTAACAGAGGTTCTCCCCAATTCTCCCGACGATGAACTGTTGCTAACAAAACCCGATATGATTCCCAGTCTAAGCCTGGGACATCGCAAACTACTTGGGTTGCAGCGACATTTAACAATGCATCAATTACAGTGTTACCTGTCATGTGGATTTCACCCAAAACACCAGAACGATGCAAATTTTCCACAGCCCAAGGAGTTGGCGCAAAGTGCAACTGAGTAATTTGAGAAATCAATCGCCGATTAGCTTCTTCTGGGTAAGGATTGAAGATATCATCAGTTCTTAACCCTGCTTCTACATGACCAATAGGAATTTTTTGATAAAAAGCTGCCAAAGCTGCGGCAAAAGCAGTGGTAGTGTCTCCCTGTACAATTACTAAATCTGGTTTTTCCGCCTTAAATAATGCTTCTAACCCTTGTAAACTACGGCAGGTAATATCATTTAGAGATTGCTGAACCTGCATAATTTCCAAGTTATAATCCGACTTGATATTAAACAGTTGCATAACCTGCTCAACCATCTCCCGATGTTGTCCAGTTAGAATTACTTGCAACTGAAATTCTGAAGACTTCTGGAAAACCTGAATCACTGGAGCGAGTTTAATTGCTTCCGGGCGAGTACCTAAGATAATGCAAACGCGTTTTTGAATAGTCATTAGTTATCTGTAATTTACCATCTATAGTAAATGGTCTATAGTCAATGGTCTATGGTCAATAGTCGGCGGTCAATCCTTACATAAACCATAAATATTAATGGATAAATCACACAAGATATAAAAAAACCAGCTTAACTGAGCAAATGCATTGTTTGTTTAATTAAGCTGTAATGACTATTTAAAATTCCAAGTTATAAAAACCATGAAAAAACCCGGCTTAACCGGGCAGACGCACTGTTTGTCTAATTAACCTGTAATAACTATTTAATTTCACAAGTTAGAGGGCAAGCAGCGTAAACAGTAGCCTGCATTTGGTCTGCCTCTCCATGCAGCCAGCTTAACCATTTAACTTCACTAGGATGAACTCCCTTAACAGTTAGCACACCCGCAGCCAATACAACTGCCATGACATTAAACATTATTAGAGCACCTGCTACAAGCAAAACCGCACTAACAGGCATCACAGATTGCAAGATAATCGACAACAGACATCCGACCGTAGCCATTAAGACAACTAGTGGAAAACCCACAACCAACAAACATACTGCTAATGTAAAAGTCCATATTAAAAAGCTTTTAATCATCAACAAGGAGTAGGTCTTTCCTTGATTAGAGCTTTGAGCAGAAACCATGACTTTTCCTCCCAAAATACACAACAGATTTTAATTTCAGTAATATCTCACTTTTTTGCGAGTAAACTGAATTGTCTCAGTGAAATTCAGTATATAAAAACTAATTGGGAAAATGAGCATTTAGTTACTAAAGTTTACAGTTAATTTTTTGCAATTATGGATATAAAGTCAATTTTCTATCTATGAGAAAAACTTGTTGACTGCATCTACCTTCAGGTATAGAACCTAAAAGGTATGAGCTTTAAACCTCGATCCCCAAGCGATCGCTCCGATTCAACTTAACATTTCTTATAAAAACTAGTAGTCTTTCTCATAATTCCTAGACAGCCTAAATAGATGAACTGCTAGTATTTGTACTGTTAATTGCTAGCAATTTGTGCCTATGCCTGGGATAAATTTCTCATCTAAGTCATGAGAATATTTATTTTCAAACAAAAGCATTAAATATTACTTTATAATCTCTGTGTGTTTGCTGAGGTCTTTTAAGTACTTGCGTGTGTTAAACCAGTTTAGATAGGTTAAATAATCTATCTAAATATTCTGAGTATTGAAATCTTAGGAAATAAAAGATACCAATTGGGTGAATGAAATAGATTGACCGTGGTTCTAGAGTTTCAATCGCCTTCTATCACCGCTAAGGCTTGCAGACAAGCATTCTCCAAAAGTCATCAAAGCAAGTGACTTTACTTCTCGTTGATTCAACTTTTTAACTGCCAAATGTGAAGATATATGACAGAATCACACTCTCCATTAAATTCTAACTCTGCTGCCGGACGTAATTTACCACCAATGCCGCCGCCTCCACCGCCAACCCCAACCTTTAGCACGCAGCGACAGATGACACAAACACTCGATATGTCAATGGATAGGGGCACTACTAATCCGCCTGTTGCAGGTCATCGTCCGGGTAGTCCACCGCCAATACCTAGTTCAGTTCGCCCTCAAAACAGCAGTCCAGAACTAACTTTAGAAAAGTTAATCAGAGAAGCTTACGATCAGGGATATTCTGACTTGCACTTGGGTGTGGGTGAACCACCCCGCTTCCGCAGCCGAGGAGAAATTCAATCAGGAGATCATCCAGAAACAGATAAAGAAACTTTTATGAGTTGGTTGCGGGAGGTGATGACTGAGGGAGAAATTCAGCGCTTTGAAGAATCCTTAGAATTTGACGGAGCAACTCAATACGAATTTGCTCGCGTGCGGATTAATGTTTTTGGCTCTCTCAAAGGGCCTGCAATGGTGTTGCGGTTGATTCCGCTAAAAATCTTAACTATGGAACAGTTGAGATTACCTCCAGTTTTTCGAGATATTTGTCATCACCATAAAGGTTTGATTTTGGTAACAGGGCCCACTGGTTCTGGTAAGTCCACCACAATGGCAGCGATGATTGACTACATCAATAAGGAGATGGCCAAGCATATCATCACCATTGAAGACCCGATAGAATTTG
Source organism: Nostoc sp. DSM 114160 (assembly GCF_053470305.1). Classification (NCBI taxonomy): domain Bacteria; kingdom Bacillati; phylum Cyanobacteriota; class Cyanophyceae; order Nostocales; family Nostocaceae; genus Nostoc; species Nostoc sp. DSM 114160. The sequence continues at coordinate 1,519,383 of NZ_JBPFGO010000001.1, read as the reverse complement.
TCCATCAAAGCCGCAAGTCCTTAGTCAAACAGCGGGAAGTGGGAATGCATACCCGAAAATTTGACAACGCTTTGAAAGCAGCTTTGCGGGAAGACCCAGATTTGATTCTGGTAGGGGAAATGCGGGACAAGGAAACTGTTAACACCGCCCTAAAAGCTGCTCAAACTGGTCACTTAGTCATGGGAACCTTGCACACCAATAGTGCGGTCAAAACCATTGAGCGGATTCTCAACCTCTATTCTGGTGATGAACAGGATGCAATGCGGGTGGCGATTTCTGAGTCTTTAGTGGCAGTAATTGCTCAAGGTTTGTGTCGCACTACTGACGGTAAGCGGGCTGCTTTCCATGATGTGCTGATCAATACTGAGGCGATTAAAGAATGGATCAAAGATGGTAAGTATGATGAAATTGGCGAACTGATGAAACAAGCCAGCTTTGACGGCATGATTACGATGAATCAGTCATTGCTGAATCTCTATCAAGACGGACGCATCACTGAAGAAATTGCTTTGGAAATGTCACCAACTCCTAACGAAATGGCGCAGTTTCTCCGAGGTCGAGTTTAATAATTGGGCATTGGGCATTGGGCATTGGGCATTGGGGAAAGGGAAAGGGGTAAGGGGAAAAGGGGAAAGATTAAATTTATTCCTTTTCCCTTTAACCTTTAACCTTTTCCCCTGCTCCCCCTGCCTCCCCTGCCTCCCCTGCTCCCCCTGCCCCCAGTCCCCAGTCCCCAGCCCCCAGTCCCCAGCCCCCAGTCCCCAGCCCCCAGTCCCCAATTCCAAATATTTTTGCGATCCTGGTTGAGGTTATAGCTAAGGTAAAAGGTAAAAGAGAGAATTTTTACTTTTAGTTGCCTAACCTCTGTGAATAATTTGACGACAAATAAACTATCTACACCCCAGCTGTTTAAAGGCATTGCGCTATTTACACCTGGAGGAGATTTAATTTATTGCATCGACCCTAGCAAGCAAGGTCGATGGCATTTGCATTTGTGCTCGGCTTTGCAAGAAATTCTAGATTTACCAGAGCCACCACACTTTTTAGTGCCTTGTTATACTGCAACTATTGACAATTGGTTAGATCCGCGTACTCAACAAGTACGAACTTTTGCTGAAGCTTATCCGGCTGTAATTAGACATCAAGCTTTGCTGAATGCTGTTTTTGGCACAGGGGAATTAGTATGGCAAGCAGCTCCTTGGCAAGAGGGATTGTGCGATCGCATGGTGTTAACAACCTATCGTTCGTCATTTGGCCAGCTTTGGGAGGATCACGATTTAATTGTCCGTCTAGACCTTTCTGAACCTGTGCCAAAATATCACCAACCAGTAATAGTACAAAAAAAAGAAGCCATTACCCAAGGCTATGTTCTCCGCTTATTTGTTGCCGGACATAGCAATTCTACTGAACGCATTCTGCAAAATTTACACGAATTGTTAGAGCGATCGCTTGGACACCCTTATACCCTGAAGGTGATTGATGTTTTAAGTCATCCAGAACAAGCAGAACTAAATCAGGTTTCTGCGACTCCTACCCTTGTCAAAGTTTGGCCTCATCCAATTCGGCGCATCGTTGGAGAGTTGGATCGTGTAGAAAAGATTTTACAGATGTTAGCTGTTAAGGAAAACTTTTAAGTAATTAGACTGGTTTTTTTTGCTAAGTGCGCGAATGGGTAGGTGTTAGTGAAGGGGTTAGTACAAAAATGGCTAGATTGCTTTATCTGCAAGAGTTTGGGAGCTTTAGCATCTTGAAACCATCCGCGCACCTCGTATAAACTGACTTTCAGCTATTTACAGTTAGCACAATTCCCAGTCCTTATGTTATGATTTTCGCATTCGCGCTGTTGAACCTTGAAAACCAAATAACACAAGGCTTTCAAACGCCTGCGATCGCAATCAACTAAAATCCCTATTAGGGATTGAAACAAACAAGCAACATCCCGATTCTTTTTCTTGAAGAATCGCAATCAACTAAAATCCCTATTAGGGATTGAAACCATGAACCTGGGGTGAAGAAACCCGCGCACCCGGCAATCGCAATCAACTAAAATCCCTATTAGGGATTGAAACCTTTAACTAATTCCTGGTATCCCTTAAGCGGCATTATCGCAATCAACTAAAATCCCTATTAGGGATTGAAACAACCCCCCGTTCGGCATTAGTATCATTTGAGGATCGCAATCAACTAAAATCCCTATTAGGGATTGAAACATGTAGCTTTAATCGGCAATGCTTTGCGTAAATGGGGCGAATCGCAATCAACTAAAATCCCTATTAGGGATTGAAACCAGGTCGTGGGCCCTGTAGAGTCAATTCATATCGATCGCAATCAACTAAAATCCCTATTAGGGATTGAAACACAATGGGTCAAACTCTGTCGGGCTGTAACTAATCATCGCAATCAACTAAAATCCCTATTAGGGATTGAAACATTGAGTGTGTATGATTTACGGGGTTTATATTGTGCAATCGCAATCAACTAAAATCCCTATTAGGGATTGAAACTTAAGTAATTCCTCTCGTGCGTGTGTAGTCAAAGTGAAGATCGCAATCAACTAAAATCCCTATTAGGGATTGAAACACTGTGAACTGACAGCCCGTGCCCCATTTGCTGCGATCGCAATCAACTAAAATCCCTATTAGGGATTGAAACTGGATCGATTGCGATCGCACCCCTCCCGGTACTGATCGCAATCAACTAAAATCCCTATTAGGGATTGAAACTTTTCCACTTGTTTGCGTTTAAGGCGAGACTGGATATCGCAATCAACTAAAATCCCTATTAGGGATTGAAACGGAAGCGAACTTACTGGGGAATAACCCAACGGGCGAATCGCAATCAACTAAAATCCCTATTAGGGATTGAAACCCCTTTGATTGCTGGCAATATATAGCTGTGCGCATCGCAATCAACTAAAATCCCTATTAGGGATTGAAACTAATCGATTAGAAACTCCTTGTTTAAAGTTGTTGATCGCAATCAACTAAAATCCCTATTAGGGATTGAAACATATATTAATTTGTCAGACAAACGAAAGATTTTAAATCGCAATCAACTAAAATCCCTATTAGGGATTGAAACTGAGATTCTTGATTTTATTTTATTGCTATATACTCTCACATGATCGCAATCAACTAAAATCCCTATTAGGGATTGAAACTGAGATTCTTGCTCCATCAGCAGATACCGGAGAAATCGCAATCAACTAAAATCCCTATTAGGGATTGAAACCCTTTAGTACACGACTTCAGGCGATACTGTTTAAACTCAAAGAAAGTCAGCTATATTTAAGTTAATACAGGAGCATTCGACAAATAATTTGTCGCTCTATAAATAAATCGGGATGACTGGATTCGAACCAGCGGCCCCTTCGTCCCGAACGAAGTGCGCTACCAAGCTGCGCCACATCCCGCCATAAAAATGGCATTATAAATTAAGAATATCACAACCTGCACTAAATAGCAGAATTACATCTATATACATCCGATCGCTTCATCAAAGACTTTGCTTGCTAGGATTAAATTTGTATAACTCTAGTGGTAAAAGCGGATTGTGACTGTAAAACCAGACTGGTTGCGGGTGAAAGCACCTGGACGTGAGCGCATCGGTAACGTTAAAGAAATTCTGCGGGATTTAGCCCTCAATACAGTTTGCGAGGAAGCGTCCTGTCCGAATATTGGTGAATGCTTCAACGCTGGGACTGCCACGTTTTTGATTATGGGGCCCGCTTGTACACGCGCTTGTCCCTACTGCGATATTGATTTTGAGAAAAAACCCAAACCACTAGACCCCACAGAACCTACACGACTGGCCCAAGCTGTTCGCCGCCTGAACCTTAATCATGTAGTCATCACTTCTGTAAACCGAGATGACTTGCTTGATGGTGGTGCATCTCAGTTTGTGGCGTGTATTAATGCAGTTAACTCTGTTTCACCCAACACCACAATTGAGGTGCTAATTCCTGACTTATGCGGTAATTGGAATGCTCTAGAGTCGATTTTACAAGCTGCGCCAGAGGTATTAAACCACAATACTGAAACTGTTCCACGCCTATATCGCCGGGTGCGTCCCCAAGGAAACTACGATCGCACATTAGAATTATTGCAACGCACTCGCCAACTTTCTCCTAGCACATACACTAAATCTGGGATCATGGTTGGACTTGGTGAAACTGATGCCGAAATTCGCCAAGTCATGCAAGACTTGCGAACTGTCGATTGCGATATTTTGACCATTGGGCAATATCTCCAACCCAGCCAAAAACACTTGCAGGTAAAGGAATTTGTCAATCCAGAACAATTTGCTGACTGGAAAGCATTCGGCGAAGAAATCGGATTTTTACAAGTTGTTTCTTCGCCATTGACAAGAAGCTCCTATCATGCTGAGCAAGTTAGGGAATTAATGGAACGCTACCCACGCTCAAAAGTTAGGAGTTAGGAATTAGGAGTTATGAGTGAGCAGATGTACTCCAACACAAAACTTTCCGTTGCAATTCTGGGTGCAGGTGCTTGGGGTGCATCTCTGGCAAATCTCGCCACAGCGAATGGTCATCAGGTGCGCGTGTGGTCGCGTCAAGGTTCCCAAACTCTTCAAGCAGTTTTAAAAGATGCTCAAATAATCCTGTCCGCTATCTCAATGATTGGTGTGAGAGATGTTGCTTCCCAAGTTGAGTCTTTCCCCCTTTCTCCAGAGACAATTTTTGTGACGGCGACGAAAGGCTTAGATCCCCAAACTACCTGCACGCCTTCACAAATTTGGCAAACAATATTCCCTAACCATGCAGTGGTTGTTTTGTCTGGGCCTAATTTATCAAAAGAAATTCAAATGGAATTACCAGCAGCCACGGTGGTAGCCAGTAACATCCCCACGGCTGCGGAAGTAGTGCAGTTAGTATTTTCTTCTCATCGTTTTCGGGTATATACCAATCCCGATCCCTTGGGGGTAGAACTGGGGGGAACACTGAAAAATGTGATTGCGATCGCCGCTGGTGTATGCGATGGTTTACAACTGGGAACTAATGCCAAAGCTGCTTTAGTTACCCGTGGACTGACAGAAATGGTTCGTATCGGCAACAACTGGGGCGCTAAGACGGAAACATTTTATGGTTTATCGGGTCTAGGAGATTTGTTAGCAACGTGCAATAGTCCCTTGAGTCGCAATTACCAAGTCGGCTATCAGTTAGCTGGTGGTAAGTCACTTACAGAAACTCTCGCAAATTTACAAGGAACTGCTGAAGGAGTAAACACTTGCCGAGTTTTGATGCAACGAGCCAACCAACAAAACATCGCAGTCCCAATTACCGAGCAAGTTTATCGGTTACTTCAAGGCGAAATCACACCCAGACAAGCACTTGATGAACTGATGTTGCGAGATATCAAACCAGAGTACAACTACTAGTAGTCTGCCAACCTAAAAATGTTAGGTGGAGGTTGGGTAAAGGTTAAAGGGAATTCATGGTAAGGGATAAAAAACCTTTCCCCTTTCCCCCTTTCCCTTTCCCCGCCGGCGTTGCCAAGGCGTACTAGTAGTCTGTCAACTTGAAATTGGCACTTTAAGACTCACATACAAGACGACGCAGGAACACGGAGAGGGTGTTTGATAACTTATCCGCATCTTCTATCTCCGTGTCGAGAGAATTTTCGCCGTTAATGCTAATCACTTCCCCGACATCTATTAGTTCTACTTATACCTGAATAATCCTGAGAAAAAATTGCTAAATCGTCAGGATATTACTTTTGCACCCATGTAAATGTGACTATGCCAATTATAAAGATGACATTCACTGAAGGATGTTTATACTGTGTTACAAAAGTTACTATTAAAAAACCATCAAGGTTGAAATATTAACTAAGTAGTTCAAATATTGCAAACCTAGCTGTGGATTTAAATAGCTATTGGTTTAATCAAAAGTTTAGCAGTCGATTAAGTTCAGTAATTCTGTATCCAATAAAACCCTTACAGTTAATTTCTAAAAAAAATTGTCAGGGAACGTTCAACCATGTTAGTTCATCGTTAATCGCGGGAACAATAGCAACAGTTGAATAGCTGACCGTAATCTAAGCTGACCGAAATCTATTGTTACCTGGAGCCATTGAGACGATCTTTATGCCAGCAACATCTTTTTATGCAGACGCCCCCTACAACACCAAAAAGTCTAGCCAGGCTTTGGACTCGGATCTCACGGTTGATGACAGTGAGTTATCGGTAGATGACCTACAGGAGCTAGAACTGGCTTCTGTTGACAATGCTAACCTTGCTGCTAACACCAACCGTCGGAGTACAGACCTAGTACGTCTATATCTTCAAGAAATTGGTCGGGTTCGTTTGTTGGGGCGCGATGAAGAGGTTTCAGAAGCTCAAAAAGTCCAACGCTACTTGCGGATGCGGATAGTACTTGCTAACGCCGCAAAGCAAGGGGATGAAGTGATTACACCCTATCTAAGGTTAGTTGAAGTTCAAGAACGTCTAACTTCGGAACTAGGACATCGCCCGTCTTTGGAAAGATGGGCTGCCACTGCTGACATAATTTTATCCGATCTCAGACCGATTTTGGCAAATGGGAAACGTCGCTGGGCTGAAATCGCTAAGTTGACTGTAGAAGAGTTGGAGCAAGTCCAGTCCCAAGGACTGCAAGCAAAAGAACACATGATTAAGGCGAATCTTCGCTTAGTTGTGTCTGTTGCTAAGAAGTATCAAAATCGTGGTTTGGAATTGTTAGATTTAGTCCAAGAAGGTACATTAGGTTTGGAGCGGGCTGTAGAAAAATTTGACCCAACTAAGGGTTATCGCTTCAGTACCTATGCTTACTGGTGGATTCGTCAGGGTATTACACGGGCGATCGCTACTTCTAGTCGCACGATTCGCCTACCGGTTCACATCACCGAAAAGTTAAACAAAATTAAAAAAGCTCAACGCAAAATTGCTCAAGAAAAAGGTCGCACCCCGACTCTAGAGGATTTAGCAACTGAGTTAGAGATGACACCAACCCAAGTCCGAGAAGTTTTATTGCGGGTTCCTCGCTCCGTTTCTTTGGAAACCAAGGTAGGAAAAGATAAAGACACTGAATTAGGCGAATTACTCGAAACTGACAGTGTAACTCCAGAAGAGATGTTAATGCGAGAATCTTTACAAAGAGATTTGCATCATCTGCTGTCAGATTTGACTAGTCGGGAGCGCGATGTAATTCTGATGCGGTTTGGTTTGGCGGATGGTCATCCTTATTCTTTAGCAGAAATTGGCCGCGCTCTTGACTTATCGCGCGAACGAGTCCGCCAAATTGAATCTAAGGCTTTGCAAAAGCTACGTCAACCCAAGCGCCGCAACCTCATCCGCGACTATTTGGAATCTCTGAGTTAGTCATTTGTCACTTGTACTGAGTTTCGACTGCGCTCAACTACCGCGAAGCCGTTGGCGCAGCCTCTCGTAGAGAAGTATTAGTCATTTGTCATTAGAAAATTACACTTGACAAATGACTAGGAACAAAAGTGTGATTTTATTCCCAGGTTAAAAGCCTTTTATCGGCTTACAGCAAATAATTAGCATTAAACTGTATAAAAGTTGTCCCCAATCTTTGCTCAAATATCTTGAAGGTGGGGAGCAACTAAGAATTCAAATTTAACTTATGCGAAATTCAAAGTCAAGGGATGCAATCGTTACAAGTATCCTCAATATTAGCTGTATGCAAATTAAATGCACTACAGCTGATTACTTGAATTTTGCTCAAGATTTGATGAATTGTTCTTAAATATTTAGTAAGAATTCTCAATAGGCAATGATTGTTGCAAATTGCTCCCAAGATTTGTTATATTCTCAACTAACAAGCTTTGTTGAGAACTATTAGTATGACTGTCTACACAACTACTTCACTCAAGGCAGAACTGAACGAACGAGGCTGGCGTTTAACTCCCCAGCGCGAAACAATTTTACACATTTTTCAAGAACTTCCGCAAGGCGAACATCTGAGTGCGGAGGATCTTTATCATCGGCTCGAAACTGATGGTGAAGGGATCAGTCTGTCAACTATTTATCGGACTTTGAAGTTGATGGCAAGGATGGGAATTTTAAGGGAATTAGAATTGGGCGAGGGACATAAGCATTATGAGATCAACCAGCCCTATCCCCACCATCACCATCACTTAATTTGTGTTCGGTGCAACTCAACTATTGAGTTTAAAAATGATTCAATTTTAAAAATTGGGTCAAAAACCGCTCAAAAAGAAGGTTTTCACCTCTTAGATTGTCAAATGACCATCCATGCAGTGTGTCCCCAAGTGCCAACGGGCGCTGATGCCGCTTTAGCACTTGGGTGAATAAATAAGACGAAACTACTCAAATTAACCAAATAAATGGAATCTGAGCAGTTCGTAATTTGCTGTTACTGGAGGCAAGCAACCAGTTGGGAACTGATACTAACGACACCAAAGCGGATGTTAAAAGCGTCCGCTCTTAAGATCCTTAAGACTAATCCCGTAGAATTCTTGGGCTTGTTTAATCGCTTTTTTGGTGTCATCTGCCATCACACCATTGAGCTTGCCTTTATAAAAACCTCGCTCCCGTAGTCGGGTTTGAATTTCTAAGGTATTAAATTCGCTTTTGCTAGTAGTATTAACTGAGCTATATAACTTAGCTCGCGTAGTTGGGCCAGCAACACCACTTGCTGCTAAGAAATTAGCCGCCTGAAATCTCTTTACAGCATCAGCAGTGTAAGGGCCATAGTAGCCATTTGGCTCTCCCTCTAAATATCCTGCCTGGATCAATTGTTCTTGAAGAATTCTAACTGGCTCACCGCGATCGCCTACACGAAGTTTGTCTCGATTGACTACCTTTGAGGGAGCCTCTTCTCCATCACCGATGCCAACTCCCGGCAATTTACTTAATGTTGCTGGGCCAACAACCCCATCAACGCTTAATTTGTAAGAATCTTGGAACCGCTTGACAGCTTCTTCGGTAATTGGGCCAAATATGCCTGTGGCGTTTCCGTAATAAAAGCCTGCGATTCTTAACTTTTCTTGCAAAGCTTTGACATCTTCGCCTTCATCCCCCTTAGTCAGGTAGTTGGGATTTCGGCGTTTACTGGTGGCTGAATTAGTAGTACTGGGCTTTTTGGCTTGTGCGCTTACAGCAGTGGTTCTTTGAGCTTGTGTAGCCCTATTTGTAGGCTTTTTCGCTTGCCAATTTTCTAATTTTTGCAGGGTGCTTGCTCCAACAATGCCGTCCACTGGTAAACCAGCGGCCTTTTGGAAGCGCCGCACAGCTTCTTGTGTGGATGCGTCATATACTTGGGTAACAGAAGATTGGTAAAAACCTGCTGTTCTCAATTTTTGTTGTAAATTTCTCACAGAAGGACCTCGATCGCCTTTTTCTAGTGCCATGACGCTGCTAACAGCGCCAAGAATAGATAAAGACAGAGCAAGGGGCAACATATACTTCCAAGCCCTACCTGAAAGCCTTTTCCAGTCTGGTGCAGCTGCGTCCTTAAACAAAGAACTGAGCCAGACCAATTCACTGGGTGTGCTGTCTTCGTAGGCGAAAGCTAGGTGCAAATACGCAAGATTCTCCATATTTGTTTCCTACACCATTGATTTTTCTTCGATAACTGCTTCAGCTTGATGTACTAGGTTTCTCAAAGCTTCTAATGTTCCTATATTTACATCCTCCCATAAATTGCGCTTGTGTGCTTCTAATAATTTTTCAGCAATATCACGCAGTGCGTAAGGGTTCTTTTGCTGAATAAATTCTACAACAACTGGATCGAGTAAATAAGCTTCCACTATGCCTTGATACATGTAATCTTCGACACATTTAGCGGTTGCATCGTAGGCAAATAGATAATCTACCGTCGCCGCCATTTCAAAGGCTCCCTTGTATCCGTGGCGCATGACTCCTGCAATCCACTTGGGATTAACTACGCGAGAACGATACACTCGTGCAATTTCTGCTTTCAGTTGGCGAACGCGTGGTTGGGTGGGTATAGAATTATCTCCAAAATAAGTTTGAGGATTTTTTCCCTGTAGAGAACGCACTGCCGCCGTTAAGCCACCCTGAAATTGGTAATAATCATCAGAATCGAGTAAATCGTGTTCGCGGTTGTCTTGATTGTGCAGGACAATTTGCATTTGAGACAAGCGTTGCTCGAAGGCTTCGGGAGAGGGGAGTGGGGAGTTAGGAGTTAGGAGTGAGGAGTTAGGTGTGGAAATTGGGGACTGGGAGTTAGGAAGAATTTCTCCTCCCCTGCTCCCACTTCGGCTACGCTCAGTGACCACCTGCCCCTCTGTTCCCACTTCGGCTACGCTCAGTGACCACCTGCTCCCCTGCTCCCCTGCCAAGTTTTCCGATGAATAGGCGTAAGAACTCCAGTTAATGTAGGCGCGGGCTAAATCTTCGTCATCTGTCCAGTTTTGCGATTCGATTAAACCTTGGAGTCCGGCGCCGTAAGCACCTGGGCGAGAACCAAAGATGCGATAGCGCGATCGCACCACGGCTGCTTCTAAAGTTAATCCTTGGCTTGTCCACAATTGAGTCTCTTGGCGAACTGCATCTGCTAGAGGATTTTGTTCTGGCGGTTCATCTAAATCTGCTACTGCTGATACTGCTTGAGCGAATAAGTCAATTAAGTTGGGAAACGCATCGCGGAAGAATCCCGAAATTCGCAAGGTGACATCTACACGGGGACGCCCCAAAATCGTTAAGGGTAAAATTTCAAAATCTACTACTCGCCGTGCTGCACCATCCCATACTGGTTGGACTCCAAGTAAAGCTAAGGCTTCGGCTATATCATCACCGCCTGTTCTCATAGTGGCTGTGCCCCACAATGATAAGCCTAGTGTTTTGGGATACTCGCCATGTTCTTGAGTGTAATATTCTACAAGAGTTTCAGCAGCTTTTCTGCCGATATCCCAAGCTGTCTCTGTGGGAATGGCGCGAATATCGACAGAATAAAAGTTTCTTCCTGTTGGGAGAACTTCCGGGCGGCCGCGTGTGGGTGCGCCAGATGCAGCGCTGGGGACATATCCGCCATCGAGTCCGTGTATTAAATGCGTGATTTCTTCGTGGGTTTGTTGTAAAGCTGGAAGCAGGCGATCGCGTATCCAGGTCGAGACGCGATGAATTGCGTCTCCCCCGCTAGCACAGACGCGATGAATCGCGTCTCTACAAGATTTCTCAATTCTGAATTCTGAGTCCTGATTTATTAGCTGTTCTACTAAAAGGGCGGCGTGTTCTTCTAGGGCTTCGACGATATCGCCGAGGGTACGGCATTGTGTACCGTTGACTATTGAGTATTCAGTGCTAGGCATTGACAAATCGGCTGTGAGGGGATCGAAATCTAGTCCCCAATCTTGAGCGATCGCACGGGTAATACCTGGAGAATGGCGATTGGGGATACGAGCGATCGCTACTATTAAATCCCTTAATTGTCGTCCTTGGGGACATTGCCCAAAAATGTGCAAGCCATCGCGGATTTGGGCTTCTTTCAATTCACAAAGATAACCACCTATGGAATTCAAAACCAGAGATTCGGAATTAAAAATTTCTGTTTCATTTTGGATTCCTAAATCTAGATGGAGATTTTCTTTGATTACCAGTTCGTGGATGCGATCGCGAATTACTGGCAAACGCGAAGGATCTAAACTGTCGGCTTCATAATACTCATCAATTAAATTTTCTAACTGTTGCAAAGAACCGTAGAGTTCTGCGCGAGTCATTGGCGGCGTGAGGTGATCTATAATCACCGCTTGGGCGCGACGTTTGGCTTGGGAACCTTCACCAGGATCGTTGACAATAAATGGGTACAGGTGGGGAAGTGCGCCGAAGGCTACTTCTGGATAACAATTACTCGATAAAGCCACACTTTTACCCGGTAGCCATTCTAGATTTCCGTGTTTTCCCACATGAACTACAGCATCAGCACCAAAAGTTTCTCTAACCCAATAGTAGAAAGCTAAATAAGCATGAGTTGGTTCTAAATCCGGCGCATGATAATTCAAACTGGGGTCATTATCATAACCCCTTGCTGGCTGAATTCCTACGAAGATGTTGCCGAGTTGAATTCCGGGAACGGGAATTGGGGATTGGGTATTGGGTATTGGGGATTGGGCATGAAGAAGAGACAAGGGAGACAAGGAGGAGGGGGGAGACTTGGGAGAGATTTGTTCAATAATTCCCCTTGTCTCCTTGTCCCCCTTGTCCCCCTTGTCCCTCTTGTCCCCATACCCCATTCCCCACCTTTCACTAATACCTTGCTGAACTGCTGGCGGTAATGAAGCGAAATATTCTTGGTATTCTTCCCAAGAGACGCTTTGGTGTACCGGAAGCGATTCTCTACCTTCTGGATCGTTGGTTACACCATCTGTCAGCCGTTGAATCAACTCGTCTCCTTGAGCAGGTGGATTTTCTACTTCATAGCCAGCTTGACGTAAAGCTTGCAGGATTTCTACACAACTTGCTGGGGTGTCGAGTCCCACACCATTGGCGAGGCGGCCATTGCGGTTGGGGTAGTTTGCCAGAATTAAGGCAATTCGCCGTTCTTGGGGTGGTTTGGAACGTAGACGCGCCCAATTTGCTGCTAGTTTAGCAACGAACTCGATGCGATCGCTCACTGGTTCATAAATTACCACATCTGTTTCTAAATGGGGATTACGAGTTTGCAAGGCTTTAAAAGACACAGCACAAGTAATAATCCGTCCATCTACTTCTGGTAGCGCCACATTCATCCCAATATCGCGGGGAGAAAGCCCTTGAAATTGTGACTCCCACTGCTCAATCGATCCGCCACTGAGGATTACCTGCAACACAGGCACATCTAATTTTTGCCAAAGTTCAGTTTGGGGTGTTTCACTTTCCAAGCGTGCTAGAGAAAAACTGGTGGTATTTAGCAGCACAGCGATTGATTCGGCTTCTTTGGGTTGGAAAAATTCACTCAACTCAACTTGCACATCTGGTTCGCGCAATGAGGAAACAAATACTGGTACTGGTTGTAAATTTTTCTGTGCCAATGCTTCGCATAAAGCATCAATTACTTTAGTATTCCCCGCTAAATAATGAGCGCGGTAGAAAAGGATGCCGATTTTGGGGATTGGGGATTGGGGATTGGGGACAAGGGGACAAGGGGACGAGGTGGATTCATCCAGTTCAAAGGTGGATGAACGAGTATCTGAGGTGGATTCATCCAGTTCAAAGGTGGATGAACGAGTATCTGAGGTGGATTCATCCAGTTCAAAGGTGGATGAACGAGTATCTGAGGTGGATTCATCCAGTTCAAAGGTGGATGAATGAAGTTCTAACTCTCCTCTGCTCCCCTGCTCCCCTGCTCCCCATTCATACAATCCGACGCGCGGAATCGGCTGAGGTAGTGCAGGATTATATGCAGTTAATAAGCAACTATCGGAGATAAATTGCAGAGCATTAACGAAATTTTCCACGCCGCCTTCGCTAAAATACTGCCATACCTGGTTAACAATAGCCAAGGGCACGGTAGACTGGGAAATTAAATCGGGATCGAAAGCGTCATCCCCTGGCATTACAATGAGGGTTCTACCATTTCGTTGCACAATTTCTTGCACTACTTCTAAGCCATAACCCCAGTAAGAGCGTCCTCCTAACAGGCGCAAAATAATTACTTGGGCATGTTCTAAAACTTGCTCTCCATAAGTATCTATGCTTAATTGTTGCTGCAACTGCAACAGGTTGGCGACTCTTAATGCCGGAAAGCTTGGGGGTAACTTTGTCACCGCAGCTGCTAAGGTTTGAATGTCAGTATCAGCAGCCGTAATCAAGACAAAAGGCGCGGGAGTTTGTTCTAAAAAAATTATACCTTCTGACTGATTCCATCCACCCGATGTGCTACTTATACGATGCATAATCCTGTGTTACCGTTTTAAGTTATTGGTTAGTACATAATCAAAACAAACTTTTTTCCCTGGATTGTGCCCTCTCTTACCAAAATGACTGAAAATGCTTAGTTCTCCTGATTTGAGCTTTTCTCGAACCTTGCCTATTGTTGTATTTAATCAGCTTGGGGAGTTGTTAGAACAGATGGCTCAAACGGTGGGAAGTGCCGTTTTGATACTGACTGAAGCTGCGTTGGCGCGGATTTACATCCCTGTGGAGTGGCAAAGGCAAAGGTTTACATTAGTGGTTTCTGAGCAGTTTAGTGCGCTCTTGGTAGGAACATTTGAGGAGGGGCAAGGGAGCAGGGAGGCAGGGGAGCATACTTCGACTACGCCCTTCGACGCCGCTCAGGCTAAACTCAGTAACCAGGGGAGCAGGGGGGCAGGGGAGCAGGTGGGTCACTGAGCGTAGCCGAAGTGGGGGCAGGGGAGCAGGGGAGCAAGAAATTCATTCAGAACTGGGCACTCAGCACGGGCTAAACGCCCTGCTACCGCTAACAGAAATCAATGCTCAGTTGACGTTTAATTTGGAGGCGATCGCTTCTTTTGTCTACGAGTTGAGAAACTTGTTTGAGTGCGATTCTTATACTCACCAAAATCTCGAACGTTATCAGCAAATCATTAAACCCAATGATGCCAAGCTCCAAAGTCAATTCACGCTGTTGTTATTAGAATATCTCCTCACTCAGCCAAACCAAGAAATAATAGCATCTCCCAGCCCAATTGGGCCAGCAGTTTATATCTGTCAGCCAGTGGAAGATGCTTTAAAAAAACAGATTTCCCAAGAGCGGTTGTTAAATCAGGTAACAACACAGATCCGCAAAAGCCTGGATTTGTCGGTCATTATGGCAACGGCAATTACACAGGTGCGTGAGTTTTTGGAATTAGACAGATTAGTAATTTATAAATTTGCAGCTTCTCAAGTAAATACTCAACCATACCAGTCTGATACTATTCCCTTCAATGAAACGGCACTGACAACAGACATGGAACCATCGGTTAGGGAACCTGCCGAAATCTATTTTTCTCTACACGAAAACCACAATGGACACTCGCCTTTTATATCAACAAATAATCAACCTCTACTAAGAGACTGCCAAAAGTATGGAGGTTATATTGTCTATGAAGCTCGTGCTACAGATGCTATTACATCGGTGTTGAATTACACGGAAAAAAATTGCTTTATCCGAACCTCTCAGTGTTGGGAGAAGTATCAGCAAGGTTTTACCTTAGCTGTGGATGATGTCGAAAAAACTTATGCTCTAGAAGAATGTTTATTGAATTTTTTAAGGGAATGCCAAGTTAGGGCTAAGTTCGCTGCACCGATTATGTTTGAGGATAAACTGTGGGGATTGCTGATTGCTCATCAGTGCGATCGCCCACACCAATGGAATGATAGCGAAAAAAGCTTGCTGGTTGCGATCGCAGAACAATTAGCGATCGCGATTCACCAAGCTGAGTTAATGCAAACTCTCACCCAAGAAAAACAAAATCTCGAACAACGAGTTATTGAGCGGACAATGGCCCTGCGTGATGCTTTACTCGCGGCTGAAGCTGCTAGCCGGATTAGAAGTGAGTTTCTCGCTACTATCAGTCATGAATTGCTCACGCCTTTAACTTATGTGATTGGGATGTCTTCGACGTTATTACGCTGGCCTTTGGGTGAATTGAGCCAACGACAACGCGGTTATCTGCAAACCATCCACGACAGTGGAGAACATTTATTAGAAATGATTAATGATATCCTCGATTTATCGCAAATCGAGGCTGGTAAGACAGCTTTAAATATTTCGGAATTTTCTTTAGTAAATGTTGCCGAAAATGCTGTAAAATCGCTGCAAAAAAAAGCAGCGAGCGAACAAATTAATCTCATACTTGATTTGCAAATCGATCCCAGGTGCGATCGCTTTATCGGCGATGCCAAACGAGTAGAACAAATTCTTTGGAATCTGTTAACTAACGCGATTAAATTCACCCCTGAAAGTGGCAGTGTTACTTTACGTCTTTGGGTGGAAGATAATACCGCTATTTTTCAAGTAGAAGATACCGGAATTGGCATTCCTGAAGAACAATTACCATTACTGTTTGAGAAATTTCAGCAACTCGATACACCCTATCGCCGCCGCTACGAAGGCACTGGGTTGGGATTGGCTTTAACTAAACAACTCGTGGAACTTCATCGGGGTCGAATTGAAGTAGAATCAACTGTAAGTATCGGCTCGATTTTTACTGTATGGATACCAACTCAGGCAATGAGAGTGGGGAGTTAGAAATTAAGAGTTAGGAGTTTGGAGTTTTACTCTCCAACGCTACAAGGTTTAGGATTAGGGGTTAGGTCTGTATTGGACTCAACTGCAAACCGATATATTAGCTAATCAAAGTAGTGAATTTTGGTATTTATGAAAATATTAGTGTTTTGAATATGTCTTCCTAGAACGCCTATTCTAATTTTAAGACTGCTAGGAGAATTCGCATTAGTTCTTCTAAATCTTCTGGAACTCTATAACTATTAATTGCTAATTCAAAATATTTGTTTGCTCTATCTAATCTAGCAAACTGCCATATCTTACCTGTAGTTACAGAACCGATCAAAATAGGTTGCTCTGTAATTGCAGGAGATTCTTCCCACCGATCTAACGCTATCATTTCGGCAACTAATTGAGTGAATCCTCTAGTTAAATCTTCCTATTTAGCTTCAACTACTAACAATTGATTTGTTTTATAAGTTCTAATTAGATCATCTAAATTTCCCTGAAGTAGATTAGAAACTTTGATGCCAAATTCAATTCTAATCTGAACATTTGTATAATGAATTAACTCTAAGACTACCTTAGATATTATTACTTCTCCTCTTGCCAACTCCGTAGTTAAAGGTACATAAGGCAGTACTTCAGTAATTCTATCTCTTAGTTCAGCTAACCTATCTAACTCTCCTTGATATAGTGGTAATATTAAATTAACTAGAACTAACTGATACCCGAAATAATCAGCTAAGTCTTCTGAATAATAACCATTTTCAAAATACTTATTAAAGGTATAATTTTGATTAGGATCTAACTTCACTTGATACACCTCTACTTTCTAAAAACTCTATCTGCTTGCAGTCACACAAGAGGGTTAAGCTTACGTGGCTGACGTAAATATGAGTTATGCAGACCCAATACTGCTCGGTTAAAGGGAAAAGGGTAAGGGGAAAAGGAGTAGAAGGCTCGATATATAAGGTTTTTCCCTTTTAACATGAGTCCCTTTCCCCAAAACCCGATAAGTATTAGGATGCAGACCTTGGACATTGCTCTGGCGATGTCTACGATGGTCACTGACTTGTACTGAGCGCAGTCGAAGTAGCCTTGTCGTACCCCTCCGGGAAGCAAGGCTACGCAAAGCGTCTCCAAGAGTTGTGCAGGCTACGCCTACACTTAAATTCATACTTTAATTATGCAATGCCAATTTTTTATTTTGAGGCTAGACTAATTAGCATTTTTTCAAAAATTTTCAACACATGCTCCTCTCCATTGTCTCTAATAAAAATGCCAAAATTGGGGTGAGAATTGATTTCAATTAACCAATATTGATTATCTCGATCTAATACGATATCAAAACCACCATAATCAAGGTCTAATTCTTCAAAAACTGGTTGAGCAAAATTAGCAATTTCTGACAGTATTTGTGGATCGTTGATATACTTGGCTTTCGCACCATCCCAGTGTAGAGGACTGAGATTACCGACAAATTTTGCATCAGTTATATCTTTTTCATAGAGCAGAACCAACTCTTTATTTAAGAAAACGGCTCTATATTCAGATTTGATCTGAATAAATTCTTGAGCAAGAGCAATGTAATCATACTTATGATTGATACTAAAAATTTCTTTTAAAGCAGTTTCAATTTCCTTTATATTTTTACATAAAAAGACATTATGTCCGCTTGCACCAGAATTTCTTTTAATAATCACTGGCGTTTCAAAGTTTTCTTTTATTTCCAATACGATATCTTGAATAGTTGGAAATTTTAAGTAAATCTTATATTTGGTGTCACAAAAAGGGGAAAGAAAACCCACCGTCTGAGGAAGTTTAACTTTTTTATTTAAAACATGATAAGTATATTCTTTGTCTTTGAGCAGGTGTGCTACTGCTTGATTAAGTAAGGGAGTGCTATAGTTACAAAAATAATGCTGTTTAGTATTCAATTTTATTTTGACTAAATTTTCCGAAGGATGAAAAATTTCATAGCTGACATTTAAATTTTCACAAGCTTTCAGCAAGAGCGAAACATTGTCTAACATAAATACTTAAAGTTAAACTCCAAATTACGAATTACAAACTTGTACTGAGCGACTTGCCCTCTTGGTAGTCGTCAAGCCTGCGGCATAGCTACGCTTCGGGCGCAGCCTCTCCAAGAGTTGTATTACGAATTACGATGTTGTTTGCCGTTTAAAAATTACTATTTCAGTCCCAACAACCGGGTTACGAGCTATCAGCGTATTTTGGGAATCGAGAATTTCTAAATGAGTAAAATCAAGTTCTTGAGAGCGTCGTAATATCTCCCCAGCTAGTTTGTCTTGCTGAGATTCATTGAGAGTGTACCAATCATTACTAATTTGGACAGTCAAGTTACTGGTACGGAAGTTAGCTTGAATTGACTTTATCAGACCAGAGGCAACGCGATCGCTAATTTCAGCGACCTGATTTTCAATAGCCGCAATCAAAGCTTGTTCAGGTGTCAATTCTATGATGGGTGTAGGCGTTGGCGTTGGTGTTGGGATTGGCGTTGGCGTAGGAATTGGTTCTGGTTCTGGTTCTGATTCTGGTTCCGGTGTTGGTGTAATTTGTGCTTCTGGTGGCGTAATTTGTACTTCTGGCGGCGTAATTTCCTCTGTTGGCTGTGGTTCTGGTACGACTGATTCCGGTGGAGTAGTTATCGTTGGTGTTGGTATCGGAACCTCTTCAACTGGGGGAACAGTTGCTATTTCCGTAGGTTTCCCAGTAAAAATAGTCGTAGTTGTCCAAACGAGAATTACAGCAATTCCAGTTACAATTCCTGTCAAAGCTGTATCTGATAACTTTGTTGACAAATTTGATGGTAAAAACAAGCGGATTGTCCTTAATAGTCCACCCCACCACAACTGAAGCTGCTGAAAAAAACCTGGTTTTTCCTCACTACCAGGTGGGGATGCTGTCTCCAGTTTTTCCACCGTTACTTCTAAAACCCCAATCGTCCCTTGGAGAAGTTGGATAATTTTAGCCTTCCAAAATGGCTGAACTCTCTGGTAAGGTTTTTGGGGAGGTTGAGTTATCTGCTCATTCGTCGGTTTTGACTGATTGTCTTGTGACATGGAACTTTCACCAAAAGCAGCGAATCAAAGACAAACAACGTACATTATTACTGGTGCTGCCTTCTTTTGCATTAATGTATCACTTCATTGCTCAAAGTTTTCCGCTAAACTGACTATTTATTAAATTTGGTGAGTTATGAACCTGAAACGCCGTCAATTTTTATTTTTAAGTAGCTTCAGCGCCATTGGTACAGGATTTTTAGCCTGGATGTTTACTCATCAAAATTATCAAAGTGCTGATATTAGCGATTCAACAACAGCTATAGCCGCCAACCCAGCCAAAAAAGACTTGTTATTACGTTTTGTGTCTGTAGCAGATACGGGAACAGGGGCTAAGGGACAGTATGCTGTGGCTAGAGCGATGAATGCATATCACAAACAAAATCCTTATGATTTAGTCGTTTTAGCTGGAGATAACATTTACAATAACGGCGAAATTGAGAAAATTAATGCAGTTTTTGAGCGTCCTTATCAACCTTTGCTGAAACAAGGTGTTAAATTTCAGGCTTGTTTAGGCAATCACGATATTCGTACTGATAATGGCGATCCACAAGTCAAGTATGCTGGCTTTAATATGAAGGGACGTTACTATACATTTCGCCGGGGAACTGTGCAATTTTTTGCTTTGGATACTAACAGTAATGCTGATTGGAAAAACCAGCTAAGTTGGTTAGAAAGAGAATTAAGTTTTAGCAATGCTCCTTGGAAAGTGGTGTTTGGTCATCATCCGATTTATTCATCGGGTCAATATGGGAATAATCCAGATTTTATTAAAACTTTTACTCCCCTATTTCAAAAATACGGCGTTCAACTTTACATCAATGGCCACGAGCATAATTATGAACGCACTCGTGCTATTGATGGTACAACTTACTTAATTTGTGGTGCGGGTGCTGGCAATCGTCCTGTAGGGCGTTCTGAGTGGACAGGGTATTCTACCAGTGATTTAAGTTTTGCTTCTTATGAAGTGTATAAAGATAGAATAGAAATAAGTGCGATCGCTACTAATAATCGCGTTTTTGATAAAGGGATTATTCAATTAAAATCAGCTTAATTATATGACTCAGCCAGAACTTCCTTCTGCACTCAAAAATATTGTAGAATCATCTCAAACACCGGATGCTATATTTTCTGCACTGTTGCCAGCCGTAGGCGATTTTTTACAGTCCGACAGATGTTTTCTATACCTGCACAATCCCCAAAATGACCTTGGTAGAGTTGCCTTTTGTTGGGTTCGCACTCCAGATATACCTACTGTTTATAATGAAGAATGGGCAGCACAACCCCCAACTTTAGTAGATGATGATCCGATGTTTGCTGCTGCACTACGTGCTAAACCTTCAATATTTGTCGAAGATGTAGAAACTGCTGATTCTCAGGTTTTAAATCGGGAATTTGAACAGAAGTATTTTGGACATCGCGCCCTTATTCATGCCCATATCCGCCAGGATGGACAACTCTGGGGAATTTTACAACCATGCATTTTTGGTCATCCCAGAATTTGGACTGAATATGAACGAGGCGTGATTAATAATCTTGTGGAAAAAATTACGCCTATTGCGGTTGATTATGTCAAGTCTGCTTTTAATTAGCTGAGTATAGCTGACAATACAAATTATTTGTATAGCTCATTAAATCGCAGAAAAAATCTAAAAAGTTTGATTCTAATTGTTGATAATTAGATAATAAATCTTCTATTCAAGATTTTATATCATTTTCTCTTTTCACTCTAGCTGATATTCTCTTTAGAGCATTTTCAACTGCGGCAACCTCCCTATATGATGTAAGCCAGTCTTGAGAAATCATACTAGGAAGAATAAGTTTTAATGATTCAGGCAATAAATCTTGATTAGTTTGTAATAGTTTATAAACATGTTGCGAAAAAAGGAATAATTCAGTGTTTGAATATTCATACCAATTTTTAACTAAAAAATGGCCATAAAATAAATCAATTTATGAAGTGTATAAAGATAGAATAGAAGTAAGTGCGATCGCTACTAATAATCGCGTTTTTGATAAAGGGATTATTCAATTAAAATCAGCTTAGTTATATGACTCAGCCAGAACTTACTTGTGCGATCGCCAATATTTTAGGGGAGATGAGAGAGAAATAACTTCTGACTCGGCACTTTTCAGATCCCTTTAAATCCCATACCTTGTTCTACTTGAGTTGCAACTTTACGAGAAATCTGAAAACGAATACCAACTTGGGCCAGGAATATTCCAGCTAAAATCAAGCTACCACCGATATATTGAGCAAAGGTCGGGACTTCACCCAATACCAAATAAGCTGCGAAAATTCCCACAATTGGAGTAAAAGAGCCAGCTAAAGAAGCCGTTGACACGGTAGAAGCTCTCAAGCCTTTGAGCCAAAATGATTGACCTAAAACCACAATCACAGCAGCATAAACAAGCATCCACTGCCACAGGAAAGGTGAAAATACATCCATAAAGTGGTCGCTGCCATAGAGAATTAAAGCAGTAAAGAAAAATATTACAGTTCCTAGAGCAGTACGAAAGATACTAAAAATTCCTGCTGGGATATCGGAAAGCCATTCTTTAATAATAATCGTTGAAACTACTGAAGCCACGGCTGCGATCGCCGCCAATAATTCCCCAATACCTAATTTTAAAACACCCATATCGATCGCAGTCATCTGTGAGGGTTGTAGGAGAATAGTTAGGGTAACACCGACAAATGCAGCGATCGCTCCTACAACTTCCCAACGATTTACCCGTTCCCTCAGTAACCAGACTGATAAAGCCATAGCCAGAGGTGGTTCCAAGCGTCCAATCAAAATAATATTGTTCACCCCTGTTAATGCTAATGCCTGAAAAATTAAGCCAGGGACAAGCGCTCCTGATAAAATAGCTACTGCTATCAGCGCCAACCAATCTTTCTTTGACAGTTGTTGCAAAGCTTTTTTGTTCCACTGTCGCCGATAAATAGGTAACATAACTATCAAGGCACATAAATTCCCTACGAATAAAACATTACATAAAGAAATCGGATTTCGACCATCCATGAAATGTTGAGCGCCAATTTGTGTCAACTTGCGGGTAACTGCACTCGAAGCTCCAAAAATCAAAATTGCTAGCCAGAGATAGGTTTGACCGGGAATTTTATAAATAAAAGAATGCCATCTTTTCGGTCTACTCATAATAATACTGCTGCAAAAAATACTCTTTACTATACTCTGCTAACTTGGGTAATTTAAGGTGAGATGAATCTGAGAAAACACTTAAAGCAGGCTGAGATTGAAAACATCACGCTTTCCTGAGAATCTGCTGAGTCTAAACTAAGTTTTTCTAAGGGATAAATTCAGACAATTACTAGATTGGTTTCACTTGAACTTCAGTAGCAGATGAGATGCTTTAGTTCATCGGGAAACTTCAACACAAGGAAAAACAAATGAAAATTGCTTCTTCTCTGCTCACAGGTGTTGCTCTTGTTGGTATGCTAACAGTTTGGGATGTTCCACTTAAAATTGTCAGTCCTTCACTGGTGCAAGCATCAGCCGCAGAAAAGAAAGATGTTACAGGTTTGACTACTCAACAAAAGATTGATTTGGTCATCAAGCATAAAGGTCAGTTTGGTGGTGGTGATGAACTACGTCGTTTCTTTTTTGGCGATCTTGAACCGCTAGGTATTCAACCTGGTGGTGCAGGTATGGTGGTTAATCTTTACAATAAAGCCAATAATGTCACCTTTTCATACTGTTCTACTTTTGATGTAATAGTTGCGGTTAAAAAAGGTAAAGTAACAAAGTTTGAGGCTGATGAGGTCAAGTAATCCTTAGTTACAAGTAGGTAGGGCTATTTCCTTATCATCTAGCCCGCCTTAGAATTTATTCTGAAGCTAATAGCACTCATTCGTCTAAAGACGATTAATAAAGGCTTTTAATCCACCAAGCGTGGACTTGGGCTATGAGCCGCAAAACTTTAGTTCTGGGCGGTTTGTGTTTAGAACGAAATAACCCTGATAAATAGGTAGACAAAAATAATTTAAACCTCGTCTACCTTGAAAACCGTAGTTTTGTAGGTTGGGTGCAGCGATAGCGTAACCCAACATAAAATTTGGTGGTAATGTTGGGTTGCGTTTCACTCCACCCAACCTACAAAAATATATTTTTTAAAAAACTCTAGGTTTCAACATAGATGAGGTTTAAGAGGAATTCAGGGGCGTCTTTGGCTTTGCTCCTGAATCCTGAATTCTGTTCGATAAAAACTAATTTGTAACTTTTGATGAGAGGTCAGATATGGAATTTAGAGATGCTATCTTGTTGTTACATCCAGCGATCGCAGTACTAGTAGTATTTCCCTTAATTGGCGTCATTATCAACCGCGCTTTACAAGTCCGTCAACGCCGATTGCAAACTTTAGCCATAGGTAAGAGTAAAATTCCCGCCACTGTAGGACAAGAGCATACCCAGTTGGGTCGCTGGCTAACAGGAGCAGTTGTAGGTATTGTTTTAATAGCGTTTGCCAACGATATTTTTGGTAATATTTTAGAAAATCAACTTTGGATTAAAGCACCATTTCAGGTAGTATTTATCGGATTATTGTTTGTGGCTGCGATCGCTTCTCTGTATTTCCTCTATCAGGCAAAACAGAAAAACTGGCGTGCCATATTTGCAACCCTCACAGGAATAGGATTAGTGGTGCTTGGATGTCAAGATGGTATCTACCGTAAAACTGACCAATGGTATACCTCTCACTATTATTATGGGATAACCTCTGCTCTACTGATGATTATTTCACTCTCTATTTTGCCAGAAATTTATAAAGATAAGACCAATCGCTGGCGCAAGGTTCACATTACTATTAGTTCCCTTGCTCTATTACTATTTATCGGGCAGGGGATAACAGGAACACGAGCATTGTTAGAAGTTCCCCTCACTTGGCAAGAACGCTATATCAATATGCTTTATGAGCAAAAATGTGATGTTAAACCTTGTATAGTTCAGCCACAATCTCTACCTAAAAATCAATAATGAATAACAATATTATCAATACTCTAGACAAAACTAAAAGTGAAGCAACCCACAAAGGTTTGGATAAATCTTGATCCTTTTTCATTACAATTACGGCTAACTATTGGTCTTGCTACATTTTCAACTTTAATATTAGGTAGTTTTGCTGCATGGACTAGTTGGAAAATGCAGCAAATTTTGATTGATAGTCGTAAACATAATATAGAAGAAATCACTGAGCGGTTGCCGCGTGATGTGCAACTTTACAGTGAAATGATGCAACCAGAAACTGGATTGCAAAAAGCTATTAATAACTTAGCAAGTACTAACCTATTTTTATGGTTAAAAAGTCCTGATAATAAAATTTTGATAAAATCAGCTACTTTGGATTTGTTATCTAACTCTACGGTGACTGAGTTAATGTCCCTTAGTAATATACAGATTAAACCACAAATTTACAAAGTTAATCAAAGGTACTTTGTTATCAGTAGTGGTCTTTTGCAAGTGCAGGGTAAGTATCTGGGTAAGCTATTTGTAGTGCATGATATTACTCGCGAACAGACAATGTTTATGGCAATGCTGCAAAGTTTGAATATTAGCTGTATTTTGGCAATTATTGTAATAATAACTATAAGTGCATTTTATATTAAGCGCTCTTTGCAACCACTGCGCCAGCTAAGTCAAATGACTTCTGTCATTTCTATAGAAGATTTAGGACAAGCACAACTATATGTTGATAATGCACCCAGCGAAGTCAAAGAATTAGCTCAAACTTTAACCATGTTGTTATCGCGTCTCTCACAATCTTGGGAGCAAGAACGAGAATTTGTAAGTAATGTTTCTCATGAGTTACGCACACCATTAACGATTGTACATGGTTACTTACAAAGCGTCTTGCGACGGCAGAATAACTTAACCGAAATTCAACAAGAAGCTTTAGAAACTGCTGCCTCAGAAGCCGAGCGTACCATTCGCTTGCTACAAGATTTACTTGATTTAGCACGAGCAGATAGTGGTTATTTGAATTTTCAGATGAAATCTTATGTCTTGAATGACTTAGTTGAAGAAGTCGTAGTGATGGCGCAAAAATATAGCGATCGCTTAATTACAATCGAGTCAACAACTTATCCCATCGAAGTTAAAATAGACTACAGCCGTTTTAAACAAATATTGCTCAATTTGATTGATAACGCTATTAAGTATTCTGAAGCTAGCACGCCGATAATTTTAAAGTTAAATCAGTTTCATGACAAAGCGATTATTCAAGTTTGTGACAAAGGTTATGGTATTCCATTACAACACCAAACACGGATTTTCGAGCGATTTTACCGCGTAGATGAATCCCGTTCTCATGCGACTGGCGGTTGTGGTTTGGGTTTATCCATTGTTAAAACACTTGTAGAGGGTATGGGGGGTAGTGTATCTGTGCAATCAAAATTAGGAGAAGGGAGTGTGTTTACCATCACTCTACTTACATAGCTAGTCAAAGTCAGGTTAAAGTAAACACTTTGATTGTCACTCTGTACACTTTAAAATCACAAATATGACAGCAAATATCCTCTTGGTTGAAGATGAAGTTAAACTAGCGCGATTTGTCGAACTAGAACTAAGTAGCGAAGGTTACAATATAAGCGTGGCACATGATGGCATCGCTGGTTTAACGTTAGCACGGGAGTTATCGCCAGATTTAGTCATTCTTGATTGGATGCTTCCAGGGCTGTCAGGCTTGGAAATCTGTCGTAGGTTGAGGGCAACTGGTATCTCAATACCAGTAATTTTACTGACAGCAAAAGATGAAGTTAACGATCGCGTGGCAGGTTTGGATGCAGGAGCTGATGATTATGTAGTCAAACCATTTAGTATAGAGGAACTGCTAGCTAGAATCCGCGCTCATCTACGCCGCACTCAAGAAACAGATCAAGATATTTTTCAGTTTGAAGACTTGAGTTTAAATCACCGGACTCGCCAAGTTTACCGGGGTAAGCGGGCAATTGAGTTAACCGCTAAAGAGTTCGACTTATTGGAATATATACTCTCACATCCCCGTCAGGTATTTACTAAAGACCAAATTCTACAAAAAGTTTGGGGTTACGACTTTATGGGTAATTCCAATATCATCGAAGTATACATCCGCTACTTGCGTTTAAAACTAGAGGAAAATAATGAAAAACGCTTGATTCATACGGTGCGTGGTGTGGGCTATGTACTTCGGGAATAGTAAATTGATATTATATAACATTATTTTAATTATCACCGAAAAACTTTATGATTCTTGAGGCAGTTATGCTTCATGTTAAACCTGGTTTGGAATCAGATTTTGAAGCTGCTTTCAAAAAAGCTTCTAAAGTTATTTCCTTAATGGACGGATATTTATCTCATGAATTGCATAAATGTATAGAAGTTCAAGGTAAATACTTATTACTTGTCAGGTGGGAAACTTTAGAATCTCATACTGTAGGATTTAGAAGTTCTGCTGAGTATCAAGAGTGGAAAAAACTTCTGCATCATTTTTATGAGCCATTTCCCACTGTTGAACACTTTGAAGAAATTGAAATATGAAAAACAATTAAGCTACAAAAACTCATCCTTTGATAAGTTCAAAAGAAGCTAGAGTTAATACAACCTAAGCTCAATTTATAAATGTTGGTGTTTTAGTTACAAATAACTCGTTATTAGATAAGTAAAACTAAAGTTGGGTTGAAGAAAATTAATGATTAGTTATCAAAAGTCCAAAAATGATAAGTAAAATAGGAGCTTTAGTTAATAAAACTTCTTCCTAACTTATTAATGAACAAGTTTTAGTTAGTCCGGCACGTTCTGGAGCTACAAATGAACAAGTTTTAGTTAGTACAGTATGTTCTGGAGCTATAAATGCTTCTTCTGTAGTTGACACAGCTTGTTCTGTAGCAACACACCATCAAAGTATAGTCAGTCTATTTGGTCGTTTAGAAACCTCTTACTCTACTCGTTGCAACTGCGCTACTCTGGGATCAATAATTTTTGGTGAAACAATACTAGCAAACTTAATCGCTACAGAAAGATTATTACCCCTTGGAAAAACATGAGTGATTTCACCAAGACCAAAGATTTTATGTAATACCCGATCGCCTACTTGCCAATTCTGCTTCGTGTCTTGCTTTCCATTAGAAATAGAGGCACTTTTGGTATAACTTTGACGACTCAGGCGTTGAGTAGTTAATAATTCTTCTGGCAATTCGTCGAGAAATTGCGATCGCACCGCAGGTTCGCGCGAACCATACAAACGCCGTTCCCGCGCGTGTGACAAATATAACCTTTCTTGGGCGCGAGTAATCCCCACATAACACAGGCGGCGTTCTTCTTCCAAAGATGCCGGATCGGACAGCGAACGGTAGCCGGGAAATAGCCCTTGTTCTAATCCTACTAAAAACACTACGGGAAACTCCAAACCTTTGGAAGCGTGCAAAGTCATCAAAGAAACGGCTGTCTGCCCTTCTTTTAAGTTATCCAAATCCGAACTGAGGGCAGCACTACTTAAAAAATCTCGCAGGGAAATTTCTTCGTTTTCTTCTTGAAATTGCAGTGCGGCGTTGTAAAGTTCCTGAACGTTTTGTACCCGATCTGTGGCTTCATCTGTGCCTTGATTCATCAAGTCTTGAACATAACCAGAGTCTTCTAATATTCCTTGCAAAACCTCTGTCACCGGAAGCGTAGCGACTTGTCCTTGCCAACGGCTAATCATTGCGGCAAAGTTATTTACAGCTTTTGTTGCCCGTCCAGCTAGTGTATTAACTGATGTTTCATCGATAAGTATTTCCCACAAAGTTGTCCCTAGTTGTTGAGAGGCGTTTACCAAAGCGTCAATAGTGGTTTTGCCAATTCCCCGCCGGGGAGTATTGATGACTCGTAATAAACTGACTGTATCAGCTGGGTTAGCGATCGCTCTTAAATAAGCAACTACATCTTTAATTTCTTTGCGATCGTAAAATCTCATTCCCCCTACAACTGTGTAAGGAATTTGAAATTTAACTAGCAATTCTTCAAAAGGACGAGATTGGGCATTTGTCCGATAAAGTATGGCAAAACTACCCCAATTTAATTCAGGATTTTTCTGTTCTAAAGTGCGAATTTGATGAATTACAAAGTCAGCTTCTTCTAGTTCATTATCCGCTTTATGAGAATAAATTTGCTCGCCCGGCCCCCGCGTCGGTTTGAGAATTTTATCAATTCGTTGGGTGTTATTTTCAATCAGTTCGTTAGCTGCTTGCAGAATATTTTCACAAGAACGATAATTTTCCTCAAGTTTTACCATTGTGCGGGTATCATCATCTGCTAAACCATCACCAAAGTTATTTTGGAATTCCAGCAAAATGGTGAAATCTGCCATGCGAAAACTGTAAATAGATTGGTCTGCATCACCAACTACAAAAACTGAGCGATTTTCCCATTCCCATTCACTCTTTTTGGTTTCACCATTAGTTACCAATAAATGAATAAGTTGATATTGAGTTCGGTTAGTATCTTGATATTCATCTACGAGAATATGGCGAAACTTACGATGCCAATAACCTAATACTTGTTCATTTTGTTGAAATAATCTAGTAGGTACGAGAATTAGATCGTCAAAATCCAAAGCGTTATTTTCTGCTAATTTATTTTGATAGCGATTATAAACATCGGCAATTACCCGGCCGCGATAATTGGGTTGCTCGTTTTCAAATTCTTGGGGTGAAAAGCCTTGGTTTTTGGCGTTACTAATAGCGTAGCGGACAGAGCGAGCATCAAACTTCTTATCGTCTAAATTTAGTTCTTTGTTAACGATTTCTTTTATTAAACTTATTACATCTGATTCATCAAAGATAGAAAAATTGCGATTCCACTTGCGTCCTTTTTCGTCTACGTATTTTTCAATATCAAAGCGGAGAATGCGAGAAAAGAGACTGTGGAAAGTGCCACACCATAAGTCTTTAATCGTATCTTTGTAAACTTGCGATCGCAGTAGCGTTTGTTGGTATTCTGTCAACAAATCCAATCGCTGACCGTGTTGTTTCATCGCCAGTTGTTCGGCAAACAAGCGTTGAATCCGTTCTTTCATTTCCCGCGCGGCTTTATTGGTAAAAGTAACCGCCAGGATATTTTCTGGATCGACACGGTGTTTCAAAATTAGATTTGCAATGCGATAAGTCAGCGCTCGTGTTTTACCGGAACCTGCGCCAGCAACAACTAGCAACGGGCCGCAGTAGTGTTCGACAGCTTGACGTTGGCTGGGGTTAAGGTGACTGAGAAAGTCGATGGTTGTTGTCATAGATGTGAAAAAGCGATGTCTCCGACGGTCACTGAGCGCAGCCGAAGTGCGGGCTACGCCTACGCCTGGGGTCACATCAATAGAAAGTCGCTATTGCCCAGATTACAACATCCTAACGAAACTTGGTCAACAAAGATTGTCAGGTATCATCTTTATCGGATTTATGCCAAAAATCCGCGAAACATCGACCACAACATTGTCGGGGCAATTCATAATTGCCATAACAATACGTTAATTTTTCTACGTAGAAAACTTAGCCACTAGTTATTCCGGTGCGTTGTGTCGTAAAATCAGCCACGGGGAATCAAACATCAAAACATCGTGAGCAAGCTCTAACTTGTTCTGTTGTCAACAGTAGGGGCAATTAAATTAATAAATTGCCCCAATACGTTTTTGTGGGGACATGACAATGTTTCCTAGACCGTGGTTTATTTGCTTGAAAAACACTGTAATACCTAACAGAAAGTATAGTCACCAATAAGACTATTCACTCTTTGAGTACCCAATTTACATTAGGTAACAATACCAGATACATCATCATTGAACCGTTAAATTTTTAAAGATGAAAAATTTCTTGAATTGTAGGTTTCACAAGTATAAAGAGGGGTGGATATGGATTTTAGCTTAGTTGTATCCAACATTTTGAATCCGCCAATTCTGTTTTTCTTTTTAGGCATGACTGCTATTTTTGTCAAGTCTGATTTAGAAATTCCCCCACCAGTACCCAAACTGCTTTCGTTGTATTTGCTGTTTGCAATTGGTTTTAAAGGAGGAGTAGAACTAATCAAAAGCGGACTGAATCAGGAAGTAATTCTAACACTCCTGGCAGCAATGTTGATGGCTTGTGTTGTTCCAATTTACACCTTTTTTATCCTGAAGTGGAAACTGGATACTTACGATGCTGCGGCGATCGCAGCAACCTATGGTTCTATCAGTGCCGTTACTTTCATCACTGCTGGTGCTTTTCTCACTGAGCTTGGTATTCAGTATGATGGTTATATGGTAGCAGCTCTGGCCCTGATGGAATCTCCGGCGATCATTGTAGGTCTGATCTTGGTAAGTATATTCACCGCCGATGAAAAGCGAGAATTTGCTTGGTCGGAAGTTTTGCAAGAAGCATTTCTTAATAGTTCAGTTTTTCTACTAGTCGGTAGCCTCTTAATCGGCGTCTTGACAGGAGAACGTGGTTGGCACGTATTAGAACCCTTTACTCAAGGATTGTTTTATGGCATTCTTACCTTCTTTTTACTAGATATGGGACTAGTGGCTGCCAGAAGAATTAAAGACTTGCAAAAAACCGGAGTTTTCCTGATTTTATTTGCCATACTAATTCCAATACTCAATGCAGGAATTGGATTAGCGATCGCCAAATTTATCGGTATGCCTCGCGGAGATTCGCTGTTGTTCGCTGTATTGTGTGCCAGTGCTTCTTACATCGCTGTCCCTGCGGCTATGCGGATGACTGTTCCCGAAGCAAATCCCAGCCTGTATGTTTCAACCGCTTTAGCAGTAACATTCCCGTTCAATATTATTGTGGGAATTCCGTTATATCTCTACGGAATTAACCTATTTTGGAGGTAATAATATGCACGTAGTTAAAAAGATAGAAATTATCGCTAACTCCTTTGAGCTTGCCAAAATTTTAGATAATTTAGACAAGTCGGGTGTACATAACCATGCCGTAATCCGAAATGTTGTTGGTAAAGGATTACGAGGAACGACAGAAGATTTAGACATGACCATGCTTGATAATGTTTACATCCTCGCGTTTTGTATGCCAGAACAACTCAAGCGTGTTGTCGAAAATATCAAACCAGTCCTTAATAAGTTCGGAGGTACTTGTTACGTTTCCGATGTAATGGAGATTCGCTCTGTCAGATGTGTTGCGTCGATGTAAGTAGGTTGGCGTAAATATTTGTAGTTGGGATAAAGCAGAAGGCAGTTCTTGCTGGAGGCAGGAGGAAAGAGGGTTGTAGGCTAGTTAATTTTTCTTCATATAATTTGATTTTTTCCCGCCGACTTACTTAAGAGAGTGATAAATTCAATGAAGCATTTCATAGAACGTCGTGACTTTTTGAAGTTAGGAATGACCGGGGCGTGTGGGATGATGCTATCTGCCAGCGATTTACTTTGGCGGGTAGAACAGGCTAAAGCTGCCGAAATTCCCTCAACTTCCCCTGAATCTCTCAGTCCCGATGCAGCATTGCAAAAGCTGATTGACGGAAATCAGCGCTTTGTCGCTCATCATCCCCAATACCCCGATCAATCTGAGCTGCGGCTGCACGAAGTTGCTCAAGCTCAACATCCATTTGCAACTATTCTTAGTTGTGCGGATTCACGAGTACCCGCAGAAATTGTTTTCGATCAAGGCATTGGAGACATTTTTGATGTTCGGATTGCCGGAAATATTGCCACACATGAAGCGATCGGCAGTATTGAATATGCAGTTGTCTTATTAGGTTCTCCACTGCTGATGGTGATGGGGTCATGAGCGTTGTGGCGCAGTAACCGCAGCTGTCCAAAACGAATCGTTACTCGGTGATATTAGTACTTTTGTGAAGGCAATTAAGCCAGCAGTGGAAAAGGTCAAAGATCAGTCGGGCGATGCAGTTGAAAATGCTGTGGTGGCAAACGTGCAATATCAAATTGAACGATTGAAGCGCTCAAAGCTTTTAACTGAGCAGGTGGAGTCAGGCAAATTGAAAATTGTCGGAGGACGTTACGACTTGGATACAGGGAGGGTGAGTATCATTACTTAATTCAGGGGAAACGGGAGCAGGGAGCAGGGGAGCAGGGAGCAGGGAGCAGGGAGCAGGGAGCAGGGAGCAAGGGAGCAGGGAGCAGGGAGCAGGGGGACAAGGGGGAATTATTGAACAAATCTCTCCCAAGTCTTCCCCCTCTTCCTTGTCTACCTTGTCTCTTTTCCATGCCCAATCCCCAATGTCCAATGCCCAATCCCCAATCCCCCATTCAATCCTGCACAGTCATTGGCAGACGAATAGTGAAAGTAGAACCAATTCCTGGCTGACTTTTGACAATAATTTCACCACCCATCATCTGACAAAAGTGGCGGCTAATTGCCAAACCCAGTCCTGTACCTCCATACTTTTTCGTCGTTGAAGTATCACCTTGGGTAAAAGGTTGAAATAACTGCTGCTGTTGACGGTTAGACATACCAATACCTGTGTCGGTAACGGTGAAAATAATGCTGCCCAAAGGAGCTTCCGGTCGAAATTCATCCTTTTCTATGTTGACTGTCAGCGTTACCTTGCCGTTTGTAGTAAATTTACTGGCGTTGCTGAGTAAGTTTAACAATACCTGCCGCATCCTAGTTTGATCGGCGTACATTGTGCCAAGTTGCTCATCAAAATTGACTTCTAAAATATTGGCATTTTTTTCTATAGCTGGTTTGACTGTGAGAACAACGTTATGAATCAGCGTGGCAATCTCGAATGTCTCAGGATACAGGGTCATTTTCCCCGCTTCAATTTTTGACAAGTCGAGGATTTCGTTAATCAAGTGCAGTAGATGCTTACCAGCAGCGTTAATTGTTTCTAAGTCGGTGATAAAGTCTGGCGATAAACCAAGATCGGTAGCGTCGTCTTCTAGTAGTTGGCTTAAGCCAATGACAGCATTTAACGGTGTGCGTAATTCGTGGCTGACATTGGCCAAAAATATGCTTTTTGCTTTGCTAGCAGCTTCGGCTAATTCTTTAGCTTGTTGTAGTTCTTTTGTTCGCTCAGATACGCGCTCAATCAGACGATTTAGAGATTTGGCAAGTAGCCCAATTTCATCTTCAGTGGTAACAGGCGCTCGCAAATCAAAATTATGTTTCCTTGCAACTTGTTCAGCTACCTGGGTTACAGTGATAACTGGTTCAGCGATCGCTCGACTAGTACGCCAAGCTACAATCGCTGCGATCGCTACCGAAACCAGCATACTCACGATCACGATCAACCGTTCAACTATTCTCGCCTGCTCAACGGCATTTTGCCTTTCTTGCTCTTGATCTTGGGCAGTTTGCAGGATGTTAGTCAAGCTTTGAGAAAGCTGGTCTAGGCGCATGGCTGTTTCACCACGCATTATTGTTAATAACTGCGATCGGGCCGAAGAAATTTTCTGAGGCTGCACTTTTGGGGAGTCAATTTTCTGTAAGACGACCTCGATTTGGTCAACGTAGGCTTTTAAATTAGTCTTATAATCCAGCAATAATGTCTGTAAAGTTGAACTTGTTGCTGCTAGTCTTTTAGGTTTACTATCGATAAATCCGCCAATTTTTGACTCTAGTTGCTTGGCTTTTTCAACATTTTCCAGAAAATCAGCTTTTTTGCTTTGCAGTTGTTGTGAATTTTCTAATACAGCAACTAGGTTATAACTATGTAATTGCGCCCCTACTACTGCATCTTTATAATTACTCAGTAGTTGTCCTTGTTCATAAGCTTGATTGAATTGTCTAACTTCCCTTCCTCGGTAGTAATTAGCAATCACTAACCCAGTCAGTGAGCCAAAAAAGCCAATTCCAATAGCTACAAAGTACCCATAACCAATTTTTTGATGGATACGCCAAGAACTAGCTTTGAGTTTCCCTCGTGAAGGAAATTCTATAGTTGGGAGTTCGTCTGTCGATGGCTCTTCGGCTGACACTTTTTTGCTTTCTGAACTGCTGTAGATAGGGGTTGGCTTTTGAGTCGGCATTTCTCAAACCTCCTTGCCTTCCCGCAAAAATAATCAAATTAGTTTAGATTGTCAAAATACCTTAATTAGTCATTAACATCTACATTATCTTCTTTTATCGCAAGAGCAAATCATTGCTTGCTAGATAATTAGTACCACCTTAAATTATATAAGTAAATTTTCCAACTATTTATCTAAGTATAATTACTAGTTTAAAATAACTGACTTTTTTTAGGATCGACGATATAATTTCCTCCACCAAAGACCCACCTGAGAGCGTCTTCTCCTTACTACTACACTACTTTCCACAATATGCAGTTGATAGCAAGCAATGAGTTCTTGCGATCGCTTAAGCCACTACTCTACCTTACTGCTTCCTTATAAAATTAATACAATCAGGAAAAAAACAAAAGGTTTTATACTTGTTGGGGATGGGACATTGGGGATTGGGGATTGGCCAAACAGGGCGTTGGGAGTACTGAGTGCTGAGTGCTGTGTGCTGAGTTAAGAGTTAAGAGTTAAGAGTTTTGTTTATCTCCTTGTCCCCTTGTCCCCTTGTCCCCCTGCCCCCCTGGTTACTGAGCGTAGTCGTTGGCGTAGCCTCTCGTAGAGAAGTATGCTCCCCTGCTCCCACATTCCAGGCACAATTATCATAAAACAGGTTAAAAGTCTAGTCTATATGAACGCACAAAAAAATTTATTACGTATTAATATCAATACGAATGCGTGAATTGACGAACGCGGCTTAAGATAGCTTTAATATCGGATAAAATCGGCTTCTAGGCTTATATAAATGAGAAGTGGAGTGATTTTTGCATAATTTGTACTTAGATTTAGTACGATTATGAGCAAATGACACAGAATGGGATAATCACAACCTGAGGATTCCAGTTGATTCCAAAAATAGAACTCAGGAAGTTGATTATAATACATCCTGCTGCCTTCTGAGTTCTATTCTCCTACTGACTGTCTATCTTGTAGTTGATGCAGTAGATAGTATGGGGCAACTATGGTTATAGGACACTAAAATCTTTTTGTGCCTTTCACCAAATTGTACTGATTCACAAGTACATTACCTAATCAACAATCTTTTGGTTGTAATTATCCAGATTAGAAAAACTCAACTGTCAAATTAATAGGAGTGAAAATGCCAGAACAAGAATTTACCGAAACCCCATCTAAAGAAACTACAGTGGCAGAGATCAACAGCCAAACGGGAACCATCACCAAACTCCAGCCTCCGGCACAGTCTCAAGATGAATGGCTAAAATACGGGGAGCAAATTTCTACCTTTTTAGCAACATTACCAGATTATCTGGGAAGCTTCTTTAATCAATATAAGCAACCCCTGGTAACAGTTGGTTTGATTGTAGGATCAATTGTTGCCGTTAAAGTACTCTTGGCAATATTAGATGCTTTGAATGATATCCCTTTGGTAGCACCTACTTTTGAGCTGATCGGTATTGGTTACTCTGCCTGGTTTGTTTACCGTTATTTACTCAAAGCCTCAACCAGGAAAGAGTTAACGAGTGAAATCACCACTCTTAAATCACAAGTTGTCGGCAAACAAATTCCAGAAGCTTAATATCTTATCGCTTCTCTATGAGACGCTACGCATAGCTTGCTCTTTGTAGAAGTACGCTCTAATTCCAAATTCCTGAAGACTGGACGCCGGAAGTCGGTGTCCAGTCTTCTCTCAAAGTTCCTGATAAAATCTCTAAGAATTTGTAATATCAAGACTACACCCATAACGCTAGTACCCGTAGAAGTCGCTTCCTGCGATCCTTGGTTTAATTACAAATTAATAATTATTGTTGAGGCGAACCTCCGGTGGGCAATTTAACTTTTGGGTTCGGTTTTGGAGTCTGTGGAAGTTCTGGAGATATTTTAGGCGATACCTGCGGCGGGCTAGCCCTACGCACTATATTCGGAGATGTAATTGCCGCCAGTTTGCCCCGTTTGACTAAAGCTTGATGAATCATCGCCGCCACTTCCGCGCGACTAGCTACTTTGTTGGGATCGAGGACTTGAGGATTTGGATAGTTAACTACCAGACCATTGGTTGTAGCAGCAGCAATTTTGCCTACAGCATAAGATGGAATGTCTTTAGCATCTTTATAGACACTGATAATCTGATTTGGAGAAGTGGGTGCTTTTAAATTCAACCCACTGACAAGGGCAACTAAAACTTGCACTCGTGAAATATTTTGTTGTGGTTTGAAGGTTTTTTTCGGGTAGCCCTTGAGAAATCCCGCACTGATGGCTTGGTCAATTGCTGAAGTTGCCCAGAATTTTGTTGGTACATCTTGAAATGCGATCGCAGTCTTAGACGGTTCTTGGTCAAAAGCTTTTTCTAGTATGGCAGCAAATTCAGCGCGGTTTACAGGCTGATTTGGTCTAAAAGAATAATCAGGAAACCCTTTGAGAATCCCACGGGCAGAAAGAACGTCTATAAAACGCCTACCCCAAAAGTCATTAGGCACATCGTTAAATGCAATTGGCGGCGGAATGATTGATTTTGGTTTTGCCGGAGTTACTAAAGGCAACGCTGATGATTTGAGTGATGACTCAAGTTCTGTTGCAGGAGATATAGGTCTTTGTGGTTGTGGGGATTGAGTTGGGATTACCAGAATAGATGGTAACGTTGCGCGGTAAGGAGTTGCGCTGTTAGTTGGGAATGAAGGTGTCTTGGGTTCAACAACAGCTTCAGGTGAAGAATAGGGCAAAACGTTGTTGGGGACTGTATAAGGTTCTACCTTGCCAGTAGGAGAGGGCAATACTTGATTTGGTTGAACGCTAGGAGATAGAGTGGAGGAAGGCAACAGCAATCCGTTTAAGTTCCAGCTAGAATCTCTGCGGGACAATGACCAAAAAAGAATCGCTCCGATAGTGGTGAAGGCAACCAAAATGGCTATAAATTCATCAAAGCCAAGGGCCGTTTTTGGGGATGACTCCGGTTCGGAAGGAGGTCTATTTGTCATCGTGATTACCCTGCTAGCAGTAAAATTTGTGTCTAAACAAATTAAGCCACAGATGACTCTTTTACACCAGCCCTTTTTTAATTCGTAATTCGTAATTCGTAATGAGGCTTCTGCGTCGCTAACGTAATTCGTAGTTTGTAGTACGGTATTAGATTTCTGGTTCAACGCCGAGCGATCGCAATTGGGCAGCTAGGCGATCGGCTCTTTGGGATTCTTGTTCGGCTCTTTGGGATTCTTGTTCTGCTCTTTGGGATTCTTGTTCGGCTCTTTGGGATTCTTGTTCTGCTCTTTGGGATTCTTGTTCTGCTCTTTCATCGCCACTCAACAACAAATTACCTTGTAAATCCCACCAACGCAGCCAGGGTAATTCTACATTCTGATATGTTCCCTGCCATAAGCCTAATTCAACACCCAAAGCAACTATAGGATAATGTCCTCGTTCATTTGCTGGTAAAACTTGATACTGTCCTTCAATTAGATGATAAACTTCTAGGCTGGCTTTACTCGCTTCATAAATGCCGTAAAAGGCAGGACGAATCACCTGCTCATAAATCCAAAATTTACCCTTCAAAGGAGTTTTATCTCGTTCTTCACTTCCGTCCCCAGAGACAAATTCTAAGACAATCAACGGGGCAATAAACTCTCGCCACATCACATAAGAACGTCGGGTTTGTCCATTGAGCAAAAATGGTACATTCGGGACATAAAACCAATCTGGTGCTTCCGCGCCTTTTTCAAGGGGATCGGTCAACCGCCAGTAAATCCCTAAGTCTTGCCCTATACAGTATTCACCTTCAGGATTTAATTGCTTGAGGAGGGGTGTAATAGAGTCAGTTAGTAGGAGGCTTTGGGGATGCTCTTGCCAATTTTTCACGAACGTACCATTGGACTCAGGAAGTTGAGTATGATCCGGGAAAGGGAAAGGAGCGAGGGCGTTGGGTGGATTGGTTATAGAGGTCATAACGCTACCTTTGCACTCTTGGTAAAGGTTATTTTTAGTTTAGCTTGCGTAGCCCGCACTTCTCTACGAGACGCTGCGCGAACGGCTGCGCTCAGTGACCGTCGTAGACATCGCTTTCTCAATATTCTCCACCCAGATGATAAATTGCACGCCAATTACTTTCAGTCGCCTGAGAAATATTTTCAGCTTGATAGACCCTTGGTTTTATTACATACCTAAACTAAAACCAGATTTTGAGGGTGGCAGAATGTAAAATATTAACTTATTCTTTACCTGTCTTTGAAAAAATCAGGGTGTCTAGTGCCAGAAGAATTCAGTTGCCAAATTTCACCGCCATTTTTGTCTGAGGGTAGCGATCGCGATCTTGGTTTAGATTCAACCCTCCAAGAACTACCAATGTATAATTTCTCGGTGGAAATTAGCCACACCGGGATGGAAGTGGCTAGTTTTTTGGACAAATACCCCCTACTACCAGGAGTAATTTTGGTAGAACAGGGACAGTTTATTGGGATGATTTCGCGGCGGCGACTACTGGAATTTTTGATTCGTCCATTCGGACAAGAGTTATTTGTTCAGCAACCATTAGCTGTTCTCTACAGCTATGTGCGGACACCGATGTTGGTGGTTGCTGATACAACATCGATTTTAACTACAATGCAACTGAGCTTAAAGCGATCGCCAGAATTATTAGCAGAACCAATTGTAGTAGAAACCCAATCTGGTGCTTATAGATTATTAGATGTCCAAGAATTGAATATTATTTCTTGGCAAATTCGGGGAATCGACAATCTGATCCGGTACGAACGCAGTCAAGCCCAAATGATTCAAAATGATAAGATGGCAAATTTGGGGCGTTTAGTAGACGGTGTAGCCCACGAAATTTTAGACCCAGTGGGTTTTATTTGGGGTAACATAATTTATGTTTCAAACTACAGTCAAGATTTACTCAAACTAATCGCAGCTTACGAGCAAGAGTTACCATCAGTTTCTCCGGCAATTAACCAAATTAAAGAAGAAATTGAATTTGATTTTTTAGAACAAGATTTATCGCGATCGCTTGCTAGTATTCGCACGGGAGCGGAAAGATTAAAAAAACTCGTTACTAGCTTGCAAAACTTCTGTCATATTGATGAACTTTTTCCTAAGCCCGTAGATTTACACGCTTGTATCGATAGTATTATTTTATTAATTAATAGCCGTCTTCAAGGAGAAATTGAAATCGTCAAATACTACGGTCAATTACCCCCAGTATATTGCTTTATGGGGCAATTAAACCAGGTTTTGATGAGTATTTTAAGTGAAGTTGTAGATATTTTACTCAATGAAGGAGTGCGACAGCAGTTACATTTAGAAGAGACAAAAACTGTTCAAAAACCCCGAATTGAGATTACCACAGAAGTTATATCACAAGAAGCAAGCAACCCAGATGCACCAGATTCTCGCTGGGTTTTGATTCGCATTGCTGACAATGGCTCTGGAATGTCTGAAGAATTACAACAACAAATTACGGAGTCTTTTTCTCTGGAAACAAAGAATGGTAAAAATACTGGTTTAGCAGTAAGTTATCGAATTATCACTGTGAGACATGGTGGTAAATTAAATTTTCATTCACAAGCTGGTATAGGTACAAAATTTGAAATATTGTTACCTTTGGTGTAGCAATATGCTTTTAGGAAAATAAGCTAAATGTGAACATTTTCCAATCAATAATTGTTAAAATACTGATTTTTAAATCAGCATTTATTTGTGTTTAAATTATTCTTTTATCAGTTTAAGAGACAAAGAATTAAATAGTATTTAAGGTTTCCCATTCATCCAAAGAAACTTGAAACTCTATATTAACTTGTTCCATAAGTAACTTTTCTGTTTCAAAATAGCCAATTTCAGTAATTTCTCCAGCTTGTGATACATCGAAACGGTAAAAGCCAGCATCTGTTGTATATTGCACAATTCTAATTTCTTTAGGTGGATCTAAGTCTTTTTCTATCCCATCTATACATATACGTCGATATATAGCTCCAGTATATTTATGGTTTTGATTTAAAAAAACACGATACTTGGGTACAGGAAATCTTTGCTTAAATAATTCAAAGAGTTCAAAGAATACATCACATGCTTTTGCTTCGTCTCCAACTTCTTGGAGAATGATATTTTTCCATCCTGCTGTTGATTCATTCCATTTATAATATCGAGCTACCCAGTCGTGGTAACTGTGTAAAAGGAGGTGTCTCTTCTCCATAAAAGATCCCATTTTGCGCCAGAGCACAAGAATAGCCACCAATAAATCCATCTAACGCAGTTAAGGAACGCTGTCCTAAATACATTGCTGGTCTTGGTTTAATCATTTCTAAAATTTCATAAATATTTTTCATTGATACTGCCTATTGAAAAACTAATTTACTTGCTTTAGTAAACATTAAATTGTGGGATACGTTAAGCATTACTATAACACTTTTTTAAACTCCCAAATCCTTGCATAGCCGTAACACACCTACTTAATATTTTACTTTATAAATAGGTTCTAAACCTCTTGTTTATCTATTAGACTTATTGCAGAAGTCGAGAAAAGAGAAAGGGGGTAAGGGGTAAGAAAAACCCTTTCCCTTTAACTTTTTACCTTTCCCCCCCCCTCTTGCAAAAATACTTTTGCAAGAGGTCTATTTATTTGTAGGTTGTGTTCAAGGATAAAACCCAATATTTACTTTGGCATCGAAATTATAAGGAATATTTTCAGTAAGTTCACTTTAACTTCATCTTTTGACTAAATTCGTTAAGGAAAATGCTTAAATGCTTTCTCGAAATGCTTGATTGCTTTCTCAAAATGCTTAAATGCTTTCTCATTTCGGTAAATTCAGCAAGCAAAAAGGCATATTGCTTTATCAAAAAGCTTAAATGCTTTCTCATTTCGGTAGATTCAGCAAGCAAAAAGGCATATTGCTTTCTCAAAATGCTTGATTACTTTCTCATTTCGGTATATCGCGTATTTATTTTGGTAGATTCAGCAAGCATTAATTTGTCGGGTGCGTTAAAACAGGCGTAACGCACCAAGAAATACAGTGCGTTACGGCTAAGGGACTTCCAAATAACAAAATACTCAATTATATCATGTCCGCCTAATTAGTTATGATTCCCGCATCTGTGCAAAAACCAGGAAAACCTCTTTCCCCCTGCCCCCTGCGGTCTTAATGATAAGTCTTTAACCGGACATGATATTACTTATTGTGGGGTAGGCATCTTGCCATTGGTGTCAACTTAAGCGCAAACCCTTTTAAAACCTCGTTTACAGCCAGAGGCTAGAAATGCTGCTCCTGGCGGCAGAGCCGCCAGCAAGGGAGGCAGAGCCTGTAGAACGGCATTCCCAGTCTGAGACTGGGAACGAGACAAATTACTTATTGTGGGGTGGGCAACATGAGCGCCCACCCCACAAGATTGGATAATTTATTTCTTGGAAGTCCCTAAACATCCATTAATTAAAATGTCTTTTGCAGTAAGCTTTCGCCACGTTGATAAATTTCCCGCGCGTAATCAGTCCAAGCGCCTTGTCCCCAATAACGAAAACAACTGGTTTGCAGCAAAAGATTATGTAGGAGAACGTTACGGTATTGAGATTGTCTAGTAATCGGTTCTGCTGAGTCAGTTTGCAGTAATGGATCGATCTTTTGATGAAATAAACTGCTTAATTGATACATGGGAGACAACACATTTTCATATCCTTTTACCCAACTGATATGATTTGTCCACGAGGCTCCATCTAGATGAAAATTAGAGTTTATTTGCTTTAATTCTTGAATGGCATTCTCTACAGCTTCCGGTTGAATATTCTCTGGTAAAACTCGCTGCCAAATTTGATGTTGTCCCACTGGCTGACAAGTTGGATAATCTTCAGGTGTGCATCCTGCTGCTTCGATTAATTCTAAATATTCTGTACCACACACACCAACAACACCTGATTTTCCTCCCCCATTATTTACCATATCCCACCAAGCTTGTTTAAAAGCGCTCGGAAATTCATTCATCATCACGCCGCCATTTTCACCATCGCCAATTTGGCTAACTATTGGTGGCACAAATACATCCCCAATTTGTTGTTTGGATAATGTTTTTGCTTCATAATAAGGCTGCATCTGAGCAACTAATTTAGTATCCGAACCTTGGGTTTTAATTAAAGCTGTGATGCTAATTGTTTCGCCTTGAGAATTCCGGGCAATTAGACGATGTGGTAAATGTTTATAAGTGAGAGATTGACCAGTAAGAGTTTCTACAGAATGTTCTTGAACAAGTAGCCAGCGATATCCACATTCTTTCAGCGCTTTCACAAATTCAAAGAGAGCATCGGGGTGATTTGGTAGGTGCATTTCTGGGGGCGAAAATCCTTTGACTCGCGCTAATGCTTCCCAACCAAAAATTGCCGCAAAGTGATGTTGCCATGCAACGATCTGCAATTTAATATCTGCTATGGGTGTGGAAGGAATAACTGCATGACTCCACATTGTACCCAGCCATTCTACATAAGGTTGGTAGGTGCGATCGCAAGTAATCCGTTTAAGGTTATCGAGAACATCACCGCGTCCCATTTGCCGTAGTCCCCACAGCAGATTACCAGAGTAATCCAACATCACACGCGGATTGCAACCTTGACTTACAAGTTCCGGGATGAAGTCTCCCATCCGGCTGTAACAATAGGCAAAAGGATCGGCATTGTGGTTATCCCCTTCATGGGGATGTTCAAACATATATTGCAGATTGCTGATGAGTGTACCACCATTTCCAGCAGGTATAGTTGGCTGGTGCATGTGTAAAGCGATCGCAAACACAGCATTTACATCTTCTAAACGAATATTCGTGGTTGGTAAAAATACTGGTCGATCTTGGTTAACTACAGAGAGAACCTCTGTTTCCCAACCAGAAATATTCGGTAAGCCATCAATGATTTCGGGCAAAGGAGTCAGGGTTGTGGGGGAAGAAAGCATTTCTGATTGCTCCGAAACAAGGTATGTCTAATTATGCGATCGCCCAGCAATTTCTGAACTGCAACTTTATGTATTGATGCAAACTGCGATCGTCTTGTAGTCCCGCACTATAATTCAACAGTTCGATTCTCACACTTGTATAAAAAGCGTTAGAACATATCCAGTAATCCTATTTAATTTTGTTGCTATAAGCGTACATCTGTACGCCCCTATAGCCAATTCATGATGTTGCAAAGATTTTTGGAAATGGTATGATACAACTCAAAATTCAGAAATTCAGATTTCATCTGGCTTTCTGGGTTTGCATCTGTTTCCCTCTTTTAATAAACTGTGAAATCCACAGAAAGTATACACATTAAATATTATTATTTATCAACATAAAATTTTCTCTTCTATGCTTACGCAAATTTAATTTTAGGAGGAGTCTCATGAAACTAAAACAATTTGGAATTACATTTTTGAGTGTTTGTATTGCTGCTTTTTCGGGAATGAAAGCAGCAGAAGCGGCATCATTTTCAGTAATTGCCGATGGTCTTAATAATCCACGGGGTCTAAGTTTTGCTCCTGATGGAAGTCTCTACGTTACAGAAGCAGGAACAGGCGGCAGTGGAGCTTGTGTTCCTTCACCGAGCGTTGCAAACCAATCTTTATGTTATGGCACAACTGGTGCAGTAACCAAAATTGGAAATGGTACGCAACAACGTATACTGACAGGACTTCCTTCTTTAGCATTACCAGATGGTACTGATACTTCTGGGCCTCAAGATATAAAATTTGATGCTACTGGCAAGCCTTATATTGCAATTGGGTATGGTTCAAATCCCACATTTCGCGCCACATTAGGTAACACTGATTTAGGAAAAATCATCACTGCTAATTTCAATACAAATTCCTGGACTAGTGTGACTGATTTAGCTAATTATGAACTTGCAAATAATCCTGATGGAGGCGATGTAA
Source organism: Nostoc sp. DSM 114160 (assembly GCF_053470305.1). Classification (NCBI taxonomy): domain Bacteria; kingdom Bacillati; phylum Cyanobacteriota; class Cyanophyceae; order Nostocales; family Nostocaceae; genus Nostoc; species Nostoc sp. DSM 114160. The sequence goes on along the minus strand of NZ_JBPFGO010000001.1, from coordinate 1,475,365 downwards.
TTAGCAATCCCTTCTCTATTCTTTTAGATGGAAATAAGATTGTTGCAGTTGATGCTGGTGCTAATGAGTTACTCACTGTAGGGACTGATGGAAGTAATTTGAAAGCGATCGCCACAATTCCCCGGCAGACATTAACTAATCCAATTTTCCCCACTGGCCCATCGTCATCGCCATTTGAAATCCAAGCAGTACCGACAAATGTCGCCAAAGGCCCAGATGGCGCTTATTATATTAGCCAATTAACTGGTTTTCCTTTTCCCGAAGGTGAAGCAAAAATCTATCGAGTTGGTGCTGATAATAAACCAACAGTTTATAGCGATGGATTTACTCAACTTACTGACTTAGATTTTGATAGTCAAGGTAATTTATATGCTTTACAGTACGCCAATCAGTCACTCTGGAAAGGTAATCTAGATGGTTCGGTAATTAAAATAGCTCCTGATGGGACTCGCACAACTATTCTTAGTGGCAATGGATTAGAGTCTCCTACTGCTTTGACTATTGGTGCTGATGATGCTATTTACGTGACAAACCAAGGCGATCGCCCTGGACTTGGACAAGTTATCAAAATTGAGAATTCCAAGTCTGTTCCTGAATCTACTTCTACTTTCAGCTTATTAGCTTTTCTTGGCACTGCGAGCCTTACTTTTTTGCACAAGGGTAAAGCCAAACAACTGAAGATTTCAAAGAAGTTTATTCAGGAATGCTGAGTCAGCGATCGCTCTCGGTGTCTTCCCTTATCTACGAAACGCTACGCGAAGGGATAAGTTTTTCAATCAGCCGTTGTTTGCTTGGTGCTGGCGGTGTTGCTAATCGTAAAATTAGCTCTAACAACCAAGGGGCGAGGCGTTGACACAACACGGCTAAATGACTTTGCCATCCAACTAAAATTTCTGATGAATCATTCTGCATTCCGGTGACGAGTGCTTTAGCTACTTGCTGGGGAGTCATGGGGATCGCCCAGCGAAATAATTTTAAGTCGCGCACCATGTCTGTGTCTGTCAGGGAAGGCAGTAATGCAATGACGCGGATATTGTGTTCGGCTAATTCTTGGCGCAAGGCTTGGGTAAATCCTAAGATGGCAAACTTGGTTGCTGAGTATGTCGCCATCGTTGGTGCTGCAACTTTCCCCATCAAGCTCGATACATTGACAATTGTCCCTTGTTTTTGGCTGGCCATGCGTCGAGCAATCAAACTAGTGAGGTTGTACATTCCTAACAAGTTCACAGAAATTTCTTCTTGAACTTGAGGCATTTTAGATTGCAGAAATGAACTTTGGTATGCGACTCCCGCACAATTAACCAGCAGGTGAATCTGTCCATAATTGCGCCAGAGTTGGGCAACAGCGATATTCACTTCTATTGTCTGCGTTAAATCTAAAGCCACGATCGCAGCTTCCGTACCCATCGCCTCGATTTCGTTGGCTACCTCTAGTAACTTGCGGCGATCGCGTGCTACCAATATCATCCGCTTGATGCCTTGTTGCGCTAATTCGATGGCGATCGCTCGTCCAATTCCACGCGAAGCCCCTGTAATTAGGGCAACTTTACCTTGAATCTCCATTAGTTTTATTCTCCAAAATTTAAGTCTTACCAAACTCCTCGTTATTGCCGATACACACAAGCAAAAACTACTCACTTGTCGGCACAAAGTAAGACAAATAATCAATCGCAATTGAAATCAAACTGAAACTAAGCCTTTAGCAACGAGACATTTCTTGGTTAATCTGCAATCCCTCATAGTTGTCTATATGAGGCAGAAATTTCTCGTTTTGAACCCGTCAAAGCCTAACACACTTGGCTGAATAGATATAGCTCATAGATTTTATTTCTCCTAGATCCGAGCGTTCATCAGCATCGCTGTCATACACACGTTAGCAATTAAATCAAGCTATTGCAATATTCTTTAATAAGAATTTCTTAATACTTCTTAACGACAAGTATATATATACAAAAGATTTTATTAAATAAGTTTTTATGAATCCCTCAGTACCAATATCTCATTTTCCTGACAAATAGCCTTGTTTTAGGAAATTGTGATATTTAATTCATGGTTTAGAAACAAAAAAGACATATAGCATTTTGATTAATGGTTGCAATGGTTAGAGTTTTTAACTCACAAAATTACATCAGTATATTTACTGTTTTATTAAAAATAAAGGTTGATGACCTTTATTGATGGAAAATAATCAAAAATGGCTAGATTGTTGTCTAAAATTATCAGCCAAAACTTTAGAAGAAATAGTAATTTATTTAGGTTTAGCTTTGAGTTCATCAAAGTAATGCTTGAGACTTGCTTTGTCTATAACCAACTTCAATCATTCATTAATAATAAGATCCCCGATTTCTCTAATAAGTTGGGGATCTAACTGTAAGTCAACATGATTCCTAATTGATGATTCTGCCTAAAGTCGTACTCCGTAAATTTACGTAATTAGTAATTATTACCCCACGCTTAAATCGACTTACTCGCAGCAAGGATGGATATCAAGACTGCTCGGTTAAGAATATTTGTAAAACAGATACCTCGAAGTCGTTTTGAGGTACTCCAAAGTCGTTTTGAGGTACTTAAAAGTCGTTTTGAGGTACTCCAAAGTCGTTTCGAGGTACTTAAAAGTCGTTTTGAGGTACTTAAAAGTCGTTTCGAGGTACTTAAAAGTCGTTTTGAGGTACTTAAAAGTCGTTTTGAGGTACTTAAAAGTCGTTTTGAGGTACTCCAAAGTCGTTTCGAGGTACTCCAAAGTCGTTTTGAGGTACTCCAAAGTCGTTTTGAGGTACTTAAAAGTCGTTTCGAGGTACTTCAAACTTTATCGCGCCGCGATCGAGTACACAGGTGCGTAGGTGTAGCTTGACTTTTAAAACAGTCGCTACACATTTCTATTTTTTAGGCAAAATCTATGCAGTATTGACACCACTCTCTATTCCCCGTCTAAGTTGTGGTCTAAATACCTGAAAAATGCTAAAAAGCCCATCAGTTTAATTAAGGAGTTAAAAAGTCTAAATGGTTTCCTGGTTGGGCACGCAAATCTTCCACAGTTCCCTGGATTTGTAATTTGCCTTGATTTAATAGCACAATCCAATCAGCACGGACAATTACTCTCGGACGGTGGCTAATCAAAATCGTAGTTTTGCCTTGGCGATGCAACAATAGCTGATTCAAAACTTGAGCTTCACTAACTGGATCGAGTCCAGCTGTTGATTCATCTAAAATCAAAACTGGTGGATCGTTGATAATGGCTCTAGCTATAGCCAATCTTTGCCGTTGTCCACCAGAAATATTTGACCCAAATTCACCTAATACAGTTTGATATTTTTCAGGTAGTTTACTTATAAAATCGTCTGCCTCAGCAATTTGGCAAGCATCGACAATTTGCTCAAAAGTGACGTGAGGAGAACCTAACCGAAAATTATCAATAATAGAGCGACTCCAAAAATGAGCTTCTTGCGGAACAAGGACTACTTGTTGCCGCAAACAATCAAGGGCTAGGTCTTGTAGATTATAAATACCAATGCGAATGTTACCAGAATTAGGCAAGTATAAACCTGCAATCAGTTTAGCAAGAGAACTTTTACCGCAGCCAGATGTACCAATTAGAGCAATAACTTTACCGCCAGGAATAGTTAGGGAGAAATCTTGCAGTAACTCTAGTCTCCCAGGATAGTGAAAGTTGAGATTTGTGCAAATAATATCAGCCTTGTTAGGAATCTTCGTAAAAGGTTTTTTAGTATCGCCTTGATTTTCAGGTGTGGAATCGATAACTTCTGTTAAGCGCTGCGTAGCAGTTTTTGCACGAGTAAATTCATCTATAAAGTTGAGTACAGTACCAATGAATGCTAAAAAATTACCATTCATTCCGTTAAATGCCAGCAGTTGACCGATGCTGAGTTCCTTGTTAATAACTAGGATGCTGCCGAAACCAATCAAACTAATGCTGCCAATACTAGAAACTAAACTAGAGAAGATGCCGTTAATAATTCCAATCTGAACTGTGCGGAATGTTTGATTTGCTAAACGACCAAATCGGTTTTGAAATTCTTCCCAAAACTGGGGAGCGGCGGTAGTAGTTTTGAGTGTCAAAGCGCCTTTAAAGCTTTCAACGAGAACACCTTGGTTTTCTGCATCTAAAACTAAGACACTTCTGATTTTTTGTTGAAGTGTAGGCAGAAAAACAATCGTAGACAAACTCATTACAATCGCAATAATCACACCAACTAAGGTAAGTTTCCAGCTATAGAACAGCATGAAACTTAAAGAAACTGCTGCAACAAATAATTGGCTTGGTAAACTAATAATTGCTTGAGAAATTAATTGATTAATTTGTTGAATATCTTGCAATCTACTCACAATCTCGCCACTGCGACGCGATTCATAGTAAGTCAAAGGCAACCGCAGGATTGTCCTAGCAAATTCTAAAATTAATCCTAGCTCAAGCCGTTGGGCAAAATGGGCAATCAGGTTATATTGAACTAGTTTTAAACTACTTGACACAAGATTCATCACCACAACGGCAATAATCACAGCAGCAAGAAGCTGGGTGTCACCCCGAACTAGTACATCATCCGTCAGAATTTGGATTAAGAATGGAGAAGTTAATGAAAGCAGACCGATAAGTAAGGCGCACAAAAAAGCCTCGAATAGTATTTTTCCATAAGGCAATACACGCCGCACAAAGCGCCCAAAGCCGTCTATTTTATCATCGGGTTGAGCATAAAAGCGAACCGAATCTGGCTCCAGCAAGAGCATCACTTTATCTGACCAAGCCTCCGTTAACTCTTTTTTAGAGACATAACGGATGTTAGCTGCTGGGTCGGCAACTATATATTTCTTGCCTTTTTGGCCATACAAAACAACCCAGTGGTAGCCTCTCCAGTGAATGATTGCTGGTAGTGGCGCTTGGTTCATCTTGTCTAATATTTCATTTGATGCTCTGACTGAGCGTGCATTGAAACCAAGTGCCTCGGCTCCCCGCCTCAGTCCTAACAATGTTGTTCCTAATTGACCAGTGCCTACCGCTTCCCGGATGTGATTTAGTGTAAAGTTGCGCTGGTAATGTTTGGCAATGGAAGCAAGACAAGCCGCTCCACAATCTTCTTCACTATGTTGTGTAACAACTTGGTATTTCATTTCGCACTCCAGTATTTATATCGTGACAAAACCAAAAAAATAGCAGGGTCTTATCCCTGCATGGTTAAAAATTTAGCCCATAGTTAGTCGTACTATAGTTTTAATACTTAGACAAAATCTCGTATTTTGATGCTCAGAGGGCTGTAACCAGCAACTTATGTTAGTTATCTTAAATTTACTTTGTTAAATAAAAGTTGATACAAACTGTATTAATTTGTACTATCCTTACCTGTCTTTAAGATCGATCAAAGGTTATGGATATCGTCAGCAAAAGCCTATGTAAAGTGTTATTGATAATTACCACTAGCAATTATCAATAACACGTTGTTAACTTTTTTAAAGAAAAGTAGATGGATAGGAATAAACGTATGTTAGGATGACTGCCAATAGAGAAACAGCTAATGGCTACTAGGATTAAGTCGATTAGCAATTAAGCCGCACGCAAAATTAATTTAACCTGCGTCAACAGTGTAAATTACTTGAAACGTGAACTTTTATCCTGAGTAGAGACACGTTAATCGTGTCTTTACGTTTATTATTTCCCTTCTACTTAACTTCATACAAATTGCCTATTGCCCTATTTCCCGATAGAAACGTTGCTGTAGTTGGCAGCGTATGCTTTTGGTTTATAACCATATGCTTTAGCACTAGCATATTGGTTTACTATTACTACATTATTATCGGACACGTTAAAGAAAGGATAACCACCACCAGACAGATTGGCTTCTTCGTTGGTGCTTAATGCAGTAAACAAGGTGCTTTCCATAGTTTTAGTTCTCACTTGATTGTTAGGATTTAGATAACATCACACTAAATTCATCAATGCAAACAGCGCATCTATGAATGTTTTTGTGTTGTTAAGGAAATTATATGAGTGAAACTAGTGTAATAAAACAACTATTTCCTAAAGAAATATGTATTACAATTTCTTAACAAACATACTACTTGGCTAATAATTATACTATTTTCACTGTTTTCTGAAAAAACTATGAATTTTATTCTATTTAAATAGATAAATACTCTGGATTTAATTGTATGGCAAAAATATATATGCGTATAAAGATTTTCTGATAAATAATGTCTAATTTTAGACTAAAATAAACAAGAGAATTAACGTATTAATACTATTATTGAGGCACAAAACCTTAAAGAAAGAGTATCAAATCAGTTAAATAGTATTTTCTTATACAAAATCGTCAAAAAGCAAATTTAGAAAACTTAAAAATTTTACTTAATTTTTTGTATCACGTATTATCACGCAAGTATTCTTTTTTTTGTACTTTGCTTATACAGAGTCTATTGAAAATAGCATAAAAGATTGTAATAACAATGCTTTTAAACTAGCTTAACTACTTATTAATTAGAAAATAAAAGAAAAATTTTTCTCTCTATTATAGAAATTTTTGCAAGTAAATAAAGAAAAGGTAAAATTTTAGAAGAAAATTATAAAGATTTGGTCTTTTTACTAAAAGCCACTAATTGTTATATAGACTTAGGCTATGGATCGGTTTTTAGCTATTGCTGATGGAAAAACCTCTAAGACAAGCGGCTTATCTTCTCCCAAGGGAAGAGGATAAGAAGACTAAGCTTTCAGAGGATGTTTGAAAAGTTGCAAAGTATACTAGAAAACCCTTTACAAACCTCTCCCAAAAGGTCGAGAGGCTTTGAAATCCTCCCTTTTCTTCTAAAAAAGGGAGATAAAGACGTTAGATTTATGGGGCTTAGATGTTAGCACTAATACTTTTCAAACAACCTCTCAGAGTGATAAAAGAGGCTCCTAAGTTGAAAATGCTTGTTCAATAAATATCTATATATATAGATGTAATGTCGCTTTGCATTTTCATACTTGGTAGTGTACGAAGTTCATAACTATCACCTTCTTAGACTAGCTAGCTATTTGCTAAATTCTTTGCACAACCAAAATATTTTTTAACGTATATGCTTATTGACCCCCAACCGGACTTTCTCCGCCCAGTTGAAAGCGACGAATATCTTCCTCCGATTAGCAGTTGGACAAGGCTGGGAGGGATATTTTTAATTGGAAGTGTTGGCGCTGCCTTCGGACTTGCAAGTGTCATTCAATACAACATAGTCGTGAGAGCAGATGGTACTGTCCGTCCCACGGGAGAAATACGGTTAGTGCAAGCAGCAGCAGAAGGCACGGTTAGAAGCATTAGGGTGAAAGAAAATCAAGTTGTGAAAAGGGGAGATGAGATTGCACTGCTCTACGACACACAATTACAAAGTAAAAAAAGCCAAATTGCTGGAAATATCCGGCAGAATCATTTACAAAGAACGCAAATCGATGCACAACTAAGAGCGCTACAGACTCAAATCACAGCTGAATCCAAATCGATGGGACAGGCGATTATCTCCGCACAAGCCGATCTTAGTCGTAATCAACGGGATTATGGAGACAAGCGAATTACCACTAAGGCAGAAGTGGATGAAGTAGAAGCCTCTGTAGAGTTAGCAAGGGAAGAACTGAAGCGATATCAGCAGTTAGCAGAGACTGGAGCGATCGCAGCTTTACAGATTAAGGAAAAAGAACAAGCTTTCAAAGCTGCACTTGCCAGATTAGAACGGATCAAAACTGGACTCAATCCCACTAGCGCAAATGTGGAGATCGCCCAAGAACGCATTGCCCAAGAACGGGCAAAGGGTGAGTCTATGCTTGCGGCATTGAACAAAGAAAGACAAGAACTGATTGGGCGTCAAGTAGAAATTCAAAATCAAATCAGCAGCGCTCAAGAAGAGCTAAAACAACTCTCAACAGAACTGCAAAAAACTGTAATTCAGGCTTCAGAGGCAGGTACTATCCTAAAACTAGAATTAAGGAATCCTGGGCAAGTTGTTCGTGCTGGGGATGCGATCGCTCAAATTGCTCCTAGTAAAGCACCTCTGGTCATCAAAGCCCGTGTTGCTGCTTCTGATATTAGCAAAGTACAGGTGTGTAAAGTCGTACAAGTAACGAAATGTTCACAAGGGGAAGTACAAATGCGGTTTTCTGCCTATCCGTACCCAGATTACGGCATCCTCAAAGGAGCTGTTAGAGCTATAACCGCCGACGCTATTACATCTCAAGTTAACGGCAATCCAATTGCGCCTTACTATGAGGTGACAATTGAGGCAGAGAGACCTTATTTAAAAAAGGGCGATAAATCCTATCCCATTCAACCGGGGATGGAAGTTACAGCTGATATCATTTCCAAAAAAGAAACCGTAATGACATTTATTTTGAGAAAAGCAAGGTTGCTAACAGATTTGTAGGCTTTTTCTTGTATTCCACGCCATTAAGAATCACTCAGGATTTATGCATTAGACCTCTTGCACGGTTTTAGATCCCCCCTAACCCCCCTTAAAAAAGGGGGAACTAGAATCAAAGTCCCCCTTTTGAAGGGCAGGGCTGTTTCATTGCCTCAAAGGTTGATAAGGGGTGGAAGTAGGTTGAGGATTTGATGGTTTGCTGGGACTGGGGAGTTGGCCCACTCCAAACTCGATCGAACTGAGCTACCGACAACGACTGTAAAATACTAAGATTAAGCGGCTCTTTGCTGATAAATGTGGCATAGGAAGGCTGCAAATAGGAACGGTATTCAGGGCGGTTAAGGAGATGGGTTTCTAAAAAAGCGACGCTAAGGGCGTTGAGATAGGAAAAAACAGCCGCACGATCGGGGCCCAGTAAAGCAGGTGGTACAGGTAAGACATTGTTTTGAGAAGTCGGTTCGGCGATCGCTGAAAAGTGGGTGGCATTTTCAATCAAAGCCAGGTACTTATTGGAGTCAGAAAGCCAGGTAAAGGGGCGAATTTGTTCAGATACGGGTGGTGCGAAAACATCTTGACTACCTGCTACCAGCATGACGGGAATTTTAATTTGACTGATTTGCCCCTGACCTAAAACTGAGCTGTCAATGGGATTAATCGCAATGATGGCCTTGATGCGATCGTCTTTGAGTTCGTAATTCTTTGGAGGTAAATCGTTTGCTTGACACTGCAAAAACAGTGATAAATTAAAGGATGAATTATCGGGATTACAATCTTGCCTCAGTTGGCTAAAGTTAATATCGGCTCCTGCTAAAGTCAAAACAGTATAACCACCAAAGGACTGACCGATCGCCCCAACTTGCTGAAAATTAAGTTTTCCTTGGAGGGTGGGATCGGATTTATCTAGACGCTGGAGTTCATTGAGTAGATATTTGATATCCAAAGGTCGGTTGACAAATTCTGCTGCATCTGGCGGCCCTGCCAAACCCGCAAAATATTGTTGAAAGCGTTCGGCATTACTACCAGGGTGTTCCAGTACAGCAACAGCAAAACCATAGGATGCTAGATGTTCAGCTAGATAGACAAAGGTAGAGCGATCTGAAGCCAGTCCATGAGAAATTACAATCAAAGGGAAGGGAGGAGAGAATAATTCTCCAGCTTTTTGTGAACCTGCTGACGGCAGATAGATATCTACGGGTAGACGGCGCGAGCGAGAAATGTCATTTAACTCCAGGCTTTTTTTCTGCCAGGTGAATTTTCCTGGCGATCGCAAATCTGGTTTTTGGGAGAAATCAATTTTGGAAGTGGCTGCTTGAGCGATCGCTTCTTTTTGCAGAGAGGCAAAAACTTCATCCTTTTTTTTAATCAATTGCGACAAGTCATCGACTATCCTTAATCCCTCTGTGAAATTCACCCGGATAGTATCGCTAGGAAATTTCCGCAGTAAATTCACAACCGTTAACCCCTCTTGTCGATCGGCAGCAGACAAAATTAAAGAGGCACGTATGGCATAGAAGCCATTCTTTCGAGACTCAGTGAGCAGTAATTTTCCCAGTTGTTGCACCAACTGTTCTCCTATCGGTGAGTAGGTAACTTGAGATACTAGTGTAGGAGTGAGATTAAAGCGTTGCTGGAGTAAATCCCGCAGTTGGGCGAGTTGTTCAGGAGTCGCACGGCTAGCATAAAAGGACAAATCCTGATCGATTTTGCCCTCTTTAGCAAAGGTTTCCAGCGAGTCCACCGATAAATAAAATTCGCCGAAGGGAGGATAATAAAAGCTAATGCGTTCAGCCCCCAATCCGGGAGTAGCAGTCAAGAACGTAGATAGAAAACCTAAACCCAGATATCTCAAAAATTTTTTCATTAGAAAAACCCACTATCTAACCCTGGCAAACAACTTTGGGCAGGGAGGAAAGCGGGGCGGGATCTATAACCGCTTTCCTGTTGAATTGGTTTAGATATATCAAACAGGCTATAAGCACAATAAAGCAAGTACTTACGAGAAATTTGACGGAGCTTTGAACGATCAAAATACATGAGTAGCAAATTTTTCACTCAAACAGCATCAGTAGCGCGATAATAGATATAGAGATCAAAATTAAGTTATATGTCCTTTGCTTCCTGCCCCTGTTGTGTTGTCGTCCTCAACCAACAACAAGAGCAAAATATCGCCCACCAAAAGCAGTGCCAGGATGTGCCAGTTAACCACAGTAAGAGTGCGGTTAAAAGTTGCACTGTAATTGAAAATGGTCGAGTGGTCGTTAAATCCTTACAACCACCACTCAATCAAACTTTCGAGTAACTTTCAGAAATTTCACCCCTTCAGTCTAAAGGTAAAACATCGTGGAAGCGGTTGTAATCAATGTAGCGATTTCCATCGGGTGTGTGGTAAATGATATCGACAAATTGATTGTTCCACAAAATCTCATTAGCACTATAGCTATGACGGGCATGAACAACCTGGACAACCGTTTCATCAATGCCACTCAAAGAGACAATCAGCATAGTATTTGTCTGGGTTAACGATTCTGGTGTCATCCCATACAAAGGACTAAACTCATCAATGACATGCATCACTGACCAGCTTAACGTGAAGCTAGGTGTTTGGTTCCTCACCAGTTTAAGATCGTGGAACCGACGTATGAACTGTCCTTCTAGGGTTATTTCGTCGCGCATCAAGTAGACTCGCATCTGCGCTTCCAGAATCGTATTGCGACGCTTATTAGCGCTGCGAAATATCAGAGTCGGCATCGCATTATGAGGTGTAATGACAGCAACACGGCTAAAAAGTACACGGGCTGTAGGTCGAGAGAACCGAGCAAACGCTAGTCCTGTCATCACAGCAATTCCCACCAAACCGATCATTGCTTCAATCGTGACAATAATGTTGGCGTAAGTTGTTTTCGGATACATTGCCCCATAGCCAATAGATGCTAGGGTTTGGACGCTAAAGAAAAATAAATCTAAAAAAGAGCCAGGTTGGGCGTTGGCAATACAATCTCCTCCGATCGAGTAAGCTAGGGCAAATAGAGCATTAATCGTTATATAGAAAGTACAAATCAGCAGCAGAAAGCCAATCCAAGGAATCGTCAACAGCAGATGATAAGGATCGCGCCAGTAGGAATGCCATGCACCCATACCTATAATTTCAAATTTTCCATCTTGAACTTGAATCTTAATCGGTGGGATCGAACGCTGTCGTTTCTTGGGTGAAAGTCTCTTCAGTCGAAATTTCATTGCAAGTAGCCAAAAGAACGCCAACTACTTAGTATTGTAAATTAAGTTGCATTAGAGACATTCACTCTAGACAATTAGGCAGTAGAAATTTAGCTTTCTTTTCTTAAATCAGCAAAAAAATAGGGTGTGCAATGCCCACCCTACTATCTTTATCTGCTAGAAACTTGTTAAAAACTTGTTGTTATGGCTTTAGTGATTGACCTTTAGAACAGCGGTCAAACCACTCCTGGTATTTTTTCTGGTGCAACTCATCTTCAACAGCAATGGTAACACGCACCTGCTTGCAGCCGTGATTTCGCTCTAGTGCGATCGCATTCAATAATAAATTAGCAATTTTAGGTGAGCTAAACTCGCCGCTTACCGTTAAACCGCTGTCATGTGTAACTTCAAGTCTTTCTACTTCGGTCAAATCAACGCCAGAAATTTCTTCTTGTCCTAAATCAATTTCTGCGAGTTGTTTGTGTTCTGGGCTAATTTGTTCCACAATCAGCTTTTCACGCCAGACAGGAACTTGTACCATCCGAGTTTCAATGACTTTGCGAACAATTACCTCACCAACTTTACGCTTACTGCTTTCAACAACTAGTCGTTCTTCTAGTAGACGAATAATCTGTTCTTCAGGAATCTGTTCTAAATTATTTAATGACTCAACTGAGCTATTTGTAGTTTGATTGTTAGCTACTTGCTCAGTTGAGTTAAAATCGCCTGGTGTTTCTGATTCTAAATATTCAGGCATATATTCAATTTCTGATTTGTTTAAGTCGATGAAAACAGATTGAGTCGGCTTGTCTATTTTTTTGATTCTCTGGCTCTGCAACTGAAATAGAGAAGGATGTTTATCAACTAACTGCTGGCTAGATTCAGCAGTTTTTTGATTAGCCTGGTTCGATATTACGAGGTTTAGCCGACGATTAGCATCCACAATTAAATCATGAACTACTCCTACTAGCTGACCTTGATTATCAAATACAGCAAAATTGTTCACCTTCTTTCTTAAATCTACCAGCGAGGAGATAGTGCGAGAATTACCCTTTGCCTGTAATGTGTTTTTTGCCATAGTTTGGCTATTCATCTGGAAAGTTTACTAACTGCTTTCTACTTAGCTAAATTAAATGTATTAATCATCTGGATACCATTTAGAAGGTATTTGCACTCAATGGATTTATCCAACTCATATCCAGAGTAATATTTGCAATCAAAAATCCTCAGTGAGATCGATACTTTTTGCTTCAGCGAGAAAGGGGAAAGGGTAACGATTTTAATTTACCTTTACCCCTTTCCCCAGACCAAAAGAGAGATTGTTGGGTTTATCCGAAAAGTATTGTAAGTGGTATCAGCGTAAGGACAGGTAAAGCTAATTCAACTGCTTCACCTGTACTGTATAGAATTAATTATTAGTCATTAGCTAATAACTAATGACTATGTATAGTTAGCGTTCTTCAATGGGAAGATTACCAGAATTCACATCTAACTCTTCACGACGCACAGTTTCTTGAGTTTCAACTGTGTCTTGATCGACCACTTTTCTAACTCTGACTTCTTCACGCAGAAATGCTTCTTTGCGAATATCAGGAGTTTCTTCATGGATTTCTATGCGAGCAACTTCGCCTTCACGGAAGTCTGCTTCACGCCCAGAAACAGGCGTACCCGCATCTGCTGGAGTTACACGTTCAATCACGACTCGTTCTCTTTCTACTGGCACTGCAACCCGTGCGGTATCAGTTTCAACATGCTTGCCAATCGTTACTTCTCCAGTTTTTTGGCGTCGTTTGCTGGCAATCAACCGTTCTTCATACAATCTCAGAGTTTGATGATCTTGCTCGTTTAAACCGTATAAAGCAGGCTCATTTTCGTAAGTGTAGCTATCACGGGCGTAAGTGGGAGTTGTACCCAATGGTGCTACAGGCGTTCCTAAAGGATCTAATCCTGCTGAAGGATCTAATGGTGTTGCAGCTTCTACAGGAAGGTTGTTGTAGTCTGTGGGTTGGCGATATACCCCACGCACCCGTTCTTCATAGTCGTAATCAAGGGTTTGACGTTCATCGAACTCAGGCAAATCTTCAGCTTGCTCTCTAGTCAAACCAATTGTGTAAACGCGATCGGTATTATAGTCGATACGAGCGCGGCCGATTGGTAGTAATACTTTTTTACCAAAAATCCAGAAGCCTAAGTCAACAACTAGATAGCGAAAATGACCTTCTTCATCAACTAAAATATCGCTAACAGTACCAACTTTTTCATCAGTTCCCTGTGTATAGACACCCTGCCCTTTAATGTCATGACCATCAAAACTCTCTTGATAGCTAGGCTCAAAATCTTCTAATTTGTAAAGAACCATTATTTTTAACCTCAAATATTTTTTGTCAATCTCTTAATAACTAAAGTAGACATTGATTTATTTTTGTACATCCTTCTGCCGAATGAATTATTTCCAGAGTTAAATAATCGAAAGTTATAGATAATTTTGGGCGATATGGCTAACTAGAGACATGAAATTAGGAGCATCTCACTTGACTGTTGTAAAGATATGTCTAGCTTTAGTACGCGGGATTCACCAGATATATTAAGATTTTTAATGCAAAGTTTTGTATTTTGTATCTTGTATCCTTGGATCTATAGATGGTTTCTCAAGATATAATTTTTTGAATGTTAAGATTACTTACTTTTTAGAAACTTGAAAATCTTGTTATTGAATAAAAAATACAGGCAGAGATCAAATTAACTTTGCCTGTATGATAATTTTTAGATAAATCTATCAAACAAATTTATCAACCAGCTAATTAAATAGCTTTATATGCAGTAACACCAAATTATTGCACATCTAAATTACCCGCAGTATCAACATCTAATTCTTCTCGACGAATAGTGTCTTGTGCTTCCACAATGTCCTGTTCTACTATTTTTTTCACCCGGACTTCTTCACGCACAAACGCTTCTTTCTGTATCTCAGGCGTTTCTTCGTACACTTCTATGCGTGCTACTTCTCCTTCTTGAAACTTAAGTTCATTGGGATTTACAACCTTTCCTGCTTCTGTTGGCGTAATTCGCTCAATCAAAACTCGTTCTTTTTGAACGGGTACTGTAACGCTTACAGTTTCTGTTTCAATATGCTTACCAACCGTGACTTCTCCGGTTTTGATGCGCTGTTTATTGGCAATTAATCGTTCTTCATAGAGTTTAAAAGTTTGATGAGATTGCTCATTCAATCCATATAAATTGGGATTTTCTTGGTAATTGTATGTATCGCGATCGGAAGTCACACCGCTAGTTGGAGAACGAAATACACTACGTACCTTTTCTTCGTAATCATTATTAACGATCGCATCTTCTGTATGATCGGGTAAACCTTCTATTTGCTGTCTGCTTAACCCATCAACATAGACGCGCCTTTCTAGATAACTGATCCGGCAAAGACCAGTTGGTAGTAAGATTTTCTTGTTAACAAAATCTAAGCTGACATCAATAATTAAATAGCGAAAATGACCATCATCATCAACTAAAACGTCAGCAACTGAGCCAACTCTGTCCCCACCCTCAGTATAAAGATCCAACGCTTTGAGATCGTCTCCGCCAAAAGTATCTCGATAATTTGGGTCAAAGCGTTCAAGTTTATGAAGAGGCATACGCTGTTCCTAAGTTGTTTATAAGGTTTATTTGTGAGTATAAAAAATATTGAGCTAAGTATCCTCCTGCTGGCGACTGAGTTTAATGGAAATATTTGAGGATTTATATTATTAGGGGAATACTCAAGTGAAACAGTCCTACGTTTTAAGGGGATTGGGCAATCTCATCTGCGTAAGTCCTAATTAAGAGCCAATACTGAAACAATGGGAATAGACACTACAGAACCATGCAAATTATGAGTGAACTTCCAAATAGTCTTGAAGATGCGATCGCCCAATCTCGCACAGCCGTTCAAGCTGCCCTTGCAGATGGCTGTACTCGCTTACAAGTTGAGTTCCTGTTCCCAGAACTGAAGTTTATGCCGATAGCGGAAGAATTTCTGCCGGCGTTTACAGATTATGATTCCCGTTTGAAGATTTTCTTTGCTGACGCTGGGGCTGCGGCCCTAGCCCGACGTGATTGGGTAGATGCGCCATTTCAAATTTTGGATATTGGTACGGGTAGGGCTGCTTCTTTGCAGACAAAAATTCAGCCAGAGGATGAAATTTTCTTATTCATCGCCCCCACATCGGTAGAAGTGCCGCAGTTGGAAAAGCTGTGTGAAGTAATAGGCGATCGCCCTTTAGTTTTGTTAAATCCTCGTTTAGAAGATTCTGGAACTGTGGGTATTGGTTATACAGCGAGAAAAATCCGCGATCGCTTTATCAGTACTATTGAATCTGCCTATTACGTGCGCCCCATAGACGATCGAAGTGCCCTATATCGCTGCTACCCAGGGGGGGGACAGTGGGAAGTTTGGCTGGAAACCGGCGGCGAATATCAAAGAATTGCCGAATTACCCACAAAACCATCTGGTGATGATTTGGATCTCATTGTTTTAAAAGGACAACCGCAAACAACAACAGACGCGACACCTGCGAGAAAGCCCAGTGTGTTTAAGAGTTTGCAACGATTTTTAAAAGCATTGAGTAGTTAGGATAATGCAGAGGTAGCAGGAAGAAAATTCTCATCTGCTGCCTCATTGTGAGTTTTTATACATCGCATTGATAGACATCAATGATATTTGATATTTATGCTTAGAGGTTATTTGAAAAGTCGTATATTGTGATTTTAATCAAATTATTACCCCCCTTAATCCCCCTGATGTATTGAGGGGAAACAAGAAAATCCGGTTCCCTCCCCTTTATAAGGGGAGGGTTAGGGTGGGGTAAAAAATATTTGATAATCAATCATAACTTTTCAAACATACTCTTACGATGATATTTATATTAATCTAAACATTGACCATAATATAGTTTTTTATCATCATTTTTTGAATGGTCTTCATATATACGATAGTAGCAAAACTGGTCATGAGCGCAGCCTTTTATTATAGCAGTTCCTTTTGTACCTACTATTTCTAGACTTATTACTGCCCAATCATCGCCATCTAAATCCATGCTCCAGTAATTTTTTCCTTCAGCTAATCCAACATTTTGAATTTCTCCAATTAGAGATACGATTTCAGAACAAGATTTAATTTTTTCTATTCCCTCTTGATATTTATTAGGAAATTGTTGCATTCCCCAAAAGTTTCTTAATTGATTTGGAATAATTAACCCAGGAGAGGGATTATAATCAGAAGCTTTAAATGTTACCAAAGAGATGAGTATAATTATAAATATTGCAGGAGTAGCATAAAGTAATCTTTTGATTTTACTAATTGGTTTACGAACTTGGAACAGACAACCAAGAAAAACAAATATAAGAGGAAATGTATAAAAAACTACAGTTGCAAAAACTAGGTTAATTGTGTTTGCTATCCAAATAATTATTTCAGCAACAACTGTATTTTTTAAATTACCTGTAACCAAGATAAATAAACCAATAAACATGGAAAATAAACCACTAATAAATGATTCAATTTGTGTATTTACACTTAATATTGATATACAGCCTATAAATACAAAAAAAGCTAAGATTATCGGATTGTAGTCTTTATTATTATTTTTAATTATCCAAAGCAAAATTATACTAGAAATTAGTGAAATAAATAAGGCTATGACATAACTAAAGGGATAATCATAAGGCGATAGTAACCAAAATCCAAAAAAATGATTGAGGTTTAGTAGAGTTAATAAAGCAAGAGCTAATAAAAAAGGTATACTCCAAATAAATATTTGTAAAGTCAGAAAAATGGCATTTATAATAAAATTAATCATTGTTTTTTAGGTTGTATATAACTCTAATTGTTCAATATATTAATGATAAATTTAATAGACAATCGTATTTATTCAGAAGAACATAAAGTTTTACATAGATTGACTTTGCTCTTAGCTCGACTTCTCGAAATTTAAAATATAGCCGCCTCAATTATAAATTCAATAAGACTTAAGCAAAAAGCCTTTATCCCACAGCATAATCAATACATTTTGCCAAAATTAGAGGAAAAAAAGAAAAGTGAGGAATTTTACTATTAACTCCTCACTCCTAACTTTTTTAATTTGTTTGTAACGGTGCATTCAAGACTTTCTCGATGCGATCGCGCGTTTCTAATAAGTGCGCTTTGGTATATTCATCCTCAGAATTAATCCCCTTAAGTTTTTCATCAAGCTGTTTGAGTTTATACCAGGCTAAAGTGCGAGCATCTTCTGGAACATTCTCTTTTCGCAGTACCATACTAGTCAAAATGTCCAAATACTGACGCTGCAAACCTCGCCGCAAACTGGCAATCTTCATCGGTTTACCTTTTGGTTTGATGACTTCCGTCCAAATATCTGATTGTAAAGTGTCAAATAGTTCTGGCAGAGTGAGTGCTTTTCCTTCGGGAGTTTTGAGTTCAATATCCTTGAGGCGAGAGAGGCGATCGCTTGAGAGTAAATCTCGCAACACAGAACCCTGCATCAGTAGCACCAAGTCATGAATGGGAAAATCCAAACGACCAACTTGTGGAGAACTACCCCAATGTCGCCAACGAGAAGGTGCTAATTTATTCAGTAATTCTGGTGAAAAACTCAGAGCATCTTCTGCGAATACATATTTTTGTAGCGTTTCTAAAGCTTGGCGTTGTTCTTCAACGGGTACTGGTACAAATGGTAAACGGTGTTGGGTAACTCCAGAGACTTTCTCGGCAGGTATCTCGCTGGGGTGAATGCGATAGAAAGATTGTCCTCCAATATATTTTGTAGTGTAATATATTTGCTGAAAATAGTTACCCAATACTGTACTAAAACGTTCGCTGACATCGCTGTAACTATCACCAGCCTTTGGGAAACGCTTATCCAGACGTTCCCACATCACCCGCGAATTATTCAACTGCCACTGAGAATAAAGCAGCACATTACTGCTGTTATCCCAAGCATCAGCTGTGGGGTCAAGGTCATATACATCTTCATCTGTGGAATAACTCAACTCTGGCTTATAAGATTGTGCAGCAATTTCCTCCAAAATTGGCTTTTCTGCTATAGGAGTTGATGTCTGAATTGTTGTATAGCCGTACTTAATTGCCCATTCATCATAAGGCCCCACCATACTCGGAAAATAATCTCCTTGTTTTGTACCTTGAGGGGCAATATTTGGAGGAATATAGTCCATGACAGAAGTTGTCAGGCCTTTATTTTTGGTAATTTCGGTATTATTCATCTCCTGTGGGGGTAGCAGTGTACTACCACGGAAGTTATGACGTAAACCAAGGGTATGTCCAACTTCGTGAGCGATGATTAAACGCAAATATTGATTAATATATTCTTTTACCTTGTCTGGAGTCGCCATAGTATCAGGCAGCAGTGACATTGCCAGTGAACCAAAGGCAAACTGGTTAGCAGCTTCCATGCCGTAGCATAAATCGTACTCGCCTGCCATTTTCGATAGACGATTCAACAACCCCTGTTGTCCTTGCATCTTCTGGGGTACACCATTGTTTTTCCCATCTAAACCATTGGCGCAAAGTAGACGATTTTGCATCAAAGCTGATAAAGTCGTGCGATTTTCTGTTTGGCTGGGTTGGACGATTTTGCGATATTCACCCTTGAGTGCCCGGATAAAGCTAGCATCTACGAGAATATCTGCATCCAAAATTTCCCCTGTCAATGGGTTAACGCGAGATGGCCCCATTGCAAAGTAGCCATCAACTGTATTAATCCAGCGAATTGTGTTGTAACGAATATCTGCCGGGTCCCAGGTAGCATCATCTGGCATTTGGCGGACTTCAATTGCATCCTTGAATCCAGCTTTGAGAAAGGCTTTGTTCCACATGAGAATGCCTTCTTTCATGGCATCGCGGTATTCTAAGGGTACAGCGTTATCAATCCAGAAGACAATCGGTTTTTTGGGACGAGAAATGGCTGCTTTCGGGTCTTGTTTTTCTAAATGCCAGCGATTGATATAGCGGACAAAAGAATCGCCGCGATCGTCGTCTTTGGATAAATCTTGATAGGCGGTGATGAAATAGCCAACGCGATCGTCAGCAAGGCGCGGTCGATAATCTAGATCGGGTAGTTGGGAAAGGCTGTAGTGAACGCGCAGGGTAAAGCCACGGTTGTCAGCTAGCGACCCAAAGTTTGCCGCTTCACTGTTGGGTTCAGCACTATCAGAGTAATTCAAAATTGATTCGACTTCTAAGTTTTGAGGAAAGGCTTTAGCAGTACCAAAATAGGACTGGCTTGTGCTTTTGGGAACTCCTAAACCTACAGATAATCCAGCTAAGTCTGTGAGTAACAAATCTTCTAAGTCAATGAGAATAGTTTTGCGTTCTGGATGAATGCTTTTAATGGGAATGGTGTAGAGAACAGAATCACTAAACGATCGCGTCAGCGATCGCACTTGGGGATCTCCCTCACGAGTGCGAAAATTCACATTGCGGATGACAAAGTGTAATTTATCATCTACCCGTTTGAAATAAAATAAAAAATCTTGCAGAGGCATACCACTGTAAATACCCCGTTCGCCAATACCCGATTCCAGGGTTGCCGTAGCTAGGTAATTTTTATTAAGTTGTTCTGGCTTAATTTCTAGATAAATCTTGTTCTTTTCTTTATTACGATAAAGGGTGAACAATCCCCCTGATTTTTGGGTGTTTTTAATTACTTCGTTAAATGGCTCTAAATCATCCTTTGCTGCTGGTTTCGCGGTAGTACTAGGCTTGGCATTTGCTTTCTCTGAGAGGTTTGCGACTTGTAAAAATGGTTGCTGACCTGCTTGTTTCAGGTTTTTTACTATCCAAATAAACGGTTGAGGCTGTGCGGGTTTATTTTGATTAACTACCCAAACTTGATTTGACGGTAGCCTCTGTTTCTGAGGAATATTAATATTATTTAATGATAAGTTTGAGATTTTCGTTGAAGAAGTTTCTGTCGATAACTGACTATTGGATTTATCTTCACTGCTGACTGTTACCACATTTTCTCCAACAATATGCTTGGCTGTATCAACATTGTTAACAAACGGTGACTTAGCGCTAGCTGTCGCTATCCCTAAAAACAAACTATGTAACAAAATCATATAAAAGGTTAATCTGTTCATCGCATTCATTACCTGATAACTATCTCTCGTTAATTTTTAACTTTTGCAAAGCCATATAGCCTGCCGTATGGCGCTTATCTTAGCTGCTTTATATTAGGCAATAAACTTTCATCTGAAATTTTAATTGCCATTTTTCAGCTTTGTTGTGCTGTTTTAGTGTAGGATTTTTTCTAACAATTGCATCTCCTACAAACAATAAGTATGATTTTTACATCACACTCAGAAATTTCTTGGATAAAAAGTATCACAAATTAGCTAAATCATAGAATTAGTTGAGCTGGTAAATAATTTTGAAGTTAACACTTTATTTACATTATGAGAAGAAGCTTAAGGCTACTACAGGTAAGCAAAAAGCCGCCATCCAAAAACGCCGTTGGCAAATTCATCAGAAGTAGCCTGCCCTAAATATCGTCAACTCATGATTTTTTTACTATAGTATTTATTTATACTATTGATTATTGGGAATGCAAAACCAACTGGCATAGAAAAGTTTTTAATTCAGGATTATCAAAAACAGTTATTTAAATGTAACAACGGAAACAAAAATGTCAACATATTTATCTCAAGTTTGGCAGCTGCTGAGAAATTATGTGAGGGGTACAAGGTTACAAGAGATGCCAAAGGCCACATCCCTAGAAACTGAAGCAGTTTTACCTCTAGGAAAAAATATTAAAGAACCAGACAAAAGCGTTAGATTAGCTCAAGATAATTTGCAAGAATATTTATACTCTGCAAGACTGCAAAAAAGCTTAGAAAAATGGACAGTACCAAAGAACGGTTTGACTTCTCAGATAGACGATCGCACATTGGGCACTTTATCTACTGGGTTTTGCTTTAAAGTATGCGATCGCCAGATGCATGAAGAGATTTATGATTTATTGGGCAATGCTGCCCTGAAACCTGAGATAGTCAAGCAACTAATGGAATTGGTTGTGACTGGTCAAAAAATTCGTCCAGAATTACTTTTTGGGCGGCTAGAAGATTTTTATCGTCGCTGGTGTCAGGGAGAATTTATCGATGGCACACCAGATGATAACCTGCCTCAGCAAACAAAGTTAAAGCTAGCGGCACAAAATATTGCGATCGGATTGAGACAGGTAGACATATATACAGGGCTGAACGTACTGATTTTATTACTAGAGTTACACCATTACGCCCAAGGGCAAAATGAACTCAAACAAAAAATCAACTTTTACCCATCTGCCCAACCGGACACAGACAATTTTTTCACATCCCAACTGCTGCGGATTATCAATTATAGCGATGCCCTAGAAATTGGCAACTTTAGCAGTATAGTTGGACAATTCCTCAAAGGCGGCAACTTTAGGGGTGCTTACCTCGGCGATGCCAACCTTACCGGGGCAGACTTTAGCGGTGCCGACCTTAGCCTTGCTTATCTTGGCGATGCCAACTTAACTGGCGTAAACTTCAGCGGTGCCAACCTTAGCGGTGCCAACCTCGGCGATGCCAACCTCAGCGGTGCCAACCTCACTGGTGCTAACCTTAGCTGTGCCGACCTCAGTAGTACCAACTTCAGCGGTGCTAACCTTAGCTGTGCCAATCTTAGCCGCGCCGACCTCAACCGTGCCGACCTTAGCAATACCAACCTTAGCCGCGCCGACCTTAACCGCGCCGACCTCAACCGCGCCGACCTTAGCAGCACTAACCTCAGCCATGCTGACCTAAGTAACGCCATCCTTTTCGGTGCAAATCTGAGTGAAGCCAACCTTAATAGCGTCAGCCTTAGCCATGCCGACCTTTGCCGCGCCGACCTCAGTGGTGCTGATTTGAGTCACGCCATCCTCAACGGTACTAACCTCAGTGACACAATTCTTTTCAGTACCAACCTCAGCAACGCTATCCTGGTTGCCGCAGACCTCAGCTATGCCAAACTTAATGGTGCCAAACTTAACAATGCTAGACTTAACGGTGCAATGTTCTTAGGTGCCGACCTCAGCGGTGTAGACCCTGAGTCGGGTGATTCTCAACGAAGCTGACCTTAGCGGCGTGATTCTCAACGACGCTGACCTCAGTGGTGCTGACCTCACCGACGCCATCCTGTTTGGCACAGACTTCAGCTATGCCAACCTTAACAATGCTAACCTTAGTGGCAGTAACCTCAGTGGTGCTATCCTCAACGGCGCGGATCTCAGCCATAGCAACCTCAGTTATGCCATTCTGGGTGGTGCAGACCTCAGCGACGCCAATTTAGAAGAGATGATCTGGGGTAAAAAGCAGCAGTGGGAAGGTGTGCGGGGATTAGAGACAGCAGTTAATGTACCGGAGGAGTTGAAGGAAGAACTGGGACTGAATTGAGATGAGGCAGATGAGAGAAAGGTAAAACCCAAGCTTGATGCGATCCCTTTCCTCTTCCTCTATTCTTCCTCCGTGTTCTCTGCGCCTCTGTGGTCGTCTGTGGAAAGCTGCTACGCGTCTACGTCATTCTTCCCACACCCATCAACCCCAAATTTTACACTAAACTCTAAATAATCAGTAATTGCACGAGTCCCAGTGAATGAACAAGCGTTTATCGCAAACCTGGCAGAAGTTTCAGGAATCCTTCTCAATAGAAGAGAATCTGAACACCACAGTTAAGACTGGCAAGGCAGTTTTGGAAGCCGCTGAACACCTGAAAGCGTGGACACAATACGAAGAAACAGAAGACGGAAAACAACTAGTTATTCTCGAAGACCAAATGAATTGGCAAATTTATGATTTGCTGGGTTTTGGCAGACTCACACCAGAAATTGTGGAATCTTTAATGAGGCTGCTTACTGAAAAACAAGATTTCTCTTGGGAGCAATTATTTAAACGCTTAGACAATTTTTACCATAACTGGTGTAAAGGGAAGTTTATTGACTCTGCGAAAGAGACTTTGCCTCAGAAAAAGCTACAACAGTTGCAACAGTATGGGATTCAAGGGCTAGGTCAGCGTGAGGTGGATATTTATGCTGGGTTGAATGTGATGATTTTGCTTTTGGAGTTGCACCGTTATGCTAAAGGGCGAGATGATCTTAAACAAGAAATTGTTTTCTATCCGTCTGGTCAAACTGGTGCAGACAATTTTGAAGAATACCAATTAACTCGTGTCATCAATTACAGTGATTGCTTTCAGCTTGGAACTTTTAGTAGTGTAGTTGGGCAATTCCTCAGCGACGCCAACCTTAGCGGCGCAACCTTCATTGGTGCAAACCTCATTCGTGCAAACCTTAGCGAAGCAAATCTTAGTGGCGCATACTTTGGCCTCGCAAACCTCAGCGGAGCAAATCTCAGCGACGCAAGCCTCAGTGCTGCAAGCCTCTATGGTGCAAACCTCAGCGGAGCAAATCTCAGCGGAGCAACCCTCAGCGGAGCAACCCTCATTGGTGCAAACCTTTTCTTCGCAGTTCTTGGCGAAGCAAACCTTAGCAAAGCAAACCTTAGAGGTGCAGAACTTGGCGAAGCAAACCTCAGCGGCGCAAATCTCAGCGGTGCAAATCTTAGCGGTGCAGACCTTAGCTACGTAAATCTCAGCCGCGCAGACCTCAGTGGCGCAAATCTCAAACGCGCAAATCTCACCCGCGCAAACCTCGAAGGCGCAAATCTCAAAGGCGCAAACCTTAGCGGTGCAGACCTCTGGGGCGCAAACCTCAGCCGTGCAAATCTCAGCCAGAAGAAGTTAGGAGATATAGACTGGGATGAAAATACAAACTGGGAAAATGTGGAAGGACTTGATACAGCAGTGAATGTACCAAAAGCCTTAAAGAAACAGTTGCGGCTGAGTTAAAAAGAGGTGGAAGTAAAGGAGCCTTTCCCTACTTGACTTTTTTTACATCACTCTAAATTGTCAGCCAATAAACAGTATCAGCAAATAAATTCACAATAATAGCAGAAAGCCCCCGGATGAATCTAGGGGCTTGGGTAATTTGGGTTGCGATCGCCTACACTCGTTATGCGATCGCAATCTATGGTAAATGCACTCTCAAATACTTAATTAATTACGGTGATTATTGCTGTAGTGAACCCTTGTACCTGCCCACAGCAACTTTTCTCGTAGCGTCTGATAGTAGGAATTGTTCTCGCGCAAAATAATAAATTTAGCCCGACACTCTGCCATCCGTACATCAACGCGGTGTCCGGGCCAAATTGAAGTCCCTAAAACCCCATCTGTCCACAGCTTAGTACTCAAATCGTAATCCCCCAAAGGCCAAATGCTCACCACAGAACCAGGGGGTAAAACGAGAGGACGACTAGAAAGGCTCATTGCACAAATAGGAGTGATGGTAAGGGCTTCCATACCATCATGCATAATTGGCCCATTCGCAGAAACGGTATAACCTGTGGAACCTGTAGGAGTGGAAATAATCAACCCATCGCCGACGTATTGATCGACTACCTCACCGTCGATTTCCATTTCCAGAATTGAGGTGATCATTCGGTCAGCGGAGGCTGGTTTGACACAGAATTCATTCAAAGCCAGGTAACGTTCGCTCACTGGTTCTAAATTAGATCCATGACCCTCATATACCGCAGCTTGTAACATCATCCGTCGTTGGATAGCATAACGATCCTCAAACAGCCGATCCCAAACTTTCTCTGTATCCTGAAACTCTTCCACTGACTCAGTTAAAAACCCCAGATGGCCTCCTACATTCACTCCCAGAATTGGGATACCAGCTGGGGCTAAATGTCTGGCACCAGTTAAAACAGTACCATCGCCACCGAGTACCAAAGCGAGATCGATTGGTTGACCCGCCGAAGCCAAAAAGACTGGATAAGGGTTGTCTTTCGGCCCGCTAGGCCCCATCAACACTTGGCAATCGCGACTTTCTAGTTGTTTCGCACAGATTTCTGCCCATTGTTTACTCCGGGCATCCCGCGCTTTATAAGCAATGATTATCTGCTTGAGTTGCACGCACAATTACCACTTCAGGAGATTAAACTGCTCCATATCGACGGTATCGCGGTTGCGATAAATGGCCAGCACGATCGCTAAACCCACCGCCGCCTCGGCTGCGGCCACAGTAATCACAAATACTGTGAAAACCTGACCCTTAATTAATGTTGAGTCGAGGAAGTTGGAAAATGCCATTAAATTCAGATTAACAGCATTAAGCAGTAATTCAATTGACATCAGCACCCGCACAGCGTTGCGGCTAGTAATTAAACCGTAGATGCCAATGCAGAATAAAGCTGCTGCTAGTAATAAAAAGTACTGGAGTTGCATGAATCTGAGTATCCCTCCTGAAAAAATCTGGCTGTTTATCTGCGACTCAGGTTGCAAATATTACTCTTTTGTTTCGCTGGTTGTTGATACTAGTTCTCTGGGGCGTTCTTGCAAAGTCAAAACAGTTTGCCCCAGTTTGGATGGCGTCAACAGGTCTGGCAAATACTCGCGGCGTGCCAAAATAATTGCTCCTACCATTGCTATCAGCAGCAAAATGGAAGCTAGTTCAAAAGGCAGTAAAAAGTCAGTGAAGAAATGTTCTCCAATTAAAACTATAGAACTTTTGCTACCCGCCACAGGAGCAGCTGAGTAAGCCCAGGGAGTAGCCAGCACCATCGTACTTAAAAGACCAAACAATCCTACACTAACTACAGCCGTAAGTGCTTTCCGCACCCAAGAGTTGGGAAATGCTACAAAATTCTGCCGCTTGTTCACCAACATAATGGCAAACAAAATCAGCACGTTAACCGCTCCAACGTAAATTAGTATTTGTGCAGCTGCAACAAAATCAGCATTTAGCAACAGGTAGATTCCCGCTATGCTGATAAACACACCCCCCAGCAAAAAGGCAGAATAAACGATATTGGAGAACAGCACCACACCAATGGCTGCCCCAATCATCATCACGCCTAGTATGCCAAGTGATACTAACTGTACTCCTTCTGCTAGATTCACTGTTTTTTGTCCTTAGTCAATTGTCATTGATCGTTGGTCATTGGTCATTGGTCATTGGTCATTGGTCATTTGTCAAATAACATAGACGCCCTTTGGCGGCTTCCCGTAGGGTAGGACAAAGGACAAATGACAATGGACAAATGACATTTATTTTTCTGTTTGTTCTACCAAGTCTTCTGGACGCGCACCTGCACGCGGCGCATCTGCGGGCAGCCCATGTGGTTCGAGGACGCCTTTGGGTAGGTAAACTAGTTCGCGCAGTGGTGTCACCATTGGATCGTCTGTTACTTTATACGGCAGACGACCCTAGCGCTACGTTGTCGTAGTTCAATTCATGGCGATCGTAAGTGGAAAGCTCATATTCTTCTGTCATCGATAGACAGTTAGTGGGGCAAAATTCCACACAATTACCGCAAAAGATACAAACTCCAAAGTCAATGCTGTAGTGGTTGAGTTTTTTCTTTTTGCTGGCTTTGTCGAATTCCCAATCTACTACAGGTAAGTTAATTGGACAAACGCGAACGCAAACTTCGCAAGCGATGCACTTATCAAATTCAAAATGAATCCTACCGCGAAACCGTTCGCCAGGAATTAGTTTTTCGTAAGGGTACTGTACAGTAATTGGACGCCGCCGCATGTGGTCGAAGGTGACAGAAAGACCTTGACCAATGTAACGCGCAGCTTGTACTGTTTCTTTGGCGTAATCGCCAACTTGTTTTAGGAACTTTAGCATTGTGCTTCACTCTCTCTTTTAGATTTTTGATTTTGAATTTTAGATTTTAGATTCAATCCAAAATCTAAAATCTAAAATCTAAAATTGGTTCACCCGCCGAAGGCGAAGGGAAAGGCTAGTTTCAGGGCGGCGGTTAATAGGAGATTAACCAAACCAACTGGCAACAAAAACTTCCATCCTAAATCTAACAGTTGGTCAATCCGTACCCGTGGCACTGTCCAGCGCAACAGGATGGCGACAAACACTAGTAAATAGGCTTTGAACACAGTCATGGTGATACCCAAAGCCGCAGTGACTATCTGGAACACGGGATTTAATTCACTGACTCCCAGCCAACCAGCGATCAGGTTGAGGGGAAGGGGAAAGTCCCAACCGCCCAGGTAGAGAATTGCTACTAGTAAGGAAGAAAGGATTAAGTTAACGTATGAACCCAGGTAGAACAGACCAAATTTCATACCTGAGTATTCAGTTTGATAGCCTGCGACGATTTCTTCTTCCGCTTCGGGTAAGTCAAAGGGTAATCGTTCGCATTCAGCGAGGGCGGCTATCCAAAAGATCAGAAAACCAATTGGTTGTCGCCAAATGTTCCAGCCCAGAATGCCGTAGCCAGATTGTTGATTGACAATATCAACGGTGTCGAGGCTATTAGACATCATAGCGATCGCTAACACCGCTAAGGCCAAAGGAATTTCATAACTAATAGATTGCGCTGCTGCCCGCAAGCCCCCTAAGAGGGAGTATTTGTTATTAGATGCATAGCCAGCCATCAGCAAGCCAATGGGTTGAATGCTTGACAAGGCAATCCACAAGAATACACCCATCCCCACATTGCTAATTACGATATTCTGTCCAAAGGGCACAATCAGGAACGACAGAAACACCGGAATTACAACAAGAATGGGGCCGAGGGTAAACAGCCAGGGGTCAGACTTTGCTGGTACTATATCTTCTTTAAATACCAGCTTCAGACCATCCGCTACAGGTACCAGCAACCCAAAAGGCCCTTGGTATTCTGGCCCAATTCGCTGCTGTGCTGAGGCAGAAATTTTCCGTTCTAGCCAAGTAGCAACTAATACTCCTACTGTTGCCCCAATCAGCATCAGTATCATTGGCAGCGGCATCCAAATCGCTTTGGCTGTTCCTGCTGGTATACCTAAATCCCGGAGGGATTCAATAAAAGTTCCTTGGAGGTCAATTCCTGAATTCATGTTTGGTGCTCTTTAAGACATAGAGTCATGGTGAGTTACAACTATTAGTTAAATTAATACCTGTAAATTCACCCATTTTTAATTTTTGCTGTGATGACGCCCGATTGAAGATTTGTTGCCAATTCCCATGCCTAGTATATCGTTGGATGGTTTGACCACCCTGAAGCGAGATGAGAATTCTACTTATGGTTGGCATTGAGATTGACTATTGTGAGGAGACGGGGATAGGGGCAGCTTTCTGGGGCAGGTTTTTTTGATTAGACAAATTTTTGGAATTTTAAAACCAAAACCATTGTCTGAGAACTTAAAACTACGTTCAATAATTGAGAACATTCTCAACTATTTATCGAAAGCCTAAAAGCCTGCCCTTGAAAGGATAGGGGCAGGGGAGCAGAGGAGCAGCACTTCTCTACGAGACGCTGCGCGAACGACTACGCTCAGTGACCGAGGAGCAGGGGAGCAGGTGGTCACTGATCGTAGCCGAAGTGGGAAGCAGGAAGCAGAGGGAGAATAACTCCTAACTCCTAACTCATTACTCAGCACTCCTAACGCCCCATACCCCATGCCCAGTTACCGTTGCTCAATGGGAGTATAAGTAACTTCGTGCAGACCGTTGTAAACCTGGGTAGGACGGAAAATCCGGTTTTCTGCTAGTTGTTCTTTCCAATGGGCTAGCCAACCGGCAACGCGAGCGATCGCAAATATTGGCGTAAATAAGTCTGTAGGAATCCCCATCTTCCTATACACCAAACCGGAGTAAAAGTCAATATTGGGATAAATCCCCTTGCTACCGAGTTTTTCCTCTACAACTCGTTCCATTTCTTGAGCAATGTCATAGAACTTGTCATGACCAAATTTTTCAAACAATTGCTCTGCTAATCCTTGTAAAATTATGGCTCGTGGGTCTTTCACCTTATAAACACGATGTCCAAAGCCCATAATCTTAGATTTAGTTTGCAGACAATGCTCTATGTAGGGACGGACATTTTCCACAGAGCCAATTTTTTCTAACATCTGAATTACTTCTTCATTGGCTCCACCATGCAGAGGCCCGCCCAAAGTTCCCACAGCACTAGCAACCACAGCATAAGGATCGGTCAAGGTGGAAGCTGTCACCCTGGCACTGAAGGTAGAAGCATTCATTGTATGCTCAACTTGAAGTATCAAGCAGATATCAAAAATCCGCGCCATCAGAGGATCGGGTTCTTTCTCATCGAGCATGTATAGAAAGTTGGCCGAGTAGTCTAAGTCATCACGGGGACGTACCGGATCGTTGCCTTTTCGCATCAGTTGGAAGGCCGCCACCATCGTCGGAATAGTTGCTATCAGGCGCACCACCGAATCTCGAATGTAGATAGGATTATGTAAATCGCGGAGCGAATAAAATAAGCCTAAAGCCGCAGCAGAGGCTTGCAAGGCATCCATTGGGTGGCCGCTTTCTGGAAAGCATTTCATCATGTCCCGAATGCGGTATTTTATCCGCCGATGGTAACGAACTTCATGCTCAAATGTTTCCAGTTCTTCTTTGCTTGGCAGTTTACCCCAGATCAAGAGATAAGCAGTTTCTAAGAATGTACTTTTTTCTGCTAATTCCTCAATCCTAATGCCACGATATTCTAGTATTCCCTTTTGCCCATCAACATAGCTGATACTTGATTGAGCGGCGGGAATGCCTTCTAGACCAGGCTTGTATTCGCACACCATCATGGCAACACCATTTGCTTTTTGAAATTGCTGAAGGTAACTTACCAGAAATTTATTGCTGCCATAACAGTAGACGTTCTAACAACAATCGAAAATGTTGAAAAACTGTTATAGCAGGTACTTGGGTGGTGTCAACCAAAACATCTGACTACGACCCAGAGGAGAACCTGTTTCTGGTAGTTTTATCCCAATCATACCTGCTTTTTTCAAGACTAAGCTTTCTTTGACTTCTCCCCACAGGAGAATTTCTGCCCAATTGGTCAAATCAGGTTCGTGTCCAACCAGCGCCAGTTGGGTATTTTGGGAATAATTTCTTGGCTCTAACCACTCTTTTAGCCAACTAGAAATTTGACCATCGTGAGCGAGGTGGCTAGATTCTTCTAACTGGGAGCTTAGTTTTTCTGCTATCAGGATTTCAGCCGTTTGGCGCGCCCGCACCAAGGGACTGGTGAGAATTAAATCAAAGTTTAAACCTAATTTAACAAGTTTCTGGGCAACTTTCTCAGTTTTTTGCCTTCCTTCTTTGGTTAGGCTGCGCTCCTCATCTTTGATGCCTAATCCCTTGTCTTCGGCGATGCCATGACGAATTAAGTATAGTTCCATATTTTGTATTATGAGCGATCGGTTAGGCTGCTCTTAGGCAATGTTAGAACGCTATTCACCACTTAGCAATCAGTCATACTCTGGATGCGATCCAATCCAAAACCATACAAAATTCTCATCTTATTTTACAGCAAGCGCCCGATAATATATACCAATACGCACTGACCAAAACTGACCGACTTTTTTGAAATGTAATGATGGATATTTGGGATCTTGCTGAAGAAACTCGTAACATCGATCGGCAAGTTCTTGGATATCAATTGGTAACTGGCGATAGTAATACCAAAAATTAGGGGTTGCTCGATGTTTCACAGATCGGTACAACGCCCTTCTCGGAGATGCTTGAGTGCTTTCTGTGCCAATGCATCTAACCGACCAGCAGCGACATCTTCTTCAATCTGTTTATCCCAGGATGCTGCATCAAATTCCGCAAACCAGGCACGAAAAGCGGCGAGATCCTCTGGTGAAAGTTGACTAATAGCGAGTTCTACTTGCTTTAGGGTACTCATATATCTAGGTAAATCAAGGTTGTCATTCTCTAACTTAAATATACAAAGACTTCCGACCAAAATAGCTGAATTAATTTAGGCTAAATATTTTGGCACCATTCACACTGCTCAAATCTCTGTTTCAAAAATTGTTGGTTGGTACAGCACATTTCATCTTTTAGTATTCGTAATTCTTTACCATCGATTGTTTTGTATTCAGTTTTTTTGAGAAGAGGGGAAAGATGTACTTTCATTGTTTTTGGATCGATGGCAATAAGGTTTAAGTCAAATAACGTGTGCAAGTCAGCACGTAATAATAAACCATTTGACGGATGATTATTTTCTGTTTCAATATAAGGAATTATATGGGCAGCTTCAAGCGCAGCCTCAGCATCAAAATTGGTAATAGCGCACTTACTAGAATAAGCATCTAGTAAAGACTTACGAAATTGTGATTGTCCCTGTCTGCTAGCTATTGATACAGTAATTTTTTGACGAGCGTCGGCATCACTTTTAAAATTGAAAAATTTTTGTTTATCAAGTTCTTCTCTAGCAAGTAATAGTTCGTTAGTCTCTGGCGATGGCTTCGGCTCTAATGAGGGTATTTTAGGCTCTGGTATTATCGGTAGTTCTGGAGGCTTCGGCGTTTCGCTAATCTTCTTTAAAATTGATTCGTAATAACTTATTCTATTAATTGCTTTGACATATTTAGGATCAACTTCCAAGGCTAATTTGTAAGCATCTATTGCAGCTTGATACTCCTTATTTTGCTTAAATACCTCTCCCTTATCAAAAAAGATGTCAACAAGTCTAACTCCTCGCCTTTGCCTTTGTTGTATTAGGGAATGCTTCTCCCATTCTGAATCTAAAAATGGAGCAGCTTTACTATTGAATCTACAACCGCCACCTCCAAAATTAAAATTTATACCTTGAAATTGAGGTAATCTTCTTAAATTCTTTTGTTCCAGAGGGAAATCAAAATCAACAACTGAATCTATTTGAATGTAAACGAAAAAATATCCAGCATTATCGGATATGTACGCTTCACTTAAGTCTGAATATTTTTTGCTATCTAAAACCTTTAGTTGATAATCTTTTGGTGCTGCAATAATATGACCAGCAGCAATAAAGCCACTAGGTTCATTGCCAGTATTTCCGCTTCTCTGAAAGTAGGCTCTATCTCCAACCTGTATGAATCTAGAATTCGAGCAACTCCAGGATGTTTCGTAGTATTCTCCTGACGAAATTTCTGACTTTATCAAGCCAGGAAGTTTACTATTTTTAATGATTCCTTGTCCACTGTTATATTTTGCTTCACCGTTGCAAAGAAAAATTATAGTTTCCATCAAATATAAAAATGACTAATCATGATTGTCATGATGTTAGCCATTTAGTATACTAAAGATAAGCCGTATATTTACTCAATTTAGAGTATAACGTAGCAGTTCTTATAGGGTAAATAACCTTACGATCATTGGTCAGGGTTAGGATAAAAGTCTAAGTCTAAAATCTGATCGACAGAAAACGGACAAGCGATCGCAAAGTTATCTTCTGATAAACTTGTTTCCACCATTGCCTCTCGCCGCGCTCTTTGATAAGTAGTATTTATCCACTCGGCATCATTTAAAAAACGCCGCAAGCTGGGACTTTCTTGCAGCAATTCATCTATATTCAATCGCTCACGGGTAATGGTAACTTGCCAACTGTGACTACGACGTTCTGGTTGATACTTCCACTTCAATAAATGCAACAACACCAACCGCAACGCACTTTGCAACGCCCGTTGTTGACTCTTACCCAAGTCCACCACTTCCTCAATTAAATGTTCTAAATCCAGCGTGTCCCCAGTGGTGCGATCGCAAAAGTTCTGCTGTCTGCTCTACCCAAGCGTAAAAATCTTGCTCATACAGAGTTTGTAAGATTTGGAGTTTTATAGACTTCATGGCGCTCCTTCTTCACAAATAAATAGGTAGGCGCAAGTTAACTTTGATTTAGTTCAGCATTCTTGATAAAACTCAAATTCCCGACTTTTATCAAAAATCGGGAAGGTATACTATCTGAATAAACACTTTGACTGCTGCATTACTTAGGAGTTCTTTGCGTCTCCTTGATATGTCTCTACTCCGACTGAATCGGATTATCTCTAGGATTAACTAACCTCAAGAGTTTTTGCTTAATTTGAGCGTCGAATACTTCCCATTTCATTTTCGCATAAGCGGAATTTTCGTTGCTGCCAGATAAGAAGCCCATTGGGATTTCAAACCCACCTGCGCTTGTTCTTCCACCGCCGAAAAAGCGCCCTGCACTATCTTGTCCAAAGGCTTCTTTAATGAATTCATCGGGGTCAAGCGTGAGTTTACTGGTTCTCAGGGAGCCGATGACTATTTCCAGTTCTTCGTCTTCATCGTGAACAATGCCGTAAACTACGGCGGTATGGACGTTTTCTTCGGTAACGAGAAAATCAGCCGCTTGGGGGATGGCATCGCGGTCTTCGTAGCGTAAGTAGCCAACACCAGCAATGGAAAAGTTATTTTGGACGATACGGTTTTTCAGCGATCGCTCGATCACATCCATTACCCGCTTGGAACGGTTCGCCTGTAAAATAGCATTCAACAGTTGGGCGTCATAAAATCGGCTTAAATACGCCGCTGCCATAAAATCTTCTTCTTGCGCTTGCATGAGCCGATCTGTATCCGATCGCAAGCCATGCATCAAGGCAGTAGCACATTTGACGTGTTGATTTATGCTGCTATCTAATGCCAATAATCCTGTTTGGAGGTATTGAGTAAAAATTGTTGCCGTTGCTCTTACATAAGGACGGATATCCTCAAACTCTGATTGCAGATCGCCTTGGATGCTGTGATGATCGACGAGTACCACTAGAGGGATTCCAGCTTGCTGCACTGTTGACAGTAGTTGTGAAGTTGTTCCCTGGTTGTCAATTAATACAAAACCTTGATAAGATGACAAATCTTTTGTTTTCAAGGTTTGGGTTGTCCAGCGTTGGATTGGTAAATTAGTCAGCCTTACCAAGGCAATATTTTCTTGATGGCTCAATGCGCCAGCATAAATTATTTCACATTTGATATCATATTGCTGGGCAATTAACTGATAAGCCCAGGCACAGGAAAGGGCATCAGGGTCAGGAAAATCTTGCAGAATTACCAGTTGGCGATCGTGTCGGTGTGCCAAAAGGGTTCTTTGCAGTTCTTCTGACTTTTGTTGTGCTAGAGAGTTACCACGGTTACTGAGATATATAGCTCCATCACCTACCGATGGCGGTAATGACGGACTTTTAAATGCAACTTCCACTGGCGCTTTCTCGATTTCAGGTTCCTCTGGGTTTGGCTCTGTGGTCAACGACAAACTCTCAAACTGAGTAACGGGAGAATTAAAGTACATAGGGAACTTTTTTTAAAGTGTGAGGCTCCTTTAATTCAGAAATACTACGAGCAGCAATTCCCTGAATTTAGCCACATTAATTACGATCTTCGCAAAAATCTCAAGACATTGCACTATACATCTAAGTATATTTCTTGTCAGTAACAGTGCTCAACAATCAACTAACTTCCACTAAAGGGGATACAGCAAGGAAGTTGACGATATTGGGCTGTATCTGGCAGCACAAATATGTTTGAGGAGTTTTGTTCTCTTTCGTAAATTCAATCAGGGAGATTTTTATCTAACTTAGGGTATACTTTCTATCTTACACTTTAGAATTAGTCCTTGAGATTTGAAATATTCTTATGCTTAATATTCTCATTATTGTGACTATTGAGCAATTAACAATTATTTTTGATGAACAACGTCTGTTTTGTATCCCTTTTGAAAATTCTGAAAATTTCGAGTAAAATCCAATGGAAAAGGGCAGAATACATAGGGCAGTAAAGAGGAAAGGGGAAACTCTATATACATACAACAAACTTAAAAGCTTGATAGTTGATGCAATTACCTTTGTTGCAAGCCTATAGCCACCAATTTTTTAAAACTCCAAAACTAAAGTTATTGGCTATCTCCCAAAGAAAGAGGATATTTCTCCTTTCTCCTTTGCTCCTGTGTTTTTTGCTCAAAGACCTATAACATACTTTTGCCACTCTGTATGCAGTCCACTCTTAAGATGTTTGCTGACCTCGAAATAGAGACTACTATAAGGTTGGCGCGGGGGATGACGCAAAGGCATGTGAGCTTCGTGGGGAGTCCGACTGCCTTTTTTGACATTGCAACGGACACAAGCGGTAACAATATTCTCCCAAGTATCGCCTCCGCCGCGCGATCGCGGTATTACATGGTCTAGTGTCAATTCATCCCCTGTGTAACCACAGTATTGACAGGCATGACCATCACGGTGCAATATATTTCGGCGAGTTAGAGGGATTTCTTTATAAGGAACGCGTACATAATGACGCAACCGGATCACGGTCGGCAACGGGAAATCCGTGTACAGAAATTTACCGTTGTGTTCCACGCGTTCTGCTTTGCCCTTGATTAAAAGAACTACAGCACGACGCCAACTCGTTATATTGAGAGGTTCGTAAGAGGCGTTTAAGACTAAAACCTTCCCCATTATTTGCGCTGAGGGTATGAGTTTTACAATATATTAACACAAATACACCCTGCTAGGGAGATGAGAAGAAATTATACTTTCGGAAGAATTTGAAAATTAGTTATGAGTAAAGAGTCAAGAGTTAGGAGTGAGGAGTGAGGAGTGAGGAGTTGGAAAGTCAAATTTACTACTTCATTAAAATTATTACTTAGACTGACGCAATCGCGCAGCGTCTCGTAGAGAAGAACAAAGTGAAAAGTTGAGCCGTAAGATTTACTTCTAACTCATTACTCATAACTCATAACTCATAACTCATAACTTTTACTTTAGCACCGTAACATCTTGTATCAATTCCAATCTGAAGGTTAAACTTCCTATTTAATCTGATCTCGCTTTTAAAAGCGTGTATAGATAAATAATTTGCAAGTTTAGCCGTGGCGGGATAGGAGTCAGTACAAATGTTAAGTCGCAAACAAATCCCTGGTATAGTTCCTAATCAGCAGTGCGATACCTACGCGTGGTTTTCGCAACGAGCTTGGGTAGAAATTGATTTAGAGGCGTTGTCGTCCCAATGTCAACCAACTGGTGCAGCTTTTATCGCCGCCTACCCAGTTAATGGCAGTAGTAAAAGCTGATGCTTATGGACATGGAGCGGTAACAGTCGCTCAAATTGCCATCCAATCGGGAGCTAGTTGCCTGGGAGTAGCTACAGTTCCAGAAGCTATTCAATTGCGAGAAGGCGGGATTCAAGCGCCCATTTTGATTTTAGGGGCAACTCATACACTCGAGCAGATTCATGCGATCGCCCAATGGAAACTTCAGCCCACACTCTGTAGCCCTAAACAAGCTTTAGTATTTTCTGATACCTTAGAATCGATGAATCATGGTTCTCCAGTGCCCGTACACATTAAATTAGATACGGGAATGTCTAGGTTGGGGACTGATTGGCGGCAAGCAGGCGAATTTGTGCAATTAGTGCAGCGATTACCACATCTATCTATTGCCAGTATTTATTCTCATTTAGCGACAGCAGACGATCCCGATACCACGGCAATGGAAGAACAGCATAAACGATTTGAGGATGCGATCGCTCAAATCAAAGCAATGGGAATAGAAGTACCTTGCCTGCACTTGGCAAACTCAGCTGCCGCACTTACAAATCCAGCATTACACTACGACATGGTGCGTATAGGTTTAGCCGTTTACGGACTTTATCCAGCACCGCATTTACAAAATGCGATCGATCTCAAGCCTGTTTTGCAACTCAAAGCAAGAGTCACCCAAGTTAAAACAATTGCCGCAGGAACAGCTGTTAGCTATGGTCATAAATTTATTGCCCCGCGCGAACTTCGCCTCGCTGTTGTGGGAATTGGCTATGCTGACGGCGTTCCTCGCAGTCTTTCCAACAAAATGCAGGTGTTAATTCGCGGTCAGCGCGTGCCGCAAATTGGGACAATTACAATGGATCAGTTAATGCTGGATGTAAGTGCCATACCCAATATCCAAGAAGGAGAAGTAGTCACCTTATTAGGAGAACAGGGAAAAGAACAAATTTCAGCGGACGACTGGGCAAAACAATTAAACACTATTTCTTGGGAAATTCTCTGTGGATTCAAGCATCGTCTGCCTCGCGTTGCAGTTATGTAATTGGGCATGGGGCATGGAGAAGAGGCAGAGGGGTAGAAAGCAGAGAGCAGAGGGGAAAGATGTAATTTTTTATTCTTTCCATTGCCCCGATAAGAATTTCTTCTTAATCTACCCCTGCCTCCTCTGCTTCTTCCCCATTCCTTATTCCCAAAAATAATTTCTTATGGTATGATAGTAAAC
This sequence comes from Nostoc sp. DSM 114160, assembly GCF_053470305.1. NCBI lineage: Bacteria > Bacillati > Cyanobacteriota > Cyanophyceae > Nostocales > Nostocaceae > Nostoc > Nostoc sp. DSM 114160. Next base: position 1,437,630 of record NZ_JBPFGO010000001.1, on the reverse strand, counting down.
TGATGCGGATGTGGCGGAATTGGCAGACGCGCTAGATTTAGGTTCTAGTTCCGAAAGGAGTGAAGGTTCAAGTCCTTTCATCCGCACTTTTGATAAATTAAATTGCCTTATCTAGGCTGGTACTTACACTTGAGTTAAAAGTTCAAGAATAGTTACCAGCCTATTTAAATATCGCTTAAATAAAAAAATATGTTTCGCCAGCATAGCTTCAAATACAAGAGGGTATTTGAAAATTTGTTTGTGGTAAAATGCGCCTGTGAACAAGACAGGGAAAGACTTTTAACTTAATAAGTCTATTCTCCAAATGATAGTAAATGTGTCAAAGTGCATAAGTCCTAATGGATTTAATAACCTACAATTTTCGTAGGTAGGATGTGTTAGGGACATAACGTACCATTCTGAGAACTTTCAATACCTATTCTCGGCGATAAAACACTCTGCAAAAAATAAGTTTTGCATTCTGTTTCATCTAATTTCTTAAATACAAATAACAAAAAATACATTTATTGCTTTCAATAAATAAGTGTTGTTACTGTGGTCAATTTGAAGTTACTCGATGCAAAGTGGCTTCATTCAGTCCTTACTTGTTTAAAAAATAAATTTTAACTAAGTGTAAATACAGAAGCTCAAAGAGAGCGCCATTAATAAAATCAGTATTATTCCTGTGGTCAGATTGGGGTTACTCAATGGAAAGTGGCTTCATCTAGTCTTGACATTTTTATGTCTTATTTCTCGAAAGATGTTGATAAATCTCAGTAACACTAAGTAGATTAATCACAATTTACGAATTTACTAAGATTTGCTCATCTGAAAATAACGCTACTATCGTTGAGTTTCACCACAAACCTAGATGTAAACTGATGTACTTTAAAATCCAAAAGTTTAATGCTTTTTACTTGATTTTGATTGTGGAATAACTTTACACGAATTTAGCTTACACGTATCGAATTTTAGCTGAAGTAAAAGCAAAATGAGCACAACTCCTATAGGTAGCTACAGGTTGTTCCAGAAACTACATCCGCTATCTCTGTTGGCACAATTAACAAGTCGGCGTGCTACGGGTTGCTTAAGCGTATTTACCGGGATAGTTTCTTGGTCAATCTATCTAGAGGACGGTAAACTTACTTATGCCTCCTATTCAGATAAACTATTTGAGCGCCTTGACAGTCACTTACGGCGCTTGAGTCAGCAAATTCCTGCTCTCAACAGCGCCACTCGCGTACAGATGCGGCTGATGTTTGAGACAAAGGATGAATATCAATCAATACCAAATGCAGATTACCAAGCTATTTGTTGGTTAGTAAATCAGGACTATATTACCTCTGTGCAAGCAGGAAACCTGATAGACGAATTAGCAAAAGAAGTAATGGAATCATTTCTGTGTTTAAAAGAAGGTAGCTATGAATTTAGTCCAGAAAGCTCTTTGGATGAACTACCAAAGTTCTGTCACCTGGATTTAAGGTTGCTTGTTGAACACTGTCAAAAACAGTTACGAAATCGGCAAAATATTCAGTCATCAATTCCGGCTGGTGGGAGTTCTCAAGTTTTTTCTACAACACAATCGTCTCAAGTTCAGCCACAGTTGCAAATAAAGATTGGGCAAAACTTGCCAATTCCAATCAATTTTGAGCTTCCGGAAACTAATAAAAATCCTCAGTCCAATGTTGGCAAAAAACTATATACAATTGCCTGCATTGATGATAGCCAAACTGTTTTGAATTCTATTAAACACTTTTTAGATGAAAACACATTTACAGTTGTAACAATCAACGATCCGGTAAAAGCTTTAATGCAAATTCTACGGAGTAAGCCCGATCTAATTTTGCTAGATGTTGAAATGCCAAGTTTGGATGGTTATGAGCTATGTTCTTTATTACGTAAACATTCAGCTTTTAAAAATACACCGATCGTTATGGTGACTGGTAGAACAGGATTTATCGACAGGGCAAAAGCTAAAATGGTCAGATCCTCAGGATATTTAACCAAGCCTTTTACACAATCAGAATTGCTAAAAATGGTTTTTAAGCATCTTGGTTGATTGAAATAAGGCAAATAAAAATAACAAAATATGTTTAATTTATTGTTTTAGGAGATTTGATAGTGAGCCTGACTTTGCTTGGCACAATTTTGATTGTAGAAGATTCTCCCAGCGAATTGGAATTAATGAGCCATTATCTCAAAGAGAGTGGTTACAACGTAATTAAAGCAAGTGGTGCAAAAGAGGGTTTAGAAAAAGCTGTGTTAGAAAAACCAGATGCGATCGTTACTGATGTAGTAATGCCAGAAATGAGTGGATTTGAATTGTGTCGTTCTCTGAGAAGAAATCCAATTACTGCAAAAGTGCCGATTGTGGTTTGTAGTTCCAAAAATCAAGAAATCGATCGTTTGTGGGCGATGAGACAAGGTGCAGATGCCTATATTACTAAACCTTACACCCGCGAACATCTCCTACGTACTATTAAATCAATGGTAATTTGAATCAATGACCAGTACAAACATTACTCTTTCTTCAAAACCAATCCCAAATAATTTAGCAGATAGTTATCTGAAGTTTCAGCTAAATCAACAAACTACTGCTGTTTTATCAATGAAGCATACACAAGAAGCAATTCTTGTCCCTGTTGAATCTATTACGTCAATACCGAATATGCCATCCTGCATATTAGGATTAATGAATTGGCGGAGTCGGATAATTTGGGTAGTTGATTTACCAAGAATGCTCAATTTAGAATCCCTAGATTATCGACTGCGACAATACAATGCGATCGTTATCCAAGTGGAATCATTAGTGTTGGGATTAGTTGTACAAGAAATAAAAGGTACAACCAAGTTCATAGTTGATGATATTCATTCTCCTATCGGACAAGTGACATCCAGTTTAGTTCCTTATTTATGTGGGTGCGTTGTGCAACAGGAAGAAATATTACTGGTATTAGATGCACAGGCGATTGTGCAATCTTCTATTCTCCGCAGTGATTAGATTTTACTACTAAAAAAGAATTCAAGAGTCAGAATTCAGGAGCGGAGCCGGAGACGTTTCCGTTAGCTCCGGTCAGAATAGTTGAATCAGGAGGAAATAATTTTACTATTCATACCAAACTATAATAAATTCTGACTTCTGACTCCTGAGTTCTGAATTCTTTCTAAAAAAGATTTTTAGTGTTCTTATTCACATACTTAGGAGAACTACTTTTATGTTTAATAAAACTAACACGAATCAAGGTAACAGCGCTCAAAATCGAGCATCGCTGATTTCATCTCAAAAAGCCATTGGAACTGTAGTAAAGCTACCAACTAAGCTGACTACTGAAAGTGCTAATAATTCTTCTTGGAATCAGGGGATTGCCTATTTTACCAGGCTGGGATTGGTTAAGAAAGCGACTATTTTGGCGATCGCAATTGGTACAATACCAGTTTTGGGCATCGGTGCGATCGCTTTTGGTTTTGCTAACAAATCCATTACTAAGCAAATTACCCAATCTCAACAAGCCGAAGCCACTGGGTTAAGTGATAAAGTTAACCGCTTTATGCTGGGACGCTACGGTGATATTCAGGTAATATCAAACTTACTATTTTTGACAAATTCTCAAGCTAGTATTAGTACTCAAGAAAAGCAAGCAGTTTTAGATCGGGTTGTCGAAGCCTACAAAGCTTATGACAGTATTGCTGTTTTCGATCGCCAAGGTAACTTGATTGTCCAGTCTACAGGCGAACCCCTAGAAAATCAAAAAGACCGCACCTATTTTCAAGACGCTTTACAAAAAGATACTCCTGTCATCAGCCAACCGGAAGCAGCAAAAAATACAGGTGTCGTGAGTATTTATCTAGCTGCACCTGTGAAAGAGACAAGGACGGGTCAAACCATTGGCGTGGTACAAGCACGTATGCCCGTAAAATCTTTAGAGGAAGTTACCAAAAACTACGCAGCCAACGGACAACAATACTATTTGCTTGATGCTTCGGGAACAGTTTTCTTGAGTCCCCAAAAGGAATTATTGGGGAAACAGGCCAAGGCAGAGTATTCTAATTTACCTAAACTGCTAGCAGCTAAAAAGGTAAATAGTTTTATAGAAGTTCCGAAAACTCAGAAAAAACAAGAACTAGTCAGCTATGTACCAGCTAGTACTTTAGATGGCTTACCTGATTTAAACTGGCAGGTACTTTTAGCTACAGATACCGCAACTGTATTTGAGCCGCAAAGACAATTGTTGTGGACTATAGCCATCGGTACAGCAGTGACAGCATTGATTGTAGGTGCGATCGCATCTCGGTTAGCTAAACTGACTACACTACCAATTCTCAATGCAACTGCGGCATTAGCAAAACTAGGTCAAGGTAAATTTAATACCCGTCTGGAAATTGAAAGAGAAGACGAATTAGGGGTATTGAGTGCAAATATCAACCTGATGGCTGAACAATTGCAGGGTCTTAGTTAAAGAACAGCAGCAGGAACTAGACGTTGAAGGGACAAAATTACTAGCAGATATTACCTTACGGATTCGGAAAGTTCTTAAAACTGAAGATATTTATCACGCAGCAGTCAAAGAAGTTCAGCAAATCCTCAAAACAGACCGGGTAATCATTTATAGTTTGAATCCAGGTACTTTGACTGGCGTTGTCGTTGCGGAATCGGGAACTGATAATTGGCCCAAAATGCTGGGAGTGCAAATTGACGACCCTTATTTTAAGGAACATTATCTAGAAAGCGATCGCAATGAACAAGTGCAAGCAGTTGCCGATATTCATCAAGACCAAAGCCTGAAAAATGCCGACAGTTACATGCAACTGTTGGAAAAATTTGCTGTCAAAAGTCATTTAATTGTACCGATTCTTGCCCAAGAAAAACTTTTAGGCTTATTAATTGCTCATCATTGCGAAACTCCTCGTGTTTGGCAACAGCCGGAAATTGACTTGTTTCAACAGATAGCAACTCAAGTCGGCTATGCCTTAGAACAAGCCAAGTTATTAGAAGAGATCGAAAAAGTCAGAAATGTAACTATAAGTGGGTCAGACGAAACACTGCAACAACAACTTTTACAACTACTCAACGACGTAGAAGGTGCAGCCAGAGGCGATTTGACAGTGCGTGCAGACGTAACTGCTGGGGAAATTGGTACTGTTGCCGACTTCTTCAACTCCATTGTAGAAAGCCTCCGGGATATTGTTACCCAAGTTAAACAAGCTGCCATCCATGTAAATAGTGCCATTGGCTCTAACGAAGGAGCCATCCGCCACTTAGCAGAAGAAGCACTAACCCAAGCTGCCGAAATCAACCGCACCCTTGATGCTGTTGACCAAATGACCCAATCCATGAAAGCCGTAGCCGAAAGTGCCGAAAAAGCTGCCTTCATTGCTAACCATGCTGCTCACACCGCCACCAATAGCGGACACGCGATGGATTTGACAGTACAAAATATCCTCTCTTTGCGGGAAACTGTGGGTGAAACTGCTAAGAAAGTGAAACGTTTGGGAGAGTCTTCGCAACAAATTTCTCGCGTGGTTTCTTTGATTAACCAAATTGCGATTCAAACCAACTTGCTTGCCATTAACGCCGGCATCGAAGCAGCACGTGCAGGTGAAGAAGGTCAAGGTTTTGCCGTAGTGGCTGAAGAAGTCGGCGAACTAGCAGTTAGGAGTGCCGCCGCAACCCAAGAAATTGAACAAATTGTTGAAAATATCCAACGAGAAACCAGTGAAGTGGTGCAAGCAATGGAAATAGGCACTACCCAAGTCGTAGAAGGTACTCGAATTGTGGAGGAAGCTAAACAAAGTCTGAGTGAAATTTTGGATGTATCTTCTCAAATTGACTCCTTAGTACAGTCGATTTCTACCGCGACTGCATCTCAGGTTGAAACATCTCAAAGTGTTAGCCAATTGATGAAAGATATCGCTGCTATATCACAACGTAGCAGCGATTCTTCTCGCCAAGTTTCTGAATCTCTGCAACAAACTGTGGATATTTCCCAGCAGTTGCAAGAGACTGTCGAGGCTTTCAAAGTTAGTTAATGTTTGTCATTTGTTATTTGTTATTTGTCATTTGTCATTTGTCACTTGTCCTTTGTCCTTTGTCATTTTACCAATGGCTAATGACTTTTATTATTTGTCCGTTGTCATTTGTCCTTTGTCCTTTTACTAAGACTAATGACCAATGACTAATGACCAATACTTCGGCTTCGCTCAGTACAAGTGACCAATGACCAATGACCAATGACCAATACTTCGGCTTCGCTCAGTACAAGTGACTAATGACCAATGACCAATGACTAAGGACAAAAACCATGCTACAAGACAAAGAATTAGAAATCCAGATGCAGTTTCTGGAAGAAGCAACGGATTACTTAAATACCTTAGAAGGGGTATTGCTGGAAATCGATACTAGTAATCGCATCGATTTGGATAAAATCAATGCTGCACTCCGGGCCACTCATTCTATTAAAGGTGGTGCAGGAATGATGGGATTTAAATCGCTCAGTGATTTATCTCACCGTCTGGAAGATTCTTTTAAAGTTTTAAAAACCAAAAAAAATTCTTTAGAAATCGATACTCAGTTGCAAAGTTTATTGCTATCTGGAGTTGACTGGCTGCGTCAAATTGTCGAATTGCTTGCAGAAGGGAATGTTGTCGAAGATCAGTGGTTAGCAACTTTTTGTTATCCCATCTTCGATGAGTTGCACGATCGCTTGGGCGACCCCCACCCCAGAAGATGCCTCAACTATGCTATCCCCAGAGGACGGGCAAGACGTTATTCCTTTGCTATTTGCCACAGAAGTAGAAGAGTGTTTGCAACGCCTAGAATCTATATTGGCAGATAGCGAACAAGCCGGATTGCATGAAAATATTGCGATTTTGGCAGCTGAATTAGGCGGTTTGGGAGAAATGCTTCAGTTGCAAGCTTTTAGCAAGCTTTGTGAGTCGGTAACGCAGCATTTGGAAACTGTTAGTAGAGAACGCATTCCCGAAATTGCCCAGTTAGCATTGCAAGCATGGCGGCGATCGCAAGCTTTGGTGCTGACAAATCAGTTAGATAACTTACCTACAGCTATTGACTTGGTTAGTTCGCAATCCCTACCGCTATTACCAGCAGAAGTGATACCACAACTTCTCCCTACAGATGTCCTCGACACAGAAGCGGTGTCAACAGCAGTTTGGCAAGCAGAAATAACTCCAGAAACTTGGGTGAAAGATGAAGCGTTGGCGCAGCCCACCGCAAGTATCGCAGCCAATTTTACATTTGTAGATGAGGATGTAAATGCTGTCAATGTCACCGAGCATAATACAATCTTTGCTAAAGAAGAGAATCCTCCAGATGCCAAATTGAGCGAAGGTAAAGGAGAAGCAGTTGCCGTTGCTAAAGAACGAGAAATTCATGAAAATAGCGTCCGAGTTCCTAGCAAACAGTTAGAGCAAATTAATGATTTATTTGGCGAACTGATTGTTCAGCGAAATGGCTTAAACTCACAACTAGAAAGATTACGCAAACTCGTTCGGAACCTTAACCAGCGAGTTCAAATTCTCGACCGCGAAAACCAGGAATTACGTATAGTCTCTGATAAGATTTCCACTCAAGCTACCATGTTTAATGGGATGCATCCACAAGCTGAAAATGCCCAGCAAGTACAAAATACAAACACCGAATTTGATGTTTTAGAAATGGATCGCTATAACGAATTAAACCTGCGATCGCAGGAAGTTATGGAAACCATTGTTCAGGTACAGGAAGTCACAACAGATGTGCAACTCAGTGTAGATGATACAGACCATATTGCTCGGAAACTAAACAAAACATCAAAACAGTTACAAACCAAGCTAAATCACATCCGAATGCGACCGCTGTCTGATTTAATCGAACGTTTTCCGAGAGCTTTACGCGATTTAAATGTCGAGTATGGTAAAAATGTTCAGTTAAAAATCGAAGGTGGCAACACTTTAATTGAACGCAGCATTTTAGAAGCTTTAAACGAACCTTTAATGCACTTATTAAGAAACGCTTTCGATCATGGTATCGAAGACTCTGCCACGCGTCGCCTTTTAGGAAAACCAGAACAAGGATTAATTGAAATTACAGCTACTCACCGCAGTAATCGCACTATCATTACTATCCGTGATGATGGTTGGGGCATTTCTCTAGAGAAAATTCGCACCCGCGCCCTAACTATGGGATTGGATGCTTCTTTACTCGCTAATGCTAGTGATGAAGAACTATTATCACTAATTTTTGAACCAGGTTTTACTACCTCCGAGCAAGTCACAGCATTATCTGGCCGCGGTGTCGGTATGGATGTGGTTCGCAACAACCTCAAACTAATTCGAGGAGATGTGAAAGTTGATACGGAACCAGGAGTTGGTACTACCTTCACTTTATCAGTACCGTTTACACTTTCCGTTGCTCGAGTTTTGCTGGTAGAAATCAACAAAATTCTATTAGCATTTCCCACAGATGTCATTTCAGAAATATCTTTACTCCAAGACGAGCGAGTTTTTGAAATGGCTGGTAGTGAAGTTTTAAATTGGCAAGGAACCATGCTGCCACTGATTCGCTTAACTCGTTATTTAGAGTTTAATTGCCTACGCTACGATAGTGCAGAGTTAGAAATTCCGGCAGCCATTAGTACTAACAGTGTGTTAGTAGTCAAAGGTAATAATCAGCCAGTCGCAATCCAAATAGATCGTTGCTGGGGCGAACAAGAAGTTGCGATTCGCCAAGTTGAAGGAAATATACCTTTACCTGAAGGCTTTAGCAACTGTACAATTCTCGGCGATGGTCGAGTAGTACCACTAGTTAATGTTAATGAGTTGCTGTATTGGATTGCTACAAATCAACGGACTCCCAGAGGCACTCAATTACCATCAGCAAGGTTAAAGACACCATTCCTGATATTTGATGAAGAGAAAATATCAGCAGCATCTATTAAGCAGAAAGGTACAATTTTAATCGTAGATGATTCGATTAATGTACGCCGCTTTTTAGCTCTAACTCTTGAAAAAGGAGGGTATCAAGTAGAGCAAGCTAAAGATGGTCAAGATGCTTTAGAAAAACTCCATAGTGGATTAAAAGTTGAGGCAGTAATTTGCGATATTGAAATGCCTCGCCTTGATGGTTATGGCTTTTTAGGCAAGGTAAATTCAGACGTTGATACAAAAAATATTCCCGTTGCGATGTTGACTTCTCGTAGCAGCAATAAACATCGGCAACTAGCTATGCAATTGGGGGCGCGAGCTTACTTTTCTAAACCTTATAACGAGCAAGAGTTATTGCAAACTCTGGAGGAAATAATTCATTCGGTTGCAGAACAGGCAGTTTCTAATTAAAATGTTAATTCATAATTAGGTTTTAGATATTTTCTTAGGTGCGTTATGCCAAAGGCTAATGCACTATTTGTTTTAACTTTTGGTGCCTTGGCGACTGGAAGTCACGGCTGCACAGACTTGTGTTGAGCATCTCGACTTCGCTCGATGGAGCCGGAGTCGAAATACAAAACCCGCACTTCGACTAGACTCAGTGACCGCCTGCGCGGGTTAAAACACTGATTTTCAAACAACCTCTAAGATAACAGCTGTTGCTACTGCGTAGGCGCAGCCCGTTGTAGACATCGCAACTACACTTTAGACTAAAGCACAGGACAAAAACACAAAAGCTGTCGTTATAAATAAAGTTGTTATCTTTACCAAGCTTGTCTTTTCGTTCCCAACACAATTTGTTTTGTTACGAATGCTATCCGTTGGTAACGATAACTTATGCGTTCGTTACTAACACAACTTGTTTCGTTACGAATGCTTATCCGTTGGTAACGACACAACTTGTTTTGTTACCAAAGCTTATCTATTTGTGCAAACACTTATGCGTACCCGAACCAAGTGCGATCGCTGGTACTATACTTGCTAGTAGTCTGCCTTGGCTGGCGAAGACAAAGCAAGCAGTATTTAGCAAGGCTAAGGTCTAATTACATATTAGAATAAATTCGCAAATAGTTTAAATACGAAGCCCGCTCAGATTTCTCTCTGCGCGGGCTAAGTATTTTATGGGCAATTAGCCGGACGTAATATTAATGTCCCTGCAACTAAAATACTTCCAGGAACCTTTATTAAGCCTCAACCTTTACGCCCTTCCAGAATGCGACATAACCTTCAATATTCTTAGCTTTCTCCTTAGCGCTGGGATAATACCAAGCAGCATCTTTGTTGACTTGTCCATCAACTTCGATACTGTAGTAACTGGCAACACCTTTCCAAGGACAAGTAGTGTGGGTGTTACTTTCAGTAAAATACTGCTTGTTAATGGCGTCAACAGGGAAATAATGGTTGCCCTCCACAACTACGGTATTATCACTCTCGGCTAAAGTAGCTCCATTCCAAATTGCTTTCGGCATAAATGACTTTGTAAATAAACTATACATATAACATTTTGACACTATCAGCTTATTTGTAGTGAATTTCTGGAACCTATGACGCTGCCAAAATAGTTCAGAAGTCATGAAGAGGCGATGAATTACATGATTTTCCTCTAAATATTAATTGCAATCACTTTTATTTATCAATTTGAAAATTAAAAGCATTTGCTTACATCATAAAGATTTTCTAGCATATTGCTATGGAAAGTTTATTAGACCAAACAAAGTCATATTTCGGTTGCTCGCCTTGAGCAAAAAATATCTAAATATGTAAGCGATGCCTGCGGTGAGCTACGCTAATGCACTTAGATAAATGCTTGTCAGCTAAAGATTTTATTTAGCATTTATTTGCATTTTTGAAGTTCTGATTAAACTTTCTTTCGATGTTCAATTTCTTCCATTTGGGTGAATTTGACTAAACTGTTTGGATAATTAACAAATCAATTCCCCAGATGAACCGATCCGAAAAACTTGAGATTAATAAAATGGTGGACTCTATTACTAAAGAATACTAATTGCAACTACATTTTGTTCTAATTGAGGATAACTCTATGAAATTCACAAACTCCTCTAATTCTGCACATATTATTGCTTGGATTAATTCTATGCCTAAAATCACTTGCTTTCATCAAGCTAAGAATCACAATAGTCCATCAATAAACACAGCCGTCAACTCTGAAACTTATCCTAGATATTCTACGAGTGCCAATTATATCAAACCCTTTGATACTGCTTTTATTGCTTATTACATGATGGGTTTTGGTAATTTTTAATGAGCTAAGTTATTTCTGGTCTTTTGAGGTGTAACTTATATCATTTTGTAAATTACAGTTTTTTCCAAAACACTCCATTCTTACACTATACCAATTCTCTTAAAAGTTTAGCGTTCAAAGTTTTTGGCAATTGTTTAACTCAACTTTGTGAGTAATAAATGAACAAACCTGATGACTTAATCATAAGAGTTTGACATTGCTAAATAAGAAGACTCTATTACTTGAGAATACTAATTAACCTCTACCGAGGATCAAATCATGAAATTCACAACTTTGCTCAATTCTGCACTGCTCATTGCTTTTATGGCTTTTATGCCTGGAATTGCTGGCGCTCAAACAGTTAATACTAATAATGGTGGTGGACAAATAAATACAGATGTCAATAATACTTTAGGCAAAAATCCTACAGATACTAAATATCTGCAACCCTTTAATCTTGCCTTTCTCGCTTATCAAGGTTATTTAAAAAAGCAGGGTATTCCTAGTTATGGCACTTTGTTATTCAAATACCAAACCGGATACTTGACTGGAAAAGATGTGGTTCAGGCTGCTATTAGGGCTAATAAGTTACCAGCGGAAGTTTTGAACGATGAAATGTATGTCAACGCAGTTGAGTTACAGATGAAATCATTTGGCGATACTAATGATTCACAATAGACAATTTAGGAGTGTTGAAATCAATCTCCGCATTTACCTATAATTTTAGACACGATAAATCGCCGTCTCTACAATAGACTTCTTGGCATTTGTAGGGAAAAGGGAAAGGGGGAAGGGGAAAAAATTATGTATTGTCCCCTTCCCCTTTAACCTTTATCCTTTTCCCAAGAGTGCAAAAAGCACTTTTGTAAGAGGTGTAATAATCAGTCTTTGGTCTTGACGGTGATTTATCGCGTCTGGGATAATACTTTTGTGACTTTGTTGAATACTTTGTTTGCAGCTATTGGTCGATTTATTCCGCTTTTGCGTTGATTAGGTTTGAAATAAAGTTGCACACAGCGTTAGAATAACTGAAAATATAAGGAAAATCAAAGTTTGTGGCGAATATATCCCACATCCCCAAATTACCGATACCACCGTCTCTTTTGGGGTCAGAAGTTGGTTCTTTTACTGAGTTTACAGTTACTCAACGAATGCCTGCGATCGCTCGCAGAGTTATTACTGAAAATAATTTCTCGTCTGAAATTAATACCAGCTTAGAAAACCTGGCAAGAGAACTGCCAGCAGGATATGTGCAACCTCTTTTAAATAAGGCTGCTGTAGATTTTTCAGCCTGGAATACATATTTAGAATTATACAAAGGTCAGCGTTGGCTAGATGTTCCTTGGTTTTTTGCCGAAACTTATTTTTTTCGGTTGATTCTAGAAATTACTAATTATTTTCGCCCTGGTGTCTGGCAAGGTATCGATCCATTTGAGTTACAAAAGTCTCAAAGTTTAGAAGCATCACTGGATTCGATTATTCAACTGTGCCATCGGGCTAACGATTGGTTAGATAATTCTCAACTGAAGGGAGAATCAAATCAAACAGCTTTAATAGCGCTGTTATATTTTGCTTTGTGGGGAAATCGAGTTGACTTGAGTTTATGGTCAGCATCCGAGAGCGATCGCAGTCGTTTTGATATTCAAACCCAACTAGCTCATATCTTAGTAAATGATGCCTCCCAAGTCACGGAATTGTTAACCAACTCTCAAGGAGGACGGATTGATTTTGTTGTAGACAATGCTGGTTTTGAACTTGTTTGCGATTTATGTTTAGTAGATTTTTTATTAAGTAGCGGATTGGCTAATCGGGTTTACCTACACTTAAAGCCACATCCGACTTTTGTATCTGATGCCATGATTAAGGATGTACATGATACAATAAATTTTTTAGCCGCTATTGGAAATCAACAACTTACATCCTTTACTCAAAGACTGCAAGACAATATTGCATCCCGGCGTTTAGTACTATCTGAAGATTACTTTTGGACATCGCCTTTAGCCTTTTGGGAAATACCCAACTCCCTCAAAAATGAGTTAGCCAATGCGAGTTTGGTTATAGTCAAAGGAGATGCCAATTATCGCCGATTATTAGGCGATCGCCATTGGGAATTTACTACTGACATTGCAGATATAGTTTGTTACCTACCCGTGCCAATGGTAGCTCTACGCACCCTAAAATCAGAAGTAGCAGTTGGTTTAAAGCCAGAAGTTATTGAGAAAGTAGCAAAATCTGACTCTTCTTGGTTAACAAATGGACAGTGGGGTGTGATTCAGTTAGTAGTTTAGGCAATTTTTGAAAAATCGAGATAATTTGTAAAACAAGTATACGTATCTTCACTACTTATGGGGTCGTCTACCCTACCCGTATCGCTACAACCAGCTTAGGATAGACTAGAAGAACTTTCTAAGGAAAATGGTAGAAAAAATCACAGCTGTGTTTAATGGCAAAGTGTTCTATCCAGCTGAACCGGTCGCACTGCCAATTAATACCCACGTGCGAATCAGTATTGAAATTTTACCGCCCAGCGAACATGAAACGGTATCATTTTTGCAAACGGCGCGATCGCTCAACCTCGAAGGACCGCCTGATTGGTCTGCCAATATAGATAAATATTTGTACAGTAAATAAACTTTTCATGCATTCTGAAGTCTTTCTTGATACATCATTTGCCATTGCCTTATCAGCACCAAGCGATCGCTTGCATGACCGAGCCTTACATCTGGCTAAAATGTTACAAGCAGCAGAAACTCGTTTGGTGACAACACAGGCGGTGATGTTGGAAATTGGCAATGCCTTATCCCAACAACCTTATCGTCAGGCAGCAATCATATTATTAAATTCTCTAGTAGCAGACTCCAAAGTAGAAATTGTCCCCCTTTCTCAAGAACTTTACGAACGCGCTTTCCAGCTATATCGCGAACAAACAGAGAAAGAATGGGGATTTGTCGATTGCGTATCTTTTATTGTTATGCAATATAGCGGCATCACTGAAGCACTAACTGCCGATGAGCATTTTCAACAAGCAGGCTTTCGAGCATTATTGCGAGAAAATTTACCTTAAAGATTTAGGAATTGGACACGAGGCATTAATTATTCACAAATGACAAATGACAAATACTTCGACTTCTCTTCGAGACGCTACGCGAACGCTCAGTACAAGTGACAAATGACAAATGACAAATGACAAATGACAATTAAATATTTCGTTACAATCGGTGTGTGCGTTAGGCATTCAAGAGTTATCAGCCATGAAATTGATTTCCGATCCACCGATTCCTGTGAAAATTCAAAAGATGAAGGAACGGGTGCGGTGGATGCATCCAAGTTTTGTGCAACGGGGAATTGACCAAACCAGTTTAGTTATTGACGATCAGAGGCAAGATAATCCAGAATTTTCCTTTATGGTTATCGGCGATTCCGGTACTAAATCTCATTCTCGACACCATCCCCAACGAAAAGTTGCCGAACTGATGCTGACTCACCGCGATGATTGCAGCTTTGTGTTGCACACTGGCGATGTCATCTATGTGGTGGGTTCCCAAGAATATTATTCAACAAACTTTATTGAGCCTTACCGGGAATTTCTTGTCGATGGTGACAACCCGAAAAGCATTCCTTATGACCGCATGGTGTTTAATCTGCCGTTCTTGCCAGTCCTTGGTAATCACGATTACTACGATGTGCCGTTGATGTATCGTTTATTTACTGGCACAACATCGTCACTGCGTCGCCTGTTCCGCTACAAAGACATCGAGATTGGCTGGCATGGATCGTATCAAGGTAATGCTTATGCACGAGCATTTATGGACTACACCCAGGCGATGTCTCCACAAGAATTAGCACACCATTTAGATTGGCACTACACCGCAAAGACCGACACAGGGCGCTGTTTGCGTTATCAGCCTGGACAATTTACCCGTTTACCCAATCGCTATTACACCTTTCGTTACGGCGGGATTGACTTTTTTGCACTCGATTCTAATACCTTTAATACACCATCACCATTACCTGCAACTCAAGAGGGAGAAATTTACCGTCGGGAATTACAAAAGCGTCGCCAGGAAATCGATCGAGAAGAATTAGAGATTTTGAAGATATGCGATCGCCTCAACCCAGATAAACCCGCCGAAGCGGAACAACTCGATGACCTTAGTGCCAAATTAGACCAAATCAACGAAATCAAAATTGATATTGAAAAACAACTAGCATCTCATCAAATGCCTGCGATCGATTTTGAACAACTTGAATGGTTGCGAAGCAGACTAATCGAATCTTGGAATAACTCAGAGGTGCGCGGACGTGTAATTTTTTTCCACCATCCTCCCTACGTCACAGAAGCTACCAAGTGGAATCAAGCACAAACCTTGGCGGTTCGCCACCGTTTGCGCTGGGTGTTTGAACAAGTAGCAGAAACTCTTGGTACTCTAATTAAAGAACGTCCCATAGTCGATTTGATTTTAAACGGTCACGCTCACTGTTTAGAGCATCTTTGCACAACTGACACCGGATTTGCTGATTCTCACATTAACTGTATTATCTCTGGTGGGAGCGGTCATCGTCCCCGCTATCAACGGCGAGAAGGGACTGAATTGATGGAAATTTTTGCTGAAATTCCAGGTAAACCCACTCGGAAAGTTGCGGATTCAACGTTATTTGTCGGCCGTCATAACTACAATTTCCAGAACCGACTGCCTTATTCATGTGTGCGGATTGATGTTCTGGATGGTAGCCCGCCCAAGTTTATCATCAGACCGTTGATTACTGAACGGGTTGAACAAGAGTGGCATAACACAGAACTGGAACCTTTTGCGATCTAAACGAGATGCGAAGTAATTGAACTAAGTAGGTCGGCGTAAATAATTATTGTTGGGCTAAGGCAGGGAGCAGGGGGCAGGGAGCAGGGGGAGAAAGAGTTTAAGCCTTATTTACTTTTCTTGACACAGTTTGATTTTATTTCACCGACTTACTTACACATTTTTCATCCCACTTGAAAATCAAATCTCAGCGCTGCATCTTAGCAAACTTTTACCAAATGCACCTTTGCATTGAGATAAAAGCTAGGTATATCCTAATCTTGAATAGAGTTACGATCGTCGCAAATTATGGCAGGACATAGTAAATGGGCAAATATTAAGCGCCAGAAAGCGTTAGTAGATGCAAAAAAGGGAAAAACCTTCACTCAGTTATCCAGGGCGATTATCGTTGCGGCTAGAAGCGGCGTGCCAGATCCGGCGCTGAATTTTCAACTCCGAACAGCAGTTGACAAGGCTAAGGCTGCAAGTATTCCCAATGATAATATTGAACGAGCGATCGCTAAAGGTGCAGGCACTTTTGGCGGCGATAGCGCTACTTTTGAAGCGATTCGCTACGAAGGCTATGGCCCTGGTGGTGTAGCGATTTTAATCGAAGCCCTCACAGATAATCGCAATCGCACTGCTGCTGACTTGCGTGTAGCTTTTAGTAAAAATGGTGGCAATCTTGGTGAAACAGGTTGCGTTAGCTGGATGTTTGAACAAAAAGGCGTTTGTGTTGTGCAGGGTGTAGTTGACGAAGAACAGCTTTTAGAAGCATCACTCGAAGGCGGTGCCCAGTCTTATGAGATGACTGAAGATGAAATGGCTGAGGTATTGACTGATATTGGAAATTTAGAAACTCTTAGTCAAACACTCAAAAATCAAGGTTTTAAGGTAACTGATGCGGAATTGCGCTGGATTCCTAGTAATAGTGTAGAAGTTACCGATCCCGATCGGGCGCGATCGCTTTTCAAGTTAATTGATACTCTAGAAGATTTGGATGACGTGCAAAATGTCACAGCTAACTTTGACATAGCAGAAGAATTGATGGCTATCAGCATTTCTTAATCAAAATTACAGTTATTTGGTTTATGTAACAAATATTACACTTATATAGAAGTGCTAGCAACTATTCTTAGCACAGTATTGCACTTAAGTCTTATATCTACGGATGTAAAAATAGACATGAAAGATTCATATCAATTACAAACTTATGACATACCTCTATTGGATAGTGAGATTGTTCATTACCTGATGAGGATTTTCAAGTGAATAAATTCGCTAAAGCTTTACTTTTGGCTCTGGTATTTGCTGCTCCTGTAACCGTATTTGCGGCTCAAGCTCAAGCTAAAGAAGTCCGTGTTGCTAGCGTAAAAAGTGCTAAAGTTCATCACAAGACACATCACAAGACACATCACAAGCGTCATGCTAAAAACCTAACTCATAAAACTCACGCATAAATAGTTACTATTAGTCGTAAAAGTTTCTAGTAGCTCTGTAATAAAGTTTAGTGTTGGTTTATCTGAAAAATAATTGTATTATTTAACCCCGCTGAAATCCCTACCAATCAGCGGGGTTTTTATTAACTTGCTCATGAGGACGCGCTCGTATAAAAATCAAAGTTCAAAGCGATCGCCTAATCATATCTACCACTATCCAATTAGTCTTCAAAACATATATGAAAGCAGACTATTTAGAAGAATCGCTTTTTCGTAAGTTGGAGGAGCGTTTGCTTCAACCCGATGTCCGAAAATCAGCGAAAGATATCATGGATTTACTTGCTGACGAGTTTATTGAATTCGGAAGCTCAGGGCGTGTTTTTAATAAACAGCAAATTATCGAGAGCTTGCAGAATGAATCCATCCAACCTCTGACTCAAAGATTGATAACAGAATTCAAAACGTTAGTTTTAGCAACAGGGGTTGTTTTAGTAACTTATCGTATAGTCAGACATATATCTGGCAAACAACCTGTTCATTCGTTGCGAAGTTCCATCTGGAAATTAAACAACGATCGATGGAAAATGATCTTTCATCAAGGCACTTTGGTTAGAGAATCATCAGTGCAGTATGATAAATAATTGCTTGAAATTATTTAGAGTCAAAGTTTTGCATAAAAAAGGCTCAAGCATTCCTGCCTGAGCCTTTTCTAAATTCAATTAAGCTTAGTAGCGGTTGTTGCTACGGTTGTAGCCGCCGCCACCACGGTTCCCAAAGGAACCACCACTTCTGTCTTCCTTGGGCTTGGCTTTATTTACTTTGAGGTCGCGACCAAGCCATTCAGCACCATCAAGAGCTTCAATAGCTTTCGCTTCTTCATCTTCTGAACTCATTTCCACGAAAGCAAAGCCGCGTAAACGACCTGTTTCACGGTCAGTGGGTAATTGAACGCGCTTTACAGCACCATATTCTGCAAATACAGCACTCAGCGCATCTTGTGTAACATCATAGGAGAGGTTACCAACGTAAATTGACATCAAATGTCTCCAAAATCATAAGTTTGTAGAGATTTAGATTTCGGAGAGAAGTCTGTAATACCAAAAGGAAAAAGCCTGTCAATACTAAAAACAAACACTGTCGCCGAATTAATTCTCATTTCACTTGCCATGATGACATAGCAACCAACTTTCTGGGTAAAAGTTTGAAAAACTGTTATAAAAAGTTATATAAGTGGTTAATAGCTAGATGCTGGCTAGTCTAAAAACGAGTGAGACTAAGTAAACCGCACCCACGAACTTGCTACATTCAATCTAGTTATGTCAGCCTAAGTCTAGTTACTTAATACTGCCCAGATTAAAAGTAGGGGTGTGAAAGTCCCGTATCTTCAGTAAATACAAGTCTTCTACTAAGGGCAGATTGCAAGAAATTTAAAAATATTTATACTGAGTTAAGAATTGCATCGTCAGCTAAAAAGCGGGCGACTCAATTTAATCAGTTAAAGTGGTGAGAAATTTTTTTCAATAAAAAGTAATTTTTGATACAAAATTCTGCAAGAAGATAGCCAATTGACTCTCGCCGCTTTTCACTATTGATAATGTCTCAAAATTACTTGGTAATGCACGGCTGTTTAACCCAAAAAGCTCACCAAATACAAGAAAAATAAATGATTTTGGACAGACATAAGCCGCACAAGCAGGCGAAATCACCTTTGGCAGCCGCTAACCAGGTAATGAATACCCAGTTAAATTCAGTTATGAAGACTGATGTGGTTGTTGCAGATGTAAAAAATAGTTTTGACACAAAGATGTCTTCCCCTTTTGCATCCAAATTATTGATTCCCTGTCTGCTGGGCATAGGACTGCTGAGTGCGAATTGTGGAGCGCTACCCAAGGAAGAAGCGGCTGACGCACAATCTCAGAGTCCTGGTAGCGGACAACGTGGTGGTGCAACGGCTGTAGATGCAGCGATCGCTCGAACTGATACGCTACAAACACAACCAGAATACACAGGTAATACAACACCCTTCCGAATTGTGTCACTGCGATCGCAAGTAGAAGCTCGGTTGTTGGCTTTGAACCTTGATGTCGGCGATGCAGTAAAGCTTGGGCAAAACGTCGGGCGGTTAGATGATGCCATACTTTCGACCGAATTAAAGCAAGCAGAAGCAGAGCTAGCAGCCCTCAAATCAGAAGTAGCCAGGGCAACCAATCAGGTAAGCAATGCTCGTGCAGACGTTGAACGGGCGCGCCTAGAAGTAGTACAAGCTCAAGCAGACTCAGAGCGGCAGCAGAGGTTGTTTAAGGCTGGAGCGATCGCTGAACAAACTGCCCAGCAAGCACGTACCCAGGCACAAACAGCCGCCCAGGCACTCCGGGCAGCCCAAGAACAAGTTCGCACAGAACAGCAAGCCGTTGCTGCCGCCCAAGGTAGAGTACTTGCTCAACAGGCATTGGTTGCCCAAACCAAAGAGCGCAGGGTCTTATACTCGGCTGGTATCTCCGATCGCTGGCGTAGTCACAGAAAAGGTGACAGAACCAGGCAACCTGCTGCAAGCAGGTAACGAAATCTTGAAAATTGGCGACTTTAGCCGTGTCAAAGTCGTCGTCCAAGTTTCCGAATTAGAACTGGCACAAATTCAAGTTGGGCAATCTGTACAAGTCCGTTTAGATGCCTTCCCCAAAGAAACATTAATTGGCAGAGTTACCCGCATTTCCCCTGCTGCCGACGCCACAGCTCGCTTGATACCTGTAGAAGTAGTGATTCCCAACACTCAAGGTAAGATTGGTAGCGGACTACTGGCGCGAGTCAACTTTCAAAACCAGACTCAACAGCGGGTAGTAGTACCGCAAACAGCGATTCAAAAACAAGCAGGAACAGCAAAGGCAGCACAGAAAGAGCAAGAAAACTCGTCGGGGACGCTATTTGTGGTGAAAGACACAGATGGTAAGACGAAAGTAGCTACGCGTGCTGTAACTTTAGGACAAAAGGCTGATGGCAAAGTGGAAATTTTATCCGGCTTGCAAGCGGGAGAGCGCTATGTTGTTCGTAGTGGTAAGCCGTTAAAAGAAGGTGACACTGTAAGTCTTTCAATTCTTTCAGAAAAGCAATAGTAGGGTGAGCAATAACCACCATCCCAAAGAAAAAAGTACTCAGTAGTCAGCACTTAGCACTTATCACTTAGTATCATGCAACAGGCAAATAATAATAGTGGCAATAGCGGATTTAGCCTGAGTGCGATCGCTATCCGCCAACACATTGGCACACTCATGCTCACCGTGGCAGTAATTGTCATTGGGGTATTTTTTCTCACAACGATCCAAGTCGATCTCCTACCATCAATTACCTATCCACGGATTGGCGTTCGCCTAGAAGCCCCTGGTATTTCACCAGAAGTAGCAGTAGATGAAATCACCAGACCCTTAGAAGAAGCTTTAAGGGCAACTGAGAATGTAGTGCAAGTTTTTTCCCGCACCCGTGAAGGACAAGTCAGCCTCGATTTATACTTCCAACCAGGGGGCGATATTGACCAAGCCCTAAACGATGCAACTGCTGCTTTTAACCGAAATCGAGGACAATTACCAGATACAATAGAGGAGCCGCGCTTATTCAAAGTCGATCCTTCTCAATTGCCGGTTTATGAATTGGCGCTGACATCTGCCTCGTTACAAGGGAAAGATTTACGCGTATTTGCTGATGAAGAGTTAACGCGTGAACTCAGTGTAGTACCAGGAGTCGCTTCTGTTGACGTATCCGGCGGTGCAGAAGAAGAAGTACGAGTGCTTGTTGACTTAAACCGATTGCAAGCTTTGGGTGTCGGGTTAAATGATGTCTTAGATGAATTAACAGCCCGTAACCAAGACACTTCTGGCGGTCGGATTCTGGGGCAAAATTCCGAGCCATTGACTCGGACTGTCGGACGTTTCCAAAATGCCAAGGAAATTGAAAACCTTTCTTTGGAAGTTTCCTCTCCTGCCTCCCCTGCTTCCTCTGCCTCCCCTGCCTCCCCTGCTTACCCTACACCTTCCCGCCGCGTTTATTTACGAGACTTTGCTGAGGTAATTGACGATACAGAAGAGCAGCGAGTATTTGTTTATCTGAATCGTCAGCCTGCGGTGAAATTTTCAGTCCAAAAGCAGCCAGAGGCCAACACGATCGCAGTTGTAGATGCTGTTAAGCGGCGAATTGAACAATTACGACAATCGGGTTTAATTCCAGCAGACATGACTTTGAGTCCCACCACAGATGAATCTGTCTTCATCCGCAATTCTTTAAATGATGTCATCTTTTCAGGGATTTCTGGGGCATTGCTAGCAGCAGCAGCAGTATTGTTATTTTTGGGATCGTTCAGGCAAACATTTATTATCAGTTTGACGATACCGCTGTGTACTCTGGCAGCGATCGCTTTAATGAAAATCTTTGGCTTGACCTTGAATGTATTCAGTTTGGCAGGTCTGACATTAGGAGTCGGTCAAGCAATTGATACATCGGTTGTGATCTTGGAGAACATTTCCGAAAAAGCGGGGATGACTCCCAATCAGAGGGAGATGGAGGCAGGGGAGCAGAGGAGCAGCAATTCGGCTACGCTCAGTGACCGAGGAGCAGAGGGGAAGGGGAGAAATTCAAGATTCTTTATTGATAGTGCGATCGCAGCTTCCCAAGAAGTAGAATCTGCTTTAGTTGCGGCTACAGGTGCCAACTTAGTTTCTGTAGTGCCATTCCTCTTAATTGGCGGCTTTATTGCACTGCTATTTAATGAACTGATTCTGACAATTAGCTTCGCAGTCGCAGCATCTCTTGTGGTTGCGATTACAGTAGTGCCGATGCTGTCTTCTCGACTTTTGGGAATCCGCTGGTCTAGTCGGATTAGTGAATTTTGGCTGCTTAGACAGTTTAATCACCGATTTGAAGATGCGACGCGGGGATACAGTAACTTCTTAACCAAGGTCTTACGCTATCGCCTTTTCGTAGTAACTGCTGCTTTGGTAATTTTAGGCGGCAGTAGCTTCTTCATGTTTGGTCAAATTCCCCAAGAAATTTTACCCCGCATCAGTACCGGGCAAGCTACCTTGAGAGCGCAGTTTCCTCCCGGTACACCTTTAGCAACTTCTGAAAAAGTTATGCAAATTGTCGATGACATTTTGCTCAAACAACCAGAAACCGAATCTGCTTTCACAACTGTGGGTGGTAATTTATTTGGCAGCAGTACTACAGAAAATCCTTTACGTGCCAGCAGTACCATCAATCTAAAACCAGGCACAGATGTTGAAGCCTTCGTCAAAAAAGTAACTCAGGAATTTAACAAACTCAACTTAGCAGGAATTCTGCTGCGCCTCAATCCTGGTCAGGTGCGGGGTTTAATCTTGAGTAATTCTCCAGTGCAAGGGTCAGAAGTTGACGTGATTCTGCAAGGTGAGAATGAAGAAAACTTAACGCAAGCCGGGGCCCAAGTGCTGCAAGCATTACAAGAAAGAGCAAAATTAGCGACATTCCGACCAGATGCCGACCCCCGACAACCGGAAATCCAAATTCGCCCCGACTGGGAACGGGTTTCAGCTTTAGGGTTGAGCGCCGGACAAATTGGTGCAACAGTTCAAACAGCAATTGAAGGTTCAGTTCCCACGCAAATTCAACGCGGTAATCGTTTAGTTGATGTGCGGGTGCAGCTAAATAAAGAAGCGATTCAGCGTCCTTCCCAGCTAGAACAATTACCACTATTTACAGAAAACAATCAACTAATCCGGCTTTCAGATGTGGCAAACATTCAAGAAGGTCAAGCGCCTGGTGAGGTGCAACGGATTAATCAGCGCCAAGCTTTTATTGTCGCCGGAAATCTCAGTGAGGGAGCTAGTCTTGGTGAAGCGATCGCAGAAGTCAACGAGGTACTTAAAGATGTAGACTTACCTGATGGTGTTTCCATTGTGCCTAGTTCTGCCCAAGAAACGAATCAGCAACTTCAGGATGCTTTAAAAACTTTGGGGGCGTTGGCAACGTTCTTAATCTTTGTAGTTATGGCGGTACAATACAATTCGCTAATTGACCCATTGGTAATTATGTTCACCGTACCACTAGCGTTAGCTGGGGGAATTTTTGGACTTTACATTACCCAAACTGCAATTGGCGCAACTGTAATTGTTGGTGTCGTCCTGCTGGTGGGAATTGTGGTGAATGCAGGGATTCTGATGGTGGAACTGGCGAATCAAATTCGGGAAGAAGTTGGTTGTACTCGCCAAATTGCGATCGTGGAAGCTGCTCCTCAACGCTTGCGCCCAATTATCATGACTACAGTCACTACTATCTTGGGACTGTTTCCTTTGGCATTGGGCATTGGTGAAGGTTCTGAGTTTTTGCAGCCTTTAGGGATTGTAGTTTTCTTTGGGATGGCGATCGCAACAATGCTGACACTATTTATCATCCCCTGTTTTTATGTTCTGCTGCACGATTTGCTTGGTGGAAATTGGGCGAAGCCAGTGTTAATCCGATTGCGTGGAGTGACGAAAAAACTTATCAACTAATGAGCAGTTAAGTTGCACATAGCGCAATACCAATTTTGCTGGCGATCGCGATTGCTGTTTCTTTCTGGAGTGGTTATAAATAGACAGCCGTTTGCTATAGTCTCTAAACCTTATAACCATTTCAGATATCCACTTAGACATCGCCCCTGTTCTAACCAAGCCAGCTTTTCCCAATGCTAAAAACAAAGTTTTCCAAAATTTATGATGCTCAGGGTCAACAAAACGATACTCTTGGCTGAGTAAGTGAATAAAAACTAATATCCCACTGCAAGGCATTCTTTCTTGTTTGTGCTTTTTGTGCTTGAAAGCTTATGCTGATCCGCTCCGCTACAATAACTGACGTACCCGCAGTTTTACCAATGGTTGTCAAAATTTGTGCTTTGCATGAGTCTTGGGATTCCGCCAAATATGGTTTTCTACCGTATCCAGAACAGCGTTATGAGCAATGGTTGACGCGTTTGGCAAATAGCGATGGACGCAGTATATTTCTCGTATCCGAAAATGAAGGGCAAATTGTCGGGTTTCTAGTGGCAACAGTTGAGCGAGAAATACCAATTTACCGATTACAGGAATTTGCTTTTATTCATGATATCTGGGTCGAGCCAGAATATCGCCAAAAAGGAATTGCGCGGCAGATGGTGATGCTAAGTATTGAACGCTTTCATCAGATGGGCGTCAAGCAAATTCGTCTAGATACAGCAATTGCTAACGAGGCTTCACGGCGGTTGTTTGCATCTTGTGGTTTTCGATTCAGCATCATTGAAATGCTGATTGAATTGAGTCATTAGTCATTAGTTATGAGCAAATGACTAATGACTAATGACAAAGGACTAACTAGCTAACAGAGTTTTTTCTAGAGAAGTCCAACGGAAAGAGCGATCGCCACCCCTCTCAATGATTATTCTCACTCGTGGTTCTAGTTGAGGCAAATTCGTCAAATACTCAAGTTCTTGATTTGAAAGAATATGCCCTTCAATAATCCACAAGACCAGCCCCTTAGACTTTGGTGGTAGCTGTTCTAGATGAGAATTGAGAATTGGGGGTAAATAGTACACATGACCCACTGCGGCACCGCTACCAGTGCTTTTTTTTCCAAGATGAGGAGGTCTGACTCCATGAATTCTTGTGAGATACGCAGCTAAATCACCCAGTCCTTTAGCAGTAATGTGGAGGGTAGTATAGCCAGCTGCCCGTAGTCGGCGCTGATATCGACCTTCATAACCCCCTTCTAGAGGTACATACACTCCCAAAGCGCCAAACTTTTCCAGATCGCGGATTAAACCGTTGCCAGTGGTAATTAGTGCCATAGATTTTCGTATTATCCCACTTAGATATCTCTATTATTTACCCTGAACCGATAGATTAAAAGCATTTTTTTGGGGTATTGGGCATTGGGATTAGGGGAGAGGTGACAGGTGATAGGTGATAATCTGTACCTATTCCCTGTAACCTGTACCCTATTCCCTGCTCCCTTGCTTCTTCCCCACTCCCTAAAAATAACTCTATAAATTACTGGACAAACATAAATAAATAATTTATATTATTAGATTGTGACCAAAAACGCAAATTAGGTCAACTTTTTACTGTCATTCTGAGGTAGTGCTAGCATCAA
The DNA here is from genome assembly GCF_053470305.1 of Nostoc sp. DSM 114160. Taxonomy (NCBI): domain Bacteria; kingdom Bacillati; phylum Cyanobacteriota; class Cyanophyceae; order Nostocales; family Nostocaceae; genus Nostoc; species Nostoc sp. DSM 114160. The sequence goes on along the minus strand of NZ_JBPFGO010000001.1, from coordinate 1,412,131 downwards.
AAACTGATGACTGAATCCAATTTGGATAATCTAGCTCAGAGCGATCGTAGACTGGTAAACTAAGAAAGCTTTCAGGTCAACATTAGAGCTTATGAAAGAATAACTAAAGTTAATCCTAAGCTCCAACGTAGATTTACTCCTGTGCCTCCAAAAAAGCAGGCAAAAGCTTAAACAATAGTTTAAGGTGTTTAAGGAAGTAAAAACTGAGCAGCAATGTTGGTTTCATGGCATTACGTCAGTCTCAGTTAACGGATACTGGGCGGTAATAACCGCTTAAGTCCAACTGCAACACGGCAGTAGCCAATCTCTAAGAAGCCGCCATATAAGGCGTGTACAAATCGGGAAACCTGCCGACAGCGCTGCCTCCAGAAAGTGCCAAAGCAATTGCTTGGACGAAAGCATTGCTGCACACAGCTGAAAGCTGTAGCGCCTTGCATTGATTCCAGAAGTTACTCCTTCCAAACGGGAAGAGACTTGTGGCTGTTCTAGCGATCTAGTGAGTGAAGCTAAACAGATTCACCAAGCAGTACGGACACGGTTTGTTGTGTCCGAAAGCATTTGGAACGGTTTATTGAAACCATTCTAAATTTCCCAGGCTAAACCAGCCTAAACTGATGCGTACAAAGCGTGTCCTCTAGAGTCCAATTCCAAGGTCAGCAAGTAGAAGGAGAACCAGTTACTGTGTCTGTAGGTATTCTCGGCACCAAGCTGGGCATGACCCAAATATTTGACGAAGCAGGAGTGTCTATTCCTGTAACTGTCATTCAAGCAGGGCCATGCACCGTTACACAAGTTAAAACCAAAGAAACCGATGGTTACTTTGCCATTCAAGTTGGTTATGGCGAAGTCAAACCCAAGGCACTAAATAGACCACTACTGGGCCATTTGGCTAAATCATCTGCCCCAGCATTGCGTCACTTAAATGAATATCACACCGATAGCTCTAGTGATTATGCTTTAGGTCAACAGATTAAAGCAGATATTTTTAGCGCAGGTCAAATTGTCGATGTCGTCGGCACAAGCATTGGTCGTGGCTTTGCGGGAAACCAGAAGCGCAACAACTTTGCTCGTGGACCCCATGTCACACGGTTCCAAAAACCACAGAGCACCTGGTTCAATAGGTGCTGGTACAACACCCGGTCGTGTCTATCCAGGTAAGCGGATGGCAGGTCGTTTAGGTGGAAAACGTATTACAATCCGCAAACTGACCATAGTGCGAGTCGATCCAGAACGCAACTTATTGCTAATTAAAGGAGCCATTCCTGGTAAAGCAGGCGCTCTAGTAAGTGTTGTACCGGCAAAAATAGTGGGATAGTCAAAAGTCATTAGTCAGTAGTCATTAGTCAGTAGTCATTGGCTAAGGACAAAAGACAAATGACTTTTGACAAATGACAAAGGACAAATAACAAAAATGGTTGAAAGCGTAGTTAAAAATTGGCAAGGAGAACAGGTCGGCGAGACGACCTTCGAGTTGCGCACTGCCAAAGAAGAAACAGCGTCTCATATTGTACACCGCGCCTTAGTACGGCAATTGACCAATGCTCGTCAAGGAAATGCCAGCACAAAAACTCGTTCAGAAGTCAGAGGTGGCGGTCGTAAACCTTGGCGGCAAAAAGGTACAGGTCGCGCTCGTGCAGGTTCTATTCGTTCGCCATTGTGGCGTGGTGGTGGTGTGATCTTTGGGCCAAAGCCCAGAGATTTCAACCTGAAGTTGAACCGCAAAGAGCGACGTTTAGCATTGCGGACAGCATTTGTCAGCCGGATTGACGACTTGATCGTAGTAGAAGAATTTAGCACCGAGCTATCTCGCCCGAAGACTAAAGAATTAGTAGCAGCACTTGCCCGTTGGGGAGTAGTACCAGCAAGCAAGGCACTGTTAATTTTGTCTGAAATTGCGGCTACAGATAACGTTTATTTATCAGGCCGCAACATTGAAAATTTAAAACTAATTGCAGCCGACCAGCTAAATGTTTTTGATTTACTGCACGCTGACAAAATAGTAGTTACGGCATCAGCCCTAGAAAAAATTCAGGAGGTCTACAGTGCCTAGCTTTGACCCCCGCGACCTTGCCGACTTAGTACGTCGCCCAATCGTCACCGAGAAAGCGACTATCTTGATGGAGCAAAACAAGTACACCTTTGAAGTAATTCCAAAGGCATCTAAGCCAGAAATCAAGGCTGCGATCGAAGATTTGTTTCAGGTCAAGGTTGTAAAAGTCAACACCACTCTACCACCGCGCAAAAAGCGGCGCGTTGGGAAATTTATTGGCTATAAACCCCAATATAAGCGAGCGATCGTCACCGTCGCACCTGGGGATGAAGACAAGATTAGACAAGTTCTATTCCCAGAAGTCTAGAAATTTTAGATTTTAGATTTTAGATTTTAGATTGAGGAGTTGACTGAATAAGTACCGAAAATGGTGGCAATTAGTTAAACACTCATTAAATTCAAAATCCAAAGTTCAAAATCCAAAATTAAGTAAATCCAAAATCCAAAATCCAAAATAGATTATGGGTACTCGTTCTTATCGCCCTTATACCCCCAGCACTCGCCAAGTTACAATCTCTGACTTTGCGGAAATTACCAGAACCGAGCCAGAAAAATCCTTAACAACCTCGAAGCATCGCGCCAAAGGTCGGAATAATCACGGACGGATTACTAGTCGTCGTCGGGGTGGCGGACACAAACAGCTTTATCGGATTATCGATTTTAAAAGGGATAAACATAATATTCCGGCAAAAGTTGCAGCAATTGAATACGATCCTAACCGTAACGCCAGAATTGCCCTTTTGTATTACCAAGACGGCGAAAAACGGTACATCCTTCACCCCAACGGATTGAAAGTTGGAACAATAATTATTTCTGGGCCGGAAGCTCCCTTTGAAGATGGAAATGCTTTACCGCTCTCGAAGATTCCCTTGGGTACTAGTGTTCACAACGTAGAACTGACCCCTGGTAAAGGTGGTCAAATTGTGCGTGCTGCTGGTGCTAGCGCTCAAGTTGTAGCAAAAGAAGGTAATTATGTAACCCTCAAGTTGCCTTCAGGAGAAGTCCGGTTGATTCGACGCGAATCCTACGCCACCATTGGACAAGTAGGCAACACCGATGCGAGAAACCTGAGTGCAGGTAAAGCCGGACGAAATCGCTGGAAAGGTCGCCGTCCTAAGGTTAGAGGTAGCGTCATGAACCCAGTGGATCACCCACATGGTGGTGGTGAAGGTAGAGCGCCTATCGGTAGATCGGGGCCTGTTACACCTTGGGGTAAACCCACATTGGGTGCGAAGACACGCAATCGCAAGAAACTTAGCAGCAAGTTGATTGTGCGTCGTCGTCGTAAGTCTTCTAAACGCGGTCGTGGTGGTCGTGAATCATAGAATTTTAGATTTTAGATTTTGGATTTTAGATTGAGGTCTACTCGTGAACATTGAAAATTTGTGAAACCTGATTAGATACCTAATTATCCAAAATCCGAAATTCTAAATCCTAATTCCTAAATCCTAAATCCAAAATTGAACTATGGGTCGTTCTCTAAAAAAAGGTCCTTTTGTTGCGGATCATCTCCTAAAAAAAATTGAAAAGCTCAACGACAACAACAGAAAAGAAGTTATTAAAACTTGGTCACGAGCTTCGACAATTTTGCCTCTAATGGTAGGCCATACCATAGCTGTTCACAACGGACGCCAACACGTTCCCGTTTTTGTAAATGAACAGATGGTAGGTCATAAGTTGGGTGAATTTGCCCCGACACGCACCTACAGGGGTCATGGAAAAAGCGACAAAAAAGCGGGTAGGTAGTCATTAGTTATTACTCATTAGTCATTAGCTAAAGACAAATGACAAATGACAATGACAAATGACAAAATTGGAGAAAATTATGGCTACTAATACTACTGAAGTAAAAGCGATCGCTCGTTTTATCCGCATCTCGGCTTACAAAGTGCGTCGGGTACTCGATCAAATCCGCGGGCGATCTTACCGAGAAGCGTTAATCATCCTGGAATTCATGCCCTATCGCGCTACTGAACCCATATTGAAGGTTCTCAGAAGCGCTGCTGCCAATGCCGAACACAACGCTGGGTTAGATCGGACTCAACTTGTAATTACTCAGGCTTATGCCGATCAAGGCCCGCCATTGAAGCGCTTCCAACCAAGAGCGCAAGGTCGAGCTTACCAAATTCGCAAGCCGACGTGTCATATTACCGTAGCTGTTGCAGCTGCTCCAGAAAAATAAGCACGTTTACCCAATAAATTGCGTAAAGTAAGAAATTTTAGAGGAAGCATTTGTGGGACAAAAGATTCATCCAGTTGGTTTTCGCCTGGGTATTACACATGAACATCAATCCCGTTGGTTTGCTGTTCCCGATCGCTATCCAGAACTTCTCCAAGAAGACCACAAACTCCGTCAATACATAGAACAAAAGCTGGGTAGACAGGCTCAAAACAACGCCGGAATTTCCGAAGTGCGGATTGAGCGCAAAGCCGACCAAATCGACTTAGAAGTACGCACAGCTAGACCCTGGGGTAGTAGTGGGTCGTGGTGGACAAGGTATCGAATCTTTGCGTACCGGACTCCAAGGATTGTTGGGTAGTAATCGTCAAATTCGGATCAACGTAGTTGAAGTTCAACGAGTTGATGCTGATGCCTACCTAATTGCCGAATACATTGCTCAACAATTGGAACGTCGGGTTTCCTTTCGGCGAGTAGTGCGGCAATCGATTCAACGTGCCCAACGCGCTGGTGTCCAAGGTATTAAAATCCAAGTTAGCGGTCGCCTCAACGGTGCGGAAATTGCCCGGACAGAGTGGACTCGTGAAGGTAGAGTACCTTTACATACCTTACGGGCTGACATTGACTACTCTTATTGCACGGCAAAAACTGTTTACGGCATTTTGGGTATCAAAGTATGGGTGTTTAAAGGAGAAATTATTCCAGGACAGGAAGAAACTCCGTTACCACCAGCAAATCGCGAACGCGAACGCGAACCCCGCGATCGCGAACGAGAACCTCGTCGCCGTCAACAACAACGTCGTCGCCAGCAATTTGAAGACCGCTCAAATGAAGGATAAATCGTCATTAGTCATTAGTCATTAGTAAATGACAGATGACAAATGACAAATGACAAATGACAAATGACAAACCATGTTAAGCCCTAGAAGAACTAAATTCCGCAAACAACAGCGCGGACGGATGGAGGGACTAGCCACCCGTGGTAGCACCCTCAACTTCGGTGATTTTGCACTCCAAGCGCAAGAACCTGCTTGGATTACCTCGCGTCAAATCGAGGCTTCCCGTCGGGCAATGACTCGTTATATTCGTCGGGGTGGACAAATCTGGATTCGGATTTTTCCTGATAAACCTGTAACCATGCGTCCTGCTGAAACCCGAATGGGTTCCGGTAAAGGTAATCCAGAGTTTTGGGTAGCTGTAGTCAAACCAGGACGAATTTTGTTTGAAATCGGTGGAGTTTCTGAAGAAATCGCTCGTGAAGCGATGCGTTTGGCTTCATTTAAACTGCCCATCAAAACTAAGTTTATTGTGCGCTCTCAACCACAGGAGCAGGAGTAGCTTATGCCTCTTCCCAAGATTTCAGAAGCTAGAGAATTAAGCGACGAGAAGCTTTCTGATGAAATTGTCGCGACCAAAAGACAACTATTTCAGTTGCGCTTGCAAAAAGCCACCAGACAATTAGAAAAGCCCCATCAGTTCCGACAATTGCGCCACCGTTTAGCCCAATTGCTGACGCTAGAAACAGAACGCAAACGGGCAGCAAATCAATCGGCTAAAGAAAAAAAGTAGGAGATTATGGCAGTTAAAGAACGAGTTGGCTTGGTAGTGAGCGATAAAATGCAAAAAACTGTGGTAGTCGCCATAGAAAACCGCGCTCCTCACCCCAAGTACGGCAAGATTGTGGTTAACACCCAACGATATAAAGTTCACGACGAAGAAAATCAGTGTAAAGTAGGCGATCGCGTTCGCATTCAGGAAACTAGACCCCTGAGTAAAACCAAGCGCTGGAAAATCACAGAAGTCCTGAACGTCAAGCCTACTTAAACCTCATCGTTGTTAAAAACTAACAACACTACAAGGGAGAATAATTGTGATTCAACCCCAGACTTACCTGAATGTCGCAGATAATAGCGGCGCCCGCAAACTGATGTGCATCCGCATCTTAGGCGGAGGCAACCGTCGTTATGGTTTTATTGGCGATAAAATTATTGCAGTTGTCAAAGATGCTACACCCAATATGGCTGTTAAAAAGTCTGATGTGGTGGAAGCAGTAATTGTTCGGACTCGAAAAGCTGTAAATCGCGATAGCGGTATGAGTATTCGCTTTGATGATAACGCTGCTGTAATCATCAACAAAGACGGTAATCCCAGAGGCACACGGGTTTTTGGCCCAGTTGCACGGGAACTGCGCGATAAAAACTTCACCAAAATTGTTTCTCTGGCTCCGGAGGTGCTTTAATGGCAACCAAACAGGGTACTCCCAAAGTATTCCACAAAATGCACGTCAAAACTGGTGACACCGTACAAGTGATTGCTGGTAAAGACAAAGGAAAAGTTGGTGAAATTATCCAAGCACTTCCCCAACTGAGTAAAGTTATCGTCAAAGGTGTCAACATCAAGACCAAGCACGTCAAACCCCAGCAAGAAGGGGAATCGGGGCGAATTATTACCCAAGAATTCCCGATTCATAGCTCCAACGTAATGCTTTATTCCACCAAGCAAAACGTTGCCAGTCGTGTTGGTTACACCTTTACCTCAGAAGGCAAAAAGGTGAGAAAACTCAAGAAAACTGGCGAAATTTTAGATAAATAGTCATTAGTCATTGGTCATTTAGTCATTAGTTATTAGTAAAAAGACAAATAACAAAAGACAAAAGACAAATAACAAAGGACAATAAAAGTTCCCTGACCAAGCCCAGGGATATCAGGACAAAAACTATGGCGACAACAAGACTCAAAACCTTATATCAAGAGACAATCGTCCCCAAACTGATTAATCAGTTTCAATATACCAACGTTCATCAAGTACCGAAATTAGTAAAGGTTACGATTAACCGAGGTTTGGGTGAAGCAGCTCAAAATGCGAAGTCGCTGGAAGCATCCATAAACGAAATTTCAACGATCGCTGGTCAAAAACCGGTGGTGACAAGGGCGAAAAAGGCGATCGCTGGCTTTAAGATTCGTCAAGGGATGCCTGTGGGAATCATGGTTACTCTCAGAGCCGAACGGATGTATGCCTTTTTCGACAGACTAGTTAGCCTGTCGCTACCCAGAATTAGAGATTTTCGCGGCGTTAGCCCTAAAAGCTTTGACGGACGCGGTAACTATACTTTGGGTGTGAGAGAACAGCTAATTTTTCCAGAAGTTGAATACGACAGCATCGATCAAGTACGTGGTCTGGATATTTCCATCATCACCACAGCAAAAAACGACGAAGAGGGACGCGCCTTACTTAAAGAATTAGGAATGCCCTTTCGCGATCAATAAGTTCATCTATAGAGGGAACGATGGCGGCTAACGACACAATTGCAGATATGCTGACGCGCATCCGCAATGCCAACCTGGCGCGGCATCAAACTACACAAGTGCCAGCGACAAAATTGACCCGGAGCATTGCCAAAGTGCTACGGGAGGAAGGCTTTATTGCTGAAATCGAAGAAGCAGAAGAAGGAGTAAAACGCAATCTGGTGATTTCTCTGAAATACAAGGGAAAAAACCGTCAGCCTTTGATCACCGCCTTAAAGCGGGTTAGTAAGCCTGGCTTGCGTGTTTATTCAAATCGAAAAGAATTACCAAGGGTACTAGGCGGCATTGGCATTGCCATTATTTCTACATCCAGTGGCATTATGACTGACCGCGAAGCGCGGCGTCAAAACTTGGGTGGCGAAGTACTTTGTTACGTTTGGTAGTCATTGGTCATTAGTCATTGGTCATTTGTCATTAGTGAAAGACAAAGGACAAAGGACAAAGGACAAATAACAAAGGACAAAAAGTCATGTCACGTATTGGTAAACGTCCAATTACTATTCCCGCCAAAGTTCAAGTGGCGATCGATGGTACGAATATTGTGGTGAAAGGCCCGAAAGGAGAGCTTTCTCGCACTCTCAGAGATAACGTCTCACTCTCTCAAGAGGGGGAAATATTACACGTAAATCGTCGGGATGAAACTCGGACATCGAAGCAATTGCACGGCTTGAGCCGTACTTTAGTTGCCAACATGGTCGAGGGAGTTTCCCAAGGTTTTCAGCGCCGTTTGGAAATTCAAGGCGTTGGTTATAGGGCACAAATTCAAGGGCGTAACCTAGTTTTGAATATGGGTTATAGCCATCAGGTGCAAATTGAACCACCAGATGGAATTCAGTTTGCCGTAGAAGGTACCACTAACGTCATTGTTAGTGGCTATGACAAAGAAATCGTCGGTAACACAGCCGCCAAAATTCGTGCTGTTCGTCCACCAGAACCTTACAAAGGTAAAGGCATCCGCTATGCCGGTGAAGTAGTCAGACGGAAAGCTGGTAAGACTGGTAAGGGTGGTAAGAAGTAGAAATGAAACTTACTCGTAGAGAATCAAAAAACCGTCGTCATCGACGCGTTCGTGGCAAAGTTGTTGGCTCCCCAGAACGTCCGCGTTTATCGGTATTTCGTTCTAATGAGCATATTTATGCCCAGGTAATTGATGATACTCAACATCAAACCATCGTGGCCGCATCGACTCTAGAACCAGAGTTGAAATCTAGTTTAGCGTCATGTGCAAACCGCGATGCATCGGTACAAGTTGGTAAGTTGATTGCAGTGCGATCGCTAGAAAAAGGTATCACCAAAGTAGTCTTCGATCGCGGTGGTAACTTATATCATGGTCGTGTCAAAGCGCTCGCTGATGCAGCACGCGAAGCTGGTTTAGATTTCTAAATTAGTCCTTTGTCATTTGTCCTTTGTCCCTTGTATAAGAGCTAATGGCTTCCCTTGTATAAGAGCTAATGACTAATGACTAATCACTAATGACTAATGACAAAAGAGGCATAAATTATGGCAACAGAGCGTAAAAGTAGAACAAAGCGTGCCAAAAAAGAAGAAACCACTTGGCAAGAGCGGGTTATCCAAATCCGCCGCGTGAGTAAAGTGGTCAAAGGTGGTAAAAAACTCAGCTTCCGAGCGATCGTTGTCGTTGGTAACGAACGCGGTCAGGTTGGAGTTGGAGTAGGCAAAGCTTCAGATGTAATAGGTGCCGTTAAAAAAGGCGTAGCCGACGGCAAAAAACACCTCATTGATATCCCAATCACCAAATCAAACTCTATCCCCCATCCTATTGATGGTGTCGGTGGTGGTGCAAAAGTGCTGATGCGTCCAGCTGCACCTGGTACTGGGGTAATTGCTGGTGGTGCTGTGCGAACTGTGTTGGAATTAGCCGGAGTTCGTAACGTCCTAGCCAAGCAACTAGGCTCAAACAATCCGCTCAATAATGCTAGAGCCGCAGTTAATGCCTTATCTACACTGCGTACCCTTGCTGAAGTCGCCGAAGATCGCGGTATTCCTATTCAAAATCTCTACATCTAACTAGTCATTTGTCCATAGTCACTAGTCCTTTGTTCTCAACAAACGACAAACGACACCAGACAAATGACAAACGACAAATGACAAATGACATTTTTAGCTTATGAGACTCCATGATGTTAAGCCGCAAAAAGGCTCAAAGAAACGCAAGCGCCGTGTAGCCAGAGGTATTTCTGCTGGTCAAGGTGCTAGTGCCGGTCTAGGTATGCGGGGTCAAAAATCTCGTTCTGGTAGTGGGACTCGACCAGGTTTTGAAGGTGGTCAACAGCCATTGTACCGCCGCCTACCGAAGCTGAAGGGCTTTCCGATTATTAATCAGAAGATTTACACTACGATTAATGTAGAGAAGCTAGCTTCCCTTCCCGCGAATACGGAAGTAACTTTGACCTCATTGAAAGCCGCAGGTATCCTGACTGCTGTCAAAGGGCCATTGAAAATTTTAGGTAACGGGGAATTGAGCATTCCGCTCAAGGTACAAGCGGCAGCTTTCACAGGTTCAGCTCGTAGCAAAATTGAGGCAGCTGGTGGTAGTTGTGAAGTCTTATGAGTGAGCCGGAACAGCACACTTAAATGCAAGCCAACTCGCTGCCAGTGCTTGGTTCACTATAAAGGTAGCACTCTATGATCAGTCGAGATAAAGCCCCAACGGCTCAAGAAACTTTTATGCAGATGGCACAGGCAGCTGGTCTCAGAGGTAGGCTGCTTGTCACCGTCGGTATTTTAATTTTGGTTCGCCTGGGTATCTTCTTACCCGTACCAGGGATTGATAGACCGAGATTTGCCGAAGCTATATCGGGCAGTAATTCCATATTCGGCTTATTGGATATATTTTCTGGGCGAGGACTTTCGACTTTGGGAGTCTTTGCTTTAGGAATTTTGCCCTTCATTAATGCGTCTATTATCATCCAATTGCTCACCGCGGCGATTCCATCTTTAGAAAATTTACAGAAAAATGAAGGGGAAGCTGGTCGGCGAAAAATATCGCAAATTACTCGCTATGTAACTGTAGGTTGGGCAATTCTTCAAAGTACAGCTTTTTCGGCATTATTCCTTCAGCAATTTGCCTTAAAGCCAGGGCCTATATTTGTTGCTGAAACGGCGATCGCTCTGACTGCTGGTTCAATGTTCGTTATGTGGGCATCAGAACTAATTACAGAACGGGGTATTGGGAACGGAGCATCATTGTTGATTTTTGTCAACATTGTGGCATCATTACCAAAAGCTTTAGGCGATACCATCGACTTGGTGCAAGTAGGCGGTCGGGAAGCAGTCGGTCGGGTGATCGTGCTGATCTTAGTTTTCCTGGCAACAATTGTTGGTATTGTGATTGTGCAGGAAGGAATGCGCCGCATCCCAATTATTTCGGCTCGTCGCCAAGTAGGGTCGCCGAGTTTTGGCAGAGCAGCGTAGTTATCTGCCACTGCGACTAAATCAAGGCGGCGTGATGCCAATTATTTTTGCTGCTGCCATCCTCAGTTTGCCACTGCTAATCGCCAATTTTACTAAAAATGCTGATTTGGCGAATATAGTTAACACTTATTTGAGTCCAAGCGGTTCTAGCTCCTGGGTCTATGCCTTGGTCTACATGATTTCCATTGTTTTCTTCAGCTACTTCTATTCTTCGTTGATTCTCAACCCGGTAGATGTAGCCCAGAACTTGAAGAAAATGGGTTCTAGTATTCCTGGAATTCGTCCAGGCAAAACAACTAGCGAGTATATCGAACGCGTATCCAACCGACTAACTTTTTTGGGTGCGATCTTTTTGGGCTTTGTTGCCATTATCCCCACAGCCGTAGAAAGCGCTTTAAATGTAAAAACTTTCCGGGGAATAGGTGCAACCTCGTTGTTAATTTTAGTTGGTGTGGCAATTGAGACAGCCAAACAAGTCCAAACTTATGTCATCTCTCAGCGCTATGAAGGAATGGTGAAATAATAGTGACGCGATTAATCTTCTTGGGGCCACCTGGAGCGGGTAAAGGAACACAAGCTCAAACTTTGGCTGAACACTTGAATATTCCCCATATTTCTACAGGTGAAATATTAAGACAAGCCATGAAAGAGCAAACTCCTTTAGGAATCAAAGCTCAAAGCTATGTTGATAGTGGCGAGTTGGTACCCGACCAGCTAGTGCAGGACTTGGTACAGGAGCGCCTCGATCGACCAGATGCCAAAAATGGTTGGATTCTGGATGGCTTTCCCCGAAAAGTTACCCAAGCAGCTTTTCTGGAGAAGTTACTGGAAGCAATACATCAAGGTGGCGAAAAGGTAGTCAATTTAGATGCACCAGATGAAATTGTAATTGCACGTTTGCTCGCTAGAGGACGAAAAGATGATACCGAAGAGGTGATTCGTCGTCGTTTAGAAGTGTACCGCGCGGAAACTGCACCTTTAATTAATTATTACGGCGATCGCAAAAAACTCCTAACAGTCAATGGCAACCAGTCCCAAGAAGATGTCACTGGTGAACTACAAAAGGTAATCGCTTCTTGAAAAAGAGGGGCAGGGCATGAGGAAGATGGGGAGATAATACTAACTCGTAACTCTTAACTCAGCACTGGCTCAACGCCCCTCTGACGCTAACAGCACGGGCTAAACGCCGAGCTATCGCTAACAGCACTCCTAACGCCCAATGCACCATACCAAAAAAAAGATCAATTTTAGCTAAGATATATTAATAAAGTGTTGATATATTTCTTAAAATGTGTTTCTTTGCAGATGAAGCGCTGCAACTGAACACGAAATTGTTGAGTTGAGGAAAAAACAAATTGTCTAAGCAAGATTTGATTGAAATGGAAGGCACGGTTACAGAGTCCTTGCCCAATGCGATGTTTCGCGTTGACTTGGACAATGGCTTTAACGTGCTGGCACACATTTCCGGCAAGATTCGTCGAAATTATATCAAGATTTTGCCCGGCGATCGCGTCAAGGTGGAGTTAACTCCCTACGACTTGACCAAAGGCAGAATTACCTATCGACTACGCAAAAAGTAACTATTATGTAGAGAATTTTACCATAAAACCATTTTTTTGACTGTTTATTAGTCATTTAACTGGATTAATTTCCCTAGAAATGCTATAATTTTATATTTGGAGTCAAAAAATAAAAGGCATGAAAGTTAGAGCCTCAGTCAAGAAAATTTGTGAAAAATGTAACGTGATCAAACGTCGTGGTCGCGTTATGGTGATTTGCGTGAACCCCAAGCACAAACAACGTCAAGGATAACGCTCTTACCAACAGAGCTAGTTGCAGGACGCATATCATCATTAAAACGAAAAGACGCGATTAATCACGTTTTTCCAACCAACAGTAATTGCGACAACAATAGGGAGAGTTCATTGTGGCACGTATTGCCGGAGTAGACCTTCCACGCGATAAGCGCGTCGAGATCGGTCTAACTTACATCTACGGAATTGGATTATCACGCTCTCAAGAAATTATAGCGGCTACTGGTGTGAACCCAGATACTCGCGTTAAGGACTTAAGTGATGCCGATGTAACAGCCCTACGAGGGGAAATAGAAACCAACTATCAAGTTGAAGGCGACTTGCGGCGCTTGGAGTCTTTGAACATCAAGCGCTTAGTTGACATTGGTACCTACAGAGGTCGTCGTCATCGCATGGGCTTACCAGTCAGAGGCCAAAGAACTCGCACCAATGCCAGAACCCGTAGAGGCAGAAGGCAGACAGTGGCAGGGAAGAAGAAGGCTCCAGGGAAATAATTTTGCAACGCTTGCTAATCCGAGCAAGTTTTACCTTAAATCAACTAAACAAGTATGGCGAGACAACCAACTAAAAAAACCGGGAGCAAGAAGCAGAAACGGAATGTACCCAGTGGAATGGCCTACATCCAGTCTACTTTCAACAATAGCATTGTCACCATTACCGATCAAAATGGAGATGTCATCTCCTGGGCTAGCGCTGGTTCTAGCGGTTTTAAGGGAGCAAAAAAGGGAACTCCCTTTGCAGCGCAAACCGCAGCTGAAAGTGCAGCTCGCCGAGCTATCGATCAAGGAATGCGCCAAATTGAGGTAATGGTAAGTGGGCCAGGAGCAGGTAGAGAAACCGCTATCCGAGCGCTCCAAGGAGCAGGACTGGAAATTACACTGATTCGGGATATTACCCCAATTCCTCACAATGGTTGTCGTCCACCCAAGCGCCGTCGAGTTTAAATACCAAAACTTGGGCAGTGAGGACGAAAAGTTACAGCCAGCAATGACCGCTTGAGCGTCTAACGTTCAAACTGTCATTGAGTTAAAGCTTGGGCGACCAGAAGCGTGTCAGATTTTCTCGTCGGGAAAGTTGCTAAACTTCAGGCTACCCAAAATATTATTAATCAATTTTGGATTTTAGGTTTGCGATTTTAGATTGAACCCGATTATAAGGGTGCTGGGCCTCGTGGATTTTAAGTTGATGATTTAAGATTTGTTCCGCCAATAAGAGGTGGAGCATGAACGAAAGAAGCACAATCCAAAATCCAAAGTCCAAAATCGAAAATTGGCAATCAATTCTGGAGGCAATTGATTTGTCTGCTAGCAGCACCTTAGAAAAAGGGAGGCTCATCCGTGGCGCAGTTTCAAATTGAATGTGTAGAGTCGAATACCGAAGAAAGTCGGAACCATTACAGTAAATTTGTATTGGAACCTCTAGAACGCGGTCAAGGAACAACTGTTGGCAACGCACTGCGGCGGGTTTTACTGTCTAATTTAGAAGGTACAGCAGTTACAGCAGTGCGGATTGCAGGCGTTTCACATGAATTCGCCACAGTTCCGGGCGTGCGGGAAGATGTGCTGGAAATCCTCATGAGAATGAAGGAAGTTATCCTGAAAAACTATTCTTCGCAGCCCCAGATTGGTAGATTACTTGTTAGCGGCCCAGCAACAATCACTGCGGCACATTTTGATTTGCCCAGTGAAGTAGAAGTCATCGATCAGACTCAGTATGTAGCCACCATTGCTGAGGGTGGAAAGCTGGAAATGGAATTTCGGATCGAGAAAGGCAAAGGCTATCGCACTGTAGAGCGAGGACGTGAGGAAGCCACGTCGTTGGATTTTCTGCAAATCGACTCGATATTTATGCCAGTGCGAAAAGTCAACTACAGTGTTGAAGAATCTCGTGGGGAAGGCTTGATTCCAAAAGACCGACTACTGTTGGAAGTTTGGACAAATGGCAGTGTTTCCCCTCAAGAAGCACTATCTTCGGCTGCTGCGATCTTGGTAGATTTATTCAACCCGTTGAAGGACATCTCCCTAGAACCAACAGACACAGGTTCGGATATTCCAGACGACCCCAACTGCCCAGATACCCATCGAAGAGTTGCAACTTTCTGTGCGGGCATATAACTGTCTCAAACGGGCACAAGTTAACTCTGTGGCAGATTTGTTGGATTATACCCAAGAAGACCTCTTAGAAATTAAGAACTTTGGGCAGAAGTCAGCAGAAGAAGTCGTGGAAGCTTTGCAGCGACGCTTGGGCATCACCTTGCCAATGGAAAGAGGCTCGAAACACCCTTAAGAAAAACCGTTCATAATTCATAGTGCATAATTATGCGTCACCGTTGTCGCGTCAAAAAACTCAGTAAACCAGCCGATCAACGTCGTGCTTTACTGCGATCGCTCACCACCGAGTTGATCCGTCATGGTAAGATTACCACCACTTTAATTAGAGCGAAAGTTCTCAGAAGTGAAGTGGAAAAAATGATTACCCTAGCCAAAAATGGCTCCTTGGCAGCACGTCGGGAAGCTTTTGGCTATATCTTCGACAAACAACTAGTTCATGCTCTATTTGAGCAAGCTCCTACTCGATATGGCGATCGCCAGGGCGGTTATACGCGCATCCAGCATACCGTACCGCGTCGGGGCGATAATGCAAAAATGGCAATAATTGAATTGGTTTAAGTCATTTAGTCATTGGTTATTAGTCATTAGTCATTAGTCATTGGTCATTAGTGAATAACAAAGGACAAGTGACATAGACGCCCGGAGGGCGGCTTCCCGAAGGGTAGGACAAATGACGAAGGACAAATGACAAAGGACAAAATCTGTATGTTAGAAAGCCACCAGCCTACACAAACTCATCGAGTAGCCTTGGTAATTCAATACCTGGGCACTCATTTTCATGGCTGGCAAAGGCAAAAACAACACCGGACAGTCCAAGAAGAGATTGAAATTGCGATCGCGACTATTCTTGGGCATCATGTAACACTACATGGGGCTGGGCGAACCGATTCAGGAGTTCACGCTGCTGCTCAAGTAGCCCATTTTGAAGCTACAGGTTTTATTCCGCCTCACAAGTGGGCAACAATCCTAAATAGCTATCTGCCGCCAGATATATTAATCAGGGCTTCAGCTAGTGTCGATAACCGTTGGCACGCTCGCTTTAGTGCAGCCTATCGACGGTATCGCTACACAATATATACTGAAGATCGACTTAACTTGTTTGTAAGACCCTTCAGTTGGCATTATTATTATGCACCCCTAGATGAATCTTTAATCCAAGCTGCCTTGAAACCTCTCTTGGGAAAGCATCACTTAGCTGCTTTCCACCGTGCAGGCTCAAAGCGATCGCATTCCTGGGTAGAGGTGCAAGCAGCAGAGTGTCGTCGCAGTGGGCCATTTATCCATATTGAAATACAGGCAGATGGATTTTTGTATGGCATGGTACGGCTGTTGGTAGGGATGCTGGTAGAAGTAGGTTCTGGACAACGAACACTTTCTAGCTTCACGGAACTCTGGAAAGAAGAACGTCGGGAAGAAGTGAAATATGCCGCACCGCCTCAAGGCTTGTGTTTGTTGCGAGTCGGCTATCCCGATTTTCCCTTTCCAAAAGAGATTTGGTACGACACCTTACCAAAGTTCGTCACTAGTCAAGAGTCATTAGTCATTGGTCAGTAGAGACGCGATTAACCCTTGTCTGTACAAAGGTCATTAGTGAATAACAAAGGACAACTGACAAATGACAAAAGACAAATGACTAATGACAAATTACCCTCCGGGTTCGCCAGTTGCTCATGGGGGAAACCCCCAAGACCGCACTGGCTCAAAAATGACAAAGGACAAATGACAAATGACAATAGTTAAAACATACCTTCCTTCTCAAGCAACCCTTGAGCGTGAGTGGTACATAGTAGATGCCACCGATAAACGCCTCGGTCGCCTCGCCAGCGAAATCGCCCAGGTATTGAGAGGCAAAAAGAAACCCGAATATACGCCTCATCTAGATACAGGTGACTTCGTAATCGTTATCAATGCCGAGAAAGTAGCAGTTACAGGCAAAAAGCGCACTCAAAAGCTTTATCGCCGCCATTCTGGTCGCCCTGGTGGGATGAAAACCGAAACTTTCGCTAAACTGCAAGAGCGCATACCAGAGCGAATTTTAGAACAAGCTGTTAAAGGTATGCTACCTAAAAATAGTCTTGGTAAGCAGTTGTTCACCAAGCTGAAAGTTTACGCTGGGCCTACGCATCCTCATGATGCTCAAAAACCTAAAGAACTAAAAGTTAGTACAATTCCTGGAGAAGAAAATTAATGGTAGTAGCAGATGCTAATAGCGGTCGCGCCGTATACTGGGGTACTGGCCGTCGTAAGAACGCAGTAGCACGGGTACGCTTGGTTCCAGGCACCGGTCAACTGATTGTGAACGGTAAAGATGGAAATTTGTATTTCCAATTCAACCCCAACTACCTGGGAGTGATTAAAGCACCCCTGGAAACTCTAGGATTAGAAAACGAATATGACATTTTGGTAAAAGCAGAAGGCGGCGGCTTGACCGGACAGGCTGATTCTGTTCGTTTGGGAGTTGCTCGTGCTTTGTGTCAACTTGACCCAGACAACCGCCCACCTTTGAAAACCGAAGGTTACTTGACTCGCGATCCCAGAGCAAAAGAACGGAAGAAATATGGTTTACATAAAGCTCGGAAAGCGCCTCAGTACTCTAAGCGTTAGGGAATTGGGCATTGGTGAAGAAGGTAATAGGTTACAGGGGACAGGCGATCGTTTTCTGTTACCTGTAACCTGTTCCCTTCTCCCTTCTCCTAGCTCCAATTGAAACCTGAAAGTTATAATTGATATAGATTCATCACAAAAGGAACAATGGCTAAAGCTGATATTCACCCCAAGTGGTATCCAGATGCTAAAGTTTACTGCAACGGTCAAGTCGTTATGACCATTGGCTCTACCAAGCCAGAATTGCATGTAGATGTTTGGTCTGGAAATCACCCATTTTACACCGGCACTCAGAAGATTATTGACACTGAGGGTAGAGTAGAGCGCTTCCTCCGCAAGTACGGTATGAGCAGCACTCAAACATCTGGCGACGATCAAAACAAAAAGTAGCGGGTTGGCTCTGCTGTTAACGACGGCCCTGCATCAGCTGGGTCGATTTTCATTTATATGCTCGAGCCAATTTGTTATTTTTTTAAGGAGCGAATGCGCTCCGCACACACTTCGTGAACGCAATCGTCATGGCTGAATCATACTTACTGGACAAACTAAAATCCGTTGAACAAACTTTTAATGAATTAACACGTCGTCTTGGCGACCCCGATACCGCTAGCAATCCTGATGAGTATCAAGAAATTGCTAAGTCTCGTTCTTCTTTGGAAGAGGTAGTTAATACTTATGAGATTTGGAAAACAGCCCAAGAAGACTTAATCGGAGCGCGTCAGGTTTACAAAGAATCTGCAAGTGACCCAGAGTTGCAAGAAATGGCGGCACTGGAAGTAAAAGAACTTGAAGAAAAAATAGAACATTTAGAGTCTCGCTTGAAAGTCTTACTGCTACCACGCGACCCCAATGATGAAAAGAATATCATGTTGGAAATTCGCGCTGGTACTGGTGGCGATGAAGCAAGTATTTGGGCTGGCGATTTGATGCAGATGTACACCCGTTATGCCCAGACTCAAGGTTGGAAAGTTTCTCTAGTGAGCGAATCTCGTGGAGAAATGGGTGGCTGGAAAGAAGTCATTCTCGAAATAAAAGGTAATAACGTTTACAGCCAGCTAAAATTTGAAGCTGGTGTGCATCGCGTGCAGCGCGTGCCGGCAACTGAATCTGGGGGACGGGTTCATACTTCCACAGCTACCGTAGCAATTATGCCAGAGGTGGATGATGTGGAAATTCACATTGACCCGAAAGATATTGAAATGACTACAGCCCGTTCTGGTGGTGCTGGTGGACAAAACGTCAACAAGGTGGAAACAGCCGTTGACTTGATGCACAAACCAACGGGAATACGCATTTTCTGTACAGAAGAACGCAGCCAGTTGCAAAACAAAGAACGGGCGATGCAAATTCTGCGGGCGAAGTTGTATGAAATCAAGTTAAGCGAACAACAAGAAGCTGTAACTTCCATGCGGCGATCGCAGGTTGGTACTGGATCGCGATCGGAAAAAATTCGCACTTACAATTATAAAGATAACCGCGCTACCGATCATCGGTTAGGTCAGAATTATTCTCTTACCCCTGTTTTGGATGGTGATTTAGAGACGCTGATCCAATCTTGTATATCTCTAGACCAGCAAGAACGTCTCGCAGAGTTAGCGACTTCTGCCGCTAACTAATTTTTGTTGTTAAATATTCTGTAAAACCACTACTTGTACTGTTGCTTTTAACACAAGCAGGTGGTTTTCTAATATTGCGTGGAGTGCATCTTCTATTTCACTGGGATAATGGTAATAAGCAAATTCGTACTTCATAAGGTAATTTAACTTTGCCCATTCTTTTAGGGTTTGGCAGGTATAAATTAGCTTTTCCACTTCTTCTTGCCAACGTGCAAAAATCCGGTAGCTAAAAAAGCTGCTGCATATATTGCCTTTTGTATCCCAGTAAGAAATACACACTTGATGTTTCAGAAGGTGGATTTTTTTGATTTGCTTAACATCGTAGCCTTTAACTTTTAAAGCTTCTTTGGTTTCTGCCTCAGAAATGTTCCACTGTTCTGGTTTAATTTTATTAGTGGCTATAAGGTTTCTACCTTTGCGGCGATATTGGTTAATTTTGCGTGGCTTGCGAAACATGATGCACCTTCGATATTATTTCTTCGCAGCAAAGTCTAGCTACTAGCACAACCGCCGTAGCAAACTAAGTTTTTTGGGTTGGTTAAAGATAGATGGGTTAGTCTACTAGCTTGATGCCTGTAGTTGCCGTTTTACAACCAAAGATATAGTTTAGTACTAAAACACAAGGCTGTCAATATAAAAGTAAACTTGTAATATTGAAAGTAAACTTGTAAATACAGTTGGCTAGCTATATAAGCAGTGAAGATCGAAAGCAAACAAAAACTGATTGAAATCATTAAACTAGCTCGCGGTTCAATGAGTCAGCGAGCATTTGGTAAGCTTTTGGGGGTATCTGCTACTGCTGTTCAGATGTGGGAAAAAGGTGTGAAGGTTCCAGATACAGAAAATTTGGCTCGAATCGCATCGAAAGCAGGTTACACAATGGAAGAGTTAATCAGTTGCATTGATGGCAAGCCAATTCCAGAAACCTCAGATTTGAGTCTGATTCTTAGACAAATCCAGCATATGCCTTTAGCTCAAGTGGCTCAGATCGTCCAAGCTGCGGCGGAGAGATTGGCGGCTGTAGCTGAAGCATCCGGGGATGAAGCAAAAGCTAGTTGATAGAAGAAGTCTTGCTAGATGGTTTTGAAGCGGGTGTTAATTTGTGCCTAAGAGAAACTAACTTAGCATTACGAACTTTTCCAGAGCATTGCCCCTATTTATTTGATGATGCGATCGCAGACAATTTTCTGTGCGATACTCGTCAAGACTGGGAAGGATAATTACTACCATTTTTCTTACGCTCATTTGTTACTTGGAGACACGTTATCCCTCTTTCTAAGAGATGATGCCCAATATTTGTAAGTAAGTAAGTGGGCTGAATTAAATATATGAATAGATTGACATGAAAACTTGTAGTGATTGAAAAGCTACTAAGAGCTGATTCGTAAAGAAAATCTAAAGAGAACAAAGCCCCAGTGTATTCAGGTTATAGGCTAAATCAATAACATTGATGTTGTTGTCGATGAGCCGTCTACCAGCGATAGAAAATCCACACCGCAAACCCTATCCCAGTGATTTAAGCGATAGCGAATGGTTAATTCTCAAGCCTCTTCTACCAAGCCCTAAAGGATTTGGGCATCCTATAGAAGTAGATTTACGAGAGATTCTTAATGCAATTTTCTACGTGCAACGTACTGGATGTCAGTGGGAAATGTTGCCTCATGACCTTCCTCCTTACACCACTGTGTACGGCTACTTTCAGAAATGGCAACGCAAAGGCATCTGGCAGAAAATTCACGGGCCTTGTACGCCATCAACTTCGTCAAGATTTAGGACGAGATGAACACTCTACTGTAGCGATCGCAGATTCTCAATTAGTGAAGACCACGGAAAAAAAAGGGAGGTCTACGGCTTTGATGGTGGTAAGAAGGTTAAAGGGCGTAAACGCCATATAGTCGTGGATTCTCAAGGGTTGTTAATCGGTGTGTTAGTGACCGAGGCGAATGCCTCAGAACGTTTGGGTGCAGTGGTTGTACTGGATGAAGCGGCTGTAGAGTTGTCTAAATTGGAAGTTGTTTGGGTAGATCAAGGCTATTCGGGAGAAAACTTTGCTCAAGCGGTCAGGCAAGTTTGCGGCGAACAGGTTCGTGTTGAGGTAATTCAACGGCACTCGAAAGCATTTGAGCGATTACCGAAACGATGGATTGTAGAACGCACATTCGGTTGGCTGAATCGATTTCGGCGTTTGAGCAAGGATTACGAGTTGTACACAGAGTTAAGTGAAGCTATGATTTATGGTTCATTGATTCGTCTGATGATTAAGCGAATGGTATCTTAAGCTTTTGTTTACGAATCAGCTCTAAAAGTTAATTGCACACACCTACTTAGTTAAACTTCCTCAGTTTGGAAAAGGAACATTGCGAAACTCAATATTGTTCTCCCGATTATTATTGGACTTTGGACAAAAAATTAAGTGTTAGCGTAAATTTTGGGTGAATAAAAAACTAGACATCATAAATTACCCCAGTTATTTTACAAACTGAGTTAAATTCTTAAAGCCTAAGAAAATTTACGCTGCTTTTTGTTTATTGGTGTTGATTTTGACAATTTCTTGACAACGAGATGCTTAGTTCGTTGTGTTTGAGTCTGACCTTTGACAACAAGACAGAGTAAATAAACTTTAGGGAAAACAAATTGAATCAACTTTACCGTGATGAGCGTATAAACCGAAACCATCAGCAAACTGAATTGCAGTTTCTCCATCAGCATGGAGTTTGCCGTAATTATCAAGCAGTAATTTTGTAGGTCTATCACAAATTATGTAATGTATAGGCATTGGTATAAACCACCAACCACACTCAGTACATAAATCTTTGTAAACCTGCCATTGCTCCTGGTTATGCTGGCAATCTAGTTCATTGATGCAATAGTCGAATAGTCCCCCCAGCGTAGCTTGCCCATTCCGAATCAGGATAAATAAAGTTATCGTAAAAACGACCAAAAGCGTCAGGACAGTCTTTCAACTCATTACTTAAGCTTTCGCAAAGCCAATCCCATAGAACATTCCATAATTGCGTGTGAATTATACTACCTACTTTATCCGTAAGATTTTCATCTAAAACTTTCCAAATTTCTAGACTGATTTGAGGATTCAGTCCGCTTGGATATAATTCCGTATGTAAATCCCACCATAAATCAGTTCTTGGTTGACCTTCGCCACAAATAGTTTGTAAGCTTGCTACCTGATTAATAATTTCATCATCACTAAGACCGTTGAAGTTAGCTGTTGCAAGTCTTAACTCAGCACTAAAAGCAGCATACGGACTCTCAAAAAAAGTGATTTCAGGCATTGTAAAACTTTCAGGATAAAAATTGTATACATCTTCTAGTACAGCCAATACTCTATTGCGATTTATACGCTCTGTAGATAAATTAATCGCTCTCCATTTTTGCTGATAAGATACGATGGATTCTTCTTGTTGAGATGTCAGTTTTGTAATCATCGATAATTATTTTTGTAGAACACAATCGCTTGGAACCTTGGTAATGAGCGAGGCGATCGCTAATTTTGGCTGAGTTCGAGGTTCTGGTAGAAATACATAACAGCTATACAAACTAAGTCCGACTGTGCGGACTTCAGGAAGTTGAAACTCACGGAGATGAGTTTTGTCTGTATAGCTGCGATTTCTAATCGCCTATGGTATTTTTACAAAAGTAAGATGCTCCCAATATCACCACTGGCAGTTAAGGAATAAATGGTTTTAAAATGGTGCAATCTTAAAATATTTAGGGGGTGCAGCTATGTCGCTACGCAATGAGCCTTTAGATTGGCAACTTGAAACCAATAATCCTTATATCCCAGTTTATCATCAAGGTAATTTGGTGGGATTTTTTAAACCAGAATATGCCAGTGAAATTATTAAAATTTTAAATGAAGAAGAAGTTTTAAAGAAAGCGCTGAAAATGGCTTGTACTGATTTAATTAAAAAAATCGGTGGGGATACCAGAAAAGTCAATTTTTTAATGGAAAAATATGTGAAAACTAGTGAACGTCCAAAGTATGGAACTAGAGCGATCGCAGTTTTACTTCAAGATAGGCAAAAAGAGCTTGATTTGAGTAACCAGGAGTTTACGAAATTCTGCGACACCTTTAAATTATCTCCTACAGAACTGAATAATATTTATGCCGGAGAAGCATTTGATGATAGTTTATTAGCGCCTCTTTCACGTATATTAGGGATGGCAAAAGAGCAATTACTGAAAGTCCGAGATGGTTGTGAATAACAAAGTAACAGATGAACAGCAAATCCAAATATTCAAATGATATAAAGTTTTGAAAACAGACATCATCTTTTATCGGCTGTTTCAAGAATTTCCTGATATCTTCTTTGAACTTATTGATAATCCTCCAGAATTAGCTAGACTTTATCAATTTTCATCAGTTGAAATCAAACAAACAGCCTTCAGAATCGATGGTGTGTTTTTGCCTACACAAGGAAGCGAGAATCCGATTTACTTTGTTGAAGTGCAATTTCAAACTGATGGGGAAATTTATTCACGGCTAATTGCAGAAATATGTTTATATCTTCGTCAAAATCAACCATCAAATGACTGGGGTGCTGTGGTTTTATACCCAAACAGGAATATAGATACAGGAGATATCAAACATTACCGTGAGTTTTTCACAAGTGGGCGCATCAGGCGCATTTATTTGGATGAATTAGGTGAAGCTACATCGCTTCCAATTGGCATTGCAACTGCTAAATTAGTAATTGCAACCGACGATATCGCAATTGTCCAAGCAAGAGAGTTGATAGACAGAACTAAGTCGGAAATAAACTTACCACCAAAACAGCAGCAATTACTACAATTTATAGAGACTATTTTGGCTTACAAGTTTCCCACAATGAGTAGGGAGGAGATCGAGCAAATGTTTAGCTTAAGCGAGTTAAAGCAAACCAGATTTTATCAGGAAGCCTTTCAGGAAGGTGTTGAACAAGGCATTGAACAAGGTAAGGTTCAAGGGAAACTAAAAGCAGTACCAGCAATGTTGGCAGCAGGGTTGACTGTAGAACAAGTAGCAGAGGCGTTAGATTTGAGTGTCGAAGAAGTTAGACAAGTAACACAAAGCCAGCCTTAAGATAGATGTGGTAAATTTTATCCGTGGCTCAAGCCAAATTTGGTTTGTGGCTTCCAGACTTTCTCACGACAAATTTATAGTTAATTTTTGTTAATATTAGAGGCGGTGTTAGTACTTCGTCCTCAACCACCCACTCCCTACCTGAGAGAAACTTAATGCTGCGACTAGAACATATAAGTAAAATTTATCCCACAGGCGAAGTTCTCAAAGATATCAACTGGGAAGTTAAACCAGGCGATCGCATTGGCTTAGTCGGTGTCAACGGTGCTGGAAAATCTACCCAACTCAAAATCATCTCTGGGGAAATTGAACCCACCGCAGGCGAAATTATCCGTCCTAATAGCTTACATATAGCCTACCTCAACCAAGAGTTTGAAGTAGACCCTACCCGCACTGTTAAAGAAGAATTTTGGACTGTCTTCAAAGAAGCCAACGAAGTACAGTTAGCTCTGGCACACATACCACAGGAGATGGAAACGGCTAACCCAGATCAACTGGATCGGCTGATCGAGAAATTGGATCGCTTGCAGCGCAAATTTGAAGCCTTGGATGGCTACAACTTAGATGCACGCATCGGGAAAATCTTACCAGAGATGGGGTTTGGGCTAGAAGATGGCGATCGCCTTGTCAGTGCTTTCAGTGGTGGTTGGCAAATGCGGATGAGTTTAGGTAAAATTCTGTTGCAAAAACCTGACTTGTTGCTGCTGGATGAACCGACTAACCACCTAGATTTAGAAACCATTGAGTGGTTGGAAAATTACCTCAGAGGGCTAGTTACGCCGATGGTAATAGTCTCCCATGACCGGGAGTTCCTTGACCGCCTCTGCACTCAAATTGTGGAAACTGAACGTGGCGTTTCCAGTACTTACCTTGGTAACTACTCAGCATATTTGGAACAAAAAGCCGAAAGTCAATTAGCACAACTTAGTGCTTACGAACGTCAACAGAAAGAATTAGAGAAACAGCAAACATTTGTTGATAGATTTCGCGCCAGTGCTACCCGCAGTACCCAGGCAAAAAGTCGGGAAAAGCAACTTGAAAAAATTGAGCGTATTGAAGCACCCATTGCTGGGGTAAGAACTCTACATTTCCGTTTTCCACCTGCACCTCGCAGTGGACGCGAAGTAGTGGAAATTCAAGATTTAACTCATCTTTATGGTGATAAAATCCTGTTTTTGGCAGCAAATCTGCTAATTGAAAGAGGCGATCGCATTGCATTTCTTGGCCCCAACGGTGCTGGAAAATCTACCCTTCTGCGCGTAATTATGGGTATGGAACAACCCACAGAAGGTATTGTTAAATTAGGGGATCACAATGTTATTCCCGGTTACTTTGAGCAAAATCAAGCTGAAGCTTTGGATTTGAAAAAAACTGTCATGGAAACTATCCATGATGAAGTTCCCGACTGGGATAATCAAGAAGTCCGCACGCTTTTGGGACGCTTCTTATTTAGTGGTGACACTGTATTTAAGGCAGTTGGGGCATTAAGTGGAGGAGAAAAAGCTCGTTTGGCGTTGGCAAAAATGCTCTTACGTCCTGCTAACCTACTAATTTTGGATGAGCCGACAAACCACCTAGATATTCCAGCTAAAGAAATGCTCGAAGAGGCGCTCCAAAACTATGATGGTACGGCAATTGTAGTCTCCCACGATCGCTACTTTATTTCTCAAGTAGCAAACAAAATCGTCGAAATTCGTGATGGGGAATTCCGGGTTTACTTAGGAGACTATCATTACTATCTCCAGAAAATTGCCGAAGAAAAGGAACAAGCAAAGTTAGCTGCAATAGAAGCCGAGAAAGCAGCGAAAAAAGCGGCTAAAGCAGCTAAAGCTTCCACGAAAAGGAAATGAAAAACTAAAAAATCGCTTAGTAGTAGCGTTTGAGCGCTATTACTAAGTAATCACTCCTTATGAGAGTTCCAAAACATCACAGGAAAATTACTAAAATTTAAAAAATATTTCTAAAAACCGCAAGTCCTTCGTAAAAGAAGTTAATAAGCAAAAATTCACTTGCGGCGTGGATTAGCAGTGGTATCATTCGGGTATTACAAAAAGTAAAGGGCAATTTTACTATGACCAAAGCACCTGTTGCTCCTGTGGTGCTAGTCATTTTAGACGGATGGGGCTACTGCGACCAAACGCGAGGAAACGCCATTATTGCTGCTAAAACTCCCATTGTGGACAGTTTATGGGCAGCTTACCCGCATACCCTCATCCACACATCAGGAAAAGCCGTAGGGTTGCCAGAAGGTCAAATGGGCAACTCGGAAGTAGGTCATTTGAACATTGGTGCTGGGCGAGTTGTACCGCAAGAACTGGTACGCATCTCAGATGCGGTCGAAGACGGTTCTATTGCCTTAAACCCAGCACTCCTCAAAATTTGCCAGGAAGTTCGCTCTCAAAATGGCAAGCTGCATCTAGTCGGGCTTTGTTCTGAGGGAGGGGTACATTCGCATATTACCCATCTATTCGGACTACTTGACTTAGCCAAAGACCAGCGAATTCCAGAAGTTTGTATTCACGCCATCACCGATGGTCGTGACACCGCCCCAACAGAAGGGGTAAAAGCGATCGCGCTACTGCAAAATTATATAGACCGTTTAGGAATTGGGCGCATAGTCACCCTTAGCGGTCGCTACTACGCGATGGATCGCGATCGCCGCTGGGATCGGGTCAAACGCGCCTACGATGTAATGACCCAAGATAGTGTGGGTGACGATCGCACGGCTGTAGAAATCTTGCAAGCATCTTACGCCGAAGGGATAAAAGATGAATTTATCAACCCCATCCGAATTGCATCCGGCGCAATAAAACCAGGGGATGGGGTGATATTTTTTAACTTCCGCCCCGATCGCTCCAGACAACTGACTCAAGCTCTGGTCAGTCCCACTTTTAACGGTTTTGAAAGACAGCAAATCACACCTCTGTCTTTTGTCACCTTTACACAGTACGATCCAGATTTACCCGTGGCTGTAGCTTTTGAGCCTCAGAATCTCAGTAACATTCTGGGAGAAGTTATAGCCAATCATAGTTTGAATCAGTTCCGCACCGCCGAAACAGAAAAATATGCCCACGTCACCTATTTCTTTAATGGGGGTCTGGAGGAACCTTTTCCCGGAGAAGATCGGGAACTAGTAAGCAGCCCGATGGTAGCAACTTACGATCGCGCCCCAGCGATGTCAGCAACAGCAGTTACAGATGTTGCGATCGTTGCGATTCAAAAGGGTATATATTCTTTAGTTGTGATTAACTATGCCAACCCAGACATGGTAGGGCATACTGGTCAAATCGACGCTACCATTACAGCAATTGAAACAGTCGATCGCTGTTTGGGACGGTTGTTAGAGAGCGTTATCAAAGCTGGTGGTACAACAATTATTACTGCCGATCACGGCAACGCTGAGTATATGCTAGATGAAGGGGGTAATCCCTGGACAGCTCATACCACTAACCCAGTTCCCTTTATCTTGGTGGAAGGAGAGAAAGTCAAAATCCCTGGATATGGTACAAATGTCGAACTGCGAAGCGATGGTAAGCTATGCGACATTGCCCCCACAATTCTAGAGATTTTACAGCTGCCTCAGCCACCAGAAATGACCGGGCGATCGCTGCTGAAAACAGCAGAATACGAGCTACAACGTACTCGCACTCCCGTGCAAGTAGGGCTGTAAAAGATTGCTGAGTAGAGACGCGATTAATCGCGTCTCTACAAAAGTTAGGAGTTTTTAGTAAACTCCTAACTTCTAAATTCTGAATTCTGTTTTTTAAAACTTGTTATAAATGAGATTCCTACCATGACAGTTACTAATATCGTGCAAGGCATTTGGGCATTTTCCGCCGTTGGTTTGATTATCTTAGTTTTGCTGCATAGCCCTAAAGGTGATGGCATTGGAGCCATTGGTGGACAAGCCCAGCTATTTAGCAGCACCAAGAGTGCAGAAAACACCTTAAACCGAATTACTTGGGCATTGACAGTTATTTTTCTCGGTTTAACAGTAGTTTTAAGTGCTGGTTGGCTACCTAAATAAGGATAGGTAAATGGGGAAAAGAACCCAACACCCGATACTTAACACCTTAATAAATTTAATTTCACGACGGTTAATTACAGCTCTTGCCTTGTTTATTGGCACAGGGCTGTTAATCGTTTTTACTAATTTTCAGTCGAGTGATGGATTTACAAGAATACCAAAATCTGTATATTCCGATTTAATAATTTCTCTCCCTACGTCCCCAAAACCTCATCCCTTACCGCCCACACTCGCGCAGTGGCAAGATAACACTAATAGTGGTGACTACTTTTCGCAAGTCACAATAACCCAAGTTGGTTATTTAGTCTGGTCACAATTTCCCATTCAAGTTTATGTAGAACCACCAAAAGCCATCAGCGAAAAACAAGCTCAAGCATGGGTTAATGGTGTCTTGCAAGGTGTACAGGAGTGGAGTACTTATTTACCTTTAATAATAGTCGAACAGCCAGAAGTTGCTGATATTACAATCGCACGAAAAGCGCCACCTCTACAAATTTCCCCTGGTAGTAATATACCCCGTGCGCGATCGGCCCAAACTACTTACGAGTTATACACCAGTAACAAAATTTTATCCCACCGCTTCACCATCTTGCTAAGTCCTACTCAAACAGGTGAGTATCTCATTGCAGCTACCCGCCACGAATTCGGTCATGCACTGGGAATTTGGGGTCATAGTCCGCTACAAACTGATGCTTTATACTTTTCCCAAGTTCGTAATCCGTCGCCTATTTCTGCCAGAGATGTAAATACTCTAAAACGGGTTTATGAACAGCCAACCAGTTTAGGATGGTCTTTAGTGGATAATTCAAAGATTAATTGATCGATAGGTAAACTACAAACTGGTCACTAAGGTAAAAATGCTACTAATAGTGAAATAATGACAAATTAGTAGGAGAAATCCCATGACTAACTTCAATGTACAGCTACCCGAATCTTTATATAAACAAATTGAAGCTTTAGCAGCAAGAGAAAATATTTCCATTTAACAACTTGCAACTATTGTTTTATCTGCACAAGTTTCCGTATGGATGACCAAAGACTATTTGGAAGAAAAAGCCAAAAGCGGTAATTGGCAAAAATTCCAGCAAGTTTTGAATAAAGTGCCTAACGTAGAACCAGAAGAATATGATAAGTTGTAGCAACTTAATTTTATGGTATTGGTGAGTTAAAATATGAATATGTCTTGCGCAAAGAATCAAAATTTAAGATTAAGACAACCAATTCTTATCTAAAATTTGCTCTAAGGTATAAGGACATAATTCAGGTAAATTGGTTAAATTTGTTTTAGCCTTAACATAATCTAAAGCATTGCTATAAATTATGCTGAAATTCTCTTCTAAATGTTTGCGTAAATTGGCACTTAAATCTTCATTTACTTAGTTGCGAAAACTAACAATTTCCGCAGTCCAATGATTAATATTTATTGGCTTTTCTAAATCCCAATATTGATAAAGTAATAAATGTCTAATAATCTGTTCCAATAAACTTTTTACTCGCCTTTTTTCATTTTTAGCCAAATCTTCCAATTCTTCTATTAAGCTTTCATAGTCAATGTCTGCTAATTGTCGATTCTTGAGACATTTAATAGTCTCCTCTAACCATTGCAGGTAATTAGATTCATATAGTGTTTTTATGTCGATGATTGCAGTCATTTGTTAATTTTGTAGCTTTAATTTACTGTTATTTATTATTTTATGTTAACTAATTTATTAATTTTTGCCGATAATTGCCCAGAAAAAAAAGATACACAGCACTCATAAGTTAAGTCAGAAGATATCCAGCGACTCCCAAAAGAACAATTAAGCAAAAATTCTACACTATCGCCTGTCAGTAATCCAATTCTCTCGCTGTTCCCCCTGAATCGATTGTACAATTCCAAACCTTTCCTCAATTTTGCGTGGCAGAGTGAATATCCCAAAGATGTAAACGCAAACTTCTTCCGGTTGATTTGTTAAAACACGAACTCTGGCTTCGTTATCTTGTAAACGCTCTATGAAAATAGATGCACAAATTTCAACATCTTCAGGAATTTCATATTCTTCCTTGGAAAAGGTGAATCTCTTCTCCAAACTATTTGCAATTGGGTCAATAACGGTTTGTTCAGGCAACGGATTTGTGAAACAATAGACGTATGTTCGGCAGCACTTTCCATCTTCTAGCTGCTCTAAGTCAGGGATATTTCTCACCTTTATCTGACTTGCGTGATACTTCATTTCGTTAACTTTAGATAGCCTTGTAAAACTGGTAAGAGAATTCTTAGTTAGGTATTTGTATTTTACCCGATCGCACTTATTGCCATCTTAAGATTTACAGTGCGATCGCACTTTATTCCCTTTCCCTACGCTCTGCGACTTAGTGGTAGAGGCCGCTGTGCTAAAACTCCTTTATAAAGTTCTTCCAGCAGACTAATATTTTTACTAAGGGTATAGCGGTCTAATACACGCTGTCTAGCTTTTTGCCCCAATAGGGTTGTTAACTCTGGATGGTCTTGCAACACTGGTAAAAGGGTTCTCAATTGCGATCGCGCTGTTTTGGTACTAATAACTACACCTGCGCCCTTTTCCAATACTTCTCCATCTGCACCCACATCTGTTGCTAAACAAGCCAACCCACATGACATTCCTTCTAACAGAGATAAGGACAAACCCTCTACCAGTGAAGGCAAAACAAATACATCTGCGCCCCGCAAAATTTCGATGCGTCGATCTTCATCAGCGACAAATCCTAACCAGATAATGCCGTATTCTGAACCATAAAACGGCTCTAAGGAAGACTTTAAAGGACCATCCCCAACAATTAGCAATTTAGTCCCAGGCGCCATTGCCGACTGTTTCCAAGCGCGGAGGAGAGCTTCGACATTTTTCTCTGGTGCTATGCGACCCCTGATAGACAAACAAGCGATCGGCTTTAAATTCTGTTTTAATTTGAGAAAATCCTGGAGAATACTTGGCGGTATCAACACCGTTGGGAATCACGGCAATATTTTCTTCTCTTACGCCCATCCCTGCCAATAATTCTCTCTGAATTTGGGAAAATACAATCACGCGATCGTAGTTAACTAAAAAAGGCGCGTAGAGCTGATAAGCCAAAAGTTGTGTTCCTGATACCAGCTTTGCCCCCTTGCCAGCAAATGGCGTGTGAAAAGTGGCAACTAGCGGCAACCTCAGTTCCTCACAGATTTCCGGTAGAAAAAAGTCTAAAGGAGATAAGGTTAAGGAAGCATGGACTACATCTGGTTTGATTTCCCGCAGTGAATCGGTTAAAACTTTGGTGGCTTTAAAAGTGGGAATTGTGTAAACCTGGGACTTATAAATGAAAGGTAGGGAAACCTCTCGAAGATTTGGCCAATTATCAGGTTCAGACTCTTCCTGGGCGAAGTGAAGAAAGCTAACTTGATGTCCCCTATCTAGCAAGGCATTTGTAATTTCTCGACTGTAGGTGACATTGCCGCAAAAGGGTGATTTTTTTCCAATCCAGGCTATACGCATTCTTTATTTAGCTGTAAGAAAAGCGGGTTAAATCTATTACTTGGTGTCCTTTGTGATTTTTATTTTATCTAGCTATACTTGCTGGTTTTTTATTTATTAAAAATTCCCACAAGTTTCTACTAGTTTAAAAGCTTATTGTCAGCTAATTAAACCAGTGGATTTATGGCTTTATTTATTTTAGTTATAAGTTGTTAATTTTTGATATTTAAGCAACTTATTCTGACTTATGTCAGATTCATATCCGGCAAGTATGTGATAAATTTTCACTGGCAACAGTTTACCATGAACACAAAAGCTTTAAGTAAATTATTAATTACATCAAGGTAATGAATAATAACTCTTGTTAGCTGATAACTACTTGTGTGAGTTATACCAAGTTAATATACCTCCTGAAAAGACGATCGCAGCTAATCCCAAAAAAACTACCTGTAATCCCAGAAAGGTTTCTGCGACACCAGCTAATGCTAAAGGTAAGGAGAGGGCAATATTAATTACATTGTTCTGCAAGCCAAAAACTTTACCACGCATTTCTGGAGGTGTTTCTGTTTGGATTGCGGTTTGCATGGGAATTCCGACTAGTGCCCCAAAGATGCCCACTAGCGCTACCAGTAACAATACGAGCCACAATTGAGTTGTAAATACTGACAGACCAATCAGGGATGCGGCCATACCCATACAACCGCACAGACTTAGCTGAGTATAGGAGAAACGTTGACCAAATTGACCAAGAATTGTTGCTCCACCAGCGATGCCAACACCGCCAGCTGCTAGTAAAAAGCCGAACTGGGAGGCTTTCATATTGGGAATTATTTCTGCCATCCGAACAGCTAGAACAGTTAATGCTGCAAAGACAGAAAACAAGATAATCAGTTGAAGCAAAGCATTGCGGACGCGATGATTTGCTTTGAGATAGGCAAAACCGTCTCGCAAGTCAGAGAATACGTGAGGGAATTCTGTATCGAGGTGGTGTTTTTCCTTAGTTGCCAGGAGGAACAAAATTATTCCAGCGATCGCATAACTGCCACCTACTAAAAGTTCTTTGCCCAAATTACCACTACCACCAATTTGCAGCCAAAGTCCATCAGCGATCGCGAGTAACGGTTCTCCAACAGCAAACCCAACAATCACCGATGCCATCATCGTTGTGGTGTAAAGCGAATTAGCCGAGAGTAAATGCTGTTCTTCTACAATCAAGGGAATTGCCGCCTGTTCTGCCGGAGCAAAAAACTGCGTCAAAGTCGAAACTAAAAAAGTTACACCCAAGATAATTACAAAACCCACTGGCAGCAATCCTATGGGTTTCCAATCATGAGTCAACCACAACATGAAGGGAATTGACAAAACCAGAATGCCGCGCCAAATATTTGTTGCTACCAGCACAGCCTTTTTCGACCAGCGATCGACAAACACCCCAGCAACGGAACCAAACAATACGGCTGGAATAGTAAAAGCCATCATCAAGACTGATACCCAACCACTAATACTCTGATTGCTTCCTTGAAACTGAGTATTAATCAAGGCAATCATCAGTACCAAATAAACTTTATCTGCTAGTTGAGAGAAAACTTGACCGCCCCAAAGAGCCAAGAAATTAGGATTTTTTAATACAGGTAAAAATCCTAGCTGTTTTATATTCTCTGTAATAGCTTCTCCACCTGAACCCGACCCATCTAATTTCGGTAATTCTTTCTCTGGGATAGTAGCTACTGACATCTGCCCATTACGAAGGCCATTGCTATCTACCTCAGCAGTGGTTAATTTGTCCTCAGATTGTGTTTCTGATTGGCTTGTAACATCAGTTTTTGGGATCTCTGTTGTCCAACTTTGATCGTTTTTAGAAACGTCTTTTGGGGACATTTCTTGGCCATTTATTTGACTAGGTGTACACTTGGGAACAGCACTCAAGTGATTCCTGACTGTAGGATCTGATACTTTATTCTGTTTTTTGGCGAGGCTAGGTGACAAAGGCAGGACTTTTTTATCCAAATCAGACGGTTGCATCATGGTTGGCAGCAAAATAAGAGTCGATCAAGGTAGCAGAGCGAATAGGGCGACCTAATTGATACTGAGCATACTGGCGCAAAATCTGCTCAACAGATAACCAGTTACAATCTCTAGCACCATCAATTTGCATTATCTCTGGTTGTGACAGATGTTGAAGCAAAGCTAGTTCCATAGCACCCAAACGACTAGAAATCACAGGTATTTCTTGCCGATGCACAACAACTGTTTGGGCATTGGGCATTGGGAATGGGGCATTGGGCATAGGGTATTGGTTATTAATCTTCCCCTGCTCCCCTGCTCCCCTGCTCCTCTGCCCCTCTGCCCTCATTTCCCTTTCCCCTTCTTTTCGTAAACGTTCTCTAGCTTCTAAAGAAACCGTTCCACCCGCAGGGATGCTAAATCCTACCTGCCAGTTGGGGTCTGTGAAGTCCGGCTTCAGGGAACGTTGAGATAGGCAGCAGATTTGCACTTGTGGCGTCAGTCCTGCTAAGGCTAAAAGGTGAAATACACCATGAGCCAGATGAGCCAAAACACCAAATGAATTTGCACTAGACACCGCCTCTAAGCGATGGAGATGTTCATTGAACAAATCATAAAGTTCTTCTTGGGGTTGTTCGCTCAAAGCTTCACACAGAACTATTTCTGCTAAATATTGACTGGCAGCCAGTTTTCCCAAATCTTGAGCTAAACCAGGATAAGTTTTTAACGTCTGTGCTTGAGTAATTTTATCAAGCGATCGCCCTTTAGCAATTAATAGTTCATTCACAACAAACATTCCACTCCTACCGCCCAGGCTGGAGTTGTGCTTACGTGACCCTGGAGCCACAGCTCGAATTAGACCGAATTCTCGTGTCAAAATCGTCACTATTTTATCCGATTCTCCTAGCGCCTGGGTTTTAAGATTAATACCAGTTGCTTTATAGGTTCTACTCATTACTCATTACTCATTAGTCATTAGTCACTAGTCATTAGTAGTTATTTAGTCATTAGTCATTGGTCAACGGTCATTAGATTAGGACAAATGACAAAAGACAAATAGACAAAGGACAAATGACTATTCACCTTTTCCCAAGTTATCGCGCTGACGGATCAAATCCATACCGCGAGATGTGCCTAATCTAGTAGCACCTGCTACGATTAAGTCTAGGGCTTGATTGATAGTGTGAATACCACCTGAAGCCTTAATTCCCACTTTTTCTTTTGCTAATTCCTGCAAAAGTCGTACATCTGCCACTGTGGCACCACCATTCCAACCTGTACTAGTTTTTAAGAATGCTGCTCCCGCCTCCATAGCTATTTCAGCAGCTATTTTTTTCTCTGCATCTGTCAACAGGTTAGTTTCCAAAATTACTTTGATTGTTTGTCCAGTCTCTTCACAAATTTCGGCAATCTCCCGATGGACTTTTTCAGTCTTGCCAGCTTTCAACCAGCCCAAGTTCATGACTACATCCAATTCAGTAGCCCCACTATCAACAGCTTCTTGAGCTTCGTACAGTTTCACGGCTGAAGTCGTTGCACCAGAAGGAAAGCCTATTACTGTACAAACTTTCGGGTTTTTACCGTGGAGGAGTTCTACTGCTTGCTTGACATTAGCAGGGAACAGACAAACCGCCGCAAAGTTGAATCTATATGCTTCTTCACACCATTGCTCAACCTGCTCTGGAGTAGCCGTTGGCATTAACAGGGAGTGATCGATAAATGGCGCAATATCAATGTCTGGATAGTCTGCTGCCATCGTGTCTTCTGCCAGTGATTGATTATTAAACTTTATAAAAAATTAAAACATTTCTTATATATATATTAAACCACATTTATTACGAGTTTATCCTGAAAACAAGTTGCTGAATTGTCTTTCATATTGGCTTTACAGATATCCCAGGATTACTACAAGTGTTTAAGTTAACGCTAAGTAGTAGTAATACTAGGAAGATCGAGAGTGTTTTTTATACTATTTGCTAAAAAGTTAATAATACTTTGAGCCAATGCCTGCGATGCCAAATATGGAACACCATTACCAATAGTTTTAAACATATTAGTAAGTGACATATTTTCTGGAAGTACAAAATTGGCAGGCAAAGATTGGATAGCTAAAGCTTCTGCTACAGAAATCCGCCGGACTTTGTAAGGATGTAAATGTACCTCATTATTTCCATAGCAAGCTGTCGGAGAGTAACGCCATCTATGCAGACGTTTGAAAGACTTTTTAGAATCATCTCCTTCATCAATAGCAGCAAATTTTGTGATCCCTGCCCTTGGTTGAAAACAATTTTCCGTATTGAGATGTTTCAGAACATTATTTTTTCTAAACCAGTATTCAACTGTTAATTCTTCAGGGATGTCATCAGGGCAAGGTATTAGAGAATTTTCTTGGAATGGTTCACACTGACGCCAAGGGTAAGCAAAGACTTTTTCGGGAGGATATAAAATATGATTTTTCCAAGGAAAATATCCCTCATGTAGTAACTTTTCACTACCGATTTCGATCCCTATGTCCTGAAGAAAATTCTTTTTGAAGCCAATTAGGATAATTCTTTCTCTATCCTGGGGTACGCCATATTCGATAGCATTAATTAATCGCTCTGTTAATATATAGCCTGCTTCGTGTAATTGTTGCTTGAGCGATTCAAAAAATAAACGATGTTTTGTTGTCTTCCATAAACCCTTAACGTTCTCAAATAAAAAGAAGTCGGGAATGTTTTGGCAAATTAATTCAATATATGAAGCAGAAAGCTTACCATTGTCTCCCAAACTTCCTCTATTTTTCCCACCAATAGAAAAATCAGGACAAGGAGGCCCACCGATGAAACCAATTATATTATGAGATTTGCGGCAGTCTTTGACTAATTCTTGAAGTTGTTGTGCTTCTTTTCTAACAATAAGTTTTGTTACATCTGCTGCTTCACCGTGATGATATCCATATTCAGGCGATCGCATTTTCATAACTTCTCGTGAATAGCGATAGGCGGCAATAAATGGGGCGAAGATTTCATTGACATAAACAATATTAAAACCGCTGGTTTCAAAACCTAAATCGAGGAAACCTGAGCCAGCAAAAAAAGAGAAAATACAAGGGCGATCGTTCATTGAATTACTAGTACGATCAAAAATCTTATTAATATTCAGATTCTCGGAAAATGGTTTATGTACGTAACTTATACTAACTACCCCAAATTGGATTTAAGGGTTGGCAAAAACTAATATACTTAGGGTTTCTACGTAAGTACCAATCAAAAAATAACAATTGAAAAACTGCTTAAATAGTCAAAAAAATTTACAGTTTCTCTAAGTATTACATCTTAAAGTTTACTCAATCTTTAAGGAAAATACCTGACAGAAAAAGAGTCTGGAGTCACAATTAAATATAGGGTTTCCAAGCCCAAATGATATTTCAGACAAATATTTGTCATTAAATAAAAAGCCGGGGTACTTCGGACTAAATTTTATGCGAATTTTAATTTACTCCTACAACTACTATCCAGAACCGATTGGTATTGCCCCACTAATGACTGAATTAGCAGAGGGACTAGTGAAACGTGGGCATGAAGTGCGTGTAGTCACCGCTATGCCCAATTACCCTGAGCGGCAAATTTACCAGGAATATCGGGGTAAATGGTATGTCAACGAATACAAAAATGGCGTTCAAATTCAACGCAGTTACGTTTGGATTCGTCCACAACCCAACCTATTAGATAGGGTGTTATTAGATGCTAGTTTCGTCGTCACTAGCTTTGTACCCGCCCTCATCGGTTGGCGCCCAGATGTGATTCTCTCAACATCGCCATCCTTGCCAAGCTGTGTACCAGTTGCTCTTTTAGGATGGTTACGTGCTTGTCCTGTAATTTTAAATCTACAAGATATCTTACCAGAAGCAGCAGTTCATGTCGGTCTATTAAAAAATAAATTACTTATCCGGTTGTTTACATTATTGGAAAAATTTGCTTACCGCACTGCCACTAAAATTAGCGTCATTGCCGATGGGTTTGTGGAAAATTTGCGATCTAAAGGCGTAGAAGCTGACAAAATTGTACAAATTCCCAACTGGGTTGATGTAAATTTTATCCGCCCTTTGCCTAAAGAGGATAACCCTTTCCGTACAGCACATAATCTAAACGGCAAATTTGTAGTACTGTATTCAGGTAATATTGCCCTAACCCAAGGCTTAGAAAGCGTTGTCAAAGCTGCTTCTGTCTTGCGCCATATCCCAGATATTGTCTTTGTCATCGTTGGAGAGGCAAAAGGTCTACAGCGATTGCAACAGGAATGTCTAGACTGCGGCGCAGATAATGTGATGTTACTGCCATTTCAACCCCGCAAAGATTTACCACAGATGTTAGCAGCTGCGGATATTGGTTTAGTGGTACAAAAGAAAAATGTTGTATCCTTCAACATGCCGTCAAAAATTCAAGTGTTACTTGCTAGTGGAGGGGCCTTAGTTGCTTCTGTACCTGATAATGGTACGGCAGCAAAAGCCATTAGGCAAAGTGGCGGCGGAGTTATCGTTCCTCCAGAAGATCCCCAAGCTTTAGCGATGGCAATATTAGATTTGTACCAAAACCCCGAAAAAGTCAAAACTCTAGGTTATAAAAGTCGCCAATATGCCGTTGAGCAATATGCTTTTGAGCAAGCTTTAAATCAGTATGAGTCCTTGTGTTACTCATTGACAGCAGAACGTAGAGCAATTCAATCTACAGGCATAGTTACAAAACAAGAAGTTTAATCTTTGCTGCAAAGTTATGTTACATCTGTAGAAATTACAATTATACACTCGTGCCTAAGTATTATGAGTTTATAAAGGTAGCTAATTTTACTCTTAAAAATATAATAATAGACAAGCAGGTTGTCAGGTGGATTGTTGAACTAAAAATCTCGTGGCTCACTTCATTCAATAGACCTCTTGCAAAAGTCCCTAACACCCCACCCCCAACACCTTCCCAAAGCATAGGAAAGAGGAGCGTTTACTTTCCTCAAATGCAGGGTGGGGTTCTTTATTTTTGATTTATGCAAGAAGTATAACCGTAGTCACATAGGTTAGGACAGTGTTGAACGCTCAAAGCCTTGACAAAACTGGGTTTTTACTCAGCACGGGCTAAACGCCCCGCTGACGCTAACAGCACTCAGCACTTTGCTATATAATCCGGGAGCTACTGCGACCGAGTATGTATTTATACTTATTTATATGTGTGTATAATAAATTGGACTTTTGCTAGACCAGTAATTAGTATGCTGTGTTGGATCGTAATTTTTAGCAGACAGTATAAAACGTAGATGTGTAGTTACCTGCAAATTACTAGCTTTAGATTACATATTATGCTGTTTGATGAATCTGCAATTATTTTCGCTGTTAATTCTTGCTGCAAAGCTATTGGTTGATTTATCGCTGCACAATAACCATCAGCTTTTGGGCTATTGCGGATATCGAAATCTAAACAGCCAATTATCAAACTAATCCCATAGACACCTGTTTTTTTGTTAGTATTCAAAAAAACCTATTGGCATATTTGTCAGATCAATTGTTCGTTGTTTGTAAGTAAATGTCAACAATTGTTTCACAAGGAAGAAAGTACCTGAGGTTTAATGACTGATTATTTCCAAGGAAATTTACCATTGCAATCTGTCCCACTGACGAAGAGTGCGGTAATAAGCCACGGCCAAACCGAAGAGGCGAGCGAAAAATTAGCTGCAACGATCGCTGTTGCGGCATCAGACCGCAAAGCAGGTGAGATTTTATTGCTCAAAGTAGCAGAGGTATCTTACCTGGCGGATTACTTTGTGATGATGACTGGCTATTCTAAGGTACAGGTAAGGGCGATCGCTCAAGCAATTGAAGGAAAAGTCGAAACTGAGTTGCAACGCCGTCCCTTAAGAACAGAAGGAAAAGTCGAGGGCAATTGGGTACTACAAGATTACGGTGATGTGATCGTTCATATCATGATGCCCAAGGAACGGGAGTTTTATAATTTAGAAGCGTTCTGGATTCATGCAGAACGTATTTCCCTTCCAGAATCTGATGAAGGTGAGGGTAAGCCAACATGATTAGGTCTTCGGTTTCTAATTGCCCAGTTCCTACAGACCAACAACCACTCAATGAATACGAAGAGTTAAAAACTTCCTGGCTGTTTCGTGATACCACTTTACATTGGCGCGAGTATATCACAAAACTTGTTTGGATTTGGGGTTTATCTTGGGTCTTCGCAGGGCCGATAGCTGCGGCAAGTTTTCCTCCTCACAAGTATATTGCACATTTTATCCTTTGTGGTGCAGCAGGAGCCAGTGTCGGGTTAGTGCTGATACTGGTAAGGTTATACTTAGGCTGGTTCTACGTGTGCGATCGCCTTTGTAGTCCCACAGTATTTTATGAAGAATCCGGCTGGTACGACGGTCAAACTTGGACTAAACCACAGGAAGTCCTTAACCGCGATCGCTTAATTGTCTCATACGAAATCAAACCGATTCTGCGGCGGTTACAATTTACCTTCGCTGGGTTGGCGGGAATGTACGTTATTGGTACTATAGGTTGGCATTTGTTTTAAAACGTCATTAGTCATTAGTCATTAGTCATTAGTCATTAGTAAATAAACAAAGGACAAAGGACAAAGGATTAATAACCAATGACTAATTAATTAAAAAAGGTGATAAATATAAACCCATGACAATGGGAAAACGAACTCAAGCCACAGCATTGGAAGTCCGGTTGCTGCGGGAAGGTATTATTGAATCCAGGCATATAGTCCAAGCTGTTGTCTGCGACGAACGAGGACGGGTTTTAACCGTTGCCGGAAATTCTGAAACTGCTGCATTTATCCGTTCAGCGCTCAAACCATTTCAGGCACTCGCTGTCACCACAACAGGTACGCTGGAACGCTATCAACTTAGCGATCGCGATTTAGCAATTATCACAAGTTCCCATAAAGGAAGAATCGATCAAGTCCGACAGGTATTTAACATCCTTTGGCGGGCCGATCTTGACCCAACTGTACTCCAGTGTCCAATTCCTGAAGATAAGCACAGTCCTCTGGAATACAATTGCTCTGGAAAACATGCCGGAATGTTAGCCGTTTGTCAGCAACGCCATTGGCCTTTGAATAACTACTTGGATCGCAAACACCCAATACAGCAGTTAATTTTGGGCAAGGTAGCAGAGTTGCTGCGAATGCCAGCAGCAGAATTTATCAGCGCTCATGACGACTGTGGCGCACCAACTTATCTGATGCAACTCGGTCACATGGCATCTTTATATGCACTGCTAGCCTCTAGTACCAACTTGGATATGGAGCGCATTGTCCGTGCTATGACTCATCACCCCGCGATGGTCGCAGGAGATGGAGAATTTGATACGGAACTGATGCGTTTAACTCCTGGAGAACTAGTCAGCAAAAGTGGTGCCGAAGGAGTGCAGTGCATTGGTAGACTCGGTGAAGGTTTGGGATTGGCAATCAAAGTCATGGATGGGGCAAAACGGGCAAAATATGCTGTGGCTATTCACTTACTCCAGCAAATGGGGTGGATTAGTCCCAGCGGCGCCGAAAGCCTCTCAGAAAAGTTTGTCACCTTGGGAAAATACAAGCGTTTAGAAGTAATTGGAGAATTATCATTTTTATAGTTGCCAAACTCTTGACTATTAGGTTATACTATAAAAGTTAAGAGCAACGCGGGATAGAGCAGCCTGGTAGCTCGTCGGGCTCATAACCCGAAGGTCAGTGGTTCAAATCCACTTCCCGCCACCACATAGAATATAAAACAAAACCCTACAATCGGTAAAGATTGCAGGGTTTTGTTTTATTTTGATCTATTCTGGAAGAAATAGCCATCCAAAAAGCGCGGAGAATCATGGTTGTGAAGTTGCAGCGACCAATTTTAGTGGGAGGATTGGGACTTTCCTTTTCCCTGTGGATGTTGGACAGTTGGCACGATTCTATAGTGCAGGTGGGTGAGTTCGGTTTGTTGAGTGCCTTAGCTGTCGGTGGTGGTTTGTGGTTATTCCAGCAAAAGCGCCCCAAAGACAGTTTAGAGCAGCTAGATGGTATGGTAGTGGATCGGGCAACTGTGGAAAGTGCGATCGCTAAAACTGAAACTGTAATTAACCAACTAGCACAAGAAACAGAAAACCATCCAGCCTTAGAGACACTCAGAGAACAAGTTGCTCAATTGTTGCTGGAATTAGACAGAGAAAAAATTAAAGTAGCTGTGACTGGCGGTAAATCCGTGGGTAAAAGCACTTTAATTCAAGTGCTACAAAATCTAGAGACACAAAATTTCGTATCTCTACAAGAGACACCACCTTTATTTAGAGAAGTGGGCGAAAATTCAGATGCCGCTATTTTGGCAGAAGTAGCAAAATCTGATTTTGTGCTATTTCTGACAAACGGTGATTTGACAGACTCAGAATTTCAAACTTTACAGCAGCTAAAGGCAGCAAATCAGCCTAATATGTTGGTTTTCAACAAACAAGACCAGTATTTAACTGATGAAAGCGCTAACATCTTTAGTCAATTGAAACAGCGGATGCAAGGAAATGTAGTTGCAACTGCGGCCTCTCCCGTTGCCATCAAAGTCCGAAAGCATGAGGCTGATGGTTCTGTGCAAGAGTGGATGGAGCAACCAGCAGCAGATATCCAGCAATTAACGCAACAGTTAGATGAAGTTTTGGCACAGCAAGGACAACGGCTAGTTTGGCTAACAACCATGAGGAAAGCTGGGTTGTTGAAAGCTGAGGCAAAAAACTGGTTGAATGGAACCAGACGCGATCGCGCCACCCCAATTATTGAACAATATCAGTGGATAGCTGCTGCTGCTGCCTTTGCTAACCCAGTACCAGCCTTTGATATTCTGGCAACTGCGGCAATTAATGCTCAAATGGTAATGGATTTGGGTAATATCTATCAGCAAAAATTTTCCCTAGAACAGGCACAAACCGTAGCTGGAACAATGGGAAGTTTAATGCTGAAATTGGGTTTAGTTGAACTTTCTACAAAGGCGATTAGTACTGTTCTGAAAAGTAATGCCGTTACCTTTGTT
Organism: Nostoc sp. DSM 114160; assembly: GCF_053470305.1. Classification (NCBI taxonomy): domain Bacteria; kingdom Bacillati; phylum Cyanobacteriota; class Cyanophyceae; order Nostocales; family Nostocaceae; genus Nostoc; species Nostoc sp. DSM 114160. The sequence continues at coordinate 1,369,403 of NZ_JBPFGO010000001.1, read as the reverse complement.
GCTGGTGGCGTAGTGCAAGGAGTAAGTGCAGCTTATCTGACTAGAGTCGCAGGGTTAAGTTTAGTTGAGTATTTCCAACAGCAGGAAATAGCGATAGATTCTGGAACTGGTTTGAATCTGGAGAATTTGCGGCAAACCTTGCAAAAGGTATTTCAGCAAAATCAGCAGATTGGTTTTTTACAGGGGTTTGTTAAGCAAGGTGTGAAACGTTTGTTGCCAGAAGTGCAGCCGATTGAAGTAATTAGTGTTCAGAAGGCAATGGGATAATCTTATACACAGGATCGCTAAATTTTAGATTTTGAATTTTGGATTTTGGATTTAATGATTCAAAATCCAAATTTTTTTCAAATCCTAATTTTAATAGAGGATAAAAATACATAAACATCTTTGTTTTAATAAATCAGTCTAAAATCTCAAAACCAAAATTGGCTGACACTTGTGTGCTGCTGTTAGTAAACCTAAAATTTACCCAAGCCTATTTTAGGCTTGGGTGTATTTAAGAATATCGTGATTGCTAGTTCTCAAAAAATTGTGAATAAGGATAATTAGCTAAACAGCACCACTGTTTCTATTAAACAGAATAGCTATAGTTTTGAAAATTAGCTTTAAATCGTACACTAAACTCCAATTTTTTTGATACTGCAAATCCAGACGAATTACATCTTCAAAACTACGGACTGTAGAACGTCCATTTACTTGCCATTCGCCAGTCATACCGGGTTTTACATCTAAACGTTGCCACTCTGGTACTTCATAGCGTTCCACTTCATCGGGTGTAGGTGGTCGAGTACCGACTAAACTCATCTCTCCTTTGAGGACGTTCCAAAATTGGGGTAATTCATCAAGACTAGTTCGTCGTAAAAAGCGCCCTACCTTAGTAATTCTGGGGTCATTCTCATTCTTGAAAAAAGCACCTTGCACTTGGTTTTTAACTAGGGATTTCTTCGCTTCTGCATCCACACACATAGAGCGGAATTTCCAAATCTTAAACCGCTTACCCATCCAGCCACAGCGGGTTTGACAAAAGAAAATCGGCCCGGGATCGTTAATTTGAATTGCGATCGCAATTGGAATAAACAAAATTCCTGTAATTAATAAACCAATCACTGACCCGACAATATCTAAAAACCGTTTCATCCAAGATGCCATAGAAGGGTGAGTAGTGGGTAACTGCTCTACTTTACGGGAAGTTGTCTTCCGATTATCTAGTACGTCATCTTGTTCTATTAACGGCCTATCCTCCACAAGTTCTAAAGGAAAAACCTGATCCAACCCTGTGAGTTTTAGAACTGCCATGACTTGAGGTGTTACATTCCGCAGTGTTAATGTAATACCTTGAGTTTGAGCGTATTTAAAATTACTTACCAGGGCACCTAAACCACTACTATCGATAAAAGTAGTTTGGTGAAAATCAATAATGATTTGCTTAGGATGTGAATTGGGCTGGATTAAGCCTTGGCAGGTTTGCTTAAAGCCTAAAGCCTCCAGCACGCTCAACCGCGTCGGCACCTGCACTATAGCCATGTCGTTTAGGGAATTAACTGGAAAATCGACCTCTGTCGGTTGGCTAGTCATGAAGCTCTGCACTTTCGTTGCCATGTATAATGTAATATGCCAAACATTACTTTGTCCTACAAAATTACTTAACCTAATATCGGAATTAGTGGTAATTAGGACTAATTGCTATTTACCGGGGCTGAGATTGGAGATCGCTAGCGACGATTCACAATAGAACAAGAAGCCAAAAAACATCCTTGCTGTTGTGCCGACGCAGCGCGATCGCGTTGCTCTCATCAAATGATTGCTAAAAATACGGTTACACCTACCGCACGCCTGATTGAGGTCTTTTCTGCCATTCAAGGGGAAGGACTGAATGTAGGGACACGTCAGATATTTATTCGTTTTGCTTTGTGTGATTTGCGCTGTCACTTTTGTGATAGTGCCCACACTTGGAGTGCACCTACAACTTGTCGGATAGAGCGATCGCCTGGATTGCGCGACTTTGAAATTCACTCTAATCCTGTCCCATTACCCATATTACTCGAATGGGTGGAACAGCAAAATCTACCTTGTCTACACGATAGCATTAGCTTAACTGGCGGCGAACCACTTCTTCATGCCTCATTTTTAACGCAGTTTCTACCCCAAGTGCGAGCCATAACTGGTCTACCTATATACTTAGAAACCGGCGGACATCGCCCAGAACAACTAGCAATGATTCTCCCCTACTTAGACTCTGTAGGTATGGATTTCAAATTGCCCAGTGTTAGCGGCGAAAGTCATTGGCAAGAACATAGTAAATTTCTCCAGTTATGTCATGAATCATATTTAAATGTTTTTGTCAAGATAATTGTGTCTCAAGACACAGATCCCGCCGAGTTGGAACGTTCAGCTTCGTTGGTCGCAGAGGTCAGTCCAGATATCTCAGTATTTTTACAACCTGTTACGCCTTTGGCAGTATCAGAACAATTTTCTCCAGTACCTGTACTTGCGCCTTCTGGCGATCGAGTTTTGATGTGGCAAGCTTTGATGAAAGGGTTTCTTAAGCACGTGCGCGTGATCCCCCAGACACATAAAATGCTGAACCAGTTGTAAAATTTTAGTTTGATAAAGATGTAGTCAAGAAAAAAGTAAGATTTTATGAAATGGTAATTGGGCTGTTGCCTCTTATGAATTAGGAAGGCAGCAGCCCAATTACTAGCAGCAGGGCTGATTTATGCCATTTCAAATAGAAGTTGCTATAGTGCGCCCTCATCTGGAGCTTTGGATTTAGCTTTTGCCTTATTGGCACTGCGTTTGAGGGCAGAGAGCCTTGCTTCGTATCTCGACCGTTGGCGCTTACTAGGAGTATTATCAATCAGGGTTTTCAAGGCGCTACCGAGACTCTTGTAGGCATTGGGGAGGCTATAACCAAAACGAGTTGCTAAAGCGATCGCTTTCTCATCAGCATTGAGCAATTCTCTTAGTTGCTTTTCCCCATTATTCTTTTGGTACAGTCGCCAGCCTGACACGCCACAAAGCGACAAAGCTAACACCAGCAGCAATCCATCTTGTACCCACAATTCCCCGACAGCACCACCTAAACCGATAGCTAGTGCTGCCATTTCCCAACCATCTTTAGGAATTGTATCATTTTGAACGCGAGCAACCTCATGCCAGAACAGCAGATTACGCTGATCCATTGCGAGGGCATCCCATTTCACCAAATCAATTTGAATTTCTACCTGGTCTTTACCAATTTCTTCGCAGCGAACCAGGGGTGGATTGACCTCAGTTGTGCCTTCTACCGTGACCCAGCTTTGCAGTTCTGGTGGTAGTAAGGCTTTCAACCGCCGGAGTTCGCTCATTTCCGCTTTGGCAGAGGAGGTTGCATAGGATGTCATAAATATCCAGCCCCAGAAAATTTCAGTATATAGTGAGGGTATCACTTTGGAGTATAGCTATTTAAGTAACGATCCGTCTCACTCACTAGGAAAACTTCCTCGCTTTTTTCGGGCTTCCATTGCTTTTTCTAGTAGATCTAACAATCCTGGAGCTTCTTCTTGGATACTGAGTAATAGTCTTTCCCCAAGTTCTATATTCCCCGGATCGAGGCCTGTTGCCATCACTTCTGTCAAGCGAGGTATTGCTATGCCATCCACAATCTGAATTAATCCACTCAGACAACGGTGAAATTGTTTTTCTGTAAGAATCGAGTCCTCTAAAGGAAACTCAATAATGGCACGAATTTCACCATCGGATGGGTCATACTCCCATTGCAACATTTTGGTTTCCCAAGAAATGGCCAGCATTGTTTGGAGGATAGCTGCCTTGTGAGGATGGTCTTGGATACCTCCCAGAACTTGAGGGGCAAATACCCGAAAAAATTTTCCTTCTTCATCCAGTTGGACAACTATTAGGAAATCTTCTAAATTATCAGCCTCCACACCTGTTATAATTCGGTCTTCTTCATCATCAAAACGGTAGTCCCAACCAAGGTTGTCTAAATAGTTGGCAATCTGTTTGAGGTTAGCTCCCATAAAAGCCTCATAAGGAACGTGGAGCAGTTGTTACCAGACCTAGTTTAACCTGCTAGGGGTAGTTGTTTGGGTTGGTGTGGATACTTCCGATCGCATAAAAGTATGCAATTAAGGTATTGGGGATGGGTTATGGGGTATGGGGCATTGAAGATAATAAAAATAGACGTTCGGTCGGCCCTATGAAGAATGATATTTTTTGAATGACTCTTGCTGATTCTTAAAGAAACAATCATTACTGTTTTTCAAATGTTAGCCAGTCAAGGATATAGTCCTAACTCTCTTAAATTTTAATTTTTTATAAGTTGAATGAATGTTTTGCTAGAGCAAGCATAGTGGCAGGATTCGTAAGCAAATAGAAAATTGAAACTTATGAAATATCAAAAAAATGGAACTGCGACATCTGCGCTACTTTATTGCTGTCGCTGAAGAACTACACTTCAGTAGAGCCGCCGAGCGACTGCACATTGCTCAACCGCCCTTAAGTCAGCAAATTCAGCAATTAGAGGCGCAATTGGGGGTAGAACTGTTTCACCGTAAAACCAAACGACAGGTGCAACTAACAGAAGCAGGACAAGTTTTTTTGCAAGAAGCTTATCAACTTTTAGCTCAACTCCAAAAAGGAATTGAGCTAACCCAAAAAACGGGAAGAGGTGAAAAGGGACTACTGCGAATTGGGTTTACCAGTTTGGCAACTTATGATTTGCTTCCTGTCATTTTGCGGCGATTCCAAGAACAGTTTCCAGAAGTAGAGTTGGTATTGCAAGAATTAACCACAACTCAGCAAGAGCAAGCGTTACAAGAGCGCCGCATTCATGTAGGTTTTGCCCATCCACCCTTAGAAGACAACACACTCAATCAAGAGTGCATTCAGCAAGAAGCTTTAATTGTAGCTTTAGCAGAAACTCATCCCTTAGCTGAACAAGAAAAGATTTCAGTGCGATCGCTAGTAAACGAAAACTTTATCATGTTCCCTCGCCATTTGGGGCCCGGACTTTACGACCAAATCGTAAGTCTTTGTCAGCAAGGAAACTTCAGCCCAAAAGTGACGCAAGAAGCGATTCAGATGCAGACGATTATCGGATTGATTTCAGCAGGAATGGGGATTGCGATCGCACCGTCTTCATTGCAAAATCTTCAGAGAACTGGTGTAGTTTATCGTACTCTAGAGGAGAAAACACCATTAGTAGAAACGGCTATAGTGTGGCGAGAAGAAGATATGACACCTGTACTAAGGGAATTTATACAAGTTGTCAAGAGTATCTGATAGAGACAAGTTTGACCTCAAAAATATTTAATAAAAATTTGAGTTATTTATATAGTATTTATGTACCAAAAAGATAATAATATAGTTATTTAAATTTAGGGTAGATGCCCAAAAAAATTAAAGAGTTAAAAGCAATTTTGTTGAAGGCTGGGTTTGCCTATTGTCCTGCAAAAGGTAGTCATACCTTCTGGACTCACCCATTGATACCTGATGAACCAGTTACCATTGCTGGAAAAGATGGAGACGATGCACCCCGATATTTGGAAAAGCAAGTCAATCGTGTTTTGAAGCAACTAGGAGAAATAGAGGAAGAGTAATGAATGATCGCTATAGTATGGTAATTCAATGGTCAGATGAAGATAATTGCTACCTAGTACACTTACCTGAATTCCCTTGGCAGCAATTCCACACTCATGGCAAGACTTATGAAGAAGCCGCTAAACATGGGCAAGAGGTAATTGAGTCTATGATTGAATGGTATAAAGAGCAAGGAAAACCTTTGCCAGAGCCAATTACTTTTCCTCAAAAACCGTTAAAAGTGGCTTAAATATTTTTAAGATACAGGGCATCGCACTTTACTTCAATTGCTCAACATCAGCACTTTCACCTTCCGACTCAACAGGCTCAAAGTTTACCTTGTCGTATAAATCTTGTAAAGAAATTTCAAATGGTACGGTTACAAGTGCGATCGCTTCATCTTCTTCATCATATTCACGAAGCGTCCATTGTTTTTTCCCAGTTTTGGAAAATTGATCTACATGAATCCGAGTTTGGTCAATTAATAGATATTCTTGAAAGGTAGAAATAGTTCGATAAGCCTGAAATTTATCCTCGCGATCGTAGCCTTTGGTAGATTTTGATAAAACCTCCACAATGACCTGTGGGTTGACAATTATATCCTTTCGGTTGTTGAAATACTCCGGTTCACCCGCCAGAATCATCACGTCTGGATAGGTGTAGGTACGCTTTTGGAATATCCACAGACGAACATCACCCATGAAAACGCGGTAATTCTGCTTTTTAAAAGCAAAATTCAACTCAGTACTTAAGTTAAGTGCTATTTGATTGTGATTTACTGTTCCACCCGCCATAGGAATTATTTGCCCGTCAATGTATTCACTTTTGTAGTCAGCAGCTTCTTCTAACTCTAAATATTCCTCTGGCGTATAGTATCGCTGTTTTGTTATTTGCATAATTTTATCGGGTAGCAATGTTTAACGATACGGAGTGTCTAGGCACTAAAGATATTTTATCCATGTTGACCGAACTGGTTAACAGGTTAGATAGAGGTTTTATGTGCTTTCTACAAGGTGAGCGTAGGCGCAGCCCGCCGTAGGCATCGCTATCTCAATTCACATAGTCTTTTAACTTCTTTTCCTATTGATAACCAGCGGCTTGTAACAGAAACAATTTGGCGTAACGTCCTCCTAGCTTTAACAAATCTTCGTGAGTTCCCTGTTCTATAACTTCGCCGTTTTCTATAACTAGAATTTTGTCAGCCATGCGTACCGTAGAGAAGCGATGGGAAATCAAAAGTACCATCTGATTTTGAGTAATCGCGCGAAAATGATTGAAAATTTCAAACTCAGCTTGAGCATCTATTGCTGATGTTGGTTCATCTAACACCAAGATATCTGCTTGCGATCGCATAAAAGCACGAGACAAAGCAATCTTCTGCCACTGTCCTCCAGAAAGTTCTTGTCCTCCTTTAAACCAACGACCAAGTTGAGTCTGAAAGCTTTGAGGTAATTGGTCAATAAAAGATTGGGCCATACCTTTTCGGGCAGCAGTTTTCCACTGTGTTTTATTTTCGAGATGTTCCACATCGCCTACGCCAATATTCTCTCCCACAGTGAACTGGTAGCGGACAAAGTTCTGAAAAATCACACCAACGCGACGCCGCAACACATCCACATCCCATTCCTGCAAATCCAAGCCATCTAAAAAAATTCGCCCGGAGTCTGGTGTGTAGAGTCGGGTAAGTAATTTGATTAAGGTAGTCTTACCGGAACCGTTTTCACCCACAATTGCCAGTTTTTCTCTGGGTTTTAAGTGCAGCGAAATGTTTCTCAATGCTGGCTTGGAACTTCCCGGATAAGTAAATGAGACATTCTCAAAACGGATACCATCTTGGGAATTTAAACCAATGGTTGCCTTACCCCAAGATTTTGGTACTTCTTCTTCTAAAAAATCGTAGAGATTTGATAGATATAGGTTGTCTTCATACATCCCTCCAATAGAAGTGAGGGCATTGGAGAAAGTAGACTGTCCTTGGCGAAACACGGTGAGATACATTGTCATATCTCCCAAAGAAATCTTACCTAGCACTGTTTCCAGCACAATCCAAGCATAAGCTAAGTAAAAAGCACCAGTACTCACTAAACTCAAGAGATATCCCCAAAGTCCTCGTCGCAGAGTTAAATCGCGGTCTTCGCCATATAGTTGATCGAATAGGCTGCGATAACGTCCTAGCAGCATCTCTCCCAACTGGTAGAGTTTAACTTCTGTGACAAAATCTTCTCTTGCTAGCAGATTTTCTAAGTAGTTTTGTTGACGGGTTTCTGGCGCACGCCAACTAAACAAGCGAAAGGCTTCTCCAGCAAATTTTGTTTCGGCAATAAATACAGGCATAGCTGCTAAAACCAGTACCACCACTGCCCAAACTGAGAAATTTACTAGCAAAATACCGTAAGTAATTAGGGAAAGGGCATTTTGCACCAATCCAAAGGTGCGGTTTACTAGGGAAAGGGGACGAACCGATGCTTCTCGTCGGGCATTGGTCAATTTGTCATAAAATTCTGAGTCTTCAAATTGCCTAAGATCCAGTGTCAGCGCCTTTTCTAAGATGAGTACATTTACTCGCTGACCCATTAGCGCCCGCAATAACGACTGACAAATAGTGATTCCTCGCTGACTGCCTGCTAGTAAAATTACAGCGATCGCTTCTAATCCTACATAAAATAGCGAGGGGTAAATATTGACAAAACCATCGCTTTGTGTATTAGCTTGAGATGCAAATACCACTGCATCAACAATTAACTTACTAATGTAAGATATCGCCGCCGGTAAAAGACCAGCAACTATTGTTAAACTAGCCAGAAAAATAGTAAGCGATCGGCTAGTAGTCCATACCAAGCTTACAGCTCGTCCACTGTAGCGGAAAACCGTCAGTGATTGGCGCAGGATATTTCTTTTTTTTTAATCTTCATCTTTCTTGCCGCGAGATACCCCAGCTTGGGCGGATCTTCCTAACTCTATTAAATCTTTATTAATTTTACATTTTTCTAAGAATGTTCGCTGAAAACCCCGAAGTTAAAACCTAAAAACTAGTTTTGTAGGGTGTGTTATGCCGTGGGCTAACGCACTAGGGTGTTAACTTTGTACCATTTTAGGTGTTCAAAATTCATGCAATATATATATGCCAGTAGTTCTAATCAAGCGGACTACGAACAGCTTTACCCAGAAAGAAGGTAGCTGTAATGCTTGATATATTAGGATTTAGAAAAAAATTATATGGAAAACTGACTTTTACACAAAGGCTTTCAAATAGCTGTTATACATATAGCTCCAGAGGGTGCAATTGTACAGGTCAAAGTAGGGCGATCGCCTATCGTCGTAGGCTGGGTTGACAACAGGAAACCCAGCATGACTTTTCTCTGGCAGTATTAACCAGAAGCCAGATTGCACTATAAGCTGCAACCGTGGATGCAATCGCGAGGCTAAAATGAGAGGGCGATCGCTTCCTTTCACCAGCCCTCAGACGAGGAGATTCTCAAATGCCATTAGCTGAACTCATGTCACAAATCCAAGAACTTCCAAAAATTGACAAGCTTCGGCTAATGCAGTTCCTTGCCACAGAACTGGTCAAGGAAGAAGATGCAAACTTTTTTGTTGCGAACCGGGAGTATCCAGTCTGGTCGCCGTACAATTGTTCTGAGGCTGCTAATGTCTTGATGAATCTTCTGGCGACAAAGCAGCAAGAGAAGAATGGTTGACACTCAAAAATTTCCCTACAAAATCATTGATAGTAGCCTTGGCATGGTTGATCAAATGCCATACATACCTTTGACGCTCAGTCTTAATGGTCAATCTCTGAACACTGAAGGTTTATTGGATACAGGTGCAAGCGTTAATGTTTTGCCCTATGAGTTGGGTTTACAACTGGGCTTAATTTGGGAGGATGAAACTCTCTCAGTTCTATTGACAGGGAACTTGGCTCGATTTGAAGCTCGTGCAGTCGTTGTTGATGCTCAAGTCAGTTCATTCCCCACCATTAATCTTGCATTTGCTTGGACACAAACACCCAATGTGCCTTTAATCTTGGGGCAAGCTAATTTCTTCTTTGAGTTTGATGTTTGTTTCTTCCGCGCGCGTTCTGAATTTGAAGTTCGTCCCAAAGAGGTTGGATAAAATGAAGATAGGAGCGTCAGTTGGCAGCGATTGCTGAGGTACGGTCTAACAATCTCGTTGCACACCGACTGTACAGAGTCTCTGATTTTCGGTGCATTAGGACTAATATCCATAACGCACCCTACCAGATTCAAGCCAATGTGCATGAGGTTTTCCGACTTGTGTGTACACAGTAAGTCTTTAGACCGGAGAGTGTCAGCTCCACAATCTCCTACCTACTTTCCCATTTAATCTTTGATGAGTATCTTCCAACAAAGCTGGAATATCTAATTTTGCTGGACAGCGAGGCAAACAGTCACCACATTCTGTACAACGGTTGCCTTTCATTCCAGGGAACCAGTGACCGGCATTTTCAAACATTCCGTAACGATATTGGCCATAGTCTTTCATGTCGTATGCCACAGCGAGATTACGTAACCGTAACACCTCTGGAATATTAATATTTTCTGGACAAGGTAAACAAGCATAACACTGGCTACAATTATCAGTTTCCAAAGTAAGTTTTTGGTGATTTTCTAACTGCTGGAAAGTGGAAATTTCTGCTGATGTTAACTCTCCATCATGGTCAGCAATTTGCAAAGGTTCTCTTAATTCACCTGGGTTAGCTGGCCCTATACTCAAAGTAGTAATACGGCGATCTGAAAGTAAAAATCGATAACTTAGTTCTAAGGGTGAATACGGGTAACACAGGTCTTTTAAGGTTTGAGGTGGCGTGTAGAGACGTCCTCCCTTATCAGCAGGGGAAATAATGAAAATGCCCATATCCTTTTCGGCAGCTAGTTGAATCGCTAGTGCGTGCCGTTGAAAAAAATAGTAATAATGCAGATTGACAAATTCAAATAAATCTGTATTTATTGCAGCCTGAATTACCTCTAATGACCCGTGGGTGGAAAAACCGACGTGTCGCACTCGACCATCAGCAATAGCTTCCTCTACTGCTTGCATACAGCCATTTTTGGCTTGCACCCATTCCAAATGTTGCCACGTATTCAAACCATGAACACCTAAGCAATCTAAATAATCTAGTTGTAATCGTTCTAGGGATTCGTCGATGCACCGACGCATGGTGTCAGCATCTGCTGTGGCTGAGATTTTGGTAGTGACATAAAGCCTAGTTCGGGGTACTGACAACCCAGCTTTTAGCGCTCTACCAAGATACTCCTCGCTTTTGCCATAACCTCGGGCAGTTTCTAGATGATTAATTCCTAGCGCTAAGGCTTGTTCGATGGGTCTGGTGAGCATTTTCAAAATCAGCCAAGTAGCGCATTGTTCCCAAGGAAAAAACCGAGAGGCGCAGATTCGTTTTTCCAAAGCGTCGGTATTGCATTTTTAACAAAGAGTTAGGAGTTAGGAGTTATAAGTTAGGAGTTGAAGGAAATAAATCATAACTCTTAACTCCTAACTTTTTTTGCTTACAAGTTAGGAGTTGAAGCAAAATAACTCATAACTCCTAACTACTAACTCATAACTCATAACTCATAACTTTAATTTAGCTGTCGTCATTACCAAAGCGCTTGATCAAATCTTCAGGACGGAGATTAGAAATAAATTCACGGAAGGCTTGCTGTTCGGCTTCATCTGCATCGCGATCGACAGGGATAGAAGCATCGGCAATGACTTCTTCCATTACCCAAATGGGAGTATTTGTACGGAGGGCAATAGCGATCGCATCGCTAGGACGCGCGTCAATTTCTTTTTTGACTTCGCCTTGCTGGACAATTAAAGCTGCATAAAATGTATCCTTTTGCAGGGAATGAATAATCACCTTTTCTAGAGTCATATTCCAAGTCTCTAGAATATTCACAATCAGGTCGTGAGTTAAGGGTCTGGGAGGCTTCTGATTCTCCAGTGCGCCCATAATTGCCCTAGCCTGTTCCTGACCAATGTAAATTGGCAAAGCCCGCCGATCTGAAGAATCTTTCAAAAGGACGATCGGGCTGCGGGTTATGGCATCTAATGCTATGCCAGCGACTTTCATTTCAATCATTGCCTAAGCCTCTACAATGCTTTGAGAGTCTTGGATGCCGTGTAATAAATAGCACCCATTTTTAGGCGGTTTGGTGACAGTAATAAACATAAGCATTCGTTCTCTATAATTGCTTCTATTAAACTCCGAACTTGTGGTGAAAACCAGAGTAAGTCAAATTGGTCTTCTTAGACAATAACCTTCTTACCCAAGTATGCCCTGTGAAGGATGCTAATGTGTTAATATTCCTATGCGAAAAACTATGCGAAAAAACTATGCGAAAAAAAGTCAGAAAATATACTTGGATGTTGGAGATTTCTGTGACAATTACCAATTGATTTCCGGCCAAATTAGGCAATAAATAGAGTTAGTTTGACAAAAAAGCCGTGTTTACAGGATTAATCCAGGCATTAGGAACGATGGAACCCTTGGGGGGCGATTCTTGGCAAATTACTTGTGTAAGCCAGTCGGGTGAAGTAATTATGCAAGATTTGGCTTATGGCGACAGTGTTGCTGTAGATGGTGTTTGCCTGACAGTGGAACAAGTTTTAAAAGACGGGTTTATTGCCACGGCTTCACCAGAAACTCTACGCCGCACGACGTTGGGAGGTGAGCAAACCCAACAGAGATATGTGAATTTAGAAGCGTCGCTCAAGGTAGGTAGCAAAGTCGGCGGTCATTTTGTGATGGGTCATGTAGACGGCATCGGTCGATTGCTAGTAGCGGAACAAACGGCTAGTTCTTGGGAAATGACCTTTATTGCTTCCGAGGCGATCGCCCGGTACATTGTCCCCAAAGGTAGCATTGCCGTCAATGGCATCAGTCTCACAGTCGCCGCTTATGAGCCAGAACTCTCCCAATTCAAAGTAGCGGTAATTCCCCTGACATACAGCGAGACAAATCTTCGCTACTTGGTTTCTGGCAGTTTGGTGAATCTAGAAGGGGATATTCTCGGCAAATACGTCGAAAAATTCCTTTCTTCTGGCAACCCCCACGCCAGAGCTAATGATGACAATAGTATAGATGGCATTACACCCGCATTCTTAGCAGAACACGGGTATTTGTAATTAAAAAAGTTAGGGTTAGGAGTTAGGAGTTTGGAGTTAGGAGTTTGGAGTTTTAAATTCATAACTCTTCACTCCTCACTCCTAACTTTCTTCTAACTGCCTGGTTCCTGGCTTACCTGAGCGGTTTGCAAACCCCGCACTAACTGACTGAGGGCACTTTGTAATTCCACGCCTGGGTCAGAAGCAACCCACCCATCTTGTGTCAGGTGACGAACTTCAAAGTGCAGGTGAGGGCCTGTGGAGTTCCCAGTGCTGCCAACTCGCCCGATGACAGTTCCAGGCTGTACCCACTGACCGGGTTGAACAAGGATTTCTGACATGTGACCGTAGAGAGTTTGTTCAGCAGATTTGTGATTTAGGATAACAGTTAAACCATAACCACCCACCCAATTAGCAGTTTCCACTTGACCCGCAGCAGCAGCCAAAACTGGTGTTCCTGTAGGCGCACCCAAGTCTGTACCAGCATGGAACCGTTGAGTACCTGTGATTGGATGAATTCGCCAACCAAACAAAGAAGTAATGGGAGCGGGAATAGATAGGGGATACATCATTCCCGTACCACTATAGGCGACTCTCCCCATGTAGGGGATTTGCGGCAATACTGATGCCAGTGAGAAGTCGTAAGCTACGTTGCTGGGGCGGGGTGCAATGTTACCATCTGCCATTGGTGGCGGTAAAGTCCCACCACTTGGTGCAATCGGAGCTGCACTCACTCTGGTAGGACTGAATTCAGCAGGAGTTGGGATAAACCGATTCGGGCGAAATGCGCTCTTGGTGACGACACCGCTAGAACCACTTTGAGCAGCGCGCCATCTACTAGTATTGCCAGTAGTTGCAATTGGCCGCACGGGTGGAACTACTGGTAATTGGGCGTTTTGACTTCTTCTGAGCCAATTAGGTGCTGATTTACCATTAGAATCAGCTACACTTTTTTGGGGTACTTTGGCACAAACGCCGCCTAATACACTTTGCCCTGATGGCAAAATGGCTCGACAACCACTAGAGCGTTCTGTAACAATTACAGAGTTTGGTGCTTGATAAGTAGCTGTTGCACCACTGTCATAACTATTAGGATCGATATAAGCGTTATTATAATCCTTGATTTTTTGTGCCGTTGCACTGACAGGGCTGTTAGAGTTATTTGATGGTTGAGCAACTACTGGAAGTTTTTCAGGTGCATAGCGGGCAGGGGTGTTGGGTTTTTCCTGTCTCACCCTTACAGGAGTAACCTGGGAGGCTTCTACTTTGGGCTTTGACTGTCTGATAATTACAACAGGTTCAGCTACTTCGATTTTGGGTGTAGACTGCCTAACTGGCTCTTTTGATTGAGCAACCTCTGGCCTGCCTAGTCTCTGTCTAAGTCTAGCTCGCCGTTGGGAAAATTCCGGTTGCGCTTGAGGGGTTTCCGGCGCAGCAGCCTGTTTTTTGAAAGTCGAGGCTTTAACTGGATTTGTAACGGTTGTTGGTTGAGAACTTTCAACAGTAGGAACGATGTTGTCTATTTGTGCTTCCGTTTGGGCAAATACGAAGCCACCGCTAAGGAGGCTAACGCTACTCAGCCAACAGAGGCTCTGAGCTGGTAGCGTTGAGGCAAAACGTTTTTTTGTTAGACCTTGCTGCCATAAGTAATGCAAACCACGATCGGCAGAATTATTGCGCTGCGTCATTTGTTCTCTCAGTTGTGTGTAATTGCCTAAAGAGATGATGCTAGTACAGCACGGCGTAAATAAACCACCCATTCAAAATCAACGAAACGCTTACGCTGTATTCATTTTAAATTTTGAATTTTGAATTTTTAATTCCGCCTTGCGGTGCTAGTGGTTTGTCTTGCCCCGAGAGCGAAATTTTGAACAAACCTCAAATTTAAACGGAAGATTTATGGTACCCCAAACTGATTGTACCGGGTTCAATATAAATTTCCGGTGAAATTAATTCCTTTGTATCATGTGTTTCTAAATCAACTCGTAAATTTCCTTGAAGAGTCACCCCAACTACTGTACCTGAAAGATTATTGACGTACACCCGATCGCCTATGTTTGTAAACAATTCTAAATAGCGAGACAAGAGTATATTTACTCCTTCTTGTTCAAGGCACTCCATACCGGATTCTATTCCTAGCAAGACTCTAGAGGTTAACATTTCCAGACAAGAAATTGGTCTGCTATCTTGGGAAGCTTGCCACGATTCCAGATTGATTCCAGTTTCTGGTACTGGGTTTGTCCAGTTAATACCAACACCAATTACTGCTTGGGTGATTTGTCCTTTGTTTACTTTGGTTTCTGTCAAAATGCCGCCTAGTTTGCGACCATTTAAAACTAAATCGTTAGGCCATTTTATCCCAACATCTATACCGTGTTGACGCAATTGCGACGCAATTCCCCAAGCAGTGGCAAAAGTTAGCTGATAGCTGTCAGTAGCTTCTATTTTGTGGTCGAAAGAAATTGCCACGGAAACATATAATCCCCCAGCCGGAGAAATCCACTGGCGGCCCCATTGTCCCCGCCCAGCAGATTGCACTGTTGCGATTACTACTGTTCCTGAAATAGCCCCTTGGTTGAGTAAGTTCCAGAGGGTTTGGTTGGTTGAAGAGACGCTTTCAAAAAAGTGAAGAGAAAATGGTAAATATGTATGCTTACGCCCTGCTAGCAAGGCTGCTTCCAAGTTTTGCAGATTAAATCCCACAGCAGTTTACCCAAATTCCGTTGTTCAAGTTAGCATTGATTGGCTGATGAGTGATTTCTGTTTAGGTTTGGTTGAAGATGCACACTTGGCACTGGCGCAATTGGGAAGGACTCCCCTATCTAACTTGTAGTATTCTGGAACGTTGGCATCACGGCTTCTTTACCCACCAGTTTTGGCCGCGATCGCCACAAGTTATCACAGAAGTATTGCAACCAGAGGCATCAGTCTATCGCTTAAAGCAGGTTCATGGCAATACTGTTCTCACCCCCCAAGAAGTTGAAAGCTTCTTAAGTTCTGCACAAGAGGATTTCGCCTCGGCAGATGGTTTAATCAGCGAACAGCCAAGACAAGCGGTTTGGGGTCGCTAGCGCAGATTGCACACCCGTGTTGATTGGGGATGTGCGAACTGGACAAGTAGCAGCATTACACGCAGGCTGGCGGGGGACTGCTAAAAAGATTGTGCCCTTGGCGATCGCTAGATTACAATCTCAAGGCAGCAAACTTGATGATTTACGGATTGCGATGGGCCCAGCGATCGCTGGTGAGGTTTACCAAGTCTCGATTGAAGTGGCTGCGGAAATTGGGACTAGTATTATATCACATAATGACGAAGAAAAAATTATAACTGCATTGCATGAACTACCAAATTCACCCTTACTGAAAGACCCCGATCCAGGAAAGGTACGCTTAGATGTGCGGCGAGTAAATACCTTACAACTGGAAAATATGGGAATTAGTGCAGAACAAATTGCGATCGCACCTTATTGTACTTTCCAAACTCCAGAGCATTTCTTTTCTTACCGCCGCGAAAAAGAGAAAAAAGTACAGTGGTCAGGGATTGTCAGCAGCCAAAGGAGTCACTAGTAGCCTGTCAGCTTTTTTGAATTAAGGGATAAGCAAGTTAGTAGTAAGGACTTTAATGCTTATTTTCTAAGCACTAAAGTCCTGACTAAAAACCCTTAAAACTAACTAGACAAACTACAAACTATAAATTTGATACTCCATTAAAAGGTTCAAATTTCATCATTTGTTTTTGAGGAAGGGAACTAATTGCTAAAAGTAAAATACTCAGTGTAATTCCTAAAACCGCATAACTCGGTAGGGCGAAGATAGTTACTTTCATAATGTATGGCAATTGTCCTGCTTTTACGTTCCAATGATTTGCTAGCGAGTGGATGAGCCAGCCATGAACAACTGCTGTTTGCACTGCAATACAGCAAACCCCTACGAACCAAACAGACATTTTTATCCTAGAGAATTTACAATACCTGATCTGATACAGGAAATCATTTAGCAAAAAAACAACAGCAGGTATTAACATTACAGAACTAGTTTCCTGCGAATAATTGATGCCAATACTCAAGCAAGAAACTAGTACCATTTCTACTAAATATATTTTTTTTGACCAGTTGGTGACAGATTGTTGTAAATACCAATACCAACCCGCCAAACCAAGAAGTATCAAAACAATTAAGTTTGACAAAAGCTTGGCAAAGAATGGGTTATTGGGAACTAATCTTGGGCCCACAACCATCAAATCGAGACGACTGATTGATATATAAGGGCTAACTGCGGGATCATTTTGCCAGAGAGAAAATCCACGAGATGAATCGGACACGAATTGTGTCAAAGAATTACCTGTCAAGGCTAAACCTAAAAATGCTAGAGCCGTTACTGTGAAAACAGATACAAAAACTAGAGAGAAGCGTCTTTTAAGTAGAAAATAAAGAATGAATAATGCAGCTAATGTTGGCTTACAAAGGGCAATTCCCAAGCAAATTCCTGCTGGAATATCCTGATTTTTTCTAGCCAAGATAAACATCCATAAGGTCAGAACCGCAATAAAAATTGCAATATTACCAACTTGAAGATCGCGAACTACGCCATAAATCAAGGCAACCGAAATTGTGCAAATAGTTCTTAGAGCTAGTGACTTTGACTCTAGCAATATATTCGCTCCCCATAAGGCCAAACCGATTGCTAATATATGCATTAAAATTGAAATTTTAAATGCAGTATTCATTGAAAAATAACCGAGAAACCAGATGAGAGGAATAATATTAGGTGGATAGACAAACGGTGGAAGAGATCCACACACCGTAGTTATGGTACAGAAATTTTGGTTAAAAATCTCAACATTAAACGGACTCAAATGCTGATGAGCCAATTTACTCGCTACATAGTACCAGTGAAAATCCCATAAAGGTGCATTTGGCTGGTTTAGGAAATCAATTAGCCAGCCTGTATAACAGAGAAATCTCGTAACAACTAATACAACACATCCTTGGATGAAAAAGTTAACAATTGGTTGACGAAAAAATTTTATTAGCCGTTGGATGACTGAAGATTTTAAAAATAAAGAATTTTTCCAGGCTGCCTTTTCTTCATCTAATCGCCAATTATTGTTGAGAACTAAAGCAACTAAAATTAGTATAATTAAGTTCCAAAAGCCAAAGCTTCTCATTAGAATTATTTCAATCATTATTTTTGCATTTAGTAAATAATATCGCTAAAGCAAATATGTACAATTAAGACTAAGATATTTTTATAACTACTTCATAAAGTTTTTACAATTACTCTATGTACAATTAAGACTAAGATATTTTTACAAACACTTCATAAAGCTTTTAAAATTTCTTCCCGCCAAAAAACAATAAAAACAGGAAAATATGTATTTACATCGCTACACGACATGATGATTTTGAACAATTTATAAGTTATAGAAGTTAACCCTTTCAAGGGGGTAAAAATATTACTTGAAAAATCCTTTTTAATCTCTTTTATCGGTGCTGTCTGCGTATGTAGGGGTTAGTTCAGTTACTTTTAACCAGAGAGGAGTGAGTGCGCCCTTGCAGTTAGTTACCCAGCCTGTTCGCGCTATTAGCGTTCCCGCAAGATAGCAACTGACATAGCATAGAGATAAAAAAAGATATTTTACAAGTCACCTTGAAAAGGCTAGTTCTAGAAGTTTTACATTTTCTTCGCTTTAAATTGTTTAATCTTATTTATTAAATAAAACGTGGCTTAATAACTCGCGGTGCAATAATGCCCCATCTACTAAAGATTGGATTTTCTCTGATGATAAAGGATCGCCATTGGCGTAATGCTCCATCCAAGTCAGACCAATCAAATTGGGGTCATCGGGTAAACTCGCTAAATCCCATCCAGGCATTTCTAAATCTTCCATCAGGCGATTTACCTTGGGGTCATAACTAAGAGCAAAACAACGACAACCCTCAGCAGCAGCCATAATTAAACTGTGCAAACGCATCCCAATTGCCATCTCGACACCGCGAAACACACCTTTTAAAAGTTGCGGATCTTCCAGACACAAAATTTTGCTAACATTTTTAAGATGTGGTTGAATAGCTTCGGCAATACTTAAATCTTCACTTTTTTGAAACGGTAGTAGTAAAATAAAAGCCTGCGTAGCTTTTTGAAAGTCAACCAAAGCGCGAGTTAAGTTTGCCAGACGTGTTTCTGTAAGTTGGGGATGCGATCGCAACGTTACCGCAACTCTCGGCGCAGGTAAATCCCAAAGTCCTGGTACTGGTTGAGATTCCAACGCCCAAACCGGATCAGGAGCTATTATATAAGGAATTTGCCAATCAGATAATAAAGCCGCACTGGCGCGATCGCGGACACTAACTTTGGTACACTTACTAAAGGTTTGCTTTGCCAACCAACGAGTTTGCGGACGCACCAAAGGGCCAATACCCTGCGCCCAAGCAACAGTTTTCAAACCCATTTTCTGCGCCAATGCCATCAGTCCCCCATAATAAAATGGGCTGATAGTACTGGTGACATCTTGAATAAGACTCCCGCCGCCCCAAATTAAGGCATCACTTGAGCGTAAAGCTTGTAGTACAGCCAAAGGAGCCATGCGATCGTAGGTTTCTACATTGTAGCGATCGCGGGTTTCCTCTGGATTACCAGAAAGCACCACAGGCGTTACGTGAGATGGTAACATTTGCAAAAGCGTTGCCAATAAAGCTTCGTCACCACCATTACCTTTACCGTAATACCCAGACAATAATGCCCGCATCTTGACCATTTTGGATTTTGAATTTTAGATTTTGGATTGATTAATAGCTATTGTGAAATGAATCTCTGTCCCCCATATAGATGGTAAACTCATTCCCAAGTTCTATAGCAGCGGTCAAACAACTGAGGACATTCATTGGCAAATCGTCAAAGAACTACTGTCACAGTTATCCATAGCAGACTTGTCCTAAGCAGGATAGCAGGCGCTATAATTACTTACATTTTTTCGACTCCGAAGTGTTCACTTCCGGTTTGATCGACAAAAGTCTTGTTACCTTGCGGTTTTCTAGTCTGTGCTTGGATACTTCGATACTGGGATAAAAGTTACGTCGCTTCTCTTTAAAACTAGCTAATACAATAGACATCTAGTGAAAAATCCTTGTAGAAACTCGAAATTTCGCGTCTCTACAAGGATTTAAATTTTCAAAAGATGGGTTTTGTTACACAAAAAGTAGGAGTAGAGTTCTAATGTGGAACTTGAAAACTGGTATTTTGCTACTGACGCTGAGTTGCATAATTGCAACTGGTATAACCGTATATCTTCTTGGTGGCATTGAACCAGTACAAATTCAAGCTTTGCTGAAATCTTCTGGTATCTGGGCACCTATTATTTATATTACTTTATACGTTGTGGCAACCATGTTAGTTTTGCCCTCAACGGTACTAAATTTGACTGGAGGTGCCATTTTTGGCCCTTGGCTGGGTACTGTCTGGACTAGTGTTGGAGCAGTCATTGCGGCAATAATTGCCTTCGTTTTTACTCGAACTATTGGACGCAAAGCAGTTGCAAAACGACTAGCAGGACGCTGGCAAGCTATGGATGCTGAGGTGCGTCGTGGAGGGCTTTTTTATATGTTTGCCATCCGATTAGTACCAATCATGCCCTATGGCTTGGTCAACTTTGTCGCGGGACTGACTTCGATTAGCTTTAAAGATTATGTTCTCGGTACAACACTTGGTACTGTTCCTAGTGTCTTACCTTTTGTACTACTAGGTAGTTCTGGTCTGAAGGCAGTGAATACGGGCGATTTTTTGCCGCTAATACTTGCATTAGGTTTAACTGGAACACTGGTAGCAGGGTCTACTTGGTATCGCCATCGTCGAACTTTTGCCAAAAAAGCTGTAGAAAGCCTGAAAAAATCAGACTCTTCAGATAACATAAATCCGAAGAATAAATAAAGTATGAGAATGAGACTTGAGTCTTGCTAGGTATACTGTGAAGCAAACCTTTACGATCGCAAGCAGCTTGTTATCTTAGTTGTAAAAAAAATTAAACAATATTTTTAGATGCTACCAAAGTATTCATTCATTGTTCCAATTTATAACGAAGAAGAAATTATTCCAGAACTATACCGCAGACTGAGTGCAGTCATGAATCGGATGGATGGGCTTGTCGAATTAATTTTAATCAATGATGGTAGCCGCGATCGCTCCCTACAATTACTACGAGACCCTCCATCAAAAAGACCCGCGCATTTGCTATCTGAGCTTTGCTCGTAACTTTGGTCATCAAATTGCCGTAACTGCTGGTCTTAATTTTGTCCGAGGTCAAGCTATTGTCATCCTTGATGCAGACTTACAAGACCCACCAGAACTAATCCCCGACATGGTTGAAAAATGGCGACAAGGTTATCAAGTCGTCTACGCTCAACGCACTCAACGCCTTAAAGAAGGATGGTTTAAGCGTTTTACTGCCTACTGTTTTTATCGAGTCCTTAAGAAGCTTGCAGATGTAGAGATTCCTACTGATACTGGTGATTTTTGTCTAATGGATCGGCAAATTGTAGATATTCTCAATTCTATGCCAGAACGTAACCGCTATATTCGTGGTTTGCGTTCTTGGGTTGGGTTTCAGCAAACAGCAGTTCGGTTCGAGCGCAATCCCCGCTTTGCCGGGGAAGTTAAATACACTTTTAGCAAATCCTTAGTCCTTGCTATCAATGGTCTAGTGTCTTTTTCAATAGTGCCACTGCGGTTATCAACCTACTTAGGCTTAGTAGCAGCGGCGGTGGCCATCTTCATGGCTTTATTAGTCTTGTATTGGCGTCTTTTTGTCCCTCATTCGCCTTTAACTGGGTTTACGATTATTTTGATGGCAATTTTCTTTCTCGGCTCTGTGCAGTTAGTCAGTGTTGGCATCTTAGGTGAATATATAGGGCGCATCTACGAAGAAGTTAAAGCCAGGCCCCTATATACTTTGGCAGAAGTAGGTGGTTTTGAGCGCAAATCCTTCAACTCAACGAGCAATTCTGACAAACTGGATAATTTAGAAGACGCTTATAAATAAGAATCTCAATACTGCTCGGTTAAGGGGAAAAGGGTAAGGGGAAAAGGAGTATAAGGCTCGATATATAAGGTTTTTTCCCTTTTAACATGAGTCCCTTTCCCGCAAAACCCGACAAGTATTGATAAGAATCTTTATTTGGCGTTGCATAATCAAGGTTTGTTTAAACAAATATAAAATTCAATATATATCAGCTTGACAGTGCTACTCTCCACTCCAAATCCCTAACTCCCAACTCCTAACTTTCTTATGCACGCCCTTTCGATTCCTACCTGGATTATTCATGTTTCTAGCGTTATTGAGTGGATTGTCGCCATTTGGTTAATCTGGACTTACGGCGAACTGACTAATAACCGCAGCTGGTGGGGATTATCCCTGGCGATGTTACCAGCTTTAGTCAGCGCTATGTGTGCTTGTACCTGGCATTATTTCGACAACGCCGAATCTCTGGAATGGCTGGTAACGCTTCAAGCTACCATGACTTTAGTTGGTAATTTTACACTTTGGGCGGCGGCGTTTGTGATTTGGCGTTCTACCAAATCTGTCAACACTGTTGAACCAAAACCTATCAAATCAGAGCAATGATTTCTAAAGAAACCCTGTTTGCACTTTCACTGTTTCCCTATTTGGGTTTCTTGTGGTTTATCAGCCGCAGTCCGCAAATGCCGCGTTTAGCGTTGTATGGATTTTACGGCACTCTCGTTTTTGTTGCCATTACCATCCCGGCGGGGATTTATGCTGTATTGCATTATGGCGAGTCTTTAGCCAATGTGGATTGGTTGCACGGTAGTGCAGAACTATTTTTGACGCTTTCTAACATCTTGCTTGTGCTAGGTTTTGGGCAAGCTGTAAGGCAATTACAAATGAAAAATGAAAAATAGTAAATTTCAGCTATAGATAGCGTTTTGATTGCAATGAGGAAGAGTTAAATGGACGTAATTCCAGCGATTGATTTACTAGAAGGTCATTGTGTGCGACTGTATCAGGGAGACTACGATCGCTCGCAAGTTTTTAGCGAAAATCCTGCTGATGTTGCCAAACAGTGGGTAGAGCAAGGTGCTACTAGATTGCATATAGTTGATTTAGATGGTGCTAAAGCAGGTAAAGTAGTAAATCTGGGGGCAATTGAAGCGATCGCTCAAGCAGTGTCAGTACCCATTGAAATTGGTGGAGGATTGCGCGATCGCACCAGTGTACGACAAGTATTTAATCTAGGCATACAGTGGGCAATTCTCGGAACCATTGCCGTAGAACAACCCCAGTTAGTCCAAGAACTTTGCCAAGAATTTCCCGAACAGATTATTATCGGTATTGATGCCCGTAACGGCAAAGTAGCAACTCGCGGCTGGTTAGAAACCTCAGAAGTTTTAGCAACTCAACTGGCTGTACAAATGCAAGAATTAGGCGCAGCCGCCATAATTTACACAGATATCCACCGCGATGGTACACTGACAGGGCCAAATTTAGAAGCTTTGCGAGAACTTGCAGCAGCAATTTCCATCCCGATAATTGCTTCTGGCGGGGTAAGTTCTGTCACCGACTTGTTGAGTTTGTTGGCGTTAGAACCTCAAGGCGTGACTGGCGTAATAGTCGGACGTGCCTTGTATACTGGGGATATTTTACTCAAAGAAGCATTACGAGCGATCGGGCCTGGGCGAATTCAGGATATTCCACCCAATCTCGGTTTTTCTACCTTTGCTTGACATTTTCTTGGCAAGTTCGCTATCAAAATTTAGAATTACCCTGGTTGCGCTGGTGGGATAGATAATCAAGGATGCGACAAATAGACCCATCTTGTAGAGACGCGATTCATCGCGTCTTTAGCCAAGAATGTATTGCAATCATTAATTGAGTTGGTATTAGTTTAATTATTTTGACAACTATCTTTAGATAGATAAGGTAAACACTACATTATTTCTGATTACAAATCCCTTGTTAATGGGAAAAATCTACACTCCATATTTGATCGATTTTGTCAAGATGTAATCCCTTGTATGATTTAAAAAATCAGTAAGGCCTTCTCTGGACTGAATTTATATTAATGCTTTCAGTAGATGTAGTTATGACTTTGCAAATGCAATAATGAATATGTTCTCAAACAATATAGTTGCTGTGATTCAGATAAAAAATTCAAATTTTATCAGACTCTAGTAACTTTGGTTTTTAGAAAATTGTTTGATGTTTTGAGAAGGTAACACAATGAATAAAATCCTAAAACGCGCACTTTTACCCAGCCTCATGGCTGCAAGTTTAGCTGGTGTAACCTTAGTTCCCGCCAAACCGGCTGCTGCTGATGACCAAGTATTAAGAGATGCAGGTATCGGAGCTGTTACCAACGTTGTAACCGGAGCTGTTAGGGGAAATGGCAGTGTATTAGGGAATGCTGTTAAAGGTGGTGTCACTGGTGCAGCCGTCAATGGTGCAAATGGTCTGAGAAATACTCGCAATCGCCGCCACCGGAACGCAGCTCAAGATGTCGGAGTCGGTGCAGGGGCTAGTGCATTGACTGGTGTAATTACTGGCGATAAAAGAGATACCCTTGGCAATGCTGTTGATGGTGCAGCTGTTGGTGGAGCAATCCATCTATTAACCAATGGTAAATAATTGGTAAATTCATCAGCTAAAATATTTTCCAACGGTTAACAAACTTACCCCTCCCTAATTGCTCTCCTTTGTAAAGGGAGCAAACCTAAACCTCGCTTCCCTAATAGGGGAGCGAGGTTGTAGGTTAGGTTTATTTGAGATATATACCACCGTCAGGATAGGATGACGTTAGGTTTAATAGTAATCTCTAGCCCTTCAACGCCTTTCTAAAGTTTCGACGATAAGACTGATTTGTAATAAACAAAGCTGGCCATAGCAAAGATAAACCAATCCGATTTGTCAAAGTTGGATTAAAATTAGTCCGTCCAAACCCATTCCAAAATTTCCAAGCGCCGCCTCCGTAAACTCCTATCAAGACAATAAAAATTAAGGTACTCATTCCCATCAACTCCGTTAGTAACTGACAGAATTTAACTTAAGTTTTACCACACGAGGTAATCACCTCATAAGCAACACCGAGAAGGTATGACAAAACTCCCCAGGTTTTGATATCTAAGTCAGTTAAACACACATTCTCTTATTCCAGTGTAGATTAGCCTCACGCATCCCAGCTAGTTATCAGTGGTGGCAAGCTAGTCAAAGGATGCAAAAGTGTTATTTTTGAGGTGTTTTGGCGACACACTCAAATGTAAATGCCGATCCTTTAGTAGAAAAAAGTCTCTACCATCTTAAACTACAAAGTTCTATGGCACATTATTCTTATACTTCATCTACCCAATAAAGATAATATCTTTCATTATCCACCCAGCCTCTCTGAAAATCTTTGATCGGAACAATTTTCAAATCATTGCGGTTAACATTCAGTTTTTTATTTAAAATCAGCAAAACTTTCTTTCGCTCATCTTGATTTTGAAGTAAAGAATTAATCTGGCTTAATATCTCAGCTTGTTCTACTTCTTGACGACCTTTTTTAAATAAAGTAAAGCTTCCCATTTTTTCAATCTCTGGATAGTAAAACTTTCGATTGAGATAACCTGATAAAGGAGCCATATTCGCATCTCGGCTGGCAACAATAAACTCATTATCCAATCCAGATTTATGAATATACTGGGCTGTTTCGCGACTAGCAGAAAATGGTATAACTAAATCTCTTGAAAAACTATAAATTCCTCCTCCAAACTGGACATAAAGAATGAGCATCAAAGCGACATAATGCCATTTATGAATAAATGTAATTGAACTTGGAAGAATAGAAATTTTACTAAGGATAACTATAGACTTGTGATAATAACTTCCCAGCCATAAAGCCGCTATTAAAACTAAATAAAAATGCCCAAAATGCCGTGGCATACCTAAAAATCTCAAGTATGTAAAGGCAAATAATATACAATTACCTATCATGTAGAAAAAGAAAACAACTGGCTTTTCAGATAATTTTATTAAAGTTAAAACTACAAAAAATAAAGCAATTATCGCACAAACAATTAAATCCAGCCATCTTTTATGTGTAGGAATAATTAAGAAATAACTACCAAATACTCTGCCAACGCTTCTCAACAGATGACGGATATCTAATTCTATTAGCCAACCATTATTTAACCCACCGTGAAGATAACTATCTGTTGGAGGAGTAATAATATAAATGGATAAAATAAAAGATAATGTGATAATTCCAATACTTAAAGCTAAGTCATACCTTTGGGCTTGACTAAAATACTGCTGCCGATGTTCGCTATCAAAGCAAAATTCAACCAGCAAAGTCAATAATAAAGAAAATGATACTAGTAAACCATAAGCACTACTATTCGCGAGTAAACCCAATAAAATTGCCAAATAAGCATAAGTTATTTTTCTAGATGCAAAAACTGTACAGAATGCAAAAACAAATAACATACTAAAGGCATAGTTTCGAGAAATTAAAAGATATTCGTAAAAAGGAAAAAAACCAAAGGAAAATAGAAATTTTTGTTGATAGTTAAAAGGACTATACAGGCAAAAAAGTGTAACAGAAATAACAGTAATTGCCAAATGAAAAATTTGCATTATAATAGGATCGGCGACTATTTTTCTCAGAATTGCCAGAGCAAAATACCATAGAACCGGATGACCTTCATAATGAATATTTGCAATTAAATCCCCCAATGAGCCACTATCTCTGACAATCAGCCAGGGATTTAGTTCATCTCGCCACATAGAATGATTAAGAATACCTATTAAACCAAGAAAAGAAAAAAGAATAATAATAAACCAAGGAGAATTAAAAGATACTTTTGAAGTATCTTTGCTAATTTTATTGCTTAACATTGTTAGTTTATAATCCAATTTGTTTGGAGCGTCAATATTGCTGTAAATGCTATCATCATCACATATTCTTCTGATTCTTAAACTACTCAGACGGATAGGTTATGACTTATGAATTATTACTCATTTTTACTTATAACTTTCTGGTATACCCACAGGTGATAAACCTGCGATCGCTCGTAAGTTTTGGCAACGAATCAACTCAGTAAAATTGAAACTGGAACGCCCTTCAATTTTGGCTACCGCTTCAATTGCTGATAATAGATGCTGGGCTGCTTCAACTTCTGAATAACCACGCCGCTGTGCTATTTTAATCGCGGCTGCATCGGCATTTAACTCTGACTCTTGAGATTTATTAGTGCGCCAGATCCGAAAAGCAGCGATCGCACTTAATCCCCCAGCGACAGCAACGCCTACTACATCTGATTGTGCTGCTTCCAATATTCCGCCTAACAGCCCAGCCAACACCACGCCTTGATAAATGTCGGGTTTAAACCACTTTACCCCCGTCAACCAGCTAACCATCTGCAACAGCAGCAAGTCTCGTTGCGGCTTTGTCAGGCGACGCCACAAATCAAAATTAATATATATCGGTCGCGCTTGGTTCCAGGGTTGAGGAAAGGAAGCGTCAATTACTTTTGTTTGCTCTGGCTTACTGACGATTTTTGTCGTCATCCGACCAGAAGCAGGCATCACATCTAACAAACGGCGAATTTCAACATTT
The DNA here is from genome assembly GCF_053470305.1 of Nostoc sp. DSM 114160. NCBI lineage: Bacteria > Bacillati > Cyanobacteriota > Cyanophyceae > Nostocales > Nostocaceae > Nostoc > Nostoc sp. DSM 114160. The sequence goes on along the minus strand of NZ_JBPFGO010000001.1, from coordinate 1,342,098 downwards.
GGCTCCATAAATTTAATTATTAGCCATAATGTGCATAGTAACTAGTAGTCTGCCAACCCAAAAATGTTAAGTGGAGGTTGGGTAAAGGGAAAAGGGTAAGGGATAAAAAACATGAGTCCCTTTCCCCTGCCCCTTATCCCCGCCGACGTTGCCAAGGCGTACTACTATGTGTGTAAAAAATAAAGTTTTCGTGTTAACCTTTGATTTATGAGATGCTCTCGCAGTCATTGAATAGATTCAGATTGAGCTATAAGAATATTTATTCAGCAGTTTGATAGTATGGCGGGATTTTATAGTATTCCTTTGCCGCCAAATTCCAAACCTCAAAGTTTTGGCTTGCCATTAAGACTATATTTGTAACTACATGGACGCTTTTGCTCCCCTCCCACCTGAATGGACAAATAAGGCAATACACGCTTATGATTTTTGCTGTCCTAACTGCCACTCAAGTAGCCTAGAAGCTGAGAAAGTTTGGCTAAATCGGCGATCGCCTGTTCTTACGGAAGACCGTCGTCGCAAATGGCAAGAGTTTTATTACTGTCACTGTGGTTCTGTGTGGTGGGCTTGGAGTAGCGATCGCCCCCCAAAAGATATATCCAATCAGCCAGATTACCATCCTACATAGCCAATTTTCTTCATAAACAAAACCCCACCTAAAAGTGGGGTTTTGTTTATCTAATTCTCAGCTTTATATTTCATCACCAATTTTAACGTGAGTTCGACGAGTGCTATTTTGACCTCTCCCCCAGCCCCTCCCCTTTACAAGGCTACCGTGTATACACAAGTCGGATGTAAAGTAGGTGCAGAGGATTTTTGAGAAGCAAAAACATGGATAATCCAATCTTAATTCACGCTGCGATGATACCAGCAAAGGCATTTGGAGACGCTCGGTTGATAAAAAGGGGGCAGCATTATATGAAGCGATACAAAAACACCAATCGATAAATATCCGGCAAATAAGTCGAAATTGGGCAGAACAGATGGGTTATTATCGGTTTTTGGAGAATGAAAATATCACAGTATCAGAACTAGTACGTAGGATTGCGGTTGATTGCCAGCTTCGTGTAGCAGAAAAGCACGTATTAGCGATAAGTGATAGTAGCGAAATCAACTTGCAGTCTCATTTAGGTAGGCTGTCACCAGCAGGATTAGGAGTAGTAGGAAACAACACAGATGTAGGGTTTTATATTCATCCAACACTGGTATTGGATGGTGAGAGTGGATTTACTTTGGGATTAAGCACCATACAATTGTGCAGCCGAGATATTGACCATGCAGATAAATATGAACGGGGCTATAAAAATTTACCAATTGAGGAGAAAGAATCCTACAAATGGTTAGCATCGGCATCGGAGAGCCAGAAATGCTTTGAAGCGGGTAGGGCAAAGATGGGAACTCACATTGGCGATCGCGAATCCGATCTATTTGAGGAATTTGCCACTGTACCCAACAAAAACAATCATTTACTGATCCGCGCTTGCCAAGACCGTCGATTGTTAGGGCGATCTCAATCACTGTTCGATTACTTAAGGGGAGCAACCATGTGAAGGTACTTATATCATTAACATACCTACAGACTCACGTCGAAAGCGAATGCCAAGAGAAGCAATGCTTATTGTTCGTTGTGGACAAGTTGAGATTCAACGCCCAGATAAATTAAGCGTTTTTGGCTATCCCACTAGCGTAACCCAAGTTGGCTGTTGAAGCTTTGGAAGTCCAACCACCCGCAGGACAAGAACCGATTCATTGGCGGTTACTAACCACACACGAAGTTGTTTGCTTAGAACAGGCACTGCGAGTGATTCAATGGTACGGGTGGCGATGGAAGATTGAACAACTCTTTGCCACCCTCAAAACAGCAGGATTAAATTTAGAAGCTACTCAGTTAGAGTCTGCGATCGCTATTCAACGCCTGACAATCTTGGCTTTGTCCGTAGCTGTCCGAACCTTACAAATGGTTGAAGGGCGCGACAATACTCAGCTTTCGGCTGCGCTTACCTTTTGTGAAAAGCAGCAACAATGCTTAGGAGTAATTCAATCTTCTGTTGAAGGTGATAGCGAAAAACTGCAAAATCCTTATCCCCTGGGTTGTTTACCCTGGGCTACTCGATCCAAAAGCTCGCCTGGGTGGATGGTCTGGTTACTTCTCTCAAAGACCTCCGGGGATGCATACCCTCGTTCGAGGTTTGAGGCAATTTGAATCCATCTTTTTAGGCTGGAAACTTGCTCAGGGTGGACTTGTGTATACACGGTAGGCCCCCTGCCCCCTCTTTCTGGGGCAGGTTTTTTTGATTAGACAAATTTTTGGGATTTTAAAACCAAAACCATTGTCTGAGAACTTAAAACTACGTTCAATAATTGAGAACATTCTCAACTATTTATCGAAAGCCTAAAAGCCTGCCCTTGAAAGCCCTGCCCCCTGCCCCCTTTCCTCTTTATTAGCTTTGGGAAGGAATAAATTCGTTTTCTAATTTTGGCGCTTCTTGATACATTTGCCATTCCTGCCAGAGTAAAGCAGATAAATGTACTATGGCGAGAATTAGCGTCGTTACCGAAATCAGATAACTGTGGATTGTGTAAAGGTGTTCGACGGTAATTGTGTTAATAGCTCCACCACCAGTCAGGATTTCGCGCAGTTGCCCACCAATCAAAGGAATGGCTTCGATGGTTCCTAGCTCAATGCTAAAACGCCAGTATCCTTCCTGAGTCCAATCTAGAATCATTGCTGTCCAATCCAGCCCGATCGCACTTAGGGTTAACAAAATCACACTAATCCAAGCAGCCAGCCAACTCTTGCGAAATTGCCGACCTAAAAACATCACCACAATTTGAATGAGAGCGATCGCAATTACCCCGTTACCAGCAATATCATGCGCTCTCCAAAACAACCAGCCGTATGGCAGTTGTGTATTAATCATCTTTAATGAGTTATAAGCTCCGCCTGCTGTCGGTTCATAGTAAAAAGAAAGCATTACTCCGGTAGAGATATAAATTAAACACAGAGTCAAAATCACGACTGATAATATCGTCGCTATTCTTCGCAAAATCTTATCGAACTGGGTGCTTTGCATGGCTCACCCCTCCTGTTCTTAACTAAGTATTTATTCTTATTACGATTTTAGCTAAGAAATTTTAATAAATTTTACTTTTCTTATATAAAAATAAAATTTTTTAAATCAAATTTTGTACCCAAGCTTTTAAGGGTTCTGGTGAGCCATACCAAATTCCAGGACTTCTGGGAGAATGCTTGACACCTTCAATCACCAGATTTTCTGCCCCCTCCAAATGAGCAGCTTCGATGGGCGTAATGCCATCTCCCCAAGTGTTACCCTTACCACAGGTTAATTGGTAACTACTATAAGCTAACCAACTACCAGGCCGCCTTTTGCCAAAGATAGTTTTGCCAGCCACACAAACGTAACGAACGTTTTTGTAAAAAGCTCCTGGGTAGTTATTGTTGACAAAATCTAGATTGGAGCGTGTCCAGCGTTCTTGGCTAATATGGGGTGTACCTAAAGTGATGAGAGTAGCAACCAAGGGATGCCCTTGCCAGAGAAATGGTTTGACATCACCGCGCGCTAAATAGGGCTTTTCTCCCATGTAAATGCGGGATATCCAACCTCCGGCGGAGTGACCGATTAAGTTAATTTGAGTAGCATTATATTGACGTAATATATCCTCGATCGTGTAATCGAGTTGTTGCAAAATCGATATTACAGGTCTTACTCCGAGAGTGGGGAGCCAGTCACGCCGTCGCAGTGGCACTGTAACTGTGGGAAAATCTAACTGCTGTAGGGATTGTTCTAGTTGGCGATAAGCGATCGCACTTTCTAGATATCCAGGCACAATAACTGTCGGTAACGGCATTAGAAATTTTGGATGCAATGATTGAGGGTTTGAACTTTTTTGACGAAGAAGTAGTCATGTTCGAGAGCTAGAATTGCGATCGCCTGACTCACTCCTTGGAGAAAAAACCAATAGCCTTAGTGAGATTTCAGGCTAAAATGTCAATAAAATTGTACAATTTACAACAGTTTGAGGGGCTGCCGATGTGGTAGTATTTTCAAATAGGGCGCAGTCTCAGACAAACACATGTGTCATCTGTTACAGAAGTGTAGTTGACTGAAAAACAGTTGAAAAAACCAGGCAACTTCGGCAGATGTTTTGATGTATTCAAACCTGTGCGTTTACTTAAACTTTATAAAACTCCCAGATATTAATTTTAATTGTGTGCGTCATAACAATAAAAAATCAAAAGTAGTAATTTTTCAAATATCTGTTTAGCAAGCTCGAATTTTGAAAATATGATACAGCGTCATTAATTAATTAAAAACTTGAATAAATGGCAATTTTGGCGTTTTGATTGCCAACTGAGAAAGTTATTATTTCCTTATGAAGAACGCATCTCTTGCAAAATATTGCAATGCCGGAAAGAGAAAATCGCTATTCAACTGCAACTGAGTGAGTGAACGATAACAGCCATGTCTTACGTTTCCCTGCTGAAAAATATACCAGACATCTTAAGCCAGCCAATTGGGATAGCAGCTATAGCCTCTCTTGGTATCCACGGTGCGATCGCCATGATCGTACCATTGATGCCGATGGAGTCTAACAAGCCCAAAGAAACAGCATCATCCAAAACAGTTGGACTTTTGGAATTGAGCCAAGCTGACCAAAACCGTCTGCCGCAAAGCACACCTCAAATTGGTTTACAACAATTACCTCCAGTCGCCCCACTTGCGGCTCCAAACTTTAGTGTCCCACCGGGATTAACGCCATTAGCGCCATCACCATCCAGTCAGCTGGTATTACCTCCGCTACCGGCATCATCGAATAACTATCGAGTCTCTTCCTTACCTACAAAGCAGTCTTTGCGGATGATTCCGAGTGATAATTTGCGGTTTGATGCGTCTAAATTTGATAGTTCTAAATTTAATACCAGCGCCAGATTCTCTCGACCAGTTCCTCGTGTGAATGTGAGTGAGAGCGTCGCCAAATACGAGCCACCTAAGCCGCTACCTGTAAATAGGTTGCCAGAATTGCAGTCGCAGCAAATACCTGCCGATCTTCTGCGAAATCCCCAGCCTCCAATCTTATCTGACAGTACACCCGTTGCAACGGCACAGGTAAATACAACTTCACAGCCAATGACGCAACCAATTCTGAATGCGTCGTCTACAATTCCTCAAAATCCGCTAATAAATTCCCTAAAACAAGCTCCAACGAATGGGGGTACTTTAATTGGAACTAGGGGAAGCACGTTACAAACAGCGGATTTATCAGCGAAGGGAACTCAACAGGCAATTGCACAGCTAGACTCCTACGCCAACCTGAGAAAGGAAGTCCAGCGACAATACCCCAACGCTGAACAAAAACCAGTCATCCGTCAAACATTATCTACAAATAAGTCAAATCTTGAAGGTGCTGTTTTGGGAGTATTGGTTGTAGATCCTGATGGTAAGGTTTTAGATATCAAATTTCAAGACAAGTTAATTTCCCCGGAATTGCAATTAAAAGCAAGGCAATACTTCAACAAGCAATCTCCCAAGGGTGATAAACAGATTAGTTCCTATCCATTTAACCTACGTTTCCAAAACAGCACGAGCAATCTTACTGAGACTACTCAAGAGCAAAACCCCTCATTATTATCTGCACCGGCAAGCAATAACAATCAGCTTACCCCCTCACCAGCAGCTACTTTTAAACCATTACCTAATTTACAAATCAGAAATAACCCGCCTACGTCCTCACCAACAGGTACTCTCAAACCATTAATTACACCAGCTACTCCCAAACCATTATCTGAACTGCAAATTCAAAATAACCAGCCTACGCCTTCATCGGCAGCTACTACTTCTGAACCTTTATTGTTGCCGAAAATCAATCAGGGGTCAGTCTACATCTGCTGCTGAATCGGATAAAAAATTAGTAGAACGGTTGCGCGAAGTTAAGGAAAACAGACAAAAGTCTAATCCAGAAAAATAATCGCCCGTTGATAATTTCGGATTTAGATAGGGGTAATTTATCTAGACGCATTTGCAGCGTCTACTCTACGAGTTCTCAACTGGAGTAACCGTAGGGTATTATCCCTATCTGAAAAATTTTCTTGCATAAGTCCTGTTTAAAATAACGTAAGTTCCACAGACCTCTCCCGGACAGCCTCCCTCTCCTAAAAGGCGAACGCGAGTGCTGTCTGGGTAAGGAGAGGGAGGAGTAACGAGTAAGGAGGGTTTTTGCTCCCCTTTCCTGGTAGGAGAAGGGCTGGGGGAGAGGTCAAAATAGCACTCGTCGAACTCACGTTAAAATACAATACGTTTGAGTTTAAAGTTATTGGTGTAGTTTCAAGACAGGATAAATCGCGTCTCTACATCAGGGTTTTGCATTTAAAATATTGTTTTTAGTCGTTGACGAATTAGCGATCGCTAGTTCGTGATACATAATACTTAGTTTAGAAGTTCGTTAGAAGGTTCTAAGAAGGAAATGCAGGCTTGGGATTTTCAACAAATAAATTATCCAATGTTTTCGGGTGAGTGTCTAGTTAGCTATTAACTGTTAGCTATTAACTAAAGATAGGCAAACGCTCACCCCAAAAAAACTATACAGTATAGCTACTTTACCAACCTTGTTCTGCATTTTGAAAAACGTAAGCAGCTACCTCTAGAATCTCCTCAGAACTTAACTTGGCTTTAAAAGCAGGCATGGCATTTTTACCATTTTGTACTTGATGGATAATCGCCTCGATTGAGTCTTGATTGTAATTTTCTAGGTACTTTGACAATGCTTCCTTTTTCAGGGTTTTCTGGCTGATAAGGATATTACCGCCACCTATATGGCAAGAAGCGCAGTTAGCCTCGAAAATTTTAGCACCGTTGGATGTTTCGGCAGCTAGTGCTGGACTAATGAATGTGAATTTGAATAGGGCGATCGCCGACAGTAGAATTAATAAAAGTATTCTCAACAGTATTTCCTCGCAACAAGCCTCCAGCAAGAGTATAAACGCGATTAATCCCTGATTAAGTCAAATTTGATCAAAATTGGCGGTAACAAGTTCACTCCTCGATCGCTACAGATTGTTTAGCGTCTTAGGGAAGGATAGAACTCGTTACCGCCATTTCTGCATTTTATGCGTCACTCTAGGAGTGTAGCGTGTGGCGATGAGCTAATTTCATTGAGTAATCATCTCGTGTCAAACGCTGGTGTTTCTAGCCTTGGACAGTAATTGTACCAACCATGCCAGCACCACGATGAGGTTCACAGTAGAAGGTGTAGTCACCAGCAGGTGCGTCTGCTGCAAAGGTGGTTGTTTCCTTTTGACCAGGACTCATGAGCAACTTCTTATGAGACAAAGATTTAGCTAAATCGGCACTCTTAGTGGGGTTTTTGGCAGCATCAAACACAACATTATGAGGAGGAACTTTATTGTTCACCCATTCAATAGTGTCACCTGGTTTAATGGTCAACTTTTTCGGTTCAAATGCTAGCAGTCCTTTATCGCTACCCAATTTCACCTTGTAGGTTTCAGCCGAAGCACTGGGAGTAAAAACAGCAAAGCTGCTAACAACTAAAAGGATTGTCAACACAGCTAAACTAAGGCGTCGCCAGCTTACCGAAATTAATTTCATAGCTCTCTCCTAACAATCAATTTTTTTCCCTTTCTCATTTTAAATAAAATCAACACCAAAGTATGACAATCTGTCATAGATCCATTTTTTTTTTAGAATGGAGAGCAATTTATTGCAAAAAGCTGTCCAATAATCAGTAAATGGGGAATGGGGAACGGGGGATTAAGAGTAGGGACTGAATTCTTTCCAATGCCCTATTCCCAATGCCCAATACCCTATTCCCAATGACTCAACTCCGAGATTTAGTAATAGATTTTTCCGCCTCCCCACTTAGTACCAACGATTTTGGGTTGTAAGAGAATATGACCGGCGATCGCTTCCAAGTCATCATCCGTCAGATTTCGCACTGCTGTGAAAATATCTGCGCTTTTGATACTGGGGTGTATTTCGGAAATCTCTTCTTCACCATCGTAAGTAGTGGGATTTTTTAGGTAATCTACTAAACCTTCAATGTTGTTCCGGTTAGGTGTTGCCAGTGCTAAGTCCTCTGGAGTGAGTCCCACGTTTTGGTTTGTCTTGGTAACTCCACCAGCATGACATTGGGCGCAAGCGTAATTAAATAAGCGTTTGCCTTCTTTGACTTGTTTAAGGCTGAGTACAACGGTATCACCTTGAGCATTTAATGGCACTGTTCGGGTAGCTTTGTCTAGTTCCACTGCTGTCGCGCTACCGACAATCAACTGAAACGAGAGTAAAACAGTAGCCATAACAACGCCAATTAGTCTTATAAACATGTTTCCCCTTAAAGATTTTGACGCTCAACACAGCTAAGAACGCGATTCTCAATCTCCAAGCTGCTAATTGCTAATGACTCATTAGTTTTTTATCATTAGCTATCAGTTATTAGCGAAAGTTCTGAGATAACCCTTCAGGGGACTTCGCGATCGCCCACCAAGTCGTTAGTACCTTTGGGGCGTATTTCAGAGGATATTTGGGAAATAATTGCCCTTGCATCTTCTAACGCCAAACGGGTCTTTTGGTGTTTGTAGGCGATTCCCAGTTGGTTGCACAGAGAAAACACTTGTTCTACAGGAATGCTGTAGTCGGCTGCTATCTCTGCGATCGATAGGTCTGCAAAACCCATAATGCTTGTTTACTGATAGATAGAGATTGAGTCGCTGTAATACCAATATCACGTTAGGAGTGCAATTTGTTGCCCAAAATACTGTTTGGGGAATGGGAGGGGGCAGGGGGCAGGGAAAGCAGGGGAAGAATTTTTAACTGTTGACTAATGACTAATGACTATTAACCTTTTCCCCCGGTAAAGCTGACGCTTTGAATGAAGTAACGATTAAAAAAGGCATAAATGCCTAAAGCTGGCAGGGTAAAGACCATAGAAGCCGCCATAATGTAGTTCCAATAGCTGATGTATTGACCTTTGAAGGTGTTCAGCCCCAAGGGGAGGGTAAACATTTCTGGGTCAAATAGGATAACTATGGGCAGTAAAAAATTATTCCAACTCCCCATGAACACAAAAACTGCCTGTGCTGCTAGTGCTGGTTTTGCTAAAGGTAAAACAATGTGTCGAAAAATTCCAAAGGTATTTAAGCCATCGAGTTGTGCTGCTTCTTCTAGTTCTTTAGGAAAATTAACGAAAAACTGCCGCATCATGAAGATAAAAGTGGCATTAACCATGCTAGGAACAATCATGCCTTGATAAGAATTCAGCCAGCCGATCGCTTTTAAAATCAAAAATGTCGGAATCAGGGTGATTTGCGTCGGTACTGCTAGTACTGCCAAAATTAGGAAGAACCAAAAGCGCTTGCCCACAAAGCGCAGTCTTGCCAAGGCATAACCAGCCATTGAATTTAACAACAAGTTTAAAACCGTGACGCTGAGTGCGATCGCTACACTGTTAAACAACCAGCGCCAAAATAGCGGTTCTTGGAGAAAGATTTGCCTGTAGTTGTCAAGAGTAAAATTCTTGGGGAGAAAGTTGGGTTCACCATTGACAATCTCTGTTAGCGGCTTAAATGATGCTGAAAGTGCCCAGAGAAAGGGAATTAGGGTAATGATGGCATAGAGTGTCAGCAAGACGTACAACAGGGCTTTGAGCCAAGATAAGCCAGAGGTATTAGTCAAATCCGTTCGCCTCCGAAAAATCGTCGCTGAATCAAAGTGATGGCAACGATGGCAGCTGCTAACAAAAATGCGATCGCAGCTGCATATCCCATTTGTAAATTCCGAAATACAGCTTGATAAATCAGCAGCACCACAGTTAAGGTAGCGTTGTTTGGCCCGCCAGTACCGCCAGAAAAGATGTAAGACTGGTCAAAAAGTTGAAAAGTCCAAATTACCCCTACTGTTACCACAAAGAAGGTTACAGGCTTAAGCAAGGGAAGAGTAATGTGGATAAATTGCTGCCATCCATTTGCGCCATCCAGTTCTGCGGCGTCGTAAAGTGTTTGGGGTATATCTTGCAACGCCGCCAGATAAATCACCATGAAAAACGGTGCAGTGGACCAAATGTTCATGATCGTAATGCCTTTGAGGGCAACTGCTGGATCGCCCAACCAGTTATAAGTAGGTAGCCCCACAAAAGCGAGAAAATCGTTTAGTAGCCCATCAGTGTTATAAATCCACATAAAGATGAGTGTCAGCACTGCTGAAGAAGTGACTGTCGGCAAAAAATAGAGGATGCGCCACCAGTTTTTACCGCGAATCCCAGAATTCAGAGTTACTGCCAGAATTAAAGCCAGGATAGTTTGAGTTGGCACAACAAGAGCTACATATTCGGCTGTGTTTCTCAAAGCAATCCAAACTCTTTCATCTTCAGCTAATCGTGTGAAGTTGCGAAAACCGATGAATTCGTACTCAATACCGCCGAGAAGTTGGACTTTTTGCAAGGAAAGAAAAACGGCGTAGAGAATGGGTAAGACTACAAAAGTTCCCAAAACTAGAATGGTGGGCATCATGAACATATACCCAGCCAAGTCTTCAGTGATGTTCCACTTGTGGTTTCTGCGCCGCCTGCTAATTTCAAACACTACTGAACCTCCGATGAATCTCGCACTCACCCGACTGTAGCGATGGGTTGTACATGATTATTTATCGTACTCCTGTACAAAAATATTTCACCCGATCAAATAATTCTCTACCTTTGGAAAGCGTAGATAAAAGCAGCAAGTCAAAAGACATCGCTTGTATGAGTTAGCTGGATATGCAACTTAGGGAACTATATATTAACCCGATTCAAGCAATAGGACACAAAATGTCATATACAGTTTACTTACGTTCGATCAAAAATAAACTCCAGAGAACTGGTAAAAGTCAAAAAAGCCTACGGGTCAAAACTATCATAGAACAGTTTGGCTACCAGCGTAGAAGTCAATCATTCATAGATGATTTTAATACTGCTCTTGATGAATTGGGGCTTTGTGCAAATCCTCGGTTGGATTTGCATATTCCGTTAGATACAAAAATAGCTATTTCTCTTAAAGGTGTAAAACCAACAAATGAAGTTGCTGAATCTGAATCAATTTCAGACAAACTAAAAGAGGCAATTTCAGTCAAGCATGATTTTTTCTACTACTTGTTTGATTTTGGCTCTGAACAAGAATATGAACGATTCCAAGCGTGTTTAGATTCTCAGCAGCCAGTTGGTATTTTTTTGATTCCGCAAGTAGAAGATTTCTTCTGTGATATTGTTGTCAAAATCTTTAATTATGAATTAATTAGAAAATCTCAGTATGGAGGCTATAATAGTATACCTAAAATTGCTAATAGGAAAATTCCTACAAATCTTGTCTCAGAAGATAAAGATTGTGAAGATGAACAAGAAAATCCTATCTCTGATGCTAGTATTTTTCAATTTTATCGCTCAACTATGACTAGCATTATACTTGGCAACACTGGTTTAGAATTGCTTGATTCAGAAAAATTCGATCGGCAGTTTGAACAGATATCTTTATATGCCAATAAATATAATTCTGAACAATTTTTTATCTTATTTCATTGTCCATCGGCATTAGAAATCCAAGCTCATCAACAAGAAGATGCTTTAGGATATTTGGTAGATAAAGTTGCTAGTAAAATTCCTTTTACTTTTACTCTCCGATGTAAATATCCAAATGAAACTTCGATTGAATATCAAGAGGAAGTGTATGCCCATTTCCGTCTACTACTGGAACTTCCGTATTATGAAATAGAGGAAGAGGATGCATCTTTGCAAGATTACTTTGTAGAATTACAAAAGGCTCAAATCCAAGCTGAGTCTCAGTTATTGCTGAAGATGAAAACTGAGCATTTTTACACTTTGAAATGGCAGCAAGAAAGTAAAGAATATATCTACCTTAAGTATTTTGCGATTAAAACGTTGGAAAGTCTAGGATATGGATTGTCTAATATTGGCTGTGAAGTTGAGTTGACTTCTAGGGATGAAGAAACAATCGATGAAGATACATCAGACGACGATCAAGAGTACCAAAGTGAAATTATAGAAGTCTATGTAAAAAATCAGGTAGTGGTTGAAATAGAAACGCTCAAATACCAAGAGTTTCAAGATAACAATCTCTTTTTAGATTCAATTAAAAGAGTTTTAAGGAAATCAAAAGTATGGCCAAATCAATTAGAAAGCCTTTGGTTGGTAATTCCCGGTTTTGAGATAGCACGCAACTATTACCAGCTGAAAAAACTAAAGGAAATATTAGAATATAAGTTTTCTGAATATTATGGCGATCGCTTCCAAGTTGTAATCATGGCTCCTGATTATGAAAAACACCAATTAGTCCCAGTATCCTTTGACTCTATCGACTATCCATCTTTTAATTATGGAGCTAAAAAACCTAGTTTAGTCCAAGCATATCCAATTACTAACCGCGTCAAAGAATTTAAACTTGACTTTAGCCAAGTACAAGGGCTGAGTGAAGAAAAAGAAAAACTAACTAGACTTCTGAAGCTGCAATCTAAAGGATATAAAAGTTCAATTGGTGGAATTCTTTTTTATGGCTTACCGGGATGTGGTAAAACTTTACTAGCAAATGCCTTTGCTAATGAGTCTGGAAGATATTTCTTTAAGTTCTCTCCTGCTGATATTGTCAGTGTTTGGATAGGGCAAAGTCAAAAGAATATTCGAGATATCTTTGCTCAAGCTAAGAAAAAATCACCTTCACTTTTATTTATTGATGAATTAGACAGTATTGGGTTTAATCGTAATGAAGATAACGCACACACAGATCAAAAGGCAACTATCAACCAATTACTCATAGAACTAAATAATCTGCAAAATAGTGATGTAATTGTTATTGCTGCTACTAACTATTTGAGTGGCATTGATAGTGCTTTGAAGCGTTCTGGTAGATTAGATTGGAAAATTCCTGTTTTTCCACCCGATCGAGTAGAAAGAATAGATTTATTCAAACACTACCTATCAAAAATTGATATGAATCAGCTAATCAACTTTGAAATTCTGGCAGATAAAAGTGGGAGATTTACTTCATCTGATATTGAGTTAGTTTGCCGGGAAGTCAGAAATGCTCTTCTTTTAGAAGAAATAAGTTCGGCTTTAACAACTTCAGATGTAATTACTTACATTAATAATCTACAAGATGGTGGCTTAAGTCTTAACGAGGAACAAGTTAAAGAATTTTTGGAAGAGTGTAGGAGAATGAGTGTAAAAAATCCTAAGTTAGAAACTCTAAAATTAGAATGGGGATTGTATTAGTAATAGGCTAGCGATCGCTATTTCCACACCCCGATCGATCGTAAAAAATAATTCGTCTTCCGGTTGCGGCGATCGCTTCCAAAGGTTCTAAGTATTCGTGGGGTACTTCTGGCTATTAGATTCAGAAACATCGCTTGACTATCTTGATCTCATTGATGAGGATGATATCCCTCAAAATAGTGATGTAGTACTGATGTTATCTCAGTATTTAGCCGCTATGAAGCAGTTCAAATCCGCTTATTATGCCTGGGATGCTTCCAAGCGTCGTTGGTGCTGGTTTACTGAATAAATACAGCGTTTTAAGCAATAGTTCATGCTATGTCCTATTAAAATATGACTATAGTCATGACTACGGTTATTATGAAATCAATTTCCAAAAGTAAACTCAAATCTCAACTTCTTGAGTTCTTACGACTTGTAGAGTCAGAAGGAGAAGAAATTGTAGTTACCGATCGCGGTAAGCCAGTCGTGAAAATTTCCAAATACGCACAAGCACCTTCAACAGAAGAGTTATTTGGGGAAATACGCGGTAAAGTGAAGTACTTTGAGGATTTAACTACACCAACCACTGACGAATGGACACAATTGTGAAGATAGTCCTTGACACTTGTGCCCTAATCTGGTGGAGTTTAGATCCAGCCAAACTTTCTGAACAAGCTAAAGAAGCGTGCAACCAGATGGAAAAGGATAAAAATGGTCTTGTCCCTTCCATAGCTATATGGGAAATTGCGATAAAAATTAAAAATAAAAAACTAGATTTAGGAGTCAATCTTAACGAATACGTAGTAAGGCTGAAAAAGTCTAGTACCGTTCAGATTGTACCCATTGATGAAAATATTTGGATGGAAAGTGTCAATTTAGAATGGGATCATCGAGATCCAGTAGATCGAGTTGTCGTCGCACTAGCCAGAAGTAATCAAGCTGCAATAATTACAGCCGATCGAGAGATAGCAAATTTCTACTCAGAAGTGATTTGGTAGAGGTAAGAAAGATCGCTTACTCCATCGTCTTAATTTGCTGGTTAGCTTCATTTTCTGCCTTTAGCATTGCTTGCTTTAATGATTGTTGTCCCAACAAGGCGCTGACAAACTGGTTATCAAAGTTATTCACGATCGCACCTGGATACTGACCTACCTGCCAGAGTGTAGCATATTTAACCCCCGCTACTAATGGCGCTCGCAATGGGTCTTGGTCATAGCCCAAATTCTTTGCCACTGATTTACGTGTTGGCAAAGCAAACCCTGTTCCTGTCCACTTTTGCATCCCCTCTTTACCCGTGAGATAGGAAATCAATTCCCAAGCTTCGGCTTTGTGGTGTGCTTGCTTGTTCATCACGTAGGCAACAGTCAGCATCATTGTGCCTTTTTTATCATTAATAGCAGGTACTGGTGCGGTAGCAAACTCTACTTGGGGAAAGGTTTCGATTAGATAGGGAATTGCCCAGTTACCTTCAATCACCATTGCCACTTTACCTTGACCAAACATTTCACTACCTGTGTTTGTGCCAACATCAGATTTTTGAGCAGAGGAGTGGTCTTTTTGATACTGATCTACTACTAACTCTAAACCCTGTAAACTTGCCTCGCTGGCAAAAGTAGCATAACTATTTCGATCGACAGCTTGCCCACCAAAGGCTTTAATTTTATAAGCCTGACGCGCTAATTCTGGGATTTCTCCAAAGCCGTATTTATTAAGTTTACCTGTCAATTGCTTAGAGTAGGTGCGTAGTTCATCCCAATTAGCTGGCGGATTACTCAAGCCTGCGGCGGCAAAGGCTTTTTTATTATAAAACAGGGCAAGAGTGGAATAGTCTTTAGGAAGACCATAAATATGGTTCTGGTATTTGAAGCTGTCAAGTAAGCTATTCTCAAAGTCCGCTAAGTCAAATTCAGGGGTAATGTAAGCTTCTAGCGGTTCCAGAACATTTTGACTCATCAAAAAAGGAGCTTCTACCGACTCCAGATAAAAGACATCAGGCGCTGCTTCGCCAACCAAACGAGTTTTGATTACATCCATGTATTGGTCAGAAATCGCCTCATATTTGACCTTAATATTTGGATGCTGTGCCTCAAAGTCTAGCAGTACCTGTTGCAAAAGTTTTTGCTCAACAACATTGCCTCCCCAACCACTGAGTTTGATGGTGACTGCGGTAGATGCTAACGGCTTGCTTGGCAATTGTAGGCTTTGACAAGCAATAATAGCGATCGCGATCGCCATCGCTAATGCCAAAAAGTTAAATAATCCTTTATTGTTCACAGACAAATAATACGTCTCTTTCCTTGCTCATACCTTGTGTTATTAAGGAGTGATATGTTTAATTATTTGAAATTTTGGTTAAAAATTGCAAGCTAAAATAACGAAAAATTATCAGCGATGCTAATTGAAGCATACTGAGTTCTTGTGCAACCTGATTTATCAGAGGATACTTCACCCATAATCTATGTTTACGGATTCTGTTCAGATTGAAACAACTGCGCCACTGATCCTGGAATTTACCCAGACTGCCTCACCACCAACAGCAATCTCTTCAAACTCTCGAATTTCCAAGGATACTATTCGCACTAGTTTAAAAGCTTCTACTGCGGATTCTGTCTTAGCATCGGTTTATTCTCTGGGAACTGGCGGGATTTTACTCAGCAATTTATTGGTGGAATTGGGTGCTAGTCCAGTGGTATTTGGGATGCTGTCTTCTATTCCCATGTTGGTCAATCTTATTCAGCCGTTGGGTGCTTACTTGTCGGAACGCAGCACCAGCCGCTTTCAATATTCGCTTCGGACACACGGAATTGGTCGGCTGCTATGGCTGATTTTAGTAATTGGTATTGTCAGCGCCAGCTTGGGAGTAATTGATGCTCACCAGTTAGTCATATTGACACTCTTGATTGTTCTATTCAGTAGTCTTTTAGGAGGATTAGGAACAGCATCGTGGCTCAGTTGGGTGGCAATGATAGTTCCCCGACGATTACGAGGCAGGTATTTTGGGACACGCAATAGTGCTGCTAGTCTCACTAATTTGATTTGCGTACCAATGGCCGGTTTAGTTGTATCGCATTGGTATGGGGGAACTCTCCAAGGTTATGGTGTAGTTCTACTGCTAAGTATTGTGTTTGGGATTGTGGGATTGGGGTGTCAGTATTTCCAGGTGGATATGAATCCGCGATCGCAAAACACTTATTATGGCAAGTCCTCACAAACCAGTGAGATTCAATCCGAGGTTGCAAAAGATGAATCTTCTGAAATACTTCAATCAATTCATTTGCCACAAGAACAGTCAGCTAACAGCATCTGGAAAAACTCTAACTTTTTGGTATTTCTGCTGTATTTCAGCTTCTGGACGCTTGCTGTTAACCTCAGCAGTCCTTTTTTTAACCTCTATATGCTCGACACGCTGGATTTAGATGTCAGCTATGTGACTATCTACAATAGCCTTCAGGCGGGGGCAACTTTGCTGATGCTTATTCTGTGGGGAAAATTAGCAGACAAGATAGGTAATCGTCCCATCCTCATCTGTATTGGGATTTTGGTTGGAGTTACACCACTCTTGTGGCTGGGGATTGGTGTAAATCGCCTTGATATCTGGTTGTGGTTGCCACTACTACACATCTTGATTGGAGGTACTTGGGCGGCGATTGACTTGTGCAGCAACAATATCCAATTGAGCATTGCACCAACTAAAAATCAGTCTATCTATTTTGCGATCGCAGCTGCCGTTGCTGGAGCAAGTGGTGCTTTGGGCACAACTATAGGCAGCTTTCTCGTGCAATTTACTCAGTCTGGAGGTTTACTGGGCTTATTTGCCCTCTCAGGCATATTTCGACTAGTAGCCCTTGTTCCACTCATGTTTGTTCAAGAGCCAAGCAGAGGATGAGGGAGTGGGGAGTGGGGGATGAGGAGGACAAGGGGGACAAGGAGGACAAGGAGGAGGGAGCAGGACGCAGGGAGCAGGGAGCATACTTCGACTGCGCTCAGTAACCAGGGGAGCAAGGGAGGAGAGTTTTCCCCTCAGCCCCCCGCACCCTGCCCCTCTGCCTCTTTCCCATGCCCAATGCCCCATGCCCCATGCCCCATGCCCCATACTTTATTCTGCGGCGGTAGAAGTCAAGGACATTGTTTCCCACAACACCATGTGAGGTGTTGTTAATACAGGCTGATGTAGAGCAATCAGCTGGGCTAAGGTGTTCTTTAATTGGGTACGGGGGACGATATCATCAACAAAACCATGCTGGAGCAAATCTTCAGCAGTCTGGAAATCTTCGGGTAGTTTTTCCCGTAGGGTTTGCTCAATCACTCGCCGACCTGCAAAACCAATGGTTGCCTTGGGTTCTGCCAAAATTATATCGCCCAACATTGCAAAACTAGCGGTAACGCCGCCCGTTGTCGGATTGGTCAAAACAGGAATATATAATAATCGGGCGTCTTTATGGCGCTGTAAAGCTGCGGAGATTTTTGCCATTTGCATCAAAGAGAGCATACCTTCTTGCATTCTCGCGCCACCGGAGGTGCAGACGATAACTACAGGATAGCGTCGTTGAGTGGCTTGCTCAATCATCCGGGTGAGTCTTTCTCCCACAACCGAACCCATACTACCACCCATGAAGCGGAAGTCCATAACTCCAAGGGCAATCGGCAAACCATTGATTTGACCTAAACCAGTTTTAACTGCGTCTATTAAGCCAATTTTATCTTGTGTTTCCCGCAAGCGATCGCTGTAGGGTTTGCGATCGCGAAATTCTAGCGGGGTCAGTCGGACGCAAATGCTCATCCAGAGGTTTCCAGGTATTGTTATCTATCAATTGACGGATGCGCTCATCACTGTCTACCCGATTGTGATGACCACATTCGACACAAACCATCTGATTGGCTTTCAAGTCTTTTGTATATGCCAACACGCCACATTTAGAGCATTTATGCCACAAACCATCAGCAATTTCACGTTCTTGGCGTTCGAGGCTGGTAGGCCCTGACTTCCTTCGATTTGCAAACCAATCAAATAGAGACTTTAAACCACGTGATTCTTCGTTGTTAGCCATTTTTTATTTTATTTTAAGTGGGTATGAGGTCGAAAACATGTCAAACCGTATTGGTTGTGCTAAGTCATAAGTCATTTGTATTTACTAATGACTTATGAATACATCGTTAAACTACGTTTTTAAGCAATTCAGACCTTAATTTTCGTCTTTGGTTGCCAGCTTAACGAAAATACTTATACCAATACAAGTCTCTTGCTCTTTTTTTCAGCAGACTTAATTATATGGACGTAGTGACAAAACCATGAGAATACCAACCTCCAAATAAGATGCTCTACCCCTCCCACCCTAATCAATTATTTGTATTGCTGGGTTTTGAACAATCAGCATCTGTTGCACTAGTTGTACTTGCCAACGGTTAATCGTCGTTAAGAGGGTAATACAAGTCACAAGCTGAATATTATCAAAATGTGAAAGGCAGATGGGGTAATGTTGGTTACAGTCACGAATTATAAATATTTCTTATGAAAGAGCATTAGGTATGGGTATAGGGCATTGGGTGTTGGGCATGGAGAAGAGACAAGGGAGACAAGGAAGAGGGGGAAGACAAGGGAGAGATTTGTTCAATAATTCCCTCTTGTCCCCCTTGTCCCCCTTGTCCCCCTCATCTTCCCTGCTCCCCTGCTCCCTACTTCAATTCAAGAGGCTGGAAAAAATAACCGCAGGTAGCTAGACAAAATGGCTTCGCCGCTAAACAGGGTAATCACAGATCCTAAAGCCAGAAAAGGCCCAAAAGGGATCTTTTGTCCTAATTTTTGTCGCGATCGCTGCATAATCAAAATACCGATGCCAATAAATGCTCCTAGCGCACAGGCAATAAAACTAGCCAAGAGCAAATATTTCCAGCCTAACCAGGCTCCCATCATGGATGCTAACTTGGGATCGCCTGTACCCATTGCTCTTTTACCAAAGGCAATTGAACTCAATAGGGCGATCGCTTCAAACAGCCATAAGCCTAATACTGCACCAACTATAGCGATCATAAGGTGATTTACCAATGCCACAAAACTACCCTCTGGTAGAAAACCAACTATCATTTGAAACAAAATTCCCACCACTAAACCCGACTTAATCAGTGGATTGGGTAGGGTCATTGTATCTAAGTCGATGAGTGATAGCGCCAATAACCAACTGCAAAAAGCCCAATAGCCTATTGTTAAAGTCGAAACTTGAAATACCAAAAAAATTAGTAAAAAAATTATGCCCGTTACCCCTTCTACCACAGGATAACGGACAGAAATTTTGCTTTTGCAATATCGACACCGCCCTTTTAAGGAAATCCAGCCGAACACTGGTACGTTGTCGTAAGCTTTTAGCTGGTTTAAGCATTTAGGACAACGAGAAGGCGGCCAAAGAATTGACAACCCAGCAGGTAGGCGATAAACAATAACATTCAAAAAACTACCAATAGATGCACCCAAAGCAAAGACCATTACACTCGCCGGGATGGCGAACAAAATGTCCATACAGTCATTTGTCCTTTGTCATTTGTCTTTTGTCATTTGTCATTTGTCCTTTGTCATTTGTCATTTGTCAATAATTAGTCACCAATGACCAATACATCTCTTGGAGAGGGTGCGCCAACGACTACGCGGTAGTTGAGCGCAGTCGAAACTCTGTACAAGTGACCAATGACTAATGACCAATGACCAATGACCAATGACCAATGACCAATGACCAATGACCAATGACAAATGACCAATGACCAATGACCAATGACTAATACATGTGGGATTCAATTTGACTTAAGGGCACAAAACACTCTTGAGGTAAAAGAACTGGTTGGTTAGTAAAAATAACCTTGCCTCGATGAGTCACACGATTAATTGCTACACCGGAAGGTTGCCCTGCTATTTCGGGATGGACTTCACAGTGAGTATAGTATATCTGCCCAGCAGCTCTAATTACAGAGGGATCAATCAAAGGCGATTGGTTCTTTGGGGCGGTAAAATTTACTTGACCTTGTCGTAATGCGTACACTATCGACTGTTATTTGATTGCTAGATTTCCCTTTAGTCTACCCGAAACTTATAGCAAAGGTTGCCAAATTGCCCAAGTTGCTATATAAAATTATTTTTCTTCGATCGCTTTGATGAGTGAGTCTCCCATAGCGCGGCAACCAAGCAGATTTTTTCCTGGAGAAATTATATCGCCTGTGCGATCGCCTTGCTCTAAAACTTGCAGTACACCTTGTTCGATGCGATCTGCCGCTTCTGGTTGGTCTAAACCGTAACGTAACATCATCGCCACACTCAAAACTTGTGCTAGAGGATTTGCCTTATCCTGTCCAGCAATATCTGGGGCGGAACCATGAACTGGTTCATATACACCAGGGCCAGAAGCGCCCAAACTAGCTGAAGGTAACATCCCAATACTACCTGTGAGCATGGCAGCAGCATCAGAGAGAATATCGCCAAACAAGTTGCCTGTAACAATGGTGTCAAACTGCTTGGGAGCGCGTACCAACTGCATAGCAGCATTATCTACATATAAATGAGAGAGTTCGATATCTGGATATTCGGTAGAAAGTTGGGTGATGCGATCGCGCCACAACTGAGATACTTCTAATACGTTCGCTTTATCTACTGAACAAAGTTTTCCACCGCGTTTTCGGGCTGTTTCAAAGGCCACTCGCCCAATGCGTTCAATTTCCGATTCGGTGTAAACCATCGTATTTACACCACGTTTCTCACCGTTTTCTGTAGCAAAAATACCTTTGGGTTTACCAAAGTAAATCCCACCAGTGAGTTCGCGCACCACCATAATATCCACGCCTTCGACAATTTCGCGTTTCAAAGTTGAAGCGTCGATTAGCTGGGGCAAAATTTTCGCTGGGCGCAAATTGGCAAATAATTCCAAACCGGCACGTAACCCTAACAAACCTGTTTCTGGACGTAAATTGGATGGCAGAGAATCCCACTTATAACCACCAATGGCTGCGAGTAACACAGCATCACTGTTACGGCAAGCCTCTAGAGTGGCAGATGGTAGGGGTTCCCCGGTGGCATCAATTGCTGCACCACCGATGAGAACTTCTTGGAATTCAAACTTCAGATCGAATTGCTTCCCTACGACTTTCAGCACATCTACCGCCACTGCCATAATTTCAGGGCCAATGCCATCGCCGGGGAGTAGAGTAATGCGGTAGTTCTGAGTCATAGCTGGTTATTACTAGGTAAATGCTTTCAGATCAAATATCATACCTAGCAAAATGTACTGATGGAGTTTTTAATTTTAGGACTGAAAATAGCTGTAAGCTTTTTCGCGTATTTTTGCGTAAGTCCTGAATTTATTTGGGTGAGGCTCTAAGGTAATCATCTGGTATTGGATGAAACTACCAAAAAAGTCCTATATCCCTAGTTGAGCGGATCGAAACGCTGCAAGATCAGAGCTATGAAGACTACTGGCAAACCTACACCCATACAAATGAGAGCTTGGATAAATGTTAAAGGTGTGGTGTTAAACACTTGATTCATCATGCCCCACTGACTAAACAGACATTGTAAAATCACCACAGCCACAATTCCGATCGCAGGTGCATAGGCTACAGGTGTGCGTTTACCTTGGAATCTCACGACTAGAGATGGTAAAAACTGGGTAATGCTTAACAGGTAAAAGATTTCTGCCGCCACCAATCCATTAATCGCCATCGTGCGAGCTAAGGCTTCATTGCCTGTAGTTTGAAGTATCCATTGAAACATCCCAAAAATTACTACCCAATTGAAGACGGAAATCGCGATGATGCGCTGGAGCAATCCACCCGATAAAAGTCTTTCTCTGGGGTTGCGCGGTGGTTGTTGCATCACCTGTCCAGATTTTGGCTCAAAGGCGAGGGGGGCAATTAATGCTATTGAACTGACCATGTTCAACCAGAGAATTTGGATTGGTAAGATGGGAAGCACGGTTGCTAGAAGAATAGCAATCAAAATCGTCATAGATTCGCCAACGTTGATCGGCAGCAAGAAGGCGATCGCTTTTCGTAAGTTGCGATAAACACTACGTCCCTCTTCCACAGCAGCTTCGATTGAGGCGAAGTTATCGTCAGTTAGCAGCATATCCGCCGATTCTTTGGCAACCTCTGCCCCGGCTATGCCCATCGCTACACCAATATCTGCCTGTTTGAGAGCGGGAGCATCGTTGACACCATCTCCAGTCATGGCAATAATTTCACCCTGAGACTGCAATGCTTTTACCAGATGCAATTTTTGTTCTGGCGCAACTCGCGCAAATACCATACCTTCCTCAGCTGCTTGGGTGAATTCTTTTTCATCCATCTGAGTTAATTGCTGTCCGGTGAAAACTTGTGCTTCAGTCGAGCAAATTCCCATTTGACGGGCGATCGCAGCTGCTGTTAGTGCATGGTCGCCTGTAATCATTTTTACCTGGATTCCAGCAGATTGACAGGCTTTTACTGCGGCGATCGCTTCTTCGCGCGGCGGATCGATAATGCCTTGAAGTCCCAGAAACACCAGTCCTCGATCGAGATCGTTACGATCCAAGGATCGCTTAGTGGCAACTTCTTTGCTGGCAAAAGCTAGCACTCGTAACCCTTGGTTTGCCATACCAGCAACTTCTTCTTCCACTGTGGCAGAATTGAGACGAGCGAGTTGTCCTTGAGCATCAAACATCCGATCGCATCGTTGGAGAATTGCCTCTACAGAACCTTTGAGATAAATCACATTCAGCCGGCGTTTTACATCCAATTCATGCAAAGTCGCCATGTATTGGAATTGAGACTCAAAGGGAATAGTGTCTATTCTGGGTAATTCTTGCTCTAGATTGGCTTGCGTCATTCCCACTTTATTGGCAGCCGTAATCAATGCTCCCTCAGTTGGGGTTCCTACTAAGTTCCACTGTCCATCTCCCCATTCGATGTGAGAATCATTGCAGAGCAATCCTGCTTCTAAGGATTCCCAAAGAGCAATATGTCCATCTGCATTGAAATCAACAGGCTGTCCATCGATCAGGATTTCACCGTCTGGCGCATAACCAATACCGCTAACGGTGTAATGTTGTCCACCTACATAAATCTTTTGAACCGTCATCTGATTCTCAGTTAACGTCCCAGTTTTGTCAGAGCAGATAACGGTGGTACTTCCCAAGGTTTCCACAGCAGGTAGCTTGCGAATAATCGCCTTACGTCGTGCCATCCGGGAAACTCCGATCGCCAGCGTGACGGTAACGATCGCAGGTAATCCTTCGGGAATCGCGCTGACTACCAAAGCCACAGTCGCTTTGAAAACATCAATCCAAGATTCGCCTTGTCCTAATCCGACTGCAAATGTCAGAGCAGCTAAACCTAAAATCACATACAACAAGCTTTTGCTAAACTTGTCAATATTTCGTGTTAACGGTGTTTTCAGATTTGTGCTGCTTTCAATTAATTGGGAGATGCGACCCAGTTTCGGTGGCATCTGCGATCGCGACTACAATCCCTTCTGCCTGTCCAAAGGTGACGAAACTTCCGGCATACACCATATTGCTGCGTTCGGCTAACGGTGTCTCGACATCCAACAATTGAGTTACTTTCTCCACCGGAACGGATTCGCCTGTTAAGGCAGACTCGTCAACTTGCAAGCCACGCACACTTAATAGCCGCAGATCGGCGGGTACTTTATCCCCAGATGCCAACAGTACCAAATCACCTAGAACAAGTTCAGTCGAAGCCAAACGAGTTTTTTGACCATTGCGAATCACAGTTGCTTCGGTAGTGACAGCTTTGGATAAAGCAGCGATCGCACCTTCTGCTTTCGATTCTTGAATGTAGCCAATGATAACGTTTATCAGGGTGACACCAAAAATTACTCCTGCATCTAGCCAATCTTGCAGCAGCAGCGTTATTACTCCCGCCGTCAGCAAAATATATAGTAGTGGTTGATTAAATTGCTCTAGAAATCGCAGCCAAGGACTTTTTCCTTTTTTACTACTCAATTGATTTGCACCCATTTGCTGGTGTCGGGTGGTAGCTTCTTCATGGCTCAAACCCGCTTCCGGATGGCTGGCTAACGTTTGCACAACCTTTTGTTCGCTCAGAGTATGCCATTCATAATTGAGTAAATCTTCTGTTGTCTGAGCAAAAGTATTTGTAGCGATCGTATTTGCTGTCATCTGTATCTCCAAATTGAAGTAACCGTTAAACTAATTCGTAATTAATACTCATCAGATTTAAGTAAAAATTTCTTTTTGAATCTGTACCTTTGATTTTTGAAATTGGTGTGATTACGAGAATCTTTTGCTAGGTTCGTAAATATGCCACTCTCGCACACCCCAGTAACTAAGAATCAATTCTGCTTGCAAAATTTCATCTGCTGTTCCCTCTACCTTCACCAAAAGTTCTTCTTGGAAGGTGGTTGGCTTACAGAGCGTAGCTTGCCTTTCGGGAGCAAACCAACCTTGATATGCACCATATACACTGCCCAAAATTGCACTTGCTCCACCTGCCAGCAATGTACCCAGCACAGATTCAACCGCTAATACTGGCCCAAAACCGGGAATAACTAATACGCCAAGTCCAACTGTTAGTGCCAGAAAGCCCCCGGCTGTTCCTCCTGTAATTGCGCCTGCTTTGGCACCTTGGCTCGGAGTTATGATATGTTTATCCGCATTAGCATCCCCATACAACTTTTCGTGTTTAGAGTCTAAAGGAAACACAGAAATTTGTTGCATAGGAAAGTCAATTGCTCTGAGTTCATTAAGCACCTGTGTTGCCGCTTGACGGGTAGAAATGATGCCTATTGCATATTTAACTGAATGTAAATTCATCACAATTTCTCCTATATAAATAATTAAGTGAAAAATGAAAAATTATTAATATCTAAATAGTATAAAGTTAGAGTTTTTAGCTTGATTTTGAGTCATATTAGGTTGCCGAACTGCTGCTTCTCTTTCAGGATTACTGATAAATGTGAATGAAAAGTGAATAAATTGTTTATCTTACTTAATTTTCATTTTTGAATCACATTTATCACTTAAGCTAAAAGACAACACAGATGAATGAAGTAATTAGCACCTCTTGCAAAAATCCTTGAATTACCCCTCCCCAACCCTCACCTTGTGAAGCTACCTGACTTTTCACGTTATGTAGAAAAGTCCACGAAAAACTAACCCCCTTCCCGTGTTGGGAAGGAGAGAGAAATAGAAGAGAGGTTTTTCAGATACCGTGAAAAGTCAGGTGAAGCTACGGGGTATACACACGTCTGAAATAGTTGGAAATTTGGGTTTGAACGTGGTTTTACCCCACCCTAACCCTCCCCGTATGTATTGGGGAGGGAACAAGATTTATTATTTCCCCCCTTTATAAGGGGGGATTAAGGGGGGTAATTTGACTTGTGTATACACGGTAGCCAATATATCGGGGGGATTAAGGGGGATATTAGAATTGGGATCGGCACTTTGCTATACCTTCGCCAAAATAAAAGTATGAAGATAGGGCTGATTATCAACCCATTTTGCCAAGCTTATTTCTGGAGAACGTATTTATCTGATTTTTACAGGCGTTAAATCCTTGCAATTTGGCGAAGGTGTTGCCATAAAAGTGAGATTTGCTCCAATTAGGCTACCACTCGGTTTTATTATTGGTGTAATGTGGATATCGAAATAACGAGTGCTGTGGCTAGTTGTCCACTCTATGTTCTTTTCACTTATCAAATAGCGATCGCGATTTAACCGCTTCATCAATTCTCTAAAATTTACAATTTGTCCTATTTCTAAATCTTGCATTTGCACACCTAGATCGTCATTTTTGAGACCAAATAAGGTATAAGCTTGCTCGTTAGCCAGAATTAGGCAAGCACGAGCGTCGACTGCAAGTAAGGCAAATAGGCTGTTTTGGAAAGCAGCTTGCCAGAAGTGGATAATTTCAGAAACTGGAGAGTCGGGTACTTTCTTTTTGGCAGACTCAGGTCGAATCTGCAAGTATTTTTGCAAACTGAGATTCTCTGCTTTAGTAAAAATCGAATGCTTCATACTAACGGGGATGAAGATTTGTTTGTCGTTAGTCAAGTTTTTTGTTTTTTCTAAAAAAAGAAAACCATTATTGTTCAAGGCAAAATGAAAGCGAAGTAGAATAGTTGCGTAAGTTTTTACGTCGAAGTACTTTAGGATGTTGCGGCACACAAGCAGGTCAATTTTAGATATGGGCGCATTCTTAACTAAGTCATGGCGACCAAAAATGATTGACCCTACGCAGTTCGGAGCAAAAAACATGAATCGACCCAATTTGCTTACAGTAGTCAGACAAAAATTTACAGGGAATGTCTGCTAGCTCCGAGTCACTATAACTACCTTGTCGCCCCTGTTTGAGCGCGTCTTCTTCTATATCCGTGGCAAAAATTTGCACTCGTTCCAAATATTGCTCCATACCCAGAGCTTTTGCTAACAACATACTCACTGCATAAGCTTCCTGTCCAAAAGCACAGCCAGCAACCCAAACTCGAATTCTTTCGTCTGGATGCTTGCTCTTAATAATTTGGGGAATAATTTTGTTAGCTAAATAATCCCAAGAATCGCGCTTAGAAAACAAGTCGGTGGAATTCTTTAAAATGGTGTTAATTAAAACATTAAGTTCTTCGGGTTGATCTTGTAAGTATTGCAAGTATTTACTATATTTCTCAATTTTTAATTGCTGCATCCGGTCTTGTAACTGAGCTATTAAATTCAGCTGGTTATAATCTTCCAGATTATAAGTATAATTTTGCTGAAGGTAATCTAATAAAGTCTCTAACTCTTGCTGGCAAATTGATTTATTCATGTTATTATTTTTTTGTGTTGCTAAATAATTACTGAAGCACTGAAGTTAATGTAAAAAGGCATCGTTAGCCGTACTCAGTGAAATCTGTCAAAATAATGTATTATTAATGTTAAATATAAATAATACCAAGTTGCCAAAGTTAGTATTGTTTAGTATCTAAGCGCTGCTGGACTAGCTTTCAAGCAAATAATACTATCTATCACAACTTGGTATTATTTGATTAATATTTTTAAATTTTAAATAATTAGTATTTCTTCTGAAGCTAGAAAGGAATCATTTAGTATACAACAAACTTGAAGTACTAAAAAACTGCCTTAAGAGCTAATTTGTAAACTCAAGTAAAGTACTTGTCTTGCAAGGATTTCAGGAATTTGAGTCAAAAAAATACTTATTCGCTGAAACTCAGACCTAGTAACGAGTTGAGTATCCTTCAGATTTTCTTTACGAATCAGCTCTAAGGCTTAAATGCTATTACCACTCAACGGTAAGTTGACAATAAAAGTTGCACCCTGCCCGACTGCTGCACTTTGGGCGTAGATAGTACCACCGTGGAGTTCTACGAGGTTACGTGCGATCGCCAGTCCTAACCCTAGTCCTTTTTTTGTGCCTTTTGCTTGACGAAATGCGTCAAAAATGTGTGGTAGAAACTCAGAATCTATGCCGCAGCCAGTGTCACTTAATATAATCTGGGCTTGATTTTCATGAGTTTGCAGACTAATTTCAATTTTTCCCCCAGTAGGAGTAAATTTGACAGCATTAGTCAGTAAATTTAAGACAATTTGTTGTAAACGGTGTGGATCGCCTTGAACTGTTACTGGTAAAGGAGCAAGCGTGCACTTTAAGTGAATATCTTTGGTTTGGTAAGATTGATGCACTGTAGCGATCGCCGTTTCAATCACTTCTTGCAGTTCAACTGGCTCTGGATTGAGGTTAATTTTACCCGCAGTGATACGCGAGATATCGAGCAAATCTTGAACGAGTTTAGTTTGGAGAGTAGCATTGCGTTCTATCGCTTCCAGGGATTTCGTTAACATGGCAAGACTTGGCTGGCTGCTACGGAGTAAGCGAGTCCAACCAAGAATAGCGACTAGGGGGGTATTGAGTTCGTGAGAAACTTCTGCTAAAAACTTATCCTTCATCCGGTTAATTGTTTTCTCTTGGTGGAGTGCAAGCGATCGCAACTGTGCCATTTGGAGATGAGCTAAAACACGGGTGACAAGTTCGGTGGCCGAGAAGGGTTTAATTAAGTAATCGTCAGCCCCAGCTTGAAGCCCTTCAATTACAGACTCTTCTCTTGCACGGGCAGACAGCAGGATGATGGGTACTTCTTTTGTCCGGGCGTCGGCACGCAATGCTTTCAATAACTCAAAGCCGTCCACCTGTGGCATCATCACATCAGAAAGAACCAAAGAAGGTACTCGTTCGGTAATAGCAGCCTGTGCCGCTGCTCCATCCGCAACGGCTTCAACTTCAACATCGCGATCGCTTAATATCCGCTTGAGGTAATCGCGCATATCGGCGTTGTCATCGACAATCAGGACATAGGTTGAGGGAGGTGGGGAAGAAGTTTTAGTTTCTGAGTTCGCCGAAATGATTTCTGGGTTCGCCGAAATGATTTCTGAGTTCGCCGAAATGATTTCTGGGTTCGCCGAAATGATTTCTGGGTTCGCCGAAATGATTTCTGGGTTCGCCGAAATGATTTCTGGGTTCGCCGAAATGATTTCTGGGTTCGCCGAAATGGTTTTTGCAGCTGCTTCCCCTACTTCTGTTGTATCGCTATCTTGCAACAACCAGCGCTCTGCCTCTTGAACATAAGGGGCTGCACCTAATGCAGTTGATGTCAGGGTGCGTGTTGCTATGATACGATCGCGAAGCGTCTCCGAAGGAGATTCGCCTACGTCAAATCGTAGGCGACGTGCGCTATTGCGCCCCGCTGACGCTCCTAACGTCGCTACCGCTTCGCTAACGCTAACGCTTGGCAGGTGTGCTGTCCCTAATGGAATTGTGACGGTAAAGCAACTTCCTTGTCCTACAGTGCTGCTCACATCTATAGTTCCGCCATGCATCTCGATCAATTCCTGCACCAAAGCTAGACCAATACCAGACCCTTCATGAGTTCTGGCTTTTGTACTTCGCACTTGATAAAATCTTTCAAACAGATGGGGCAGTTCTTCCGGCTCAATCCCGGTGCCTGTATCTTCTACCTGTAGCGTTACATGACGCCGATCGGCAAGATGCAGCCTGACGGCGATTTCGCCTTCTAGGGTAAACTTAAAGGCGTTGGAGAGCAAGTTAAGCACAATTTTCTCCCACATTTGGCGGTCTACGTATACAGGCTCGGCTAAAGGTGGGCAATCGACCACTAGCCGCAAAGAAGCCCTTTCAATGGCGGAACGAAACACTGAGGCTAACTCAGTGGTGAACGTTGCCAAGTCGGTCGGTTCATAAACTGCTTCCATGCGTCCGGCTTCGATGCGAGAGAAGTCGAGCAGGGTATTAACTAGTTTCAGCAGCCTCACGGCGTTTCGCTGGGCAAGTTCTAAACGGAGGCTTTGTTCTTGAGGCAGGGGATGAGTGCGATCGCTTAAAGCATCTTGCAAAGGAGCCAGCAACAGCGTTATAGGCGTGCGGAATTCATGGCTCACATTGCTGAAGAAAGCTGTTTTGGCACGATCGAGGTCTGCCAGAGCCTCGGCGCGTTGGCGTTCTTGTTGACGGGCAGCTTGTTCCTGAATCAGGCGAATTCGATCGGCTTCTGCCTGTTTGCGATCGGTAATGTTGTTGAATACGACGACAATGTGGTGTTTATCTTCGTTGATGCGCGACACCAAAATCTCGAACCAGTAATCTACACTGTCGATGTAGTGTTCAAACCGGGTTGATTCGCCTGTTTGAGCTACCGTGCCAAAGGTTTGCAGCCAGTTCTGATTCAACGGTTGATTCAGTTGAGTGGCGTTTTTACCTGCGACATCGCGCAGTCCAGTCAGGGACTCGAACGCTGGGTTGACCTGCAAAATTTTCCAGTCGATCGCTCTTTCATCGTCGTCATACAGCAGTTCGCAGAGGGCGTAACCTTCGGCGATCGAATTGAACAGCAGCCGATATTTTTCTTCTGATTGGCGCAACCCGATTTCGGCGCGGGCGCGTTCGACGGCTGCCCAGGTGCGATCGGCGGTTTCTGTTGCCAGTTCTACTTCCATATCTGTCCAGTCTCTGGGCGTGCTTTGAACCAGACAAAAGATGCCTACCGACTTGCCGTTTTTAATCACGGGCACATTGACATAGGAAATCACCTGCAACTGTATGCAAAGCTGCCTAACATCTTCGTCCACCGTATCGGTCGTATGCACATCCCGAACAATAAAAGGACGACCTCTATCCACCACAGCTTGCAAGATGGCAAAGTTCGAGAGCGGATACACACCGACAACGGTCGGCAAATCTCCACGGACGGTATCGCGTCGAATGATGGCATTGCCATCCTCGATTTCGCAGTAGTAGCACCTGTCCGCTCCAAAGTAATTCATGGCGGTTCGGGTTACTGTTTGCTGAATGTCAACTGGATCGGCAAGCGATCGCAGCGCATCGCTGAGTTTCAGCAGGAAGAACTGCCGCTCCTCGCTCTTGCGTAACAACTCCTCGGCAAGCTTGCGCTCAGTAATATCATAGGAAACGGCAAGCACTGCATAAACTTCACCGTCAACAGAACGCAACGGCGTTCCGCGCGAGATGAATGAGCGATTGTGTGCGTCATGTTCGTGTTCAAACGACTCACCAGCTAGCCCCCGACGGTAAAACACCTCGTAAGTTGCTGCTAATTCGAGCGGCAGTACCTCGAAAATCGTTTTTCCGACAAAATCTTCGCTTTTGAATCCAGCAGCGGACAACGCTTCTTCTTCAGCCAGCAAGTAGCGCAACTCGCGATCGACGACAAAGGCAGCTCCACCCGGCAGATTCTCAATCAAAGCGCGCGATCGTTCTTGTGCCTGTTTGCGCAGCACAATTTCGGCTTCTAAGGCAGCGTTGGCAGCTAGCAGTTCCTTTGTTTGTCGGTGATTCAAAAGCAGGGTAGCCGCAGTAAAGTTTGCTAAACTCGTCATCACCCGCACGTCTTCACTGTCAAAGTGTCGCTGTTCATCGTGCGATATAATCCAGATTGTGCCGAGTGCTTTGTTGTCAGCAATCAGAGGCAACACCAACCCTTCAACAAAAGGGGTTTTAGCTTCCTGAAAGTACGTGAAATAGCGTTCCGGATAAGAATAAAGCACAGGTGTACCGCGATCGAGGCAAGTTCCACAGGGGCTAAAGTTGCGAGGGATAGTGCCGCCTACGTACTGTTTTAACGCTCCTGCCAACACATTCCAGCGAAAGACTTCTTCACCACTTGGCAATACTTCAAGTAAACTGACCCCTGTACTTTGGGCATTGCACAATTCTAGTGCCATGTCAACTAGACTCTGGAGCATCGTCTCCGGCTGATTTACCAACTGCCGCGCCAACGTATGCAATGCTTGATTTTCCGAAGCTAAGTTTGCCGGACGAGGGTTTCGCCGGGACAACTCTTGGGTGATGACAATATCCTCTAGGGTGACTGTTTCTGTTTGAGGTCGTTCCATCGCACTTATAACTCTGGCTAATTTTGCAAGAATTTCACTCGCTAGCTATTGAAACAATTTGAATTTCTGTAACTCGATGCATTGGTTTTGTAGTTTTTTCAGTGGTCACAAACTCTTCTGCATCAACAGAGAGCGCAGCAGCGATGTGAAGCGCGTCTATTGCGGCTAGACCATAGGTAGAGGCAATGCGATTTCCAGTTTGGACAATTTGCTCTAGATTCGTTGCCCAAAGGGTAACACTGCTAAAAAAAGATTCATAGAACTCTGCTTCTGCCTGTTGTTTGTTATAGATTGCTTTAGGTAAGGTTTCTAGCTGAACAAAGACGCTTGAAGCAAATTCCCGCTCGCGATCGTTGAGGATGCCAAGCGCAGCAAATGAACGAATTGTATTGGCACGAGCCGCCGCAATCAGTACACCCCTTCGGGGTTCGGCAGTCGCTCATGGGGGAAACCCCCAAGACCGCGCTGCCTCACCAGAATCGATAAAAGTTTGAGTCATCTAATCTACTTCGCGCCAGCCGCCGCGACGCTCTGCGAGTTCCTGTTCGAGTTCTTCATCACTCAACAGAGGAACGCCTGATGCAACAATGCGTTGGCGAATTTCCCATAACTTCTTACCAAGGGGGGTTTGCGGAACAAACTCCAGCTCTGGTTTTAAGGATTGTGCGAATTCAAGCACTTTATCTTGCGCTTCCGAAGAGAGTTCGCGCCAATATTCGAGTAATTGTTCTTCTTTGCTCATAGTAAGCATCCTCGTAAGTAGGTTTTACCGTTAGCAGTTTCAAATTTTTCTTAATATACCTTTAGCTCAATTCTGGGAGTTTTATTATTTTAAAGCTGACTGCCATCTGTGTATAAAGCAGCGGCAAGGCGTTCTCTCACGCTGGGCGATCGAAATCCTAAAACAATATCTTGGGGTGCAACGCCGCGTCCAATCAGTTCTCGATCGATAAAAATTTCAGTACTGTTGTGCTGAATCCAAACTTTACCTTCAATCAGGTCTAGCTGCATTGCACAACCGTAGATGCGGTATTCGCCGCGCCAACCATTATGCATGACAAGATAGCGATTGCGCTCAGTATCAAAAATCAACTGGGCTTCTAGATCGTCAGCAGCAAAATTCTCTAAGAAATCACGCACGATTTGGCGATATTGGTTTACTCGATCCATTGTTCAATCACCTCTTGATTGGAATTGTAAATAATCAAGCGAACTTCATAGCGGTCTATGACCGTTTTGGCTGGCTCAAAACGCAAAAAGGTTTGATGAACATCGCTTGGAACTGCCAAATAAAGAATGCGGTCTGGTTCTTCTGAAACTTCTAAGGCAATGCGATAGTTTAGAAATTGTCCAAGGGCAGTATGAAATTCGGAGATTGCTGAACTTGACACAAAGCTTTTGACTTCTACTGCAATTTTACGTCCTGCTTTTTGGGCAGCGATCGCTTCTTCTGCGGCGAGGTCAATGTAGATATCGGCAATCCCATAGCGCAGGCGATAGGGATCGTGGGTAATTGTCCCGCCGTCTTTTTGCAGTGCCAGCTTCACAGTATCGTGAAAAATGTCTTTTGCCATCTCAACTGTTAAATTAATGGCAATTTGATGGTAAACGTTGCACCTCGTCCTTCCCCTTCACTGGCTGCCTCAATTGTACCGCCGTGTAGCTCTACGAGTTGACGTGCGATCGCTAGCCCCAATCCCAGTCCTCCTGGCGAATATCTGCTGGGAACCTCTGCTTGCGTAAAGCGATCGAAAACGTCAGGCAGAAACTCGGCACTAATTCCCACACCTGTATCTTTGATTTGAATCGTAGCTAGAGAATCAATAGTATCAATATCAAGCCGAACTTCTACTATTCCTTCCTTGAATGTAAATTTAATCGCATTGGCAAGTAATTCTCTGATAATTTGCTGCAAGCGATCGCGATCGCCTAAAACCGTGTCACATTCTTCGGAAGTTGCTTGCATTCTGACAATTTTCGCTATCGCCTGCAAATACATCCAAAGCAAGAGCGGCTTTCTTATTTTCGATTAAGCTGTCCATAATTACTCAGATAATCTACTAAAGTTCTCAATTCTTCAGCTAAGAGAATTTTAGAATGTTACCGAATTGATATATGATGACTCAGGTTTTACAGAAAAACCAAAATTCTTTCTTTCCTTGCCCCCCTGCTCCCTGCTCCCTGCCCCCTGCTCCCTGCCCCCTGCCCCCTGCCCCCTGCCCCCTGCCCTGGTTCACGCTCGTCCAGCAAGCTGTGCCACCATTGCTATTAACTCCCTTGGTTGAGCAAGTTTATGCAAGTGCGATTGAAAACCTGCTCTTATTGCTTTTGTTCGGTCTTCTGCAAGATAAGCAGTCAAGGCAGCAGTGGGAATTTGCCATCCCTTCTCTATTTCTAGGGCTTTAATTTTGCGAATCAAAGCATAGCCATCCTCATCAGGCATTCTGATATCGCTAATTATGACATCAGGACGCGATCGCTCTAATTCCAAAAGCGCCTCAGTTACAGATGCAACTGCTGTCACCATCACCCCATATTGCTTTAGCACTGCTGCAATTAACTCGCGGGCATCAGCTTCATCATCTATAAACAGTACGTGTAAGCCATTAAGCTGATGGGGCGTTTCCACAGGTTCGCTAAAAATAGGTTGCTGACTTGCTGCAAATTGCGATCGCTGTATGTGCTTGTACTTGGTAATATCATGCAAGCATATCTGTAGTAAACTCTGTGTCCCAAAAGCTTCTCGGATAGGCTTGACTAAAAGTAAAGCATCAAAAGCTTGAGCGTTCCGCGGACAGATAGATACTTCCCATTCTTGCACAGACTTTACATTCAACGATTGGTTGAGTTTGGTACGAAAGAATGGACGCTCTTCCCTAGAAACGAAATTAGTTAATGATTTGCCAACTAAGAAACTGGGCAACATATTTAATAATGCAGCAGCAGCATAGTTGATTTCTTGAATTTTTCCTTGGCTATCTATTAGCAAATAAGCATTAGGTGCAAATTTAAACAAATTATGATAAAGCTTGCGTTCTGTTATTATCTTTTCATTTTGTTGTAGCAGTTGTTCCTCAATGATTTCCATTGCTTCTAAACTAGCCTGCATTTCTTCTTTGAGTAGCTCTAGATTGCTGAGAGAAATGTCAAGAGCTTCTAACTCTGCAATCACCTGTTGCTGCTGCATTGGTGTCTCTTTAATGTATTTATACAGTGTCTCTATCTGATCTCTAATATTTTGAAACTCAAATAGCAACTCATCTCTGTTCATAATTAACTTGCTTGTTTACAATACCTTAGCCAAAATAAAAGGATGAAGTAGAGAGGTCTACTGTAGTAGAGTAATTGTCTTCCCAGACAACTCAAAAACTACCGATCAGCCCGTGCCCGACATCTTATCACTACTAGAGTGTCTGTTACCGCAGATAAATCCTACAACGATTTGACTTTTGCCTTGCGGTACTAGCCTGAAATCGGATCGATGTTATTGTGCAATTTCATAGCGCACTAATTTTCTAATATCCTGACGGGGTAGACCTAATTCTTGGGCAATTGTCGCTTCTATTTGGTTGAATTCTATTGTTTGAAGTTCTAATTCCAATCGCTTCAAGATGGGATCTGCTGTTTCCACTTCAACCTGGGTAATTCTCTTAGTTCGGTCAACGGCGGCGTTAATGAGTAACACATTGACTGATATCCGTGCTTCGAGTTGGGTATCTGACTGAAGTTTATTTTCTGTGGAATAGGGCCGGCTTAACTCTTGAGCAGCGAGGAAATTACAGCCAAGCCAAAACACAACCGCTACTAGTGGTAGAGGCAACCAAAACTCTAATCCCAGCCCTTGCAGCCAACGTTTACTAATACGCCACACCAATACACCTGCTTTTGATTTTGCTAGCTCACACTTCATCTATATCTTAATGGGGTAGACAATTCTCTGAAATCTGACTGATGAAAGACGTTGAGATTGCTTCAATGGATTATTCTAAACAAGCACAAGTGTATAAAAGTGATGAAAATCTTACTGGTAGAGGATGATCCAAAGCAATTAATGCCGCTACACATGGTTCTCTCTCAGGCTGGACACAGCGTTGATGGTATTAAGGATGGTGAAACCGCTCAATGGCTTTTAGCTGAAAAAGAATACGATCTGCTGATTTTAGATTGGATGTTACCTCGAATTAGTGGAGTGAGTTTGTGTCAACAATATCGGGCGGCGGGAAAAACTGCTCCCGTATTAATGATTACAGCAAAAGATACCACACCCGATAAAGTCATAGGATTAGATGCCGGAGCAGATGATTACCTCGTCAAACCGATTGATATCGTGGAGTTCATGGCACGGGTGCGGGCATTGAGGAGGCGATCGCCCCTCTGGCAAGGAGACACTCTCAGCTTGGCAGACCTCGAACTTCATCTTGATACACTAATTTTGGAGCGTCAAGAGACGACTGTATCCCTTTCCAGCCAAGAATTTCAGTTGCTAGAGTACTTCATGCGTCATCCTAAGCAAGTTTTGACTCGCCACCAAATTGAGCAAGCCGTATGGGAGTGGGGTAGTGAGCCAGAAAGCAATGCAATCACCGTTTTAGTTCGTAAACTTCGCCAACGTTTGCAAACATTAGCAGCAGCCGATTGGATTGAAACTGTTTACGGTATGGGCTATCGCCTCAACCCTCCAGAACCATCTTGAAACTTGATAATAACTCAGACGCAGAGTAGGGAGTAGTGTAGTTCAATTACTTGAAAAGTCTTGTAATTACAAACTACGAACTTGTACTGAGCGTAGCCGTTGGCGTGGTCACTGAGCGTAGTCGAAGTGCAGCCTCTCGTAGAGAAGTATTACGAATTACGAATTAGCATAAGTTGTGTTTAACCGCAGTCGTCGTAACTTAGCTCGTTGGTTTACCCTTTCAATGGGATGCATTCTCATTCTCTTTGCTGGAGTCATTTACGATCTTGAGGTAAAAGACAAGCTAAAAGCATTAGATCAACTGCTTTATAAAAGAGCAGAGTTAATGGCAGCCAGTTCGCAGTATCGGCTGGATCGAGGAAAAAAACAAGTCGATCTGAGCAATATACCGCTATTGGGTAGTGGTTCTCACCCTGCTGATATTGAATTGGTCTATGTTCGCTGGTATGACCCCCAATGGCAAACTCAAGCGGTTTTTTGGTACTCCACCTCCAGAAAAGTTGGGAATAGCATCTGAGTTTCTCACGATTAAATCTGTTGACCAATTTACAGGTGAGACAGTTTGGCTGCGTCAAGTTACGTTACCTGTTCAAGGCGGAAATTCGGTCATCGGTTATCTGCAAGTTGCTATCCCGCTGACAGAAACTCAAAACGATCTCAGAGAATTTCAGTTAATGTTAACCCTTGCTGTGCCTGTAGCACTGGGGTTAATTGGACTTACAGGTTGGGTACTTGGCGGCATAGCTATGCAACCCGTTCAGCAAGCTTATAATCAACTGCAACGCTTTACATCAGATGCTTCTCATGAATTGCGATCGCCTTTGTCTGCAATTTTAACCAATGCCCAAGTTGGATTACTAATGGCAGCAGACCGTCCCCAAATCCATCCCTCAATGGAGAACATCATCGATAGCGCCAAGTCGATGAGTACCTTGGTTAATAACCTACTGCTGTTGGCTCGGCATCAGGGAAAATTAACTCCCGAATCTCTCAAAAAGGTTAATCTTAATAGCTTGCTAGAGAATTTAGCTATTTATTACCATACTGTTGCTGCAAAAGCATCGATCGAGTTGATCGGCCATTTACCAGAACAATCCATTGAGTTGTGGGCTGACCCCGATTTGCTGCGGCTAGCTGTGGAAAACTTGCTCAACAATGCCTGTAATTATACTCCCTCTGGTGGAACTGTCTGGTTACGCTTAGAACCTCACCCAGATCGGGCAGTAATTCAGGTCATCGATACTGGAATTGGAATTCCAGAGGCAGATTTACCTTACATTTTCGATCGCTTTTACCGAGTTGATACAGAACGTGCCAGAGAAAGCGGCGGATTTGGGTTGGGATTAGCGATCGCTCAACAAATTGTCCAGGCTCACGGCGGTAACATTCATGCGATCAGCAATGAGGGTAAAGGCTCGACGTTCCAGATAAAGTTACCGCTGATGAGTCATTCTTAAACCACCTTTAAGAGATGATTCATAATGAAAATCACAGATCAGAAAATATTTTCTGAGAATATCCAGAACCTCACATACTTCTTGATGTCGCTAATTTTCTGAAAGCTATAGCAGGAGGCAGGTGGTCACTGAGCGGAGCCGAAGTGAGACAGGAGGCAGTGTTTCGACTACGCTCAACTGCCGCGTAGTCGAAACTCAACAACCATGCTGGAGGTAAAAACCTTGCTATTCCTGAGATTTACGCTTGTCATTATGTCCTAATCTACTTGGCAACTGCTATAGTTTCAATTTTGGAAACCATCCTGACAAAAGCTGTAAAAAAAGTTAGGTTAGCGGTTAATTACAAGCCGCACCCTAGCAGCGATGGTAAAAGAATTAACAATTTGCACCCGTGGACTCACTAAGCAATTTGACCGACACGTTGCTGTCAATGATGTTGATTTAGAAATCCAGGCGGGGGAAGTATATGGACTGATTGGGCCGAATGGCGCGGGTAAAACAACTCTCATTCGGATGTTGGCGACTGCTGAGGAAGCAACTACAGGTGAGATTTATATTAATGGCGATCGCCTCATCCGTGACAACAGTAACCTCAAACTTAAGCGTCATCTTGGCTATTTACCCGATGACTACCCACTATATGAGGATTTGACAGTCTGGGATTACTTAGATTACTTTGCGCGTTTATATCGTTTGCGAGAACCGCGCCGCACTAAACGCTTACATGAAGTTTTAGAACTTATTCAACTTGGTAATAAACGCAATAGTCAGATTTCTACTCTGTCGAGGGGAATGAAACAGCGTTTAAGTTTAGCGCGAACCATTATCCACGAACCAATTTTACTATTACTCGATGAGCCTGTTTCTGGTCTCGATCCTATTGCGAGGATGCACTTTCGCGAAATTATTAAGGCTTTGCAAGAAGCTGGAATGACTGTCCTCATTTCCTCTCACGTTCTCAGTGATTTAGCGGAAATTTGTACTTCTGTAGGAATTATGGAACTTGGCTTCTTAGTAGAAAGTACTTCCCTACAGCAACTTTATCAACGTCTAGCTCATCAGCAAATTGTGTTATCAACTCTAGGAAACTTAGAGACACTTTTGAATGAACTTAAACATCATCCTTTAGTAGAAGAATGGGAGGTTATATTAGGAAAAAACAGTGTGCGGGTGAATTTTTCCGGCAAAGATGAAGATAGTGCCGAGTTATTGCGATCGCTCATCAAAGCGGGCATTCCTTTAACTGATTTTCACTGCACGCAAGAAGACTTAGAAAGTATTTTCTTAAAATTAGGTCACAAACAAGCATCTTGATTCATCAATAAATCTCACTCACTATTTTTGGAGAATTTTTTTATCCTATGCTCAATTTAATAGACAAAATCGGCGATTGGAATCCGCAATTATTTCGCGAACTCAAAGGACAATTTAAATTTTTTAATGTAGCGATCGCAGTTGTGACATCTTTCCTATTGCAACTGGTAGTTATTTTATATCATTTAAGTAATCCTCCCGATCATAAATACTCCCTAACTGGTAAATACTGTCTTTTACGCCAAATATATGAACCGCAACAAACACAGGTTTTCAAAGAATCAAATCAATCTAAAATTGATGAATTAAATAATTTCTTTTCCACAACTTTTTGTCCACAAAATCAAATCAATTGGCAGATGTGGTGGCGAGAGCATTGGGAATATATATTTTTAACATTTAGTGTAATTTTTATATTTACACTACTAGTTGCAGGAACTTATTTCCTAATCAATGATTTCGCTAAAGAAGAAACTCGCGGCACACTCAACTTTATCCGTCTTAGTCCCCAATCAGAAACAAGTATATTGACTGGCAAGTTGCTAGGAGTTCCGAGTTTAATTTATTTGATGATTTTAGTAGCAGTTCCTTTACATTTATGGGCTGGGCTTTCTGCCAAAATTGCTTTTAGTTACATTTTGGCTTACTATGCAATTCTTGCTGGTAGCTGTCTTTTCTTCTACA
Organism: Nostoc sp. DSM 114160; assembly: GCF_053470305.1. Taxonomy (NCBI): domain Bacteria; kingdom Bacillati; phylum Cyanobacteriota; class Cyanophyceae; order Nostocales; family Nostocaceae; genus Nostoc; species Nostoc sp. DSM 114160. The sequence goes on along the minus strand of NZ_JBPFGO010000001.1, from coordinate 1,302,274 downwards.
GTGCTGCACTACTACTTAGCTTATTTAGTCGTTCATTTAGTGGTTCTCAGCCTTTGTTAGGTTTGTTAGTTAGTGGTATAATTTTTGTTTTTTTGTTCATAACGATGTTACTTGCATCGTCTTATAACAACAGTTTAAATCATGCAACTGCTTGGTTTAGACTTTTTAATCCTTGGGATACAACTAATTATCTATTTCCTAACTTATTTAATCTCTCCAGTGGCTCTGATATTAAAAAATTGCAGTTTTTCTATTTACCATTAGGGAGGAATATTATTAGTGTTGTTGGCTTTCATTTATTAAATTTGGGATTGTGCAGTTACGGAATTTTGCAAATTCTTAAACGTTGCTTCCGTAACCCTCAAGCCTCAATAATTAGTAAAAAACAAAGTTATTTATTAGTAGCGTTTTGCCAGTTGATGATCTGGGGATTTACTCTACAAATTGGTGAAAACAGTTACACATTAGATCGACAAGTTGGGGAAAATTACATTTTGCTAGCATCGTACAACTTGGTGTTGATTTTAAGTTTAATTGCAGTTCTTTCCCCTCACCGTCAAGATGTACAAGATTGGGCAAGATATCGACATCAAGGAGTTTCTAGCCACAAGAGTATTTGGCAGGATCTAATTTGGGCTGAAAAAAGCCCTGCACTCGTGGCGATCGCAATTAATCTTACAATTATTACTATCCCCTGGCTAATTTGGATTTCAGTGACATCTATTTTTGATACGAACAATGGCCAAACTTGGCTGGGTAACGATGTTGACAGGTTTAAAGTACTTTTAGCTATAGCTTTGTCTATCAGCGTAATCATGATTTACGCTACCATCGCCCAATTGATACTTTTACTGAAAACTCCCAAACGTTCTTTCTGGGCAATTCGGATTATCGGTGCAGCAGTGTTCCTACCACCGATAATTTTAGAATTTATCGGCATCACATCACAGGTGTCTACTGTATGGCTGTTTTCAACTTTTCCTTGGGTTGGTATACAAGGCTCTAGTACGACAACAATTTTTATGGCATTCCTCGCTGAGTTAACTTTTCTAGGATGGTTAAACTTGCAGTTGACAAGGCAAGTGAGATTAGCAGGCGAATCTGCTACGAAAGCATTATTAGCATAACATTAGCTCGGTAGTTATCAATAAACTTAGAACCTCAATTTATCAAATAAATTGGGGTTTTTGTTTTTTTTGAATACTTTAATACTGCTATATTATCTATTATTTGTTATTTTTTTATTAACACAAGTATCACAACAATCTGAAAATCATGTTAAATATCTCTACTCAAGACCTTCGCTATACAGCTATTCAGTTTTTAGAACAAAGTCCCCCACAACGTCTACAAATTCTTAAGCAACTGGGCATCGCTCGTTATGAATTTTTAACTAAAATGAAACTAAATGAAGCTAATATCATCTGTATAATGCGTTTTTTTCAATATCCCAGTCAGCTAAAGTTTCCTAATCTGATGGGAGCAGATTTATCTGGTTTAATTTTAGATGGTGTCAACTTCATCAGAGGAAATTTGTCAGAAGCAAATCTCCAAGGTAGTAGTTTAGTAAATGCAGACCTTTTATTTGTAAATTTTACGAAAGCCGATTTGAGAAATGCAGATTTGCGAGGTGCAACTCTGAACGAGACTATTTGGTTGGAGACTCTAGTAGATAAGTGTCAGTTTGGCGTAGGTATTGGTTTAAATCATCTACAACGTCAAGATTTAGAACTACGCAAAGCGATATTTAATTCTTGAGAAGTTAGTAATGAAAACACAAAAAATTATAAGATGATTGAATTGATATTGACCTGGATAAGTTAATGAGTATTAAGTTGCCCCAAAAATTGATGCTGCTGGGTTCGGGAGAACTCGGCAAAGAATTTGCGATCGCGGCTCAACGTCTTGGTAATTATGTGATTGCCGTTGACCGCTATACCAATGCTCCCGCGATGCAGGTTGCTGATGCTTATGAAGTTATTTCTATGCTCAGTGCTGATGATTTAGAAGCTGTAGTTACCAAACATCAGCCAGATATTATTATACCAGAAATTGAAGCAATCCGAACAGAAAAACTCATCGAATTTGAACAGCGAGGGATTACAGTTATACCAACTGCGGCTGCTACTAACTATACAATGAACCGCGATAGAATTCGGGAACTGGCACATCAAGAATTGGGCATCAGAACGGCTAAATATGGTTATGCAACAACTCTAGAAGAATTGATTGCAGTTTCGGATCGAATTGGTTTTCCTAATGTTGTTAAACCTGTGATGTCATCATCAGGAAAAGGTCAATCTGTAGTGCAGGATAAGAGTGAAGTTGAGAAAGCTTGGAATTATGCGATCGCTAATTCTAGAGGAGACAGTCAAAAGGTTATTGTAGAAGAATTTATTAACTTTGAAATTGAGATAACTTTACTGACAATTAAACAGTGGAATGCACCGACAATTTTCTGTTCTCCCATTGGTCATCGCCAAGAAAGAGGCGATTATCAAGAATCGTGGCAACCCGCAGAAATTTCTGAAGATAAAATATTAAAATCCCAAGAAATAGCTATAAAAGTCACTGATGCTTTAGGAGGAGCCGGAATTTTTGGTGTTGAATTTTTTATTACCAAAGATGAAGTGATTTTTTCAGAACTTTCTCCCAGACCCCACGATACGGGAATGGTGACATTAATCTCACAAAATCTTAACGAATTTGAACTACATCTACGAGCTATTTTAGGCTTGCCAATTCCTCATATTGAACAGCTAGGAGCCTCAGCCAGCGCGGTAATTTTAGCCTCAGAAAAATCTGATTCTGTTGCTTTTAGTGGTGTCGCCGATGCTTTGTCGGAAAAAGATGTAGATATTAAATTATTTGGTAAACCTAATGCTCATCCATATCGGCGAATGGGCGTAGCTTTGGCGAAAGGTGTGAATATTCAAGAAGCTAGGGAAAAGGCTATTAAAGCCGCAAGTAAAATCACAATTATCTAATTACCGTAGGGACGTATAGCTGTCATTGATGTAAACTTCAGCCAAAACCCTTTTAAAATCTCGTTTTCAGCCTTTGGCTGGAAATGCTACTCCTAGCGGCTCTGCCGCGAGTTGGGAGGCGGAGCCTCAATGAGGGGCATTCCCAGTCATCAGACTGGGAACGAGATAATCTGCTAAAAGCTTTTTCTAGACTGGCTTTAACCTTAAGTTGACACTAATGCGCAGCTATCTGTGCGCCCTACTCCTATCTCGTAACACTATTAGGCGAATCAACCGCAGCAACCGGATTTGGCTGATTCAGATAATCGTAAACTAATCGGGAAACTTGACGGATAAAGTCTCTTCCTCTTGTGTCCTTATAAGGACGAGTGACAAAGATAGCCGCCAGATAATGCTTACCATTGGGCATAGTTACAAATCCTGCATCGCCGATGAGAAAGCCGATATCTCCGGTTTTGTTAGCGATAACTGCACCTTTCCCCAAACCGGCGGGAAGCAGTGTGTGAATTGTGGTGTGACGCAGAATATCTAAGGCTTGCTCCCGACTCTGGGGCGAAACTAACTTGTTATTCACAACTAAAGCCAGCACCCGCGCCATATCTTGAGAACTTGTGGTGTTGGTTCCTCTCAAGTCAGCTAAAAGATGGCGAATTACTGTGTCTTTCAGTCCCCAACTACGAAAGCGCTGATTTAGTTTCGCCGCTCCACCTAAGCGATCGATAATCATGTTGGTGGCGGTATTATCGCTAATGGTAATCATCTTAGTGATGGTTTCCAAAGCTGTGTACTTCTTCCCAACGCGTTCATATTGCATACTTCCAGAACCATTGGTAACTAAATCGCGCCGCATCGTCAGGTTTTCCTGAAGGGTAACTTTACCAGCATCTAAATCCTGGAAAAAAGCGATGAGTATTGGCAGTTTGATTGTACTCGCAGCAGGGAAAACGCGATCGCCTCCAATATCCAAATAATCCCCAGTATCCAAATCCAGGAAAAACATTCCTGTTTTCAGAAAGCTGTAGCGACTCATCAAGGCTTTAATTTGTGGTTCCAGCACTTTCATTGGTGAATGCATTGGAACCACGCCAGCAAAGAGAGTGCTATTATCATTCACTCTTGGAGAAATACTCGGAGTTATCTCTAGATATTGCGGCTGGGTTGCAGTCAATCGTATTGGCTTAGGTAACTGCACAGACCAATGATTAGGGGATTCCTCTTGCAGTTGCACCTGTGCTAAATCAAAGGTGTAACCTGGTGCTAAAGTAACTACCATGCGGGTAGTCTCTGCATTAAACTGCTCGATGCGAATGTCTTTAATTACTGGCCCCACTCTTTGACTAGTCTGTGGATATCCTAATGTAACTCCAGACAAATCAATTACCAGACGAGTCGGGTTGGTAAGTAGTTGTACCTTCGGTTGAACATTTTCATCTGTAGTGAAGTCCAGATGATTGCGATTGCTATCAAAATGCCAATTAGCGACCGCACCATTAGCTTTAACAGTGGAGCCAAGCAGCAGCAAGCTTAAGAAACTGGGTAGAAGCCAACTAAATTTTACAATGTTTTCTTTGTGTGTGAGTAGCATCAGCGATCGCTTTGTGTGTGAGGAAAATTCTTGAACTAACAAAAGCCGCCCACCATTAAAGCACAATTATGAAAAATTTTGTAAATTGCAGTGAAAAGGCAAGGTAAAGAACCAACCGAACCGATTTTGAGCGTGGCGTAATCTATTGCATCCACCACGAATGCATTTGCGTATCGCGGCTGATGACTGTTTCTCCGGCGTGAGCCGCAATGCCACAATTGTGTCACTGAAGGCTTTTATTGCGAAATCTACAGTAGATATTCGATAGGCATACCACATAAAAATGAGTTTTATCCTGACATAACATTGACATCAGAATGACATATCTAAAAAGTATGGAATCAACTATAGTTTTAACAAATCAACATAATTTCTATTTAGTAACTGCGCTGGTTACAAGCTACAAAATTTTTAAATTATATTTCAGCAGCTAAAGCATTGTCAAAATTACTATATAGACCATGTGCGAAACCTGTTTCGTTCAGTACGTCAACTGAAGTCAGGTATCAAGAGCAAAAATCTCAAGATATCATTGAGGCGTTTATTCTCAATACAATACTAAAACAATAAATGCGATCCTATGAATTCTGTTTCAATATCTCTGCTTGATTCAACAGCAATAGCAATCTGGCAGAATCTGTCTATAGGTACTTTCATGTATTTTTCTACCTAAAAGTATACATATATAGCTAAAACTTGAGTTATTGATTTAGAGAAATCAGTACTACAAGAAAACTGTCCATGTTTTCCCAAGATAAACCAAATCCAAAAGATTCACCGCAAGTATCATCTTCAGCACCTTGCCAAACCATTTTGCCCACAGCCCCATTGCCGGAAGCGATTAGTCAAAATATCGAGACTATTATTGCCCTGCACAAACGTTATGAAAAAGATGTACCTCAACATCAACGGTTTGTAGAAACGGTAACAGCCTTTTTTGGTCGTCCAGCATTCCTATATAGCATCCTGTTAGGAATTATTCTGTGGGTAACACCCAATGTTTTACCACGACGTTTAGGCATATCAAGATTCGATCCCCCGCCATTTTCTTGGCTACAATTTTCACTGACCGCAGGTTCCCTGTTAGTAACAGCAGGGGTGTTGATAAAACAAGAGCGTCAGGAAAAATTAGCAGAGCAAAGGGCGCAACTTAGCCTTCAGCTTAACCTCCTCTCTGAGCAAAAAATCGCAAAACTTATCGCTTTAGTTGAAGAATTACGCCAAGATATTCCTAATGTCAAAAATCGCCCCGATCCGCAAGCCCAAATAATGAAAGAAGCTGTCGATCCCCAAGCGATTCTAGATACTTTAGAAGAAACTTTAGAATCAGAGTTAGCTAATTTTCAGAACCGAAAAATACCAGATAAGGAGTAATAATGCTAACTATTGTATTAGCAAAATCACTAAAATTAGTAACTTTTTGATTGTATTTGCTACCCCTCTCAATACGGTTTAGATAGGCTGGGGAGGTAGTTTGGAGGCTCTTAAAGTGAAGAGATTAAATTTAAATACTTTTGCTTCCCCAGCACTTTCCTCTACCTTCGCTCAAAAAATTCGCTTTAACAGATAACTTTCTTAACAAACCGTATTGAGAGTTACTCAGATTGTTAGGTAGCTATCAGCTTCACTAGTAAAGCTATCCGCTTACTAGGTTTTTTGCAGAGGCTGTTTCTGTAATTAAAATCCTAAATCTACGGCAATGCGGTGGGCGCAAGCAAACCCAGAAAAAGCGACTGCATTCAACCCTTGACCTGGAAAGGTACTATCCCCTACACAATAAAGTCCTGGAATGGCTGTGCGATTAAAGGGCATATTCAATAACCCCCACAACTTACGCCGGGGAATTGGCCCATAAGTGCCATCCTCACGACCCAAAAAGCGGCGATGGGTGCGCGGTGTTCCGACTTCTAAATAATCCAATCCGGCATCTAAACCCGGAAAAAGCTTCTCTAAACGGTCAATAATTCGCCAAGCTGCCTTTTCTTTTTTTGCTTCGTACTCACTTGGAGAAAGTTCTTGCCAATCATCAATCCAGTGAGGCGTAAAGGCATGAATGATGTGATATCCATTTGGTGCTAAATCTGGGTCAAGCAGTGTGGGAATCGAAACAAACACTGTGCCTTCTGCTGCTGTCATCTTTTCCCAGTCTTCCAGCAAAATATGGTGACACTCTGTCCCTACAGGTAAAACTGACTCCTTCACCCCAATGTGTAAACTCAAAAAGCTTGGAGATTTTTGGTAGTTTTGTTGCCATTTTTTCTCATTATCTTGCATTGCTTCTACTGGTAATAATTGTGTAAATGTATCCCAGCGTGTAGCATTAGAAACTATGCGTTTACCCCGATATATTTTACCATTAGCCAGTTGCACACCTACCGCTTTTCCTTGTTCTGTAAGAATTTTGGTGACTCTAGCTTGGTACTGAATCTGACCTCCAGCCTTTTCTAGACCTTCGACTAGTTTTTGGGCAATTTGCCCGACTCCGCCTTTGGGATAGTTAACTCCGCCATAATGCCTGTCAGAAAAGACCATTCCAGCATTAATCATAGGAGTCATATCTGATGGAACCACCGACCAGCAATAACATTCCATATCAATAAATTTCAATAATTGCGGGTCTTTGATGTAGCGCCGCGCCACATCTCCAGCATTTTGCGGCAGATACTTAGCTAAACCGAGACACGCCAAAGGATGCTGGAAAAATACGCGCAGTAAATACCGAGGTTCTTCCAGCGACAGCAAATCCATGCTGTTGAGACACTTGAATACTTTTTGGCATTCGTCATAAAAGCGACGAATCCCTTGTTCTTCATGACGAAAATGAGCAGTAAGATTTTGTAAAAATTTTTCATAAACCCGGTCAACCTTCAAGTCTAAACCTTGGGGTAAATGATAGTGAATCTGTACCGGATCTGCGATCGCTTCTTGACTGACATTTACAGCTGATAATGCACGGGTGAGTAAGTTGGTAGTACCGTTGTGTCCCAGTCCAAAAATCATTGATGCGCCAACATCGAATCGATAGCCTTGGCGTTCAAAATAACCAGCGCTACCACCTGGAATCAAATAACGTTCCAGTACCAGCACTTTAGCTCCCTTCGCCGCCAACTGGGTCGCTGTTACTAATCCGCCAATCCCAGACCCCAATTACGATCGCGTCATTTGTCATTTGTCATTTGTCCTTTGTCATTTGTACTGAGCGTATCGCTAAAGCGAAAGCTCCGCTAACGCGTAACGTTTCGTAGAGAAGTATTTGTCCTTTGTCTAGAGTCAAATCAATATTTAATTTAACTAATGACAAATGACCAATGACCAACGACTAATCAAAAAAAAGAGGGACGAGCCTGCTACTGCTGGCTAATCCCGTCTGCCGATCCTTAAAAGAGAGGAGAACACTTTATAAAAATATAGCCTTGATTGAGAATTAATGTCAACTATTAATGAAAAAGTTTATCAATAAACTTGAGATTGTCAATTTTAAGCTGTCAGCCGGATGCAGGAAAGAGTATTATGGTGTTTCAGTTCTTATACAATCAAAAGGCGCCTATTTCTGGCTATGACGCTACAATTGCGCGTTTATGTTCCACCCCATCCCCTGATCAAGCACTGGCTAGCAGTTGCCCGTGATGCAGGCACGCCTTCAGTATTGTTCCGCAGTGCCATGACTGAGTTGGGAAGATGGCTGACTTATGAAGCTGCACGAGACTGGTTGCCGACTCAAGAAACAGCAGTACAGAGTCCCTTAGATACCTGTGCAGCAACGGTAATCGATCCGCAAGTGCCTATGGCAGTAGTGCCGATTCTGCGGGCTGGGCTAGGATTACTAGAGGGAGCGCAGACTTTACTGCCTTTAGCATCGATTTACCACCTTGGTTTGGCACGAGATGAAGAGACACTACAACCTCATTGTTATCTGAACAAGTTACCAGAAAAATTTGACCCCCAAACACGAGTGTTAGTTACCGATCCAATGTTGGCAACCGGAGGATCGATCATGACAGCAATGGCAGAATTGACACAACGGGGTGCTGACCCAGCCCTGACGCGGATTGTTTGTGTAGTAGCAGCTCCACCAGCTTTACAAAAATTAAGTGAAGCTTATCCAGGTTTAATAATTTATACCGCTACTATTGACGAAAAACTCGACAGTAGGGGATATATTGTACCGGGATTAGGAGATGCAGGCGATCGCATCTTTGGGACTTAAGCTAGTATGCAGCTAGGGCAGGAAATAGCATAACTACTGTAAAAGTTGCAAGGTTTGTTGAAGGCGGTAAAGATATGAGTCAGCGAGATGGTTTTGGCAGTGGTTTTGTAGCAGGGGCGTTTGTTGGTGGCGTATTTGGCGGTGTTATCGGGGCACTGATTGCTTCTCGACGCGAGCCAGAATTGCTAATAGAAGAGGAGACAGAACTGACAGATAGTCAAGCCGAAGCGAAAAAAATAGCAGCAAAGCGGCGTCAGATGAAAGCCTCAGAAAGCGAAAGCATCGGCATAGAAACGGCCAGGCGATCGCTAGAAGATAAAATTGCCCAGCTAAATGCCACAATTGATGAAGTGCGAAAGCAACTGGGAAATGTTAATGGCGGTTCACCCCAACCAATCAATGACCGCTCCCTCACTAAAGACTCCTGAAGTTTGTTTAGGCGTGGTGAAAGTGTCAAGTGTGGTAAAGGTGAAATCCGCAAACACTTTTGACTTTGGACTAAATTAAAATTAAAACATAAGACCGCGTTTGACACCTAGTAGGAAACAAAGCTATCCATGAGTTTACTGATTACAACACTAATTACCTTTGTCACCTTTTATAGCTATTTGCTAATTATCCGGGTTTTGCTAACCTGGTTCCCGACAATCAACTGGTATAACCAACCATTTGCCGCTTTAGCCCAGATAACCGATCCTTATCTAAATCTATTCCGCTCAATTATTCCCCCATTGGGCGGTATGGATTTTTCGCCGATCTTAGCTTTCTTAGCACTCAATCTAGTTAGTAGCCTTCTGAGTGCCATTCCAGCTAGCCTGCCCTTATAGAACGATTTTGATTACTACCTTGGTAAAGAATTGTGTAGAGACGTTAAGTATACAAGCGTCTCTACGATTTTTTACAGGGTTTCTAATTAGCTAGCCGTACTACGAATTACGTAGCTTGCTTCTCGCCTTTGGCGAGTATTAAGAATTACTTACGCACTTGACCGCTAAACCCCGCAGCCTTGAACTGTTTTAGCTTCAACGGAGTAGGCTGATTCGCAGGTACAGAAATTCTCAATTCAAAATCGCTAATACCTGGTGGTACCTCAGTAATGGAGCCTAAGCGAGTGCGGTTTTGCATCACCGAGTCATTATTAGCATCATAGATACGTCCAAAAATATCTGCGTCGTAGACTGTTTTGTTAGTGCCATTTTCTGCTTTGCCAACGACAAGAAAACAATTGGCAGCAGCGCTACCACTACTGATAACAGCCCCTTGTGCTAGTTCTGGTGGACAATCTTTATATGAGACATCAAATAGTTTAATCTGTGTCAGGGCTACAGCTGGGGGAATAATCACCCACGATAGAAAAGTAATGAGACATGAAATAAAAACGACCGTGAGTGAACGCAACCGCATAAAAGACCCCGTGAGTTAATTTAGCAAACAATATTTAACTTACAACCTCAGCTTACCTGAATTTAACTACAGGGTGATTGGAGACTTGAATTTAACATTTGTAATAATTAGGGGAATAACCCCTCAATTGCTATGAACTTATGACTCCAGATGAGATTGAAGTAGCTATGTTCGCAGCCTTTAATGATTGTGATGCAGCAAGCTGTCCTCTCACTGACACGCAAAAACAGATATTACTGCAAGTGGTTGAGCAAATTCAGGGAAATTCTACCTCTGCGATGTCAAATATTGCTAATCCTTTAGACGAACTTACCCCAGAGGAGTTAGAAGCATTTTTACAATTTGTTAAGGATGAAGAACAACGCAACCGCACTTGGAAAGTGCAATTACTAAACGACTGGTTGCTGGGCAATGACTCTGGAACGGTACAATTTATTCGCCAACGCTATGGTTTACAGTGGTTGAATCGGGTTGAGTCATATCATTTTGACAAGTATTCTTATTTTGAGGATGCACTGAAATTAAGAGTAGGCGATCGCATTGAAGTTTCCAATGCACTATGGGAATGGGTACAGGAGGATGGGCCTTGTAAGCGGGAATGGTTTCCCTGTATGGTGATTAAGGTTAAGGAAATTAGCGATAGCAATGATTCTTCTACTAATTGCGTTGTCCGCTTCTTCAATGGCGCTGAGTATGAAATTCAAGGCATATATGAATGGAATCGCTACAATTGGCGTTGGCCTCAAAAGGAGTAAGGAGGGCTGAGTTTTTAATACTTGTAAGTGATATCAAGTCCGGCTAATTAGTTATGATTCCCGAATCTATGCAAAAACCCAAAAACCCTTCCCCTCTGCCCCTCTGCCCCCTGCCCCTCTGCTGCCTTAATGATAAGTCTTTAACCGGACATGATATGAGTCTGCGAATCAAATCATTGCCTGAACAACGCCCAAGCCAAAAACCTCTCAGTATAATACAACGCTAATTGATTGCTCACACCGTTGAAAACAGCATCAAAAGCGTGTTCTGCCCAAGGAATTTCTAGAAAAACCGCAGTGTTGCCATCATGTAAACGTTCGTACATCTGTCTGCCAAATCGCGCTTGCACCAAATGGTCACGGCTACCGTAAATTAATAAAGTTGGGGGTAAAGGGTGCGTTAGGTAATTTATCGGTGAAGCAATTTGATACCGATTAGGCAATTCTTCTAAAGAACCACCAAGAAATGCTTTTAAAACAGCGCGGCTATTTATAGGATCGGGATTTGGCGGCGTTTTGTATCCTTCGGTTAAATCAACAGGCCCGTAATAGTTCACTACAGCACGAATGGGTGGTGCATCGGGTTGATAAGCTGCTAGCATTGCTAGGTGCGCTCCCGCAGAACGTCCTAAAAGTATCATACGTTCTGAATCGGCTTCATATTCAGTTGCATGTTTGCGAATAAAGTTTAGGGCTGTACGCACATCATCTAACTGAGAGGGAAACTGATATTTAGGTGCGTGTCGATAGTCGATCGCAAATACCGTATATCCATGATTTGCAATATATTGATTAAACTCGGTATTGGCATGAGTATTGCCATATTGCCAAGCTCCACCATAAATTACTACCACTGCTGGATATTTCCCTACCTCTGGGGGTTGGTAAACTTCCATTTTTAAAGGCATTCCCCCAGGAGAAGCAAAGAGAATATCTTTTTGATGACGCGTTTTACCTAATGGAATACCCCAGAAAAAATTAACTAAGTTAAAGGGATAGATTTGCATCTTAGCCCTTACTTGAGGTGGAATTTGCTCTAGATAATTTGCTCCCAACCCTTGTTTCATCGCTTTAGCCATCTGCATTTGAGTTGGTGGAATATTTACTAGCACCCATCCACAAATTAGCAATCCAATGAAACTGAAAATGCAAACTAAACGCTGTAATTTACGGCGACGGATATAGAATAAAGACAGCAATAAAAAGAGCAAGTTTAATAAAAATAACCAAGGACTGACTTCTGGCGCTCCCACTGCAAGGGTGAGGAAAAACATATTTGGAGCCGGAAGAATAATCCAAGAACTAAGAAATAGAGTTGCCAAACTGAGTAACAATGCAACCGATGATAAAAATGTTTTGGGTTTAAAAAACATAGATTAAAATGCGGTAGTAATGACTTCAAAGAAGTACAATTTATCCGCTAATGCTAGGGCGTGTCATCAATTGAGCCAGATGATAGAAGCAGCCAGATAAATATAAATAGCACCTAGAAACTTGGTTGCCCGTTTATCATAGCGAGTTGCGTAGGCATCGCCCGGTACTGTTTGAGTTTAGCAAAGAAGTTTTCAATTAAATAACGAGCTTTGTACAAGTCCAAGTCGTAATCACGAGGATTCCTGCGGTTGCGCTTGAGCGGAATCACGACAGTTTTGCCTTGGGCTTGCAGGGGTTCAATTACGCGCTTATCAGCATCGTATCCTTTGTCTGCCAGCACCAAACAATATCTTGTTGGCATGAATTCATTAACAGAATTTAACCTACCTGTGGATAGATAGTAATAGTTTGAATAAAAGTATATTTTCAGTAACGAAAGATACAGAAATTTATAAAACATATGGCTGACATTGTTGATACTGCTGTGAATGCTGGTTCCTTTAACACCTTAGTAGCAGCAGTACAAGCTGCTGGTTTAGTGGATACCCTCAAGGGCCCTGGTCCATTTACGGTCTTTGCACCAACTGACGAAGCATTTTCTAAGCTACATGAAGGGACAGTAGACTCACTGCTTGCTGACGTTCCACTACTGACAAGAATCTTAACTTATCATGTTGTTTCAGGGAAAGTGTTGTCAACAGATGTGGTCAATTTAGACTCTGCTCCAACCGTTGAAGGAAGCAGCATCAAAATTGATGCATCTAATGGTGCTGTGAAAATCAATGATGCGACAGTTATTACACCAGATGTGGAAGCTGATAACGGTGTGATTCATGTGATTGACACAGTATTAATTCCTGAATCTGCATAGGCACTTGTTTCAATAGCTAATTTGTATTTCGATTTTGTAGGGACAGCGATTATATTTAATTGCTGTCCTACAAATTTTTAGATGCAGTGTAGAGCCTGACTTTTCACGGGAAGTCCTCAAACCTCAAAACAACGTGGCTTTTTCCACTGGTTAATTCTCAATAGCTTTAAATTAATGAAAATGGCTAACGTAAAAATCAGGGTTTGGAAAAGCTAAAAATGGCGTTTTCCAGATGCCGTGAAAAGTCAGGTGCAGATCAGGGGTGAGTGTTGGGTTTCGTTAACTTGAAACCCGGTATATGTTGTGAATTCTGGTGACAGCATAAGTTATTGCTGTTGTATCTGTTTTTGTACCCAAAGACGAAAAGCTTTGAGCGTTGCATTTCTGCCTGCTGTTGTACTTTGCTCCAAATATTGGGGAATGATTTCAATTAGTGAGAATAAAGGAAAATTTAGGCTTTGCTGAGATTCTACATAATGTCCGTCTTGCAAAACGTTAATTTGGAGCTTTCCTCGATCAAAACGCCAAAGTTCCGGCACTTTTAAGGCTTCATAAATATTAGGATGAGTGCGAGAAGTAATATCAATTTCTAGAGCTAAATCTGGAGGAGGATCTACTGCTAAATCTAGCCGCTTCTTGCCGCGAATCTTAGATTCATTTTTTATATAGAAACACCGATCGGGTTCTATACCTTGAGCCATTGCTTGGTTTTTGAAAGTAGTAGAACCAAGGCTGATGAATTCAGTACTCAACTCTTCTAGAAGCGCTTTGACTAAATCACCAATAATTTCTTTGTCATATTCATGTTCTGGCAGTGGTGCCATAATCTCCAGTATTCCTCTGTCATAAGCAATTCGTGCAGCACGATGTTCCCCTAAATCTTCTAGAATTGTTTCCAATTCCTGCCAGGTTACATCTCGCAGTAGCACTCTTTGTCCTGGTGGAACATGGATGCGCTTTAATTCCAACAACATCATCTCCACTCCCGATAGTTAAAACCTAAATTTAGCTTACTCTAGTTGACCCGATCGGGGCGACAACTTTTGCTGCTTTATAGAAGTGTATGCTGGAGCGATCGCTTCTATAAAGATGAATAGAGTAGAGAAAAACCTCTGGAGTTTCCAGAGGTTTTGGTTCCTGATTTAGTTTCTACTTGTTACTCCAATTTGTCCTTAGTCATTTCCTGATAATGGAGAAAATTATTTTAAAAACAAGATCCCCAATTTCTTAAACAGTTGGGGATCTGAGCCTTGCGATTTTATTTGGATATTGAATGTCTACCCATCTACGCTATTAATTCTTTGCCTGTGGCTGCGAACCAGGAATCGTTACATCTATTGGTGTCACCTGTTTAGCTAACTCTGTCAATGGCGGTTGAATAGCGGTTTGATTCCCCACTACTAGAGTCACAATCTTTTCTGGTTTGAGATATTCTCGCGCTACCCGTTGGACATCGGCTGCTGTGGTGGCGACGACGGCTTTTTGATAGCGAAAGAGAAAATCAGCAGGATAGCCGTAATATTCGTATCGCATCAAGCGTGATAAGGTTTGGCTGGGGTCTTGAAAGTTGAATACAAAGGAGTTGAGTGTAGACTCTTTGGCATAAGCCAGTTCTTTTGCTGTCACTCTTTGGGTTTGGGTGCGCTTGATTTGGGCTTGTAAGGCTTTGACAAACTGGACGGTAGCATCCGATCGCGTTTCTCCACCAGCGATAAATATGCCAGGATAATCGTAGCGGGGACTCCACTGCCCGTAGACAGAGTAAGCTAAACCTTGACGCGATCGCAATTCATTAAACAAGCGTCCACCAAATCCATTTAACACTCCATTCAATACATCCAGCGCGGCATAATCGGGACTATCGAAACGTCCGCCCAAATGCCCGATAAGCACACTACTTTGCGTCAGTTGGGGCTGATTGACAAAAAAGACTCCACCTGTATTAGCTGGTGAAACCTTTGGTAATGTGGGTTTAGCAATACCTGGGTTACGCTGCCAATCGCCAAACTTATCTTGAATGAGCGATCGCATTTTCTTACTCTCAAAATCGCCCACAATCCCTAAAATCATATTATTGGGGTGGAAATATTGCTGATAAAACTTGAGCAAATCTTCACGCTCAACTTTATCCACCGTCGCATACTCTATGGTGCGAGCATAAGGGCTATCTTTGCCATAGATTAATTTCTTAAATTCCCGATTTGCAATCCCATCTGGATTGTCATTACGACGGGCAATGCCACCTTTGGCTTGAGTTTTCGCCAAGTCTAGCTTTTCTTGAGCAAATACAGGCGATCGCAACACCTCAGCAAACAGCCCAAACACTGTTTCTAAATCTTCACTGAGGGCGTCAAAGCTAGCACTACCAGAAGTTTCACCAATACCAACTTCTACAGATGCTGCCCGTTGTTCTAATATCTCGTTGAGTTCATCTGCTGAATGGTTCTTAGTTCCTCCAGTTCGCATTACTGCGCCTGTAAAACCAGCCAACCCAACTTTTTCCATTGGTTCCAAGCGATTCCCTGTCCGCACAAACGCCGTACCATTCACCAACGGTAATTCACGATCCTCCATTAAATAGACAACCAAGCCATTTTGCAGCACAAACCGCTCATACTTGGGTAACTTAATCTCAGGTAGCGGTGGTAGCTGCAACTCTGTGTAATGTTTCGCCTCAGCCGTCGCCGCCAGAGAGAAATTACAAGTTAAAAGTAAGCACGCAAAAACAGCAACCAAAGCATAAATCAACCCTTTCCTATTTTGAATTTTCAACGCTATTTGCCTTTTAGCTTTCACCTTGTACTTGTGCATATCTATTTTCCTGTGCGCCCTTTGCGATTTGTTGTTCATGCTGCTTTCGACAACAACTTGCCAATCGTGCGATTTTTCGGCGTAAAAGTTTCCTTTGCCACCCGTTGAATATCAGCCGTTGTCACTGCTGAAATGTCATCCAACTGCTTAAACAAATTCCGCCAAGAGCCAGTTTTCACTTCATATTCCAACAATTGTTGAGCCATGCCCATATTGGAATCGAGAGTACGTAACAAACTCGCCCGTGCTTGGGTTTTCACTCGTTGTAAATCAGCCGCCGCCACAGGCTCAGTTTTTAATTTGTCAATTTCTTGACGTAAAGCCACCGCCAACTCATCAACTGTATGACCAGGAGCTGTGAGAGCATAGAAAAATATCAAGTTTGGGTATTTATCTCCAGGAAATCCACTGTAACCTTGGGCATTTAACGCCAAACGCTGCTTTTCTACCAAAGACTTATATAGCCGCGACGTGCGCCCATCACTTAATAAACTGCCAATGATTTCATAGACGGCATTATCTGGATGAGTAATCGCCGGACGATGATAACCTTCTAAATACCAAGGTTGAGAAGGTAGCTGTAAAGTAACTTCCCGTGTTTGTTGTTGTGGCGGTTCCACCGGAATTTGTTCAACAGCTTTGGTTTTGGCTTGAAAGCGACCAAAATAAGTTTGCGCCAGTTTTTTCACCTGAGTGGGATTGACATCTCCGACAATAGCGATCGCTAAATTACTTGGTACGTAGTGAGTATCAAAAAACTTTTGGACATCTTCTGGTGTCAGATTGCGGATATCTTCGTCATAACCAATCACCGGACGCCTGTAGGGATGGGCTTTATAAGCAGTATCGATAAACTTTTCCACCATCAATCCAATAGGTGAATTCTCTATCCGCATCCGTCGTTCTTCTAAAATTACATCTTTTTCTTTATAAAACTCACGACGAATTACCGGATCGAGAAATCGTTCTGACTCCAACGACATCCAAAGTTCTAGCTTATTGGCAGGAAAGCTGTAAAAATAACGAGTCGCTTCGGTTGAAGTATTGGCATTTAAACCCACGCCTCCCGCTTGTTCGACAATTTGCCCTAATTCATTTTGCTTGACGAGCTTATCTGCTTGCGATTCCACTTGCTCAAACTCAGTTTGTAAGCGGATAACCTCAGCTTTTCTGCCAGCGGCTTTCGCTGTTTTAATTTGAGCATTCAACTGCTCTAAGGTATCTAGTAGCGGTTTTTCTTTTTTGTAGTCTTGTGTACCAATGCGCGTTGTGCCTTTAAACGCCAAATGTTCCAAAAAGTGAGCTACACCAGTTTTACCATCTGGCTCATCCACACCACCCACATTCGCATAAGTGAGAAAAGAAACCACGGGCGCTTGATGTCGTTCCAAGACAATGAATTTTAAACCATTGTCGAGGCGAAACTCCGTTAATTGCTTAATAACTCGATCTAAATAAGGTTGAATTGAACTTTCAACTGGTGGGGTTGGAGTTTTAGTTTCTTGAGGAGGTGCTGTCTGAGTTTGAGCTAGAGCAACTTCTGGCAGCAATCCCCATGAGAGAACGATCGAAGCTAACAAAGCGATCGACAACCGCCGCAATATCACAGATACTCGATCTGACCAATCCAAAATCGTTCGACTGAGCGTACCCCTGCGGGGAAGCAAGCTACGCGTAGCGTCTCGTAGAGAAGTCGAAGTCCCCAATCGTTCGACTGAGCGACTTGCCTTGAGCGTTCGCGTAGCGTCTCGTAGAGAAGTCGAAAGGAGCCGAAGTCTAAAATCTAAAATTGACCGACTGCTCTGGTTCATAAGCGAGAAGTAAGATAAAGTTACATTACCTAAATAACAGGATACTTAGCAAAAGAGCCTTAATCTTGTATTAAGCTTTCAGTGGCTCTTTAACTTGATGTTAGACAATAATGCTACAAGTCTTGTTACGGATATCTAACCATAACTGTTATGCGAGTTTTTAATTCTTCCCCGCCCTCAGAGGCTCAGACGCGCACCCGGATTTTACACGCAGCGCAAAGGTTGTTTGCCTCTCAGGGATTTGACGGCACTACCACCCGCGACTTAGCACAAGCGGCAGGTATAGCTGAAGGTACTTTATTTCGTCATTTTCCAAATAAAAAAGCAATTTTAGTGGAAGTAGCCACGAATGGCTGGGTAGAAATTCTGACAGATTTGCTCACAGAATTAAGTGAAATGGGCAGTTATAAAGCCGTTGCTCAGGTGATGCGCCGTCGGATGTGGAATTTCCAAAAAAATGCCGATTTGATGCGCGTCTGTTTTATGGAGGTGCAATTTCACCCCGATTTGCGCGATCGCATTCAATTAGAAGTCATTACCAAAATGACTGATGTCGGCGAAGCATTCTTTCAAACAGCGATGGATAAAGGTATTTATCGTCAAGGCGACGCGAAGCTAGTTGCGAAAGTTTTCTTAGGAATGTTTGCGATCGCAGGTTTTTCTAACAACACCCTCATGGAACCTGATGCCTCTCCCCAACAAATGCAGGAAATGGCCGAAGGACTCGCTGATATTTTTCTTAATGGTGTTTTAGCTAAAGAGTGAAGAGTTATGAGTTATGAGTTATGAGTTATGAGTTATGAGTTATGAGTTTTAACTCCTCACTCCTAACTCCTAACTAAATGATTGTTTTCGCTTGCTGACTCCACTGTTGTACTAGCTCAAGTGCTGGACACAAATCTCGGCGCTGCATTGTTGCTACTTGCAAGCGCATGATTTGTTGGTGCAATCTGTGAGTGGGAGTTTGAGCTAACTGCACTACAGAACCAATACCCGCATGAAGCAATAAACCACAATATTGTGTCCCGACACTGGGAATACGTGCCAAGTCAGCTAAAGCCATCCATTTATTTACATACTGAAGATGAATCTGTAATTTATTTGCTAACGCTAGTCTTGACTCTAGAGTTTTCCCTTGTTTGACTAAAGCTACTGTGCTAGTTATCCCACAATTTTGGAGTTGAGATTGTTCCTCATGGCTCAGTCCCAGGTAATTGCTCAATTGGCCAATCACGAGATTGGATACTAGTTCTACTATCTTTGTGTTTAGCAGACATTTTTGAAATTAAAATATAGGCTTGTTTAAATATTGTGACAGTTGCTTCTTCGCAAGAGAACGCTCTTGCGGTTTAGTGTTTGTATTGATGTGCAATTTTAAGCCAACCTTCTGCAATGCGATTGCATCGACTGACAATGCGATTGTATCGACTGACAATGCGATTGCATCGCTTGACAATGCGATTGCATCGCTTGACAATGCCATTGCATCGCCTGACAATGCCATTGCATCGCTTGACAATGCCATTGCATCGCCTGACAATTAGATATCTTGCAAAAGTCTCTAACACTTCACAGGCTACAAGCAGACACAGCTTGGTACATAAACCTCATCTATGTTGAAACCTAGAGTTTTTTAAAAAATATATTTTTGTAGGTTGGGTGGAGTGAAACGCAACCCAACATTACCACCAAATTTTATGTTGGGTTACGCTATCGCTGCACCCAACCTACAAAACTTGTGTATACACCGTAGCCTAAAAGGTGAGGGGAGGAGTAACGAGAAAACAAAAGTTTTTGCTCCCCTCTCCTGGTAGGAGAGGGGCTGGGGGAGAGGTCAAAATAGCACTCGTCGAACTCACGTTATTTTAGGCAGGTAATGCCGATCGTATCGGGATAGTCAATGTAATCCTGCCAGAACTCAAAGCCAAATTTATGTATGCCTTTGGGAGAGACTTTTGGATGGTGCCAGCGGATATCTTTAAAACCAGCATTCATCAAGGCCCATTCATAAGTCGCTTGGCTAAGGTAGTAGTTGTCAATACTGATAGACTCACCGTCATCAGGAATACTCAATGTTAAGGTTATGGGAGTACCTTCTTGGAGCGACTGGGCACATCTCCTAGCAATGCCATATTTCTGATGTTTATCATAAAACTCTGGAAGCAGTTCTAAATTATTGTTCAAACTGACGAATCGACCACCAGGTTTCAGATGAATTGCTATGGCCTGACACATTTTGAGTAGTTGCTCTTTAGTTGAAGCGCAATTGAGCAAGTAGGAGACTACCACAAGATCGAAGCTGCCAATAGAACCAATTTCCATGACATCACCGATGATATATTCAATTCCAAGTGGCACAGAGGCTTCTTCAAGTCTTGCCAACTCGATCATTTCTGAGGAAATATCTACACCAACCAAACGTGCAGCGCCATTCTGTTTGAGCAATCGTGTGAAAAATCCTTCTCCACAAGCTAGATCGAGGATTGATTTCCCGGCAACATCTCCGATTAAATTTAAGTATGTATATGCCTCACCATACAAGCGATAAGGCATTTTGTTAAGTTTTTGAAATTGGAGAGCTATGTTATCAAACACGGTTGCCATTTTTTCATCTCACTTGCAAGTTTTTTATTAAAGGATATCTCAAAAGTTAAATTCTACGCTTGTCATCTCAGCATCAACAGTTCAAGATAAGCGCGTTACGGCTCGTATGGCTAAAAAGATGCGATCGTTTTCTTGAAGTTAAAATGGGCGTACAGTATCTCAGTTTAGCTAGTATACGGTAAATTGCAGAAAGATCATGACCCAGATTCCAAAAAGCGCAGCCCAGTTGTATGAAACAGACTTTGCAGCATGGACAGAAAAAACTGTACAACTCATTCGGGCTGGACAATTTGGACAAGTAGACTGGGATGCTGTGATTGAGGAGATTGAAAGCTTGGGACGGTCAGAACGACGAGAGTTGAAAAGCCGCTTGGAAGTATTATTACAGCATTTGCTCAAGTGGCAATATCAATCTAGTTTACGGAGTGGCTCTTGGCGGAATACTATTGATGAGCAGCGCCACAAAATTGCAGATTTACTGCAAGAGAGTCCCAGCCTCAAGTCTTATCCAGAAGAAGTTTTAGCCCAGTCTTATCATCGGGGATTGAAAGCTGCTAGTAATGAAACTGAACTACCAATCAATACGTTTCCAGTGGAATGTCCTTATTCCATTGCCCAAGTTCTTGACGGTGAATTTTTGCCAGATATTATTGATTTGTAATATGAGGTTTATGCGGTAATTAACTCGCCTCGCAACACAGTTACCGCTTGTCCGGCGAGAAAGACGCGATCGCTCCCGTCATAAGACACCTTCACCACACCGCCGCGACTGGATGCTTGATAAGCCAAAAACTCATTTTTGTGCAAGCGATCGCGCCAGAACCAAGCAAGACAGCAATGAGCCGCTCCTGTCACTGGGTCTTCATTAATACCTAATCCCGGTGCAAAAAAGCGAGAGACGAAATCATATTCAGAATCAGAGTCAGTGAGGCTGGTGACAATGACATTAGGAATCGGCAACGTTTTGAGTAGTTGAAAATTAGGCTGTATTTGCCGCACCAATTCTTCAGATTCAAATTCCACAAGATAACCCAGTGAATTCTGCAAAACAGATTTGTAGGGTACACCCAAAGCTTGCTTGAGTTCTGGAGGAGCGATTGTTACTTGTGAGTGATTTACTGGAAAATCTAACTCAATCCAATCATTTTGTAACTTCGCAAACAGCACTCCACTTTTGGTATAAAAACGTGCAACTTCATCAGGTAATAAATGTCCCTCTGACCAAAGTACATGGGCACTAGCTAAAGTTGCGTGACCACAAAGCGGCACTTCTACTGTAGGCGTAAACCAACGCAGATTAAAGCCATCATCCTGTCTGACTAGAAAAGCTGTTTCAGATAAATTCATCTCCTGCGCCACCTTTTGCATCCAGCGCTCATCTTGGGGAGTAGGCAAAACACAGACAGCAGCCGGATTACCTGCAAAAGGTGTATTGGTAAAAGCATCAACTTGAGTAATAATTTGTCCCATTATAGTCACGTCACCTCGCTCCAAATTCAAAATTCAAAACTTGTACTGAGCTTGTAGAAGTATTCACGCATTCAAAATTTAAAATTAATGATCCCCATAAATAAATTTTCTTGTGGGGCGGGCATCTTGCCCGCCAGGACGGGCTAGAGAGCTTATCCCACAAGAGTTTGCTAATGCACTATTTTAGTCCTACGTTGTGTTAATCCAAATGAGAACCACTATATACAGTACCTTAGAAATTAGAAATACAATCTCCAAAAACTAGGGTCAATGTTAAAGCAAACCGAAAACGTGAGGATAAAAATCTTCAGAAGCATCTTTGCTGCTGTCAACTTAGCGCTAATTTCTGGAGGATTAGTTAGTTGTGTTGTTGAAGTCCCGCAGCCACCTGCACCAACTGAGCAACAAAAACCAGTGTTACAACCTAATCAAGAACCTAAGCAGATAAAGCAGAACGACCAAGATGATGATGACAAACATCGCGATCGCAAAAACGATCGAAAAGATGGCGATAAGGATGATAAAGACGATAACGACTAAATAAAGGCAAAACCATCACTTTTATCTTTTTTTGAGTTTACATTTATGCTTATCCCACAAACTTCTACTTCCCTGGGCGAAACTTTACGCCACCGACGGCAACAATTAGCCAAACTGATTGATTTTCCCGCAATTTTGTGGTCAGGTAGCAATAATCCGCGCAATTTTCCGGCAAATTCCTTTCCATTTCGTGCTAACAGTCATTTCCTCTATTTCGCCGGACTGCCATTACCAAAGGCGGCAATTCGTCTAGAAGCAGGCAAACTAGAATTATTCATCGACGATCCGTCACCCAGCAGCGCCCTTTGGCATGGTGAAATGCCAACGCGCGAGGAAATAGCCGAGAAGATTGGGGCGGATGTGGCAGGGCCAATGGCAGAATTAGAGTCTCGGCTAGAAGATGCCGCTACACTTGCCGTCCAAGATGCGGCTACTTGGACGCAGCAATCGCAGCTATTAAATAGATGGGTTTTACCACAAAGTCCTCCTCAAGGAATTGACTTGGAGTTAGCGAAGGCGATCGTTTCTCTCCGCCTCACCCACGATGATGGTGCATTAACCGAGTTGCGAAAAGCTGCGGCTGTCACTGTCAAAGCTCACAAAGCCGGGATGGCAGCAACACCCCAAGCCAAACTAGAAGCAGAAGTTCGGGCAGCGATGGAAGGGGTGATTATTGCCCACAATATGACCACCTCTTACAACAGTATTGTCACTGTTCGCGGTGAAGTTTTGCATAACGAGCAGTATCACAATAGTTTGCAGCCAGGTGATTTACTCCTTGCCGATGTTGGCGCTGAGACTGAAACTGGTTGGGCAGGTGATGTGACTCGTACATGGCCAGTTTCGGGTAAGTTTTCATCTACCCAAAGAGATATTTATAATGTGGTGTTGGCAGCCCATGATGCTTGTATTGCCAAAATCCAGCCTGGTGTAGAGTATGGAGATATTCATTTGCTAGCAGCTACAGCGATCGCTGAAGGTTTAGTAAATTTAGGTATTTTACAAGGAAATCCCCAAGATTTAGTAGAAATGGATGCCCACGCGCTGTTTTTTCCTCATGGGATCGGCCATCTACTGGGTTTAGATGTGCATGATATGGAAGATTTGGGCGATTTAGCTGGGTATGAAGAAGGACGCCAAAGGAGCGATCGCTTTGGCTTAAGCTATCTTCGTTTAAATCGTCCCCTGCGTCCAGGAATGTTAGTCACAATTGAGCCTGGTTTTTATCAAGTACCAGCAATTTTAAACGATCCTAATGTCCGTTCAAAATATCAAAATGTGGTGAATTGGCAGCGTTTATCTGAATTCGCCGATGTGCGAGGAATTCGGATTGAAGATGATGTTTTAGTTACTACAGAAGGCAGCGAAGTTTTAACAGCTGCATTACCAAACGATGCCGATACTGTAGAAAATCTAGTTAATGGCTAAGTTCATATCTCACAGGCATCCTTTGTAAATACTTGCAGTGTGATGCTGCGTACTACTACGGTTTTTCTAAATTACTGGATTGACGTTTAATCCAGTTAAGCATTTGACTTCGCACATCACCTTCAGATCGGGAATCCAGCAAGATCGCTAACATAGAGGCATCGCGCTCATCATCAGTGTTAGAGTACTGCGCTGGCTCTCGATTTACTTGCACTTTTGCAATCTTTACGCTTTCTGCAATCACCTCAAAACGCACTTTGAAAATACAAAAACCAGTCCAACTACGATGCAAGTATAGCCAAGGAGCCTCATAGAAAATGAACCACTTATCTTCCATCTGCTCTGGAATGACTCCAGCAGCAATTCGGTCAAATTCTTCCTGTGAGAAAACTTTTTCTAGTGTTATATTTTTGCATACAGAAGGCATAGGTTCTGTTTTCCAATCATTGCATTTGGCTATTCGCATAGTTTTGATTTCATTCTATTACCATTGTGAAAAAGGGTATTTTACTAAATTGCTGTTGAAATATCTAGAGTCATCAGAAACTTCTTGTCCAATCCAGTTTGGTAATTCAATTTGCTGATTTTCATCAGTGAGTTCAACTTCTGCTAATATGAGTCCTTTATTAACACCATCAAACTCATCTATTTCCCAAATCAAACCACCCGACTCTATTTTATATCTGGTTTTTTCTATAAAGGGACGTTGACATAATGTCTCAAGTATTTCTTGAGCATCTTGAACAGGAATAGGATACTCAAACTCTAATCTCGAATATTTAAGATTGGGGCCTTTAATGGTCAAATAACTTTTTTCCCCTACTATACGTATGCGTACAGTTGCTTTATCTTGTGTAGCAATATATCCTTGACGATATACACTACCTTCAGCTAATCCTCTCCAGCTATCTCCTCTTACTAAATATTTCCGCTCTATTTCTTTTGCCATTTTATTTACCAAATTATTTGCTTTTTTATATCACAAATAATAGATTAATTCTAAATATATTCACAAAAATGTGTGTGCAATTATTACAAATCAAAGTAACTTTCTTGAAGGATTGATATTGACTAATTGATAATTAGCGATCGCTTTTACTGTCGTCCGATAATTTACCTCCTGATGACGATTTAATGCTATCTGCACTAAGCAATTGCAAGTAGCAGTAAATTCGTAATTTTTATCCCACTTATTTCCAGGTACAGTGAATTTAAAAGACTTTTAATCCTCCATACCTATGCTCGATCGCTAACCTGGAATTCAAACATTTGTTATATGTAAGAACTCACCAAATTTTCTTGTTTAATTTGTTCTTTTGCTAAAGCCAATGATTGACGAGCATTTTTAAACTTTATTTCATCTGTAAATTTATGCTCAAAATTCTTTAAATAAGCTTCCAAATATCGAATACGTAAGTGTGGATCGGCAGGATTCTGAAGAAAAGGGAGGTCAGCTTCAACCATAAACCGAATAGCCAACAAGGGGATAGGGCTACGAAGGGGACGAAAGTTTGGGTTGTGTAGACCAGGACTTTCATTACGTTTATGAAATTCTCCGATCATCAGTCCTGACTCAACAAACAAAGGTTTAAGTTTTTGTTGGACACTATCTATTACTTTAGAAGCGTCTTCTATATGAATGTCAGGAAAAATAAGTAAAAAAGCTCTATTAATTGCTAATTCCTGCTCTTTAACATCTATTTGCAGAAATATATCTCGATAGCGTCCAACAATCTCTTCTAATTCTCCTGGATACAAATCTTTTGTGTGAATAACTGCTAGACGAATACTATTTGATTTGAGAGAGTAAGGTACAAAGGGGCAAACTGCGCCAGGTCTACCTAAGTCAGGATGAGGCCTTCCTAAAAAGGTTTTCACCCACTTCATAATTTCATTTAAGGCAGAAAGGTCTTCATGTTGCTGGAGTTGTTCAATTTCACGAGTTGTATAGAGTTGCATAAGCTTGAATGAAATGGAATAATTGTTTAATTCTGAATCCCAAATTAGTTTACCTACATGTGTATTGTAAAACTAATTATTTAAGTAAATAAAACAAGCCCTTTGTTGTTGATTTTTGGTTACTCTTTAACTGGCAGAAGATAACAACTATCTCTCATTTAGTTCTGTGAACTTAAAGTAAGTTACCTCAATACATACACAAACATATTTCACATCAAATAACTTGTTTTCATTTGTTTTGAAATTAGTTTGTAATATGTTAGCTTCAGAACTAATATTTGAATCTTGAACCACTTGTAAGGTGTGCTACAGTTTGCTAATACACCCTACAAGTAATTGAGAATCTTTTTCAAAAATAATTTACGATTTCTATAGGATACGTATGTACCATCATTCGGCATCTACTCCTAGTTTTTTTTCACTCTTAAGCTTCTGTTATTTTTACGAATACATTATAAATTTTATGTGTAAATAGTTATTTTTACTGTAAAAATTTGGTGTAGATTTAACAGCAACTTTAGTGCTACTATCAAGGTAGTATACTTGTAGCAAGTAAAAAGTTTACATAGAATTGGTATAAGTCAATTTTATAAGTTTTATATTACTTACAGCGGATTATAAATTAATAAAGTACACTCTCCCAAATAGATTGGGGAGGATGCTTGATAGGGTGGTAGGGTAGTTAATCTGCTTAGATAAAAAGTACTATATTCTCGATTGGTCGATCTCAACGTCAGGTATTTGTAGCGAATATCAGTATTTTAGGCTTTGTTTGGTCTCAAAATAAAAATAGTAGGGATAGTTAGAATAAGCGGGGGCTTCTACCGTTCCCTATACCCCTATTCTTAAGTAAGCTACTCACAAAATTAAATATTTTAGGACTTACGGTACTATACTAATCAACCATAATATGCATCAAGTCAAATTTATATTTTAGGTGCTGATTGCAACCCCGATTTTGTTGCATATTTACTGTTCTGGGTATTATAGGACTTACGCAAGTGTCACAAAAAAATCGGATTTGTAGTTTGTAGTAAGCGGCTCTAGCCCTTATTTTGAGTACTTTAGTCGTCTCTTCTCTTTCAGAGACGCTGCGCGAACACTAAGAACTGAAAATAATATGTCAGTTGCGTAAGACCATTTTGAAAAATGATTGCGACAGATGGATTCACACCAAGCCAGACGCACCAAGGCAATTTCCAATCCAAAATCGTTCGACTGAGCGACTTGCCTTGAGCGAAGTCGAAAGGAGCCGAAGTCTAAAATCCAAAATCTAAAATGGTATAAGTCCTGTATTAGAAATGGTTCAAAAGCCCAAAATTAGTATAGTCAATATGTATGATAAGTAAGTCCTATATTTGTTTAATTGGAAGTCCCTTATTTATCAACAAATTCTTTCACCACTGCCATAGCATCAGGAGGAATCTGGGTAATTAGACGAAATGGAAATGCGGCAGTTGAAGCAAACTGAGCATAATCTGGTGTCAGGAAAATAGCATAGTTTTTAGCTTCTGGAGTCATCTGGAAAGCAAAGGCCAAGGTTAGAGCTTTAACGTACTTGCGAACATCTGCTGCTTGTTCGCCGACAACTTCACCGCCACTAATTGGTGTATTTGGTTGTCCGATTTGATCTAATGTGGTGCTGGGGTCTTTTACACTGAGATGAGTACCCCCAATAATACCAACTAGCGATTTTGGGGATGGGATCTTGTCAAATCCCACAATTTGTTCAGTTAAAGCTGGGGTGGTTTTATCGGCGGAACCTGCTAACACTATGGTAGGAATTTGTATCTTAGTTAACCCAGTTTCGCCAAAAATTAGAGAAGTTGTCGGATTGAGAGCGATCGCTTGTTTGATTCTAGTATCTCGTAGTTGATAGCTATTTTCTGGTAGTTCTTGAGCGATGCACTGGATATTTTCTCCCAAACTCAAGATAGTCAGGTTCTTTTTACAGCGTTGTTTGAGATGTTCTAGTTGCAACTCGGCTCCAGCAAGTGCTAAAGCTGTACCACCACCCAAAGAATAGCCAACAACCATCGCGTTTGTGGTTGCAAGTTTCCCTTGTAGGGGATGATTAGCCGTTTGGTTGAGTTTTTCTAATTCATCGAGAACAAAACTAATATCTTGAGGGCGATTTAAAAACTCTTGAGGCTTCATAACTCTGGTTTTGCCTTGTAATGCCATATCAGTATTTGCCGCATTACTACCAGGATGTTCTAAAGCTGCTACTACATAACCGTGGGATGCTAAATGTTCTGCTAGGTAACGCAAGTCAGTGCGAACCGATCCAAAGCCATGAGAAAAAACAATTACGGGTTTTTCGGGAGTTGCAGCAGTTGACCAGTAAATATCAACTGGGATTTGGCGTTGGCGCTTTCGATCGTTCAGACTTAAGTTGAGTATTTTTACTTGGGCGCTTCCTGGTTGGCTGGGATCGAAGGGGAAAGCAATCTGCGGTGTTCTCGGATGTGCTGTTATCGGGTCGAGTTGGGGAGCGATCGCTAACATGAATTGCTGGGTACGCCAAAAAGCTGTATTTAAGTTTTTTGTAACAACCCAAGCCTTTGGTAAATCAATTTCTAAGCGTTTACTGGGATAAGCAGCAATAAAACTCAGTATAGAAAGGCCTTGCGGTGCAGTAGAACCTAATACCAAGCCTGCTCTGAGTGCTTGTACCCCAGCTTTATCCTTTCGGGCTAAGGCTGTAGCGAAGTCATTGAGAATAGTTGTACCAATCTGGGTATTAATTAACTTATCAAGTGTGACAACATTCATGGGTATATTCATACCCAGCGCCCCCAAGAAGAAGCGGCGTTGTTCTTCAGATAAAGACTGTAAACTCCCAGGCAATTTTCCTGTTTTTACAGCCTTTTGCAACTCAGTAAGAGAAATGGATTCTGTAAATAAACCCAAACGCACAACAACCGTGTCAGCAGCAATGGCCGAAGTATTTACCCCGAACTGTGTAAGTGCGATGGCGCTAAATAAACCCGCAACTGTCTTCAGACTTCTCCAACTTTTTCCCATAAACTTTTATACCAATTGTTACTTACGGGAATATAACGGATATTTGTGTATTTGACTACCCCAATAATTGATTAGAAATAAAAGTAAATTTTTTCTTAACTTGATGGCGATGTCTACAATGGGTGGTTCCTGAGTGCAGCCGTACCACTTACCTACGACACGCTGTTCGCGTTCGTGAAAGCAAGCTAAAGAGCGTCTCCGGCAGGAAAAGGGCTACATCTATGCTCTAATCTCCTCAAAACATCTGCTAATGCAAACAGAGCCATATTACAAGCATAACAAAGGTAATGAATTGTAGAATTCATCACAGCCAAAAATTTGAGCATAAATCAGTGTTAACAGCCACAAAAGTTTGATTGTTTCTCAGCTAGGTTTAAGACTGTAACGGAGCTACTAGAACAGGGAAAGCGATGCCTGCGGCGATAAACTACGCATCTACAATCTGCAATTTTCTTTGACAGAAAAATTTAACTGAGTGCTTAATGTTTTGTCTTTGCCCTTTAAAACATTTTGCAGATGTGTTGCAGGTGAATAGTCTGACTGCTGTAGCTGCACGATCGTTACTCATCAAATTCCCCCAGCCGCATCAACAATTTTTCTTGGCTTTATGCGTCGCAGACTACCCTATATTTTAATTTTTCTGCTCTCTTTGAGTATTATTACACTGTGGTGGCCTGTGAATGATTCTGATTGCAATTTCGAGGCTTTTATCGCATCAAAAACTCCAAAATTTCAAGTACATGCTACTAAGGTTAGTGTTCAGCCCTGGCGTGGTCGTCACCATGTATATGGAATCTTTATGATTCCTGATGAATACAAACAAGCTCCATTTTTTGTGTTAACAGTCCAAGGTGCTGGTAGTTACTGTTCAAAACAATTTGGTTATAAACAAAACTTTGATGATATCTTTGCTGAACCAGGAACTTATCTGGTAAAGAAGGCTATTAGAACTCGAAAAACTTTGCGGCTCATTCTTCAAGGTTTATATTCTCAGGTCAATGATAAAAATAATTGGACGTTAACTTTCCCTGAACCAAAAGCTAGCCAAGATAATTCATAAGTTAGCTTGGTGCTTGAGTTTCCAAAACCTGGTTTTTCTCTAACAAGGCACTAGTAGCATTAATTACAATTTGTGCTGCTCCGGTAAAGAACGATCGCTCGATCGTCGCTGGTACATCGCTAGGTTTATGATAGTGCGGAGTGCGTAAATTTGCGGTATCTGTCACTAGCACAGCACCCACACCTTGGTACCAAAACGGTGCATGATCGCTGCGTAAGGTGTCTGGTGTCAGTAAACCTTTAAAAGGAATTGGTAGTGTTAGAACTGCTGGCATTGATTTTTGTTTATTCAGGGTTGAGGAAATATTTTGTGAGTTTTGAAAGGCATTTAAGAAAGGCAAATGTTCTGTATCACCCACTACTACTAAAAAGTCGCCCTTGTCGCTAGGTGGCGTAACAGGCAATCCAGCAGGGTATTTCTGACATCCAGGAGTGTAACAAGCGTAACCTACCATATCCATAACGATCGCTCCACCTAAATTTTGCAAGCGTGATTTCTGACTCACAAAAGCCTGACTACCCAAAAGTCCTGCTTCCTCTCGGTCAAAAAAAGCTAGCTGTAAGGTTCGTGGCGTAGGACGAGAACCGAGCAACCGAGCAATTTCCAGCACTACAGCGACACCACTGGCATTATCATCAGCACCAGGGGAAGAGAAAACAGTGTCGTAATGCGCTGCTACAAGAATTGCTTTCGCGGCTTTATTCGTTCCTGGGCGTTCGGCAAAAATATTCACACCGTCAGAGAACTTTTCTAATTTAGGTTTCCAGCCGGCTTTTTTCAGTTCAGTTGTAATATAAGTGCGAGTAAGCGATCGCTCTTTTGCGGTGTAGCGCTGAAAATTCAACTTTTGGATATGGTTCAGCAGCCGATCGGTAGACACTTGCGGGGTAATATCAACTTCCTTTGACTCTGGCTGTGGTTCGGATGTTTCCACTGGAATGCTTTCAACAATTGCCGGTGAGGGGCGCTGTTCAAAAAACGTGCTACCTCTGCTACCCACAACAACAACTGTCATCAGCACCAACAGCATCAGCCAAATCCATTTGCTCATCTGATTTATCCTTGGCTTCCTGACTTAGGGTAGCGCAAATCCCCAAGCATCACTTTCCAGGATTGCTTCGGTTAAAGTTTTTTGATGAAAATTCTAGCGATCGCAAAGACGCGATAAATCTGATTATTGTAGAGACGGCGATTCATCGCGTCTCTTGCTTGCGTTAACCTAACATTTGTCTCTTAACAAGAGCATGGCCAGATTGCACGTCAAACCAGTGAATATCTTCAGGGGGCAATGCTAGTGTAATATCCTCGTTACTCCAATTTTGGTCTGTTGGCAACAAAGCCCGTACCGTAATCGCTCCGGTTTGTGAACCCTCCACCTTGATACTAACCAAATAGTGCATACCCAAATTTTCCACTAAAAACACTTTCCCTTGAATAGTTTGAGTATCACCTGGTTGAGCAATGCGGACATTTTCTGGGCGGATTCCCAGAACAATCTGCGGTGGTACAGTTGGTATATCTGGGAGAAGTATTTGGAAATTACCCAGGAGCGCGTATTTTCCCTTACAAGGTAAAGTCAGCAAATTCATTTGCGGACTACCAACAAATCCAGCCACAAATAGATTAGCTGGATTGTTATAGATGCGGTCAGGCGGGTCAAGTTGTTGGACATAGCCATCGTTGAGCAAGGCAACTTTCGTAGAGAGCGTCATCGCTTCGGTTTGGTCGTGGGTAACGTAAACAACTGGCACTTTCTGAGCGGCAAAAATTTGCTTGATATCGGCTCGGACTCGTTCCCGCAGCAGTGCATCCAGGTTACTTAAAGGCTCATCCAGCAGGTAGACATCGGCATTACGCACCAAAGCACGACCGACAGCAACCCGTTGCCGTTGACCCTCCAGACATTTGGCCAGGTTTGCGGTTCATTAACTCTGCTAATCCTAAAACGTCTGCCACTTCTGCTACTCGCTGTTTAATTTCTGTCGGTGGGACTTTTTTCAGCTTCAGTCCAGAAGCGAGGTTTTCGTACACCGTCATGTGGGGATAGAGTGCATAGCTTTGGAATACCATTGCAATATTGCGATCGGCTGCTCGTTTATAGGTGACATCCACATCCCCAATCTGGATCTGACCGCGAGTCGGTTCTTCAAGACCTGCAATCATGCGTAGAACGGTGGATTTACCACAGCCAGAAGGGCCAAGTAAAGTGAGAAACTCATGGTTATCTACAGTTAAACTAACGTCTTTGACAGGGACGACTTTGGGACTGTAGGTTTTATTCAAGTTTTTAAGTTCGAGTTTAGCCATTTTTCATTTGTCATTTGTCATTTGTCATTTGTCATTTGTCATTTGTTATTTGTCATTGGGCATTGGGTATTGGGTATTTATCTATTGTTATTCCCCTTCATCTCCCTTGTCCCCCTGCTCCCTGCTCCCCTGCTCCCTGCCCCCCTGCTCCCTGCTCCCTGCCCCTCTGCTCCCCCTGCTTCCCCTTATCCCTTGACAGCACCAGCGGTAAGACCTTGGACAATCCGGCGCTGGAAAAACAAAACTAGTAAAATCAGGGGTAATGTGCCGATGACAGTTGCAGCAGCGATCGGGCCATAGGGAATTTCATATATTGTCGCACCACCCAACTGAGCCGCAGCAACCGGAATTGTCTTCAACTCTTCACGAGTCATAAATGTGAGAGCAAAAATAAACTCGTTCCAAGCAAAAATAAAGGTGAGAATTCCAGTAGTTACTAAAGCGGGAAGGGTCATGGGTAGCACAATTTGCCACAGTAGTTGAAAAGTGTTATAACCATCGACCCTAGCAGAATCTTCCAAGTCTTTTGGTAATTGTTCAAAAAAGCTTTTAAGTACTAGAATTGTTAGCGGCAAATTGATCGCAGTATAGGGTATAATCAGCGCCAGATAATTATTACCCAATTTCAGCGCTTGGATAATTTCTAATAGTCCTAAGAACAAGAGAATTCCAGGAAATAAGGTAACAATTAAAATGCTGGCGAGGATAACTTTTTCACCCCAAGGGCGTAACCGTGCCAGAGCATAAGCCGCAGGTGCGCCGATCGCTAAAGCTACAGCTGTAGAAGTAATCGACACAAAGGCACTATTGAAGATGTAGCGCCAAAATGGACGACGGGTGAATAACTCAATGTAGTGATTGAAAGTGAATCGTGTGGGGAAATAAACAGTAGGAACGGCGGCAATATCCTCATTCACTTTAAACGAGGTCAGCAATTGCCATAGAGCTGGTGCTAGGCTAAATAGCACTATTAATACAACTATGATGCCCAGCAAGATTTTTTTCAGAGAAAACTTGGTTCCCCCTGTTCGTTTTGGAGTCGTTGGAACTGCTTGGGGAGTTACACTCATCGGTTAAATGGCTCCTGATGTTTTGGCACGGTATTTGTTAAGTAAGAAACTAGCGATCGCCACCGCGGCAATTAATATCAAAAATGTCACTACTACCAGGGCAGCTCCATAACCAAAATCTAAGTAGCGCATCACCGTGGAGTAAATGTACAATGACACCACTTCCGTAGCGCCACCAGGGCCACCCCCGGTCATCACAGCAATCAAGTCAAAAATTCCGAAAGCTTGAGCAAACCGAAATAGCACTGCAATTAATATCTGCGGCAGCAGTAATGGTAGGGTAATATTGCGGAAACTTTGCCAAGCAGTTGCTCCATCAACCGAGTAAGCTTCATAAAGGTCTTGTGATATCGACTGCAACCCAGCTAGCAACAGGATACTGATAAACGGCGTAGTTTTCCAAACATCAGCAAAAACCACTGCGATCGTCGCCAGCGTTGGATCTCCTAACCAATTAATCCCAGTCTTAATCAGCCCTAAGCGCAGCAGAATATCATTCACAACCCCAAACTGATCGTTAAAAATCCAAGCCCACGCCAGACCAATCAAAGCAGTAGGCAAAGCCCAAGGGATAATGGCAGTTGTACGCACTATACCCCGCCCAACAAACGCCTGGTTGAGAACTAGGGCAATTCCCAGTCCTAGCAGTAGTTCTGAGATGACTGATGCTGTTGTGAATACGGTTGTCGCCCACAAACTCTGCCAAAAACGACCATCCCCCGCCATCCGCAGATAATTCTCCAAACCAGAGAATACGGGTTGTAGTTCTGTTCCCAAATTTCTAGTAAATACGCTTAACCAAAATGCTCGCAAAATCGGGTAGGCAAATACAAACAACAACAGCAGCAATGCTGGTGTTAATAAAATCCAGGCTGTCTGTTGTTCTCGATTTCTTAGTGTATGTAAATTTGTCATTTGTCATTTGTCATTGGGCACTTGTACTGAGCGTAGTCGAAGTATTGGGCATTGGGCATTGGGCATGAAGAAGAGACAAGGTAGACAAGGAAGAGGGGCAAGACTTGGGAGAGACTTATTCAATAATTCTCCCTTGTCCCCCTTGTCCCCCTTGTCTCCCTTGTCCCCCTTGTCTCCCTTGTCCCCCTGCTCCCTGCTCCCCTGCCCCTCTGCTCCCCTGCCCCCAGCAATCGCCGCGTTTCGGCAGCAGCAGCTTGCATTGCTCGTTCAGGATTCATTCGATTGGATAATGCGGCGCTGAGATAACGCTGTAAAATATCTGATGTTTGAGCATATTGGGCGATCGGTGGACGTAAAACTGCATTGTCTACGACCTCTAATAACTGCGGATAGTGGGGGTATTTAGAAACAATCCCTGGGTCTGTAAACAGTTCCCGGCGACTGGGCACATAACCTGCACTGAAAATGAATCGGCGCTGTGCTTCTCGACTGGTAAAATACTGAATTGCTTTCCAAGCTTCTTCAGGATGTTGAGAAGATTTCGCAATGCCTAAACCCCAGCCTCCAAGACAAGCTGCTCCCGTCTTACCAGGAGCATGAACCATCGGTTTAATCGCAATTTTGCCCCGGATTGGCGAATTTTCTGCTTGGGCGAGAGGCCATGCGTATGGCCAACTACGTAAAAACGCTACTTGACCACTTTGAAACAAGCGTCGGGTGTCTTCTTCTTGATAGGTTGTGACTCCAGGAGGAGAAACGCCTTTGCTGATGGTACTACGTAGAAACTCAATGGCTTGTAATGTTTCTGGTCGATCTAGTCCAACTTCGAGGGTGTCGGGTTTAACCCAAAAGCCGCCAAAGCCATCGAGGACTTCCGCAAACATCGCCACGAGTCCTTCATATTGGCGACCCCTGCCAAACATAGCCCCAATTTACCTGGTTTTTCTTCTGCAAGACTTGGGAAATTCGGATCAAATCATCAAATGTTTCTGGCGGTTGCAATCCTGCTTGTTTGATTAAATCTTCCCGGTAATAGAGCATTCCTACGTCGGAACGCACTGGAATGCGGTACAGCTGGTTTTGATAACGTCCCCCTTCTACATCCTGGGGTGAAAATGCTGCCAACTCTTTTTTAGAAATGCGATCGCCTAAAGGTAGCAACCATCCAGCAGCAGCAAACTTGGATGTCCAGATCACATCCATATTGATCAGGTCATAAGGGGATTCACCCAAGATAAAAGATGAGGTATACAGGTCTTCGAGCAAATTTGTGGCATTCGGCCCTTCAACTAGGTTAATGCGAATACCAGGGTTCTCAGCCTCGAAGTCTTTAATCAAACCCTGCCTCCAAGGTTGGGCATCAGGGGCAGTCATTAATAGATTGAGGGTAACTGGTTGCTGCGAGAACGCTACCCAACTGAACAATATAATGCTCAAGAGAGTTGCCAGAAAAACCCCTATATGCAAATAACTTTGTTTTTGGATGAATTTTTGCAACTTGTTTATTGGCTTTCGGTACAACATTATCAATGTAGCGATCGCTAGTAGTAATTCTTAGGAAATAAAAACATAAAACATCTCCAAAAAGATTATTTTGTATTATTTTTTTACGGTTTTTTATAAGTAAAATTAATTTATCGAACAAAATTCAGGAGTCAGGAGCGTCTTTGGCTTTGCTCCTGAATTGTGACTTCTGAATTCTTCTTCAATAGAGAAAACATCAAGTTTGACGCTTTGTCTTTTGACAGCGATCGCAACTTCACTTACAGTTCCGCACTAGAGGAGTTTTGAGTACTGAGTAAGAAGAAAAGAAAAAATTTCTTATTACTTCTTCAAAATCTTTATTCGGACACTCAGGACTCATAACTCAGAACTCGGAACTTTTTTTATGGTAGATTTGTTGCTGATCGTAATCCTGGGGTTCCTGGGGAGTTTTGGACACTGCTTTGGGATGTGTGGCCCGCTAACAGTGGCATTTTCTCTGTCTCATCAGCCGCAAAGTCCAAAAACAGTCTCTTTGGGACGAACATTAACCTTAGAAAAACCCGATACTTGGCAACAGCAATTAAAATTTCATATCCTGCTAAACCTGGGGCGGATGTTGAGCTATGCTCTAGTCGGTGCTGGCATTGGGGCGCTAGGTTCGGTATTGCTGCAAGGTGGACAGCTAGCGGGTGTTGGCAGCGAGTTCCGGCGCTGGATGGCAATTCTGACTGGTGTGATGTTGATTTGGTTTGGCTTAGGACAACTAAAACCCGATTTACTCCCGCGCATTCCCGTATTACATCCCCTATTGCAAGGTAGTTTACACGATCGCCTCAGCAGCGGAATGGTTAAACTTTCCTTAAAAACCAAATGGTGGGACGCCAATGCTTTTGGGGATGACTTGGGGTTTAATGCCCTGTGGTTTTTTGTATGCTGCCCAAATTAAAGCCGCTGAAACTGGCAATTTATGGATGAGTACAGCTACTATGCTGGCTTTTGGCTTGGGAACCTTGCCGACGATGCTAGGTGTAGGCGTTTCCACTTCTTTGGTAAGTAAAGACAGGCGCAGTCAGTTGTTTCGATTGGGCGGTTGGGTAACACTCACCATTGGCATCATCACCTTGCTGCGGACTGGTGACACAATGGTAGATTACACCGGACACGCGGCGTTAATCTGCTTAATTTTGGCGTTAATTGCGCGTCCGATTAGTGGCTTGTGGGCTTCACCACTGCGTTATCGTCGCGGCTTGGGTGTGGGAGCTTTTGTGCTTTCTGTGGTTCACACCTTCCACATGATAGAACACTCATTGCAATGGAATTTTGCCGCCTTTTCGTATCTGCCGCCAGAATTTCAGTGGGGGATGGCTGCGGGTGCTGTAGCATTGATATTAATGTCCCCCGCCGCTTTTACAAGTTGGGAATCGTTGCAAAAATCTTTGGGCAAGCGTTGGCGACAGATTCATCTATTGGGCGTGCCAGCCTTGCTCTTGAGTGCCATTCATACTGTGTTGATTGGTTCCCATTACCTGGGTTCCTTGCAATCAACTTGGGGAAATAAATTAGCGGCAGTACTGATGGTAATGATTACTCTCAGTGTCTTGCTTGTGCGTTCGCGCTTTTTTTGGTCAAAGTTAGCCGTAGAAAAGTTTTATGTTCCCCCAACCAAATCGCGGTAAATCATCTTTATTTTCTGGCTTTGTTTCAACGAGTCAAAAACAGAAGCGTTACCCTCAAAAAGGCATTTTCTGGAAAAATCAAAGAACAATAAAGTATTTATTATTCTTGAGTTGCTTAGTTATATCAATAACTAATCTTTACCCTGCTTTTGCTCATAAGGTGGAAGTAGCCTCAGATGTCGGTGGTACTCTCCACATTGAACCAAATGATAATCCCCGTGCTGGAGAACCAAGCCAAGCCTGGTTTGCACTTACCCGCAGAGGTGGAAAGGTGATTCCTCTATCACAGTGTAATTGTCAGTTGGCTGTTTATGCCGAACCTTATGCAGCCGGAGAACCGCCGCTATTAGAACCACAGTTACAACCTGTGGCAGCCGAACGCTATCAAGGCATCCCAGGTGCAGATATTACCTTTCCCAAACCAGGTCTTTATGAGTTGCAACTAAATGGAAAACCTGTTTCTGGGGCAAGATTCAAACCCTTTGAATTCAAATTTGAAGTAACTGTGGCAGGAGGCGGGTCTACACAAAATACACAAAATGTGCGAAATGTCAATGGCGATTTAGTAGAGGGTCAATCTCAACAATTACCAACTTGGGCGATCGCACTGCCAATTCTCGGATTTATCGGCATCTTAGTTGTCGTCATGCAAAGTATGAGGAGAGGTGGGGAGTAGGGAAGAGGCAGGGAGTAGGGGGGCAGAGGAGCAGGGAGACAAGGGAGACAAGGGGGAATTATTGAACAAGTCTCTCCCAAGTCTTCCCCCTCTTCCTTGTCTACCTTGTCTCTTCTTCAATGACCAATGCCCCATGCCCTTACTTATGTCGCTTCTGATGCCACTGCCACGCGTCAGCGACGATATCTTTGATGGATGGATACTGAGGTTGCCAGCCTAAAATGGTTCTGGCTTTCTCGCTGGTGCCAATGAGAACTGGGGGATCGCCAGGACGGCGATCGCGTTGTTCTACTGGTATCGAAATTCCTGTCACCTCTTCAACTGCGGCAATGACTTCTCTAACGGAGAAGCCGCTACCATTGCTCAAATTAAAAACTTCGCTATCGCCACCTTTTAATAAATATTCCAATCCCAAAATATGGGCATCTGCTAAGTCGTTAACGTGAATATAATCGCGAATACACGTACCATCGGGCGTTGGGTAATCAGTGCCGAAAATTGAAATGGATTCTCGTTTCCCTAAAGCTGTCATTAGCACCAACGGAATTAAATGGGTTTCTGGGTTGTGATCCTCGCCTAGTAAGCCATCGGGATTAGCACCAGCAGCATTGAAGTAGCGAAAACGCACTGATTGCAAACCGTAAGCAACATCAAAATCAGAGAGAATCCTTTCTACCATCAGCTTTGTCGCGCCATAGGGATTAATCGGATTTTGGGGATGGGTTTCTGGAATGGGCACGAATTCCGGTACCCCGTAGGTGGCACAGGTAGAAGAAAAGACAAATTTCTTTACAGATGCTGTCAGCATCGCTTCTAACAGCGTTAAAGTACCAAGGACGTTATTGCGGTAATATTTGGCTGGATCGCTCACCGATTCTCCTACGTAGGCATAAGCAGAAAAATGCATCACTGCGGCAATATCGTGGGTTTTAAATACACGATCCAGCAAGGCGCGATCGCTTGTGTCCCCAATTATCAGTTCTACCTGTAAAACCTCTTCTACTAGATCGCGATGTCCATAGACTAGATTATCAAGTATGACAACGCCATAACCCGCTTTCTTCAAAGCAAGCACTGTATGAGAACCAATATATCCAGCTCCCCCCGTTACCAGAATAGTAGGCTTTCCAGGCGACATAGTTTTTCCTTTTGAGTCGATTACTTAATTAATTTAGTTTACCGGTACTAGATTACTCTTCTGGAAAATTATAAATAATAGACGCAGTGTCAAAAAATTGCACTAAAATCACTACGACGGTAGTCATTGGGTGTGAGGTTTGAGAAATTTTAAGTCAAACAGTACGATTACAATTTGACAATAAAATAAATCCATTTCCCGAAACCTCTAGGTTGAGCCTTACGGGTGACGCTTATCACGTCGCTATCAGTAAGAAGTCGCCAGTTGTTTTATGTATGGTTTCCCTGCATGGCAGTCTTTTCTGGGGGCAACCCCGATCGAAACGGACTGCCTCTCCTGACGGAGACGCTACGCGAACACCACCACACTGGCTCACTGCACCAGAAAATTTGAGAGTTAGTCTATGTTTCTATTGTTAAGCCGGGTACTGCTGTGGCTGCTGATTGGCACTATCGTTTATTCTCTGTTCCAGCGATTTTATCCCTCTGGAACTTTTGTCGGACGATTAATCTTAGTCGTTATCTTGGTAATCGTAGCCCTATCATTTCTTAACCCGAATGAACCTGCTGTGGCGTCGTTGTGGAGGATGCTATCTTTTCCACTCAAGCCTCTAGGAGCCTCTGTTTTACTGATGATTCTTGCCGCTCAGAAAATCAAAGGAGGTGGAATAGACAAACCAGGAGGATACTTGATCGGTTGGGCACTGACGATTTTGCTGTTGGCAAGTACACCAGCAGTCGCCTATTTCCTTTATAGAGCACCTCTAGCAATGACGGGCGAAACATCTGTTGCAACTGCTACACCAACATCTGGGACACTGGTAGCATTAGGGCAACCCGCCACAGCGAATATCTCAGATGTAACGGGGGATAGCATTCTTTCTTATAATTTGAGAGTGCCTCCCTATTTATTACAAGGAAGTCCTCAAGATATTCGCACACGCGGTTTACGACTTGAAGACTTTGTACCAAATTCGGAAACGTTGCAATTGACAACAAGAACTTGGGAAAGTTATCTGGTTGAAATTTACAGGTTCTTGCGTGTTCAGCGGTAATAGGCAAGAGAACAATACTTAGTTCGTAGTCAGCGCTTGAGCGCTTAATTCAATGCCTAAAGTCCTGACTACGAACTTATTTCTTCATTAAAGTTGCTGTGGTGGACTACTAGTACCGAATGGCAATAGCTATCCAGTTAAAAGAGGTAACAAAAGCTGAATTTATCACAAGCGATATTTCCTCTTCATAGCTGCCTTCTGGGACTAGCAGTTAATCTAGATGATAAAGTTGCACAATTGCTTTAATGGCAAAATCTCGACGAATCGCTAAACTCAGTGCTTACCTACGACCCCCATTGGCGGGAAGCCTCCTTGGGCATTCTCGCTTTGTTGTCTGTCAATGCACTGGGTGTTTATATCCCTTGGTTGATTCGTGCTGGTGTTGATAAACTCTCGACAACCTTCA
This sequence comes from Nostoc sp. DSM 114160, assembly GCF_053470305.1. Classification (NCBI taxonomy): domain Bacteria; kingdom Bacillati; phylum Cyanobacteriota; class Cyanophyceae; order Nostocales; family Nostocaceae; genus Nostoc; species Nostoc sp. DSM 114160. Next base: position 1,261,654 of record NZ_JBPFGO010000001.1, on the reverse strand, counting down.
GCTGGAACCAAATACTACATTACGTAGTAGTTATTGTCTTGCTCAGTTCGGCAATGTGGCTAATGCGGATGGCATCACGCATTTGGCTATTTGGGGTGGGGCGTCAGGTAGAATTTGACCTGAAACAACGGATTTTTGAACACTTACTGAAACTGGAGCCTGGTTATTTCGCCAGTAATACTGCTGGCGATTTGATTAGTCGCGCTACTAGTGATGTGGAAAATATCAAGCGGTTATTGGGTTTTGCGGTCTTGAGTTTGGCAAATACGATGTTTGCCTACGCCCTGACACTGCCAGTAATGCTGACAATTAGTGTGGATCTCACCCTAGCCGCCCTGGCAGTATACCCTTTTATGCTCTTATTGGTGAGTCTGTTTAGCGATCGCTTACGCAAACAACAAGCAAAAGTCCAAGAGCAACTCTCTGACATCAGCGAACTCATCCAAGAGGATATCAGTGGCATTGCTTTAATAAAAATCTATGCTCAAGAAGCAAACGAGCGTCGAGCTTTTGCCAAGAAAAATCAGCAGCTATTGACTGCTAACCTGGAATTGGCAAAACTCCGCAATACACTGTTTCCGCTAATTGGTGGGTTAGCTAATATCAGTTCGCTGGTAATCATCTGGCTAGGGTCGGCACGAATGTCTGCTGGGACACTTCAGGTTGGCGATTTTTTAGCATTATTAATTTATGTAGAGCGTCTAGTTTTCCCTACTGCTCTTTTAGGATTCACAATTACTGCCTACCAACGCGGTGAAGTTAGTATCGATCGGCTTGAAGCTATTCTCTCTGTCACACCAAAAATTCAAGATGCAGCCGATGCCATACATCTGCCAGTGGCTGAACTCAAAGGCGAACTGACAGCTAAAAATCTCACCTACAGTTACCCTGGTTCTACGACTCCAGCTTTAGCAAATGTTAACTTTACCATTGCTGCTGGAGAAACTGTCGCGATTGTTGGGGCAATTGGTTCGGGGAAATCTACTTTGGCCAATGCTTTACCGCGCTTGTTAGATATTGAATCAGGACAATTGTTTTTAGATGGCGTAGATATTACTAAGATCGCTTTGACAGATTTACGAGGTGCGATCGCCTACGTTCCTCAAGATAGCTTTCTATTTAGCACTACAATCAAAAATAACATTCGCTACGGCGATCCAGTTAGCGAACAACAGCAGGTAGAATCTGTCGCTAAACTTGCCCAAATTGAATCTGAAATTCAGAATTTTCCCCAGCAATATGAAACTATTGTTGGCGAACGCGGTATTAATCTTTCTGGCGGTCAACGCCAACGTACTGCTTTGGCTCGAGCAATGTTGGTCAATGCTCCAGTATTAATTTTGGATGACGCTCTCTCTAGTGTAGATAATCAAACAGCTACGAAAATCCTCAAAAATCTTTCTAGTGGTACTGAACGCAAAACAGTAATTTTTATTACGCACCAATTATCAGCGGCAGCGGCAGCTGACCGAATTTTTGTCATGGAGAAGGGAAAAATTGTGCAGATCGGAAATCACCTAGAACTTTTACAACAACAGGGGTTATACAGAACTTTATGGAGCCAGCATCAAGTTGAAGAATTACTGCGGTGAAGAGGGCAGTTCTTGCTGGGAGTAGGGGGAGTAGGGAGAGTAGGGGGAGCAGGGGGAGAAGAATTAATAACCAGTCCCACAGTTCCCAATACGGTTCAGTTAAGCGCTACTTGTACAAGATCGTGGGTTTTTAAGACGCGATAAATCGCCGTCTCTACAAGTGTTTTGGTCTTATCTGAACTGTATTGCCACAGTTCCCATTACTCACCTTCAAGCTTGGCTGAAATTGGGGAATCCTGGGCGCGACCCCGTTGAAGAAAAATTCAGAAATTCCAACTTTACTGAAGGATTGTAAATAGGTCTAGCAAAATAATTGCATTTGTCATAGCTTTATAGTTATAGAACTATTGACTCGATCGCCTCATCACTCATGGTTAACACCCTACCCAAGCCAGAAACTAAAACCCCCAGCAAAGAAACTGTACTCACCCCCCGGTTTTACACTACAGATTTTGAAACCGCAGCCAAGCTGGATTTGTCTGCCCAGGAAACGGAATTGCAGGCGATGTTGACAGAAATGCGGACAGACTACAATCGGCACCATTTTGTCCGGGATGAAGCGTTTGAGCAGTCTTGGGAACACATTGACGGTGAAGCAAGGCAGGCGTTTATAGAGTATTTGGAACGTTCTTGCATTTCTGAGTTTTCCGGCTTCTTGCTGTTCAAAGAATTATCCCGCAAGCTGAAAAATCGCAGTCCAGTGCTAGCGGAAATTTTTCAAATGATGGCGCGTGATGAAGCCCGCCATGCCGGATTTCTCAACAAAGCAATGGCCGATTTTAAACTCTCTCTTGATTTAGGTGCTGTTACTAAAACCCGCACTTATACATTTTTCCCAATTGAATGGGTACTTTACACCGTTTACCTCTCAGAAAAAATCGGCTACTGGCGTTACATTATTATTTTCAGGCATCTAGAAAAGCACCCAGAAAACCAGTTTTATCCGATATTCCGCTACTTTGAGAGCTGGTGTCAGGACGAAAACCGCCACGGAGATATATTCAAGGCATTATTGCGTTCTCAACCCCAACTCTGGAACACCTGGAAATCTAGGCTGTGGAGTCGCTTTTTCTTGCTATCAGTATTTGCTACTCACACCCTGACAGTTCATGAACGTTCTGGGTTCTACAAATCATTGGGACTTGATGCCACAGAATTTGATATCCAAGTTGTCCGCAACACCAATGAAACCGCAGGACGGGCTTTTCCTGTAATGTTGAATACCGAACATCCCCAGTTTTTCCCACGTCTGCAACGCTGTGCAGGTTATAACTTGAAAATTGCAGAGATTGAAGGCAGTTATAATCCGAAATTAATGAAGCTAATTCGCAAACTACCTTTGATTGCAGCAATTGTTTGGAATCTGCTGTTAATTTACCTCATCAAACCAATTGATGCTGAAGCCCTGCGGGGAACGGTTCGTTAGCTATTTATTAGACATCTGCTTGTGAAATTAATTATGTGTTCTGAATAACGCATAATTAATTTCCCTAGATGTCAATTTTTGAATATTTGGGTAGCTGAATAATGACAAAACTAGACTAAAGTCTATATATAAGTATGTTAATAAAATAGTTAAATTTTTGTATAAGTATCTAGGCATAAACAAATTTCAAGTTTGTAGTAAGGACTTTAGTCCCGATCATCCTTGCTCTGAGCGATAAATCGCTCACTACAAACTAGGAGTTGATTTTATATTTAATTATATCTACCTACTTAGAAGATACTGGAATGCAATCTATAAGAGGTTACTAATTAATCTAGAAAATGTAGGAATTGAGAGATGAGCGACATTAAAAGACAAGCCGCTTCGCCTTTAACCACATGGAAAGGGTCCAACACAGGAACATCAAATTTTACGAATCCATCGCTTGTCTCATCCAATATTCCCACATTGGCCAATCCAACACGCGGTTTTGGTTTACCAACAAATAATAGTACTGCGCTCAATGGCGACGTTCAAGAAACCCCGTCTGCTAATAATGAGCAATTATTAGAACCAGAAGCTATTAAAGAAAAACCTCTAGTTCACGACATTAGTCGGATATCTTTGCGTCGTCCACAGCCGCAACTTATAGGTAGCCAGCCAAAAGACCAGTATGAGCAGTCATCTGACCAGATTATGCTTCTACCTAGACTTAAGTCAAATATAAATATCGGTGCAATAGATTCACATCTAGTACAACGAGAATGTGCAGATTGTGAGCAAGAAGAACAAGAAGTAGAAACCGAGTTGTCACTACAACGCGTTAGCGATCGCAGCGTTCAAACCCAAGATAATATTGAGAGTCAGTTAAATAATAGTAAGGGTGGAGGAAGCCCGTTATCTCCCGAAGTGCGAAACTTTATGGAACCACGCTTTGGTAGTAAATTCGACGATGTGCGAGTACATACTGACTCCAATGCTACGCAGATGAATAAGTCGTTGAGAGCGCAGGCCTTTACTCATGGTAGTCATATTTACTTTAGCGCCGAGAAATCACCTGGTAATAATGAGTTGACAGCCCATGAGTTAACCCATGTGGTACAGCAGACAGGCAAAGTACAGAAACAAAGCGATGCATCTACAGCACCAGCCGCTGTTGAACAGACATCTAGTGGGATGCCGCCCAAAAAAGGGACAACTAAAATTGACAAAAAAAATACCACAATTACTGCTTCTGGAAAAAATATTACCGAAGCAATTACAAACTTAACATCACAAGGAAAAGGCGAAGCAGGGAGTGTTACTTGTGCCCCTGAAAAAGATGTCAAAACTTACCAAGCAGAAGATAAATCTGATGAAATTGTCTACGAAGCAGATGTCTTAGTAACAGAAACTAAGGCAATGCCCGTCTGGACGGAACTCGACCAACAATGCGAACCCGTTAAAAAAGAATGGGCAAGGTTTTATAGCGCTCTTGATACACACGAGAATGGGCACATTAGTATTGACGAAAAGGCTTTTAAAGATTTACACAAAAAGCTTCTTGGCAAAACAACTTCAGCATCTGACAAGATTTTTAACGATACTTACGCCCAAGCAAATACTGATAACAATACTTATGACACTACAACGAAACACGGACTCACTCAAGGTACAGGAGTAACTCCGGTACAGTGCGGCCCAGAAAAAGTTTCTCAAAGTGGGGATGAATCGGATGCAAAGGTAGAGGTTCAAACTCAACAATAAAGGCGAAAACAGCATAATGCAAACCTGCTAATAATTTTCGCGCTTACACTGTTTGGAGTCAAATTGAAAAATTACAAAAAGAACTCCGAACCATACGGAAGCCACTTGGCTTGACTATAGTGCAAGAAGTGTCAACGGCGAATTTATCCACAAGGTGCTTGATTCTTCTGGCTGTCTGTGATAATTTTTTTTGTACAAACCATAAAATACTGTAATCTTATCAAGATACCGTTGTTTTCAAACCTCGTTAACCTATTTACACAGATTGGGAGTTAAGAATAAATAGCTAATCTATCGAGATTATTTATTGCAGGTATAAGATTGCGAACCAACGAACTAGAAATTAATCTCTAAGCTAGGGCAACCTTATGAGCAAAATACGTGCTGTGATTGTTGATCCTAATGTGCCGGGGCGTTTGGCACTGAGTGAAGTGACTGCACCCAAGCCTGCCCCAGATGAAGCTCTAGTGCGGGTAGCGGCAATTTCCCTCAATCGAGGAGAGATAAAACGTTCAACCACTGCTGAGGCTGGTTGGCAACCTGGTTGGGACTTGGCAGGTGTAGTGGAAATCCCCGCCGCCGATGGTTCCGGGCCTCCCCAAGGGGCACGTGTAGTTGGCTTGCGTCGTGCTGGTGCTTGGGCAGAACTTGTATCTGTTCCCACCAATGCCTTAGCAGTAGTGCCGTCATCGGTATCTTTTGCTCAAGCTGCCACATTGCCTGTAGCGGGTTTAACTGCATACCATGCGGTGTTAAAAGGTGGTTCACTTTTGGGTCGGACAGTTCTGGTTACAGGCGCATCAGGAGGCGTTGGTTACTTCGCTATTCAATTGGCGCAACTGTCAGGAGCACAAGTTGTGGCACATATTCGTCAAACTGGCTATGAAACTCTAGTTAGAGAAGCTGGGGCGCAATCGGTAGTGATTGGCGAAGACCTCTCACCCGCCAGCGAGTATGGGCCCTACGATCTAATTGTAGAGTCAGTAGGTGGCAAGACTTTGGGGATAGCCCTTGGCTTACTGGCACAGGATGGGAAAACTGTGCTGTATGGAGTATCTGGGGGATCTGAAGTAACATTCAACGCGGCTCAATTTTTTGGGACTGGTAGCGTCAGCCTGTATGGTCTACGTCTGTTCGATGAATTGAGATTTGAATCAGCAGCAATCGGTCTAAAACGGCTTTTGAGTCTAGTAGAAGCAGGTGAGTTACATCCTCACATTGATTTAGAAGCTTCTTGGACACAAATAGCTGATGTGGCCCAACAACTGCTCGATAGGCGTTTTCCTGGCAAAGCTGTGTTGCACATTTCAAATTGAGCGATCGCAGATGGTATGAGGGATAGTACTGAATTCTGGTTCAAACTAGATCGGCTTGTAGCCATTAGTAATCTCAAGATAGATCGCCCAAAGGGTACATCGCATCCACGTTATCCATCCTTTGTTTATCCGTTGGACTATGGATATTTGGAAAACACTCGCTCTGGAGATGGAGCCGATATTGATGTCTGGATAGGTAGTTTATCTAGTAAAAAAGTCACCGCCATCATTTGTAGTGTTGACTTGGAAAAACGGGATACAGAAATCAAAATACTTCTGGGCTGCACTTTTGGGGAAAATCAAGCCATCTTGGATGTCCACAATACAGGCTCTCAATCAGCAATATTATTGGTTCGCAATTAAATTACTTACATTTTTGAGGGTAAGTTTGTATGAGTTTAGAACTAAAACTATCAGGTAAAACAGCGATCGTTACAGGAGGAAGTGCGGGAATTGGATTAGCTACTGCCAAAGCACTTTATAGTGAGGGTGTGAATGTGGCGATCGCAGCTCGCAATCAAGAAAGACTGGAAAATGCAGTAGCTGCCATCCAGTCCTTACCAAGTTCAGGCGCTAAAGTTATTGCCATCAGCGCCGATTTAACGAAAGCAGAAGATATTGAAAAAGTTGTCTCCACAACATTAGCCCAGTTTAATCAGATTGATATCTTGATTAACAATGCCGGATCGGCCCGTGCTGGGTCTTTCCTAGAATCCACTGATGATTTATTTTTGGATGCTTGGAACTTAAAATTATTGGGCTATATCCGCTTAGTTAGAGCCGTCGTTCCCCATCAAAAAAGTCGCGGTGATGGGCGGATTGTCAATATAGTCGGTGGTGCAGGACGGACACCTCGTCCGAACTTCCTAGCTGGTGGTACAAGCAATGCTGCTTTGCTGAATTTCACAAAGGGCATTTCAAAAGAACTAGCCGAGTACAAGATTCGCATTAACGCTATCTCCCCTGGTGCTACAGCTACCGAGCGTGCCGAGACTTTAGCTCGGCAAAACGCCCAAGCGCAAGGCATCACCGTTGAGCAAGTGAAGGCACAAAATATCCAAAGTATTCCTTTAAAAAGAATCGCCCAGCCAGAAGAAATTGCCGCGCTGGCGCTATTTTTGGTGTCCGATCTTGCTGCATCGATTACAGGAACAGAGATTATCGTTGATGGCGGATCTACCCCTGGTGTTTAACAGACGCGATGAATCGGACGCGATGAATCGGACGCGATGAATCAGACGCGATGAATCGCGTCTCTACAAAAATACAAACTTCTTGGAGATAAAAACATGGGTTCTCAATACTTTGATATCAAACCAGTTGCAGGACGTATTGGTGCTGAAATTATTGGTGTTAATCTGAGTTCTAACCTCAGCGATGACATTATCAGCGATATTCGCAAGACTCTAGTCAAATACAAAGTGATCTTTTTCCGCGGTCAGCAACAACTCGATGCTGATGGACAGGTTGCTTTCGCTCGTCGTTTTGGTGAAGTCACTACAGCCCACCCCACTGTACCATCGCTGCCAGAAAACCCAGAAGTCTTAGATTTGAACTATGGCCGCACCACTTCCCGCGCTAATAGCTGGCATACTGATGTAACATTTGTAGACCGTCCTCCTCTCGGTTCTATCTTACGAGCGCTTGACATTCCGCCAACTGGTGGCGATACAATCTGGGCAAACTCGGTAACTGCATACGAAGATTTACCTATCCATTTGCGTAATCTTGCAGACCAACTTTGGGCAGTACATAGCAATAAATACGACTATGCTACTGCATTTGACCTACCTGAAGATGCGAAGGCTTACCGGGCTGTCTTCACCTCGACTGTGTACGAGACTCTGCACCCAGTAGTACGCGTCCATCCCGAATCTGGGGAGCGGGGGCTATTCATCGGTGGATTTGTGCGCCAATTCCGTGGCTTATCAACAACTGAATCAGATGATATTCTGCGGTTGTTGCAAGCATATATCACACGTCCTGAGAACACAGTCAGGTGGCGTTGGCAAGTTGGTGATGTTGCATTTTGGGATAATCGGGCTACTCAACATTACGCGATCGCAGATTACGGCAACCAGCCTCGCCACGTTCAACGAGTGACAATTGTCGGCGACCTCCCAGTTGGCATTGATGGTAAACAAAGTGAGGCGATCAAAGGAGATGCTTCTGAGTACAACCGACGTGAGGCGGTGACTGCCTAATATTTGGGCATTGGGCATGGAGCATTGCGCATTGGGCATGGGGAATAGGGGATGAGTCTTTGATACTCGTGAACGAGTCTTTAATACTCGCCGACGAGTCTTTGAACTCCGTTAATGAGTCTTTAATACTCGCCGACGAGTCTTTGAACTCCGTTAATGAGTCTTTGATACTCGCTGGCGAGTCTTTGAACTCCGTTAATGAGTCTTTAATACTGGCTGACGAGTCTTTGAACTCCACTCTCCTACTTTCTCTGCTCTCCCTCATCTCCCCATTCTCTTTTGCTGGCTTAACCTTCCACTGATTAATGAGTCCTGAATTCTGAATTCAGTATCTAATCACGATCGCACTTTTTTATGAAACTCTTCTATACACCTAATTCACCCTATGCACGCATTACACGGATAGCAACACTAGAATTGAATCTCAGCAATCAGATCGAAACGCAAAAAGTCATTGCACGAGATCCAAACAGCGACCTAGTGAATTACAACCCTACAGGTAAAGTTCCAACCCTAGCGACTGACGACGGATTTATCTTGAGTGAAACACGTATAATATGCGCTTATCTAAATCACTTAAATCCTGAAATCAAACTAGTTGCTGACATTTCTAATGGCTTTTTACAGCAACTTGAAGGTATAACTGGTGGCTTCATAGATGGCATTGCTGTCTGGGTACGGGAGTTAAGGCGTCCTCTAGGCGAACAGTCTCTTGGGGCGATCGAGTTTGAGCATGAGCGGGCGTTGAGAATTTTAAACTACTTCGAGAAGATATCAGATAAACTCGACCAAACTCCTAAACTTGCTCATATAACCCTCGCCTCTGCACTTGGACTAGAGATCCGTCTTCTCAATCTGCAATGGCGGCAGAAATATCCAAAACTTGCTAATTGGTACGATGAATTCTCTAAACGACCATCCATGCAAGTAACAAAACCAGAGTCTTAATAACTAATACTTTCTTATTCCAAACAAGAAAACGAAAAAAGCATAAGTACGCCGTCGCAAATAGAAATATGAGTACAAAAAAACAACTTAAACTCGGAGCATTTTTACCCGGTAGTGGACATCACGTTGCAGCATGGCGGCATCCCAACACCCCGGCTGATGGAGGTTTAAACTTCCAACATTACAAGCAGCTGGCACAAACGGCTGAACGGGGTAAATTTGATATGCTTTTCCTCGCAGATGGTTTAGCTGTCTGGGATAGAGGACAAGGGGCTGAGGCTTTTAGCCGTTCGGGACAATTCAGTGTCCACTTTGAACCTTTAACCTTGTTGTCGGCTCTGTCTGCTGTGACAGAAAATATCGGTTTGGTGGCGACATCATCAACGACTTATGATGAACCTTATCATCTCGCCCGTAAGTTTGCATCACTGGATTATCTAAGTGGTGGTCGTGCTGGATGGAATCTCGTAACCTCTGCTGCTGAAGCCGCAGCGCAGAATTTCAGCCAAGAAAACCACCTAGAACACTCACTACGCTATGAACGAGCGAGGGAATTTGTGGATGTTGTCACCAAACTTTGGGACAGTTGGGAAGACGATGCTTTCCTCCACGATAAGGAGTCAGGTATTTACTTCGATGCAGAAAAGCTGCATGTTCCCCACCACAAGGGCAAATATTTCTCGGTGCGCGGCCCGCTCAATGTGGCGCGTCCACCGCAGGGATATCCAGTAATTGTACAAGCTGGATCTTCCGAGGCTGGACAGGATTTAGCTGCCCAAACAGCAGAGGCGATTTTCACTGCTCAACAGACATTGGCAGAGGCTCAAGCCTTCTACACCAGCGTCAAAGGGAGATTAGCTAAATACGGACGTTCCCCCGATCATCTCAAAATTATGCCAGGGGTATTCCCGGTAATTGGTAAGACTGAGCAGGAAGCTAAGGATAAATATGAGCAACTTCAGGAGTTGATTCATCCCTTGGTCGGATTAGGGCTACTTTCTGGGCTAGTGGGTGGCCATGATTTGTCCAAATATCCCCTAGATGGGCCGCTGCCGGATCTGCCAGATACCAACGGTGGCAAAAGCCGCTTGCAGTTGATTACCGATCTTGCCCGCAGAGAGAACTTAACAATCCGACAACTGTATTTGTGGATTGCAGGAGCGCGGGGACATCGAACGATTCTCGGAACACCAGAACAGATTGCCGATCAGTTAGAAGATTGGTTTGTTAATGGTGGGGCTGATGGATTTAACATTATGCCGCCCTGGCTACCTGGGGGTTTGGAGGAATTCGTGGACTTGGTAATTCCCGAACTGCAACGCCGAGGAATATTTCGTACTGAGTATGAAGGCAGTACTTTACGCGAAAATCTTGGTTTACCCCGTCCGGTGAACCAGTTCACCACAAAGACTGCTCCTGAACCTGTGAGCGCCGGTTCCTTAGCATAGTAATAATTGATGGATAAATTCCTTGTAGAGACGGCGATTTATCGCGTCTTTTGAAGCAACGGCTTTGATTTCTTCAAACTTCATCTGGTTTGTTATTCCAGTGGTTTTAACAATACAATCAAGTCGTCTCTACGGAAACTTTTTATCGTGTTGGGCATCCTAACGGTTCTTGTATCCTCCTTTGTTTTGACGTTTCACAACGTTACTGTCCGAGTTTTGTTTTCAGAACATCTCGTACTAGGTTTATTTTTACTCGGTGGATACGTTAAACCGGATTTGCAGAATTCCTTCTTGCTGATGTTCATGCGAATGCTGCTGGTGGTTCCATTCATGGCATCTCTATCATTCAAGCTATATCCATCTGCTTGGACGGAACTCCAATACTTGTTTACCCGCAACAGTAGGGATATTCTAATCCAAGCTCTTGGCTGTGGGGTGCTGATGTTTGTGTATATTGCCTCACTCTACATTGCTATTGGCTTGATTCCCACAGGCATTGCTTTGACCCTTTTCTTCACTTATCCCGTATTTACAGCGCTGCTGTCTTGGAGGTTTTTTGGCGATCGCCCCACATTGTTTCGTTGGCTAGTAATGGCTATTATTCTGGTAGGAAGCGCTCTCACCATTCCCCAATCTTCTCCTACTTATAGCAGCCATACCATTGCGATCGGCATTTTCGCTAGTTTTGGCGCTGGCATCGTTTACGCCTTTTATTGCATCATTGCTCAAAAATGTTTAGAAAAATTCCATCCAATTCCCTTTACCTGGATCAGTTTTGCCTGTACTCTACTGCTTTCTGGTGTTAGCTTACTGTTCTGGCCAGGTAAAAACGCCCAACTTGATTGGACACCCCTATGGATTGGTAGCATATTTTCTGGTCTGGTTAGCTTTCTCGGACACACTTTAAACAATGTCGGGATTCAGATGATTGGCGCAACTACCGCATCAATCATCGGCTCTAGCAGTCCAGCATTGACAGCGTTAGTTGCATGGATAACCATTAGCGAAACTTTAAACGTGATTCAGAGCATCGGGATTGGTGTTGTCACATTGGGGATCGCCTTACTTAGTGCAGAAGGCTTTGTGAAATCGCTCAAAATTAGGGGTTGAATTGGGAATTAAGATATGCCTTTCTCCGCTATCCTTTTCGATCTCGACGGGACTTTGACAGATCCTAAACCTGGCATCACTGGTTGTATTCAATATGCACTCTCTGAACTCGGTTACAAACCACCGAATGCTGATGAATTACATTGGTGTATTGGCCCACCACTGAAAGATAGCTTTTCGCAATTACTCAATACTTTGGATAGCACAGTAATTGAACAGGCTATTTTACATTATCGTCGTCGCTTTGCCACAATTGGATTATTTGAAAATTCCCTTTATTCCCAAATTCCAGAAGTCCTAAAAGCCATTCGTTTTGCTGGATATAAAACTTTTGTTGCAACTTCCAAACCATATATTTATGCTACACAGATTATTGAATATTTTGGGCTATCGTTGCTTTTTGATGGTATTTATGGTAGTGAACTTGACGGAACACGGAGCATAAAAGGTGACTTAATTCACCATATTTTATTAACAGAAAAACTTTTACCCTCTAGTGTGGTGATGGTAGGCGATCGCTCACATGACATCATTGGAGCCAAGCGCCATCATATTACTTCAATTGGTGTCACCTATGGCTATGGAACTGAGGAGGAATTAAAAGCTCATGGTGCTGACTTGATTGCCCATTCTCCAAGTGATATTCCCAAATTAATAATTCGTAATTCGTAATCAAAGATAATGCCACCATCATTAACGTTTATCCATAGCTTGCTGTTGTTTAGTACCGCTTTTATTGCAGGTGGCTTAAATGCTGTAGCAGGTGGTGGAAGCTTTATCACGTTTCCAACTCTCATCTTTACAGGTGTCGCCCCGATCGCAGCTAACGCCACTAATAATACTGCAATTTGGGTAGCTTCCCTTGCCAGTGCTGGAGCATATCGTCAAGATTTGGGCATTGAGCGGCGAGATTTTTTACTTCTATGTGGTGTCAGTTTAGTTGGTGGCATGATTGGCTCCATCGCCTTGTTGTATACATCGCCAGATGTCTTTAAAAAGCTGATTCCCTATCTATTGCTGCTAGCAACAGTTGTATTTACCTTTGGCGAACCGTTCAAAAAGTGGTTGCAGCGTAAAAGCCAGAATACATCACCAGAATCTGTACCGTTGTTTAATTTGGTACTGGCTCAACTTGCGATCGCCATCTATGGCGGTTTCTTCGGCGCAGGTATAGGGATTTTAATGCTGGCAACTCTGACATTGTTAGGTATCAAAAGTATCCACAAAATGAATGCTTTTAAGACATTTTTAGGGAGTTGTATTAATGGTATTGCGATCGTTCCATTTCTTTTTGCTGGTGTGATTGCTTGGCATCAAGCTATTTTGATGGCAGTCGGTGGCTCTCTTGGTGGTTACTTAAGTGCCCATTATGCTCGTAAACTTGAACCGCACTTAATTCGGAAATTTGTCATGATTGTTGCCTTCAGCATGACTGCCTACTTTTTTATTCACGGTTAAGAACTGGGAACTACTCAGGGGTGATGTATGCAAGCATCAAACAAATCACAGGTCATGTTGCGTGCTTTTAGTTCTAGAAATTTTCGCCTGTACTACACAGGTCAGGCAATTTCTCTAATTGGTACGTCAATGACTCAAGTAGCTACTAGTTGGTTAGTATATCGCCTCACCGATTCCGCTTGGTTACTAGGGTCTAGTGGGCTTTGCCAGCCAAATTCCTACACTTCTATTGATTCCTCTAGGTGGAATCATTGCCGATCGCACCAACCGCCATCGCATTCTGCTTGTTGCCCAAATTCTTGGGATGCTTCAGTCTTTGGCTCTGACTTGGCTGGCTTTGAGCGGTACTATTAACGTTTGGCAGATTGCATTTCTTGGTGTACTGCAAGGGATAATTAACGCCTTCGATATTCCCACTCGACAAGCATTTCTACCGGAAACGGTCAGTAAGGAAAATCTCGGTAATGCGATCGCTTTGTACTCCTCCCTTGTCAGCGTTTCACTTATGGTTGGACCTGCGATCGCAGGTTTGTTGATTGTAGCGCTGGGATCGGGGCTATGTTTCCTGATTGATAGCATTAGTTACATCGCTGTAATTATTGCCCTCCTAGCAATACGGCTGACATCCAGAAAAGCCGTCATTCCCAAACGCAAACCCTTAGAAGAATTAAAAACTAGTTTTAAATATGCCTTTGGGTTTTTGCCAATTCGCTCAGTCTTGATTGGTTCGGCTTTAGTTTGCTGCGTGTGGGGATTTTACTTAGCTTTGGGGCCGATTTTTGCTAAAGAGATTTTGCAGGGTGGCCCTAAGAGCTAATTTGTAAACTCAAGTAAAGTACTTGTCTTGCAAGGATTTCAGGAATTTGAGTCAAAAAAATACTTATTCGCTGAAACTCAGACCTAGTAACGAGTTGAGTATCCTTCAGATTTTCTTTACGAATCAGCTCTAACACTTTCGGTTTCTTGATGACAGCTTCCAGTTTGGGAACCTTAGCAGGTGGTATCTATTTAACGAAGCATAGCAATGTACTAGAGTCGGGTAAAGTTCTAACATTGGGAATAGGTTTTATGGGGTTAAACTTGATTGTCTTTGCCTTATCCCGTGTATTCTGGCTTTCACTGCTTTCATTATTAGCAGCTGGTTTCGGCTTTATTTTGCAGATAATTGCCGGACGCACTTTGCTTCAGTTGTTGGTGAGCGATGAAAATCGCGGACAAATTACTGGTCTTTATGTTATGGCCTCTACAGGCGCATTTGCTATCGGCAACTTAATAGCTGGCGCACTAGCAAGCAAAATTGGTAGTAGCAATACTGTCATCCTTGGTGCAAGTATTTGTATTGCAAGCTCAATTTTCTTTATGCAGCAAATTTCCACCTTCCGCAATCTGGTTCGTCTGAATCTACGTACTGAAGCAACTTAAAAGAAAAATAGCTTTGACTATTTGAAAGAGTGCATTATCTAGCCATAACACTAAGAATTGGTAAAAAAAATGACTACTATAAATGACCCTGCTGTTGTAGCTGAAGTAACCGATTTGTACTTCAAGTATGAAGAAGCCCTTTCTAATAACAATTTGGAAGTGATGGATAGCTTGTTTTGGGATGCACCCGAAGTAGTGCGCTTTGGCATCACAGAAAACCTCTATGGTGGCGATGAAATTCGTAACTTTCGCCAGAATCGATCAAACCCGAAAATAGAGCGAGAAATCTCGAATCTCAAGGTTGTAACCTTTGGGAAAGATGCAGCAACAGTGACTTTAGAATTTCACCGGATTATCAATGGTGTAGAGCGTTTCGGACGACAAAGCCAGACTTGGTACAGGTTTACCGAAGGCTGGAAGGTGGTTTCAGCCCATGTTTCATTATTGCCAGTGTGATTGTTTTTTAGCAACAGATGTGGAATGTGTAGCTGATTTAAAGTTAGACGTTACCGAACAAATTGATGTAGTTTTATTGCCTTTAAAAAAGGTCATTGAAGGTATTGATAAAGGTATATTGCTGCAAACATTACATATTAGCTCATTATTCTTCGCTCTAAAAAAACTTGGTAAAGTGCAATTTGATTAGTCATCTGGCTATAGTTGCCTTTGCCAATAACTATCAAGAAAGGATAAAAGATATATGACTGCAACCATTTCATTCGATCGCGTTTCTGATATCTACGATGCAACACGAGGACTACCGCCTGGGATTTCTGAGGAAATCACAGATTTTATTCTCAATCTAGTTTCAGCAACAACAGAAACCAAATTTTATGAAACAGGTATCGGCACTGGTAGAATTGCTGTCCCGATCGCAAAAAGAGGTTACTCTTATACTGGTGTAGATATCTCTGAAAAAATGTTAGCTGAACTGCACCAAAAGCTAGAGGGTGTGTCTCATAAATTAACAGCAATTAAGGGAGATGCAACTTCTCTACCATTTGCTGACAATTCTTTTGATGTGGCGTTGACAGTTCATGTGTTTCACTTGATTTCAGCTTGGAAGCAAGCACTAGCAGAAATTCGTCGAGTCCTCAAACCGGGAGGAATTTACCTCTACACTCACGGTAATATGAATTACAGCAAAGTTAATGAAGATATCAATCAGGGTAGGTTTGATTTTCAGCAACGTTGGCAAGATATCATTGCTGGCTATAATTACCCTTTACTCCGTTATGGTGCAACAGAAGAAGAAGTTTTAACAGAGTTGCGCGAACAAGGAGCAAATTTAGAAACAGTTGTTGCAGCCAAATGGCAGCCTGAAGTAACTGTGGGCAAATTGCTTGAATATCATAAAAACAAAGTTAATAGTCATACCTGGCACATCCCAGATGATATCTTTGCCCGTGCAATTCAAGATTTGCAAGACTGGGCTTTGCAACACTACGGCTCTTTAGACTACGATTTGTCTGGTGAAAGGAGGTTCAAAATTGTAGTAGTACGCAACTGGGCTTAATTGCGATAAACAGGTTTGTAGTAAGGACTTTAGTCCTTGTCTATGGCTAAATGAGGATTCACTAATGATATTGGAAACTCAACGCCTATTCCTGCGGGAAATGACGCTTTCTGACCTTGACGCGCTACTGCTTGTCCTCGGCGATGCAGAGTCGATGCGCTACTACCCAAAGCCCTTTGACCGCGAGATGGTGGAAAAATGGATCGATCGACATCGCCGCAACTACGAACAGCACGGCGTGGGCTTATGGGCGATGGTTCTGAAAGCAACAGGCGAGGTAATCGGCGACTGCGGACTGGTTTGGCAAGAGGGTCGAGGGACATCGAGAACTCGAAATTGGTTATCATGTCCGCCGCGACCAACAAATGCAGGGTTACGCCACCGAAGCCGCGTATGCTTGCCAAGACTACGCCTTTAACGTGTTGGGTTGCGGCGATCGCGTCATTTCCTTGATTCGCCCAGAGAATATCCCCTCTCGCCGTGTAGCTGAAAAGAACGGACTCAAGGTCGTTCAGGAGACACTCTGGCGCGACATACCGCATTATATATATGCTGTGCAGCGCTCAGAAAGTAAACTTTTTACAACAAGTAATTTCAAAAACAGAGAAGTTTAATAATCTCTGTACCAACGTTGAGGCTGTTCACCGGAAATATAATTATACCAATTTAAAAAAACAATGCGACAAATAAACCATTTGTAGAGACGCGATTCATCGCGTCTTTACCCAAGGATGTGTTGCAACCATTAATTGAATTGGTATTAGCCATTATATCTCTTGGCAAAAGTGCTTTTTGCACTCTTGGGGGAAAAGGGTAAAGGTTAAAGGGGAAAGGGAAAAGGTATTGGTTTTGAATACATCAAAGCTCTTGGCAAAAGTGCTTTTTGCACTCTCGTGGGAAAAAGTTTTGGTTAAAGGGGAAGGGAAAATACAAAACCTTTACCCTTTCCCCCAAACCCAATTCCCGACAAATGCCAAGAAGTCTATCCTTTACCCAATACCTCCAAACGCATTCCCCC
Source organism: Nostoc sp. DSM 114160 (assembly GCF_053470305.1). Lineage (NCBI taxonomy): Bacteria > Bacillati > Cyanobacteriota > Cyanophyceae > Nostocales > Nostocaceae > Nostoc > Nostoc sp. DSM 114160. Next base: position 1,244,450 of record NZ_JBPFGO010000001.1, on the reverse strand, counting down.
TGCCCCCTGCTCCCTGCCCCCTGCCCTCAAAGCGATGGGATATTTTTGTAGTTGGAAGTCCCATAGGTTGTAGAGCGAACTTTTGGTTGGCTATGCTTCAAAATATCAGGTGCATTTAATTTTTCGAGTATAAAATCTACTTGCTAAAAGAACTGCACCTGCTACTAAAGTTGCTAGTACACTATCAGGTTCAGGGACGGCAGCAACTTGAGCATCAATTCGTGCAGTTCCAGCAAACAAACCGATCAATTTAGAGTCGCCTAATATATTAGCAAACTCTGGAGAAATTAATAATTTCACATCAGGGATAGTTAAATTTTGGCCATCAAATGCTACAAGTCCTGGAGCGCTCAAATCAAACAAAATTGTATTTAAAGAAAACGTATCTCTTAAAACAAGTCCGCTGGCACCTGTGACAGTACGTCCTGGAGCAAAACCGATTGAAAAGTTACCAACAGTAATTTGATTGTTGAATGTAACAGTACCAGTATGCTCGATTGTACCTGAGAGCGGAGTAAAACCGCCCTCGTCACTGAACGTGAAGTTGGTGGCTGAGTCGATGTTGAAGCCGACTAAATAATTGCTAGGAATTGGTGCAACCGTCTGATTAGTACCTGTCAAGTTTAGCCCAATACTACTAAGAATCTCTTCGTGATCGCGATCGATACTGGTGACTCCAGATATCACTTTAAAAGTTGCAGCTTCTACCTGTATGGGTGCGATTGAGATGAAAGCTGCTGTAGTACAACCAAGAATCCCTGCAAACTGAAAAAAATGCATATATATTTCTGATGATCTTTGTATTTTATTTTAAATAATAAAACCTTTTTTATTAATCTATAAAGTCAAAATTTACTCTAAAAAAATATTTGCAAAAGTTAAGTTTACGTAAACGTGCAGTTAATAACAAAATTTAAACCAGGTGTTTCAAAAACTTAGTTAAGTAAGTAGGTACAAATAAAAATCAATCATCAGAATCAAGCGTAAAGTAGAAAGCATAAAGCATTAAGGGTAGAAAATGAAAAAAATATAGTTACGTTTAATTATGCCCAATGCCAATTATTTACCCTTCAACCTAATAAGTATGAAGTGGTCAAACATAAGTTTATCTTTAATTATTAATAAGTTTAAATTAAGAGTTGCAGTACTGTCTTATATATATAATTTCAGTGTAATAATGATAAAAAAATGATATAAATACGTTGATAAAAGCACAGCAATGCTCATGCATATCAACTTCAGCCAAAACACAAGAGAAAGTTTTCGTTTCCAGCCAGAGGTAATGCCTTAAAAGCAGTTCTGCTGGAAATTTAGGAGGCGTATCCTTACAATAGGTATTCCCAGACTCTAGCTGAGAACCAGAAAAAGCTGATTTATTCTCGCCGATTTACTTTTTAGTTCACAGATTTGTTCTAATCCACCAGCTTATTTTCTCCAAATTAGGATCTATTTCCTGCCAAAAGCTGGCTGAAAAGTCTACTTCTCTTGTTGCTGCAAGTATTTTATCTATACTGTTGAAGTTTTTTTGAATCAATTGCTTATCTAGTTTAGGAATATCTAATTTCAGATATTTCAAACGGTTGGGTAACTCTACTTGCTCTTGTGTCGGCAAGTGGGGAATTTGAGTAACTTGTTCTAAAATTTTGTCTATTGATGTAATAACTTCTTGTAGACTCGGTTTTTTAGTTTGTAATTGTAAATCTTTTTCTTCAAAGGCTTCTTCTTGATTACCTAACTTTACTAAGACTATTTTGACAAAGAAAATATTGTAATCTACCTGACTAACTTCACCCACTTGCTGATGATATTTTCCATTTTTAGTTATAACTACTATGTCACCTTTCTCAATTCTATTGCTCATAATTTATATAGCTTGGTATTAAATTACTAAATAATCTCCTCTACAGAAAATACTACTCTAAAGCCACAAACCCTCAGTCCACCGTCTGACTCATTCCAGCTACGGCTAGCGCTGCGACACAGTTCTGGACTGAAACTCCAAGAACCACCGCGTAGCACCCGACGATTTATATCGCCGCCAATTTCCCAAGCTGTTCCATCTACGGGTGCGTCGTTATAATTGTTATGCCAGGAATCGGCACACCATTCCCAAACTAGCCCGTGCATATCGTACAATCCAAAGGCGTTGGCGACTTCAAAACTACCGACGTTTGTTGTTTCTTTACGGAATTTGCTTTTTGGTTCCATAGTGCAGCTGACTAACTCAGAGGTAATGGTTTCGCCAAAGTGGAATGAGGTTGTAGTTCCAGCTCGACAAGCATATTCCCATTCAGCTTCACTCGGTAAACGATAGTCGCGTCCAGTTTTTTCTGATAGTCTGAGACAGAATTCTACAGCCTCATACCAAGATACATTTTCTACTGGTCTATCTAAACCTTTGAATTTCGATGGATGGGGATTTAAAGCTTGTTTGACTTTGGGTAAAGCTGCTACTACTCTCCACTGTGCTTGAGTTACAGGAAATTTACCCATAAAAAATGGTTCGACAGTAACTTGATGTTGAGGACGTTCGTCAGCATCTCCTTCAAATTCCGGTGAACCCATCATGTAAGTACCACCAGGAATCGATACCATTTCTAATGTGACAGACTTACCTAATTGTTCAGCAAAGAAATTTGCGTTACAGTTCATGCGGTTTACTTCTCTACCACCTGTGTCTACTGTCACTACATCAAATTCAAAGGTTTCTAATGGGGGTAATGGGACGATTACTTTTTGTGGTAGCGGCGGTAATATAGATTGAGGCATCGAAACAATTTTTAAGGCAACAGGTTCAATGTTCGATGTGGCAAACTTCAAATCGTTAATGACTTCTACTGCTGTTTGATACCTTTCACTCGGTAGATGTTTGAGTAATTTATCTAAAATTTTTCCTAATTCGTCGCTGATAGTAATACCTTTTTTCTGTAAATGTTCGCGCCACAACCATTTAGCATTCATGGCATCATAAATAGGGTCATTAATCTGTCCAGAAGCATCTTGCAAGGGTAAACATTGAGTCAAAAGACGCACACAAGTTACACCCAAAGCATACAAATCACTGCCGTGACAAGCAAATCCAGCCATTTGTTCTGTTGGGGCATAGCCAAGGGTATAAATTACCGTAGCTTGTCTTCCGATACTGGTTTGTGTTACTTGTTTAGCACCACCAAAGTCAATTAAAACAGGTTTTTCATCACTTGCACGGCGGATAATATTTTCTGGTTTGATATCCCGATGAATGACGTTATGGGTATGAATGAATTCCAGAACTGGCAATAAATCAGCTAAAAGTTCCCAAATTTGTTGTTCGCCATAAATTTGCTGCTGAACTTCTTGTAAGAGAGTTTTTCCTTGAATAAATTCTTGTACAAGATACAAGCTAGTACCTTGTTCAAAATAAGCTAGTAATCTGGGAATTTGGGTATGATTTTCTCCCAATTCATACAACCGAAAAGCCTCTTCTTTGAAAAATTCTGCGGCTTTAGTGCGTTGTCCTGTTCCCTGGAACTGCGGGAAAAATTGCTTGATGACGCAAGGGGCGTTTAGTCTGTCTACATCTTCTGTAGAATATGTTCTACTAAATCCACCTTCACCTAAAAGTCTTAATACGCGGTAACGGTTTCTGAGAAGTTTGCCAAAGTTGCTTTGTCCGCAACTCACGCAAAATCTATTGCTATCAGAGTTGAATGGATTTGAGCAATTGGGGTTTTGGCAGATTTGCATAATGAGGGGGAAATAGCATCTTCTCCAAAGTTAGCCCCAATATTATCTAATTGAAAACAGTTATGTAGAGAAGCGAACACGGAAGTTTATTCATGTGTTTAAAACTATGTTTTATACGAGGGCATAAGGATGAATACAATTCAAAATTCAAAATTCAAAATTCAAAATTTAAGAGAGTTACATTAGAGGATGTTTTAAAAGTCTGTAGTAGTGTATCAAATCTTTGTTTACCCCACCCTAACCCTCCCCTTATAAAGGGGAGGGAACAAGATTTCTTATTTCCCCACTTTCTAAGCTACGGTGTATACACAAGTCTCTAGTAGTTAATAAATCTTGGTTTTACCCCACCCTAACCCTCCCCTTGTAAAGGGGAGGGAACAAAATTTTCTAGTTTCCCCCCTTTATAAGGGGGGATTAAGGGGGGTAATTTGACTTGTGTATCCACAGTAGGCTTTATAAGGGGGGATTAAGGGGGGTAAAAATGTGATTAAAATCACAGCCAACCACTTTGAAAACAACCTCTCAGGAGATTTAAAATTCTGAATGACATTGAGATTTGTGCGTTATAGCAAGCATAACTCACTCGATATTTTAATATAGCTGTTGTTCGCTATCTAAAAAAGTTCATAAAGAACCAAATTACCCATAATTTTTATTGGCAATAGCAAGTCTTATTTAAAAGTTTTCTTCTCTCCAGAAGCGCGAATTAATTCAGCTACAAAGGCAACGATCGCAGATACTAAAATTAACATTACACTGAGAGCATTAATATCAGGTTTAACTCCGGTTCTAATGCGGCTAAAAATCTCCATTGGCAGGGTGTTAGAACCGCTACCAGCAGTAAAACTAGCAATCAGAAAGTCATCTAAGCTAAGAACAAAAGCTAACAGACAACCAGCGATAATCCCAGGCATTAATTGAGGTAACAATACTTTGATGAAAGCTTGGGTTGGTGTCGCACCTAAATCTAGTGCTGCTTCTTCTAAGTGGGGATCTAAATTAGTCAGTCGGGAAGCAACTACAAGTCCAACATAGGCTAAACAAAACACTACATGGGCTGCAACTATTGTCCACAAACTCAAAGGTACTGCAAAGGCTGCTAGACATACTAGGGTAGCCACTGCGATCGCAATATCGGGAATAATCAATGGTAGGTAAGCAATACCCAGATACAATTTTTTACCAGGAAATTCGTAACGCGCCAACCCAACCGCCATCAAGGTTCCCAGCACTGCGGAAATTGCCACGGCACAACCGGCAACTATCATACTGTTTTGCAAAGCCGATAAAATGCGATCGTCACTGAACAACCTGCGATACCAATCGAGAGTGAATCCTTGCCAAGTTGCACTGTAAGGCGACTTATTGAAGCTATAAAAGCCAAGTACCAGTATGGGCAGGTACATGAACACAAATATCAGCAGTGAGAAAACCGCTTGCCATGAGACACGCGGTTTTTTGAGAGATGGAGAGATATTCACGTTTATATATGATTTTTCTTGATAGCAATCGTTTGTATCATATTTTATCTAAAAAGTCAATGATTACTGACTAGCGATCGCCACTTTCTTTTCCATTAGAATGTACAAGTAGTTGTTGTCAAGATTGCAATATTTCTGGCAAACATTGCAATATTTCTGGCAAACATTGCAATATTCCTGGCAGACATTGCAATATTTCTGGCAAACATTGCAATATTCCTGGCAAACATTGCAATATTTCTCATCAACATTAGAATATTCCTTATCAATACTGCAATATTTCTCATCAACATTAAAATATTTCGGTATAAGTAAGTCGGTGCAATAAAACCAAACCGTGCCAACAAAAGTAAATAAAGCTCAAACTCTCTCCCCCTGCCCCCTGCTCCACTTCGACTACGCTCAGTGACCCTCCTGCCCCCTGCCCACTATTCTTAACTAGACTTCTTTCTTCCTTGTCCCCCTTGTCCCCCTTGTCTTCCTTGTCCCTCTGCTATTGAATATTTTTTACTTGGAAGTCCCCTATTTCCCACTCGGACACACTGACTGCATTTCTTGGGGAAGTTGCCGACACATCTGCTGTAATCCTTGAGGATTAATTTGCCACCAAGCAAATAATCCCAGACTTGTACCCCCTACAAGCAACGCTAACACTCCCCCCAGCATTACCAAAGGTTTACTCCACTTCGGTTTTGTAATTAAAGTTGGTGGAATTTCTGGGTTGAGAGGTGGTTCTTCTGAAAGATCCAAATCTAGATCCGAATTTAGATCCAAATCTAGCAAAGCTTGGGAACTTTCTGTAAAAGAAGTTGGTTCTTCTAATTTCTCTAGTTCTTCTAGTTCTTCTAGTTCTTCTGATTCTTCTAATTTCTCTAGTTCTTCTTCCTGTATTTCTGTTTCTATAATCTCTTCTGGCAACGCCGGAGTCACGGGTACTAAGTATTCTGGAGAGACACGGCAATAGGTGATAACAACCGATGTATTATCAAGGCCATTTTTTTCGTTTGCTAAGTTAATCCAGTTGCGGACAGCATCTTCAACTGTCATTTGCCCTGTTAACACGGGTATTGCATAATCCTGCCAAGATTGTTCTACCCAGTTGCGATCGCTTAAACCATCAGAACACAGTAGCAAAATGCCATCTTCTTCCAGAATAAATCGCTGAACATTGAGACGTAAAGATTCGGAATTTCTTGTCCCCAATGCTTGAGTTAAGGCACTCGCATCTGGTCTTAAAAGTGCCTTTCGATACAAGCTTTTAGCAAGGCGTACTTCTCGCGTTGCCACATCATCATCTACTGTTAGTAGCTGGCAATAATTGCGAGTAATCCAATAGGCACGGCTATCGCCAACATTAGCCAAGTAAAGCTCATGGGTATTATTTGATTGCCATCCAGTACTTGTCTGGATTCGTTGTGGAACTTGCAACGCCATCACAATAGTTGTAGCCATGCGTTCTTTGCCCTGGCGTTTTTGTTCGTTATTGCGGGCACAAATTACATTATTTACCACCCGTAAGCTTGCTTCTAATTGTTCCTGCAACAACTCAGGTGGAAAAAGTGCAGTTTGTTCTGTCACCTCAGTTAGTAAAGCGCGAATTTGCAACTTTACAGACTGCACAGCCAATTGACTTGCAACCTCACCGCCTTCGTGTCCGCCAATGCCATCGCACACAATCGACAAGTGGCGCAATAAAGGTTCATCTAAATCACTCAAACTATTGGGATAGCAAGCATCTTCATTTTGCGCCATCATTGGGCCAATATCTGTAGAACCTGCCACCTTTAAGGCTAATGGCAATTCTGCCGCCGCCGCTAGTAGTAAATTATTGAGTTGAATACTAATTTCCTCTAACTCAATCTCAGTTTCACACATCTCCTGCACAATGTCCTGTAAGGCTTTGGCTACTGATGTTTTTGCAGAAACTACCCAAAACTGCCAACATTCCCCCAGATTTTGTAAACTCAGCTTTTCATCAGCTGGTGTTTGATAGAGTTCCAACAGTCGCATACACCAACCTTCGACTCTCAAGTTGTCTACTACTAATAAACTGCGGCTAAGTCCCAATTCTGCTAGAGGTGTCCAAAGTTGGAGAATTTGCCACAGCCAATAAACTTGTCGTACTGCCGTGGCTTCCTCCCAAGCCTCAACAATAGTTGGATAGATATTTCCTGTCTTATCTATCGGCGCATTTTCTAATAAAAGGATATCAGTTGTATCTTCTTCAAGATTACTAGCAAACCCATAAGCTTGGGGCAGATGTAACCGCTGTTGATATAACTGTAAATAAGGAATTACTGCGGCTGGCAATTCTTCAGGTACATCTGGCGGCAGTCCCGGTTGAGTATCTAGCCAAATCTGTTGTTTAATTACCTCATACCTATCTGCTACCTTTGTGCCTGGTGGGATGTAAGCAGCCAATGAGCCAGTCGCCCAAAGATAGCGGTGAACTAAAGGAGTTTGGCAACTGGCACAAACGTTATCTCCCATAGGATTGATGGGGCTATTACAGCGTGGATTTATACAAAAAATTATCAGTTGAGTAGAAATCATAAATATAGGAGTCAGGAGTCAGGAGTCAGAATTCTTATTTATACATAAACTTCGATTAACTTTAGCTGGCAATGAATTGAAGGCTAGAATAAACTGGACATGTGTACCGTTAGCTACACCTTGTTACTGAAATTAATCAAAATTACAAAATTATTGGTAGAAATACCCAGTTTTGTTTTCTGTAAATAACTTACGTCTGGCTGTATCTAATCGTAGAAATGCATTTACGTCAATGTAGAGTTTAGGATGGCGCTATGCCAAGTTTTACCTTAATCTGGCTTCTGGCAGGAGCAGTTTTATGTTTAATGGAACTGTTCTTACCGTCGGCGTTTGTCGCCTTGATGATGGGAATTAGCGCTTTTGTGGTGGCGCTGCTGTCTGGAGTGGGTATGGGAAGTGTATGGTTGCAAATTGTAGTTTGGCTGTTGCTTTCCATAGCCCTAATCGTGCTTTCTCGTCGGTTTTTGCAACCAAGACAACGCAAATCAAAAATTCGGGATGCAGTCATAGCTGAAACCTTAACAGAAATTCTGCCTGGAAAAACAGGGCGGGTACGGTATGAGGGAAATTCTTGGCAAGCAAGATGTGACGATGACAAATTTACCATACCACCCGATCAAAGAGTTTACGTAGTTAGGAGGGAAGGTACTACTTTGATTGTTGTACCGGAAAATCTGTTGAATTCTTGAGTATTTTGTCATTTGTCATTTGTCATTGGACTTCTTGCAAAAATCGATTTTTCATCAGGATAAAAGTAAAAAGTCAGAAGTTATTCTCCTTGTCTCCCTTGTCTTCCTTGTCCCGCCATCTCAATGACTTTTGCAAGAGGTCTATTTGTCATTATGTCATTTGTCAGAAAGCAGGAGTTATTTTCTTCCCCTGCTCCTCTGCTCCCTTTTTCATATTTAAAATTAGGAGATTCATAATGGAACAGTTTTTTTTACTAGTATTTTTAGCTCTTGGTGGTTCTGCTGTAGCAAGTTCGGTAAAAGTCGTCAATCAGGGCAATGAAGCTTTGGTGGAAAGATTGGGTAGCTATAACAAAAAACTGGAACCAGGACTAAACTTTGTTGTTCCTTTTGTAGATAGAGTTGTCTACCGAGAAACTATTAAAGAAAAAGTCTTAGATATTCCTCCTCAACAGTGCATTACTCGTGACAACGTTGGTATTGAGGTAGATGCAGTGTTTTATTGGCGCATTGTCGATATGGAAAAAGCCTGGTACAAGGTAGAAAATCTCCAAGCGGCAATGATAAATATGGTGCTGACTCAAATTCGCGCCGAAATGGGACAACTAGAGTTGGATCAAACTTTTACTGCTCGTTCTCACATCAGTGAGCTTTTATTACGAGATTTGGATGTTGCTACCGATCCTTGGGGTGTGAAAGTGACACGGGTAGAACTGCGAGATATTATTCCGTCTCAAGCAGTACGAGAATCGATGGAATTGCAAATGTCAGCAGAACGACGCAAACGGGCAGCAATTTTAACTTCAGAGGGCGATCGCGAAGCTGCTGTCAATAGCGCCAGAGGTAAAGCTGACGCGCAAATCTTGGATGCGGAAGCTCGTCAAAAATCGGTAATTTTGCAAGCAGAAGCCGAACAAAAGGCGATCGTTTTGAAGGCTCAAGCAGAACGTCAGCAGCAGGTTTTAAAAGCCCAGGCGATCGCAGAGTCATCAGAAATTATTGCCCAAAAGCTCCACAATAACCCCAATGCCAATAAAGCAGTGGAAGTACTATTTGCCTTGGGCTATTTAGATATGGGCGCGACAATAGGTAAAAGCGATAGTAGCAAGGTGATTTTTATAGATCCGCGTTCCATTCCCGCTGCTTTAGAGGGTATACGCTCCGTCGTTTCAGATGGTGAGGTTAACTCTAACGAATTGTTTTCCAAACAAATCCCAGGATTAGAAAACAATCGCTCTAGTTAAGAATAGGGAGCAGGGGAGCAGAGGAGCACAGGAGCAGGGGAAGAAAATAACTCCTGCTTCTGCCTTCTAACAAATGACAAATGACCAATGACAAATGACTAATGACTTGGTTATGCTTTGATTTACCGCAGTAACAAAACCTCAACTCCTAAAATTTCAGCACTTGTTGCTAAAGCTTCATCAGCCGTTACCAATTGGATATTATTTTGAAATGCAATTGTCAAATGTAGAGCATCAAGTGTACGCAATGGTGTATCAAATCGACTAATCCACTCACGCGCTAAATTATAATGAACTATTTCTACCGCAATTTGAGTATAAAATCCACTATCTAAATCTGCTTGGAACCTTTCTACAATGGCTGTTGCATCCTGCTGAGATATTTCTCGCATTCTGACTCGACGCGATAACGCAGAAACGAATTCAACCTCAACCAATTGACTCAAACCTACTTCAGTTTCATTGAGTAATAATTGTTCAACTGCATCGCTCAAAGCTTCTCTCCAATACAAAGGAGCGATAACGCTTGTATCTAAATAAATCAACGACGTTCCTCTGTACGCGCATTGATGACAGTTGCGCTCAATGACTCACCCTTAATCGCAAGAGAATCACGAAATTGTTTCATACTTGCTAATCGTTCTTCCTTTTGTAGCGGAGGAACTAAACGAGCTACAGCTTTATCTTGGTCTAGCAAAATTACTTCTTCTCCCCTAGCTACTCGTTCTAAGAGAGATTTTAAATCTATAGCTGCTTCTTCAACGCTAATTCTCAACACTCCATTACTCCTGTAGTTAGATTTGAAGATAAAATAAAATTCCCTGTTTAAATTATTGTAATTGAATTGAGTAGTTTTCTATCTTCTTCTGTGATATAGGAATCCGGTTTGATTTCTGAAAAAAATCCGTACACTTATAATCCTCTTCTTCACTATTGCCTATTGCCTATTGCCTATTGCCTATTGCCTATTGCCTATTGCCTATTGCCTATTGCCTATTGCCTGTTCCCTGCCTCTACGAGTAATTTCAAAAATCAAATACTAGTCCTATATATAAAAAATAGGTACGGTAGAAGAAAGATAGAGAATAAATTTTAGGCGATACCTAGCGGTAAGTTTGCGCGATGTCTACGATGGGCTATGCCTATGCGCTACTTGTCTAATTATTTTCGCGATCAAATAATCAAGCTTTGATAAGTTGTAAATTATGACCTTATCTATTGAGTCAACTACAGCATTAAATATAGAAGAGTTCTTAAAACTACCAGAGACAAAACCAGCAAGCGAATATTTTAACGGCAAAATATACCAAAAGCCTATGCCGCAAGGAGAACACAGTACTTTACAAAGCAGTTTAATCATAGCTATTAATGAGATTGCTAAACCACAAAAAATTGCTTATGCCTTTCCTGAATTACGCTGTACATTCAAAGGTCGTTCCATAGTACCAGATATTGCTGTGTTTGAATGGCAAAGAATTCCATTGCTTCCTAATGGAAAAATTACAAATAAATTTGAGATTCCCCCAGATTGGATAATTGAAATTCTTTCACCCGAACAATCGCCTAACCGAGTTATCCACAAAATTACATTTTCGATTCAAAATGGAGCGAAGCTAGGTTGGTTACTCGATTCTGCTGATGAATCCATCATGATTTTTGAACCCAATAAATTACCAGAATTAAAAGAACAGCAAGATATCTTACCCGTTTTGAGTGTTTTGGAAAATTGGCAATTAACAGTTACAGATGTATTTAATTGGTTGAGTTTTGTTTAAATAAAGCATTTATTACAACAGAATTCAGGAGTCAGAAATCAGAAATCAGAAGTAAAACACGCTTTATCCGTCTCATAAAATTGGTATGGCTATTGACTAATTCCAGTACTTTGATTCACCTGGCATTGATTGCACAACCCAAAAAACTCTAGGGTGTGGTAAAAAACTTTAAACTGATGGCTTGATTCTAACTGGTTTTCTAAGTCATGAACTGGGCATTGATTAATCGCAATTGAGACGCCACATTGCAAGCAGGTAAGGTGGTGTTTATCTTGTTGTGCTAGGCTATAGAGGGCTTCACCGTTAGCCAAATTTCGCACTTGTACCATGCCTTCTAGTTTTAAGGCTTCTAGAGAACGGTAAACTGTTGCTAAACCCATGCTCTGATTGATATTACGTAGTTCTACGTAAATATCTTGGGCAGAAATGCCTTTTTTGATAGTTTTCAGTAGGTTGAAAATACGCTCTTGACTGCGGGTGCGTATGACTTTCATAGACAATTATTTAAGTATGCCACTGTAGTTTGAAGCTGTTAGGATGAGCTAATCAATCGATTAAGTTTAACCGCTTCGTAATCTTATTTTCACTCAGTTGGAACAGAAAGTTATAGTATAGCGATCGCAGCATTCAGCAAAAGCCCGTGCAAACCAAGTATCTAGCCAAAATTTTCGTGACCCTTCGTCCTTCAGTTTTAGACCCCGCTGGTGTGGCAGTACAATCCGGTCTTAAGCAACTGGGATACGATAACGTTGACCAGGTGCGGATTGGCAAGTACATTGAACTCACCATCACCTCAACTGAAGAGAAGAAAGCGCGTCAAGACCTTGATACCATTTGTGACCAAATGCTATCAAATCCGGTAATTGAAAATTACCGCTTTGAATTAATTGAGGTCGAAACTCAAACTGGGGTATTTTAGGAATTGGGTATAGGGCATTGGGCATGGGGCATTGGGCATTAATTATTCTTTCTCCCCCTTGCCTCCTCTGCTCCCACTTCGGCTACGCTCAGTGACCACCTGCTCCCCTGCTCCCCTGCTCCCCTAACTAATCATGAAATTCGGTGTTGTTGTTTTTCCCGGTTCTAATTGCGATCGCGATGTTGCTTATGTAACCAGAGATTTACTGGGGCAACCAACTCGCATGGTTTGGCATCAAGAAACAGATATTGCTGATTTGGATGTTGTGATTATTCCTGGTGGCTTTAGTTACGGGGATTATCTCCGCTGTGGTGCGATCGCGCGTTTTTCACCTGTGATGCAACAAATTGTGGAACACGCCCAAAAGGGTAAGTTTGTCCTCGGTATTTGCAACGGCTTTCAGGTATTAACTGAAGCTGGACTTTTGCCAGGAGTGTTAACTAGAAACCGAGATTTACATTTTATTTGCGATCGCGTCCTCTTGAAAGTTGAGCGTACTAATCTATGGACGCAAGCTTATACAACTGGTGAAGTTATCACTTTGCCCATTGCCCACGGAGAGGGGCGATTCTACGCTGATGCAGCCACTCTGGCAAAAATTGAAGATAACGGACAAGTCATATTTCGCTATGAAGGGGAGAATCCCAACGGTTCACTAAACAACATTGCCGGGATTAGCGATCGCCGGGGCAATGTGTTGGGAATGATGCCGCACCCAGAAAGGGCATCAGACGCAATGTTAGGGGGTAGTGATGGCTTGAGGTTGTTTCAAGGCTTACTAGAGAAAGTAGCAGCATTAGCGTAAAGCAAATAAGTTGAGCGTTTTGCGATCGCTGTCTGTAGAAAAATGTTCATCTATCTTTCAGACAGCGATTTATTTTTTCCGAACGACGCATTAGTAAAGGTTTGGGGTTAGCAATGCCTGCGGTAAATGCTCGCCTACGCACCTCAAATTGTAGTAAAAAAACATTTGGGTAAAATTATTTACCAATTTGAAAAAAGAATGTGACAAATAGACCATTTGTAGAGACGCGATTCATCGCGTCTTTACTCAAGAATGTGTTGCAATCATTAATTGAATTGATATAGGTTAAAATTTAGAGGTTGCGTGTTTTAATCTTTTAGTAGACTTACAAAAGTCCGCGTACACAAAAAACTTCCAGCCAGTTTTGGCAAGTTTTTGAAAACAAAGAGAGAAACAAACTTATGGGACTTTTCGATCAAATTCTTGGTGCTGTCGCTAATCCCAATCAACAGGGCAGCTTAGGTGAAATAGGAAGCATTGTTAATACTGTACAGCAGTTGAGCGATCGCACAGGCGCAGATCCTTCTACCATCCAATCAGTTTTGTCAGTTGTGGGTGGTCAAGTACGTTCTGCTTTACAAGACAAACAAGCTACAGATGGTAATGAAGCCACACAAAATTTAGTCAGTCAATATGCTGGTACTTCTGCCAACCCCCAAGCCGTCAATTCGTTGTTTTCTCCTCAGATACAACAGCAAGTAGCTGAAGTTGCAGCCCAACGCACTGGGTTAGATGCTGGTATCGTTCAACAATTGCTGCCTTTGGCAGTACCTTTGGTGCTAAAGTTTTTGCAATCAGGAGCCAATGCTCAAAATCCCCAAGCTGGCGGAAATCCTGTCCTAAATTCCTTCTTGGATGCTGATGGTGATGGCGATGTCGATATTGCTGATGCCATCCAAATGGCTAGTCGATACATGAGACAGTAACAGTTCTCCCCACTCTTTTGGGATAAACCAGACATCGGTAATTATACCTTGCTAGATTTTTAGCCAAGACATAGGCTGAGAAAACGATCAATTTGTAAATATAAATCAGACAGTCTATGTCTAAATTATTTGACTGTATTACTGAAGAACTGCAAGACTTTATTGCTGCCCAACACCTTTTCTTTGTCGGCTCTGCACCTTTGAGTCCTACGGGTCATGTTAACCTGTCTCCTAAAGGTCAAGACTGTTTTCGTGTCTTGTCTCCCAACCGAGTAGGTTATGTAGACCTCACAGGTAGTGGTAACGAAACATCAGCCCATTTGCAAGAAAATGGGCGGATAACCTTCATGTTTTGTGCCTTTCAAGAACCCCCGTGTATCTTGCGTCTTTACGGTCAAGGAACCACCATTTTACCGAATTCTCCAGAGTGGGACTCGTTGTATTCTCTATTTTTGCCGATACCAGGAACTCGTCAAATTATCGTCGCTGACATTGAAACAATCCAGACTTCCTGTGGTTTTGGCGTACCACTTTATGAATATCAAGGTCAGCGACAGACTCTAGTAAACTGGGCTACTAAAAAAGGCGAAGAAGGAGTTAGAGAATATCAACAGAAGAAAAATCTTGTCAGCCTTGACGGTTTGGCAACACCACTGAGTAAATTACTCTAACTTTGCCTGATGGATTATTCTATTAATCCGTATATTAGCGATTAAAGTAAAGGAGTCAGCAATCGAGAGACTCTCACAGCTAACTTGAACCACAAAGGTTTTTTATCGTACTCATTAAGATCGACAGCAACACAGACAGCTAAATCATCCTCTAACATCTTTTTCACACTTTGGACAAACCCAGGCTCGGTAACAAAACCCATAACTTCAAAGTTAAGGGCAAAAGAGCGATTATCTAAGTTAACGGTTCCTACCCCTGCTAAATTCTCATCAATGACTATAATTTTCTGGTGCATAAACCCATTTTTGTAACGATACAACTTGATACCGATTTTTTCCATTTCAGTGTAGTAAGAGAAGGAACATAAATAAACAAATAAATGATCGGGTCGATTTGGTAAGAGAATTCGCACATCGACACCTCGCATTGCTGCCAGTTTTAAAGCTGACAATGTTGCCTCATCCGGTACAAAGTATGGACTAGCAATCCACAGGTGAGTTTGAGCTTGATTAATTAGTTCGACGAAAAAAAGCTTACAAGCTGGCAGACGATCTGCGGGGCCTGTAGGAAGTATCAATACAGTTTGATTAGTCTCTTGATTAATTTTTACCTGCCAGTTAACTTCGATAAGTTTTCGAGTTGCCCAATACCAATCTCGTACAAAGGAGTTTTGTAGGCTTTGTACGCTTGGGCCTTCAAGCATAATATGAGTATCGCGCCAGGGACTCAAGCGAGGATTTTTTCCTAAATATTCATCACCAATATTTAGTCCACCGACAAATGCGATTTCTCCATCCACCACCAAAATTTTGCGATGATTGCGAAAATTATATTGGAGCCGATTACCCTGACCCTTGGGTGGTGTTAAATGCACTCACTGCAATTCCATGCTGTTGTAGAGATTGGATATAAGGGCGAGATAATTTCTTGGAACCAATTTCATCGTAGAGAAAATAGATGCTTACTCCTTGATTGGCTTTAGCAATCAACGCTTCTCTAAATTCATTACCTGATTCGTCATCGTTAACAGTATAGAATTGAAACAAAATATAATTCGTCGCCGATGCAATCTTTTTCAGCATCGCTTCATAGGTTTGCTGACCATTAATCAGTAATTCGGCAGCATTCCCTGATGTGAAAGAAATGTCTGTAAAAGCCTCTGCTAAGGGTTGCAACTGGGCTAGATTATCTGGTGGTGCAACCTGAAATTTAATCAGTTCGTTATAAGTAGAATGAAAAAGCTTATAGTGTTGTGCATAGACTGAGCGCAGTGTTTCAGCATATCCATGAAATTTAGTTCTTCCTAAAATCCAATACAACGGAATCGTTAACCAGGGAAAGGTAATGAGAGAAATGCTCCAGGCAATTGCCCCTTGAGAAGAACGCACATTCATCACTGCATGGGCTGCATGTATAACTCCCACGCAATGAACAACAACTGTAGCTGTGCTAAAAATAGCTAGAACACCAGCATCTACAAGCATCTTAATTTTTTTGAGTATTGGTATAAGTAAATTCTGCCAGCAATGGCTTATGATCGGATGAACAAATTTGGTCTAGCACTTTAGCACTGGCTTTCTTCACACTGATATCTCGATAAAAGATATGATCTAAAGGAGGTGATAACAGAAAGCGTTTAATTTTCTCCTTCTCATCAGGTGCGAAAATTACAGGCGTTAATCCCAATTGAGTTGTTACTTGATTGAGAATAACTGCTCTTTTGCGACTCCAAGTATTGAAATCTCCTGAAAATATTAGTGGCCCTCGATGTATAGATAAGGCTTGCTCTAATTCATTTAGTTGGATTTTAAATTTATTTATATCTACAAAATTTATTAAATGAGTATTGATTGTCATCAGAGTTGTATTTTGCTCAGATAGCAGATACTCAGTAATTAAAGAAATTTTAGGAGTTTTAACAATTGGCTCATAATGTTTAGTAGCTATAACTTTTTTGGTAATTGGGTTGATTGTCGAGGCTGTAAAGATTCCTGAATAAGTTTGATGATGAATATCTACAAAATTAGGAGCAAAACTCCAATTCATTTTCAACCATTTTGCCCATTCCTCTGCTTCTAATTTTAAAGAAAATTCTTGTAAAAATATGAGGTTTGGCTGATAAGTTCCAATTATTTTGGAAAAATCTTCTAACCAAGCGTTATTATAGTTTTGTTTAGCAATATTCCAACTGAGAATTTTAATTGATTGACTATTAATTTCTGTTTGGATTGAATTATTTTTATCAATTGTGAGTTCTTGTAAACGGAAAAATCTATAACCAGGAATAAATTTTGTAAAAAGAGTATTTACGTGTTCTTGAATATTAGGCATTACTAATATCTAAATGGATTTAAAGACCATTTATCAAGTAAATCCTTAGGTAGCCCAACTGTTCCTCTTTAGATTTACTTTTTAAATAGACTCTTGTAATTAGATTATAATTCAAACAGAGGTACAAAGGTTGCAATTATTCTTTAGAAATAAATAAGCATTTCTGCCTCTTGGACGGCAACTTTTTACAACCTTTTACCTTAATGGTTGGGAAAAATTACCTTTAAGTCTCAAAAATAAGCTGATTATCTTTGAAAACATCCTTTCTTAATTTTACTAAAAATGAAAGGATCTCCCAAATATTTACCTAACCTAGTTTTGCAAGCAGGTAGTCCTAATTTGGCGCGAAATTCTTCGTCATATACTGCTTCTTCCCAATTTTCTGCCAATTTAATCTGCTCGGTTGTCAGATTTTTAGCATGACGAAAGTCTGTTCTATCTACGCTACTTTGAGTAAAATCAACATCACGGAGGTTTGCACCTCTTAAATCATTTCCATCCAATTTTGCGACATTTAATCTAGCACCACTCATATCTACATTTCTTAAGTCTACATCGACGATTAATTCGCTGTGGCTTAAATCAGCATTTTGTAAGTTTGCCGAGTGAAGGTTAACATTGCCGAAGCTCGTGTAAGATAAATTAGCTTGATTTAGATTTGCTCCCGTTAAATCTACTTTGCTAAAATACGTACCTTTGAAGTTAGCACCACTTAAATT
Organism: Nostoc sp. DSM 114160; assembly: GCF_053470305.1. NCBI lineage: Bacteria > Bacillati > Cyanobacteriota > Cyanophyceae > Nostocales > Nostocaceae > Nostoc > Nostoc sp. DSM 114160. The sequence goes on along the minus strand of NZ_JBPFGO010000001.1, from coordinate 1,226,610 downwards.
CGCAGCATGGAGATTACTATCAGAAATAAACAAGCCAGAGAGATTAGTATCAGAAAAATTAGCTGATTGTAAGTTAACTTTCTCTAACGAAACTTTATAGTCTACATTACAACTAAAATCAATATCACCCATTTCTGAGAATCCAGATTCTCCACGATCGTCTTCAGATTTATCAGTCCATCGCATCTCTGCTTGCCGTAGATCGGCTCCTTGTAAATTTGCACCATTTAATTTAGCATCTGTCAGTTCAGCTTCTCTTAAATCTGCTCCAGCTAAATCAGCATTTGTTAAATCTGCACCACCTAAGTCACACTTGGGACATTTTTTAGTTGCTAGCAACTGCTTTATGTGATTAGGATTTGAAGTTTTTTTAGCCTCACAATCTGTACAACCAGAAAGGAAAATGAGTAATAGAGATGATGCAATTAATATTTTTAGGTTCAGAAGTGCCAAAACTGACTCAATTTTATCCATCAATCTTATTTGTAAGCGTGAGTATTGTAATACACACCCTACTATAATATCTGACTATCTAAGCGACATACTTTTACTTTATTCATAATCTTTGCACCTATTCTTTCATAAAAATTGATTCCACGCTCGTTAGACACAGCTACAGTCCAATCGATTCTGCCACAACCTTTTTCTTTGGCAATCTGGCACAAGCGTAGCATGAGTGCCTGACCAACTCGGTGGCTTCGGTATTCAGCTTTGACATATAAATCATCCAGCCAAATTCCAGGTTTTGCTAAAAAAGTTGAATAGATAAAGTGATAAGTTGCCAACCCAATAGTATAGCCATCAACCTCAGCCAAAAGAACAAAAGCAAGGGGGTTGTCTCCAAATAAATCAATTTCTAGCTTTTGAGGATTTGCTTCTAAAGATTCAGGACAACCATCAAATTCGGCTTTCAAATAAATCAATTCCATAATTGCAGGAATATCTCTTTTATTTGCATATCGAATGAAAATGTTTTTACAGGTCATATTCTCGCTCTTTACTAGTTAACTAAAACTCATATTGGGGAATAATTTCTGTCTCATTCTTTGCTGCATTTATCCACTCTTGCATTGCTGGAAGTGCTAAAACTGACTCTACATAATCTCTAGAAATAGTATCTAACTGCACATCATAGGCGACAAACCGCAGGACAACTGGAGCAAAAAACGCATCGGCAATCGTAAAATTACCAAACAAAAAATTGCCACCAGTCCCAAACTTTTGACGTGATTCTTGCCAGATAGTAGTAATGCGGTCAATGTCTTGTTGTACGCCGGGTTCTAAACCTTTACCAGGATATTTAGTACGGCAGTTCATTGGCATATTCTGACGCAAGTTTTGAAACCCTGAGTGCATTTCTGCACTGATACAACGAGCTAATGCTCTTGCAGCCTTATCCTCTGGCCACCATTGCAGGGTTGGAAATGTTTCAGCTAAATATTCACAAATAGCAAGAGAATCCCACACTGTTTGTCTATCGTGCAATAACACAGGTACTTTTCCTGATGACGAGTATTGCCGAATTTTCGATGAAAAATCTGGGTTGTTGTAGAGAGGAATCCGAATCTCATTGAAGTCTAAACCAAATTGTTTCATCGCTAACCAAGGACGAAGCGACCAAGATGAATAATTTTTGTTGCCGATTACCAAAGTAAGTTGTGTCATATTTTTAATATCGATAAAGTTGTTCAATCCACATAGACACATCAGTTTCGGAACCTGATGAAAAAGATTTTCCGGTTACAGGGTCGTAAGCTTGCCAATAGATATTACCGTGGCGGTCAACCTTTTGCCAAACTTGTAATTCATTACGATCTGCTAGGAGTTTTTTGACAAAATTTTCCCAAATCAAATACAGAGATTTCCAGAAGTTTGAGTGGCTTTTTCTCTGGAATAATGGACTACAATTTATTTCTATATCTTCTTTTGATAGACACTTAATGTTATTGTTCATAGAATTATTCCTGAAAATTGCTCAGTAAATAAAACAGTAACAACATCTCAGTTAGGAATCAAATCATGGCTTGCATAGGTTCTATAAATGGGATTTATAGATATGAAAAATCAGTAATACAACCTTTTTGCCACAATAAAGTCAGAATATGTATACCTTGTTCTCATCGATTGCCTATGAAACTCTCCCAACTCCGAGCCATAGTTGCAGTAGCAGATCGTGGTAACTTTAGTGAGGCAGCCTTAGAATTGCAGCTTTCCCAACCTGCAATTAGTCATGCGATCGCCACCCTAGAAGAAGAATTGGGTGTGCCATTATTTGCGAGAGGTCGTCACGGTGCTGTGCTGACACCTGCTGGAGAGCGTATTTTGTATCATGCGCGTCAAGCAATGGAGCATCTAAATATGATGCAACAGGAAGCCAACCTACATAAAGGTTTACACGGTGGTCATGTGCGAATTGCAGCTTTTCGCAGCGTCGCTACTCATCTATTACCAAAAGCGATCGCTCAATTTCACAATCAATTCCCAGAAATTGCTGTCACAATCATAGAGTGTGCTGCTTTCACGGATGTAGAGCAGTGTTTGCATGATGGACGTGCCGATATTGGTATTACCTGTTTGCCAACTGGTGAAGAATTTGAAACTTGGGAAATTTTTCGGGATGAGTATGTAGCTTTACTACCACCAGATAGCAAAATTAGCAGTCCGCAAATCACTTGGGAAGACATCGCAGCCTATCCGCCAGTTTTGCTTCCTTGTACACCCTGTGGACGCATTCTTCACAACCATCTGAAGACTTTGGCAATTCCAATTCATACTGCTAGCGACATTCAAGAAGATTCCACAGTCGTTAGCATGGTGAATCAAGGACTGAGAGCAGCTATTATGCCTCGTTTAGCAGCTGTACCCATTCCGCCAAAGGTGCAAGTATATAGTTTACCTGCACCACTTGAAAGAGTCATTGCAACTGCAACTTTATCTAATGCTTTGCAAGTACCTGCGGTATTCACCTTTTTAGAAATGTTGAGTAAATTTGATTTTTATAGTTTAGCTAAATTCACTTATTGAACGCATACAAATTACGAACTTGTACTGAGCGACTTGCCCTGAGCGTAGTCGAAGGGAGCCGAAGTATTACGAATTACGAATTACTTAAACCGATGCCTCCTTTCGCGAATTCTTCAACGGTTTTTTGTGAGAATTCATGAGTTGCGATCGCCTGCAACATTGCCAATGGTAAAGTTAAATGATCCGCTCCGGCTTGCAACGATGCGGCTGCTTCTTCAGGAGATTTGATACTAGCTGCCAAGATTTCCGTATCACTACCTTTGAGTACGCTAGCCATATCCCGCACCAAGGCAATACCGTCACCTAACAATCGGGTAGCTCGATTTACATAAGCTATGGCAATTTTAGCTCCTGCTTCCCGTGCTACTGCTGCCTGTGCTGCACTATAAATCGCTGTCACCGAACAGGTAATTTCTGGTGAGAGACTCGCCACCACTTCAAACCCTAACGGTGTTGCGGGAATCTTCAAAATTGTTTGTGAACCAATAATCTCGAAAGCTTTTCTACCTTCAGCTAGCATACCAGCCTTATCAGATGCCATAAGTTGGTAGTATAACGGCCCATTTGTCAAGGCAACCAACTTTTTGAGCGTGGTTTCTGGTGGAGTATCGCTTTGAGATAACAGCGTGGGATTTGTGGTGATGCCTTTTACCCATCCCCAAAGCTTAACAACTTCAGCTTCCGATGCGATCGCTGAATCTAGATATAGTGCCATACTTAATTCCTCACTTTTCCTATCTGCATTTCTGCTGCTATACACCCTACATCGTTCAGAAGCTTTGCACTAATATTTCTGCCAATCCCTATCAGATAAGTATTTTACCTGTTTATCTATGCCTTTTTTAACTAGTTTGGGGGTTTAAGTACCCTGGCTAACGACCGCAGAACGAATTGAAGCCTAAATCTAAATCCTCGTCACAAAACGTAATTACGAATTACGAATTACGAATTACGAATTATTCAATACCACCATTCATTCCCCTTTCCTTAAGAAATGCATCAAATGTAAACCTATCCGGTAGCGAAGTTTGTGCGCCTGGTTTTGTTGCTGTCAAAGCACCTGCTGCTGCACCCCAAACAACTGCTTGATGTAAGGAAAGTCCTTCAAAAAGTGCCGCCGCTAAACCACCATTAAAAGCATCGCCTGCGGCTACTGTGTCAACTGCATGAACTGAAAATGCGGGTACAAAAAACTCTTCTTCAGCAGTCGCACAAAAAACACCCTTAGCACCCAGTTTGATGATCGCACATTTCACACCCCGTTGCAATAAAACCGCAGCTGCTTTAGCTGCTTGTTCTTCTCCATTCACAGGAAAACCAACCAACTGCGCTGCTTCAACTTCATTCGGTGTAATAATGTCCACCAATGGATACAATTCATCTGGTAAATTAGATTGTGCGGGTGCGGGGTCAAAAATTACTTTTATATTTGCACCTTTTGCGGCTTTTGCAGCAGCAATCACGGCATGAATAGGAATTTCTAGTTGTAAAAGTAGTGCTGTAGCTGCTGGTAAAAAGTGGGATAATCGTTCTACATCTTCTTGATTGACGTGCCCATTTGCACCAGGAATAACGACGATTTGATTTTCACCAGCTTGACTCACGGTGATAATAGCGACTCCAGAACTAACAGTTTTATCCACAAAAATGTTATCAGTCTGCACACCAGATGCTTGCAAATTGTTAACAAGTTCTTTACCAAAATCATCTGCACCTACACGCCCTACTATGTGGGTAGGAATGCCCAATTTTGCTAATGCTACGGCTTGATTGGCTCCTTTCCCTCCCGAAACTTTAAAAAAATCTTCTCCTAGTAACGTTTCTCCTGCGACTGGCAACCGGGGGGTTGTTGCTACCAAGTCTATATTTATGCTGCCGAAGACGATAATACTCATGATGCTGATTTTGATTGAGCTTAAAGTTATTTTGATTGATATTACAGGATGCCAGTAACGTAATATCATCACATCTCGCATATTGACAACTACTCAACCCAGTTTTCTAATAGGAGCGTAGGAATACGAGAAAACTCTCGCACATTATTGGTGACTAGGATAACTCCTAAACTCAGCGCATGAGAAGCAATGAGCATATCCATTGCACCAATAATAAGTCCTCTACTTTCGAGATCGCTTCTAATGCTGCCGTAAATCGTTGCAGATGCTTGATTGAATTCGACAATTTCTAGAGGTAGCAGAAATTGCATTAGGGCAATGCGGTTTTTCTTTTGCTGTTGGCTTTTGGCAACTCCGTATTCGAGTTCAGCAACGGTGATAGACGAGATACCAACATCAGAAATGCTAAGGGTTTGAAATTTATCCAGTACTTTTTGGGGTTTTTGCTTTATCAGGTAAATGCAGATGTTCGTATCAAGCAGGTATCGCATTTAAAAACTTTCTCTAGTGTCAATAACTGGCTGAACTCTGGTAGTCATAAAGTCATCAGAAAAATTGTCTAGACTATCAATGAGGGATTCCCAAGGGTTGTCTTTGGCAATCAGGACAATGGCGTTACCAATTTTTTTGATATAAACTTCAGTCCCAGGAAGTTGAAAGTCTTCGGGTAAAATAACGATTTGGTGAGTACCATCAGTGGTGAGTTTAGCAGTGTTCATGGTGTTATATATCCTGAAATTAGCTAATATTTCTGGTCTGGTTAGCACGAAATTTGATAAATGCAACTCTGAAACTTGGTTGAGTAGCTCATTGTTAAATCGAATCTATGGAAATCCTAGCAGTCCTGCCGAGGAATATGATGGTGACGAAAGGATCAATATGGTAAAGGCGATCGTTTATGGCCAGTTATTTCTTGCCGAAAGTGCTCGCAAACTGCATAAATACCGCTTTTACTCAGAAACTTGCATGAGAATTGCGATCGCATGGGAGACACGCTCAAAATTGTACTTATTTGTAAAAACTGGAGTGATGCTTGCGGTGATAGTGACATATCGCCTTAGCAGTTCTGCTAAAGAATGTGACGGTAGTGAAGGGTTCTACGTGCTAAAGGCGATCGCATCTTTAAGACTATTAGGTAAGGTGGTTTATTATATCGCTTTAGCATTACTTCCATTGTTCCAGTATTGACTTTTTTTGAGTAGGCATACGATAACGAGTAACCCCACAAAAAGCTCATCTACCTTTAAAGGGCTAGTCCTACTGATAAGTTGATATACATTAACAAGACATTTCAGTGTGTATTATGTTAGTAATAAGTAACTATACCCAGCTAGTACTTTTCATTATTTCAAAATGCCTTTTCTACAAGACTTCACTGCTAATCTAGTTTTGGTCTCTTATGCCAAGTCTATTGCCAAAGATTTTGAAAGACAAAAAGTTAATCTAAAAAACATTGAAACGTTTTTACGCCACTTGCAACTGATAATTCCCTATTTCTGTCGGCATCCCCAAGGCATCATTGAAGAGCTAGAGAAGTTGAAAGAAGACGGGTTAGAGTCAGTTCTTAAAGACCTTCACCAAATGACACAAGGTAGTGTGCAGGTATGGAATGGCACTATAGGTGAAGCAATAGCCTCTTCTTATATATTAGGTTGTACGGACTACAAGATTCCCGTTTTTAAGCTTCGTTTTGCCACTAATAGAAAAATGGCAATGCATGGTGATGATGTACTGGGGCTAAAGTTCAATGCTAATGGAATACCACAAGCATTACTGGTCACAGAAGTTAAAAATTACGGTAGCAATCCGAAAGAAGCTGTTAAAAAGGCTAGTGAGGGTTTGCTTAAAGTTCAGGAAGGTTTAGTTACACTTCTGGATTTTATCATCAATGTTCTTAGAGGGGCTGGACGATACAACGAGGCAAAACTGGTTAATAGATTTAATGATACCTATACTTATTCATATCGCACAGAATATCTGGCAGTTGTTGTGACTGAGCAAGAAAAATGGAAAGAACAATATTTTGATGCTGTTGTCGAAGGTATTACAACTCCTTTGACTGTTAACGCATTTCTCATTCCAAACTGGATAGCTCATCAGAAAAATTTAGTTAATTCTCAAAAAAATCAAGAACCTTCAAAATTATCATTTCCTTCTATTGAGATTGATGAGCTAAAAGATATTGTGAATTTACTCAACAACTCTGATTTTAAGAAAGAACATAATCAGCTAGCTTCAGAAGCATTAACAATCGATTTGAGGAATGAGCAAAGAAAGTTTATTTCTTATAAATATGATCCTATTAAACTAGAAAAAGCAGCTAACTTTCTAGCATTAACAGGCTATAACCTTTTGATGGACGGTTCTGAAGAAGCAGAAAAGGTACTCAAGGAATCCGCTGTTATTCATGAGAGATTGGCGATTCTTAGAATTGAAGATGGCCAAGCTTATATTGCTGTAGAAAATATTGTTACTAGCGCATTATTGTACAGTATCGCAGGATATAATGCCAACGCTAAAGTCTTAGTATCAAAAATTCTATATCGACAAGATATTAAAGATGTCTTACTCTCGAATACTCCAAGAATTTTGCTGACCTATCTACTAACTGGCGAAATAAGCCAATTACAAGATGCTTTGGCACAGTTCTTTTTTAAATTCGCTCAGAAGGAATTAGAATCATCTGATTATCCATTGGAAGAAGAAGAATGGATGGATTTAGTATCCGCTAAAATTGCTGATATCGGTGACTGGCTAACAGCAAAAGCCTTCGCAAATTTTACTCAATACCTGCGTACAGGAAATGAATCACATCAGACAGAAATTCTTAAGCTGACAATAGCGGCAGGTAAACAATATGCAACGGTTAGTGATTATCACTCCTACGTTTTACTTAACTCTATAGGCAAGTATTTGCAAAGTTTAATCAACCATTCAACACAAAGGCTTGTCAGTCCTCATGTTCCTGACATGAATGCCGAATGGAAGCTTTACCTGCGCTTCCTTTGTACTCTTGGTAAATTTCCCATGATGTCAATGTGGAAATCGCAGCAGAAAGCTTTGCATGAAGGTTTGTTGACGGATAAATCCCTTGTTATTGCCATGCCAACAAGTGCAGGTAAAACCAAAACTGTTGAGCTGGCAATTTACCGTTCGCTCAAAGATAAACCTGATAAAGTCTGTGCTTACGTTGTTCCAACCAAAGCTTTGGCGTATGAGGTGGAAAGCAGCCTGTCCACAAGCTTATCCCGCGTCAATATAGCTGTTTCTATCCTCTATGGTGGATATGATTTTAGTCAATTGGAAGAGGATATTTTACAAGACAATCAGGTGTTTGTTCTAACTCCTGAAAAATTAGATTTGCTTACCCGCAATAGCGAAGAGTTCAAAAGTAAGCTTGCACTCATCATCATTGATGAGGCGCATGATTCTGCTGCCGCAAATCCTAGAAGTCTTCGGCAGGAGTTAATTTACTCAAGATTGCTGACTATTGCAGAAAAGAATCACGCCAGAGTGATTGGGATTTCAGCGGTTATTAACAATACTAGTGATTTCGCCCAGTGGCTTTCTGGAAATGAAAACAATGTTGTCAAAATAGACTGGCGACCTACAAAGCAACGGTTGGGCTTCTTTGAATGGAGCCAAACTACAAGAGCAACAGTTTGTTATTTGCCCCAGACAGGTGATTATCCATCCGATAACTTCTTCGTGCCATTGCCTTTCTTGAAACCTAGAAGTCTTATGAAGAATAGAAATGGCAAATCTTATCGATCATACGTTGAGGTCGCAGCACGACTGGCTATATATTACACACAAACTGGCTCTACCTTGGTTTTTACAACAACCAAACCAATCGTTGAAGCCATTGCTGAGTGTTTAATCTCACTTTTGCAAAAGCAGCCTTTAGCGGTTTCACCAGAAATGCAACAAATTGCAGATGAATGTGGTGAACTACTTGGCTCTGAACATTTACTTGTGAAAGCTATTGCACTCGGATTTTGCTATCACCATGCTGAACTCCCTAATGTTGTTAGGCGGCGTATAGAAAATGCAGTGCGCGATAACATCATTCCACTTATTGTCTCTACAACCACTTTGTCACAAGGTGTTAATCTGCCAATCAAGAATGTAATCGTCCATTCTTTGTCAATGGACAACATGATTAGCATGGCCCAGTACGCCAATGCGGTTGGACGAGCAGGACGAGCAGGTTGTGAAACAGAAGGTCACATTATCTTTTGTGACAGCAAGGATTTGGAACGAGTTCGCCAGGAAGCGCCGACAGAAGTATCAGAAAGTTTTATTGTTTCAGGTATAAAGCATTTGGCACAATCAAGGTTATTGTCGCTTGAGACAACTGAGGATTTCCTTTCTCTATGGTCATTAGCCTCAACAAGCCAGTTCAGAAAGGCTGGCAATGACTATGAACACTGGACAAAGAAAAAGCAAACTCTAGCAAGCAAGAACCAGACTGAAATTTTATCTTATCTGGATTCACAACTTTTGGCATGGATTCTAGAATCCTGTCTTGATGAAGTTGATGAGGAAAAGGTCGAATTTATTTTTAAGAAACTGCTGTGTCATGTACAGTCTCTAGATATTGAGGATGTATTGCTTGAATTCAAGAATGCGCTAAAGGCAAGAATAATTTTGCTGAAAAATGAAGTAACGGATATCCAACAGCGTAAGTTGTTTAACCTTACAGGGTTAAGCGTAGGTAGTAATCAAGTGATAACAGCCTATGCACAAAAACTTGTTGGAGAAATTGACAACTACACTGCCGTAAGTGATTTGCCCATAACATTTTGGCAGGAGTCTTATGATGTGTTCAAAAAAATCCCAGAACTGACAGAAGGTTTAAAGCTTGACAGTATTGAGCCACTTATAGGGTGGCTTCAGGGTAAAGATTATAAAGAATTAGCAGATTTATATTTCGAGGGTAAAACAGAAACTGTCGTCAAAAAACTGGAAAAAGTGACTCATGCTTTTGCTTGGGGATTTGACTCACTAATCAGGCATATTGGATTTTATTTTAACAATCAAAAAATTCCTAACGTTTTTAATAGCCTCACCTCGTTTGTGACTCATGGCGTGTCAACTACATCAGCAGTTTATGCAATCAGCTTAGGTGTTTATGATCGTCAGATTGCTATTACTTTAAGCAACGCTTATCAGACGCTTTATCCTCAAACAGAATATCCAATTTTTAAGGAATGGCTGTTCAATCTAGACTTTGGACAATGGGTTCAACTGCTTAAACTATCTAACGGAAGTAGTCGAAAAATCGAAGAATGTTTTGATAATGTCCAACAGAAACAGCAAACATTGCAAACGAATCAAAAAGTTTTTGATTGCACATTCATTGATGTTGGTAAGTCTCTCAAGCTAGATGATTCAATTAAGTTAGATGAACTGCTTGTTGTTGGGTTTGACGATCATTTGTGGCTCGTAACCTACGATTATCAAAAATATTGGCAGCTTTGTGGAGAAAATGTTGATAAACTAAAGCGATTTAATCGACAAATGCAAGATTTGATTTTGCAAAAGATTGATGTACAACAGGCGACAGTCACAATTTCAGTACATTAGAAGCAATTTTAAAACGTACATAAGCTTATCTCATGTAACATAATTTCAAATGATGTTGGTATCAATCAAAACTCTCATTAAAGATATTTCTCCACCCGACGCTCTTCTAGCATGAACTCCACTTGTTCATCAGTTGGCGCTGGCTGGTCAGTCTTCAATAAACCTTTCATCTGCTTGATGATGCGCGATCGCTCAGGTGATTGGGTTGGAACATCTTGCAAGGATTCAATAATCGCACGGACGAGTTCAAGGCGATCGCTTGGTGGCAGTTGACGGGCTTGCTCTTTAAGCTCTTGCAGTGACATAGAAAACACTCCGACAAATGCTGTATCTCAATTTTAGTATGAGCGATCAACGCTTAACTAAAGATAAATCCAGTGTTAGCCTTTGCAAAACTTGCTTCAACACCATTACTGTCCAATCTATATCAGCTTCCGTTGTATCACGCCCCAATGTGATGCGAATTCCCCCCAAAGCAGCTTTTTCGGAATAGCCCATCGCTAAAAGTATCGGACTAGGGCTAAGTTTACCACTATGACAGGCAGCACCAGCACTGATACCAATACCAGCAAGGTTCAGCTGTCGTACCAAGGCTTTACCGCTAAGTTTTTCGCCATCAGCGTATTCTAGGCACATACTGATATGGTGAGGTAAACGATCGCAAACATCCCCTGTAGGAATTAAACCAGGAATTTCAGTTAATTGGGCAAAAGCGCGATCGCGTAACTCAATTAATCGTGGTGTTTCTGTAGCTAATTCTTCGGCTGCTAATTCTGCTGCTACACCAAATCCGGCAATTATCGGTACTGCTTGCGTACCAGAACGCAGTCCCATTTCTTGTCCACCACCACCCAGCAAGGGCATCAAATCCACACCAGGACGCACATACAACGCCCCTGCACCTTGCGGCCCATATATTTTATGACTAGAAAGGCTAAGTAAGTCTACAGGTAGTTGTTGCACATCTATGGGTAAGCGTCCCGCAACTTGCACCGCATCTGTATGGAACAAAGCACCATGCGATCGCACTATCTTACCCAGTTCTGCGATCGGTTGCACTGTCCCAATTTCACTTTGTCCGTAAATTATAGAAACCAAAACTGTATTATGTCGCAACGCCGCCTTTAAATCCAAGGGGTTGACTCTGCCTTTAATATCTACAGATAAGCGCGTAACTTCCCAACCCCACGTTTCTAGAAACCTTGCTGTTTCAGAAATTGCCGAATGCTCAACGCTGGAAATAATTAGATGTTGAGGAACAGCATACAACCGAGCCACACCCATAATCGCCAAATTATCTGCCTCAGTGCCACCAGAGGTAAAAACGATCGATTCAGGGGTAGCGGCGTTAATTAAACCAGCAACTTGGACTCTGGCTTGTTCTACAACCGTTGCCGCCCGTTGTCCCCACTCATGTAAACTGGAAGGATTGCCCCACTGTTGAGTCAGGATTGTTTGCATAACTGCGATCGCTTCTTTTCGAGTCGGAGTAGTGGCGCTGTAATCTAGATAAATTTGCATAAAACCGATAATAGTGAGAACACACGTTAGTGAGAGACTGCGGATTTGTCAGTATATACAGTTTTAGTGGACAAATTCTAAAAAAAATATTTGTAATTTTACATCTAGCAGTAGATTTTTCCCTTTACTTGGAAACTTATTTCTCTACTTAATTCAGAACACAAAATTTTGGGAATGATAAATTATCCACTTTCAATCTACTTTTAACAGATTACAGTGCAACTTATCTCTAGACAAAGATATTTTTTATCTATCTTTTTACTGATATTTTCTCTGGCGGGTTGTCAACGAGTCCAGTCCTACAATCAGCGTCCAGCACCCTTACCACAAGACCCGTTAATTCAAGCTTACTTTAACCATTCTGAGTCTTCAGAATATCAAGAAGCTTACCGTCAGCAAACTCGTCTGGGGGATGATTTAGAAAAACAGATTGTCGATGCTATTACACAAGCTAAATCTACAGTAGATGTAGCGGTGCAAGAACTACGTTTACCCAAAGTTGCCCAAGCATTGGTTGATAGACAAAAAGCTGGGGTAAAAGTCAGAATCATTTTAGAAAATACCTATAGCCGACCTTGGAGTAGCTTAACATCTGCTGAAGTAGGTAAGTTAGATAAAAGAGAACAGGAACGTTACAACGAATTTCGCAAATTTATCGATCTTAACCAAGATAATCAACTTAGTCCAGCCGAAATCAATCAAAGAGATGCTTTAATAATTTTGCAGAATGCCCAAATTCCCTGGATAGACGATCGAGCAGATGGTTCAGCGGGTAGCAGCTTGATGCATCATAAATTTGTGATTGTAGACAATCGCCTTGTAATTATCACTTCCGCCAACTTTACATTAAGTGATACTTCTGGTGATTTTACAAATCTTAGCAGTTTAGGCAATGCCAATAATTTATTGCAGATTGACAGCCCAGAATTAGCTGCTTTATTTACAGAAGAGTTTAATATTATGTGGGGTGATGGCCCAGGAGGTCAACCAGATAGTCGATTTGGTTTGAAAAAACCGATGCGTTTACCTAAACAAATAACTTTAGGTAACACCAAAATTACTGTGCAATTTTCGCCGACTTCTCCAACTCAACTTTGGAGTAACAGTAGTAATGGTTTAATTGGTAAAACTTTAGATTCAGCAACCAAATCTATTGATATGGCGTTATTTGTCTTTTCCGAACAGCCTCTTGCCAATATTTTAGAAAAACGCCATCAAGAAAGTGTGCAAATTCGCGCTTTAATTGAACCACAATTTGCTTATCGTCCTTATAGCGAAGCCTTAGATATGATGGGGGTTGCTCTTAGTAACAAATGTAAATATGAAGTTGACAATCATCCTTGGTCAAATCCAATTACTACCGTAGGTGTACCTGTATTACCCAAAGGCGATTTATTGCATCACAAATTTGCTGTTATTGATAGTCAAACAGTAATTACAGGTTCTCATAATTGGTCAGATGCGGCCAATAATGGTAACGATGAGACGCTTGTAGTGATTGAAAATCCGGTAGTTGCTGCCCATTATATGCGAGAATTTGCTCGTCTTTATGCCAAAGTAAAACCAGGCTTACCACCAGCAATTCAACAAAAAATTAAATTAGAGCAAACACGATGTCCTCAAATAAAAACTTCTTCATAAACTGAGTTAAAAGTAATTCAAAAAGTAAATATTAACACTGCAAGTTTAGCAGAATTAGCAACTCTTCCTGGCGGGGATCAAAAATTAGCACAGCAAATAATTATTAGTCGTCAACAGCAACAATTTATATCTTGACAAGACTTAGGAAAAGTTCCAGGAGTGAGTGCTAGAACTTTAGAAAAATGGAGAGCGATCGCGTGACTTGGTAGGGCGCACAGCTAGCTGCACACCCTTACAACGATCTGTATTCTACCTAGTTAAAAACATCTAAGATTACACAAATACCATATTTAAATTTGGCTGCTACCTAAACTAAGCAAACTACGGAAACGTCCATTCTGAGAAAATCGTTCTGCTATTATCTGTTGATAAACTGCCTCATAACCATCAGTCATGTGCTCAACGCTAAAAAGGTTTTCAACATAGCGACGACAGGCATAGCGGTCTAACTCTGTTACCCGATCGATCGCACTGATGCACTCTTGAATATTATTGCAGAGGAAACCCGTCTTTCCGTGGGAAATTACCTCTTCAGTAGAACCCAATTTCATCGCAATCACTGGCGTACCGGAAGCCATTGACTCTACCATCACCAATCCAAAGGGTTCCCGCCAAGTGATGGGGAACAGAGTTGCTACTGCACCTCCCATCAGGGCATTTTTTTGAGCATGGTTGGCTTCACCTAAATACTCTATTTGCTTTCCGTCGATATGTGGTTTAATTTCCTTCTCAAAATATTCCACATCAACGACATCTATCTTACCCGCCATTTTTAAATGCCAACCAGCAAGTTTTGCAATTTCTATGGCTAAATGCACTCCCTTTTCTGGAGACATCCGACCTAAAAATGCTAGGTAAGGAGGATCTTCTGGTTGGGAGTGAAACTTATAACTGTTAACATCAATCCCATTGTAAACCGTTGCTATACAGTTCAACCCTAATCTTGGTTCTCGTTGTGAATTGGAAATACTGACGTAGGGTTGTTTTTTCCCAAAACTAAAAATCTTTTCGTTGTCAGGGGTAAAAGTACCGTGCAACGTGTGAACTGTAGGAGTTTTTACTAGATTTGCATAAGGCAGTGCCCCATGACCAATATGGGAGTGAATAATATCAAACTCTTCTGCACGTTCATACACCGAAGCTAGATTCAGCATCTCGTAAGTGCTGTAATCTTTGATTGTGCGATCGAGTCTGAGAGCGCGGGGATGAACTGAAATTAGTTTTGCTAGACTAATCGAATCTCCCGATGCAAATAAAGTTACTTCGTGTCCGCGCCGGACTAATTCATCAGTCAGTAACCCTACTACTAACTCTATGCCACCATAAGCTGGAGGTGGAACTCTTTCCCACAGTGGAGCTACTTGAGCAATTCGCATCATAAACCTCCTAACAAATAAAACTTGAATTAGAAGTTTTTTCTTTCTGTTGTTGTAGTGCTTTTAATTGATTCACTTTGCATCAGAAATTAACTTCAGATACTAAACTTATAAACAATTGCTTCTAAAGCCTAAGCTTTTACTTATATAATTTTCATCTATCCTAGTACGCAAATTATCCACTTCTAAAGAGGTAAATTTACTCTAAATGATTAACTTTTGGTGATTTTGTACAATCTTAAATATATATCTTGCTAAGAACAAAAAACTTTCTAAAATCGTCAAATTTGCAGATAAATGCTGATATTTAACGTACCAAACTAACCAAGTCAATACATGATGCTGGTTTTGGTATGCTGCTTAATTTCATCAGCTACAAACTAGAGAGAGGGAGGTAAATTTATTCAAATTGACAGCTTATTTCTTAGTTTAAAGCTTTATTCATGCTGATGAAAATGCCGCACGGAACTTACAGCAGAAATCATGTATTTGAACCACATCTGTTGTCAGGGCACAGCATTGCTCATTAGTGTCAACTTAGCGCCAAACCCCTTATCCGTCGGGAATTGAAATTCCTGCCTCATAGCGAAAGTCATCTGAAGATGACTAAAAATCTCCAGTCTACTTCAGTAGACTTAAGCTAAAAGCCGGAAAATTTATTTTTGGGCGGGGATATCAGCCAACAGATAAGCTATTTCCAGTTGAAGTTGACACATATCAGCAATGCTGTGCCCCTACCGCGTGGTCTATTTAACGTGAGTTTGACAAGACCTTTTTTGACCTCTCCCCCAACCCCTCTCCGACACGGAGAGGGGAGTCAAAACCGTAATTTCTCGTTGCTCCTCCCTTGACCCCGTGGGAGAGGGAGGTTGTCCGGGAGAGGTTCATCGAACTCACGTAAAGGTTAATAGCGACAGCAAACCCTTTGGGTATATGGGATATAGAAAAGTCCCCAGCTTTAGGTTGCTAGGAACTAACTACTTTCGGCTTGTAAACTGATTTACTGATTTAGCAGTCCGATAGCCATCTCAAGGTGCATTTTAGCTTTGTGCAAGTTTAGTAAACTCTCTTGGTCGTATCGGTCAGGGTAGCTCATAGCCTTGCCCTCTAAAGTTATCCGAATTAATGCTGCTTGTTCATCAGTGGGGGAGTTGATCTCATCTACAACCCCTTCGAGGAATTGAATAACACTAAAGCCTGGTGATTTTAACCCTCTTCCTTGCCTTAATTGAGAGAGTGCTATCTGGGGAAATGCCATCAAGGTGACAATCCAACTAGTCTTGTACCCTCCATTCCCGGTAGGCTTTAATCCGTAACGCCTACATAAGTCTCTTAACTCAGCAGTAGTTTTGATTTCGAGTTCTGACCTTGTGAACATAAAATAGAATTACCCATTTGTAAAAGTGGTATCGGTGGTGAACTGTTTTGACAGACGCGAACACCACCGATTTAAAACTCTATCTATATGTTCACGTATCGTTCAAGCTATATTTACATCTCTCAACAATGCCTAACCCTAAAGGTAATCCAGAAAATTTAAAACCACTTAAGTCTGATAGAGAAGAACCGCTAACACAAAATCTTAATTTTCGTGTCACCGAAAAAATGAAGGAAGAGGTAAAGGCACAAGACGACCCTCCTGAGTTTTGTAGAGAAGCTATTCAGAAAGCACTGGATGAGAAAAAAGGTAAGTAGTGAAAAGTTGTTGCAGTTTAGTACAGCAACTTTTCATAAAGTTGAGATTTTTGGTTAACTGAACCGTATTGCAGCTAATTTAAAAAATCAGTCAAAAATACCACTTTTTGAAATAACGGAAAATGCTAAAAATCCCCACCTTTTGGGTAGGGATAAAGCGGTTGTAGAGTTTGGGGTCAAAATCGCCCACGAAGCGCATCCACAATCGCCGTGATAGGGCTTTTAGGTTCCAGTTATCCGTGCTGGATTGTGAAGGTTTCCAAATTATTTAATGGCTTACAAATTTAATTTTTGTTTTAAGTGTTCTCTTAATTGATCGATAGTACACCACTTCTCCATTAACTTGTCACCAGACAACGATTTAGCACAAGTGTCATACCAACCCCATCTGGCTTGCATTACCTCCCGATCAACAGGAATACTGTCCCAATTCCTCAAATCAGCAGAGCAATCCCTCAAATCAGCAATCCAATGAACCTTAACCCATCGAAAAATCCCCCACGGATGCTTTTCCCATTGAGGTTCATCCTCACTTCCTTCATTCACCAGTTCAACTACGTGTGTTAGATATCTCTTTTTGCGCTCATCTGGTATTTTTTTTTGATCTCCTGCGGTATTTTTTTTGGATTCATGCGGTACTTGAGAAAGGATGATAAGAGAGCCTTTTGGTAATTTACGGGCGTGAGATTCTACTAGTTTTGTACTTTCACTTCTTTTAAAATTTAACGGAAAGTAAGCTCCAATAGGATAGTTAGGATATGCCCACTCTCTCTCATCACCTTTGTCAGTGACACTTTTAATATAATCCAGACGATTACAATCCATTATTTCTTACTACTGCCTTGTATCAACTAGACCTTTTTCCATATCTAGTTTGCCCAAACTCTCATTAAAAACTTTTAGGTTTATGTTTGTCCTACCTCGCCAAGTGCAGATGTACGCGTAAAATTCCTTGAATTACCTGTTGTACAGCTTCTTTACTCAAGCTGCCATCTACCCGAACAATTCGTGAGGGATGAGACGCTGCTAAATGCGCGTATCCTTGCTGAACGCGCCGATGAAAAGCGATTGTCTCCTGTTCAATGCGGTCTAGTCCTACTTGGTCTGAGAGTTTGCGGGACAGTCCTACTTCGACATCGACATCTAGCCAAATAGTTAGATCGCTTTCTAAACCACCAGTGGCAATATTATTAAGCTGATTGATTAAACTCATATTCAGACCGCGACCATATCCTTGGTAGGCAATGGTAGAGTCAGTGTAGCGATCGCATAAAATATATTTCCCAGCTGCAAGATTTGGTTTGAGTTCTTGTTCAACGTGTTGCGATCGGTCAGCAGCATACAACAAGAGTTCTGTCACCTCTGCAACTGGTTTATCTTCTGACTTTTCTAGTAGCAAGCGGCGAAGATGTACACCTAACTCTGTTCCCCCCGGTTCGCGAGTTACTACCACAGAAACACCGAGACTTTCCAGCCACTCAGAACAAAGCTGCATTTGGCTAGTTTTGCCACAGCCTTCCACTCCTTCAAATACAATTAATTTTCCACCCATGCTTTTTTGTTCGCTGCGATAAACTGATTCGCTGAGGTTTCATCAGATCAAGAATAGCGCGAAGTGTAAAATTAACCTGCAATTGCGTAGGCGTAGCCCATCGTAGATATCGCAGTTTACGATCAATACAGTTCAGATAAGACCAAAACACTTGTAGAGACGGCGATTTATCGCGTCTCAAAAACGGCGATTTATCGCGTCTCAAAAACGGCGATTTATCGCGTCTCAAAAACGGCGATTTATCGCGTCTCAAAAACGGCGATTTATCGCGTCTCAAAAACTACGATTTAGTTTCCTGAAAATTACTGCCACTTAAACGGTACAGTATTTCGCCAGCTTTCGGCACAAGCAATATGCCTTCATCTTCTCGATTAGCCCATTGAGTGGGTTGAATGGTCGCCGGATCGCGATAGTTTAAGTTATGAGCAGCACAGCGTTCAGCAGAAATGCCAGTAGCTAAAGTAACGCGAATCCGCGCTTGTTCTCCTTTTATCGGATCGAAAGTACCCATCCCTTTTAAGTGAGTACTATGGGCCAGCACTCCAGCAGGATAGTCTTGGAATTTATGCCACTGTTTAAGAAAGTAATCCCGCACATGATAGCCAATTTGGGAGAGAATTTTGCCGTGTGTATAGCTAAACTCGGTAATATGAGGAGCATATATAATTACTTCGCCTCCGTCAGCTATTACTGGCTCTAACTTGTACATTCCTTTAGCTGCTGTCCAAATGTCATCATACATTTGGGGCATGACTGAAAGCACTTGTTTAAAAGGCCGATCTACATATTTAATATGCAGTTTAGCTGATAGTTTTGCAGCAGCTTCCCAGGCTGACTCTGGTTGACCTATATAAAGTCCAGCTAGCTGATTTGTTTTCGGTGCGACCACCATCGCCAAACAAAGCTTTGGGGTAGAAATCAGGCTAGCGGCTCGGTTAATCAAACGCCGGACTGGTGTGATTCCCAGCGTACCAATAATTTCGTAACAAGTAATTAAAGCACCTAACCAGTGTGAGAGATTAATTACTTCTTGACCACCAATACCAGGAAAAAAATATTTATTTCCACCAGAAAAACCGACAACTTCGTGGGGAAAAACTGGGCCGCAAATTATAATCAAATCGTATTCTGTTATCAGCTTATTAATCCGCACATCAACTGACTGATGTAGCATTCCACCGCTAATTTCTGCTATCTCGTCTGCCGAAATTACTCCACAAGAGATAAAGGTATCTGGTTCGTTCCAAAGGTGGTTAAAGATGCGAACTTTTTTAAAAGTTGTCTCTCGTTCCTCTGGTGTTACTCCTACCAAGTGATTGATTTGTTCTTCACTCATCGGATTGTGTGTACCCAGAGCAATTAAAAAATCCAGAGCCGCTACCCTTTGACCCAACTCCTGATGCAGTAATCGAAACATTTGCGGGATGGGAGCAGTGCGGGTACTATCTGGAATTAACACCAAGATGCGCTGTCCATTCAACTTCGGGTCTGCTAAAGCTTGATGAACTACCTCGGAAACTTGCTCATCTGAAAGCGTCCCGTTATTTACAGCTAGTGAATACATGACATTATTAAACTCCACTGTAGATACTAAATCCACCATCTACCGGCACAACTACCCCGTTGACGAAACTAGAACCAGAACTACATAACCAGATTAAGGTGCTGAGTAATTCATCTGGTTTTCCGAAACGTCCGGCGGGAGTATGGTCAATAATTTTTTGCCCGCGAACGGTCAAACTACCATCAGAATTTAAGAGTAAATCTCGATTTTGTTCGCCAATAAAAAAACCTGGTGCGATCGCATTTACTCGCATTCCATCACCATACTTTTGGGCGAGTTCTACGGCTAGCCAGCGAGTAAAGTTATCTATTCCCGCTTTCGCGGCCGAGTAGCCAACCACTCGACTAATCGCTCGAATCGCAGACATAGAAGAAATATTCACAATGCAACCGTGGGGCTGACTTCTTTCCACCATTACTTGACCAAAAACCTGGCAAGGTAGTAAAGTGCCAACTAAATTGAGGCTAACTACTTCCTCGAAAGCTGTATGTGGCATCTCAAAAATATTCCCATCAGCAGTAATTGTGGCAGCCGGAATATTACCGCCAGCCATATTTACCAAAATATCTATCTCACCCCAACGCTGTATAATAACATCCCTAGCAATTTCTAATTGGGAGCGATCGCTAACATCGGCCACCACAGCCATACTTTCTCCACCGTTAGCAGTAATTTCAGCCACCACCGCCCCCGCCCTGACTTCATTGCGACCCAAAACTACCACTCGCGCTCCAGCCAGAGCCAAACCCTTTGCCATAGCCCCACCAAGCACACCAGAACCACCAGTAACTACCGCAACCCGCTCCTTCAAACTAAAAAGTTTACTCAAAATCAACTCAGCCATCACCCATTCCCCCTCTCTGCGTACCTCTGCGCTTCCCTCTGCGCCCCTCTGCGTTTAAATTTCCCCCCTCAATTCCCCTCAAACTTATAAGCAACCTTAGCAAGGTCATAAGCCAAAGCACGAGCCATACCATACCCTTCCTCTTCCTCAACCAATCCCCGTGCAACCAATCCAGCCAACCAATTACAAGCTACCCGCCGCCAGACATGATGACGAGCCGGAATCGAAACAAAAGCCCGCGTATCATCATTAAATCCAGCAGTATTATAAATTCCCGCAGTTTCCATAACCTGATTGAAATAACGCTCCATACCATTTACGCTGTCATGAAACCACCAAGGCGGCCCGAGCAATACACTGGGATAATGACCAGCTAACGGAGCCATCTCGCGGCTATAAGTGCTTTCATCCATCCCAAAAATGATTAAATGGAAGCGGCGATCGCTACCATAAGCTGACAACAATGGGCGTAAATTTTCAGTCCATTCGATTTTTACGGGAATATCAGCACCTTTATCAGCTCCAAATTTCTCAAATAAAGCCGGGTTATGGTTACGCATCACACCGCAATGCATTTGCATCACTAACCCATCTTCCACACTCATCCGCGCCATTTCCATGAAGATATGACCGGTAAAATTTTCAACATCACCTGGATTCAGCTTGCCGGCTAATGCTCTGGCGAAGATAGCTTCGGCTTCTTGGTCAGAAAGGCGTGTGGTATAAGGTGTAGCTGCACCTTGATCGGTAGCTGTCGCGCCCATTTTCTTAAAGAAAGTTCGACGTTCTTCGAGAGCTTGCACAAAATTGGCGTAAGTGTTAATTTCTCTACCGATACTGCTTTCCAACTTGCTAAGATTTCCGCGCCAACCAGGGGCATCTAGATTAACTACTGCATCAGGGCGAAAAGTTGGTCTAATTTGAGTAAAACCTTCTTCGTGGAGCGATCGCTGATTCTCTAGATGATCGCTGGCGGCATCGGTAGTACAAAGCACTTCGATGTTAAAGCGTTTAAACAAAGCACGAGGGGAAAACTCTGGTGAAGCTAACAAACCTTCTAGATCGTCATAGATACGTCCGGCATTGCGAGAATTTAAAGGTTCATCCACCCCAAAGACGTTAGTTAGTTCCTCTTTCAGCCACAACCCAGATGGAGTACCTTGGAATAAATAAAAATGGTCGGCGAACAATTGCCAGATTTTACGATGGTCGGTTTCTACTGGCGAACCATCATTGGTTGGTATGCCCAAAGCTTGCAGAGATACGCCCCGACTATAGAGCATCCGCAATAGGTAGTGGTCAGGAATAATCAATAATTCTGCGGGCGAACCAAAACGGGCTGCGGGATTAGCTAACAAAGCTGGATCTACGTGTCCGTGTGGGCAAACTAAAGGTAACGCAGATATGCTATCAAAAAATTGATGGGCTAGTCGTCTTTGAGCTGGTTCTGGAGAAAAGCAGCGATCGGGAGATAAACCCGGTTTTTTAGTTAACATAATTTTTGTATAAATTGTTTTGAATTTTAAATTGTTAATAATGGTGCACTGCTACCACGCTTTAATAGAAAAGGAGATAAAACGCGGTTTTCCACAGTTTTTTCTTCTATTAAATCGAGTAACATTTGCATGGCTATGCCACCAATTTCTAACATGGGCTGGCTGATTGTGGTCAGCGCTGGCGTAACGTAACAACCCAGAGCAATACCATCAAATCCGACAAGGCTTAAATTTCGCGGTACTAAAATACCTAATTCTTGGCAAGCTAACAGAGCGCCAATTGCTACCATATCGTTGTAACAAAATATGCCTGTAACTTCTGCGGCCAATAGTTTAGACAGCATATTTTGTCCGGTGTTCACGTCGCTGGTTCTGGTATTATACTCGTCACTAATTGAAACCCAATCAGTATTTTGTGGGATACCAGCTTCTGCAAGGGCCATTTGATATCCTTCTAGGCGCTGCTGGTTCGATCTGCTGCGATCGCTCACACCCAAATAACCAATAGCGGTGTGTCCTAAACTAATTAGATGCTCTGTCGCTAATTTAGCACCTAAGCGATCGTCTATTGCTACTGAATGAAATATTTCTGATTGGTCTTCAGTCTGACTATTAATTAAAACTGTTGGTACAGCAATTTGTGTGAGTTGTTTAGTATGCTGTTTACTAATTCGCGAGTCAGCTATTAAAATCCCGTCCACCCTACGGCGATGAAAAGTATCAATAGCTGCCATTTCTTGCTCAAAATCTCGGTGTGAAGCACTCAACAAAACACTCAAACCCGCTGGTTTGGCTATCTTCTCGATTCCTTCTACCACCTCAGCGTAAAAGGGATCTGAAATTGAAGTTACTACTACACCAATAGTATTAGTACGTTTATTTTGCAAACTTTGAGCAATAGCATTCGGCACATAACTCATCTCCTCTGCCAGTCGCTTAATTTCTTCTCGCACTTTTGGGCTAATGAGAGCGTTATCTCGCAAAGCGCGTGAAACTGTAGAATGAGAAACCCCTGCTCTGCGGGCAATATCTTCAATTGAAATTCTTCGTTTATTCATTATTTTATTTGAGCTTTTAATTATTGCACACGTGTGCATTTGTATGTATTATAGAAAATAATCGTCATTTGTCAAGAGATTTGAATACAACTGACATTTTGCATAGCAAGGAGTTAAAAATCCTCACTTTCACCTCCGTCAATGATTACAACTACAAGTTACAAATCACAAATTCCGAATTCCGAATTAGTTGAACTTTTATTAAGAAAAAAATGATTATTATCGTCATGGGTGTATCTGGTTCTGGAAAAACCACTATCGGAAAACTACTAGCAGACTCCTTAGAATGGGAATTTAGCGACGCTGATACTTTCCACTCGCCAGAGAATGTTGAGAAAATGCGGCGCGGTATTCCTCTGAGTGAAGAGGACAGAATGCCTTGGTTACAAGATTTGCAAACAGCCATCAAGCATTGGCTGCAAGAAAATAAAAATGTAGTGCTGGCGTGTTCGGCTTTAAAAAATAGCTATCGGCAATTTTTGGTAGTGGATAGCGAACGCATCAAGCTAGTTTACCTCAAAGGGTCTTACGAGTTGATTCAAAAACGCTTAAAAGAGCGTAGCAATCATTACATGAGTGAAAAACTACTCGATAGTCAGTTTTATACACTTGAAGAACCAGTAGATACTCTATCTATGGATGTTGCACAGCCACCCCAGATAATTGTCCAAAACATTAGAACTGCTCTAGAAATTTAGCTGAGTGGTGACAACCGTAATATTAAGATTAATCACGTATCTAGGAAAACACGAATTTTTGGCAACTAAATCACATCAGATGTAAGTCTAAAGAAATATCAAAGCAAGCAGATAACTGTAATGGTAGGAGAAAAGTAGTGTTTATAAGATTAGCGCAACAGCATCAGCAATTCATCCAAGACTTAGTAATGAACCTGCAAGCCTTGACAATTATACTTGAGCGGCGTGGCTATACTGCCTCTTGTTATACATGCGGCGAGCAAATGAACAGTGCTTCATTTATGGTTAGCCTGAAAGAAAAGCACCTGATTCGGTTTTTAGTGTCTGATTACGGAATTACTTGGATGGAATTGTGGGACGATCGCGAATTAATGAAGTTGGAGGGTGCAGAAGCGATCAACCAACTACAAGAGTTGGCTAATATTGTCAAGCATTCCACTGCCATACAATTAATAAAATAGTTAACGACTCCCTTAGCTGAGTTCGACAAAAAAATTAACAGAGGTTTTGCACACGTGTGTAAAACAAAAGAGATTATATATAATCAAAGGCTTGTGTACACGTATGCACAAGCCTTTTCAAAAATCTATCCAACACAAAAATCAGCTATAGAGGCGTAGCGATATGCTGACGCTGCGCGATCGGGTGCTGTGGTAGCAGGTTGTCGCTACCCAGAAGGCATCAAAGTCTCTGAAAAGTAGACCTCTTGCAAAAGTAACTTTTGCATTCTTGGGGGAAAGGGACTCATCTTTATTGGGAAAAGGGTTTTTATTAGCCCTTTCCCCTTTACCCCTTACCCTTTTCCCCACAAATGCCAAGAAGTCTCTGAGAATTAATTAGCGATCGGATCGCATCAGTGCTTTGTCTTAACTCCGATCCAAACTGGAATAAATTAGGCTAGGCACAGGTATGCAAAGACGAAATGAAACTTAACACCTATTTTTGCACACGTGTGCAAAAATAATAAATAAG
This sequence comes from Nostoc sp. DSM 114160, assembly GCF_053470305.1. Lineage (NCBI taxonomy): Bacteria > Bacillati > Cyanobacteriota > Cyanophyceae > Nostocales > Nostocaceae > Nostoc > Nostoc sp. DSM 114160. Next base: position 1,201,685 of record NZ_JBPFGO010000001.1, on the reverse strand, counting down.
TCTAATACAGGTTTTGCACACCTGTGCATAATAGAGTGCGAAAGTACGATTTAACAAATACAATATCGACAACTAGGAAGATATGTCTCAAACTCTAAATAATGCCATTGCTCAAGTTCAAAACAATCCCTTACGTTCGCTAGAAGAATGGGAACAAGACTTACTTAATCGCTATCCCGATCCAGATAACATTGTTAAAGAAGGTAAAACCACCGAAGAGTACAGGAATTACGAAACTACTATTAGATATACAGTAAAAGAATTTTATCGGTTAAATCATATTAATCAAACATATAATTTTGTGCTTCAAAAAGAAAAAGAGTTTTTGAAGTTTGATAAAAAAGAAATGTCTGTTTGGGATGCGGTCGAATTTTTGAATCAGTTGGTTGATGATTCCGATCCTGATACTGACATGGATCAGTTACAACATCTATTGCAAACATCAGAAGCTATTCGCGCTGATGGTCATCCTGACTGGATGGTACTTACTGGCTTCTTTCACGATATGGGGAAAGTGCTTTGTCTGTTTGGCGAACCTCAATGGGCTACCGTAGGGGATACTTATCCTGTAGGTTGTGCATTTTCTGATAAAATTGTTTTCTCAGAATTCTTTAAAGAAAATCCTGATTATAATAACCCCGATTACAACACTAAATATGGCATTTACGAACCTAACTGTGGATTAAGTAATGTACACATATCATGGGGACATGATGAGTATTTTTATCAGATGATGAAAAACTATTTGCCCGAACCTGCATTGTATATGCTTCGTTATCACTCATTTTATCCTCAACATCGTGAAAATGCCTATGAGCATTTGATGGATAAACACGATCGAGAAATGTTTAAATGGGTACGTTTATTCAATCCCTACGATTTGTATTCCAAAAACCCTATTCCTCCTGATTGGGAGAAAATAAAACCATACTATGAAGATTTGGTGGCTAAATATTTACCGACAACATTAAAGTTTTAAACTGTTAAAAGAAGATGCAATCTTCTATTTTTGATGGGAGAAAGTAAGAACAAAAATTAGTATGCAAACTTTCTTTATCCCTAATCAAGCTTAAAAACATTATCTTGTTTACTCTTTTATTGCCTGCATGTAATAAAAGAGGAATAACAAATAAATACACTTGTCAAGCTGATGAAAGTTGATTTGAAAAATCTAACCAAAGGATGTTTACATTTTCCGAAATTCCGTACTATCAATCAAAAAGCTCTCTACTCTAATGTATCTTTTCTGAAGGAGATTGATTGAGAAATGTTAACGTTTTTAACATCAATCATAATATGGAATAGCCTAATTTATCCGAATGCTTTGGAATCAAGACTTTGAGTTCTATCGAAAGATTTAAACACTTTACAAATGTAAAGTTCGATAAACAAATTAATTTTTTTTACTGGGTCGGGATAAAATGAAATAAATTCAAAACAAATAAAGACTTATAAGTTTAATAAAACTAATTTTGGGAAGTTTCACTTAAAAGCTACTTTCAGGCTATGCACTACGAAGTAATTTTACTCAAAAATAATGTAAATATTTGAAGTAGTGTAATCTTCGTAAGTTTGCTTTAAAAATAAAACATTTGGGTTCGTGAAACTAATAGCAATAACTCCCATTAAGTCAAATAACAAGCTTTTTTGAGTTTCAATTCCAAAAGTTAGTAGTAACGCTAGGTTAAGTCTAAGTTTTTCAGACCTAGTTTATCTGGTTATGACCTTTATCCAATTTAAATCAGTTGTTAGAAACAGAGGAATATGAATAAAATTTCGCTCATAGCTGGTATATTAGGTTTTGTAGTTGTTGGTTGCACAAATGGCGCTGAAAATGGTAACACTGCTACTAATACTACTAACAAGGCTACTAATATAAGCGCAGAGAGTCTTAGTACTTCAAATAGAAAATTGCAAACAATCGGCGTCGCTTTGGGTGACTTAGGCAATCCTTTCTATAATGCTGTGCAGAAGGGGACTGAGACAGAAGCTCAAAAAATCGGCGGTAATATCAGAGTTAATGCGGTTTCCAGTGCCTTCGATTTGAACCAACAAACCAACCAAATCGAAAATTTTACAGCTGCAAATACTGACTTAATTATCCTCAGCGCTGTTGATAAAAAAGGAGTTAAACCAGTTATTGACCAAGCAAGGCTTGCAGGTAGAGTTGTTATTGCATTAGATTCAGCCGTTGATGCAGATGTGGATGCAATGATTAGTTCCAACAATACCCAAGCTGGTGAGGTTGCTTGCCAATATATTGCCGATCGCCTCAAAGGTCAAGGTAATGTAGTCATCCTCAACGGTACCCCGATGGATTCAATAAATCAGCGCGTAAGTGGCTGCGAGAAGTCATTGTCCAAATATCCTAATATCAAACTCATCTCTAAAGAACAAAACGCAGAAGGATCTAGGGATGGCGGACTCAGAGTCATGAGTGATTTGCTTACAACCTTTCCGAAAATTGATGCCGTTTTTGCCACGAACGATCAAAGCGGTGTGGGTGCAGATTTAGCTGCTAGACAAGCAAAACGCAATGAATTTTTGGTGTTGCATATTTGCGGGATGAATTAGGCTTAAAGGGTGACAAAACCGTCATGGAGGTAATGAAGTAATAATTTAATTGAAAGCCTAAGCATTTCCTCTGATTTGGAATAACACAAAGTCTTACGATGGAGGCGAGCCAAATAATGTCTTAATCTTGTATTTTCTCCTTCAACTCTCGTCATATATGTTTTCTTAACAATATGATCTCCATGATCAATAAAACATGGATAAACCGGGTATCCATCTGTTACATAAAAATAGCTTCTCCAACACTTGATAATCTTCCATAACTTTTCAAAGGTTTTTGCACTACGGTCTCCTAATACCCAGGCGAGAATTCCCGAATAGCTTTTATTTACTGCCGTCCAAATCCATTTCTTGTTTTTTTTTACCAACAAAAGTTTCCAATTCATCCACTTGGGTTACTTCAGGAATTTCAATACTCGGCGGTGCATCAGGTAAGGGGTCTGCGGCTTGTTTCACCCATTGAATTACCGTATTATGGTTAACTCCTGTTTGTCGCTCAATTGCTCGAAAACCTGTACCATTAACATACATTGTCAAACATTGTCTCTTAATTTCATCTGAATAACCTCGCTTTGAATATGATTCTACAAATTGGCGATCGCATCGCACACAGATGTAGTTCTGCTTACCACGACGATGCCCGTTCTTACGTATATGAGTAGATGCACAATTAGGACAGTTCATCCCTTAATTATGCAACACCGAATTTTTTATTGTTGGGGTTGACGGATCGCCAGATGCAACCAAAGCAATGGAAGACAAAAATGGTGTATTTGCTGCAACTGCTGCTCAAAATCCCGCAGCAATGGCTCAAAAAGCAGTTCAGATTGGAAATGATATCATCCAGGGCAAAAAACCTGAATCATCTGAGATTCTGATTCCAGTTAAGTTGGTGACTAGAGAGAACCTTAGCAGCTACAAAGGCTGGTAATACTAATTTGTAATTCGTAATTCGTAATTTATATTTACAACACATAGAAAAGGCTTGATATAGGAGGGTTGCCATACTTTACTCTGTTTTTTGAATACATCGTTTCTAAATTTGGTGTAAGTAAGAATGACTTTTAGGAGATATATGAATGTAAAAAAGATTTCGCTTACTTCTGGGGTTGCGCTTCGCGTAATCGCAGCTAGCATATTAGGTATCATTAGTGGTAGCCTTGTCGGCTGTACAAATAGTTCTCCCAATGACAACACTGCTACTAACACTGATATTAAACCAGCTATCAATACTAGTGCAGAAACTAAAATTCCCAGTGGGAATAAAAAGTTGCGATCGGTTGCCTTCACCGTTGGCGATTTAAGTAACCCTTTCTTCGTTGTTATGGGAGAAGCAGTTGAGGCAGAAGCGAAGAGAATTGGCGGGAAAAATGTCAATGTGATTATAGCTTCTAGTGCCTATGACCTTAACCAACAAGCCAATCAAATTGAAAATTTTACGGCTGCAAATACTGACATCATTGTTTTGAACGCTGCTGATAAAAGTGGCATTAAGCCAATAGTTGAAAAAGCAAAACAAGCAGGTAGAATTGTCATTGCCGTAGACACAGGTGCTGAGGGAGGTGTGGATGCCACCATCACTACTAATAATACCCAAGCTGGAGAAGTTAGTTGCAAATATATTGCTGACCGCCTCAAAGGTAAAGGCAATGTAGTAATAGTTAACGGCCCGCCAGTAGATTCGGTAATTCAGCGTGTTAGTGGCTGCGAGAATGTATTGTCTAAATATCCCAATATCAAAATTCTCTCTAAAAACCAAAATGCAGGCGGTAGTCGGGATGGAGGACTCAGAGTGATGACTGATTTGCTGACAACCTTTCCGAAGATTGATGCTGTTTTTGCTATCAACGATCCGAGTGGAGTTGGCGCAGAACTAGCGGCTAATCAAGCACAACGTAAAGAATTCTTTATTGTTGGGGTTGATGGTGCGCCAGAAGCAATCACTGCGATCGCTTCTAAAAACAGTTTATATGCTGCAACTGCTACTCAAAATCCGCGAGGAATGGCGCAAAAAGCAGTTCAAGTTGGCAACGACATTTTAAATGGGAACAAACCTAGCAATCCTACAATTTTGATTCCAGTTAAGTTGATTACAAAAGATAATGTCAGCACAGAAAAAGGCTGGTAAATAATAAAAATTGTAAATTTACAATGCAAATTATTTCTAATCTGAGTTGAGTCTTTTGGTGCATTGACAGACTTTTTGCACATAGCCATGATGTATATATATGCATTTGCGAAAAGTTCTAAATTTTGGAAGACGACGTTTAGAAGTTTCCAAAATAGCGATCGCTTTTTAAAACATGATTTTGTGATGATTTTAATTTCACATCAAGCAAGTGTGAGTTCATCGATTTCTAACTCACGATGCAATTTAAAAATTGTTTTTAGAGGTTCTGCTCATGACAACAAATATTAAAACCTCATTTCCTGATACACCAACCACCACCCCTGTATTAGAAATGCAAGGGATTACGAAACGATTTCATGGTGTATCTGCGCTCCAAAATGTCAATCTGACGATTTATTCAGGAGAAGTTCACGCCCTCATGGGTGAAAACGGAGCAGGCAAAAGCACATTGATGAAAATCCTGGCTGGGGCTTACATTGCCGATGAAGGAGAAATTCGCATCAATGGTCAACCCCTGAAAATTACCGATCCGGCGACAGCACGCAAGGCGGGAATTAATCTTATTTATCAAGAACTGAATGTTGCACCAAATTTAACCGTTACCGAAAATATGTTTATGGGTAGCGAGTTGCGGCGAGGTCAGTTTTTAGACCGCAAAGCTATGCAACTGGAAGCAGAGCAAGTGCTGGAAAGTCTTGGAGCCAATTTTACAGCCCAGACTATAGTTGGTACATTATCGATCGCAGAACAGCAGCAAGTGGAAATTGCCAGGGCGCTGAAGGATAAAAGCCGCGTTTTGGTGATGGATGAACCAACAGCAGCACTATCTGACCGCGAGAGCGACCATTTATTTGAGGTAATTCGCAAACTACGCAATGATGGCATTGCGATTATCTACATCAGCCATCGGATGGAAGAAATCTATGCTTTAGCTGACCGGATTAGCGTACTGCGCGATGGTCAATATATTGGCAGTCTGACACGCAGTGAAATTTCTCCACAGCGATTGGTGCAAATGATGGTCGGTCGCTCCATGCAAGACTTTTACGAACATCAACGGCAAATGAATCCTGGGCCAGTAGTGCTGGAAGTCAGAAATATGAGCGATGTCCGTCAGAAGATTGAGCCGGCTAGTTTTGAACTTCATGCGGGGGAAATTCTCGGTTTAGCGGGGCTGGTTGGTGCCGGACGCACAGAACTATCCCGGCTGATTTTTGGTGCTGACCGCAAAGCCAGTGGTGAAGTATTTTTGAATGGCAAAAAACTAGAAATTAATTCGCCCAGTGATGCCATTGCTGCGGGAATTGGCTACGTCCCAGAAGACCGCAAAGATCAAGGTTTATTTCTGGAGATGAGCGCCCGCAAGAATATTGCCATCAACACACTCAAGGAGGATGCAAAGGGTGGAGTTGTTGACTGGAGTTCAGTTAATCGGCTGTCAACAGATGCGGTAGAAAACTTTAATATCCGCCTAGCCAATTTGGAAATCAGAGCATTGGATCTTTCTGGTGGTAATCAACAGAAGCTAATGCTAGCGCGCTGGTTAGCCATTAAACCGAGAGTCTTGATGTTAGATGAGCCAACACGCGGCGTAGATATCGGTGCTAAAAGTGAAATTTACCGAATTATGAGCGAATTAGCAGCGCAAGGTGTTGCTATTTTAATGGTTTCCAGCGAACTATCGGAGATTGTCGGTATGAGCGATCGCGTTTTAGTGATGCGAGAAGGACAACTGGTAGGCGAACTGGACGGCAGTCTTGGCAAAGAAATCACCCAAGAAAAGATTATGCATTTTGCAACTGGAGCATCGGAGGTATCAGCATTATGAGTCAGACAGTCAGACCGCCTGCCAATAAATTAGCCAACAATCCCGCAGCTCGCAACCGGAAATCAATCAGCACTCTGTTGGAAGTTGCGGGTATTTTGCCAATTCTAGTAATTATCTGCATCTTATTTGCCTTCCTTTCTCCCAACTTCCTCACAGGCAGTAACATCGTCAATATCTTGCGTCAGTCATCAATCAATATTGTGCTGGCCACAGGAATGACCTTTGTGATTCTCACCGGAGGGATTGACCTTTCAGTTGGGTCAATATTGGCTGTTTCTGCCGTAGTTGCCTTACTGGTATCGCTGCTGCCGGCTTTAAGTTGGGCGGCCGTGCCTGCTGCGTTGCTGGCGGGATTACTTTTAGGCTTAATCAATGGCGCTCTCATCACCTTTTTGGATGTGCCACCTTTTATTGTCACATTAGGTTCACTTACAGCCTTGCGGGGTGTTGCCTTTTTAGTTGCCAAGGGAGCAACGCTGATTAACCCAGACATAAATTTTGCTTGGGTGGGTAATAATTATGTCGGCCCCCTACCGTGGCTAGTAATCATTGCGCTACTGACCGTAATCGCTAGCTGGTTTGTGCTGCGACAAACTGTTTTGGGAGTGCAGATATATGCTGTTGGCGGTAACGAACGGGCAGCCAGATTAACAGGGATTAAAGTTAATCGCGTGTTGCTATTCGTCTATGGTATTAGCGGATTACTGGCAGGTTTAGCAGGAATCATGAGCGCCAGCCGTCTTTATAGTGCCAGTGGCGTATTAGGTCAGGGTTATGAATTAGATGCGATCGCAGCTGTTATTCTAGGTGGAACCAGCTTTACAGGCGGTATTGGCACCATTGGCGGCACTCTTCTCGGTGCATTGATTATTGCGATTCTCAACAACGGTTTAACTCTGTTGAACCTATCTTACTTCTGGCAACTAGTCGTCAAAGGCCTAGTAATTATTTTGGCAGTAACGATCGATCGGTTACGCAGACGTTCTAGACGGTAAACAAGCAAGGGAGCAGGGGGCAGGGGGCAGGGGAGCAGGGGAGATGAGGGAGATGAGGGGACAAGGGGATAAACAAAACTCCTAACTCCTAACTCTTAACTCATTACTCATTACTCAGCACTCCTAACGCCCAATGCCCAATTCCCCATCTTCAATAATAAATATATAAACTATGACCTCCACTACTACTCGTCGTAAAGCCAGCACGTTTTATGTAATTTTGATTGCTGGTGCCGCTGCCCTCGGCGGGTTTTTATTCGGTTTTGACACTGCTGTAATCAATGGTGCGGTTTTATCTTTAGCAAAAGCTTTTAATACCAGTAGTTGGGTGACAGGGCTGGCAGTGTCCCTAGCGTTGCTGGGGTCTGCGGTAGGAGCCTTCTTTGCCGGACAGATTGCAGACCGTTATGGTCGAGTCAACGCAATGGTGGTCGCTTCGGCATTGTTTACTATCAGTGCCATTGGCTCTGGAATAGCCTTCACAATCTGGGATTTTATCTTTTGGCGATTATTGGGTGGGATTGGCATCGGCGTTGCTAGCGTCATTGCGCCAGCTTACATTGCCGAATGTTCTCCCACCCATTTGCGAGGAAGGTTAGGATCTCTGCAACAATTAGCGATCGTAGTCGGAATTTTCGTTGCCTTATTGAGCGACTACTTTATCGCTGTGTCAGCAGGTTCAGCAGACTCGCCGTTTTTGTTTGGGGTTCCAGCTTGGCGCTGGATGTTTTGGACAGCAGTCCCGCCAGCTGTATTCTACGGGATGGTAGCTTTAACAATTCCTGAATCTCCCCGTTATTTGGTTGCCAAAGGACGAGAACCAGAAGCTGCTAACGTTCTGACCAAGATTTTAGGGGGTGACGTACTGCCAAAAATCGAAGAAATTCGGCAGACAGTGCTTCGCGAACGCCAACCCAGGTTTTCTGACCTCTTAAGCAGAAGTGGCGGACTGCTGCCAATTGTTTGGATAGGAATCGGCTTATCTGTATTACAGCAATTTGTTGGGATTAATGTAATTTTCTACTACAGCAGCGTTTTGTGGCGAGCTGTCGGCTTTTCCGAAAAAGATTCCTTATCAATCACGGTGATTACAGGAGCCGTCAACATTATTACAACATTGATTGCGATCGCCTTCGTAGATAAATTTGGTCGCAAGCCTTTACTCATACTAGGGTCGATTGGCATGACCTTGACCTTAGGGACGATGGCTTATCTTTTTGGCCATGCTCCCCTCGATGCTGCTGGAAACCCCAATCTTACAGGCAGCGCCGGCACTATAGCTCTGATTGCAGCCAACTTCTATGTATTTTGCTTCGGTTTCTCTTGGGGACCAGTGGTTTGGGTGCTGTTGGGAGAAATGTTTAATAACAAAATTCGAGCCGCCGCACTTTCGATTGCTGCTGCTATGCAATGGGTTGCTAATTTCCTCGTTTCCACAACATTTCCTCCGATACTGCAATATTTCGGTCTAGGTTCTGCCTATGGACTCTATACAATTGCAGCAGCTACTTCATTCTTTTTCATTCTCTTTTTTATTAAAGAAACCAAAGGGATTGAGTTAGAAGATATGTAATTTGTAGTCTCATCAAGTCTGATTTTGTTACGAGTTTTAAGGTAAGAATTCACAAGTCAAAATTCCGAATTCAGAATAGTTAAAGAATTAGGAGAAAATTGGATACATAAATGTACTATAGCGTTTCCCGACCTACTGAGGTACTGAGTAAATCACTAATAAAATTAGGTAAGCCTCTGCGTACCTTTGCGTTTGACTCTGCGCTCCTCTGCGTTTAAAAACATTATTTCTGTACCTCACGAAACCAGGAATTGCTATAATCATGCTGCATTTCTTTGAAATTAACGTGAGTTCGACAGACCTCTCCCGGACAGCCTCCCTCTCCTTTTAGGCAACGCGTAGCGTCTGGGTAAAAAGAGGGAAGAGTAACGAGAAAAGAAAACTTTTTGCTCCCCTCTCCTGGTAGGAGAGGGGCTGGGGGAGAGGTCAAAATAGCACTCGTCGAACTCACGTTAAATTACGACTTTTGAGTTTTGAATGCTGAATTTTTACGTTTGTAGTAAGCACTTTAGTGCTTAGATGAGAGTTAGAGCCACTCGCTACAAACTTATCAAAATTAATTTGGTGAACTAGATATAAACTCTCGCTTCAGTCAACCACTAAAAAATCAGCTGATTCGAGGGTAATTTGTTTCGTTACCAGCTGATAATTCAACCATTTTCAATTAATAAATCAATGCTAAAAACTATTTTTCCTAGCTTTTTTATTTTATTTTTGGCAATTCCAGCAGTTTGGGCAGCACCTCCAGAAAACGATCCGAATGCAGTAGATGCTAATAGGACTTTGCAGGGGCAAGTCACTTCTGTTTCCCAGTTTTCTGATGTACAACCAACCGATTGGGCGTTTGGTGCATTGCAATCGTTAGTGGAACGCTACGGTTGTATTGCAGGTTATCCCAATTCCACCTATCGCGGCAACCGTGCCTTAACCCGTTATGAATTTGCCGCAGGTTTAAATGCTTGTTTGGATCGGATTAATGAGTTAATTGCCACAGCTACTAACGATTTAGTTAATAAGCAAGATTTAGCAGTAATGCAAAAGTTGCAGCAAGACTTTGCCGCAGAACTGACAACTCTGCGCGGACGAGTAGATACCTTAGAGGCACATACAGCAACATTAGAGGCGCAGCAGTTTTCTACAACTACTAGGTTGAATGCTCAAATTATTACCGCCATTAGTGATAGCTTTGGCGATCGAGTCGGTGGCGAAGATGATGAATCCCACATCTACTTTGCAAATCGGGGTCGTCTCAACTTTGAGAGTAGTTTCACTGGCAAAGATTTATTGCGAGTCCGGCTAGAATTTGGTAACTTTGCGAATTCCAACGGTGTCAGCCAAATTGCCGCAGCCACAGGCACAGGGATGACACGCCTGAACTTCGATTATGACAGCAACGAGACACTTTATGTCCCCCACATCCGTTATTACTTCCCAGTTAGTGATTCCCTTAACTTCGTTGTTGGGCCTACAGGCATTGGTTACACCGACATTTCCACCACCGTCACTCCCCCCACAATTGCTGACGACGGCAATGGAGTTCCCTCATTATTTGGATCGTACAGTCCCTTATTCCGGCGAGGTGGCGGCGGTGCAGCCGCTAACTGGAACATCACCAAAGACTTGGTTCTCACCTTGGGCTATTTAGCAAACAATCCCAATGTGCCATCGGCTAGTAACGGCTTGTTTGATGGCGGCTACAATGCCTTAGCGCACTTAGCCTATTATGGTAAGCAAGGAGCGATCGGTGTTGCTTACTCTCATGGCTATAGCCCTGGTGGAGTACCCGATATCTCCGCCGGGACGGGTAGCGTCTTGTCAAACGCTCCCTTTGGCAACAACATTGCTACTTCCAACGATATTGTCGGCACACAGGGATACTATCGCTTCTCCCCGAATTTCCAAGTCCACGCTTGGGGTGGATATATTTGGGCAAATGCCGAGAGTTCTGGTTTGAGTGATGTTTCCAATGGTAGAGGTGGAACAGATTCTCTATTTGTGAACAATGGTGCCAATGCCAATGTCTGGTTTGGGGCGATTGGTGTTTCGTTTCCCGATGTGGGTGGTAGAGGCAATCTCCCAGGAATTCTCTTTGGTATACCACCCCATGTCTCTAACAGTGATGTTCGTCAAGACCGAGATAACGCTTACCATATCGAAGCATTTTATCGCTACCGCTTGAATGACAACATCTCGGTGACTCCTGGTTTTTGGGTGATTCTCAACCCAGAAAACGACAGCAGAAATGATACGCAGTATGTGGGTGTGCTTCGCACAACCTTCGATTTTTAACTGAATAGACCTCTTGCAAAAATCTTTGAATCACCCCTCCCCAACCCTCCCCCCTTCGACAAGCTCAGGGCATCGCTTGTGAAGGGGAGAGCGCAAGATTTCAAGTTTCCACCCAATATATCGCAGGGCTGTTTCATTCCACAAGAACAAGGAGTTTGTCAATGTCATGAGAGAGAAATCTTTGTGCAATTGTTATGGAAGTATAACCATTTCGGCGTCGCAAATTGAGTGCGATCGCTCAAGCCTTGTAGAGCTAAAAATTTATTCTTCCTGTTTTCCCAGATACACCTCAATCACACGAGAGTCATTTTGCACTTCTTCAAAATTACCTTCGCACAATACCGAACCTTCGTGTAACACCGTTACTTTCTTAGCAATTTGACGCACAAATTCCATATCATGTTCAATTACTAAAATTGAATGACTCTGCGCTAGTGCTAAAAGTAGTTCGCCAATGTTGTAGGTTTCTTCATCTGTTAAACCAGCAACGGGTTCATCTACAAGTAATAAATCTGGAGACTGTGCTACTAACATTCCAATTTCTAAACGTTGCTTTTCTCCGTGAGAAAGTAAAGCTGCTTTGATATCGGCTTTCGGCGTTAAACCGATAGTTTCTAATAATCCTTTAATATTATTCTTTTCCACAGCATGAGAACGTTCAAATAAAGTAGAAAAGACATTTTTCTTCTTATGACTGGTAATGTCTAAATTTTCGCGGGCCGTTAAGTTAAGGTAAATTCGAGGTGTTTGAAACTTGCGTCCAATTCCCAATCGGGCAATTTTATATTCAGGTAAAGAACGCAGGTTTCTTCCTTTGAATAAAACTCGCCCCACGGTTGGCTGAACTTTCCCCGTAATTACATCTAGAAAGGTTGTCTTTCCCGCACCATTGGGACCAATTACGACTCGTAATTCCCCCACATCCATACTAAAGTTAAGCTGGTTTAAAGCCTTAAAACCGTCAAAGCTAACAGTTACATTTTCAGTTTCCAATATTTTCGCGTTCATGTTGCACTTCGAGGTCTTCTTCTAAGGTGGGATATGTCGCAATTTCTTGACGACGGTTAAAAAGAGAAATATTCTGACTGCGCAACCATCCCACAATGCCGTCGGGAAGGACTGTAACGACTATCAAAAATAGTGCGCCTTGGAAAAATAGCCAGATTTCAGCAAATTGTTCGCTTAAAAAAGTGCGGGCATAATTTACTAACAAAGTTCCCACAATCGCCCCAATTAAAGTAGCGCGTCCCCCTACAGCTACCCAAATTACCATTTCAATGGAAAAGGCAATATCCATTGCTCTGGGTGATACAGAACCACTCTGAATCGTGTAAAATGCTCCTGCTATACCTGCGATCGCACCGGAAACTGCAAACACCAACACCTTAAAATCTGTAGGGTCGTACCCAGAAAATCGTACCCGACTTTCATCATCACGAATCGCTATTAATAACCTGCCAAAGCGTCCCCAGTTGTCAACCAGCGACAAATTCCGTAAGTGGCTGCGAGAAACACTACCGTCAACGTGTAGAAAACAAACTGCGTCTTGGCATCGCTCACCGTTGCGCCAAACAAAGTTGTAAAATCTATCAGTCCGTTCGTGCCGTTGAAAAATTGTTGTTGACCGTTAAAGAAGTTGAAAAATACAATAGTTCCGGCTTGAGTCAAGATAGAAAAATAAACTCCCTTGAGGCGATTTCGGAAAACCAAATATCCTAACAATCCCGCCAATAACCCCGGAATTAGTACCACAGCAGCTATTGTCAAAGGAAACGAATAAAAAGGTTGCCAAAAACTGGGAAGTTCTGTAACCCCATAAAGACTCATGAAATCAGGCAATTCTCCAGTGGGGACTTGCAGCTTCAGGTACATTGCGATCGCATATCCACCCAAACCAAAGAAAATACCATGTCCCAAACTTAGTAAACCAGTATAACCCCAAATCAAATCGATACCTAAAGCTGCGATCGCCAGCGATAAAAATCGTCCCAACAAATTCAGGCGAAACTCCGTAAGCAGCAGTGGCATGATAATTATAAGGAGGAGTGCGATCGCGACTACCACCCCCACTTCAATTAAAATTAACCTTCCCCCCTTCCTTTTCATTCTCTGCGTCCTCTGCGTCTTGGCGGTTTAAACATCAACAGTACGTCCCTTCTGCGGAAAAATTCCCCCAGGCTTCCACTGTAAAAACACAATAATCAGCGCAAATACCATCACCTTGGCCATACTTGTGGTGGCAAAAAAAGTAAAGAAATCTACCAAAGGTTTAACAGGAGTCAACAACAAAGCCAAAGTCCCAGAACCAATTAAAAAATTAGCCGTACCAATACCCAACGCCGCCACAATCGTCCCGGCTAAATTGCCCACACCTCCAACCACAACCACCATAAAAGTATCAATAATATAGTTTTGTCCCGTATTTGGCCCCACAGAACCGAGTAAACTAATCGCACATCCCGCCACACCAGCTAAACCAGAACCCAGTGCAAAAGTAATCGCGTCCACCTTTTGAGTTGGGATACCCAAACAAGCACTCATACTCCGATTTTGTGTCACCGCCCGAATTCTTAAACCCCAGCTAGAACGCTGTAAAAATAAGTAAATTCCTGCCACACAGATTATTGTTAAAACAATAATAAATAATCTGGCAAAGGGTAATTGCACACCACCTAAAGATATCCCTGCTTGTAACCAATTCGGTGCTGTGACATCGACATTTTGAGCGCCAAACCAAGGTTGAGTTACTGCTAACTGATAAGTTTGACTTAATAAATTGCCCGTTGTGATTGTCACCCCCAGCGATAATAAAAATATCACCGCCACAATCCAGTTACGAACCCTTCCCAAATCAGTGCGAGAATTTAAAATCCATAAACCTCCAAAAAACAACAAAGAAAATAAGCCGATACCAATTATCAATACCCAATTCACACTGCGAACAAACTGCTGAAAAATTAAACTTACTCCCCAAGTTGCTAGTAAAGTTTCTAATGGGCGGCCATAGAGATAACGAATCACACCTCTTTCTAAAATCAATCCCACAGCAGCCGTGAATATAAATGCAATAATCAAAGCCAAAAATATATAGACTTCAAACCACACCCCACCCAATTGTTTGCAGACATTTTGCACAACAAATGTTGTATAAGCGCCGAACATCATCAATTCACCATGCGCCATATTGATGACACCCATCAAGCCAAATATAATCGCCAGTCCCAACGCTGCGATTAATAATACCGCGCCAATACTAATACCATTAAATACAGCTTCTAAAAATCCTGCTAACACTTATTTCTCCACAACAGCTATCAGCGAGTAGTTAGTGTCTCGTGTGCCTCGTTCCCAGTCTCAGACTGGGAATGCCTATTAGGAGGCTCTGCCTCCTGACTCGCGGCAGAGCCGCAATGAGCAGCATTTCCAGGTTCTACCTGGAAACGAGAAATGACTAATAAATTAAACTTTCTTGAACTTACCACCCTTAGCAGGGTCACTCCAATCACAAGCAAATCCCTTAGTTTCTTTCACAAATTGATTCCAAGGAACTGGCTCAACTGGTGTAGGAGTAGTATAGACAATATCAAATAAACCATCTTGTCTAACTTGACCAATCCGCACAATTTTGGATATGTGATGATTGGCATCCATTGTCACTTTACCTTCAGGCGCGTCTAGAGTTTGACCATAAGCCGCAGCACTGACTTTAGCTATATCTGTAGTACCAGCTTTTTGGACTGCTTGTTTCCACAAATAAACTGCAATGTATGCTGCTTCCATTGGGTCATTTGTTACCCGGTTTTCACCGTATTCTTTCTTAAAAGCTGCTACAAACTTCTTATTAGCAGGTGTATCTACTGTTTGAAAATAGTTCCAAGCTGCATAGTGACCTTTGAGATACTCTACACCAATTGCTTTGACTTCTTCTTCAGCAATACTTACAGACATGGAGGGATATTTATCTGGTGTCAATCCAGCCCCTTTTAATTGTTTGAAGAAAGCAACGTTGCTATCACCATTTAAGGTGTTATAAATCACGCCACCATTGGGCAAGTTTTGCTTGATTTTAGTGATAATTGGTGTAACTTCTGTATTGCCTAGAGGTAAATAATCTTCACCAACTGTTTTTCCGCCTAAAGCTTCTAATTGAGCTTTAATGATGGTATTAGCTGTTCGGGGAAAAACGTAGTCAGAGCCAACTAAGAAGAATTCTTTGCCCTTATTTTTTAACAGCCAATCAACAGATGGTTCAATTTGTTGATTGGGTGCAGCGCCAGTGTAGAAAATATTTTTAGAACACTCTTGACCTTCGTATTGCACGGGATACCAGAGCATGTGATTTTTGCTCTCGAATACTGGCTTAACATTCTTGCGGCTAGCAGAAGTCCAACAACCAAAAACTACAGCGACTTTATCTTGATCGATTAGCTTAGTTGCCTTTTCTCTAAAAGTATCCCAGTTAGAAGCGCCATCTTCGGTAATTGCTTCAATTTGTTTACCTAAGACACCACCAGCTGCGTTAATTTCTTGGATTGCTAACTTTTCAGCATCAACAACGCTTTTTTCACTAATAGACATCGTACCACTCAAAGAGTGCAAAATACCTACTTTGATTGTGTCACCAGCAGTAGCCGCCGCTGGTGAAGCCGTAGGAGGTGCGGCTCGACTCTCTGTCGCAGTTGGAGAATTATTCGCGCAAGCTTTCAAAAAAAAGCTGCTGCCAAAAGTTAAAGAACCGTAGATTATAAACTTGCGCCGATTAAATTGCCTTCTCATCTTTTTATGAATTTTCCTGTAGATGAATCAGCTAACTTAATAGAAAGCTGACAATATCAAACTTTAAAGTGTGATAATAGTGCGATAGTTTACTAGTAAAAAGTGACGCCTTATACAAAAAAGTTTGTTTTTGTAATAAAAAACAAACTTTTTAAGATTAAGCTTTATTAACTTTATAAAGATTCTCATATCTATGTAACACGTTATGGAAGAATAAAACCTTTCTCTTCCACAAACGTCTTTGATTCTAAACAGTTAAAAACTGCCAAGTATCTAAGCATAATTAAATTTCAAGTTTGTAGTAAGGACTTCAGTCCCGATAATCCTTGCTCTGAGCGATAAATCGCTCACTACAAACTATGAGTTGATTGTATATAGGACTTACGCATTGACAGGAAATGGACTATGTGCATCCCCTTAAAGGGAAGTGAAGCGGGATGAATTAACATAGGTCAAAGCCTCATGCTGGGGAGCCTACTCCCAGTATACTTTGCCTAAAAGAAGACATTCTCGGCAAAGTTAAGCATCTAAAAATCCTGGAGTGAAACACTTGTCAAGTTATGTTTGAATGTCTAGATTGCAATAGGTGACAGTTTCCCTAGCATGACGCCAATGTATAAGCTAGAACCAACTAACTTAACACTAATCTCATTCTTTAGTTAGAGGTTAGGTTTAGTTGAAAGCTTTAAGGTTCAGGTGTTGATTTGTAGTTGTTAATTTTTTTAGTAGTCTAGAAGGCTGATACGAAGGGTAAATTTTTTCAAGAGACTTCTACATGCCTCTCGCTAATAAGCTTTTATTCTACACTATTCTCCGCTCCTGGTATTAGGGTTTGGACAAATTTGTTTGTCCAAACTGCGATAAACAAAGCACCATACAGCAAGCACGGGAGATAATAGACATGAGCCAACCAATTAAAGTTGAAAAGACGGTAACGATTAGCAAACCAGCAGAGGAACTTTACCGCTTTTGGCATAACTTTGGGAACTTGCCGCGTTTCATGAAGCATCTCAAAGACGTAAAAGTACACAATAATAAGCGATCGCACTGGACGACCAGTGGGGTGTTAGGTGTGAGTGTTGAATGGGATGCAGACATCATTGAAGATCGGGAAAACGAATTGATTGCTTGGACTTCGGTTGAAGGTGCAGATTTTGATAACTCTGGTTCTGTCCGCTTCCAGCCAGCACCGACCAATCGCGGTACAGAGGTAAAGGTCGTCACGAAATATAATAACCCGCCTGGTGGTGCGATTGCATCTGTGTTTGCCAAACTCTTCGGCGAAGAACCAGAACAGCAGATTGGAGATGATTTACGCCGCTTCAAAATGCTGATGGAAGCAGGGGAGATTGCAACAACAGAAGGTCAACCAAAGGGAGGTTAAAGATTATGAAAGCAGTTTGCTGGCACGGCACTAACGATGTACGGGTGGAAACAGTGCCAGATCCAAAAATCCTCAACCCGCGCG
The DNA here is from genome assembly GCF_053470305.1 of Nostoc sp. DSM 114160. NCBI lineage: Bacteria > Bacillati > Cyanobacteriota > Cyanophyceae > Nostocales > Nostocaceae > Nostoc > Nostoc sp. DSM 114160. The sequence continues at coordinate 1,184,051 of NZ_JBPFGO010000001.1, read as the reverse complement.
ATGCCATCCTCAAAGTTACATCAACAACCATTTGTGGTTCTGACTTGCACCTCTACGATGGCTACATTCCGACGATGCAACCGGGTGACATTTTGGGTCATGAGTTCATGGGGGAAATCGTCGAAACTGGCAGTGAAGTCAAGAAACTGAAAAAGGGCGATCGCGTAGCTGTTTCTTCGATGATCGGCTGCGGTCAGTGTTTCTTCTGCCAAAAGCAGATGTGGTCGCTGTGCGATAACTCCAACCCCAACGCTTGGATGCAGGAGAAGTTGTTTGGCTTTGGTACGTCGGGTATCTATGGCTACTCACACTTGTTTGGTGGTTATGCTGGTGGCGACGCGGAATACGTGCGCGTGCCATTCGCTGATTTCGGCGCTCTCAAACTTCCCCAAGACATTCCCGATGAAAAACTGCTGCCGATCAGCGATGCCTTTCCCACCGGCTACATGGGAGCAGATTTATGTAATATTCAGCGTGGAGATATCGTCGCAGTCTGGGGTTGTGGTCCGGTCGGACAATTCGCCATGCGTAGCGCCTATATGTTGGGTGCAGAGCGCGTGATTGGTATCGATCGAGTTCCCCACCGTCTGCAACTGGCTAAGGACTTTGCTAAAGCGGAAACGATCAACTATGAAGAAGTCGATGCTGGCGAAGCCCTAAAAGAAATGACAGGTGGTCGCGGTCCCGATGCTTGTATTGATGCAGTGGGAATGGAAGCACACGGTATGGGGCTGGAAGGATTCTACGATGAAGCGAAGCAAAAAGTCGGACTAGAAACCGATCGCCCTACCGTGCTGCGGCAAGTAATGCTTGCTTGTCGTAAAGGCGGCACCCTGTCAATCATGGGCGTTTACGCTGGCTTTGTAGACAAGATGCCGATGGGTGCTTTCATGAACAAAGGCTTGACGCTTAAAACCGGACAAATGCACGGGCAGAAGTATATGCCGAGGTTGCTGGAGAGCATTGTGGCGGGCGAAGTCGATCCATCTGCTGTATTCACACATCGCTTGCCCCTAGCAGAAGCTAAACAAGGCTTCGAGCTTTTCAAACACAAAAAAGACGGGTGCGTAAAAGTTCTCTTGCTGCCCTGAAATGGCTCATAGAAGACTGGCTAATAGTTAATAGTCGTTCAATTAACAAAAAAGGAAAAACAATGAAAGCACTTTGTTGGCACGGCGCTAACGATGTACGAGTTGATACAGTACCCGATCCAAAAATCATCAATCCGCGTGATGCGATTGTTAAAATCACGTCAACGGCGATTTGCGGTTCTGATTTACATCTTTATGACGGTTACATCCCCACGATGGAAAAGGGCGACATCCTTGGTCATGAATTTATGGGGGAGGTCGTCGAGCTAGGCAGTGCCGTCAAGAATGTGAAGATAGGCGATCGCGTTGTCGTCCCCTTTACCATTTCCTGCGGTCAGTGTTTCTTTTGTCAAAAAGATTTGTGGTCGCTGTGCGATAACTCCAACCCCAACGGCTGGATACCGGAAAAACTGATGGGTTATTCTCCATCTGGTCTTTTCGGCTACTCCCATATGATGGGCGGTTATGCTGGAGGTCAAGCTGAATATGCCCGCGTTCCCTTTGCCGATGTCGGTTTATTCAAGATTCCTGATGGACTAACAGACGAACAAGTCCTGTTTCTGACGGATATCTTCCCCACTGGCTATATGGCAGCGGAAAACTGTGATATCCAGCCAGGAGATACTGTAGCAATCTGGGGCTGCGGTCCAGTCGGACAGTTTGCCATTAGAAGTGCATATATGCTAGGTGCCGAGCGCGTCATTGCGATCGATCGAGTTCCCGAACGCCTACAGATGGCGAAAGACGGCAAGGCAGAAGTCCTTAACTATGAGGAAGTCGAGGTGGGTGAAGCATTGAAAGAAATGACGGGTGGTCGCGGCCCCGATGCTTGCATGGATACTGTGGGAATGGAAGCCCACGGTACGGGCCCTGATGCGTTTTACGACCAGGTAAAGCAAGCCGTGCGTATGGAAACCGACCGACCCACTGCCCTAAGGCAAGTGATTGTTGCCTGTCGCAAAGGTGGCACTGTTTCAATTCCTGGTGTTTACGGCGGCTTTGTAGACAAGATACCGATGGGTGCTGCCATGAACAAAGCTTTGACGTTTAAAACGGGACAAACGCACGTTCATAAGTACTTGCGCCCGTTACTCGAGCGCGTCCAAAATGGCGATATCGACCCATCTTTTGTAATCACCCATCGTCTGCCGCTAGAACAAGCACCGCACGGCTACGAAATTTTTAAACACAAGAAGGACAACTGTATCAAGATCGTGCTCAAGCCAGGTCAGGCTGCCTAAAACCCCACAAGAACACGAAAAAACCAAGTCTAGCCAACACTTTAGGAGGTAGAGATGACAGAAGAGCTCACAAATAAGAAAGTTGCCATTCTGGTTACAGATGGCTTTGAGCAAGTTGAAATGACTCAACCAAAGCTTGCCCTTGAGTCAGCAGGTGCTCAAACCCACATTATTTCACCTAAGAGCGATCGCGTTCAGGGCTGGAACCATTTTGACAAAGGGGATTTTTTCCCGGTAGATGTCCCCCTCGATCGAGTAAATCCAGCCGACTATGATGCCCTCCTGCTTCCCGGTGGTGTTGCCAATCCAGATCAACTTCGGACTCAAGCTAAGGCGATCGAGTTTATAAAGTCCTTCTTCGATACCGACAAGCCGGTAGCGGTGATCTGCCACGGGCCTTGGACTCTGATCGAGGCAGATGTGGTGCGCGGACGGCGGATCGCCTCGTGGCCGTCGCTCAAGACCGATCTCCAGAACGCAGGTGCCCAGTGGGTAGATCGGGAAGTTGTAGTTGATAACAACCTCGTGTCGAGCCGCAAGCCAGACGACATCCCAGCCTTCAATCGGGAAATGATCGAGCTGTTCAGCCATGCAGGGCAGGTACGGCAGATTGTGTGAGGACTCGGAGCGTTAATCAGGAGAACAGGTATGGAACAAGCAGGGGGAGTACAGAATGTCTTTTCTCCCTCTGCCTCAAGAGCTTCCCCAGCCCAAGGTGCTTGCCACCATGCAAAGTTCACTTGGCGAACTACTAGGTCTAGTTGTATACATCCTGAGGAGATCGTGATGCGAATCGCTCAAGTTGCTCCATTGTGGGAACAAGTACCGCCTCCTGCTTATGGAGGAATTGAGTTGGTGATTAGTCTCTTGGCTGAAGAACTCATTCGTCGTGGTCATGAAGTGACTCTGTTTGCATCGGGTGATTCGAGTAGTTTTGCCAAGATAGAATCTGTTCACTCACAGGCATTGAGCTTAGACCCTACCGTTAAGGAACCAAGCGTTTACGAAACATTGCAGCTAATGCGAGTGTACGAACAGGCGCACAAGTTTGATGTCATTCACTCTCACGTTGGCTACCCTGCACTACCCTACGCCAGATTGGTGGAGACACCGACCATTCATACGCTGCATGGCATCTTGACACCAGATAATGAAAAGGTGTTCAAGTATGCTCGCTCTCAGCCGTTTGTCAGCATTTCCAACGCGCAGCGAGAACCAAGAGTGGGACTCAATTACGTTGCCACTGTCTACAACGGCATCGATCCAATGACTTACAAGTTTTACCCGCAGGCAGAGTCGTCTCCCTATCTTGCATTTCTGGGTCGAATGTCACCTGAAAAGGGGGTGCATTTAGCGATCGAAATTGCTAAACGTTCCGGCTGGCACTTAAAGATAGCAGGTAAAGTCGATGTAGTTGATGTGGATTATTTCGAGCAACAGATCAGACCTCACATTGATGGAACGCAGATTGAATACCTGGGAGAAGCTAACCATGCCCAAAAGAGCCTCCTGATGGGAGGAGCAGTTGCGACTCTATTCCCGATTACCTGGCGTGAACCCTTTGGACTGGTGATGATTGAGTCGATGGTAACAGGTACACCTGTGATTGCTATGAATTTGGGTTCCACCTCTGAAGTGATTGTTCACGGTAAGACAGGATTTTTGTGTCGCTCAGTCAAAGACTGTCTCTCTGCCATTGATAGAGTGCCTGAGCTAAACCGCTACATCTGCCAAGAGCATGTGCTGAGAAACTTCACGATTAAGCAGATGACAGATGGCTACGAAGCTGTCTACAGCAAGTTTGCTAGTCGTACAACCGAAGACCTTAGTATGATGTACCCCGAAACCTGGACATAGCAATAAGATAGAGTCGTTGCTTACACAACGAGTAGAACTATGGAGACAACTTAGTGCAATTCGAGCTTTTACACAACTAGAATTAATGCGCTCCGAAGAGTTAATTGAAAATTGGTATGAAATCCAAAGGAATTTATCTCTTCAAGTAGCTCGTGACTTTATTCTAGAACACCTAACACAGAAATTGGGCTTGACCGCATAGTATCAACTTTCTGTCAATGCGTAAGCCCTAGTATATTTAATTATGTTTATCTACTTATCTGTTTTCAAAATTCTGGTCTGTGCTGAACAGGTAGCTGGTTAACACAACCATAGTTTTTATCAACTACTGCTATGACTCAGATATTCCTGGTTCAATCCGTGCGCCAAGCTGAAGAACCCGTCCAAGGTCGTCAGCGTTTCGCCAGGTTTCAATTATCTTACCATCAACAATATAATGAATGAACGTAGCGGTGAATGTCTGTTGACGGCCGCGACTTGGTATGCCAAGAAAACTCTCTTGGATGCAGGTATTAGTCGCACGCACAACAACTTTGTCACCTTCAGCGATTATGTCTTCAATTGTCCATTGCTGCTCGATAGGCCCAAATGAACCAAAGAGTTTACGTACCCCTTCAGGGCCGAGGGGAAGTCCTGGTAAACCACCGTGCATTTTCCAATTCGGGGCGGTTATCTCGCAAATTTCTTCGATTTTATGCTCGCTAATAAGTTCCATCCACCGTTGAGCAATGATTTTGTTGTCCTCAATGGAAGACATTGCTGCTATTCCTCTAATTAAGCGAACTCTAGTTATTTATTTAGCCAGACAAGATGCACTATTGTCAATTAACCAAGTATGAGATTGAATTAAAATCAGTGCAGCGCTTAATGTGCCAGCATCAGTAATATTTGTGTTTTTCACTGCGGGTCTTTAGGCAATTTTCGTTAATAAATCTACCGCTGCCGTTGGTTTCGACTTCGCTCAACCAACTAAAGAATCAAGAGTTGAGCGAAGTCGAAACTCGTCAACCTGGGTAGATTCTTTGTCACAAATCACCTTAGATTAGCATTTGTGTAATAATTTCATCTTCTTGGCCAGTTGCAAAATTAGCAAAGCGTTTTGCCAAAGGTGGTATAAGTACTAGGGGATTACTAAATCCAGAGAAAACATGGACGCCTTGCAATCCTGGAATAGCACCAATTAAGGGAAGTTGATTGCTACTAAATGCCACTAAGCAGTGATACCAAGTTCCTGGTAAATGCTCTAATGCTGGTAAAATTTGACCAGCACCTTTTCGCAACCATTTTTCGCTTACGTCTGAGTTTACCTTGGTATGAGGATCTGCGATCGCCCGGCTAATTTGACCGATGCGGATACTACCATCTTGAAACTGAATTGCACCCACATCTAAAATTGGCGGTACTAATTCATTACCAAGTTCATCCCACAATTCATCAACTTGAGTAGATTCAGCTTCTAGTTGAAACCGTTGCAGATTCGCTGGCATAACTAAGGTGCGTAACTTGACATCAACGGCTGGGGTTTCAATAATTTCTTCGTGAGTAAAATACAGCTTGATGGAAACACCAGCAGATTTAAGCAACTGGCGGCTGAGTCCACCCGCACAAACGACAACGTTAGCGCTGTGGAAAGTTGCAGTGGTGGTTTGTACACCATCTTGCAATACTTGCAATACTTGGGTAATTTGCATTTCACCCCCAGCACGCTCAAAAGCTTGGATGTAAGCAAGTGATGTTTTTTCTGGGTGAATATGACCGTGTTTGACAGTTAAAGCCCCAGATATTGCCTCTGGATTTAGCTGCGGTTCCAACTCACAAGCTTCTTGAATATCGAGTAAACGCGGTGGAATGGCAAAATGATTATATGATGCCGCAGTTGCTTCTGGGTCGTTATCGGCTGAAATAGTCAGTAATAAATCTAATTCCCGAAATTGAATATCAGCGTCTAACTCTTGAGATAAGATACGGTAACGTGCGATCGCTTCTTCGCACAATCGCCGAGTGAGTGGTGTAGTACCAGACCAATAAGCCAGCCCACCATAACTATAGCGAGTTGCATTTTGTGGTGTAACATCTTGTTCTAGCAAAAGTACAGCAAAACCTTTCTTTGCTAGTTCGTAGGAGAGTGTAGCACCTGTAATTCCACCACCAACAACAATCCAGTCGTAGGTTTTCATATTTTGCAAATTATGAATAGGTCAAGGTAATTCGTAATTGATAATGACCGAGACAATTTTAGATTTTAGATTTTGGATACTTCGACTACGCGGTAGTTGAGCGCAGTCGAAACTCAGTACAAGTTTTGGATTAGACTCAAAATCTGAAATTTAAAAAAGGTTTCAAGTCTCTCCATTTATGGAGAATTTTTAATAACTAATATTACTAAAATTATGCATAATTTATTTCCCTTAAAACTCGATAATTACTAATAAAAATTTTTCAACTACTGCTTGACAAGTATAATTTTATACAGTAGCATTAAAGTACGATCGAGGCGAACGCTAAATCCCGCAAAGAAGACAGCTATTGCCCCTATCTAAACCCCAAAATCGATAAAGACGATCGCCAAATCCCGCAAAGAAGACAGCGATCGCCTTTATATAAACCCCAATATCGGAGTATGAATATAATCATGTCACAATTACCAGAATCTGCCCAGTCCAAGTTAAAACAGTTTTTGTCTGGGGAAAATTTCGATACATCCACCAGCCATCAACCAACCGGACAACCATTACCCCGGCGAGAACCGATTAAACATACATTGATTGGTTCTGCCAAAGCCGTTACCAGCACCATCCACTATTTACAAGTAATTGGCTACGCCAGCGTTGGAGACTGGAGTCCACTAGTACCCACCGAGAACCCAAATCAGGTAATGAGCATTTTAATCCGCCAGATTCTTATCTAATAGACCTCTTGCAAAAGTAACTTTTGCAAGAGGCGGGAAAAGGTGAAAGGTTAAAGGGGAAAGGTTTTTTTTATTCCTTTTCCCTACAATGCCAAGAAGTCTAATAACCTAAATGTAGAGACTAGCAATTGCTAGTCTCTTTTTCTATTTGATGAAAGAACCAGTAGGTGCGGGTTCGCTGACAGCAGAAACCACGTTTTTACGCACATTAGGCTTACGATCGCTTTTACGAATACCTCCAGCCATTTGGTACTCATAGCTATTCTTACCAAATTTATAAGCAATACCACGCAAAATTTTCTCAGAATAATCTGCTAAATCTTGCTCATTTTCAAGGATCTGGGTTAGTAAGACATCAATAGTGGAGAGGGTAGTATTGTATGTTTCTAGAGATTGTCGCAGGGTTTCGATTTTTCCAGTATAATCTTTGACTGACAATCCTTCTCCGACATCTAGACTTGAATTGATAGATTTAACGCTTGCTAGACGTGTTTCAGCTTTGCCAAGAATACGTGAATTTCGTTTTGGTCTTGCCATAATTGCTACTTATTTTTTAAATTTTTCATAACTCTATAATGGACAATTGTTTCAAAAGTTGTCATACGTAAAATTATTGGTTTTTATTTAAAAACCTAAAATTTAAGTAATTTCCGGCTACTTCTGATAACGTGAAGGCGGAATTCGATTCAGAGTGCGCGAAACACTCAAACGTGAAGGCAAAATTCGATCCAGGGAAGACGGAATTCGATCCAGAGTGCGCGAAACACTCAAACGTGAAGGCAAAATTCGATCCAGCCAAGGCAGAATTTGATCCAGAGTGCGCGAAACACTCAAACGTGAAGGCAAAATTCGATCCAGCCAAGGCAGAAGTTGATACAGGCGAGCCTTATAAAGGGGGGAAATAAGAAATCTTGTTCCCTCCCCAATACATACGGGGAGGGTTAGGGTGGGGTAAAACCGTGTATTTCTCAGCTATTTCAGACTTGTGTATACACCGTAGCCAATACATCGAGGGGATTAAGGGAGGTAATTCGACTTATGCAAGAGGGTCTAATGTCTTTCTTAATTACAAATTACAAATTACGTAGCTTGCTTCTCGCCAAAGGCGAATATTACGAATTACCATAAGTTGCTTGTAAACGTTGTAAAAGATATTCTCCCGCCAAGATAGGAGGATAGATAGGCGATTGTTCTTTCTGGCAACTCTCCAAACAAGTAATTTCCGTATCATCATTAGGATGACAGAAAAAAGCGATAGAATACCGAGACTGATTTACCCTATTATCAGTGGGAATCATCACTCGATGCTTAGTTGAGCAAAATTGATGATTTGTCCACCGTTGCATTAAATCGCCAGTATTGACTATTACAGTATCAGGAATCGCAGGCGCAACAATCCACTCTCTAGATACTGTCTGTACTTCTAACCCGCCAATGTCATCTTGGAAAAGCAAGGTAATACTGCCATAATCGGAATGCTCGCCAGCACGCACCTGTCCGGGTTTCGCTGGTGTCTGCAATGGCGGATAGTGTAATAGTCGTAAGGTATGATTTTGTTGATTATGTCTGATAGTAAAAAAATCTTCTGGCAATTCCAATGCCAACGCATAAGCTTGTAATATCGTATTAGCAAGTTCTGTACAACCAGCGTAGAAGGTGACAAGAGAAGCATCTATCCCTACCGCTTGTTTGTTGACATTAAATGCCTCTTTTAAATCGCCTGGTTGATTGGGGTTAAGACGTTCTCTTTCAATCCCAACGTAACCCATATTACTAAATTCATCACTCCAAGCTTGCTTTTGCTTAACTTCTAAAGGTAAATTGAAAAAAGATTTGCTGTGAGCGAATACTTCCTCGATTAGGTTTTTTGATATTCCCGAATTTTGCAAGTACATGAAGCCAATTTCATGACAAGCTTCATAGATTTGTTTGATGACAGCTTGCCGAGTTATTGCGTTGCCCTTAGTAAAATTAGTGAAATCAATTACTGGAATTTTGACCATTGATTCAAAATACCACATCTTTACTGAGAAGGGGAAAAGGTTAAAGGGTAAAGGGAAAAGGGAAAAGGTTAAGGGGTAAAGGGAAAAGGTTAAAGGGTAAAGGTTAAAGGTTAAAGGGTAAAGGTTAAAGGTTAAAGGGTAAAGGGAAAAGGTTAAAGGGTAAAGGGTAAAGGGGGAAGGGGTAAAGGTTAAAGGGTAAAGGTTAAAGGTTAAAGGGAAAGGAAAAATTCTATTTATTTACCCCTTACCCCTTCCCCTTTACCCCTTCCCCTTTACCCCTTCCCCCTTCCCCCTTCCCCTCTTCTTTACGCAGCTTCAGATTTTGAATGCGAGTATCTTCGGTAGGCGGTACATCCTTTTGAGCAAAGGGAATCTGCTTAAAGTTAGCAGCCAGATATTCTGCTAATGCATCTTGTTCGGAACCATCAGCAGCAAAGGTGGCTAAACCTGTACGTTTAGCATCTTTTGATATCAAATCAACCCGTTCAGTTTTGGGAAAAGGATAACCATCACCACCATTTGCTAGGAAGTTTAAGGTGACAGCGCGGAAGATGCGATTCGAGTCACCCACTAACTCTGCATTTTTCACTACTACATCAATAATTTTGCCTTTCCTATCTTTGATAACCAGGGATTTAACACGCTTACCTGCTGGCAAATCTGGGTCAAAGCTAAAGGCTAATCCCGCTACTTGGGGAAAACTACCAGGGGTAGCACCCGGCGCGATCGCTGCGACACTGTGTTCAATTATTGCTACTAGTTCTTTAGCATTTAAAGTAACTAAAGTCAAGCTATTGTTGAACCGTAAAGCATTGGTGATATCAAGTTGAGAAATTTCTTTTTCTTTCTTACCTGCTACAGGATTTGCTTGGGGTGGCAGTTTGATAACATCCTGCGAGCGAGTCGAACCTGCGGGAAAGGTATAAGTACCAATACTGTCACGGATACCACCACCATTTTTAATGGAAATCACCGTTTTAGGATCGTATCGTTTAGCGATCGCTAAATTAGCTTCAGCTGTCAAATTCCCTAAATTGGTTTCTTGGGTGCGGACATCACCCCGCCAGCCATTGAGAAAAACGTTGGTTTTCCCGAAAATCTGACCATCTTGGGCAATAATCACTTTTTTGAGTGCTTCTGTAATCGCAACAATTTTGGCATCGGGTTTCCCGCCTACAGCTGCTACCCCTTGGGAATCAGTCGCATAAGCACCACTAATTTTGGGGTCAATACTTTTAGGAATAATCACTCCCTTGGCATCAAAGTTAACTACTAGACGACCAACATAGCGATAGTTTCCATCAGTATTAACTACAGCTATCGGATTACCATCTGCGGCTTTTTTGATGATTGGATAAGTTCCAGCAGATTTATCACCCACTCGCAGACGGTCTGTTTTATCGGCTAGTAAGGTATTGGAACCACCAGCAACAATAATATCTACTCCCTTGAGTAATTGTGCTAGCTTTTGCTCAATGGCAATTTGCTGCATATGTGCCAAGAGAATGACTTTATTAATCTCTGGGTTTTTGGGTCAGCACTGCATCAACAGAAGTTTGAATTTCAGCAGCCAAAACAGCAATATCTGCGGCATCGCGGTCATTAAATTTTTTAGGCAACACAGTCACACCACCAGGAGAAGAAATAGTCCGCAGTGTGGGAGTTGTCGCCCCAACTACAGCAATTTTTTCCCCATTGACAGTAATAATGGTGCTACGGGCAATTTTATTGGAAATTTTACTTGCTTCTTGTCCATCAGCAGTCACTAATTTTGCCAGGTCTTTATCAGTGCTGAAGTCTAGATTCGCGCTGAGATAGGGAAATTTTGTACCTGGGTAATCTTCTTTAGCACGCAGCAAGTCAGCAACAACACCCGTACCTAAATCAAATTCGTGATTACCAAAGGCGATCGCACCAAACCCAAGAGCATTTAAAATTAAAATATCTCCCCGTCCCTGTCCACCAAAAGCTGTGTCACTGGCAAATAAAAAGGGACTGGGAATATAAGCATCTCCAGATGAAAGAATTAAAGTATTAGGATAATCAGGCTTACCGTCGCGATTAGCATCCTGATTTTTCAGTGCATTCAACACCGCCGAAAAGTTCGGTGCATCCTTCAGCGCTGGGACACCTGCTTCTTGGTCGGAAGTATGTAAAAGTTGTAGTGTGAACCCTGACTTCTGTGCTGGTTTAACTTGCACCATACCACCAGCAGTTCCTAAAAATAAAAAGATGCTAGATATAATCAGCAAACTTAACTTGCTAGTCCCTAAATCTCGACGATTAAACTTACTGAAAAATCGACTTTTCCGCTCTAAAAAAGACATATTAACAATTCACGCATTCAAAATTCACGCATTTAAGTTAAGAAAAATTGTAGTAGCGTGTCAAGGCTAAAATTTTACAATTAATGTGGAGGCTCAAGGATAAATTGTCGATGCTAATGGTAAGATTATGCTTGTGGCTCAATCTGGGCAAAGTTTTTCTATTCCCTCTGCCATTTCTTGTAGTCAATAATTCGTTACTTCAAGGGTCGCGGGAGGAATTACGATGAAACTCAAAATTGAGCTAGCAAAAAACCCTTGAATATGTGGCTCGAAGCTGTGGTGTAAGAAAATTGCATATTCACAGGTAAGAAATGAGCAAGCGAGGCTGGTTCTAATATGACAATCGGTAAAGATAGGAATTGGCACTCAGATTTATTAGAAGCTATTAGCATTATTGGAGTGTTTGCTGGTGTCATATTTGGTTGTGAAAATCACGTCTTAGCCCAGATTACTCCTGATAAAACATTGGGTAATAACTCTTCAAAAATCACTCCCAATGTGAATATAAAAGGTAGTGCTACTAACCGCATTGATGGTGGAGCAATTCGCGGTGCAAACCTCTTCCATAGTTTTCGTGAATTCAATGTTGGAGAATCCCAGCGAGTTTATTTTGCCAATCCCACAGGAATTAACAATATTTTCACCAGAGTCACGGGAGGTAAAGTATCTAATATTTTGGGTACTTTAGGAGTGGATGGTGCAGCAAATTTATTTCTGCTCAATTCTAATGGGATAATTTTTGGCAAAAATGCACGTCTTGATGTAGCAGGTTCGTTTGTGGCGAGTACGGCGAACTCGTTTGTCTTTGGCGATGGGATGGAATTTAGTGCTACTAATCCCCAAGCGCCGCCACTGTTGGAAATTAATCTAACACCAGGGTTGCAGTATGGCAAGAATGACCCCTTGAGAACCATCGAAAATACGGGAAATTTAGCAGTAGGACAAGATTTAAAGCTGTTTGCAGGGAATTTAGATTTACAGGGACATCTGCAAGCAGGCAAAGATTTAATCTTGCAAGCCGATACCATCAAAGTGCGCGATCGCTTTACCAATCCTTTCGTTGCTGCTGCTGGAGGTAAGCTGTTAGTTCAAGGTAATGAAAATATAGATATTTTTGCCTTAAACGATCCAAGTAGTGGTTTGTTCTCTCGTGGGGATATGGTTTTACGCAGTGTTAATACTGTGGGTGGTGATGCTCATTTCTGGAGTGGGGGGAGTTTTCGGATTGAAAAATTAGACGGAAGTTTAGGCAATTTATTTAGTCCCCACGATCCAATTATTCGCTCTCAAGGCGATGTCAGCTTTTTTGCATATCAAGGAGCTTCTTTACATATCTTGGCTGGGGGAAAAGTAGATATAAATACCGTGGTGATCACAGATCCCGATACAGCAGGTGAAACCATTAACCCCGCAAGCACTCCTAGTTTGGCTAATGTTACTTTATCGGATGGAACTCCCATTATTATTGATGGTAGCGTCAAACCAACGCTTGATATCCGCGCCGGGATGAACCCAGAAGCAATAGGAAATCCTTTAGGAACTATAGGCGATGCTGGTATTTTCTTAGACTCCTCGATTTCTATTGTCGCGCCTCCTGTAAACAATTCTGTAGCGACAAGTGCAGATATTACTATTGGTGATATTAGGGTAAATTCTCCCAAGGGCATTGTTTTACTCACCAATCAGTATCAGCCTAATCCGGCGCTGACAGAAGGAAACATTACTCTCACAGGGAAGGGAGCATTAAATCTTGGCGGAATTGTCGCAGGTAGTGAAGAAGGTGATGGCACGTCGGTTATTTTTGACTCAAGAGATAAAATTACACTAGCCAGTAGTTATATTGATACCTTTTCTAAATATACTCGCGCTGGAGATATTGCTTTGCTCGCAAATGGCGATATCAAACTTAATGGTGCGTCAATTTACGCTAATGCGTTGACAATCTCTGCTGATGATGTAGCCAGTGCTTTGGGTGGTGATGTTAGGCTGATCAGCAGTGGTGGTGATGTATCCCTCAATGGAGCTGCTATTAACGTAGCCAGTAACGGCGGCGGAAGTTTAATGATTGATGCTCAAAACATCAACATTTTGAATAATAGTTACATACTTTCTGGAATCCTCGGCAATTCTGGAACACTTGAAATTCAAGCAGGAGACATTCAACTCAATGCTCACCAGAATATCTCAATAGCAGATAGTGATATCAGCAATTCTGTATTTAAAGGAGCAGTAGGTAATGCTGGAAAGATTTTAGTACAAGCAAATGGATCTGTATCTCTTTCTGGTAACAATGGAATTTTCAACTCCGTAGGGTCTTGGACTCAATCCAGAGGGAGGAGGGTATGCACTTGGAACAGTTGGAGGAATCGCAGTTAAAGCTGACTCACTTTCTTTAAGCGGAGGATATGAACTCGTAACTTCCACTCAAGGACAAGGTGATGCAGGTAACATGGAAATTAACGTTCGCAATCTGACTTCCTTGGATGGAGTTGATAAAACAGGATTTCCTAGTGGCTTATTTGCTACCGTTTTCAAAAGTGGAATTGGTAACGGAGGCAATATTAACCTCAGAACTGGTTCCCTCTCGATCGCAGATGGCGCTCGTATCCAAACTAAAAGTGAGGGACAAGGTAACACAGGAAATGTGGCGATTGAAGCGAGCGATCGCATCTTTTTTGATGGAACCGAAAAAAATCCCAATCCCGCAATCGAAAACTTAACGGGAATTTTCACTACTGTGCAAACTACTACTCCTCAACAAGGAGGAAATATTAACCTGAAAACAGGTTCTCTTACTGTCACTAATGGCGCTCAACTGACTAGTAATACTTTTGGACTAGGTAATTCTGGCAATATTACGATCGAGGCTAGTGGTAAAGTCTCTCTCGATGGCATCAACAATCGCGCCAGTAACAGTGGAATATTTAGTGCTGTTGGCAGAGATGACTTAGGAAATATAGGTAAAGGACGTGGTGGGAACATTGAAATTTTCGCCAATTCCCTTTCGGTAACGAATGGTGCAGCTTTAACTTCAGCCACTGAGGGGGTAGGCGATGCTGGCAAAATCACTATTATTGCACCAGAAGAAGTCTTCTTAGAGGGGATGGGGAACAATGGATTTTCCAGTCAGATAGCAACCTCCGTGGAACCTGAAGCAGTTGGTAATGCCAACGATATTGCGATCGCAACTGGATTACTCACCCTCGCCAATGGCGCTCAACTGCGTGCCGATACTGCTGGACAAGGTAAAGCAGGCAATATCTTTGTGACAGCCAACACCTATAAAGCCAGCAATGGCGGACAACTTCGCACCACTACATCCAGTAATTTTGATGCTGGCAATATCACCCTCAAAGTGCAGGACAACATCAGCCTATCTGGTTCACAAACAGGATTATTTGCCAACACCACTGATAGTTCAATTGGCAACGGTGGTAGCATCTTCATTGACCCCAGAACTTTAAATATTACGGATGGCGCGAAAATCGCAGTTGATAGCCAAGGTACAGGAGACGGTGGCAGCATTAAACTAGCAGCAGGTATCCTTACCCTTAACAATGGCAGCATCTCTGCCGAAACTCGCAGCAACACTGGCGGTAATATTACCTTGAATCTGCAAGACTTATTATTATTACGCAACGGCAGTCAAATCTCCACCACTGCCGGAAATCGCCAGTTTGGTGGCGATGGCGGCAACATCACCATTAATAGCCCTTTCATTGTCGCCGTTCCTAAAGAAAATAGCGATATCACCGCTAATGCTTTCACAGGTATTGGTGGCAAAGTTGATATTACAACAAACGGTATTTTTGGTATTGTCTCGCAAAAACGCCCAACCGAAAACAGTGACATTACAGCAAGTTCCGAATTGGGAGTGAGTGGGGAAGTAACTATCAACAGTCCAGATACTGACCCCAGTCGCGGCTTAATTCAACTACCCTCTAACCTCATAGATGCATCCCGACAAATTGCTCAAGGTTGCACTCCCAGAAGAGGGCAAAACGCCAGTCGTTTTATCGCCACTGGACGCGGTGGATTACCCCAAAGCCCTAACGAACCGTTGCAGGGACGAGCAGTGATTACTGGTTGGGTAGATATGCCACCACAAACAACAGCGATCGCGGATAAATTATCTACTGCATCTATAACCAAATCTAGCAACCCAATTGTCGAGGCTCAAGGATGGATTGTCGATCCTAACGGTAATATTATGCTCGTGGCTCAATCTGGGCAAAGTTCTTCTATTCCCTCTGCCATGTCTTGTAGTCAATAGACCTCTTGGCATTTGTGCTTTTTGCACTCTTGGGGGAAAAGGGTAAAGGTTAAAGGGAAAAGGGACTTTTGCAGTACCTTTTCCCCTTTCCCCTGCCCCTTTTCCCGACATAATCCTTTTCCCTTTCCCCCTTACCCTTTTCCCTACAAATGCCAAGAAGTCTATTTTAGAACAGTACTGTTATTAGCCCTTTTCCCTACAAATGCCAAGAAGTCTATCGACCGATAATACAAAATTTCTGCTTGGGGTGCATAAAAAATAAAACTCATCGTATATGAGTTTAACAGGGAGATTCACTTAGCTCAACTTTATTCAGCAAAAAGCCTAGCTTTTGGGCAAATACTTTTTAAGTAAAACTACCTTCCCTTAAAGGTTTCAGGGATAGCGTAGACCCTATTTAGCGGTTTGTTGCAGGTATCTTGTTACTAACAAAACCGATAAAGTTGAGCTAAAACCGGACTTCCAATTGCGTCTGATTGTGATGAAATATCACCCCAGATAGACCTTATTGAAACCAAAAAACTAAAACCTTTTACTTTTACTACTCAGAGGAATAATTAAAATGCCAACCTACAGTGGAACTAACGGAAATGACAATATTATCGGTAGTATTTTTACTGATAGTATCTTTGGGTTTGGAGGAAACGATACCCTTAATCCCGGATCTGGACTTAATGATTATATTGATGGCGGCACGGGGATTGATTTACTCGTAGCTGACTACTCTAATGTCAGCAGTCCCTACAGCTTTTCTTTCAATAACATCGAAAAAATTTACTTCAAAGGTGGTAACGGAGTTGATAATTTTACCTTCAACAACACCACTGATACCCTATACGGTAATGGTGGTAATGATATCTTAGATGCTGGGGCTTTTGATGACTATCTTAATGGCGGCAGTGGGAGTGACTCTCTCTACGGAGGAGATGGCAACGATACCCTCAATCCTGGATCTGGAGTGAATGATTATATAGATGGCGGTAACGGAGTCGATTTACTCGTAGCCGACTACTCGAACGTCACTGACGCCTACAGCTTTTCCTACACTAATATCGAAAAAATTTCCTTCAATGGCAGTAACAGCGTCGATAATTTTGTCTTCAACAACACCACTGATACCCTATACGGCAATGGTGGCAACGATACCTTGAATGCAGGAGCTTTAGATGACTATCTAAATGGTGGCAGTGGCAATGACTCTCTCTTGGGAGGCACCGGCAGAGATACTATCTATGGCGGTAGTGACAATGATTTTCTCTTCGGTCAGGGTGATAACGATATTCTTTTCGGCGAGAGTGGCAATGATTTGCTCAATGGCGGGGAAGGCAATGACTCTCTCTACGGAGGCGATGGCAATGATATTTTAAATGGCCGTAAAGATTACGATTACCTTGTAGGAGGAAGTGGAGCCGATACATTTGTCTTCGACTCTTTGTCTGATGGACTTGATTACATTGCAGACTTTAAGTACTTTGAAGGAGATAAAATTCAGATTTCTAAACTTGGATTTGGTGCGAGTTCTACCAGTCAGTTTAGTTATAACAACAGCACAGGTGCTTTGTCTTTTGATAAATCTCCATTTGATGCGATCGCATCGGTTCAATTTGCCTCTCTCCAAACCAACTTAGGGAGCGGATTTATTCCCAGTCTTGACATCGTTTTGGTTTAAAACAGGACTAATGTTACCAGGAGTAAGAGTTACATTAGACCTCTTGCAAAAAACACTTTTGCAAGAGTTGGGAAAAGGAAAAGGTTAAAGGGAAAAGGTTAAAGGGGAAAGGTTTTTTTATTCCTATTGCCTTTCCCCCAAACCCAATTCCCTAAAAATGCCAAGAAGTCTATAGGACAGGTTACTGGATTTGTTGTTATTTTCAGCTTACTACCTGTCCTTTTTCCAATCCCGAACTCAGGTTAATTAGATTGTGGAGGCTCAAGGATGGATTGTTGATGGTAACGGTGATATTATGCTTGTAGCTGAATCTGGGCAAAGTTCTTTTATTCCCTCTGCCATATCTTGTGGTCAATAATTCATTGCCCAAGATTCAAGGGAGGAATTACGATGAAACTCAAGAGTTATAAAAATAATCAGTGGCAACAGATATATAACGGATGCAACAGATGGTTCATTCGTCCCTTTAAAAAACATAACTTACCTGTTTTCATGCTCTTGGTTGTGGTGACAGCTTTTTTGTGCGTTACTGCTTTTCCTGTTGCTGCAACTTTAGAGACACAACATATCGCAATTGGAGTGTCAATCCAAAATCCGACTGCACAAACACAAGACTTGCTGCAACAGGGGAAAGTGCTGTATGAGGCAGGACAATTTGCAGAAGCGGTTAAAGTTTTACAACAAGCAGTTAAAAGTTTTGGCAGCCAAGGCAATGAATTGCAGCAAGCTGTAGCATTAAGTAATTTGGCGTTGGCATATCAAAAACTGGGTAATTTGCCACCAGCGCAACAGGCAATTACAGATAGCTTGAAGTTGCTCGAAAAATCCTCTAATTCTCAAAATCTTCAGGTTTTAGCTCCAATTTTAGATATTCAAGGTAGTATTCAACTAGACTTAGGACAAGCTGAACAGGCACTCAACACCTGGCAACGTGCGGAAGTTAGCTATAAGCAATTAGGCGATCGCAATGGCATTATCCGCGATCGCATCAATCAAGCACAAGCATGGCAAGTTATGGGATTTTACCGTCGGGCTTTGACGATCTTGACTCAATTGCAGCAGGAGTTACAATCAAAACCTAATTCAGTCAGTAAAGCAGTAGAATTACGGTCTTTTGGGAATGCTCTGCAATTAGCAGGAGATTTGAATCAATCTCGTCAGGTATTACAGCAAAGTTTGTCAATTGCCCAAAAATTGGATTCTCCTCAGGATGTCAGCGCGGCTTTATTCAGTTTAGGCAACACGGCACAAGTACAGCAAGATTTTAAGGGTGCAATACAGTTTTATCAGCAAGCTGCTGCGATCGCTCCTAACCCGATTAACAAAGTTCAGGCTCAAGTTAATCAGTTGAATTTACTAGTGAACGCGGGACAAACAGCCGCAGTACAGACACTATTGCCGCAAATTCAAACTCAACTGGCACAACTACCTGCTTCTGTGACAACTATTTATGCGCAGATTAATCTAGCTCAAAGCTTGATGAAATTCGGAACTACACCCGAAGCGATCGCTCAAATCTGCGCCAGGGCCCTGCAACAAGCTGAAAATTTAGCAGATAAACGAGCCGAGA
The DNA here is from genome assembly GCF_053470305.1 of Nostoc sp. DSM 114160. Lineage (NCBI taxonomy): Bacteria > Bacillati > Cyanobacteriota > Cyanophyceae > Nostocales > Nostocaceae > Nostoc > Nostoc sp. DSM 114160. The sequence goes on along the minus strand of NZ_JBPFGO010000001.1, from coordinate 1,165,112 downwards.
GCTTTGCCCTTGGGACTTTGGGCAGTGTATACGAGCAAACTAAACAATGGTCAATAGCCCAGAACCTCACTCAACAGGCATTGAACATCGCCCAAACAATCAACGCCCCAGATATCGCTTATCGATGGCATTGGCAGTTAGGACGCTTGTTAAAACAGCAAAGAGAGATTGAGGGCGCTATTGCCAGCTATGATACTGCGATCGCTGAGTTGCAGACTCTCCGTAGTGACTTAGTAGTTGTAAATCGAGATGTCCAGTTTTCCTTTAAAGAAAGTGTAGAACCTGTATATCGAGAGTCCGTAGAATTATTGTTGCAGTTTCAGCAAACTCATCCGAGCGAACCAATCCTAGACAAAGCGAGACAAAGGATTGAATCACTGCAACTAGCGGAATTAGACGACTTTTTTCGGGAAGCTTGCATTAATGCCAAAACTGTTTTGCTTGACACAGTGGTAGATAAAGATAATCCTACAGCCGCAATTATTTATCCAATTATTCTGCCCGATCAACTCCAAGTGATTGTCAAAATTCCTAAACACCCACTGCGTAATTATACAGTAAATAAGTCACAAAATGAGGTAGAAGGTACTATCAAACAACTTAGAGAGTATCTATTAGAACCCGATCGGACTGAGGAAGTGCAGGCGCTATCACAAGAAGTCTATGGGTGGTTAATCAAAGAAATTGAGTCAGATTTAAAAGATCGTGGCGTCAAAACCCTTGTATTTGTACTGGATGGCATATTGCGAAATATACCAATGGCTATATTGTATGACGGTCAGCAATATCTGGTAGAAAAATACGCTGTAACCCTCAGCTTGGGACTCCAGTTACTCGCACTCAAACCCTTGACACAAACAAAACTCAATGTGCTAGCTGCCGGGTTAGTGCAACCACCACAAGGCTTTAAACAGCAATTTCCACCGCTACCAGAAATTAAATCAGAATTCGACTCTATTTCCCAAGCGATCGCGTCTACCACCCAGTTACTAAATCGAGACTTCAACAGCAAAAACCTAGAGAGTAAGGTAAATACTGTGCCATTTAATGTGTTACATCTGGCAACCCACGGTCAATTTAGTTCCAATGTTGAGAATACTTTTATACTTGCAAATGATGGGCCGATCAACGTCACGCAATTTGATAGCTTGTTGCGCCGTCGAGATCAAACTCGCTCCGAAGCCTTGGAAATGCTAGTGTTAAGTGCTTGCCAAACCGCTACTGGTGACAATCGCGCCACGCTAGGGCTAGCAGGAGCATCCGTGAAAGCTGGCGCTCGTAGTACCTTGGCTTCACTATGGCATATCAGCGATAAATCTACTGCTATTTTAATTGGGGAATTTTATCGTGAGTTAGTTAAAACTAAGGTGACAAAGGCTGAAGCCTTGCGTCGTGCCCAAGTAAAGTTGTTAAAAGATTATCCCAATTACAGTCGTCCTGGCTACTGGGCACCTTATGTTTTAGTTGGTAACTGGCTTTGACAAATTCTACTCATTTATTGAAGTTTCTAGAGCTTGCCCTTTTGTTCTGACTCCTGATATCATGTCTGCCTAATTAGTTATAATTCCCGCATCTGTTTAAAAGTTCTTTATATGCTCAAAATTTCTAACCTTAACGTTTATTACGGCGAAAGCCATATTCTCCGCAATGTAGATTTGAGCGTACCATCTGGGCAAATGGTTTGCCTAATTGGACGCAATGGTGTCGGAAAAACTACCTTACTCAAAACTATCATGGGTTTACTCAAACCCCGCAGCGGTACTATTAATTTAGCTGAAGAATTAATTAACTCCAAATCTCCAGACCAAAGGGCAAAGTTGGGAATTGGTTATGTCCCCCAAGGACGAGAGATTATCCCTCGGTTGACAGTTAAAGAAAATCTACTGCTGGGATTGGAAGCTAGACGCAAACCAGTCAAAAAAGCAGAAATTTCCGAGGAAGTTTTTAGTTTATTTCCGGTGTTAAAAAGTATGCTTTCGCGGATGGGTGGTGATTTAAGCGGAGGACAGCAGCAACAATTAGCGATCGCACGTGCTTTAATGGGAGAGCCTCAATTACTCGTTTTAGATGAACCCACTGAAGGTATTCAACCCTCCATCATCTTAGAAATTGAAGCCGCAGTCCGGCGCATCGTCGAAACCACAGGTATTTCGGTGTTATTAGTAGAGCAACATTTACACTTTGTCCGTCAGGCTGATTACTATTACGCTATGCAAAAAGGTGGTATTGTCGCCTCCGGTTCCACCACCGAACTCAGCCAAGATGTGATTCAGCGCTTTTTAGCTGTTTAATTTTTGATACTTCCATATCAATTGTGTCGGCAGCAATCAAGTCTGCCGCTTCTTGTAAAAGCTCATGTTGTTCTTTTTGAATTGCTGCCAAACGACTAGAAATTTCTGCTAATCGTTGTTGTTTATTTGGTTGAAAACTTTCAGGTAATAAAGCTGGTAAATTATCAGCTTTTTTAGCACCTGCGATTCTTTGAACAGCAAAACTCCCAACTTTAGTTAAAGATAGAAAGCTAACTTGAAACAAAACCTGAAGCAATTTTAACGGAACTTGGAGTATTGACCAACTAGCTGTCTCAATTAAGCGGACAATTGCTCTGATGATGCTCCAAAGTAGAGCAAGTGCAAACAGCAAAATTACTACACTAATAATTGGGTGATTAGCTCCCCAACCTAATATTTGAACCAATCGAAAAAATATCGGGTGTTGTGTCAACCAATCACTTACAGAAGATGCGATCGCATCTTTAACTGCTCCCGATGTGGTATTTTTAAATTGCTCTGCTGTTTGCCAAGTTTGCTCTAAACTTGTTGTAACTGTATCAATTGCTCTATCAGTTGTGGTAGTGGCTGTTGTCTTCAAAGACTCACCAGCTTGTTGCGCTGAGTTACTTAGAGAGTTAACGCTCCCGCCCACAAAATCTTTCACACTTTGCAAGCGTTGTAAAACTCCGTTAGGCAAATGTATGTTTATTTGGGATGTCATAAAACATTTTACCGAGGTTGAAATCTAACCCGCAATCCATCTTTCGGGCGATTAGTAGGAACTACAACTTCCTCTAAACTTTGATTGGGTAATATCTCCCAATGATAATTGCGTAGAAGATGAGCAGCAACAATCTTCATTTCCATTTTGGCAAAGGCTAGACCGATACAGATGCGCGGGCCACCGCCAAAACCAACTAAACTAAAAGGATACTTTTTATTTTCTTGGCGCTGGGGACTGAAACGGTCTGGTTCAAACAGGTCTGGTTCAGAATAAATTTCTTCAATTCGGTGAGTAACTCCAATTGAATAGTATAACTGCCAACCAGCAGGAACGTGATAACCTTTAAACTCAAAATCTTTAATTACGCCACGGAACCCGCCTCCGACAGGTTGATGTAATCTTTCAACTTCCCACAAAACCTGCTCTAAATAAGGCATTTTCCCTAATTGTTCTAAATCCAAATTACCTTTACTTGCAAGTTGCAATTGTTCAGCTTTTGCTTTTTCGAGTACTTCTGGATGACGGGCTAACTCTACACACAACCAAGTCAGCATCGAAGTAGTAGTTTCATGTCCAGCAAATAGTAACAGCACCGCTTGGGCAATGAGTTCTTTTTCGCTGAGGCTATTACCATCTTCATCTCTAGCTTGGATTAACAAGCTGATGGTATCTTTTGTTGGGTTTTGCTGGCGTTCTCTGACAACTTGAGTTAGATGTTCTAAAATCTGATTACGAGCGGCTATAGCTTTACCAAATGTAGTAAATGGTAAGGGCAACGGGTTAATAGCAAACAGCCCATTGGTCAAGGTTGTAAACAACTCGCTCAGGCGCACACATTCAGGGCCAGGACGCGTACCCAACAACAATTGACTAGCAATATCAAACGTCAGTTGTTTAAATTCTTGAAACCAAGTAAATTCCTGCTGCTTCTCCCACTTTTGCAGATAACTACGTGTAATATCTTCCATTGTGGAGACATAATTTGCCAATGCTGGGCCATGCAATGCTGGCATCATCAAGCGACGGTTTCTGCGGTGTTCTTCTCCATCTTGCAGAAAAAGTGATTCACCCAGTAATGTCTTGAAATTATCAGGCCATCCCTCGCGCCAAGAAAAATTCTCCATTTGGCTTGACAAAACCAACTCCAATGCTTCCGGCCCGACCATCACTACAGTCGGTCTGCCAAGAAGATGAGTTTTGAAGATGGGCCCATACTGTCGATAGCGCTTTTGAGCGAAATTGCGGTCGAAAACAAAGGAGGGTGTTTCACCTAATACAGGTATACCAAAGCTTCCAGGAGGAAATTGATGACTTTTCATATCTCTAAGGGTAGCTATGAAAAAGTTAACACGATATTCCCGCTCTGCTGCAATCGCAGCACCCCAAAATATTCTTAGTACTTGCAAATATCTTTGTCTCTTGCACCCATAACTCAAAACCTGTCATCTGTCATTACATTTCTTCAGATTACATAATAAATTTACAGAAATTTAATATTACTTTTTATTCAATAAAATTGCTGAACGTTAGGATGTTGTGGATCTATTGAAAGAAAAGTCAAAATTCTATGCATCTGGATTTGCCACAACTGATTAAATCACTTGGCTATTTTGGGGTCTGGGCGATTGTCTTTGCTGAATCTGGCTTGTTAATTGGTTTTTTTCTGCCTGGGGATAGCTTATTGTTCACCGCTGGATTTGTCGCATCTCAGAATTTATTGAACATTTGGGTTCTGATTTTTGGTGCTTTTATTTGTGCGGTCTTAGGTGACAATGTTGGCTATTTTACTGGGCATAAATTTGGCAGAAGACTATTTCAGAAAGAAGATTCATGGCTGTTTCATAAAAAACATCTTGTGAAAACTCAGAACTTTTATGAACAGCACGGTAAAAAAACGATTGTTTTGGCACGATTTTTACCCATTGTACGCACTTTCGCGCCCATCGTGGCTGGGATTGGTGCAATGCATTATCGCACATTTATGTCTTACAACTTAATTGGTGGCTTTATTTGGACATTTGGCATTACCCTATTAGGGTTTTTCTTAGGAAAATCTCTGCCAGCTGAACAGGTAGATAAGTATTTGTTACCGATTATTGGATTAATTATAGTCATTTCTTTAGTACCATCGATTATTCATTTGGTACAAGAAAATAGAGCAAACAAAAGTTGAAATATCTTTGGGATTTTGTGTAGATATAATTACGAATTTGAGCAAAGCGACTTGACACACAAATATCAGAGTTTGATAATACTCTCATGGCTTCCTTAAACATCAACCTCTATCTGTTCCTCGAAAATCTCCTCTTTTTCTTTTTTGCCACACTTTTTATTGTGGTTGTGAACTGGGGATGGAAAAACGCAAAGCCTTATACTTTACCTTTACCATTTCCCGGTTGGTATAAAATCTGGTTTGGCTCGGTGCAACTGCTAGGGATAGTGCCGCCATTAGTGGTTATGTTATTGTGGGGTGTATGGTGGGGCGATCGCACAGTCTTAACTGTGCTTGCTTGGTATTTTATCGTCTTAGGGCTGCAAATCATCTCTGAAAGTGTGACGCTTAGGAAGTTGCAAAATGTCGTCTGGGTAATGGTTCCTTATATATATCTTCCTTACCGCTTTTGGCAGTTGTATGAGGGTTTGACACTTTTGGATTCGACAAGCGAGTTGCAGTGGGTACGATATTTATTGATTTTTGAATTAGTAATGTGGATTATTAATTACGCCATAGATGTATCTCAATTGCCGCGGCTGTTTCATTGGGAAGTACAATCAAATGACGTGAGCTAGGGATTAATCGCAGAATTAGCCATTTTTACTAAAGAAGTGCGATCGCCGCAGAAGAACTAAAAGAACCAGCTTCTTTTACAGGAAATTCGCAAGCTTTGCTAGATTAAGTCGGGAAAAGGGGAAGGTGGGGTTCTCTCTGGGGGAAAGGGTAAAGGTTAAAGGGGAAAGGGACTTTTGCAGAACCTTTTTCCCTTACCCTTTCCCCTTTTCCCCCTCTTACAAAAAGCACAAATGCCAAGAGGGGTCTAGTGTACACACAACTCTGAAATAGCTGAGAAATCACGGATTTACCCCACCCCAACCCTCCCCGTATGTATTGGGGAGGGAGCAAGATTTCTGTTTCCCCCCAATATATCGGGGGGACTAAGGGGGGTAAATCCAAGGTTTGTGTGTACACCGTAGCGCCTTTTAGGAGAGGGAGGCTGTCCGGGAGAGGTCTGTCGAACTCACGTTAATATTAGTGAGGAATATTGCAATGTTGGTGAGGAATATTGCAATGTTGATGAGGAATATTGCAATGTTGGTGAGAAATATTCCAATGTTGGTGAGGAATATTGCAATGTTTGGGAGAAATATTGCAATGTTGGTGAGAAATATTCCAATGTTGGTGAGGAATATTGCAATCTTGACAAGAACTACTTGTACATTAGACTTATTGCATAAATCGGGATAAAGGCGGGGGAAAGGGGAAAGGGTTTGTTATTTTCCCTTTCCCCTTTAACCTTTCCCCTTTAACCTTTACCCTTTAACCTTTTCCCAAATCCAATTCCAAGTTAGAAATCTTTAACCGAGCAGTATTGGGAGCTAGCCCAATGGGTAAGGTATTGCAATGCCATATCCCTGTGCGTAATCAATTCCAAGTGCCGTAATTCGCTCTAAAATCGCGTCATTCTCGACAAACTCAGCAATCGTCTGAATACCCATCACGCTAGCAATCTGCGTGATTGCTGTCACGATCGCATTATCCACAGGATTCTCGATAATGTTACGAATAAAGCTGCCGTCAATTTTGAGGTAATCCACAGGCAGAGACTTGAGATAAGCAAACGACGACATCCCCACCCCAAAATCGTCCAAGGCGAAGCGACAGCCCATCCGTTGAAGTGACTGAATGAACTCTCTGGCTTTGATTAGGTTAGCGATCGCTACAGTCTCGGTAATCTCAAAGCAGATGCGCTGGGGTGAGATAGGGTATAAGGTAAACTGCTCATACAGGAAATTAATGAACTGATCGTCATTGATGCTAGAGCCAGAAAGGTTAATTGCATAGATGCTTTGCTCATCGCCAACGAACCTTGACCAATTCTTGAACATAGTCACAATCACCCAGCGATCGATCAGGTGCATCAAGTTGTAGCGTTCTGCTGCTGGAATAAACGCCATCGGCTGCACTAAATTTCCCTGCTCATCTTGGAGCCGTAGCAGCACTTCATAATGGTCGCTGTTTTCGGCTACCGGGGCGATACCTTCTCTACGAGAGGCTTCTCTTTCAGAGACGCTAACGCGAACGCCAACGGTGAGCTTCGCTAACGCGGCAATCCTTTGAACATAGAGACAAAACGAATCACTTTTCAAGGCTTGAGAAATGCGGTTGACCCACTGCATCTCCCCGCGCTGTTGCACTCGCTCCTGGTCGTCAGTCCGAGCAACATAGACGCGATTGCGCCCTCGGTTCTTCGCGGTGTAGCAAGCTGCGTCAGCCGTGCTGATAATCTCTGCAAGGCTCTCGCTATTTGTATCGATACTAACTAAGCCGATACTGACTCCAATTGAGAATGCCTGCTGTTGCCAAACAAACCGGAACTCTTGAACACACTCACGCAGATCGTTGGCAACTCGTAAAGCTTGCTCCAGCGTACACTGGTTGAGCAATACCCCGAATTCATCGCCTCCTAACCTTGCCAATGTGTCAGTTTTCCGAATCTTCTCCTGTAATAGGGCAGAAATTTGACGCAGTAATTCATCTCCAGCCAAATGACCACAGGTATCATTGACAATTTTGAAGCGATCGAGATCCAAATAGCACAACGCATGAACCTGGTAGTCTGATTTGGCAAGGCACAATGCTTGTTCAACCCGTCGCTCAAATTCCTGGCGATTCACCAATCCGCTTAAGGCATCATGGCTGGCCTGCCAGGATAGCTGACGGGAAAGCTTGCGGTTCTGAGTCACGTCATGAAACACCATAACTGCGCCAATAACTTGTCCCTCACGATTGCGAATGGGCGCGGCTGAATCTTGAATCGCAATCTCTCGATCGTTTTGAGCAATTAAGACGGTATGGTTTGCTAAACTGACAATTCGATTTTCCTCTAACGCTTGCTCAATTGGGTTCGGAACTGACTCGCGTGTAATTTCATGCACAATTCTAAAGACTTCTACTAAGGGCAACCCTTGTGCCAATGCTTCGGTACATCCAATCAGAGATTCTGCAACCGGATTGAGGTATTGAATCCTGCTAAAAGCATCTGTGGTTATAACTGCATCTCCGATGGATTGCAACGTCACCTGAGCTAATTCTTTTTCTTGAAAAAGTGTTTCTTCGATTTGCTTGAGGGCTGTGATATCGCGTCCCACCGATTGAAATTCGATAAAACATCCTTCCTCGTCAAACAGCATTCGGTTATGCCACTGAGTCCAACGCACCTCATTTGCCACAATCACGCGATTCTCAATGATGACTACAGGATTATCAACACTAATTGAAGCGACTAATTGAGCAACTCGCTGCCGATCTTCCTCAAAGATAGCCGGTTGATAGCGGCTGCCGATAAATTCCTCTGGCGATCGCCCAAAATAAACTGCATAAGCTTGGTTGACAAAAGTGAGTGTACCATCTGGTAAATATCGGGCAATAAGTTCAGTCTGATCTTCGACAATGGCACGATAGCGAATCTCGCTTTGTTTCAGAGCAATTTCTGCCTGTTTGCGATCTGTAATGTCTAAAATAGCTCCATACAGTCTAATAGTCTTGCCTTGAGTATCATAAGCTACTTCTACTCTTAACTCCAGGTAGCGTAATAAGCCATCAGGTCGGACAATGCGATATTCAAGATTGAAAGGGGTTTTATTGGCGATCGCCTTTACTAGATGCCTCTGCAACACTGGTCGGTCTTCTGGGTAAACCGTCTGGAGAAATGTAGCCTGTGTCGGTACTGATTCAGTAGGATTTAGACCAAAGATGCGGAAGGTTTCGGCTGACCAAATTTGTTTTTGAGACTCTAAGTACCATTCCCAACTGCCTAGATGAGCGATCTTTTGAGCAGTAGCTAGCAGCGTTTCACTGCGTCGGAGTTCTTCCTCGGCTTTTTGGCGTTTATTGAGTGCGGCTTGGCGTTCTGTAACATCTTGGGCAGTTCCATAAAGGCGAATTACTTCTCTATCCGCATTAAGTTCTGTATGTCCAATCCCCTCAATATAAATTGTAGAGCCGTCAGTTTGAGACGCACGCAAAATGAGTTTGTAGGATTCGCCAGTTGAAATTGCCTGTTCAATTGCTTGGGCTAATTTTCCTGCATCTTCTGGGTAATATAATTGCAGATTTTCTTGGTAGTTCGGCTCAAGAAGTGCCGGATCTCGATTAAAGAGGGTAAAAAGCTGCTTTGACCAGGTAATTTTGCCAGTGGCAATATCAAACTCCCAATTACCGAGACGAGCAACTCGCTGAGATTCTTCTAATAAGGCTTCATTCTTGCGTAGTGTTTCTTCAGCACACTTAAGATTGGTGACATCCACCACCAGCCCATCCCAAAGCACTCTTCCATCTTGCAATTGGCGTGGTGTAGAACGAAAATGGAACCATTTAAGCAGACCGCTAGGCGTTTGGATTCGCACTTGGATATCAAACACCGAGAGATTCCGCCGGGATTCATCGACTGCTGCCTGGAAAAATGGTACATCCTCTGGGATAAACTGACGATATAGCAAACTTGAATCTTTGAGTGCATCTTCTGCACTGACTTCCATCAGTTTTTCAATCCCCGCGCTGATATAAGAAAAGCGATCGCTGCCATCCACTTCGCGGATTACCTTATAAATTGCTCCATTAGGCAAATTATCGCCAATTCGCCGTAACATAGCTTCCCGCTCTTGTAGCGCGAGTTCTGCCTGTTTGTGTTCGCTAATTTCCTGCTCTAGTTCTTGATTGGCTGCCTCCAGTTGTACAGAACTGGGGAAAGCAAGTGCTTTTGGTATTAAAGGTATAAGTTCAGAAGCTGTGTACAGTGAAACTACGGCTGTAATCGCTTTAATACAACCACTCAACCAATAAGTTGGATACCAGAGCGTCCAAATATTCATCAGGTGGGTAGTGCCACAAGTAACAATAAATATTGCAAATAGCAGAAATATCCAGTTGAAGGGCAAATCTTGGCGCTTGCGGACAAGATAAAATAGCGTAATGGGAATGGAATAATAAGCAAGTGCAATTAAACTATCGGATAAAATATGCAACCCTACTAATTCTGGTTTCCAAAGATAGCAATGACCGTGGGGAATAAACTGCTTATAAGCAAGAAGGCTTTTCCAAAATTCCAGCATCACGTTGTCTCAAACACAAGTTGTTTTATTGAAATAGCAGTTAATTATATTACCCAAATACCTTCAGCGTTGGGTAGCTTTGCGTCGTAGTATCGTTGTTAATTTAGCATAAGCGGCGCACCTTGTAGCGATAATAGTGCTATTCCTACCAACTAAATTACAGAAAATACATGTATTTTTTATTACAATTTCAATTTGATTGCATACAAACGAGCGTAGGTTTAGCCCTTCGTAGACATCGCGATCGCAAAGCATCTGCCATACACTAAAATTCTTAAGAGAGTTGACCTGGGGAACATCCTAGAGTCAAGATAAAAGAGTTAGATATCTGTCAAAGCACTAAACACTCTGATGTCGCCTGATTTCCTTTCATTTCCCTGCTTTTGGGTAAACACGAAAGGTAGGGGCGATACTTATTAACGTGGCAAAAAACTGAAAAAAGTACGCGCGGATTGCTAAAACGTGCCTGGACGTAGAGGGTTAAATGCGCCGTTGCACCCCGATGAAGCGTCAAGAAATAGCTGATTAAATCAAATTCTAAGCGATTTAATCATATATTTTGTAGCAGATACTTGTGGAAAAGAAAATGCTAGGTGTGAATGTTGTTATGAAAGTTGGCGATCGCGTCCGCGTTAAAGATTCGGTAGTGGTGTATCATCATCCTGAACATCGGAATCAGCCTTTTGATATCAAAGGTACAGAAGGCGATGTAGTAGCTATTGCCAGCCAATGGCGAGACAGACCAGTAAGCGCTAATCTACCGATTGTAGTCCAGTTTGGTAAAAAGTTTAAAGCCCACTTGCGTGAAAATGAGTTAGAAGTCATTTAAAGCACTTATCTGCGGCGAAACCACTGGAAAATATTCAGTTCGCCGCGCATTTTTTTAAGCTCTTGGCGGTTTTGTTCTGCTGTTGTATAATACCAATCACAATAACGCTGAAACTCCGCTCGCGATCGAACTTCGTGGTAAAACTCATGGGTTGTTTGGTAAGAGGCAAAAGCTTCCTCAACTTGGGGTTGAGCAACTGGAATAATATAAGGTAAATTTTTTGACATAAAATTAATTTAGTTTGTCATTTGTCATTTGTCATTTGTCATTTGTCATTGGTCATTTGTCATTTGTCATTAGGAGTTTCAAATTCAGGCAATTACTGCACTTCATAACTCATAACTCATAACTCATAACTCATAACTCATAACTCATAACTCATTACTCATTACTCATTACTCGATTAAAGCCACCCGCGTAAGCGATAAACTAAAGAACCAATATACTCTTTGAAAGCGATGGTAAATTGGTGTAAGTTATCAGTATCAGGTAATAAATTTAGTATAGCGGCTTTGGGAGTACTACCGAGTTCTTGCAACTCACCCTCACTAACTAAAAAGTCAGTCGGTGCGGGAATAACATTGATTCCTTGACGCTGGAAAATCTGAAGCGATCGCGGCATGTGCATTGCTGAAGTAACTAATAATACCTGACGAATGCCACGAGCTGACAAAATCTTTCGGACATTTACAGCATTTTGATAAGTATTGAGAGAGTCAGGTTCTTGGACAATCGCTTCCGATGGAATACCAATAGATGTACGGATTGTGGCCATATCTGCCGACTCTGGCGAACCACTTCCCCGCCAATCAATGCGTCCCCCACTGAGAATAATTATAGGCGCTTTTTTTTGGCGATACAGTTGTGCTGCATAGATGACGCGATCGCCTGCTTCACTTAAATCGACAGTAGGGGTCTTGGGGGAAAAGCTGATTTTGTTGCGCCACCCAAAACCACAATTGCATCTGCATTAGGTATTTGGGCGGGTGGAAGATTTTGCCATTCTAGCGATCGCACTAATGATTTAGCGATCCAAGCATTGCTACAAAATAGCAATAAAATTAGGGAAAAAGCAATTGCGATCGCCGCAGTCCGGGGTCGTTTCCACAAAGTCACTAATGCTACTACCAAGCTTACACAGGCTAATCCTAGTGGATAAAAAAATAGTGGCAGTAATTTGGATAGATATAAAAACATATTATTAGGGCATAGGGAATAGTGAAGAAGAAAGGGAGTAGCGAGACAAGGAAGAGGGGGTAGACAAGGAAGAAACGTTATTCAATAATTCCTCCTTGTCCTCCTTGTCCTCCTTGTCTCCCTGCTCCCCTGCTCCCCTGTTCCCCTGCTCCCCTGCTCCCAGTCACCATTCCCTACCTTTCCCAAAACTTGTAATTGAAAGTACTTCCAGGAGCGCGACGGTAACGGCGACCGGCTCTTTTGATTTGCCGTTTGTTGATCCTTTGATTGGTTGGTTCAACTTCAACCTCTTCTGATTCTTCAACTTGTAACTGAGTTCTAGTATCTTCCTTACTTCCCCACCAAGCAGTAATCCAGCCTCCAGCTAAAGCACCTAATCCACCGAGCAAGATACTCATAGGTGCTGGATAGCCTAAATATACAAAACCCAGCATGAAAAATAACCAGTATTTCAGTCCTGCATCAACACCATCAGAGGAGGCGACCGCTGGAGCTTGGGGGCTATTATCAGTTAAATTTGCGATCCAGCTTAAGATGAAACCGCCCATGATTCCTAAGAAGATGCTTAGGGCTGGTGCGGAGCCGGTCATTATTAATATAAATGTTAAAAATGCCCCAAATAATAGTTGAGAAAAGAAGCTGGGAGAAATACTGAATAAGTCGTTCTTTTTGTCTGCCATAAAATAAAAAACTTATTTAACAAATTACTAATGACGCTCGATAGCAATGCCTTAGCGACGTAGGAGCGTCTGACTCGCTAACGTAATTCCTAATTTTCGATTCAATTACGAATTACGAATTACGAATTACAAATTATTTTAATTGTGCCTGTTGTGGTTGAGTTGTATCCCAAATCTTTACATAAGGTTGTTCCTCTTCAGTGAAAGGTTCAGCTTGTTTGATTTGTGAGGCTAATAAATCGGCGGTAGCATCAGCAATATCACCAGTGCGATTGTTCAAACGCTCTTTTAGAACTTCAAGTGGTGCTGTGCATTGGATAATCTGAAAGGGAAGTTGATGTTTTGTAGCTTGTGCGATCGCTTCTTGGCGTAACTGCTGTTTATCATACTTGGCATCTAAAATTACCGAAAAACCTTGTTTAGCCAGGATAATTCCCAATTCTAACAGTCGTGTGTAAGTTTTCTCGATCATCTCTGGTGTATACAAATCATTGCCACCCCGTTCCCACAACGGAATTCCCCCTAGATGTTTCCGCACCGCATCAGAACGCAGGTGAATCGCTCCCTGTTGACGGGCTAAAGACCTTGCTGTGGTACTTTTACCAGAACCCGACAACCCCGACATCAAAATTAGTTGTCCCTGCTTGGGTTTAGTGTATTCCCAAGCTTGTTTGTAATAATCAGTGGCGGTTTTTGTCGCTTCTTCCTTTACCGTCGCGGATACACTCAGATCGTCTAGTAAAAATGATGTCACCTTTGCCCGGACATAAGCCTGACGGCTTAAATACAAGGGCAACACCTGTAAGCCTTCCCAGTCTCCAGTTTGCTCTGTATAGGTATTCAAAAACGCATTACCCAAGTCTTGACGCTGGCCAGCTTCCAAATCCATCACAGTGAACGCCACATCGTACATCACATCAACAAAGCGAAACGACTCATTAAATTCAATGCAATCGAACAACAAGATTTTATCGTGCCATAGAGCAATATTTCTTAGGTGTAAATCCCCATGACATTCACGAATATAACCGTTGTGAATTCTGCTAGCAAATAATTCTGGACGTTCGGCAAAAAATTTATCTGTATATTGCTTGGTTTCTGTAAATTGCGCCTGAGTCTGGGAGCCACCAATATACTTCTCAGTTTGCTGATAATTCTCATCAAAGGCAGCCCGGATATTTGGCACTTCCCCAAAAGTACGAATGTAATCATTCGTCTGTGCTTGGGCATGATATTGAGCAACCACTCGTCCCAACTCATTTAGAAGTGTCTCATTTAACTTACCTTCTTCAAAAAGGATACTTAGTAGCGACTCTTGAGGAAACTGACGCATCTTCAGCGCATATTCTACAGCCTCGCTCGTTCCCTCTAACTGATATTGCTCCCCAACCAAAGTTATGGGCAAAACTTCTAAATATAATTCATCAGCACCGCGCTGATTTAACCGTAACTCTTCCTGACAAAAATGCTGCCGCTTATCTAAGGTAGAAAAGTCCAAAAAGCCAAAATTCACAGGTTTTTTCAGTTTATAGACGTAATCCCCAGTTAACAGCACATAAGAAGCGTGGGTTTGAACTAGTTGAATAGGTTCTGTTACCTTATGAGGATAAAATCCCGGCTGCAACATTTGCTCAATTAAAGCTGGGAGAGTTACTTCTGTCATCTCTTTGCTCTGCGGATTCAAATACAAAAAAACCAGGAGTTTCCCCCTGGCTATCATCAAAAATTATTACACACTTACGTAGCTTCAGAGGTTGTTTCACTCTCTGACTCAGCTTCATCCTCAGCAGCAGCACTGATTTGCGGCTGCGAGACGCTAACTACGACTCGCTCCGGATCGCCAAGAACTGTAACACCTTGAGGCAAGACCAGCTCGTGAACACGCAAGCTGTCTCCGAGTTGCAGGTTAGAGACATCAATTTCAATTATTTCCGGGATGTTTTCTGGCGCACAGGTGACTTGCAATTCAGTGATCACAGTGTCTAAAAAACCACCTTCTTGTTTAACACCAACAGCAGTTCCCACATAACGCAGAGGCACTTCTACAGTGGTGTCACCGTGGCCAGCAACCGCGAAAAAGCTGAGGTGATAAGGCGTACCTTTGGCTGGATGGATCTGAAGTTCCCGCAGCAAGGTTTTACCGCGCCAAGGTGCATCAGCAATATTCAACTCAATCAAGGTGTTGTTGACGGAAGCTCTTTTGAGCAAACGCTCAACAGTTTTAGCTTCAATGGTCAAAGAAATGGATTCTGTACCCTTATGACCATACAAATTGGCAGGTATCAATCCAGCACGGCGCAAAGCTTTTGGCTTGCTGCCTTCTGGACGTTTTTGAGATTCGACTGTAATAGCCATAAAAGTTGTCCTTTGTCAGTTGTCCTTTGTCCTTTGTCCTTTGTCCTTTGTCATTTGTCATTTGCTAATGACCAATGACAAATGACTAATGACTAAATTTACGCACTAAGTAGGGTAGCAGGTGTACCGTCAGGGTGCAATAAAGCGCGTTTGGGGCCGTGGATCGGGTCTTCTACGATTATGGTTTGATCGCGGCTGGCTCCTAATGAGACGATCGCGATCGGAACTTCCATCAATTCGGCTAAGAATTTCAGATAATCCAATGCTGCTTGTGGCAAGTCTTCTAGGGTGCGACAGTGAGTTGTTGACACTTTCCACCCTGGCAAGGTTTTGTAAATGGGACGACATCTAGCAAATTGACGAGAACTGGTGGGGAAGTGTTCGCTACGTTGACCATCTATGTCATAGGCGACACAAACTTTGATTTCCTCTAATTCATCAAGGACATCCAGTTTGGTGAGCGCCATACAATCCATGCCGTTAATCCGCACGGCATAACGACCGATGACTGCATCAAACCAGCCGCAACGCCGTTTGCGTCCGGTGGTTGTGCCAAATTCGGCACCGCGATCGCACAATAATTCTCCCAATTTTCCATCTAATTCGGTGGGAAATGGCCCCTCTCCCACACGAGTTGTATAGGCTTTCGACACCCCAATTACCCGGTCAATCATTGTCGGCCCTACCCCAGTACCAACGCAAGCCCCACCCGCCACTGGGTTAGAGGAGGTAACATAGGGATAAGTTCCATGATCTAAGTCTAGGAGCGTACCTTGTGCGCCTTCAAACAAAATATTGCGCCGTCGCCAAATTGCATCGGATATTTTCAACGATGTATCAACAACGTAAGGCCGCAAGCGTTCTGCATAGCCCAAATATTGCTCGATCACCTCTTGTGGATCTAGAGGCGGCAAGTTGTAAAGCTTTTCTAAAATGACGTTTTTATAATTGATCGTCCATTCCAGCTGCTCGCGCAGTCCATTCGGGTCCATCAAGTCTAAAACCCGAATCCCTGTACGTTCAGATTTGTCAGCATAAGTCGGCCCAATGCCCCGACCTGTTGTGCCGATCTTATGGCTTCCCCGTCGTTCTTCAGATGCCTGGTCAATCAATCGATGATAAGGCATGGTTACGTGGGCTGTCTCAGATATCAGCAGGTGGTCAGTGGAAATATTTAATTCTTTTAGTTGGTCGAGTTCTGCGATCAAAATCTGTGGATCGATCACTGTTCCACAGCCGATAATGCAATCGGTATTTGGATACAAAATCCCAGAGGGAATCAAATGCAGTTTAAAGGTCTGACCTTTAACTACAATCGTGTGTCCAGCATTGACACCCCCTTGGTAACGCACCACAACATCTGCGGAACGGCTGAGTAAGTCAGTTATTTTACCTTTTCCTTCATCGCCCCATTGGGCACCTATGACAATGACGTTAGCCAAGAGCTTAATATTAAGAAGTAAAGTTTCCACAAACTATTATTATTAACATATTGCGTGAATCATGTCAATAATCAAAATATCCCGCCCGGAACTTTAGTTCCGGGCTGATAGTTAAAGGCTTCTTTTAGAGGACTAAACAAGAAATTTAGTTTAGTCCTCTAAAAGAAGCCTTTGGTTATGAGACTTGGAATTTATTCCGAGGCGGGATAGATACACTCACTGCACCAACACTTGTGTGTACACCGTAGCCTTTTAGGAGAGAGAAATAGAAGAGAGGTTTTTCAGATACCGTGAAAAGTCAGGTTGGGGGAGAGGTCAAAAAAGGGCTTGTCGAATTCACGTAATTTTAGATTTGAGAGTTTTGATTAAAAGGCAACGACGGGAATTGCACCCGTATCTCCTGGTGTACTCCAAGGAATTCTACTGTTTGAACTACGTTGCTGGGGCAGAGAACCGAATCGAACGGTTGCCTTCCGCTTTGAACGGCGAACGCTCTACCATTAAGCTACACTGCCAGAAATTACCAATCTATTTCTCTATAATCCTTAAATAATTTAGCAAAAGGTGTTTTACCTTGGTTAATTCCTAGATAAATTGGGTCACAAATGCGTGCAGCCGCATCATTGACATCAAAGGGAGGATAAACACCACGTTCTTGCATGGATTTTGCTTGATGATAGGGATGTTGAAAGCTAATCCATCCAGGGTCTACTGCATTCATAAAAATACGATGTTTGGCGTATTCTTTGGCACAGGTACGGGTCATTTGATTGAGAGCAGCCTTTGCCATATTGGTGTGGGGATGTCGCCAGGGTTTGTCAACATCGTTAAATCGCCCCTCCATTGAAGAAACATTAATAATGTATTTATTAGTTTCTTTGGAGTTGCTCATTAATTGCTTGAGTCTACTGTTAATCACAAATGGAGCGATCGCATTAATTATATGCACTTCCAATAATTCTAAAATACTGACTTCATCATCCTTCATCAGCCAGCTATTAAAAGGACGCAAGTCAAGTTGTTGTCCATCATCGGTATACCCTCCTAAAGGGAAAGCCGAATTATCTACGCTGTCTTCGGGAATTAAAGGGATTTGGGAGAGGAAAGCAGAATTTTCGGTAAATGTGGCTTTTTCTTCTGTATTACCTAATAGTGTTGGATTCTCAGCCTTCACTCCATGATTATGGCTGACTAACACCTGTATTTCTGGCGGTAGTTCCCCGAAAGGTAGTGATTCAAACTCAATTAAATGACGATAAAACGCAGGCGGACGACGTACTGTTTGTGCTGCATTATTGATAATAATGTCGAGTCGCGGATAAAACTTGCAAACGTGTTGGGTAAATTGCTCAACACTGTGGAGATGGCGCAAATCGAGTCCGTAAATTTGCAAACGATGTTGCCATTCTAGAAAATCTGGCTCTGTTGCGTACCTTTTTGCCGCATCATGAGGAAAACGGCTTGTCATTATCACAGTTGCACCATTTCGCAACAGTCTCAATGCTACCCCATGACCAATCTTTACCCTGCCTCCTGTGACAATGGCAATTGTACCCCGTAAATCAGCAGTTTGTTGACGCTTGCTGAAGTTAAGATTTCCACACTCAATACAGAGTCCAGTGTAAAAACTATGACCTTGTAAAAAATTTGTCTTACAGACAATGCAACGTGGTGGTTTGGTCATTAGTCATTTTTGGTATTATTGCCTTGCATACCTGTAGCTCACTGGATTGAAAATGGCTATATCTCATCTAAACTGCATTGCCCATATTACTGTAAAAATGAATTTATATTAAAAACTAGCTGATTTATTTGTAACTATTATGTATAAATCATCATTCCAAAAAATCCAGATATTTACAACTTTAAGAGATTGTATTTTGCTACCCGTGTTATCAAAATCCTTAAAATTTCTCAGTATTTTTTTAATATTTAATCTTAACTGATGAAAGGCATCTGCGGCAGAAAGGGCGATCGCACGATCAAAAAATGGTATCGAGTCCAAAAGCTGAAAGCAATATTCATCTTAGCATTGGCAGTTGTATTTACTAATGCTGTAGTTTCGTATAGTAACACTGTGAAGTTAATTCACAACCAACAATGGCTAACATACTCTTATAAAGTTATTAGCCAAATTGAAAGTATCCAATCTACACTCAAAGATACTGAAACTGCACAACGTAGTTATTTAATTACAGCAGATGCAGATGATTTCCAAACTTATCTTGCAGCTGCTCAACAAATAAATAGCAATATTCATAATTTCAAAAAACTAACTGCTAATAACCGTCAAAAGCAGCAGTGGATTGCTTTGCTAGAGCCGAAAGTTACCAACAGGCTCAACATTTTGCAACAAGAAATTTACCTCAGAAAAAACCAGGGATTAGAAGCAGTTCGGCAGCAAATATTATCTGATAATGACAAACAAATTGGCAAAGAGATTCAACAACTGATTAACGACTCTTTGAAGGCAGAGAAAAATTTATTACAGCAGGAAATGCAGCAGTCACAAGCAAATTCTCAAAAGGCGATAGTGACATTTTTTATCGCTGCGATTGTGGATTTGGTGTTGGTGGCGTTGCTATATGATTTGTTGTGGCGTTATCTCAGGCAACTTCAGCAGACAGAACTGGCCCTACGTCAAAGCGAAAATCGTTTACGCGCCATGATAGATGCAGAACCAGAATGCATCCAGCTAATTGCCAGAGATGGCACCCTTTTGGAAATTAATGCTGAAGGGCTGGCAATGATGGAAGTAGAAAGTGCTGATATCTTGATTGGTAAACCAGTTGATGCCGTAATTGTACCAGAGTATAGAGCCGCCTTTGCCAACTTGCATGAAAGTGTCTGCCAAGGTAATAAGGGGACTTTGGAGTTTGAAATCGTGGGATTTAAAGGCACTCGCCGCTACATAGAAACCCATGCCGTACCGCTACATAACGAATCTGATGGTACGTTCATCCATTTGGCACTGACGCGAGATATAACCCAGCAAAAACAGGCAGAACAGAAAATCCGCGAACAAGGGTTGCTGCTGGATGTATCAACTGACGCGATTCTGGTGCGAAATATCCACAACCAAATCTTGTTTTGGAATCAAGGTGCTGAACGTCTGTATGGCTGGAAGGCTGAGGAAGTTGTGGGTAAGAATGTTTTGCAACTTTTGTATAAAGATTCACCACAGCTAGAAGATGCTTATTTGCAGGTGATGAATACGGGTGAGTGGCGGGGTGAGTTGCATCAACTGACAAAAGAAGGCAAAGTAATTATCGTTGAAAGTCGGTGGACACTGATACCAGATGAGAATGGACAACCCAAATCTATTTTGAGTGCGAATACTGAGATTACGCAACAGAAACAACTAGAAGCTCAACTTCTGCGATCGCAACGTTTGGAGAGTATCGGCACTCTAGCTGGCGGTATCGCTCACGACCTCAACAACATCCTATCGCCAATTTTAATGTCAGTTCAACTATTGCAGAAGAAATTGCCCGATCCGCAGAGTCAGCAAATATTACAAACTTTAGAAAATAATGTCAAACGCGGCGCTAATTTGCTTAAACAAGTGTTATCTTTTGCACGCGGTATTGAAGATAAACGGACAATTGTGGAAATTCAGCCTTTGATGGCAGAGATTGAGCAAATTATCGCTCAAACATTCCCTAAATCCATTATTTGCCAAATAGATATCCCTAAAAATCTCTGGTACGTTCGTGGAGATATAACCCAACTACATCAGGTATTGATAAACTTAGTAATCAATGCCCGCGATGCTATGCCCAATGGCGGTATTCTTCGGATTGCGGCGGAAAATCTGGTGATTGGCGAACATTCTACCCAGATAAATATTGATGCGAAAGTTGGTTCTTATATTGCGATCGTGGTGACGGATACTGGTATGGGGATGTCGTCAGAAGTCCAGCAAAGAATTTTTGAACCATTTTTCACTACCAAAGAGGTAGGCAAAGGTACAGGTTTAGGACTTTCTACGGCATTGGGTATTATTAAGAATTACGGTGGTTTTGTCAATGTTTTCAGTCAATTAGGCAGAGGTACTCAATTTACAGTGTACTTGCCTGCCTCAACATTCAAAGACACACATTCGCTGTCTCAACAATTGGAATCAGATAAAAAACTTTTTACTTAAAGTTTTGATAAAGTCAGCGTTTAATTACGTAATTGAATTGATTTGGTCCAACTTAGTTGGTATGATAGCTTCAGTTGAAAACACCAAATTGTATAAAAGCATACGCAATCAATACTGTTGAATAATTCATAAGTTTAAACGCTCAGATCGAAACTGTTTAAGCATTATTTAAGCTGTTTCACACTTTTTAAATCATATATGGTCGTGTTGGCTGTTGAGTGTTAACTCTTGACTGTCAACTGTCAGCAGTCAATAAAACTCACTCCTTCACTATGCAATAAATATGTGTTTTAGCTTACCAAAAATGAGAAAGTAATTTTTTCCTTACTTATGGGCTGTTAAAAATGATGAAATGTTAGAAAATATCAAGAGATAATTTATGTTAGAAAGAAAGTTTTTTCAAAAACCATTAATGGTTATTCTGGGGTTAGCATTAGTTACTGTTTCTACCGCTCAACCCTCTAAAGCTGCTACCTTGACTTATCAGGGAGATACAACAAACGAACCGATTTGGCGGCGTGTAGCACCAGGGAATCCTCCCACTCTTATCAGTGGTGAAAAAGATGGGAATTTGGGAATGAGTGTACCTTACAGTGTATTCGATTTTACGGTCGAGCAATCGGGTTTATATAATATCAGTGGTGAATCTGAACCTACGCCACCTGCAAATAGAAAATGGGATATTTTCTTAGCTTTATATCAGGATAGTTTCAATCCTACTGAACAATTAACCAATGTTCTTATAGCAAGTACTACTACTAATGGTAGTACTGTTACTTTCAACCGAGAATTCCTTACAGGACAGAAATATTTTTTAGTTACTACCGGTCGTCGAGTGAATGATTTTGGCCAGTTTAGCAACACAATAAGTGGTTTGGGTCAAATTACACCAATTCCTGAATCAGATTCAATATCTGCTATGTTAGTCACGGGTGGTATAACTTTACTACTGTATAAGCGAAAAGTAGGTTTAAGAATACAGCATTTAACTCATTTTGGCGACTGAGGTATATATTCTTTCTTAATAAAGTTATTTTTTTACAAACTATTTGGAACAATAGTAGTAATTATTACAATTCTTACAACTGAATGAGATTAGGTTTAGTGGGAATCTTGATTGAGCTATTTATTTGTCAGCCGATCATAAAACTAAAATGAGTGTTTTCTTCTCAGATGAGGCGATCGCTAGGTTAATTCAGGAAGATGTTCCCTACTTAGATTTGACAACCTACGGACTTGGCATTGGCAAGCAACCTGGTGAAATCGAGTTTTCTACCCGTCATCCAATGACCATTTGTGCTATTGAAGAAGCAGCCAGAGTATTAAAATATTGTGGTGCTGAAGTTCATTATCAAGTCGAAAGTGGTACAGTCTGCCAAGAGAAGCAATTAATTCTTCAAGCTAGTGGCACTGCTCAAGCTTTGCACAGTGGTTGGAGAGTTGCTTTAAATTTGATGGAATATGCTTCCGGTATTGCTTCGCGTACAAGAGTATTAGTAGATACTGCTAAAACAGTAAATCAGTCAGTTTCTATTGTGACTACTCGTAAATGTTTTCCAGGTACTAGAGCGCTTTCCATCAAAGCAGTTCTAGCTGGCGGAGGATTTTTTCATCGCTTAGGATTATCTGAAACAGTTCTGATCTTTAACCAACACCTGATATTCCTGGGAGGTATAGGTGGGTTAATTGAGCGTATGACTGAACTGCGACGACAGTTTCCAGAACAACATATTTGCGTTGAAGTAGATACACCAAAAGATGCTTGGATGGCTGCTCAAGCAGGTGTAGATTTAATTCAGTTTGATAAAATTTCTCTACCAGACCTTGAGCCTCTAGTTTTGAAGTTGAAGCAGCAGTACCCAAACTTAAAACTAGCAGCTGCTGGTGGTATTACCTCTGAAAATATTAAGGATTATGCTAGTACTGGTGTAGATATTTTAGTGACAAGTTCA
Source organism: Nostoc sp. DSM 114160 (assembly GCF_053470305.1). Taxonomy (NCBI): domain Bacteria; kingdom Bacillati; phylum Cyanobacteriota; class Cyanophyceae; order Nostocales; family Nostocaceae; genus Nostoc; species Nostoc sp. DSM 114160. The sequence goes on along the minus strand of NZ_JBPFGO010000001.1, from coordinate 1,142,184 downwards.
CCGTACTTTGGTAAACCATGCGATATTGCAGTCAGAATGACGATGGCACAGTAGTGCATTTTGATATTTAGTTTGATACTTAAGATTGCAGTTGTTAAAACGCAGGAGTTGAGCCAGAAAGAACAGTGCTTAGGCAAGACTTAGAACGGCAGTAAATGGACGTTTTGCGAAGCTCTTAAGCAGTTGATGAAATAGAGCGATATGGCCATCTATCGCTCTATTCACTGCACCATGAATTGTAGCATTTATTTGGTTTATTGGTTGTATACACGGAGTAGTCTAGTTGCTCTATGGTTTTGCTTCAACTATAGTGTCGGGACAACTACAACCCTTCCCCATAACTCGGACAGTTTTCCAATTTACAGGTGAGTCTCACTTATAAAAAGTTTATTAGCTTGATAGTTACCTACTTATAAGGCAAATAACGACGGCTTCGTTTATTTACAACATTAAGCTGAACTATTTTAAAAAGAAATAAAAATTAATTTTGTTGGTGTTTGATTACTATATTAGTTGGTATTTTACTCAATAAGTTGGTATTATCTTCATTAGATTGCACAGATATACTTATCCATTTGGAAAAACGCAAATCTAACAAGAGGTTTGCGGCTAACTTTGGCGTTAGGATTTATTAGTTTTTAATAACTCATATTAAAAACTAGCTATTTAGTAGCGTTTGGTAAGGAGTTGAAAGTTTAACGATAGAACCGTTTTTATTTTTATCTAACAGAATTTATTGTCAAATTGCTCAATTTTGGCGATAACGATACTAATTTTTGGTAAGCAAACAGCTTTGAGCAAAACAATCTAGTTTTTTCAATATTCAATAGTAAACGGAGAAATGTTTTATGCGTTTTACCCGCCAGATACCCATTGCGTCTTTAATGCTATCGATACTGGTTTTATGGCAGCCTACTTTAGCCGACTCCAGGAGCGATCTTCCTTGGAGTCGAGAAGAAAAAACACCTTCTGTCTGGGATAAAAATAAGTGTCTTGGAGGTTCTTCGCAAAGTTTTCGCTTGGGTGGAGAACTCAAGAATCCAGCCACTTATAACTTGCAAAAACTGCGAAATTTACAAGATGCTTTAAAAAAACAAAATCCAGCATTAGTTACTGAAATCACTGTGAGCTTTCAAACCGGCTCAGGGCCACGAACAGAAACATACTATGGAGTTCCTCTATGGGAATTGATTAATAATCCGAAAGCCGGAGGTGGTCTAAAACCTGGGAATTCTGGGGTGAATAGTAAAAACTCTTTTCTGAGGCAATATGTTCTAGTTGACGCCACAGATTGCTATGGTGCAGTCGTAGCTATTGGTGAAATTCAACCTAATTTTGAAGGGAAAACAGTGCTAGTTGCATTTGAAAAAAAAGGTAGTGATGGTAAAGTAGTGCCTTTAACAGACGAAGGATTTGCTCGTTTAGTAGTTCCAGGTGACAAAGCTGGAGGTCGTTACGTTAGTAATGTGAGAAATATTGTCATATTATCTGCTCCTCCTTCTCCTTTGAAACCAAAATATTTCTGATATACAGACTAAGGTTGTCAATCTCAATAATATCAGCAATAACTTCTGGAGAGATTTGTAAATCTCTTGAGTATCACTGGCGTAAAACAAGTTTTACGCCTACCATATCTTCAATAATTAACAAAGCCGAATACGGTTTGGATCAGCTGTTGAAGCAGGGGAGGAAAAAGAGTTATTAAGCAATAATTCTTTCTCAATAACTGCTCAATAACTGCTTGCCTTAACTGATAACTTTCTTAACCGAAGATTGTAAGTAACAAAGTCAACATTTGTCTATATAAAGTAATTGACATTTTTCCAACTAAGTTGGTAATGTGAGCTTTGAGGATAAAATACCCAAAAACTTGAAGATTTTAGCGAACAGATGAAAAAATATTTTTTGACAGGTTCTTTGGCAGCTTGTGCCTTTAGTGTTCTGATACCAAATCAAGCTTTTGCAGCTAATCTCAACTTATATGGAGCAGGTAGTTTAAGAAATGCACTAACGGAAGTCAGCCAAGACTTCACCGAAGAAACAGGAATAGGAACGAATACAGTATTTGGGCCATCAGGGATTAGAGAGCAAGCAATAGAAACAGAACTCCAACTGGGACAACCTACTGCTGATGTCTTTGCTAGTGCAGATATTGGAAATCCCCAAAAACTCTACAGTAAGGGGTTGAGCAGTCAGCCAGTGGAATTTACTCAAAACCAGATTGTAGCGGTGTTTTCATCAAAGTATTCCCAGGCAAAAATTACACCAAATCAGGTGTTAGATTACTTACTAAATCCCAACATTAAGTTGGGAATTGCAACACCTATATTAGATCCTCTTGGAGACTATACTCAACAGATATTTACTCAAGCTAATTCAAAAAAACCTGGTAGTTTTGATACCCTCAATAGTAAAGCCTTGCAATTAACAGGTGGAAGGAATTCCCCAATAGTCCCATCAGGACAAGACAGCTTAGTATATTTTCTAGACAAAACTCAGCAAGCAGATGTTTTCTTAAGTTACTATACTGGCGCGATCGCATCGCAAAAAATTGATCCGAGCCTGCAAGTAGTTGGGCTACCAGATTATTTGTCTGTTGCAGCACCATTCGGTTTAACAGTTATCAAAAATGCTGACCCCAAATGCACAGAAACTAGCAGATTATATTTTGTCAGACAAAGGACAGCAAGTTTTGCATAAGTATGGCTTTATTAGCTCCAGCAAATCAGTACCCGAACCCAACTATGTTTGGGGACTATTACTAGCTGCAATTATGGGTTTAGCACTCAAGAAAAAATTGGCAGAACAAACTGTTAAATAAGCTACCAAAAAATAGTACTGAACCCAAAGCTGTATAAACATGAAAAAATACTTAGTCGCTGCTTCACTAACTAGCTGCATTTTTAACATAATTGTCAGCAACAAAACTTTTGCTGCTAACATTGGAACCTCGCCTCAAACAGAACCTTCTTCAGTTGTTTTATTTGGTGCTGGCAGTTTGAGAGCAGGTCTTTCTGAAGTAGCTGATGATTTCACTAAGGAAAATGGTATTCCTGTAGAAACGAGTTTTAATCATTCTGATATCCAGCGCGATCGCATAATACAAGGAGGGGAAAAACCTGATATTTTTGCTAGTGCTGATACTGATAAACCACTCGAAGTATATGAGAAAGGTTTGGGTGGACCAGTGGTAAAGTTCGCTAGCAATCGTTTAGTTGCTGTCACTAGAGCTGATTCGTCTTTAACATCCAGTAACTTTTTGGAACAGTTACCTAATCTTCGGATAGGTACACCGCCTGACACCGATCCTTTGGGATACTATGCACAGGTCGTATATAAAAAAGCCGATCGAATCAAACCAGGGAGTTTTCAAAAGTTAAATAAAAACACTGCTTTTTTCTCACCAAACAAAATAGAGAATCTGGGTAATTCAGGGCTGATGCCACAGATAATACCACAAAACAGGAATGATTCAGGTGGTAGTATATATTATTCTTTGGAAGAAAGTCCTGAGCCAGTAGATGTCAATCTGGCATATTATACTAGCGCTTTGTTAGCATTACAAGTTCCATCTGATTCAACAAGTCTGAAGCTGGTCGAATTACCACAAAACCTAGCAGTCAAAGCTGATTATGGTTTAACAGTATTAAATGATGCCAGTTCAGATGGTCAAAAATTAGCTAATTACATTATTTCATCAAATGGACAAAAAGTACTGGCGAAATATGGATTTAGCGCCCCCTCTACTTCTATTCCTGAACCTAATACTATAGGTGGAAGTATCCTTGCAATGGGCTTAGTTTTTGCCCTTAAGAAAAAACGAGTATTTGTTTGTCACAAGTAAATAGCTAAAGTAAAAGAACACTAGGCCGAGAAAAAAAAGTATTACAAAATCTAATAGCACTTGAGTTTATCCTCAACGAATTCACATTCGAGCTATTAGATACTTTAACTCTTGCTCGATTTATGGTTCAGAATTTTTTCCAAATTATCATTCAAAGCACAGAAAAATACGTCTTCATTTACGGTTGATGCTTGCATACTGCATGGCTATCCCCTGACTCTGGCTATTTCTGGTGCTTGTCTTTAAACCAGATAATTTGTTCAAGACCTTTGTTCAACAAGCATCTCTTAATTTATTCTTGTTCGGGATACCGTCTTTTGAAAAGAGCCGCACCCTAATCATTTAACATTACACAGGCTTGTTTATAAACTGTTATTGCATTTAATAAAACCTGACTACGCCATGTTAGATCGGAGGGTGAAAAGACCTCTAGCAATCGCTGCTTAGAGGGAGCAAACAAGTTTTTCTGTGCATAGTGATGCAGTCGATTCTCGTTGCGTAACGCAGCTAAAACATGGAGCATATTATAGGTGCCAAACTCACACGTAATCCCATCGTAGCGGACACCCTGAAGACGTTGAGCTAGAGCGCGGGTAAAGCCACCACGGACTAGGTAGCCACCTTTGCGATCGTAACGGCTTTTCAACCTAGAGCCAAACGCACGCTCCGCTCGTGCGACTTGCTCTGGATTAGACTCTCCTTCAAGTAGCAAAGATATCTCGCTAAACTTACCAAGACCACTGTGCAAATCAACGTGTACAATTCTCTCTCGATGACTCAGCGTTTTGTCGAGAAATAATAATAGCCGAGACAACCCAGGCTGTAACGATTTACCACCAAAGAACAAACCTTGGGGATACTCATATTGCCCAGTAACCACAGCACTTTTCACGTTCTCGTAGCCATGTTGAAGTACTGCCTTTATAACTAGCAATAAAAAGAAATCTCTTGTTGGTGGCGAAGGTGGATTCAGCAGAGGGTCGAGGAGACTATAAGTCGGATGTACGCCTTGGTACTCCTTTTCTTCTGCGAGAAAGTTACGATTCAGGTCTACGTTTGCGTTATCCACGCGTCGCAGATTTGCCATTCCCCAAGGGTTGAGTACATGCAGCCAAAGCGTAGAGATTTCAGAGTTAAGAGAAAGCAAATAAAGTTGAGCAGCACTACCAGCAAATCCCTCAATGCCGTGAAGTCCGCTACTAAAGACTAGGACGTGAGGAGACTTGGAGTCTCCCGACCAAGCCCAGTCAATAGTCAGACCATCACCAACCTCTATAGCTCCGTGTTCTAACAAATGCGTTGTTTTTCGGAAACGTTCTTGAGCTTGCGCGTAGTCTTGAGAAAACCAAGAGTAAATATCATCCATTTAATTCACATTTGATTGTGACAGTTTTGGACTTTCGCTATGTTTATACAAGCGATCGTGGATTGTTTGGCATAATGCGATCGCCTCACTAGTACTGACAATATGCCTTAGTACTAGGCTATTACCATTAAATTCACTAATTAGCAGAGAATCTCGGCGATGTGCGTCAATACCAGACTCAGCTAGGAACTTGACAGCATCAAAAAAACCGCAAGTAACTACAAGCATTGGCATTTTTTGGTCTTCGAGTAAAATAACAGGAATATTCGCTAGTTGTAGCTTAAGTCTGGCAATCTCGAAATCTCGTTTTGACGCAAACTCTAGAACAATCGATCGAGGATCGAGTATGGTCGCCTTTGATGTCTTGCCATCACCAATTACCGTCCCAATGCGATAATCATCCCGATTATGCCGACACACGATTTGCACTCCTTTATCTTTGGCAACTTGTAGTGATTTATAGTGCAAGACTTTTGCCCCACTGAATGAAAAATCAATTGCAGTGTCAAAAGATACAGCCTCAAGAAGTCTAGCATTTTGGATGAGATGCGGATCGGCGCTGTAAATGCCATTGACATCAGAAAAAATCTCGCAACTTTCAAGTTCAAGTGTCGTTGCTAGTGTCACAGCAGTAAAGTCAGAACTATTTCTACCAAGAAATGTGGGACGATTATGGCTATCAACTGCTTGACCACCAGGAACTACTACAATATCAACTTCTGTAAGTGCTTGTTTTAAAACTGCTCCATCAATTTTTTGGATCGAAGCATGGGAAAAGTTAGAGTCTGTAATAATGCCTAGTTGATAGCCAGACAGTACTTTTGCAGAAATACCTGTCGCCTCGACTGCTAAACGAAGCAGATTTGCCCCGATAGTATCAGCAAGTGGAAGAAGTGAGTCAAGGGCTTCGGGTGATGGATTAGTGTTAACTTCCAAAGCGAGTTTATGAAACTCATCCGTCAAACCAGCCATTGCACTAACAACTACTACAAGCTTGTCGCTATCTTGTTCAAGCCGAGATTTGAGAAATGCTGCAATGGTGTTGAAATCAGTACTACGTTGAAAGGTTGACCCACCGAACTTGAGGACGCGGATTTGCATTTTAAATCACCTGCCTTTGGATCATCTCCTCAGCGATTTGAATCGCGTTCAAAGCTGCACCAATCCGAAGATTGTCAGAAACTAGCCAAAACCATCCAGCTTTGGGATTATTGGGGTCAATTCTGATGCGACCAACATGGATATAGTCGGGATTATCTATAGTTCGCGGTGTTGGATAACCTTGCGTACCTTCACCGTCATAAACTGTCACTTCTGGAGCATGACGGAGTAATTCAACGATATGATTGCGATCTAAGTCGCGATCGCATTCAAAATAGACTGCTTCTGAGTGGCAGTTAATAACTGGCACTCGCACGCAAGTTGCAGAAACCTTCAAGTCAGGACGGTTGAGTATCTTCTGCGACTCCTGAAGCATTTTTTGCTCCTCCAGTGTGAAATGGTTATCAAGAAGCACATCAATGCTAGGAATCAGATTGAAGGCCAAAGGCAGAGGAAAGCGCTCTGCTTTTGGTGGTTCTAGTGGAGTTTTGATGATTTGTAAACAACCGTTTTTGAGTTCCTCAATACCCGTGACACCTCGACCAGAAGCAGATTGATATGTACTGACAATCACCTGCTTGACGTGGTAACTTTCTTCAATCGGCTGTAGAAGGCGTACCAACGGAATTGTTGAGCAGTTGGGATTGGCGATGATTCCACTTTTAGGCCGCTCTACTAAAAGATGACGGTTTACCTGCGGTACAACAAGTGGTGTATCGGGATGCATCCGAAACGCATTTGTGTTGTCAATCACAATTGCGCCTTGCTCTACTGCCTTTCCTACCCATTCACGACTAATGGACGTTCCAGCAGCAAAGAAGGCAATGTCAACACCTGTAAAGTCAAAGTCCGCCAAATCGCAAACTTCATAATCGCGTCCACCCTGAGTTAAGCAACGACCGACTGAGCGCGATGAAGCGACTAAATGCAAATTTGAATACTTAAAAGAGCGCTCCTCAAACAGCGACAAGAAAGTAGTACCGACGATACCTGTCGCTCCGACAATCGCGATACTAGGATTTTTCTGAACAATTGGCATGGGCTTTCTCCCTAAAAACTTTGTAGTGGATAAGATTTTAAGTTCAACATCCACAGTTGTTGATTAGCTCACATTTTTGAAGCCAGGTTAGTTGGTAATAATGACCAGTTTAAGTTCACAGCAAGGCTGGCGAGTACGATGAGTGCAACGCCGATTCCCTGTATTGGCTCTAAGATATGCCCGTAGATGACGTAATCACTAAGCATCGCACTAGCCGGATTAGCAAAAGTAAGAACTGCGATCGCTGATGTTGTCAGCTTTTGGTAGGATGAATACATCAAAATGTATACAATACCAGTGTGAATTACACCTAACCCCAACAGGTAGTACCAGTGGTTGCCAAAAAGAGGAACTTTTTCAAGAGACGTGAATGGTAGAACCAAAAATATTCCCAGTGTCAAATGAATCAGGACGATGAGGTGGGGACGCACACCCTCAAGACACTTGACAAGGAGGGTAGTCAGAGCATAAAAGATAGCTGCAAGTAGAGCAAATAATATACCAATAATATAAGAACTGTGGAAGGACACCATAGTGAACCGCAGTTTAGTAACCAGCACTAATCCTAAAAATGCGATCGCAATCCAGCCAATTTTGTTTTTGGAAATAGTAGTCTTAAATATTAAGCTACCTAGTATAACCACAAAAAAAGGCTGAGTATGAAAGACTGTTGTCCCTAGTGCGATTGAGATTAGCGAGAAAGATTTGAAAATTAATGTCCAATTTAAAATCAGCGATACACCACTAAGTAGAGCCAGTGTTAGTAGTCGTAAGGTTAAATTATGTTGCTTAAAATATCCTTTAAAATAGCAAAATAAACTTAAAAAAATTGCTCCGAATATACAGCGATAAAATACAACATTAAAAATCGCTTGATGCGACTCTTTAAAAAACACGCCAACTGTTCCTGACACCAGCATAGCAACAGTCAGTTCAACAGTTCCAGTAGAAAAGTTTTCCTTTTTCATCTTTAAATAAGACTAAAAATATTCAACTTTTACTTGTACCCCCAAACCTGGAATAATCTAGCAAAGACTATAATACTTTCTTGGCTTTCAATAAATTGACCTAGCTCTGCTAAAAGAGAATCTATCTCCTTTTGTGAGGCAAGCTTTTCGGAAATAATTGCTTTTTTAATATTAAACAGCGTTATTTGGGGAATTATTTTTTCTGAAAGTTTTGTAAATATTGGTTGTACTAAATTAACTTGAACATTTTTAAACCCTGACTCTCTCAAAATTTTAGGAATTTTAGCTCCCAGATCGACATTTCCACCTCTTCGGTCAATTACCTGGCGGTGTAGTTCAAGATATCTTGCAAAAGCTTGGGATTCTGGATGACAGTAATATCCAGAAAAGTCTGTTTCTTCAACTATAGCAACTCCCCCAGGCTTTAAAGCATGATACATTTTTGTAGTCACTATTCCGGGATTTGTTAAATGTGCTAGTAAAAACCGGGAATAAGTCAAATCGTATTGTGATTCTTCATCGAGATCAAAAGCATTTAATACTCTAAATTGAATATTAGTAAATTTCTGTTGAAATTCTTCTTGAATCAACTGAATAATACTACTATCCATATCGATGCCAACAACTTTACCTTTTGCACCTATTAGTTTAGCTATCTCTATAGTTACATCACCACCTCCACATCCTACGTCTAGACAATGCATTCCTTCACTAATTCCAACGTTTTTTAAAAGATTTAGTGTAGTTTTTTGCACAACTTCTGCTAGTAATTTCAGACGATCTTTACCCTTTTTACCTCCAGAAATTACATAATTAGTTTTCATTTTGCTGTCCTCTCATTATGCAAGAAATATTTAATATTTCGGATGATTAATCAAAAATTATTTAGAGTATTTAGATTGAAAATGCGAAGCCGTACATTTGAGTTTGATTAACATCATTCATTTGGCGTGTATCAAGTTGGGTAAAGCCAAATTGATTATAGAGACGATGACCTTGGGTAAATTGAGTAAAAGACCATAGCTCTATATGAGTTTTTCCCTGTAATTGTGCCCAGTCAACCGCAGTTTTAAGTAATTGGTAGCCTAAACCAAGACCTCGAAAATCCCGTTTAAGATAAAGCCTGACGATTTCAGCTTCTGAAGATTTGATTATTTTTACACCTACAGTCCCAATAATTTCTTCTTGCACTAATAGAACAAAGAAAGCAGCAGATTTTTGATTGTATTTTTGCTCAAAATCTAAAATATCTGGGATTTCTTGAGAAACTTCAAATACAAGACCATGCTCGATATAAACCTCACGCATAATATTGATTATGCTAGGAACATCATTATGAGTGGCTAAACGAATTTTGGAATTAATAGTTGGTTTTGTTGACATAGATAGTTATATAGGACTCGTATTTGATTGCGTGAAAAAAACTCAGTACACATTTATTCCTTCTTCCCTGTTCCCTATTCCCTATTCCCTATTCCCTATTCCCTCCCTACGCAAATAATTTCTCCGAATCAAAGCGGATTCCTATAAGACCTTTTGACTGAGCAACTTGAGGTTAAGAAAAGCTTCGAGTCCTTCAGTTCCGCCTTCATATCCATAGCCACTGTCTTTAATACCTCCCACTGGTGCATTAGGAGGTACTCCACTCAGTTGATTGATGCCGACATTACCTACTTCTAAAGCCTTAGCGGCAGCCTCTGCTACTACAGGCGAACTAGTAAATACGTAAGCTGCAAGTCCATAAGGATTATTATTTGCTCGATGAATTACTTCATCAAAATCAGCAAAAGATGCGATGGGGATGACCGGGCCGAATGGTTCCTCATTCATAATGGCTGCATCGTCTGCAACTTCAGTCAGTACTGTAGGCAAAAAGAAATATCCTGGTCTTGGCAGCCTTTTTCCTCCAGTTACCACACACCCGCCTTTAGCTACTGCATCAGCAACTAAGCGTTCCATTGCTGCAATTCGACGGGAGTTTGCCATTGGTCCCATATCAGTGTTCTCGTCCATACCGTCACCGACTCGAATATTTTGTACGAGTTCTGTAAACCGTTTGAGGAATGGTTCATAGAGAGTTTCATGCACATAAATTCGGCTAGGTGCATTGCAACTTTGACCAGAGCCTTTAAACTTGTAAGCAGCGATCGCTTCAGCAGCAGTATCAACATCTGCATCTGCAAAGACGATCGCTGGTGCATGACCGCCAAGTTCCAGGGTACAGCGTACTAGATTATCTGTGGCTAGCTTTGCCAGTTGTTTGCCGACTACTGTCGAACCAGTGAAAGAAAGCTTCCTGATAATTGGCGAAGCAAGAAGATGTTTAGAAATCGCTGGTGGATCGCCAAAAACTAAATTGATTACGCCAGGTGGCAATCCGGCATCAATCAATGCCGTTGCGATCGCTACAGCTGAACTTGGTGTTTCTTCCGCAGCCTTGAGAATTATTGTGCAGCCAGCTGCAAGTGCTGGTGCTATTTTTCGGGCAGAAACAACCGCCGGATAGTTCCAGGGTGTAAAGGCAGCGACAACACCAATTGGTTCAGGTACGATAAACCTGTGATAGTCTGTCACAGGAAAATTACGGTACTCTAAAATTTGTTCTGCTTCTTTGGCGTTCCAAGCAATGGTTTCGGCTGCTCGGATAAATTCTTGGCGGGATTCGCTTACTGGCTTACCTTGTTCGCAGGTAAGCAAGAGTGCGGCAGCATCAATCCGGTCATAGAGTAATGTCGCTGCCCGATCTAATATCTTCACACGAGTACTTACTGGTGTGTCACGCCAACTTAAAAAGCTTTTTTTGGCAGCAGCGAGTGCTCGGTCAAGATCGGTTTGACTTGCATAAGCTACCCGTCCTATTACCTGTTCGTTAGCTGGATTGATTAATTCCCCAAAACGATTATCGCTGCCATTACACCAGTTGCCGTCAATTAACAAACCAAACTCTTGATTCATAAAAGAGTTTTATGGGTAGTAGTACCATTAGTTCCACAGAAGCGCAAACATACTTGCACATTTAAATTACAGTGCATTACCTTGTTGCTGAAAGCGTTGCTGCCTTGCCAACAAGTGCTTCTCCATTCCGACCCCAGTACTTGGGTATCTGGGCAGATCAGGATCAGCGCATACTGAGTATAAGGTGTCAAACCGATTCCTAAATGGAACACCCCGTTACTGCCGCCATAAGTTTCGTTCATACCGAAATTCCCAGGTAGAAGTTCGTGAGCGGTATTAATGCCAAACCCCATTTCCCAAATAATCCGGTAACGGGAATCTAACATGAACATATTATTGAGCATATCAACTGCTGGTTGAGCTTCTGGATGAGATGCTCGTAACTCTGTAATCAGACCGTTTTTAACTGTAGCAATGACTGCGCGATCGCGCATACACTCAAGCCCTTTGTAAATTCGTGCCCGATCTTCAGGTAAAAAGGAAACTGTTCCTGAGTGGACTGTAGGCTGACCTTGCAATGCAATCTCACCGTTGACTGCTAATCTGAGGTTGGCGTTAAATCGCATAATGTCATCAGGTAGAGCGCTGAGTTCCCCTGCTGGCGCGATTTGCTGCTCTCCCCATTCGATAAATCCTGCCTGCTGGTTCCATTCATAGCTCTCATCTAGGTGTTCAAAGATTGCTTTAGTACCTTGAGCTTCGTTGATAATTTCCAGATACTCACTATTCCTTCCCAAATCGAAGAAGCGATCGGCAAAGGCTTCTAGTTTTTCCGGATCGGTGCGCTCCATGATTCCCAAAAAATGCTGAATCGCTAATAATGGCGTTGGTGTGGAATTGCAAGGCATGACAACTAGCTTGCGCTGTCCCAGCTTTTCGGGTGCAGGAGACTCAAAGAAGTATTGGGGAGAAATCACAAGAATATGGGCTGGCTCAGGAATACTCTCGTCAAACAACTGTTCAAGCGATCGCTCTGCATCGTAAGGCACAATTTTTGTAGAAGTATAGCCGCTATCTTCTACAATTTGAAACTGGTTTACTAAAGAGGAGTTGGTAACAAGGCAGAAATGACTATCTTCGCTAGCTCCAAATTGACGAAGGCGTTGTGGACGGATGAGTATAGTTTCCATGTTGATAATATCCGTAAATAGAAAATGTTGATTCTTTACAGAATTTTCTTAAAAACAACTTAAAATACTATGTTTTGTGGTTGTTACTATATCTGCGCTCAAATTAACAAGTGTATATGAACGTCGATTGATTCTGAAAACTTATTATTTCATCATTTACAATTTTTGTTGCTATCAAAAATATTATTTGAATAAATAGGGGGGATTTTTCCCTCCTATTTATCAGGCTGTTATCCAATTAAATTACATCTTGTAGAACTCAGATTTATTAAATATTCCGAATTCTTGAGATTTATTTAAGAACCTCTTACAAATGCAACTTAAATGCTAACTGGCTTAATCCAAAAAGATTAGCCTAACAATGTGCCAAGGTAACGACCGTTCTTGTTTACTTTCTTCATGGTTGTTTCTCCATTCTGGTTAACATTTGTTGTTGAGGCTATTTAAAAACCCGGAAATCCAAATTGAGCAGTAGTTAGCTAATCCAAAAAGATTAACCTAACAATGTGCCAAGGTAACGACCGTTCTTGTTTACTTTCTTCATGGTTGTTTCTCCATTATTGTTAATGTTTTTCTGCTTGTACAAGCTAAGTAGACAATACAACTATTTTTTGAAAAATACAAGCTTTTAAAAAATGTTTTTTAAAATTTTTTAAGATGCATAAATTATATTTTGACAACAAAATTAGAACGATTTATACACAGTGATAAAAATCATTAATACACTGTATTATATCGTCTAAGCAATGAATAAAATATTTTTTATGTTTTTCTTAACTAGTTAAAAATTTCATTTATATCACCAATTACTTCTTTTAAAAAAGACAAAAAATTAGCAATTTTTTGCCTTTTTCTCTTATTCAAAGAATTTTTTTGAGCTAATGCAGATATATAACAGCTACTGCTCGCTACAGCGATATTCATCCTATTTTGATTAATAACGTAGCTGAACCAACTGAAAGTCCGCATTACAAACCAATGCTCATCAATTATCTGTGCGGTATATACTGCACTAAGACTTGAATAAAGGTGCGTGTAAAAGCAAGTCCAAGTCTAAAAACATTGACACTTTTGATTTAGATCGACTAATTAGGACTGAGAATTCTGTTCTTCAATCGAAACGACTGGTGTCCAAGCTCGTAAACGTCGTTGTTGTCGCGATCGCATAGTCTCTCCATCGTAGTCCACAGTTACTGAATCTTGAGAGACTAACTGAGCGCAATCTAGGACATTGACATTGATGGTGGCAAAGGACTGCTGTGTTTCATTCTGCATGAGAGCGGCAACATAAACGCCGCAGCAACCGCAAATTAGAAAGTCGGCTGTGTGCATACCAAAGCGATAACGAATGACTTGCTCAGGATTGATAATCTGAATTTGCAAGTCTCCATTGGGATCTGAGGTACTACGGGTGCCGTGTTTCCGACAGAAGGAACAAGCGCACGTCCGGACAGCTAATCGGTTTGGAGTCTGTGTGCTGTTAAATATAAGTTTGAGGTTGCCACAGTGACATCCGCCTCGAAGCGGAAAGTGTTGACTATCCATCTAACTTTCATCCCTATACTTGCTGTCAGGAGCCTGCGACACTCAACGGACGTAACTCGCCCCGTTCACATCAATGGTAGCGCCTGTCACATGACGTGCCAAATCTGATGCTAGAAAAATTACAACGTTAGCAATATCCTGTGGCATTGCCATTTCTCCCAGTGGTGTCTGGGAGATAGCAGCTGACTCACCATAGCTATCGAAGTACTCGGCGTTGAGTTCTGTACGGACAAATCCGGGAGCGATCGCATAAACTAGGATATTCTTATCGGCAAATCCACGAGCAATTGTACGAGACAAAGCAAGCATTCCTCCTTTCGATGCTGCGTAGTGGGTATAGTCAGGCAAGTCACCCCGGAATCCTGCTCTACTGGCAATATTAATAATCTTTCCACCACCTTGCTGTTTAAAGTGATGGATAGCCTCACGACACAGGGATGCCGGAGCAACTAGGTTAATATTGAGTGTACGCATCCAAGAGGTATGCCAGTCATCAAAATCACCCTCAATAAGTGCTTTTTCATACACTCCTGCATTGTTCACAAGTACATCAATGCCATCTCGCCAGTCAGTTGCACGCTCCCATAGATATGGGACAGCCGTGACATCTGCGAGATCGCAAACAACTACGTGACAGCGCTCAGAGCCTAAATCGGCTTGTAAAACATCAAGTTGTTCTGCAAGTACATCGTTGGCTACTACAGAACCACCCGCAGCCACAACAGCGCGTGCAGATGCCTCGCCTATACCACGAGCCGCTCCTGTAATTAGTACTACTTTTCCTGTGAGGTCAATCATAGTTACCCTCCCCAAAATCTAGACAACATAGCAAGCTTTGTCAAAATAATTCGTAATGCCGCTCTCTATGAGACGCTCTTGCTAGCTTGCTTCTTTGCAGGAGTACGCAGACTCACTATCGCGACTAACGTAATTCGTAGTTGCAAGACGCTCGCGGACTCGCTCTAAGCGAAGCCATGCCCAAGCAAGGCTTTACGCTGCGCTATCAGTAAGGCTGCTGAACCCTCCACTGTCTTGTCAATCGCTAAATTTGTGATGAACGTGTTGGCTTTGCAGCCTTTTAATTACGAATTACGAATTACGAACTAGTAATTTGGCTCATCTAGTAACAGCGCTAGTGAGTTCTGGAGTACCGAGAAGTAGCTTTTTATCCTTTCCATATACCCGAATACCAGGACAAATCAAATCGAGATGATACTGTGTGTAGGGTGTTAGACCAAGCCCAAAGTGCAGCGCTCCACTAGTACCACCGTAAACTTCGTTCATAGCATAATTACCCCAAAGCAAGTCGAGTGAGGTATTGATCGCAAAGCCTAACTCCCAAATAGTCAAATACCGGGAATCAACAGCACCCATTGCTTTAAGCATCTCTGCTGCTGGTTCTACATCTGGGTGAGTGGGATGCAAATCCGTTACAACACCTTGCTCTACCTTGGCAATCAGCGCGTGATGCTTCATATGTCGCAGCTGATTGAAAATGCGTGCTTGATCCTCTCGTAAGAAAGACGGTTCACCACTATGTAGAATCGGTAGTCCTCGAAATGCAATCTCACCATTGATTGCAAGGTAAAGATTGGGATTAAACTCCCAAATATCGGCAGGTAAGACACTAATTTCTCCTGATGGCGCGATTTGTTGTTCGCCCCACTCTAGAGGCCCAGCCTGCAAATGCCATTCGTATTTGTCGTTAAGATGGTCGAAGATTGCGCGAGTGCCGTACTCTTCATCTACAATTTCTAAGCGATCGCTTTTTTGTCCTAACTCAAAGAAACGGTCAGCAAACTTTGCCTGAGCATACGGATCGGTTCGTTCGATGACACCAAGAAAATGCTTCACAGCTTCTAATGGTGTTGGTGTGGAATTGGAAGCCATCGCGATCAGCTTGCGCTTGTCCCCCAATACCTCTGGATTGGGAGAACGGAAGAAACAGTTTGGTGAAACTACAAAAATATGCGATTTTTCCGGGATTTCGTTTTGTAGTATTGTTTCAAATGACCCTTCCTGGTCATAAGTAACTGTTCGATAGTCTGTATAAGCACCACTTTTCTCAATCAAGAATCGATCGACAATATCAGTGTTAGTCACCAAGTAAAAAATACAATCCTCTGACGGGCCAAACTGTCGGTAAGAACCAGGTCTAATGGTAATAAGCTCCATAAATCACCCCTTTTTTTTTAACAACGGTTATAGTTTCTTGTCCAACGACTGTAATATGCGATGTTTTGCTAAGTCTGTTGATATGTGAAGAATGCAAAGTAGCCGATCTGCTGGAGTCAGATTGTTTTGGAAATAGTGTCCTACGTCAGCTTTCTTTGTTGTTGGTAGCGAGGGATAAAAATCTCTCGGTACACTAGCATTTTTAATCACGCCAGTATGCAAACAAAACTCCAGATCGGGACAAATACTCTTTGCAATCAGACAAGCTATCTCGTTTATCTCTGGCTCTGGCATTTCACCCTCAATCCGAGGATACAATTGAACACCGTCAAAACGTGAGAACACCCGCATTGCCGAGAAAACAGCAGGATGACAGGTTTTTAGAGCAACGATTGATGGGAATCCAAAATGTCCTTGACTCACCTTGTAAAGGTGAAATCCCCACATATGTTTGAGCAGATGTGTTTTCTGATAACGCTCTGCAATCATCTGTATTTTGATGTGCAGAAAGGGTAATGAGTCTGTTTCTACCCAACTGGATGCCAATACAGCGATTAGGTCATTCGATATCGCCTCGACTGCAACAATTAAGTAATCACATTCTTCAAACCAGTTTCGCTTCGCCTCAAAATACTGTTCAATCTTTAAGGTTGGCATTGCTTGGGTCAATCCCTGCACAATCCATTCCTTTATTGCTGGTTGAATAAGTTGTTTTGGAGTGGCATAGTGAAGGATATAACGGTCAAATAATCGCGAATCAAGCCAGTTTTTTTGCAAAAGTTGCATATTTGCAGGATGATTGAATGAGCTTTGTCCCCGCGTCAGTCCTAATGATAAGTATTCAATCGGACTTGATATTAGAGTTAAAGGGAGAAGATACTTGCCTCAAACTACACAAGAATCATCCTTAAATCTTCTGCAACAAAACATTGCATAGATCAAGACACCTGCGCTAGTAAACTCATCTCAAGGGATTTCCCAAGGATTAGATCGTCAGTTTGACCTACGATCAACTCCTGATGGAGTTCCATAAAGTATGCAACGTAAAGACGACCTACATTACGTATATGTTCGAGGACTTTCTCCTCATCCTCAGGAGTCTTGATTAAAGATACAAGGACATCCCACACGAAATCGTCATGGTCATCTTTGAGATCGAGGTTCACATGTCCTCTAGCTCCGATAATTTTGTCTTTGCCCAGAATCTTCGCCAAATTGTCTAACCATTGCGGCTGGGTCTTTACAGTTGTATATTCGACAAAGTAAACGCTTGAAATCAAGGCCAGTGGACTATCTTTGTATTCAATGTCAAACAGCAAATATCCCATAAGCAGCTTCGTTGAGAGCAATGACTCTTGCGAGTAAATCGCATCCTTCGATACACCTACAGCCTCAAGATCCCTGACGAAGAACTCGGTGTCGTGAAGCATCTCCTCCTCAGTATATTTCGCCCATGCTTTGGCTTGAACTGGGTCATGCTTAGTGAAGTATCGGATAGCTAGTGCATCTACTGTACGTTTTAGCCGTAGCCGAAGAATAGTTTCAATGTTGTGCCGCTTGTAGTAATCCATATTGATTTGCGAACCGTTCAACATATGTTGAGAAAACGGAACTTCTTTATAGAACTTCACAATCATCGAGTCTAGGAGTGCGTTTACACGGGATCTGAGTTCCGGTTTTTTAGGCTGACCAATAGGCTTTTTCATTTTTTGTACAATTGATTTATTTTCAATGGTTTCAGAACTTTGGGAAAGTGCAGAATCAGAAACTAGGAATCGAGAAGGTTGGTATTTGAGAAAAGTTTTTCTCGCTGTCTCTAGGATTACCCATTCTTCTAATCCCTTATCATCTAGGGGTTTTAGCTTAAGTTAGTGCATTCGATTGGCACTGAAGTTGTGGTTAGTAGAATATCTTGCTAGTGGTTAAATACCAACTTATCTGGTATTAAATCCTATACCAATCCGATTGGAGAAAATGTAATCCAAGATACACTTTTTGATTTATCTCCTGAATCCCTATTGAGTCAATAGGTTTTTTAAATCCTATGCATTAGTCACATATATGAATGGCACTAATGATAAACCCAAAGTCTTGTGTTGCCTCGTTCCCAGCCTCCAGGCTGGGAATCTATTACGAGAGGCTCTGCCTCTGGTCAAGCCACTGGAGGCAGAGCCTCCCAGGATCGGTTCCTAGCCTCCAGGCTAGGAACCAGTCAAGACAGGGGCTGTGTCTTAACAAGCGTGCCATTCGTCACATAGATAAGTGTAAAAATGTTATCGACGAGTAGATTCGGTTGTTTATAAAGATGCTGCTTGCGAATTTTCCGAGCAAGAACGGCTACCACACACTAGACATGAAGGATCGTGGTAAGAATGTCGTTTGGCAAATTCCATTCGCATCAAATCGATTGTCAGCAGTTGTGACAATAGAGGTTCACTAAACTTAGTAATCAGCTTTATTACCTCTAATGCACTAAGACAAGCTAGTGTCCCAGAAACAGCACCGATAACCGAGAACCCACGCCGATCCCAATCCGGCTTTTCTGGAAACAAGCATGATAGACAAGGAGTGACACCAGGAATAATCGTCGTCAGGTAAGCTTCCATTCCATCCATTGCAGCTTCCACCATTGGTTTTTGCCAGCGCACGCAAGCTTGGTTGAGCAAGTTTCGCTCTGTGAAATTGTGGGCGCAATCAACAGCTATATCAGCGGATTGCACTAAAGAGTCTACATTCTCCTTTGTAACGTAATCATGAACTGCTTCTACTTGAATATCAGGATTAATAGCTTGCAGAGTTTCTCTGGCTTTGAATACTCTTGGCTTACCTACCCAATCATTTGTCATCAGAACCTGACGATTCAGATCGTCTAGCCGTAAGTCACCACCCCGAACTAGAATTAGTCGCCCAACACCTGCTACTGCCAAATAAAGCGCTGATGTACCGCCTAATCCCCCTACACCTGTAACCAAAACCGTTGCAGACTTCAAACGCTTTTGTCCTGCTTCTCCAAAATTAGGAAGCATCATTTGGCGGTGATAGCGTTCTAACTCACTGGGTGTTAAGTTCATCGCTTTTTACCTCTTTATCAGTCGTAAAATCTACCACCTAGTTGGTAGCAAGTATTGTAATTGTCTATACATTTTTCTAATTTTATACCTGTTAAGTTGGTATTTTTTCTAGGCATCATTAAGGGAGCTGTGTGCAATACTCTTTATCTTAAGTTGAATGCTTAATGAAATAAGCCCCACAGCAAAGCGTGGGGCCTTTGAAGTATTATTACTTTTTGATGGGATATAAAGCATTGGCTGATGCAGGAATCAGTACGGCATCTATAACTGCTGCCTTAAGGTTGGGATTTATCCTTCTTCATAGTGTGCTTATTTGACAGATGCAAGATAAGTTTTCGGTGCAAGTTCATCTTTTTTGAGGTCTTCGTACTCCAATTAGATCGTTCCATCGGGTATCCTTCTCCTGTCACAGACGCTACGCATAGCTTGCTTTCACGTATCGCTAAAGCGAAAGCTCCGCTAACGCGTAGCGTCCCGTAGGCAAGTGGTACAGGATCTTGCTACATTTCAGAACAATATTTGGGGAAAAATTCATATTTCCTTCTGCAACGGCAGTCTCCACAATTCAGGAAGGCATTCTATTGACAAGTCGCCAAAGCCACCTAGCAGACTGTCTCCCTGTTGTAACGACTGCCGTTTTTTTAATGCAAAATTATCTAGAATCGGAATGTAGTACGAACAACTCCTGTATAGATAGTGTCATTATTGCTGTTCTGCTCTGGGTTAAATATCACAATCAAGCCTGGTGTAATTGAGATATTGTTATTCACTTGGTAGCGATATAGTCCTTCTAAATGGAAAGATGTATCGCTATCTTCACGAAGATTACTAGTAGTAGTAAGAACAGCAGGGCCAAAGTCATTACTCGTCACCTTGGGTGGTTGACCAAAGATTAAACCTCCCAAGTTACCCTTTTTGCCTAAATCAGGGAAAGCTAAAGTGACCGCCCAGTTCCAGATGTCTGCCTTATCGCCTTTATTAACATTTGCACCAGAACTAACCTCTGCGATCGCTTGACTATACCCAACCCAACCAGAAAGTACCAATTTGGGGTTGAAACGATAGCTAGTTTCTATCCCATAATGATTGGCTGAAGTGGCAATACCAGCACCAAATGGGGTATTAGCGAAAGCGCTACCATAAGCTCCCGAAACGGAAACATCATTATTACTACCAGTAAAGTAAGAGTGTGCATAGCTCAAAGCAAGAGTTAAGTTTTGGTTGGGCTGGAATGCTAATTGAGCTAAAGCACCATAACTACCATCAAATAGCCCTGCACCAGCACTAGGATCGTTAACTCTTCTAGCAAGATAACCCCCAGATAAAGTAATCGCGTCGCTCAATTTAAAGATGGCGCTGACACCTGAACCTGTATTACTAGCAGAACCCGTATTACTGGCACGGTAAATAGGGGAGAATCGACCAAACCGCGAAAGAGATCCAATCGGAGTTGAGGACAACAAAGGGTTAACAGTGTTGAAGTTGTCGTAGAACTCCCCACCAATAGCATCAACAATGACATTGATTTTGTCACCTACCGGGAAGCGATAATATAATTTGCCCAGTACAATGGTGTTGTCGTTGTTCCCGTCCCACGATACACGGGTCATGTTTGTACCAGTGACTGCCCCACTAAAGGCTGTGGTGTTGTTCGCTTCTAAACGGGTAAACAACTGGTCTTTACCAGTGAAACTACTAATTAAATTCAAGCGGATGCGATCGCTGAAAATCGCGTTGTCCTGAAGCCTTCGTCCACCCGATGCTGTATACTCGTTAGCTCTTGCAGCCTCTCTAGCTGTACCCTCTGGAGCTGCTTCGATTCTTCTCCAGCGATCGGAGTCTAGCGCTCTATCCCCACCAAACACACTCCCAACAGAGAAAATTATTTCTGCATTTAACTTGGTAGTAGTTGAAAATTGTTGATTTTCCAGGTTTGCATTACGAGCTTCCAACCCATCTATCCGTCCCCGTATTTCAACTAGCCCGTCAGCGAATTCTTCTTGCAATTTTCGCAAGGTTTCTAAGTCTTCTTTTGTGACTAAATCTGCTGTGCTAGTAGCAATCAATTCATTAACCCGATTCAGACAAGCGTTAAGACCTGCGGCAAACTCATAACGAGTCATTGCCCGATTTCCTTGGAAGCTGCCATTAGGATATCCAGCTATACAACCGTAGCGCTCAACTAAAGATTGTAAAGCCTGGAATGCCCAATCTGTAGGTTGTACATCAGATAGTTGAGAGACTGAAGTAACCTGACTCATGACTGAGTTTGGATTTTTGCTGCTGCGATCGTTGAACTGCTGGCTCTGGTCAGATAAAGTAACGCCGATAGGTGCAGTCAAAACAGCTTGATTATCTGTTTGAGCAACCACACCTTCTTTTGCCGGAGACTGAGTAGTCTGCATATCTGCTGGAATAGCTGATGCACCTTGAGCATTAACCAGACTAACTACTAATAAGATTGGAGCAATCAACAATGAATTATGTAAAAAACCAGACATTAACCTCACACCTCAAATACTATTAGACCAACTTGATTCCTGAAATAGTTGGTACTAAAAAACACCCGATGCATTATTATTACCAGATTTTCAGCTTTTTACCATATAAGTTGGTAAAAAGCTGGCAAAATTTTAGTCAGTATCGGCACAGTTATTGATAACAGTCAATTCTAAGTGGTAATCTGTGATTTTTTACCAGTTTTTTTGGTTACTAGGTCGTTAGATTGGTAAATTATGAATTGATTAAGAAAAAATGCTTGAGAGACTGCAAATGAATAACAAACGAATCCTAACTTTTGTCAGTTGGGTATTTATCTCGTTTTTACTAATCGTTGGCTGTAGTCAAACAATTACACCTAAGTTATCCTCAACTACTAGCCCAGCAGCCCAAACAGCAAATTTGACGATATCAGCAGCTGCTAGCCTCAGAGATGCAATGAACGAAATCAAACCTCTCTACAGTAAGGAAAAACCAAATGTTACTCTGAGCTACAACTTTGGTTCATCAGGCGCTTTGCAACAACAGATTGAACAGGGTGCTGGAGTTGACGTTTTTATCTCAGCTGCAACTAAACAGATAGATGCTTTACAGCAAAAAGGTTTATTAGTTGATGGAACTCGCAAAAACTTGCTGAAAAATCAGGTGGTGTTGATAGTACCCCCCAAAATTCTACAGTTGTGGCTGATTTCAAAGACTTAACTTCACCACGGATTAAGAAAATTGCTCTAGGCGAACCCAAAAGTGTCCCTGCTGGACAATACGCTCAACAAATCTTAACTTCATTAAAAATTCTTGACACCGTTAAAAGCAAAGCCGTCTATGCTAAAGACGTTCGTCAAGCACTCAATTACGTAGAATCAGGTAATGCTGATGCTGGAGTCGTCTACCTTTCAGATGCTAAAAGTACGCCAAAAGTCAAAATTGTAGCAACTGCATCTGAAAAAACCCATTCTCCCGTCGTCTATCCGATCGCGATTCTCAAAAGCAGTAAAAATGTCGATGCTGCTAAGGATTTTGTGCAATTTTTATCAAGCAATGAAGCCAAAACTGTGTTTGAAAAACAGGGATTTACGGTAGCTGGTAGTTAACATCAGAGAAATTTTGACAAGGCTGGTTGAGGATTTAACGCACTACTCAAACCAGCCTTAATAAGCACAGTTTTAGCACCAATCAGAAACTGTTAACCATAAGTTTTATTTCTTGAATAAATCGATTAAGTGCTTTCTGTGCTGCTTTGTAAGCTGAAGCTTGCCGTCCTAGCTTCAATTCAAGTAAAATGCGATCGCGTACAAAAAAATGGTAACGATAGATTTCACCAAATGCTACGTTAACCTTTATGATGACGATAGCAACAAGCAAAAATCGTACCTGTTAAGTTAATGAAATGGATCTTAACAACTGCTCTGATTTTGAGCAGCACTACTCAATATTCCGCACAAGTAATAAATCAAACTAAACAACCGCCTACTAATAAACAGCCTGCACAACCAGTTAAAACACCTGCTTCACCTCAACAACCTACTTCTCGACCAGTTTTTATTTTGCCAAAAGCACCTGCTCCATTAAGTCCTGTATCTGGGCGTAGAACGGGAATGGGTAGTCGAGATAATTGTCCTGCGGTTTCAACCCCGCTCACTGCCTTAGTACCATTTCAAGAGGAACAAAAGGTTGGCAAACAGACAAACAAATCAATTATCGGGACTGTAGAAGGACTAACCACTTTAGAACGGCCTACGTTTTGGTTTTACATTCCCTACACTAAGAATTTGTCTAATTCAAGTGCTGAATTTAGCTTACAGGATAGCGCCGAAAATGATGTTTATAGAAATGCGATCGCCCTACCTTCAAAGCCAAGTATCATTGGGATTTCTCTCCCTAGTACTGCTTCATTAGAAGTAGATAAGACATATCGCTGGTATTTCAAAGTACGTTGTAACCAAGAGACAGCAAGCATTCCTGTATATGTAGAAGGGGACATTAAAAGAATCAATTTAGATGAGCGTGTTGTGCAACAATTAAAAGCCGCAAATGAGCCTCGACAAAAAATTATAATTTATGCTGAAAAAGGAATTTGGTTTGACGCTTTAAATATGCTAGCACAACTACGAATTTCTAATTTTAATGATGCATCTACTGAAAAAGATTGGCAAATTTTATTGCAATCAATCAATTTAGATAATATCGCTATGATGCCCTTAATAAAGTTACCAACCCGCTAATCATTTCAGATCCAGTAAAGTATCTATAAACCCAGATTTTTACAACCAATTACCAACTATAACGTAGGGTGCCCAGTACATCGGACGGTGATATTCAGGAGTTTCAAGTAATTTTAATTGAGCAAAGCGTAAAGCTTCTGCCGTAGTTTTACCACTCACTAACTGGCGGTAAAATTCCTCAATAAATAAAGCTGTAGAGTTATCGCCAATTTGCCATAAAGAAGCTAAAGTACTCCGCGCACCAGCACGAAGAGCAACTCCTGCTAATCCCAATGCAGCTCGGTTATCTCCTGCTGCTGTTTCGCAAGCGCTCAAAACAAGTAATTCAACTGGTTTTGTTAGTTTTTGCTCTCTACTTTTGAGCAAACTATCTAATTCACTCACATTGATACGTCCATCAGCTGCTAGGATAAAAGTGTCTTTGGCTTTAGAGCTAAATTGTCCGTGAGTTGCCAAGTGAACAACTTTAAAAGGTTGAGCGTTGATGGTTTTCCCTAAATTTGCACTGGTAAAATTTTTATCCAATAATGTAGTTGTCGATACCCCTGATTCCTGAATTAATTTTAGTTCAACCTTAACGTTGGGAAGCGGTGCAAACTTTTCATTTTTGGGTGGTTGCGATAGTCCTCCAGCAAGGGCATTTAATTTTTTCTGTTCTAGAGGTTTGGGAGCAAATAGTTGCAGTCCGGGGCTAATAACTACAGAGTATTTTTGGACTAAATACTCTCTGCCATCATATAATGCAGACATCGGAATATTTCGCAATAACCCATCTGGAATAAAGACTAGAGTATTAACTTTACTATTTTTCAGGTTTGTTTCAACTGGTTTAATTAACCAGTTATAAAGTTGTTGAGAAACTGCTTGAAGTTGCAGATTAGCATCAGGTTCGACTATTGTTTTTCGTATTTTTGTAATAATTTGCTCTACTTGCTGACGGTTGACTTGAGAAGTTTTATGAATCAACGGTTGATTAGGAAGTTTGATAATAATTTCTAAATAGTTATCTAGGATAATCGGATAGAAAATAGCAGTATTCGGGTTGTCGCGGTCTACTACTTTGTCCAAAACCACAAATTGGTTACTCAAGCAAGCTTCTCGGAAAAAATTGTCGAGTTCTGCAACTTGCAAAGCTTCAATTCGCTGTCGTGCCTTATCTAAATCTGGTTTTCCTTGTCCTTTCTGTTGTAAAATCAACTCTACAGACTGCCGATAAATCGGTTCTATGCGATCGCGAAAATTGAACTGTACCTCTCGATTAACCGCAACTAAATCGCTGCGAAGAGACTGAAGAGTTGTGACAGCAGCATCATAAGCAGATATGGCGGTTTCGATATTTCCCTGTGCTTTGAGTAAGCGTCCTAACTGCCACTCAAGGCGATAAACTATATCTGAGGCATCAATTTTTTCAGCCATAAACAATGCTTGCTGCGTCAAATCTTGTGCTTCTTGCAATTGTTGGTTTTGCTCGTAAACTTCTCCCAAGCTGCCTAGTGCATAGGATTCGGCACGTTCATCGCCGATGATTTTGGCTTGCTGAACGCTAGTTGCCAGAATCTCTGCAATGTCTTTTTTATTACCAATTGTGGTTAAAGTCTGAGCAAAATTGATCCGTGCATAAATACCAGCTTGATTGGTAGGCAGATTCGGGAGTTGAGATTGAATTGTGGGTATTAATGACTTTGCTTCAGTGATGCGTTCGTTTTCGACCAGTAAACTCAGCTGATTAATCAGGGCTTGAACTTTGGCTAAAGAGTTTGGTGCAATTTTGATAGCGTTTTGATAATGAGCGATCGCATCTTTAATATTACTCAACGACCTAGTAGTATTACCGAGGCTAAATTCCGTCAAACTAATTTCTAGAGGCAGTTGTAGACGTTGAGCGATTTTTAAGCTTTGTTGTAAGTTTTTCTGGGATGGCTCTAGTTCGCCTAATTGTTGTAAGACATTGCCTAGCGATCGCAAAGCTGTTACTTTTACAAGAGAATCAGGTTGAGCTTGTAACTGTTTGGATACTTCCTCTAATATATTCAAGCTACGGCGGTAAAACCCAGCAACTCGTAGAGCTTGCGCTTGGTTAATCCGGCTGCGCGTTACTCCAGCAGTATCACCTAATTTCTTCCAGATTTGCTCTGCTTGTTGTGATGTTTTTACAGATGCATCAGTTTGTCCCTGTGCTAGTTGCAATTCGCCCTGAATATTTAGAGTTTGTGCCAGAATTTCTAACAATTCAGATTTGGGATTGTTGACATTTAACTTTTGATTTCTCTCATCCCAGCCAAGCAAATTTAAGCTATTGTCAATAGTTGCATAAGCTTCTTTCCACGAGCCGAGTTGTTGGTATACAAGAGAGAGGTTAGTCAGTGCTGCGGCTTGTGCGAGGTTATTGCTTTGTTGTTGATAGCTACGGACAGCTTGTTGGAGAACATTTACTGCTTCAGTAAAGCGTCCCAGCTTGATAAAGTGCTTCTCCTTGCTCAAGAAGTTGCTGTGGTGTTGTGGCTGGGGGTTTATTGGTTTGGATGTGAAACCCGTTTGGTGAATTTGTCTGGATTTGTTTAGCAAATGTACTAGGGGTAATAGTCAGGAAAACAGCAAGGGTAAATAGGACTACAGGAATTACCGCAAATCTAATTACTCGCTTTGGCAGCTGAAATTTTGCCATATTTCACACCTCCCTGAGATACAGGACAGGAAGCAGGTGTTTGCCAAGGGCTGTGGGGGTTGAGTTGAGGAAGTGCTACTAGTTCTATGTTTCCCTTGCGATCGATTACCCAGCCAGAAGCTTCCACAATTGGAATTGTCGCAGCAATAGAAGTAGTTGAAACTGCTGTTGATTTTGGCACAGGCTTTGTGTTTGCCAAGTTTTCTGATTTTGGTCTTAATTTCACCCACCCAGACACAGTACTTGAATCTTGTAATGGTTCAGTAGGACTCATGGGTAGTCCGCCGCGTCCTGTTGCCACAAATGTGTTTTGGAATTGCCGAGTTCCTGGCGTGCAGGCGGTGGAAATTTGCCTAGAAGCATCAACTAGATTAATTGGGAGTTCAACTAAGCCGCGAGTAGGGTTAATATCAGGTGTAATGATTTCTACATTACCGCTCAAGCTGCGAGTTTGCCCTGTAGCGGTGATATCGCTTGTTTGTAGCTGACGCGGGTCTAAATCTTTAGGACGTAATCTCTCAAGTTCTTGTCGACTGAGAGGTGCGATACCAAAGATACCTTTAGTATTGATTGTGACATTCCCCCCACGAAATTTAGCAGAATTAGCGCTGATGTCGCTATTTTCAAAGCCAACCAAGACATCGGCATCAATATTGATGTTGCCGCCGATAACCTTTATTCGTCTGGCGTTGGTTCTGATGTTGCTATTGCCAGTCATGATTAAATCTTTTGAGTTAATGTTAATTGTCGCCTCTTCCCTATTTCGGTCAACTTTGGGGCTACCTGTATCGGCGATGAGTAAGCCGTGGTTTAAACGGATAGAGCGTGCATATAATGTCATCTTACCTGCGGTTCCTGTTATGGAACTCCGCACGCTTACTCTTGCATCTTGTACTAGTAAGGTATGGGTTGTGACTGTCAAATTACCCGCATCTCCTATTGAGTTTTGGCTGGCTCGTGTAAACAAGCCACCATTCCGCTTATCAGCACTTCTACCAATCAGTTGTACATCTTGGGCATCAACTCTCAAATTTCCCCCGTTACCCGCACCGGAAGTACCAGTATTTACTTGTGCCTCATCTCGCACTAGTAAGGTATTAGTTTTGACCGTCAAATCACCCGCATCTCCTGTTGAGTTTGCTCGTGCAAACAAGCCACTACGAAACCGATTGTCAGCGCTTGTACCAATCAGTTGCACATCTTGGGCATTAACGCTCAAATTTCCCCCCTTGCCTGCACCGAAAGTAGCAGTATTTATCCATGCCCCATCTCGCACTAGTAAGGTATGGGTTGTGACTGTCAAATCACCCGCATTTCCTGTTGAGTTTGCTTGTGCAAACAAGCCACTACGAAACCGATCGTTAGCGCTTGTACCAATCAGTTGCACATCTTGAGCATCAACCTTCAAATTTCCTCCCTTACCCGCACTAGATGTACTAGTAATTACCTGTGCCCCATCTCGCACTAGCAAGGTATTAGTTTTAATCGTTAAATTACCTGCGTCCTCTAATGAGTTTCGCTGTGCAGAAGTACCCAAGGAACTGGGAAGCAGATTATTAGAACTTCTACCAATTAGTTGTACATCTTGGGCATCAACCCTCAAATTTCCTCCCTTACCCGCACCAAATGTAGCAGTATTTACCTGTGCTCCATCTCGCACTAGCAAGGTATTAGTTTTAATCGTCACATCACCCGCGTCCCCTGTTAAGTTTGGCTGTGCGCCAGCACTCAAGCCACTGGGATACTTACCATCGGCGGTTGTAGCAATCAGTTGCACGTCTTGAGCATTAACGCTCAAATTTCCTCCCTTACCCGCACCAAGTGTAATAGTGCTTACCTGTGCCCCATCTCGCACTAGCAAGGTATTAGTTTTAATCGTTAAATTACCTGCGTCCCCTGTTGAGTTTGGCTGTGCGCCAGCAAACAAGCCACTGGGATACTCACCATCGGCACTTGTACCAATCAGTTGCACATCTTGGGCATCAATGCTCAAATTTCCTCCCTTACCCGCACCAGATGTAATAGTACTTACCTCTACCCCATCTCGCACTAGCAAGGTATTAGTTTTAATCGTTAAATTACCTGCGTCCCCTGTTGAGTTTGGCTGTGCGCCAGCAAACAAGCCACCGGCTTTACCATCAGCGCTTGTACCAATCAGTTGCATATCTTGGGCATCAATGCTCAAATTTCCTGCCTTACCCGCACCAGATGTAATAGTACTTATCTGTGCCCCATCTCGCACTATCAAGGTATTAGTTTTAATCTTTAAATTACCTGCATCCCCTATTGAGTTTGGCTGTGCGCCAGCAAACAAGCTACTGGCAGATTGATCGTCAGCGCTTCTACCAATCAGTTGCACATCTTGAGCATCAACGCTCAAATTTCCTCCTTTACCCGCACCAGATGTAATAGTACTTATCTGTGCTCCAGCATCAACTTGTAACGTGCTAGCACTGATATTGACATCGCCTCCCTGTCCATTTGCTTGCGATCGCACCTCATTACCAATTACACTCCCATTGTTAAGGTTTATTGCAACCGTGGCATTAACCGAAATATTTCCTGCCTGACTATTATTAGAACCTAATCTACTGTCTATGCCTGCAAACAGTTGACTCTCTCCCGTCATCTCTAAATTCCGGGCATTAACCGCGATACTACCACCATTGCCAGCAAATACATTTACTTGCGCGCCATCGCTAAGGAAAACATCGCTTCTTTCTACACTATTGGGAAAACTCAAACGACTATTATCATCTCCATTCAACCCAACTGTACCGGCACTAGCTAACCCACCCAACTCGACGAGTCCACCAAAAGCATTCAATCTTCCACCATCCATGTTCACATTACCGCCTACTAGCAGCAAACTTCGACCATCTGGGACACGTAGACCAAATGCATTCTCGTTACCAGGAGTAGATCCTGCTGGCGCAGTTGAACTATTTTGAATCGGTGCAGCCGCAATTTGATTAAATAATAAGGCATTTGGATTTACTGTTAACAAGGGTGAAGGTGCTTCTGGATTTGAGGCGCTGAAAAATCCCAAATTGCTAAACCCAATGGCGTTGGCTGTTGTGGCGATAAAGGAACCGCCGATATTCAAACTAGCATTTTTACCAAAAATAATCCCATTCGGATTGAGCAGGAATAAGTTTGCTTTACCGTTAGCACGAATTAAGCCATCTATATTAGAAATTGACTTACCTGTTACTCGTGTCAGGATGTTCTGAATATCGGGTGAATTATTGAACCAAGCAGTACTGTCATTGGGAACAGAGAACTCCTCAAAGCTGTGGAACAGATTAGCACCTCGTGTGGTTCCACCTTCAATCATCCTGGTATTGCCCTCTAATTTCACATTGGAATTATTTGGCAGAGTGCTGTCTGGAGTGATTTGGGCAACTGAGATATTTGCATATAAGGTAACTGCACTGACAATGGCAACTCCTAGACCTTGTAACCAGTTTGGCGCAGTTTTAAAAGACATTGCACTCTCCTATAGAAAAGGAAATTTAGGTTGTCAGCCGCAATCTTGAGTAGAAGTGTCAGGATAATAAACTGATGCACAACAGAGGATATTAGCAAATTGACACTGCTGAATCAAGTGAATAAACCAGAGCAAACGCGCCTCGCATCTAAGTAGAAGAATCCTTTCATAGCAGGGGTTTGAGCGTTTGAGAATTGAGGCGATTTTTTCATCAATATCTTTATGCAACAAGGGTTTCACAAATTACGTGCGTTTGGCTTGATGAATAAAATTCTACCACTGCTACCAATTAAGAATTAGAAGGCAAAGCTAAAAAACCTCTGATTTCCAGCCGTGAATAAACTTACCTCACTGCTACCAATTAATAATCAGAAGGCAAAGCTAAAAAACTTCTGATTCCCAGCCGTGAATAAACTTATCTCACTGCTACCAATTAATAATCAGAAGGCAAAGCTAAAAAACTTCTGATTCCCAGCCGTGAATAAACTTATCTCACTGCTACCAATTAATAATCAGAAGGCAAAGCTAAAAAACTTCTGATTCCCAGCCGTGAATAAACTTATCTCACTGCTACCAATTAACAATCAGAAGGAAGAAAACAAGCTGACCTTCAGTTCAAACCCCAATCTAAAACTTAGGGGAAAAACAATGTCTAACATCAAAAACCACGGAGTAGATATGAACAACAAGCAAATCAAAGACCTCTACAGCATCGAAGCTGTGCAAGACCTTGACCATGAAGCCGCTGCCACTATTAGTGGTGGTGCTTTAGACTTGTCCGACCTGAAGGGTGGTAAAGGAAAGCGGCTAGATAATATCGGAAAGGCACGACCCGATTTAGGCAAATTTAACAATAAAGCAACTTGGTACGAGGTGACGGGTAAAAAAGATTGGATTGTCTACACTGGTAAGAGATTCACAGGTGCATCAAGGACTCTGAAAGCAGGTACAAAAGGTAACTTCATCGGTACTTTTAACAACAGCATCGAGTCTGCCAAACCTGCATAATCAGCTCTGGTCTATTTCATACCGTGTACTCGAATCCTTCAAAACCTCAAAAAGAAAAGAATGCTCTGACATCAGCTTTTAGCTGAGTAACATTCTTCTGTTGCAGTTTGTAGGGGCGAAGTCGTTTTCGCTCCTACTTTTTCATTCATATCAAAATAGCACAAATAAACGTCAACGGTGTTATCAGTAACAGCCGCATTTATCAGAAGGCAAAGCTAAAAAACCTCTGATTCCCAGCCGTGAATAAACTTATATCACTGCTACCAATTAACAATCAGAAGGAAGAAAACAAGCTGACCTTCAGTTCAAACCCCAATCTAAAACTTAGGGGAAAAACAATGTCTAACATCAAAAACCACGGAGTGGATATGAATAACAAGCAAATCAAAGACCTCTACAGCATCGAAGCTGTGCAAGACCTTGACCATGAAGCCGCTGCTACTATTAGTGGTGGTAGCTTAGACCTTTCCGACTTGAAGGATGGTAAAGGAAGGCGGCTAAATAATATCGGAAACCCACGAGTCAATTTATACAACTTTAACAATAAAGCAACTTGGTACGAGGTGACGGGTAAAAGAGATTGGATTGTCTACACTGGTGTGAAATTCTCAGGTAAATCAAGGCGGCTGAAAGCAGGTACAAAAGGTAACTTCACTGGGTCTTTTAACAACGACATCGAGTCTGCCAGACCTGCATAATCAGTTCTGGTCTATTTCATACCGTGTACTCGAATCCTTCAAAACCTCAAAGAGAAAAGAATGCTCTCACATCAGCTTTTAGCTGAGTAACATTCTTCTGTTGCAGTTTGTAGGGGCGAAGTCGTTTTTGCTCCTACTTTCTCATTTATATCAAGATAGCACAAATAAACGTCAACGGTGTTAATAGTTATCAGTTATTAGGTAGGAAACGGACTCGTTCACCTCTTGTTAACTGCGGCTGGTATTGATTTTTTAAACTATGAAATACCACAGTATATTGCAACACAGTGAAGAAGATTGTGGTGCAGCAAGCCTAGCCATGATCGCCAAATACTACGGACGCACCTTTGCCCTCAATCGCGTGCGAGAAGCAGTGGGTACAGGTTCGCGGGGAACCACACTACTAGGTTTGAGACGGGGAGCCGAAACTCTGGGATTTCATGCCCGTCAAGTTCAAGCTACCCCAGAACTGTTTGAGAAATTAGATGAAGTTCCTTTGCCTGCCATTATTCACTGGAAAGGCTACCACTGGGTAGTATTGTACGGGAAAAAGGGGAAAAAATATGTCCTCTCTGACCCTGCCGTTGGTATCTTGTACCTCACCTCCCAGGAGTTAATCGCGGGTTGGAGTGATGGTGTGATGCTGCTGCTGATGCCAGACGATAGCCGCTTTTATGAGCAAGGGGAAGATAAAATTGGCGGTTTTGGGCGGTTTATTGCCCGCGTTATGCCCTATCGCAATCTTTTGGTTCAGGCGATCGCGATCAACTTTGCGATCGGGCTGTTGTCCCTCGCTTCCCCGTTAATGATGCAACTTCTCACCGATGACGTACTAGTGCGGGGAGATACCCAACTGCTAACAACAGTGGCAATTGGTGTGATTGCCATGAACCTAATCCAAAGTGCCATTGGTTTGGTACAATCTCACCTGATTGGTCATTTTGGTCAACGATTGCAATACGGGCTAATTCTAGAATACGGCCGAAAACTGTTGCGCTTACCCCTATCATATTTTGAAGCACGTCGCAGTGGGGAAGTCGTTAGCCGGATTGCTGATGTTCATACCATCAATAATCTAGTTTCTCAAATTGTTCTGGGTTTACCCAGTGAATTTTTTGTGGCTCTGGTTTCCTTGGGTTTCATGCTCTTTTATAGTTGGCAACTGACTCTCGCTTCCGTCGCCGCTTTTATCATTGTCACTTTTGTCAACCTGCTTTTTCTTCCCGCCTTGCGCCAAAAAACCCGCAGCCTCATCGTTAAAGGTACGGAAAATCAAGGCTTTTTAGTCGAAACTTTTCGTGGTGTTCAAGTTCTGAAAACCACCCAAGCTACAGAGCAAGCTTGGCAAGAATATCAGACAAATTTTGGTCGCCTTGCTAACTTAGACTGGACTACGATGAAGTTGGAGCTTTACAGTGGCACAGTCACTAGTATTCTTTCCAAATTGACGAGTATTGGCATACTCTGGTTAGGTTCTAGCTTGGTGATTAATCAGACATTATCCATCGGTCAACTGCTGGCGTACAGCGGTATGAGTGGTAGTTTTCTGGAATTTTTAGAGTCAGCAGTCGGGCTAATCGATGAATTTATCACTGCACAAATTGTCGTTCAACGCTTGACAGAAGTGATAGATTCTACCCCAGAAGATAAAAATGACATTAAAAAACCTTGGGCAGAAATTCCTGGCAATGCAGATATTAGTTGTTCTCAAGTGAACTTTCACCATCCTGGTAGAACTGACCTGTTAGAAAATTTTTCTTTAACTATCCCTGGTGGTAAAGTAATAGCCTTAATCGGTCAATCTGGCTGTGGTAAAAGTTCTTTTGGCAAATTAATTACTGGTTTATATCAAATCCAATCTGGTAATATCCGTTATGGCATATACAACCAGCAAGATTTATCTTTAGAATGTTTGCGGCAACAAGTCGTATTAGTTCCCCAAGAACCTCATTTTTGGAGTCGTTCGATTGTAGAAAATTTTCACTTCAGTTATCCCAACATTAGTTTTGAGGAGATAGTCCTTGCTTGTCAAATTGCTGGTGCAGATGAATTTATTAGTAAATTACCTGATAAATATCAAACTGTTTTAGGCGAATTTGGTGCAAATATTTCTGGCGGACAAAGGCAGAGATTAGCTATAGCTAGAGCAATTGTGATTGACCCGCCTGTATTAATTTTAGATGAATCTACAGGCGCTCTTGACCCAGTAAGTGAAACTCAAGTTTTAGATAGATTACTTAATCACCGTCAAGGTAAAACCACAATTATGATTAGCCATCGTCCTCAAGTTATCAAACGGGCTGATTGGATTGTGTTGCTTGAAGATGGACGCTTAAAAATTCAAGGAACTCCAGAAGAATTACGTCATATCCCTGGAGAGCATTTAAACTTTCTTGATGAGATTTATTCTTCTAATAATAGAAATGAATTGAAATCTTCTTTACTTTTTCGGAATTAGTTAATGTTTATTAGACATTTTAGAGAGATTTATAACTTATGATTAGTAAGTCTCAAACCAATTTTTTACCCTTAGTTCAAGACAATGAATTTCTCCCACCAATTAGTCGTTGGACTACATTTGGCGGACTATTTATCGTGTTTGTGTTGTCGTTAGCTGTTCCTGTGGCTGCGATTGCTAAATATAAAGTTACAGTCATTGGACAAGGGGTTGTCCGTCCTGCGGGTGAATTGCCAATTGTGCAGGCGGCGACAGAAGGACAGGTAATGCATATTTACGTCAAAGAAAATCAAACGCTGCGAAAAGGAGATATAATTGCTACTATTGATGACTCTCGATTGCAAACTAAAAAAAACCAGCTGCAAACCAATATTCAACAAGCTAGGTTACAACTAATTCAAACCGTTCCCCAAATTAATGCAATCGATAGTCAAATTCGAGCCGAAAGCGATCGCACCAATCGGACTATCGCCTCTGCTAAAGCTGAATTGCAGGGACGCGATCGCGATTATCAAGACAAAAAAATTACCACTATCACTGAACTTCAAGAAGCAGCAGCCAATGTCAAAATGGCTCAAGAAGAATTATATGCAGGGCAAGCACAGTTACAATCAGCATTAGCTAATCTGCACGCAACTGAAGCGGCTTTAGGAGCAGCGACATCAAAGCAGAGCCGATATGAAAATGTTGCTAAACAAGGGGCATTATCCCGCGACCAACTAGAAGAAGTACAGCTGGCTGTGAAACAGCAACAACAAGCTGTACAGGCGCAAAAAGCAACTTATAAGGCCCAAGAAAAAACAAATGAACGGCTAAAACAAGCTGTGAATGGGGCTATTGCCAAACGCGATCGCGCTCAAGCAGTTCTCAATCCCAGCAATGCAGAAGTAGCAATGGCGAGTGAACGCATTGCTCAAGAAAAAGCTTCTGGCGAAGTGAATAAAGCATCTTTAGAAAGAGAACTTCAAGCACTTATCAAACAGAAAATTGAAACGGAAAAACAATTAGAGCGCGATACTAGCGAATTCAAGCAAGCTGAAATTGACCTGAAGCAAACTACTATTACTGCTACAGCAGACGGAATTATTTCCAAGCTCAATTTGAGAAACCCCGGTCAAACTCTCCGGGCTGGGGAGGAAGTTGTGCAAATTGTTCCTAGTCATGCACCTTTAGTTATCAAAGCAGCTGTCGGTTCTGAGGAAAAAGGTAAGATAAAAGTCGATCAAAAGGTGCAAATGCGAGTAACAGCTTGTCCTTATCCTGATTACGGTACTCTCAATGGCGTTGTCAAAGCGATTTCTCCGGATGCTGTTAAGTCGCAAAAAAACGATGCTGATACTGATCCGAACTCTAGCCCAAAAGCAACTGCTGTAGGTGCTTTTTACGAAGTCACAATTGAACCAGAGAAACTTGCTTTAGGTCGCAGTACAAAGAAATGTCAAATTCAATTGGGTATGGATGGCAGAGTTGATATTATTACCCGCGAAGAAACTGTACTGCAATTTGTGCTCCGCAAAGCAAGATTAATCACCGATTTTTGACCAATTATTCCTTACCCTTTACCCCAAACTCGATTCCGAGTTAAAAATGCACAAAGCAAGAAGTATTGAGATAAATTTTATCTTTTTGCACCAAATCTCACACTTAAATATTACATCTACCAGTCGGACTCCAATTCAATTGGAGAATTCTGACGACTGACGCCTCTATTCTGTTTTGATAAAAATTTGGTTTTTTACCATACCCAAAGCCAAAAAATGAAACTATGACATTGTAAATCAAGAGGTCATTTGATGAAAACATTCAATTTGAGAATAAAGTTCTTTGCTCTAATAATGCTCGGTGTTTTGGTATTCAATGTGTTCTTATTAGCACCACAAAAAGCTTTCACCGAGACAAGTAAACCCAATATTGTTTTCGTCCTAGTAGATGACATGGACGCTGACACAATTAACAGAAATCCAAAGAAGTATGCACCAAACATTAAGTCGCTTTTGATCGACCAGGGCGTAACATTTCCTAACTTTTTTGTAAACGTGTCTCTATGCTGCCCATCGCGCACGAATATTTTGCGCGGTCAATATGCCCACAATACGGGGATATTGACCAATTCACGACCTGATGGAGGTTTCCAGAAAGCCTATAGCCAGGGCTTAGAAAAAGAGACGATCGCCACCTCGTTACAAGCAAATGGTTATCAGACAGCGTTGATTGGCAAGTACCTCAACGGCTACCCCGACACAGCCCCTAGTGATACATACATCCCGCCTGGTTGGACAGAGTGGTATAGCCCGATGGAAAAAGGCAAGAAGAAAAACGACCAAAAGAAATATGGCAATCCTTACTCTCAGTTCAATTACACGCTGAACAAGAATGGCCAGCTGGTCAAGTACGGTGACAACCCCAAAGACTACGGTACAGATGTTTATACTGGCTTTGCCATTGATTTCATCCAACGTTCTGCCAAGAACGGCAAGCCGTTTTTCGTTTATCTAGCTCCCTTCAACATTCACGGACCATATACGCCAGCACCACGCTATAAAAACCTCTTCCCAGATGTTCAAGCGCCCCGCGTAGACAATTTTAACGAAGCCAATGTCAGCACTAAGCCTCAATTCATTCAAGATTTGCCTCAACTCAATCAAACACAAATTGACGAAATTGATAAAAGTTATCGTTTGCGCTTGCGATCGCTACAGTCGGTTGACGATACAATTGACAAGTTGGTCGATACGCTCAAGGCAAATGGGCAACTTAACAATACTTACATCATTTTCACCTCCGATAACGGTTACAAACAGGGTATTCACCGAGCAAGTACAGGCAAAGAAAGTGCCTACGAGGAAGATATTCGCTTGAATCTGGTAGTGCGCGGCCCGGGAATTCCAGCTGGCAAGCAACTGCAAGAGCAAGTGGGTAATATCGACTTTTTCCCAACCTTTACCGATATGGCTGGAGTTAAACCACCTGCTTTTGTTGATGGACGCTCATTCTTACCTTTGTTAAAGGGTACGATGTCAAATCTCCCTAAGTGGCGCTCTGCATTTTTGATAGAACACAAACAAAATCAGAAGCGACGTGCTGCACTTGAGAATCAGACAACGCTTCTTCAGGATCGGTCAGAGCTTGACGATCAGTTAGAGCTTGAGGATCAGTCAGAGCTTCAATCGCTCCAAAAAGGAGGCCAAGTACCGAAGATCCCTACTTACCAAGCGATCCGGACACAAGATTATACCTATGTTGAGTATAAAACTGGAGCGAAGGAACTGTATAACATCAAAAAAGACCCATATCAGTTGAACAACCTGGCTTCTACAGCCGATCCAACTCTACTCAAACAGCTTGCTAACCGACTGAGTAAACTGCGTACTTGTCAAGCCGATTCCTGTCGGGCAATTGAGGAGGAGCCGTTCACTCTCTAAGAAGGTTCTGCCAGGATACTTATTACGTATCCTGGGAAATCAGACAGAGCAACAGCGAATATCCAAAGCCTCAAAATTCAGTTGCAACCTTGCTACTTTTACCCCTTATT
The DNA here is from genome assembly GCF_053470305.1 of Nostoc sp. DSM 114160. Classification (NCBI taxonomy): domain Bacteria; kingdom Bacillati; phylum Cyanobacteriota; class Cyanophyceae; order Nostocales; family Nostocaceae; genus Nostoc; species Nostoc sp. DSM 114160. The sequence goes on along the minus strand of NZ_JBPFGO010000001.1, from coordinate 1,104,418 downwards.
CTAATTAATTGAAGATAGTTTTACATTACTCAACTAATGATTGTAGAGGAATGGAAAATTGTCTGCGACTTTGAATAAATATAATTACAACACCATTTGCAACCACGACAAAGGCAGAAGGAATAAATGGCAACCATAGCCCTTGTTTTAATAGAGCGATCGCACAAACTCCATATAATATGACAACTGTCACAAAGATCGTGCATCCCTGATGTGAGAGCGATCGCACCCGCCAAATAATCAGACTCCCAACTACAGACCAGCCGCATATCCAGAGAATATCGCCCCAGTAAGGCAAAACCCCAAGAATTGGACGTTGGTCTAAAACTGCACTCAAAACTTGGCTAATCATTTGTGCTTGTATAAATACCCCTGATATTTCTTGGTAATCTTGTTGTGCAGTACTGTAGGGAGTTGACCAAGTATCGCTGACTGTATTAGCTGTCACTCCAACGATAACTACCTTATCTTTAAATGATTTACGATCGAATTTATTACTCAATACATCATCAAGGGAAACTCTCTGATAATCTGTATTACGGTAATTGACAAGTATTTGATTTCCGCCTAAATCAACTCCTTGTTGATAGGCACCACTGCGACTAGGTTTTAAGCGTTTAAATACTTTAGAGCCAAACTGTACATAATCTTCATTAAATTTAGGTTTAATATTTTCATAAGATAAGTAACGAGTAACTAATTGCAACGAGAGCGAATAAGGCGTTGTACAAGTCGAGGAAGGCTCTTGTGCCATCATCAAAATTTGGCGACGGACGATACCATCAGGGTCTTGAATTGCATCAGTAAAACCCTGACGTTCTATAGGTACGTCTTTCGGAGGTTTAACACCTTGGAGATCGTATTTACTATCGCGGCTTTTGCAGATAACAACAACGTTTTTTTTATTAAGTTCAGTCGGAAGTTGTATTAGATTTGATTTGTTTGGGGGGTCAGCTAAGTCTCTATAAATATCCAGTCCAATAACTCGCGGTTGATATTTTTGTATTTTGTTGAGCAATTTAGCTAACGTACTATCCGAAATGGATTTCAGTCCTTTGGTGATGTCTTGTCGTGATTGAATATCTTTTTCAGTAATTTCTACAATTATCAACCTTGGATCTGGATCTTCCTTGAGTCCCAGCCGTAGCATTCGATCGAAAGTTTGCAGTTCGATTTTCTCAAAGACTCCCAAGTATCTCAAACCTACCGTTGAAACAGCCACAAGAAAAGTACTAAGTAGTACATTCCAAAACTTAGATTTTGATGTCGCAATTTTACCTTTTCTCGAAACTTTACCCACAAATTTAGTATTATCCAAATTACCACGTAGTTCTTGCCACGTAGTAGGAACAGTTGTAGGATTTTGACAGATGACTGGCAACCAACTGGCACAAGGAAATTCATTTTCCAGTCCTTGAAGTCTTTCTCGCGCTTCTCGCACAGCCAAGTAAAATGGTTTGCTATCTGCAAAGGCAGTAAGAAAGTTTTTTAAAAATTCCTGTGCGATTAAATCTGGCACTCCTTCCCGCATTACAATCATTTGGGGAATGTTTAAATCCGCTAAATTTCGTCCTAAACCAATTCCGTCACAAGAGTTGAAAATTGCTAGTTTCAAACCGCGTCTAATTGCTGCCTTTAGTCCATTTTTCAATTGCGAAATTGCTAAACTTTCTGTTTGATTGATGCAGATTTCTCCAATCTCTCCGTCAGCAAGACTATTGCTATGTCCGGCAAAAAATAGAATATCCCAATCCTGATTCCATAAATACTCATCAAGTGTTTGCCGTGTTGGTTCTATAAGAAAGGTGGTTTTAGCATCTGTTAAACCTTGTAACAAAGAGGCGTCTTTTTCAATATCAATACCAACTCTATTGCCTAGAATTGCTAAAATTTTGACTTTACCTGTAGGAGATTTTTGTAATAGCTGAGGAGATTCATACTCTTGATTGCTCAAAGCTAATTCCGCATTCGGATAATCTTCAAAAAAATTCCATAGATGCCAAGGCAAGCGATGCAGTAGAACTATATTTGTTTCAATAATTACTCTAATTTCATCATGACGACTGAGTAGAGTTCGCAACTGCCGTTCAATATTCTGAAATGACTCAAATTTCAACCAAGCATTGATATTTGCTTGTAGCTGTTGACACACTTCATCGAAGTCATTAACAGAAATATTGGTTATGTCTTGTGAATGTACTTTTATCCGTTGATTTTTACGATCGAGGCGTTGATGAACTGCTGCGTAGAGTAACTGCCATCTGCGGTAGAGTTCGCTTAGTTCTGGTGCTGGCGGTAGACTCCCTGTTAATTTCACGGGTACAAATTGGTTATGACACCAAAGTTGAGCCGTGACAACAGGAAATCCTTGATTTAAATCTCCTCCCAAGAAGCTGAAGACAACTAGCTTACTCATAAGTTAAGTAGACTTTGCCATTCGTGATTAACTAATGATTAATCAACAGAAAGCATTCTATTTATGCAAAAATTCCAAAAGAAAGTGTAGTATCAAGACTACACATGATAGGTTTATTTCTACCACGTTGTACTAGCGATCGCTTCTTTCTCATCTGAGTATAGAGCAGTAAGAATCGAAACTTAGTACTAATCCAAGAAGCTACGCTTATTGTGATTATTTAGCAATTTATTGATAATAAGTCGCTCTTATTGACAAGATTTATTCGCCTTGCAGTGGCATCCATTCGATGTTCCTTCTATACTAGAATTACGTTGTGCCTATCTCAATGCTCAACTCGCTATTTGATATTTTTCTATAAGTAAAATGTTCCCAATCAATACCAATTTGACACTGCTGGCTCCTCATAACTAAATTATGAAATTTTCTGTTATTTGATAATTATTTAGCTCGATCTGGATGCTGAAACATTCTCCCACTTCCCCATCAAAGAGTTTTAACTGCACATAACTATCTTGAATTCTTGCTTGTACTTCTTGAAGTATTTCTCCTCGATCTGAAAGTAAAACTAGCTTGATATTAGCAGGTAAGTAAGGTTGATTACAAGCTGGATGTAGTTGGACGCGAATCTTAACTTGTTGGTTAGCTTCTGGTATTAAGGCAACTAATAAAATAACTTTTTGAGCCTCTATTTCTATTCCCAAGTCAATCAGCTTGGCGCGTTTGATCGCGGCAGCATTTAACCCGGAAGAAGTGCGGAAATTAAAAGCTAGGCTACTGGAGTTTGGCTCAAAAAAAGTCTCTATAGCTTGCCAAGAAGCATCATAAATCTGCTCCAGCCAACGACTGAGACTCACTTGTACTTGTGAAAATTGCGTAGGCGCAGCCTGTCGTAGATATCGCAGCCTTTCTTGGTACAAACGCTGCCGCCACTGCTCATTTTCTAGTAGCACTCCCCAAGTTGTAAATGGCACTGCAAGTCTCGGAAATGTTACAGAGGAATTACTTAACTGTTGCACAAGATTTTCTGCTTCAACAGTCGATAATTCTGGTAGTGGAGCGATCGCACCTTTCATCTCTTCTGTTCCACAAAATTGATAGGTCATCCAAAAAGCATTAAGGTCTTTAATTAAGTGCCGTGCATCTATACAATAAGTCCTATCTACTTGGTCATAGTCTGCTAGTGATTTAAGTTCTTGATGGGTTATATAGCTCCAAATTCTTACCCACTCCCCATCTGCTGTAACTTGCACTGCTAAATAATAATCTGCTGCCCAACTAGGAATGTCTACCCATTCTTGAGGAACTTCTAACTCGCTATCATCAATTGCCTCGCTAGGAATTAAAACGACTCGCTTTTGGTTTAATAAAATTGCTGTACCATTGACAAATTCCCAAAAAGCAGGAATACCAGGGGAACTATGCCAGATACTTGCTTCTGGAACATATTCAGCTTTTACCCAATTCAAAAACCCATAAAGGCAAATTTGATTCATGTAAGCACGCCAGCGACTGCTAGGTGTGGCGTACATTTGGCTTTCTTGCCAAGAACTTGCCTGTAATGATGGTGATATTTCTAACAATAGTTCCTGCGGTTCTGTAAAAGCGAAAGTCATTTTTACTACCTCATCCTTCATAATCTCAGCGAGATTCCCCATACTTAACTTGCAACCATTCTTCCAAAGCGGTACTCATATTATTAACTAGGTTGGAAGTCACAGAAATATTAAGCGTATCCTGACTCCATTGGATCAACGCTGAAAGCATTGATTCTCTGGCTTTGAGCAGTCGGCGAGAAACAGTAGGCTGACTAATTTGTAGGTGTTCTACAATCTGTGGCTGAGTTAACCCCTGTTGGTAGTAAAGTTTAAGTATTTCCTGAGTTTTTACCTCCAGAGTTTGTATTTTTTTTAACAAAACACCTGCAATCTGAGATTGTTGATTTTGTTGGTTTTGGGCATCCTCTTGGGCTATTATCTCTGCAATTAATGAGTCAGAGGATGGATCTGGCAAATCAAAAGTTGTTGTGGAGTCATCTTCTGATATTGCCAAATTTAAAGAACTAACAAGTGGATACAGATAACCACGCACGTATACAGATGTCTGGGTTAGCCACTGTTCCATTTTCTCTCTCGTGCATTCTGGAGTAGGTTGAGTTAACTGATTTTGGCGATCGCGGTTGTAGAGGTTGACAATAGCTTCCCAAAGTTGAGGTTCTGGTTCTGGTAGTGACTTTGTTCCACCTGGTTGGTTTTGAACATACAGTTCTTTGAAACAAGTCCAGGCGAGTCGATATTGGGCGATTAGAATCGGTGATAATCCAGCTTGAGTAAGAGCTTCTAATAACTGCTTTTTGCTTACTTTGCGTAACAATGCCCAATTTGTGCAAATATCAGCTTCCTTGCGTTGGCGTAAAATATCTTTTAGCCGACTGGGAACTGCCATAGTAGCATAGGTTTTTAAGCTAAAGCATTTTTCTAGATTAAAATTTTTGAGAATTGTTTCAATTTCAGCATTCGCCATTTGAAAATAATCTGCGAGGCTATGTTGACCATTTGTAAACTTGGCAATTGTTTTTTTAGCAGCCCAATAATTTGGTTCCTGTAAATAAGCAGATAAATGCATTCTAGCAAGGCTATTAGATTTCTCTCGCCAGCATTTGTGCCAATGTAACGCCCAAAAATTTTCTGAGTTAGCGACGAATGGTGAAGACTCCAAGCAATTTTGAATATTTCGATGCAGTTTGATATCAATCAACCATTTGCTGAATCTGTCTCCTTCCAACTCAACGAAGGTTGAGAACATCTCGATAATTTTTTGACGAGGACGCATAAGCAGTTAACAATTTCAATTTATTATCTGAACTTAAGCAACTATCAAAGCCGCAGATAGCTCTGTAGACAATTGCAAGATACTGGTTTGCTAATTTGCAATTCAATAGCGCACATATTTTATTCCTTGATGTTTTTTGAAGATAACTATACTCATATTCTGTTGAATCTAGATAATTTAGTTATTTTAAAGTTAAATTGGCATAAAAAGCGATTTTAAGCGTTGTATAAATGCGGCATAACTCGAGTAAACACTGGTTGAGAAGGTCTAGCAAGATATTAGACCTCTTGCAAAAGTAACTTTTGCACTCTTGCGGTCAAAGGGGAAAGGTTTTTTTATTCCTTTTCCCTTTCCCCCAAACCCAATTCCCTACAAATGCCAAGAAGTCTATTGTCTCTTAACTTTTTGAAAATTACCTTGCCAATTTCCGTGTGTCGAAAAGTGTTTATCGATTAGCGGTTATATGTTCATAGGCTCTATTTGAGTTAGAAGTATAGGCATATCATCGACTCCTGCGTTTGTAATTATGGGTTCAGTAACTATAGTTGCGAACATATACCTAATCAAGTCTTTTTGGGAATACGCCCTTCGGTATAGTTTTGACTATTTACTTTTCCTAAATCCCTAAAAAATGGGCGAACCGGGAATATAATTATTTTTCACTCTAAACTATTGAGGGATTTTAAAACCCCTACAGTAATGTAGGGGTTTATTAGCATTAGGGAAATCTTTTGTCTCTTCGACTTGGATCTTCTAACATACTTTCTGCTTCCTTAACTTCTGGTTCGTAACCACAGTTAATGCAGTGGTACAGCTGAACGCGCACCCTTTGGTTATTCTCATTTACGATCCAATAAGGTGATGGGCTGTAACATTTGTAATGACAACTAGGGCACGGATATTTATAGTCATGCATCAGTTTTGGCGATCGCTCTCGACAACTCCCGAAACAACATATTGGCAACCTTGGAACTGAGTTTAGCCTGCAAGTGTTTACCATTAAGGAGTTGCTTACCGGAAGCATCAACATTTTTTTTGAGTTCAGCTTTATATAAAGCAATTTCTTCACCAATAGGGTTATTGGGTAAGCGACCATCAATTTCAATTTTGGTAATCACATACTGCCAAAAGTTCATTCGGCATAAAGCACTACCACTACCTTTCTCAACTAGCTTATCGCCGGACTGCTCCAAGACAGTACCCATGCCTAGCCTGAGTTTAAAACCGTCGCGGCTGCGGTTGCGTTTAACCCGCTTCACGTCACCAGGGAGAAACTTGACTACAGATTTACCATTTTCGCGGGCGATCTCTTTCTTCTTAACTTCCCTGACCTCTCGCTCAATCAACTGTTTACCATTGGTCAAAAACGCTTCAAAAGGATAAATTCGACTTAGCAGCCGGGCACGAATCCTTAGTCCAAATTTGAACTGGTCAAAGACGTGGTTATAGGTTTTGAATTGTTCGTGGTTGACCAAAGGCGACAGCAATGCTTCCAAACGCTGCTCTTCGAGGTCGATATCACACAACCAATCAGCATGAAGTCGGACAATCGGATCTATTTCTAGCCCAAGTTTTACCGCTATTGATTGCTGGTATATTTTGGTTATGGATTTATAAGTTGGTGGATGCACTTCTAGCTGACGCTGTGCTAACCAACCCCATAATGGCGGGACATTTCCCACTTTAGTACTCTCAGTTTTACTGTGAGCTTTTTCTGGAAATTGCCACGCCAGGGCCTGGCGGGTGTAGTTAACTATCGGTGACTGAACGCGGTTAAGGTGTTCGAGTTGCTGTACCAAGGAGCGCAGTTCATCAATCGGTTCGGGACGGTGCATTAGAAACTGACGCCCGTTGAGTTCTCCAGTTTCTAAATAATTCTCTTGGTCTAAGGCGTATGCTGCCATCGCTAAGGCATCGGCGGCATCGGATTTATTGGGTAGGTTTTTACCGCCGCGATAACGCTTGAGTTCAACGTGTCCAACCCAGAGGATTTTGATCTCTAAGCTTTCTAGAATTTGTGCCCAAAGACGTGAATAATGATTGCCTGTTGGCTCCAAAATGGCGACATCAGGATTATTATTTCTCACATAATCAGCAAAATCAAAAGCTGATTTTTGATTGCTTTTCGGCTTTGGACTAGAGTAAAAACTAGGGAATAAGTTCGAGGCTTTAGTTCTAGTTTTTTGCCAATAGTTCTTCAAACCTCCTACTGGGTATTGGGTTAAAATATGGCAAGTGACTGACGACTTGCTAACATCAACTCCCAAGGATGTAATTGATTTAATTGTCATGGTTCTGCCGAGAATTGGGATTTTTAGTATTCGTGGTGGCATACGAATTGATTTGAAAACCCAGTTTGACGCTTGAATCCCCTAACACCCCACCAACAGAGGGGCGCGATTCACTCTTAACGCTGGGTTGAACCCGGTAGCTCTAGAGTTGGTGCGCTTGAAAAATACAACACCCCATAAATGGAGGTGCGATTCAGCTTTAACGCCCCACTCCCTAGAAACAGTGGGGCGGGTGCTTTGGACACAACCCGCGACGGTGGAGAAAGCCACCGTTTCGGCTACTGTGTCAGGTAGCCCACGCCGTAGCGCGATCGCAATTACGATTCATCAGGCGGTTATAGGCTTTCGATAGTGGTGATAATTATCGCTGCATCTTGTTGCAGTATTTCTTGAGTGTCTTCTGTGGAATTTTCACATTTTGAAATAAACTCAATTAACTTTTCTAACTGAGTTTTAGCCCTAAGTAATTTGTGCCATTCAATGTAATAATCCCATGCTGGATCTGGCTGGGGAACTTCTAAATTTTCATTATTCATAAATTTCATCTTCATCAAATTCCTCATCATACCCAACTAATGAATATGAGTTTTCTGGGTCAATTTTGTTAAGAATATCAACCGTTGCACGTCCCATTAAGACATCAAAAGCTGAGTAGCCACCCTCCGCGATCGCACTCTCAACTTTCCTCATTTTGAGAGCTTGTTGAAGCTCTGGAGTTCTGAGGCGCAAGTCAACGTCATCAATGGAGTTAATTGGCGGCGGCTGTTCGTTACCGTCAACCCATCTCTCGATCTGGCTTGTCAAAAATTCCTGCCAAGCCTCGGCGCTAGGTGGTTGGGGTGCAGTTTCTAAAAAGTCGGCCAGTTCTTTACTGCGCTGGAAGCCTTCATCACCACACTGCATAGACTCAACCCACTCGTGACTCATAGCGAAACCACCTTTATTCATTGTTTCTGTTGCCACTTCAAGCGGTGAGGCGTTTCTGTGGTGGGCAATGAGTTGACTGATGGCAGTAGCTTGAGAACTTTTGAGCCGTTCTAAATCGATAATCCACAAGCTTTTACCCTCAAAAGCATCCCCTACGCGTTCCATTGGGAACGGATCGCGCATGGGTATCATACCGTCTGGAAATAAATCTAAAATTGGCTCGTAAGGACTGCCGGGTTTGAGTTTTACCCAAGTATCGTGTTTGGTCATTAGTCCATGATTGTGTGCTATTTTTTACTTGTTTGGAACGATTTTTTTTAGCTGCGATCGCGCCATCTCCTGCCGCGATCGCAAAAAAATTGAGCTATCCTTGGTTAACTCCCTGGGCTTGGGGTAGGTCGTAAACTACCTCAAATATTCCCCCTCCCTGACGCAGAATGCTGGTGTAGGCATCGGCATCAGTGCGGCTACGAAGTCGAGCAACACAAACATTTTCCCCACTGGGCAAGCGTCGGAAAATCGCCCAAGGTCTTAGCCCATTGCTGTAAGTCATAATCTAAATTCCTAATTTTCAAAAAAACACTCTTCGCTTGCTCTCCAGCCTGCGCTGGTGCAACTTTATAAATGAGAGGTGTTGTGATTAGTGGGTTTATTGCTGCATAGGCAATACCTCCGTATCTAAAAGACTACGCCCCCAGCGCACTTGATTAATCAGCGCTTCGATTAATCCCTCTCTGTCGCCCACGGGCAAAGAGCTATTAATTTGATGCCCCACTACATAGATTTCATCGCGGCATCTGCCGGGAGCTTGATCGCACAATTGAATGGCGATCGCACTAATTAAAAACAGCTTCTCGCGTTTGGTCATCTGCTCAAATGTCGGCCCGTACTCCTCCTGGAGCGATTCCAGCAAAGAGCCGTCGTTTAGGGTGTAGTTGGTAAAATATCCGATCGGCTTGCTCATTGGTACAATTTCCTCAATGCAAATAATTCGTAGAGTGGCGATCGCTATCCAAAATCAGGGATGGTAGGCGATCGCCTTTTCAATTACTTATTTCTCCTCCTTTGGCTCCTCCTTCTCAATCAGTTCTTGGACTGTGGTTGTCATCTGGTTTCCTGGGTTGTTGATTGTGCAGACATCAAACATCACCGCGCGGCAAACTCGTTAACCGCGCTCAGTTGTCTGGTGATTACAGGGTGTTTCCGCGCCGGGGCTTACGCAGTGGCGCGGGTGCTTGCTCCGGTGATGCCCTCACAGGCTCAATGGCAAAGGTGAGGGGGGAGCGAATATATCATCTAGCAATAGTTGTTCGTACAAGAATAAAGATAGTATACTGTACGAACGTTATCTCTTGTCAAGCGTTCGTACATATAAAAACGTTCGTACAGTAATATAGGAAAATCAGATGGGAATTACTAATGATGGCGAAGCCGAAAAAAATAGAAAACGAAATAAGGGCAACAATTCGGATCAGCGAGGCAGACTGGGAAGCGTTCGCGGCTCAAGCTCAGTCGATGGGGCTGAACCGATCGGAATTACTACGACTGATAGCTCAGGGCAAAGTACCCCTGGGGCAACTATCGTCTGGGACGGAGAAAGTGCTGCTGGTAAAATCCTAGAGCGCCTTGAACTCCTTGAAAAAGCATTTCGTACTTATGTAGGCGGTCACCAGCATCGTCTTGAGGCGCGTCTAGGAGAGAGTAAGGAGTTTGAAGCATCTTTCACAGAAGAGGTTCAAATATTAAAGCAAGAAATCTATAATCTGGCTGTTAACCCAAAAAAATCTGAAAAACCAGAAGAACCTGAATAAAACCGTCCTGCCTACTGTGGCTTGGGCGGTTTTGTTTTGCGATCGCGGTTAGGGGTTAGGGGTGGAGGGGTGCGATCGCGGTGCAGCTTCCTTGTGTGTGTTTTGCGATCGCAGCAAATGACTTATGACTTATGACAAATGAAAAAATCAAAAATCTCATCATCAAAAGTACTTCGAGCTAGAAGCCTTGCTGTATACGAACTAGAGAAGCTTTTCGACTATATCCGCACCGTTGACCCAGAACTCGAACCCGACCAAGCGATCGTGCTGACAGCATACCTCTTGGCTGATTTACCGAAATTATTTCAACAAAATCTTGAGTTATTCGGTCGGATAAAAGAGATAGCAACCACGGTCAAGCTTAAAAATCGCGCTCCTAATAACCAATGAAGAAACAAACGATTTATGTTGCTCTTGCCCTAAACCCTGATAAAAATGGGCTTGTTGCCCTGTGCTGGCACGCAGACAAGAATAGAGCCGGCGATGTCGGCACAGCACTGACTCAACAGAACGCGCTTGCTTTTTTCGGTGTTACCAGCTGTGAAAATGCTGATTTTGAAGCAGATTCCAGCTTCCCCGATGACCACTGGTTGAACGCAAACAAGACTTAGAAAAAACCAAAAAGCCACCCAGATTTACAAGGTCGGTGGTGGCTCTCTGTGAGAATAACTAATAATATCATGACAGAAAATACTCTAAAAATCAATCTTCCGTGGACGGAAGAACACGAAGCATACTGTTACAAACACCATATTCCACCAGCTGCAAAAATTCTCTGGCAGTGGCTAATGAGACAAGGGCAAATTGCCAGCGAGATCGAGCCAGATTTATCAGAATTTAATGCTTGGGTAGCCAAGACCAGAGGTAAACCTTATGCTCATAATTACCTCAAAAAGATATTTGAAATACTGGTATCATGCCGGGTTTTACAAGTAATTAAACAATATTCTTGGAAAATAACCAAGTTACTTGTAAGACCTCTGTCATGGTTAAATCCACCTAAGAAGCCGCGAGAAAAAAAGTTATATAACCATAACTCTAGTTACAATTCACCCCCCTCAAATGATATCTCTGCCGAACAGGGGTTAAACAGCAGCAGCAATAGTATTACTCCTACAACGGCCGAATTTGAGGAGTTAGAAAGACAACACGAGATACTGACCGCTTGTGCTGAGTACGAAATATACTTCGATCCAAATAAACGAACAACAAGACATCTCTTTGAGTTTGATATTGAAGATATTCGCAACGCTTTAAAGCACTTTGTTAAACGTGGTGGACATCAATCTGTCCGTGATGCTCAAGCATGGTTAATTGGCTGTTTACGTGAGTGTTATTGGGCAGATAATTCACTTGATTTATCTGGATTTATTGAAACTTTAAAATCTTGGTTCCCTAGTAACCTGCCAAGGGATTACTAGGGAATAACTGCATAAAAAAACTGCTTCCTCCTGGAAGCAGCGACCATAATAACCAGTTTGATTATGAACCAACCTACACTTTTTGATTTACAAGCTTTCACTAAGGTTGATACCCCTGTTTACGTTCACGATCCAGCTTGGGATGAAGAAGAAACTGCGCCCCAACACCTCCAGACAGAACAGAGGTGGAACCCTGCCCACTTTGGGGAAGTACCCCGCAAGTTAAGTGACAACGGACAACTGACAATTTTCTTTGATGACAGTGACGAGCCACCAGACCCAGACGATTTTAAAAATCTGGATGATTACGAGCAAGCCTGGGGGGATTGGGAATTACGTGTTGGGGCGCAAGTTACATCTAGCACAACCGTAGAATCATGTGTTGGGGCGCAGGTATCACACGTTACCGAAAAAACTGCGCCCCAACACGATACCCACTGGGTAGAGAAGTACTGGGTTGAGCGGTCAGGTAATAAATACTGGTACTACCGTTATTGCTGGATGCAGGGACGGAAGAAAAACCGCCGTTACCTGGGTAGTGTCGATAGTCCCAAAGCCAAACAGAAAAAGACAGACGTAGAAATTGCGATTAGCGACGGACAGTCACCACAGGAGATTGAAGAGTTGATTCGCTCCTGGCGCAGCCAGAAGCGATCGCAGTCCTAAACCGCCGCAATTCATCCCAGCGTCGGGAAGTAGTCGAACCATTACGGCTGTGCTGATTGGGGTGAAACTCTGCAATTCTGGATTCTACAAAAGAGTCGATGGCCCGTAAAATCATCTGTTGATCCATAACGTGACCAGAGTCAACGGCATAGGCGTATTCTAAAATTTGTTCTGCAAGTACGACTGGTACGCGGATAGTTTTGGTCTTGCCATTGTTCCAAGCTGGTTGCCAGCTGGTGCTATTCTTTCCCGGAGGCTTCGCCATAGCTGTTTCTTGAAAGGCCTGTGTCAAGGCAGGATACAGCGTTTTTACTTTAATTGCAATTGCTACCCCTGCTCCCTTGTTCCCAATGCCCAATGCCCAATGCCCAATAAAAAGCGATCGCACTTGGTCAGAGGTGAAAGTGCGATCGCTTGCTAGTTGTTTTTGAAATTTAGGATATATAAGCTTATCCGCTCGTTTCATGCTTTGTCCAAATTCGGATAAACCCGATCGACTTCATCCCATGCCTGGTTAGTGAGATTTTCCAGTGCCATAGCCAAATACACAGGATGGTCATATTCCCCTTTCTGCAAGCGCTCGAAGAAGATTTCGATTTGGAGGAATAGCAGGTTGGGGTTCATAGAGTTGCGATCGCGCTTTTGACTTCATCAAGTTCAACATCGATATAAGGGTCAAGCCCTTTATTGTCACGGTGTCCGGTGATTTTGCGAATCACATCTTTGTCAACAGAATTTTTCCGCAATCGGTTCACCAAGCTCCGGCGGGTACTGTGAGTTGAAATTCCCTTGGTAGTCATTCCTGCCTTTTGGGTGGCCCGCTGGAGAATGTTGTAGGCATTGCGCCAAGTAATTGGCTTTGTGCCGCAGCGCGAGGGGAAAAGCCAACCGGAGTTGTCAGGCTCATATCCTTTGAGAGATTCCTTCAAAGCTTCATGAACTGGAATCTCCACAGTTTCAGCTGTCCCGTCCGGTCTGTGCTTTCTGACCATTGCCGGAAAAATCAGTACGTCCTTGGGTTGGCCATTGCGATCGTAAACATCTTCAGTTTTCAGTTGAACCAGTGCCCCCCAGCGCTCACCTGTATACCAGGCTAAATCCATTAGTAATTTATACTTATCGGTCTTGACTTGTCTTTTGATTTTGACAAACTCACTATCTGAGATGACCGCGGCTTTTCCCTTTCTGTTATTCTTTGGCATAGATATAAAAAAGAAACTTATAGTGTTCCGCTTTTACCTGGTTCAGAGGTAAAAGTGGAATTTCCTAAATATTCACTATTAGTAAATATTCGCTCAATCCTATTCCCAGTAAAGGATACGCGTCGTCAGGATATATACCACTTCTACATAAAAGTGGAACATTTACATGATTTTCTAAAGCGAATACAACGGATTTATTCACTTCACAAAAATCTGTTATGCAACCTGGAATCACTGATTTATTTGGCCCGACTGCAACATTCTCTGGGACTCCGAAAGTATTAGAAATTCCTCTAAGTTCTCTGACTGCGCTTACAAGTTCCAACCCTACAGCATTGGAAATTTATGCAGCCATCGTTCAAACTGCTCACACTTGGATAAATGCCAATACAGATACTTCGGTAATGGCAACTAGTGACTTAACTATCAGCTCTCCAATCACTCGAAATGGGGTTGCTAAAACGCAGTTTCAATTCTCAGAAAGGTTCTTCGGAACTTACGCCGCTCCAACCTTCGATCCAAACGCTGTTTAAAAATTAAAAAATGGCTAACTCAACAGATCCTAGAGGTTGCGCGGGTACTTGGTATTTAGATGATGGCTGGTCGGGTAGTCCCTCATCTGATGGGATGGATGTCGTTGGTGGATTTGAGCTAGATGATCCTACTTGGGTACAACTTGGCGGTGGCACTGGCGGCGGCTCGGCGGAGCTAAGAGCCACAGGTACTGATAATAGAGTTTTATTGTCAACTCCAGGGCTTTCCGCCTACCCTCCAGCGCGGATTTACACGAAATCAAAATCTTTTACAAAAACAGATCCAAGTTGCACCAGCAATACAAGCTATCAAGAAAAATACGATTGCATCAACGGTCAATGCAAAATTTCTACTACTTACAATACCCCAGGACTTTATCAATCTTTAGCAGATTGTCAGGCTGCTTGTGCAAATGGTGGTGCTTGCGCTTCGGGCAAGCAATGCGTAGACCCCACAACATTTATCCCTAGTGGTAAAGTCTGCATCGATCAAGGTGAATTTGATTCAATTGAAGCTCTAATCTCTAAAATTGGTAGCGAGGTTTGTTGATGTCTACAGAAGGTCAGTCGCTGATATCCTCGTTATCAAATATTAGTAACTGTTCGGGGCATCAATGCAATTGTTGCACTGAATTGCAATCACAAATTACTAATTTACAAGCACAAATACATTTTATAAACGAAAGATTTGGAGCAGTTGAAACTTTACTTGACAATACGGCAATCAAGGCTGAACACCTTCAAGAACAAATCGATCTACTTGTACTCGTAGATTTGGCAGCAGCGTTGTTTGCACTGATTATGCCAGAAATCTTAGCTGTAGCTGGCCCAGCCATTGCCGGGATAGTAGGAAATGTTGTTCCAGTTGCAATAGCAGCAGCACTAGCTGGCGCACTCAAAGAAATCACAGAGGCAGTAAGCTTAGGAGGAGAAGAAATTGCCGCATTAGGTCGCTCTGCCAAAAGTGAGGTAGAAGGTGTTGGTAGCAGTATCAAAGGCGAAGTTGAAGGCGTTGGCAGTAGTATCAAAGGCGAAGTTGAAGGCGTTGGCAGTAGTGTAAAAGGTGAGGTTGAAGGTGTTAGTAGCTCTACTAAAGCTGAAATTGAAGCGACGGCTAGGAGTGCTAACGCTGAAATTGAAGCAACAGCTCGTAACGCTAAGTCTGAAATTGAAGCAACTTCAGTTTCGGCAGAAACTGAATTAAAAGGTGTTGCTGATACTGTCAAGAATGAGGTGAAGGCAACGGCTGAAACTGCCGAAACTGAACTTAAAGGAATTGCTGACTCTGCCAAAAATGATATTAAGTTAACTGCTGAATCGGCAGAAAGTGAGCTAAAAGATATTGCCAACTCTGCAAAATCCGAGGTGAAGGCAACGGCTGAAACTGCCGAAGCTGAACTTAAAGGAATTGCTGACTCTGCCAAAGACGATATTAAATCAACTGCTGAATCCGCCGAAGGTGAACTAAAAGATATTGCCAACTCTGCCAAAGATGAGGTGAAATCAACGGCTGAAACTGCTGAAACTGAACTCAAAGGTGTTGCTGATACTGCTAAAAGTGATGTCAAAGCAACTGCTGAAACTGCCGAAACTGAATTAAAAAGCATTGGTGACACTGTTAAAGATGAAGTGAAAGCAACTGCTGAATCGGCTGAAACTGAAATTAAAGGAATTGCTGACACTGCCAAAGATGACCTAAAAGCAACTGCTGAATCGGCTGAAGGTGAGTTAAAAGGTATTAGTGATTCTGTTAAAGATGACTTGAAATCAACTGCTGAATCGGTTGAAGGTGAGCTAAAAGGTATTAGTGATTCTGTTAAAGATGACTTGAAAGGTATTGGTGATTCTGTCAAATCAGACTTACAAAGTCTTGGCGATTCTGTAAAAACTGAACTCTCAACAGCTACCAAGTTAGCGGAAGCTGAACTAACAAGTGCGACTCAACTTGCAAAAACTGAACTTGAAAATACTGCCAGACTTGCAGAAACTGAATTGGAAGCAGTTAAAGCAGCATCTAGTGCGACTAACCCAGCATTGATTTCTACTTTAGCCGGATTGATTACTTATGATTTAGTTAATTCAGGTGTCGTCGGGCAATTACTTGGTAACGAAATTCAGAGTAACGCCAACATTGATGCTCTAGCGAAATCAATTAATGATTTACAAAACGAAATTGAAAATAAACCAGATAAACCAGTGCAAATGTCAACGATAACCGTAGACGTATTTGAAAGATGCGACCAAAATAATAATCCTGTTTATGGTTCAAGAACTGTTTCAGTAATTCAAGGAACCGAGGAAGCTGAAATTTTAAAATTTCAACAAGAAGCTATTGCTAATGGCGCTACTTGTAGAATTGGTTCTGGTAACGGTTTCGCCAATCTTTTAAATGAAGTGCGCGAAATCGGGTCAATAGTCGTAAACGCATCTGAGCAAACACTTAACACAGTTTCAGCAGGATTTAATGGACTCCAAGACGATGGAATCTTATCA
This sequence comes from Nostoc sp. DSM 114160, assembly GCF_053470305.1. Classification (NCBI taxonomy): domain Bacteria; kingdom Bacillati; phylum Cyanobacteriota; class Cyanophyceae; order Nostocales; family Nostocaceae; genus Nostoc; species Nostoc sp. DSM 114160. Next base: position 1,087,826 of record NZ_JBPFGO010000001.1, on the reverse strand, counting down.
GAAAGTAATTGGAAATACCACCCTGCCAATATATCACTCAAAGCGGGGACGCTGGCAAATCCAGTTGACGCAGAGACAGTAATTAATAATCAAAATCCCACAACAGCGGCAACTTTATCTCAACAAATAAATACAGAACTAACAAACTTAGACACTAATATTCAAACCGCAATAACTAACGCATCTACTCAAAGAGCAGAAGAAATTCAGCAGTTAACTACTCCTGATTTTAGTTGGGAGGATTTAACGTGAGTGGTGTTAGGAACTGGGCACTAATTCGCCAAGGTTTAATTAATGGCACTTCTTACAATGCAGAAGTCAATGCACACTTCGGCGATACTTCTGCTGATTCTGGGCGTAACGCTGCAAAAAACCTGTGCTTGATAACTTCTACTGACTCAATGCAAATTGCTGCACAACGACAATCATTCTTTTATCATCAAGTTTTAAAAATCCAAAACAAACCAACTATTATTGGCAAGCCAAAAGTCGATGTAGATGCTGATGTAACTTATCATCCACAAGTTTTTGTTAGACTTTGGCAAGATTCTACAGCCGTGCCACGTGGGAAATTTCCCAAATCTGCGGAATTTTCTTATCGGGGTCATGGGAGAAACTAGCGAAACTATTACCAATGAAAAGTTAAATAATTATGCAAGACTTGTTTACACTGCTTTTTTTCAAGACCAGTTTGTAATTAACAAAGGCAAATACATCGGCTGGTACACTTCACCCACTGATGGGCTACATTTGCAGCTTTACTGCATTGATGAAGCAGAATGCTCTCGTGTAGCTCAGGCAATTGTTTCTAAACTAAACAAAGCTTGGAGCGAGTCACTGTTCAAAATTACCAAGCCAGCCAGGAGCAATACCGTCTCCTCAAGCGATACAATCACAATTCTTGGTGAAACTAAGCAGCGTCCACAATGGCGACCAAATTGCACTGTGCGCGCCACAGAAGCCTGGATTTCTTTATGGGCAGAGGCAGAAGAAATTCCCTTGATTGCGAAAACAAATGGCACGTTCAGACCAGTCATCAGATAAGCGCCTAGTTGCTAATTGGCTCTTATCATGTGTGTTTTTTGTATGCTTTCTTTAGAACCCTATAGGGTTCCATATACGTAAGACGAGTGTTTGTCAATAGCATAATAAAGTACACGGTTAAATAAGTGTCTATTATGACGAAAAAATCTTACGTATTGGCTTCTGGTGGCGTGCAGTACGCTTTGCATTTATCTTCTGATTACGATGGAATTAAGGATGCGTGCGGTCTAACTGACATGCCTACGCCTGTTCCTGATAATGTTGTTGACGAAACCGAATCTTCTATCTGCCGCAAAGGAAAGGCTATTAAAGTATCTGTTGGGCTGGAAAATGGTAAGCGCAGAAAAGTAATAGTAGGTAGTACAAAAACAATTAAAGGACTGATCGGCAAGACTTATGGAAGTAGTGTAATTAAATCTGCTTCTGTTGTTCAACACATCAGATTAGGGTAAAACCTTACCGTTTAATTTAGGGCAACATCTTAACGTTTAGTATTAAATTAGGAATAAAAATATGGCTTTGCTTGCAACGCTCGAAGTTCAATTCCATGTTGGTTCTGGACAAAATCAGACTACTCAAAAAGCATGGTTTTTAGGCGCTAAAGGTGTTTATGCCGATGCTGATATGGCTACAGCTACAGGTATAACTGACGTAACCAATACCCTAGCCGGACAAGTACCGCTACACGATGTAGATCAACTTTTGTTGCACGGGATAATTCGCACCGTAGAAGTTGATTTGGGAGGTTCTGATAATAAGATTGTTGGACAAAGAGCAATTAGGTACTCTGGTTTAAAATCAGCAACAATCGAAGCAGATATTCTTGGTAAAAAATACGCTGGTGGTAAAAGTGCAAAGTTCAATAATACAACTGTTAAAGAAGTTATTGAACGCCGGAACAAAAGTTTTGTTTAGTTTTTAGATAAAGACAAACAAAAATGGATTTATCTACTGGTTGGACTTCTGTAGGGAATGGTAGCTTTAGTTCAGCCAGTGGCTCTATTCCTTTATTTAGTGTTCCTGGTTTTCTTAATTCTCAGATTATTGGGATTAAGATTTCAACAATTAATGCCAAATCCAGTTGGTATACGGGAGGCTGGATAGAGCAAAAAATTCTGACTGAGCTAGATTCTACCCCTTGGATTACTTTTGCTAAGAAGCTTGAGATTGGAGGAAATATTATCTTTTTTCCTCAAGCCATCTCTAATTACTCAATAGATATTAGTTTTCCAGTTTATTTCAAAACTGTATCTGTTGGTGTTTGGATTCGGGAATAACAACTATGAAGTTCATGCTTGAATAATATTTGCCCCTGCCCTTTCCACCAAATGATTGATTTAAAAAATTCTGTAGACTTGCTTTTGGGAATATTTGCACTAGTCGCTATTGTGTATAGAATTTCTCATATGGAAGCTGCAATTTATCGAGAAATTGATAAAGTTTCTGATGAACTTAGAAAGGAAGTCAATTTAATTCAAATGGATTTTGCTGTACATGAAGCTGATTATAAAGTTCGTAAAGAATGGCAATTTGAAGTTGCACACGGATTAAAACAGATGATTAAGCATAAGTCCAGCAGGTTGAATTTTCACATTATTGATATTCAACGCCACTTGGAAAAGCAAACTGGTTTCATTGTTCGTTCCCAACCTGTAGCTGACCCAGATGAAGATGAGAATGAACGTTAACTCTATGATTCTGAGTTAAAAACTTGGGAACACTACAAACACACTTATTAGGACTAATTGAAATGTCTAAGTCAACTCTTAATATTCTTACTACAGTTCTTGGGCTGGCTGCTGGTGCTGCTACCTTCCTTGGGAACATTGGCGTAATTAACCACACTGTCGCTGGCACTATCGGCGGGATTGCTACTGCTGCTCTCGGCTACTTGGTACAGCAACCAGCAGTAGAGGAAAAACCTCAAACACCACAGCCACAACCCCAAAAGTAACTCTCTGGGGATTCAGCTTAAAGTATTTTAATTAAATCGATTAAATCAACTTTTTTGAGCTAACCGCACGTGAGTTTAAAAGTGAGAAAAATCAAACTACTGGCTTTGATATTAATTAGTTTGGCAATGGTGTTGTGGTTTAATTTGCGTTTTTCAACACCGTCGATACCCACTATTGCAGCTTCACCAGCAAAAACTATCCGCTACTTTGATCGCACTTTGCCCCAAAGCATCGCTCACATCGTGTTAATTCCAGCTAATAGCAAATTTTTGGTGACTCCTGCGATATCACAGAAGGTAGCCACTGTAGAGGAATTTGCCCAAAAGCATCGAGCCGTGGCTATTTTGAATGCAGGATTTTTCGATCCAGCCAACCAAAAAACTACATCTTATGTTGTCCGCCAAGGAAAGTTGATAGCCAATCCCAAGGAAAACGAGCGGCTGGTGAACAATCCCAACTTAAAACCTTATTTAAGTCAAATATTCAATCGCACAGAATTCCGTCGCTACTTATGCGGGCAAACTAGCCGCTATTCCATTGCCCTACACAATCAGTCACCACCAGCAGGTTGTCAGTTAGTTGATGCGATCGGTGCTGGCCCGCGCCTATTACCAGAACTCACCTTAGAAAAAGAGGGCTTTATAGATAATACCAATAAACGAGATGCCCTTGGCAGCAACCAACCCAACGCCAGAACTGCCGTAGGTATCACCCGCGATGGCAGCGTTATTTTAGTTATGGTGGCTCAAAAACCCTTGGCTCCCGCGAATGGAATATCTTTGCCAGCATTAGCTGATTTGATGAAAACTCTTGGTGCCGATCGAGCGATGAATTTGGATGGAGGAAGTTCGTCTTCGCTTTATTACAACGGGAAAACCTTTTACGGAAAGGTTGATTTAGAGGGAAATTCTATCAAGCGTCCCTGTGAAGTCGGTTTTGCTGGTTCAGGAAAAATAGGGGTTATGGGAATTATACCTACCTACTGGTAGATTTTTTCCATAGCACCAATCTCCGAATCCAAATTGAGTCACAATAATAATAGGCAATCATTGAAGGTGCTTTTATGCTTCGTCTAACTCAAATTATTCGGAACTTGTTCCTTCGTATTGAAGGCTTGTTTGGTGTTTTATTCCAAAGTATTTCTAATTTTTTCGGAAATTTATTTGGTTTTTTTGCCAAGCTTTTCGGATTCTCTCAGTCTGGTTATTTCTTGGAATCCGATCGGGTGCAAGGCGTAAATCAAGTTTCAACTAAACAGCCAATTGAAACGAATCGGGATAACACTACTAAAATTTCTGCCCCTAACCGCCGTCGTTCTAATGCCAAACTTGATGACTACTACCTCAACATGGCTCGTGATGTGAAAAAGAACTAACAAAAGCCATAAATTAGATTTTTCTCTCAGATTTTTATTAATGACTGTTCCCTATACTAGTGGTCTGTCCTATTAGTTACAAGGGGTGAATAAGTTTGTAGTAAGGACTTTAGTCCTGGATTTTTAAGCACGCTTTGTGCTTACTACAAACTGATTATATTTAATGGAACAGACCACTAGGTAGTGTGAGGTCGCGAAAATCATTCAGCCATAATTAACAGATGCGTATGTGCGTAAACATCGCACCTTTCACAAAAATTTTGTCCAGTTTGAGGCTGGACAATAGCTAGAAATATTTTTGAGCTTAAATATATACTTGGTTTTTAACTTACCAAGTCAACTAAGGCGTTGCTTTGGAAGCGGACTATAGATGAAACTGAGCAGCCGCGATAATTCTCAGAGGTGAATACTGATAGTGTAATATTGGCTTGACCTGGATCTAAAATGCGTTTTACCTTGCAGATTTGCATTTTATTGTTGCAGTAAGCAATAATGCGATCGCCAGCCTTGACTTCCAACGCTTGAATTTTCAATTAATACCAACCTTGCCAGGAATTTGCTTTGTTAAAGGAAAAACATATTGCTATATCTCAGCCGCTTAACAATAGCAATGTTCTTCTAGTATAGCACAAAAATTAAGGATATCAATGCTATCAATTTAATCTTGGTAATGTCAAGTTGATTCATACTGCAAATACTAGTGCAAAAGGTAGGAGGCAGAAATTTATCTGTTGCTCTCAACCCTATCTAGTTCCAAGCCACCAAATCGTTCGCGCAGCAGAGTATTTATTGAAATTCTGATGTAGGGAAACCTCCAATACGGTCAGATAAGCATTTTGAACTCAAAATAGGGTTTGGGGAAAAGGGAAATGGGTTTGCGGTTAAAGGTTTTTTATTCCCCTTTCCCCTTTACCCTCGCCCCTTATCCCCAGAGGGGACCCCCACCTTCCCCTTTAACCGAACCGTATTGGGGAAACCTCTACTCCAAAGAAGTTAGAGCAAAATTTTTTTGAAGACAAATTTTTCTTTCGATGTTTTTGTTACAATCATTGAAATTTTTACCTAAAAATACCACTATGGCTTTATACGCTGAATTACATAGACATCTAGGCGGCTCGGTCGTACCACGAGTTTTATGGCGATATTTCGAGCGACATTCTGCGGAGTTGATTTCCCGCTTTGCTGACTATTCAGAATTTGAAGATTTTTATACCCGTCCACGTAACACCCTAGACGAGTATCTAGAATTACACACTCTGGTAGAAAGCGTGCAAACCGTGGAGACTTTGCCTTACTTTATCTATCGCTTAGTGCGGGGTGCTTACATATTTGAAAATTTGGCTTATCTGGAACTGCGCTACACTCCTTATTTGCGGACACCTGAGCATCTGAGTCAATCTGCAAGAATTGACAAGATGGCAGAAATTGTGCGAGTAGTAGGACTTGCCAGCCAGCAGCCAGAGTATCCAATTGTTACTAGCCAAATTCTCTGTATGCACACGCGCCTACCTTATGAGGTGAACAAGGCAATTGTTGATTTGGCGGCGCAAAATAAACAGTATGTCTGTGCAGTAGATGTAGCCGGAGGTGATAGTTATTACGCCGATCGCTTAGAAGAATGGATTAGCTTATATGATTATGCGCGATCGCTGGGCGTTAATACCACGGGACATCTATATGAAACCACTGCTGGTTGTTACCCAGAACTGTTACCATATTTGATGCGGATTGGTCACGGCATTCAAATTCCCCTACTATATCCAGAGCTACTTAATGATGTCGCTAGACGCGGACAATGTTTGGAGGTTTGTCCAACAACTTACCTAAAAACTGGAACTTTGCAGGATATACGTCAACTCAAATTAGTTTTTGACCGTTGTCTTGATGCTGGGGTTGATATTGCTATCTGTACTGATAATGCTGGATTGCACAATGTGCGTCTACCATTTGAGTATGAGAATCTCTTGACTTACAACATTATTAGTTTTGAACAACTACAAGCTTGTCAAGATGCGGCTTTCCGTCATGCTTTTGCTTGGCCTTACAGTCAACGTCCTGCATCACTGTTGAACGGTTTGCTCAAACCTGAACCAGCGAAAATTTTGTCCATGAGAGATAGTAATTAACGAATCGCCTAAAGATATTCATAAAGTCAGGTGATTTAATGTTAATTAATGTTGCAATTACTAATTTTTTCTGATGCCATAGAGAAAGTTGTAATGCACAATAGATATCTTGCAAAAGTATTTTTGCACTCTTGGGGGAAAGAGACTCATGTTAAAGTGAAAGGATTTTTCTTATCCCTTTCCCCTTTCCCCTTTACCCTTTTCCCGACAAATGCCAAGAAGTCTAATAGATATCTTGCAATAATTAATGTTTTAGAAATTAAACCACAGATGCACACAGATAATTTATCAGTGTTTATTTGTGGTTCTTTTTTTGCTGAGAAAAGATTCTTGCTAGAAGTTGTATATAGTGTGCGCCAAAAGCTATAAACTAGAATTTATGGCATCTACTATTCAAGCTCTACCAACAGAAGTTGTATATCTCATTACAGCTGGAGAGGTAATCGATTCTTTAGCCTCTGTGGTGCGGGAATTGGTAGAAAATTCCCTAGACGCAGGTGCAACGCGAATTGTGGTTTCTCTGTGGCCGCAGCAATGGCGAATTCGGGTGGCAGATAATGGCTGTGGAATGAACCTAGATGATTTGCAACAAGCAGCCACAGCCCACAGCACTAGTAAAATTCGCTCTAGTGCCGATTTGTGGAAAATTAACAGTTTGGGGTTTCGTGGTGAGGCGTTGCACAGTTTAACGACTCTGGCTGATTTAGAAATTTTGAGTCGTCCTCTGGGGGGAAAATTAGGATGGCGGATAATTTATGGCAATGGCGGGAAAGTTGTACAAGTTGAAGCAACTGCGATCGCACCTGGTACAGTAGTTACAGTTTCCCATCTTTTTGGTAATTGCTCATCTCGTCGTCAGGGATTACCCACAACAGCACAGCAAATGAAAGCTGTGCAAGCCACAATTCACCAAATCGCCCTGTGTCATCCCCACGTCACCTGGCAGATTTGGCAAAATGACCGTCAATGGTTCACCATTTGTCCGGCTGCCACAACTGGACAACTACTACCGCAAATTTTACCGCAAGTGCGACAAGGTGACTTGCAAGAAATAAAATTAGAACTCCCCAACCCTCCAAACTCCTGTACAGAAGACGCGATAAATCGCGTCTCTACTCTGGACTCTTGTACAGACGCGATTCATCGCGTCTCTCAGCACTCAGCACTAAATTTAGTGGTAGGATTACCCGATCGCACTCATCGTCATCGTCCAGATTGGGTACGTGTAGCCATTAACGGCAGGATGGTGAAGACACCGGAATTAGAGCAAACCATATTATCAGCATTTCATAGAACATTACCACGCGATCGCTATCCAATTTGTTTCTTACATCTTGCCATTTCCCCCAATCAAATTAACTGGAATCGCAATCCAGCAAAAACAGAAATTTACCTCAACGAAATCATTTATTGGCAAGAGAAAATTACCCAAGCAATTAACCAAGCACTCAGCATTTCTTCTAATAATCTCAAAGAAGCTGTTCACACAACGCGAGTTAGTAAATTACTCAAAGCCGCAGAAGCCAAAGGTGGTTACAATTTCAATCCTCAAAATCCCAAACCTTGTACAGATGCGATGAATCGCGTCTCTCCTAACTCTTTAAAAGCTGTCGCTCAAGTTAGCAACACTTATATTGTGGCGGAACATTCAAGTGGGATATGGTTAGTAGAACAGCACATTGCCCATGAGCGAGTTTTGTATGAGCAATTGTCTGATAATTGGCAACTTGTACCCGTCGAACCGCCAATCATTCTTTATCAATTATCGCCAGCGCAAGTATCGCAACTGCAACGCATTGGTTTAGAAATAGACCCCTTTGGCGAACAACTTTGGGCAGTCCGTAATCTCCCTGCACCTTTACAACAGCGAGACGACTGTGCAGAAGCAATTTTAGAACTTAGTTGGGGAGGTGATTTACAAACAGCCCAAGTCGCTGTTGCCTGTCGTAGTGCTATTCGTAACGGTACACCGATGAATCAGCAAGAAATGCAGACACTTTTAGATAATTGGCAACGCACTCGCAACCCCCGCACCTGTCCTCATGGACGACCAATTTATCTATCTTTAGAAGAATCAGCATTAGCCCGATTTTTCCGGCGGAATTGGGTAATTGGAAAAAGTCACGGAATTTGATGTTTTTGGCAAGACATTACAATAGCTGTAAAAATGGAAGCGACAACTAAAAAATAGCATTTTATAACATTTAAAAATGCATGAATTACCCCGATATAAAACATGAATTTTTGGGATATATACGGTATAATTCCGAATTAGATTGGTATGATAGCCAAGTTGTATTCTATGAAACACAACTTACTATTAGTATTTCAACAGACGATAATGATAAGGTCAAGTCAGCCTTGGACAGAGCTAGTAGTGTTGTACAAGAGTTGAAACATCATGCTAAAAGTGCAAAAGAATATGCTGTTCAACAATTGCTAAAGCTTAAGAATGATACATGGCTTGATGAAGATGAGACATTAACATCTGAAGAGTTCAAAAACCGAATGACGCTTGAAGGATTGGTCTTTTTTCCAGATGGTGAAGCAGAGTTCTACTATAACGATGGAAACCTATTTTTTGGACACTGTATCATTATTAAAATGGATAAAAATGATTGTTTTGTAGATGCTAGGATCGGTGGTTAATTGAAGAGGTAAGTTTTTAATAACTAACACTTTCATATTTTACGCAATAAAAAACCCCACTAATATCAAGTCCAGCTAATTAGTTATGATTCCCGAATCTATGCAAAAACCCCTTAGATAAATAGAAATTCCTCTGCCGATTAGAGTCACGAATTATTGACTACAGGACATGGCAGAGAGAATAGAAGAACTTTGCCCAGATTGAGCCACGAGCATAATATTACCGTTAGGATCAACAATCCATCCTTGAGCCTCGACAATTGGGTTGCTAGATTTGGTTATAGATGCAGTAGATGATTTATCCGCGACTGTGTGTGTTGCTTGTGGTGGCAAATCTACCCAACTAGTAATCACTGCTCGTCCCCGCAACGGTTCGTTAGGACTTTGGGGTAATCCACCGCGTCCAGTGGCGATAAAACGACTGGCGTTTTGTCCTCCTCTGCGAGTGCAACCTTGGGCAATTTGTTGGGATACATCGACGAGGTTAGAGGGTAGTTGAATTAAGCCACGATTGGGGTCAGTATCTGGACTGTTGATAGTTACTTCCCCACTCACTCCTAATTCTGAACTTGCGGTAATGTCACTGTTTTCGGTTGGGCTTTTTTGCGAGAGAATCCCGAAAATACCGTTAGTTGTAATGTCAACTCTACCACCAGTGCCAGTAAAAGCGTTAGCGCTGATATCACTATTCTCTTTGGGAACTGCAACGATCAATCTTGAATTGATTTTGATATTACCGCCATTGCCACCTAATTTTTTTGTACCTGCGTTGGTGGAGATTTGACTGTTGCGGCGGAGTAAGAGTAAGTCGCTGTTGACGTTGATGTTACCACCGTTACCGGATGCAGATTCGGCATTGAGTTTGCCTTGGTTATCTAAGGTAAATTTGGGTGAGTTAATTTCGATGTCGCCTGTGCTTCCTGAACCTGTGGAATTGACAAATAAGCCACTGTTAGCACCGATATTTAGTACGTTGTCAGGAAAGTTAGTAATGCGATCGCTGTAACTAGGGTCAATACCGCTAATTATTAGCCGATCGTCAGCGTTGACAGTAATTTTACCTGCACGTCCATTGCTTGAGGTAGTGGTGGTGAGTTGTCCGCCGTTGAGTGCTTCAAAAATATTTGCATTTACCGTAATATCGCCACCCTTTTGATTATTTCTAGTGCGTGCATCCAGTAAAGCACCGTCGGAGATGCGAAAGATATTGCTGTTTAGGGTAATATCGCCACCTTTCCCAGTGGAAGTAGAATCAGTAAATGTGAATAAACCACTAGAAAATTTGCTCTCTTGAGTAGTTCCAGAAACAGTTACTGTATCTTTCGCATTGATGCGAATATTCCCTGCATTCCCCTGTCCACGGGTTGAGGCAACAAGTTGAGCGCCGTCTTGTAATGATAAGTCACCAGAATTGATGGTAATGTTACCTCCATTCCCAACAGTCCCCATTCCCACATAGCTGAAAATCCCACTGGTAAAATCGTTTTTCTCCCCGGAGATGTCAACAGCACCTGTTACAAAAACATTGACATTGCCTGCATCCCCTTTTCCTGCTGGTTGGGTAGCAGATGCTTCACGAGTAATGGTTAGCAGTTGAGCGTCATCAGTGAGTGACAACGTTGCTGCATGAATGTCGATATTGCCACCCTTACCTAAACCTCCTGTTTCCACGGTGCTGAGGATATTAGCATTACCTGCAAGGGAGACAGCATCTTTTACACCCACTGTCACATTCCCTGCATTCCCCTGTCCATAAGTTGAGGCAGAAAGTTGAGCGTCATCAGTGAGTGACAACGTTGCTGCATGAATGTCAATATTGCCACCCTTACCTACACCTCCTGTTTGCACGGCGCTGACGATATAAGCATTACCTGCAAGGGAGACAGCATTTTTTGCACCCACTGTCACATTCCCTGCATTCCCCTGTCCATAAGTTGAGGCAGAAAGTTGAGCGTCATCAGTGAGTGACAACGTTGCTGCATGAATGTCAATATTGCCACCCTTACCTACACCTCCTGTTTGCACAGCGCTGACGATATAAGCATTACCTGCAAGGGAGACAGCATTTTTTGCACCCACTGTCACATTCCCTGCATTCCCCTGTCCAAATGTTGAGGTAGAAAGTTGAGCGTCATCAGTGAGTGACAACGTTGCTGCATGAATGTCGATATTGCCACCCTTACCTACACCTCCTGTTTGCACGGCGCTGAGGATATAAGCATTACCTGCAAGGGAGACAGCATCTTTTACACCCACTGTCACATTCCCCGCATTCCCCTGTCCAAATGTTGAGGTAAGAAGTAGAGCGTCATCAGTAAGTGACAACGTTGCTGCATGAATGTCAATATTGCCACCCTTACCTACACCTCCTGTTTGCACGGCGCTGAGGATATAAGCATTACCTGCAAGGGAGACAGCATCTTTTACACCCACTGTCACATTCCCCGCATTCCCCTGTCCAAATGTTGAGGTAAGAAGTAGAGCGTCATCAGTAAGTGACAACGTTGCTGCATGAATGTCAATATTGCCACCCTTACCTACACCTCCTGTTCCCATGGTGCTGAGGATATAAGCATTACCTGCAAGGGAGACAGCATTTTTTGCACCCACTGTCACATTCCCTGCATTCCCCTGTCCAAATGTTGAGGTAGAAAGTAAAGCGCCATCTCCTAATGATAAGTCACCAGAATCGATAAAAATGTTACCGCCATTGCCTTTTGAATCCTGACTCACAAGATTGCGAATCCCACTCCCGGAGTCAGCAACTTTGATTTTCCCTGTAGCATTAAGCGTAATATCCCCCGCAGTCGCCTCTGGTTGACCCAAACCAGAGGCGATACCAGCAGAAAGCTGACTTCCTCCCAAAATATCTATATTGCGGGCATTAATCGCAACATCACCACCATCAGCAGCTTCTACATACACAAACGCTTCATTGGTAAGTGACACATCTGCACGAGACACATTCAGAGGAAACTTCAAGCTGAGATTATCGCCATTAAAAAGAAGATTGACATTTCCAGGTGCTGCTAACCCCCCTAATTCAACTCTCCCACCATAAGCATTTAACTGGCCGCCATCCATGACGACATGACCGCCCACTAGCAGCAAACTTTTACCATCTCCGACTCGTAAACCATATGCATTAAAACCTGCGGGATCTATTCCTGCTGGTGCGACTGAGTTGTTTTGAATCGGTGCAGCAGCAATTTGATTGAATAGCAAGGCCGAAGGATTAACTGTTAGTAATGGCGAAGGAGTCTGAGGATTAGTTGCACTAAATTCCAACCCATTGCCAAACCCAAAAGAATTCGCCGTACTCCCGACAAAGGAACCCGCCACATCAAGGCGTGCATTCTTCCCAAAGAAAATGCCATTCGGATTAATCAAAAACAAATTTGCATTACCATTCACCCCCAATGTACCGAAAATATTCGAGATATTACTTCCCGTCACCCGTGTGAGAATATTGGAGATTCCCGTGGGATTAGCAAAATAAACTCGCTGCAATTCACCCACATTGAATTCCTGGAAACTATGGAACAGGTTTGCACCGCGAATTACTCCACCATCAATCTGGTCAGCAGCACTACCTTTAATATTCACATTGGGAGTGATTTTTGAAGAGTTATCGCCCAATGTTCCATCAGGGATAATCTGGGCTAAGGCGTGATTTTCACAAGAAAATATGCCATGAGCCAGCACTCCAATAATGCCTATAGTTTCTAATAAATCTGAGTGCCAATTCCTATCTTTACAGGTTGTCATATCAGAATCAGCCTCGCTTGCTCATTTCCTACCTGTGAATATGCAATTTTCTTACACCACGGCTTCGAGCCACATATTCAAGGGTTTTTTGTTAGCCGTCCCGATCAATTTTTCTACAATTAATTTCAGCAGATATTTTAACTAGATCGGAGTAAACTTTTTAAAACTTAAAAATAGGTAACGCATCTGATTGTTTCGATCGCTCTTGAGTTTCATCGTAATTTCTCCCCCGATTGGAGTCACGAATTATTGACTACAAGACATGGCAGAGGGAATAGAAGAACTTTGCCCAGATTGAGCCACGAGCATAATATTACCATTAGCATCAACAATCCATCCTTGAGCCTCGACAATTGGGTTGCTAGATTTGGTTATAGATGCAGTAGATGATTTATCCGCGATCGCTGTTGCTTGTGGTGGCAAATCTACCCAACCAGTAATCACTGCTCGTCCTCGCAACGGTTCATTAGGGCTTTGGGGTAATCCACCGCGTCCGGTGGCGATAAAACGACTGGCGTTTTGGCCTCTTTTGGAAGTGCAACCTTGAGCAATTTGTCGGGATGCATCGACGAGGTTAGAGGGTAGTTGAATTAAGCCGCGACTGGGGTCAGTATCTGGACTGTTGATAGTTACTTCCCCGCTCACCCCCAATTCTGAACTTGCGGTAATGTCACTATTTTTAGTTGGGCTTTTTTGCGAGAGAATACCGAAAATACCGTTAGTTGTAATGTCAACTCTACCACCAGTGCCAGTGAAGGCGTTAGCGCTGATATCGCTATTTTCTTTAGGAACGGCGACAATGAAAGGGCTATTAATGGTGATATTACCGCCATCGCCACCGAATTCGCTACTGCCGGCAGTGGTAGAAATTTGACTGTGATTGCGTAGTAATAATAAGTCTTGCAACTTCAGGGTAATATTACCACCATTCCCCGCTCTGGTTATGGCGGCGATCGCTCCTTGATTATCCAGGCTCAAAGAACCAGCTTGGATGTCAAGGTTGCCTGCCGTCCCTGCGCCGGTACTACTGACAGTGACTTCACCTCCATCCCGGACACTCATCTGCTCAGTTTCAACCTTTAAACTTCCCCCACTACCAGTACCTTCTGGTGTCACCGCAGCGCTGATTTGGCTGTTAAAGTTACCATTTGCTGATTTGCCAACGACTTCTACAGATTTCGACGCATGAATTCGTAAGTTACCTGCATTGCCCACTCCAGCAGTTCCAACCGATACTACTGCACCACCTCTCACACTCAAGCGATCGGTTTCAATTGTTAAATCGCCACCGTTACCTCTGGGTGGAATCACTGTTTCGTCTGCGTCTACTTCCACACCTGCATTGATACCTGTAGCATAGAGGTTATCAATAAGTGTATCAAATACCTCTACCTCAGAAGCACGAATTGTGAGATTACCAGCGTCGCCTTGACCAAAAGTAGCGACTTGCACTTTGCCTCCATTACTGACACTCAAGCGTTTTGTCTCAATGGTCAAGTTGCCACCGCGACCCTCACCTCTAGGGTTTACCTGAGCAAATAAGCCAGCAGGATTTTCAAGATTAGATGTAAATGATTTGATTTTTCCGCTAATTTCCACTGACTCGGCAGCGTGAATAGTCAAATTTCCGGCAAAACCTTTACGATAAACACTGCTTCCCACTTGACTGTCAATGATATTCATAGTGACAGTTTCAATGTTTATATTGCCAGCATTCCCTTGTCCAAAAGTACTGGCAGATAGTTGTCCATTTTGGACAATCAACTGATTGGTATTAATTGCCAAATCTCCTGCTGTTCCTGTACTCGATGTTTGAGTTAACAAGCTGCTGGGAAAGGGAAATAAACTATTACTATTAGTAGCAGATCCGATCAGTTTAACTGATTGGGAGGCATTGACTGTCAAACTTCCTCCAGCCCCACTACTGCTAGTTCGAGCTGAAATCGCTGCTCCATCTTGGATTAACAACTGATTGGTGTTAATCGTAATCTTTCCTGCGGGCCCTATGTCATAGGCGTTAGAACTTATTCTGCTAGGGTACCATCTATTAGGAAACTGTGGAAGAATAGCAGTACCGACTAGCTGCACTGATTCGGCATTTACTGTTATACTCCCTCCAACCCCTTTAGCTTCGCTATCGGTTATAATTCCGGCTCCATTTTGGATGAGTAACTGTCTAGTGTTAATCGTGATGTCTCCGGCGTCTCCTACTCCATTAGATGCAGCAAACATACCAGTAGAGCCTAAGTTGGGATTATCTGGAATACCGATTATTTGCACTGATTCTGAGGCATTCACAGTCAAATTTCCTGCCACACCTGCATTCGTTGTACTAGATGAAATCTTTCCTCCTGCTAAGATTTGTAACTGTCTGGTGTTAATTGTCAGGTCTCCTGCATCTCCTGTCCCAGAATTTTCAGCAAATAAACCACTGCGAATTCCAGTAGGTGATTCTCCAACGACTTGCACTGATTCAGAAGCATTTACACTCAATCCTTTTCCAGGTAATGCTCCTAAAGTGCTGGCTTCAATCTTGGAACCTCCACTAACTGTAACTCCTTTACCCCACACCTGAATAGCGCCGCCACCTTCGCCACTGGTACTGACCAAGGCTTGATTACTGAGTGAGATATCGGCTTTAGCTAGATTATCAGGAACAATCAAACTTAAATTATTACCATCCACATTCAGTCCGACTGTCCCCTCACCTGCAACTCCTGCTAATTCCACTCGCCCACCCGGAGCATTCAATTTACCTTCGTTGATGGCAATTTCTCCACCGACTAATAGCAAACTCTGGCCATCTGGTACTCGTAGACCAAAGATATTATCTCCTGCTGGTGCAATTGACCTGTTTTCAATTCTGCCAGCCTGAAGTTGATTGAATAGCAAAGCAGAAGGATTAACTGTTAGTAACAAGGAAGGAGTCTGAGGATTTGTTGCACTAAATTCCAACTCATTGCCAAACACAAAAGAATTCGCCGTACTCCCGACAAAGGAACCCGCTACATCTAAGCGTGCATTGTTGCCAAATAAAATGCCATTCGGATTAATCAAAAACAAATTTGCATTACCATTCACCCCCAATGTACCGAGAATATTCGAGATATTACTTCCCGTCACCCGTGTGAGAATATTGGAGATTCCCGTGGGATTGGCAAAATAAACTCGCTGCAATTCACCCACATTGAATTCCTGGAAACTATGGAACAGGTTTGCACCGCGAATTACTCCATTATCAATCCGATCGGCAGCACTACCTTTAATATTCACATTGGGAGTGATTTTTGAAGAGTTATCGCCCAATGTCCCATCAGGAATAATCTGGGCTAAGGCGTGATTTTCACAAGAAAATATGCCGTGAGCAAGCACTCCAATAATGCTAATAGCTTCTAATAAATCTGAGTGCAAATTCCTATTTTTACAGGTTGTCATACAGAATCAGCCTCGCTTGCTCATTTCCTACCTATGAATATGCAATCAATTTTTTGAGAAATTTATGTACAATCAACCTTCATCTAAGTTGAAACCG
This sequence comes from Nostoc sp. DSM 114160, assembly GCF_053470305.1. NCBI lineage: Bacteria > Bacillati > Cyanobacteriota > Cyanophyceae > Nostocales > Nostocaceae > Nostoc > Nostoc sp. DSM 114160. The sequence goes on along the minus strand of NZ_JBPFGO010000001.1, from coordinate 1,071,377 downwards.
AGAGTTTTTTAATAAATATATTTTTATAGGTTGGATGGAGTGAAACGCAACCCAACATTGCCACCAAATTTTATGTTGGGTTACGCTATCGCTGCACCCAACCTACAAAATTACGGTTCTCAAGGTAGACGAGGTTTAATTTCATTTCAGCAGATATTTTGACTAGATGAAAGTAAAATTTTAAAAACTTAAAATTAAGTATAGACATCTAGTGAAATTAAATATAAGCGATCGCTTTGACCGTAAAATTAAGAATGGTAAGGAAAATCTCTCTAAACCCATTAATCCCTTGAAAGTTAGCGTACCTGAAGCATCAGGGGAATGGCTTTTAGGTGTGAGTGCGATCGCTCTGTTATCCTTTGTAAGCAGTTTCAATCAAAAATAGCACCATAGATGAATTGCTTTACCACTAGCAATAACCAGGATTTTAAATCCATTGAGTATCAAAAGAGTCTTGTCCAGCACCATAAATTAAGTCGCCATACTCCTGCCAATGAGTTAGTTCCTGCTGCGAAAGTTGGGGTGAGTGCAGCACAGAAAGATTTTCCAGTAATTGCTGCCTATTTTTTGGGGCAGTAAGTGCCAGACGCACTGCCCGATGACTTAGTGCCATTCGGTAACAGTCTGTTGCTAGTGGTGGTTTTTGTTGCCAGTTGGGATGCCCCTTAAGTAATGACCCCCAACGAGTACAGGTAAACGCTACTACTGGAATACCTGTCTTTGAAGCGCTGGGAAGAACATCTTCTTCAGCTTTTCGATGTGCCATATTATAGCGGAGCATCAGCACGTCAATGTGATGTGCTTCAATTAATTGTTTGGCAATGGGTAGGTTGTGAGTTGTGACTCCTACATAACGCACGAGTTTTTGCTCTTTCCAAGAATGCAGTTCGTCAAGCACCGCTTGAAGTTGACCTATGTCATCAGCAGGGGAAACATATTCAGCAAAAAATACATCCACTTGCGCGATATTTAAACGATGGCGCACACAGTCCAAGTAATTGCGTAAAGATTCTATATTCCGATTTTCACTACCTGTTGCTACCAAGGTCTGCTCGCGCTTTCCTACCAACAGAGATTTCAAGCCATCCAAGAAGTTTTCCGATTCCAAATTGTAAAAGAAAAAGTAATTGATCCCCGCTTCAAATGCCAATGAAACAGTTGCAGCATCTATCGATTGCCCTGCTAAACCAAGAATGCTTGCTGGCTGTCTGTGTATAGTTACTAACTCCACGTCAACGCTCCAATTCTCACTTTTACTCTATTACACCTTCATGATGTTAGTGAAAACTCAATGAATCTTAATTTTTAATCATCTCTTGGAACGATCGATCAAAATTGATTAACTTATGAAAAAAGGCAGTCAGGAGTATTGAATTAGGAGCTACAAATTGGAAACTACGCAATCATGTCACGGTTAAGTATATAGTAATTCCTAGTTACGTGAGGTATAGAAATAATGTTTTTAAACGCAGAGGAGCGCAGAGTCAAACGCAAAGGTACGCAGAGGCTTACCTAATTTTATTAGTGATTTACTCAGTACCTCAGCAGGTCGGGAAACGCTATAATAAAATATAAAATTCTTACTGTTGAATATTATTTTACAATGATATAAGCTAATATTCTCACTCTAGAATGTATATTTCAACCAAATAAAGTAATTGAGTTTTAAAACGCTTTAACTCATGCAGAACTCTAGTTGATATTGTCACATTCGTCAAGCGTTAAAAGAATCGCTCCATATTAATTTAAGACCTTTTGTGTGCAATGAAAAAGCCTGGATTTATTGAGCGTCATCACCTGTGGACAGAAATCCAAAAAGAAGCATCTGAAAAGATCCAAGCTGTTGTCAAAGAACGGGATCTATTGTTGATTCGTACCGCTTGGTCAGATCAGCATGGCATCGTTCGCAGCAAATGGCTCTTACCGCAGACATTTTTCAGCGCTTTAGAAAACGGTATGCAAATCAGCACAGGGACATTTTTGTTTGATACTGGTGGTGCAATAGTATTTAACCCGTTTGTTCCTGGCGGTAGTTTAGATATGCCTTTGATGACAGGTGCACCAAATCTTGTGGCTGTTCCTGACCCTGATACCTTCAAAATTCTGCCTTGGGCAAAACGTACTGGCTTTATTCTCTGTGACGAGTATTTTCAAAATGGTCAGGTAATGCCCTTTTCCAGTCGCGGTATTTTGCGCCAATCATTAGTAGAGTTACATCAAAGAGGGTTGGAGCATATTGTCGGCTTAGAAGTTGAGTGGTATCTAGCAAAGTTAGAAGATCCGATGTTAGCGATCGCTAATGTTGGTACTTCTGGAAAACCTGGTGAACCTGCTAAAGTTAGCGCTGTAGAGCATAGTTTCCAATATCTTTTAGAATCCCACAATCCAGAGATTCACGACTTACTGCGCGTTTTAGCAGAAAACTTAGTTGAAATGGGATTGCCTTTAAGGAGTGTAGAAAATGAAGGAGGTGTCGGTCAATTTGAATTTACCTTTGACCCAATTCCGGCGTTGCAAGCTGCGGATACAATGATGATATTCCGCATGGCAACCAAGCAAATCTGCCGTCAACAAGGTTACATCGCCTCATTTATGTGTCGTCCAGGATTGCAAGGTTCTTCTTCCAATGGTTGGCATTTGCACCAATCCCTGGTAGACCGAACCACAGGCGAGAACGCTTTCATGTCTGCAAACTCTAAAACCCTAATGTCAGATTTAGGTAAACATTTCGTTGGTGGTCTTCTGAAACACGCCAATGCTGCTTCTGTGTTCACAACCCCGACAATTAACGGCTACAAAAGATTTAGACCTTATTCCCTAGCTCCCGATCGCGCTGGATGGGGATTGGAAAACCGAGGGGCAATGATTAGATTACAAGGCGGTTATGATGACCCCACTACCCACATCGAAAACCGAGTTGGAGAACCAGCAGCCAATCCCTACCTGTATATGGCATCGCAATTGATTTCTGGGCTAGATGGTGTAGATCGTAAACTTGACCCTGGCTCTCCAACAGAGTCACCTTACGCCACAGAAAGTCCCACCTTACCCAAAAGTTTGCCAGAGGCGATTTCATATTTGAGCCAAAGCGAACTTTTTGCTCAAAAAATGGGGCAGCAGTTCATCAATTTCATCATTAAGATGAAACAGAGTGAAATTAATCGCTTTTTGCAGTCCGTTGCCGATCGGCTACCAGAAGAGTATTTAAAGCAGGTGACTAACTGGGAGCAAAGAGAATATTTTGAATTATTTTGAAGTGAATAAGCTAGTACTGTTTCACAATTGCGCCCCGTCCATACTTGCTGTAAGAAAAATTATTATATTTTTGACTTTATACAAGCATAATTACACAAAAGTAAATATTTGTTAAATAATAAATTAATACTTATTTTGGTAAGTCAAACCTCGCCAATTTCCGAGGTTGAGTTGATGTATAAACTCTTATTTTGGCAAAGGTATTAGTATGTAATATGTCATATAATACAGGAGATATTTAAGTTCAGTTTTTATAGGAGAAAGATTGTGTCTGAAAACAAACCAGAAAAGTTGAATTCACAAGCAGTACCATTCTTTGCTCGATTCTTGGAAGGGCAAAGCCTTGAAGACCTTTCTGATGAAGACTCAAAAGCGATTATCGGTGGTAAATGTAATAATGCCACAAACAAGAATAAGCATGAACTTGTAACAACTCTGAAGTCTCCATCCGATCAAGAAGATGCCACTTCAGTAACCAAGAAGCACCCTTCTGATAGTGATGAGTACGCTGTTACTCAGAAGTATCCATCAGATGGTGAAGACAGTTCGCCGTCTTCACCTTCAGAGGTGGCTGTTACTCTGAAGTATCCTTCAGATAATGAGGACAGTTCGCCGTCTAAACCTGTATAGCTGCATACTTTTGATTACACCAAAGATGCGGTTTTAAAACTATTGTCAGTATAAAAATACAGTTAGTGCCAACTTCGTCTAGGGGTTGGCTTCTCATTAAAATTAAGTTCACTTGTTTAATATTTTGCTTTCTCAAGAGTTAACAATAGTGAAAATGCAAAAACTAATAAAAATATTTTATGCACCTCGATCGTAATGTAGTTTTATTAATCACCCATAGTGGTGATTACTTTACAATAGATAGAGTTGCAGAAGCAGTATCAAAACTAGGCGCACAGCCATTTCGTTTTGATACCGATCAGTTTCCGATCGCACTCCAACTCCAGGCTAATTTAAGTAACTCTGGTAGCAACCATACATTGATATATAACGATCGCTCTCTCAATACCGAGCAAGTGCAAGCAGTATGGATGCGGCGTATTTGGCAACCCGATCTCGGTCAAGAATTGGCTCCCCAATTTCAAGCAGTCTGTTCTAATGAATCACTCGCAGTCTTAGATGGCTTTTGGGACAGCCTCAGAGATGCTAAGTGGGTGGATGATTTACGCCGGATAAGTGCGGCTGAAAACAAGTTACACCAACTGCGGGTTGCATCGGAAGTAGGTCTTGTCATACCTCGGACTCTCGTCACCAACAATCCTCAAGAAGCACGAGAATTTTTCCACCAAGTTAAGGGAAAAATGATTGTCAAGCTGCTTAGACCTCTTTCTTCTGGGATGCAAGCCTCCTCTTTTTTCATGTATACCAGCGTCGTTAAAGAAGAAGACTTACTTGATGCTGAAACACTGCGCTATTGTCCAGTTATGTTTCAAGAACAAATCCCTAAACAGCAAGAACTACGGGTAGTGTATGTGAATGGCAATCTCTTTGTCGGGGCGCTAGATGCGTCTGAGTATGCAGCATCTACTCAGGATTGGCGACGTGAGACAAAAGAGATTCTTACCTGGCAACCAGAGCGATTACCTGATAAACTAATCCGTTGTTTGGATGCCTTTATGGCTAAGTTTGGACTGGTTTTTGGAGCATTTGATTTTATTAAAACACCATCAGGAGAATATGTTTTTTTAGAAATTAATCCTACAGGAGAGTGGGGGATGCTGGAGAGAGATTTAGACTATCCAATTGCTCAAGCGATCGCATCTGCACTACTTTCAACAAGTCCGAAGTAAAATGCTCTTATTTAAAAATCCCAAACCAACTGATAACTTCTATATTTATCTGTAGCGTACTTCATTCTCCATATTTGTAAATGACTGTTTTAATCATTACTCACAGCCAAGATAACGAAAGTATTCCTTTAGTTATTCAGGCAATTGAAGCCCAAGGAAAGAAAGCATTTCGTTTTGACACAGACCGATTTCCCACAGAAATGCAGTTAGATATTTACTATGGTAGTAGTCAGCGAGTGATTCTGAGTGTCGATGACCAGACATTAGATTTAAATGAAGTGTCAGCAGTTTGGTATCGGCGCATTGCAATTGGGTCAAAAATTCCCAACTCGATGGACAGGCAACTTAGAGAAGCCTCACTGAAAGAATCTCGCGTCAGCATTGAGGGAATGATTGCTAGTATCAGGGGCTTTCATCTTGACCCTCTGCCAAATATTCGCCGAGCCGAAAATAAGCAACTGCAATTAGAAATAGCAAGAGATATCGGTCTAGATACGCCTCGCACTCTGACCACAAATAATCCCATAGCAGTAAAGCAATTTGCCCAAGAGTGTCAGCAGGGAATGATTACCAAAATGCTGTCTTCTTTCGCTATTTATGATGAACAAGGGCGAGAAAAAGTTGTGTTTACAAATCCAATTTCCTCAGAGGATCTAGACAACCTTGATGGTTTGCGTTTCTGCCCAATGACATTTCAAGAGAAGATTCCCAAAGCATTGGAATTGCGGACAATTATTGTCGGTAAACGCGTGCTAACGGCTGCGGTTAATTCTCAAGCTTTGGATAAGGCACGTTACGACTGGCGCAAACAGGGAATCGCCTTACTCGACGCTTGGGAGTCATACACTTTGCCCGAAGATGTCGAAGAGAAATTGCTCAAACTCATGGCAGAATTTGGTTTAAATTATGGGGCGCTTGATATTATTTTGACTCCTGATGGTCGTCATGTATTCCTGGAAGTTAACCCAGTTGGCGAGTTCTTCTGGCTGGAACGCTGTCCTGGTTTACCGATTTCCCAGGCGATCGCTGAGGTTTTAACTAATTCACCTAATTGATTACAATTTCTCTTTAGCTGGCGTTGCAATACCCCGTTTAACTAGACCCGCTTCTAGTTCCTGAATGAATTTTAAGTCTTCCTCCAATAGAAGCTGGCTTTCGCTAGAAGAAAGATTTTTTTCCATAAAAGCAAATGCTTGCCGAAATTGACGCGGATTTGCTTTAATTAGCGAGTCAAAGTGACAGGGAATAATCTGCTGAAAATCCCAACTTGCAACTGTATCAGCCCAGTTGAGGACTTGGCTTGGTGCTTGAGGAAAAATGAGGATTTGCAAAATCGGTGCGACAAATGGTCGTCCCTGACCTCGTAGAGCGTCGAATGCCTGCTTCCAGTTTTCTTGCCAGCGAAAAGGAAATAAACCAAAGTACGTTTTTAGCGATCGCTGTGGTGCTTTGAGAGCATCACGAAACATCTGTCCGATTGAAGCAACTTCCAAAGCACTTGGACGGAAGTAAAGCGCAAACAGTGATATACGTTGCCATCCCTTGCGGCGGTTGTCTTCATTGTCCTCGATCGTCTCCCAGGCATTATCCCTGGCATGAAACAGTAAGGGATAAGGATCTAATTGGAGAATTTCTGGTGGGTCAACTGGCACAGAAAGTATAGAATCAGTTACAAGCAGAGTACGCGATCGCTTGTGAAACAATGCAACTTCTGCAAAAGATCCTCGTCCCAAGTCGATGTCCAATATTGCATAGTCAAACTCCAGAGCAAAGGGAGCAAGGCTTGAGTCCTCTGGGAGTTCTTGAGTTCGTTTTTGGGGAAAGCCTAGCCAACTAAGCGGCAGATTGAACGGGAAACTCCACTGGTGCGGGGCAACAAAGACTTGTGCTTGAGGAAAGCGACGAGCAAAGGGGCCAACGAAGACTTTATGCTCCAGACCAGAACTGGTTGGCAGTAAGATATACTTAACTTCACCGTGCTTTGCTACCAACTCATTAACCAAGCGAACACACTCAGTTGTGGGAGCAACGGGTGCATAAACCAGAAGCCCTCCAGCGGCGAGCTTGACGATAGTCATACGAATCGGCACGATGGTGTAGAGAATGCCGTGAAGCTGATCGAATGTCCAGATAGTGTCCTGAACTATTTCCTGACGAAGTGTCCGCCGCCTGCCGTAGGGGTAAAGTGGGACAGCAGCCCAGAATGGCCATGACCAATCCTTGGGGTTGTTCAAAGGAGACATCCCTCGATCTTGTAGTTCAACTCTCGACTGAGATCCAAGTGAATTCATCGTCGTTTTATTGTCCTGGCGTCGGCCAGTTATGAGAGTGCTGTAGTGGCTACAAGATTGATATAGCACGCTTGTCGAGCGAGGGCAACTGGCTAGAATTGCAACTAGAAGGTATAGAATTTCAATTAGCGATCATTGCAAAACTCTTTTTGCAAGAGTGGGCAAAGGGGAAAGGTAAAAAGGAAAGGGTTTTTTCTTATCCCTTTCCCTTTTCCCGACAAATGCCAAGAAGTCTATTGAGTTCGACAAGGCATCATGAACCACCAACTCGGTAATAAATACTACTAGAATTTCCATAGGAGGTAAAAATAATGCTACGAACGATTGAAGGAATTTATAGAAACGGCAAAATCGAACTAGCTGAAAAACCACAAGGTATTACTGAAAGCAAAGTCTTTGTTACTTTCTTAGAAACAAAGCCTATAACTTGGCCAGAAACTATTATGCAACATCAAGGTGTAGTAGAAAGTATTATTTTTGAGTCCTACCGAGACGAACTGCTACCACCTAACGAAATCGAGTTTTAATGATGGGTTATTTACTCGATACCTGCGTCATTAGTGATTTTGTCAAGGGAGAAAAAAATACTCTCAAGCTATTAAAGTCTACTACTCCCACAGATATTTTTATTTCTTCCTTAACAGTAATGGAGGTTAAGTACGGATTAGCAATCAATCCTCAACGTGCCTTAAAAATCCAATCATTGATTGAAGCATTGTTAGGTTCGATTACAATTTTACCTTTTGGTGTGGAAGAAGCAGAACAAGCTGCCCAAATTAGAAGTATTTTGAAAACAGCGGGTACTCCTATCGGTTCTTATGATGTATTGATCGCAGCAACAGCACTAACTCACAATCATATTGTTGTAACATCTAATGTTTGAGAATTTCAAAGAGTAAACGGCTTGCAAATAGAGAATTGGCGTTCTTCTTAAATTACATATCAATGTATTGGAAATGGGGCTTTAGGCTATTAATCGGATTTTTGGGGCTGTGGCTACTGTTGGATCTGGGTTCCCGTCTGGGAGCAGAAATTTTTTGGTTTCGGGAAGTCGGCTATCTTCAAGTATTTTTGTTGAGGCTACTGACCCGTGGTATTTTGTGGGTAGTTGTGGCTGGAATAACTGCTGCCTATCTACTGTTAAACCTGGCTTTAGCACAACGGCTAAAATATTCCCAGTCTGTAAAGATTGAGCAACCAGAATTCAACAGTGAATTAACAAGTTTTCTCAGTCCTAATTATCCAAGACGCAACGAAACCCGGATACTTGCGCCGCAACGCCCTCAAGCATTAAAATTGCACTGGTTATTACCCTTAACTCTGATATTGAGCTTGTTAATTGGGTTAATGCTGGCTCACTATGGTCAAATTGCTCTTTTCTACTGGCATTCTCCAGTCAATCAGGCTATTCTACCCGTTCCCGCTCTATTTCGACCAGAGACAATCTGGCAACTTTTGAAGCAGATTCTCTCTCAAGTCTGGTATCTCGGTTTAATTGGGGGAGTAGCGATCGCCATTTTAATCTATCCGCAATTTTTACTGACTGCGATCGCAATTCTCTCTAGTCCCATTTTTGCCTTCATCATCTTCCGACACTGGCCCAAGGTGCTGGAATATTTGCACCCTACCCTTTTCAACAGGACTGAGCCTTTATTTGGTCGAGATATCAGCTTTTACGTATTTTCTTTACCTTTTTGGGAACTGCTAGAACTCTGGCTGATGGGTTTATGTTTGTATGGCTTCGTCGCCGTTGCTCTCACTTATCTCTTGTCGGCGGATAGTTTGAGTCAGGGGATTTTCCCTGGTTTTTCACCCCAGCAGCAGCGTCATTTATTCGGTATGGGTGGCTTGTTGATGCTGGTAGTGGCTTTTAGTTATTGGCAAAGTCGCTATGAACTGGTGTATTCTAGCCGGGGAGTGAGTTATGGTGCTAGCTATACCGATGTCACAGCCCAGTTGCCAGCTTACACCGTTTTGTGCATTGTGGCAGTAGCGATCGCCTTTTACCTCCTTTGGCGAACGTTTTTCTGGAAACCCAAATCTCGGTATCCTCGCTTTGTCTTTTATGGGTTAGGGGTTTATTTAGTATTAGTTATAGCTGCTGATGTTGTCTTACCTACTGTGGTGCAATATTTAATTGTTCAACCTAATGAGTTGCAACGAGAGCAACCCTACATTCAGCGGACTATTGCCTTAACTCGCCAAGCATTCGATTTAGAGGCGATCGATTCTAGAAGCTTCAACCCGCAAGGAACACTGACTGAAGTTGATATTCAAAATAATGCCTCGACAATTCGCAATATTCGCCTTTGGGATGAGCGACCACTTTTAGAAACTAATCGTCAACTGCAACAAATTCGGCCGTATTATCGGTTCCCCGATGCCGATATCGATCGATATACTCTCAAAACAGATGAACCTTCACCTCGACCACCAGCCCCCCAAAAGCCGCCAGAACCTAAGCAAGAAGCCCTAGACTCAACAGAACGGCGGCAAGTATTGATTGCCGCGCGAGAATTAGACTACACTGCCGTACCACAGGAAGCTCAAACATGGGTTAATCGTCATTTAATTTATACCCACGGTTTCGGGTTTACTGTTAGTCCAGTTAATACAGTTGGGCCGGGTGGACTACCAGAATATTTTGTTAAAGATATTAGCGGTAATAGTAGCGCTCTCACAACTTCTAATGAAGCCGTTCGTGAAAGTATTCCCATTGGGCAACCCCGGATTTATTACGGTGAAATTACGAATACTTATGTAATGACTGGCACAAAAGTTAGAGAGCTAGACTACCCTAGCGGTAGTGATAATGTTTACAACTCTTATGAGGGTCTAGGTGGCGTTGAAATCGGTTCAATATGGCGACGGTGGCTATTTGCGATGTATTTGAAAGATTGGCAGATGGTGCTGACACGGGACTTTTTGCCAGAAACAAAAGTGCTACTGCGACGAAATGTCAAGGAAAGAATTCAAGCGATCGCCCCTTTTTTGAAATTTGACAGCGACCCCTATTTAGTTGCTGCTGCTGCTAATCAAGATTTTCCCAGCAATCCCAGTTATCTTTATTGGATTGTTGACGCTTACACAACGAGCGATCGCTATCCCTACTCAGACACTGGTAGCGATGGTATCAATTACATTCGCAATTCTATCAAAGTAGCGATCGATGCCTATCACGGCACTGTGAAGTTTTACATTGCCGATCGCAGCGATCCGATTATTGCTACTTGGTCAGCGATATTTCCCAATATGTTCAAACCGCTCAGTACAATGCCAGTCAATCTCCGCAGTCATACCCGATATCCGGAGGACTTTTTCAAAATTCAATCTGAGCGGTTGATGACTTACCACATGACCGACCCCCAAGTATTTTACAACCGGGAAGACCAGTGGCAGATTCCTAATGAAATCTATGGTAGTGAACCCCGTCCGGTAGAGCCGTATTATTTGATTACTAGTTTACCCACTGTAGACTTTGTTGGCGTTCGCGAAGGCTCTCGTAGAGAAGAATTTCTGCTGTTTTTACCTTATACTCCCAAACAGCGGACTAATTTAATCGCTTGGTTAGCGGCGCGATCGGATGGCAAAAACTACGGTAAGCTGCTGCTATATGTCTTTCCTAAAGAACGCCTGATTTACGGAACAGAGCAAATCGAGGCGCGGATTAACCAAGACCCCAGTAATTTCTCAGCAAATTTCCTTATGGAATCGCCAGGGTTCGAGAGCGATTCAAGGTAATCTACTAGTAATTCCCATTCAGCAATCGCTGCTGTATGTCGAGCCAATCTATCTAGAAGCCACACAGAATAGTCTGCCAACCTTGGTACGAGTAGTAGTAGCTTATGAAAACCGGATTGTCATGGCGCAAACCTTAGAACAAGCATTGCAAGGAATCTTTAAACCAGAAGTTACACCAGCCCCGGCGATTATCCGTCCCTTTGAAGAAGCAGCCCCGCCCGGTTAAGTAGGGGCGCAAGGCTTTGCGCCCCTACAAATCTATAAATAATTTGGGATAATTTATTTTTGAGAAAAGAATGCAACAAATAGTTGTAGAGACGCGATGAATCGCGTCTTTACAAATGGATGTGTTGCAATCATTGACTGGAGGCAGAACCTCTAAATCAACGTGAGTGAGTTCGATGAACCTCTCCCGGACAGCCTCCTTCTTTGAAACCCAAAGGGAGGAGCAACGAAAAATTAAGCTTTTTGCTCCCCTCTCCGTGTCGGAGAGGGGTTGGGGGCAATACGGTTCGGTTAAAGGGGAAAGGGTAAAGGGGAAAGGAGAATAAAAAACCTTTAACCCTTACCCATTTCCCTTTTCCCCAAACCCTATTTTGAGTTCAAAATGCTTATCTGAACCGTATTGGGGTTGGGGGAGAGGTTAAATAAGACTTGTCGAATTCACGTTAAATCAGGCATTTCCATCCAGAGCATGGAATCTAATACTTTCAGATTTGACGCAATAAAAAACCCCACTAACTTATAGAAAGTGGAGCAATCAATGTTACAAATTTAGGAGTCACTCATCGTTAAAATCGCTATTTGTACTAGACTAGCGCAATTATTCTAAAGCTTTCTTCAGTTCGTCTTTAATATTTTCTACGGTGTGATCGATTTGGGCTTCAGCTTGCTTTGCTTGCCCTTCAGTTTTATCTTGTGGATTACCTGTGACTTCACCCACAATCTCTTGAATTTTTCCTTCAATATTTTTTGCAGTCGCTTCTATTCTCTTTTCGACACTCATGGTTTTTATCTCCAGCTTGTAGTTGATTTAGAGAACTCCAAAGATAACAAGACTTACGCAACTGGCATATTATTTTCAGTTCGTAGTGTTCGCGCACTTGTACTGAGCAAAGCCGAAGTAGCGTCTCGAACGCGAGTGCGTCTCTGAAAGAGAAGAGAGGATTTTAGTTTTCAAAATAAGGGCTAAAACCCTTACTGCAAACTACAAATCCGATTTTTTTGTGACACTTGCGAAGTCCTAAGTCCTAAATAAATTACTACTTGCAAAGTGGCACGAAAAGCCCGCCCATTTCACGGGACGGGCAAGACGCTCACCCTACAGTAATAAAATATTGCTTATCTTATTACTTGTAAGTCCCTAAAGCTATTAGATAATTTAACAACTGTGTATTGTTTTTTACTTCCATCAACGGAGAGAATATTTTGGTAAATTATATCATCTTAAGATAGATGCTGGTCAGTACTGTAGCAGATAATACAAACATGAAAATATGATAAATAAAATTTATATATATTAAAAAAATAACTTTTTCGCAGATAAATGAACTATAAATTAAAACAAAATTTCAATAAAAGGAAAATAAAGGAGTGCCAACGAACAGTCAAAAAAATGTTTGGAAGAATGAGATTAATGACATCATTCGAGGTGCTTGTGGAGGTTTTTTGTTTGGCATACCCTTGCTGTACACAATGGAGGTTTGGTGGATTGGATCGCTGGCAAAAGCACAATTTCTCATGACGGCAATCGCATTAATGTTTATTGTGGTTTACTTGCTCAATTACACAGAAGGCTTTCGGAAACGCAGATATACAGGCCTCGCTCATCAAGCCGTAATGGATACCGTAGAAGCGATCGCGATCGGCATAGCTTGTTCTACCTTTGTGCTATTACTATTGCAAGAATTGACACCAGAAACCTCCCTAAAAGAATCTTTAGGTAAAATTATCTTTGAAAGTGTGCCGTTCGCTCTCGGTGTAGCATTAGCGAATCAGTTTTTGGGAGAGACTGAAAACAGCAATGGAAAAGGACAAGGAAGCGATCGCGAAAATAACACAACCAAGAACAAAGGTGATGAGTTACAAGCCACTTTTGTAGATGTGGGTGGAACCCTGATTGGTGCAACCATAATTGCATTTAACATCGCTCCCACTGATGAAGTTCCTATGCTAGCAGCCGCAACCTCTCCACTTTGGGAGTTGGCAATGATCGCCGCATCTTTGCTGATTTCTTATGGCATTGTATTTCAGGCAGGTTTTTCTAACCAGCAAAAACGTAAAGAGCAAAAGGGAATTTTTCAACGACCATCGAGCGAAACTATTATGTCCTACTTAGTATCATTGCTAGCAGGCGCTTTTATGCTGTGGTTCTTTCAAAAATTAACTTTTAGCGACCCCTGGACAATGTGGTTGGATCATACATTGATACTGGGTTTACCCGCAACCATTGGTGGTGCAGCCGGAAGGTTAGCAATATAGGAATCCGGTTTGATTCGGAGAATTTACTTGCGTGGGTAGGGAACAGGAAATAGGGAATAGGGAACAGGAAAGAAAGCTTTCTAAGGTGTACTGAGTTTTTTCAAAAATCAAATATGAGTCCTATATGACTGAAACAGAACAACCAAAGCGCTCAATAGCTGAGTGGATAACATTCAGCATCGCCTCATTCATCCTAGCAATCATTGTGATTCTAGTAGGGTACACTTGGCTGAACGAAAAAAATCAACCTCCGATCCTTTCTGTCACTAAAAAACAAACAATTCGAGAAATTAATGGCCAGTTTTATGTTCCTTTTGAAGTTGTGAATAATGGAGGAGATACAGCTGAGTCAGTTCAGATTATGGCTGAGTTAATGATTGACGGCAAAGTTACAGAAACAGGAGAGCAACAAATTGACTTTTTATCTAGTGGGGAAAGCGAAGAAGGTGCATTTATATTCAGCCATAACCCGCGCCAAGGTCAGTTAAATCTACGTGTTGGTAGTTATAAATTGCCATAGGGGACTGATATTATGTCCGGTTAAAGACCGCTCCAGGGGCTGGCACAACTATTTTGCTACCAGACCAGTCCTAGTTTTTGCAACACAACCGAAATCCCACCGCCCGTCGTTAGTCTGCTGGAGAAAGTCTACACTGGCACTCGTAGAATAGTCGTTGTTATTTCATTGTTTTATATTTAGTACGGCTGACGTAGGGGAATCTCAATTACAAATTCTGTTCCTTGATTGAGACAAGAAACACAACGCAATTTTCCTTGATGTTTTTCTGTAATAATTTGATAACTAATTGATAAGCCTAATCCAGTACCTTTACCAATGGGTTTAGTAGTAAAAAAAGGATCGAATAATTTTTTTTGTACATTTTCTGACATACCAGAACCATTATCAGCAACGCGAATAATTACCTGATTAGTATTTACAAGTTCAGTTTTAATCCGAATCTGAGGATGAGGATTATTTTGTCCAGTCATACATAATTCTTCTAAAGCATCAATCGCATTTGTTAATATATTCATAAATACTTGATTGAGTTGTCCAGCATAGCATTCTACTAATGGAATATTGCCATATTCTTTAATTGTTTCTATCCCTGGACATTTAGCTTGCTCCTGAAGACGATGCTCAAGTATCATTAAAGTACTATCGATACCATGATGAATATCTACCTCTTTCATTTCTGCCTCATCCAAGCGAGAAAAATTTCGCAGAGATAGGACAATTTCTTTGATTCTTTCGGCTCCAACTTTCATCGAAGTTAGCAATTGTGGCAAATCTGTGAGTAAAAAATCAATGTCTACTGCTTCTGCTTCGTCTTGGATTTCTGCTACTGGATTAGGATAATGTTGTTGATAAAGTTGCAACAGTTTGAGTAAATCTTGGATATATTCATTAGCTGGTGTAAGATTACCATAAATAAAGTTGACTGGGTTGTTAATTTCGTGCGCTACTCCTGCTACTAGCTGTCCTAAACTGGACATTTTTTCACTTTGCACCAGTTGAGTAGCTAATTGTGTAGCCTCTTGCCGTAATTGTGCTTCTGATTGTCGCAATACTTCTTCTGCTTGTTTGCGCTTGGTTATATCATGGAGAATAACGACATATTCTTGAAAGTTCTGATGGGGTCTGTCTGAGATAGAAACTTCCAAATTTTTGATTTTAGAATTATAAATTATGGTGTGTTCGCTACGTCTTGTCCACTGTTGGGGATAGTTAGTAAGTTCTGGCAACCATTTGTTGAGGTGATGTCCCAAAAGCGTATGTGGATTCACACCAAAAAAAAATTCAGTTGCTGGGTTTGCTTGCCAAACTATACCTTGTTCATCTGTAACGACAATACCATCTTGGGCAATCTGAAAAAGATGTTCTGCCGCCTCTCTTGCTTCCGCGATCGCCATTACCTGAGGTAAACTTGTCCAACAGGCTATAGCTACTCCTACAAATGCTACCGTCATCAGCAAAACCACAACTAAATTTTCAAAATTTACAGTTGCAGCTTTATGCCAATTCCATCCAAATAAACAGCCAACTAAAACCGCACTACACAACAGAAGAATTAAGATGCTCACTTGTAACATCACCGAATCTTGAAATAGCTTCTGCCGCCGTGAGTAATAAAGTTTTAACCACCAATTAGGACGAAAAATTGGCATCCGAATCTGGCGCACTAATACATCAATTGCTAATACACCAAACGGAACTAATAAGCCAGTTAAAAAATCTTGCCATCCCCAAGCATAGCTTGCCGTTAATAAAATTACTATTTCTAACAAACATACTCCCAAAGTCAGCGGTGGCAGCACTACATCGAACTTTGCTCGTTGTTGCCATAAACCTAAATGCAGCAGTATGAATGATATAAACCAAGCCGCATTTGTAGCTGCAATGATGTGAGATACATTACCCCAAAGAAAATAAATCAATGCCAAAATTAGGCTCAAAGCCAAAGACGGGCCAAAGACTCCACGTGGTGAGACTACAGAAAAAACTGGTGCAAGATGTTTATCTACAGCTAACTGATAGATAATTCGGGGACAGTTAGAAACAGTCGTTGCTGAACCTAATAAACAAGAACCGGCTAGTAAAAAAGTAGCACTCGCCGGAGCAAAATTTCCCCAAAATGGTGTAGAAGCTGCAACAAAATTTAAAAAGCTGTTATCACCTAAATCTGGAACTGTTGCTAAACGCATGATTACCCAAGAACCACCAACCATTACTGGTAACATTAACCAAGCAGCAATCTCGAGAAACCATAGAGTTTTATGAGGCTCACGGCTATCAGCAACAAAGGATGAGGCTGTTTCACTACTATAAGTTACATAGCTAACAAAATAAAACCATTTTGCCCAATCAATAAAGCTCAAAGATGACCAATTATTCGGAAAAAAGCCAGGACTATTACTAGAAAAAGCTAAAAATCCCAGACCTTGTACACAAAAAGTAAATAGCAAGGTAAAGGCAGGAATTGCAAAAAATAAATGTAGAATGCTTAATGCACGCGTACCACTGAATGCAACCACAAAGGGTAATAATATAAAACTAATCCTGAGAATCGCCTCTGGAACACTTATACCTAATGCCTCAAGATTCACTTTGATTAAATCTGTCAGCACAACAGCATTTACTGACAGGAAAGAAAGCCAAGCCAAAAGATATCCTATTGCCCCGTAGCGGGCAATTATTGGACAATGCTGCCAGACTTTAGTTGTGTAATTAGGTGTTCCGCCAGCTACATCAAATAAACTTCTACCTAAATGTTTCATCTGATAATTCAGTAACATCCCAACAATCACACCAGGAATCCAAACAAAAATAGCTTGTGTTCCCAAAGCGGCATGAATAGCCGGCACTACTGATGTCCAACCAAGATGGGATGTTAAACCAAACGCCCAAGTCTCCCAAGAACTCAAGCTACGCGGCAAACCACACAATGACGGCTGATTAGGTACAGCGCTATCAAAATCAGACATAAGTAATTACTCTAGAAAATTGATATCAACTTCCTAGTTAGAGTTCCCATTCTGTAGGTGTAACCAACATCATGTGACTGTAAGCATAAGTTTGCGTGTGATTCGTTCAGTCGAAATGAGTAGTAATACTCAAGGATGACTGGAAAGGAAAAGAGAAATCTCTCGAACAAATGGCACTAAGAAAAGCGTAAATGTATTATTTACAGGGGTTTCATCACTTTGGAAAAATGTAGGCTAATGAAGCAGCGATCGCAAACTGAGAGTTGCAGATTATTCTGATTCTTGCCCTTAAAAGTATTAGTTTTCTAAAACCCTTACCAGGCAACTATTTCAGCTTTTGTTAGTGCCATTCGGGTTAGAGTTATAGCAGGGGGACAGGGAACAGGTGACAGAGGACAGGGTTGAAAGTCTCTTGGTGTCTATGTTCTATATTCAGTTTATGTCCTAACCTACCTGGCGACCGCTATATATGTGTTAGTTGATACCAGAAATAAATTATGAGACGAAAACTGACTGTTGAAGAACTGTTGGAGCGATATGCTACTGGGGAAAGAAACGCCCAAGTCTTGTCAGAGCAGGATATTGGAATCTGACTCTCCCTGATGGCAGATTCATTGCTAATTGGCAAACTGAAGAGATTTGACCAATTGATATTATTGGTGAAAGTTTGATTCACATTCTCGGCTAAAAGAGGAGCATTAAGCCGGCCAGTAACAGGACCAGTAATAGCACTCGTCGAACTCACGTTATAACTAATTAGCCAGACATAATATGACAAATAAAAAAATACCCTACAATATTGCATAATCTATTTGTTGGAAGTACACCCGAACTCAACCCTCACCCCACTTGCTTTCATAGTGGGAATGCTAAGAGCGAACAAGTCGGGCATTGCCTGCACTAGTACGCTAAGAGTTGAGTTCGGATAAGCGCGATCGATCGCGTGGGTGAGATATTTCTTTACCTGACGTTGACGTAGCCTCTGTCTCCAACACGCTGTTCGCATTCGTAAAAAAGTTGAAATCTGCTGTATGAATCCTATATTTTATTGCTTGCCCATATTTTCAACACGATAGCGCCCGCATTTTGATAACCTTGAAGAAATAAAATAGTTTAAAAAAATAAACAATCGCATTTTTATTTCACCAGAGATATAAAATATGATTAACTGTTTTGAGGTAGATTTCATCAGAAATTTATAATTTTGATATTTGTATTATGTCAATAATACAAATATCAACTACGTTTGATATAGAAAACTATCAAGGAATATTTTATATTTATGATTATTGATATTCCTAACGATGATTTATTGAGAGAATACTAGTAATTACAACCGGATTTTTGCTCGTGGAGGCAATGACCATATCTCTGCTAGTCTTGGAAACAATCTAATTGATGGTGGAGAGAGAACAATAACAAGTTGACTGCTAACGATCGCCAATGAAACATTTAAGCTCAGTCGGAGCGATCGCAGCGGTTGCTTTCACTCTCTCGATCTGAGCAAGGCATTAGACCTCTTGCAAAAGTAACTTTTGCACTCTTGCGGGAAAAGGGGAAAGGTCAAAGGGGAAAGGTTTTTTTATTCTTTTTCCCTTTCCCCCTTACCCTTTTCCCTACAAATGCCAAGAAGTCTATTGTTCGATCGTCAATATTTAATTGTTGCATTTTGATGATATTATCTTAAAAAAATTAAGGAGAAAACCTTGTGGGAGTTACGATCGAGCGATTATTTAATAAACTATCGGTAAAATATTTTTCAGCGATCGCAGCTATAATAACGGTTCTCCCATTACCAGTTAAAGCCGCTACATTTTTAGTAACTGAGCGCGCTGGTTTAGGAGGCAATGATGAAGTTAATTGGGAAAGTTTAGGTAAAGTATTTAATCCCTCTGCTCCTGATTTTTCGGCTTTTTTACCTAACTCTTTTTCAGCGACATCACAACGTGGTTTAGGCTTGGATATAAATATAACTCCAACTAATAAACCTCAAATCACTCCACCATTTGTTTTTCAAACTTTACCTCCACCTGGCATTCGGAGTAACTTCGCTCTAGGTGATTTTATTCTCTTCGGAGGTATAGATCCAACAGGTTTTATCCCTCTTCCTCCTGGTACTCCCGATCCTGGTACTCAGGGGAACGGCGGGCCTTTTTCGATTAGTTTTGCCCAGCCGGTTTTTGGCGCTGGAACTCAGATAGCTGTAGACACTAGTAAATTGAAAATTGAAAATTCGATCGCCGCTTTTGATAAAGCTAATAACCTATTGGGTACTTTCTCAGTTCCAAATATTTCGTCCTTAGCATTAGATAATTCGGCAGTATTCTTGGGGATTCGTAGTGACACTCCAAACATCTCACGGCTTGTTTTTAGCAGTTCTGCTCCACAATACGGCTTGGCTATTAATCAGGTAAGTATTCTTGCAGTTCCCGAACCAACTTATACCTTAGCGATATTAGCTTTTGGTATTTCAGGTGGTGTTTTGAAACGGCGTAAAAGTTATTGACATTCGCGCTGTATTGAAATAGTTTTCATTTAATAAGTTAGAGATTTCGGACATAATCTAACTTATGTAAGTACCTAACGTATAGCAGGAGGCAGTGTTTCGACTACGCGGCAGTTGAGCGTAGTCGAAACTCAACAACCGGGCAGTTCTTGCTGGAGGTAAAACTATTGCTAACTCTAGCATTCACCCTTTTCAAATGTCCTAACCTGTGTGACTACGGCTATAAGTTCCAGATAATTATTGTCTTTAATCAAATTCAACTCAATGTTATACAAAGAATTAGAAAACATCATAGACGCTAAGATTCAAAAAGCCATACGGAAGCACGAAATTATAGTTGCTTTAATTAGTAGTATTATTGGCTTGATTTTTATCATGGGTTTGTTCCATGCTATTTTGCTCAACCACACTGAAATTCAAACACTTTGCTTGTACTGATGACTGTTTGTAATTAATAAATTTTTACAATCAAGCATTCCCAAATGTCCTTAAAACTAATTTAATTCACACATCTTTTTTATCAAATGGAATTGCCCAGATGGAGAGTAAAAATAATCGCAGGGCTATATTCGTCTTATTTTTGAGTGTATTTATAGACTTGCTCGGCTTCGGAATTATTCTGCCGATACTGCCTTTGTATGCCGAACAATTTGGTGCAAAACCTAATGAAGCGACTTTACTTGTAGCTACTTATTCTTTAATGCAGTTCTTATTTGCACCATTATGGGGCAGATTTAGCGATCGCTACGGTCGCCGTCCGATTTTATTACTGACTTTATTCGGTTCGGTAATTGCATACGCAGGCTTAGGTTTTGCCAACTCCCTATGGATTTTGTTTATTGCTCGTAGTCTGGCCGGAATTATGTCAGGGAATATTGCCACTGCTCAGGCGTACATAGCAGATATTACTACGCCAACTAATCGAGCTCGTGGCATGGGTGTAATCGGCGCAGCTTTTGGTCTTGGGTTTATTCTCGGCCCAGCGATTGGAGGTCTTTTAATCGGGTCAGATCCGAACAACGCTAACTTTCATCTACCGTCGTTGTTTGCAGCCGGATTATCTTTATTAGCATTTCTTTGTGCTTTGATATTACTTCCCGAATCTCTAAATTCTGAGACTAAAGCTAAAATCCAACTTCATCGCCATCGTCAGCGATCGCTAAACTTATTACAGTTGTCACAGCGATCGCAGTTTTGTGTACTTGTTGGCATCTACTTTTTAGTCACCTTTGCTGTTGCAGCTATGGACTCTACATTAGCTTTATGGTCTAAGCAGCAATTAAATTGGGGCCCTCAACAAGCTAGTTATCTTTTTGCCTTCATGGGGATTGTCAGCACAATAATTCAAGGAGGACTAATCGGATTTCTCAAGAAACAATTAGGTGAAATCAAGTTACTTATCTTGGGAATATTAGGATTAGGTTTAGGATTACTGTTAATTGGATTCTCGCAAAGCTTAATTTTCTTATTAGTCGCCACCACACTTGTAGCATGGGGAATTAGTGTCAGCCAACCAATATTGAACAGCTTAATTTCTCAGATGACATCCCCAGAAGAACAAGGACAAATATTAGGAATTGCCAGTTCTTGCTCTGCATTGGCACGCATCGCCGGGCCAACGTGGGCAGGGGTGAGTTTTATGAAATTTGGGAGTTCTGCTCCTTTTTTAAGTGGAACTTTAGTAATGGTAGTAGCTTTGACTCTTAGTTTGCGAGTAACTAAAAGCGCATCTGAGCCAAAAACAGAACGTGTCGCCTGACAATCTTGATTTCAAAGCTTAATAATTTTTTGAAACAGCCTTGTATTAAAAATTTTTAATCCCAAATCTAAAATCTAAAATCTAAAATTAATATGACAGGGTCGCCGAGTATTATTTTTAGGCATCTTTGTAAGCATCCTCCTCACCTACGCAATTTGGATCGGTGGGAGCATTCCTGCAAGCATTATCAAACTTCCCGATCAAGGATTAAACTGGTACTACTGGAAGCTTCCCCAACCAACCTTTTGGAGTCGAGCAACGGCTTGGGGTATGTACATTGGGCATCAGTTTAGCATCTGGGCGTGTATCTTGTGGGCGCAGCGATCGCAGTTGAAATACAAATCGGCGTTGCATCCGATAAATTACCTCATGCTTGCCATTAATAGTGTATTCATCGCTTTACACTTTCTCCAAACATATATTTGGTACGATGCTCTAGCTCAAGATACTTCAATTTGGGCTTCTCAAGGTGCAGTTGTACTCTTACTAGTCTTCGTACTGATTTTAGAAACACCTCGACGCGGTTTATTTTTTGGCAATTCTGTTCCCTTCCATCAACAGTTTTTGCAAATTATCAAACTGTACCACGGCTATTTTTTCTCCTTCGCCGCCATCTACACCTTCTGGTATCACCCAATGGAAGCGACTTTGGGGCACTTGATTGGTTTTCTCTATATGTTCTTGCTTTTGCTCCAATCTTCCTTGATTTTTAACCGCACCCATGTAAACCGTTGGTGGACATTTACTTTGGAGGCTTCCGTGCTTTTACATAGTGTAATCGTGTCATTAATACTAGGACAAAGCAAATGGCCCACATTTCTTTTTGGTTTTTTTGGCATTTTGGTACTTACTCAGCTTCACGGTTTACCTGTGGGTAGCTGGGCTAAACGTACTATCTACGCAGCCTTTTTAGTGAGTGTCCTGACCGTTTATGCACTGACTGAACGCGGCTTGGGCAGAATTTACGAAGTTACCTATATTCCTCTGATTGAGTTTGGATTAGTTGGTGCAATTTACTTAATCTTCCTGCTCATCTTATGGACAATTTCTCGTTTACCTGTCAAGACGTAACTTATCAATGAATCCCGTTTTAGGAGCAATTCACTTTCGGGTTTGACGGAATAGAAACACGGGGGACAATCGCTGCCAGCAAGATTTATTCTGGATTTTATTTCCACACTGCGGAAAAAATTTTATACAAATTTTATACGTTAATCATATGAATGGGACTTTTTTTGAATTTTTACCCATATATACTAAAGAATAATGGTGTCATGAGATAGACATCGGTAAAACAAAATTAGCAATAGGTACATATGGCATCGCTTTATGAGTATTTCATCAAAGATGGCTCAAATAATATTACTATGCACCGGACACTATCGCTTAGTGATAGATTTGGTAATGTTCTGTTAGAAACTATTGGGCGAGTCCATTTTGATTTTGATGCTGGTGGAGTCTATATATCGTTTTATATACCATTTTCTGACAAAGTGCGATGTCCAGAAGCTATATTATTAAATAAAGTAAATGATCTACTAAAGTGGAGCGAAACAGACGTTCAAATACATTCTGGGTTTGCGAATCTAGATATGCAAGATTCACGTCATCTCATTTTTACAGGGCGTGTATATTTGTATTCAGAGCAACTAGTTTCCGCTCAATTGAAAGAGCAGATGAACAGCGAGTCCAAGTTAGAAGGTCATAGTCTTATTTTCCGAAGCGTAGAATATGTTGAACAGCGGAATAAATTTGAGAAGCCACAGGCGTTTATCTCTCATGATTCTCGCGATAAGTTGGAAATTGCAGAGCCGCTCGCTGTACATCTTACAAAACTTATGTGTCCAGTCTGGTACGATGAATTTTCATTAAAAGTTGGAGATAGCCTTAGGGATAGCATTGAGAACGGTTTGAAAGAGTGTCATAAATGCGTGTTTATTATAACCCAAAACTTTTTAAGCAACGGTGGATGGTCAAAGCGTGAATATGATTCAGTTTTTACACGAGAGATTATAGAGAAGCGCAATGTTATTATACCTATCTGGTATAACGTGACACCACAAGATGTTTATAGCTATTCACCAATTTTGGCTGATCGGTTTGCGGTTGACTGGTCTTTAGGTATTGAAAAAGTTGCAAATAAAATACTATTGGCGATTAATGCGTAAATAATTATAATTTTCGGGGTGAAATGAGCAGTGATACCGAAACTTACGCTAAGGACTTGATGAGCCGCTTTAAATACTGAATAATAAAGACGAGTAATTCGCACCGTAGAGAAACACCTCAAACCAACGACAATTCAATAATGCAAAAAGCATTCGCGTTGATATCAAAATGAAACTCTCGAATGATTGTTTTTAGTTATAACCAAATATCTTCTACCCAGTTATGTTATTTTTTCACGAATGATTTAAAACTGCCTATTTGGCATCATCGTGCATGATTTGGGGCGATCGCCCCTTATAGTATCTACGAGGCAAGGGACAATCACTCTTGATGCTTGAAATGCTGGGTTCTTTCCTTAACCCAGACTATCGAGAATCTGCGATCGCATTGCTGCTCACCTGAACATCACAACCCAAAGATGACCTCTGGCTACACCCTATCGACAGATTGAGGGTTAACGAGACACAAGATAAGCGATCGCACATGGTTGCAAGGTGGACAAACACACTATACCAAAGCCACGCATCGCAGAGCGCGGTTCGCTACATCATCTGGTTAGACGTTTTGAGGCGGCAGTATGGAGACTAACCGAATGGTTTGCGTCTACGACTGAATGAATTCGAGGAGATCGGCATTGATTTGGTCTGCATTTGTCGTCGGCATACCGTGCGGGAAACCCTTGTAGGTTTTCAATACCGCGCCCTTGACCAACTTAGCGCTGAGTGGGGCGGAGTCGGCATAGGGAACTATCTGGTCATCATCGCCGTGCATTACCAAAGTCGGCACAGAGAACTTCTTAAGATCCTCGGTAAAGTCGGTCTGGGAGAAAGCCACGATGCCATCGTACTGCGCCTTGCTACCGCCCATCATCCCCTGGCGCCACCAATTCTCAATCACGCCTTGCGACGCTTTCGCACCCGGTCGGTTGTAACCGTAAAAGGGCCCGCTGGGCACATCCCAATAAAATTGCGCCCGATTAGTGGCAACCTGCGTCTGAAAGTCGTCAAATACCTCTTTAGGTAAGCCGCCGGGATTCTCTGGGGTCTTCACCATCAGTGGTGGCACGGCGCTAATAAGAATGGCCTTCGCGACGCGGCTTTCGCCGTGACGCGCAATGTAGCGTGTCACTTCACCGCCGCCAGTCGAGTGTCCAACGTGGATGGCGTTCTTTAAGTCGAGATGTGCGGTAAGCGCAGCGAGGTCATCGGCGTAATGATCCATATCGTGTCCGTCAGCGCCTTGGGTTGAGCGTCCATGCCCTCGCCGGTCATGGGCGATGACGCGATAACCATGATTTAAGAAGAACATCATTTGGTTGTCCCAGTCGTCAGCCGATAGAGGCCAACCATGCGAGAAAACGATGGGCTGACCGCTACCCCAATCCTTGTAGTAAATCTCTATGCCGTCTTTGACTGCGATCGTGGTCATGTGTTTTTCTCCAGTAGGCTGAATTTTTGGAAATGTCTATTAAAAAATTAGCAATTTTACTGACCACTAGTAAGAATTTTTTGCTGTTGATAACGCTGTTTAAATTGCTGTTGCTGTATTTTATGATCCACAATTGGGTCAGGATAGCCAACAGCATGACGTTCTAAAGGTGAAATTTTCCCAGTAACTAAATATTCTGTATCTACAGACCGCAATTCTGACACCCATTTCCGAATATATTCCCCTTCTGGATCGAATTTTTGTGTTTGACTAGCTGGGTTAAAAATCCGTACAGGTTTGGGGTCCATGCCACTAGAAGCACTCCATTGCCAACCGCCATTATTAGCAGATAAATCACCATCAATTAGGTGCTGCATAAAGTAATTTTCTCCCAATTGGGGATTAATTAGCAAGTCTTTAGTGAGGAAACTCGCAACAATCATCCGACAGCGGTTATGCATCCAGCCGCTTTCGTTTAACTGACGCATTGCTGCATCCACAATGGGGTAGCCTGTTCTCCCCTCACACCAAGCTTGGAAATGTTCTTCTTTAGTTTCCCAAGGAAAATTCTTAAAGGTGTCGCGGAAAGCACCATCAGCTAATTCCGGGAAGTTATACATTGCGTGTTGATAAAACTCCCGCCAAGCTAATTCCTGTTGCCATGTGCGGATATTAACTGCTGTTTCCTCACTGCGGCTATTTTCCAGTGCTTCTACCGTGGCTTGCCAAACGGTGCGAATGCCAATTACGCCAAATTTTAAAGCTGCACTCAGTTGTGATGTTCCGTCCACTGCGGGGAAATTGCGCTGTTCTTGATATTCAGTAATGGCTTTATTAGTAAATTCTTCTAATCGTTCTTGTGCCGCCGCTTCTCCTGGTGAAATAATCAAGTCACCATCCCAGATGAATCCTAAATCTTTTGCTGAAGGTAGTGCCAAGGCTCCTGCAACTTTGGCAATTTCCTGTTCGGCTTCCGTTAATCCCTCAACATTTTGCAGTGTTTCTACTGGTTGAGCCTTTGGTTTGGCAATCCAATTTTTCCAGAAGGGTGTGTAAACCGTGTAAGGACTGTTACTACCCGTGCGTAACTCCTCTGGAGAGTTGAGGATTTGATCCCAGTTTTGGTTAAGAAACTCAATACCTTTTTCTTTGAGGGCATTTATAATGGTGCGATCGCGTTCTTGCGAATAAGGTTCTACATCCCAATTCCAAAAAACAGCTTTAGCATTTATTGCTTCGGCTAAAGCTGGTATTGCTTGTACAGGATCGGCGTGGAGGATTAACAACTGGCTACCAACTTGAGCATATCGCTCTTGGAGTTTCTGCAAACAGCCAATCATATAAGTTACTCTCACAGGAGCAACATCATCCCGTTCCAGAAGATTCGGATCGAGGCAAAACACGCCCACCACCTTCGGACTTTGCCGTTTTGCCGCAGCCAGTCCCGTGTTGTCAGAAATGCGTAAATCGCGTCGATGCCAAAACAGAATTAAGTCAGACATTCCATGTTGGATATAGTTCACCCGTACTAGCTTAGATGCTAGTGGTACCAATAAGCATCATTCTGGCGATAAATTTATTTTTTTAATGGGCATTGGGCATACGAAGAGGCAGAGGTGCAAAGGGGCAGAGGGGCAGAGGGGAAAGACTTACTGCTACTTCTCCTCTGCTCCCCTGCTCCCCTGCTCCCCTGCTCCCCTGCCTCTTCCACTCTCTATTCCCCGGTTTCTCAATCGGGAATAGTGGCTTCCTGTCTCAAAATTGAGTATACTCTTCTTAACAGTTAATTAGTCTTTTTGTCATGGCTAACCTACTACTTGATGACGGTACGATTGAGAGCGATTTAGACGAAATAGCCCGCGAACTTGCGCCTCTTGGCATTCAACTCAAACACTACGACCCAGGAACATCGCTACTCTTCCCTAATCTGCTAGACCAGGACGTTTTAACTGAGACCGAGAAACGTTATTACGTAGAACTCCATAACAGCGTCTTTGAATTTCTTCAGCAAGAAAATGGCGCTCTCTGGTGTGACTTACTAAATGTGCATCCAGGTTCGTTCAATCTTCACCACCTGATTGCCACCTACGGTCGCTACCATACTCATCCTGCGCCTGAACCCGTCTACGTGTTGGCAGGAGAAATGATTTATGGCTTCGTGCGACCTGATGGCAGCCAGGTACAGCTTTTAGTTCAGGCACAAGATTATCTCTACATCCCCGCCGGCGTTGAGCATTGGTGCAGCCCAACTGCATTGTTGAATTTCAAAGGGATACGCTATTTTGCAATCGCCGAAGGTTGGGTTCCCAATTATACAGGGACTCAAATGAGTGATTCGAGCCAAAAGCCGCGTTAAAGCTCATTTATACACGTCCTTTGGGCGACTTCACGAAATCGCGTTGCTCCCCCCTAAGCCTTGTGAAATGCGCTGTCTTTGAGTATATCCTGTAGTCTTTAAAGCAACAGTCTCAATTCGACTGTAAAGGAACTGGGGCAAAAGCCGAAGGAAATAGGCAGCTCCCAAAGTCAAAAGTGTACGGCGTGGTTCTTTAGAGAGAATATGCCAGTTGGTTGCTAATGCTCGATTCACCAACTTCACAGCCATTGCACCATCTTGCAGGCTGACTGCTCTACGCGCTAAATACCGCAGCTGGTAAGCTCTAGCCAGTGTTTCCCATTGATTAACTATTTCTGGGGCGTATAAACGTGCCCTAGAGATTGCCAATTCCCACGAATCTAACTGCTTGAGCAAATTTGCTGATAGTCCCCCTGAATTTACCCTATATAAAGTCAAAGCTTCAGGAATACCCTCTATTTCCAGATCGCTCTTAACAGACATCCGAAACCAACATTCAACATCTGTTGAGTCACCATTAGTATGACGCGATCGCTCATCGAAATAAAAATTTTCAACTGTACCGTAAAGATTGTCTTGGAATTCAATAGCTTCAAAAACTTCTCTTCTAATTACTGCTACCGAACCATTGCTAACTGGATTGCGGCAAAGGATAATCGCTGGAGTTATTCCCTGCATCTGAGGCATTTGATAAATACCTAAAGGGTTGCCATTATCATCAATAAAAGCAGAGCGGCTAAAGCTTACCCCGACATTAGGCGAATTATCTAAATGCTTAACGTGTTTTTCTAATTTTTCTGGCAACCATAAGTCATCAGCATCTAAAAGAGTTAAATATTCTCCTTGTGCATGGCGAATACCAGTGTTTCTTGCCCCAGGTAGACCCCGATTCTTTTGACGAATAATTTTAATTCTCGGGTCTGTAAATTGCTGACAAATTTCTATACTCTTATCAGGAGTACCATCATCAATAATTAAAATCTCGAAGTTTTCGTAAGTTTGCTCAAGAGCCGATTGCAGCGTAGCAGCTATATATTTTTCTGCTTTATAAACCGGAATAATGATAGAAACTTTCTTCATTGTTGACCATTCCCATTGATTTAATTTAATTAATATCTAATGAAATTTACTATGCACTATGCAATAAATACAATTATGCTTTAGGCAGAAAAAGTTCTTAAACTTTGATAAAAAAGTTCTAAATTATTTCTAGATATCTTCTTGAAGAATACGACGTTTTTGGTTAGCTCCTACTATATTATTTGAAACCAGAGTTTCAAATTTATTGTAAACATTTTGAGGTAAGAGTAAAAGTAAATAGGCAGCTACTAGTGTCAAAATTGTACTTTTTGGATTTTCCAGAAGAATATGCCAGTCAGCTATTAACGCTCGATTAATTAATTTTACAGCCATTGAACCTTCTCGTAATCGTACTGCATTACGAGCTAAATACTGCAACTGGTAAGCTCTAGCTAGGGTTGCCCCTTGAGTAAATATTTCTGGAGCGTAGGAACGTGTCTTTTCAATTAGCTTTTCCCAAAAATCTAACTGCTTGAGCATATTTGCTGAAAGGCCTTTTGAATTAACCCGATACAAGGTCAAGGGTTCTGGAATGCCTTCTATTTGCCAATTGCTTTTAATGGAAATCCGAATCCAAAATTCGTTATCTTCTGATTGGAGTAAGCGTTCATCAAAATAACAATCTTCATTAGTACCATAAACATTATCTTGGAATTTAATCGCTTCTAGAACTTCTCTGCGCATTACCGCAGCCGAGCCATTACCAATCGGATTGCAACTGAGTAAATAGGACGGTGTGATTTCTTTAAGCTTGGGCATCTGATACGTACCTAAAGCTTGTCCAGCTTCATCAATAAAAGCAGAACGACTGAAGCTAACACCGACTGCTGGTGAATTTTCCAAGTGAGCAATCTGTTTTTCTAACTTTTCTGGCAACCAAAGATCATCTCCATCCAAAAAAGCTAAATATTCTCCTTGAGCATGGCGAATACCAGTATTCCTAGCTCCAGATACCCCTCGATTTGACTGGCGAATAATTTTAATTCTGGGGTCAGTAAATTGCTGACAAATATTTATACTTCTGTCCAAAGAAGCATCATCGATAATTAGAAGCTCGAAATTTGTATAGGTTTGCTCAAGAACAGATTGTACAGTAGCAGCTATATATTTATCGACTCCATAAACCGGAATAATTACAGAAACTTTTTTCATTTTCCAGACTGACTTTAGTTTCAGTTTGCTCTCAGGTTTTACTGGTAGTACAGTAATCTTTGATATGGCAATGGGAATACTATCTAATGGATACGATCGCACCTTCTAGTGATAGCATCTAAAAAAGTGAGATATTTATCCACCTGGCTATCCGTCTAGTTATAGAACGAGTCCCATTTCCTAACTTTTCACCGGATAATCTCAGATATTTACTTCTAGTATGCGTTATTAAAACAAATCTTGTATTTAACAATACATTTTATCCTGCGTGTGGATAGTCTGATTGAAATTCTTAAGCAAGCGATCGCTCCACCATTATCCAGAATCAGACTGAGTAACTATCCCATTGAGTTACCAAGTGGCAAGTACTACAACTTACTTCAACCGATTCTTTTTTCATGAATATTTAATTTTTGAACATGAGTAACGCGAATTTTACTAATAATCTGGAGCAAGTATGCAGAAATATTTTCTACAAGTATTTTTTTCAACAACAATTTAATAATTAGCTTTTGAGTTTCCTTTTTCAGGATAATTTTTGGATATAGCTGAATTGCCTTCCCCAATTTTTTACTTGCTTTTTCAACTCCTTCATAACCTGTAATTCTTGTTAAGCAGAGCCTACAAGAATATCGGTAAACATAAGCTAAACTATGATTTTTCAAGATTTGAATTTCTGGCGCTCCTGATTGAAAAGCTCGCTCCAATACTTTGAACTGGCAGTCTTCCATAAATTCAATTTTAGATGACATTGAATTTGAAGATTGACGATAAAAAATCTGCGGTTTACTAACTACAACAAACGACCATTTTGCAGCTAAACGCAGCCAATAATCCCAATCTGCTGCTCCTGATACTGAAGGTTCAAACTCTCCGACAGATTCAATCGCTTGCTTACGGATTAATGGATTTGAACCACTAGCAATAAAGTTCCAGGTTAATAAATTAGCCAAAACATTACCTTGGAAAAAGATCGGCCGATCCATGTGGCAATTTCCAGTTTGTTCATCCATAAAATAAGTCCAGCTATAAGCAACACCTGCCTCTGGATTTTTCTGCAAAGCTTCTAACTGGAGTTCTAGCTTATCGGCTGTCCATAAATCATCAGCATCAATAAAGGCTATAAAATCTCCCTTGGCATGAGAGATACCACGATTACGAGCTACTGATAAACCCCCATTTTGATAGGAAAAGACTTTTAGACGACTATCTTTTAACTCATCCAGTAGCTTAAGAGTTCCGTCTGTTGAACCATCATTGATAACAATTATCTCAAAATCAGAAAAAGTTTGTTGTTGTACTGAGACAATTGTATCGGCAATTGTGCGCTCAGAATTATAAGCGGGAATAATGACAGATATAGTTGGCATATGATTTCAATAAGTTGCTAAATTTTACTAGCGAATTAGGATCGAAAAGTTGCTTTCTAATAAGAGTCTTTATTGCAGCTTTGGAACCGCAACAGACCTAGCCAAAGAAAAAGGTCGAGTCAAGTACTTAGCAATTCGAGGAGAAAGGACTTGCATTACCAGCCATTTCATTAAATAACGCTGAGTGACTCTTTCTCGCAAAATCTGAGGATATAAAGAAACCGTCTTCCACAATTTGCGACCAGCTTGGTTGACTTGTTCTCTATTAGTCACATGAGCCAGTTCCATCCCCGTTAAATATTGATAGATATTAGCTAGGCTTTGATTTTTCAGATTTTGTAACTCTGGCGGTGCTGCTTGAAAGCCTCTTTCCAAGACAATAAGCAAATATTTCTCCATCTTCTCAACTTTAGTTGACATAGATTTTGAAGAGTGACGATAGAGAATTTGAGGTTTGGGAACTACTGCAAAATCCCAGCGCTGTGCTACACGAAACCAATAATCCCAATCTTCCACAGAAGAAAGCGTTGGGGTCGAATTCTCCAGCAGATTCAATTGCTTGTTTACGAATTAAAGGATTAGAACCATTGGAAATAAAGTTACTGAGTAATAATTTGTCATACACATTACCTTCATAGACTACATTATGACCAGGGTGAAAAATCTCTGCTGTTTCACTCATGTTCAGAGTCCAGCTATAAGCAAGTCCTGCCTCTGGATGTTTTTGTAATGCTGCTAGTTGTAGTTCTAATTTATCAGGTGTCCATAAGTCATCGGCATCGAGAAATGCCATAAACTCTCCAGTGGCATGAGAAATACCACGATTACGAGCTACTGATAGACCAGCATTGCTGTATGAAAAAATCTTGAGACGAGAATCTTCAATAGTCTTCAATAATTCTAAAGTCCGGTCGGTTGAGCCATCATTAATAATAATTAGCTCAAAATCAGAAAAGGTTTGTTGAAGAACGGATTTTATCGTTTCTAAAATAGTGCGTTCAGCATTGTAAGCAGGAATAATAACAGATATAGTTGTCACGTCGCTTCGCTCCGAATTAAAAATTAAAAATTAAAAATTAATGATACCCACAAATAAATTTAGTTGCTCTGTATCATCAGTCGCTTTCGGTCATAGAGCTTAATCAGATAGAAAGTGAAGGATTTTTGTAATTCTTAATGTAGGCACAGAAACCAGTTAGTTTAGGAATAATTCTAATAGTTCTTGCGCAGCCACCTGAATTTGTGAAGGTTCTTTGACAAATCTGCAAAAGGGAATTGAGTAAGTCCAAGCTTGATAAAATGCCTCATTTTTATGGTAAGCATTAGGTAAAAAGACATGAGGAATACCCATAAGAATGCAGAGAATATGTCCGTGTAAGCGGTTTGTAATAATTAGACGATGCTGCTTGAATTGATACATTCCATGATGCATATAACTTAAGGATTTAAGATGCATTGAGGAGTTATATAAGCTATTGAATCCAAAGGAATAATGATGGAAGTATTTCCAAAGATGTCGGTATATCCACTCACCAGGAATCACTGTACCTTTTTGCAAGCCTTCCCGAATTCGCTCCATACGTTCAGTTGTGTCATATTTGAAAGAAGTCCAATCTTCTACAACTAAATTAGGGAGATCGATAGAAGTCTGAGAATTACTTGGATTCAACTCTTTGTCATTTCTATAGTGATATAAAATAGAGTTACTATGGTTAGACTTAGATAAGATACCAGGTAAGTTGACCATTTGAAAAGCCATATCAGGTGCTTTAATTACCTGGCAGTTGTAGAAATATTTTAGAGCAAGTTCATAGCTATATTCGTCACGCACAAACAAAGTCAAATTAGGATGTGAATTGAAGACATTTGCTGCTTCTATTAAATTGCTTTGTTCAACAAAATAAATACTTTGTGGTAGGATAACTATTGGTCGATCTTGGTATTTGGAAATAATCTGTTCGCGAAATTTTTGATGAGCAGTCCAAAGATCGCCTAAATTCCCTCCTCCTTGCAGGAAAATAGGAGATTTTCCAATTCTATCTTCCATTACTTTGCTAGAAAAGTTGTTAGGACTGGCAGTATATTTAATTTTTGTTTTTCGCACATTGATTAAATAAAGTAAAGTACCTAACGCAATCAGATGATCGCCAATATTAGGATAATCAGGATAGTCTAATAATGCACACTCTGGAAATGTCTCTAATTTTTCTAGTGATTTATGCAGAAGTTGTTTTAATTGTTCCGGTTGGGTGGTAGTCATTAATTTTAGTTCCTCCCTGTTATTCGTTATTTTGCAATGAATGTAGCTAGAAAAAGGTATTTTTCTAAAAAGCCAAATTTTTATTTTGCAATTGATAAAGATTGAGTTCTAGATAAAACATATTTACTAGCCCAAATGCTGTAAAGAGGTAATGCTAATATATGAGCCATGAACACCGCAACAGCTACCCAAAAAATTCCCCATTTCACAGCTACTAGTAATGAAATTGTAAAAATCACAGTAAAAATTAGGTTCCAGTAAAGATTAATATGACTTTTATCTACAGAGTTAAGTAACATAGAAGCGCCATCAGCAAATGGGCGTGGTATGGCTGACAAGCAGATAACTATCAAGACTGGAATTGCTGTTATCCACTTTTGCCCAAAAATAATTGGTACATAAAATGGAGCTAGGCTTGACTGTAGCAAAACCAATGGAAATACAATTAAGGCAAATGTTTTGAGGCTACTAAAATAACGTTCTCGAAGCTGCTTAACGTTTCCCCGAGCAGCACAAAGATGGGGGTATAAAGACCAAGTCATTGTATTTATGACATTCATGCTGATTCCTAAGCCAGCATTGAAAGCGAAATAGTAAATTCCTAGCGCCTGGACTCCTAAAAAACGTCCAATAATCAGGTAATCAAGATTAGCTCTTAGCTTATTTAGTAACTCAACGCCAAGAATATTTCTAGCATAACTAACAACTTCCTGCCACTTGTTAAAACTAAAGAACATGGTAGGGTCGCCAAGGATGATTCATCAGATTAATAACAATCCATACTGGAGTCGTTATAACAATAGGTATAACAACAGCCCACATTCCCAGCCCTAATAGAGCTAGACCTATAGTGAGAATATTGATTAGAAACGACTGAGTAGCATTGCATAATGCTATAATTTTTAGGCGGTTCTCTCGCTGGATTAAAGCAGACTGAACTGCAAAGATTGGCAACATTAAATAGACTAATGCCATAATCCAGATAGGTAAGATAACTTGGTTATTACTATAAAACCAAGCTATCGGGAAAGCGGCAGTACACTGAATAATAAACATTACTCCGCATAGTATCCAATTAAGGCAGTAAGATGTCTGACAAATAATTTTTACATCCTTTTCTGATGCCTGAATAATCTTAGAGCCAATTCCAGCTCTTAAGGTAAAAACAGTTGCAAATTCATTAGTAGTCAAAACGATTGCGATCAATCCATAATCGTAGGGATTTAACAGGTGAGATAAAGTAATTGTTGTTCCCAATCGGAAAACACGATTTGCTAACTCTGCTCCACCCATCCAACCAACATTACGCACATATTGACTAGATACTTTTTGCCTTAGCTTTTTGATTAACATGAGGGTATTTTTAAGAGATAATTTATATTTTTTAATTAAATTAAAAATCAAATATAAGCAGTTTCAGGCTTATTTTTAAGAGAAAAATTAGAAGGTTTAACTTCTTCTTTAAATGCAATTCCCATGATAATTAAACCGGGATAATATAAGTAAGCTAAAGCCTCTTGACTATCATTAAATGTAAAAAGTAATAAAGTTATAAGAAAATACAATGCAACTCTGGCAATTATGCTTTTCTCTGCTTTAATCAGCAAAACTATAAAACTCAATAAAATTGGTACTAAAAAAGCAATGAAGCCAACTATACCTTTAACAAACAAGAGACCAAACCAAGTATGGTGAGAGCCGATAGGCATTTCTGCTAATGCTTTAGGCCCTGGTGCTTCTCGAAAACCATGACCCCAGATAGGAGCTTCTTTCCATTTTTCCAAGGCAATTACACCTAAAGCTTCATGCACTCGTGAAGAGTCTGGTCTAGCATTATCAAATGCTTCTTTAGCATCTTTAATAGTACCAAGAAGTACCGTGCTAAAAATACCTGCTAAAAAGCTAAAAAACCCGATCGCAATTTGCGTAGTAGGTTTAGTAATTTTTGTCAGCAACAAAACTAGTATGAAAACTATTGGTAAAGCTATAAAAGATAAGCGAGAAACAGATACTATACTCATCGCTAAAGAGCCGACTAGACCAATGAAGCGCCACTTATTGTTACGTTCTTCAAGAGCAAGGAAGAAGTAGATGTTTCCAATAAGACCTAGCGCAGGTGCCCAAGGTGCAAATAGAAATAGACGGACATTATTCGTACCGTAATCACTACCATAGAAATTTACATTGTAAAAAAGCTCACCATTCTGGATTAATCTTTCAATTGGAGAAGAATATAGGTGTGCAGGCAACTTTAATATCCAAGCTAAATAAAAGAAGGGAATTAAAATCAAACTTTGAAGGCATAATATACAGACGGCTCTATAGATTATTTGTGGTCGAATATTGAGACAGCCGCTTAATGGAAATAGTGCTAGCAAAGCCCAATCTGTAAACCAATTAATTAATGACCTAAGAGTTTGATTTGTACCTACATCATAATTTATACAGCCTACAATCGTAGCGATCGCTATTACCAAAATAGAGACAATCCAAACCCAATGTATCCAATAAACTTTGATTCTTTTTTCAATACTAGTGTGCGTTGTTTGGCTCCAAAGCCGCTTACATAGGTAAAAAAACAGTATCCAGGCTAATAGAAAATTTACAGGATATAAAATACCAATAAAATAAAATACATAGGTACTAATTATCCAATACCAAACAAGACTTTCTTCAAAGTTTTGAGGTTTCATTGTTCCATTCTCTTCCTCTCTGTACTCATAGTCTTATCAGATATTAAATTTTTACGTTCGCGCCACCAAAGTAACACCAGTCCAAGGGATACGAAAAGGGAGCCTAAAGTTGAACCTAGTAAAACCAATTTATCTTTTGGTGAAGTCGGTTTCTCAGGTAATGTAGGCTGTATAACAAGTTGAATCAGTGGATAAGATCCAAAAGTATTCGACTTGCCAATATCCAATCTGGTCAAATTGGAAGAAAAGACCGCTTCCGCAATTTGCGTATTTCGCTTCAGCGAATCCAAGGTGCTTTCCAACTGTGTTAAATTCTTCAGCCTACTCTCAAGCTGGTTAATCTCCTGTTCTATTGCTTGAGCTTGAGCGGTGAATCCCTTTTGGTCTGCTTGAACTGTAACTAATTCTTGGGAAAGAGCGTCTCGAGGAATGCTGTTACCAGAGTTATTGCTACTAAGGCTTAACTGCTTGAGAACTGCCAAAGTGAATTTTCGCCCTAAAAGAGACTGACCTCGAACTAGCAGGGCCTCTTGAGCAGCATCTCTTTTCGCTTTCTCTGTAATTAATATCGGATAGCTAGGCAGAAACTTAGATTCTAAAACTACCACAGAAGCGCTAGCATCACTATAATTTTTTAAGTTCTGTTGAAATATCTGGTCTGTTTGAAGAGTAAAAGCATCTGTAGCTTGTCCAGCAGATAATTTTAAATTATTCGATAGTTGTGCCAGACGAGTAGTAGCCTGTTGCTGTTGACCGATTATTTCAGCTCTTTGTCTGCGGAGCTGTTCAATGTTGGTTGTCAAATCCTTAATTTGATCTTCAGAGTTCAAACCTGAACGTGCTTTGTAATCGGCAAGGCGCTTATGAGCATCTGCTAATTTTTTTTGCGAAGAAATTAGGGAAGTTTGATAACCGGTATCTCTTTGAACAGCTTCTTGATTTCGTAGCATGTTGAGTCTTGCTTGCAAGGCTTTGTAAAAAGCTAAAGATTTATTTTGAGCTTCCTGGGGACTCGCGCCTTCAAAATCAACGCTCATCATGGAAGTATTAATTATTAGCTTGAGCCGAGGTTTGCCAAACTCTTCTAAAGACATATTAAGTTGATCTGCTGCCGCTTTTAATATCGGGTCGCTTTCAGCAATAAATTTATAAATTTCTCTGGGATCTTGAGAAGCAAGAGCAGCATATGGAGACACATTTTCATAATTAGCATAGCCAATGTCTGGTAAATTAATATTGGCATTTGACCATGCTCCCGGCAGATTAATCGCTGAAGAACTAGTATAGGTCGGTGGTGTAAGCTTTAGATAAAGAAAAGTTGCAGTCCAAAATGCTATGTTGGTTGCTATACCTATAAGTAAGTAACGCTGCCAACATCCTTTTCTCGCTACTAATTTTCTCAAACTGCTAGGGTAACCCGCAGAGATTTCTGTATGATTGGCCATTAAAAATCCTTTAAAGTCGGGAACTGGCTGCGGAATTACAAAGTCTAGGTGGGTTTGTGCGATTCGCCTAAGTAAACTTACAGGATCGTACTACATTGTTACTTAAAAATTGATTAATAATTCTTAGTAAAGTTTCCTTCCTAAACAGCAATGACAAAACCGCCTGATGGTCAATATTGCATCCATGCAGACAGCATCCTCTAGGGTTCAATAAAATTATCCACCCGGATATCCACCTAAGTAGGTGCAAATAAAGATAACTAGTGTACCCCTCTGGGGAAGCAAGCTAGCAAGAGCGTCTCCTTCAGGAGAGGGTTGTCATTTGTCATTTGTCCTTGGGAGCTAGTGCGCCCTTGCGCTCTGCCGACTTGTAGCAACTGGCGTTCATTTGTAAGGGTTTTAGATGTATTTACATTTCGTAACTTAGTTAGGTTTTTTCTCGCAGACTTACTTAATTGGACTAACCGAGAAGTATCGATCTGTAGCTGATTTACTTGACTTTAATTTACTTCCTGTAACGTCAATTAAAATAAATACGTGCAAATATCATGAAAATAGCAATGAGCGATCGCCGTTTCTGGAGACTGCTAAGGAAAACAATTTGTATTGCTATAGTTGCGCTGGCTATTGTCGTCAACATTACACCCCTCAAGTCTAGTTGGAGTACTACATCAAGGTATCACTGGACTAATGTCTCTATTGGAGGAGGTGGTTATGTTACAGGCATTTATTTGCATCCACAAGAGCAAAATTTAGCCTACATCAGAACTGATATGGGTGGCTTTTATCGTTGGAATTCAAAAGACTACACATGGATGCCGCTAACAGATATATTTAGCTTGCAATACAGCAATTACTACGGGGGAGAAGCCTTAGCACTTGACCCAAATAACCCAGATATTGTATACATAGCAGCAGGTAAATATACTACTAATCGGGGTAGATTAGGAACAATTTTTAAATCGAGCGATCGCGGTAAAACCTGGAATAAGCTGAAAATAGACTTGCCAATGGGCGGCAATGAAACTAAACGTTGGCTAGGAGAAAGGCTAGCCGTGAATCCCTTTAATTCCAGTGTTATTTTATTTGGCTCGCGATTGAATGGGCTATGGAAGTCTTCAGATGGTGGTACAACATGGGACAAGGTTAGCTCCTTTCCCGAAAAGTCAGAAGCAAAGATTGGAATTGCAGGTATTGTATTTAGCAAAAATGTATCTGGACTAGTCTATGCCAATGCCTATGGAGATGGCATATATGAATCCACTGATGCGGGTGTTACCTGGAGCAAAATCCCAGAAAGCCCATCAAAAGTGAATCGAATGGCTCTAGCAAAAGACAAAGTTCTGTATGTAACGCATAAATCAGGTGTCAGCAAATATGCAAACAGTATTTGGAGCGATATCACACCAAGTAACGCCAAAACTACATTTAATGCCATTGCTGTAGATCCAAACAATCCCAATCATCTTTTAATTGTTTATGACCAGTATGTTTCCACAACAAACAATCGTGTCATATTTGAATCTACTGATGGTGGAGCTACATGGCAACAGAAAAAGCATACATTGAAACCTCAAGTGCCCTGGTGGCCTAAGTGGTATTTTGCCTCCTCAACCTCAGCAATTGAGTTTGACCCAAAAACTGCTGGACGATTATGGTTAACAGACTGGTATGGAACATGGCGGACAGATAACATCAACGCAGAGTCATCTGTTTGGTCAAACTATGAAAAAGGACACGAGCAGCTAGTTAGCTTCGCCCTAGTCTCACCTCGAAGTGGCTCTAAATTGTTGAGCGGTGTTGCTGATACGGATGGGTTTGACCACAGCAATGGGCTAGATGTCTACCCATCTACGCAGTTTGGCGGCAAAAATAGTCCTCGGTTCCAGGATACCTATGGTCTTGCTTATAGCGAAAGCAATCCTTCACAAATGGTACGTGTTGGTGGTAATCGATGGAACAATACTTATACGGGAGCAACTTCGCAAGATGGAGGACTGACATGGAAACAATTTTCCTCGTTTCCGAAGAACACAATCCCGTTGCGTGTAGCCATGTCAGCAACAAATTCAAATCTATTTGTCGCAATTATTAATCAAGGACAGCCTATTCGTACAACCAATGGCGGATGTTCTTGGAGCAAAGTATCAGGATTACCCAAAGGCCCCAAAGGCCCGTGGTACTGGGGTCAACCATTAGTAGCTGACAAATTAGATGGCAACACTTTTTACTACTACAGTGGTGGCAAATTATACCGCAGTAAGAATGGAGGCGCATCCTTTAAGATTGTAAACTCATTATTGCCTTCTGAAAGTTGGTCTATGCTCAAAACAGTTCCGGAGGTTAAAGGCGAAGTTTGGCTCAGTCTTAATTCTCACGGACTTTATCGCTCAACAAATGGCGGTGTGAAATTTGCCCAGATTCCTAAAGTGAAAAAAGCTTATTTATTCGCCCTTGGTAAAGCACCCAAGGGAAGCAAAATTCCTGCACTGTATTTGTATGGGGAAATTGTCGGTATGGGCGAAGGAGTATTTCGCTCTCTCGACAAAGGAAAAACATGGATAAATATCGCCTATTTACACCAACCTATGGGCAATGAGCCTAATGTAATGGAGGCTAGCTGGCAGAAATTTGGACTAGTCTTTATTGGCACTAATGGTAGAGGAATCTACTATGGAACTCCGTAAATAATACTACTCTATACTTATTTCATGCAACTAACAGTTGCAAGAAAACCACGAAGCTCAAAGATTATTAAATTTTATACATTATGTTAATTTTTGTAAAAAAGCTAGTAGTATGTTTTTACGACATTATTTAATACAATTGAGTGTTAATATAAAGGATATTGATATGTAATAGATGTATAGTTAACGCTTTTGAATGATAACTGAACACCAGCAAAGCTTTTGCAGTACTGGTGTATAGAGGTGTTAAGTAGTATTATAGGTAACTTAATTAAGGTGGTAGAGATATTAGGTAGTGATAGCTATTAGCTTGATACCTTTCTTAATTCACCCATCTAGGAAAGGTAATTTTTTAAACCCTCTGCATACTAGTATTTTACTACTAGTGTTGTTTTTATTTGGACAGCAAGTCTTCAACCTCTTGATTGCACAACTAAATCATCAGGCATATAACCAGATA
This sequence comes from Nostoc sp. DSM 114160, assembly GCF_053470305.1. Classification (NCBI taxonomy): domain Bacteria; kingdom Bacillati; phylum Cyanobacteriota; class Cyanophyceae; order Nostocales; family Nostocaceae; genus Nostoc; species Nostoc sp. DSM 114160. Next base: position 1,030,959 of record NZ_JBPFGO010000001.1, on the reverse strand, counting down.
ACCCATGCTTTATTCATCGGGCGAGAAGGAGAACGTCTACTCAATGCTGTAATCGATAATCAAGAAAAAGGTTTTCTAGAAAATTCTAGTCAGGGACGAACTAATCCGATAAATTATCGTCAGAAAAGGCCCAGCTTCCACAACAGCTTCAACCATCTGTACAATCTCGTACAAGACAACCCTGCTCAAATAAAGCAACTGGATAAAATTAAATATATCTATAACCAGTGGCAAAAGGAGTTGAAGCAAAAAGCGCTTTCTGGTTCTGTAAGGAATTCTGCTTTGACAAAAAGCACTTTATTTGATTCTTTGCATAACGAGATTGAGAAACTCATTCAGCACGAAGAGATGCTTTTGAGAGTTCGCAAAAATCGTATACAGTACTTGAATAGTATTAACACTACGATCAATATTTTCAGCACATTAATCATTTTATTAGTAGCAATTTTAAATCTCCAGTTGTTGCATTGTCGAGTCAAACTTCCATTAAACAAATTGACACAAGTTTGTAAACTTTGGCAAGCGGGACAAATGGAAGTGCAACTATCCCATTCTTCTATAGATGAGATCGGGCAACTAGCTGGAGTTCTTAACGCGATGGCTGATAAGACTCGTCACCGTCAACAAAGTATTGAGGTGCGTAACCAACAGCTTGAAGACATGATGTCTGCACTTTCCCACGACCTACGTATTCCTTTACTTGCGACTCGTAACACTTTAGACTGTATGCTTAAAGGAGCTTTTGGTTCAGTCAATGACACTTGGAAGGAAGTTTTTGAAGAATACCATGAAGCTAATGAGGATCTGCTTAAGCTTGTGGAACTTTTGTTAGATATCTCCCGTTATGAAGCAGGCAGCGCTTGTTTAATGTGCGATCGCCTAAACTGGGAAAAGATTTTAATTAAAGTAATTAGTCAGATAAAAGCAACATCTACACGTGAGTTAGCCTTCGTTTGTAAAACTTCTCAATTGCTGCCGGCTGTCTATGGCGATCAACTAGAAATTCAAAGAGTTTTACAAAACTTACTTGATAATGCTGTACGGGTAAGTAAGCCTAACGGGGAAATTCTGATTGAGATAACGCCTTATCAAGAAGAACAAGTGCGGATTTCGGTGCGCGATCGCGGTCCAGGAATTGCACCACAAGCTCAGGAAAAGCTGTTCCACCGCTTTATTCAAGGACGAGGGCATCGGGGAAGAAGTGGGCTTGGTCTGTACTTATGTCGTCAAATTATTGAGGCTCACGGAGGAAACATTGGTGTTGAAAGTTCTCTTGGAGAAGGAAGTACTTTCTGGTTTACTCTCCCAAGTGCCATAAATCAAGTTGATAGTAACGATGAACAGAATATAAACAGATGTAGTAATAATGATACCTAATATTAACAAAGAGAAAACTGTACAGGTTCTATTAGTTGACGATCACGCTTTAATCCGCCGAGGGATGAAAGGGCAATTTAGCCTAGAACCTGGTTTTAGTATAGTTGGAGAAGCATTGGACGGTGGAGAGGCTGTTGAATTAGCTAGTCAACTCCAACCAGATGTAGTTTTAATGGATATCGATCTACCAGTTATGGATGGGATTACAGCCACCCAGCACATAAAAAGTAACTGCTTGACTACTTGTGTTCTAGCCTTAAGTGCCTTCGACGACGATATTCAGGTCATGGGAATGCTTGCAGCTGGTGCTGATGGTTACTGTCTTAAAACCATTGAATGGGAACAGCTCATCGCCGTTATTCAATTGATACTTCAAGGTGGTGCTTATTTAGATCCTCTAATCGCTCAAAAAGTTGCTCGGATGCTGAGGTCTACCGCTGTCGTTCCCGATGTTTCTGTATCTCAGGTAATAGCGCAACCTATTCTCAGTAATCGCGAACGCGAGATTCTTAAACTTATTGCACAGGGGCGCTCAAACCAGCAGATTGCAAACCAACTCTACCTCTCACTCGGAACCGTTAAGTCTTATGTACGTATGATTCTCAACAAACTTAGCGTTGACGATCGCGTTCAAGCAGCAGCTTTAGCTGTACGCCAAGGGCTGATTTAAGCTTAGAGGAATTTATGTAAACAGTCAGATAATTCTGTCAAAGTGGTAGCCAGTGGTGAGATGTTATTCACAAGTTGTTCTGACCACAAAATGTAAGGCTGAAGTAGTTGATGCTGGAAGTGCTCAGGTATGGGTAGACATAGTACTAATACATGAGGTTTAAACAAAGCGATCTCTTCCGGCGTGGGAATACAATAATATGGAAAAACTTCTGCATTTTGTTTGAGGCAATGACTGCTGACGCGTTGCACGGTCATAACATTTTTACCAATAACCATAATTCGGTGTCTTTTCATATATCTACACTTATCTGCAAATGGAAAATTCCTACTAGAAAATGGTTTTAGCGATCGCAAAGGAAGTGCGATGGCGTAACCGTCCAGCGTAGCCGATCGTCAGCGTTGAATAAACGTAACAATAAGGCTTTGGGCGAATAAGTTGAGCTAAATCATCAGTTAAGAGCAAAAAGATAGAAAGAAGAAAGATTTATTTTTCTCAAAGAGGCTCAAGTCATTAACAGATAAGAAGCATAAGCAATTAAATGGCAATCTTACAACTTTACAGACTGCCATTATTACTTGACTATGGCAATGACAAGATAAACAAAACTTCTCACTCATTACTGGAAATATTTTCACTCAACATATCATCTGTTTAACATCAATTCTGTGTGGCAATAATTGTTGGTTATTTTATTTCTTTACTTGTCAAAGCTCTGATTTTTTTGGTTTTTATGTCCTGTAGTCAGTCAATCGGCGTTAAAAAACAAAGCTATGTAAAGAAATGTAACTTCACCGAATAGCTTAGAAATTGGTTATTGTATAGGTTTGAAAAAATTAAACATACCTTTGCTTTATTGTACCTACTTACCTGATTATGAAATTTAGATTATCTGTACGCCACAGCCAAACGGATAGTTAGCTGGATAATTTTATTCCTCATTAGGACACTGTATAAAAAATAATTTAAGTAGCCATCAGATAGTATTTTGCATCGGTATTTGCGTACGAAAGTATACGTAGGTTTCGCGAGGTTTTGACTCAACCTTGTGAATAAACTCTCAATTCGGATCGAATGTTTTATGGTACTTACACATTAAAAAGTTAAGTATCTCAAAAGGCCTAATCGATCAAAAGTTTCAGTTTTGTTGCAGGTAATGTTCGCTTAGCAGCAGCCATAATTCTTTGTGTCAATTAATGTATAACCTGTCAGTAAATTTCCGGTGAGCAGAAAATATGGGCAATGCTCTGAATTCTACTATTTTGCAACTCTAGATGGCGAGCATTAAATTATATGGCAGACCGAGTTAATTTTCTCGATACTGATTTTGATCGTATGCCTTTATATGAGGCAATTGAACTATTACTGATGCAGTTGCTGAAGCGGCAGGGTGGTCGAGTGTATTATGCTAACGCCCACACGATGGTAACTGCTGCCAAAAACCCAGCATTGGCAAAAGCCTTAGAGCAGAGTGATTTGTTGTTGGCAGATGGGAGCGGAGTTCGTTGGGGTAGCGCTTTGTTGGGTACACCATTGGTGCATAATCTCAATGGCACTGATTTAGTTCCGGCTTTGTGCAAAGAAGGGGCAGCAAAAGGTTTATCAGTTTATTTTCTCGGTGGTAAGCCAGGTGTCGCTGAAGAAGCGGCAGCTAACCTCAAGAAAGCCTATTCTGGGTTGATAATTGCCGGAACTCAGCACGGCTATTTTCCTGAATCACAAACGCAGCAAGTATTAGAAGCTATTCGGATAGCCCGCCCCCACCTGCTGTTAGTGGCGATGGGCGTACCCCTACAGGAAATTTGGATTAACCAATACGCTAGTCAATTGCCTCGTATCACTTGTATGGGTGTGGGGGGGTCTGTTCGATTTTATGGCTGAACGTGTGGCCCGTGCCCCCTATCCAATTCGTTCTGTTGGTATGGAGTGGCTGTGGCGACTGGCAATGGAACCGACTCGACTTTGGCAGCGCTATCTTCTAGGCAACTTTATCTTTTTACGTTTAGTACTAACCTACGCGTTTGCTCGACGCCAAAGTGAAGAACAAAGTAGCCAAATCACATTAGCTACAAGAAATAAGTCTGGATTTGAAAACGATTTGAACTTTTAATTCATCACCAAGACTGATTAAAAGTTGCTTGTAACACTACTCTTTGGGTGATTCATCTAGTCAAAGTAAATTTTATAAATAGTTCAAGCTTAACCGCTTTACTTAAGGGGGTTTTGATATGCAAGTTGATATGCAAGTTTTAGATGATATCCATACTCTTCCTAAAGTTAAAGTTCCAGTTCATCCTTCTGTAATCAGTAAAGCCAAGCGAATGATTGACATCTTAGGTGCTGTTATTGGGCTATCGATTACACTATTCTTAGCAATTCCGATTGCGATCGCGATTAAGTTAGATAGCCCAGGCTCTATATTTTACAGTCAAATTCGCTGTGGTTTGAATGGGCATCACTTCCGAATTTGGAAGTTCCGTTCGATGTCAGTTGGAGCTGACCAACTTAAGCATCTAGTTAAGAATGAAGCTCAAAGCGATCGGATATTCAAAAATGAGAATGATCCCCGCATTACCTGTGTAGGAAAGTTTCTTCGCCGCACTAGCTTAGATGAACTTCCTCAGTTTTGGAACGTGCTGCTGGGGGAAATGAGTCTAGTCGGTACCCGCCCTCCTACTCCTAATGAAGTAATACACTACTCAAAGCACCACTGGGAACGTTTGAATGTCAAGCCGGGTATGACTGGTGAATGGCAGGCTCATGGTCGCTCCAGTATTAAAGACTTTGAAGATATTGTTCACATGGACTTAGACTACCAACGTAAGTGGTCTATCGTTTATGATATTAGTTTAATCTTCAAAACTTTAAAAGTTGTGTCATCAAATAAGAGCAGTGCTTGCTAACGTACTGCGATCTACTTCTAGTGCTAAATAAAAACTTACTTCTTGTGATTGATGAGGCGATGCGGCTGCTGTCATTATTAAAAGAGAGCGATCGCACCTGGGCAATTAAACGACGTTTGACAGCAGATTGTGACTTTTCCTGATGGCGAGAGGCTGTTGGTCAATAACGAGAAGAAGTATACTTTTAGCAGAAGGTACAGGATGAGCGGTTGGGAGTATGTCAATGCACTTTTGCTTTGAACCGATGAATGCGGCTGAGGCAGAAAAACTTACTCGCTGGCATTATCAGCCACCTTACCAAATGTATAACAGTACATCTGATGAAACACTAATTGGGTCGTTTATAGACCCTGAAAACGCTTACTATAGCATTCTTGACAATGGGGAACTGGTTGGTTTTTGCTGCTTTGGTAAGGAGGCTGAAGTCCCAGGAGGTGATTATGCAAAGGACTCACTCGACATTGGTTTGGGAGTGCGCCCCGACCTCACGGGTCAGGGAAGGGGACAGATGTATATTGCAGATGTCCTCAATTTTGCACGTTCAAAGTTTAATCCCACCCTATTTCGCATTACAGTGGCAGCATTTAATAAACGTGCGATCGAAGCATGGAAAAAAGCCGGATTCCGACAGGTACAATCATTTCAAGCACTAGATGATAAGGAACTATTTATTATACTGGTGCCGCATATTTGAGAAGTCTACTGTAGAACGACGAATTATTTGATCAGAATGGCAGATTGTTTGTCATCAATCTAAATTTTTCTAGGTTTCTTGTTCCAGCAATTTCTATAACTTCATGCCAGAAATCCTAAAAATTAGATACTGAATGCTTACGCGACTTGACTACTTTACTCAACTTCCTCACAATGAATTAACAGCTTTTCCATCGCTTCTGCTAGAGAAATCAATTCTGTCCAAGAGGAACCACTAACTAAACTTTGGGCGTGAGCTAATCGGTTTCGCAACTGTTCAGCAGACTTGAGGAAACGTTCTCCAAACCGTTTTGATTTTAGTCCTAGTTGCTGAAGAAGTTCTGGTTGATTTAAAATCAACTCTCGCTTATCACAGAATTGCAGATAATCTAACAAATCGGTGGCTTCGTTTCTTTCCTGACTCTCTCGCCATAATCGTTGAGCAACTTCTAAGCGTTCAGGTTTAAGGACTTTTTGCCAAGAATCTTGAGGATAGTAAATCCGCACCAGCCGCAGCAAATTCATTTCTAGCAGCGTTACTAAGCCAAACAGTAGCATTCGCACGGGTGCTTTCTGCAAATCACCACAGGTAACAATACCACTTACTTGATTGCAATCCAAGACAAACAATCGCGGAGTTTGCTGCAAAATGGGTAGCAACTTGATCAGTGGAGTGGAAATGGCAATTAGTTCTTTGGGATGAAACACCCGTTGATAGTCGCTACATTTACCTTTTTTGCCTGGGATCAAACTAGAGCGTTCTACATAACCGCTAATAATATCTCCCGTCTCCACGCCGATAACATCAAAATTTTGTGCTTGCATCCAATGCAGCACTTCTTTCGCCTCCGCATCAGCTGGCATAGCTTTTAGGGGTTCTGCTACGTATTCAATGGTGATATTGTTCTCAAATAAACTCCGCAGGTCTTGAGAACGTGATTTTAGGTGTTTCATCCCCCAGCTGTGAACTCAGGTTAAATAATCCTACGACACTCACGCGATGTCTGCGACGGGCTACGCCTACGCCAGTGGAATTTTCTGTTAGATTATCCTTGCGTAAGCGTAGCTACCCCAACAAATACCATCTTAGTTGGTATCATTTTAGTGATGATTTAGACAATCTCAAGTAACAAAATATTTCGCATCTAGAAAAAAATAAATATATATGTAGTTAACTATATGAGAATAGTTGATTAATTGCGGTAAAAATGCCGAAAATCCCGACAAAAAAATGTTATTACTAAAACGACGTATCGAATTGATACTTGATAGAATTTTACCAAGATAACCAAAATTGATAATAATATTATTATGCCAAGAAAAGAACAAGGATGGGTTACATTTCAAACCTCAGAGGACGAGCGGAAGATTCTAGAGGAGTTCTGCGAACAGTCTCAACGCACTAAGACTGAGATTCTGCGGGAACTGGTGCGTAGTCTCACTCAGCAAAGCTTGGTACCAATATCACCACCAACTCACCAAGAACAACAGGAAGATATCTACTACACTCAAAAGCCTGACATAGAAAGTAGTATTCAAAAGAAATCACTAAAAGTTAGCTCTCGCAATATTCTTAAAGGTGTAATTAAACGAGTTGTTTATGGAGCAGTTAATAGTGAGGTTACTCTGGAGATTATTCACAAAGTAGAATTAACTTCGATTATCACCAGAGCTTCCGCAGAAGAGTTGGAATTATCTGAGGGAAAAGAAGCTTATGCAGTTATTAAATCTAACGATATTGTCATTGCTAGGGAATAGAAATACATTGATTATGGGTGTTATATCAGGTTTGGTTAAACACTTATAATATCTGTATGTTGGGTTTCGTTCTTCAACCCAACATTAATTGTTTCGTTATTTATGTTGGGTTTCACTGTCGTACCCCTACGGAGAAGCAAGCTACAGCCCAACCTACATTGATAGGTTTTATTATAACTAATCACCCAAACTTGATATTAGATATTAAGAGAATAAGCTTTATTCACTAAGATTTTAAAGAATTGAGTATATATAGTTGATGCGATCGCTGATGTAATAGCTCTTTTTGTGTAAATGTAATACAGCATAGGGTAGCACAGTTATTCTACCCTACTGAAGTTGACACTGATAACAGATGTGCCATCCTACCCTTGCACCACGAAATCTGATGCACTGAGAGTTGGCGCACTAGTCAGAGTTGCAAATAGACCGCCATTGCCAAAACCAGCCGCACTACCATTTTGGTTGTAGAACAACTGCCCACTCACAGCGTCGTAGATAATTTTTGCTGTGCTGGTCGCGACTGAAGAAGTAATTTTAAAATCACTGGCATTACTAAAACCCGTTCCTGCAGTTGAAGCGATCGCACTAAAAGTAGTTTTATCTAGAATAATCTTATCGCCTTGGGAATGCTTGAAATCAGCGATCGCATCTACACCAACAGCAACACTGGCAAAAGCAGCATTGGTGTTGTACAGGAAAGAGTCGGCACCCGCACCACCTGTAAGAATATCATCGCCAGCACCACCGATGAGAATATCATCGCCAGCACCACCCCGCAGCAAGTCGTTGCCACTCAAGCCGTCGATAGTGTCGTTACCCCCCTGAGCATTAATCACATCAGCGGAGTTGTCAAAACCCGTGATGTTATTGTTAAGGTCATTGAGGAATGTCACACTGTTGCTGTTAAAGATACTACTAAAATTCCAGTTGGCATTGAAGACATCATAACTGTCCCTGATAAAAACTTCTTCGTCAAACGATATATTACCAATGCCTACTAATATTCTAGGAGATTCGGGCGGAAGATTTTCCAAGTTTTCCAACTGAAAGTTTTCCAGGGTGACTTTGGTATTTGCAACGTCTTCAAAGGTGAGTTCCAAGTTATTACCATTTTGAGTTAGTTGCAGATTCCGGGCAGTTAAGCCAGCGCCGATAAATTGCAACGTGTCTGAAGAGGCAGTCATCAACAGTGACCCAGTGCCCACACCACCAAAGTCAGTGATGGTCTTATTGCCATCGCCGACTCGGACAACAAAAGAATCATTGTCAGTACCACCAACAAGAGTATCATCGCCAGTACCACCAACAAGAGTGTCATCACCAGTACCACCCCGCAGCAGGTCGTTGCCACTCAAGCCGTCGATGCTGTCATTACCTCCTTGGGCATTAATCACATCATTGGAATCGTCAAAACCTGTAATGTTGTTATTCAAGTCATTGAGGAAAGTGACGGTGTTTTTGTTGAATAACGTAGTTTGAGTGGAATTAGCATTAATCACATCAAAGCTGTCGTGGATAAATGGTTGTTCGTCAAATTCCCCAAATAGAATATTACCGATAGCAGGTCTTGCTGTCGATGCAGGTAGGTTATCCAGGTTTTGTAGCTGAAAGTTTTGCAGAATGACTTTGGTATTTGCTACACCCTCAAAGGTGAGTTCTAAGTTGTTGCCATTTTGAGTTAGTTGCAGATTGCTGACGCTCAAGTCAAGATACCCAGAAAATTGCAACCTGTCTAATTCGCCAATCACCGACGCTGATGGGTTTGCTCCAGTACCAATACCATCAAAATCAGTAATGATGTCAATGCCATCTCCTTCCCGAATAATAAAGTTGTCATTTCCACCGTTACCTGTCAAGGTATCATTACCAGCTAGTCCGTTAAAAGTTTCGTTGTTGGGAGTACCGATGAGGTTATCGTTTTGATCGGTGCCGTTGAAGTCAAGGGTAGGGGTAGCACTGCCATAGATGACATAGCTTTGTCCAGCTTGGAGGTTGCCGTTAGGAGAGGACAGCCATGCTCCAATAATCAAGTCGCCAATGCCATCACCGTTAATATCCCCCGCATTGCTAACCGATCTGCCTGCCTCACGAATGCCACTAATGGCGCCATTGATGGCGAAGCCGTTAGTACCATTCAGAGAAGAGAGGTCGAAAGTGCCGCCACTACCCACATTTTTCCCCCCATACACCACGTAGCTTTGCGAAGCACCAATTGCTCCAATAATTAAGTCGTCAATGCCATCATCGTTAGTATCTCCCGCATTGCTGACTGAAAAACCTGAATAGCTTGATGAATTAATGCCATTTCTGTAATAATACCAGTTCAAAAATGTTTGCGACAGATACCCCACCTACGCTAACACGCACCCTCCTTTTAGCAACTACGGTTTACAACACACAAATCTCTTGACCTGTAATGGCATTGCATCGCATAACAATGGCATTGCATCGCATAACAATGGCATTGCATTGACTGACAATGGCATTGCATTGACTGACAATGGCATTGCATTGACTGACAATGCTATTGCATCGACTAACAATGCTATTTCTCTCGTTTCCATGCTTTGTATGAGAACGAGTCAAGCCTTATCAAGCTAGATTTTTATAACTTTTGCGTTAACCGTAGCCCTGACCAAGGGGAGGATTCGGGAGGTAGGGCAAACGCATAATTACTCTTAACCTTTTTGAATCGCTGCTTGATAGCGACCTAGCGCAATTAAAGGAAAGTATTGTTGATACAGATGATACTTGAGATAAAAATGGCAAGGGAAGCCAGTACCTGTAAAGTCAGCCTCAAACCAAGTACCATCGGGCTTTTGAGTTGCCACCAAATAGCCAATTCCCCGTTCAACGGACTCAAGAGCTAATTTACCTGTTGCTTCACCTGCTGCTATTAAGCCTATTATTGCCCAAGCAGTTTGAGATGCAGTACTATTTCCTTGGCCTTTGAGACTGGGATCGTTGTAACTACGGCAAGTCTCGCCCCAACCACCATCTGGATTTTGACATCCAACTAACCAAGCTGCTCCCCGTTCTATACTGAGTTTGTGTCTTTGAGGATCGATTAACGCCAAAGCTGACAAAACGCCACTGGTGCCGTAGATATAATTTACACCCCAACGACCAAACCAACAGCCTTCAGTTTCTTGTTCGCGTAAAAGATAAGTAAGCGATCGCTCCAAATTATAACTATCAATTGACAAGTCACAAGCACCCAGCATTTCTAGTACCCTAGCCGTAACATCTGCGGTGTTTGGATCGATCATCGCTTTCAAGTCCCCATAAGGGATGGAATTAAGCCAATCTTGATCGTTGTCTAAATCAAAAGCAGCCCATCCGCCTGGTTTACATTGCATAGATGCAATCCAGTTTAACGCCCGTGCGATCGCAGCCTGCTTGATTTTTTCATTGGGGAGTTTTACCAAATGTAGTGCCATCACCACCACCGCCGAGTCGTCTACATCGGGATAAAAGCGATTTTCAAACTCAAACGCCCAAGCCCCTGGTTTTCCTTGGCGATTTTTGACAGCCCAATCTCCGTAATCTAAAATTTGTTTTTGCAGCAACCATTCTCCAGCCTTTACTACAGCCGAACGATCTGGTGCAAAGCCAGATTCTATCAAAGCACGCATCGCCCAAGCTGTATCCCAGATGGGTGAAATACAAGGCTGAATTCGATAACTATCCTCTGTTTCAATCGCAAAGTTATCAATTGCTTGCAAACCGCGTTCCACAATCGGATCGCTTGGGTCATAATCTAGACAGCGCAAAGCTAGCATTGAATTCAACATCGCCGGAATAATGCCGCCCCAGTCACCTGTAGCTTCTTGGCGCTCTAAAATCCATTTTTCGGCAGCTTTGATGCCTTCTTCACGAAAGGGTACTAAATTCAGACTTTCTGCCAACTTGAACCCTTTATCAAGAGTGAGGAATAAATCCGTCCAATCGCCACTTTCAGGTAATTCCCACCGGACTCGATCGATACCTTCAGCGTATAACTCATCTAGGTTGATAGCTGAGTCAGTCAGAAAAACAGGTTTGCGATCGCATACAATCAGTAATGGTACTGTACTAGAACGTGCCCAGCTAGACATCTCGTAGATATTGACAGGGAAAGCTTCGGGCAACAGCATTATCCAAGGTGGTAGCGAGGGAATACCGCGCCAGTTGTAGCAGCCAATCAAGGCTAGGTGCAACTTGGTAAAAATCCGAGTTTTGCCGATCCCACCTCGTTGCAGAATAAAAGCTTGCGCCCGAATCATCGCCGGATCGGTTGCTGGTACGCCTAGCAATCTTAGAGCCATGTAAGCTTCAACCGAAGTGCTAAGTTCTCCGCCATCACCATAGTAAAGTTCCCAGCCGCCATGCTCTCGTTGCTCTTGACGCAAATATGCTTCAACTTTGTGCAAAGGTCTGGTTTGGTCTGTTCCCCAAATTTTATGCAAGAGGACGACTTCAGCAGTGATGGTGACATTAGATTCTAACTCAGCCCACCAGTACCCTGCCGGATTTTGAATCGAAAGCAGATATTCTTGGCTAGCTGCGATCGCATCTGCGACTTGATTGACTTTTACCCTGTCTTGTGTCTGCATCAAAAACTATTTAACCTCAACACCCAACACTAAATATGAACGCGATATTACAGCGAAAAAATTTTTTTTCCTCTATCAATAGACATAGTATTCTGTCTGAGTCACTGATAATTTGCAATAGGTCATGGATGTAATTGTATTAGGATTGATGCTCTTATCGTTGACAATTTGGTTAGTATTACTGGGTTTTTGGGGACAGTTTTGGCAAACAGACCAGCAATTAGAGGTTACAGAAACTCAGCTAAAATCATTACCTGTGGTTTGTGCGGTCGTTCCAGCGCGTAACGAAGCTGAGTTAATACCAACTAGTTTGCGATCGCTCTTACTTCAAGATTACCCTGGTTCTTTCAACGTGTTTTTGGTAGACGATCGCAGCACAGACCGGACAGCAAATTTTGCCGAAGGGGTTGCACACGCTGTTGGCAAACCCCAACAACTGCATATTATCTCTGGCGCTTCACTACCTCCCGGTTGGTCGGGTAAACTTTGGGCAGTTGAGCAAGGTATAAAAAGTGCGAGTTTATTAGCACCTGACTATTTTTTGCTGACTGACGCAGATATCGAACACGATCCTAGTAATCTCCGCCGACTCGTGAAGAAAGCTGTCCAGGAAGATTTAGACTTGGTTTCGGTAATGGTGCGACTCAGGTGTGAAAGCTTTTGGGAAAAACTTTTGATTCCAGCTTTTGTCTTTTTCTTCCAAAAACTCTATCCCTTTCGCTGGGTGAATAATCCCAACAATCCCACAGCCGCCGCCGCCGGGGGATCTATTTTGATTCGTAGAGAAGCTTTAGAGCGAATCGGGGGAATTCAAGTGATTCGTCAAGCTTTAATTGACGATTGCGCCCTTGCTAAAGCTGTTAAGAAGAGTGGGGGACAAGGGGACAAGGGGACAAGGGGACAAGGGGACAGGAAGATTAACTCAATGCCCAGTCAAGGTCGTATCTGGCTGGGATTGAGTAGCTTGACTCGCAGTTTACGCCCTTATAACTCGCTAGCGACGATTTGGGATATGGTTGCTCGTACTGCCTATACCCAACTGAATTATTCGCCATTAATACTATTGGGAACTTTGGTGGGAATGCCTCTAATTTATTTAACTCCACCTGTATGTGTGATTCTCGGTGTAGTTTGGAGTAATTGGGCGATCGCATTTACAGGTTTATTAGGATGGCTGTTAATGACTTTCGCTTACTATCCGACAATCCGCTTTTATAAATGTTCTGTCTGGTTCGCGTTGAGCTTACCTGCGATTGCTTTTTTCTATACCCTAATGACTTTAGACTCAGCATTACGTCACTGGCAAGGACGCGGTGGCGCTTGGAAAGGAAGAGTTTATCCCAACCCAGATAATTTATAGTTTATTAAATTGCGTATTGCTCTGGGAGCAAAATTGGACTTTATCTTATATGTGTTGGTTAATGCGGAGGTGTATAGATGAGGATAACTGTTGAGGAGTTGTTGCAGCGTTATGCTGCTGGGGAAAGAGATTTTATTGGGGTTGATTTGAGAGATGCTGAATTGAGAGGTATTAATCTGAGTCGAGCTAACCTGAGTGGTGCTGATTTGATCGGTGTTGATTTTAGTGGGTATGGATTTGGCCAAAAGATTGGTTCAATCCACAGTAACTTGAGTGATGCTATTTTGGTCAACACCAATTTGAGTTGGGCTAATCTCAAATTTGTTGACTTTAGCCGAAGTGACTTGAGTGGATCTGATCTGACCTTCGCCGATCTTGGTAGCGCTATCTTGGATGACTCGATTTTGATAGGAACAAACTTCACTGCTGTTAAAGGGAGTTTCAGCATTGATGGATCTGAAACTGGATACGATCTGGAGTCCTGAAGAATTATATCTATGGGTATTGTCCTTGACTTATCAACAATTGTCGAGAAAGCACCCGATTGGCAACATTAAATTGAAGTAACCTTGCAGTCCCTTGACCAATCTGAGTTTTTCCTTCTATTCTGGCATTTTCAAGATAAAAATGTTCATCCCAGACCAGGCGGCGGGGATTAAACAATGGGACAATTTCTTGAGTAAGTTGGTCTATAGTAGCGAAATCAGAACCTTTATGACGATTACAGGATAAACATGAAAGTGCCAAATTTTCAGCAGTAGTTTCACCCCCATGTTTGACGGCAATAATATGGTCTACTTCATGGGTATAAATAGAAAAATTTTGATGGATTCGGCAATATTCACAGCCTGCTGAAGCTCTCTGGATAACTAACCTACGGAGTTCCACAGAAATCGAATTAGAAGTCATGTTAGCTGATTGCAGAATAAGCTCGTGCTTTTAACAAAATCATCAAATGTTCTAGCTGCTCGTAAACATCTAATTCTGCTAATTCCATTTGATCGAGTGTTGCAGAGCGACTTTTTTCTAGTAATTCTTGTAGGCGTGTTTGAGATTGAAATGAAACTTTAAAATTAATAATTTCTTCTGGTTTGGGGCCCTTAATTAAAAAATCAATAACTTCTTGATAAACTGCTGGAATATTTGTAGTCTCAGGATTAACTGTTGGCTGAATATTTGTTGGTAGATTAACAACGTCTAGTAATCGCCAAAGCAATTCGGGTAAGCGATTTTGCAGAGGTTCTAAACGTTGAGCTAGTTCATCGGGAATTTGAATGGTGAATTCTGCCATTGGTGCTTTTGTTGCGATTTTGCACTTTTAAGAATATGTGTTGTATCCTAATTATAGCTTTCAAATTAACCTCTGCATCAAATGCCATTGTTTTGATACAGGCATGACACTCCAAGACTTAGCAGTACGTAGATTTTTTTAGATCGCCCGCTTTATATTTCGTCATTGATTTGTCTTTCTTAACTATCGATTTAGCTGTTCTTCGGCTGCGATCGCCAATACCTCAAGCATCAATTGAGAAGGCTGAAAAAGCATATCAGGTTATCCGCCCTTTGAAAAGAGCGTAGGCGTAGCCCGTCGTAGACATCGCACGCTTTCAGGAAAGACCAGATTACAGGGAGAAATGCTTTCTCAGTCTGCAAGTAGATCGAGTTCAGATACCCAAAATTATCGATGGTATTGATTTGCTATCTACAGATTTAGGTTTATCTCACACTCCAAGGACTTTTCGAGAACAACATGATGTCTTTGCCGATCTAGAAACACAAATTGAAAAACGAGCAGATTCTTAAACAGGTCATGCCCAATACCCCTAAATCCTTGAAGCTGTTTGTTTAGTATTAGCGGGTTCAACAGGTAATGGTTGAGCAGCTTTCAATACCACATCCAACAACCCTGGAAACAGCACCTCTAAATCTTCACGCCGCAGGATGTTAATATGATGTGTCCCTTCTTTGCGTGTCAAGACTATCCCCGACTCTCGCAAAATCTTGAAGTGGTTGGACATAGTTGATTTGGCGATCGCAAAATCAAATTTGGCACAGCATTGTTCCCCCTCAGTCGCTAACAGTCGCACAATCTCTAGCCGCACCGGATCGCCCAATGCATACAACACGCCTGGTAAAGAAATATTTTTTCTATCTGGATGATAAAGGAATCTCATAGTTGCATTATCTCATCAAGTGGCATATATTTTTATTATTCGATATTATCGAATAATAGAATTAAGTAGGAAGGCAATTTATGTCATCCATTACAAACGTCACAGAAGCCACATTCAAGCAAGAAGTCTTGGAAAGTGAAATTCCGGTATTAGTAGACTTTTGGGCACCGTGGTGCGGCCCTTGCCGGATGGTGGGCCCAGTCGTCGATGAAGTTGCTGTTGAATACGAAGGACAGGTGAAATTTGTGAAGTTGAACACAGATCAAAATCCTACTGTCGCTAGCCACTATGGAATTCGCAGCATTCCGACATTGATGGTTTTTAAAGGAGGTCGCCAGGTCGATACTGTCGTAGGGGCGGTTCCAAAAACTACCTTGAATAAGACCTTAGCACAGCATCTTTAATCTAGTAGTCTGCCAACCCAAAATTGTTAGGTGGAGATTGGGTAAAGGTTAAAGGGAAAAGGGTAAGAGGGAAAGGGAAAAGGAATAAAAAAACCTTTCCCCTTTGACCTTTCCCCTTTTCCCGCCTCTTGCAAAAGTAACTTTTGCAAGAGGTCTATTAGACTCCTGAATCCTGACTTCTGACTTTTGAATTCTGTTTCAAATAACGGGGAAAGAGCGAAATGGACTTGAAATTGCATGGTAAATCCGCATTGGTGAGTGGCTCAACTGCCGGAATTGGTTTGGCCATCGCTCTTGGGCTAGCTCAAGAGGGTGCATCAGTAATTGTCAACGGTCGTTCTGAAGAACGAGTAGCTCAAGCGATCGCTAAAATTAAGCATTCTACACCCGACGCAAAAGTTTCTGGTGTTGTTGCTGACACAGCCACTGCATCAGGAATAGAGAAACTCATTCAAAAGGTTCCTCACGTTGATATACTCATAAACAATGTGGGTATTTATGAGGTAAAAACCTTCTTTGATATTACTGATGAAGACTGGTTAAAGATATTTGAGGTTAACGTCCTCAGTGGAGTCCGTTTGAGTCGGCAATATCTGCAAAAGCAGCTAGAGCAAAACTGGGGGCGGATAATTTTCATCTCCAGCGAATCTGCTATTCAGATCCCAGTGGAAATGATTCACTACGGCACAACAAAGACAGCGCAGCTAGCCATTGCCAGAGGTTTAGCAGAAATGACTGTGGGGACTGGAGTTACAGTAAACTCTGTCCTTCCAGGGCCAACTCGTTCTGAAGGAGTTGAAGAGTTTATCACCAACCTGGCACAGGAACGCGGTATTACTCGCGCTGACGTTGAGGCGGAGTTTTTTCAAAATGTGCGTCCAAGTTCCTTAATCAAACGCTTTGCAACAAATGAAGAAGTAGCAGCGATCGTCGTTTACCTTTCTAGTCCTGTAGCATCAGCAACTAATGGCGCAGCTTTGCGGGTAGATGGTGGCGTTATTCGATCGATTGTCTAGTATTTCAACCACAACCGCATAGTCTATTTACCTGAAATAGCTATAATGCGCCGCACGCAAAATTTAAATCTCGTTTCCAGTCTGAGGCTGGAAATGCACTTCAATTGGGCTGCTTGCTGCCGCGAGTTCGGGAGGCGGAGCCTCAACGACGAGCATTCCCTCGGAGACTGGGAACGAGGCAAATGACAAATACTTCGGCTTACCTCGGCTCCACTACCTCGACTTCGCTCGGCACAAGTCGGTACGAGTCGCTCAGTACAAGTGACAAATGACTAAAATAATTTGGAGATATAACCAATGACTACTGAGATCGACTTATTCTCTCCTTACCAATTAGGAAATCTGGAACTGCCTAACCGGATAGTGATGGCACCCTTAACCCGAAACCGCGCAGGTGAGGGAAACGTACCACACCAACTGAATGCTACTTACTACGTCCAACGTGCTTCCGCCGGACTAATTATTTCTGAAGCAACACAGGTAACTCCTGAAGGACAAGGCTATCCCGCGACACCAGGAATTCATTCATCAGAACAGGTGGAGGGATGGAAGTTAGTAACCGATGCCGTACATCAGCACGGCGGCAGAATTTTTCTGCAACTATGGCACGTAGGCAGAATTTCTCACCCTGATTTACAACCGAATGGAGTTTTACCTGTGGCACCTTCTGCCATTACTCCTAAAGGTGAGGCTGCAACTTATGAGGGGCCAAAACCCTTTGTTACTCCTCGTGCTTTAGAAACTTCAGAAATACCGCAGATAGTCGAACAGTACCGTCAGGGAGCGGCAAATGCCCTAGCGGCTGGGTTTGATGGGGTGGAAATTCATGCAGCTAATGGTTATTTAATAGATCAGTTTCTGCGCGATCGCACGAATCAACGCACAGATAAATATGGGGGTTCGATTGAGAATCGCGCTCGATTTCTGTTAGAAGTGACAGAGGCGGTAACTAGTGTGTGGGATTCTAACCGAGTTGGGGTACGTTTCTCTCCCAGTGGGACTTTTAACGATATGCATGACTCCAATCCTCTGGAGACATTCGGTTATGCCACTCAAGCGTTGAACCAGTTTAATTTGGCATATCTGCATATTTATGAGGCAACAGAAGCAGATATTAGACATGGTGGGATAATAGTACCCACTAGTCATATACGCGACCGCTTTACAGGTACACTGATCGTCAATGGCGGTTATACTCGTGAAAAAGGCGATGCAGTACTGGCAAATAAAGCAGCAGATTTAGTTGCCTTTGGCACATTATTTATATCAAATCCCGATTTACCCCGACGCTTCGCTTTGAATGCACCACTAAATGAACCAAATCAAGCCAGCTTTTATGGCGGCGGTGAAAAAGGATATACAGACTATCCATTTTGGTCGCCTGCTAACGAGCAGGTGGGTCAATGCCTAATTCTTCTCATCTAAATAATTAAAACCTACTTGCCGCACTCTAAAGTATCAAATCAAACTGAGGATTTTTAGATTTTTCCCAGATACAACATCAGTAAAATGATTGTAAAAATTGGTTTTGAACTATGAAAGATACTTTAGATGCAGCAAAAATCAAAGAACGCGTTAACGATTGGCTAGCTGCGTTTAGTCCAGGCAACAAACCCTTTGATTTCTCTCTCCTAAACAATCTCTACTGGCAAGATGAACAATTCCTCGCCTTCGATACCCTCTCACCGCAGACCACTCGAATTCAAGGATGGCAATCCTATGAGAAGATATGGAAGCCCTTCATGACAGCAATAACCCAGTGGCAAGTTAAATTAGTTGGGGATATTCAGATATTTCCAGGCGATCGCATTACCGTCTCTGCTTTGCTCTTCCACAGTACGGCAACCACCATCGGGAATGAGGCGGTTGGAATTACGGCTCATGCGACGCTTGTATGGGAGAAGCGAGAAGGACAATGGCGCATTATCCACGAGCATATCTCTAACCCAGTTAACATTGCCAATTAGAGAGGAATATATTTGGATTGCCCTGCTCTTTAACGCTTTTAATCACTTTAGATATAAAATCCGAAACCCTTTCATAATCTAGCTATCAGGAGAATATCATGAGTTCCATCATCCAAACTCAACCTTTAGATGTACCCAGTGCGATCGCTAAACGTCGTGCCATCAAAACTTTTAAAACAGACCCCATCACCCCAGAACTGCTCAAGCAATTGGTAGAGTTAACCGTAGCTGCACCCAGTAGCTATAATCTCCAAGACTGGCAAATTATTCTTGTGCAAGATGAAGCGCAAAAGGCAGCACTGTCAGCGGCATCTTTTAATCAACAGCAAATTGTTCAAGCACCTGTAACCTTTGTCTTTGCCGCCGATCCTAACGCAGGCGAAAAAAACTTGGCCCCAATTCTAGAGCAGGGACTCGAAACTGGGGCATGGAATGAAGGCACAGTAAACTACTTTAAAACCGCCGTTCCGCAATTTCAATCAACGCTAGGCGACAAGCGACGCGAATATGCGATCAAAGATGCCATTATTGCCGCTACCCATTTGGTGTTAGCGGCAGAAAGTCTAGGATTGTCCACTTGTTTTATGAACGGTTGGATTGAGGATCGGGTAAAACAAGTGATTGGTGCAGGAGATAATCCAGATTTAGCGATCGCTGTTTTAGTTCCTGTGGGTTATGCAGCCGAACCACGCTTAAATCCAGGTCGTTTGCCATTTTCCTCGAACGTCTCTGTAGACAGAATCGGTAATCCTTATGCAGGGTAGCTTTCCCTAAATTGGGAATGGGGCATTGTAAGGGGCAGAGACAAGGTAGACAAGGAAGAGGGGGGAGACTTGGGAGAGACTTGCTCAATAATTTCCCCTTGTCCCCCTTGTCCCCCTTGTCCCCCTTGTCCCCCTGCCCCCTGCCCCCTGCCCCCTGCCCCCTACCCCCTCCACACCATGTCCTTACCCTCCTTCCTAGCGCGTCGTTCGTTCCACTATGCTTGGATCGTCGCGGGTCTAACATTCCTAGCCTTGCTGGTGGCAGCCGGAATCCGCTCTGCTCCTGGAGTTTTTATAGTTCCTCTCGAACACGAGTTTGGCTGGAGTAGAGCAACTATATCTTTGGCAATCTCCATTAACTTAATACTCTACGGATTAATTGGCCCTTTTGCTGCCACAGTCATGGAGCGAATCGGCATTCGTCGGATGATGGTATTATCACTTGCTGTCATTGCGCTTGGTGTCGGTTTAACCACTTTAATGTCAGCTTCCTGGCAGCTAGTTTTGCTGTGGGGTGTAGTTGTCGGTTGTGGTAGCGGAGTCATTGCCCTAGTTTTGGGTGCTATTGTCGTCAATCGCTGGTTTTTGGAAAAGCGGGGTTTAGTTCTGGGGATCTTAACCGCCAGTACAGCCACGGGACAACTAGTGTTTCTGCCGATGCTGGCCTCAATAGCCGATCGCTTTGGCTGGCGAACTGCGGCTCTGGCTCTGACTGGTGCAGCACTTCTAATTATTCCAGCGATCGCAGTCTTTATGCGCGATCGTCCGGCGGATGTCGGTTTGCGAGCCTTTGGCGACAACAGCGAAACTGTAGAAGTGTTACAGCCTAAAGTCAATTCCATCGCCTCCACTCTTAACGCCCTCTGGCTAGGAATGCGTAATCGAGACTTCTGGCTGTTATTTGGTAGCTTTTTTATCTGTGGCGCAAGCACAAATGGGTTAATTGGAACTCATCTAATTCCTGCTTGTATTGACCACGGTATCCCTGAAGTCAA
The DNA here is from genome assembly GCF_053470305.1 of Nostoc sp. DSM 114160. NCBI lineage: Bacteria > Bacillati > Cyanobacteriota > Cyanophyceae > Nostocales > Nostocaceae > Nostoc > Nostoc sp. DSM 114160. The sequence continues at coordinate 1,010,280 of NZ_JBPFGO010000001.1, read as the reverse complement.
GGCTGCTGGGCTTTTGGCAATCATGGGACTATTCGATTTTTTTGGAACTACTATGTCCGGTTGGCTATCTGACCGTTGGAATAATCGCTACTTATTGTTTTGGTACTACGGACTGCGGGGTTTATCTTTGATTTTCTTGCCCTTCAGTTTCAACTTTTCCTTTTATGGACTTTCCATTTTTGCCGTCTTCTATGGACTTGATTGGATTGCCACCGTACCACCAACAGTCCGTCTTGTTGCCAACGCCTTCGGTAAAGAAAATGTCGGCGTGATGTTCGGTTGGATTGTCGCCGGACATCAGCTTGGTGCAGCGACAGCAGCATTCGGAGCCGGAGTCTTGAGAACTTGGACGGGTAGTTATTTACAAGCGTTTATTTTATCAGGTATTCTCTGCCTGATTGCCGCAGTTTGTGTGCTGCAAATTGGTCAAACTCCCACTAAGGATAATTATCTCGTAGAGAAGAATTCGTAATGTGTGCGTAAGTATTTAGGATACAGCAACATTTTTGAGGATAGTCATCGGCCCTTGGGTTTTGAGAATCTCCATTTCTGCTGCATTTTTCACCAGCAGCGCACCAGCAAATCCTAATGAATTCACAGAGATAGATTGGAAATGCTCTTGCGATCGCGGTACGATTAACATCCATTCTCGTGTCGCTAGCAGATTGTAAGCACCAGACTGCTTGTCATCTAAACCTACAGCGTGACGCAAATTGTGATAAACTTCCAATGTTGCTTGGCCCCCTGCAAATGGCGATCGCACCCAATTGGAATTTAGTGATGCGAAAGCGTGTACAAAAGGAAGTTTTGCTGAAGTTGGGTTCGAGTTTTGAAATTGTGCTGATGTTAGTAAAGCTTCAATCGGTATTTGCAACCCTGAAGGAGCAAGTGGTAGGGGTACTAATTGTAAGTGCTTGTGTCGCTGACTAGCACCTGCGGTTTTGCTACTGTTGTAAAATGCTAAACCATCGAAATCCGCCAAACACGCCCACATAGCCGTAAAATCTTCCAGGGTGAGTAAGCTTTCTTGTTCCTCGAAACCACGGGTAATGATTAGCAGATGATCGTCTACAACATTGAATTTATTTAAAATACATACATGGGTATCGGAGATATCCGCCACAAATAAATCCTCTTCGTAGGGCAAAAAAGGATTAAACTCTTCACCAGAAGTAACAGATTGTTTTTTCTGTTTATCCTTCGCTGCTTTTTTGCGATTCAGGTTAGACAAAATCCGTACCAAAAAGCGCACGCCATCCTGTTCAACAAATTCAAATTCTGTTGGAATCGAGAGTAGCGCCCCGCATTGCAAAGCATATTCAGTTCGTTCTTTAACACTTGTCCATAAAGTGTCAGGTTTAAGTAAGATTTTCCCCTGTGCCATTTTTATTCCTTCAGGCATGATGAAGAGTAGACTTCTTGGCATTTGTCGGGAAAAGTGGAAGAGTTAAAGGGGAAAGGATGGAATTTTCCCTTCCCCTTTAACCTTTAACCTTTCCCCAACATCTTGGCATTTGTTACTTTTGTAAGATGTCTAGTGCTAAGTTTGGTAAAGAGTACGCAGCGATGTACGTCTCTACGAATGACTATATTCCAATACGGTTCAATAAAATACCAAAGCTTTCACAACAACGCAATACCTTTGCAACAAAACTGTCATAAATCATATCTACATTAGTAATACATCTAAATATCCTTCCAGACAGCAATGCAAAACGAATCTCGCGACAGAGAACACCCATCAAATAGCATTTTACATAACACTGCTGATGCCAAATATTATAAACCCTGGCGAAAAGCTGCCGCCTCTCTATCGCTGGTGCTGCTGGGATCGGGGATGACATTGGCAGGCGGCTATCTAGCTGGACACTCTCAGCAGGTGTCTGAAAATGCATCTAATTTGGCAGTAAGTCGAGTAAATGCTGCTCCTCCAATCCCAGCAGGCACAGATCCTAACTTTGTTACTCAGGTGGTGCAAAAGGTAGGGCCTGCTGTAGTGCGAATTGACTCTTCCCGAACCGTAAAAACCCAGTTACCAGATGAATTTAACGATCCACTCTTCCAACGCTTTTTTGGTTCTCAAATACCAGAACAACAGGATCGTGTAGAAAGAGGTACTGGTTCAGGTTTTATTATTAGTGCTGATGGTCGTATTCTTACCAACGCCCACGTAGTTGATGGTGCTGATACCGTAACAGTAACACTCAAGGATGGGCGTAGCTTTAAAGGAAAGGTGTTAGGAAAAGACGAGTTGACCGATGTTGCTGTTGTGAAGATTCAGGCAGACAATCTCCCGTTAGTAGCCTTGGGTAATTCAGATCAACTGCAACCCGGAGAATGGGCGATCGCGATCGGCAATCCCCTTGGATTAGATAATACAGTAACTACCGGAATCATCAGTGCCACTGGACGCAGTAGCAATCTCATCGGCGCTCCCGATAAGCGAGTAGAATATATTCAAACCGACGCCGCAATTAACCCCGGTAACTCCGGCGGGCCTTTGCTAAATTCTCGCGGCCAGGTAATTGCCATGAATACAGCCATTATTCAAGGGGCACAAGGATTAGGCTTTGCTATTCCGATCAACACAGCACAACGCATTTCCAGTCAACTAATAGCTACAGGTAAAGTAGAACATCCTTACTTGGGAATTCAAATGGTGGGGTTAACACCTCAGCTAAAACAAAGTATCAACTCAGATCCCAATAGCGGTTTGAGTGTGAATGAAGATAAAGGTGTATTAGTTGTAAAAGTTGTACCAAATTCACCAGCCGCTAAAGCAGGGATACGTGCTGGTGATGTAATCCAAACCCTTGGAGGTCAAGCAGTCACAGATGCCAGCAGTGTCCAAAGGGCAGTAGAAAATAGCCAAGTCGGAAGCGATTTACGTATGGAATTACGTCGCAATGGGCAGAATCTTAACATAGCTGTGCAACCTGGTGCTTTCCCCACCCAAACCCAAGTGCAATAAAAGTTTTGCTAGTCAATTAAGTAAAAGGGAATTTTCTGGGATGGGTATTTTACCCGTCTCTTTTTTTCAGGTGGCAAAATTGAATTGCAGTAATTGTATTGCCGTCAGATAGGCACTGCCCCAAACATCAAAATCACAATTTTCGGTATTAACAGTTCTATCTCGTAAAAATCGTTTTATTCAATAGCAGAGTCATGTTTATAATTTTTATCCATGACATTAGTCACGGTTCAACTAATGACCTTTCTCACTAGTAAATAGCTCTTTCCAACCCTAATATTTATTTGTCAAAGAGATTATTGGGCAATTATTAATCTCTTTGATGTCAATATCATAAAAGGGAAGTTTGCGAATGAGTATTAAAAGAATGCTTGCTAGTGCAGCCCTGATTTTACCAATTGCTGTTACCTTTATTCCTTTTCAAGCCGACGCTCAGATCAGACGACCAGTTAGGCGATCGGTTCCAGCTAGAATAATCAGAAGACCAGTGCGATTTAGAGTTCATACCCCTGCTCAAGCAAGAAGGAGAATAGTGATTCCTGGACGTTGGGTGCAAACAAATCGTGGTCGCCGCTGGATACCTGCTCGCTATGTATATCGATAAGAAGTCTTACAATTGCAAAAAAATATTGTCCATCAATATTGATTGCAGATTTATTTTTTCATAGCTTTAGTTAACGTGAGTTCGATGAACCTCTCCCCAACCCCTCTCCGAGGCGGAGAGGGACAGAAATATTCTTAGTTGACAACAAAAAAATTAGGGTTTCAAAGCCTCTCTCCCTGTGGGGGAGAGGTTTGGAGAGGGGTTTTTAGAGCCGTCGAACTCACGTTTAGTTAGTGTTTAAAAATCCCCTTTAGAAATCATCTAAAGGGGCATTATTTCGTATTTAACATGGTTCGACGAGTGCTATTTTGACCTCTCCCTTTGGAAGAAGACCGCGCTAACTCACTACAAACCTTAATTTATGGCTAGCAATAAGTTGCAATTGAATTTTAAGCTAGAGCCACTGCTGGTTGCTTCCAGCGCCCCACCGCCTTACCAATTACTGCCAATTCTTGCATCAAGTTATCGAAACCATCTGGTGTCAGAGATTGGGGCCCGTCGGATAAAGCTTTGGCAGGATTAGGGTGAACCTCTATCATCAGGGAATCTGTACCAGCTGCGATCGCAGCCATTGCCATTGAAGGCACAAACTCAGACCAACCTACGCCGTGGCTGGGGTCAATCATGATTGGCAGGTGAGTCAGCTTTCGCAACACTGGCACTACCGATAAATCCAGTGTGTTTCGTGTATACTGACGGTCAAAGGTGCGTATTCCCCTTTCACACAAAATTACATTGGGATTGCCAGATGCCAAAATATACTCGGCTGCCATCAACCAATCTTCAATAGTAGCTGCCATTCCCCGCTTCAACAGAACTGGTTTCGGCTGCGCTCCCACTTTTTTGAGCAAGGAGAAATTTTGCATATTTCTTGCTCCCACCTGAATTACGTCAGCAACTTCGGCAATTTTTTCGAGGTCTACCGCATCCATCACTTCTGTAATAATACCTAGTCCGCTAACTTCCCGCGCCTTCGCTAACAAATCCAAAGCACTCTCGCCGTGTCCTTGGAAAGCATAAGGTGAAGTCCGGGGTTTGTATGCTCCTCCGCGCAAAAATGCCGCTCCAGCAGCCTTGACGCGCCGCGCTGTCTCCACAATCATTTCTTCATTTTCTACGGAGCAGGGGCCAGCAACGACTACCAAAGGCTGATGTTCGCCAAATACTACTGCTCCATCAGGAGTATTAACTACCACATCTGACGCTTCGCCGTGGCGGTACTGACGGCTAGCTCGTTTGTAAGGCTGCTCTACCCGTAACACCTGCTCAATCCAGGGACTAAGTTCCTGAATTTGTAGCGGATCTAAGCTGGCGGTTTCACCTACTAGACCAATAACTACTTTGTGTTGACCAACAATTTTTTCTGGAGTTAGCCCCCAGCTACTAAGTTCCTCATCAATGCGGTTTATTTCCGCCTCTGGGGAACCACTTTTCATTACTATAATCATCTGAAAGTTCCTGATTAATTAATTGAGTAAAATTTTCTGTAAATAGGCTAACTTTATTGTTGCCTATTGGCCTAATTACAAATAGTTAAAAATAAAATTTGTTTACAAAATAAACAGATAAAATGCAGCGCTCAGTCAGTATTTTTACTGCTAATTAACTAGATATTGTGTATAAAAATGATTGTAGGATTTTAACTAGCAATGTTGAAGCGATCGAATTTCAACTTCAACATTAACTTTTTCATTTACCCAATATCACAGTTACTCAATACCTGAGCGCCGTTCATCATAAGTTTTTTTGCCGAGTTTCGCGCCAAGCTGCCACCATTCGTCCCAAATTGGTGTTGAACTCACCCAAACCCAGAAAACTTCCGACTTTTTCTTCATCCCAAGAGGCAGAGAGAACGCCATAAGTTATCCCTAAAACCCCCAAACCAAATAATCCCATGTTTACCAATAACACGGCGATGGGAGGTAGTCGGATATCAGAGTAGGCAGCAAGCAGATAGCTAACAACCAAGGCGCTAATGCCCAAAGCTGTTGGTACACCAGAGAACCCAGCTACCCGTCGGATCATCCGTTGGCTGACTACTTGGGGAATTGCCATCTCTTGTTTGGTATAAACCACTTTTTTATCAGCCTTTTTGACGGATTCTTGGGGCTGTGCTGCTGGTTTACTTTGAGCTTTTGCGGGTTTTTGGCGCTTTTTGTTCGGTTCAAAAGGCAAACGACTGCGTTCAGATTCTTCAGCAGACATAAGCGGTAGTCCTATCCACGAATACCGAGACGAGCAATCAAAGCTTGATATTTTTCCCGGCTTTCCTGCGATATGTAAGCTAGAAGACGCTTACGCTGTCCGATTAGCTTCAACAGTCCTCTTCGGGAAGAATGGTCTTTTTTATTTGCTTGGAGATGTTCGCTGAGGCGGTTAATGCGCTCAGTTAGCATAGCAACTTGGACATCGGCCGAGCCAGTGTCAGTTTCGTGAACTTGGTAGTTGGAGATTATTTCTTGTTTCCGCTGTTGCGTGAGGGCCATGGTCGATTCAGTTTCTAGTTTTTCTAAAATGTATGCAGCAGTCTCCTATAATATCACAGCCCTCAAGCTGGATGTGGAATGACCTTTATAAGAATATTTGTAATTTTTGACACCAAATGGTTAGAGGCTAACTCTCAGTATAATTAGTTTTAATCCTTAATAGGAGACTTCTAGAAAACAAATTATACCATTAAAATAATGATAATCATTTTAATAAAGAGTGTGAAGGGGCTGCCGTCGGCAATTCCTTCACACTCTTTTTGTAGTAATTAAAATAATGACTGATTTTTGATAAATATCTAACTGAAAGTAATACTTTGGGATGGAACCTTCCCACTTTTTTTGTAGTAATTTAAATAATGAATGACTGATTATTGAATATGGTGTGAGCAGCATGAACTTCCAGCAATTTGCTAAACAAGGCTACTCGATCCTGAGACAAAACTATCTTGACACAACCTTGGAATCCACTGAATTGGAGAGGTTTCACCAAAATATAGTCTTCTTCCGTGAAGCAATGAAGAAGTTTTTTGAGCAACCAATCCCAGAAAGACTTTTGTTTAAATCCGATCAACCTAAAGATTTAAGAGTATCAGGGTATCGTTGTGGCTATTGGCCTAAAGGTGTATATCAGGATAAATATGAAGGCAAAAATTTTCCACTTGAGTACTATCACTCCCGAAATTTCTCTTCTAGTGAACACGATAACTTCTTGATTCCTGAAAATGGATTAGAGCCTAGCTGGAGAGATAACGTCGATCGGTTGCCTCATCAACAAGGCTATGAAATAGCTGGGTTTATAGATCGCCATATCCTTAAACCACTTCTGGAAAACTTAGTTATCTATTTACAACCTAACTTGCTGCCATCCTTGATTCTTCAGGTTGGATCGACATATTATCGAGATCGGGTAGTGCTAAATATACATCGAGACAAAGGCTTTCTCCAAATTATTATTGGACCTGCATCGGGGTTAAGAATTCAACCTAGTGATAGTGCTAACCCTCAACCATTAACTCTTGATATTGGAGAAATACTTATTTATACAGGTTTTCAGTTTCAGGATTATTTTGGGGGAGTTCCTGCTCTTGCCAAGGTTGAACCCCTTTTGCATGAAGTTATAGCTACTGAAGACAAAAGAATGAGTATTGTAGCTGCGGCCTTTTTGAAGATATGACGATCGCTCCTCCTATGCATAGTCTGATTTTTCACGGGAAGTCCTCAAGCCTTGAAAAAGCATGGCTTTTTCCACAGGCTAATTTTCAATAGTCCTAAATTAATGAAAATAGCTGAGGAAAAAATCAGATTAGTAAAGGTAATTGATTGGGTGGTGGTAGTGTTGTTTCAATCCCTAATAGGGATTTTAGTTGATTGCAATTTGCTTGAGAAAGGTTTGAGAATTTTTCTGAGTAGTTTCAATCCCTAATAGGGATTTTAGTTGATTGCAATCGATGTATGAAATTAGCCAGAGGAGAAGAACCCGGTTTCAATCCCTAATAGGGATTTTAGTTGATTGCAATATGGTAATTTACCATCTGCGATCGCACTCTCAACGTTTCAATCCCTAATAGGGATTTTAGTTGATTGCAATGTCACAGGGTTAAACTCAGCCCTGGCTGGCTACGCGTTTCAATCCCTAATAGGGATTTTAGTTGATTGCAAGTTTATATAATCTGATTGGTTTTTAGAGGATTTGTTTCAATCCCTAATAGGGATTTTAGTTGATTGCATTGAGGATGGCACATTGGCCACCAACAGAGATATTTGTTTCAATCCCTAATAGGGATTTTAGTTGATTGCATCACCTCGGCAACCCTAATGAACCATAAAGCTAATTTGTTTCAATCCCTAATAGGGATTTTAGTTGATTGCAGTTCAAGGGGCGACAAGCGAACTAAAGTGCTTGCTGTATAAGCTTCATAGCCCTTAAACCTAGCTGATAATATGCTTGCTTATTGCGAATGAAACCGACCAGTTCCTTGACCCATGCTTGACACTCATGCCAAGCAACTATCCAATTTTGACCATATAAACCTATCCAGAAATTACTGTGACGTTTTTGAGTTCGATTTTTTTCTTGCCTACGACAAACATAAGATTCTTGGGATTGAAATTTAGTTCTTTGTCCATGCAACCAAGCACTGGTCATAGCTAAAGCAATTAAAAATATTATTCGTACAAGTCTATCAGGATTAGCTTGCGAAGCTTCTAGATTGTAACCACCAGTTTTACAATCTTTGAACATTGCTTCAATGCCAAAACGTTGAGCATATATTTTAAGAGCAGTATTTAAATCAGGCAAATTAGTTAATAAATACCAAGCTTCTTTATCCTGTTTACCTCGGTACTTTCTTTTCCAGTAAACTGCTAAATTAAACCGACCAAACCCTTTTTTCTGAGTAAACTTAATATTGGGATAAAACTGACGAATACCTGGGTAAATTTCAATACTACTTAAAGGCTGAAATTTCTGTCTTTTTTCTTGAAAAGTAGTATCCTTTTTTTGACGAAATACAAAACTCTGGTTCTGCTTGTGGAGCCACTGAGCCAGTTCAACGCTATGAAATTCTCTATCCCCGATAATTACTAATTTGAACTTTTTTAATAAACGGATTACTGGACGTAATACTTTTTGCTGTTCTTCTAGATTACTACTACCATCTTTCTCTAACAAACACCAATATATTGGCCAAGCTCTTTTTTGATAAATCACGCTCACCATCAACACATTATTTTCTTTCCACTGTGTTCTATCCATCGCTATAGTTAATTGTGACCCCAGTTTAAAATGTTGGTTAATTATTGATTCAATAATGGGAAACCACAACAATACTACACTCAAGGCATTTAGTGTTAGAAATCTTTGTAAATGTCGCCTCCGACTGTTTTGCTGTATTGGTAATGGTAACGTTGCTGCCAGTCTTTCTATCCTGACTTGCTTCTGATTTTGTAATAACCACACCAACATCTTTAGCGTGATTAACTGCGCTTTATTTAGATATTTTTCTAAGAAGTTTTGATAGAATGATGCCAGCATTATTATGACGGTCTTGGTCAAATTACGAGACCGTTCTTTTTTACCATTAAACTGTACCCTATAGATAGCTGCTTAATAACTGTACAGTTCATTCTCAATAAGTACCCTAATTGTTCTAGGGGTCTGTGCCTCCTAAACCTTTATTTGGCTGGGTTTAGAGGCGATTGTCGCCCCTTGAATGATTGCAGTTTCAAAATATTGGTATGGAACTGGCTAATCAGTTGTTTCAATCCCTAATAGGGATTTTAGTTGATTGCACACCGCCCGACCTAATCTTTGCTCGTATTGATCGGAGTTGTTTCAATCCCTAATAGGGATTTTAGTTGATTGCACAGCAAACCTCAAGAAAATAGACAGCCAATTAAAGTTTCAATCCCTAATAGGGATTTTAGTTGATTGCATTAAACTTCCCATATTCAGCATTAATCGCCCCCATGTTTCAATCCCTAATAGGGATTTTAGTTGATTGCTTTGCTGCTTCTATTGCTTCTTCACGATTGTCAACCCATGTTTCAATCCCTAATAGGGATTTTAGTTGATTGCATTGATTGGCTTGTCTCTTCGTCTTCAGATTCAGATTCATGTTTCAATCCCTAATAGGGATTTTAGTTGATTGCATTCCCGTAACTCCAGTCGTTCCAGCAGTTCCTCCCATGTTTCAATCCCTAATAGGGATTTTAGTTGATTGCACGCATCATGGTTCTCTTTGTTGCGGCTAGTGTAATGTTTCAATCCCTAATAGGGATTTTAGTTGATTGCATACCGAACCATTGCATTTAGATGGCATACTTGCTAAGTTTCAATCCCTAATAGGGATTTTAGTTGATTGCATATTAAGAGTAATGGTCGTGATGTTCGTAAGACTGGTTTCAATCCCTAATAGGGATTTTAGTTGATTGCAGATGCGGCTAGCCGTGGCCCTGGTGAGATTAAAGTTTCAATCCCTAATAGGGATTTTAGTTGATTGCAAGCAGGCGTCTGAAAGACTTGTGTTATTTGGTTTTCAAGGTTCAATAGCGCGAATGCAAAAATCATAACATAAGGAGTGGCAATTGTGCTAAATGTAAATAGCTGAAACTCAGTCTACATAAGGTGCGCGGATGGTTTGAAGATGCTACAGCCCTCAAAACCTTGCATATAGGGCAATTCAGCTATTTTTGTATTCCCCCCTTCTCCAACACCTACCCATCCGCGCATTTAGTTAAAAAACTAATCCGATTGAAAAGCTGTTTACTATAGATATCCCAAGATATCCCACTCAACTAGGTCAGATGGCTTTAAGATGATGCCTATACTTAGGCAATTCCAGCATCCCCATAACTAAACTTATTTGGCAACGTCTTCAAAGTCTGTTATCGCACAAGCAAATTCTCTAAAAGCTGTTTTAATCAGAACCTCTTTCGTTCCTCTTTCCAGAGAAGAGTTGCGTATAAGGTCTGTTAATTCTATGAACAACATAGAAAACATAAAACGATCTTGGCGGTCAACTTGTTTTAAACAAGACGATATAAACTGATAAAGCTCTGTTTTTCTAGGTTTGGTTTGTTCATCCCATATTTGCAAACCAAGCCGAAAAGTTCTCAAGCGGATTTCATTGGTGTTGAAGGACGCGTCTTTGTAGCGGACTGATACGCGTTGGGGTAGTTCCATGAGTTTTAGCTATACATATTCAATGTAAAGTAATTATTCACTTATATTTTGGCTCAACCGGAAAAATCTGATATTTTGCACCAATTGCAACAGCCACCATCGGTTAGAAACGAATGACTGGCGTAGAATATATGAAATTTTGTAGGGTAGTACAGCAGTTCTACCCTACGATCGCCAATTTAGAGGATACCCCAGAAATGGAGTAGCCCTTGACCAGAAAAAGCTTCAATCAAAATCGCAGAGACAAAACCAATCATTGCAAGACGACCGTTCCAATTTTCACTCTGAGGAGTGAAGCCAAAACGCACAGCATTAGGATCTTCTGAAACGATAGGCGCAGAATTCTTAAAATCTGACATGAGAATAACTCCAAAGTTCAAGTGTTGTAGCAGTTGTAACTGTCTGTAAAGTAATGTAACAGATGTTTAAAAAAATGCAAGATTGAGTGAATTAGGACTTACTCACTCTCTATGAATTCTTTGTCTATGAGACGCTGCGTGATGTTGATGATAACAGCGAATTAGTGCAATAAAATTGGACTATTAGCTTGAGTATAGATAATGATTTTGGCGATTTTTGATGGTTAAAGCGCTTTTCAAATGCATCGATTTTTCTCCTAAAGGACTTCCAAAAAATAAATTATCCATTTTGTGGGGTGGGCACATGAGCGCCCTAAATTTGGGACGGGTGGGGACACCCATCCCACAAGAAAATTTGGGATGTTTTTTTATTTGGAAGTCCGCCCCTACTATGGGATATTTTTTTAACTGGAAGTCCCTTAAAGTTACGCTGGATAAATCCGTAATCTTCTATTTGGTTCTTCGCCAAAACTATGCGACTTGAGGCGATAATGTTCTACCAACTCATGTTGCATTTTGCGAACTTGGGGAGAACGTGGCAATAACTCGACTGGCTGTCCTTTAGGAATCACAATTTGCTCAACGGCAAGTCTAGCTTCTTCCAAGGCATCCATCTCATCATCGCTACCATTGTGCAAAAACAATTGTAGTTCTCTATCGTCGGCCATCTCTGGGTCGTCAATGTTCAGCAACCGCCGCAAACCACGGGTAATTTGGGGAATGGTGCTGGACTTAATCATGTGGATGGGTACATGACGAGCTTTGGCCATTTGGCGTAATTTGGCGTGGTTTTTGACGTGCGATCGCAGTGCTAAAATTGCATCAGCACTATCTATATCTTTTGTCAATACTACGGGCAAAGTTAGCACACTAATCACCTGTTCCAGTTGGTGGCGGCTCACCCCATAAGGGTAAACGTGCAATGGCAAATCTTCACCATTCGGCCCTGGGTGTCTAGTAACAGCATCGAAATCAATGCTCTCAGAATAGTTGAAGGATTCATCCAGCAAACGGTCAAACTCACTGCGCCCAGTTACCCGCTCTACAGGCAATTGGGGTAGTGCAACCATTTGTCCAGATGAACGCCAGCCATTAGACGGTCGCGCCGGTGGGAAAGAATCCTCCACTGTTCCTAGCTGTCCACCACGACCGTTGACAACAGCTAACTGACGTGTAACTGCAATTTTGCCGTGGTCATCAACGGTTCTGGTTTGTGGAGTAGGTTGACGCCCCCGCAACAGATTATCCACGGTGTCAGCAACACTTTCGTGTACTGTCCAGCGTTGGCGTTCCAACATTTCCACCGCAATTTCAAAGGTAGGTGGGGCTTTGCGCTCCAAAACAGTCTTTTGAGAGCCTCGCCGTCTGGCTTCATCGTCTCCCAAGGTCACAGCTTGGATACCCCCAACTAAATCAGCCAGGGTGGGGTTTTTAATCAGGTTTTCGATCTGATTTCCGTGGGCAGTACCTACCAACTGTACGCCCCGTTCCGCAATGGTACGAGCTGCTAAAGCTTCCAATTCCGTGCCAATTTCATCAATGACAATGACTTCTGGCATGTGGTTTTCCACTGCCTCAATCATCACCTGATGCTGTTCGTTTGGATGAGCCACTTGCATCCGTCGAGCGCGACCAATGGCGGGGTGGGCAACATCACCATCCCCAGCGATTTCGTTGGAAGTGTCAATAATCACTACTCGCTTTTGCAAATCGTCCGCTAAAACACGGGCAATTTCCCGTAAGGCGGTAGTTTTACCCACGCCTGGACGCCCCAGCATGAGAATCGATTTACCAGTTTCTACCAAATCGCGGATCATGCCAATGGTTCCGAATACGGCTCGACCAACGCGACAGGTCAAGCCAATAATCTTACCAGTGCGGTTGCGAATAGCGCTGATCCGATGCAAAGTTTGCTCAATTCCTGCCCGATTATCTCCGCCAAAGATTCCGACTCGTTGAATGCAATCATCTATTTGTTCTTGAGTAACGGGTACTTCGCTCAAATACTCAGCTTGATTAGGAAAGCGAGCCTCTGGGCGACGACCCAAATCCAAGACCACTTCTACTAAACTATCTCGTTTGGGATGACTCTCTAGTACTTGTTGCAGGTCTTGGGGCAAAATGTCTAATAACTTTTGGAGATCGTCTGTAATCGTCATGCGTTCTATGGTGACGTTTTTAGAGATAGCGAGGACATTTGCGTGCAGGAGAACCCGTCCTGGGTATATTTCCGAACGAGCGATTAATGCTCCTGCTGTGACTTGATCTGGGAAACGAGAGAATGGGCAAGTTCTACAGCTTGCCAAAGCAATACTTCATCTTCTTCTAGGCGAACAGTCGCCTTCATATTGGTGTTACTTACCTCCTTATTCTCTAACTGTTCGAGAATTGGTGACAGCAGTACGCGAGCGTAGCTACCGTAGGCGACCCCGGCAATGGAGGCAGGGGAGCAGGGAGCAGGGAGCAAGGGGGAAAACTTTTCTCCTCTGCCCCCTGCCCCTTGCCCCTCTGCCTCTTTAAGTAGTCCCATTGCCTTTAACTTAGCAACGGTATACTTATTTGTGCCGCCTGCTAACTGCACATATCCTGGTAACTTAGCTGCCAAAACTTTTTGCCCTAATTTCACTGCGGCTATTGTGGTGCCATCGCCAATATCACCACTCATTGGACGACCATCGGTTTGCCAAATTAAAGCACCCTTGAGTGGGGCAATCCTCTCGTAGAGCGTTCTTAAGTAATCAATCATCCCTTCACCATCAGGACAGCTGATGGCTAGTAACTTTAGTTTATCGACCCACGGTAAAATTGCTTGCCATAATCGCTCAAATTCTGCCAATCGCCCGACTTTTGTATGGATTTCTACGGCATCTACTCCTGTTGACATTACCAATGGCGCGATCGCTCCTGGCGTTGTCACGTATGAAGCTGTATAAATTATACCATAAGGGCAAACTGGAATGCAACGACCGCAGCCATAACACTTTTTGGATACTACTCCTGAAAAGTCTTTTTTGATACTGTCAAACACAATCGCTTGTGCCGGACAAATCCGTTCGCAGGGTCTAGGGCAGTCTGGAGGACACTCATAAGGATTAAATTCTGCTTTGCGAAAATGGGGGTCTTCTCCATCGTTTAGGCTGACCATCAAAAACGGTAAATTGCCTTTGTAGTCAAAGCCTCGCTTTTGGGCATCCTGAGCCAGAGATTTGGCTGCTTGTAGCCCTGATTGCGCTGCTGCAATTACTGCTGGATCAGCTGCAACATCTATGCAGTCAGCGCCCGCCAAAGTATAGGCTAACGTTAAACTTCTGACTGCCGGCAAATGCTGGAAGCTGGCTCCGCAGATCAGCTTGAACCAGTCACCTTGTTTGAGAGATTGTAAAGGTACGAACAGATCAGTCACTATTCTATTATGCGTTTATGCGACTAAAAATAGTAGTCTGCGATCGAGAAAAAGTCCGAATTTGCTAACTTAGGGTTTATCGAATTGGGTATGGGGCACAAGAGGCAGAGGGGCATTGGGCATTGGGCACTTGTACTGAGCGAAGTCGAAGTATTGGGCATTGAGAAGAGACAAGGTAGACAAGGAAGATAAGGGAGAGACTTGTTCAATAATTCCCCCTTGTCCCCCTTGTCCCCCTTGTCCCCCTTGTCCCCCTTGTCCCCCTTGTCTCCCTTGTCTCCCTCATCTCCCTGCCCCCTGCCCCCTGCCCCCTGCTCCCCACTCCCACAGCTGTCTTAGGAGGCCGACAACATGACAACTGTATTTTTTGTAGAAGACTCTGCTGAAGATAGAGCTTTGTATCGACGCTTCCTAAAGCGGGACGATCGCTACACTTATGATATTTACGAATTTGAGTCTGGCAATCAGGCGCTACAAGCTTGTCAAGGGAAAATACCAGATGTGATTTTGTTGGACTATCGATTACCAGATTTAGACGGGCTGGAATTTCTCACTCAGCTACAGAGACAAACTTCTCACATTATAATTTCAGTAATTATACTGACGGGACAGGGAGACGAAACGATCGCAGTCCAAGCAATCAAGAGTGGGGCGCAAGATTATCTAGTCAAGGGAAAACTGACTTCTGATAATTTACGTCGAGCGGTTCATGGGGCGATCGAGCAGATGCAGCTAATGCGGCAGCTAAAACAACAACAAGAACAACAAAAGTTAGTAGGTGCGATCGCTCTTAATATCCGCCAATCGTTGAGACTTCAAGATATCCTTGCCACGAGTGCTCAAGAAGTCCGCAAGTTACTAAGCGCCGATCGAGTACTGCTGTATCAATTTATGCCTCAAATGCGCGGTAACATTGTAGCGGAGTCAGTATTACCCCAATGGACATCAATCTTCGGACTGGAGATTGAAGATACCTGTTTTCAGGAAAATCAGGGGGGAGAATATCGCCGAGGAAAAATTTGGGCAGCGACAAACATCTACGAAGCGAGTTTAAGTGATTGCCATATTCAACTTTTGGAACAGTTTCAGGTGAAGGCGAATTTAGTTGTCCCGATTTTGTTGGAGAGCAAAGAGACTCAAGCTGTTGAACTTTGGGGGCTATTTATCGCACATCAATGTTCTGCCCCGCGACAATGGCAGACATTTGAGGTGGAATTGCTCAAGCAAATAACGGTGCAACTAGCGATCGCTATCCAACAAGCGGAACTCTATCACAATCTCCAAACCCTCAACACCGAGTTAGAAGCCAAAGTAAAGGAGCGCACTGCCAAATTGCACCAAAGCGATCGCCGTTTCCGTGCCATCTTCAATAATACTTTCCAGTTCATCGGACTGCTAACGCCAGCTGGCATTTTACTGGAAGCGAACCAGACGGCGCTAAGTTTTGCCGGACTGAAACTAGAAGATGTCATCAATCGCCCTTTTTGGGAAGCACACTGGTGGACAATTTCACCGCAAACTCAAGCAGAATTAAAACAAGCGATCGCTCGTGCAGCCCAAGGAGAGTTTATTCGCTATGAAGTTGACGTTCTTGGTGCAAATAATCGGGTAGCAACAATCGATTTTTCACTCCGTCCGCTTTTAGATGAGACAGGTCAAATTGTTTTGTTGATTCCAGAAGGGCGAGATATTACCGAACTCAAACAAGCTAAAGAAAAGCTCCAACAAAGTGAAGCACTGCTAGCTACTACTCAACAAATCGCCCATGTAGGCAGTTGGGAATTGAATTTAGAAACGAAAAAGCGCTCCTGGTCAATGGAAACCTTTCGCATCTCTGGTCTAAATCCCACTCAAGGCGAACCCGACCAGACGGAACTTCTCCAAATAATTCATCCAGACGATCGCGCCTGGATAGAGGCTCAACTCGAAAAGATGATGTCTACAACGGGCTACGCCTACGCTCAACAAGCCCCTTTCAATCTTGAGTATCGAATTATCCGACCTGATGGTTCGGTGCGCTACGTTGAATCAAAAGCAGAGATAGCTTATGACGCTCAAGGACAACCAGTTAAGCTATTGGGAGCGGTTATAGATATTACAGAACGTAAACAAAATGAGTTAGAAATCATCCGTAGTCGTGACCTGCTAGAAGCTGTTTATAACGAATCCGCTGATGCACTTTTTTTGGTAGATGTTGAAACATTACTGATCGCTGACTGTAACGATCGAGCGGTGGAGCTATTTGCAGCCTCTAGTAAAGTTGAACTGATTAATATTGACAGTAATACTCTACAAAAACAACCCTTCACTTCCGATGAGATCGCCATCTTTATGGAAGAAATTAACCAGCAAGGGTTTTGGAGTCGAGAAGTTGAATATATTACTAAGCAGGGCAAACCCTTTTGGGGAAACATCGCCGCCAAGCAAATCACAGTCGCTGGTACTGTGATGCAACTGGTACGAATCACGGATATTACTGCCCGGAAGTATGGTGAAAAAGAGCAGCAACGAGCAGAAATAGCTCTCCGAGAAAGCGAGGAACGACTACAATTAGCCCTTGAGGCTTCTGGAGATGCTTTGTGGGACTGGCATATTTTGACTAAAGAGGTGTATTACAGCCCTGGCTATTTAGAAATGCTCGGATACCGCTTTGATGAACTCCCACAGAATTTGAGTACTTGGCAGCGATTAGTTCATCCAGACGATCTACCTTGGGTGGAGAAAATCTTGGCAGCTCACCTCAAGGACAGTTCAATACCGTACAAATTTGACTATCGGCTTTGCACTAAGTCAGGGGAATACAAATGGATTGCCAACTACGGCAAGGTTGTGATGCGAGATGCAGATGGTAATCCTCTGCGAATGACTGGTACTCATCGGGATATCAGCGATCGACAAGCCGCGCTACGCGAACACAAACAAGCCGAAGCAGCCTTAGCCAAAAGTGAAGAACAACTGAGACTAACGTTGGAATTTAATCACATCGGTCTTTGGGATTGGAATGTTCAAACAGGTGAAGTTATCTGGAACGACAACCATTTTCGTTTGTTAGGTTTAGAGCCAGAAATATCAGCCAGCTATCAATTATGGCGCGATCGCGTGCATCCAGAGGATGTTGACGGAATTGAACAGACTGTATCAAATGCACTGGCACAACATATTAATTTTCAAGCTGAATATCGAGTGATTTATCCCGATGGCAGGGTTCGCTGGCTCACGGGGAAAGGGCGTGCTGCTTACAACGAAGCAGGCGAACCTGTACGGATGTTAGGGGTAATTATTGATGTCAGTGAACGTAAGCAAGCAGAAGCAGCTTTGCAAGAAAGTGAAGCCCGATTCCAGGCATTTATGAACAACAGCCCAGTGCTAGCTTGCATCACTGATACAGACGGCTGTGTACTTTACTTAAATCAAACATACCTGCGGACATTTAAATTACTACCCGAACAGGTAATTGGGCAATCTATTTTTGACCTCTACCCAGATGAAATTGCTCGGCAGCATTTCGATCGCATTCGCACAGTCATAGAGACAAATCAGGCAATTGAGGTGATTGAATTTGCTCCTCGACCAGACGGTTCCCTCGGTGAGTTCTTGGTATACAAATTCCCGATTCTCGGATTGTCTGCACAAAAGCTAGTGGGTAGGGTAGCGATTGATATCACAGAACGCAAAATTCTAGAGCGAGAACTAGCTCACAAGCAAAAGTTATTGGATACCTTCATCAATAATGCACCTGTTGGGATAACCATTCTCGATCGGGAACTGCGTTATTCATTGATTAATGAAGCATTAGCAGAAATTAATGGCATTCCCGCAGCAGAGCATATTGGTAAGACACCGTGGGAGATTGTCCCTGATATAGCACCAAAACAAAAGCAACTCTTTCGACATGTTTTAACAACGGGCGAACCGATTTTAGATTTAGAAATCAGTGGAGAAACTCCAAAATTTCCAGGTGTAATCAGGACTTGGCTAGCTTCCTATTTTCCAATTCAGTCTGAAGCCGATCGACCTATTAGCATAGGCATTGTGGTAGTTGAAATCAGCGATCGCAAACGCACTGAACAAATGTTAGAGTTGCAAGCAGTCATTACCCGCAACATGGCGGAGGGGATTTGCTTAGTTCGTGCTACAGATGGCGTGTTTGTCTACGCCAATCCTAAATTCGAGCAGATGTTTGGTTATGAATCTGGTGAATTAATCGGTCAGCACGTATCGATTGTTAACTATGGTGATGAAAACAATACACCTGAAGATGTTAATCAGGCGATTAGAACTGCTGTTTTAGAACACCGCGAAGCAATTTATGAAGTCCATAATATTAAAAAAGATGGCACTCCATTCTGGTGTAGCGCTACCGCTTCCGTTTTTGAACATCCTGAGTATGGAAGTGTCCTTGTGGCTATCCAACAAGATATCACCGAACAAAAGCAAGCGGAAGAAAAAATCAAAGCCTCTCTAAAAGAAAAGGAAGTATTACTCAAAGAAATTCATCATCGTGTTAAGAACAATTTAGGAATTGTTAGCAGTTTGCTGCAAATGCAATGCAGACGAACACAAGATCCTGTGGTGACAGCTATTTTGCGCGATAGCCAAAACCGCATTGCTTCCATTGCCCTAGTTCATGAAAAATTATATTGTTCTGAAGACCTCGCTGATATTGATTTCGCTCAATACATTCCAGATTTAACAACTCATTTATTTGATTCCTATAATGTCAGTTCCAGCCAGATTCAACTACATATTCAAGTTGATAATGCTAGCCTTGACATCGAAACAGCCATTCCTTGTGGCTTAATTATCAACGAACTGGTTTCTAATGCTTTAAAATACGCTTTTATTGGCAATTGTGGGGGCAAAATTGAGGTTAAGTTTTATCAAGAATCCGCATCTACTTTGACACTCATTATTAGAGATAATGGTGTTGGCTTACCTGAAAACTTTGATAGTAAGAAAACTAAAACACTGGGTATAACACTTGTCCAAGGTTTAGTCAAGCAGCTAAGAGGAAAACTTGAAATTGACTCTCAACAAGGAACAGAGTTCAAAATTACTTTTACAAACAGCCGGATATGAACATAATTGACCTCTCACCAAACATGCAGACAAAAGAAACAGTTCGAGTCCTTGTTGTTGAAGATGAATATATCCTTGCTATCAACTTACAAGAAACTTTAGAGTCTTTAGGATATGTTGTTTTAGATATTGCCGATTCTGCCGAAGAGGCAATTGCAAAAGCAACTGAATTACGCCCAAACTTGATTTTAATGGATATCAGATTACGCGGTGAAATAGATGGTATCCAGGCATCAGAGCAAATTTGGCATCATTTGCAAATCCCAATTATCTACGTCACTGGGCACTCCGATAAAAGTACTGTTGAGCGAGCAACGCTGACATCCCCCTTTGGGTATATTCTTAAACCCATTAAAGAGCAAGAACTTTACGTTGCTATTCAAACAGCACTCAATCGCTACGATCGCGAGCAATTTTTGAGTTCTGTACTTCGAGGAATGGGCGATGGGGTAATTGTAGTCGATACTCAATTAAATATTAAATATATCAATCAGGTAGCTGAAGCTTTAACAGGGTGGCAATGGAATGAAGCTAAAGACAAGACGTTAACTGAAGTTATCAAAATCATTGATGAACAAACTCAGTTGCCGATAGAAAATCCAATTATTGCAGCCCTCCAACAAGAAACTATTATATATTTAAGCAGTGGTGTTCTACTAGTTGCTAGAAACGGGACAATTATACCAATAGCTGATAGCGCTACTCCCCTGAGAAATAACAATGGTGTAATTACCGGAGCCGTATTTGTTTTTCGGGATGACACGCAAAGACGGTTAACCGAAGAACGCAATCTCGCAGCTGAACGCGCTCAACAACTAGAAGTTAGAGTGGCAGAACTGCAACGCCTGAACCAATTAAAAGAGGATTTTCTGGCAACCACTTCTCATGAAATGCGAACGCCTTTGTCAAACATCAAAATGGCAATCTCTGTGCTAGAAAATATTCTCGATCGCCAGGGTATCTTAAATTCAAACACACTTCCCCCACCTGAATCTGTAGACCGCTATTTACGTATTGTGCGCGAACAGTGCGAACAAGAACTGGATTTGGTAGACAATTTACTGCATCTACGAATGATTGATGCAGATGTCTATCCATTGGAATTAACATCAATTCAACTTCAAAACTGGCTGCCTCACGTTGCCGAGTATTTTCAAGAACGCGCTCAAGCTAGAGAACAGTCTTTGCAAGTTAGTGTTTCTCCAGATTTACCACCTTTAGTTTCAGATTTGGCTAGCCTGACTGAAATTATCTCAGAATTACTCAACAATGCTTGTAAATACACTCCACCTGATGGGCAGATTGTGTTAAACGTTCAGCTAATTTATATCACAAAAAGTCCGCTTGATGAGGATGCTAAATCTGATGTATTAGATAATTTTCAAGTTCCTTATTTTCAAATCACAATTAGCAATTCTGGGGTGATAATTCCGAAAAAAGAACAATCTCGAATTTTTGAGCCGTTTTACCGGATTCCTGAAAGCGAACGCTGGCAAGAAAGCGGCACAGGATTAGGTTTAACATTGGTTAAGAAGTTAGTAGAATATCTCCAAGGCACGATTGAAGTTACCAGTTCTCAGGGCTGGACAACGTTTACAGTTCAACTTCCTTTAAGTTTGTGATGGTATTTGGCATTTGTCATTTGTCACTTGTACTGAGCGAAGCCGAAGTATTTGTCATTTGTCACTTGTACTGAGCGAAGCCGTTGGCGCAGCCTCTCGTAGAGAAGTATTTGTCATTTGTCATTAGTTATTTATTATTCTCCCTAGCAAGAACTGCTCCGCTGCCCCCAGTCCCCTGCCTCACCGTTCAAAAGAGTTCAAACTACGCCAAAATCTAAATAAACGCGATCGCGTCTTACTAACATCTTACCGACAATGCAGATTACCCAAAGTCTCCATACAGCGATTCTTGTGACTGACTTAGAACGCTCTGAACATTTTTATGGCAAAGTATTGGGATTATCCAAAATCGATCGTTCCCTAAGCTACCCTGGTGCATGGTATCAAGTCGGTAACTATCAAATTCACCTGATAGTTTCAACCACTGTCCCCACGGAAAACCCAAACGAAAAATGGGGACGTAATCCCCACGTTGCCTTCACAGTAGCTAACTTAGAGGCCGCCAAACAAGAATTCCTCAATCAGAATTATCCCATTCAAGCTAGTGCTTCCGGTCGCGCTGCCCTGTTCACTCAAGACCCGGATGGGAATATTATCGAGTTGAGTCAGCAGTGAGCCGGAGTGGGAAGCAGGGGAGCAAGGGAGCAGGGGAGCAGGGGGCAGGGGGCAGGGAGATGAGGGGGACAAGGGGGAATTATTGAACAAGTCTCTCCCTTATCTCCCCCCTCTTTTTTGTCTACCTTGTCTCCTCTCAATGCCCAATGCCCCACTTCTATTCTGGTAATTTATATTGCCCAACAATACGCTTGGCAAACTCTGGAACGTGCGCTTCCAATTTTTCTGGATGATTGCGCTTTACATACAAATAATTCCGAGTAAAGTGAGAATCAATGGAAAATCGTGCGTATTCTAGACCCTTGGGGCCGATTTTTTCGATTACCACACCCATCAGTTTTGCTGCCCACATCGGCAGGGTAACGCCTTTATCGTAAGCGGGAATACTTTGTTGTACGGCTTCTTTCCGGTTGCCTTTAGACGTTACTGGTTGAGTGTCTAACTGGTCTTTCACTAAATCCAGCATTTCCTTACCAGTGTCATTTCTAACTACAATCCATTGCCAGCCGAAGGGTGCGCCCATGTAACCAACAACTAAGTCGGCTAGGGAGTTGACGTAATCAAAGCAACTCATACAGGATGGAGCAAAGACATCTTTGAGTTGGTTAGTCTTCAAGCCAAAGAAAGGCACTGTTTCTGATGAGCCATCTTCATGTTTGAAGTGAACCCGAAAGTCTTGCATAAATTCGTAATGCACAACTGTATGAGGCGAACGACTGGTGGTTTCTAAGAATTTTTGCAGTCCGGCGCGGTTAACGTTGTCTACGCAGGGCGTACCCAAAATATACAGCTTTTCTAAACCAAGTTGTTTTTCTACGGCTCGTAATGCCTGGATTTGGCAACCAACCCCAATTACCAACAGCCGCTTCATCCCCGATTTTTCCACCTGTTCTAATATGGAAAGGTTCGGAGAAAGTGTTGGTTTGTTGACTCGTGCTGCTAGTATTTCTTCTGGAGTCCGGGCGATGACGGGCATGGGTTGGAAGCGGTCTTCTTTGGTGTTTTGCACGCAGACTACACCTTCAACTAAGCCGCGATTCAGCATTTCAATGGCAATGCTGCTCACGATACCCGTCCATTGTGCGCCTTCTATGGGTTGTTGTTTCTTCGCCGCTATCATATCTTGATGAACGCCAAAGTATAGTTCATCGGGGTTTTCGAGATGGCGCGATCGCGTGTGTGTTTCTTCTTCAAGTTCGCCTATTTGCTGATTAATAAAAGCGCAAGCTTCCTTGACATAGTGAATATAATATGTATCGCATAGCCCGCACTCGCTACAGAGTTCTTTGGCTGGGCGGCGGCTGGTAGGTTTTAAGGCTCTGGCTTTTTTGTGAGGAGAAACTGAGGTCATATAAACTTTTTGTTTTATCCAGGAATCGCTTTTATTACAATACCTTCACTCGCTATGAACTTGACGATAGAGAATGAACAAGACATTGTAATATTTTGAAACGCAGAGGGACGCAAAGTAAACGCATAGGCGCTTCTCTACGAGACGCTACGCGTAGCTTGCTTCCCCGTAGGGGTACGCCTTCCCGCAGGGTAGGAACGCAGAGTTTTACCTAATTTATTTTGCTACGAATTAATTAAATATTGTACTGAGGCTTTGATGAGGAACTATAGAAATACAGCCGTAGCCACATAGGTTAGGACATAATGACAAGCGTAAATGCTAGGAATAGTAATAGTTCTACCTTCTGCCTCCTGCCTTCTGCCTTCTGCCTCTTGCTATACAATCGCACTCAGCGATGAGTAGAAGAAATAGAATTTGATTTTTGATACACAGATAAAAGCAGACATTCCCAAACTAGCCGTGGTTGAGCGTAAGCAAGCAAGTATTTTCGAGATTGTTCTAACTGGTTAATGATACTAGGTTGATGCCACTGCTGCCAGTAAGATTGCTGAAGATAATCAACTAACCACAGTTGTGCTTCTGTATCTAAATCCCGATCAATTGTCTTGGCTAACTCTAAGGCGTTGCGGTAAGATTTAGGCGCTTTTTTCAAGTCTTCAAGTAATTTATCAGGAATAGCTTGTAATTGCTCATAAGATGCGATCGCACTTCCTGCACTACCAGCTGCTATGCTCAATACTGCCTGATTTGACAAAATTTCTTGATGACCTGTTTGTGTGAGTACAACAGCTAAAGACTGTGCATTTAAGCGATAAAAAGGAATGCGTTGACAGCGTGATACCAAAGTCGGCAACACAGATTCAAGTGTCGGTGCAATTAAAATTAATGTCGCCTGTCCCGGTTCTTCTAAGGTTTTAAGTAAAGCATTGGCTGCGGCTTCAGCCATTGTTTGCGCTTCTTCTAGCACTACCACATTTCTCGGCGCTTCTAAAGGGGGACGACTTAAAAACTCGGTAATTTCCCGAATTTGCTCTAGTCGAATTATAGGAGGGGCTTTACGCTTGAGTCCTTTTTCGGCTGCTTCTGCTGTTGTTAATCGTTGTCCCTGGTATTGGTACGTTGGTTCCACCCACAATAAAGCTGGATGGTTGCCCTGACGCAAACGGTTTTGTAAAGATGCAGTAACTCCCATCCCATTAGAAAATAGCAATTCCACAAAGCATCTGGCTGCTAAACTCCTGCCTACACCATCTGGCCCCACAAATAAGTAGGCTGGAGAAACCCGGTTTTGTCTGACAGCCTGAGTGAGTAACTCTATAGCTTGCTGTTGTCCGATAACTGGTGCAAATGGATCGTTAGTCATTAATCGACGTGACAGGGGACAATCGATATGGCATAAAGCTGAAATACCTCAGCCTTTGGTGGCAGTTGGTTGATGAGTGCCCAAGTGCTGAGTACGATTCTTACTTTTGTACTCAGCACTGTTTGGGTAAATTAGCAATCAAACCTTAGACGTGAGAAATCTGGATATCTCCGCGTGTGCCAACACAGCACCAGGTTCGCGCTGGAGAGCGTTGTAATACTTTCTCTCGAAGGTATTACCCGTCTCTAACGGTACAATGAGTGTACGGACATCAGCAATCAATTTTTGGAAATCTTCCAGCAATATCGGTTCATCTGCTTGGAGCATTTCATCAACTTGCACAACCATCTCAGAAATGCGATGTAGCCAAGCAAATTGTTCGTGAGCTATGACTAGCTGAAGAAGTTCTCCACTTGATACTCGTCCACTAATCTGTTCGTAGGCAATGCGTTCTGTCTCCAGCAACATCTTGTGAAGGTGGAGTAATTTGTTTCGTAAATCGCGCAGATATTGATGCTGACGTATTCTTTCTGTAAGTGTGTTAGAAGTCAATGTTACTTATCCTCTCGTTACAATAGTCTTCAATGGCTTAAGTAATTTCTAAGCATTGAGAATTGGGCATTGGGATTGGGGAAGAGGTGACAGGTAACAGGCGATCGCGATCTGTACCCTGTAACCTTTAACCTTGCTTTGATTTAGGTTTAGATGTCGATCCAGAAATACAGGCGATAGGGATCTGTACCCTGTAACCTATTCCCTTGTTCTTCCCCATGCCCTGGTGAATGAAGTTTTTTATCTATTTGGTTTCCTTGCTAAGAAGCATTATAATGAGCATATCTTTTTATAACCGTTATGTCTTATATCTGATTAATCATATATTAGCATAAAATTATAAGAAGTACACAGTGTAGAACCGAGCGAGAAAATATCAATTATGGGAAAACCATCTTCATGTCGCTAGCAAATGTAATTTTAGGTCTTCTTCAGCAGCAAGAAATGACGGGCTACGACCTCAAAACGAGCTGCTTCGATCAATGCATTGCCCATTTATGGCCAGCAGATCAGGCACAAATTTACAGAACTCTCGATAAGCTAGTTGAGCAAGGCTGGATTACCTGTAACATTGAGATTCAACACGATCGCCCCAACCGCAAAGTCTACAGTGTGACGGAGCTAGGGAAAGCGGAATTTAGGCGATGGCTAGGGATTCATCAGCCCTTACCGACTATCAGAGAACCTTTACTCGTCCAGTTGCATTTTGCAGATCAGTTGTCGAATGAAACCATCATTGATCTACTGGAGCAACAATTAGCGGCTCGAAGCAAAAAGCTGGCTGAATGTGAAACCATTGATTTGCCATCAATCGGTGATGAATCTGCCAACCGCAACCAGGTGATGCAAAGGCTGGTGCTGGAGTTGATAATCCGAAGAGAAGAGACTTATATTGATTGGTTAAAGACAGTAATCGAAGTTGTCAGTCGCCAAGAGCCATATCCATTTACCAAGAAAGAATTCAGGAGCCAGGAGGGTCACTGAGCGACTTGCCTTGAGCGAAGTCGAAAGGAGTCAAAGTGAGCCAGAATCAGAATTGAATTTTGAACGAAACAGCAGATGAATCGTGGATTATTTGTAGGTTTAGTAACTTTAGATTTGATTTACCTTGCTGACTCAGCCCCTAAGAATAATCAGAAGATTGTCGCTACTGACTATACTGTAGCGGCAGGGGGCCCAGCAACAAACGCGGCTGTAACTTTCAATTATTTAGGAAATCAGGCTACAGTCTTAGGTGTAGTGGGTTCTCACCCAATGACGCAGCTAATTCGAGATGATTTGGCAAATTACAAAGTTGCGATCGCAGACCTTGAGCCTAGCACTGATTTAGTACCGCCTGTATCTTCGATTATTGTCACTCAAGCCACAGGTGAACGCGCTGTGGTTTCGATCAATGCTGTGAAAACTCAAGCTAGCAACGCATCTATTCCGCCAGATATTTTGCAGAATGTCGATATCATACTGATTGATGGACATCAGATGGCGGTTGGTGATTCCATAGCTCAAATGGCTAAAGCCAATAATATCCCAGTAGCGATCGATGGTGGTAGTTGGAAGCCTGGATTTGAGCAAATTCTACCGTTTGTAGATTATGCTATCTGTTCAGCTAATTTTTATCCCCCCAACTGCCAGACTGGAGAAGATGTTTTTAGCTATCTCAGTGGATTTGATATTCCTCACATCGCCATTACTCACGGACAAGAACCAATTGAATACTTGAGTGGCACTAAAACTGGTATCGTAAATGTGCCGCAGATTCAAGCAGTTGATACGTTAGGGGCTGGAGATATTTTCCACGGTGCTTTCTGTCATTATATTTTAAGGGAAAGCTTTACTGATGCACTGACACTGGCAGCTAATATTGCTGCTGATTCCTGTAAATTTTTTGGTACTCGGCGTTGGATGGATTTAAGATAATTCGTAATTCGTAATTTGTAATTAGTTAGACTAAGTATCGCTGTGCGCCCCTAATCAACGTTATACATATTTTTAAATAGGCCAAATTAATGAAAGATTTACAAGAAATATTAGCGATCGCTCGTGAGGTAGGTTGGGGCGCAGCAGATATACTGCGATCGTATTACCACGGCACAGCAAAAGACCCTAATTTAGAAGTCCAATATAAGCAGAATGAGCCTGTCACTGTTGCCGATGTCGCTGTGAGTCAATACATTTTACAGAGGCTACAAGCAACTTTGGGTAACGAAGATTTTGCTTACATCAGCGAAGAAACTTATCAATCGTCAAGTAGTGGTAGACAGGCTTCTGCCCCTTGGGTATGGATAATTGACCCTTTGGATGGCACGCGAGATTTTATCGAAAAAACTGGCGACTATGCAGTTCACATTGCTTTAGTCAAAGAAACACGCCCAGTGTTGGCAGTGGTAGTAATACCAGAGGCTCATAAGTTATATTACGCTACCAAAGGCGGGGGTACATTTGTAGAAACCCGTAACGAATCTGTTCCTATACAAGTGTCTTCAGGTAAACAAATTGAAGATTTAACCTTAGTCGTTAGTCGCTCTCACCGCAACCAACGGTTAGATCGCCTGCTACAAAATTTACCCTGTCAAAATCAGAAATCTGTGGGTAGTGTAGGCTGCAAAATCGCCACCATTGTTGAGCAACAGGCAGATATCTACATTTCCCTTTCCGGCAAGTCTGCGCCCAAAGACTGGGATATAGCCGCTCCAGAATTGATTTTAACAGAAGCCGGTGGTCAGTTTACTCACTTCGATGGCACGCCGTTGCAGTATAACACTGGTGATATCAATCAATGGGGAGGTTTGCTAGCTAGTAATGGTGAATATCACGAATTACTATGTAAAAAAGCAGAAGGTATCTTAGCGCAGTTTGACCATAGCTAACGGGATACTGGATGATGAATATTTTTTAATTTGCTTTAATTTGCTTTTAAGACTGTCGATCGTGGTATGATTAATCCTATTACCAATAATAATCTTTACCTCTTAGTCCACAGGTTAATTTTGAAAACACTAAATATCTAGGCGATCGCGAGTTAATTACGATTTCCGATTAAAAGTGTAACTTGATATAGTACAAGCAAAAAAAGCCAGTCTTTAGAAAGTCTGCAAACCGTCTTTAAAGGTTTGATTTGTGAATAAAATTCACTATCAGACAATATTCAAAGACTGAATGCTGTGCTACACTCATGGACATAAAGATTATTTTCGGTTGAGTAACTCGTTTTGATTTCTAAAAACCGTCTCTCCGAATTTAACTCTCTACACTCCCTGAATTCGGAGATTTCTATGTCAATTTACGTCGGAAACCTGTCCTATCAGGTTACAGAAGAGGACCTAAAGCAGGCTTTTGCAGAATACGGAACAGTAAACCGTGTTCAACTACCCACAGATCGGGAAACAGGCCGGCCGCGTGGGTTCGCTTTTGTGGAAATGGAATCAGACACACAAGAACAAGCTGCCATTGATGCACTTGATGGTGCTGAGTGGATGGGACGTGATTTGAAAGTGAACAAAGCTAAACCCCGTGAGGAAAGAAGCAACTCCTCTCGCGGTAGCTGGGGTGGCGGTAATAATGCCCGCCGCAACAATAATCGCTACTAAGTCAATTCCTGAAAATTTCACATTTAGAGTCTCCAGCAGATAAAGCCAAAGGCTCCATTCTGCTGGAATATTTTATTTGGTATCTAGTCTTGAACTATTCATCCATATTAAGGAGGAATGAGAATGACACAAGTAGTTCTAGGAGAGAATGAAGGTATTGAATCAGCCTTGAGAAGATTTAAACGGGAAGTTTCTAAAGCAGGAATTTTCCAAGATATGAGAAAAAAGCGTCACTTTGAGACGCCGATAGAAAAAGAGAAGCGTAAAGCAATTGCTAGGCACAAACAACGTCGTCAACAACGTTCTCGCTTCAGTTAAAAGTCCAAGCAAATTTGCCCTTCGATTTGACATCTAGCCAACATCTCTTCATTGTTGCCAGTAATTAGCATACATCAATCGATAAACAACACTGTTCGTAGAATCGCTGTATTGGCTTTCGGCGCTACTGAATTATACATGTTTTCAGTTGCGTGAAGTATGGGCTTACAGCTAGCTATGCGCCCTTAACTAATATCGTGTCCGGTGAAAGACTTATAATTAAGACCACAGTTCTTGCTGGGAACTTCTTAGCTGCGGGAAAGAGGGTTTTCCCGTTTCTGCATAGATTACAGGAATTATAACTAATTAACCGGACATGATATTACTCATCTTCGCACTCACTACTTTTATCGTAAGCGATTATCCGGACATGATATAACGATTACCTAGCATTTCTCCAGGTTACGGTTATACTGCTATCATTGCTGGCTCTACTGGTCAGCTAAATTTACTGAGTATTATTTTATTCAGTGTAACAAGGGTAGCAAATTAGTACTAACAAAATTGAGACATCCTTTAGCTGGAATGTTTCAAGGTATTTTATTGTTTTCTTTTTTCTTTCAGCAGTAGATATATTAATTACAACAGCCTAGAAATAATATCAAGTCCGGGTAATTCCAGTTTAATAAGTAATCACGCGGACATGATATAACGTATGGGAACATCAGGGAGAAACCAATCCCCAATAACTAATATTTGAGGAGATTTAATGTGTCTAGTCGTAAATTATCTTTATTACTGAAAATAATATTTGTTACATTGGTTACTAGTGCTAGTAGTTTAGGTATCAGCTTGCTTTTAACCACAAGCGGATTTGAGCATTTGTTGGGAATTCTCAAGCCAAAAAGCGAGAATGCTAAAGCGAGTCACAACAAGCTGATGAGTGCAGATGCACAGAATATAAATCCAGTCACAGACCAGATAAATGAACTGCCAAAGGCATTTCAGGGAGCAATCGTATATCAAGGGAAACTAAAACCGAATGAGAAAGTTATTGCCCTAACTTTTGATGATGGCCCCAGCCCCAAAAATACGGCACAGATTTTAGAAATCTTGAAGAAAAATGATATAAAAGCCACATTCTTCATGATCGGGGAAATGGTGAAATATTTTCCTCAAGTTGCCAAGCAAGTGGCTGCTGATGGTCACATAATTGGTAATCACACATGGCATCATTGGTATCGCCACATGGACTTAGCTACTGCGGCTAGTGAAATCGATCGTACAGCAGAAATTATCTACAAGACTACTGGAGAGAAAACTACTCTATTTCGTCCTCCTGGGGGTTTTCTGAACAATGGGCTAGCCGAATATGCCAAAAACGAGAAATACGCTGTCATGATGTGGTCAGAACAATCGGGAGATGCTGAACGTCATTCGCCTCAAGTTCCAGGGCTGGTTAAAAATGTGCTGAAATATGCAAAACCCGGTGCAATTGTACTGTTGCACGATGGGGGTGGCAACCGTTCCAAATCTGTCAAGGCTTTACCAGAAATGATCGCAGGTTTAAAAGCCCAAGGCTATAGATTTGTGACAATTCCCCAACTACTGGAAATACAAGCTCAAGAAAAAAGTGTGGAGACAGCAGCATCACCCGTAACAAATCAAGAACATCCAAACCAACAACTTAATCATCAGTGATATCATGTCCGGTCAAAGACTTATCATTAAGGCAGCAGAGGGGCAGGGGGGCAGCACTTCGGCTACGCTCAGTGACCGAGGGGCAGAGGAGAAGGGTTTTTGGGTTTTTGCATAGATTCGGAAATCATAACTAATTAGCCGGACTTGATATGATGTCCCAATACGGTTCGGTTAAGGTTTTTTGATGAAAATTATTGCTCGTCAAAGACGCGATAAATCGCCGTCTCTACAAAGGCGATTCATCGCGTCTCTTGCCTTGACCAAACAGTATTGAGTGATATCCTGTCCAGGTAATTAGTTAGTTTATTGGCCAGCAATGCGATTGTGTCGGCTGACAATGCTAATACAGCAATCTAAAATCGTGTTTCATACTCAACTTGAAGTTGATTGTCATCTCCCACATCAGTTGAGCCTCGCATCAGAATTTCGTCATTAACTCGATAGAGGACATTGAAACGGAAAGAGTCATCGCTAGAAAGAGCGCGTGATAAAGAGGCAGAGAAATTTTTATTAATATCAAACACACCTTCCGCTGATAAATTAAGAATTGAAGTTCTTGATGTTTTTGATTCGTCATTATTAATAGATGGAGTCGGAAATATCCGAAATTCACTGAAACCAACAGCCTGTCCGATCGCAGTGATAGTTCCTTGTAAACTACCTAAAATGGTAGAACTAGCGAAATTAGTTAGCCCTTGGCCTGCATCTGCTTGTTGACCGAAAGAACCCAGAATTGAGCCACCTAGCAAAGCAACTATTTCTCCCTTACTACGGCTAGGTTCGCTCGTCAGTTCTAGATTCTCACCCAATTTACTAGCTGGCCCGTTCACCCTCGCTTGAACGGTAACGCTACGTAAAGTCCCAAAGTTGTTTACAGAAACATCACTGACTTCAGAAGACAATGGTGATTCCAAAGTTTGAGTGTTCCTTGCTGATGCTTCCGGCACAATTGCCGTCAGTCGGACATCCAAAGTCGGGTCAAGTCCTTGACTTGGAGTAAACCGCGCAGTTTGTTCATAGCCCCGCGCCAAGGTAAACTCAGTAGAAAATAAGCTGAGTCGTCCTCCTGTCAAACGAATGACTCCTTGAGGAAGCGGTTTGGCTAATGTACCATTAATGGTCAAGTCGCCTGTTGCGTCAAACCTCAATAGGGGCTGACTTAATGCCGCTCCTCCTGGTACAAAGCTGAGTAGGGACTGAGTTGCAACCCGAATATCTTTGCCTAAAATCAACTTTAAATCTGCAAACTCTACAGGTAAATTGGGTGGAGTTGCGGCGCTAGTGCTTGTGTCTGCTGTCGCCACTGGGTTAGTGCTTCCATCCACTGTAACCACTGGGTTAGTGCTTCCGTCCACTGTAGCTACTGGGTTAGCGTTATTCTCTGCTGTTGGTGTGGCGTTAGGGTTAACTTGGTTAACTTGTTGTCTATCTAGATTTATGACTTTAGTGTTAGACTCTGCTGTAGCTGCTGATTTTTTTGCCGTAGTAGGCGAGTTGCCAATAATTACCTGACCATCACTCAGTTGAATCTCTCCACCAATTACAGGTTTTAAGGCTGTGCCGCGAATCACGACATCACCACCAACACCACCTTCATACAGTCCTGCAAGCTTAAAGTTGAGTTTGTCTGCTATTGATACTGTTAGGGGATTCGCTGCGGCTTGTTGAGCATCAAAAATCGGCAAGATACCTGATGCAGTTACTTGCCCTTGATTGTAATTACCTTGGATATTTTCAACGCTTACCGTTTTACCATTAAATTGCGCTGTTCCTGTGACATTAGTGAGAGGATCGGATAAGGCTTGAGCGCTAAAGGTAGCATTATTAAATGTGGCATTTCCGTTAATAATTGGTTCGGTTAAAGTACCTTTAACGTTTAAATCTACTTTTCCTTGACCGTCTACCCAAGCGACTTGATTGTTGGTTAACAGATTTAACAGTGCCAATCCTTCATTTTGCACATTGGCGTCGATGTTGATTTGATTGCTATCAGGTTGCACTTTGGCAAAAGGCAAAGGAGCAGGTACGCTACCTGTAATGGCAACTGGCTGCGTTCCTGTCACGAGTAAGGTACTATCAAAATTCAAGCGAGCGTTGTTGTAATCAAAGTTCACTTGTCCTGTTTGTACGGGTTGTTTGTTAAGGGTTGCATTCGCTAGCGCCACTTTCCCTTGAACTCTGGGGTCTTGCAAACTACCTGCTAAAGTGGCATCAGCATTTACGTTACCAGTGATATCTACGGGGTATTTTTCGATAAAAGGTTCTAAAAGTGATAAGGGCAGACTGGCTACATTCAATTTTCCAGATAGTTGATCGGTTCCTAACTGTCCTGAAAACGACACTAGTCCTCGATCGATCCCCACACTCAAGGGTGAAAGGGTGACGATACCATCGGCGAAAGTGCCTTGAGCAACGACTGGATTGATGGAATAATTACCCCATTGCCAGTTAGCACCTTGAAAATTAAAGCCAACATTCAACCCAGATTTTAACGAGCCATTGGCTGTAATTGCTCCGCTTAAAGCACCTGTTAATTCTGCAAGGCTGGGCAAAGATGCGGTTTTTTTGGTTTCAGCTTGCTGTTCTTTTGCTAGTGCTGTGGTAATATTCGAGAAATATGCTAACTGTGTTTTCAAGTCTGCATTGGGTAAACTGATAGGCTTGGTGTCAAGTACTTCTGCACCAGCTAATGTTGGAGGCTGCAACCCAGTACTAAGGTCTTTAAAGTCAAAGATATTAAACGCTTGTAAAAGTCTCTGGATATTGGCTTGGGCAAAATTAGCTTGGAATTGAAATTGCGGGTCATTCCCTGTTTGCACATTGCCACTGAGAGCAATGTTGCTACCTCCAATCAGCAATTGACCGTTAGCCAAGCTAGCAGTACCATCGGCATAATTGATGCTGCCGCGAAATTCATCGGCTGCAACTCTGGCAACGCGAGGCCCTGCGATCGCCACATCTCCCGCAATGGCATAATTATTCAGATTCACAACTAAATTACCCGATAGTTGCCCCCCCAGTGGTTTCAATTGATTGTTAGGTAAAAAGCCGCCAACCAGAGCGATGGGAAACTGTTGGGCGTTAATTATCAAGTTATCTCCCTCAGTTCTACCTGTAGTAACTGCCTCATCGCGTTTAACTAAAAATGAAGTGGGACGATAATCTGCACCTAAGTTAAGGGCAATCCGATCTTGTTTTCCAGCTAGTCGCAGACTTCCTCCTTGTCCGCCTTGAAAATTCACATTTCCGGTTAAAAGTCGGTCAAATGCTAAGTTACTGACATTGAAATTCCGCAACCGGATATTGCCATTAGCTTGCGGCACATCTGGAGTGCCTGTAACTTTTCCATTAAAATCAAGTCGCCCTGCTATTGCTACGTCCCCAGGAACTTTAAAGCCAGTATTTTGTAAGTTGAAATTCTGTGCCAGTACATTTAAATCAAATCCGGCAATTTGAGGTGCGCCAGTTGGGGGAGACTGAATAGCGATCGCACCATTAGCACTAAATCCTGGGGTACTTGCGTTTTCAACGATAATCTGCTGTCCATTCCACTGAAATCTGGCGGTGAGCGGTTTTGCCAGCTGCGCTACTCCTTGGGGAAGGCTGATTTGTCCTGCGGCGCGAATATCCGCAAGCTGGAAAGATTGGGTTGTGCCTGCTAACTGAATATTGCTATTCAGCCGTCCTCGCAGTTGTGGTGAGAAACGGCTGAGTTGAATTTGAGAAGTTTTGACAGTTCCTTGCCAGCGTTGTTGTGCAAGTTGACCTTGAGCTGTGATTGTCCCACCTGCGACGTTCACAACTGCATCGGGAAAGACGATATTCTCTCCTTGTTTGGTAACAACAACTCGTCCGCTAGTGGGATAGGTAGCTTTAGGCGCTTGCACTCGCGCGACTGTTTGCAGATTGCTCAGAGTGCCGGAAATATCGGCATTTGCCGAGACATTCCCAATGGTAATGGAGGGTGAGGAATTGTAGGCTTTGGCGATCGCATCCCCTGGTATATTTTGTGCTTGTACATTCAACGCTACCCTACCTTGGGGTGCAAGCTGAACTCGTCCGCTAGCTGTGACTTGCCCTCCTACATCTGGATTTGCTTGAACGCGAGAAACGTTGACATTTAACGGTGTACCCAGAGAACCAGAAATTTTCGCGTTCGCAGATATACCACCAACATTAATCGGAGTTGAAATGCCGTAACCTTGAGCGATCGCATTTCCTGGAATACCTTGAGCTTGAATATCTACGCCTACCTGACCTTGGGGAGCGAGTTGAATTTGACCATTGGCTGTGATTTGTCCCCCGGCTGGTGGCGTTATCTGAACACTAGAAACATCAAGTTTCAAAGGCTGTTTGCGAAGTGAGCCAGAAATTTGAGCTTTTGCTGAAACATTCCCCACTGCGATCGGTAGAGTAACGCCATAACTTTTTGCTAGTATATCTCCTGATATTCCATCAGCTTGAGCATTAAATATTACCCCATCTTTGGTTCCCAAATTAGCTTGACCGCCGCCGATAATTTGACCGCCAGCTGCGGGGACTATTTTCAGATTAGAGACAGTAAGTTGAGATGCAGTTTTGGATGCATTCAAGCGAAAATCAGTGTTGATGGTATTAAATTGAATGCGGTCAACTTGAATTGGTTTAGTGTTACTTACTGTACCGCTGACTACTGGTTGCTCAAGTGCGCCGCCTACCTGAATTTTTGCCTGAATTTCGCCACTAGCTGGGACTGACGAATTTACTTTTAATGTATCTAAGATATTTTTCGCAGTAACAGGTTTTATCTGAGCAGAAACATTAAAACCTGTTTGAGTATTAATTGTTCCATTCGCCACAATCGGAACTTTGCCAAAGTTAGTACTCAGACTATCTAAAGTAACTGTCTGACCCTCAAATAGAAATTTCCCATTAAAATTAGAAACAGGCTGAGGAAGATTTTGAATTTTAGCAGTGATTTGATTAGCTGTAGCTGTTCCCGTAATTGCGATGTCTGAAAGTTTGGGGGGAATCTGAACCCCTAAGTCAGCATTTAAATATCCTGCTTGCAGCGCGATCGGTAACTGAATTAATCGAGTGATATCGGATGCTTGTAAATTTTGCGCTGAAAGTTGGAGGTTAGTTTGTTGAGCTTTTACTTGGGTTTCGCCAACAATTTTAGCAGCGCCTCCCCTAGTGAATTGAGTATTGAAATCATAACCGATCCTTTGATTTTGATCGGAAAATCGGGCAATACCACCAACTCGATCTAATATGACTGAGCCTTTCGGTTTAGTCGGTGCGGCGAATGGCATCAACTCTATATTGCCATCTTGAATTTGAAGCGACTGCAACTCAGTTTGAATAAAACCTTTTCCTTCCCCAGCCTTAACTTGGGCTGTCACCCAACGACCATCTTTATCTTGTTGAATGTAGACATTGGGTTGAACTAACGTGACATCTAATACCAGTTTTCGGGTAAGGAGGAGTTGCAACGGCGAGAACTGCACATCCAAAGCTTTTGCTACTACCCGATCTGCATCGTTGGGAGTTGCTGGTATCGATAAAGAACTAAACCTCAGACTAGAAAGCGAAAAACGTTCAACGTTCCCAACTTTTACTGGACGCCCTAGCAATTGCTCAAGATTTTGCTGTACTAACGGTGCTAAATCTTTGTATACATAGTTTCTAGCCCACCAAGCACCAACTATAATTCCAACTAGTAAAACCCCACCCAGAGCCAAACTGGTACGTCCTAAAAGCAGGAGCCATAGACGACGATTAGATGGTTCCTGATTGTTTTCTGAATTTGGCGATCGCGTCATGATTGTTACTACTACCAGTAATTTTTCTGGAGTGAGGCTAGAGACAAATTAATTAGTTCTATCAGCAAGTTACAATTTATGGTTTCACAATATCAGGACTTACGCAAGAACTTTGTGGCAAGCTGCTTGTATTTTCGAGGAGAGGCTACGCCAATAAGACGCATTTGCGGTGCGTCTATGTTATTTCATGATTTTGTGTAATTCCTGAATTTCTTTCGATTAATAATTTTTCACCAGACGTTAGTTTTGTTCGTTTTGAGATTTGGAAACTTTGCTGGTATTAGGAAAATTATTTAGAATATTATGTGCATCTTCAAAAGAATTGGTATAGATATTATCTTTCACCAAGTCAGTAATTTTTTATTAAATGACTTTATAACCGCTCCTGTATATACAACTCTGGTTATAAACTTTAACTTTCCAGAATCTAACTTAGTATAGATGACAATGATGATTTAGCCTTCCATTATTCAGGAGGCAAATGTATCTGCGAACACACTTACAAAATATCTATGAATAAAGCTTAGAGGATATTTGAAAAGTGGTATGTTGTGTTAATTGAATTATTACCCCCCTTAACCCCCCCGATATATTGGGGAAAAAACAAATCTAGTTCCCTCCCCTTTATAAGGGGAGGGTTAGGGTGGGGTAAAAAATATTTTATACATCAATCATGACTTTTCAAACATCCTCTTAGGTTTACGCCAACTTATCAAATAATTTTATCCAGGAATTTATCAAGTTAAATTTGATACTCAGGCTGTGCTATCAGACATCAACACGCCGGAAATATATAGCGAATAACTACATAATCTTGAATAGCAACACATTACTAACAAGATTCGCTACTTGTGTAGAGAAGTAGCGAATCTAAGCTTTTCGATTACTGTTTTGCAAACTTAATCAATCATTATCAGATGGATCGTCAATCATTTCTGGTACTAAAGCTGGGTTACTTCTACGTTCTTCTGGTGATTGCTCTCGAATTACATCGTCTATTCTCGCAGGGTGTTTGATTTTGTCCAAAACCTCTGGACTTAATTGTGATGGATCGCCTTCTGGATTAGACTTTTCAGCTTGACTAGGAACTGTTTCCTTATTCATAACTATTTCCCTAAACCCTAAACTTATATGCCAAGCTTAAGTTCTTCTATGGTCGGGTACACACTATCTTGGGACTTAATTTCACATCATAGTGGGTGAGAAAGGCGATCGCTTAACGAAACAGCAATATTGGCGTCAGTCACCAGAAATCAGTTGGGTATTTTGAACGAAAGAGTTGATAGTGCAGCGTCTTTGGCTTTGCTTTTAAATTCTGACTTCTGAATTCTTCTTCAAGAATTGGGGTTTTTGGCTAACCCAGAAATAAATGTCATGAAAGTTTGACATTATATTCGTTGCTAAACACCTAGATTGCTCCAATTATCATGATTTCATGACAATAAGATCCCAGAAGGGCTGATAAATTCGTGAAACAGCCAAAAAACCTACTTCTGACCCCTTGATCCCTAGATATGCTTAGTGGTTAATATAGACTTAACAAATAGAAATCCTCCGATCCCAAAGAAATGCTAATTTTGGCATCAGAAGGAATTGAAAGGATGTTGGCTCAATTTAAAAACAGATTAAAAAACTTAAAAACTGGGCAAAACCAGGAGTCAGGAATAAGAAATTCATCTGGAATGGATGAGATTTTACATAGCATTCTTTAACCAGGGGAAATCATTTACCGCTTAAACTACTGGAGGCCAAATTAATGGCAAAAGAACGCCCGCCACTAGAGGAGATGACCTTACGCCAACTACGCAAAGTTGCTAGCGAATATAGCATCTCTCGCTATAGCCGAATGCGTAAATCACAACTGCTGACATCAATACAAGAAGTCCAGCGTAGCAAAAACTTACTCAGTCCATCTCGTTCATTGGAGGCACAAGAAACCGTGGAAGCTGCAAAGTTTGAATTAGGTCAGGAAGATCGTACTGGCGGATCTTTGGCTGATGTTGATGAAGGACTCGCAGATTTGCCCTCTGGCTATGGTGAAAGCCGGATTGTACTCTTACCGCGCGATCCTCAGTGGGCTTACACTTACTGGGATGTTCCCAATGAACACAAAGAGGAACTGCGTCGGCAAGGCGGACAACAACTGGCACTACGGATTTATGATGTCACCGACATCGATATCGAATACCAAAGCCCACATAGCATTCAAGAATATCCTGCTGATGAACTAGCTAGAGAATGGTATCTACCAGTTCCAGTTAGCGATCGCGATTATGTGATTGATATCGGCTATCGTGCTGCTGATGGTCGCTGGTTAGTACTAGCTCGTTCTAGTAAAGTACACATTCCTCCCGTCTATCCTTCTGACTGGATTGAGGATGTCTTCATCACTGTCAATTTTGAAGAAGATTTACGTGGCAAAACTCAGTACGAACTAGTTCCCCCTGCCAAGAAGGTTGCAGCTACCGCCAATGGTAATGTTGGTAATGCTGTGAATGGCAGCAACCCCATCTACGACGAAATATTTGGTTTAGCAGAATCTGCCGAAGCACTACGGGTTGCTGGTTCTATCTTCGGCTCCCAACAAGGTGCAGCGCGTCCCGAACAAGCTATTAGCTCCTACATTTTCCCATCTGGTGTAGGTCTGTGGGCTGTTCCTACCGTGTCTGGCTTAACCGCTTCCGGTGCAGGTATGTCAGGTGTTGGCTTCTCGGCTTCCGCCGTACCAGTGCGTCCGCGCAAGTTCTGGTTAATTGCTGATGCTGAGTTGATAGTCTACGGTGCAACCGAACCCGATGCTAATGTAACTATTGGTGGCCGTCCAATTAAGCTGAATCCAGATGGAACATTCCGCTTCCAGATGTCCTTCCAGGATGGTTTAATTGACTACCCAATTTTGGCTGTAGCTGCTGATGGCGAGCAAACCCGCTCGATTCAGATGAAATTTAACCGTGAGACACCATCTCGGAATACTAACACCAAAGAAGAAGCTGTCTTAGAATGGTTCTCTTAAGGTTTGGTTCTGAGATTGACTCCAGACTGAAATTTTAAATTATTCCCCGCTATAGTAATTCTGTAGCGGTTTTTTTTGCATTATATGTCCACAAAAAAATTATTTTTGTTATTTATTTTGATAATTAGTGCAAGCTTATTATCAGGTTGTCAAAAGATGGAAGCAAATTTAGTTCCAAAAGCGTCTAAAAGTTGCCCTGGCAAAGATGCCAAGTTTAGTATTGATTTTTTTAAAACCAATAATCAAGGTAAAAAAAATCCTAAAGGTATTAACAATGTAATTATTTTTAATCCCAAATCAGCAGAATTAGATTTCAAAGTTAATGTTGGACTATCTCATAAACTTTACGCCAAAGATAGTAGAGGGAAACTGCGTAAAGAATATGTAGCAAAACAGTTTCATGAACTCATCGCCGATGAAAATGCCAAGTTAAACGGACAGCTACCCATTGCCGCAATTAATGCCGACTATATAGATACTGATAATAAACCCCAAGGCTTAAATATTTCTCGTGGCGTAGAGTATTCAGGAGCATTTAAAAATAAACGTTCTTCCTTTGGGATATCAGGAGGTACACCCCAGCAGCGACAGGCTACTATTCAAACTGGCAGAAGAACAAGCGATATTCTCAATTATAATTTAGTCGGTGGTAATGGCAGATTCTATCGTCAGGGTAAATTTAAAGATATTTGTCAAGATTTGGGAGAATTTGCTTGTAAAAATGCAACTAATCGCTCTTTGGCAGCTATCACGAATCAAGGCTATGTAATCTTATTAGTTAATGACTTGAAAGCTAATTCTAAGATTGAATTATCGCAACTTAATCAAGAGTTACTGCCAGATATGTTTGATAATGTCTTAGAAGGTATTGCTAGCAATAACTGTTTAGGTAAGATACAAGAAGGGATTTTATTTGATGGAGGTATGTCTCCAGGATTGTATTACAACCAGAAAACTTATGTAGAAAACCTTGGGCCGATTGGTTCAGTTTTTTTGATTTACAAAAAATAAAATAGTTATAATTACCAGAGTTATTGCAGCCCTCCCCGATGCTTTGGCGGGGAGGGGTGATTCGTGTTTAATACAATAGGGTTCAGGTTTTTGAGACGCGATAAATCGCCGTCTCTACAAATATTTTCCCTCGTTCTCAGTCTCCGACTGGGAATGCATTCATTGAGTCTCTGACTCAATTCCAGGCGGAGGCAGAGCCTCAACGAGGGCATTCCCATGCAGAGCATGGGAACGAGATAGAATGCTTATTTACGACTTTATGATTCATCTTGATTTTTAGTTTTTTGATGAGAAAAGCGAATTCCGACAAAGATATCGTAAATAAACTCTAAAAAGTCTTTCTTTTGTAGTAACCCTGAAGTTTGATAACAGCATTTTTCATCTAACAAAGGCTTCATTAGATAGTATGTAGACTGATATTTGTACCAGGGAATACAAGTCCATAAATGATGAATTAAATGGTAGTTCTGACCTAAAATTAGGATGTTAAGAATTGGGCTAGGGTATACACGAGCATTTTTCCAGCGATCGCGTTCAACAAAGGGACGATGGGGCAAATAATCAAAAAACAAACCAAGTACTAATCCCACGATACCAGAAGGTACAACCCAAAAATTGAGAACGTACATTAAAAAATGATATTGAACTGAGATATAAAAAATTGCAACAACAATTGAGCGGCTAATTAACCATTCCCATAACTCATATTTGCGCCACAGTCGCCGTTGAAAGAAAAATACCTCATGGGACAAGAATCGAAATGCAATCATCCACAGCGGCCCACCTGTAGAAACAAAATGATCTGGGTCATCTTTGGGATGGTTGACATGAGCATGATGCTGCAAATGTACTCGTGTAAACACTGGAAAAACGAACCCTAGCATCAGGGCGCTACCATGCCCTAGTATGGCATTAATGACTCGATTGCGGTGAGCAGATTGGTGACAAGCATCATGAATTACAGTTCCAGCACAATGCAAAGCAATAGTGTTAGAAATAAAACACAGCCAGTCTGGCCATTGCCAAAGCCAGTAACCGCAATGAGATGACACCAGTACTGTCACAGATGCAAAAAACAGTTGTAGTGTAGGATTGAAATCACCAGGAGGTACTAACAATTCTTTTGGTGGAGCTTTCAGTATTTTTTCTGCTTTTGAAGTTACCGTTATTACTTCTGGATCTACTACGTCTTTAAAGATGACTTCCAAGTTGTTGCCATTTAGCTTTTTATAGTCATCAACGGCTGGGGTCGATGATGATTAGGCTTTTGTCCGGGATGTCAAAAAAATTAGGATCTAAAGAGGTCATAATTTTCCTGGTCGTGATTCGTTGATAAAATGAGTTTTAAATCCCAAACTCAGCCAGCACAGAATAGATTTCTTGCCCCGATTAAAGAGATGAAAAGATTGAAAGTTTAACCAATACTCTTCTCTATTCAAATTAGGTATGGACTGTAAGAGATAGGGAATAGTAAAAATTTTTGAATTTTTTGCTACATTACATGCATAAACAAAATATTTGATTTTTCATTTTGAGAGTTGCTCCTGTTACTCAATAATGCCAGCAACAACAGCATACATAGATTTTGGTTTGATATCGACATTTATCGATTTGCCCAGTCAATGTTTTTTGCGATGTGCTGAAATTGTGCTTTGTTATTGCTTTTGTGAAAAGCAATTTTCAACAATATAAAGAATACAGTTATTTTAACGATCGATGCAAGAGTTTTATCGGAATTTGACGTATAATAAAAATATTTTAGACACAAATATCATACTTCTAACAAAAATATATATTTTATTTGCTTACATAAAAATTTCATCCCTGGCTCTGGATGATGCAATAAGTATATATACTAGCGATCGCTTATCCTCTTTCGATTCCATGCAGTTTTGCTGTCTTCTTCTTTTAACCAAAAATCCATCGCTGGATACTGGTAGCCAGAATAAGCAAAGGTTCGTGCAAACCATGACACTTCTTTGTGGAGCATACCACTTTCTACTCTGATTCTGAGTTCGAGACCACCAAAAAGATCAAATTTCTATATTATTTAAGAACAAAGATTTTGCTATGCGTCAATTATTACTAGTTTTGTCCAGTATACTAACTCTCAGCAGTTTAAATCCCCTCGCCATGACAATAGCAGGCACAACGCCTGATTTATCTGAGATGCGCTTAGTTCAAAAGCTCAACTGCAATAATCCTCAAACTCAAGCGGCAATTAATGAATGTACAAAGTTGTCTTATCAGAATGCAGATAAAAAACTGAATCAGGTTTATCAACAATTGATATCTTCATTAGAAAGGCCTAGAAAACAAAAATTGATTGCTGCACAACTAGCATGGATCAAGTTTCGAGATACCAATTGTGAGTTTGAAAGAAGTAGATATGAGGGCGGAAGTATTGCCTCTAGCATTTATTTTGGTTGTTTGGAAGATACTACAAAACTGCGTACCCAACAATTACAAGAATATCTGAAAACTGACCCTTAAGCTGAAAGCAGGTTAGAAGAAGCTTTTAGAGATTATATTTGTTGCATGAATTTAAAGTCCTCACCCTAAATCTCTCTCCCAGGCTCTACCGTGTATACACAAGTCTCAAGTAGTTGATAAATCTTGGTTTTACCCCACCCTAACCCTCCCCTTATAAAAGGGCTACGGTGTACACACAAGTTATCGAATTACCCCACCCTAACCCTCCCCGTATGTATTGGGGAGGGAACTAGATTTTCTTGTTTCCCCCCTTTCCAAGGGGGGATTAAGGGGGGTAATTTGACTTGTGTATACACCGTAGCTTCAGGCTTGGGAGAGGGACTTTTAAATTTGCATTTGTGCAAGAGGTTTATTGAGTCAGAGACTCAATGAATGCATTCCCAGGCGGCAGCCTGGGAACGAGGAAATGGAAACTAGAGTAATTATCTTTTTTTGAGATTAACGCAAACCTAAAATTTCGGAAATCGCCGCTACAATATCTAAATAAAAATTGCCTTTCACCGCCCGAAATAACTCAAATTTAGAGTCAGGGGCACCAAAAAACGGTCTGAGAAACCATCCCAATTGCATACCAACAAAGGCATAAAGCAATAACCAGGATCTTAAAATAGTGGTGCGGGTTTTTTTACCAACTTCATCTTGTTGAGAAAGTAATTGCATTCCTTCATACAGGAATTTAACGCCAAATATGCCTGTAATACCAAAAATGAACACATTCAGCAGTTTAAAAAATTGATAAGAATCGGGTGTAGTTATTAGAAAAAATAGCGTCACGGGTGCCAAGCTAAATAAAAGTACGCTAATCACTGACACAGATGTGAGTAATACAACGAAATGCTGTAGAATACTGCTCCGAGAACCAAACAAAACATTAAAAAAGAATAACGTCGGGAAACAAATAATCAGTGTGATTAAATAGAATACCGGAAGTTTAATAGCACCAGATAATGCCTGTGCCCAACTGTGGGATGCACCGATAATTGCTCCATAAAGGGCAAAGAAAATGGAACTAGATACGAATAGAGAAGTTATTTTATTTTGTAATCGCACTCCCTGACGAATTTCTTCTAAGAACGACTGGCGATCGCGCAGTAAATTAACTAAAACTCCAAATTGTTGAATTCCGCGATTTTGCTTTTTCAGCATATTTTTTAGTTTGTATATTTTGGGGTATTGCTAACGACTAATTAACGGAATCCAAAGAGATAGCTAAGAGATTTAATCACGCTTAAATAGAAATTACCTTCTCTTTCGCGGAATAGTTCAAAGACAGAACCAGGTGTGCCAAAAAACGGTCTGAGAGTCCATCCTAACTGACTGCCTACGAATGCGTAAAGAAATAGCCAAAATTGCAAAATTTTCTGGCGTGTCTTACTACCTTCATTATCTTGTTCTAAAACTAAACTCGTGGCTTGATATAAAGATGAAACACCAATAAATCCAGTGATGGCAAAGATAAAGACATTTAACAAAATTAAAAATTGGTAATTATTAGTGGTAATTAAGAAAAAGAGTGTGATTGGAGCAAAGCTAAACAAAAGTACGCTGGTGACTGAAACCGCAGTTAAGACTAATGCTAAATGCTGGGCAAAACTCCGTTTGGAACCAAAAATAATGTTGGCAAAGAACAACGTCGGGATACAAATCAAAAGTGTGATTAAATAAAGGGCTGGGAGTTTAATGGCGGAAGATATAGCTTGCATCCAGCTATGATATGCACCAATGATTCCGCC
This sequence comes from Nostoc sp. DSM 114160, assembly GCF_053470305.1. Classification (NCBI taxonomy): domain Bacteria; kingdom Bacillati; phylum Cyanobacteriota; class Cyanophyceae; order Nostocales; family Nostocaceae; genus Nostoc; species Nostoc sp. DSM 114160. Next base: position 965,585 of record NZ_JBPFGO010000001.1, on the reverse strand, counting down.
ATAAGCAGCGATAAATAAAGAACTGCAAACCAAGAGCGAAATGATTTTATTTGGTAATCTCGTACCTTGACGAATTTCCTCTAGAAAACCTTGGCGATCGCGCAGGAATCCAATCAGCACTGCAAAGTATTTTATTCCTGAAGATTTCCGTTCAATCATGTTATCCTCACACCGATATTATTCTAAGTTTCATTTGAGTAATCACAGCCAGAACCATACTTCCAAGCATCAACCAAACGATGCCAATAATATTGTTGTTCGTTCGGTTGATTCTTAATCCATGTTTCTAGCATTGGACTTAGCGAAAGCAAGGCAGTGTATACACCTAAATTACTGTAATGTAACATCCAATCTAACAAACTTGCCAAACCTACTTGTGGAATTATCTTGACAACTAATAGAGGATGATATAAACCAGTTTTTAACAGTGTTTGCGTTAATGCCGAAAATTGCACTATATCTTGTAAAAATGGTTTTAACACTGGCGTACCCAATTGTTGCATTTCTTGAAATACTGCTGAGAGTAATTGGTTAATTTGATCTGGGGCAATTTTCTGATTTACACCAACACTCATCGCCCTTTGAAACAACCAGGTAACAGTCAAACTTGGCTGATAGGGTTGCAGCAGTGTTAACGCTTTTGCAGATAATTGTTCTGTTTCTAGCGCTTCCTTGATGCCATAAGTTAAACGCTTCAGGTGACGCACCATTGCCCCAAAACCTCCAAAACTCAAGGGAGATTGACTACCACTGCTATCTCCGGCTGGGAGAATGCGATTCCAAGGAGTTTTTAAGGGACTTTGGCGATAGGTGGGAAAGAAGCCAAATAGTGCCCGTTGAAATTTCAGGTTGCTTAATTCCACTCCCTGATATTCTGGTAACAGACGCAGATATTCCTCAAATAGAGTTTCTAAACTCAAGCGTTGAGCATCTGCATCCATGTAGGTAAACAAGTAAGTTGTTCTGCCATCCCTGGCTGGAAAGGCTTCCCAGAAGTATTGGCATTGATTTTGCAACTCAGTGAATGATAATAATAAATCGCCTGAGTTATTTTCAGGAAAACCTTGGGCGCAACTTCCGACAACTAAGCATAAAGCATCTGGTTTTTTGCCTTGGCGTGCTTGTTGGCTGATGGGTGAAAAATGTCCCATCGCGTCGATTAATAAGCGAGTTTTGAATTGGTTATTTACCATCACCCCATCGGGATGAACCACGGCTTCGCTAAAGGGTGTGTTTTCTAACAACTTTCCCCCGGCGGCGAGAAATCGGGTTTTCAAGGTAGCGAGTAGATAAACTGGATCTACGCCGATATTCAAGACATCCTCTACCCAAACTTCTGTACCGCCAGCAAAACTAACTCGCGCTGGGTTATATTGAGTGGCGATCGCACTTGCTAATTCTTCCTCACTCAGCAAGTTCAATTCCACAAATACATCTAATTCTTTGCGAGAAATATTCCACTCTTGTTCCCTCCCCCGCAAAATACCCCGTTCCAGCAACGCCACCCGCAACCCCTTCACCGCTAAGGCGCAACCAATTAAAATGCCTAAAGTGCCACCGCAGATTAGCACATCGAAGTCTGTATCGCCTAAAAACTGTTGACTTTCTTTAACTAACGTTGGTATTGGTGCGGAGTTTTCGCGCACAGATGTTAAGATGCGATCGCCTTGGCGCAATCCTTTTAAAACATCGCCGGGTAATTGGGAAAGAATTTCTTCAGTTAAAGACATTTTGGAAAAATTCAACTCTACATTCCAAAACTACCTGAGAATGAAGAAAGTAGATATGATATTATTTGTAGAGAGTTACGAGCGTGGTCAACAATAATAATCAAATACTACTATTACCCTTAGAGGTTGACACAGAAGAGTTAGAAGGCGTTGTGCAGGTGTTAGCAAACGTAACTAAGCTCCCTGCTGAAGTGGTTAAGCCACATTTAGATGCATTACTTGAGCAGTTGATGAAATTAAAACAGGAGCAACCATTTTACAAAACTGCAACGGCTTTTGAGTGGATAACAGCTTTTCGGGAATGGGCACAGAGCCATAGGCGAGATACGCCCTTACTATCAGAGTATGCTTTAAGTCGGACAGGAATATACGATGATGAGGAGTCGGAAGATATTTAAGTGACTTATCTTGTCGATACCAACTTATTGCTACTAAGCTTTTATTAGGATAAAAATACGATGGATAGTATAAAAATCCGGTCGCATGTGGGTAAAGATGGTATTTTACATTTAGATATTCCAGTAGAAATGCCAGATACAGAAATTGAAGTTACGGTAACAATTCAAAGAGTTACACCACAACAACGGGGCTGGATGCCTGGGTTTTTTGAAGAAGTAATTGGTGGTTGGGTAGGAAAACCGCTAGAACGGGCAGAACAGGGAGAATACGAAACTAGGGAGCCGCTATTTTGATTTATCTGCTCGATTCTAATGTCTGTATCCGCTTAATAAATAATAGTAGTCCTGCGGTAACAACTCGACTGGCATCCCAACAACCAGAAGATATTTTAGTTTCTACAATAACCCAATTAGAACTGTACTATGGTGCTTACCGTAGTGCCCAACAGGAGAGAAATTTAGAAATATTGCAACGTTTTTTTAGTCAGTTTATTATTATACCTTTAGACCCAGAAGCCGCAAGGATAGCAGGGAGAATTCGGGCTGAGTTAGCGGCTAGTGGTACGCCGATTGGCCCTTATGATGTGCAGATTGCAGCTATTACAATGGCGAATAATTTGATAGTGGTTACGCATAATACAAAAGAATTTGGTCGAGTGAATGGGTTGCAGATTGAAGATTGGGAAGAAAAGAATTGACCAGCATTGTAAGAAATTGAATTTACCACAATAGGTAATTTCAATCTTTGATTAATTATTCTTGAACACCTAAAGACTGTTAATTTTCTTTAACTAACTGTGGTGTGGGTGCGGAGTTTTCGCGCCTAGATGTAAGGATGCGATCGCCTTGACGCAATCCTTTTAAAACATCGCCGGGTAATTGGGAAAGAATTTCTTCAGTTAAAGACATTTTGGAAAAATTCAAATGTGAAGAAATATTTTGCCAACAGCATCAGTAAAGCTTCAAAAAACTCGCATCCTCTACCCCCTCAATTCACCTTACCTGCGCCAAGAGTGCGATCGCCATCCTCTAAGAAAATAGACAAGCGATCGCACTAATAACGCTATATATTAAGTTAACTTCTCATCTTATTTAGCAGTGACAAGCTGACCTGTAAAGAAGAATGACCCACCATTTTGTCCATTACCTTGTAGTGGATTCCCTTGTAGAGGAAACAGACGAAGCTCAATTGTCCCTTCTACTGTTTGAGTTATCGGATTAAAAGTAGCTTTATAATCATTTCTTGCAATACCGCTACCGCCCTTGTTTGAAAGACTAAAGTTGAGTGCCCTACCTATAATCGCCTTCTTTCCATTACACGCCCAAGTACCCACAGATGTGGTAAAAGGATCAAACTGACCCGTAACACCACCTTGATTTGAGTCACTACTAATCAAGTTGCCTTCTTCAGTAAGAGCGATCAGCGCGCGTGAAGCAAACTTTCCTGTTTTATCTTTAATTGTCACGAGGTATGTACCAGCGACAAATTTGCTGCAAACTTTCAGTTCAGAATTGGTATCGACAGAGCCAGCCTTGACTTTTTGAATGCTCCAGATATCCAAAATGCTCGCTGTGCAAAGTACACCAATTGTTAATCCAAGCAAAGTTTTACGAATTTTCATGAGAAACAGTAGTAAAGAATTTATGAAACCTACTTAGAAACATATACAGAAACAAGAAACATTTTTGGTAAATTTTGGTTAACGCCTGATTAAAAAAGGCGATGTCTGCGACGGGCTACTCGGCGTCGCGTGTCTTGCCAATGAGAGCTAAATTGTAAACTCACGTTAAATTATCCCAAACCGAACAGTTTAGAAATCGCAGGCAATAATTTATTACCCGCTTCCACCAGAGAAGCAACAGCAGGTAAGCCTGTAAATATTCCTTTCAACATGGTGATTGCAGTTTTCGCCGTCTTCTGCTTAGTGGATTCTTGAGGATTTTTCCCCGCTTCTGCTAAAGCTTTCACCTGTTCTAGCGCTTCGGCTTTCTCTTCTTCTGGTAAATATGTGGATTGGATAATTGCATCTTGCAACTGCGACAATAATTCTTTGATTCCTGGTTTCTCGGCATCGCTTGCATCAGGTAACTCATTGAGGGCAATACTCACGTTACCGCTAATGGTTCCTAGATTAGCAATCGAATTATTGCCAGCGATACCGCTAACATTACTGCTACCTTGAATATTGATGCCGCTAATATCTGACATGATGGTATTTCCTTGTGTATAAGATTTAGGCTGCCCAAGTGCAGTTGTAATCATATTTTTTAAATCACTAATATAACTATCTTTTTCTACCAGCAATAATTGCTGACTCTGCGATAAAGCTTTGAGTTGATTATAATCATCAAAATATTCTGCACTCAGTTGAGATTTATCGCTACCTGCGGCGGTTTTGGCTCTGAGCAAGATTTTATCATCGCCGCGTTTCTCCATTGCCACGATTTCTAACTCGGCTTCGGGATGATTTTCAGCAAGGTTTTTGAAGGCAATAGCAATAGCGCGGGGGTCAACGCCTTGATTATGGTAAAGGTCGAGGGTGTCAAAAATTGGTTTGATAAAGTCGGCAAAATCCCCATCCTTGAAAAACTCTCGCTCATTATCAGGTTTGCGTAGGGGATTGGGGTATTCTTTTGTGGGTAAGCGCATGAAGACATATTCACACCTCACCCCATGCAATTTAGTTGTATTTGTAATCCCCCAATCTTCGATGTAGGCTCCGGTGAGGGTTGCACCTGTTAAATTTGTGCCGTCTAGTTGCGTTTGCTTCAGGTTTGCTTTTGACAAATCGGCATCTTGCAAATTAGCTTCACTGAGATCGGTGCCAATAAAGCTTGCATCAGCTAGGTTAGCTTTTTGTAAGTTCACACCTCGCAGGTTTTGACGGTCAAAGTTTTTGTTCTGTCCTTGTCTTGTAATTACTAGCTTGCGTACTTGTGGTTTTTCAAGATAAGTTGCACTAACACGAGCACGATCAAGCCTTTTAGCTTGAAACCAGCAAGTATTAGTTACATTAGCATATGCAAAATTAGTGTTTTTTAGCGTTGCCGCAGTAAAATTAGCATTTGTTAGATCAGCTTTGCCAAAACTTGTACCACCCGTATTAGTAATAGCAGTCTTTAAACACTCGTCAGCTATTGCTATGGAAAAAGGCACAATACCAGCTTCAACACTAGCTCTAGCTGTAGATATAATTGCGCCTCTAGAGCCAACTACAGCTAAGTATATAAACCCTAAAAACGCTAAAACAACTGGCACACTACCAGCAAAAACAACATCAAATATAGATATAGAGCCAGTTACAATTGCTGAGATAATCAAAGCCAAAACGAAAGCTATAGAACCAGCTATAGTTAAAACCAGATTTGCAGTCAGAGCAACAGCCCAGTTATATCTAGAAGCAACCATAGCTATGCTGATAACTACCAGTGAAGCTATTAGTAAAGCTATAATTACAGATTTTGATAGTGCGGATAAAACCAATAAGCCTGTTACTAATACTGCACCAATTGCCCAACGTCGTTGTAGTCCAGCTTTGGCGTGGCTGAAGTTTGCCCCTGTCAGGTTGGCTTTGGTGAAGTTTGCCCCTCGGATGTCGGCATAGCTAAAGTTTGCACCCGCAAGGGTCTTGTCCTTTGAAGTTGCGTCCTCGGAGATTTTGACCGGAGAAGTCTAAAGCCATGTTCCACTTTACGGAGGTGAGCAAATTTTACTACACGCTCACCCCTGTAAATTCAAGAATGGTTAGATATATTTGTTAGTTGAGCTTCAAAGGTGCAACATCGAGGATAAAAGGTGCAACATCGAGGCTCAGAAGGTCAACGTTGAGCTTCAGAAGGTCAACTTTGAGCCTCAGAAGGTCAACTTTGAGCCTCAGAAGGTCAACATTGAGCCTCAGAAGGTCAACGTCGAGCCTCAGAAGGTCAACATTGAGCCTCAGAAGGTCAACATTGAGCTTCAGAAGGTCAACGTCGAGGCTCAGAAGGTCAACGTCGAGCATCAAAGGCTCATTTTTCCCCTTTTATATTAAAATTCGATGTGCGACTTAATATTCTGACCTCTCTCCTAAAAGGCTACGGTGTATACACAAGTCTGAAATAGCTTACTCACCTGGTTTTTCGCGTCAGTTTTACCCCACCCTAACCCTCCCCGTATGTATTGGGGAGGGAACAAGATTTCTTATTTCCCCCCAATATATCGGGGGGATTAAGGGGGGTAAGTCTAAATTGGCAGCCAGGGAGCCATCGCTACTTTGGGTGGGTGGGTTGGATGCTGGTGATTTTAGAGTACCTGCAAGTTTTTGAACATACTGCAACACATCTTTTAGGTGCTGCTCTGGCAGTTGTTCTATTGCGTCAAAGATAGCTTGTTTCGTTGTCATGGCAATAGCTCAATGTCGCTTTCAGCTTGTTAAGATTTTATGCGCTAAAGTGCGGCTGGCTTACGCCCAGAAACAATAGCCGAGTCTATTATGTGGATATAGGCACTGAATAACAACTTGCATTACAGGAAATACTGATGGAACGTTCAAAATTAATTGCTATTCTTACAGGTGCGATTTCGGTCATTTTAGCGATCGCCTACCTCATCGTAGTCCAATTGCTAGACTACCGAGATATGAAACCCGCCCCCATCAGCCAAGTTGACTCCCCACCTGCCATTACTATCTCTCACTGGCAGGTTGACAAAATCACCAAAATATAAATTACATTTAGTCGATTCGTAGAGACGCGATTGATTGCGTCTCTTGTCATTTATATAAATTGATAAAACTAATGATAACTATTGATTGATCCCTCATGCAATGCATAGATAAGAATAAATACCTATTTTTCCTTGTTGAAATAGTTGCTTATATAAGAAATAATTAGAGTTATTATCTTAAATTTATTTAATTAACTAATTCCCTTTTGACAGATATAACGGTAAGCTGTTTTTAACAAAATTAAATAAACATAAATTTGTATGTTCTGCGTAGGCGTCGTCCATCGTAGATCATTGCTGGATTAACTGGGATCAACGCCAGTTGACTAAAAACCCATAATTTTTGATCTAAATCTTAGAGGTGAGTTGATGGCTCAGTTTCTACTAGAGACTGTTTGGCTTGTTCCGTGCTATGCCTTATTAGGTGGCTTGTTAGCCGTGCCTTGGTCGCCAGGGATCATTCGGAAAACAGGGCCAAGACCGGCGGGTTATGTAAACTTGGTGATGACATTTTTGGCGTTTGTACATAGTGCGATCGCCTTACAAGCAACTTGGAATTATCCAGCCCAAGAAGTATTTATTCCTTGGTTATCTACGGCTGGTTTAGACTTAACCATTGCTTTGGATATATCCTCAGTCAGTATCAGTGCTTTGGTTGTAATTACTGGCATGAACTTGCTGGCGCAAATTTATGCGATCGGCTACATGGAAATGGATTGGGGTTGGGGACGTTTCTATTCGTTGTTGGGATTATTTGAAGCGGGATTATGTGCCCTTGCTTTGTGTAATAACTTGTTCTTCAGCTATGTAATTCTGGAAATCTTGACGCTGGGAACTTATTTACTAGTCGGCTTATGGTTTAGCCAGCCTTTGGTAGTTTCCGGTGCAAGAGACGCGTTTTTAACCAAGCGGGTGGGAGACTTATTCTTGCTGATGGGCGTGTTGGCATTATGGCCTTTAGCTGGAACTTGGAATTATACAGAATTAGCCCAATGGGCGGCTACTGCTAACGTCAACCCGACAACTATGGCGCTGGTAAGTTTAGCTTTAATTGCTGGGCCGATGGGTAAATGTGCCCAATTTCCCCTGCATTTATGGCTAGATGAAGCGATGGAAGGCCCGGTTCCCAGTACGATTTTGCGGAACTCGGTAGTAGTAGCTAGTGGTGCATGGGTGCTGATTAAATTGCAACCCGTGTTAACCATCTCGCCCATAGCTTCCTCAGCGATGGTTGCGATTGGTGCGGTGACAGCGCTGGGTGCTTCTTTAATTGCGATCGCTCAAATCGATATGAAACGCTGTCAATCCTATTCTGTCAGCGCATACATGGGTTTAATATTCATCGCCGTGGGAGTGCAACAAGACGAAGCAGCACTATTATTAGTTCTCACCCACGCCATATCCGCAGCACTATTGGTAATGAGTACCGGCGGAATTATCTGGAATAGCATCACCCAAGACGTAACCCAAATGGGTGGACTGTGGAAACGTCGCCCAATTTCTGGAATTGCTTTTATTGTCGGCAGTTTGGGGTTAATTGGTTTTCCACCACTGGGTAGCTTTTGGGCACTGATGGAATTAGCAGATGGGTTATGGGAAACTCAACCTTGGTTAGTCGGAATCATCGTTGTGGTAAATGCTTTGACAGCTGTGAGTTTAACCAGAGAATTCGTTTTAGTTTTTGGCGGGAAAGCTACACAAATGACAGAGCGATCGCCTGAAGCTCACTGGCCGATGATTCTGCCGATGATGATTCTACTTGGCTTTAGTCTCAATCTGCCTTTCATCTTGCAAAATTTATCACTTTTACCAGATTGGGCAAGCCTAAATAAAGATGTCGCACTACTTTTAAATTGGTCAAGTATTTTCGGTTGCAGTATCACTGGGGTGATTTATTTCAGCAAGATTCCCAAACCGATTCGTCTGCCTTGGAAAGGGTTACAAGACTTAATCGCATACGATTTTTATACGCCCAATATCTATCGAATGACGATTATTTTCAGCGTTGCCAAAATTTCCCAACTTGCCGATATGATTGACCGCTTCGTAGTTGATGGCATCGTTAACTTCGTTGGTTTATTTTCGCTATTAGGTGGTGAAGGTCTAAAATACAGCAACTCTGGACAAACCCAATTTTATGCATTTACTGTGCTTCTAGGAGTGAGTCTTTTAGGAATGTGGGTAACTTGGCAATTTTGGGGAATGCAGTTTTTAAATTTGGTTTTTCAAATCTCGACAATTGGATAGCAGTTACTATCCTACTAAAAGTCGGCAGTTTAATATGGTGAGGAGAATTTCATGAGCAGACAATATCCCCAAATCAATGTTTCTAGAAGAGGTTTATTGAAGTTTGGTGCAGGTGCGATCGGTACAGGTGTATTGACAGCCGGACTGGGTTCCAACTTACTTGCAGCCGAAACCAAATCAGTACCAGACGATCTTACACCTGATAAGGCACTGCAAGAGTTATTAGATGGAAACGATCGGTTTGTTAAAGCAAGACGGCGCAATCCTAACCAAACTCAATCACGTTTAGTCGAAATTGCCAAAGGTCAAAAGCCCTTTGCTTCTATTCTAGGCTGTGCAGATTCACGAGTACCTTCAGAAATTGTTTTTGACCAAGGACTTGGAGATTTATTTGTCTGCCGGATAGCTGGTAATATTGCCACAACACAGCAAATTGGTAGTTTAGAATTTGGTAGCTTAGTGTTAGGTACCAAAGTCATTATGGTCGTGGGGCATGAAAGATGCGGTGCAGTAGAGGCGGCGATTAAAGGTGCTCAAGTACCAGGGCGAATTGGAAGTTTGCTTGAAGCTATAAAACCAAGTGTAGAAAGCTCAAAAGATAAATCAGGAGATAAGTTAGAAAATGCTTGTAAAGCAAATATTTTGGCGCAAATTGAAAAATTGAAATCATCGACAGTTTTATCTGAGTTAATCAAAGCAGAAAAACTGAAAATAGTCGGTGGTTATTACGATTTAGATACTGGAAGAATCAGTTTAGTAAGTTAGCTTTTTTGTCCTTTGTCCTACCCTGCGGGAAGCCCTTCGGGTTCAGCAGTCGCTCATGGGGGAAACCCCCAAGACCGCGCTACTTCACCGCTGGCGCGTCTATGTCATTAGTCATTGGCTAAAAGTTAAGTCATAAAGCAATACAGTTCAGTTAAGCTTGAAAATTATACTGATGTATGTTGGATTGAACAACTTAGCTTGCTTCTTATTTGCGTAGCGTTTCCAAAGAAGAAAAGTAAACCAACATTATCGAGACTTTGTTGGGTAATGCATACGCTCAATCCAATCTATTATTCTCTTAACTGAAGCGTATTGAGTCACAAAGGACAAAGGACAAAGGACAAATGACAAATACTTCGACTTTGCTCAGTACAAGTGACAAAGAACAAAGGACAAAATTCCCATGTTAAGTGTCTTGATTTGGCTGCCGATTTTTGTTGCTATTATCATAGCAATATTACCTGGAAGTATACCGAAGCATCGCATTCGTTTAATAGCATTAATATTTTCGGGAATAGTTCTATTCTGGAACCTGTTTATCCTACTAAAATTTGATATCAGCAATCCAGGAATGCAATTTAAAGAGTATTTACCTTGGAATGAAACCCTTGGGTTGAGCTATCAAATAGGTGTTGATGGGCTTTCTATCTTGATGTTGGTGTTAAATAGCCTGCTCACCTGGATTGCTATTTACAGCAGTAGTCAAGAAACTGAACGTCCCCGGCTATTCTACTCCATGATTTTATTAGTTAGTGGAGGAGTCGCAGGTGCTTTTTTAGCAGAGAATTTGTTGCTATTTTTCCTATTTTACGAACTAGAATTAATCCCTTTCTATTTGCTAATTTCCATTTGGGGAGGGGCAAAACGGGCTTATGCTGGAATGAAATTCCTGATTTATACTGCTGTTTCGGGAGCCTTAATTCTGGCAACATTCTTGGGTATGGTATGGCTTAGTGGTTCTACCAATTTTGCTTTTGATGCAGTCTCTACAGAAAACCTCTCAACAGCAAAGCAAATCCTTTTACTAGCAGGAATAGTATTAGGTTTTGGGATTAAAATTCCCTTAATTCCTTTCCATACTTGGCTACCCGATGCTTACGTTGAAGCTTCAGCACCAATTGCCATTCTTCTCGGTGGCGTGTTAGCAAAGCTGGGAACTTATGGATTGTTGCGATTTGGGTTGGGTATGTTTCCTCATGCTTGGAGCATTATTGCACCGACTTTAGCAATTTGGGGAGCAATCAGCGCCATCTATGGGGCAGTAATTGCGATCGCTCAAAAAGATATTAAGCGCATGGTAGCATACAGTTCCGTTGGTCACATGGGCTATATCTTGCTAGCTGGTGCGGCTAGTACTCCCTTAGCACTTGTGGGTGCAGTCGCCCAAATGTTCAGCCACGGTATCATTTTGGCGATTCTCTTCCACTTGGTGGGAGTTGTAGAAGCCAAAGTCGGTACACGCGAGTTAGATAAACTCAATGGTTTAATGAGTCCTATACGCGGTATACCCTTAATTAGCGCTTTATTAGTTTTAAGCGGAATGGCTAGCGCAGGTATTCCCGGTTTAACAGGATTTATTGCCGAATTTCTTGTCTTTCAAGGTAGTTTCTCTACTTTTCCCATCCCGACAATTTTGTGTGTAGTCGCTAGTGGATTAACCGCAGTTTATTTTGTCATCCTCCTCAACCGCACTTGTTTTGGCAGACTCGATAACTTCGCTTACTATCCCAAAGTTCTGTGGCCTGAAAAAATCCCCGCTTTAATTTTGGCAGCTTTCATCATCTTTTTAGGAGTACAACCCACTTGGTTAGTGCGTTGGAGTGAATCCACAACTACAACAATGGTGGCTGCAATTCCCCCCTTGGAAAAAACCGTAATCTCTGAAGTCGCCCTGAAATAAAAAATACATCGAAACACTTGTAGAGACGGCGATTTATCGCGTCTCAAAATCTATCCCCCCAAACGCGAGAAATTGCGTTTCAAAACCTATCCCCCAGACGCGATAAATCGCGTCTCTATCAATACCATGACAGCAATTAAAACAGCAATTAAATTACCTCCTTCTACACATGAATTTGCCGAAGTAATTCACCGCTTAGAAGCTGGCGGTGCAATGTTACCCGATACTCCAGAAAATTTGATGCAAATCATCGGTTTATACAAAGCTTATGCTGTACCGATGGATTTCTACTGGCGCGACCCTACTTTATATTGCCGAACGCGAATTTTTAAACCCGTTACCCTTCTTTAAATACTTCTTACCCAAAGAGTATTTAGAACGGCATAATCATTATGCTGGTGATGATGCCGATTTACGAATTTGGCGCGGCGAAGCCACTGCACATCCAGAACTTTTGGCATTTCTGGAAAAGGGTGAAACTTTCAAAATGCCAAAGTTGTTGCATCACTTGTTGCACGATCGCATTAACATGGAATTTGCGGAAGCTTGTATGCGGGCGATGTTGTGGCACAGAGGGATGGGTGGACAATTTGACCCTTACCTCGATTCAGACGAATACAAAGCCAACGCCGATAGAGCAATTAAAGCTTACTTCCAAGGGAACCCCGTGATGCTGGGGCTTTACAAGCTGTTCCCCGATATGTTTTTGGAACAGTGCCGCCAGATGTCATACTACGCGAATCTGGGCTTATTCTGGGAAATCATGGCCCCAGTATTCTTTGAAATGTCCGATCGCTATGACGAAGGTACCATTAGCAGCGTCCCAGAGGCGATGAGCTTCATAGTTAATGGTATATTTGCGATCGCAGGTCGTCCCATTTACCATCACGTTTATATTCGTGGTGAATGCTACGAAATTATCCCCAAATCTAAGGGTTTCATGTGGCTATACGAAGCTGCATTACCTTATGTAGAAGCAGTTTTCTACCGCACTGCACCCTTTAGAGGCACAAAATCTTATAATGCTCAAGCGGGTCAAGTGCCGGCAGACCAAAAAGATTTTCACTATGGTATTCTTTACGCTGATGTATTCCCAGTGGGTACTGCTGGCATTCCCCCGACATTATTAATGCAAGATATGCTGCATTTTTTACCACCATATCTTGTTGATTACTACAGCCAACATTGCCGCGGTGAAGAAGATATGTTGATTCAGTTGGGAGTGAGTTTTCAACGCTCAATGTACTGTGTCACTTCTGCCGTAATTCAAGCTTTGCGAACTGCACTTTTATATCCATTAGATGACCAAAATCCCAAGCATTTACAAGCTAATCGAGACTTTTTTGAAATGCAGCTAAATCGCTTTACCCGTGCTGACTACAATATTCGTGATGCTGCTCGTTTAAGGAGCATTCAAAGTCAAGATTATCGCTAAAATATCTCCATCTAAAACCTTTGTAGAGACGTATCACTGCTACGTCTCTACATTCTTTTATCCCAGGTGTATAATAGACCTCTTGCAAAAATATGTTTTTGCACTTTTAGGGTAAAGGGTAAAGGTTAAAGGGAAAGGATTTTGAGTTTCTTTACCCTTTTCCCCCTTGCCCTTTACCCCGACAAATGCCAAGAAGTCTAAAGTAAAGCTAATAGCTATGAGTAATTTCAAATACTTACAATTTCATCGAGTGTAGCCCAAGAGGGAAGCAACCCAGCCAATGAAGGCGCTACCAAAGACTAACCATGCAGCATTGATGCGAAAGTGAATGGCTAAAATGGCTGAGACGATCGCGATCGCCAAACCGAGAAAATCTACAAATGGGGCTTGTGGTAATGTTAAAGTCGCTGTCCCCAGTTGCAGAGTAGTCACAACCATTAACGCTACAGCACTAACATTCACAGCATCCAAAAATGCTCTAGTCCAAGAAGAAGCTCGTAAGCGTGGAATTAGGGGATTTAGGGCAGCAACGAAAACAAAGGAAGGTAGAAAAATTCCGATTGTGGCAACAATTGCGCCAGGTATGCCAGCAATCACATAACCGATAAACGTCGCAGTGGAAAGTACTGGCCCAGGGGTAAATTGACCAATTGCGATCGCATCTAATAACTGCTGTTGTGTCAGCCAGCCGTATTCTTGAACTAATCCCCCTTGCAGAAAAGCCACCAACAAGTAGCCACCACCAAACAAGACACTACCGACTTTTAGAAAAAACCAACCCAACTGCCATAAAGAAACATTGGCTACAGTAGATGCAGTAGCTACCGATGTAGCAAGTACAGTGGATGCTTTCAAAGTCGCACCTGTGCTAAGACTAGCAATGAGAAAGTTGGCTTTATCTCCTGGTTTATCGTGTTTATCGCCAGAATGTAACCAAACCATCCCCAGCAATCCCCCAATTAATAGGGCGATTACTTCATTTAATTTGAATAACAATGTCAGCAATGCCACAGCAAAAGCGATCGCTAGTAATTGGCGAGTTTTCACAGCCTTTTTGGCCAACCCCCACAGAGCATTGATGATAATTGCTAAAACGGCCGGTTTAATCCCATAAAGTAAAGGAGCAATTTGGGGTAGAGTACCGTAGGCAACATAAACCCCAGCAAACCCACCAGTAATTAGAACCGCAGGTAAGACAAAACAGACACCTGACACAATCAGCCCCAGCCATCCTGCATAGATGTATCCTATGTGGATAGCCATTTCTGTGGAATTTGGCCCAGGAATTAGATTAGTTGCACCCAGCAAATCTAGAAAATGCTCCCTTGTCAACCACTGACGCCGCTTAACCACTTCATCTTCAATCATGGCAATATGAGCAACCGGTCCCCCAAAGCCGATGACGCCCAATTTAAAAAACAGGTTGGCGAGTTCACCTAAACGACTTGGTGCTGAGTTAGTCATTTTTGCTGGGCAATATACTTTTCAAGTAGGAATTGCTTGAGGTGGGGTTGTTCTAAATTTAAACCAAGCTCTTGCGCTTTCTGACTAATTTCCTCATAAGTCAAACCTTCACTAATAGCATTGGCAATCAAGGCGATACCACTAGCCCTTGCTCCAGCAGCACAGTGAATTAAAATTGGTTTGGGTAAGTTCTCAATCTCCTGAATTGCTAACTCTGTTTGCTCTTGATTTGCTTCTGAAGGCTTTAATGGCACATTAGCATATTGCAGCCCAGCCGCTTCAGCTTGCTGCTGCTCGTCACTGAGAAAACCAGCTTCATCGGGATAACGCAGGTTCAGCACTGACTTAAATCCCTCTTGGGCTGCCTGTTTTAACTCTTCAGAAGTTAGTTGGGGAGCAGCGCTCAAGTCGTCACTAACTTTTTTAGTGTTACTCATAATCTTTCAAAGCACTATTCCGATAGTTTTATCGTAGTTTATTATATAAACTATTTATAGAGCAATTTTTGTAGGGTGCTTTAGCCTAAAATACAAATGCCTTGACTACTATATATAATCGATCGCTTCAACGAAAGAATCAGATTTAAAAGGCTGCGATCGCTCTACTTAAATTTAAAAAGCCCTGATAAAAGTTCAGGGCTTTGCTTTATATGCGGTTTATTAAATGCCAGCCTAAAATTTGTGCTGGCGCTTTTCTATAGAATTAATCATCCCTGAATCGCTTGCTTAAAGATAGCGGAGAACTACCCAATTTTTACCTGGGTAGCTATTTAATAAAGTCTTTAGATTTGTATATATCTCCACTGTGCGCTCGCTTCTTGGTAAAATTCCCCTGTCCTTTGGTATTTGGTTACACCACGTTAAATATGAGTAGGTAAGTGCTAACTAACCTGAGTAAAACCAAATTCAGTTCTCTTGAGATTTTCTTTACGAGCATGAACTATAACGTACCACCTCCGATGAGGATAAATCTCCGCCCTGCTACCTTGGCCGATTTGGATCTGCTGCGACATTGGGATGAGCAACCTCATGTGGTAGAATCCGATCCTAATGATGACTGGGGCTGGGAGACAGAACTTGACCGCACTCCTGAATGGAGAGAGCAATTGATTGCTGAAATTGATGGTCGCCCCATCGGATTTATTCAGATCATCGATCCGGCACGTGAGGATAGTCACTACTGGGGTGATGTTCCGGCGAATCTTCGCGCTATTGATATCTGGATTGGGGAAGAGAGTGATTTGGGCAAAGGCTATGGAACCCAAATGATGCAGCTTGCACTTGCTCGATGTTTTGCTGACCCGCAAGTGATAGCTGTACTCGTCGATCCACTTGCTAGCAATACCCGCGTCCACTGCTTTTATGAACGTTTTGGTTTCCAATTTGTCGAGTCTCGACGATTTGGTGACGATGACTGCTTCGTTTATCGTATGAACCGAGTAGATTGGCATCATGAAGGTGTTACGGCAGCACATTAAACCTCTTGCAAAAGTGCTTTTTGCAAGAGATGGGAAAAGGGTAAAGGTTAAGGGGGAAGGGCAAAATACAGAACCTTTCCCTTTCCCACCGCCCCTATCCTCAGAGGAGACCCCACCTTCCCCTTTCACCTTTACCCTTTCCCCTTTACCCTTTACCCTTTACCCTCTGAACCTTAAGGCTGAACTTCGCGCAGCCGACGCTCCAGAAAGCGGCGTTCGCTGTCATTTGTAACCAGCATAAGCGCGATCGCGTAACTCTCTGCGGCTAACGCTGAGGCTCCGATGCGGCGCAGCATCTCGGCACGGGTGGCGTGAAATAGATGGTAGTCGTTAAGTTGGGGGACAAGCCCATCAATCAGTTCAAGGGCCGTTTGAGGACTCTCTATCATTGAGATCGCCACTGCCCGATTCAGCGACACAATCGGCGAGGGCTGCAAGCTTTCGAGCAAATCATAAAGGCGGACAATTTGCAACCAGTCCGTTTCTTCTGCTTGTGCTGCTTGACAATGTAGTGCCGCGATCGCTGCTTGCACTGCAAACGAACCAATCTCGCCCCGCAATGCCTCTTCCACGAGCGGTAGCGCCTCAGCAATCTGCTGTTGATTCCAGCGACTACGATCCTGATCTTCGAGCAACACCAGATCGCCTGCCTCATCCAAACGGGCATCGCGTCGGGAGTCGTGCAGCAACATCAGCGCCAAGAGTGCAGTCACTTCTGAGGGCGGTTGCGGTGCCATCAACGTCCTTACGAGGCGAGCCAGCCGAATCGCTTCTGTGCAGAGGTCAGCCCTCATCATCGTCTCGCCCCTAGTCGTCGCGTAGCCCTCATTGAAAATCAGATAGATCGCCGTCAGCACTGCGTCTACCCGCACAGACAGATCGGTTGTGTCCGGCACTTTATAGGGAATACCTGCATCCCGAATCTTGCGTTTGGCGCGTACCAGTCGTTGCGCCATCGTTGCCGTGGGTACGAGAAACGCCCGCGCAATTTCGTCTGTTTCAAGTCCGCCCAGCAGCCGCAGCGTCAAAGCAACCTGCGCCTCGATCGCCAGTGCTGGGTGGCAGCAAGTAAAGATCAGCCGCAGCCGATCGTCTGGAATTTCGTCTGTATCGTAAGTTGGCTCCTCGCGGGTTGGGATTAACCCAGAGGCGGCGTACCATTCCAATTTTTCCGTCAGCCGTGTCCGCCGTCGGAGGCGATCGATGGCTTTGTATCGGGCTGTTTTGACGATCCACGCACGGGGGAGATCGGGCACGCCGCTCGATTGCCATTGATTCACGGCGGCGATAAAGGCTTCCTGTACCGCTTCTTCAGCTACATCGAAATCCCCCACCAAACGGATGAGGATGGCGACGATCCGCCCCCATTCAGCCCGGTAAAGGGAGGCGATCGCTTGTTTTACGTCTGTTTTTCCGTTTGGGATCATACCTGAATTGAAGGAGGCAGGGGGCAGGGGGCAGGGGGCAGGGGGCGGTTTTTCTCTTTTCTTCGATAAAAATTTTTGGCGAGGTGTCGATTTGAGTTAGCGCCGTTCGACTTACTAACAAAGGGGAACAAGGGAGGTATACCCAGATCGTACTAAAGGATAAAAATTTTTGGCGAGGTGTCGATTTGAGTCAGCACCGTTCGACTTACTAACAAAGGGAAGTAATACCAATTCTCTAAAATGAGGCAACACTTTCAAACCCCGAAAGCCATGCCATATCTGACTTTCTTAATTACAAACTACGAATTACAAATTACGAATTGGTATAACAACGGGAAATAAAGGAGGCAACCCGATGAAATATTTGCTGCTGATTTACCTGGAGGAAAATGCCCTGAGCCAAACCGAACGGGAACATTGTTATGTTGAATCCGCGCAACTGGCACAACAACTCAACTCGAAGGGGCAATATCTCGCAACCGCCCCACTCCACCCTGTGGCAACTGCAACCAGTCTTCGGGTGCGCGACGGCAAACCACTAATAACTGACGGGCCGTTTGCAGAAACTCGCGAACAATTGGGCGGTTTTTTTCTGATTAATGCTCAGGATCTCGACGAAGCGATCGCGATCGCTTCGCGGATTCCAGGCGCGCACGTCGGCACCGTTGAAATTCGACCTGTGATTGAAGTTGCAGGCTTGCCAGAAAATTCGTAACTGCACTCAACCTCAACCCAAAAGGAGAGATGACAATGACAACTAAAAACGCGATCGCAACTAACGAAGTTCAGATTCGCCAACTAATTGCCGAGCAACAACGCGCTATCTGCGCCAAGGATGTTGAGCAAATCATGTCTCACTATGCCAACGAGATTATCGTCTTCGATGTTAAACCTCCTTTCCAAACCCAAGGAAAAGATGCTTGGAGTCAAGTGTGGAAAGAATGTTTGCCTTACTTCCCCGACACCTTTGAGATTGAAACACGAGACCTGAAGATTACCGCTAGTGAAGACCTTGCGGTTGCACACTGGCTATTTCGCTTCACAGGAACCCAAGACCATCCGGCAATGCAGACGTGGATGCGCGTCACCGCTGTTTGCCAGAAAAATCAAGGCGAATGGCAGATATTACACGAACATCTCTCGGTTCCATTCAATCCAGAGACTTCTCAAGCTGTATTCACGCTCAACCCATAGGCTAATCTACTGAGTCAACGCCATGAAACTCAATCCTTATCTCATGTTCAACGGTAACTGTGAAGCAGCGTTCAAGTTCTACGAACACTGTCTTGGCGGCAAAATTGTCATGATGATGACCCACAAAGATGCACCCTCAGCCGAGCATATACCTGCCGAATGGCATGACAAAATCATGCACGTCTGCCTCGATCTGGGCGATCGCCTTTTGATGGGGTCTGACAGCCCGCCTGGATATTTTGAAACACCCCAAGGCTTTTACGTGCAAATCAGCGTTGACGAGCCAGGGGAGGCAGAACGCATCTTTCATATCCTGGCAGAAAACGGAAAAGTGAAAATGCCGATCGATCAAACCTTTTGGTCTGTCCGCTTTGGGATGTTGGTCGATCAATTCGGTATTCCGTGGATGGTCAATTGCCAGAAAACTCCTTGACTTGGGGGGAGGCGCTTATAGGCGTCTTCCCTAGAGTAAAACCTCAGCACTTTTTCGCCAATCCTTTACTGTGCAATAATTCAAAAGAAGAACCCATGAGTACTCAAATTTTCGTTAATCTGCCAGTCAAAAACCTCAATCAATCGATCGAGTTCTTTACTCAACTCGGCTTTGAGTTTAATTCTCAATTCACTGACGAAACTACCACCTGTATGATTGTGTCCGAAAACATTTTCGTCATGCTCTTAAACCATGAAAAGTTTAAGACGTTTACTCCCAAAGAAATTTGTGATGCCACAAAAAGCACAGAAGTGCTTGTGTGTTTATCTTGTGATAGCCGAGAACAAGTTGATGAAATGATTCGCAAAGCTGTCGCCGCTGGTGGAACAACCTACAATGAACCGCAAGATCACGGTTTTATGTATGGACATGGATTTGCTGACTTAGATGGCCACATTTGGGAAATTATCTACATGGAGCCAAGCGCAATAAATCAAGGTTGATTGCAGACATCTAAATAATACTGCAAGTAAATAGGGCACGCGGTAGAGGCGCAAGGCCTTGCGCCCCTACGATAGGTGTGGTTCCAATACTACTCGGTTAATGAATATTCGTAGGTTGGGTTGAGCCAAGCGAAACCCAACAAACCCCTCAAAATGTTGGGTTTCGTTCCTCAACCCAACCTACACATTTTTATTTTTTAGCCTTAACTAAGATAGGTGTGGTTCAAAGATAGCCGTAATCACACAGGTTAGAACATTTGGAAAGAGTGAATGCGAGAGTTAGCAATAGTTTTACCTCCAGCAAGAACTGCCTTCTGCTATACACGAATAACTGCTGTAATACACAAATGCAAATATTCCTACCTTCTTCAACTAGCTCTTTGCCGCAGATGTCGCCCATCAAAGCCTTGCTTAATCCAATCCAAACATTCATATTCAGATTTGAATAACTTTGGAGCTGCAATATTATTTAATAACTCTGGTGGATAATGGTCATAAAAATATTTGTCTCCTTCTTGGAAGATGATAATCAAATTGTTCCGATAAACATAGCGAGACTTAAAACTATCCCCCCGATGAACAAACTCGGAATTTCGATCGATATGCTCTTTAGCAATATCAATGATGTTACTAACGTCACTTCCATAGATTTCTGCTGGATTTTCTGCTTTATGAAATTTGCTTCTGTGCCCAATTTCAGATAGCATTTTATACGAATAAATTTCGTAATTATCGGCTTTGCCAAAAACAAATGGAATTATGAGATATCCTTTATATGAGACTGAATTTTCATAAAGAAGACGACTCATCTCAACTCCTTTGGTAGAACTGCTCTAAAAAAATTTTTCTTTAACAGAAAAGTATTACAACCCTAATTATCTACTAAATACGATCGCCATAAACTGAGTTGATTAGGGGGATACTCAAGGTTATTCCAAGGTAAGGGGGGAACTGGTGTGCCACTTTGTTCTAATAGCTGTTGGAAGTGACGGGCCGTGCTGGGCGATCGCGCTTCTATTGGACAATGGACAAAGAAATAAATTCGCACTCCCATCTGTAACCATTGCTGAATCTGCCTTACCCACTCTTCCATAAATGGCTGATTCACTGATAAATTCGGATGAGAAATAAACCGAATCAGAGTAAAAGGTGCTGTCACACTCAATTGCAACGGTAATTTAGGTTTACGCCGTTCCGATTGCAACTGGGGGTCATCATCTCCAGTGTAAATCGGGCGCGAGTCTAACAGTACTCGTCCGACACCTAAATTTTCTAAAAGCGCCGTCAAATTACTAGCATGAGGTTCCTTGAACCAGTCGGGATGCCGAACTTCCACTGCTAGGGGTGCTTCTTTACGCGGCCAAGCTTCTAGAAAGTTGGACAAATCATCAAGTAATGCAGGTGCATAGCCCGGTGGTAACTGGGCAAAAATTGGGCCAAGATGCTTACCTAAAGGGCGCATCGCCTCCAGAAATTTTAAAGCAGCTGGTATATAAGGTTTCAGCAATCCTTGATGGGTAATATCTCGCGGTAATTTTAGACAAAATTCAAAACCTGTTGGTGTTTCGGCAGCCCAACGAGTTACAGTTTCTTGCTTAGGCACGGCATAAAAGGTCGTGTTACCTTCTACAGTGGTGAAGCGACGGCTGTAGAGATGGAGAAAATCAGCAGTGCGAGTACCTTGGGGATAGAGTTCGCCTACCCAACCTTTATATGCCCAAACAGCACAACCGATAAAAAAGTTCACAATGCCTAAAAGCCTCGATGTATCATATTTAATTTTACACGCAGATTGTAGGGATAGATAAAGCTAGGCCAGATTCCCGACTTGTGAAAAAAATCACAGATTTTTTCTCAAAATGCTTGATTGCTTTCTCATTTCAGTAGATTTAGCAAGCAAAAAGGCACATTGCTTTCTCAAAATGCTTGATTGCTTTCTCATTTCAGTAGATTTAGCAAGCAAAAAGGCATATTGCTTTCTCAAAATGCTTGATTGCTTTCTCATTTCGGTAAATTCAGCAAGCAAAAAGACATATTGCTTTCTCAAAATGCTTGATTGCTTTCTCATTTCGGTAAATTCAGCAAGCAAAAAGGCATATTGCTTTCTCATTTCGGTAGATCGCGTACTCATTGTAGTGTTTTAGGCAAGCAAACAGGCATATAGCAGTTTTCAATTGGATTGCATAGGAGTCATTTATGCACCAATACGTTTCAGTTAAGGGTTATACCAATTTGAAAAAAGAATGCGACAAATAGATCATTTGTAGAAACGCGATTTATCGCGTCTTTAGCCAAGGATATGTTGCAATCATTAATTGAATTGGTATTATTAGTCTGGATAACTGGTTTTTTAAGACGCGATCGATAAATCGCGTCTCTACATGAGGGTTTTGGTGTTATGGCGCAACCTCAGTTATTGATAAATTGAGCCATCAGGCATAATTGCCCCTGCTAAATTAGTTCCAACTAATTTAACCAGAAGCCGCTCACCAGAGCGAATCCGCGCTCCCGTCAAGTCGGCTCCTCGCAAGTCGGCTCCACTGAGATCCGCTCCAATCAAATTAGCAGCGCGTAAATTCGCCTCCCTGAGATCGGCTAAAAGTAAATTTGCCCGAAATAAATTTGCTTCAGATAAATTTGCACCTCTGAGGTTGACTTTGTGCATAAAAGTATCGCTGAGATTAGCACCGCTCAAATTGGCATAACTCAGATTTCTGCCAGATAAGTCTTTATTGCTCAAATTTGCCCGACTGTAGTCTTTGCCACTCAAGTCTGGGTTTTGCTTTGGTGGCCGCTGGATTGTTTGAGATGGTTTTTCCTGTTGAGGTGGCGGTGAGTTAGGTGAGTTAAATGTAGTTTGAGGTTTGGTTTTTAGAGAGCGCAACTTTTCACGAGCTTCATTTATAGCTTTTAGCTTGTCTTGCGCTTTCTGCTGTAAACGGAGATTGTCTTTGGGAATGCGATCGGGATGCCAAACAAAAACTAAATCTTTGTAAGCCTGGTTCACTTCTTCAAGTGTAGCCCCAGGCTCTAATTCCAAAACTCTATAGTACCGCTCCAGATCGCTCATACGATATTTTGGTGGACAATCAACTTAATTATGAGTGATGGAGTCATTTATACGCTGCATCATTTGTTATGGATTATGGGGCATGGGGCATTGGGCATTGGGGATTGGGCATTGGGGATTGGGCATTGGGGATTGGGCATTGGTATTAATTATTCTCCTCTGCTCCCTGCTCCCCTGCCTCCCCTGCTCCCTGCTCCCTGCTCCCCTGCCTCCCCAATCCCTCATCTCCCCATCTCTCCATTTCTCCATCGAGCGATCGCTCGAAAATATGCTGCAACTGGAATCTGATAAACTTCAATATAAATCCAAACAATAATTGATAAATGTGATAAGAAGGTTAATATTGTCCAAATATATGGCATCCAGGTAATGGGTTCTTTCAGATTAGCAGGAAAATAGTAAGCTACTATACCAATTAGAGTAGTGGGAAGAATTATAAAAACTGCTGCTGCTAATCCATAACCCCAACCTAATTCCACGCCTTCCAACTGGCCTTCTGTCCAACTAAACCCATTCCAACGCCAAGTTAAAGGTGGTTGCCTAGAAGGCATCTTGATTTGCTGTTGCTCTAAGTTGACTGTAAAAATCTCTTGACAAAAGTCACAAGCCATAGCTTCCATCAATGGCATGTGAGAAATCTTACCTATTCGACAGACTGGGCAGGGGTAAGCTCCATAATAGTCGAAAGATTGGGTTAAGATTTTGGAACTGGGCATAATGAGACAGATGATCCTAAAAAATTGATCTGGTGAATGAGAACTTGGTCAATAATGTATGGCGGTTGTCAATTCCCTGCAATAAGCTTTCGTAAGATGAAGTCTGGAGAATTATATATTTTAACTTTTCAATCCTGGCTTTTTCTTCTGAGGTTATATAACTATTGCGATCTTTAATGACAAGCCCTTCTCTACGAGAGGCTGCACTTCGACTCATTTCGGCTACGCGGTAGTTGAGCGCAGTCGAAACTCAATGACCAACGCTCTGTTACCACGCCAACGGGTTCGGAGGTGACGCTCGAAGACTCGCTTGCCGCCGACGCTATCGCAAGATGCTCGCAAGCTCGCTTGCCGCCGGCGCTAACGACGGGAATCGCCATCGCTCTTAGCGTCTCCCCTTCTCCCAAAGGGAGAGGCTAGCGCCAAGGGAGAAGACTGCGACCCCCTCACCGCTTTTTTCGTCTACGCAAATAAGCAACTAGTACAATTAGAACAGAGCGTGATTTTGAATTGTGCAAAGCGTTATTAGTCTTAATCCCCAGAGTTGTACTGAGTCTATCGTTTTTTTATAGTTTGTGCAGGTCTTGACAAAGCCCACTCTTCCTGCTAAGTTTACGTTAGATAGGTATATTTCTGAAGTTTCCCAGCAAAAAGCCCGCAAATGCTTAACACAAATTCCTACTTTTATTTTTGGTTTAGGGTGGTTCACCGGGGGTGAATTAAGTTTCCTAATGGAAACCGCCCGGTGAACCGCAGAGCAAACTCTGCGGTTTTTGTTTTTTTAAGGAGAATTTCATTGTCATGACTTATTTCATTAGCTGGTTTTATGGCTTTTACTTTTGGCCCAGAATAAATTCCGGGTAAATAGCGTCATGCCAATGAATCAGAACGCGCCCGGAACCTTGGTTTCGGGCTTTTTTGTTAATAGGGTATGGGGAATAGACGGACAAGGGAGACAAGGGAGACAAGGGAGACAAGGGGGACAAGGGGGACAAGGGGGAATGAAGGAGAAGAATGAATAACCAATGCCCAATGCCCAATACCCAATGCCCCATGCCCAATGCCCAATTCCCAATGGCCAATGCCCAATTCCCAATACTTAATTTTTCAGGAAAATATAACCATGATTAATGCCAAACTTGCTGCACAAGCCCATCTCAACCACCAGACAATCGTTAAAATCTCGAAAGAAGTCGCTTTCGGCGGTAAAGAACTGGTAATTATCGGCGGGCCCTGCACTGTTGAAAGCTTAGAACAAATGGAGATAGTCGCCCAAAAGCTATCTACTGCATCAGTACAGGGGTTGCGTGGCGGTGTCTACAAACCCCGTACATCTCCCTACGCTTTCCAAGGTATGGGAGAGTCAGGATTAGAGATTTTAGCTAGAGTGCGATCGCATTACAATATGCCAGTTGTCACGGAGGTGATGTCAATTTCCCAAATTGATGTAGTCGCCGCCCACGCTGATATGCTGCAAGTTGGTAGCCGCAATATGCAAAACTTTGATTTGCTCAAAGCTTTGGGACAAGCTGGTAAACCAATACTGCTCAAACGTGGTTTAGCAGCGACTATTGAAGAATTTGTCATGGCTGCTGAATATATCCTCAGTCACGGGAATCCTGATGTGGTGTTGTGCGAAAGAGGTATTCGCAGTTTCGACGATTACACCCGTAATGTCCTAGATTTAGGAGCTGTGGCAGCACTCAAGCAAATAACTCACTTGCCTGTAATTGTAGATCCTTCCCATGCCGTCGGCAAACGGGAGTTGGTTGCACCTGTAGCTAGGGCTGCGATCGCTTGCGGTGCAGATGGATTAATTATTGAATGTCATCCAGAACCAGAAAAATCTGTTTCTGATGCCCGCCAAGCACTTTCTTTAGAAGATATGGTGCATTTAGTTGATAGTTTAAAGCCTGTAGCTACAGCCGTTGGGCGCAGTATATCAGATGTTGGGGCGGGTTTATCACCTGCCCCGATTTTTTGGGCTGCTTAAATTTCAGCTTCAAGCGATCGCTTCAATGTCTCAGCCAAAATATTTCTTTTGGCTTTAGGACAAATAGCGATCGCTTTCGTAAAATAAACTTGTTACTTCAGCTATTCCATTTGTTCTCATTCTATATATAAATCTAACTTATCGTTTTAACAAATAAGACTATTTGATTTTATTCTCTAAGTCGTTTTATCCTGAAATCAGTAGATATTTTAATTTTTGCTAAATCATCTAAAGAAGTTTTAGTATACCGATCTTTAAACTTTGAAAACCAAAAGAAGGACAATAACTAAATGCTAGAGCAGCAGATTGATTGCCCCATAAAACCTAAGACAAGTGCAATGATTATGAAACTTTTTCAAATCACTCTAGTGGTCTTAGTACTTTTGATTAACTTAGCAGTTGCTTTTCCCTCTTGGGCAGACAGTACGCCTTCTTTAACTAGCAATCCTAACAACTTTCAAGTTGGGCAAAAAGTGATTTGGCTTTACAAGCCGCGCACAGATTCTAGCGATATCCAAAGAATTCCTGCTGAAATAGTCAAGTTAAGTTCCAAGCAAGTGCAAATCAAGATTTACAAACATAACAACGAATTTGTCAATCGTTGGGTGAATCCAAACAAGCTTGAGAATTCGACAAAAATTAAATAGTCAGTAGTCATTTGTCCTACCCTGCGGGTTCGCCCTTGGCGTTCTCGAAGAGTAGCCGCTAGGGCGTCTATGTCATTTGTGATTACAAAGAACAAATGACAGCCAACTCCAAAAATATTTCACAAATGATTTAGGCCTGCTATAGTTAAAACTCCCTTATATGGGTTTCGTTTTCATAATTAGGATCTTCAGTACCGAGCAGTTTGTCCCAGAACGTAAAATACAAACCGTAGTGTACTTTATACTTGCGATGATGTATGGAATGATGCATAGAACCAATAAGCCACTTTTCAATCCAGTAACTTTTAGATGAGGAGGGAAATAGCTCAAATCCAAGATGAGTAAACACTGCCCATACTGTCATAGTTATAAGTGCGGCAACTAAGGTGACGAAATGCAGGGGAACTATGAAGCTTACACCGACAAAAAAAAGTGCTTGTACAATTGCTTCTGGTAAGTCGAAGGCAGAAGAACTCCAGGGTGTTGGCTCTCCTGAACGGTGGTGTCCAAAATGCATCCATCTAAAAATTCTAGGATGGTGAAACATCCGATGGATAAAATAAAAATAAGTATCTTGAAGAATTAGTACTGCAATAAAGCTAACTATTAAATACCACAGTCCGTATTTCCAGATATCAGCGTATAGCAGGGTTGCTCCCAAATTATACTCTGAGATCATAAATGCTCCAGAAATAGCAAAAACTACTGTGGAGATTACTGATAATTCAATATCATTTTTAATCGAACAATTCATCAACGGTTTCAAACGCAAACTCTTGTTGGCAAGAGACTTTCCTAAAACTAAATAAAAGAGCAAGTATGCTCCGCCAGCAATCAGAAAGTATCGGGCAAGAGTGATGCCGAAGAAGAAAAAGCAATAATACCAAAATGAGTGATTCGTCAATTAGACCCATCCGTAAGATTAATTTGGTGAAATAAAAATGCTGATTATGTCCAATTTTTTGGTCTTCATTACCAAAAATAACCAAATTAAGATTTAATTTGTTAATCGACAAAATCCACTGCTTATTTTACAGCATCAAGTAGTTCAAATAATATATATTAACTTTTGTTAATAAAAACTAAACTAATTTTATTGCATATATAAATATAAATTATTAGTATTGATAAAAAAAGGTTCTTAATTGACTGAAATTGTAGTAAATAGCTAAATTGTAACTAAGTTACAATTTATTTAAGTTGTTTGTTTATATTATATATTTCAACAACAATTGAATTGATTTTTAACCATTGTGTTCTTTAACACCTAAAAAAACTTTTAAATCACTTTTCCCTCAATACGCTTGGGTTAAGGGCTAATGGCAAAAATTTTGGGTTTTGGAGACGCGATAAATCGCCGTCTCTACAGACGCGATAAATCGCCGTCTCTACAGACGCGATAAATCGCCGTCTCTACAAGTGTTTTGGTCTTATCTGGACTGTATTGACTTTTGCCTATGTCTACTTTTTATAAATTAATTTGCTATGGATTTTGTTCTACTTTTCTAGGCTCCAGCCCAAGGCTATGGCTACTTCAGCAGCTAATTCGAGAGGATTGAATGGTTTGGCGATCGCACTAATCATTCCCATCTGATTATAGCGACGGCGATCGGAAGCCTGGATTTTAGCAGTTAACAAAATTACTGGAATCGCTTTGGTTAATGGATTGGATTGTAACTTTTCAAAGGTAGTGATGCCATCCATCTCTGGCATCATCACATCTAGTAAAATTGCATCTGGTTGGTAAGTCTCAGCTTTAATTATGCCCTCTTGACCAGAACTCGCAGTCATTACTTTCCAGCCTGCGACTGTCTCCAAGCAAATCTTGGCAACTTCTTGAATATACTGCTCGTTATCAACCACTAGAATTTGCTTTGTTGTCATCGCTGCTATCCTCTTGTTGGTTCGGGGTAATGCTCTGAAGTAACTTCATCACCCGTTGTTCAAATTCCTTGGTAGTAACACGCCCGTTGCTCAAAAATTCTGCATTTGGACTTAGTTGGCTATTTGTAGTTGGCTCGTAACTACTATGAACTAAGGGAATGTTAGAAGAGTCTTCTAAATCAGGATTTTGGAAAGCCCTAAATAATGGCAGAGTGACGTAAAAAGTGCTACCTTCACCTAATACACTTTCAGCCCAGATGCGTCCGCTGTGTTGTTGCATAATACTCTTGCAAATTGCCAAACCTAAACCAGTGCCATCATGGTTACGTGAATCTGAAGAGTCAACTTGTTGAAAGCGCTCAAAGATACTCTCAAGTTTGTCTGTTGGGATACCGCGGCCGGTATCTTTGACTGTCAACAAAACTTCATTTTCTTGTGGTTGCGCCCCCAACCAAACCGTAGATCCAGCAGACGAGAATTTAATGGCGTTACTCAATAAATTGGTCAATGTTTGGACAATGCGATCGCAATCTGCCAATACTTGGCCAGATATAGCAGAAACAGATACTTTCACTCCTGCTTTGTCAGCCAGAGGCTGCATGACATTTACTGCTTGAACGATCAAATCAACAATATTGCAGATTTCTGGTTCCATCTTCGCCTTACCCGACTCGATGCGCTCAATGTCTAGGATGTCGTTGATTAAACGTACTAGGCGTTCGCTGCTATCAGTCGCAATTTGCAGTAGGCGTTTTCCCTGCTCTGAGTTTGTTGCTAGCAAACCACTGGCTAGCATTCCTAGAGAGCCGTGAATCGAAGTTAAAGGTGTGCGGAGTTCATGACTAACAACAGAGACAAATTCATCTTTCATACGTTCAATTAGTTTGCGCTCTGTGATATCTCGTAAAATAACCGTATAAAATATCTCCTCAGCCATCTCTATTTTAGAGATAGAAGCCTCCGCTGGAAATTCAGTACCATCCTTGCGGCGTCCGTAGATTTCACGCCGTTCTCCCATCCGACGGGCAACATTGGGAGATTGTCCAAAGTCAACCACATGTTGACGATGCGCTTGAAAAAAGCGCTGCGGTAAAAGTAAATCAAGTCCTTGTCCAATCACTTCCTGGGCCGAGTAGCCAAAAATCTTCTCTGCTCCTTGATTAAATAAAGTGATGCTTTGGAACCCGTTAATGGAAATAATTGCATCATCAGCAATATCTAAAATTCGTGCAAATCGGGCTTGAGAGAACAGTAATTCTCCCTGTGTCCGTTGACGTTCATCAAGTTGTGACTGCAACTGTTGATTCACCCGAATTAACTCAGCAGTGCGCTCTGCTACTCGCAATTCCAGTTCGTTGATGGCTTGTAAATTGAGAGATGAGGGAGGTGAGGGAGACAAGGGAGATGAGGGAGACAAGGAAGACAAGGGAGACAAGGGAGAACTAAGTTCTCCTGCTCCCCCTGCCCCCTGCCCCGGTGCCTCCCTGCCTCCCTGCACGACGCGCTGCCGCAATTTCATCCGTTCTAAGCGATTGACGATCCGGGTTACTAGTTCTGGCCCAACAATAGGCTTACTTACAAAGTCATCAGCACCAACACTAAACACTTGATTTACCATCTCGCCATCGCTATGCACAGTCAGGAATAGAATGGGTAATTCACACCAGCGCGAATCGTTGCGTACTAATTGGCAAAGTTCTATACCATTTGTATAAGGTAATTCCACATCCAGAATCAGCATATCTGGCGTAACTATTTCCAAGATTTCCCAGAACTGACGCGGATCTTCAAGAGCGATCGCTTTTAATCCCCAAGGACTAAGTAAGGTTTGTAAAAATGCCTGAATTTGCGGATCGTCATCCACAACCAATATTTTAGTTTCTGCATCGAGGTGATTTTGCAGTGGTTGTGTGACTGTTTCTAAAACCTGTGGGGTTGGTGATGCAGATATTGCTGCTGTGTCGTTTCCGTCAATTTCTCGACGCAATAACTTTACCCAACTTTCGAGGTTGCTAATTTCAGATTGACTCAAAGTTTGACCAGAACTCAGTAACAATTCGATATTGCGTGCTAATTTTGAGCCAAGAGGCAAGCCAAAAGTACCTAAAGATCCCGCCAAGGTATGCGCCTCTTTGGCTGCAAGCGATCGCAAATCGGGATTTAAACTATTTTGGTTTAAAGTTGCGATCGCTTCCTCCAGCACCCGCACCTGCTCGTCTACCCGCTTTTGAAATCGTTGCCAAATTTCCGCAACTGCCATTAATGTTTGCTGTTGTGATTTGAGATTAGGAACCAAAGATTTTTCACAATCTAATTCCCCCCTGCTCCTCTGCTCCTCTGCTCCTCTGCTCCTCTGCCCCTCTGCCCCTCGGTCACTGAGCGTAGCCGAAGTGCTGCCCTTCTCCTCTGCCAGTGATTTCAGCCGATAGCCAATACCGTAAACTGTTTCAACTAAATCACCGGGCGCTCCTACAGCTTTGAGTTTGTGTCGTAACCCTTTGATATGGGTGCGAACAGCTTCTTCTTGTGGAGTGTCTTCATAACACCACAGATGTTCTAAAATCATGCCGCAGCTAAACACCCGGCGAGTATTTCGCAAAAATAGTTCTAAAAGAGCATACTCTTTGGGAGTAAGTGCTAGCAGATTTCCAGCATACATCACTTCACAGCTACTAGGGTCTAGCCGCAACCCACCATACTCCAGCACAGGTTGCGAGGTTACGCCTTTGCGACGCAACAGTGCCCGAACACGAGCAATTAACTCTTCTGCATCAAAGGGTTTAACTACGTAGTCATCTGCGCCTGCATCTAGTCCGATCGCTTTCTCATGACTACTATCGCACCCTGTCAATAACAATATTGGCATTTGCAGACCACTAGACCGAATTTGACGACAAAGACTAATGCCATCCAGTTTGGGCAACACTACATCTAGGAGGATTAAATCATAATCGTAAGTTTTAATAAAATTCCAAGCAGTATCACCATCAGTGGCAACTTCAACCGCGTAGTTTTGGTTAGTTAAAACACAGGTGAGTGAATATGCACTTAACTCGTCATCTTCAACAACTAAAATTTTCATGTTAAAAGCTTTCCAAGTTAAAATGGATATAACAGATAATAAGTAATCAATTTAAATAGCAAGTCCAATATAATATCAATACTTATTTTTAAAGCATCTTCCAAAAGGTCTATATTTGCAATTTTAAATCATTAACAAATATCAATATTGATTAATTTTAATTGGATTTTCTAGCTACCTGCCCAAGAGCAGATGGTATGGAGAAAAAAACATTTTCCAGAGTATACTACCTTACTTACAAGTTTTTCTAGTACAGAGAGGTTTAGATCCAAAACTTTTTCAAGAAGCCAGGGATCTTTTTGTTCGTAACTCCTGCACGAATTGCTATAGTTTAACGCCATCACACGAAATCCCCGTTCTTGTAGGGGCGTACAGCCGATTTATGTGTTGCAAAGATTTTTGGAAATAGTGCTATGTATGTTGAGGTAGGAGCAGTGTCCTTCTCTTGCCTTGCTCGTTCGTTCGTGCAACTTACCACAAGAAAGGACTGATAAAACTCTCAATACGCTACAACAAAAAAAACCCTCTGCTAAACCTGTGAAAAAACGAGTAACACTCACCTTCCCAAAACGCGCCGTGCAAATGCCAGTCACTTACGTACTGGCTAAAGAGTTCAACGTCGCTGCTAATATTATCCGCGCCCAAGTTGCCCCAAATCAAATTGGCAAATTGGTAGTGGAATTATCGGGAGACATCGATCAATTAGATGCAGCGATCGAGTGGATGCGATCGCGTAATGTTAATGTTTCTTCGACGTTAGGCGAAATTGCGATCGACGAGGATGTGTGCGTCCACTGTGGCTTGTGTACTGGGGTTTGTCCTACCGAAGCCCTCACCCTCCAGCCAGAGACATACAAGTTGACATTCACGCGATCGCGCTGTATCGTCTGCGAACAGTGTATCCCTACCTGTCCCGTACAAGCAATTTCTACTAACATTTAACAATCTAAAATCCCAAAACCAAGAGCGAAGTTAGCCCAACTTAAACACATCCGCCATTACACTATCATCACCCACCAGCCTACTTTTTGCTGGAGAATCATAAACTACCAATAGCGAAGGTATACCAGCTACATCCTGAAACAGCGTCATTCCCTCAGCGTGTTCTTCCCGATTCCCATAAGGAATATCTTGCACAAAATCGGGATTGCTGAAAACATTTTCTCGCATATTCACACCATTTACCCAACGATAAACTTGCACGGGGCCATCTAAATCCATCGTTGGCCCGGCTAAAATCAACAAATCTTGCTCATCTACATACAAATCTCGAATTCCCAAACCATTCAACCAGATAAAATGCTTTTTATATAACTCCTGCAATTCCCCAATTTGCTTTAGTTTCATCAATCCAGAGGTAGAATCCTCTAACTCTATTTCCAGCACCACAGCCCAACCTCGCAATACAGGCCCGCGCAAACCCAGAAAAACGCGGTTTTGATAAATGCCTATTCCTTCAATATCAAAGCCATTATCCTTTCCGGGAATTGCTGCTTGAATAAACGAGCCTAAATGGGCATCATCTGCTAAAGCTGTCATCAGCAAATTACCCTGATTCGTCACCTCTAATTTACTAGCAGTCAATTGCACATCTGGCTTTTCGGGATGTGGGCAAGATGAGAATAGCTTACCGTCTATTAGAGGAATTCGTCCTAAAATGTAACGGTTAGGTTCTGATTCAATTTTTGCTAGCCTTTTAAAATTTTTAGCATCTGTATTTTCGGGGTTGAATTTTTTCCGTTTGTAGCTGTGAGAACCAACAAACCATAAGTAATTATCCGCGTAAGCCAGTCCTTCTATATCAATTTCTTCCTCTTCTGGTGCAGGTAAATCGATAAATTCTGCTACACCAAATTGTTGATGATCTGTAAATTTATCAGTATCAACCAAAGAGAGACGCTCAATAGTTGAAGTTTCATCTGACCCTAACCATAAATACTTCTGATGTGTGAGTAGCAGTGCTGATAAATCTTCTCTATGCTCTTTAAAAGAATCTGCAAAAGTCAATAAAACTTGATTTAGCAAATGTAACTTTGACATTTTAAATTATATTGATATTTACAAATATATTAGCCATGCTATTATAATATATAACTTGATGAGCGAAAAATCGGATTCTCAAAACTATAGCTCATATCAACTTAAGGGGATGAAATATTGTCAACCTTTGATAGATACTGCATATTTATAAAATCAAATGCAACTATCAATAGTCATAGGCATACCTAACAATTATCATACCTAAAAAACTTTCAAAAGTATATGCAATTTATCAAATAATCTTGTTATTATGCAATAACTTCGTGAGGTAATAATTCAGATAAATTATGAAATTAGCTACACAAACTACAGTAAAAACTCTCGGTGACTACGCCTACCAAGCGATTGAAAAACACTTTAAGAAAACCTTGAAGTGGGAAAAGTCAGTGAAGAAAGATGAAGATCCAGAAGCACTGCACCAAATGCGAGTAGGAATGCGCCGCCTACGGACAGCGGTAACTCGGTTTGGGCTAGCAGTGGATCTGTCGAAACCAGTCAGCGATAAAAATATTGGTAAAATAGCCCGTCGTCTTGGTAATCTGCGAGATTTAGACGTACTTAAAGAAAGTTTGGAAAACAATTATAAACCAAACTTACCCCGCAAAGAACAGGAATCTCTGCAAACAGCTTTTACAGCTTTGGCGAAACAACGTGAAGATGTAGAATCGAGCGTGCAGAAAACATTAAGCGATGAATCTTACAAGTCTTTAAAAGATGCATTGGATAAGTGGTTAGAAAAACCTACTTATCAACCTTTGGCATCTATTGCCATTCAGCAAGTATTACCAGACTTACTTTTACCAGAAGTGAGTAACTTCTTATTGCATCCAGGTTGGCTAGTTGGTACTGAAATTGTAGAATCAGAAGTGAAGATCCAGAAAAACTGGAAGCCAAAAAAGGTAGAAAAACAATTGACAACAGAAGGTGAAAATCTTCATAGTTTGCGAAAAGAAGCTAAACGTATACGCTATCAAATGGAGTTATTTACTGACTTATATGGCGAGTCTTACGAAGCTTATATTACAGAAGTGAAAAATATCCAAGAAATTTTGGGTACGATGCAAGATAGTGCCGTATTAACTGACTGGCTTGGAGATGTTTATAAATCAGAAATTCACACTGAGTTGCCCACCCTTGCTAATTTATTAACTGAAAATCGTTACCAGTCGTGGCAGCAGTGGCAACCTTTGCAAGAACGGTATCTGAAAACTGAAACCAGACATAGTTTTCATTTAACAATACTGCACCCACTTTCAGGAGTAATCAGTTAAAAGTTACTCTTTGTTGAGAAAAGATTGGACTAACAAACGGCAGTGTCAGTAATTACGTTCTTCACCATGCTCCTTGTTCTTCTAAATCAAAGCAAGATTCTGAAACTTTGATTGAGTCAACCTTTGAGCCTCTATTTTCTAATAGTAACTATTTGTAGCCAAAACCGGAAAATTAAAGCTCTGAAAGTCTTTCAGCGATTGGGTTCTCCCAAAGTGACAAAAGAAAGTTAGTTTGACATCAACTCAACCAGCAACGAATGAGATTTTGGGCAGGAGCTTGGGTAGCGAACTCTTGAGCCTGCGCGATCGCAATATCTCACACAAATCAACAAGTTTTAATCCGGTTTCCGCAAGGGAGCTATTATGACACGACAAAAAAAGCAGATCGTTAGACTTCTTGGCATTTGTCGG
Source organism: Nostoc sp. DSM 114160 (assembly GCF_053470305.1). Classification (NCBI taxonomy): domain Bacteria; kingdom Bacillati; phylum Cyanobacteriota; class Cyanophyceae; order Nostocales; family Nostocaceae; genus Nostoc; species Nostoc sp. DSM 114160. Next base: position 930,793 of record NZ_JBPFGO010000001.1, on the reverse strand, counting down.
GGAAAAGGGGAAGGGTTAAAGGGTAAAGGTATGGAATTTTCCCAAACCCAGTAACCTTTTACCTTTCTCCAACCGGAAAGCAAAAGCTACTTTTGCAAGATGTCTATTGCTTTTGCACAGCAACAAATAAAAGTCACTGTACATCCTCTAAGAGTTGTTTCCTACTGGTCTCCAAGCTAAGAATACAGAAAATCAACCACAGTAAACCTGCGGCATAGCCAGCTGTCACATCAGTTAACCAATGGACTCCAAGATAAAGCCGACTAAAACCAATGGCAGCAATTAAGACCGCAGTCAAGGTATAAATCCAAAAGCGCCATTGAGGAAACTGTTTTGCTAGAATATAGCCGATAAAACCGTAAATTACTATTGAGACCATTGCATGGCCGCTGGGGAAACTGTGTTGACCCACATTAATAATATGCTTCCATAGTGCTGGACGCGCTCTACCAAATAATAGTTTCATCAAATAATTTAGTAAGATTGCGCCGACTCCAGCTATGCCCAAGATAGTTGCTTCCCGGCGACGATTATAATATAAAGGACTAATTGCCAGCCCCAAAGAAGATAACAGTATTACTACTGGATCGCCGAGAAAAGTAATACTAACCATGATGCGATCGCGCAGTGGTGTATGCAACTTCTGAATCAAGAGCAAAATGGCTTCGTCAAGATTATATGCATACAACAATCCGGTGCTGCATACAAAGGCGCTAACAACCCCCAATACCGGAATAAATCGATTACTTGTTTGGTGTAATTGTCGCTGCATCCATATTTGAGACAGTACGGCTGAATCAAATATGTTTCGATTTTTCCCCCTCACCAAAGCTATATTTTTTTTAGTGCCAAAGGATTGCAAGTTACTGTCTTCAATGACTGCGGCAGATGATTTTGGAGCCTTGACTGATTGACTTTGTATAGAAGAAGCAAGTGATTTATTGACTTTTTTCCAATAATCTAAAACAATTTCTTGAATAAGCAGCCCGATGGTCATTGGCGTAGCGTCTCGAAGAGAAGACCCACCTTGTCCTGCCGGACACGCTTCGCGAAGGGCGATCGCGTTTAAACTCTTATCTGGAGAGAAAATAACAAGCACATTCCCGGTGTAACTATTAGCACGAGCTTCTAAGATTATTTTCTGCTCTAATAATCTCGATTCCAGATATCTTTTGAGAGCTTCTGAATGGTAAAGCCCATTTACCTTATATCTAGCTCTTCCTTTAACAGCAGTATGTATTGCTTTAACCCAATGATTTTCATTGAGAAGTTCATCGAAATGAGCTATACCCATTTTTTTTTAATTGATAATAGGGACATTTGGACTGGGGACTAGGAAAGAGAAATTTTCATACGTTCTGGGACGCTGTTGTTCAAAGTTACTTACTCTTAACTATCAATAAGTTAATGGCCACTGTATTGGCAACTACACAACCTTTTCGCTCACAGGTTGCAGTTGTAAAGCCTGGGAGTTCACCCCACCATTACCACGCAATCGCCATCGCTTGTAGGGCAAGATAAATATGGTGGCAGATTTTAGTTTCTTAATTATGTTTCTTGAGGTAGAAAGTATCCGTTCCCAAACATCTGTCCTAAACCTTCGATACACAATAACATTATGTGCTTGGTTGAGTTTGCGCGTACTATCAATTAGATTAATTAAAGCGTCAAAAATAGCACCTACAATTGATTTTGTCGCTACCTCTTTTGGCTCAATCGCTTCACGGGCAGTTTGAATCAGACTAATCAGATGCTGGCGCATTTGATTGTCTGAAATTACACGTACTTGATAATTGATAACGATGGATGTAGCTTCTAAATTAGTACGAACATTTGTAACTCTATTATCAGATTCTATGATCATTTTGAGTTTATTAGCATACTCTGTATCTCTGGCTAACAGAGGAATACGAAAACGAATGCGTCCAGGAATTGCATGGACAATACTATAGAATATTTTTGGAGTTGGTGGTGTTTTATTAGCTGCGCTTTTAACTGCATTTTTTGGTGATAAATGCTGATAAAAATTAGCTTTTTTGTCAGAATGAGGCCGATTTCTATTAGTCATAAGATTATATGATGTTTTAGTTTCAAAAGATAAAATAATCTATTAATGTGCTGATATAGCGTTTTATTTAACTGCATTTATTTTACTTTAGTTATACATATTCTTCTGAGTGAAAAAATCTATCCCAGTAGTGAATCTAGCTGTTGCTATCATCAGGTTGATTTATTTCCAGATATTTAAGTATACATAGGGTTGAATGTAAAATTTGTAACTTATGACTGTTGAATTACTATAGTCACAAGTAGTAAGATCGAGAGTATATATGAATTGACTGGATAAGAGTATTAGCTTGATTTCATACAAGCGTTGCTTATTTATTTTATTTAGTTTTTAGGTATGTGTTTATGCCGCAAGGGTTAGGGTTACTAATTCAACTGGTACTAGAGTTCGCACCTGTTGTTGCAGAGCTAGTACAAAAGAGAAGTCAAGACAGTTTGGCTCTAAGTAAATATAAACCGATTGAAGCAATTCCCGAATTACTCAAAGTTATAAATGCTTCCAATCAAAAAAGCAGTTATTTGGAAGATTTTGAACAAGAAAAAATTCTCCAACAGCAATTAGTAGTTGACAATCAAGAAACAAGATTAAGAATAGCCGCCGAAGAGCGAGAAACAACGCTCAAGTTGCCAGAAGTCAATAAAATTATTGATAGCTGGCCCTTAAGATTATACCCTTCACAAATCTTAGAACAAACCAATTATGGACGCACTCCACTAAAAATTTTTATCGCTCCTCCTCAAATCAATTTTGATCGATTTGATGATAATCGAGATGAAAAAATTCCCCAAATTGAGTTAATGTTAGCTGAAGGATTACGAGATTTTCTTAACAAGCATTACTCTTTACACAGTCAAGTTAGACCAACAGAGTTGTTAGCAGGAGCTTGGGATAGTAAACGTTTTCACAGTGAATCAAGTATTAAGGCTCTGTTTAGTATGTTGAAAACAGAGCCTATTTTAATTTTGGAATCAGAAAAGGATGGAGATTATTTAAATTTTCGGATTGCCTACTGGGGTTTAGAACCAGGGAATTATTTTTATAAAACAATTGCTCGTCTACCTTATCGAGAGATTTTGGAAGAGTCTGCTAAAAGACGAGCGTTAGAATGGAAAAAAATTAGAGATGAACTGATTGCTTTGGGAGAAGAAAGCGAGGAAATTAATCACATTGGAAAAGAGAATGTGGTTAATTTGACAATTTTAGAAAAGGTAGAAAAATGGAATGAAAAAGGAATTGATATTAGTAAGTTATCTTTACAATATCAAGTCAATCGTCAAGACTTGGAAGAACTTTGCCAGGTTTTGATTACCTATCACTGTTTGGTTGCAGGTTGGATAGCTGATGCTTACCATTTAGTCGATCGCGGTGTACCTCCACTATTACCAGAGTTGCTGCCGAGTTTGCTATCAGATAGTATTGATTTACAATCAATACAGGTTATTGCTTCAGGTTATAAACAACTTTACCAAGCTCTGGAAAATGAGCGTTCTTACTGGATTCCAGAGTTGGCTTTGCAATTAGCCCAAAGTTTATCACATTTAAGTAAGACCTACGGCGGTAAACTACGTACTTGGGCAAACGAACAGCTTGATTATTCTGTGAATACATGGTTACAACTACGCCAAATATCACCACAGAATTTTACTAACCCGCTTCAGGCAATGCAATCAGCAGTCAGCATCAAAGATGAAGAATATATCAAAAAGCTAAAAGAATATTTTGTCGCAGTAGGTGATAGTCAAAGTATTGCTGATGTTGAGTCAATTTTAAATTGCGTCGCCAACCTCAAACATCAAGTTAAACTAGAACATACCGTCCTTAGCCATACTCTAACGGGACATTCCGAAAAGGTGACATCTGTTGTTATTAGTCCCGATGGTGAGACTTTAGTTAGTGGGTGTGCAGATAAAACCATTAAAATATGGAATCTCAACACTGGTAAACTTATCCGCACCACAGAAGATTTAGGCAAAATTTCATCTGTTGCTATTAGTCCTGATGGCAATTTTCTTGCTGTTGGTAGTTCCCAACATCCCAAAAGTAATGTTAGAGTATTAAACGCTAATTCTGGCAAGTTAATCCACACTCTGTTAGGACATCAAAAACCGGTTAATTGCATCGCAATCAGTCCTGACGGACAAATTCTTGCCAGTGGTAGTAATAAAATTAAAATTTGGAATTTGCATAAAGGCGAACGCATTTGTACTCTTTGGCATTCATCGGCAGTTAATGCTGCTGCTATCAGTCCCAATGGTACAATTCTCGCTAGCGCTAGTTCCGATCGTAAAATTAGGCTATGGAACCCACGCACAGGAGATCCATTACGCACCATTAACGGACATTCAGGTGAGGTGAAATCAGTAATCATTAGTCCTGATGGAGAAATGCTCTTTAGCGGTAGCGCAGATAAAACCATTAAAATTTGGCATTTAGCTACGGGTAAAGTGCTACACACCTTGAATGGACATTTAGAAGAGGTTAGATCCTTAGCTGTTAGTCCTAATGGAGAAATTCTCTTTAGTGGTAGTGCAGACAAAACTATCAAAATTTGGCATTTGCAAACTGGAGAGTTACTACAAACTATCACAGAACACTCAGGGGCAGTAAACTCTATTGCTATTAGCCAGAATGGTCAATTTCTTGCTAGTGGTAGTTCTGATAAAACTATTAAAATTTGGCAGATTAATTAAACTTTTTAGTTACTCGTTTGTTGATTCTTCTTGGCTAGTTCCATGCAATTTAATAAAGCTATCAAAAGCATACCATGCTAAAACATACCAAGGAATCACTTCTAGTTGTAACCCTTTCTTAAGTAATTGCCGTACTGAAAGACTAGCTAATCCCAAAGGGAAAAGAATCCGCAGATCGAAAGCACCATGCGTTAACTGTTTGACGCGTTGGTTTAAGTCAACAACCGCAGATGATACTCCATCTGCTGCCTCGGTGTTACCTTCGGTAACATCAGCAAAAATTATGCCTAAATCTTTAAGGGTTGCTAGCACATCTTCCAGACTGCCATCATTACCATCGTGATTAATCACAATACTGCCATGAGCAACATTTGTCTTAACTCGATTAATGTGCGAATTTGCTGACAAAGCATTAGCAATGCATTGCATTTTTTCTGGTTGACGATGAGAATGAGCCACTCTCAACCGCAATCTTCCGGGAGTCGAACTTACAACTTTTGTAGATATCGGTTTTGGCGGGGTTTTGAAAGTAGTTTTGTTTATAATTTCTGACATTTTATTGTAAGTATTATAACCATTTGTCAACATAAAATCGCCTTTTTAACTGAAATTAGTCTAGTGGATTATTTTTCGTAAAAGGGCTTATTATATAGCAGTCACAAATTATTTATGAAGTTATTTATTTCTCTTTATTTGCGTTCTGCTCCGTAGGAGTATGCAGTTTGTTAAAAAGAGTCATTTTCACAAATCATGAATGATTTATGAAATTTTCTATTTTCGTAGGGTGGGTTAGGTAAGACACCGTAACACCCCCTACTAATTTGAGATTTTGATAATTGAAAGTCCGATATCAGGAACAATTTAATTTGCTGATATGTAGATGAAATTACACACCATTATCGGGGACATTATCTGCATGGGTGGCACTAGCTTCAAAGGCTGGGGTTTGTTTTTCCTCAGCAAGTTCTGCTCTAGCTTCAGCTACCATGTCTTCCCAAGTTTCCCCCATTTCTGCAATGGTTCCTTTGCTTCTTTCATAAAGACCAATTCCACCTTTGATCGCTGATTTGATTAAGGGTTTACCAACTCCAGCCACAATGGGCAACAAAACAGGTGCTAAAAGTACTGCACCAATTCCGGCTATTATACCGGGAGCGCCTGCGTCTTCAATAAAATCACTAATTTTAGGTGCCATATTCAAGTTCCTCCTATTAATTAAAAGGTTTGGGAAGCTTTCTAAATTACTCTGTCGGCATAGTTGTATCATCTCGCCGATGGTAGAGTTTTTTGGTGACGACTTTTGAGAATTGGACGCAATCCGTTGATGCCGGCAACTACTGTTGAGCCGTTGTTAACTACCGTTGCAGCTAAGGGGTTAAGACCAAAGAGAACGGCGATCGCTAATGCTGCTAAGTTAGGAACAGCAACAAGTCCTGTGTTTTGTCGAATCAATTGCTTGGCTTGACGAGCGATCGCGATCGCTTCTAATAAACCATGCAAGTCATTCTGCATCAACACTAAGTCTGCTGTCTCACGGGCGATCTCAGAACCGTTGGCAAAGGAAACGGAAACATCGGCGTAGGCTAAAGCTGGCGAATCGTTGATCCCATCGCCTACAAATGCAACTGTCTTACCTTGCTCGTGCAGTTGGCGGACAACTGTTGCCTTTTGTTCTGGAAAAGCTTCGGCGTGAGTATGCGTTGGCAAGATACCAAGTTCAGCAGCAACAGCAGTCGCAGTTCGCTGATTATCGCCGGTTAGCATGTGAATTTCTACACCTTCGACCGTCGAAAGTGCTGCGAGCACTTCCCGGCTTTCGGGACGGAGAAGGTCACTATATTTAATAATACCTTGAAGTTGACCGTTGCTGGCTACATAAATCGCTGAATTTGGAGATTTTTGCTGACCGTTTAGCGCTTCGGTATTAACGCCATTGGAGCGCAAAAAGCGATCGCTCCCCACGTAAACTGTCTCTCCATCAATCAGAGCTTGTACGCCCAAACCTAGTTGATAGTCCCACTTACTACGCGACAAAATTTCCACTTGCTCTGCTTGGGCATAGCGAACAATTGCTTCTGCTACTGGATGAGTTAAACGTTGTTCGGCGGCGGCTGCCAATTCCAACACCCGCAATCTTGAGGTTGCTGGATTGAGACTTTCCACACTAACAACATCGACTTCTCCCTTAGTCAGTGTCCCGGTTTTATCAAAAACTATGGTATCAACTTCTGCTAATTGTTCTAACGCCCGCCCGCTACGGATGAGAATCCCCCGTCGGGCAGCATAAGTTAATGCTGCTAAAACTGTTGTCGGGACTGATACTCGAATCCCTGTAGCAAAATCTAGAGTTAAAACGCTGGCTGCCCGTGAAGGATTGCGGGTTGCGGCAAATACTGCCCCACCAAGTAACAAAGTTGGCACAACAGCTTTTTGAGCAAATTTCGTGGCATAATTCTCCATCCGGGTATCGTGAACAGGTGCTTCTTGCATTAATTTAATGCTCTGTCCGGCGCGGGTATCGTTGCCTATCCGTTCTGTGAGAATATAAATTCGTCCTTCCCGTACCAGCGTTGAGGCGAAAACTGGTTGTCCTTTTTTCTTCAGCACCGGCATCGACTCGCCAGTTAGTTTCTGCTCATCTAGCAGGGCTTTACCTCGCAAAATGCTACCATCAATCGGCACTTGTTCGCCGGGGTAAACAATTACTGTATCGCCACGCTGCACATCTTGAATGGGAATTTGTTGCTTGTCGCCATTGCGTTCCACCCAGACGAATTGCCCTAGAGAACTAAGTAAATCTAGAGTTTGTTGAGCAGAAGAACGAGCCGTGCGATCGCGGATATTTTCGCCCACTTCAATTAAACTGAGCATCAGCGATGGTGTGAGAAATTGACCTTGGAAGGTAGTAATTGCGATCGCCATCAGATCCAAAAAGTCAATATTCAATTTTCGTTCTACCCTAATACCTTCCCATGCTCGTTGGACGACGGGAAGTGTGGCAATGGCGATGGGAAGCGCCACTATCAAAGGCGGGATCGGTAATCCTAACGGCCCTCCTAGTACTGCTAAAGTAGTGGCAACGGCAGACAGTTGTAAACCTGGCCAAGATGCCTCTTTTTCGGTTTCTGATAAAGATGTAGAGTTTTTGAGAACGACTACAACACTAGCAGCCTGAATCAAATCGTGAAGGTGCGATCGCATCTTCGCTTCGGAAACTTTATCAGATTTATAAGTAACTGCAACCGACATTGCCGCAGGCTTGACACGGACATTCTTCACCAACGCATCTGCTGTTAATAACACTTCCAGACGTTTGGCATAATCTGCATCACAACGTAAGCGAGGTAGGCGAAACCGCAGTCTTCCCAAAGTTGTATGGGACAACGCTGTAGTTAACATTGGGCAACTCTGCTTGAGAGTGTCCATTAGTGTCAATTAAAGAAACTTTTCCATTCCCTTCCAACACAGTGAATTGAGATTTTAGGGGTGATGGTAGTTGCAGTGCTACTTTTGCCATTACTTTTCTTTAATCCAATAGGAGTTACACTTCGATGAAAATCAGGCTCTTTGCTGGGGTAAAGAGAGCAAATTAGCCACCAATCCGGCGAGATTGATTAGCGATCAAAAGTTTGATTATTTGCGCTCTTCTGGACTGGTTGGCTAACTTATCGCTGTAGGTAAGCTAAGTTTGTCAGCCACGGGGTTTCAGAATCAGGGCGATAAGGTGCAATTTACGTTTATAAAGGTAAATTCGCCATAAATCCTAAAGAAACACACATCGCCGGGGATTTTAGATTACTCCACAGACTGGAGAACTCTGGAGTAGTATGATTTGCCGTTGTTGTGTCTGTAACTTCAACAGTCCGATCGACGAAAGTAGGATGATTTGCCGTTGTTGGATCTGTAACTTCATTCGTCTGACTAACTTCTTCTAGGGGTTGGTTAGCCGTTGCGCTCCCTAGTGTTGGTGGGTTTGTTTCCAACGCTAATTCCATCAGACTCACCCAATGAGATAATGGGATATCACCAAACTGATAAGCGATCGCGATCGATGCTACATCAAAATTCACACGCACGCTGGTAACTTGAGCATCAGTTTTCACTATTCTCTCAAGCCGCCGCCCATAGGCTCGATCTTGGGCAATTTTTGGCACATTCAACCGAATACGTCCCGGAATTTGATGAACTACGCTGTAGTCAATCTTTGCAGGTGCTACCACCTCACTATTTTCTTGTTGGATAGTAGATTCGGAGATGTCGCTTGCGATCGCAGAACTGGTGTGATTACCTTCGTTTTTTTCTGATGTCGGAACTTGAGAGCCAAGATAACCAATTACACCACGGGTTGCATCCGCCGTAATCATATAAACTGGAATCGAAACCCAGCCATGAATTCCTAACCCTCCTGTTACCGCCAAGCCTGTCATCATGGGAATTAAGGAAATACCTTGTTCTTTCCAAAATGAAAGCGATTTCCAAGCTGCAAAGGGATCGGTGTTGCTAGGTGAATCAGAGGAAGCTGGCGGCTGTTGAATCTGAAGATCGGATTTTAACGCCAAAATCTGCGGGAATGACAGCTTATGTTCATCAAAATTAATCACCAAACTGCCCGTTTGCTCGTTTACAGAAACTTCCCTCACTCCTTCTATAGAGCGTAAATCTTGAGCTATGTTGTCTAATATTGAGTTAAGACTACTGTCAGTGGTACGGAGTCGCACGCGCCCGGTAGTTACATGAACTATTTGCAAGGCACCTGAAGGCTGTAACTCCGTTGACTCTGCCATCGCTTTAGTTGTATTATGTCTAACTTTATTACTTTGTTGTGTAGAGATTAAGTCAGATGAAATTTTATCCGACAGACTTAATTTTTCGTGATTAATGATACTTTTAGTCATTTCCTCGATTACCCAATAGCTCAATCAAGCAATAGGTTAACAATAGGTTAATAATGGATTAACTGTAACACGTAGCTTTGAGGTTAAATCTATTTCTTGCGGATTATTTTCTATTAAAACTTATTAAGGTTTGCTGTTTATATTCTTGTTTAGTAAATACGTCTAAAGTAAGTAAACCAAAAAGTTTTGTCAGGATTCAGATCGAATAGTTAGGAAGTAGAGACGGGCAAAACTGATAATTAATAGAATCAGCCAGTAGTGCTTGTACAAAGAAATCAATCACAAACCGATCTTGACAGCGATAAGTCTAGAAACGTCTTAATTCTTCTAGTATTCCCTGCAAGCGTCTGGCTCGTTGGTTGAACTGGCTTTGGTCTAACAATTTTGAAAACAGGCTCAAGTAGTTTGCCTTCATAAACCCTATAACTTAGTGTCATTCGGTCAAAGGAACCTAGAGAACTGTGTAATAACCTTTCAATACCATAAATAAACGTGAGTTCGACAGACCTCTCCCGGACAGCCTCCCTCTCTTAAAAGGCGAACGCGAGTGCGTCTTTGTCAGGAGAGGGAGGAGTAACGAGTAAGGAGAGTTTTTGCTCCCCTCTCCTAGTAGGCTACGGTGTATACACAAGTCCTAAAAACCTAGCTTGATAAGACTTTCCTCGTTCCCAGTCTTCGACTGGGAATGCATTCATTGAGTCTCTGACTCAATATCTGACTGGAGGCAGAGCCTCAACGAGGAGCATTCTCATGCTCTTCATGAGAACGAGACAAACGAAAGAACAATGGAAAATCAAACTTTTTTTGACTTGTGTATACACGGTAGCTCCTAGTAGGAGAGGGGCTGGGGGAGAGGTCAAAATCGCACTCGTCGAACTCACGTTAAATAACTATATACTCAGTAAATAATTAATTTGCAATACTTAATGTTTGAAAAACTAATTATTAGTTTTTCGTGTTATTGTGATTTCCAGCACATCTTTTTTTGTATTTATTGTGTAGGCTCTATCTGGTAAGTAAAATTACTAGATAAATTTATGGTGATTAAAGCGCCAAGCAGCAGAATTCCTAATTTTGCTGTGGTATTAACCTGACTTACAGTTCGGTTATTTGATTTTTGAGCAATTAGTAGGTAACTCAACGGTAAGTTACTAGAAAAGCTTTGCATGACGACATTGAGTGTCTAGCAAGAGGTGAATGCCTACCTTTTGTAGCAGCAGTAATCATAACTGGCGTAGCGCAAATCAGCCATATCGAGCCTAAGCTTTCTCTACGAGACGCTCCGCTAACGCACTATAAGAAAAGAAAAATATATGAGTACAACACGCAAAATTCGTTTAGGTGCATTCATTCAAGCCACCGGACACCATGTTTCTGCTTGGCGACACCCCGATTCACAAGCAGATGCGGGACTGAATTTTGAGCATTACAAAGAAATTACCCAAACCGCCGAACGCGGCTTATTCGATGCAGTTTTCTTGGCAGATAGTCCAGGAGTCTGGGGCGGCGCTCCAGAAACTCAGCATCGCAATGGTAAAATTGCCCATTTTGAGCCTGTTACCCTCTTCTCGGCTTTATCCTCTGCAACCCAAAACATCGGCTTCATTTCCACCGCTTCGACCACTTATGAAGAACCCTACACCCTGGCACGTAAGTTTGCTTCCCTAGACTACTTGAGTAAGGGCCGGGCCGGGTGGAATGTAGTCACTACAGGCAATGAGAATGCTGCACGTAATTTCGGACTTGAGCATCACCCAGAACACAGCCAGCGTTATGAACGAGCTGAAGAGTTTGTGGAAGTGGTGAAAGGTCTATGGGATAGTTGGGAAGATGATGCTTTCATCCGGGACAAAGAGTCTGGTGTCTATTTCGATCCTGATAAACTCCATACATTGAACCACAAGGGCAAATATTTCTCTGTAAAAGGCCCTTTAAACGTCGGTCGTCCGCCTCAAGGTTATCCGGTGATTGTTCAGGCTGGAGCCTCGGAATCAGGACGGGACTTGGCTGCACAGACTGCCGAAGTGATTTTCACCGCCAATCAAACCCTAGCTGATGCCCAAGAATTTTATGCTGATGTCAAAGGTAGGCTAGCACAATATGGGCGATCGCCAGACGATCTCAAAATCATGCCTGGTGCTTTCCCAATCATTGGTCGGACTGAATCAGAAGCTCAACAGAAGTACGAATTTCTGCAATCGTTAATTCATCCCGATGTCGCCTGGGGGATTTTAAAGAACTATTACAAGGGTGTGGATTTGTCGAAATATTCTTTAGATGATGTGGCTCCCGAACTACCCAGCGACACCAACACTAACAAAAGTCGTCTCAAACTAGTTAGAGATTTGGCTACTCGTGGCACTCTTACACTGCGTCAGTTGTATCTTTCTCTTGCTACTGCACGAGGTCATCGCACCATACTTGGTACTCCTGAAACCATTGCCGACCAACTAGAAGAATGGTTCAACAACAGTGCAGCCGATGGCTTTAATATCATGCCGCCAATCCTTCCCACAGGATTGGATGAATTCGTTAACTTAGTCGTTCCCGTCCTCCAAAAACGCGGACTGTTCCGTACTGAATACGAAGGCAGTACTTTGCGCGAAAACCTGGGATTGCGTCGTCCGGCCAATCGTTTTGCTGCTAAACAACTAGATGAAAGATTGGTGTTGGCGTAAATGATTTTTCATATCTGCACTGTGTTGATAGTGCTGTAGCGTAAATCAATTTTTCACGGATGCTTATGCCATACCTTTTAAATTGCACTTTCTGTAGATCGCCACCTACAGACAATTGTGGAGAGACGCGATAAATCGCCGTCTCTACAGGAAATGTATTTGTCAATAGCAGCATTGGATGCTGAAAAAACCTGTAATTTTTGTTGTAGGGAAGGAAAAAAACATGACTGAATATAGCCGATTGAAGACCTCACGCTCTGCTGCAATCAGAGCAACCCTTGATTATCCAGTAATCGACACCGACGTTCACACCAATGATTTCACGCCAGCTTTTGAGGATTACATCGCTAAGTACGGCGGTGTGAAACTTGTAGATGAGTTACGCAAGACGGAAGCTTCCCGTCTGAACTCTAAGAGCAACGGTAAAGACTGGTATCAACAAACTCCTGAAGAACGTCAATACAACCGCACAATCCGATCGCCTTGGTGGGCTAGAGTTACCAAAAACACATTGGATTTGGCAACTTACACCCTCCCCGGACTTCTCTATGAGCGTCAGGCGGAGCAAGGATCGGACTATTCGGTGCTGTTTCCCAACAATGTCTTAGCACCGGCTGGAGCGAGTCCAGAGAATCGTCAAGCACTGCAACGTGCGGTCAATCACTATCATGCTGATATTTACCGGAAATATAGCGATCGCTTGACACCGGTTGCTGGTATTCCTTTAACTACTCCCCAAGAAGGCATTGAGGAGCTAGAGTTTGCTGTAAAAACACTGGGTTTAAAGGTGATTAATATCACTGGCGGTGTAAAACGGCCAATCAAAGCGATCGCTGATAAATATCCAGCCGATAAATTCCCTGAAATTGCCAAGTATGCTTCTTATATCGACTTCTACGGACTAGATAGTGAATACGACTACGATCCTTTCTGGGCAAAGGTCGTGGAACTTGGCGTACCTGTCACCACCCATTACGGCAGTCAGGGTTGGACTGGCCGCTCCTCCATCAGTAACTACATGAACAACCATATCGGTCACTTCGCCGATGGTTCGGAAGCATTTGCGAAAGCACTGTTCTTCGGCGGTGTTACCAAGCGTTTCCCGCAGTTGCGCGTAGCAATGCTGGAAGGTGGTGCAGATTGGGGTGCGCGTGTCTACATCCATTTGGTAGATCGTTTTTCCAAGCGCAACATCAAAGCACTGCAAAACTACAATCCAGCGTTGACAAATGCCGATGAGTTGTTTGAAATATTTGAGCGCTACGGTGCAGAAGTTACTCAAGGGTATTCCCTCGATAAGGAAGAATTGACCAAGACTGTACTGGGAGCTTCATTCAGCCGTCATAGCCGTGCGCCAATTGGTAGCGAATTGGATGATTTTGCCGCCGCAGGCATTGAAACAATTGAAGACATCCGCGATCGCTGGGTGAATAGTTTCTTCTTTGGTTCCGAGTCAGACGATCGCACGATCGCTACGGCATTCAACGACAAAGCCAATCCCTTGGGAGTCAAAATCAATGCCATCTATTCCTCCGATGTTGGTCACTGGGATGTACCAGACCTCACCTCCCCCTTGGCTGAAAGCTGGGATCTCGTACAAGAAGACGTTATCTCCGAAGCCGACTTCAAATCCTATGTATTCGCTAATCCCTACAAGTTTTACACCCAAGCTAACCCCGATTTCTTCAAGGGTACAGCGATCGAATCTAAGGTAGGTAACACCGAATTTAAACAAGTGGACAAGAACCTAGTAGTGGCATGAAGAGTGCTGAGTACTGAGTTCCGAGTGCTGGCTGAGTACTTCTTAATTCACTCAGGACTTAGGACTAAGTAGGGTAAAAGGCGAGATGAGGGAGCAGAAGAGAAGTTGCAGTAATGTTTTACCGCTCTCTCTGCCTCTGCTCCCCTGCCCAATGCCCAATGCTCAATGCCCAATGCCCAAATAATCAATTAGGAGTCATAACAATGCCTGTTGAACAACGCTCTCATGACACTAACAATGGTTCCTTGCCTTATCTGTTCTCACCCGTTTCTGACAATGCCAAGCAACCTGCACCTTTAGTATTGTTTCTGCACGGAGGACGCGATCGCGGGACGGATTTGAATGTGCTACTGAAATGGGGTCTACCTCGTTTCGTGGATTTATCCGACTCGTTACCTTATGTCTTTGCTGCACCCCAGATTCCGGCTGAACAGACTTGGGCAGATCGAGCCGATGATGTGCTTGCTTTGCTTGATGAACTGATCGTTTCTCAGCCTGTCGATCCAGCGCGGGTGATATTGGCTGGGTTCAGCTTAGGCTCGGCGGGTATCTGGCATATCGCTGCTTTACATCCCGATCGCTTCGCAGGTTTAGTACCTGTGTCTGGACGTGTACCAAAAACATTAGCAGAAAGCGAACTAGCTGCACTCAAAAACATTCCCGTTCAGATATTCCAAGGTGGACAGGACAAAAATCTGCCGATTGAGGATACAGAGAATTTTGTTGAGCGCTTACGCAAGGTAGGGGGGAAAGTTGATTTAACAGTGCTACCAGAAGGCGATCATTTTATTGCAGATGAAGTATACGGCGATCCGAAGTTACAACAGTGGCTAATTTCCCAGAACCGTCGTGAAATTTCTGTAGTCGCTTGAGGTGAAATATTCAAAAACTAATTTGCAATATTCTCTGAGGTAGGCAGCGTTCTGCCTGCTTAACATAACAATATATTAATATCTTCTAGAATCATGAACATAATGCTTCTCAAGTCAAAACCGAATTTTTTCGGCAAAATTTAGTTGACTTATGTCATCTCGCAAAGAAATCAGAATTTGTTTTATTGGTGAATCTTTTGTCAATGGCACAGGCGATTCAGAGTTTTTGGGTTGGACAGGTAGAGTGTGCCGCAATGCTGAGTCAAGAGGATACGCTATCACCCATTACAACTTGGGGGTGCGGGCAGAGACAAGTCGGTATCTCAAACAACGTTGGTACTCGGAAGTCTCCTATCGTCTCCCAAAAGAATCTGATGGTCGAGTAGTGTTTTCTTTTGGGGCAAACGATTCAGGATGGGCGGGTAAACAACAAGGAATCGAACTTTCAGAGTCGATCGCAAATGCTCGCAGTATCTTAAGCCAAGCAAAGCAACTCTATCCGATTTTGATGGTTAGTCCGCCACCCTGTGGTGATAATCAAATTCTTGCCAATCTCTCCGAGGAATTCGCATTGGTTTGCGATCGACTAGATGTTCCTTATCTCGATGTGTTTTCTCGTTTGGTGAAGTCACCAATCTGGCTAGCAGAAGCAAAAGCTAATGATGGCGCTCACCCAAAAGCAGATGGTTATGCCGAATTTGCGGCGATCGTTCAAAACTGGGAAGGTTGGTTAAATTGGTTCACACCTTAAAAAATGCATTTATTGCACAGCGTTTTAGTTCTGTGTTAGCGTACCCCTCCGGGGATCTTGCTACGCGTAGCGTCTCGTAAAGAAGCGGGGCAAAACGCACGTCGCATTCTATTTAAAAATTTTAAAACTTTCTCAATCAACTTCAATCAACAACATATCTATGACTTTACCAACTACTAATCTCGGTAAAACTGGATTAACTGTTTCGCGTCTTTGTCTCGGTACCATGACCTTTGGTTTACAAACCGACGAAGAAACTTCCAGGCAAATCCTCGACACCGCCGCCGATGGCGGAATCAACTTTTTGGATACAGCCGACGTTTATCCCCTTGGCGGCGGACTTACTACTGCGGGACGCACCGAAGAAATTGTTGGACGCTGGCTCAAAGGCAAACGCGAACATTTTATTTTAGCTACCAAATGCGTTGGTCGAGTCGGCCCTGCACCTTGGGATCGAGGGGCTTCGCGTAAACATATTTTGGATGCGATCGATGCTTCTCTGCGACGGTTGGGAACCGATTATATCGACCTGTACCAGTTGCACTCCGACGATGCTTCAACTCCCCTTGATGAAACTTTGGAAGCACTGGATGCAGTGGTTCGTGCTGGTAAGGTGCGCTACATTGGGGTTTCCAACTTCTTAGCCTACCGACTCGCCCGTGCTTTGGGTCGTGCTGAGACGCGCAATTTAACCAAGTTCATCTCAATTCAGCCCCGCTACAATTTGTTATTCCGCGAAATTGAGCGAGAACTATTGCCCCTGGCCAAAGAAGAAGGACTGGGTGTAATTTCTTACAATCCTTTGGCGGGTGGTCTACTTACGGGTAAACACGATTTTACTCAAGGCCCCACGTCAGGCACTCGTTTCACGCTAGGTGCTGCCGCAGAACGTTATCAAGAACGCTACTGGCGCGATCGCGAATTTAATACTGTTGAAGAATTACGCACGGTAGCCGATCTCGCCGGATTATCCCTCACCACCTTAGCAGTAGCTTGGGTTTTATCTAATCCGATTATCACTGCCCCGATCGTTGGCGCTAGCCGTCCCAGAACAACTTGCTGACAACCTCAAGGCGGTAGAACTAAAACTCGACGACAATTTGAAACAAAAGTTAGACGACATAACCGCCGAATACCGAAGGGGAGATTCTCTTCGTTAGAAACTAGGGACGCAGCGAATAACAAATGACAAAAAAAGCTAGACAATCCAAATCCTTTCAACGTGCCCCTGATGCACCAGATTTGCCATCAACTCCATTCAGGTTCATTTGCTATTTCGTTAACCAGTTTCGCTGGTGGTATGTGTTAATGGTGATCCTGGAGATTATACACGCAACCTGTGGCATTATGTTGCCTTATGCCATTGGCCAGATCATCCGGGGCGTAACGGCGACGGGACACAGCCAGCCCATTTTTGATGCCATGAAGCAACCCCTGATGCTGTTCATCGGCTTGAGTGTAGGTGAAGTGGTATTCGGGCGCTCGGCTGGACTCTTGCAAACGATTCTCCATCCCATCCACCGACAGCACATTGTGCGATCGCTATATGCCTACTTGCAACACCATTCGCATCGCTATCTGAGCAGCAGTTTTTCCGGGGCATTGGCACATCGGATTAGCGAAACTTCTCTGGGTGTTACCCAGACGATGCAAATGATGATTACTGAATTTATGCCAGTAATTGTTGTATATTCCGTCGCCACGACGATACTGTATCGCGCGTATCCTCCACTGGCTGCACTCGTGGGAATATGGGCAGTTCTCTTCATCAGTATTTCGTTTTGGCTGGCAACTCGCTGCCGATTTTACTCCCGGAAAGCCGCAGCCGCCAGAAGTGAGACAACTGGCATTATTGTAGATACAGTCACAAATCTCACTAGTAGCCGACTATTTGCTCGCTTTGGTTTTGAACGACGCTATTTAAATGAGCAATTAAGGCGCGAACTCAAACACGTGAGAGAGTCTAACTGGTATTCGGAGCGCATTCGCTGGTTTCAGTTCATCTCAGCAGCTATTCTCAAAATTAGCACCCTGTATTACTCGCTCTCTCTCTGGAATCAAGGAAAGATCGCTGCTGCTGACTTCGTTGTTGCAACCAGCCTCTCGCTATTGATTATCAGTGAAGCCCGGAATTTGAGCCGCCGCTTTCTGGAATTTTTTGAACATGTTGGAAATGTTGCCAATGGTGTTTTAACCATCGTTCAACCCCACGAGTTGATCGATCGCGATCGAGCGATCGCCCACTCAATCACTCAAGGTAAGATTGAGTTTCGGCGGGTGAATTTCAACTACACAGAAGAGAAGAAAGTTTTCAACAACCTTTCTGTAACCATCCAAGCGGGACAGCGTGTCGGATTGGTGGGCTTGTCCGGCTCTGGAAAATCCACCTTTGTCAATCTGATTTTGCGTTTGTTCGACCCACAATCTGGACAGATTATCATTGATGGGGTCGATATTCGAGACATGACTCAGGATGCTTTACACGCTCAGATTAGTTTGATTCCCCAAGATCCGTCTCTGTTCCATCGCACTTTGCTAGAAAATATTCGTTACGGACGTTTGGATGCAACCGATGAGGAAGTCATTGAGGCTTCGCGAAAGGCTCATGCTCACGATTTCATCGTTCAAAGTAAGGATGGTTACAATTCTCTGGTGGGTGAACGTGGCGTTAAGTTGTCTGGGGGGCAAAGACAGCGTATTGTGATTGCGCGGGTAATCCTCAAAGATGCGCCGATTCTAATCTTAGATGAAGCCACCTCTAGCCTCGATTCAATTACCGAAAAAGCAATTCAGGATACCCTCGATTTAGCCATGAATGGCAAAACGGTCATCGTAGTAGCTCATCGATTATCTACCATCGTCCATCTAGATCGGATTTTGGTGTTCGATAAAGGTCGGATTATCGAAGATGGTTCCCACGCCAAACTGCTGGCACTCGGCGGCGCTTATTACAGATTATGGAAAATGCAAGCAGGTGGATTTCTACCGGAAAATCTTGATGAGGTTCGCAGTGGCACAGATAACATCGAAAAGGGAATGATCGCTTGACATTTGCCGCTACTTGGGGCTTATTTGCAAATTCAATTCAAGAATTGTCCGAGAAAGAGTTCACAAAACTAAAGTAATGTAATTGAAGTAGTGGCGTGTCAAGACTAAATTTGTGCATTAGCAAACTCTTGTGGGATGGGCTTCTAGCCCGTCCTAATTTGCGGGCAAGATGCCCGCCCCACAAGAAAATTTATTGCAACATTTTAGCCTTGCCGCGCCACTACGTATATTTCAAAAATTAAATATGAGTTTTATATCATAAGTGCTGCATCGATCGCGACTATTGTTATTCTCTACATCTTCACAATCGGCTTGAATGTCTATTGTAAGTCTACCGATGCAGGTAACGGGGGAACTTTACCACCAGGGAAATAAAAGACAGATGCGATCGCTTCCTTAAGAGGAGCAACGCGAAAAAGTGAGATTATCGTGAAATGAGCAGGGAAGGCAGGGAGAGTAAAGAGAAATTTTGAGTAATTTTTACGACTGGTATAGCCATCAATACACTTATTTATTTCCTCTCCCTATCTCAAAACCCCAAAACGCGATCGCATTTATAATTGAGTTACTGTCTTAGTTATAGCCTCAGTTGAGAATAAGAAAGACAAATTATAAACATATATTTGCAATAAAAGAGGTCTAAAAATGAAAAGTGAACAGGAACGCGAACAATTAATTAAAGAGATTAACATTCTGTTAAATCAAGCTTATGATAGTACTTTAGATGAGATTTACGCCCTACTTCAAACAATCGAAGAAGAAGAAGAGGAAGAAGATTTAAAAGCCTACGACAAAGCGAAAAAAGAAGCTAGTGTTGAGAACTCATTGTCATGGGAAGAAGCTAAAAAAGAACTAAAGACAGGAATCAAAAAGGAAGTTGCGTAAGTTATAAGGTTGAAATATTGAGGGGTGCATTGAAGCAACTTAAAAAAATACCGTCAGAACTTCAAGAACGTATACAAATTAAAATTGACGATTTAGCTACAGAACCACGTCCGAATGGAGTCAAAAAGCTAAAAGTGAAAGAAAATGCTTACAGAATTTGAGTCGGTGAATATCGCGTTATCTATGATATTTTCGACGATCTTCTAGCGGTGAATGTTGTGGAAGTCGGACATCGTAAAAATATTTATAAAGATGAAAGTTGAGAAGCAAGAAAAACTTAGAGCGATCGCACCTCCACAAACCCAATACCCGTAGATGTAATGCGGTGAGGGGGTCGCAGTCTTGGCGGTTCCCGTCGATTGCAAACCCCCGAACCCGTTGGCGCAGCCTCTCGTAGAGAAGGGCTTGTCGTTAGACATCGACCTCCACAAACCCCAAACGCGATTCCCGTTGAGCATACAATATAGAAAAGCAAGTTATCTGTAATCTCTATGGAAAAGCTCAATATTAAAGAAGAAGCTCGAAAGCTAATTGATAAATTACCTGCTAACTCAACATGGGATGACCTCATGTATGAGATTTATGTTAGGCAAGTTGTGGAAGCTGGACTTGCTGAGAGTCAAGCTGGTAAAGTAATTTCCGTACAGGAAGTTAGGGCAAAATTTGGACTACCAGAGTGAAAGTTTTTTGGACAGAAACAGCCGTAGAAAACCTATCGGCAATTTATACTTACATTGCCCAGAATTCACTCCGGTACGCAACCAGGATTATTGACCGTATAACCAAACGTTCCCAGCAGCTTGCGAATTTCCCTCTATCTGGTCGAATTGTACCAGAGTTTGAAACCGAGCAAATTCGGGAAGTCATTGAAGGTTCATATCGAATTATCTATTACAACAAGCCCGAACAAATTGATGTACTTGCTGTTATACATGGGGCACAGGAAATTACACCAAGTATAGAATGAATAGCGATCGCTCTCCCCAACCAATCAAGCAACCGCGATCGCCCTTTCCCAAAAAACCCAAATGCGTAGACGCAACGCGGCTTATCGTTAAACTTTGCACATCGCCCCCCCTACTCCGGTAAAGCCTCTAAATTCTCTCGCGTTACCGTAGCCATATATTCATCCTGATACTCAATATATATCTCCAACGCTGTCTGCAAATTAGCCCTAGCCTCTGCATAGTTTTCCTCTGCTTGTGCAAGCGTTCCTAAACCATGAAGCGTGAGAGCTTGCGAATATCGATTGCCAAATTCGATATCTATTTCCAGGGCTTGTTGATAATAATCCCGTGCCTGGTCGTATTGGCGCAAATCTTGGGCAACCATTCCCAAATTGTGGTAAGTGTTAGCACAGTTATAGCGATCGCCAAATTCGATTTTGATTTCCAGGGCTTGTTGATAATAATCCCGTGCCTGGTCGTATTGGCGCAAATCTTGGGCAACCATTCCCAAATTGTGGTAAGTGTTAGCACAGTTATAGCGATCGCCAAATTCGATTTTGATTTCCAGGGCTTGTTGATAATAATCCCGTGCCTGGTCGTATTGGCGCAACTCTTGGGCAACCATTCCCAAGTAGTGGTAAGTGCTAGCACTCCAATAGCGATCGCCAAATTCAATATATATTTCCAGGGCTTGTTGATAATAATCCCGTGCCTGGTCGTATTGGCGCAACTCTTGGGCAACCATTCCCAAGTGGTGGTAAGTCCTAGCACAGTTATAGCGATCGCCAAATTCGATTTTGATTTCCAGGGCTTGTTGATAATAATCCCGTGCCTGGTCGTATTGGCGCAACTCTTGGGCAACAATTCCCAAGTGGTGGTAAGTGCTAGCACTCCAATAGCGATCGCCAAATTCGATTTTGATTTCCAGGGCTTGTTGATAATAATCCCGTGCCTGGTCGTATTGTCGCAACTCTTGGGCAACGATTCCCAAGTTGTGGTAAGTGGTAGCACTCCAATAGCGATCGCCAAATTCGATTGTGATTTCCAGGGCTTGTTGATAATAATCCCTTGCCTGGTCGTATTGGCGCAACTGTTGGGCAACCATTCCCAAGTGGTGGTAAGTGCTAGCACTCCAATAGCGATCGCCAAATTCGATTTTGATTTCCAGGGCTTGTTGATAATAATCCCGTGCCTGGTCGTATTGGCGCAACTCTTGGGCAACCATTCCCAAGTGGTGGTAAGTGCTAGCACTCGAATAGCGATCGCCAAATTCGATTGTGATTTCCAGGGCTTGTTGATAATAATCCCGTGCCTGGTCGTATTGTCGCATATTCAGAGAGACATTACCTAAATCAAACAAAGAATTGGCGACAGCAGCACGATTTTTCTGCTTTTTGGCAATATCTAAAGCTTGTTGATGATAGCTGTTTGCACTTTCAAACTGTCGTTGCTGCTGATAGCTTTTACCTAACTGATTGATAACTTCGATTTCTAAGGAATAATCAGGAAATTGCTGGGCAATTTTCCCAGCTTTTTCTAAATATTCTCTAGCTTTGATTGGTTTGTGCTGGCTTAAATATGCTTTGCCCAATTCATTTAAAATATTACAGCAATTGCGGAGATGTTCTGGGCGGGGTATTTCTCCAGTTGGGTTATATTCCATCAACAAGCCATGTAATAAATCGATACGTTCTTGTTGTTCTGGTGTTGGTAAGCGTTCTATATTTGTGTCTGCATTCAGAGTATTGGCAATTGCCTTATCTCTAGTCAATTCTGTGGTTTTAAAGCGAAATAAACCTGATTTCCAAGCCCAAAAATCGGGTGCAAATTTTGCTAACCGCGAAATCGCATAATCTGGCAAGATAAATAAAAGCGGATGAGGTACGGTTTGACGATAAGAATCGCGGACGAAGTTTAAATCCTGTAAAACTGGTGGATAATCTCCAAAAACACCAATCGATTTTTCTAAATTCCGAATTAATAAAACAAGTTTTTTATTTGTTTCTTTAGTAATTTTGGCTAATTGCTGTAACAACTCATCCCGCAGAAATCGCAAATTCTGATCGGGAAAATCTAAAACCACAAATTGGATTTCTTCACATTGAGGATTTTGTTGCAATCCAGCAATTAATAGGTCTATATCGGGTGTAAAGTTAATTTCAATAAAACCTAATGTAAAATTTTCTGCAAAATCGACAAATGTCACTAATTCAGCAAATTCATCTTGATTATAGGCAATAAATTTACCTATTTCGGCTTGAAGTTCACTGTTTTTGTGCTGATTGGAGAGCTTCTTGGAAGAACTCATTTCGCTTCACCACCGGATTTGGATAATTCCATCGTTTATCGCCGTTATATTCCAACACGGAAGTATTAAATAACATTAATTGTCCAATTTCATCTTTACTGACATTTTTAGTTAAACAAACCTGAGCCAAATGAGGGTAATGTTCTTCAGGAATAAACCGCTCAAAACTAAATTGTTGCTGTTTAACTGCATACTCTATATCTTCGGATATAATTTTTTCGTGTTTTTTGGTACTCGCTGTTTGACATGCAGAGCGCATCATTTGCATTAACTGACGCACATGACCACCACTTGCTTGTGCTAGTTCTAATAATTGATTACGGCTATTAAAAATTGCATCAATATCAACCCGCTTTTCAATTACACTTGCCATCGCATCTAAGCCCGTCTGATTGTAATCTAGATCGCATTTATGCCGTTCAAATTCATAGATATTAATCATCGGCACAATATGAGGATTACCATCAAATTGATTCAGGGGATTTTTTGGCGAACAAAGAATTGAAATTGGTACTGTATAAATAATTGTACAATTTAATTCTTGCATCTGAGCCGCATAATCAAAGAACAAATGTTCTGCTACGACAGGAGGAACCCGATCTAAATTATCGAAGATAATTAATAATCCTTTACATTCAGGAAATTTTTGCCGCAATTTTGCGTAAGCGTCGCTTAATAATAGATTAGTATCAGATTTGAGGCGAGATAAATCTTTTTCTAGAGTTTGCCGAATAGTTGTCTTTTGCTTGTCCGAGCCTTTAATTTGTGCCAGCAATTTGACCATTAGTTTGGCGAGAAATGGTGCAGTCGGGCTGAGAGTGGCTTCTGCCTCGACGTTGACTGATTTTTCTACACTTTGCTCGTTTTCTTGAGTAATGTCTTTAAACCATGATTCAAAACTTTTTAATAAAGCTTGATTAAAAGTCAAACCTAATTTTCGTAATTCAAATTCAACTTGTTTAATTACAATCAAATATAAATCTGTATACCGGGTATCATTAATATCTGTCTCTTCATTCGCTTCCAAATAAATTACCCGATAATTGTTTTCCCAAAGACTCTGAATTTTTTTTAACTCCGTACTTTTCCCACAACCGCGATGTCCGGTAAATAAAATTGTTGTAAAATCACCTGCTTCTTGAAAATCCAAAATTGTACTGACATTATCAATAGCCGAAGTTTTCCGCACCAGCGACAGATCGACATAATACCGTTCCATTTCTGCTGGTTCAAGCGGCTCAACATTACAAGCCAAAAAAGCCGCTTTAAGAGTATTTGCACGCTGAAAACTTGAGTGAGGCATTCTTTTGAGCAGATAACAATCACCAACTTTTAAATTTTAAGCGATCGCCCATCAAATTTAGCAAATATAGCTATAGCACTCATAAAACTCCGCGCGCAAGTTCGGAATTTAGTTATGATTCCTACAGCCATTGCACCCCAAAGAGCCAAAGCTATGCTTTGTCTCCCCTTTCCTTGATATCAGCACTTGTAACTCGCTTAACCTTCAACACTAGTTGCCAAAATTGAAACGTTTGCAACAATTACTTGTTCATGTATAAGAAAGGTTTAAGTATTTCCAAGAAAGGTATAAGCAATTGCTGCAAAGGCTTCATACTTTGCAACAATTGTTCCTTCATGTATAAGAAAGGCTTAAGTATTTCCAAGAAAGGTATAAGCAATTGCTGCAAAGGTTTCATGCTTTGCAGCAATTATTTGTTCATGTATAAGAAAGGTTTAAATCATTGCAGCAATCGTTGTAACTAACTTATGAGTCGCTCTATAGTGCGTCACTTCGGCTCCTTTCGACTTCGCGGTAGTTGAGCGCAGTCGAAACTCAAGGCAAGTCGCTCAGTGACCATCGTAGACATCGCAAACCGTCTCCATGAGGATAGCTTGGCGCGGACAGCATCAATTCTCGCTAATAATTGCTGTAAGTCAACCTGGTATAGAAACAGAAAGTGCGATCGCAATTAGCTGAGAAAGATTACACTTCTTGGCATTTGTAGGGAAAAGGGTTCATGTCAAAGGGAAAAGGAATAAAAAAACCTTTCCCCTTTGACATGAACCCCTTTGACCGCAAGAGTGCAAAAGTTACTTTTGCAAGAGGTCTATTGAATTTACGTTAACAGTGTTGTTGTTTTTTGAACAGTGACAACAGCAAACACACCAGTCCCATTACTAACAATGGCACTGAAGAAGTAGATTCTGGGACAGGCTGAGGGTTTTGCACAGGCTGATAATTGATAAAATTTCCTTGAATTGGGCTGAGTGATGCCAAAAGTTGCTCAATATCGCTAGATATATTAGTGTCATTACCAACACTTTTAGAAGAGATGAGGCGGTTAAAGGTTTGGCTACTCGATTTATCAAAATCTCCTGTGAACCCAAGAAAATTTTTACCTATTTTACCTATAAGAGAGTCAATTAGATTGTTAACATCAGTTTTGATTCCTAGTGGGGATAACTTTAAACTGCTGAGATTATTGACGTTTCCAATCGTTGTATTGTCAGTCTTTGTTAACCAATTGCCATTACCAATAATTTCATTTCCATTGGTAAAAACCCAGTTACCATTACCAATAATTGTATTATCTTTACCGAAGTCCCAATTACCGTTTCCAATGGTTGCGTTGTCACTGCCAAAGTGCCAATTACCATTACCTAATGTTGAATTATTACTTCCATCGTCCCAATACCAATTGCCATTACCAAGGGTTGTGTTACTCTTTCCAAATAGCCAGTTGCCATTACCGATGGTTGTGTTGTCATTATTAAAGTTCCAGTTACCATTACCAATGGTTGCGCTGTTACTGCCAGAATCCGAGTTAAAATTACCAATAGTTGCGTTATTACTGCCAGAGTCCTTATTACCTTTGCCAACCGGTGCGTTGCTCTGATTAAAGGTTTGGCTACCTGAATTAGATGTATTCCCAGTGTTACTAAAGGGTATATTGTTACCAAGGACTTCTTTCAACGGATCGAAAGGTGATTGTTGAAGCAAGCTTCCAGCACTTGCGATCGCATTACCACCACCTGCAAATGGGTTACTACCGCCTGCAAATGGATTACCACCGCCTGCAAATGGGTTAGTAGCCCCACTTGGAATCGCATTACCGTTACCTGCAAATGGATTAGTAGCTCCACTTGGAATCGCATTACCGTTACCTGCAAATGGGTTAGTAGCCCCACTTGGAATCGCATTACCGTTACCTGCCAAAGGGTTATTAGCCCCACTTGGAATCGCATTACCGTTACCTGCCAAAGGGTTATTAGCCCCACTTTGAATCGGATAACCACTGTTTGCAAAAGGATTACTACCTCCTGCCAATGTGTTGTCAATACCCTTGAAATAGTTATCACCTAGAACTAACTTTAATCGCTCAAAGATTAATTTCTGAAGCCCACTACCAGCATCGCCTGCAAATGGGTTAATACCGCCACCTGGAATAGGATTGTTACCGTTACCTAATAACAGATTGCTACCACCCGTCAACAGGCTGCCTTTAGCAGCAGACAAACTGTCATTGGCAGCAAAGGAATTACCGTTATATAGGTTGCTAGCGCCACCTGCACTTAATGGATTAAATCCACCATTTATGGGATTGACAGCAGACGCTTCCATTGGCACTAATTCTCCTATTTTTAGTTAAAAAATTATGGGGTCTTCAGTACTTCTTATACCAATTATGAATTTGCTAAACCCAAAATATCTCTACAAAAAAGGCTTTAATAATCTTACCGTCAAACTAACAGAAGATATTGCCTAAACCTTTGCCTGAGAAGAGTTTCGGGCGTAAAATAGCAAACTAGTACAATAAGGCAGAAGGCACATCAGAGATAATACACGCTTTTCCGGTTTATCGAATAATATGTTTATTTGCGCCAAGCTGTACTAGCATACTATGTACTGAAGAACTCATCATTGTTCACTTCTATTTATCTGCTGATTTTCGCAAATATTGTATTAAGCGAAGGGGTTTTGTCCACCAGTTGGAAATGGCGAGGTTTGTCCACCAGTAGGAAATGGCGAAGTTTGTCCATCAGTAGGAAATGGCGAGGTTTGTCCACCAGTAGGAAATGGCGAAGTTTGTCCACCAGTAGGAAATGGCGAGGTTTGTCCACCAGTTGGAAATGGCGAGGTTTGTCCACTACCCACTTCCTTGTCAAGCTTTGAGTTAACTAGCTTGTCAATAGTGGCCCTCAAAGTGAACCCGTCCGGTATTTCAGTTGTGCTAATGCCATAAGTCTGGCTGTTACTACCAGTCAAAGAGTCGTAGCCACTACCTTGGTTTCCGCCACCTGTGGATGGGCTGCCACCACCTGTGGATGGAATACCGCCACCTGTGGATGGAATACCGCCGCCTGTGGATGGAATACCGCCACCTGTGAATGGAATACCGCCACCTGTGGATGGAATACCGCCACCTGTGGATGGAATACCGCCGCCTGTGGATGGGATACCGCCGCCTGTGGATGGGATACCGCCACCTGTGGATGGGATACCGCCGCCTGTGGATGGAATACCGCCACCTGTGGATGGGATACCGCCGCCTGTGGATGGAATACCGCCACCTGTGGATGGGATACCGCCACCTGTGGATGGGATACCGCCGCCTTTGGATGGGTTGACACCGCCTGCAAAGATATTCCAGAAGTTGTCGCCAGCGAAAGGATTACCACCATAGGCTAAATCAGGCTGACTGCCACCCGCACCACCAGCAGCACCGCCACCAAATGGGTTACTGCCACTTTCTCCATTACCAACACCACTGAATAGATTTTTGACGCCTTCCTTACCGACAACTTCTTCCAAGCGACCGAAGGGTGATTGGCTAATCGAATTGTTCCCATTAGTAGAGGAGTTACTGCTACCACTATTACTTGAATTTTCTGCCATTAGATTAATCCTCATTATTGGATAAAAATTTTGCTAGCATCACAACATAAAATAGACTTTATTTTTGTCTATTGCATGGTTATTTTGTTGTTTTGATTGTTAGCAAAAATAGTTAGTAGCTATGAAATTACTTGATTATCTTTGTTAAGTGGAGATAATCAGTTTTGAATTAATGCTACCTATTGACAATTACAATTTATCTGATTTAACTTGGAAGCACAATGAAAAATATTTTGATATTTTTATCAAAATCGTAGATATTTTTAGACAATAATTAAAAAGATTAACTGATAGATATGTTTGTAAGTAGGTGGAGATAAACAGACTTAAAATAAAATAAAATCTTTGCGATCGCTTCTCTAGGAGAGGCTGCACGAACGTTTAACTCGCAATAACGTAGTTATGAATTTTCCCGCCTACTTACCTATAACAAAAATTAAACTTGGTTAAACATTATATTGCAATGAACAATCTTTTGATAAATTTACCAAATTTTTAGATATTTAATTAATATCAAGTCCGGCTAATTAGTTATGATTCCCGAATCTATGCAAAAATCCAAAAACCCTTCCCCTCTGCCCCCCTGCCCCTCTGCTACCTTAATGATAAGTCTTTAACCGGACACGATATAACTTGCGTTTAACCGGGCTTCTATTACTTTTAGCCGATGTAATACCCAATTTATCGGGGAATTGAGGGGGATATAAAACGTTTTGTTACCGTCCAAATAACTTTGAAAACATTCTCTTAGCACCACTACAAAGTGTAGCGAAAAAAAGTTCAGTACAGGAATTACTTCAGATAAATCAGCAAATTCAATCCCGGAATTGTGCGGGAAAGTGTCCACAAAACTAGCGTGATGTAAATTACACCCAAACTCCATTGATACCAAGCAAGTGCAGAGATGATGCCAGGTAGGTGTTCGTCTCGCAGGCGAATGTCGTTAAATCCTAATTTAACTAGGTTGTTGAGACTAAAATCATAGTAGTTGAGCCAGTTCCAACGGCGATCGCACAACAAAGGCATATATCGTTCCCGAAATGTCTGATTCCTTGGTATGACTGGCAAACGTCCAATCAACAATCGTAACTGGCGAAATGTGCCGTCTTCTGTGAAGTAAGAAACGTCCATTAAGTCATGATAACGCCCTTGTTGGTAAAGTCGGATTAATAAAGCCATTGGGACGGGGACAAGAATTATCAAAAGACACCCCAATGTCAACCAAGGTTGTTCGGCATTGCGAAAGATTGCTAGTAAGCTGAAGAATTCTAAAACGCTAAAACTGACTAATATTGAAATGGTTTCGTAAGATGTGGGAATAATTGGTACGGGATGCAGCCGACGACAGCGATCCACTAGCCAAAACAGTAAGCCGAAATAAGCGATCGCTAATCCTCCCACGCCAAAAACTAACCAAAAATTTGTCCCATAGCCACTCAACAACAGCAGTACACTCAACGCCAACCAACTCCAAGCTTGCAGCAACCATCCAACTATAGAAAGGGTTTCGCCAACAATTAAGCGATCGCTTAGTTGAGTATATTTTTCTAAATCGATGTCTGCAATGGTGAGTAACTCATTACTGTTGCGAAAGGATTTTACCAGACGACGCTGGGCGATCGCTTGGGCTTGAGTTGCAGAAAAACCCAGGTTAATCAAAGTTGCAACAGTTGCACTATTAATATTTGTAGCCGTCAAACGATGCCCAAACTCGATTAATCGCAATCGTTGTTTTGTGTATTCCAGTTCATTAGCATCGCCTACTTGCTGTTGCTGACGGAAATTTTGCCCCAAATTCCGCAAGACGTTTTGATTACCTTGCAATGTTGGGATGCAGAACATCTTACCAATCTCACCGGGATTACCTAAAATTTTCGCTTGGTTAGAGTTAAAAGTTAAACCAGGTACGCTTAAACAAGCCTCTTTAGCAAACTTGGCATCACTAAAATCTGCAAGGTTCAGAATATTTGCACCTTGCAGATTTATCAATAGGTTAAACTCCGCTTCTCGGAAGCTTACACCTTGCTCAAAAATCGCTTCTGTTAAAAGAAGAAACTGATTAAAACCTGCTTTAGTAAACTGGGCTTGATTGGCAAAATCCACTTCCGAAAAATCAGCATTTCCTTGCCATTGGACGCTACTGAATTTAGCCAACTGTTTAAAAGTTGCTTGGTTAAAGTTGGCAGTCGCCTCAAAGATACTACCTTGAAAATCAGCCAGTTCCCGAAATTTAATTTTTTTAAAGTTAGCTTTTTCAAAAAATATACTGCCCTGAAAATTGCTTGGTTGTTGGAAGTTAGCACTGGTAAAACTAACAGGACGAGCAAATCTCGTTTCAGTCCAGTCAGTAGGTTGGAGAAAAGTTGCACCTTGGGCATCAACAGACTGAAGAAAAAAAGTATTGGAGAACTTCACTTCGCCATTGAAGCGAGTTTGCACCAGTGTTAAGACACCACGAAAGACGGCGATTTCACTGGCTGGGGTTGACTCTGTTCCCAGAAGCGATCGACAATCTTTAGAGTTGGGTAAAGCGATTGCGAGTGACTCTAGACAAACGAAGCGCAAACGTTCTAGTTTTTCTTGTTCGGTAGCGGTGAAAATGGGTGCGTAGACGCCTCGCGGCTTGTCGCCAGACATCGCTTTTGCATACAATGGTGTTCTTAAACCCAAATCGCTGCCGACAAAATCCCCCAGAATTAAAGCATAGCTGAGGTCTAAACCCAGAGGTTTTGTACCGAGTTCTTTTCGCAGTAATTGGTAAAAAGCATCACGAAAGCTGGCGTTTTCTGGGCGTAAATCGATCGCCATTTTTTGCAAATCTACAGTCAAATTTCCTTCGCGGAGTATGGGTGTGCGTAGTCGTTCTTGTAATAATTCTAGGGTTAAGGGTGTGCGTTCTGGTTGTGTTTGTGTTGCCGAAACTGGTAGAGGGAAAAGGAGTAAAACGCAAAGGAACGCTAAGGGAAGCGCAGAGGTACGCCAAGAAATTCCTCTGTGTACCTTTGCGTTTAACCTCTGCGTGCCTCTGCGTTTAAAAGATAAATTATGCAAATTGTTCGATCATTCGTCACTAATCAGCAGAACAATTTTACCTGCCACAGACCCGCTTTCAATTAATTGGTGGGCTTTAGCTGCTTCTTTTAAGGGAAATTTGTGACTCACATGGATTTTTAATTTGCCTTCATCGAACCAGGTGGCACATTGTTCGAGAATTTCTGCATGATGGTGGAGACTATCTTGTAATCCTAGCAAGGCTGGTGTCAGCATTAATTCTAAACCGATGCGGAGGTTGCGAGTTCTAGCAGTTTTCCAAACAGTATTGGCATCTGGTTCGAGAATCGTCACAATATCGCCATAAACTCGCACTGCGGGGAAGGTTTTGTGAAAGGTTTCGCCGCCGACGGTATCAAAAGCCAAGTCTACGCCTTCGCCGCCAGTCCAATCTAATACCGCTTGCACAAAGTCTGTTTGTTTGTAAAAAATTACATTATCGGCACCAAGTTCTTTGACGAAATTAGCTTTTTCCTCAGAACCCACGGTGGTGGAAACAGTAGCACCTTTGAGTTTCGCCAATTGAATTGCTACATGGCCGACACCACCAGCACCCGCATGAATCAAAACGCGTTCCCCAGGTTCTAATCGTCCCCGTTCATATAAAGCTTCCCAGGCGGTGATTAATACTAAAGGCGCTGCTGCTGCTTCGGCAAAGGAGATAGAGGCGGGTTTACGTGCCACAAACCGCTCATCGACAACGGTATATTCAGCGTAATTTCCTTGGTGTGCGCCCAAGCCACCATAGCAAAAATATACTTCATCACCTGCGCGAAAACGCTGAACGCCAGCACCCACTGCTTCCACGACCCCTGCACCATCACATCCTAAAATTGTCGGCGTGCGATCGGGGTAGAAACTGCCTCGACTCCGAAGTTTAGTGTCAATGGGGTTAATGCCAGCCGCCACCAAACGCACTAAAAGTTCAGTATTCCCGACAGGAACAGCAGGATTTGGCACATCCTGCACTTGTAGAACGTCGGGATTGCCAGCTGCTGTCATCAAGACTGCTTTCACAACTCTTTCCTCCTGGCTTTAGATGCACATTCTTATGCAACTTTACCGCAAGAGGGTAGATCCAGAGATATTTATCAGCCAAAACTGCAATGTCTCCCACGTTTTTAGATATGTGTTCCCTTCTACCGTGTAGCTGGAATCCCCAGTGATTTATTTTTGAGGTGCTGGTGCTTGTGGTTCGCCAGTCGCAGGCTGTTGCACCAGATACCCAAGAATAGCTGTAGCGATGCCCCCAATAGTTCCAGCTGTGGAGTGATTGATAATACCAGTACTTCCAAGTAAGTTAGATCCGCCTGCAATCAAACCAAAAATTGTAGCTAAAGTATTGAGTGTAGATTTAGACATTTGATTAATCCTCGTTAGTGTGTTCGTAGTATTCCCGGATTTTGAAATCAGAATCACGCTGTAAAAAGCTTTGAATATCACGGGTATAAAACAGAATTTTTTTGAATTTGTGGTCAACCTTCTCATTGATTTGACCGAAAAGCATTTGCACTACATCTTTTCGATTTATATATTCTTGAAGATGTAAATCCAGTTTTTTATCAAGCTGGTCAATTCTTTTGGCATTATCAGCATGTTCTTTTAGGTCTTTTTCAATTTGAGTAATTGAAGAAGAAATCCGGTTGATGCTGCTAACAACTTTGATGCAAACTCCAGCTAAAACAGAAGCGCTAACAAGAATCCCTAAAAATACACCTGTAGATTCTAAGGTAAGTGTGATTCCTGGTGAACTAGAATAATTAGCAATAACAGGATGTTCATTTTTTAATGAATCCATACTTCAACAGAAACGGTTTTGAAATAATTTGGAAAACTAATGTCTATTGAGTAGTTATCAATCGCTTGAGGAAAAAAGATAATATTTCCTCCAATCTCAAGCTTTTTAGCAAAAGTAATCCAAGGGGTAGAATCTAGCTCAGTCAGAATTTTTTGCTCTATCCAGCCTCCCGTATACCAACTGGATTTGGCATTAATTGTTGAAATCTTAATCCCAATAATCTGAGAATTAAAAAACCCAGGAACACTAAATAAAGGAATAGAGCCACTGGCTGAACTAAAGCTACCATTCCCTACAGAAGTCCAACCAGTAGATAAATCCATTTTTGTTTGTCTTTATCTAAAAACTAAACAAAACTTTTGTTCCGGCGTTCAATAACTTCTTTAACAGTTGTATTATTGAACTTTGCACTTTTACCGCCAGCGTATTTTTTACCAAGAATATCTGCTTCGATTGTTGCTGATTTTAAACCAGAGTACCTAATTGCTCTTTGTCCAACAATCTTATTATCAGAACCTCCCAAATCAACTTCTACGGTGCGAATTATCCCGTGCAACAAAAGTTGATCTACATCGTGTAGCGGTACTTGTCCGGCTAGGGTATTGGTTACGTCAGTTATACCTGTAGCTGTAGCCATATCAGCATCGGCATAAACACCTTTAGCGCCTAAAAACCATGCTTTTTGAGTAGTCTGATTTTGTCCAGATCCAACATGGAATTGAACTTCGAGCGTTGCAAGCAAAGCCATATTTTTATTCCTAATTTAATACTAAACGTTAAGATGTTGCCCTAAATTAAACGGTAAGGTTTTACCCTAATCTGATGTGTTGAACAACAGAAGCAGATTTAATTACACTACTTCCATAAGTCTTGCCGATCAGTCCTTTAATTGTTTTTATACTACCTACTATTACTTTTCTGCGCTTACCATTTTCCAGCCCAACAGATACTTTAATAGCCTTTCCTTTGCGGCAGATAGAAGATTCGGTTTCGTCAACAACATTATCAGGAACAGGCGTAGGCATGTCAGTTAGACCGCACGCATCCTTAATTCCATCGTAATCAGAAGATAAATGCAAAGCGTACTGCACGCCACCAGAAGCCAATACGTAAGATTTTTTCGTCATAATAGACACTTATTTAACCGTGTACTTTATTATGCTATTGACAAACACTCGTCTTACGTATATGGAACCCTATAGGGTTCTAAAGAAAGCATACAAAAAACACACATGATAAAAGCCAATTAGCAACTAGGCGCTTATCTGATGACTGGTCTGAACGTGCCATTTGTTTTCGCAATCAAGGGAATTTCTTCTGCCTCTGCCCATAAAGAAATCCAGGCTTCTGTGGCGCGCACAGTGCAATTTGGTCGCCATTGTGGACGCTGCTTAGTTTCACCAAGAATTGTGATTGTATCGCTTGACGAGACGGTATTGCTCCTGGCTGGCTTGGTAATTTTGAACAGTGACTCGGTCCAAGCTTTGTTTAGTTTAGAAACAATTGCCTGAGCTACGCGAGAGCATTCTGCTTCATCAATGCAGTAAAGCTGCAAATGTAGCCCGTCAACGGGTGAAGTGTACCAGCCGATATATTTGCCTTTGTTAATTACAAACTGGTCTTGAAAAAAAGCAGTGTAAACAAGTCTTGCATAGTTATTCAATTTTTCATTTGTAATTGTTTCGCTAGTTTCTCCCATGACCCGATAAGAAAATTCCGCAGATTTGGGAAATTTCCCACGTGGCACGGCTGTAGAATCTTGCCAAAGTCTAATAAAAACTTGTGGATGATAAGTTACATCAGCATCTACATCGACTTTTGGCTTGCCAATAATAGTTGGTTTGTTTTGGATTTTTAAAACTTGATGATAAAAGAATGATTGTCGTTGTGCAGCAATTTGCATTGAGTCAGTAGAAGTTATCAAGCACAGGTTTTTTGCAGCATCCCGCCCAGAATCAGCAGAAGTATCACCAAAGTGTGCGTTAACTTCTGCATTGTAAGAAGTGCCATTAATTAAACCTTGGCGAATTAGTGCCCAGTTCCTAACACCACTCACGTTAAATCCTCCCAACTAAAATCAGGAGTAGTTAACTGCTGAATTTCATTGGTTCTTTGAGTAGATGCGTTAGTTATTGCAGTTTGAATATTAGTGTCTAAGTTTGTTAATTCTGTGTTTATTTGTTCAACTAAAGCTGATGCTGTTTTGGGATTTTGATTATTAATTACGGTGGTTGCATCAATGGGATTAGCAATGCTTCCAGTTTTCAAAGATATAGTAGAGGGGTGGTATTTCCAGTTATTTTCTGATAGGATTCCATCATCTTGAAGGGCGTTGAATCCTGAAGAAACTGTGTTAAGTGTTTGCTCAGATGCATTGACTATGATTGCCCCAATCTCGCGGACTTCATTTAGAACATTAGCAAAGCCACTTCCAGAACCAATCCTACAAGTAGCACCATTAGCAATTGCTTCTTGTTGAAATTTGAGTATTTCAGCTTCTTCTGTTCCTTGAATTACCGTAACAGTTCTTGAGCCATAGACAGGATTATTATTCTGGTCGCATCTTTCAAATATATCTACAGTTATTGTTGATGTTTGCACTGGTTTATCTGGTTTATTTTCGATTTCATTTTGAAGGTCATTTATTGATTTTGCTAGAGCATCAATATTTGCATTACTCTGAATTTCATTTCCGAGCAACTGACCGATTAATCCTTGGTCAATAATGCTAGCCGTAGTTAATCCAGCAAGGACAGAAATTAAAGCTGGGTTAGTAGCGCTCTCTGTTGCTGCTCCGACTGCTTCAAGTTCGGTTTTTGCAAGTCTAGCAACCGTTTCAAGTTCAGTTTTTGCAAGTTGAGTCGCACTTGTTAGTTCAGCTTCCGCTAACTTGGTGGCTGTTGACAGTTCAGTTTTTACAGAATCGCCAAGACTTTGTAAGTCTGATTTGACAGAATCACCAATACCTTTCAAGTCATCTTTAACAGAATCACTAATACCTTTTAGCTCACCTTCAACCGATTCAGCAGTTGATTTCAAGTCATCTTTAACAGAATCACTAATACCTTTTAGCTCACCTTCAGCCGATTCAGCAGTTGCTTTTAGGTCATCTTTGGCAGTGTCAGCAATTCCTTTAATTTCAGTTTCAGCAGTTTCAGCAGTTGCTTTCACTTCATCTTTAACAGTGTCACCAATGCTTTTTAATTCAGTTTCGGCAGTTTCAGCAGTTGCTTTGACATCACTTTTAGCAGTATCAGCAACACCTTTGAGTTCAGTTTCGGCAGTTTCAGCAGTTGCTTTCACCTCATCTTTGGCAGAGTTGGCAATATCTTTTAGTTCACCTTCTGCCGATTCAGCAGTTGATTTCACCTCATCTTTGGCAGAGTCAGCAATTCCTTTAAGTTCAGTTTCGGCAGTTTCAGCCGTTGCTTTCACCTCGGATTTTGCAGAGTTGGCAATATCTTTTAGCTCACTTTCAGCGGATTCAGCAGTTGATTTAATATCATCTTTGGCAGAGTCAGCAATTCCTTTAAGTTCAGTTTCGGCAGTTTCAGCAGTTGCTTTCACCTCATTCTTGACAGTATCAGCAACACCTTTTAATTCAGTTTCTGCCGAAACTGAAGTTGCTTCAATTTCAGACTTAGCGTTACGAGCTGTTGCTTCAATTTCAGCGTTAGCACTCCTAGCCGTCGCTTCAATTTCAGCTTTAGTAGAGCTACTAACACCTTCAACCTCACCTTTTACACTACTGCCAACGCCTTCAACTTCGCCTTTGATACTGTTACCGACACCTTCAACCTCACCTTTTACACTGCTACCAATGCCCTCGACATCACTTTTAGCAGAACGACTTAATGCTGCAATCTCTTCTGAGCCTAAGCCTACTACTTCTGTAATCTCTTTCAGCGCTCCGGCTAAAGCCGCTGCGATCGCAGCCGGTACGATACTCCCTACAATTCCGGCAACTGCTGGCCCTGCCAGAGCAAGTAATTCCGGTAAGAGAATCGGAATTAGCGCGGCTACCAAATCTACGATTATAAGTAGATCGATTTGTTTTTGTAGTTCTTCTATTCGCCTTAATAGCTCCCCATCATTAATTTCAATTGCCCCGCATCTTTCATTTACAAGATGTATTTGTGCTTGTAAATTATTGATTTTGGCTTCTAAGTCAGAGCAGCAATTGCATTGATGACCAGAACAATTACTAATGTTTGAAAGTGAGGATATTAGAGACTGACCCTCTGTAGACATTTAACAAACCTCACTACCAATTTTAGAAATCAAGGCTTCAATTGAATCAAATTCGCCCTGGTCAATGCAGACTTTACCACTAGGAATAAATTTAGTGGGATCTATACATTGTTTACCCTCAGCGCAAGCTCCACCGTTTGCACAAACAGCCTGACAATCAGAAAGTGAGTTGTACAAACCCGGTGTACTATATTGATTTGATAAAGTACAAGTGCCATTAATGCAGTCATAGCGCGCTGTAACTTGGCAAGAAGCTTGATCGGATTGAAAAATCGTGTAGCTTCCATCCGCAAATGAAGCAGCGTTATTGAATGATGTGTATGCATAGCCCCAATAACTTTGGTCTGCGGAATTGGAATGATAAGTAATTTGTGGTTCAGTGGTGTAATAAATCGCCTGTCGTGTGACTTGTCCCGGCGCTGTTACCACGTTTCCAACTATGCACCAACCCATATTTTTATTCCCTTGATTAGATTGCTAGTCAGACTGCATTGGGATCAAAAGTTGGAGCCGCGTAGGTTCCAAAAAACCTTTCTGAGAATTGAAACTGGGTTTTAGCAACCCCATTGCGAGTTATTGGAGATGAGATAGTTAGGTCGGAAGTTGCCATTACTGAAACATCTGTATTGGCATTTATCCAAGTGTGAGCAGTTTGAACGATGGCTGCATAAATTTCCAATGCTGTAGGGTTGGAACTTGTAAGCGCAGTCAGAGAACTTAGAGG
The DNA here is from genome assembly GCF_053470305.1 of Nostoc sp. DSM 114160. Taxonomy (NCBI): domain Bacteria; kingdom Bacillati; phylum Cyanobacteriota; class Cyanophyceae; order Nostocales; family Nostocaceae; genus Nostoc; species Nostoc sp. DSM 114160. Next base: position 893,165 of record NZ_JBPFGO010000001.1, on the reverse strand, counting down.
AATTTCTAATACTTTCGGAGTCCCAGAGAATGTTGCAGTCGGGCCAAATAAATCAGTGATTCCAGGTTGCATAACAGATTTTTGTGAAGTGAATAAATCCGTTGTATTCGCTTTAGAAATTCATGTAAATGTTCCACTTTTATGTAAAACCGGAAGCTTCACTGACGACGCTAAACCGTTGCTGTGATTAGGATTGATGCGTGTTTAGGTAATACCTGAAAAATAAAAGCTTCCAGATTAACACCTCATGACGGTTAATCCGGAAGTCATTAACATCAAAATAATTCTATGAAAAACAACCGCAATGGACAAGCGGCTGTTTTTACGGCCAAGGAATATTCTCGAATCCGTAATAACATCCAAAGCCAAAAATACAAATTGCTTTTAGACTTGGCATGGTTCACTGGGGAGAGATGGGGGGCACTGGTGCAAATGAAAATTGCGGATCTTTACGATGCTGAGGGTAATCCACTTAAATTGATTACTTTTCGGGCCCGCACTCGCAAGGCTGTAGGGGGGAAAAAGAAAACCCAAAAAACTAGACAAGTGCCAGTACACCCAACTCTTCATGAAGCTTTGAAGGCATACACCCCAGAAGATCCAGATCAAGAGTGGTTATTTCCTTCTAAAAGGGACTACACAGCAGGGGAAATCCCTAAGCACATCACTTTGAGATATGCGGACATGGTGTTTCGGGAAGCTGTGCAAAAAGCTGGTTTGGAGAGCCGCGGACTCAGCACTCATTCCAGCCGCCGGAGTTTTGTAACCCATCTTGCCAGGAATGGTGTCTCGTTGCGAATTATTCAAAAGTTGTTGGGGTATGCGGATTTGAAGATGTTGGCGGTTTACATCGATGTGAATGATTCCGATCTTGAGGGCGCGATCGCAACTCTATGAACCCCAACCTGTGACAAAGTTTCTATGAGCAGGTAAGCTCAAACCAGCAATTAGTCACAGCGCGATCGCCCACATTTACTCACAAGGCGATCGCATTTTTAAAGGAGAAAAATATGCCTACAACCGAAGAACTGACAACAGAAGAACTGACTGTAGAGAAGCTGATTCTTGAATTACAAGACTTTCCCAGTGATGCAGTAATTTGCTTGACAGATGCCTATGGTGAAACATACAGCATCATCGGTTTTGAGGCTGGGTCTGACTGTGTGAATGTTGTCATCAGCACAGATGACGATGATGATGGGGAATAGCCAAAAGTCAAAAGTCAATTCGTCATTGGACATTGGGCATTGGGCATTGGAGAATGGGGAATGGGGAGTTAAGAGTTAGGAGTTAGGAGTTAGGAGTTATGACTGACTACGCCAGGAGTGAATCAACTCTTCAATCTCACTTGGCGGCTGCCCGTCCGCGATCGCAATCTCAACTTCCAGCTTCCTGTGCTGTGCCAACTGCGATCGCACACTCCCCCCGGTAATGTGCCGATGCTTAATTTTGCTGCCGGTCTTCCAGCAATAGCGGTAATAATGGTTATCTTTGCGATTGCTTGGGCAGTACTTTTCTACCCAGTGAAGATGTTCTGGAACGGGTAAAATGTGTTCTGGAACATCGGTATAGTCCCCCAATCCTGGGGTTTTTTGTTCTGGAACAGGATTTTGTGTATCACGTTCCAGAACAAGAGACGGGCGATCGCCCCCGGTTTTTTGCGAGTGTTCACTGACTAATGCACTCTGCTGTGTATCCCGTTCCAGAACGCGGGCTGACTCCCAATCACTCCAGGCTTGCTCATATTCGGTCAGATTTAAAAAATCGTCTGGGTCTGGTGGTTCAAGCGATTCATCGTAGAAAATTGTCAGTTGTCCATTGTCGCTTTGATGGGGTACTTCTCCAAAGTCGGCCGGGTTCCAGCGATCGCTGGAAGTTAGTTCCCCAGGCTCAGGTTCACAAGAGGGAACAGGGGAGCAGGGGGGAGCCGCAGTTTCAAGCGATTCCACCGCGAACAATGTCAGCTGCCTGGGGGCCCCTGCTTTGTCGGTTTCCGTCATAATCAAGTTAGTGTTAATCCCCGCAGCAGTGATTGCTAAATCACTGCTGCGAATTTTTAGTATCGGTCAGCTTACTCGTAGTCGTCAGGTATGCCTGAGATATCAATACCTAACGATCTGAACATAGTCTTTAAGGAGACTTTGTATAAACGGCATAGTGCTGCTATGTTTTCAGCGCTTGGCATAGCTTTTCCAGACTCCCAGTCAGCTTGCCGTCGCTCTGAAACACCTATTTTCTGCTTAACTTGAGGGCGTGTTAGCCCTGATTCTTCTCTTAGTAGCCTCAAGGGAGACTTTTCCTGTTGTTGTTGGTTATCTTCTATCATAGACGCTTAGTTCATGAATGAAACGTCTTGACAAGAGACATGACAGGACGTATCATTCATGTTGAACGACAAAAAAAGACCAGCCGATATAAGTGACTCGGCAGAGAAACAGCGTTGGCTGGTTCACCTAAAGTGTCTCATCTCAGTAGCAAATGCCAAATCCGGGAAAATTAGCACTTTGTGTAATAGCCGTTGAAAGCTGATGAAGAGTGTTTCAGGCTACCAATGTCCCGTAAGTGGTAAAGCGGAAGAGTTGATAACTGAAGTGTTTGTCTACACAAGTCGCGGTTTAGATAAAAGCTGGTGACGTGCAACTGTATGGGGGCCCCAATCTGTAAACGACCTTAGTAGGGCATTCCACATTTTCCAGGGGCTATATGCCGACGTGGTGACACGGTGGGCTGTGGAAATTAAGACCTGGGTGAAAATCCCCTAGAGGCTGGCGTGTAGGTAATGGCTCACGCACAGATGCACGATCGCGAAATTGCATTCCACCCTTCGGGTTCGCCACTTTGCCATCTGGCTACAAGCCAAGACGGCAAGTGGACTCACCGTGTGGTTATGCAATTGCTCACAGTTCTTTGAAAAACGCGCAAACCTGTGGCCGGTCACACTTTTTTATATGACTGAGATTAAGGGGAAGTATGTAACACGAAAAAAACGGATTCGCCAACTAGAAACAGAAATTGAGCAGCTAAAGGCCCAGGTTAAAACCTTAACCGAACTGCTTGACGATGCCCACGGGATGATTTATCGTTCCCGTCCTGGCTTGGCGCGTGCCGTCGAGCGAGATTTCCATGAAGAGTTATTGCCATCAGAATTACCACCGACAGCGATCGCTAAAAAACCACCGCGACGCAAAATCCGAAATTTATCAATTGCACCCCGCGCCGACTTGGTGATGGATCGTGACAGTAACGGCCGCCTAATTATTAAGGGCACGGCTAACTCTTCACCACCGCGCCCTCAAACTTGACAAACTCGCAGGAGGAATATGCCTATGAAATAACTACTTTCATTTATATGAGCCAAAAGCAAAACGTTCGATAAAAAACCAGTCAATTGCTGATGGTTGACTGGTTTTACTTGTTACCAAATTTAAATTATGCAGATTAAACAACACAAATCTGATGTATTACTTTCCAACGACTTCCTGTCATATTTGGTTGTCGCTTATGCCCTCGTCACAGAGGATTTAGCAAAACACACAGGAGAATCGCCGATTGTTCACCGAATGAAATATATCGACCTTGGTGAACAAAAGTTTCATCAATTCTCTGATGAGGAATTGCACCAGTTTCTTGCAGAGAACTACCCAACATAATTTAACAACAGCATTTACCTATGACTTATCGACAACAGCTTTTTGATTGGATTGTTCTCAAAGAAGTCTCGCCGTGCAAGTGGGTTATTTTGTCGCAATTTAGAAAACGCAGCGATGCGGATAGCTACCATCAAATGATGAGAAAATTCTCCCGAAACCCAATTGAAGTAGTTTTCCGTGACCGCCTTACAGAGTTTGGGTTGTAGGGCTAATTCAAAAGCGATCGCGCCATTCGAGAAACGCGATCGCAATTTGATTATCCAATTCAAACACTTGAAACGTGAACAAGTCAAAAATATCACAAAGCCATGAAAATCGAAACCATTACCTACAAGCGGGTCAAAAATCTGGGGAACTTTGAGAATGAAACTTTCCAGGCAACTGCAACTCTTGATGAAGGCGACGATCCGGTGTCGGAAGCTCGGCATTTAATGCGGTTTGTCAACTGTCAGCTTTTTGCTCCATATCCTACATATAATCCAACCCCCAAACCAGGTGAGGAGCCAAACATAGACGATATCCCCGACGGATTTTAGCTGAAATTTTAGGCGAACGCCTCCCTACCAAAGAACGCGATCGCCAATCGATACCAAAGTTAGTTTACCAAAATGCACACCATCATTAATACCCCATCCGTGTTTAGTTGCAAATTACCGGCCGCTGGCTGGATAAACTTAGCCCAAATCCGCCAAATTCAGTTTGAAGACTTGCCTACCCGGACTGCCGTTGTCACCTGGCACAACGGAGACAAGCAAATATTTTTTGGTGATGATGCTGTTGCTTTAATCCAAAGTTGGCAAGATGCAGCAACAGTTGTAGAGCAACTAGCAAATTGTAATTATCGGCTCAAAAATCGGAGGTAAATATGAGTCAAGTATTTTTAGAGAATTTAAAACGCAATGAATAACAATATGAGTTCTGACATTACACCAAAGGTTTCACAATCAGCAGATCCAGCTTGGGACTACTACTTGGCTTGGCACTCTTTACAAGTCGTAAAAAACCAAATTGAAAGCGCCTTGCTGATTATGGTCTCTCAAGAATATGGAAGCGATGATGCCGATGATGATATGAAAAATTTGCTAGAACCAGCGCGCGACAAGCTAACAGAAATAATCGAAAATGAATTGGTTTTTGGAGAACATGAAGAAGAATAACCGCCTGATGAATTGCAATTAATTAATTGCGATCGCACCACTAAGGTGTGGGCTAGCTGACACACTAGCCGAAACGGTGGCATTAAGAGCCACCGTCGCGGATTGTGTCCAAAGCATCCGCAAGTTAATTAGTATTGTGCAGCGTTTAGCTGGAATTGCGCCCCTCAATTGTGGCGTTTGCACTTTCATGCGCGACACAACTCTAATTAACTCCCCGAATGCGTTTACTCCTGAATCGCGCCCCTTATATGTGGGGCGTTAGGGTGATTCGTGCGCTCACTAGTTCGGGCTAATCAAAGGACTGGCATCCTTGAAAACCACCTCTTATTTTTGCAGAACCATGAAAATAGAATCAACTATTTTGGGTATTGATGTTAGTAAATCAAGCGTAACTTGCCATATTTTAACACAATATCCCAAGGGAGGATTGCAAGCATATTGGAATAAAACTAGAAATAAAGCATCTACTTTATATCCGGCTTTTTACTCCAATCCTGATGTTAGAAAGAAGCAAAAATCAGCGTTTGACTTTGCAGATTATCTAGCAGAAATCAAGCCAGATTATGCAATCTTAGAACCTACAGGAAACCATTATTCAAGATTGTGGGCATCCATTCTCAAAAAGTTAGAAATTAAAATACTTTGGGTCGGTCACGTCGAATTGCGGCGTTATCGCGGAGGTAAAAATCTCCCAAATAAAAGCGATCCAGCTGACGCTTTAGCAATGGCCGCCTACGGTCACGATCCAGATCACCGACTAGAAAATGGTGAACTGAATCTCAGGTATTTCCTCATGCACCGTCCCGAACCCATAGACGAGCTGCGCGACCTGTGTCAGCAACTAGAACACCTCAACCGGGTGCAATCGCCAATTGTGAATTACGCCCGTCAACTGTTGGCGTGGCAATTCCCAGAAGTGGCGCACACCAAGAGCGCATCTACCAAGCCCGGTTTTTTACCACCCCTTTGGGCATGGTTAGCTAAGAGGCTGGAGATTTCGCCCGCCGGGAGAACCCGGATTGAAAACCGTTATAAAATATCCATTGCCAAGGACTACGGCATTGAGTTTGACCCGATTCTAGAACTGCACGCTGGCTGGATGTGCGACATCTCACTTTTTGAGCAGCACTTAGAGGCGAGAATCACTCAAATGCTCTCGTGTCCTGAATTCTCCGCTTACATGAGCGTGTTTGATAAGTTTGGTTTTGGGTTGAGAGTGCGATCGCGATTGCTGACTCGAATTTACCCCTTTGAGTCGTTTCTCGGTGTCAATGGCAGGCCAGTCATTGAGTATGAGGTTCGGGAGGTAAAGAAAACTGAGCGCGATCGCAAAAACGGAGAAACCACAGTCCGGCGATTAGCCGGCGAAACCAAACGCATTAAACGCAACCGCAGCCGCGACACTTTCAAAATGCGTTTGGGTATGGGAACGGTTCTGGAGCAATCCGGTGATGGTCTTGTTGAAAAAGCTAGCGGCTCGTCACTGTGCCGAATTAGCCTCTGGCAGTACATCCTGACTGGCGTTGAAACTGGAAGGTTGCCAACCAATGACCTAACCAAGGAATTGATTGACTACCGCGACTCACTTAAAAGCAACGTCACTGAACAGGGTGAGAAGTTGCTAGGTGGTAAGCACATCCAGGGAAAACTGATGAGCAAAGTAGTTAACCTACTGTTTCATGAATTTGTTAAAGCGATCGCTAAAACTGATGTATGACTATAAATATCCGTGCCCTAGTTGTCATTACAAATGTTACAGCCCATCGCCTTATTGGATCATAAATGAGGATAACCAAAGGGTACGTGTTCAGCTGTACCACTGTATTAACTGCGGTTACGAACCAGAAGTTAAAGAAGCCGAAAGTATGTTAGAAGATCCAAGTCGAAGAGACAAAAGATTTCCCTGATGCTAAACCCCTACAGTAATGTAGGGGTTTTGAAACCAAAAGTTTCAGTTACCCTGAAAGTGCTGAGTGGCGAGTAAAAATACTAGTAGTCTGCCAACCCAAAAATGCGCTTGTGAGGACTGGGGAAAGGGGAAAGGGAAAAGGAAAAAGGGTAAGGGATTTAAACCCTTTCCCCCTGCCCCCTGCCCCCTGCCTTTCAAGGGCAGGCTTTTAGGCTTTCGATAAATAGTTGAGAATGTTCTCAATTATTGAACGTAGTTTTAAGTTCTCAGACAATGGTTTTGGTTTTAAAATCCCAAAAATTTGTCTAATCAAAAAAACCTGCCCCAGAAAGCTGCCCCCTGCCCCCTGCCCCCTGCCCCCTACCCCCTACTTCCTGCCTTCTGAATTACAAAAGATGATTGTTTTTGTCCAACTTCCTTCGCTGCTAGTAATACACTTAGGGCATTAATTACATAAGTGCTTTCTTCAGCAGCACTATTAATTTCTTCTCCTAAAAAGCTGTGTGCTAGTTTGAATTCGTGGATCAGAGTTTTGCGATCGTTTTGAATAATTAATTGTGCTAATCGATGATAAGTAGATGCTAGTCTACTTATGGCTGCACGTCGCTCTGGTGTAGCTAGCATAATGTCTACTATCATAGATGCAGACTGGGTGAACATGCGACTAGCCATATCAATTTCCAGACGGTAAACTGGGCTAGAGAAGTCTAAGCTACGACGAATGTCAATCTCTTCTTCTGCCAAGAAAACACCAAGGCTAAAGGTTTTAAAGTTACGAATTGCCTGAACAACCATCATCATTTGGTCGTGTTCTTCTGGTGTAGATGTAATCAGTTTGCCGCCATCATTGGCAATCAAATCTATAAACCATTGAAAGGCAGCATCTTCTCGACCTGGACAGACTACAACTTTTTGAGACAAGAAAGATTTTATCCCTGGGCCAAACATTGGATGGAAGCCCATGACCGGCCCACTATGATGCTCAAGCATAGCTTGTAAAATAGGAGTTTTAATACTAGCAATGTCAGCTAAAGCAGTAGTTGGCGTTAGGTGTGGAGCAAGTTTACGGATTACCTCTATTGTGTATTCAATTGGAACACAGACTAAAACTAAATCTGCTCCATCTAATAGCAATTTTGCTTGTTCCCAGTCACCGCGATCGAGAATACTAACGTGATGACCGGCAGCAGATAACTTTTGCTGAAAGAAGTGCCCCATTAGACCGCATCCGCCAACTAAAGTAACTCGTCGCGATTTTACCTTAGCAACAGGAAAATTTGCAGTTGCAACGGCACAAACACACCCCATAACAAGATTTTTCCAAATTGACTCTGGAACACCACTTTCTATTAAGGAAAATGTGAAATTAGTAGTTTGTTCTTCTAAGGAAATGTGTTCTAATTCAGCCAATACTGCAATTCTTTTCCCTAATAGATCGATCAATTTTTGGTCAATCTGTTTCAGTTTTTCTTGCAACATGAGACATTATAAATGTATTGATAATTTAAATAAAGTCTAAATAAAATCTCGCAAAGCGATGTCTGCGATGGGTGGTTCCTAAGCGTAGCCGAGGGGCTACGCCTACGCCTAACCTAAAAATGCTATATCTGGACGTAACTGAGCGGCACGGTGTAGATAGACTGGGCGTAATGCATTTTGGGGTAGAGGAGTGTTTAAGTGGATTAGCACCCGAATGCAGCGATCGAGGCTATTGGTAACCTGCATCTGTTGCACATCTAGCAAAGGAACTCGATCCCAACCAGGACGACGACGTGCAACCGCAGCCGGAAACATTGCATCCAAGTCTGGAGTTGCAGAAAAGGTAACACTGACGATTTCCTCAGAGTCTAAAACATTGTTTGTTTCTAAGGCGTCTAATAACTCATTTACAGCCTCAGTAATTGCTTTTATAGAGTTGTAGCTGACTGTCGTTGCACCTCGAAGTCCCCGGACTCGCCATTCTCCTACTACCTTTGCCATACTAGGATGTTGGTCTATGTGTGTTGAAAAGGTTAGCCGATCCATATTAGTTTGAAGGTTGAGTTTTAAGTTTTTTATGTACATAGCAATTGCCAAGTGTAAATCTCAATTGTTGATAGTTTTATTTGGCAATCTTAAATTCGCTACAGAGAGCTAGACAATCAAGAAATCGGCACTTGTAATAGTATTGACTTGTACTCCACTCAATACCATCAAAGGCTCGTTGCTGCTGGTAATATTAATCAAAGTATCATTTACACTACCACCAGTACCTTGATAGATTGTTAAATCAGCAAATGCCAGACCACCCAAAAGCCCAATAGAATCTTCCCCATCAGTAAAGTCAACAATGGTATCAATCCCCGATCCAGATGTAAAAGAAAATGTATCTTTGCCACTGCCACCAGTCAGAGTATCCCAACCAAATCCGCCTACAAGGGTATCATTACCAGCACCGCCTCGGAGTATGTCATCACCACTCAACCCCGACAGATAGTCATTGCCACCCTGACCGTTAATAACATCATTAGATTTGTCAAAGCCACTAGTATTATTATTAAGATCGTTCAGGAATGTTACTGAGTTACGATTGTAAACACTACTCCTTTGTTCGTTGGCATCAAAGACATCAAAGCTGTCTTGAAACCCCGTCTGCCCGTCAAACAAAATATTGCCAATATCCTCCGATGCACCTGTGGCTTGGCGAAGGTTATCTAGGTTTTGTAAGGCAAAATTTTGCAAGACTACCCCAGTATTCTCAACTCCCTCAAAGGTTATGAGCAGGTCATCTTGATTTTGAGTTAAGAGCAGATTTCTAGCAGTTAGCCCATTACCCTCAAATTTTAGAGTATCAATTTCCGCAGATACGTCTGTAGATGGACGAGATCCCGATCCTACACCACCAAAGTCAGTAATGGTGTCGATGCCGTTACCAAATTGAACTGCAAACAAGTCTATATTTCCACCACCTGTAAGGAGGTCGTTTCCTTTTCCAGCAATAATGTTTTCACTGCTTTTCCCACCCGTAAGGATGTTATTACTATCATCTCCAACCAGAAGAACACCATCTTTTCCTTTGGGTCGAGCGTCATTGTCTACAATTGTCAGAGTAGCCGTATTCTGCAATAGCCCAATGATTGCGCCACCTGTAGCATCGCTCAAGGTGAGGTTGATAGTTTTATTTGCTTCGATTGAATTATCATCAATAATTGGAATGTTTACAACTTTAACTCTTTCTCCATCAGCAAAGTTAACCTTTATCTGTTGAGAACCGTTATAATCTTCGAGATATTTAGCAGTACCATCTTTTAAAGTGATAGTAGCGCCAACTGCCCCTGTATCATCTAACGGGCGGATCAAAGTTACTGCTGCTATGGGAGAACCATCTTCATTGACGCTGTATTCAGTGCCAGCAAAAATTATTGAGTCTAGGGGTACTGATGCATTGTCCTTAAAGGCTTGCACGATTTTATCGAGTCCTTCATCGGTAAATAGTGGAAAAGCCGCAGATATGTCTGTCCCTGGACGACTCGTATCCTCAATCAATTTATCAAGCCCAGAGGGAATACCTTGGATAAGCATTCTCGCTGGCTTATCTTCAAGATTGCGATAGGCGTGGGTTTGCCCTTTAGGCACATTCACAAAAGTTCCAGGACTTGCAGTAATAACTCGATCGTTCAACTGAAATTTTACAGTCCCCTCGACAATGTAAAATCCTTCGTCTTGCTGAAGGTGGATATGCGGTGTAGTCCCGACATTTGATGGAACGTAAGCATCAAATAGATCGTATTTACCACCAGTATCTTTGCCAGTTGAGATAAATTTAACCAAGTCTCCAACCACCCACAATGACTTACTCGATTTGTTGGCTGGTATCTGTTGAAAGCTATTATATTCTGTCATTCTTGTTCTCCTTTCGAGCTGAATTGATGGTGAGCTAGTGGTACGCCAAGGCAACTTGGCGGGGTAAAGGGGAAGGGGGAAGGGGGACCTTTCTGGGGCAGGTTTTTTTGATTAGACAAATTTTTGGAATTTTAAAACCAAAACCATTGTCTGAGAACTTAAAACTACGTTCAATAATTGAGAACATTCTCAACTATTTATCGAAAGCCTAAAAGCCTGCCCTTGAAAGGGAAGGGGGACAGGGTTTAAATCCCTTACCCTTTTCCCTTTAACCTTTACCCAACCTCCACCTAACATTTTTGGGTTGGCAGACTACTAGTTTTGGATTGATGTTGTAAGTGCAGACATCGGCTCTATTGCTTGGACATTCTCTTGTTTAGTCAAGTGTTGAGCATTTATGTCTGCATTTGTGAAGAAATGTGGATTTATTAATCTGGAACTTGACTTACAAGATTCAAGCTTGCTAGGGAATAGTTACGGATGATACTTATTTATCGCGTCTTTGTTTGAGATTTATGCAAAAAGTATGAGAAAATATTTGAAAGTTCAATACACTTGGGTTAAAGGTTATTGGTGTAGATAATCGGTCTTAAAAGACGCAATAAATCGCGTTTATACATGAGGATTTTGGGGCTGATCTGAGATGTATTGCTTTAAAATCTGGATTGCAGCAAGATTGCAGTAATTGCGATCGCTATTAAGTTTCACCTTATATTTTTTAGAGTTGCGATCGCCCATAAAAACCTCAATAGATGTAGATTCCACTCTTTTTGTTCCCATCCAAACTAGTTTGGATGAGATTGTTTGGATCGAACTGATGCTAAGAAATTACCTCGTTACCGCCAGCCCATTTTGGTTTGCCCAACGTCTAATCGAATCTCTCAAAGATGGAACGTCAGCAAATAAACGACGTTGCAAAGTAGTATCAGCTACATATTTACCTGAAGAAACATATTCCATAGCCTTATCAGTACCCCGAAACATAGGATTAATAACTGCCATAAACTTAAACAAGATTGTTTTGACCAAAGGTGGAATTGTTTGCAATTGCACTTTCTGTCCAGTTATTTCTGAGAGCAAATTAGCAATTTCTCTAAGATTAGTTGGCTGTTCAGTGCCCAAATCGATGCGATGTCCTACAGCTTCAGGTGTCTCAATTGCTAAGACAAGATACCGGGCCACATCATCTGAGTGAATCGTCGATGCTGGCGCGTCTGCATCAGCCATAGCTCGAAATTTGCCATTTTTGATATCTTTAAGACTAAAGCCCAATAGTGTATCAACGAATCCGCCTGGTCGCAACGATACAAAAGGAACTCCAGATTTCTCAATATAATCCTCAGTCACAGATTTCTGATAAAAGTGAGGTACAGATTTTGCTTTTTCTGCCGTCAAAATACTTGTAAAAATGAACAATTTAATTTGCATTTGCTTGGCTGCATCAACCAGATTGCGATTTCCCTTGTCGTCAGTGTTTTCTAAAGAGTCTCCTTTCTTTCTATGTGAGTAACCGTTAGCCGTTGTAATTACAACATCAATATCACGCATTGCAGGCAAAAGTGTTTCATACTCAGTGATGTCGCCCCGAACTATTTCCACACCTTGAGCCTGCAAGTGAGAAGCTTCAGTTCCAGGGCGAACCAAAGCACGGACTCTATGACCTTTTTGCAGCAGTTCTTTAACCACTTTGCCGCCAAGCAAACCAGTTGCACCAATTACGAGAACTTGACGCTGAAGCATTATCTAAACTCCTTAACTATAAACATTTTCTTTGACTTTTCAGACTTGATTAAAGTTCTATTTTTTTGTCTAGTTTTCCGTATGAAATTTGTAGCAATATAAGCAGTAAAGCCCAAAATCCCCAATGTAGAAGTTGGTTCTGGGACAGCGATAGAAGAAACTGGTAAACCAGGATAAGTAACGGTAAATTTTCTCAGAGAACTTTCCTCAGATTCCCCGCCTCTATTACGAACTTCTTGACTTAAACCTTTGATATAGTTTGTCCAACCCATTTCCGGAGGTCCCCCGAAATCACCACCAAAATCTCCAAATACATTAGTCAACTGTGTGACAGAGTTAGTATAAAATGTCAGCGTACCATCTGGGTTTTCTTTAAACCCAAATTTTCTTGAGCCGTTCACTGGATGTTTTCCTGTTACGCCACTGGTAATAGTTGATAAGGTAAAATGATCGTCGGTCAAATCTGTAAGCATCACAGAAACATCATCTTCGTAATTAGGAAGACCCAGTGCTGCAAAAAGGCGTAATTTTATATCATAAATATCGCCTACCTTTGGGGGTGTGGAGGTGTTCCTGGGAATTAGCTGATTGAGCGTATCATCACCGCTAGAGAGATAATCATCAAAAGATTGATAATTTATTGCGCCATTTGGGTCTTTAGCTATTTCTAAGAGAAAATCTTTAGGCGTTAGCCCTTGGGGCATTCTGTCAACCAAAACAGAAATTTCGTCATAAAAAACTTTTTTATTCCTAGTAAGTAACTGCAAGTTGCCGTTATCTGCTTGAAGGGCTGCCTTAACTGTGGGATTTTGAGACCAAGGTTCTGTAAACAATTCCAGATGGTTTTTCAGTGGGTCGTAGGGTTGTGATTGCAAACTGAATTCGCTAGCAAGAGCCGGACTACTAAAATAAATCACAGGAGTAGTTAAGCCCAAGGTCAATAAAAGTGGTATAAACCCTAAGAATTTGTGTCTGTAACGCAGTTTCATAATTGATTATTTCAAAAAAGTTAAGTTACAAAATACTAGGAAACTGGCACAGCAATGAATAAAATATTTTTTTGCTGCTGAAAATATATGCGATCGCTAAAGCCAGTTTCCCAGATTTTATTTGCAAGTCTCAATGTTGGAAATTTTCAATAATCTATCGTAAAAAACAACTGACTGGGAATTTCCTGAGACTTTTTAAACGCGAACGAAATAGCTATCACTCAGATTTAAACCTGTGACTCCTTGGACAGTAGCAATCAATTCCAAAGGCTGATTTGCTCTTTGTAAGAATATATCTGTGGATGCTACACCTGAAGGAGAGCTAGAACCTGTAGCTAAAACATAATTAGCATTAGCTACACTTTGCAATTGGATGAAATCTTCATTCTTTTTGAAGTCAGTAATAATCGCAGCATCATAAACATCAGAACTGCCACTATCATAAAATACATGACCGTTATTCCCCAGAATAAATGTATCTCTGCCTTGATTGCCGGTGAGCGTATCAACCTCACCACGACCAAACCCAAATAACGAATCGAATGGATCAACACCAACAATCACATCATCTCCAGCGTCACCAGAGAGGAAATCGTTCCCGGATGCACCAACTAGTAAGTCTGCTCCTGCTCCACCGACGATAATATCATTGCCAGTACCACTATAGAGGTTGTCTTTGCCATCCGCACCATTGAGGAAGTCATCACCATCTCCACCATTGATGATGTCATTCCCGACATCACCATCAAGTATGTCGTTACCTTCCTGACCTAATATCCGGTCATTACCTGCACCACCTAAAACTCTATCCTTACCTAAACCACTATAAATAGTATCGTTACCATCTCCGCCATTCAGGTCGTCATCACCAGCTTCACCATTGATTTGGTCATTGCCGATTTCTCCAAAAACGCGGTCATTGCCATCACCACCTAAAATAACATCGTCTCCGACTCCCCCAAAAAGGTCATCAGTTCCAGAACCACCATCCAGGAAGTCATCGCCCTCGTCGCCTAATAATTGGTCAAGACCATCGCCACCCGAAATAATGTCATTCCCAAAACCTGCCGCAACAATGTCATCACCAGTTCCAGCTGAGACAACATCATCTCCAGCAGTAGAAACAATCAAATCATTTCCTGCCCCAGCATAAATAGAATCGTTGCCGTCACGGCTGTCGATCAAATCGTTGCCGTCTAAACCATAAATGTTATCGTCACCCGTAGTGCCACCGATAACATCATTACTATTTGTGCCAGCAATTAATCCTGCATCGGCAGAAACATAAACGAAGTAACTATCGTTTAAATCCAGATTTTTCACGCTTTGCACGCTAGCAATCAGTTCTAGCGGCTGATTTGGCCGACTGATCAGTATGTCTGTGGTGTATTCATTTCCCGCAGTCGAATTAGGGCCAGGAGCTACTACATAAGTGCTACCATCTGTCAACTTTTTCAGCTGAATGAAATCCTCATCAGGGTTGAAGTCAACAATTAAACCAGCGTCAGAAACGTCAGAGCCACCTTTATTGTCATAGTAGGATTCAGCAACATCCCCAAGCACGAAAGTATCGTGCCCTGAACCGCCGACCATCTCATCTCTTTCAATACCGTCCAGCCCAGGTATGCGGATAAATGGATTACTGCCAATAATTACATCATCTCCAGAACCACCATTTACATAGTCATTACCGACCGAACCAACAACTATGTCATTACCTTCTCCACCAAAAACTCGATCGTCGTCAAAACCACCCAAGACGCGATCGTTCCCTAAACCACCATCTATATAGTCTTCTCCGGCGACACCAGAAATGTCGTCATCACCTTCTCCACCAAAAACTCGGTCGTTACCATCATCACCCAAAATTTTGTCATTCCCAAGACCGCCCAAGATGAAATCGTTGCCAGTACCACCCGAAATATCATCAATCCCGTCTTTACCATTGATAAAATCGTCGCCATCTTCACCAAGTATCAGGTCATTGCCGTTAGCACCCGCAAGTTCATCATTTCCGGCACCACCTAAAATGAATTGGTTGCCTCCTGTGGCCGCAACAGTATCATTTCCAGGCCCCGCAATCACTAGTTTATTTCCAGTCCCACTAACGATGAAGTCATCACCTTCACGTCCCGAAATGAGATCGTCGCCCGCCAAACCAAAAATTTGATCGTTGCCTGTACTACCAACCAGTATATTGTCTTCAAATGTACCAAAGAGTTGACCAGGTGCACTTAAGGTTTTAGGGAAGTAGGAATTATTAGAAGTTTGAGCTTGTTTTTGTTTCTGATCTTGAGACATTTTTGTTCTCCTGATTGCGATCGCAAATTATGTAGGCAAATATTTTCAGTTTTCCACCAATAGAAACTGTGGAATTGTTGGTTCATTCACAGGAGTTTCTTTGAGAAACTCCTGTGGGATGATTTTGAGATTAATTGCTATACAGTAGTCAGGATGTTGCTAACTGACTTATTTAGATTGACTGCGGAAGCAGGGAGGGTTCCCAGTTTGACTTCACCCCAGCGCATGACGGTGGCAGCAGCAGTAGATGCTGAACCAATAGTATAAACAAGCACTAAATCGTTTTCTCGAAGTTTCTTTGATTGAGCGCCGTAGTACAGATTGGCAATGGGGAGGACAGGCCCAATGTTTGCATAATACGGGTAGAGATTGATTGTACGGTCTGGATCGATACCTAATGAGCGGGCACACAGATTAGCGTACCAGGCAGTTGGTGTATTGAAAGCAAAGAACTTAATATCATCGAGACTAACACCAGCAGATGCGATCGCACCTTCACAGCAAGTACGGACAAGATCAACAGATGTGCCACCTAGTTGCTTACTGGCGCTTTCACCAGTCTGTATCCGCATCCTTGGCTTACCTTGAGAGTCTGTAACTAGTTCATTAAAGAAAGCACCACAAGTTGCTTGAGTGTGAACAATTTTCGTACCCAAGACTCCTTGGTTCGGTTTGAGGGTACTAACTAAAAATGCACCAGCACCATCGGCCATAAACCACGAAAGGGTATCATCTTCGTCAACAAAGTGCGAATAGATGCACGAAATCACCACTAGGACATTGCGGTACTCTCCGGCTTGTACTAACGCCGAGGCGTTCTGCATTGCCACTAAAGCACTCGAACAAGTTGACTCTAGATTCCAAGCGGGGCAGTTCAGTCCTAATTTACGGGCGAGATAAGAAGCATTACCAGGAGCGATTTGCTCGGGAAACAGAGTAGTTACAATCATCAGATCGATTTCATCTGTGGAAAGTTCTGCTGCTTCCAGGGCACTTCTAGCCGCGCCGTACTCTAAGGCTAACGATGTTTCACCTGGAGCCAGCACCCGCCGCTCAACAGTACCTCGGAAGGGATCGGACAGATAAGGTCTTATAGCTTCAGACCAGAGGAGGTCTTGCTCTTTTTGGTTAACGGCAGGTTCAGCAGGTTTAAACAGCTTCGCGAGGGTTCTGCTCTCTGCCTCAGTTACCAATTTTGGGTAATTCTGTTGCCAATAATCGTTGGTACGCACAATGCTAGGGAAGTTAAGGGCAACTGAACGAATACCTACTGGTTGATGGGTCATGATATTACTCCTTCAAATTAAGAAAATTAAGATTCTTTTGCAACTTGTGAAATCAAACTTTGAATCCGAGTGCCAATTGGGGCAGGTCTGGTCGGATCGATTACGACATCAATCACAAAGGGGACATTGGAAATTAGCCCTTTTTCTAAAGCGGCTTCGACATCGGCTTCTCGCTCCACCCGGATGCCATCAGCTCCCATCCCACGAGCAATCATGACGAAATCTGTAGTGGGTATCTCTGCGTCTACACCGTTAAATCCCAACAAGGTCATCCCCTGGTCGCACATGTTGTAATAGCCATCATTGAGTACAATCCAAACGGCAGGAATTTTGTATTTGACAGCAGTGCTAATCTCGCTGTTCATGAGCATAGCTCCGTCCCCAAGAATAGCAACAGCTTTACTATTGCGTGCCAGTGCAGCACCGACAACACCTGTGGCAGCATGACCCATTGAGCCAAAACCAGTACTGACTCGATATCGTCTAGGGGTGTTAAACCGTAGCCAGTGGGTTCCCCAAGCAAAAGAGTTACCCGCCTCGGTAATTACTATTGCATCACTATTTTCGACAATTACACGTTGAATCTTATCCATCAGTATTTCTGGTCTAATTAAACCATCATTCTGAGAATCAATCGCCTCAAATTTGGGTCGGGGCAGCGATGAGACTGGTAATCGATCGGAACGCTTGGGAAAATGCTTCAATAATGCCTTAACAAATTCTCCGACATCAGACTGGATAGGCACTGTCTCAACAGATGGATAAGCAACTCCAGGTACTTCCGGGTCAATATCGACATGTATAAAACCGCGTGAGGGAATCATTTCCAGATTCCAAAATGAGGTAAATTCACTCAATTTTGTTCCCAAAACCAGTACGCGCAGAGGGCTTTGTGACTGCATGTATGTCAGAACTGAGGAATGTCCACCGAAGCCTGTCACACCGACAAACTGAGGATGATCTTCAGGAAATATACCCTTAGCACGGGGCGAACACATGACAGCAGATCCGGTTCTTTCGGCAAGTTGGCGGATTTCTTCGCCGGCATCCCTGGCACCAAAGCCCACCCAAATAGCAAACGGGCCTTCAGATAACAATTGTACAGATTTCCAAATCGTATCTTCTCCCGCAGATGGCAGAATTGGTGAGCTAGTTATACGAGGTATTGATGCCTTGAGAAAACTTGTTTGAATCACCGGGGGGACACTTAGATGTGCAACAAAGCTACCAGTTTGTCCTAAACCGAGGGCAAGTCTGCGAGCAGTTACTGGAAGTTCATCGCTGCCTTCAATAGTCGTTGCATAATGGAACAGCTTTCCTGAAGTAAAAATACTTGTATTAGACATTGTGTAGGCACTAGTTTCTTGAAAAGCCCAGCGTCCACGTTGCTGTGTTGAGGTAGAAGGAGAGAGAAAAATTACCTTTGCACCTTCCCAGCGTGCAGCAAACATTCCAGTTAGGGCGTTGGTAATGCCTGGCCCGGTTGTGGTGAATACTACCACAGGACGACCATTGGCAAAGTACGACTCAATAGCTGCAAAGGCTGCTCCGGTTTCGTGACGAAATTGCAGCACCTGGATTGAGCTTTGCTCTAGCATAGCTACCAGTGGCGTAATTCCACCTCCAAATAGACCAAAAGCTTGGCGTACTCCCAAATCTTCCAGCATTTTGACTATAGCTGCTGCAACTGTTATTTCAGTTGATTCTGAGTAGCTGGGCTTTCTATGAGGGGATAGCAAAGATGAGCTTGTGGATTGCGATCCAATAGCAGGTTCAGCTATTGAATGTTCAACTGACTTATGATTAGTTCTAACATTAGTATGACGCATCGATGAAACCTCTATTTATCTTTTTTATTTTGGTAGTTTGTTTGGGTTGTGAATTAATAGGTAATAGTGGCGAATTGAGATGTTGATTGCTTACGTAAAACTCGCTTGAGTATTTTACCTGTAGGGTTTTTAGGAATTGAATCCACGAAGTTAATTACATGGGGAATTTTGTAGACTGCCATCCTTTGCCGACAGAATTCAATGATTTGCTTTTCTGTAACTTCAATACCCGATTTAGCTACGATATTCGCCTGGATTATCTCACCTTTGAAACTATCAGGAATGCCATAAATAGCTACTTCTGCAACTGCTGGATGCTGATAAATGACATTTTCAACTTCAGTTGGATATACCTTAAATCCAGAGACATTAATCATGTCTTTTAAGCGATCGACGATGTAGAAAAAACCGTCTTCATCCATTCGACCAATATCGCCAGTATATAACCAACCATTTTTAATGACTTCAGCAGTTTCAAATGGGCGATTCCAATAACCAAGCATGACGTTGGGGCCGCGGATGACAATCTCACCCAATTCACCAGGCTGTACCTGACGATCGTCAGCATCAACGATTTTCATTTCTACATTTTCAATCGGAGCGCCAATGGAACCGAGTTTGTATTTCAAGTCGTGGTTATAACATGCACATGGTGATGTTTCAGTTAAACCATAGCCTTCATGAATCACTATTCCATACTTTTCCTGCCAAATTTGAGCTATTTCAACTGGCATAGGTGCCGCAGCAGAAAAGTAATAACGTATGCTCTCAAAGGCTTGCTGAGGTATGTCGCTATTTAAGATTTTGATGAATACTGTCGGCACACCAAAGAACATGGTGATTTTATGAGTAGCGATCGCATTTAAAACTTGTGTCAGATCGAACCGCCGTTGCAGGACGAGGGTGGAACAAGTATTGAGTGCAGCATTGAGAATTGCGTTTTGACCAAAACAATGAAATAGCGGTAGAAAAAGTAGTAATTGGTCATTAGCTTGCATTCCACAACAACGATTTTGGGAATACATATTAGAAATGATATTGCCGTGAGAAAGAGTAGCTCCTTTGGGAAAACCTGTGGTTCCTGATGTGTAGACTATGCTAGCAGGAGCATGGCGATCCATTTTCACTGCGCGTGCATTAGGGGAAGAGGTTTCTATTAATTTAGCTAAACTTATCCCCTTTTTGACGCTACCTTCTGCAATCAAAATGTGTTGTAATTCTGGTAAATCTGCCTCTTGTACCTCCAAACTACCTGATTCTGTGGTGATGATGGCTTTAGCAGCACAATCGTGAAGGATATAGCTGACTTCAGAACTTTTCAACATCACATTTACAGAAACAGCGATCGCACCAATTTTGAGAATGCCAAGATAAGAAGTAATAAATTCTGGAATATTTGGCAAAAACAAGGCGACGCGATCGCCTCTTCTTATTCCCAATCCTTGTAAACTATTAGCTACTCGATTTACTAACCGATCTAGATGGCTGTAAGTAAAAGATTTATCTTCAAAAATCAGGGCGATTTTCTCAGGAAATAATAAATGACCGCGCTCGATATGATTGGCGATATTCATAACTTAAAAGTCTCTCTTTCATCTGAAGTATGGCAACAAATTAAGTTAACAAAACTTTCGGAATAGAATGGCACGAATCAAAGCTAAAATCATTGCTAATACCATTTCACAAAATAATTGATACAAATGATTTGTCTCTAATTCTTTTCCCCTGCTCCCAGCAAGAACTGCTCCCCTGCTCCCCTGCTGCCTATTTGTATCAAATTTAAAGTGAAACGATATAAGGCTGGGTGTAAGTGAAATAATTACCGCGTCAACTATTGTGATGTTTTTCCCTACACCCAAAAGCCAGTTACATTCAGGTTTGCGTTTATCTTAGTGTCATTCCTTTCTGAATACCTGGTACATAAACATCACCAAAACTGATTTTTGGTTCCAATGTCATGAGGATGCCGTGACGGGGACGTAATGTAAACATTGGCTCCTCTTCAACCGGATGTCCAGGTACTAGGTGCAGCCGATATTTTTGAGCTACCATTGCAACTATCAATTGCATTTCAGTCATTGCAAATATTTCACCTATGCATTGGCGTGGGCCGCCGCCGAAGGGGTAGTAAGCATAGCGGGGACGCGCAGTCGCTTGTTCTTTCGTGAAGCGCTCAGGGTCGAAGTCTTCGGGATTCTCCCAAAAAGCTGGTAGGCGATGGGTGACATAAGGGCTAATCATGATTACAGAGTTAGCTGGTATGTGATAGCCTCCAACCTCGTCGGCCTGTAAGTTAGTGCGAGTATAAACCCATGCACCAGGATAAAGCCGCATCGATTCTTCGAGTATCATCCTGGTATATTTCAGGTTTGGTAAATCTTCAAGAGTCGGGATACGCCCATTTAAAACACTCTTGAGTTCATCTTGGAGCCGACTTTCGACGTGAGGATGAAGAGAAAGCAAGTACCAAGTCCATGCAAGTACAGCTGCTGAGGTTTCAAATCCACCGGTAAAGATGGTCATAATCTCATCGCGCAGTTGCTCATCACTCATTCCCTGACCAGACTCTTCATCGTAGGTATCCATCAGCATAGAGAGCAAGTCATCAGGACTATTACTATTTTCCCGACGGGAGCGAATAATCCGATAGACGATTCTATCCAGTGTTCCCATCGCTTGCACAAAGGCGCGGTTTTTCGGTGTGGGTACCCATAGAGGTAGTTTGAACACTGCCCATAGTTGACTACTAAGATACTCGTAAGCAGTATTCCATGCTTGATTCATCTCGGAAATTTCGTCTTCAGAATCAATACTCAACAAACTCTTGAGGAGGATATTCTGGGCTAGTTGCATCATCTGTGCAAACACATCTAGGGGTTTGTCTGAGCCGATGCTGCTCCAGTTATCTAGCATTTGGCTAATGGTTTTAGTCATGAAAGTAATTAATGCTCCAACCCGATGGCGATGAAAGGTTGGTTGCATCAAGCGGCGTTCGCGCCGCCAGGAGTCACCCTCGGCGACTGCTAGACCATTACCGATTACTTGCTTAATAGACTTAAAGTTTTCGCCTTTAATGTAGTTGCGGCTATTTTCTTGCAGGATGTACTTTAGATGATCTGGGTGAGAGACTAAATAAAGCTGTTGCGGCCCCATTGCCCCCAGGTGGACTACTTCGCCATACTCCTGTACGGCATTCGTGAGAAACTGTAGTGGATTCCGCAACATTTGCGGGAGATTGCCTATAATCGGGTAGCCGATAGGGCCGGGAGGAGCTTTGCTGATACTTGGTGAAATGCTCTGTTTGTGCATCTTAACTGTCCTCAAGATTTAATTGAGACTCGACAAAATATCTTGAACTGCTTGCACAATCTGCCCACCAGATGCGATATCTGCACTAATCCGAGCAATATGTTCGTCAAGAGGTTGTTCGTGGTCGTTCCAGATATAAGGACGGTCAGGTGAAGCTGGTTGTCCGATGACATCGCGCACTGCCATATATAAATCTCTGGTAGCGGGAGATAAACCAGCACGAGCATCATAATGGTCTGCAACTAAGTAGGTGCGTAAATCAACCGCTTGTACCCCAAATATCAAAGCGATCGCCATATACTGTTGGAAAGTATCTACTGAACGACGCGCTAAGTTTGCCGAAGCAAAACCTTGGCTGTTGATATTTTGGTTAAATTGTTCAGCATGGGTAGGAAATCTGTCTGCGATCGAATTTCCATAGAAGGTTAACAATGGCATGATGGAATTCCCAGATATTTGCAGACCTTTAAGCCCCATGTTGACACTGCGTTCTCGGTTCCCCACTAAAGATGCTGGCAGTCCATTGTTAAATTCTGGCGCTACCAGATAGGCTATTTGCACATCCAAATGTTTAGCCAACAACCCGATGTAGTAGCGCAGCCGATCCATTCCTATACCAATGTACTGCCCTAAGAAATTACCGCCATGATAGCTAACTTGGTTCTCAACATCGATCAGTGGGTTGTCGGTGACAGAATTAATTTCTACTTCGATTTGTTTTTTAATCTGCTCGATCCCATCTACAATCGGCCCCATATATTGTGGTAAACAGCGTAGTGAATAACGGTCTTGAATTGGATCTCCACCCCGATAGTTGTGAGAACCATCTAGTTCTTCGCGGACTAAGCGTGAACCTGCTAGTAAGTTCAGCATTTGGTTCGCAGCCCATTTTTGCCCTGAATGTGGTTTGAGTTGATGAATAAATGGGTGGAATGATTGATTGGTACCATTCAAACCTTGAATTGCTAGGGCATGTGCCCCCATTGAGAGAGCTAATAAAACTCTGGTGTCGTAGACACAATTGGCAGCAATACCTGTCATGACTGAGGTGCCATTCATCATTGCCAATCCTTCTTTAGGAAGTAATTGTAATGGCTCTAAACCCAGATGACTCAATGCTGTCGGCGCGTCGATTTCTTCGCCGTTAAAGTCAACAGTGTAGCAGCGGTCTAAACCAACCAATGCCCCAGTAATGTAGGATAAAGGCACTAAATCACCGCTTGCACCAATAGATCCAAATTCATATACATGGGGTGTGACACCAGCATTTAAGAAAGTTTCCATACGCTGGATCAGTTCTAGACGAATACCAGATGCACCATGCAAGTGGGAGTTAGCACGCAAAAGCATGGCGGCGCGGACATCAGCTAGCGATAATTTTTGTCCGGCTCCGGTTTTGTGATACCAAATCAGGTTGTTCTGAAGCAGTGCCGCAGATTCAGGGGAAATGACAACATTGGCCATGCCACCAAAACCACTTGTCACGCCATAAATTGGTTGACCAGATTCCACAGCATTACTAATGTAATCACACGATGCTTGAACTCCTTGTACAACATCTCGATTATCGGTTAAGCGTACTTGAACACCCTGACGGGACACACTAGCTACATCATCTATTGTGAGGTCTTGGTTGCCGACAACTACAGTTTTAGTGGAATTTACTAGGGAGGTTACAGAAGGTTGAAAGGTCTTGTTTTTGTTGAGTGATGTTGTATTCATTGAACTTCCAATTATTATTTAGATTGCACAAATGATGGACTGATTGGATGTCCTTGTTGGTAGGGTAATGGCACGCTTATAAAGCCCGAATGGCGGTGGTAGAAACTCGTGCAGCAAACTTGGGGGTAACGCTATGTTGTTTAGACCAACGACCAAAGAACTTAGCTAAAGAAGCCATTTCTAGCATTAAGTCTTCAAATGCTTGTGGTGTTAAAGACTGAGGCCCATCTGAAAGAGCCTTAGCTGGGTTAGGGTGAACTTCAATCATCAAGGAATCTGCGCCAGCTGCCAAGGCAGCCAAGGTCATCGGTTGAACAAACTCTGATTTCCCGGTGGCATGGCTAGGGTCAATCATAATTGGTAAGTGAGTCAAAGTCCGCAAGACAGGGATTGCAGATATATCAAGGGTATTCCGTGTATACTGTCGGTCAAAGGTGCGAATTCCCCGCTCACACAAAATTACATTGGGATTACCTGCTGCCAAAATATATTCAGCTGACATCAACCAATCTTCAATTGTGGCTGACAGTCCCCGCTTCAATAACACTGCTTTACCAGTAGCGCCGACTTTCTTCAGTAGGGAGAAATTCTGCATATTGCGGGCACCAATTTGGATTACGTCTGCTACTTCAACAATCTTGTCTAAATCAGCTGCATCCATAACTTCTGTGATAATACCCAAACCAGTAGCTTCGCGAGCTTTTGCTAACAAACCTAATGCGCTTTCGCCATGTCCTTGGAATGCATAAGGTGAAGTCCGAGGTTTGTACGCTCCACCTCGTAGAAACTGTGCCCCTGCTGCTTTTACTATCTGTGCTGTTTCAACAATCATTTCCTCGTTTTCAACAGAACATGGGCCAGCAACTACAACTAAAGGATGGGTTTGTCCAAAGGTAACAGCTCCATTAGGTGTAGGTACAACCACTTCACTATGTTCTCCATAGCGGAATTCTAAAGAAGCACGTTTAAACGGTTTTTTTACTCGGATAACCTGCTCGATAAAAAGGCTAATATTTTGAATCTGCCTAGTGTCAATTTCCGCCGTTTCACCAATTAAGCCAATTACTGTTTTATGTTGACCTTGGCATACCTCTGGAGTGATTTCATAATGACTAATTTCTTTAACAACACGCTCGATCTCTGTTGATGGCGTACCTAATTTCATAACTATAATCATTGCTTTGAATCTCCTAATTGCAACTATTGGTTGAGGTGTGATGCCTAAACTTAAGAATGTTGTTTGTTGTTTGTTTAATCCTTCAAATAACAATCAGTCTATTCTTTGAGTTTTATGCAAGATCCTAGAAAATTTCTATTTGGTTAGAATTGCTCGAAGTCATTATCCAAAGTATCTCCGATCTTTATTGCTAAATTCCAAATTTTTCACTGTAAAAGCCTCTCGATTCTACGGCAAATTATGGAAATTTATCTTGTCTTAATTGTTGCAGCATTATCTATCAAACTAATTGTCAATGCGTCTGCATCTAAAAACACGAAGTTCTTTATTCGTGTGTTGCTTGATGTTATATCTACCATTATTTTCCCAAAAAAGCAAGTATTTTTATTTTTGCTTTCGATTTTTATCATTTTCAAGATATTGTTTGATTTGCTATCCACAAATCTATTTTTTAAATATTTGTTACTTGGTTTAGCTGATTTGTTATGCAAATCTAAGAGGATGTCTGAGAAGTATTAAATATTTCTCTTGATCCCCCCTAGCCCCCCTTAAAAATGGGGAAAAGCTTCTTAAAGTCCCCCTTTTTAAGGGGGATTTAGGGGGATCTATAGGTCTCAAATACTACACCAAAAAGTTTTCAGACATCCTTTAAAACTGGAAAAATTATCCAGTTTAGGAATTTATCAAAAATAGATTTTTAAATAAAAGCTAGATGTACAGAGCCTTAGCAAAGGCTAGCACTGGAAGAGATTGTCAGATCGTGAATGGCGCTGTAGAAGACCTTTTACATCAAAAAAATCAGGGCTATATAAATTATAAACTCCTTACTTTCTGGCAAATGTCTATAATTGCAAGCTTCAAAGGAGCATATTAAAAATATGAAATAAATAAATTTAGAGATGTAGCAATGCTACCTATGTCTCTACAAGGTTTATGGATAATGCATATTTAATTTTTGAAGATATCTATTGATTCTACTAGATGAAAGTTAGCTCAATAATTAGTACTTAGACAAGTATAGGAATCCGGTTTGATTTCTGAAAAAAATCCGTACACTTATAATCCTCTTCTTCACTATTGCCTATTGCCTATTGCCTGTTCCCTGCCTCTACGAGTAATTTCAAAAATCAAATACTAGTCCTATATCAGAGATTGCTCTAACTACTGCTAGCTTTACTAGTTTGTAATAAAGTTAGTTCTGAACGAAGTTTTGCAATATCTTGCTTAAGTTTCTGATTTTTTATTTGCAGTGCTTCTAGTTGTGCTTTATAAGCATCACGCTCCGCTACCAATTTTTGCAGTTCATTTTGTTGAAGTGGAGAAGAAAGTGGCAGATGATTAGTGGTTGTTTGTTCAATGCTATAAACCTCAGTCTTGGGTAAGACTAATGCCTCTACTTGATTTGTATCCATCTGCTGACTAACTGAAAAAACTTTTTGTTGCTGTTCCTTTACTGTTTTAGAAGTTTTATATTTTTTGATGAGATTTTTAGCAACCTCTGGATCGACTACTGCGCCTGTTTTCAAAATATTTATTGCTTCATCTCTAGCCGCTTCAGACGTACTAGGAGCAGCCAGTTTATAAAGAGCAGTAGGAGTAATGCCATTAATTAAATTTCCGATAATCGGAATTTTAGACTCAAATGCTCTAGCAACGTGAATAAACTCATAGGCTGAAGTTTTTCCCATTCCGAACTCTTGTCGTAACCAAGGTAGAAACTCGCCATGTTCGGTAATTTTTTGAGCTTCTAACAAGTTGACACCAATGCAATAAATGTCCATAGCACTTCGTTTCAGCCTCCGTCGTGTGTCTTCTGCTAGAATAGCTAGACGTTGTTGTTTTTCCTCTTTATTTTCAAAGTCTAAATTGCTCTTAGGTACTGAAGACCGATCGATAATTTTTTCTGACTGGGTAGGTATTACTTGGATTTCTATAGGAAAAGCTGTTGACTGATGCTGACTCATTTTCATACAATCTATTTCTGCTAGCATTTGTATTTTTCTTAGAGATATTTTTGCAAAGCAGTTTTTTAGGCTTGTGATTTTATGTTTAAGGGAACTTGTATTAAGTTATTCAGGTCAAGCAAATAACTTTACGCAACTTCTTGTTATATCTTTACAAAAGTACATAATCGATTGCTACCCCAAATACTATTTTAAAAACGCTAATAGACATCTCCGGAAAAGATTTAGAAACTCCACCCTCTCTCCAAACCTCTCCCCCCGTGGGGGAGAGGCTTTGAAATCCAGTTTTAGTTTTTCTCTGCTTGTATGAAACCACCCTGTTTGTAGGGAAGGGGGAATTAAAGCCTCTCTCTGCTTGCCTAACGGCAGGCTGCACAACTCTTGGAGACGCTCCGCGTAGCTTGCTTCCACGTTCGCGGAGCGTGCCGTAGGCAAGTGGTACGACTCATTTCGGCTACGCGGTAGTTGAATCTCGACTTCGCTCGATTACCGCGCAGTCGAAACTCAATGACCAACGCTCTGTTACCACGCCAACGGGGAGAGGAATGGAAGCGGGGTATGGATGCGGGTGATTTTCCCAATTGGCAGACGCTTTACACCGATTTCCTTCACTGGTGTAAGCGCGATCGCCATTCATAATTGAGCCATTTTGTAAAGTCGCCAAACTCCTACTTAAGTATGGCGACAGCCTGATGAACAGATCGGGTAAATTAAGATAAGTAAAGAAAACGCTTTGAACTAAATGGCAGCTCTAAGCTTACAAGAAATTTCTACTCAGCTAGAAAGCCCGAATTTACGCGATCGCATGGTAGCCCTTGCTAATCTGCGTCATGTTGCGCCTGAGGATGCAGTCCCTTTAATTAAAAAGGTACTAGACGATGAATCTTTGCAACTGCGATCGATGGCAATATTTGCTCTGGGAATCAAGCCAACACCAGAATGTTATTCAATTTTGGTAAAAATTCTCGAAAATGACCCCGATTATGGTATGCGCGCTGATGCCGCCGGTGCTTTAGGATATTTGGGTGATGCCAGAGCCTTTGAGGTGCTTTCACGGGCATTTTATGAAGATACTGATTGGCTAGTACGTTTTAGTGCAGCTGTTTCTCTAGGTAATATTAAAGACCCCCGTGCCCGTCAAGTTCTTCTTCAGGCATTGGATAGCAAAGAAGTCGTGTTGCAACAAGCTGCAATCTCTGCACTGGGAGAAATTAAAGACATCGAGTCTGTAGATAAGATCCTGCGCTTCGCCCAATCAGATGATTGGTTAGTCAGGCAGCGTTTAGCAGAAGCCTTGGGAAATCTTCCCACTCCCAAGAGTGTCTCAGCTTTAAAATACCTGGAAAAAGACAATCATTTCAACGTTGCCGAGGCAGCCAGAATTGGCCTCAAGAAGCTTGAGGAAATAGGCAATCAAGCTTAATATTAAAGGCTCCTGCTACCTTTTAATCATAATTAAGTGGGAATTTTAGCATTTTGATGCAGGGTAATTTCATTCATGAATATTGAAGAGTTTTTTCAGTTAAGTACTGGTAAATGGTTTTCTCATCGTACTAGTCAACATTTGGCTTTTAACCAATCGGAACATAGCAAGTCAGATATCATCATTGAGTCGCTAGCAGTAGATCGTCCAGAAGTAATCGAGTTGTGTCAAAATTACAACATTAATCCTAGTGCTGCTTCCTCTGCTACCAAAATTACTTGGAACGGCACAATGGACAAGGATCGAGCAAAACACAGTGGTTCAACTGTATTAGTTTCGGTACCTGATGCGGATAATCCGTCCCCAAGGCAGGTTACTGAGAGAAATAGTTGATGCCAATAAAACTCCAGTTCCCGGACGCTATAAATTTGACAGCGATGGTGCTTTGATCTTAACTACAGAGGATGAAAACATATTCTCAGAGGAACGCCTGTGGTTTGCTAGCCCCAATTTGCGAATGCGGGTAAATATCCTCAAAAGTTTTGGTGGATTTAGCATCACTTCCTTCACTTCAGAGATTCGTATGGGCGGCTTTCCACCCCCTGAGAAGGTTTCCGAGGCGGCTAATTCAGTATCTAGTTAAGTTCGATGCAAAATATTCCCCCCAGAAACGGGGGGAATTAAGTAGAGATGGGTTAGGGTTAGAGAAAGTTTTGATTAAGCCTGTAATACCTTAAACCACTTATTCAAAACTGTGCTGATGGTTTTCTTAATCTGATGGTTGCGGCTCCATTTTTGGAATGCCATTTCATACTCTTCGCCTTTGATTTGAAAAGTATTCCAGACATCAAGTGCTACAGGCAATCCGCAGAATAGTAAAATGTACAGCGACCAAGAAATTCCGCCACCAGTAATTAAATCAAGCAGTATAAAAAAGCCATTGAAAATTGCATATTTGCTTAAACGCTTCTGAAATCTTCTGATGCGGTAAGCGTCAAAAGCTTTTCGCTGTTGAACTTGACCCTGTTGTAATACCCAATCGCGCTCTGCTAATTTTAAAGACTCAGGTGAAATTTCTAACTCAGCAGCAATTTCTAATATGTGCTCATAAGAAAATTCTGTGTCTTTATCATCTGCCTGACGAGCGATCGCTAAGTGCAGAATTTGTTGGACATCTTCTTGACTATACGAGCGGATGCTTTGAGGTTCAAACGCCGTCATAATTTTTTCTCTTATATTACTTTTAATAGAAATTTGCTGCCCGATAGATTTTAAGCAGCTACGCTAGTACTATTTCCATTATTCTTAGATTAACAAATCTAGATGCTGTCCGGCATCGAATGTATGGGATTTTTAACTTTGGGCATAGGGTAAAGAGGCAGAGGGGCAGGGGGCAGGGGGCAGGGGGGGAAAATTTACTGCATCTGCCCACTCCCTACCAATATAAAGACTCTCCAAACATCCAAGATATTATCAAATGCAGCAGAGCATAATTAATAACGAAATAACAAGCATTAACAAGGATGTAACTCAATGGTTGAAGAAAATGGATCGATTCGTACCTTATCAGTTGATATTGGCGGTAGTGGTGTTAAGGCTATAGTTTTGGATATTACGGGGCATCCTGTAACAGAAAGAGCGCGTTTAGATACACCTCAACCTGCGACACCGGAGGTTGTAATTAATGCAATTGTGGTGTTAGCAGCGGCTCAAGGTGAATTTCATCGCGTTTCGGTCGGTTTTCCTGGTGTGGTGCGGTGTGGAGTCACGGAAACAGCGGTAAACTTACATCCAGATTGGATCGGATTTGATTTGGAAACAGCTTTATTAAAACACTTAAACAAGCCTGTACGGGTGATTAATGATGCAGATATGCAGGGATTTGGTGCGATCGCTGGTAAAGGTGTCGAATTGGTGATTACTCTGGGTACGGGGTTTGGTTCGGCTTTATTTGTGGATGGTAAGCTAGTACCAAATATGGAAATGGGGCATCATCCGTTTCGCAAAGGAAAGACTTTTGAGG
The DNA here is from genome assembly GCF_053470305.1 of Nostoc sp. DSM 114160. Taxonomy (NCBI): domain Bacteria; kingdom Bacillati; phylum Cyanobacteriota; class Cyanophyceae; order Nostocales; family Nostocaceae; genus Nostoc; species Nostoc sp. DSM 114160. The sequence goes on along the minus strand of NZ_JBPFGO010000001.1, from coordinate 862,804 downwards.
AGCAGTTGGGGCGTGCAGAGTTAGAAAAAATTGGTGAGAAAAGATGGAATAGGCGTTTAGAAAAAGCGATCGCATCCTTGCAACATCTGTTTAATTATGACCACCTTTACATTGGCGGTGGTGAAGCGGTAAGAGTGAATTTACAGCTCCCGTTAAATGTCAAACTCATCCCCAATATCACTGGTTTATTAGGCGGTATTGCTTTGTGGCGAGATGATAAAAGATGAAGAAGTACCGTGCAACAAGGTTGTGCGGTTTCATTCTTTTGAGGTGAAAGTGCGCGCTTTTCGAGAATAGCTTGAAAGAGCGACATAAGTTGTAATCCAGTTCAGAATGAGCAACAAAACCCTTATTGTAGAGACGCGATTTATCGCGTCTTCAAAGAGCAATAATCCTTAACAAAAGCGTATTTACATAAATTGTGATTGATAAAAAGTATTTGAACTTAAGAGCTTTTAATCAATAGTTCAAAAACTGACTCTATGAATTGAGTAGTATTATTACTGGCAGTATAAACATGATAAAAGCACATCAGGTATACCAAGTATGAACTAAATATAACTAGGTAAATTTATTTGATGGGATTCCCTAGCGATCGTATAGTATGTTATTGTCTAAACCATTGATTTAGATAATATGTCTAATAACTTGATGGCTTGATTAATGATATTAATCTGATTAAATGGAATCGGGGGTGAGCAAATATGAACATGAAAATATTACCTGGAAAAATTAGTACATGACTTTTTTAATCGGTCAGTATCTACTATCCCGGACAGCAAATGTTGGTTAAAAGAAATAGTGGTTGAAGTAAAATAAACGAAAATGAATGAAATTGGCCTGATGATGACGGGCGTGTTAACAATAAGACAAGCATCTGGAACCAATTTGCCACAGCAGCAATTATTACAGATGGAAAATGACGTAAACCAATCAAAACAGAGTCAGTTAGAGATAGCTGCTAAAGTTACGCCACCTGAATTTATGCAGACAGATGAGATTTCCCAGGCTTCTCTCTCAACGCTAAAACTAAAAAAAGAACACATACTTCAGAAAATTAGCAAAAAGAATCTGGGACTAATTTCTTCTAACTTCGGTAAGCCTAAGAAATCTTTTCAGTCTGAAGGTAAAATCCGTACAAAGGCTACAGGACGGTTTCAGAAGTTTAGTAGCCAACTACCAACTCTTTATTTTGGTAGTTCTGGTATTGCTGTCAGAGCCTTACAACAGTTATTAGTGTCTAACGGTTATGCTGTGAGAGTAGATGGGATTTTTGGCGCCCTAACAGAGACTGCTGTCAAAGCCTTTCAAAACCAGCAAAATTTAGGTGTGGATGGAGTAGTTGGTCAACGAACTTGGAGTGCGTTAACAATTTAGTCATTTGTCCTTAGTCATTTGTCCTTGGCTAATGACAAATGACGCCACGTGCTTAACTTGGGGAGACCCCAAGACCGCAGTGGCTCACAAATGACAAATGACAAACTAACGGTACTGATGCTGTTCTAATAGCTGTTGCGCTCTTGGCTTGTAAATTAAATAGAACAAAGCCTCAATATAGCGCAATAAATCTTCTCGATTTTCCTTTGAGGTAAAGTTCCAGAAGCCATAAATCCGTGCTAATGATAACAGCTTGCTAGTGTGAATTTTCCAAGTATAGGTGCTATAAACTCGGTCAATTCCTCGTTGGGAAATTTCACTCCAATAGTTAGGGTTTTGTTCGCATTTTGTGACAAAATCCACAATTTTGGTGGCTGTCTCTTCTAAATTCGTTGGGTTAATCAAAAAGCCATTCACCTTATCTTGAATAATCTCCAGTGGTCCACCAAACTGTGTGGCAAGAGTTGGCAATCCTGAAACCATCGCCTCTAAAATTGTTAAACCAAAAGCTTCAAATAAAGCTGGTTGGACAAAAATTCCCTGACGATCGGCAATGACTCGGTAAATTTCACCAGAATCAGTTTTGGAGAGACGCACACCCAACCAACGAATTTTCCCGTGGAGATTGTACTGGTCAATTATTTGGTAGAGTTTGATAATTTCGCTGCGTTCTTCGTTGTCATCTGATTCTTCGACGCGTAATTTACCCGCTACTAAAATTAAATTGCAATGCTCTTGTAATTCTTTACTTTGACCATAACATTCAGCCAAACCTGTGAGGTTTTTGATGTGGTCAAGACGCGCCATTGAGAAGAGAGGGCGCTTGTTAGGATCGTCGAGTTTGCCAAAGATTTGCGTGGGGTCTTCCAGAGTAAAGAGCATTTCTGTAAGGCGTTGGCGATCGCTCTCTACCCGGTCTTTATTTCGGGTGTAAGGGAAGTAATTATTTTCATTTACTCCCGGTGGTACGACATTAAATTTGGGACTAAATAATTCAATGCCATTGGTAACATGATACAACTCCGGCATAGTGAAGCACTTATAAGACTCGTACTGTCCCACACTATCCGGTGTTCCGACAATTTCTTGGTAGGTGCTACTAATCACAAAATTGGCAGCATTCATGGCAATCAAGTCAGCTGTGAATTGCAAGGAAAAATGATATTTATCCTCTAATTCTTGCCAGTAAAGGTTACTGAACAAGTATTTAGATTTTTCCAAAGCATGGGCAACATTGCATTGAGTAACTTTTAGCCGTCGCGCCAACAAGAATGCTACTAAATTTCCATCAGTATAGTTTCCAACTATTAAGTCAGGTGTGCCGTGAAATTCTGCCCGTAGTTCTCTTTCGGAATCAATGGCGAAAGTTTCTAGATAAGGCCAAAACTCAAACCGAGAAATCCAGTTTTGAGTCATATTAGGATTAAATTCCCGTAAAGGCACTCGCAAAATCCAGGCATTTTCGCTACCGTGAACTTTTTCTAGCCGTTGATTACATAGAGTACCATCACTATTGGGAATCAAGCGGGTGAGAATAATTACCTTTGGCTCGACATTCAATTTCTCTAAACCCGCAAGCAGGACATCTTCTTGTAACTGCTTCTCTAGGCTCTTTGCCTGGTCAAGGACGTAAACTACTTGACCGCCGGTATCAGGACGCCCTAAAACTCCCTCTTGCCCAAACCAACCGTGAGCTGACACTAGGACGATTCTAAAAATCATCGGGACACGAGAAATGAATGCTTCTAGGGTCTGAGGATCGGCAGAATCAATCAATTCATCGAGAATACTTAAGGTTTCCCGCACTCGCGCTGCGGTGTTACCCCAACCCGGCTCAAAACCCATTGACTGCAATTGGAAGCGGAATTGTTCGTAGGGTTCATCTTCGGGGCGATTATTAACAAAACCAATCGCCTTCTTAACTTGCTCGGAAAGTTGCTGCTGTGATTGAATGCGATCGTTGAGTAGCAGTTGCACACCGTTGTAGTGGTGCAGGCGCAAGAAATTCAATAAGCTGTCGAGCAATTGTTTGGAGTCTTGAAATATTTTGCTGGATAGATAGCGGTTGAGAAATTCTACCCCTTTACCAATATTTTTAGGGTCGCGGATGACTGGGGTGTAGTCATAAAACGGGCCGAAGTCCAATTCTAGCAAGCCGCCGTCGTTAGGATGAAATTTGTCCACCAAGCGATCGCGCAGATCCAACAAATCCTGCACCGTCATCGGCTCAATGCTTAAGTCTGATGTCAACCAATAAACTTCTTGGCTGGCAATCTTAGAACGGATAATGAAACAGAAGTTTGAGTCCTCTTGAATTATTTCCTGAGTATAGTAAATGAGTTTGCCTAACTCCGAGGAAGTGTAAAAAGTCTCAGGTTTCTGGGATTTGGAGCAATACTCACTATATACATTGAGTATGTCATTCCGCAGCAAGTACTTCTTTTCTTTTTGGCGTAATTCACTAAGAAAAGAACGTAAATCACTTCTTTCTTCACTATCTAAGACTGCTTGAAGCAATTCAGACATAGCAACTCCACTAAATGACGATGTTTGCATTGTTAACTTTCTAGGCAAGACAAATTAGCCTCTACCTTTTGTTAGACACATATAAACACGAAACAACACAGATAAATTATATTTACCTGTGTACATACAAGTATCAACTTTTTAGCAGACACTTAAAGCGTGTTCTTCTTTACCTAAAGTATCTATGACTCAGTATTTTTGGATCTCACTAAAGGAATACAATTTTTATTTCTTTTGATAGAGGTTACTAAATAACTGCATAATAATACTTGGGGCACAAACTATCACGCCCTCAATTGCTTAATGTAATCTTTACTATATCATTTATTTGCGTATATTTTGATTATCAGCACATACAGCATAATTCATAATTCAGGAGCAAAGCCGGAGACGTTTCCATTGCTTTGGTCAGAATGGGCTGCGCTAACAGAAGTAAAATAGACTTTGAGACTTAGTTTGTGTAGTTCACTTTCCTTGAAATCTGCTGTATATAAGGTAAATATTTTCAAAAATCAAATAAGATTCCTATATTGTGTTAATTTGGGTAATAATTGATAGTATTACTATAATTATTTTTAAAATATTTGAAACAAAAGTTAATGATTTTGCTGGAATTCAACTATTTATTTAAATTTAAATGAATTAAAATCAATTTTTGTTCAAAAACAAACTAATATTTGTTCTCCATAGTTATAATTTAGACAAAAGTTGTTTAAAATTGGTCAATTTATATGGATACCAATACAGATAAAATAACAGCTTCTGACCACAGCATAGGCAACATTTTGATTATGTCTTTACTTGCCTTCTGTGGGCTGACTTTGATCGTTCTTCTAGGCATTTTTTAAAATTTAAATGTGCGTTCAAAAACTTCTAAGGCTAGATTCCCGATTTTTTATAAAATTCGGGAATTTTAATATGAAGGGGAAAGGGTTTAAATCCCTTACCATGAATTCCCTTTCCCCTTTCCCCAGCCCTCACAAGCGCATTTTTGGATTGGCAGACTACTAGAGTGGTTTGCGTCGAATGCGTTGCCCCGTCCAAAACTATTAGGTCATAACATCGGTGTGCTTTATTCTAAATAGAACAAGTCGGATTTGTTTGCACGTAACATTTTGTCATCTTTAATATGAATCAGAACTGAAGGTATTAACTTGACGAACACTAATTGTGGTTAACTCAAAAAAGAGTTCATCTGTTACAAAGTTTAGAGGTGTAATGTTTGGGATGACTACTAATTGGTGTTTGGGTATTGCGATGGGGGGTGCGATCGCTTTGGGTGCAAATTATGCTTCTGCCCAAATAATCACCGATGGCACTCTGCCTAATAATTCCATTGTTACATCAGACGGCAGCACCCTCAATATCACAGGGGGAACGCAAGCAGGAAGTAATTTGTTTCACAGCTTTAGGGAGTTCTCTGTGCCTACTAACGGCGCTGTTTTGTTCAATAATGCTGTAGATATTCAGAATATCATCAGTAGAGTAACGGGTGGGTCAGTCTCTAACATTGATGGATTAATTCGCGCTAACGGTACAGCTAACCTGTTTCTGATTAATCCGTCAGGGATTATTTTTGGTCAGAATGCGCGGTTGGATATTGGTGGTTCTTTTGTTGGGACAACAGCTAATGCACTGCAATTTGGAAATATCGGATTTTTTAGCGCTACCGATCAAAATATCCCTTCACCATTGTTGACTATTAATCCTTCAGCATTGCTGTTTAATCAAATTAATCAAAACGGAGGGATTCAAAATAACTCAATAGCACCCACCGGAACAGATCCAGCAGGCTTTGATGCATTTGGTTTACGAGTACCAGATGGTAAAAGTTTACTGCTGGTGGGTGGTAATCTCAGCATGGATGGGGGGCAATTAAATGCTTTTGGTGGGCGAGTTGAGTTAGGAGGGTTGGCAGGAGAGGGGATGGTTGAATTGAATGGGAATAGCAACGGCAACCTGCTGAACTTAAATTTTCCTACAGTTGTGCCACGAGCAGATGTGTCTTTAAGCAACAATTTTTTGGTAGATGTCCGTGGTTTTGGTGGCGGCAGTATTATCATTAACGCCCAGAATATCGATGTTAGAGAAAGTAGTAGCTTCATAGCTGGAATAGCATCAGGGTTGAGGACGGCTAGCAGCCGGGCGGGAGATATTACGCTAAATGCCACAGGAGCAATAGTTATAGACAACAGTCTTATTGGTAGTGATATACGTGAGGGTTCAGTAGGTAATGGCAGTAATATTAATATCCAAGCTCAGTCAGTAACTCTGAATAATGGCGCTGCTCTGATTGCTAGCACTCGTGGGCGAGGAAACGGAGGCAGAATCTTGATTCAAGCTACCGATAGAGTTTCTTTCGATGGCACAACTAGCGATAGCAGGTTTGGCAGTGGTGCATTTAGCGAAGTGGGTTTTACGGGCATGGGCAACGCAGGTGACGTTAATATTACCACTAGTTCACTTTCCGTAACCAATGGCGCTCAACTAGTTGCCAGCACCAGAGGACAGGGAAATGCAGGCAATATCAACATCAATACACGCGAACAGGTTTCCTTTAATGGCACAAGTAGCGATGGCGCGTTTTCCAGTGGTGCATTTAGCGATGTGGAGGTGCAAGCCGTTGGTAGGGGAGGTAACATTAATATTAACACTAGTTTACTTTCCGTAACCAATGGCGCTCAACTAGTTGCCAGCACCAGAGGACGGGGAGATGCAGGCAATATCAACATCAATACACGCGAACAGGTTTCCTTTAATGGCACAAGTAGCGATGGCGCGTTTTCCAGTGGTGCATTTAGCGATGTGGAGGTGCAAGCCGTTGGTAGTGGAGGTAACGTTAATATTAACACTAGTTCACTCTCCGTAACCAATCGGGCTGAAATAAATGTGAGTATTGTGGGAACAGGGAATGCAGGTGACTTACAAGTTGCGACTCGCTTTATCAAACTAGACAACCAAGGAAAACTTCTAGCTGATTCAGTAGTGGGGGTCGTGGAGGAAATATTAATTTATCAGTACGGGATTTACTGCTCTTGCGGCGTAAAAGTGAAATATCTACTGTCTCAGGCACTGAACAGGCTGGTGGAGACGGCGGCAATTTCACGCTTAATATACCAGATGGCTTTATCATCGCCACTCCCAATGAAAATAGCGATATCATTACTAACGCCTTCACTGGTAAGGGAGGTAGAATTACGATTAGAGCCTTTGGGGTTTTTGGTATGGTAGTGCGTGATCGAGAAGAATTGGTGAGATTGCTAGGAATGAACGATCTAACCCAAGTAGACGCACGTAACCTGCCAACAAATGACATCACTTTATTTTCACAGGCAGGCTCTTCCTTAGAAGGAACAACAGAACTACAGTTCACTAGGGTAGAACTACCCGCAAACATAGTAGATGCTTCCCAGCTACTTGATACTAGCTGTAGCCCTAGAAGCAAGCAACAAGCTAGTTCATTTATCATCACTGGACGTGGCGGTTTACCCCGCAATCCCTATAACTTTCTTTCTCCTGATACAGTTATGGTAGATTGGGTAACGCTCAATCCCAGCACCAGAAACCGCAAGAGTCCACCTGTTACCATCAAACCTACTACTGATACACCAAAATCCATTGTAGAAGCTACAGGGTGGGTGATAAATGCCAAAGGGGAGTTGGAACTCACAGCGAATGCACCCAGCAAACCTCATGGTTTATGGCAGAATCCTGTATCTTGCCGTGTTCCTTCTTAGATGCTAATGTCCGTTTTAGAATACCCATACTATTAAGGATGAACTTGGTCATGACTTTAGGAGTGCGATCGCCAGTCTTAGGGTCTATAAAGCTACAGATCGCATATGCTTATCCTTGTTAAAGTTATGATTACAAGGATTTACACCATCTAACCCACCTTCTACAGGAGTGTAGATATTAATATTAAATTATCTAGGGCGAACGATGGGACTCGAACCCACGAATGGTGGTACCACAAACCACTGCCTTAACCACTTGGCTACGCTCGCCATTCAACAATTTGAATTATAGCAACAATTTGGCAAGCGATCAAGAGTTTTTCTTCAAGGAACGGACTTAGTTGATTTAGAGTCTCTGGAATCTAACAATTACAATGAATTTTATTTGGAAAATATGAAACCATTGACCATCATCGCGTATACTGGAGCAGCAGTAGGACTCGCCGCCTTGGGTGTGACAATGGCGAAAACCAATCCCAGTCAGGTTGAATATGAAGAATATGCAGTTCAACGGCTGACAAAATACTTAAAAACCGATGTATGTAAAAAAACTACAAATATTCTTGAAAATTTAATCCGTTTTAATTGTGATAAGTTAGTTGACTCGGCTAATCCACAAATCCAAAAAATTATTGCCAAGACCACAGAAAGGCAAGATTTCGTTATTTTTAGCATTTACCGTACAGATTTCAAAATAAACTCTTGGATACCTTCGTACAAATTTGAAACGGTAGGAGCTTTCGATCAATTTTATACTTACACTGCCGAAGAACAATAAGGTAAAGAGTACGGGGAGAATATAAAAGTGATTAAGAATACTTCTATTTAGTAATTAATAATAGTTTCAATAATTACCAGAGTACTTAATTATCCCCAGCTTAATCTTAAATAAGAATAGTAACTAAGAATTCAATTTACCGATGTCATCTGCCTATCTACTACTATCTCACGGAAGCCGCGACCCGCGCCCAGAAATTGCTATGCAGCAACTAGCTAGGCTGATATGTCACAAATTGTCAAAAAACCACAACTCAGCAAATAGCGAACATTTGGTTGGCATCGCTGCTTTGGAAATGAGTCCTCAGCCTTTACACGAGCAGATTCAACAATTTGCTAAAAGCGCTTTTGGCGATTGCCCACAGTCTCAAAATGAAAATCGCCTCAAAATTGTACCGCTATTTCTGCTGCCGGGAGTACATGTGATGACAGATATTCCTGCCGAAGTAGCACTCGCACAACAGGCTGCTGGTCAAGATATCATCATTGAGTTGGAACCATATTTAGGCTCTCACCCCAATTTAGAGAAATTGCTGGCAAAACAAATAGCTGCTATAAAAGCAGAAGCATGGATTCTCTTAGCTCATGGTAGTCGTCGCCCAGGTTCGCAAGAAACTGTGGAAGCAATGGCGGCGAGTTTGAAAGCTGTGACTGCTTATTGGGCTGGGCCTCCTAGTTTAGAATCACGGGTGAAAGAGTTGGTAGATGCTGGTTATCGGGAAATTGCAATTGTCCCATACTTTTTATTCCCTGGTGGAATAACCGATGCGATCGCCACCTCAATAGAGGAACTAAAATTACAATTTTCTGCGGTGAATTTCCAACTGGCCAAACCATTGGGAGCAAGTGCAGAATTAGCCGAGCTAATTTGGGATTTAACACAGAGATGAACCGCACAGAAAAACAGGATAACAAGTATTTAGGAAAGGTTTATTTAGTAGGTGCAGGGCCAGGAGATCCAGGACTAATTACCCTGAAGGCGAAAGGTTTATTGGAATGTGCAGATGTAGTTATCTATGATGCCTTAGTGAGTCCGGCAATTTTAGCAATGATTAATCCCCAAGCCGAGCAAATTAATGCTGGTAAACGGAGGGGAAAACATTCGCTGTTCCAGTCAGAAACAACTCAATTGCTGATTGATAAAGCGCAGGATAATGCAATTGTAGTGCGGCTAAAGGGTGGCGATCCGTTTATTTTTGGTCGCGGTGGCGAAGAGATGGAAGAATTAGTCAAAGCTGGAATATCAACGGAAGTTGTGCCAGGGATCACTTCGGGAATTGCAGCAGCAGCATACTCAGGTATTCCTTTGACGCATCGGCTTTATAGTTCGTCAGTCACATTTGTAACTGGTCATGAAGCGGCGGGTAAGTATAGACCGCAAGTAAATTGGAGTGCGATCGCTCACGGTTCCGAAACCATTGTAATTTATATGGGAATTCACAATCTGCCTTATATTGTAGAAGAATTAATCACAGCTGGGTTGAATTTAGAAACGCCGATTGCTTTGGTACGCTGGGGTACGCGCCCAGAACAAGAAGAATTAATTGGGACATTGGAAACAATAGTCACACAGGTAGAGGAAACGGGATTTGGTGCGCCTGCGATCGCAGTTATTGGACAAGTAGTAAATATGCACAGTATTTTGTCTGGTTGTCGTCCAGTTTAATGGTTGGTTTGAAAGTAATTGTATATATGCGCCCATCTGTACCAGTTTTTACACAAATCCTGAGAGAATGAGATTAAGTTCGCCCCGTCTAATAGAGCGATTGGTTGCTCGAATCGCTCTGATGGGTATGCCAACAGGCTAATAACCGACTAGGAATAACTTAGGAAACCAGCGTTTTGCCGCAGGCTATTTGACTTGAGTAATTTTTGCCGAGTAGAGATGCCATTTACGCTGCTCTGGAGTTGAGCCAGGAACATTATTGACTCGTCGCAGCACATAGCTGCCGCGAAATCGCTGTGGAGTTCCATTGGTGGTAACAGTAGTAATAGTAACCGGAATCTCAATGTAGATTGAGCCTGCACCTGGGTCTGGTCTACCAGGTTTTCCAATCTCTACAGCAACGGATGTGGTGTTGGCAAAACCCTGCTTGAACTGCTCAAACGATTGCTTGCTAGCAGCTCCATTTCCATCCCAAGCTGAGTAAGCTTGTTTATAGTCTTGACGGGCGATCGCACTGTAATAGTCACGAATGACTTGAACTGCTCGCTGCTCAGAGCTTTGTGTAGGAGAGGCTGGTGCTGGGGTTGGACCAGACGCAATCAGATTTGCAACCGATGGAGTATTCCCAGCAGGTGGTTGTGATTTCACAGAGTTATTACAGCCTGCGATCGCGATCGCAAATAGCATTGCTCCAACAAGCATACGGTGCTGTTTTAACCAGAGATATAAAGAAAAGTTCATTATTGACAAAGATACTTCCTTGGGATTCCACATACTGGAAATGCAATCGATACAATCATTGACAATTTTAGCTAAATATGCGGTTTTAACTAAAAATATCTCTGGCTAAAGGTTTCAGCATACTTGCAGTTAGTGTAGTTTCGCTGATTGCTGAGGATTTATGTTTGTAGTTGTCTACACCTGTGGCAGTTAGGCGCTGAATCCTCCATCAATCATTAGGTTTGCACCAGTGATGTAAGCTGCCTCAGACCCAGCCAGATAAGCGACCATCCCTGCAACCTCCTCAACAGTGCCGTAGCGGGGCAGTGCTAGCTGCTTTTTGAGCATCTCGGCAAACTCGCCCTCTGGGGGATTCATATCGGTAGCGATCGGCCCGGGCTGGACGTTATTGATTGTAATTCCGCGCGGGCCGAGGTCACGCGCCAACCCTTGCACAAGACCTTGTAGAGCAGATTTGCTCATGGCATAAACAGAGGCGCCAGCAAATGGCACACGTTCGGCGTTGGTGCTGCCAATGTTAATTATGCGTCCGCCTTCTTGCATATACTTGACTACGGCTTGAGCCGCCACAAATACGGCACGCACATTAATGGCAAAGGTGCGATCAAAGTCCGCAAGTGTGAAATCATCGATCGGGGACATCATCGCTACACCTGCATTATTGACGAGGATATCAATGCTGCCAAATTTGTCCGCTGTCTGTTCAACAGCAGCCACCACCTCACTGGCTTCAGCGCTGTCGGCTTGGATGGCCAAGGCCTGAACGCCGAGCGCCTGGACTGCCTCGGCGATTTCCTTAGCGTGATCGGGCGAACTGGTATAGGTGAAAGCGACATCAGCACCTTCAGTTGCTAAACGCTTAACTATGGCGGCCCCGATACCGCGACTGCCTCCGGTGACGAGTGCGCGTTTATTTTTGAGTGTGTAGTTCATATTCGATACCGTCGATTATAAATTGGATAAAATGCCTAGCGTCTAATGGGTAAAAGCTGCAAATTCTGCCTTCAAAAGGGTGTGGGGTGCGGGGTGTGGGGTGTAAGGAACCCACGCTTAAAAAACTTGGGATTGAAGCAAGGACTCATTGCTTTTCCGGGCTACGCCAATCAAAGCAATTCTTTTTTTTACGCTCGCTTAAACCCAGCAACTTCAGTTTTTCTCCCTTCCCCACACCCTACCCCCTACACCCCACATCCTGTTCTTTGTAACAACCTAATCTACTCGTCGTGAAAGTCACAATTAATCGGAATATATTTGTACATTGTTGTTTTTTTCGTAGTTGAGCACTTTAGGAATGTCAAGCTGTAAAATGTTACCCAACAGTACCCTCAGAGAAATTATAGGATGTATGAGGCTTTTGGGGGAAGTTGTCAAGTTTGTCACCTTCAAAAATGCGATCGCCACTATTGGATCTCGTCGAGCAGCAACGTGCAACTTACTTATATACCAGTTGAGAAAGCGTACCTTGAAGCTGCGCGTCCCTTCCACTTGGGGAATACGCAGGTCGCCACCTACAGCAATACTCCAAGCGGTGTCTACTACCTTACTTGCCTCCTTGAAAAAACGCGCCCGCAGATTTTGACTACCTTTAGCAAGGCAATTTTGCAAAGCCAGGGACTCAAGAGCAGAAACCGTCATGCCTTGACCGTAGACTGGGTTAAAGCTGCAAATGGCATCACCAAAAACCAAGTAATTTCCGGGAAAACGCGCCATTCTTTCATAATGGCGACGCTGGCTAGTCGGAACCTTGTAAGACACTATTTCTGAGAGGGGTTCAGCATCTTTGATGACTTCGTAGAATTCGCGAGCAGGCATGGCCTTAGCGAATTCCAGGAAGCCTTTTTCGTCAGTGGGTGCGCGATCGCCCAGATAGCCAGCAATGCTAACGATCCAGCGATCGTTTTCATAGTTTGTTCCTCTAGTTCTTCTAGGTCGCAAAGGTGCTGATAATTTATTTGTCTGCAAAACAAAAGTCAGGAGCTTGTCTCTTTAATTACGAATTAGTAATTATTAAGTCTTGGGTTGGGCGAAGACACCCACCTTCAACGATTCAGGAATATTGTTCTCAACTTTGAACTCTCCCCAAACCAAGCCGTGACCTTTAGGATGATCCTTTCGCAGGTCTGGGCCTTTCTCGGCTTGAACTTTGAGATCGATGTCCACGATGGTATTGGTAGCTGCTTCTTGGGCAGCAGTGTCCAAGATGGTATCAGTAGCCGTTTCTTGGGTAGCAGTGGATAGATTAGATTGGCTCATGGTTCTTTCTCCTTATTGATTGTGAGTGTTTCAAGACTGAGAAAATGAGGGTTACCAAACAAAGTAAAAGTTAAAAGGCAAAAGAAAGAAAAAAATGCAAAGTGTTGTGATTTATGGGAATGATGATAGTTAGTAACTCATAAGGCCTCCTCTGGTTGCTGGATTGTTTTCAATGCCCGTATACCAATCCAACATCCCAATCCATCTACTATTAATATGAGGATGGCTGTGATTTGGAAAAGCAGACCCCAACCTTGCCAAGAAACTTGAGAAAGATGATCGGGGCTAATTACGATCAAATGATTGTAAATTCCAAAAAGGAGCGATCCTGCTATTGAAAAGAGCAATAGCCAGCTACCAAGGCGATAGAACTGTGTCCAAAGTAAAACGGCTGCAATGATGGGAGTCAGAAAAATTACAATAACCACGAACGAACTCTGAAGCAAAGATAGGCCAACAGGGATTTCCACATGTGCTAAACCATGCATTCCGTTGGCGATCGCATGGACGATCGCCAACGCTGTTCCATATTGAGCAACCTTCATCTTTATTCCTCCTGAGTAGAAAACTTCAACAGACATCATTCATTGATGGCAGTGCGATCGCAGACCGTAAATATGCAATGCTGATTAAGTTAACTGGATTTACAGCGACGGAAAATTATCGATAAGTCTATTAGATTAAGTTGTTTTGCTGTGAGTTAGCTTGCACTGACCACGGGTGCGTCAACCATCCATTCCAAAGGTCGCGGCTGAAAATTTAATTCGCGTTTTGCCTTGGCATTCGATGCGCCTCGCATCTGAGTACCGTAGTAGACGGCATCTGCACCACCGATTTGTAAAGCATCTGCAACCGATATCTGCGGAGGCGATGGAGCATTGAGCCAACGAGCAAAGGCAGGGAGCCACTCGCGCACCTCTAAAGGGCGATCGTTGGTAATCAGGTAAATACCAGGATTGCCTCGCTCTGCTGCTGCAACTGTAGCGATCGCTGCATCTTCAACGTGTAACCACGACCATACACCTTCGCCATTGCCGACGATCGGGAATTGTTGCTGCCGTACTTGTTGAGCAACGTCGCCATCGGCAGCAAACCAAGTGCCAGGCCCGTAGAAGAAGCCATAGCGTAAGGCAATCCCTTCTAGATTGGGTGTTTCGAGTAAGCGACGTTCGATTTCAGTCACCGTGCGAGCATCTGCTGCAACTGCCGGCGAAGCATCCAAAGATAGCGGTGTTTCTTCATCTGCCAATCCAGTTCCAGGAACTCCCCAAAATGCGATCGACTGTCTCAAGTAACGACACACGCCAGCTGCTTGTGCTGCTGCTAGCACATTAGCACCCCCTTCTTGACGAAGACGCTGGTTGAGTGGTGCTGCTGCACTCATTGACTCGCCAGTGTAAGTTTTGGGTAGAGCGGTAAGTTGTTCGATAACTACTTCCGGTTGAGCGCGAACGATCGCAGCTTTGACGGCATCGGCATCGAATACATCTGCGATCGCAGGTTCTACACTTTGTTCTACTAAAGCCTTGGCTCTTTCTGAAGAACGGGTCAACGCAACTACATCATGTCCTTGCCCCAACAATTGGGCGATTAGCGGACGACCGATCGCTCCCGTTGCCCCAGCAACAAAAATTTTCATTTATGACCTCCTGTTGAATGGCATACTTTTGCGTCCTTTAGACACTATAGGATTTGTTGTTCAAGCATAGCTAGAGGCAAGGCAGCAAGATGAGCCAGTGGTATCTAAATCTGTGGGTAATGGTAGGCAGTACTTTGTGGATACTGGGTTGTATTCAACCGATCGCAGCTCAAGTGATTCCCGATAACACGCTACCTGCCCTAGAGCGATCGCCAGAGGTTTACAACTGGCGATTTTTAACAGCTGTGATGGACTAGGATTAGTACGACAATTAGCATCGCTGCACATTCCCCAAATGATTGTGATGCGGGAAGTAGTACCAGATCGGGTTGCTCAAGAATTTTTGAAGCACTTTCTAGAAGCTTTGGCGAATGGAGAATCTTGCCAATAGTTACCGTTACTGAGGCTGATGTGCGATCGCAACCTGCTAACCAAAGAGGTGGAGCTTCATTATCAGACCGCGCCCTAGCTCAAATTGTAGAAAAATTAGAGCAGTTCCAACCGCAAGTTATTGGCTTAGATATCTACCGGGAGAATCACGTAGAACCAGAGTATAAGAAGTTGTCTAAATTCATGCAAAAGAGCGATCGCTTTTTTGTTATATGCAAAGTTAGTGAGGAAAACAAAAACAGTGGTGTTTCACCACCACCTGAAGTTCCCAAGCAAAACTTAGGTTTTAGCGACGTTATACCCGATCCCGATGGCATTGTCCGCCGTCAAATACTAGCTATGGCTCCTGCATCCCCCTGCCCGCAGCAAGAACTGCCCTTTAAATGATAAGTCTTCAACCGGACATGATATTATTCATTCTGACTTGCATTCAGCAATGGAATACGAGATGCTAAAAATAGCACCTCGCAAACCGTAGCGGTTGATGGCAAGAGAGCGCTAATTTCGATTAAACAACCACAAAATTCTTTTCGGTTAGTGACAGTCCAGCAGATAGTTGTGCAAATTTTATCTGACTAAACCCAGCCGCACTACCATCCTGGTCAAAGTATAGTCCACCTGTAATGTTGTCATAGATAAATCGTTGATTGCTTGTCGTTGCAGATGTTCCCAAGGTAAACTGATTAGCTGAAAGTGAACCTTTTGATAACCCGCCAGCAAAAGAAAAAGCTGATATCTCAATCAAGTCATTAGTGGCGTTGAAGTCATAAAGAGCGTCAACACCTTGATTGTAGTTATCGAAAACAAAGGTATCAGTACCATTCCCTCCAATTAGGCTGTCATTACCCTTTCCACCTGTCAGGGTATCATTGCCGTTGCCCCCCACAATCAAGTCATTGTAGTTTGTACCTGAGATATTTAATCTTTCGATATTGTTGTAATTAACTAGATACGTATCTACCGTAACCGATCCAGTGTTAGTACTAGCATTAAAAGTCGAAGTAATCCCTTTTGTAGCATAAGAGCAATACATGGATAACAAATCGTTACCATTACCCCCATTTACTGTTTGAGTCGCTAAATCAGAGGGGATATCATCTGAGGATGTGATGCCTAAATTGAAGGAATCATTGCCATCACCCCCAGAAAGGAGGTTATTACCTTTTGCATTGGTAGCATCCAAGGTATCGTTACCTACACCTCCAAGTAGTGTGTTATTACCTGTGGAGCGAGAGTCAGAGGAGGCGTTAAAGGTGGAGGAGTAACTGTAGTAGCCAGAGATGTTAAGAGAATCATTGCCATCGCCTCCAGAGAGCAGATTATCGCCTGTTGAACCGCTACCATCCAAGGTATCGTTACCAGCACCTCCAAGTAGTGTGTTATTACCTGTGGAGCGAGAGTCGAAGGAGTCGCTATATTTGTTGTAGATGCCAGAGATGTTAAGAGAATCATTGCCATCGCCCCCAGAAAGGAGGTTATTGCCTTTTGTATTGGTAGCATCCAAGGTATCGTCACCAGCACCACCGTTGAGGGTGTTGGAAAAAGTAGGGGTCGCTGCCAGAGATGTCAAGATAATCATTGCCATCGCCCCCAGAGAGCAGATTATTGCCTGTTGAACCCCTACCAGACAAGGTATCGTTACCAGCACCTCCAAGTAGTGTGTTATTACCTGTAGAACGGGAATCTTCGGAATAGTCAAAGGAGGAAGAGTAGTAGCCGCCAGAGATGTCAAGAGAATCATTGCCATCACCCCCAGAGAGCAGATTATTGCCTGTTGAACCGCTACCATTTAAGGTATCGTCTCCTGCACCTCCAAGTAGTGTGTTATTACCAGTGGAACGAGAGTCGGAAGAGTAGCCACCAGATCTGTTAATGTAGCTGCCAGAGATGTCAAGAGAATCGTTGCCATCACCCCCAGAGAGCAGATTATCGCCTGTTGAACCGCCAGCACTCAAGCGATCGTCACCGACACCTCCTTGTAGGATGTTATTACCTATTGAACTGCTAACATTCAATATATCGTCATCGGCATCTCCGTCAAGAATATTATTGCCTGCACCACCAATCAGAGTATCATTGCCTGCACCACCAATCAGAGTATCATTGCCTGCACCACCTCTAATGATGTCATTACCACTCAATCCGTCGATGATGTCATTACCTCCTTGACCATTGATGACATCATTAGAGTTGTCAAAACCTGTAATATTGTTATCGAGGTCATTTAAGAAAGTAACAGTGTTCTTATTGAACAGGTTAGCTTGAGTGGAATTTTCATCAAACACATCAAAACTGTCAGTGACACTAGTTTGACCATAAAAGAGGATATTGCCAATAGCAGGTCGTGAAGAAGTTGCTGGCAAATTATCCAAGTTTTCTAACTTGAAGTTTTGCAGAATGACTTTGCTATTAGCAAGATTTTCAAAAGTGATTTCTAAGTTGTTGCCATTTTGAGTTAATTGCAGATTTTGAGCAGTGAATCCAGAACTTGTAAATTGCAAGGTGTCTAAAGAGGCAATGACCGTTGCTGAGGGGTTTGAGCCTTTACCCACACCACCGAAATCGGTAATCGTATCAGTATTTACATTGTAAACAAATTCATCATTACCAGCGCCACCAGTTAGAGTATCATTACCAACGCCCCCGGAGAGGGTATCGTTGCCACTGTTGCCCACAATTCGGTCATTGTAGTCTGTACCTAAGATATTTAATCGTTCGATATTCTTGTAATTAACCTGATTCGTACCCGACCTAATTAAGCCAGTGTTAGTAGTGACGTTGTAAGTTGTTGCGATCGCCGCACTACCGTTGTAATTGACGGACAGTACATCGTCACCCTCACCCCCATCTATGGTATCATTGCCACCATTGCCCGTAGAGAGAGTATCGTTGCCACTGTTCCCTACAATCAAGTCATTGTAACCTGTACCTGAGATATTTAATCGTTCGATATTCTTGTAACTAACCTGATTCGTATTTGCTTTAATTAAACCAATGTTAGTAGTAGGATTGAATGTCGTTGTAATTCCTTCTGTAACATCATTGTAATTGACGGACAGTACATCGTCACCCTCACCCCCATCTATGGTATCATTACCACCATTGCCCGTAGAGAGGGTATCGTTGCCACTGTTCCCTACAATTCGGTCATTGTATTCTGTACCTGAGATATTTAATCGTTCGATATTCTTGTAATTAACCTGATTCGTACCCGACCTAATTGAGCCAGTGTTAGTAGTAGAATTGAATGTCGTTGTAATCCCTGCTGTAGCAGCGCTGTAATAACTGTAATCAACGGACAACAAATCGTCACCCTGACCCCCATCTACCGTTTGATTCTCTAAATTTAGATAGAAGGAATCATTGCCATCGTCCCCAAAGAGGAAGTTACTTCCTGTTGAATCCTCAGCCCTCAAGGTATCGTCACCACCACCACCGTTGAGAGTATTATTGCCTGAAGACAAGTCTATAAAACCGTAGAAAGTGGGAATACCAGAGATATCAAGATAATCATTGCCATCGCCACCAGATAGCAGGTTATTGCCGGATGAAGCCTCAGCCATCAAGTAATCGTTACCAGCGCCACCATTGAGGGTGTTATTGCCTGATGAGATAAAATTAGGAGCAGCTCTATAAGTAAAAACACCAGAGGTGGAGAGAGTATCATTGCCATCGCCACCAAATAGCAGGTTATTGCCTTTTGGAGATTCAGCATCCAAGTAATCGTCACCAGCGCCACCGTTGAGGGTGTTATTACCTGATGAGGCTGTATAATTATAAGGGTTTTGAGAAACGTAAGAGGTGGAGAGATTATCATTGCCATCGCCACCAAATAGCAGGTTATTACCGGATGTTGCCCCTGCATTCAAGTAATCATCATCAGTGCCACCGTTGAGGATGTTATTGCCTGTTGAATATTTAACATCTAAGATATCATTGCCCACACCACCAATCAAAGTATTATTACCTGCGCCACCCCGCAGAAAATCATTGCCACTTTTGCCGTCGATTTTGTCATCACCCCCCTGACCATTGATGACATCATCTGAGTTGTCAAAGCCGCTAACATTATTGTTCAGGTCGTTAAGGAAGGTGATTGTATTCTTATTGAAGATAGTACTTTGAGTGGAGTTGGCATTGAAGACATCAAAGCTGTCAGTAATGGTAGTTTGCCCATCAAATATGATATTGCCCAAGTCTACAGTGGCTCCTGTAGATAAGCTTAGGTTATCCAGGTTTTCTAAAGCAAAGTTTTGCAGGATGAGTTTGGGGCTATAGTCCGCCGCGTCAAAGGTAATTTCTAGATTGCTGCCATTCTGGGTCAGTATTAAATTTCGAGCAGTAAAGCCGTCGCTCCCAGCGAAATTTAGAGTGTCTACTTCGGCAATGACTGCTGCTGAGGGGTTTACACCTTTACCTACTCCACCAAAATCGGTGATAGTATAATTACTATCATAGTTGTAAATATCGTTACCACCTCCACCAGTCAAGGTGTTGTCATAGCCATTGCCGTATAGGGTATCGTTACCGTTGGTTCCAATGATATTTGCCATAACTTTTACCTACCTCAATCGATTTTTTTAGTAATTTCAGTTTTGAAAGGAGCTGTTAGTGGGACTTAAACAAAAAGTAGCCAAAAAAGAGCCGAAATGCTATATGCGGATGTGTATTTTCTTTGCTTTGCATAGGTTTCAAGCTTGTTTCTGCCTCAAAAATGTTCTACCAACAGCTAGTCTCCTAAGTTGGCGAGGCTGTTGGGATTGCTGACAGTGAGCCTTACTGGAACGCATATTTGAACCAGTGGCAGGTTTGGGTTAACTTTGGGAGCGGGTGTCGTCACTCCTGTTTTGAACCAAGGAACTTTAAAACTTGAGTATTTCCCAATTATAATTGTCCGGAAAAGGTTCTATTTCCCAGACTATGCTTTCTCCTGCTTCTAAGGCAACTTCTACGTAGAGTTGTTCTACAGCCGTTGCAGCTACATCTTCATTATTGGGAAAAGGCTGTAAATCTTCGGTAAGTAATCGGAGTTTAAAACCACCGGGAATAGCTGCACCGATCGCAGCATTACGTAATTCAAAACGCCAAATAGTTGCATCTGGCTCGCCTTGTGGTATAATTAAAAGTTCGTAAATTTGACCTGCGATCGCCAGCCGACGAGAGAGAATAGTACTTGGTTGCGTGTCTTCCACACCCCGCGCCCCAGCAGCACTCAGTTGTAAATCAAAGCTTCCCCAACCGACAGCTTCAGCAACTTGAGAAACACCGCTTTGCAACCATTGGATAACTGACCACTGTTCTGGTAATCCTAAGCGTCGTTGATATAAATTTTGTCGCCAACCGCCATGTTGAATTAATCCACCCCACAGTTGAAAAGGGATTTCTTGTCGAGGTGTAAGTATTTCCGGGTTTCCCAGACGGGCAATTAAATTTTCTGCCTGTTGTGGCGATAAGCTCGGAATCTCTTTAATAGGGCTACGGGTGGGTTCTTCTGGGCACAATTGACGCGCCATAGCTAAAACGCTGATGTCGTTGATTATATCAGTAGCATCTAGGGAATAAGTGCGATCGCTGGCATCATAACTGCCTTGAGTTTTCAGTTGTTCATGGCTACAATAACCCCAAACCTTAACATAGCCTTCGTCTGGTTCAACTTGCACAGCTAAATAATAATCACCTACCCAACTAGAAATATCCACCCATTCTTGAGGTACTCGCAATTCACTCAAATCAATTGCTTCACTAGGAACTAAGACTAATCTTGTTGTCCCAAGCGTGAGTGCAATTCCATTAACCAGTTCCCAGAAACTGGGTAAAGCTGTGGTAGTTGGCCAAACCTTTGTCTGTGGTGTCCAATCTTCTTGCAACCATAGCAAAATAGCACCCAGGCAAAGTTGATTAATATAAGCTTGATAGCGAGAATTAGGATTAGAAAAAGCTTGGCTGTGTAAATCTGTTTGGTTTTGGGTAGTTGTAGGGATTTCCAAAACCATATCTGTTGGGTTAGCGAAAGTAAATACAGTAGTCATAGGAGTTGGGGATTGGGGTTGAGGTTCTAAGTTCAGCTTTGCGTAAAATCGTTGCGAATTGAGGGTTGAAATTTAAACGCATAGGTTCGCAAAGGGACGTAGAGAATTCACTACGAATTAATGAAATGTTGTAAGTAGCTAGATTAACGAGGTTTTGAGGTGGATGAACGAGGTTTTAACTCCCCTTGTCCCCACTCCCCAGTTATCCACCATAGTAATTTTTCAACCATTCCTCCATTAGTATGTTTATACTCTTGAGTAGGTCTGAAGTAACGGAAATATGCAAACTATCTTTACTCCAATTAGCTAAAAAGCGTAACAAAGTTTCTTGGGCTTTTTTTAGTCGCCGCGAGACAGTATATTGCTGTATTTGTAATTGTTTGGCAATTTTGTCTTGAGTTAGTTCTTGAGCATAATAAAGTTGTAAAATCTCTTGTACTTGCGGTTCGAGTTGAGCGATCGCAGCCACTAAAACTTTGTTAATCTCAGTTTGTTGAAACTTTCTTGTTTGTTCTTCTTCTTGAGCCAGAATTTGATTAATTAGAGATTCTTGTTGTGTTCCGGGAATATTATCAAGCCACTCCCACGAATCATCATTACCTTTAGGGATATTAAGAGAGTCAACCCTAAAATAACGATAGCGGCGTGCGGCTTTAGCAGCAGTTAAAAGCCACTTTTCTAGGGTTTGGGAATTGACTTGCTGACTACTTTGTGAATTATAAGCTTTAGCGATCGCCTCCCAAATCTCGTTGTCTGGTTGAGGAATTTGGCGAGAAGTGCCTTTTTGCGTTGGGATATATATACTTTTAAAACAGTTCCAAGCGAGGACGTAATCGTTAATATCCTCCAGCAACAAACCTGCATTTTGTAAAGACTCCACCAAAAATTTTTTAGTAATTTTTCGTAATAATCCCCAATCGGTACAAATATCAATTTCACGATTTTGGCGTAAATTTTCCCGAATAGCACTGCTAAAGAGGGCGCTAGCGTAGTTTTTTAATATAAAGCCTCGATCTGGATTAAATCCTTTGAGGACTTTATCAACTTGAGCGATCGCAATTTGAAAACAGTCTGATAACTTGTACTGAGTACTCGCAAAACTGTTAACTGTTTTTTGGGATGCCCAATAACAGGATTCTTGCAAGTAAGCCGTTAGATGCTGTTTAGCCAGTAGCGTTGTTTCAGGAACGAGCCAAAATTTATACCAATATAAAATCCAAAAATTTTCCGAAGTTTCTTGAGGAGTGTGGTTGAGACAACTTTGGATACTGCGACGTAACTTTGATTCCGTCGCCCAACCACTGAAGCGATCGGCGTCAAATTGCACAAAAGTCGAAAAAATTTCAATGATGCTTTGCCGAGGGTGCATAAAAAAATGGAACCCAACCTATAGGAAGACTGAAGGCGTTAAAGGACGCCTACACAAACTTTACTACAAGGTGTGAGGATTATATTTCGACTTCGATGAAATATTTTATACTTAGCCAACTGGTAATCGTGTCTACTTATCAATAAATTACAAAAACAATTACAAATAATGGAGTGTGACTAAAATGTTGAAACGTTCTTTGAGTATTATTGCTGCTAGTAGCATCTTAACTACTGCTTTAATCAATCCTGCTTTAGCTGTACCTGCTGACTTTATTGGTACTTGGGTAAATAAAGATGCCAATACTTCTAATATTACTCGTTTAGTAATTACCTCAAGTGGTAGCAATAAATTAAATATTAAGGTGTTTGGCAAATGTCATCCTAGTGATTGTGATTGGGGAACTGCACCATTACTTACCTATGGTATTAATGTCCAAGATACTAATCATAAATATGCAACAGCTAACTATAATAAAGGGTTCGCAAATTCCTTCTTAACCTTGGGATCTGCTGGTCAAGAATTACTGTTGCAAGGCTATACGCAGTTTTTAGATAATAGCGGCAGGCAGAATTACTATTCTCGTGAATACTTTCAAAAGCAAACAAGAGTGAGATAAGCGATCGCTAAAAATCAGCATTAATTATTACTCTAATACCAATTCTGTATGAAGATGCACATAATAATACCCCCCTGTAGTCCCCCCTTGATAAGGGGGGACGGCGATAGCCGGGGGGTGAATTATATGCAGCTTCACAAAGAAACGGTATAACAACAATAGAGAAGTTTGCAAGTAAGTGAAGCAGCGCACTCTTCGGGGTTCCCCCCATGAGCGACTGCTGAACCCGCAGGGTGAGGTACACAAAGCAAGACTGAAAATAAGATAGAAATAGTTTCTAGTTATTGCCTCAAAATCCATAGCTTTGTACTTCAAAACTGCTGCAAAATGTAAAATTTATCCCAGCATTAAACCTCGCTTTTGCGGGGTTTGTCTATTTGTATTCAAAACTGAATTATTCTCAAAAAACAATTTTCAAAAATTTTGCCAAGACTGCATAAAAATATCAAAGCAAACCTATTGAGTAAGTGAAGGGTGAAAACTGAAAACTTTAATTTGATTTTTTCAATAGTTTTCATACGATCGCAATTTACTTAATAAAGTAATCTTTTTTTAACCTGTAACGAATGAGTTGTAGGAGAAAAAAAGATGAAACTTAAGTAGCCGTATAAACTTGAAAAATTCAGTCACAACAACAAAAGCAATAAACCAACTTAAAGGAGAATCAAAATGAAAATTACAAGTTCAACTTCTACACGTTTAGCATTAGTAATGGGTTTAGCAATAGCTAGTTCAATTATTAGTACTGTAGCTAAAGCTGAATCTATCCCCCAAGTAAATTCTCATGGTAGCGTATCCAATAAGCCTTTTATTACTAATTCTGCCCGTCGCGATACTCTTCATAATTTGAATCAACGACCGTTGAATAGTATTTTAGAAACTGACGGTGGTAAAACAAAAGAATCGAGTGATAAAGGCAAAGATTCTAGCGATAAAGGTAAGGATAGTAAAGAGACTTGCGAAAGTGGTAACTGTGGTGGTGCTTTTCTAGATAGAGTCAATCCAGTTATTTTACCAGCAGATCAACTGAAAGTTCCTGTACTACAAAATGTGCGTCCTCAAACTTTAATTAAAGCTAACAAGCCAATCTTCTAAAGAATAGAGATTGAAAATACAGATTCTCGACTTTTTGAAGAAGTCGGGAATCTAAGAGGTTGTTTGAAAAGTGGTTGACTGTGCTTTTAATTACGTTTTTACCCCCCCTTAATCCCCCCTTCGACAAGCTCAGGGCATCGCTTATAAAGGGGGGAAACAAGAAAAATCTGGTTTTCTCCCCAATACATACGGGGAGGGTTAGGGAGGGGTAAAAAAATATTTGATACATCAATCATGACTTTTCAAACATCCTCTAAGCCTTCCATGAAAGAAACGAGCGACTAAATACTATGGATTTATTAATTATTGGTTCGAGTGATGACATTTTTTGTCAAGCAGTTAACGAATTGGTTAGACAAAAAGGTTATACGAGTCAAGTTTTAGATGTTTGCAATGCTGCAAGAATGTTTTCTATCAGTGTTACTTCTGAAAAATTATCTATTACACCAGAAATCCCAGTTATTTTACGTATTCCGCCACAGACGCCGATTCGCACTAGTTTTGATGATTCTTTTATTTATGATGAGTGTCTTGCTACTTTATGGGCAGCGATGACATTATCTAAATCAACAGTAATTAATCGTCCAACCGCAAACAGTCTTTGGGGTAATTTATCATATTCTTCTAACTTGACTAAATTAAAGGCTGGTTATACTAGCAATCTAGAAGTATTCTCTTCACAAGTTCCACCATCGCCGCAAGCATTACTTGATAAACAATGGTATCTCCAAGATTTAACTACTTATAATACTGCTGCGTATCCACAAATCCCTGAAGGGGTGGGGCCATTTCGCGCAAGTTGGGTTTCGGCTAACCTGGAATATGAAATTGTTGTTGTTTTAGAAGATAAAGCATGGCGTTGCACCAATACATCTCTAGAACATTTACAGTTAGAACAAAAAAGTATTTCGCTGCTAAGAAATTTAGATTTGGTATTTGGTACTGTAACTTGGAGTATTGATAGCAACCTAGAAAGTGCCAATATTGCTCGTATCAACCCTTATCCATCTTTGGAAGAAATACAGTTTGTTTGGTCGGATTTTGCTCCCGCACTTTTGGAGACTATTTTCTCATGATTTATGCAATTGGCCTTGATTCAGATCGCACTTTTTGTCATTTTGTTAACTACGCTAAATCTCGTGGTGTCGAAGTACAAGTAATTAATTTACGCGAAGTGATTCAAAATGGAGATTGGCGGCTAGCATTACCCGATGATAATCAAAGTTGGATAAGTTTTTCTAGCGAAAAGTACATATTAAATCCTCATGGTTCTTATTATTGTCGCTTGATTGACCTTTCAACCGTACAATCAGATTTACAAGATGCGATGCGATGGAAAAGTCTTCTTGCTGCACTTTGCTGTTGGCTAGAACATATTCCCGGTAACGTAATTAATCGCCCTGGTGCTGGTGGTAATAATTTCTCAAAACCGCTTCATGAATTTCATCTGCAATCTTTAGGTTTTCAAGTTGCTGATAGCGTTACCAGTTCCAATCCAGAAATTCTAGCTGAGTTTGCTAACGCTGGATTAACAATTGTTAAGACAACATCGGGTGTTCGTGCTGATAGCAGATTGGTAAAATCAGAGGAGTTTCTCGATTTCCACCCAGACGCAGGCCCAGTTCATTTACAAAGATATGTACAGGGTGCTGATGTGCGCGCGCACGTAGTGGGTAATAGAGTTCACGCAGAATTGATAAAATGTCCACAGGTAGACTATCGCCATTTTCATGAAGAAGCTGAGTATATCGAGTGGGAGTTACCAGAAGCTTTACACCAAAAAATTATTAATGCAACTGCCGCATTAGGGTTAAAGTTTGCAGGTTGGGATTTTAAAGTTACTAACTCTTTAGAATACTGGTGTTTAGAAGTTAATCCAATGCCGGGATACGATGGATATGATATTCGGGCAGATGGTAAAATAACAGATTCGCTATTAGCTTTGCTGACAGAAGATATTACAGGAAATAATATTAGTTGGTATACAGATTCGAGTAATGAAATTTTCTCAGAAAAAATTGTGACAGTCGAACAGTGTAATGATATTTGTTCTGTAATTCATAGTTTAAAAGAATTATGGATAAAACGAGGAAAATCTCCAAAATTTTTCTATACTTTAGGTACGGCTAGTTACTTAGATTTCTTAAATGAACCTAATTTTTCTAGAGATTATTATACTATAGCTCGCGAACATAATCTAATACTAGAAGAACGTTTAGGTTGGCTTTATAAGTTAGTCAAAGAATATTTAGAGCAGACGCTTATAA
Source organism: Nostoc sp. DSM 114160 (assembly GCF_053470305.1). NCBI lineage: Bacteria > Bacillati > Cyanobacteriota > Cyanophyceae > Nostocales > Nostocaceae > Nostoc > Nostoc sp. DSM 114160. The sequence goes on along the minus strand of NZ_JBPFGO010000001.1, from coordinate 836,319 downwards.
ACCCTGTAGTGTATAAAGCAGGTGCAGCATTGCCAGGTTTTCATATTTGGCAAGATGCTAATCTTATTACTAAACCAAATGCCACTACACATTTCGATTTGCAGTACCGAAACCTCAAATGGGATGAAGATAAACTCGATACTGTAAACACAATATCCTTTACTTTACCAATTAAACTGCCTAAAAGTGGCGGTGGCTTGAATGTTTGGGATTTTAACTATATCAATGATTATAGCCAAGCGATCGCAGGTGATGTAGAGATTCTTAAACGATTTAGAACCAAAACCTTTCATGATTACAAAGTTGGTGAAATTGTCTTGCACAGCGGACATACACTTCATCAGATTGCACCAACTACTTGTATTTATCCTGACGATGAAAGAATAACTCTGCAAGGTCATGGATTGTTTTGCGATGGTCAATGGTTACTTTACTGGTAATAAATACGATCCCCCAACCTCTGACAAGTCTTTGTATAGAAAATTTATCAGCTTGGAACTGCAATTCAGTTATTATTAGTTCTGTATAGCAATCTTATCTGAGTTGTAATTTTATCCTAAAGTGCAAGTTACAGACTATTAGATATGAAGGACTTTTGAGAAACTTTTAGCATGTTTGCAAATGTTTTACTGTTGTTAAGCAGTTATTTAACTTATTGAATAATCATCAACAATTTAATTTTCCTACGTTACAACAGTATCTACCTTGTTTACAACGCATTTAGGACTACTGTAATGCCACCAATTGGGATCGCTAGTCGCTCAACTTCAGTCAAACAAACTGCAACTCCTAAGCTATGGCTAATATTGGTAGGAGTCAATAAATATCAAGATGACGGACTACCCAGCCTTAATTATTCAACAGTAGATTGTCAGGGTTTAGCAGAAGCATTGGTAGATGCTTCTGCACAATTTACCCAAACAGAGGTAACAATACACCATGATTTTGCACCGCAACCACCATCTTTAGAAAACATCCGTGCTAGTCTCCGACAAATTACCACTGCGGCTCAACCTATTGATACTATTTTATTTTATTTTTCTGGACATGGGATTGTAGAACCAAACATGCAGCAAGCATTTTTGTGTTTGGCAGATACTCAAAAATCCGATCTGCAAAACACAGCTTTAGCTTTACAAGAACTTTTACAATTGTTGGGTAATAGTGGGGTGCAAAATCAGCTTGTTTGGCTAGATGCTTGTCATAGTGGCGGGATGACACTCAGAGGTACAACAATAGAATCATTGCTGAATGCTACACCAAAAATGGTTGAAGTATTACAGCAGCGTGCTGCTAAAAGTAAAGGTTTTTATGCTTTGCTTTCTTGTGATGCTAACCAGCAATCTTGGGAGTTTCCCGAATTGGGACATGGGGTGTTTACTTATTATTTAATGAAAGGATTGCAAGGGGAGGCAGCAGATAGCCAAGGCTTAATTTATGTAGATAATTTGTATCGATACGTATATCATCAAACTCTCCAATATATAGATAAAAGTAATCAACAATTGCGGCTGATTAATCAGCAGAAAAAAACTAAAGGAGAAACTCAACTTTTTCGAGAATATCCGTTGCAAACTCCTAAACGAATTGTTGAGGGAGTTGGGGAACTAATTGTAGGAAAAAGATTAACCCAGGCAACTTTTGGAGTGCATCGCCGGATAGGAATAGTAGTAGAGGGATTATCAGTCAGCAAAACAACATTAGATATTAGCAAATTTCTCGGAAGTGCTGGAGATTTTGCACTAGAGTATTTGCCAGCAACAAAAGTATCTGCCGATCGCATAAAAGAAGCGATCGCTACTCATTTACAACAACCAGCATCAGAAGTTATTCTACTTTATCTGCGGGGACGAATTGAAGAAACTGACGCAGGCGAATGGTTATTACTGGGAGAAAATATCCGCATCAAGCGTTCCTGGTTGAAACAACAGCTACGCCTCTGTACCGCTCAACAAATTATTATCCTCGATTGTCCTGTAGCTAATACATCCTTGCAAGATTGGGTAGAAGATTTGCAAATTGATTCCCACCAAGGACAATGTTTAATCGCTTACGCCTCACCGGCTGATGCACCAGAACGCTTCGCCCAAAAATTTCTCGATACTTTGATGGCAGCTTCCCAAGTAGATGGACTCTCAGCCGCCGCAGCGATCGCTCAACTACAATTATCCTTAGCAGGTAGCGGTGTTCCTCTTTACATCTGGCTATCAGGCAGACAAGGCATTATAGAAATTCTCCAAGCAAAAACCTACGGAAACACGCCAAAATCAACCACAGGATTAGATTTGGGAGTATGCCCTTACATGGGGCTAAGTGCTTTCTCTGAAGAAGATAGTCAATATTTTTACGGGAGAGAAGCCTTAACTCAGGAGTTAATTCACCAACTACGCGATCGCTCTTTTTTAGCCGTCATCGGTGCTTCTGGAAGCGGCAAATCTTCAATTGTCCAAGCTGGTGTAATTCCCCAACTACGATTGGGCAAACAAATACCCAGTAGCGAACAATGGTGGATTGGAAGTATTCGCCCAGGGGGAAATCCGCTTGAAGCTTTAGCGCGGCGGCTTGGGGGAGTGGGGGGGCAGGGGGGCAGAGGAGCAGAGGAGGCAGGGGGAGCAGGGGAGCAGGGGAGGCAGGGGGAGAATTATTCTTACCCAATCCCCAGTCCCCAATCCCCAATCCCCAATCCCCAATCCCCAATCCCCAGTCCCCAGTCCCCAGCCCCCAGTCCCCAATCCCCAGTCCCCAGCCCCCAATCCCCCCATCTCTTGTTAGAGGGAATATTTCACCAAGGGGTGGAGGGATTTGTTTACTGGATACGCAATCAACCCCATCGAGTTGTGGTGTTAGTGGTAGATCAGTTTGAGGAACTGTTTACCCTAGCTCCAAACCCAGATAGAGAGCTATTTTTAGAATTATTGTTGGGAGCGGTGCAATATGCTGGCGATCGCTTCAAATTAATTATTACTTTACGCGCAGACTTTATTGCCTCCTGTTTAGAAGTACCAGCACTGGCGAAAGCTTTGCAGGATTTGAGCGTATTAGTTCCACCGAAGCTAAGTTTGGATGATTATCGGCGAGTGATTCTCAACCCGGCTCAACAAGTCGGGTTAAAAGTAGAACCAGAACTGGTGGAAGTATTGTTGCGGGAGTTAAATCACTCACCTGGAGATTTGCCGTTACTAGAATTTGTTTTAGAACAATTATGGCAACATCGAGTTGCTGGTGAGTTGACTTTACAAACCTATCAAGAGCAACTAGGGGGAATTCAAGGAGCATTAGAGCGATCGTCTCAGGCTGTTTACGAAAGTTTAGATACCCAAATGCGAGAGTGTGCTAAATGGATTTTTTTATCTTTGACGCAACTAGGTGAGGGTACAGAAGATACTCGCAGACGGGTACATAAATCAGAGTTAATAGTCAAAAAATATCCCGCCGCAGTGGTAGAAAAAACCCTCAACGCCCTAACTGCTGCCAAGTTAGTAGTGATGAATTTAGAAGAAGAAGTAACAAAAGGACAAAGTAGACAAGGCGAACCAGAAAACATTTCTCCCCCTACCTCCCCTGCCCCCCGGTCACTGAGCGTAGCCGTTCGCGCAGCGTCTCGTAGAGAAGTGCTGCTCCCCTGCCCCTCTGCTCCCATCACAGTAGAAGTTGCCCATGAAATCCTCATCCGTCATTGGTCAACTTTACGCTGGTGGTTAGAAGAAAATCGCGATCGCTTGCGAAAACAAAGGCAAATTGAACAGGCTTCCCAATTATGGCTGCAACGTAATCAGCAAGCTGATTTTTTGTTGCAAGGAGTGCGACTGGCAGAAGCAGAAGATATCTATATTAAATATACCGACGAACTTTCTGCTGATGTACAACGGTTTATTGAAGCTTGTTTAGTACAAAGAAAACAACAGCAACTACAAGAGAAAAGAAGACTCAAGCAAGCTCAAAGGGCTGTAGTTGCACTCAGCGTTTTGGGATTAGCGGCAGTCTGTTTCGGCTCTTTAGCCTATTGGAAATCCCAAGCAGCCCAATTACGAGAAATTGAAGCATTAAATGCCTCATCTCAAGCTAATCTTTTATCACATCAGCAGCTAGAAGCATTAATTGCCAGCGTTAAAGCAGGTAAACAGCTAAAAAACACCTTTGGCGCACCAGCCGAGGTGCAAACTCAGACTCTGGGTGTTTTACAACAAGTAATTTCTGGAACCCAAGAGCGCAACCGCTTAGAAGGGCATACCGCTGAAGTATCGAGCGTGAGTTTCAGTCCTGACGGCAAAACAATTGTATCAGCTAGTAACGACAAAACGGCCATAATTTGGGGACGGGATGGCACAAAGCTACGAACATTAACAGGGCATACTGATATAGTACGGAGTGTCAGTTTCAGCCCAGATGGTCAAACGATCGCAACTGCTAGTTTCGATCGTACCGTCAAGCTGTGGAGAACTAGGGACGGTGGTTTAATTAGAACGCTAAACGGTCATACTAGGGAGGTTTTGAGTTTATCTTGGTCTAGGAACGGTAAGACGATCGCCACTGGTAGCGCCGATGGCACTGCTAAAATTTGGCAAGTTAGCGATGGTCATTTGCTGAGAACTTTTAGCGGATATAAGGATTTTATTAATAGTGTCAGTTTTAGCCCTGATGGGGAAATTTTGGCGATCGCTAGTGCAGATAAGACTGTTAAACTTTGGAGTGTTAGCGATGGATTGTTGCAAAAAACCCTACTTGGGCATAGCGCTGGAGTTTCCAGTGTCGCTTTTAGCCCCGATGGTCAAATACTAGCTTCAGCTAGCGAAGATAAAACCGTGAGACTCTGGCGCAGAGATGGGACACTGCTAAAAATTATTCCAGCGCACAATGCAGGAGTTCTCAGCGTCAACTTCAGCCATGATGGTCAAACCCTAGCTTCCACCAGCGCTGATAGCACAATCAAACTTTGGAGTTCTAAGGACGGCTCTTTACGCCAAACTTTATTAGGACATAGTATTGCAGTATATAGCACCAGTTTTAGCCCAGATGACCAAACTTTAGTCTCGGCTAGCGCTGATAAAACTGTTAGACTTTGGCAGCGAGATAATCCTCTATTCAAAACTCTCACAGGATCTCAAGGTCAACTCTATAGTGTGAGTTTTAGCCCCGATGGGCAAACTCTAGCTACCGCAGGTCAAGACACTACGATCGAACTTTGGCGGACTCGTGACGGAACTTTGCGCCAAACTCTAGAAGGTCATAGTACTTCAGTTTATGGACACAGCGATGAAGTCTACGGTTTAGCCTTCAGCCCTGACGGCGAGACATTAGCTTCAGCTAGTCTTGACCATTACATTAAACTTTGGCGGACTCGTGACGGCTATATGATTAAAACCCTCCAAGGTCATCGCAGCAATGTCAATAGTCTCAGCTTTAGCCTTAATAGTCAAATTCTGGCCAGCGCCAGTGCTGATATGACCATTAAACTTTGGAATATTCAAAGAAAAGCTTTAATTAAAACTCTCCAAGGACACACGGCTGAAGTTTTGAGCGTTCGTTTCAGCCCTGATGGTCAAGTACTGGCCTCAGCTGGTAGAGATAACAAAGTTTTGCTTTGGAGAGTTAAAGATAGCAAATTACTGTATAATCTTTCAGGACATACTAATGCTGTCAACGCCATCAGTTTTAGTCCTGACGGTCAAGTACTCGCCTCGGCTAGTGCTGATAAAACTATTAAACTCTGGCAAGTCAGCAATGGAACTTTACTACAAACTCTTACAGGACATACTGATGCTATCTACAGCGTCAGCTTTAGTCCTGATGGTAAGATAATAGCCTCAGCTAGCGGTGATGGAAGCATTAAACTTTGGAACCGTGATGGCAGAGAACTCAAAACTCTCCCAGGCCATACTGATGCAGTATTGAGCCTCAGTTTTAGCCCTGATGGGAAATTTTTGGCTTCTGCCAGTTTTGATGGTACAGCTAAACTTTGGCGTCTTTTTAGCACAGAACTGCAAACCCAAGATTTAGACAATCTACTGATTCGCAGTTGTAAATTGCTGAAGGATTACCTCAAAACTAACCCGAATATTAGCGACCAAGAACGGGGTTGGCTATGTTCAGATTTACGGAGTTAGACTTAATCGTATTTTGTAAACCTGTACCCAGTTGCAACAATGTATCTCTGCGAGGAGGTCTGGGCCCTGGGCCTTTTACCGGCGAGCTCCCACCGGTTGGGCCTGGTGATTGGCCATCTCCTGGGTTAGAGAGTTGATTCTCAATTACAGGAGTTTGAAACTCTCCCTTGACCACAACTTGTTGTAAATTACCAACTTTAGGTGTAATGACTTGTACAGGATTTGCCAAAGTAGGTAATGCAGTGAATAATATCGTTGGTAATGCGATCGCTAAACCCAAAATTTGCTTTTGCATATCAAGCCTTTTTCCTTTTAATATATACTTTCAACTGAACTACTAGGGAGCCTGTACCTCTGTAGATACTTAGCTACAAAGGCAAGCAACAGTATTCCAGATTTTGGGTTTAAAACCCTTCACTGACTTAATAGATCCAGTTGAGTTTTTTTATGCAGTTTTCTGAGTGGTATTTCCAGTACTTATGTCCATTAAATAATTAAAGCGAATTTTGGGGAAAGCGAACTACTAGTTCTTATATCATGTCCGCCTAATTAGTTATGATTCCTGCATCTGTGCAAAAACCAGGAAAACCTCTTTCCCCCTGCCCCCTGCTCCCTGCCCCCTGCGGTCTTAATGATAAGTCTTTAACCGGACATGATATTAGCCCCTAGTCTCTCTTTCAAGTATGCTGTATGGTGTATAAAGTTTACGACAGCTACTTACGTTTTTGACGTTTGACTGCATAACCATAAGGTACAGGCCAGTTCGGTGTTTCATCCAAGCTAGACTGAGCATGAATAGACCAGTATGGGTCGCGCAACAATTCTCGACCGATGAGAACTAAATCTGCACAGCCACGAGTAATGATTTGATTGGCATACTCAGCATTATTTATTAATCCTACAGCTGCTGTATTGATTTGAGCTGATTGCTTGATTTTGGCAGCAAAAGGCACTTGATAACCTTTCTCTACAGGAATTTTCGCTTGAGGCACTAACCCGCCTGTAGAAACATCGATCAAATCAACACCTAATACTTTTAGTTCACGAGATAGAATCACTGATTGCTCAATATTCCAACCGCCTTCTACCCAATCAGTAGCAGAGATGCGAACAAAAAGTGGCATACCTTGAGGCAAAATATCTCGTATCCGTCTTGCCACCTCTAGCAATAGACGTATTCTATTTTCTAACGAACCTCCGTAAATGTCTGTTCGCTGATTACTGAGCGGTGAAAGAAAAGAATGCAATAGATAGCCATGAGCGGCGTGGATTTCGATAACTTGAAAACCAGCTTGCAGCGCCCGCTCTGCTGCTTGCACAAATGCGATAATGGTTTCTTCAATACCACGCTCATCAAGGGACATGGGAACAGGACTATTAGCATCAAACCCAATTGAGCTTGGTGCAACTATAGTCCAAGCGCCTTGTTCGGGTGTTAAAGGTGAACCCCCTAGCCAAGGAACATTACTACTTGCCTTTCGCCCAGCATGAGCCAATTGAATGCCTACAACCGCTCCTTGTTGACGAACAAAGCGCACAATACGTGCTAATGGTTCAATCTGAGTATCATCCCAAAGACCGAGATCGCCAGGTGTAATTCGCCCAATGGATGTTACTGCTGTTGCTTCCACCATAATTAAACCAACACCGCCAGCTGCCCTGCTCCCCAAGTGAACAAAGTGCCAATCATTTGCTATTCCATTCTCTGCGGAATATTGACACATTGGTGACATTGCCACGCGATTTGGCAAGATTAAATCTCGAATTTTTAGTGGACTAAATAAGTCTAATTCAGGTATATCCTGGTCGTGTAAACAACCTGATTGACTTCCATAAGACTGTAGGGATTCTAATCCATTAGAAGTTACGGATGATAAATTTGTTAAATTCTCTGTAGACATCTATTTGTTAATTCCTCTAGACTTTGAGCTAACAATTAATTCTTGGCGTATATTGCCAAAAGCAATTTATTTTAAGCACTAGTTGGCTCTGCATAACCTTGAATATTTTCCGGCTCAAAAGAGCGTAAGATACCCGTAGCACGTCGGGTTAGCTCCTCTGTTCCTTTAACCACTATTAAATACTTGCCTGCATTTAAACGATTGCGATATGGCAAAGCATCACCACTACCTACGGTAAGACCAACTCCACCACCTACTAGATAAGCCCCTAAAACACCAGAAGCTGCTCCTAAAATTCCGCCAATAATATGGCTGCCAATATCACCGAGCGCAAAGATTTCAATACCAGTTAGATAATTAAAGGCATAACCAGCAATAAACCCAAAAGGTACTAACCAGTATAACAGGACTTACGCAACTGGCACAGAGCGATCGCCGCTAGCTAGTACATGAGTATTATTTGAATTTAATTCCGAAAGCCTTGTATTCGTAATAGAGGCAGGTGTATTGGAGGCAAAGCATGAAAGATTCATGAGAAAATAGGTAGAGGTTGTATTAGATAAATGTTGCTTACGGTAATGAAATTTACTAAGCTTGATTACTGCCAATACTTATTAAGTAGTCAGATTAATTATACAATGACTAATTTGGCAGAGCATTTAGAAAGTATTAGCCATGATGCAATTAACTATTATTTAAACAGAGAAAAATTAACACCTCGGTTATTATGGGATAACGTGAAAGAGGTAATTGAACCTGATGCTAATGGTTACATAATATTTGATGATAGCGTTTTAGATAAAAGGTATTCTAAAGAAATAGAAACAGTCAGAAAACAATATAGTGGTAATGAACATGGTGTCCTCAAAGGTATTGGTGTAGTTAGCTGTGTGTATGTCAACCCTACTCTTCAAAAATTTTGGGTAATCGATTACCGCATTTTTAATCCTGATGTCGATGGTAAAACCAAGATAGACCATGTGAAAGACATGCTGCAAAACCTTGTATATCATAAGCTTTTACCATTCGATACTGTTTTGATGGACACATGGTATGCCGTACATAGTTTAATGCTTTATATTGATGCAATCGAGAAAATATATTATTGCCCTTTAAAAAATAATCGGTTAGTTGATGATACATTTGGACAAGACAAATATAAACGTATTGAATTATTAGAATGGAGTCCTGAAGAACTAGACTGTGGTAAGATAATTAAAATTAAAGGGTTCCCAGCTAAGAAAAAAGTGAAACTATTCCGGGTTACTGTTTCTACCAACAGAACGGATTATATCGCCACTAACGATTTATCTCAAAGCTCCACGGATGTTGTACAAGAGGTGTGTAAAATTCGTTGGAAAATCGAGGAGTTTCACCGAGAGATTAAACAACTAACAGGCATTGAATCTTGTCAATGTCGTAAAGCTAGGCTTCAAAGAAATCATATTGCTTGTGCAATGTTGGTTTGGATTAGATTAAAGAATTTAGCCTATCAAACTGGTCAAACTATTTATCAAATCAAGCATAATTTGCTTTCTAATTATTTAATTCAGCAACTAAAACGCCCAAGTATTCTTATGTGCTTGGTTTGAGTTGAATTGTCGCTGGCTAGGGCTGCACCTTACCCCCTTTTTGTGCCAGTTGCGTAAGTCCTGTATAATAATCGCTTTGCTCCTTTACGAGCTTGTTGATTCGGATCAATCAGGTTGTAATCATCAGCACTTTTATAACCATTGCCCAAGATATCTACTTGGTTTGGAGATAAACCATCATTTGTTAAGGCAGAATAAGCTGCTTCTGCTTTTGATTTGTTTGGTAAAACTGCAATGAGGTAATTCATAGAACAAAATCCCACTAGATTATTTTCAAAAATTTTATCAACACTAGGCTATTTTCTAAGTACTCGTTATTTCGGCTAATTTAGTATTATTTTTTCATCGAGCTAAATAGAAAAATCAATTTTATATTTGAAAAATGAACAAACTAAATTGTACATATTAACTAGGACACCAAACCCTAGTCTTGAAAACATCTTTCTCAAGAACCACTTACAAGAAATACTTTTAATTCTTTAGAAATAACTATTTATCTTGATTTTTAACCTTCCGGTAGAAGTTCTTCTTAGATAAACGTCTATGATTATGCTCAGTTTTTAAGCTGAACGGCAAAAGTCACAATCCTATTCTTACTTCAGAGATACGCATCTAAGTTAAAGTTTTCATACTCTAAAGGGGTAAAATTTGGGCTTGGACAATGGCAAAGTTTACTGTTAGCGACTATTTATTGCTTCGTCTGGAGCAAATCGGCATCAAGCATATCTTTGGCGTTGCTGGAGACTATAATATGGAATTTCTCGACTATATTGTTAACCACGATGGCATCGAGTTAATTCCTACTTGCAACGAACTTAACGCATCTTATGCTGCCGATGGTTATGGTCGGATTAATGGTGTTGCGGCATTAGTAACTACCTTTGGTGTTGGTGAACTCAGTGCTATTAATGGTGTCGCTGGCGCTTATGCTGAACACGTTCCGGTTGTAGCGATTACTGGTGCTCCTGCAACTAAAATTCAAGCTCTTGGTTCACTTGTCCATCATACGTTTGGTACTGGTGATTTTTCAATCTTTGCCCGAATGTATCAACAGGTAACGGTGGCTCAAGCATATTTAACAAAGGAAAATGCAACAACGGAAATTGACAGAGTTTTAGGTATCTGTTTGCTGAAGAAATTACCTGTTTATATTTCCATACCTATGGATGTTGCTCTCACAGAGGTTTCTGCACCATCTGATTTGTTTATACCCCCTGTATTTCAGAGTGATGGCGCTACAATAGCAGAAATAGTTGATGTCTGTGTAAATATACTGGAAAAAGCTTCCCAACCTGTGATTATTGCTGATATTGGTGTAGCTCGTTATCACTTGCACGAACAATTGCGAGAACTGCTAACAGCTACCGGATACCCTTATGCCACGATGAACATGGGCAAAGGATTGCTAGAAGAAAGCCACCCCCAATTCATCGGCATATATAATGGTGCTGCCAGTGAGGAATCTGTTAGAAAACGTATTGAGCAGGCAGATTGTGTTTTAACTATCGGTGCTTTGATGACTGATTTCAACACAGGCAAGTTTTCTGCCAAACTCGATCCCAGCCAAACTATTGAAGTGCATGGGGAGTATGTAAAAGTTAAACATGCTTTATACAACAATGTCGCTATGGCAGATGTGCTTTCTGCTTTAAGCCAACGGTTGCAGCACCGCGATCCTCAAACGCTTTACTTCAAATCAGCAACAGAGAATTTAGATCCTGGTTTTATAGAGCCTATCGTTGGCGACTCTTCGGCACCGATTTCGCAGCAACATTTTTGGTATAGATTTGCTCATTTTCTCCAAGAAGATGACATTATTGTTGCCGAGACTGGAACTTGTTTGTTTGGCGCTTCTACCGTTCCTTTACCAAAAGGAGCTACTTTCGTTGGGCAAGTACTTTGGGGATCGATTGGTTACTCTGTTGGTTCATTACTTGGTTGTGCGTTGGCGAAGCCCACCGCAGGTATCGCTGCATCACAACGTCGCTCTATCCTACTAGTTGGTGACGGGTCTTTCCAAATGACTGCACAAGAACTTTCAACCATCTTACGCTATAATCTAAAACCGATTATTTTTTTACTCAACAATGATGGATATACTATAGAGCGTGATATTCACGGTGAACGTATGCCCTATAACGACATTCAACCTTGGAATTATCATCAGCTTCCTGAAGTTTTCGCTGGCAATGCCTGGGCAATTAAAGTTAGTACCGAATCCCAGTTAGACAAAGCATTACAAACAGCTCAACAAAACCATGACCAACTTGCTTTTATTGAGGTTGTCATGGATAAAATGGACAGCCCAGAGGTTCTGTTGAAAATGTTACAACAATAAAGCAACATACTGCCTCATCAACTTACATCTAGTTCTCTACCTTGGCTTGATTTATTAGGTACAGAATACGGCGATGCTTTGTGTTGTTCGCTCAAAATTGTAGATGTCCACCCCTTAAGTTCTAACTGATACAGTTAAAGTAACGTGAGTTCGACAAGCCCTTTTTTGACCTCTCCCCCAACCCCTCTCCGAGACGGAGAGGGGAGCCAAAACCCTAATCTTTCGTAGCTCCTCCCTTTGCCTGTGGGAGAGGGAGGTTGTCCGGGAGAAGTTCATCGAACTCCTAAGAAACAAGGCAGGAGGCAGGAGGCAGAAGTTAGAGGGGAAGAGGATTTGACTTGTTTCTTTCGCCCTTCCCGCAGGTGCGCCTCCGTTGGAGACTCACGTTAAAGTAGTCAAGATGCACAGTATTTTATCTAGTTGTCGTCCAGTTTGAGCGTGAGCGCAAAGTTTGCTGTTTCGTATTCTCCGATAACCCTAGTGTATGATCGATAAGGTTATTCGGTTCTGGTGGGAGTCAGCCACCAGAGGTAACGGGGAAAGTTCGGTGCAAATCCGGCACTGTCCCCCCGCAACTGTGAACTAATTTGAGATTCAGGAACTAAATCGAAAATCTCAAATTGAGTGAGTCAGGATGCCCGCCGAAATAGATTTATTAGTTTCACATATCTGCGAGGTACAGATGACTACGACTGTAAATATTTCCCCAACCAGTCCAATGGAAGTTGCTGAACATACTTTATTTGTTTGCAAAACCTGTGCCAGTGTTTGGCAAAATGGAAAACGCTTAGGTGAAAGTGGTGGTGAAAAACTTTTACACCAACTTCAGCAGCTGGCACAAGATTGGGAGTTACGAGATCGATTCCCGATTCAGGAAGTTGAATGCATGAGTGCTTGTAATCGTTCTTGTGTAGTTGCCTTTAGTGCCAAAGGCAAATTAACATATTTATTTGGTGATTTAGCCGTTGATGGGAGTGCGTCTGCGGTATTGGAATGTGCTAGTCAATACTATGCTAAAGCAGATGGTTTGCTGCCTTGGTCAGAACGTCCAGAAGCGATGAAAAAGGGGATTTTAGCAAAAATTCCACCTTTATCTTAATGATGCGCGTTTTGATTCTGGGTGGGACGGGTGATGCAGCAGAATTAGCTGCCAAAGTTACGACTATCCAAGGGTTAGAAGTAATCACCTCTCTAGCTGGCCGCACCCGCGAACCGTCAGTACCGCTGGGCGATTTACGGGTTGGAGGCTTCGGCGGTGTGGCTGGATTGGCTAGCTATCTGCGAGTCATGCAAATCGACTTATTAATTGATGCAACCCATCCTTTTGCTAGTCAGATTTCCTGCAATGCGGCAGATGCAGCAACGGAAGTTGGAGTCCCCCGTTTGATGTTAATCCGTCCGCCTTGGGAAAAAGAAAGTGGCGATCGCTGGATTGAAGTTGACAGCGTTGCAGCCGCAGCAACCGCGCTGCAAAATCAGTCAGAGCGAGTGTTTTTGACAGTTGGTAAACAGGAACTCGCCGCTTTTGCTCATTTGGAGAAAATTTGGTTTTTGATGCGGATGATTGACCCTCCTAGCGATGATGCTTTAGTACCGCCGGGGATCGTATTGTGCGATCGCGGCCCTTTTACTCTCAATAATGAAAGACAAATTCTGATTCAGAATAACATTGATACCATCGTCAGCAAAAATAGCGGTGGCGATGCCACAAAGCCCAAGATAATTGCAGCGCGAGAACTCGGCGTAAAGGTTGTGATGGTAAATCGTCCAGCGATCCCGCCAGGGGAGCAGGTTAGTAATGTTGATGCTGCTTTGGCGTGGTTATGCAATCGCTGCTAAGGAAATAGCCAAGATTGATAATACTATCTTTCCTTCCGTATAATACACGGGAGCCTTCTACAAGATCCGCGATCGCAGTAACGACTTCCATGAAAAATCTAACTCTATCTGCCATAGCCCTCGTCACCACATCTGGATTAGTTTTCGGGACAATGCCATCTGCTTCTGCTTTAAGTTGGAGTTGGAATTATTCTGGTACTGGCATAGAGGCGAATGGTACTTTCACCACTAATGACACCCCTAATGATTTGGGTTTTTACTTAATTACTGGAATTACTGGTACGCGAAATGGTGAAACAATTACTGGTTTGCAACCCGCTGGGACTCCGATCCCAGGAAACGAACCTTTTAATGTTGATAATTTAATTAGTCTTAATACTCAGCAGTTAACAGGTGATGGTTTTGGGTATTCCACTTCGGGAGGAAACTATTCTAGTCCATTTTTTGCGAGTTTTTTGCCGACACCAGGTTATTTAGAGGTATTTTCTGCGCCGCCAATCATACCAGGTTTTGAAAATTTAGGATTAGAAGATAGTGAGTTACCTATTAGTTTTTCTGCAACTATAGTCACTGTTCCTGAACCTACTTCTATCCTGAGCTTACTCATTCTTGGTACTCTTGGCACATTTTCAGTACTCAAAGGCCACAATCTATCCAAATTTACTCAGAAGAAACTCGAAAAAGTTTCCTAAAACCATCAATAACAATTCAAAATTGTACCCTTATAGGGATCTTGCTACGCGTTTATGTGGCGGCCAAGATGCCATTGGTGTCAACTTAAGTTAAAAAGCCTTTTCAAATCTCGTTTCCAGCCTAGAGGCTGGAAATGTTGCTCTTGGCGGCTCTGCCGCCAGCAAGGGAGGCGGAGCCTCCTTGACGGCATTCCCAGTCGGAGACTGGGAACGAGACAATATCTAAAAGCTGGTTATAGGCTGACTTTCACGTTAAGTTGACACCAATGGCAAGATGCTCACCCCACAATATTGGATAATTTATTTCTTGGAGTTCCCTTAACAATGCAAGCCACCGCATTAACAATGTAAGCCACCGCATTAACAATGCAAGCCACCGCATTAACAAGGCCGCCGATCCATTAACAATGCAAGCCGATGCATTAACAAGGCCGCCGATCCATTAACAATGCAAGCCGATGCATTAACAATGCAGCTGCCGCATTAGCATTGTAGGGTATGGTCAAATTTAATTCGCGATTAATTAATGAAATACTGTACTAAGTGTTGACGTTCGGTCTTAGACTCTTAAATTTACTAGAAAACTTGCGATTTTTCTATGGTTCATTGAAACATACAGATTAAAGTAATATAGCAACGGTGGTATCATTGCATCCAAATGATACCGTAATTTTGTCTAGATATAGAATTCTATCGCCTGCTGACGATAGACTATTTCTAAAAGGAGTTTGCTGCAATGTCCACAACACCAACTACTCGATTAATTTTAGAGACTTTACTTCCCCATCTGAAAGTAGCAGCAGCCTATGCCCATTTTCTACAACCAAAAATTGCTGCACTTCCTGCCAAAGAACAAGCAAACAACTTTTTTAGTGCCGCCCTTACTGATGCAGATGTGGCTATTCAAAATCTAGTAGAAGTAGTATTACTAGGAACTTTTCCAGATATTCGCTTTTATGGTGAAGAATATGAAAGTTCTAATAATACCAAATATTTTCGCGCTATCGAACTCGGTTCAGAAGGTGATTACTTAGTAACACTTGACCCGATTGATGGTACGAAGTTTTATATGGATGGACATTCTAATTACCAAATTATTCTCAGTATTCTAAATGCGGATGACTTTGAAGCAGTAATTGCCATTTCTCCTGCCCAAAACGTTTATTTTTACGCCCTTCGAGGTGAAGGTGCTTTTAAAGGCACGCTAGACATGAACTTAGAAGCCTGTGCCCCATTAGATATAACATCCGCCAAACCTTCTATTTTATTGGGATGGGGAATGAATTCCATCGCACATTTATTAAAAGATCGATATAAAGTAATCGATATAGCGAATGATTACTCTAGTGATATTCAAATTCCCAATCTCAATGGTATTCTCAGTGGCGATTTGAGTGGAGCAGCGATTAAATCGGGCAAATTTCTTGATAGTGCTGCACTCGCTTTTATTGCAAAAGAGGCTGGCTGGATTGTAACTACTCTGGACGGTTCGACTTTACCGCCACTGCATACTTGTCAAAATTATAGTATGCCTGGATTGATTGTAGCTGCCTCAAAATCTGTTTATCAAGACCTGCTGTCAGCGCTGCAAAGCGTAGCTGTTTGAGGGTTAATCAATATCGGGTACTGTTACATTCACAGATTGATGTTGAAGGTAAGCTAGTCGAAGGTATTCGGTCTAGATCGCAAATGAAAATGTACTCTCAACGACTCTGTTTAGAACCACTAGAACCATATCATGCCGAACTGCTTTTTAATGGATTACAGAGTGCTAGTATATACAAGTTTATTGAAGATGTGCCGCCACAAAGCGTTCAATTGCTTCGCGATCGCTACGTGGTTTTGGCACGTCGTCAATCACCGGATGGAACGGAGATTTGGTTGAACTGGGCTGTCTGGTCTATTGTGGAGAAATGCTACGTTGGATATGTTCAAGCAACAATTACTATAGATAATAGTGCAACGCTTGGATATGTATTTTTCCCTAATTTCTGGGGAAAAGGTTATGCGCTCGAAGCGGTGAAGTGTATGATTAATTATTTAGTTGAGACATACAAAAATCTTGATTTTAGTGCTGACGTTGATGTAAAAAATCACCGTTCTATTGCCTTACTACAGAATCTAGGGTTTGTCAGATCGACATTTTTTAAAAATATTGAGTCTAACCAAGATGAATTCAACCACGAAGTACAGTACCGCAAACATTGATAGATAATTAATTCAGATAATACCACTTTCTATAAATCTCACCCCGCTTTTTGCTGAGGGTAAAAGCGACTGGATACCGTATTCCACGACTTAATAATTCTTTTGAACAAATGAAAATCTGTATTGTTGGCGCGGGTGCGATTGGTGGATATTTAGGGGCGAAATTGGCACTGGTAGGTGAAGAGGTGACATTAATCGCGCGTGGTTCTCATTTGGAGGCAATTCAAAAAAATGGGCTGAAGTTACTTATGGCAGATGGTTCTAGCCAAATTGCTACTCCATTTCTGGCAACTAGCGATATCCAGTCAGCAGGGGCGCAAGATGTAGTAATTTTAACTGTGAAGGCTCACAGTGTAGCCGCGATCGCACCTTTTCTCCCAGCACTCTACGATGCTCAAACAATGGTGGTGACAGCCCAAAATGGCGTTCCTTGGTGGTACTTTCGTCAGCATGGCGGTGAGTTTGAAGGTACGCGGATTCAATCTGTCGATCCAGATGGGATTATTGAAACTAGTATCGGTGCTGAACGCGCCATCGGTTGTGTTGTTTACCCGGCAACTGAGATAATTGAACCAGGTGTAATTAAACATATTGAAGGCGATCGCTTTACTCTGGGTGAAATCAACGGTAGTAAAAGCGATCGCATCCAATTATTGGCACAAACTTTAAAACAGGCAGGATTCAAAGCACCAATCCGCAATCAAATTCGCACGGAAATTTGGATCAAGTTGTGGGGAAATGTGGCATTTAATCCCATCAGTGCCTTAACTGGTGCGACTCTAGAGGATATTTGCCGCTATCCCCTCACCCGCGAACTAGCGCGACAAATGATGAGTGAAACTCAAGCGATCGCAGAAAACTTAGGTATAAAATTTGGCATCACTTTAGAACAGCGAATTAATGGCGCAGAAAACGTTGGCGCACACAAAACCTCAATGTTACAAGATATTGAAGCCGGACGCGCTACGGAGATAGATGCGATCGTTGGCGCGGTGGCAGAATTGGGAAAACTTACTCAAATTCCCACACCTTATATTGATGCAATTTATGCCAGCGTTAAGCTGCTGGAAGCGACTAAAGTCAGAATTTGACAGTCCCGAAGTTTTCATGGGATTAAGGGACTTCCAAGTAATAAAATATCACAATATTTCTTGTGGGATAAACATCTTGCCAGTGGTGTCAATTTAAGCTCAAACTCCCTTTCAAACCTCGTTTCCAGCCTCTGGCTGGAAATGCAACTCAAAAGCGGCTCTGCCGCAAGTCTTGAGGCAGAGCCTCAACGACGAACATCCCCAGTCGGAGACTGGGAACGAGACAACCGAGACAATATCTAAAAGCTTGTTCTCGGCTGGCTTTCACGTTAAGTTGACACCAATGGCATCTTGCCCGTCCCCTGTGAATTGGGCGCTCATGTTGCCCACCCCACAAGATTGAATAATTTATTGGAGTTCCCTAAGCAGAGACTTTACCATGCATTAATTAGGGCTTGTAAGTCGATGCATTGGCATAACAAGTCGATGCAATGGCATAACAAGCCGATGCAATGACATAACAAGCCGATGCAATGACATAACAAGCCGATGCAATGGCATAACAAGCCGATGCAATGGCATAACAAGTCGATGCAATGGCATTGCAGAGCAAGAAGTGGGGAAATATTTAGAAAATTTGTGTGTACACCATAGCCATTTAGCGGTCATGATATCACAGGTATTATTTGCTCGATTGATGTAGCAGTTTAAGGTGCGGAATATTTTATGAAGAAAAAAAAAGGATGGCTATTAGACCTCTTGCAAAAGTTCTTTTTGCAAGAGGTGGGAAAAGGGAAAAGGTTAAAGGGGAAAGGGAAAATAACAAACCTTTCCCCCTTTCCCCTTACCCTTTTCCCGACTTTTGCAAGAAGTCTATTAACGATACTGGTTGTAGCAGCAGTAGGAATCAGCATCATCATCGGACATAGTAATTCTCTAAAAGCTGCCTCACCTTTAGGGAAAGACACGCTGACGATGATTACTTCCCCAGATTATCCTCCTTATGAGTTTTATGATACAAAAGGAGGCGATCGCCAAATTGTTGGCTTTGATATAGATATTGCCAAAACCCTTGCTGAAAAACTAGGGTTTAAACTTCAAATAATGGAATCCGATTTTAATGGATTAATCCCTGCACTTCAAGCAAATCGCGCTGATTTTGTCATGGCTGGGATGACTCCAACTCCAGAACGTCAAAAAAATATTGATTTTTCAATTATTTATTACGAAGCCAAAGATACCATTGTCGCTCCTAAAGGTAGCAATCTGAAGCAACCTCAAGATTTATCAGGAAAAAAAGTTGGGGTGCAACTAGGAACGATACAAGAACAAAATGCTCAAAAAATTGCTAAAAAAGTTGCAGGTATTCAGCTAAAGCAACTCAATAAAGTGCCGGAAGTAGTTCAGGAAATCAAATCTGGGCGAATTGATGCCGCAATTGTTGAGGATACCGTCGCTAAGGGATTTGCCCAAGCTAACCCAGATTTAGAATTTAATACTATTCCCTCGGAAGAGGCAAGTGGATCGGCGATCGCTTTTCCCAAAGGTTCTTCTTTTGTAGAACCGTTTAACAAAGTCCTTCAACAAATGAAGGACGATGGCACATTGCCTAAACTAGTAACCAAGTGGTTTTCACAGAATACCGCCGCCAATTCTGCATCTTCAACTCCTGCTAAAGGCGGATTGAATCTCGACTTCACCAGAATTCTTCCCGACATTCCCTTTATTCTGCGGGGAATCCCATTAACTTTGTTGTTCACGCTATTATCTGTAACCTTGGGGTTAATTTGGGGAACAATCCTGTCTCTGTTAAAAATTCTCGGCATCAAGCCGCTTACCTGGGTTGCGAACGCCTACACCTCTGTTTTTCGAGGTACACCTTTGCTATTACAGTTGGCGTTGGTTTACTACGCAACACCCCAGCTTACAGGCTATGATATTTCTGCATTGGAGGCTGGGGTGCTAACTTTTACCCTGAATTCTGGCGCTTATATGTCGGAAACCATCAGGGGTGGAATTCAAGCGGTGGATAAAGGACAAAGTGAAGCGGCGATGTCTATGGGTGTTCCCTATTGGTTGATGATGTGGGATGTGATTTTGCCCCAAGCATTGAAGAACATTCTCCCCGCATTGGTAAATGAAACTATTGGACTACTCAAAGATTCCGCGCTGGTGTCAACGATTGGGGTGGTGGAAATATTACGCAGCGCTCAAATCGTTGGTGCAAACAAATATATTTATTTTGAACCACTGCTATTTGCAGGGTTAATCTACTATGTTTTGGTAATGGGTATGACTTTGGGTGCATCCGCTTTAGAAAGGAGGTTACGAGAAAGTGAGTAATGTAGTCATTCGCACGGAATTCTTATCTAAATCCTTTGGCAATCTCGACGTACTCAAAGATATTTCCACTGAGTTTTACCAAGGGGAAGTGGTTGCCATATTAGGCCCTTCTGGTTCAGGTAAGTCTACCTTTCTGCGATGCATAAACTTGTTGGAACAACCCACCAGAGGCAGAATCTACTTTCACGACCAAGAAATTACCAATCCCAAGGCCAACATTGCGAAAGTACGCCAGCATTTGGTGATGGTATTTCAACATTTTAATTTGTTTCCCCACATGAATGTGCTGGAAAATGTCACCTACGCGCCCATAAAGGTGAAAGGAGTAAACAAGCAAAAAGCAGCAGAACATGGCTTAGAATTGCTGAAGAAGGTAGGTTTAGAATCAAAAGTGTCTGTGTATCCATCTAAACTATCTGGGGGACAGAAACAGCGAGTAGCGATCGCCCGTGCATTAGCAATGGAACCTGAGATGATTTTATTTGATGAACCCACCTCTGCACTAGATCCCGAAATGGTCAAAGATGTGCTGGAAGTGATGAAAGCTTTAGCACTATCTGGAATGACAATGGCGATCGTTACTCATGAAATGGGCTTTGCCAAAGAAGTTGCCAATCGGATTATGTTTCTCGATCGGGGAAGTTTAGCTGAAGATACTACTCCTAGCGAGTTTTTCCAAAATCCTCGCTGCGAGCGCGCCAAGCAGTTTTTAGAAAAAATGCTTTAGAACATCAGAAATTCGCCGCTTTTTTTGTATTCTTGAAACTTTTCCAAAACAGGGCGATCGTTTGGCATTAACGTCGGTAAGTCAGCCAAATCAAAAAATTCCAGCGCCAGCGATTCTCCATCTAAGCAAGCGAGACTACCTGACCATTCAACGGCTCGCAAAATTAAAATGAAATTTTGGACGCGATCGCCGTTAGGATAAGTTACAGCTTCAAAGGATGGGTTAGAAGAAAATCCCACAGCTGCAAAACGCTTAACCGTTAAACCAGTTTCTTCAAAAACCTCTCGTGCTGAACAGTCTTCGGCAGATTCACCTACTTCTGGACAGCCACCAGGTAGCCCCCAAAGTTTGAAATCACTCCGCTTTTGCAATAAAACGCGCCCCAAATTATCCTCGATAATCACGCGTGCCCCAAATAATAGAAGTAGGCGATCGCCTACAATTTGTCGTAACTTGCCAAGATAAGAATCTGACCAATTCGCCATAATCTGAGAAAAAGTTTGTAAAGAAACTCTAAAAGTAACAAATAGCGATCTAAATCTACTTCAGTGTTTTCACACCAGAGTAGTTAATAATCTTGGTATCTGAAGTTAACAAAGGACAATCATAAAATCTGGCTGTAGCCACAATAAGTTGGTCAAATGGGTCGCTATGGAAGCCGTTTAATTGAGTTGAGTCAATGATTATCGGCACAGATAAATCTAATAGTTGTACTCCTGGATAACTCAAAGCAGCTTCTAGCCATTTGTCAATAGCCAAAGGTAAAACTAGTCTTTTTTTTTCTATCAATTTGGCTACTTCCCAACAAGAAAGAATGCTGATTCCTAAACCATCAGACTTGTAATCTTGTAACCATTGTCGCTGTTGCTTAGTCAGTCGTGAATCGTTCTGAACCCACCAAACCCAAATATGAGTATCAAGTACAATCATTGCAAAACTTCCCAGTCCTCTAGGGCGACGGGTTCTGTTGGATCGTCATAACGGTATGGCTGTGTGTTGTGTAATAGATTTGGATTTGTCTCAAATTTAGGTTTTGGCGCTGCTTGGTGGTGTGGAGTTTTCGTTTCCAGAATAATCACTTCCACAGCATCTCCGGCATGAAAGGGTAAACCGCGTAGTGTCAAAGTTCCATCTTCAGTTAAAACGACTTCTATCTTGTGAGCATTCATATTTCGACTCCAAAGGCAAATTTTCAGTCTTCACTAGAATTAGTGTAATTTTGTAACTTAGAAAAAGTTTGTAAAGAAACTCTAAAAGTAACAAATAGCGATCGCCTGAAAACAGGATAATGCAGCTGAACAGGTTAATCCTTCCCATTCAACCTAGAATTATGGCATCTACACCGAAAATCCTCGCCTTTGCTGGCAGCACCCGGATAGATTCTTACAACAAAAAACTGGTAAAAATTGCGGCGGCTGGCGCTAAGGCAGCTGGCGCAGAAGTGACTTATATAGACCTCCGCGATTTGCCCTTACCTCTGTATGATGAAGACTTGGAAGCTCAAGAAGGACTACCAGCCAACGCCCGCACGTTTAAGGACTTGATGATTTCTCATCAAGGATTGCTGATTGCTTCGCCGGAATATAACAGTTCACTCACAGCAGTTTTGAAGAACGCCATTGACTGGGCATCTCGTCCATATCAAAATGAAGCACCTTTGGCTTTGACTGCTTTTGCAGGGAAGGTTGCTAGTATTATGAGCGCTTCCCCAGGCGCTCTTGGTGGTTTGCGGGGGCTAGTTCACCTACGCTCTATTTTGGGAAACATCAAAGTTTTGGTGCTTCCCGACCAAGTAGCAGTATCCAAAGCTTATGAAGCCTTTAATGCTGATGGCGCATTAAAAGATCCGAAACAGCAAGAATCTATTGAGCGGTTAGGCGATGGCTTAACAAAGATATTGCTGAAACTTAACTAAATTCTTCAGGTGTTCAGTAAATAATGAACACCTATAAGTAAATATTTTAATTCCTAATAGGGATTTTGATAAATTGCAATGACAGTTACGAGCGATCGCGTTTGTCAGACTTGTGTTTCAATCCCTAATAGGGATTTTGATAAATTGCAATTCATCAGACCGAATTGCTTAAGCTGCTTGAGCTACTACCGTTTCAATCCCTAATAGGGATTTTGATAAATTGCAATAATTTGCTGCACATGCAGGATCGCCGCAGAAAGGTTTCAATCCCTAATAGGGATTTTGATAAATTGCAATCTACACCGATGCTAATGGGAATTCTAAAAGCACTGTTTCAATCCCTAATAGGGATTTTGATAAATTGCAATGCCACGGCTCCCCAATTTTTTAAATTCATTTTTTGGCAGTTTCAATCCCTAATAGGGATTTTGATAAATTGCAATATAGTTTCTTCTTTGATATCAGAAGTTAAAAGTTGTTTCAATCCCTAATAGGGATTTTGATAAATTGCAATTTTATGATGATTCAGTAAAATTACTCTTATTCTTGTTGTTTCAATCCCTAATAGGGATTTTGATAAATTGCAATGTAAGAAGGCTCGTTAAATGAAAAAAGGATTATTGTTTCAATCCCTAATAGGGATTTTGATAAATTGCAATAAAAGAATAATTGTTAATCCAAAGCATATTGAAAGTTTCAATCCCTAATACCGATTTAATGTGAAGCTGCATAGAATAAAGCTTCGAGAATAAAGTTATAAGAAGAGATAGATATTACCTGTTCAAGTGTAAGTTGATCGAATATTTCTTGGATGCGATCGCGTAAAGCTTGTAGAGAAGAGAAAAGTTGATTTTTGAGAGGTTTCTTGAGAGCTTGCCAAAGCCTTTCGATAGGATTGAGTTCAGGAGCCAATGGTGGTTGAAATAGAGGAATAATATTCTCTGGCCAGCTAATCGTGGAACTTGTATGAGCTGGTGCTTGGTCAATCTGTAAAATTGCATAATCCGAGCCTAATTGTACAGATAGCCAATCCAAAAACTGTTGAAAACACTCGCCATCTAGTTTTGGATATTCATAAAGGAAATGATCTCCAGTCAATGGTTCAATTGCACCATAAATCCAAAAGTTATCTCTTGGCCATATCACCTTAACAGTGGGCTTAACTCCGGAAGCTGTAATCACTTTTCCTGTAAGAGTTTTGAGTCCAACCCTAGTTTCATCCTGGCACAAGTAACGAACACACTTGCCGGGGGAAAGATGTTTTTCTAGACAATTAAGAATGATTCCGAGTTTTTTTTAAATTCAGATACTAATTTCTCGTCCTGGTTATGGCTTTGAGGGCGAGGCACTTTTAGTTTTGCCCCTAATCGATATCGAACCCAGGCATAAACCGTTGCATACTCTATATCTTGTCCATGTTCTTTTTTTAACCACTCAACTATTGCACCATAGCTACTAAAGCCTTTTCCTGTTTTTAACTCCTCTGAGAGTGCTGCGATCGCAGCATCATCGATTTTCCGTTTTGCACAAGAGTGCTTTTTTGATTTCTAATAAGCCTGATATCCCATCAGTTTTGTACTTCTGCAACCATCTCGTGACCGTTGAAGTATCTCTTGCCAAGCGTTTTCCAATATCTTGCTCCTCTTTAACCTGCCCGCTTTTTATCCACCACAGCATAATAAGCTTTTCTTTCTGGGTTCCTAAGTTCGCTGTTTGTAAACGTTTTTTAAGTTCTTCTTCGCTCTCTGCGATTTCAATCTTAAAAGGGCGGCTCATGGTTCTTTTTATTTATCGAGTTTGTTTCCTCTATTATATGCAGCTTCATATTAAATTGGTATAATAGGGATTTTGATAAATTGCAATCATGGGCAAGCGCCTTTTTCGCAAGACGTATCTTGTTTCAATCCCTAATAGGGATTTTGATAAATTGCAATTGTTTTGCTCCATGTATGTTCAATTTTCTCTCTAGGTTTCAATCCCTAATAGGGATTTTGATAAATTGCAATTATGTTTCTTTAGGTGCAATTATGCCAAGGCGTAGTTTCAATCCCTAATAGGGATTTTGATAAATTGCAATAGCGGGAGCCTGAAAGCCAAGCTGTATTTAGTTTTCAAGGTGCGGTTGCGCGATTCTGGAGCAATCATAGCATTAGAGAATTCGTTTGGAAAGAGTGCCAGGAAAATTTAAAGGCTGAAATCGTATTTTGATAAGCATTTCAGGGATTGCGCGGATGAGGATTAGGGGAATAATGGCTTCAAAGCCTTACTGGAGTAGGGATAGAAGCATTTTTTTTGGCTGTGAAATTTCTACACCTACCCCTCCGCGCATTTGAGATGCAGGAACCTAGCTAGAAGGAGACTCAGCAAAGAAAATTGTTTCGTCTCGTGGCTGTTCTCCGCCAATGCGTTCGACTTTTCGCTGACAACAGCGATGCGGACAATAGGCATATTGATTCAATGCCGCAATGGAAACATATTCAGTTTGATTCATAACTTAGATGGTTTTTAAATGATGATTGAAATTAGGGAGAATACAGCCGCCGCGTCATTCCCATACCCATAGTTGTTTTGCGACCAATTCCTGCATACAAAGCAAAATCAGCTAAAGCATTAAGTTGCTTAATTTGTATGGGTTCAATTTGTCCCAAAATTTTGTAATTAACTTCGCCAATAATGCCAATAAATTTGCTGCGAGAATCGGCTAATATTTCTGTGTGAATGTTGACAAAAGAAGGAAAAATTGACTCGATCGCAATCTGAGTAAATTCTATACCACTGTATTTATTCCACCGCGAAAGTAGGGAATTGAAAACAGATTCTCTGGTAGGAAGGGTAGTATCATACTGTCCTTGACGAAAGGCGGTAGGCGTGGAAAAGGTAAGGTTAATGGAAGAATTGCGCTCGCTAGCTTCTTCGTATAATTGAGCATAAGTACTGGCATTAGCCCAAGGTTGAATAGATTGGGGTGTGCCTTGAATGCTGGTAATATACAAGTCAGCCGGGCCAAGATGCCAAGGGCGATTGGGATTAAGATTTAGCCAGAGTTGGGTAAGTTTGCCAAATAGAGTGTCATCTAATAAAGAGATGCGCCACCAACAAGGAGTTCCGGCGGGAATGGGTTGTTGATGTGAATATTGCAATTTAAATCCCCCTTTACCACCCTTCAAAAGGGGGGAGTTAGTTTGCAGGGGAGAAAGAGTGAAAGCTTTATCTGCGGTGGAATCGTGCAAGCGATCGCCTAGTTCTTTATCTACAGAACTAACGAGAGTTAAAAATAGAGCGTGGAGATGTCTACCTGTAAGATATTGTGGTGGAATGGGCAATTGAGGTAGCAAATTCAACACTAAACTATGAGGCATACTTTCTTTTTTTGGTTGTAGACTGAGTGCTTCTTGACTCTACAGTAAACTCAGGGATTTCCTGGAGTTCAGCATCACTCAAACTATACTGTTCGCAAACGAGACTTAGGCGATTTCCTGGGGTTTTGACAGCATTAACCGAATGGGTTAAATCACCTTGAAAATAAACTAAAGTATTGAATTGGGGCTTAATTTGCCCAAGTTGGCGTTTGTGCGATCGCAATACCAGTTCTCCCCCTTCCATATCCGCAGGTACGCGCACATAAAGCACACTGACAACCGCAGGCGGTTCAATGGTTTTAGAGTAGGAACGCAAAGAGCGATCGATATGCGGATCGACGCGGGAGCCTTCTTTGAGTTGTAAAGGATTGAGGTAAAAAGCATTACAATTCGGCTGGAGAGCCAAATCGAGGTAAGGCTTGAAGTAGGGAAACTGCTGTTCTACTTTTGCTAATCCAGAACGCTGAAATACTACAGAAAATCCTTTAGTGGCGACAAAATCGCGGTTGAGGTTGTTGATAGCAAAGTAAGGACAAGCTTGGATTTCTCCCCACAAGTTGTTTAGGTAGTCGCTGGGGAAGGCGTTGGTTTGTTGTTGATAGTGTTTCACTGGGGATGTGGGGAGCGTACAGGAATAACAGGGGTTAAAGATTGTAGCGTAATTTGTAGCTGGGGGAAAGGTTAAAGACTATAGTAAAATCCTTTTGAACTGAAATAAAGAGCTAGAGCGATGAGAATTGATGATTACAATGCAGCAAAGGCACTTACTGAAAAACTAAAAGAGAGCTTACCAATAAAAACACGGGCTGGAAAGGAGTTTTTGAAGACATTAAAGCAAAAAGGAGTAAACGCCGATCCAGATAGAGAATTTGAAATTGATTTCGTTGGCTATTCAGGAGATGAAGGTGGGATTATGTGCGGACTAAAAGAGCCAAATAATCCCGAAAGTAAAGAAAAATATGTTTCTTCTATTACTCACCTAAAAATTGACCCCGATCATCCTCTAGCTGCTGACGTACAGGCTTACCAACACCAGCGAATTCGTAAGTTGATGTTGCAAGACTCTAGAGGTTTTAAAGCAGAGTTAATGACAATAGAGCCTCGAAAAGCTAAAAAACATGGTAAAGGGTTTGGAAGTTAGTTAACTCCGAAAACGATATTCCATCCGAACTGGAATTTTTAAGCTTTGAATGCCATCAAATTGATAGTATTGACCTCGCATTTGGACATTCTGAATTAAGCTAACTGGAGACATATTTACCACATCATAGCTTATTACTTGATTAGTGAACATTACATCTAATGGATTTAATGGATGTGTACAAGTGAAGATACCTTCAGCCGTTTTAGGTTTTGGTAATGGTTCAACCGTTACTTCAGCCTTGCTCATCCATTTACCCAAGCGAATCCACTTTAGTAGTTTGAGTTCTTTTTGGGAGATGACAAAAAACTCAAATTTACTTTCTGCTGCTATTTCTTTCGCTCTGCCAAAACTGGGGATATTTTTCTGAGTTTTCTCCATTTCAACGTGGTAGTTGTTGTTAGCATACTTCCAGGTGTTGAGGATAGACGAATGATTGAGCGATCGCGCCGGAGTTACATAAATTCCCTGTTGATTCAGTGGCGTTAGATGCTCCTCATATTTTGGTACTTGTTTGGGACAAAAATAGCGATAAGAATGTTCTTCAGCAACGGTAGTAGAGTAGATTTGGCTATCAACTAATCCCAGTGCATAACAGAGAGCATAATTGTGAATTATTGGCTCTGTTTCATACAATCGCCCGATTTCACGAGTTGCGTAATATAGGCTGTCGTGCAACTCCAATTGACAGCGATAAATAAATACCATTACTCTTTCCCCGCTTTAGCAGTAGTTTTCTTCTTACTAATATGCTTCTTGGCATAATCTTTAGCTTCTGCATCAGCTTTTTGTAAAATTGCCTGAATACCTTTCTCACTTCCTGTTAAAGTTTTGACTTCATTAATTAGGGATACAAAAGCATCACCAATGAAATCTGTATGAACAATAAACTCATCAGCCATTAACGCCTCAATAGCATTTTTCGCAGCAGTGATTACTTCATCTTCATCTAGTGGATCGGGAGGATTTAGAGTATTATTAGATTTCATTTGGTCATATATTGCTTGAGTCCAACGCAGGTTACTAGTAATTTCTCCATCAGCAAATACAACACCAATTAACTCATTTCTTACGCGACCTGTGCGGGTTGTTTGCGCTCCATAATGACGAGTTCGGAGAATATTATTAAAAACATAAAGGAAGCTAGCCTCAGTGGGATCTTTCAACGTGACAATACTAGGGAAGAAAACTTGCGGTCTAATATGATCTTGTTGATTAATTCGACTGGTAACTTCACCAGGTTTAGAACCATTTTCACCCTTGGAAGCCATCGTGCCATTCTCATAAGGAGCATTGAGGGTAAATGTTTCGTGTGATTCATCAAAAGCTGTAATTGAAAATGCTGTGTCTACCACAACTTTTGATTTTTCTGAACCAGAGTCACCAATAGCAAATCCGTAAATGATGCAATCAGGATTATCCATTGCAAAATTCACGTTATATTCGCATTCTTCAGCCGTCATCAAGCCATAGTTACGTAGCAATTCTCGACCAATTAAACGCTCTGGTGTAGACTGCTTGCGCTTGAACATTGACAAACGGCTAATTGTGGTTTTGTCTTTAACTCCTGCTCTTACTCGTGCTTTATTCAGTTCTGCATCTGTCTGGAATAGTGGATAAGATTCGGTAATACGGATAGTTAAAAAATGAACATATTTCCCCATTGGTTTGTAAGGAATTTCAGTTTGAAAGAATTTAGGTTCAACAGTTTTTAAAAGTCCCATGATTGCTCTCCAAATAATTATTCATTACTTATTTACGTTTTCAACAAAATTGTCAGGGCAAATCCCTACTCATTGTCGTTATCTATTTCCACAGATTTATCATCTTTTACCGCATTTTCTTTATCATCTTCTAGACGATAAAGAAATTCGCAAGTATCTCGAATTAAGTTGAGTTGACGACCAGCTAAACGAGCGCGATCGCCTGCAAATGATTTATCAAATACCTCCTCTACAAAATACTTTGCAAAATCCAGAACAGCTTGCCGTTCTTGTTCCCGTTTGCTCATGATCCAGCGTCCTTCAGCAGTAGAAGAATGCACACGATCCATAAGTTTAAAAACTTCTGCTGCAACAGCGGCAACTAATGTTTCTCCCTGAAACACGCTTGACTCAGCTTTGAGTATAGTTTCAGCTGCAATATCAATCGGTTTTAACACAGCGTTAGACTTAGGGTTATAACGCTTATTAGCTCGGTAAAATATGCGGTATAAATCTGTTAATTTCTTTGGGTGATTGAGACTTGATGCTTCTCCCACAATTAATTGCTCCATATTAGTGTCATATTTCACATAAGGGTCAAAACAAGGATAAAAATGATAGGTATAGAGCCGGATTTTTTCAATTCGCGCTGTTTCCGATCCCTGATTACGTACCCAGCGATTGAGATAAGAAAAGACGTACAGTGGACTGGTTTCAAAATCTTTAGCCAGTTCTGTGAATCTCCCCCAATTGGCATCGTAACCAGACTTACCTTGTCTAGCATTCACATCTAAATGAATGGCGTAAGCGGCGGTAAGCACATTTAAAGGCGCTGGGTATTGAATGCCGTTTTCATTCCAACCTTCGAGAATGTAGTCAAGACGGAAGCGATCGCGCCTTACTAAAGCACGGAAAGCATGAGGCGCACTATCAAGGAAAACACTTTCCTCAAATTCAGCCCCATCATTAAAAGGTGGAATTGGTGACTCTGAAACCACAGTTTTAACATCTAAAATCATCGGGAAAGCAAACGCTAACCAAGTTGGCATTACCCAAGATTCTGTATCGGTGCTGTCTCTTCCTGGCGGAAGCGCCATGAAGTAAAATGTTAAAGGCTGGTCTTCAGGATAGGAAAGCTTAAAGGTGCGATCCTTGTCACGCTGGAGATTTTCATCAATTAAGAAACTATCTACACTTTGGTAGCGATCGCGCCCCAAATTCGCCTGTAAATCCTTACTGATAAAATGATTACGAACGCTCGTATCAAAGCGAGTTTGAGCAATACCATTGTATGCTTTCTGCAAAAACTTATTAGTCTCTGGAGTAAAGTAATAAGTAGGATAAAAGTAGAGATAACGATATTTACCATCTTCAAATCGTTTACCTACAGCTTGAGTTTGATTCATCAATATTTGCCTCAGCATCATCTCCATACCTGCAATACTAGAGATATTGCGTTTAGCGTTAGAACCTCCTAACATTTGCTTATTTGTATAAACTTGAGGCGTAAATAAAACTGCTGATTCCATTTGTTCAGTAACCGTGTAAGCAGAATGGGAAATTGAGCAGATTAATTGTTTTCCTCGCCCTGCTTTTTTTGCAGCATTGTAATTATCTAACTCATTTAGAAATGTTTCAACTTGAGTTTTAACAGATGGCTCTTGATTAGTGCCTGGTAACATCACAACTCGTTTTACCCAAAGCCTTAAATCATCCCAACCATCAGGTAATTTATATTGAGAAAGTATTGGAGAAATTAAGGTTGTCAAATAGTTAATGACTTGCTGACAAGGTTCGCGTACATCTTCAATTCCTGGATGATGTTCTAAATATTTAGCCGCCAGATAATACCATTCATAAGGTACTCCTCCCGTATTCCCCTTTAACTTGTTTTCTTTGAGACTTTCGTTAATGCGTTGAATTTCTCTAATTTGGGGTAAACATTCTGCTAAATTCCAAAATTCTGCAACTTTGTGAGTTAAATCAAAATCGGGAACTGCTGGCAGCTTTTTATCTTTTTTACGAGCAGAATCAACGCGATTAACTGTCTCTTCCCAAATTTTACGGCTAACTAAATCGCCAAATTCTGCTATTTGGTCAATACGAATATCGTCTTCAAATGTGAAATCATAATCAGCAGATAAAACATTTTGTTGCTGAAACTTCTTCAGATTTTCGCTGCGACTTTTGGCAACAGAATCTTTGTTAGGGTTTAAGATGCCTAATGTAGCATCTAAGGCTACTTTCATCAAGCCTATATCGTCAAAAAATAAGTTGTAATATTCGGCATATTTCATGCCTTTGCCATCTCTACCAAATCCTGTTTGTCTGAGGCGTAATTGCCCCGCACAAAGCGATTTAATACTGTTAACTACACGGTCTGGTAAATCTGACGGCGAGATAGCTGGAGCATTGCGCGAAGCCAAGTAAATCACGCCTGTTGGTAGATATAACAAAGGTTCATAGTAGATATCTGCATCAGTATTCAGACTAATATGAGCGTCCACTAAAGCATTATTCACCACATTAGTTAAAACACCACGGTTCTCAGCAATGCTGTGATAGGTAAACTTTAATTGCCCATCACTCAAGCTATGAATAATTTCTTTGAGTCTAGGATGTTCTGCATCTTGAGGATGCTTAATAACTGAGGAAAGTAAATCAGCTAAATAAGTTAAATCAGCAAGACATATCAGGATATAATCATCAATTATTGGCTGTAAACCATACTCAGAAACATTGAGATTTGTATCATTTCGACGCTGAGCATTGTAGGCAATAAATAACAAATCATCTCGATATTCTTGCCATGCTGTTGGTTCATCAGGGCTAACAAATTTATCAAGACCTAATTCACAGACTATAACATCTATAATTTCGCGGTGGGCATCTATAGATAACTTGCGAATGTCTTGTTCCTTATCTTGGCTAATTGCTTTATAATTATCTGGCATTTTAGGAAATAGCCGATAATCAAACTTTTCAAAATCATGTAAAATAAACCCAGCAATTAACAAACGCCTTTCTTGTTCTTGAATTACCCTTTTTGCAGTGGTATCAAGCTTATTTAGACAACGTTCTATTAAATTAGTTGGTAGTAAACCATTGAGTAAATGAGTATTTAAAGATTGATCACCTGCATTTCTTCGATCAAGTTTTTTCGGCTCTTTTATTTTGTGACTTTTTCCTAAATTATTTTTGTGAAAATTCTCTATTTCTTTTTCTCTCTTTTCATCGAAATAATCAAAAAATTTACCACCTTTGGCTGTAACTCCAACCGCTACCCGTAAAAGATTGGGTAAAACGTAATCACTAAAATCCTGCATAATTAAATCATCGTCATTTTCTGATTTAATTGCATCTTGCAGTAACTTGAGAGTTAAGAGTTCTGCTGATTGTGTTTCGACTTTTAGATTAGATGTTTCTTGAAAGTCAGAATCATCTCCAGACATCCAATCATCATCTGAGAGTTCGGAGGTTGAATCATTTTCTGTTTCTGCTTCTAAGAGTGATAGTTGTTGATATTCATCTGATTTTTTACTTTTTTTAGCCATCTTTTTTATTAAATGAAATTAAATAAAATTTGAGTTTTCCAGCATTATCGCTAATCGTCAACATTCATTCAAATCCTTCTAGCAATTTAGCAACTTGTTCTGGATCTGGAAGTTGATTTTTTAATTCTTGTGGTACTTTAGAAACTATTTGGTAAGTTGCAACACCAATTGGTTTATTAGATTCCTTTAGTGCATATTCAACAATAGTTCTCTGTTTGGATTTACAAAGAATAATGCCAATAGAAGGATTTTCTTCTGGTAGCTTTACCGTATTATCTAAAACAGCTAAATAAAACTGCATTTTGCCAACATATTCAGGTAAAAACTTACCAATTTTTAATTCTATTGCCACCAGACATTTTAAACGGCGATGATATAATAGGATATCTATAAAATATTCTTCATCATCAACTTCTAAACGATATTGGCTACCAATAAAGGCAAATATTCCACCCATTTCTTGTAAGAATGGTTGAACTTTTGCTAAAATTGAATCTTCTAGCTGTCGTTCGCTGTGTTCATCTGCTAATTCTAAAAAATCAAAAGTATATTCATCTTTAACTGCTAGCTTTAATTGGTTACGTATCTCTGCTGAAATACTTTGATCAAAATTAGTTTGATTAAGCA
Source organism: Nostoc sp. DSM 114160 (assembly GCF_053470305.1). Classification (NCBI taxonomy): domain Bacteria; kingdom Bacillati; phylum Cyanobacteriota; class Cyanophyceae; order Nostocales; family Nostocaceae; genus Nostoc; species Nostoc sp. DSM 114160. The sequence goes on along the minus strand of NZ_JBPFGO010000001.1, from coordinate 803,245 downwards.
GAGTTTTTTCATAGGTTTGATTTTCAATTTGGTGGATTAAAACGTTTTTTGTCCAGCCAAACTTCCGAGTCATTCTAATGTAAAATTCTCGTTCTAAGTCATCTTTACATTTTTCTAAAATGACCAAATTGTGAGTCCATCCAATTTCTGCAACCATTGGTTGCAGTTTTTCGTTTTGGCTATATGTGACGTAAAAATTCCGCATATTCCAGATATTTCTGGCAGAAAAACCACTAATACCAGGAAACTCTGCTTGTAAGTCTTTTGCTAGCTGTTCTACTACTGATTTACCCCAACTAGCATCCTGTTGTTTGATAACAATCATCTGCCCAATATCCCAATACAGGTTAATCATTTCCCGATTAACTGCCTTTAATGCTTCGTACTGGGCTGAACGAATCCGTTGTTGTACTTCCATAAGTAGATGTGTATAATCGTCTGAAATGGAATTACTCATAATGGCAATATTTCAAATTGTTATATATACTAAACAACCTCGCATATCTTCTATTTTTAACTTAAAATATGCTTTTAATTAACCATCTTTTAATTATTTATAAAAAATGCTCTACAGACTATTCCACAGTAGTAGTGTTACTGTAGAGCTATGTGAAAAAGTACAAATTTTATCAATTTGTAATTTGAAATCTAACTGTGTTATTCCTAGTTAACAATATTCGAGTGGAGCATATTTACTCATTACTACGCTATTGTTATGTTGAGAATAATGTTAGATAATACAATTTTGGGTTAGTTCCTATCTTGATCCTTTGAGCATTAGTAAAACTAGATTAGTTGCCTCTTTGAAATCTGATGGAACTGAATTTTTATCAAGAGCAGTCTTTAAATCCTTTACTTTTTCTTCAAACTGTTCAAGGATGATTCTGACTTCCTCACTGACATTTTCTTTGTGTTCAAAATATGGCTTCCAGTTGTATGGAATTAACAAGAGGATTTGCCCTGATGTTTCAGAGTAGCTAAAATCTTTCATTGTGGATTTTTCCTTATTGTTAAGAACAACAGGGAAAGCTACAGATACTATAAAGTCACAATTTAAAGTGGAGGGAAGTTAATCCCAGTCAGATACATCAAGCCCTAAAAGCCAGTCCAGCGATGAAATCAAGGAGGGCGGGGCGTACAGTTCTGTGTTCCTACTCGCGCTCGTTTCTCATATAACTGTAGAATTTTCCTGTTATTAATTAATATATGCGATTTTTTAATACGAACACAATCATTGACCATTTTATTTTTTATCCTTATTTGAAGTATAATGTGCATAGCTGGTCAATGTGCTTCATAGCACTTGTAGAGGTTATCAAACCCCTATTAGGGATTGAAACAATGCTTTGTGTTCGTAATGGCGCTCGTTCCTCTATCTCCAGCAAGCCCAAACTAATCCCTATTAGGGATCTCAACACGGCGTTATCCATATCTCATCCCCTTTACTCTTAAACCAATGTGTCAAGGTATCTAGCAATAGTGCAGACTGCCCGAAGGCAATGCAGTATGGTGGTGTATTATCTAAAACACTATATTGGTCACTAATTGGGTAAATCTGAAAGTGCATTGGCAATCTTCCTTGCTGACGTACTCTCTCTAAGGGAAAAGGCAGCAGATAACTAACTAATGCCTGTTTCTTCAATTGCTTGTTAATTTCACTAATCCAATAGTTTGCAGGTTGCCAAACCTGAATACCCAACAACACCTGTACATCCCAAGTATCAGCAAAGGGTTTCAAGTCCCCAGGATAAGTAAATTTCCAATCTAGTCTTTCTTCTCGATAGCGAAGTAATTTCATAAATCCTAAACAGTTTTTAAATCTGCCTTTGGGAATAGTTGTATCTGTGCGTTCTGCAGTCGCTTGTCGTAGTCGTTCAAATTCTGTCCCCTTCATCGGTTCAATTTCCAAGTTGCTGAGAATTCCTGGTAAATCGTAGGTTTTGAACTTATCAGCCTCATTTTGCTCTTTATCATCGTAAATTCCACACAGTAAAGGACTCTTACCCCGAAAACTCACAGCCTCCTCTAAAATAGGATTTCCCTTATCAGTTTTTGCAAGTGTGTACCATTCCCGTTCCCATTTTTTGCTACGAACAAACACATCTTTAAGGTTCACTGGTTTCTTGTCAGTTCTAAAAACTAACTCACAATCTTTCTTTAGTGCTTCCTGACTACCTGCTGCATATTGCTGTTTAATATTAGGATGTCCCAATTGTCGAACCAGTCGCATAGATTGAACAACACCCCATTTAAAGTAATAGCCTGTGAAATCATTAATTTTGCGGTATTTATCCCTAATTTGATCGTGAAAAAATGGACGTTCGTAAACTTCGCCTGACTTCAATAGTGGTGCTTCATCTTTCTCATCTTTTTCAAAAAGCCTTTTCACCAAAAATTCAGGGACAAGTGCATAAGCAGTGAAGTTAGTAAAATCAATCTGCTGTCCGTCACGTTCATAACCATCATGTCGTCCCAGTCTGCCTAAACGCTGGATAAAATTACCCGAATCTGCTGATTCAAAAAACAAGAAATTGATTTTGAAATCAACACCCACATCAATAGTGCTAGTTCCTAAAACTAAATCAGCATCTAGGGATTCTTCTTTAGTTTTTTTCCCAGATAAACCAGTATTTTCTTCAACTGTGAAATTATACGGCTGGAGAAAATGTGTAAAAAAATCCTTTAATCGTTTCACAGCAGCAATAGAATTAAGAATAATTGCGCCTTTGCTACCTGGATGCTTTTGTAAATGATTGAGAATCAACTCTGCATTATCTTTCAACCAAGTTTCAGATGCTTTAGAAGTTGGTGGTAAAGGGACAAATTGTAAAAATATTTCCCCCGTGACTTTGCGCCAACCTTGGGTTTCTAGCTGCTGACACTCAGCAATTGTATCGGGAAATTGATACTTGGGGTCTTCTTCTTCTATTGGGTTGACGGGGTGACAGCGAAAACCTACTAATTTAAGTCTCTCAATTAATTGCGGATTTGGTGTAGCAGAAAGAAATAAAAACTTTTTACGCCTGTTGGTGTGACGAATTAATAGCATTGTGTTGATTACACTGGCGATTTGTGGCGCTTTAAACACATGAAGTTCATCAAAAAGAATGACATTAAAACGCTTATCTATTCTATTCCAGAGTTTATCTGGATTATCTTTATAAAGTAAATATGCCCCATAATGTAGATAGTGAAAAATATCAGGATTGGTCAGCAAAATTTCAGATTGACCAGCGCGAGTTTCTAAAGCTACTCCTTTTTTTAAGTTTTCTTCTTCAGCATAAATTTCTAATTCTTGTCCACTTAACCGATTAACACGCGGTTCATGTTCAGGCTTAAATTTATCAATGTATCCTTTAATTTGCTTTTCTTGATCTCTAGCGAGTTCGTTTGTGGGATATAGCCCTAAAACTGGAGAGTGTCTTTGCAAAATATCCAGGTATCCGGCGAGACTTTTACCATCGCCAGTCATCGCAGTGTTGAACACGACATCAATATTTGGATCGCGCAAGGCCTTCAAAGTTTCTGCCTGATGCCAAGAAAGCGACCAATCTTGAGGTAATTTCACCCCGTCAGGTGTTGGGACGGTTTGGGAGTAAACAGGTTTGAGAGTAATGCTGTAATTTTCGGACATACACTTAAATAGTGTCCGTAACTGGTTGTTAAAAACTATATTGGCACGCAAAATAGAGATTGACAAGATTTATAAGTATAAAAGTGTCCGTATAAAAGATGAGTCGAAAAGGTCAATCTATTACACTGTCGATATCAGAACGTGATAAAGCGGAGCTAGAAGCGATCGCCTTAGAATTCGGTATGATGTGGGGCGATCGCCCAAATATCTCTAAACTAATAGAAGCGATCGCTCAACGTCAGTTACTCATCGGTAACAATAACGATTGGAAAGAACCACGCATCAGGGCATTACATAGATGTATCAATGCGTTGACAGATATCGGGCAAATTGAACAAGCGCAAATCATTGCACACTTACTTCTCGAACGCAGCGAATTATCATTACCGTTGCGAAGCGAAATCGAACGTTTCTTAGAGAATTTGCCCCCAGCTTGGCGATTACAAATAGATAACTACATCTTGCGAAACCAACCATTTCAGCTTTCTTATCAAGATGCAGCCGGACGCTTATTAAACTTCACTGTACGTTACGCCAAAGTTACACCCCACGAAAAGCGGGTATATCTTGATTGCTGGTGCGAAGAAACAGAAGGAAACTTTGATGTACCAGAACTGGTTCACAACTGGAGTTTACGATTAGACAGGATTACTGAAGCTGCTGTTATGCCAATTTCTGGTGAATGGCGAAGTTTGGCTGAGATAGAAGTGGAAATGCATCTATTTGCTGGCTTGGCTTTTGCCTATCAAGCTAAACCAGAAGACAATATTAATGAGTGGATACCAGATAAAGCGCGAGTCCGACGAGTTGTCAGGCGAGTATCTAGTACATTTTGGTTTATGCGCGAAGTCATGCAGTATGCGCCAGATTGTGTAGTGATATTACCTGAGAATGTGCGCGATCGCCTCAAACAAAAACTCCTCACTCTATGCCAGTTATACGATATCGAAACCAAAAGTTAAGTCTTGTGGGATAGGCATCTTACCTGCCTGGTTGTTGAGTTTCGACTACGCGGCAGTTGAGCGTAGTCGAAACACTGCCTCCAGCCTTTCTTTGTAAAAATTCTTTCTGTTGAATAACCCATTGGGGCGGATTCTAGCAGTTGTAGCAGGAGTGAGGGGTTTCCTTTTGGGAGCAGTGACGATGCTATTATTACGTCGCAGGACTAAGCCACGAACCGAAAGGATGTAGCAAATAAAGTGGGAATAAGTACCTATCAACTCAGTAAAAATACTAGCTTTCATCGTCGTCTCAAAGCAACCCTAGTAGTTTTATTAGTCTGGGGTGGCGTGAGTTTGCTGCACTGGCTACCAGAAACACAATGGTTGATGCTGGGATTAACGGCAATCCTGACTGTGCAAACGTTACGGATGCTGTTAGCCAAACCAGCGGCGGCGGTGATGGAGAGTGAAATTTATTTACCGCCAGTCTCGATTTTAGTTCCGGCTAAAAATGAAAGTCCAGTCTTGGCTAATCTAGTTTACAGCTTATGCCAACTGAATTATCCCAGCGATTCTCTAGATATCTGGGTTGTTGATGACGGTAGTACCGATGAAACGCCCCAGGTTTTGAAAGAATTACAAACTCAATTTCCAGCTTTACAAGTTCATCGACGGGAATCAAAAGGTGGTAAATCAGGCGCATTGAATGCGGTGTTTCCCTTTACTCAAGGGGAGATTATCCTAATCTGTGATGCGGATGCTCAGTTAAGAGCCAATTTTCTCCAGCAAACAGTACCTCTGTTTCATCAGCAAGCGATCGGTGCAGTGCAAGTACGAAAAGCAATTTCTAATGCTAATACCAATTTCTTAACTTGTTGTCAGCAGATGGAAATGAATTGTGATAGCTTTCTACAAACCCATCGCATTGCTATTGGTGGTATGTCTGAACTGCGCGGTAATGGGATGTTAGTTCGTCGGGAATTGTTAGAAAAGTGTCAAGGTTGGAATGAGAACACTGTCACCGATGATTTGGATCTCTGTTTCAAACTCTATTTAGCAGGTACGGAAATTGAGTTTGTTACAGTTGCATCAATTCAGGAAGAAGGTGTAACCACTTGGGAAAAACTTTGGAATCAACGCTGTCGTTGGGCTGAAGGTGGCTATCAGCGTTATCTAGATTATTTTCCGCAAATTCTTACTTTAGGTTGGGCAAAAGAAATTGATTTAATATTATTTTTTATATTGCAATTTCTTCTACCAATTGGATTAATACCCGACTTACTTTGGACAATTTTTTATAGCCATCATCCAGTTCTGTTTCCCTTGCAAACACTACTCAGCATCATTCTGACAATTGCCTTTACTGCTGGACTTTACCAATTTCAAAATTTACGAGGATGGTCTTTGGTTTGGGCAACAATTCAAGGGTCATTATACATGGTGCATTGGATTCCTGTGATGATTGTAGCCACTTCAAAGATGTGTGTGCAGCATGAGCGATCGCGCTGGGTAAAAACTGAACATAGAGGAGGATTTAATGGAGAGGCTTGAACCCAAGTTGTGAGCGCTCAGTCGAACGATTTTCATTTTAATCCAAAATCCAATACGGTTCAGTTAAGGGTTGTTGGTGTAGATAATTGGTCTTTTAAGACGCGATAAATCGCGTCTCTACATCTGGATTTTGGGCTTATCTGAACTGTATTGATCCAAAATCTAAAATCTAAAATCTAAAATTGTTCGGTCACAGCTTCTAGACATAACCAAGGAAAGTTAATTCGTAGAAGCTGCGATCAAACTTGGCGTTTTTTTGATGAGATATTAGCTAATTTAATCCATCAGATGCTGCTGTACTTTGGAAACTAGTTCATTTGTCCAGTAGTTGGCGAGTTCGGCATTGGCTGCTTCCACCATTACTCTGATGACTGGTTCTGTGCCAGAAGCGCGAACCAAAATTCTGCCGGAATCGCCCATTGCCGCTTCAGCAAGAGCGATCGCTTGTTGCACAGGTTGGCAATCTTGCCATCCCAAACGGCGATCGCGATCGACAACGCGCACGTTCCGCAATAATTGGGGATAGGTTTGGAAGCTTCGATCTACTAATTCGCTCAAGGGAACACCCGCCTCTTTCAGCAAAGATGCTATGTGTAATGCGGTTAACAAGCCATCTCCTGTGACAGCATAGTGACGGCAAAGAATATGCCCTGATTGTTCGCCACCTAGCATTCCCCCAGTGCGCTGCATTTCGGCTTGCACGTATTGGTCGCCAACTGCGGTACGAATTAAGTTACCACCAATTTGCTGCCAAGCTTTTTCAAAGCCTAAGTTGGCCATGACTGTAGATACAATCAGGTTGTCTGGCAATTGTTGGTTTTGTTGTAAGTGTCGTCCCCACAGGTAGAGAATGTAATCGCCGTTAACTTGCCTGCCTGTATTGTCTACTGCTAAGACGCGATCGGCATCGCCATCGAAGCCAAAGCCGATATCGGCGTTGTGTTCTTGTACCGTTGCTGCCAAAATGTCTAGGTGCGTGGAACCACAGTTAACATTAATGCGATCGCCATCTGCTTCGTTATGCAAGCAGATTACCTCTGCTCCCATTTGTGTAAATACTGATGGCGCTAACCCAACGGCGGCTCCCCACGCCAAGTCTAAAACAATCTTCATTCCCTGAAGATTTAGGGCACCGTTTAAGGGCTTTTTCAACGCCGAGCTATAATCTTCCACTAACTCGAAACGTGAGTAATGCCGTCCGCAATTACTGACTCTCGCGATCGGTGATATCTTGCCACGCAGTCCCCTGCTTCTATTTCTGTCTGCAATATTTGCGGCAACTTCCCACCATTGCTACCAAAAACCTTAATCCCATTGTCTTCTGGAGGATTATGGCTGGCAGAAATCATCACTCCACCAATGGCATCAGTGACGCTGGTGAGATAGGCAACGCCAGGAGTGGGACATAATCCCAAATACCAAACCTCTAACCCCGCTGCTGTTAACCCTGCACTCAAAGCCATTGCCAGCATATCACTGGAGTTTCTAGAGTCCTGTCCGAGAATGACTGGCCCTACTTGAGTTGCATGATTACGTAAAACAATCCCCGTCCAAAAACCAACTTGCAATGCTAAAGGCGCATTCAGTAATTCTCCGACTCGTCCGCGAATCCCATCTGTGCCAAATAAGGGATTTGCTGGTAATGGGATTAAATTCAGTCCAAAACTGCTCTCAATCCCTTTGCCCAATCCCTCAACTTCAGAAGTAGAATTCCCAGAAATGCCCGATGTCCGAGTTATAGATGAAACCATATTTTTAAACACTCCACACAATCACACTGAAAAATAAATAGCACTTAAGACTTTATTCAGCAATTTTGACATGCTTTTTCTCTTTAATAAATTCATTTTAGATCGAACTATCTTTACGTAATAATACTGAATTTTTTCTTCTGAGATTGTAAATCTTTGATAAAGTCAGTATTGGTTTTTACTTTATTAGTAAAGTCTCCACATCTTAGCTAATTATTCCTTTTCTGCCGACAACTTTCGTTTTGATTTTTATCTGTATTAGTTCACACTTTATAATGCTATTACCAGGCAAGTATGTAATAAATATTACTTTTAGTGGCTCGCAAAATTTTTCATCCAAGCTGAGAATGAAAGCAAGATTCACCTAATACAACAAAAAATCAAAATCCTCAAATCTAAAATTCTGTTCTCTTAGCCCGATCGCTGTGTAAAAAGCTACAAAATCATCGTAGCTTAAAAAATTTTAATATAAATTCTCATCAAATAGTTTTAAGGTAACGTTTTAATGGCCTTTTTAGCCGTTAGTGAATTAAAACTCCGGCAGTTAACTTTTTAAAGTTGAGAAATTTAGCATGAGCAGCAATTTAGCAACCAAATTACGTGTAGGCACTAAGAAAGCCCACACAATGGCAGAAAATGTTGGTTTTGTCAAGTGCTTTTTAAAAGGAGTAGTAGAAAAAAACTCTTACCGGAAACTTGTTGCTAACTTCTACTTCGTCTACTCAGCGATGGAAGAGGAGATGGAAAAGCACCGCCAGCACCCAATAGTTTCTAAAATTAACTTTCCTCAGCTAAACCGCAAGCATAGCTTAGAGCAAGACCTAAGTTATTACTTTGGTGCAAACTGGAGAGAGCAAATCAAACTATCTCCCGCAGGTGAAGCTTATGTACAGCGCATCCGAGAAATATCTGCTACAGAACCGGAATTGTTAATCGCTCATTCATACACTCGTTACTTGGGTGACTTATCCGGGGGACAAATTCTAAAAAATATTGCTGTTACAGCAATGAATTTGTCTGATGGACAAGGTACAGCCTTTTATGAGTTTCCAGAAATTCCTGATGAGAAGGCATTTAAAGCCAAATATCGGCAAATTTTGGATGAATTACCCCTTGACGAAGCGGCAACCGATCGCATCGTTGATGAAGCTAACGCCGCCTTTGGCACGAACATGAAGCTGTTCCAGGAATTGGAAGGTAATTTGATCAAGGCGATCGGTGTGATGCTGTATAATAGTCTTACACGGCGTCGTACACGTGGTAGTACTGAACTCGTCACAGCTGAGTAATCGTGTTGAGATTGCGGAGTCTGGTGTGTGGAGTTATAAATTCAGATAGCCTGATGAAGGATAATTCATAGGTGTTTCTGGTAAAAGAGCGATCGACGCTCAAAATATTTAGGGGCAATAGCCTTGTGACTGCTTTTGAGATGTGAAAGCAAGCATGGGGAGATTGCCCCTCAATTTTGATTTCATTGGGAATTGGGAAGATAATACCATTTTAGATTTTGGATTTTGGATTGGGAATTGCCTTGGTGCATCTGGCTTGGTGTGAATCCATCTGTCGCAATCATTTTTCAAAATGGTACAAGTATTTGGATTCAGATCCCAAGCAAATTTTGAAATATTTTCTAGTTTAGTAGTTTACACTACCACATTTATCAGTATCGATGCTTTGTCGAGTTCTGACTGAATCAGGCTGATAACCAGCAAATATCAAATAATAAAATACTCAGTAAAAGTCGGCAGTATTCCAAAATGGAATTTAAGTATATCGAGTCACGACATTGAAAAAATTGTCGCGATCGCGTCCGATTAATTTAAACTACGGTAATACGATAGGTTTATGATATATTACCAATATCAGAAAATTGTCTACTTGTAAACTCAGAATAGTTTTCAGCCGCTCTCAAGCTTTCGATTTTGACTAAAATTTTGCCCAATCGAGTTTTAGCTGATTTGTTAGCGATGACAAATTAGGCTTTGTTACATCACTTGCAAACTTAGACAAATAACCAAGCAATTTCAATTACAAACGCCCAATTATGGTAGATATTAAGTTCGCGTACTGGATTCCCAACGTCAGCGGTGGGTTAGTTGTGAGTAAAATTCCCCAACGCACAGATTGGACTTACGAATATAATGCTCAACTGGCTCAGACGGCTGAAGAAGTTGGATTTGAATATGCTCTAGCACAAGCTAGATTTATCGCTAGTTATGGCGCTGAATACCAACTAGAGGCACTTACAACTGTGTCGGCTCTAGCTCCTGTCACCAAGAAATTGAAATTGATTGCAGCAGTTCACCCTGGATTGTGGCATCCGGGAGTAGTTGCCAAAATGGGCGCAAGTATTGATTTTCTCTCTAACGGCCGATTTGCTTTGAATGTAGTTAGCGGCTGGTTCAAAGATGAATTCACTATATATGGCGAACATTGGTTAGACCATGACGAACGCTATCGTCGTTCAGAAGAATTTATCCGCGTTCTCAAAGGTTTGTGGACTGAGGATGAGTTTCATTTTAAGGGCGATTTTTACCGCATTAACGGCGGTTGGGTGAAGCCTAGACCAATTAATCAGAATCCCCACCCGGAGATATTCCAAGGTGGTAACTCCAAAGCAGCGCGGTGCATGGCTGGCCGCGTCTCTGATTGGTATTTCATGAATGGCAATACCATAGAAGGCGTGAAAGAGCAGATTGCAGAGGTGTCTGAATTAGCGAGTCTTGAAGGACGCACAATTAAGTTTGGTTTGAATTCCTTTATCATCGTGCGAGATACGGAAGCAGAAGCGCATGAAGTATTGCGCGATATTATTGCCCAAGCTGATGTGGAAGCGGTGAAAGGATTTGGCGAAGCGGTGAAACAGGCGGGAGCTTCAACTCGCGAACGTCAGGGAATGTGGGCGAATTCCAATTTTGAAGACTTGGTGCAGTATAACGATGGCTTCCGTTCCGGCTTGATTGGTACGGCTGAACAAGTAGCTGAAAAGATTCGCCAGTTCCATGAAGCGGGAGTCGATCTAATTCTTGGTGGCTTCTTACACTACACAGATGATTTACCAGCATTTGGTAAGACAGTAATACCAATTGTGCGCGAACTTAAAGCTAATCGTCGGACAGCTGATGAGTTGGTTGGAGTGTAGATTAACAGCAACATAGTCTGTAGGAGCGGGTTTTGTGGATTGAAGCTGTTGTAGATAACAGCTATATCCGAACGGCATTAAGAAAAATCCAAAGGCTGTCTCATAGTAGTGGCGATTATCAGTCACTCAATCACAATCAAGGAGTTTTACTATGACATCAGTAATTGATACTGACCAGAAGGCGCATATTATTCAAGATGACAAAGAAGCGATCGCGATCGCTCACGAATTAGCAGCTGAGTTTGCCAAGGGAGACTCAGAACGCGACCAAAATCGGCGTTTACCTGCCCAGGAAGTAGAAAAGTTCTCCCAGAGCGGATTGTGGGGAATTACAGTCCCGAAAGAGTATGGCGGTGCTTTTGTATCGAATGCCACTCTCGCAGAAGTAGTTAAAATCATCTCCGAAGCTGATTCTAGCCTCGGTCAAATTCCCCAAAACCACCTCTATATGGTCGAAGCAGTCCGGTTGGATGGTACAGATGAGCAGAAGAAGTTCTTCTTTGATTTGGTTCTACAAGGTAAGCGCTTTGGTAACGCCTTCTCGGAAATTGGCACTAAGTCTGTGACTGATGTCCAAACAAAATTAACACCAGATGGCTCTGACTTTGTACTCAACGGACGCAAATACTACTCTGCTGGGGCATTACTTGCACATTGGGTTCCTGTAATTGCCAGTAATCCAGAGGGTAGGACAGTGGTGGCATTTGTCGAAAGAGATGCCGAAGGATTAACCCTACTTGATGATTGGACAAGCTTCGGACAGCGTACCACTGCTAGCGGCACTACCATTATTGAAAATGTGAAAGTTAAGGCAGAACACGTGATTCCGCACTACTTAGCCTTTGAGAGAGCAACACCAATGGGTGCGATCGCCCAAATCATCCAAGCCGCCGTAGACGTGGGAATTGCTAAAGCCGCAGTCCGTGACACCATCTACTTTGTCCGCAACCATACTCGCCCTTGGGTTGACAGCAATTTAGAAAAAGGCTACGAAGACCCCCTGACGCTCTATAACTTAGGCAATGTCCAAATTCAGGTTCACGCTTCTGAAGCATTACTGCGTCGTGCAGGCGAATTTATTGACATCGCCAACGAGTCAGGCTTAGAAGAACCCAAGGTAGTTGAAGCATCAATTGCAGTTGCCGAAGCCAAAGCCTTAGCCACCGAAGCAGCATTACTAGCTACCAACAAATTGTTTGAACTAGCAGGTACTAAATCCACATTGGAGCAATTCAACTACAATCGCCACTGGCGAAACGCCCGCGCTCACACACTCCACGATCCCGTGCGTTGGAAATACTACGCTGTTGGTAACTACTTCCTCAACGGTGTCTATCCCCCGCGCCATCCTTGGTTGTAATTGCAGGATTTTCTACTGGGGTGAAGCTTTCAGAATTAACATTTACCAGAATGCTTTACCCCTGATAAATTTATTGATTTGGCATCCCGCTCAATCAAACTCCGCCAAATATTAGCGGCTTCTTCATAATTTTTCACTTATTCGGCAGATGTTGCTTTTTGTTCCAACTCCTCTACCGTTTGTGCCACAATGATTTGCAAAATTAAAGCCAAACCTAAACTCAACAAAAACGGGAATATTTTCAGGTTTACCATAGACTTTCAGCTTAAAATAACTAAGTAAATCTTCAAACCAAGCTTAATCTCAGTATTTAAGTTTGTAACCCGTAAAACTTACCATACTGAGTAAATCAGGCAAAAATATGGCTACGAAAATTCCTGTCACAGTAATCACAGGCTTCTTAGGTAGTGGAAAAACCAGCCTAATTCGCCACTTGCTACAAAACAACGAAGGACGGCGTATTGCCGTTTTAGTCAATGAATTTGGCGAACTCGGTATTGATGGTGAATTGTTAAAATCTTGTCAAATTTGCCCTGAAGATGGTAATGGTGACACTAATATCTTTGAATTAACCAACGGCTGCTTATGCTGCACCGTGCAGGAAGAGTTTTACCCGACGATGCAAGAGTTAATCAGGCGGCGAGATAGCATCGATTGCATTTTGATTGAAACCTCTGGTTTAGCTTTACCAAAACCGCTGGTGAAAGCTTTTCGTTGGCAGGAAATTCGTAACGCCGCCACTGTAGATGCGGTGATTACCGTGGTAGATTGTGCGGCGGTTGCAGCCGGGACATTTGCTAGCGATCCAGAGGCGATCGCTGCCCAGCGACAAGCAGATGATAATCTAGAACACGAAACACCCTTGCAAGAATTGTTTGAAGACCAACTTGCTTGTGCAGACTTGGTGGTGTTAAATAAAATTGACTTGGTAGATGCAGAGACAAAAGCCAGAGTTGAAGAATTGATTAAGCAAGAGTTGCCCAGAGTGGTGAAAATTGTCGAGAGCGACCGTTCTCAACTAGACACATCTATATTATTAGGATTTCAAGCGGCAGTTGAAGACAATTTAGATTCTCGTCCTAGTCATCACGATACCGAAGAAGACCACAATCACGATGAAGAAATTACTTCAGCTAATTTAATTTTGGATCGTACCTTTGACCCCGAAAAGTTGCAACAGCAGTTGCAAACATTGGTACAACAACAAGAAATTTATCGGATTAAAGGCTTTGTCGCAGTGCCTAATAAATCCATGCGCTTAGTGATGCAAGGCGTGGGAACCCGATTTGATAAATTTTACGATCGCCCCTGGAAAGCAGAAGAAGCTAGGCAGACGCGCTTAGTTTTCATCGGACGTGATTTGAATTCTTCAGAAATTGAATCACAGCTTGTAGCTTTATAAGTTAGGAGTTAAGAGTTAGGAGTTAGGAGTTAAGTGGAACTAATACACTGTGGCGGAAGTTTACCCAATACAGTTCGGATAAGCATTTTGAACTCAAAATAGGGTTTGGGGAAAAGATAAATGGGTTTGCGGTTAAAGGTTTTTTATTCCCCTTTCCCCTTTAACCAAACCGTATTGGAAGTTTGCCTGCCTTTAACAAGGAAACTTTACCATTGTCTATCGATTCTTATGCGGCTTATAGCAACTTATAATGGTAAATTTATGCCGCTATTGTGTATTAGTTAACTCCAAATCAAAAATAATACCAATAACTCAAAGCTCGGAATTTTTTACTCTCAACTCCTAACTCCTAACTCCTAACTTAAATCCTCAACCTTCACTTTACAAATATATGACGATTTCTCAAATATTTAACGTTGCCAACCTCTTCGTTTTGCCATTTTGGGCGTTGATGATTTTATTGCCGAACTGGAAATTTACACGGTGGATAATGTCATCATATCTGCCCTTTGTGCTGTTAGCAGGAACATATTTATATTTGTTTATTAACAGCATTACTCCAGAAAATGCTCAAGCTTTATCGAATCCTCAATTAGCTGATATTGCACGGTTTTTTGCAGATGAAACAGCTGCGGCAACAGGTTGGATTCATTTTTTAGTGATGGATTTATTCGTCGGTCGCTGGATTTATTGGGAAGGACAGAAAACAGGTGTTTGGACAATTCATTCTCTGGCTTTATCTTTGTTCGCTGGGCCGTTAGGATTACTATCTCACATTTTAACTGACTGGATTACTAAGAGATTTTTCCCAAAGTTTCAGCAGAATGAAAAGGCGACATTAGCAGAACAAGAAGTACCATCAACTACCACATAGCAATAGAGGCACACATCTGTGCGCCCCTATTAATGATAATTGCTAATAGTTTACTTCCCTTACCAATTATCTCATTTTTAAATCATTAACTGTTACCGTGTCTATAGTCAGCATCTATCCAGCAGCGTGGTAGAACTTCACCTGAAGGAAAAACAAGATTTTGTTTTTTAAAAGTTTCAGGTTGCTGTTCTTCTTGACCTTCTTGGTCTTTTGCCCGAACAACATCAGTATTCGGGTCAATTAATTCCTGAATTTCAACAATTTTTACCAATTCACCACTATCTTTGACTTGTAAAAGCATAGAAATCGCCTCAATAAGTTTGCATGAAAGTTAAGAGCAAGTTTAAGATAAACTCATTCTCGTCTCAACCAATTTAGAAGGTCGAGATTCCTTAATTGTTAAAGGAAATTTTTACCAGATATGAACACATAAATTACACCAAATTTATCTATGTGTCTCTGCGGTTTTTATCTTTATAAAATTGGCGCAACAAAATAATCCTCAATTCAGCATTTCAAATCCAATCAGGAAATACTGACCGAGAAAATTGTCTAATTCAAATAATCTTGGTTGTAGATATTAGATTTCGCGTTGATATTTTTCTAAAATATCAACTAATGTTACTTGGCATTGCAGTGGCAGTAAATCACTTAAAGGTAGTTCGCTTCTACCGCCGCCAATTTTGACTGTAATTGATTTCAAGACGTTTAAAACTCGATCTTCACTTACATTGTTGGAAGTAATTAAGGGATACAACTGTTCAGCAACAAGGGTGTGCAGTTTGGCATTAGATAAATAAAGATGCCATTTGGCAATGTCTATGTAGACATTTTCGCCAATTTCAGCTGCTAGGGCTTCCAGTAGTTCTGTGGTGTTAGTCTTTGCCATAAAAATAACCCTACGTTAAGAAAAAGTGCGAAATCTCAAGCTTTTTACATTATCGCTCAATTAATAGGCTGATTCTACTACCACAGGTTACAATCGCCCCAGCATCAGTAATCCGTCTTCAGGTGGATTTAGGTGGAGTTTCGCTGTAATTAGCGATCGCACTAATATAAATCAGATGCACTAATACTATTCCTGTCCAACTTGCAGTAAACAATGGCAGCCAGTCCCAGGTAGTGCTTTTCAAAATATGAAAAAACCATAAGCCAGAATTAATCGTAGCAGCGATCGCTACATGCAAAGCAAAATTCATTCGGTCATCAATCTTGCGGTAATCAGGGTCTTTGCGATCGGGTTTGCGAGGCCAACGAGGAGGCATAAATATTTGTTACAGATTTAAATACACCCTACTCATTCTAAGGTTTTTAGTGCAGTCGTTGCTATTAGACTTCTAGAACCAGTCATAATTGAATTGCAAGTGGAGATGAAGAAGGAAATAGGGTACAGGGTACAGATTAGACTTCTTGCAAAAGTGGGGAAAAGGGTAAGGGTTAAAGGGGAAAGGGCTAATAAAAACCCTTTTCCCTTTGACCTTTTCCCTTTAACCCCTCTTGCAAAAGTTACTTTTGCAAGAGGGTCTATTATTCCCTGTCACCTGTCACCTGTCACCTGTCACCTGTCACCTGTCACCTGTCACCTAATATGCCCAATAGCTTATTACTCTGCCGACAAATAATCTCCTGATTTCCCGCCACTCTTACTTATTAAACGAATTGATTCAATTTGAATCGACTTTTCTAAAGCTTTGGCCATATCGTATAAAGTCAAGGCAGCGACAGAAACGGCAGTTAAGGCTTCCATCTCTACACCGGTTTCAGCTTTGGTTTTGACTGCGGCTTGAATTTGATAACCCGGTAGTTGGGGATCGGGTATGATTTCGACTGCGATTTTTTGCAAAGGCAACGGATGACACAGAGGAATTAAATTGGCTGTTTGCTTGGCTGCCATAATCCCAGCCAATCTTGCAGTTGCCAACACATCCCCTTTTGGGACATTTCCGGCTTGAATGGCAGCGAAGGTGGCTGGTAGCATTCGCACGTTGGCAGCTGCTACTGCTTGGCGAATGGTAGGTGTTTTATCAGACACATCAACCATCTGTGCTTGTCCTTGGGGATCTAGATGGGTTAAGGAAGCAAAATTAGCTGGAAAATTATCTTGCGCCATTTGGTTAAAACGTGTTAATATATATTGTCGGTGAGGGCGTGTAGCTCAGTGGACTAGAGCACGTGGCTACGGACCACGGTGTCGGGGGTTCGAATCCCTCCTCGCCCGTTTTTAAAAGTAGAGACGCGATTAATCGCGTCTGTACAAGAATTGAAAGTTAGGAGTGAGGAATTAAATTTCATCACTCCTAACTTTTAAGTTTTTCAAGGCGTAGGCATCTGGAGCTAGACCTAGTGCAAAGCGCAGTGAGTTGGATAAGTTTTTGCTCGAACGGGTGAGGAAGAGGATAAGTGCTAGAGAAGTCATCGCAGCACCATAGCCAAACATATCGCGATAGCCTACAAGTTCTGCGATGATACCCAAAAGAGGAGCAGCGATCGCAACTCCTAAATCGAGTCCAGCTATGCAGATAGCAAAAATTTTCCCCCGTTCTTGCGGCAGCGAACGATCTGCCATCATGGTAATCATCATCGAGAACAGTGTACCACCACCAGCACCTTCAGCGATCGCAGCCAGTAAGAAAACGATCGCGCTGTCAGCTTGCCACAGCAGTATTAACGCCAAAATGTAGCAAAAAATCCCAAAGGTAATAAACAAACCCCGCCCGAAGCGATCGCTTGCTTTGCCAGCAAATATCCTGATACTAAAACTAGAAATTGCCGCAGCTGTAAAAAATAGTCCGCCATTGAAGTCCACCTCAGTGGATTTGAGGAACAACGACACAAAGGTATGTACAGCACCAAGAGACAAACCAACCAGCAACATAACTATAGTTGGAACTCTCACCCGTGGGCTGGCCAAAATTTGCCAAAATTTACGATCCTCTGCCTCTGTTTGCTCCTGCGTTTGCACTGGCGGACTCGTAACTTGTAAAATCCCCAAGAGGGCGACAAAAGCCAATTCGGCGGATAACAGGAATAATATTCCGTAACCACTTGTAGCTTCTAAATACCCACCCAAGGCAGGGCCAATTGCTAAACCAATAGGAGTTGCTAGAGTCATGTAACCAATGATTTCACCACGAGTCTCGGCGGGTGCTAAATCTGCAACTAAGGCACTGTAGCCAGTGGTAAAAGCAGCAATACTAATGCCGTGAAAAATCCGCACCAGGATCAACAGCCCAATTGATTTAGTTGACAAGTAACCAAAAGGTGCGATCGCAGCTACGATCGTACCAATCAACAAGACAATTTTGCGATCGCGTTCATCAGCTAACCGTCCCAGCATCGGGCGAGATAGCAATAACCCAATGGCGAAACTGCCCATAACAAGACCAATTTCTTGCTTGCTTGCGCCCACATCATCGATGTAAAGCGGTAGAGTTGGTAAGAGCGAAGACAGGCTCGACCAGAATAATAAACCTGCTGTAAATAAAATAAGCAGGTTACGCCGCAGTTCGGCATTAAATGTATTAAATGCTTTCACTCTAGTTATTCTGTTAGTGGTGAACGAGTACGGTACAAGTCGCTTGATTTATACCAGTAACTTTTACCCCAGTAGTATTTAACCAGGGCTTCTTGATTCCTATGTACCTCATGAATACGAACATCAATTACTAATCCAATGGGCCCACCTATTTCGTACCAAACATGATCGCCAATTTCTAGGATTCTAGGGAAACTGTGATTCATTCTAGTAATCTCTGAAAGATTTTGAAACCCCACTAATAAAGTAGGGTTTAGCATCAGGTATTTACGATCGTGAATTAATCAGCTGTAACAGCTCGTTTCAATTCCTTAAACATCAGCCTGCAACCGTAAGCAGCAGTTTGGGAAATGACCAAGTTACCAAAACCCTTTTTAACTTCCCGCTGTTTTACTCCAGGGGCAATGTCACCCGCCGCCATCGATGTAGTTAAACTCATCTGCATGGTTTGCAGTGTGAGGTTAAGTGTAGCTTCCAGTTGTGGCTGAAGTTCTTTGCTGACCATTGGAATTAGGTTTTGGGTTAGCGATCGCTTGAACTCTTTGAGGGCTTGTTGCTGAAGTCGAGCAACTGCTTTTTTCTTCCACAGTTCTGGATTGTCCTGAAATTGGGCTTTTCTAGAGTCATAGAACTCCCCCAGTTTTTGACCAATTTCGTTTTTTGGCCTAGCGTGTTCGGGGGCAATGATGTCGAATACCCACAAATAAAGCTGACTTCGGCACAGTTTAGAACCGGCGCCAGTGTTCATGGTTTCTTTGTCGCCGCTGGAGTTTTCGTCCTTGGCCATCCCCAAACGCCGTTTAAATCTACCGAGTGACTCGAATTTTGTAATTGGGTAAATTTGGGAAATGAGTAAAGCTTGTGGCCTAACTCCAATACCAAATTTGGTCATGGTTTGGCGGTAAGGGGTGAATTCTGGATTGTCCAAGATATCCAAAATACCTGATTGAATTTCACCTTCCCACTCTTGCAGGTCACACAGCATATTCGATAGCTTTCTGGTAAAGGTGGTAATGCCTACGCCGTACTTATTAGCAATCGAGTTTTGGTAAAGCCTGTCATAGTAGCTGGTTTTCAGTTTGGTGTTTCTCTCTCTCCCGGCTAGCCATGCCCACAGTGGTAGCATCCCGTCAGCTTTACTCGGTTGCGATCGTAATAGTGCAGCTTCTGGGAATTCTCTAGCCAGTTGTTGCCGCGCACGATTGATGACCGGGGATTGAATTTTATTGAGTGATTGCAATTGCAACCACAGATGACGCATTTGTGACACCTGACCCGCTTCAAATTGCAAGAAAAATTCATCATCTCCCCAATGCAGTAAAGCATAAGCTGCAAGTGCTAGTGCGTCTGCTTGGTCATTTTTATCGGGTAATTTGTTTTGTTTGCGGTAGTGTACAGCTTCGGCATGTCCTACCCACAAAACATTAATACCCTCAGCTTCACAAATGTGTGCCCAAATCCAAGAGTAATGCACTCCGGTAGGTTCTAAAACAACAGCATCGGGCTTGAGAGCTAACAGCTTATTGACCCCATCAGTATTAGCTTTAAATGTTAAAGGGTCATCATCTTTCGGGCGTTTATTGTCTCGAAAGTGGCTTCTAAAGTTTTTGGGAATTGATGTTAACTCCCAAGCAACTACACTGTTTTTACAAACATCAAGACCTAATATTTTCATTTTTCAAGGTTCAGCAATGGGTGTTTATTTGCAGCAATAACCGTGCTAAAATAGGTCACGAATCACCCAAATTAGCGATAACAATTCACTCTTAAACCAAGCACGGGCGGAAATAATTCACAGCAGTAGATTCCTGAAAGCATGAAACCTTTTAGGTCATTTCAAGGTAAAAATCCGTGCTGCTGTGTTATTTCCCTCTGGTGTGTGCCAGAGGCGAGTGAGTTGCGCGACCCAACCCGCGACTAGGGCAGCAGTTGCCCTAGTTTCGGCTACGGGGTCAAGTAGCCATCGTCAGGCGTTTAATAATCCTGATCATCTTCGTCATAATCATCTTCGTATTCGTTATCTTCTTGGGTGACAACTTCAGACTCAACAGTGACAGCAGTAAGCAAATTTCTAAATTGAGGCATTGAAGGAGCAGTGGGATTTAGACCTTGGGTTTTTAAGAATTCAGCCGTAGCATCCCATTCTTTACGTAATGTATTGAGCTTCTTTTCTAATTCAACGCATTCGCGCCAAATTTTATTCCTCTCATCGTAAAGATCATCAGCTTTTTTCCCAATAATTCTTTTAGCTCTTGAACGCAACTCTTCTACAGTTGATTCAACAGATTCTCCTTCATCTAATTCAACTGAAAAGCCAATTCGCTCGTTGCTGTAACTGCCAATTGAAATTAGAAAGTGTGCATGGATTGTTTTGATTTTCATTGTTTAATCCTTAGAAAACTCTGCGATTCTTTGAGCGGTGATTATCATAGCGGACATTCAAAAGTGTGACTGCCTCTGACCAAGCAGTGATTAGACTTGCAGCGTCTTCACCAAAGAATGTTTGCTTGTCTCCGTTCTGCCAGGTGACAACGGCAGTTCGGGAGGGTAAGTCTTCAAACTGAATTTGGCGGATTTGGGCTAGATTTATCCAGCCAGCGGCCGGTAATTTGCAACTAAACACGGATGGAGTGTTAACTATGGTGTGCATTTTGGTAAGCTAATTTTGGTATCTGTTCTGTGGCGATCGCGTTCTTTGGTAGGGAGGCGTTCGCCTAAAATTTCAGCTAAAATCCGTCGGGGACACCGTTGGCAGTTTGGGAAGTGTCCCCACCTTCAAAAGGGATATCATCTGGATCGTTCTCCTCAGAAGTCAGATTTTGTTGTGTGGGGTTTTGGTCGGCTTTGATCTGAGTCAAGTTATCTTGTTGTTTTGATTTGTTGGGCTGTTTTAGCAAATTCAGCAAATCGAGTAATTGACTCGCAAGAAAAGCGCGCTTTTCGTGCGAAATTCTGCACGACATCGCATAAAAGTGAAACTTGATAGATGGCAGGTAGTAGGAATCAGGAATGTATGACATTTCTTCTGATGACCACAACTCGCGCATACAGTTCAAGTAAACCCGCACTTGCTTGTGAGTTAAAGAGTCATACTTTTTATGGTTGTCCCTGATGATGTATAAAATATGCTCAAAATCATCAAGGGTTAAGGGGTCATACATGAGAAATGTGTGATATTTTTCATTTAAAATCCGCCGGGGATATCGTCTATGTTTGGCCCCTCACCTGGTTTAGGGGTTGGATTATATGTAGGATGTGGATCAAAAAGCTGACAGTTGACAAACCGCATTAAATGCCGAGCTTCTGACACCGGATCGTCGCCTTCATCAAGAGTTGCAGTTGCCTGGAAAGTTTCATTCTCAAAGTTCCCCAGGTTTTTGACCCGCTTGTAGGTAATGGTTTCGATTTTCATGGCTTTGTGATATTTTTGACTTGTTCACGTTTGAATTGGATAATCAAATTGCGATCGCGTTGTCATTGGTGCGATCGCTTTTGAATTAGCCCTACAATCCAAACTCTGTAAGGCGGTCACGGAAAACTACTTCAATTGGGTTTCGGGAGAATTTTCTCATCATTTGATGGTAGCTATCCGCATCGCTGCGTTTTCTAAATTGCGACAAAATAACCCACTTGCACGGCGAGACTTCTTTGAGAACAATCCAATCAAAAAGCTGTTGTCGATAAGTCATAAGTAAATGCTGTTGTTAAATTATGTTGGGTAGTTATCTTTGAGAAACTGATGCAGTTGCTCATCAGAAAAGCTATGAAACTTTTGTTTACCTTGGTCTATGTATTTCATTCGGTGAACAATCGGCGATTCTCCTGTATGTTTTGCTAATTCGTCAGTGACAAGTGCATAAGCGACAACCAAATATGATAGGAAGTCGTTGGAAAGAAGCACATCAGATTTTCGTTTTGTAATCCTCATAATTGCCTAACTTTGATGACAAGTAAAACCAGCCAACCATCAGCAATTGACTGGTTTAAAGTACTTTCGGCTTATATAAATGAAAGTTATTTCATAGGCATTTCCTCCGACAAAAATAGTCAAGCTTGAGGGCGCGGTGGTGAAGAGTTAGCCGTGCCCTTAATAATTAGGCGGCCGTTACTGTCACGATCCATCACCAAGTCGGCGCGGGGTGCAATTGATAAATTTCGGATTTTGCGTCGCGGTGGTTTTTTAGCGATCGCTGTCGGTGGTAATTCTGATGGCAATAACTCTTCATGAAAATCTCGCTCGACGGCACGCGCCAAGCCAGGACGGGAACGATAAATTATCCCGTGGGCATCGTCAAGCAGTTGGGTGAGGGTTTTGACCTGACATTGCAACTGCTCAATTTCTTTTTCTAGTTGGCGTATCCGTTTTTTTCGTGTTACATACTTTCCTTTGGTTTTAGTCATATAAAAAATGCGACCGGCCGCAAGGGTTTGCGCGTTTTTCAAATAAACTGTGATCCGTTGCATAACCACACGGTGATTTGCAATTTCGCGATCGTGCATCTGTGCGTGAGCCATTACCTACACGCCAGCCTCTAGGGGATTTTCACCCAGGTCTTAATTTCCACAGCCCACCGTGTCACTACGTCGGCATATAGCCCCTGGAAAATGTGGAATGCCCTACTAAGGTCGTTTACAGATTGGGGCCCCCATACAGTTGCACGTCACCAGCTTTATAAAAAACCGCGACTTGTGTAGACAAACACTTCAGTACTCAACTTGTTTACGTAACCACTTACGGGACATTGGTAGCCTGAAACACTCTTCATCAGCTTTCAACGGCTATTACACAAAGTGCTAATTTTCCCGGATTTGGCATTTGCTACTGAGATGAGACACTTTAGGTGAACCAGCTGAATAACTGTTTCTTGCCGAGGCAATTACGTTGGCTGGTCTTTTTTTGTCCACTAACTAGCAGTTTACTGCCAGATACAATTTGTGTCAAGCAGTTTACTGCTAGCACTAATTTGCTAGTATGAATGAAGAAAATCGAGAGCAGCCAACCTTGAAAGGACTTCGAGAAAGCGCAAACCTAACTCAACCAGAATTAAGCCGTCGAATGAAAGTAGGCATTCGTATTATTGGTGACTGGGAGAGGGGAGAATCTATCCCCAGGTTTGATCGTGCTATTGCATTAGCTCGTGAACTAGGGGTTTCCCTTAAGATTCTTGCAAAGTCAATGCAGATAGATGTCGCCGACCTACTTGATGATGGCCCATCCCTTGCTCAGTTGAAAGCTATATGCAGAGATTTGGGCATTACAGAGGTGGGCGAACTTCCAGACGACTGGAAGCAGCTCAAGCGATCGCAAAAGTCCGAAATTTAAAAATTCGCCACAGTGCTTGCTTACAGCGCTGTGGCGGGACGAAATGACTAACCTAATTATGACGGAAACCGACAATTGGGGGCCCCCCAAGGCAGCTGACATTGTTCGCGGTGGAGTCAGTTGCAACGGCTCCCCCTTCCCCCCTGCACCCTAGTTACGATTCTTACTGGGATGAAGTAACCAATGGCGATAGCGATCGCTGGAATCCGGCCGACTTCACAGAAGCACCACGTCTTGTAGACGACGGCGGTCAAGTTTCCGTTTTTTACGATGAATCACTTGAACCACCAGATCCAGACGATTACGAAAACCTCAATGCTTATGAGCAAGCCTGGAGCGACTGGGAGTCAGGCCGTGTTCTGGAACAGAACACACAGGTAGATGAATTAATCAGTGAAGACTCGCAGATTTCCCCTGGCGATCGCCCGTCTCTTGTTCTGGAACGTGATACACAAAATCCTGTTCCAGAACAAAAAACCCCAGGATTGGGGGACTATACCGATGTTCCAGAACACATTTTACCCGTTCCAGAACATCTTCACTGGGTAGAAAAGTACTGCCCAAGCAATCGCAAAGATAACCATTATTACCGCTATTGCTGGAAGACCGGCAGCAAAATTAAGCATCGGCACATCACCGGGGGGAGTGTGCGATCGCAGTTGGCACAGCACAGGAAGCTGGAAGTTGAGATTGCGATCGCGGACGGGCAGCCGCCAAGTGAGATTGAAGAGTTGATTCACTCCTGGCGTAGTCAGTCATAACTCCTAACTCCTAACTCCTAACTCTTAACTCCCCATTCCCCATTCCCCAATGCCCAATGCCCAATGTCCAATGACGAATTGACTTTTGACTTTTGGCTATTCCCCATCATCATCGTCATCTGTGCTGATGACAACATTCACACAGTCAGACCCAGCCTCAAAACCGATGATGCTGTATGTTTCACCATAGGCATCTGTCAAGCAAATTACTGCATCACCCGGAAAGTCTTGTAATTCAAGAATCAGTTTTTCTACAGTCAGTTCTTCTGTTATCTGTTCTTCGGTTGTAGTACTCATAAAATTTCTCCGGTTTAAAAATGCGATCGCCTTGTGAGTAAATGTGGGCGATCGCGCTGTGACTAATTGCTGGTTTGAGCTTACCTGCTCGTAGAAACTTTGTCACAGGTTGGGGTTCATAGAGTTGCGATCGCGCCTCTTCTCTCATCCGTCTCTATCTCAAAGTAAGGGTCAAGCCCTTTATTATCGCGGTGTCCGGTGAAGGTGCGAATAGTTTCTTTCGGGATTCCATTTTTTCTGAGTCGGTTAACAAAGCTCCGTCTCATGCTGTGAGTGGATATTCCCTTCGCTTCATACCCTGCTTTCTCCACCGCAGCCATCAAAATGTTGTAGGCATTTTTCCAGACAATCGGCTTAGTGCCGCACCGGGACGGGAATAACCACTCGCTATTTGTGGCTGGTTTGTATCGCTCTAGTGATTCCTTCAATATTGCATGTACTGGAATCTCTGTGGCATCGGCTGTCCCGTCTGGCCTGTGCTTTCTAATGATTGCAGGAAAAATGATATCGGTTTTAGCAATACCTGGTTCCTGATAAACATCGGCTACTTTCAGTTTCACCAAAGCCCCCCAGCGTTCGCCGGTAAACCATCCAATGTCTAAAAGCAGTTTGTATTTTTCTGTTAAAATTTGTTGCCTGACTTTGGAATATTCAGCGTTTGTAATTACAGCAGCTTTTCCTTTTCTGTTACTCTTTGCCATAGACGTAAAAAATAAACTTCGCATATTCCGCTTTTACCTGGTTCAGAGGTGAAAGTGGAATTACCTAAATATTCACTATTAGTAAATATTCGCTCAATCCTAATGCTGGCAAAGGATACACGGCATCAGTGAATATTCCACTTCTACATAAAAGTGGAACATTTACATTATTTTCGGGATTGAATACAACGGATTTATTCATTTCACACTCATCTGTTGTATGCAACCTGGAATCACTGATTTATTTGGGCCCAACTCTACCTTTTCCGGTTCACCAAAAGTATTAGAAATTCCACTTAGTTCCCTGCCCGCGCTGACAACTGCTAATCCAACAGCATTGGAATTGTACGCGGCAATTATTTCTTATGCTCATACTTGGATAAATGCCAATACTGATGCTTCAGTAATGGCAAGTTCCGATTTAGTTATCTCGTCTCCGGTTACTCGCAACGGTGTTGCGAAAACTCAATTCCAATTTTCAGAAAGATTTTATGGGCCGTACAGTGCCCCGACATTCGATCCAAACTCAATTTAATAATTAATAAATGCAGTGTACTGTCGTTGGAACTTATCTTTCCTCTTTAAATGGGTGCGATCGGGATACATTATCTGTTGTCTTGACATTTGAATCAGGGAGCTTTTCTTATAGCCCAACATTAAATAGAGAGTGTGGAGTTGAATATAGAATTTCAGAGTCTTCCATAACAGGATTGAGTTCTATTACTTATACATGGGCTAGAGGATCTGGAACTCTTGATTATTCTACTTTTGCTGATTTTTCTTGGATAGGCTCACCGAGCATATCTTGTACTAGCACTACTAAATACGATTGTATTAATGGTACTTGTACAGATGCAAATACACACAAAACCGCAGGAATTTATCAATCGCTAGCTGATTGTCAAGCTGTTTGTGCAAATGGTGGAGCGTGTGCATCAGGCAAGCAATGCGTAGACCCGACAACATTTATTCCTAGTGGTAAAGTCTGCATTGATCAAGGTGAATTTGCATCAATTGAAGCCCTAATATCTAAAATTGGTGGTGAGGTTTGTTAAGTGTCTACAGAAGGTCAATCTCTGATTTCCTCACTTTCAAATATTAGTCATTGTTCTGGTCATCAGTGCGATTGTTGTCAGCAACTCCAAAGTCAGATTGATGAATTAAGGAATTTAATTAATAATTCCAATAATGGAAATCTTCAAAGCGAGATTGATGCACTTAAACATCAATTAGCTGATGTGTATCGCCAATTAGCCCAAGATGAAATTCAAATTGGCAATATAGAAACTGAACTACACGATCTAGAAGCAAAATTAATTGCAGTTGGGGCAGGGATTGCCGCAGTAGTAGCAGTAGTGGCTGCTCCATTAATTGCTGCTGCTCTTGAGGGAGTGTTTGCAGCGATCGCGGCATTAGGTGTAGAAGTCGCAGCCGCAACCGCAGCAACCGCAGTAGTAGAAGCACAATTTGTAGTTTTGGAAACTGAAATTGTGGCACTGACTGGTGAGGCATCGTCAGCACTGGCACTAGCAGGCACAGCTGAGGGAACTGCCACATCAGCACTGGCACTAGCAGGCACAGCTGAGGGAACTGCCACATCAGCACTGGCACTAGCAGGCACAGCTGAAGGAACTGCCACATCAGCACTGGCACTAGCAGGCACAGCTGAGGGAACTGCCACATCAGCACTAGGAACAGCATTACCAGCCTTGACCCTGGCGCAAAAAGCGGATTTAACAGCTGATTCAGCGTTAGGTTTGGCAATGACCCGCCGAAGGAACAGCAACTTCAGCATTATCAATTGCAGAAATTGCTCAAATTCTCGCTGGCACGGCTGAAGAAACAGCAGTAGCCTCTGGCGCAACTGCCACCACTGCATTAGGTACGGCTGAAACAGCAATTGCTGAATTGCAACCAATTGCCGCTCAAGTTCAGGCTCAACAAGCTGAACTGGCATTTCTTGAACCGCAAGTAAAAGTAGCTATCAGCTTAGGGACAGTTGCAGAAGGTGAAGCTGCTGCTGCCGCTGCTGCTGCTGCCGCCGCCGAAGCAACAGCCACATCAGCATTAAGTTTGGGTACGGTTGCAGAAGGTGAAGCTGCTGCTGCCGCTGCTGCCGCGACCGCCGCCGAAGCAACAGCCGCATCAGCACTAAGTTTAGGTACGGTTGCAGAAGGTGAAGCTGCTGCTGCTTTAGCAATGGCTGAAACTGCGCTTGCTACAGCAGAAGCAGCATTAGCAAAGCCAATCATCCCAGGTCCTCCAGGTTTACCCGGCGAACCCGGGCCACAAGGTGAACCTGGAATACCCTTGCCTCCATTGCAAGGGCCCCCTGGCGAACCCGGTCAGCCTGGACAGCCAGGCCCCCAAGGTGAACCCGGTCAGCCTGGACAGCCAGGCCCCCAAGGTGAACCCGGTCAGCCTGGACAACCAGGCCCCCAAGGTGAACCCGGTCAGCCTGGACAACCAGGCCCCCAAGGTGAACCCGGGCCACAGGGAGAACCTGGAATACCTTTACCTCCACTGCAAGGACTTCCAGGAGAGCCGGGGCCACAAGGAACGCCAGGGCCACAAGGCGAACCCGGAACACAAGGAACGCCAGGGCCACAAGGCGAACCAGGACAAAAAGGAGATCCAGGCCCACAAGGTGAACCAGGTGAAAATGGTAAGGATGCAGAGGTGAATTTAACAACAATTACCGTTCCAGTATTTGAGGGATGTAGCGATACCCATCAACCAACTTATGGATCGCGAACAATAACGGTTATTCAAGGAACTGAAGCTCAAGAGGCGCTAAAGTTTCAACAGATGGCAGAAATTGCAAGTGAGCAATGCAAAGTAGATAATTCTGGTTCATCAAATGTTGTAGCTATCGCATCTTTACCCGAACGATACCAACTTTCACCTGATGGACATATACCGCAATTGGTATGTTTATTCCGTGAATTAAAATCTGATAATTCACTAGGTAGCGATTGGTATCCGATTACAATTCCCCATCCACAGAACACTATAGAAACTGAGCAGAAAACTCTACCAAATTACAAAAAAGGTTCATGGGAATTAATATTAGTTTTAAAAGACAATAGCAAAGTTTTTGTAAACGCATTCTCTAAAGATGATGCTGAACAATTTTTAACATCTATTAAAGCTACAATTAATCCGACCTATTTGGAAAACTCTACTCAAAAGATAGGGCAGAGAAAGGGACAAGCTCTAAAAGAAATAACTGTCAAAATGGTACGGGCTGACTATTACCCTCAAGGCACTGCTAATTCTAAGCCAGAGTGGTCAAAAAAGTTTGTCTGATGGCTCTCGTTGAGCATACGTTGCTACGGAGCCTTAACCGCTCCGTTCGTTTGACAGTCGATGTCAAGATTATGCTGTAAGAACGCAACAAATCATTTTCTAAATATGGCTAATTTGAAATCTTATCTATTAGTAATTGATAGCATCAATTACGCTTTGCACTTGGACAGCAATATTTACGATGGTATTAAGGAAATGGTTGGCTTAACTGATATGCCTGCCACTCCTCCAGCATCTTTAAGGCAAACCTCAATAGCTGAACTAGAAAAAAATGGTTTAGCTCATAAAATTAGCGTGGGTTTGGCAGGGACAGCAAATGGCAAGATTACAAAGCGTAAAACAGTTATGTGCCCTTCTACTAAGCCTTTCAAAAATATGATTGGTAAACAAATTAATAGCCTTTACGTGAAGTCTGCCAGCGTAAAAACTCATCGTACTTTTGTTTAACTAATAACAATAACAACAATAACCAAATAACAGGAGAAGCATGGCTGGACTTTATTCAACACTGGCGGTTACTGGTACTCAACTTGCGCTTGATGGAACCGAAAAACCATTTACATTTTATTTTCGAGGCGCAAAACAAATTTACGAAGATAATGAATGGTCAACCGCAACGGGAATTAAGGATGTTACTGCCACTCACGCCGGGCAAGTTGTTCTTACAGACATAGGCGATCTACTTTTGCATGGCATTGTTCGGACTGCTGAAGTTGAAATCAAAGATTCTGATACGGGCAAAGTTCTTGCTATAAAAAAGGTACGCTATGCCGGCTCTAAGTCTTCAACAGTTGAACAAAAAAAAGCTGATGGTGGAATTGTTGGATTAACCTGGAAAGGAATCGGTAAATTTAATGGAAAGCCAGTAGCAGCAGTTATTGAAACCAGAAAGATGATTGTTGATTAATTTCAATGGATTTATCTACTGGCTGGATTTCTGTAGGGAATGGAAGCTTCACATCTGCTAGTGGTTCCATTCCTTCATTCACTGTACCAACTCTTCTTAATGCCCAAATTGTTGCAATTAGGATTTTGACAGAAAATGCTAAACCGACTTGGTATACAGGGGCATGGGTAGATCAGAAAATTTTAACTGGACTAGATACTTCAATTCCGTGGATTACTTTCTCTAAGAAGATTGGGCTTGGAGGGAATGTTATCTTTTTACCTCAAGCTATCTCTAACTACTCACTAGATATTAGTTTTCCAACCTATTTTAAAACTGTATCTGTTGGGGTATGGATACAATGATGAACACTCCAAAAAGCACTATTGCTGTTACCACTAATCCACAACCGGGAATAGTTATAAGCCTAGAAACTACAGAGATATTTTTAGCAATTCTTGTTAGTGTATCTATCTTGTCTGGGGTAGCTATCCGAGTTGTTACCAAGATGAATACTATTTCATCTTCAATTACTCAAATCGAAAAAGCCCTTAAAGAGCAGGCTGTTCATACTGAGAAAATTGGGCGAATTGAACGAACTTTAGATTTGCATATTCAGGAGTATGTCAACCGAAAAGATGTAGTTCAAATGGTACTCGGACAACTCGATCAGAAGATTAATCACAAGTTCAAAAGAGTTCTCTTTTATACAAGAGATATTCAGCGTTTTTTACAGAAGAACGGGAATTTCACAATTCGAGAATACGAAGAAAATACAGAGGAAGAATAAATGTCTAAATCTACATTGAACACTTTAAGCACGATTCTTGGCTTGGTTGCGGGCGGTTCGAGTTTACTAGGCAGTGCTGGAGTCATCAATCACCAACTTGCAGGTACTATTGGTGGGCTTGCTACGGCACTTCTTGGGTATCTTGTACAGCAGCCCGCCGCAGAACAACCGCAAGCCCCTACAACTCAAAAGTAAGTCTCTGGGGATTCAAGGTAGATGCAATTTAACTAGTTTTTTGTCATTTGTCATTTGTCATTTGTTCTTTGTCATTTGTCATTTGTCATTTGTTCTTTGTCATTTGTCCTTTGTCATTTGTCTAGAGTCAACCAATATTTATTGTTAATTATTTGCTAATGACCAATGACCAATACTTCTCTACGAGAGGCTGCGCCAACGACTTCACTAAGTAGCAAGTGCCCAATGACCAATGACTAATGACCAATGACCAATGACTAATGACCAATGACTAATGACCAATGACTACTATTGTTACGTTACTTAACATTTTTTGCTACCACCTCTCGCACGCGATAGATAGGCCGTCCTTGGGATTCGTGGTATGTACGCATGAGTAATTCTGCTAAAAGTCCGAAGCAAAACAACTGCACTCCTGTTAGTAACAGCAAAACTGCCAAAATCAGCAGAGGGCGATTGCCAATCATCTCACCTAAAGCTAATTTGACGAAAGTCAAGTAAATTCCGATCGCAGTTCCCGAAAACATTGAAATCAAGCCTAACAGCCCAAAAACATGCATCGGACGGGTGAGGAATTTTTTCATAAACAGAATGGTTAACAAATCCATCAATACCCGGAAAGTCCGCCAAATTCCATATTTACTACGACCAAAGCGGCGGGCGTGATGACGTACAGGTATTTCGGTAATTCTAGCTCCTTCGATGTACGCCAAAGCGGGTAAAAATCGGTGTAATTCTCCGTAGAGGTTCATATCTGCCAAAAGTTCTGCCCGATAAGCTTTCAGCGAACAACCATAGTCATGAATATTCACGCTAGTGGTGCGGCGAATTAGCCAATTGGCAATTTTGGAAGGAAGTAACCGATTTACAGCCCCATCTTGGCGTTTTTGTCGCCAACCACTCACCAAATCGTAACCTTCGTCCAGCTTTGCTAATAACATCGGGATATCAGCCGGATCGTTCTGGAGATCGGCATCTAAAGTCACGATCGCTTTACCGACTGCATAATAAAATCCAGCAGCCATCGCCGCAGTTTGTCCGTAGTTGCGGCGCAAAATCACCGCCTTTAAATCAGTGCGGATTTGCGCCTGTTCTTTGAGAAAATTCCCAGAACCATCTGTAGAACCATCATCCACACAAATGATTTCATAATTTACCTGACTAGAAGATAAAGTAGAGGCGATCGCTTCTAGTAAAAGCGGCAAACTCTCCACCTCGTCATGTATTGGTACTACCACCGAAACATCTGGGACAATTGCTGAAATCGTCCCATTTTCCCCCATTACCCCTTGATCGATCAACCCACTCCTCATAAGCCTCAGCATCCTCAGCGTCTCTGTGGTTCGTAACTCTTAAAAACTCTACCAGCACCTCGCAGCTGCTGATAGTACGACTGACTAACCGCATCTCCCTGTTCCGAGAGAATATCAATTCCGATCCCATTCCGTCCCTGTTCTTTCCCAGAACTATGGATATAATAACCATCCGCCAAATAAAGCCCGACATGGGTGGCTTTTTGCCTAGTTCCAAAAAATACCAGATCCCCGGCTGCTAATTCTGCAATCGTAATTGGTTGAGTGAATCCTTCCTGTTGATAGGCATCTCTAGGTAGCCAAATACCCACCGAAGCAAACGCCGCCTGCATTAACCCAGAACAGTCATAATTTGGCCCAACCGTACCACCCCAAAGGTAATAATTTGATTGTTGCATCGCTTTTTGGGTAAAGGCGATAATCTCTGCTAGGAGTTTTTTAATCTCCGATTCAGAAAATGTTGCAGCCTGATAAGGTACAGTAGCAGATTGTAATGAATCAAAATCTGAAACAGATAGCCATCCCGGATAGTCATCTTCACATAAATACACCTCAACCGCCGAATTTTGATGATTTGATGTTAGCCACAAATGTCTCCCAGATGCAGCTTGAGTTGCTAAACGCGTACATTCAGGAGAATCATATAAATTCAGGTCAGCTAAACACTGATACTCCCCTGATTTTGGATTTTGAACTTCGGCTTCGCTCGGTCGAACCATTTTGGATTTTAGATTAAAGGACATTATCAGAGAATGATTTTTTTTAATAAAGACGAACAACTCGAAAATCTTGGGTTAGGCATTTTAGATGCAACTTGGGCAGCATTTCCAACCTTAGCGCGAAACCAAATTGCCTTGACTTGGGTTGTTTACGATCCACCAGTGCGAGTAAATACTGGTGGGGCGCTGACTCCCAACGCTTTTTGGGATCACCCAGTTCGTGGTTTCACTTATCGCGGTGTTGAGCGGATTTATCCTGCCAGTGTAGTCAAGCTATTTTACCTGGTAGCGGTAAACGAATGGCTAGAAAAAGGTATGAGTCAAACCTCCAAGGAGTTGGAGCGAGCTTTGCAGGATATGATTGTCGATTCTAGTAACGATGCTACCAGCTTGGTTGTGGATATTTTGAGTGGCACTACATCAGGGCCAGAATTACCAATTGGCCCCTTTGAAACCTGGAAATATCAGCGTAACATTGTTAACCGCTATTACCAATCTTTAGCTTGGGAAGAATTGGAAACAATTAACGTCTGTCAAAAAACTTGGGGTGATGGCCCTTATGGGCGGGAACGGGCGTTTGTGGGGGAGTTACTAGAAAATCGCAATATGTTGACTACAAATGCGATCGCTAGATTACTGCATAGTATTGTCGGTGGGGTAGCGGTTTCAAGCGCGCGATCGCAAGCCATGATGGCTTTACTGAAACGTCCTCTCAAAGATTTGCCCACTGACACCGAGGAAAATCAGGTGACAGGTTTCTTAGGCGGTGGACTGCCTGAAAATGCTCAAATTTGGTCAAAAGCAGGTTGGACAAGTCAAGTTCGCCATGATGCAGCGTATATTGAATTACCAGAACAGCGCCCTTATCTTTTAGTGGTATTTACTGAAGGGAAAGCCCAGGCTAAAAGTCGGGATATTTTGCCTTTTGTTTCTAGGCGAGTTGCCGAAGCGATCGCTAGTTTATGAGCCAAAATTTTTAAACAAACAAACCCTCCTATAGGAGGGTTGTGCTTCAACGTTGTCTGCCTCAACCTGCTAGGCGAAACTCGATGTCGTGACTGGCTAACGGGAGCAACCCTGAAGACACCGTGATACGCCATATACCAATGCAGTTTACTTTTAAAGGCAGGAATAACGGAACACACCATCGACGTACTAGAGCAGTCGTCTGTGATATCGATAAATCAGAATGAGAGATCAAAGCAGTATGACCTTCGGCATCTTGAACAGAGTAGTCAATCCGAAGCATTGTGTTTATTGGGATAGTACCAGTTTCGACAATGCAGAGCAGGTTTAGTTGCAGATTGTATGGCAGCGACGGAACCTCATAGTACGCCCACCCACCGCCAAGTACAGAAAATAGACCTTGTACTTGAATCGCATTGGCAAGAAAAATGGTGGATATCTGGAGTCCATTTTCAAGATCATCCACGTCTGCCGGACGACCACTATAAGTAGCCACGCCACCACCACCGCCTCCTCCACCGGGAACCTGCCCTTCTCCTCCGTGGAGGTCTATTGGTTCGTGAAATCCCGCTGGAGTAACACCGACTATGTTGATTATTCCGCCCTCGCCACCAGCACCGCCAAAATACCCACCTTCTCCACCTGCTTTCAGTTGTGCACCGTGAAAGTCCATATAAACACTTGTCTGCAAGTGACTTTCCATCGTTTTTTGAAGTTCGGCGACCAGGGAATCAGACAATGCAGACACTTCGATTTCTGCTTTCCTTGCGTTTTCTTCGCGATCTGCCTTTATGCGTGTCAAGTATTCGACGGTGTATTTATGAAGGTTCTCCTTAGCGTCAATCACTTTGTGGTGGTTTTTACAAAGAAGAATTAGATTCTCAAAAGAATGTCTTTCTTCTGAGGTTTGTTGTGCGTTGTATCGAAGACCACCAGGATTCTGGGCACATATATGACACACATCGCCCAGTATTGTACTGGAATCTATGATGGCATTAGTGCAGCTTGGAAATGCACATTGGTTCATCGATAGTGCAAATAGTCTCCGAATCGTCGAATCTCTCGGTGTCTTTATTTCTGTCACCTTGCTCCCCCGGCTTTGTTTTCCGCCTGCCCACGAATGATTAGCCTGTTGCTTTATATTGCAAAAAATTGCAAAGCAGATACCGAGAAAGTACCTAAAAAGTTTTTATTGTTTGACTTTGACGGCTTAATTCATCTTATTCAACAACAAGTTTATTTAAATTGTCCTTACGCTTTCATATTCTCGTCAGTAACTCATTGGGGATTCAACTTAAATTCGTCAAACTTTAATACTTCCGAATCAGGCTTACGAGTATCAAAACGATAACTACTAATCGTACCCGTCCCCGTATCAAAGATACTAAAAACCGTAATATCATTACTCGCAATATAAGGCATCGGCTTCCCATCTTCACCCAGCAAGGGGGCAATTGTTGGCACTATCGGTTCTAATTCATTGGGATCGCCAAGCTTAACATAATCCTCTTGATATCCAATTGGGACTTCTCGTTTTCTGTCACCCCAAGCAGCACCATAAGTATTGCCTACATTAGATGTTTCCAAAAAATGCATTCCACTGGGACTAACAAAGCGGTTCCATAAATGAGAATGTCCATAGAATACTAATTGCACATTAGCCGCTTCAAGTATTGGGACAACATCGCGGATAATATAATCTGCGTCTTTTGGGTACTCATAACGCACTGCTTTGATATTGTCGCTATCCCGTTCAATTATCTGTACTGGCTCTGTATAAGCAGGAACTATATTATCACCCAAAGTATGGGGTGGATGATGGAACATCACAACTTTGTATTTTGCTTGTTGAAACTCAGGGCTGTTAAGTTCCGACTCTAGCCAATTATATTGCTTGCTGCCTTTAGCAATTGGCTCATAAATCACCTGTCCATAACCCCAATTTTCAGGATTATTTAAATCCTTTTCAGCTTCTCGATATCTACCCTTAAACTTTCCATCTAATTTGGGAGTTCGCCACATATTTGTAGCGTACAGTACCACCAAACGCGTATCACCAAAACTAACTGCATAATACCTTTTTTCACCCTCTTTACTTTTTGGTAAAGAAAAAATCTCTTCATAGGTATTAGTATTAAAAGAATTATCGATTAAAGATTTATCTGGATAGATTCTTTGAGCAACAACACGGGGAATTGTATCATCAAATTCATCATTTAAACTCCCTGTCCTAGCAAACCGCCCCATTACCTCATGATTGCCAATGCAAGTAAACATGGGTGCGTGTTGAATTATTTGTCCGCCAGTGTAGATTGTTTTAACACCATTGTGCGTCATTTCATGTTTAGCACGACCTTGCAAACCGGGAAACAACGCACCACCACCATTATCATCAAACCATTCTGAGGCGCGATCGCTAACATTGACCAAATCACCGGCAAACCACACGCCATCGACTCGTCCCACTGTTTCTACCACCTTTTGCAGATTTGCCGCTGTCATCGGCTTTAATTGATGATCTGAGGTCAGTAGAATTTTAAGTGGTGTATCTGATTTAGGAGTAGCTGCAAGGCTGAAAACATCACTGTCAACACTTTTGCCGTCTTCTTGCACACTTGTGACACGATAGTTAACCCGCACACCAGGAGTTAACCCAGTTACCTCAGCCTCATGTCGCCAAATGTCCCTTTGGACGGGTTTTTGATAAACTTGTCCGTCTTGGTTTTGGCTTGCAACTCTTGATTGTTGGTCTTCACGCGTGCGACTAAGTTTGGTAGTACTTGCTCTAGCAGTTTGTTTGAGATTTTCCCCGTAGGTTACTATGTGATTAACACCAGCAAATTCAGTAAACCAAACTACTTGCACTGAAGTTGCAGTCGGCAATTGCAAAAATGGGTCGGTGAGCAGTTGGGGTGCTGATGTCATAATTGTTTGCCCAAATGAACGCACACCTACCAGAGTAAAGCATATAACAAGCACAAGCATCGCTACTGAGGAAATTTTTCGGCGGCTTTTGTGTCTGAGCATGAGTAACACACCAAATTTTAGGGTATTCACCGACTGAACGCATTTTATTATAGGAAATGTGTGTAAAATCCCGAACAATTACTCCAGCAGCTACCGGATTTATTCAACCGTCAGCAGCAAGTAAACCAGACAGGACAATTAGTTGCTAAATTTAATAGACCCGCCTTGAAAATAGGGAATAGGGAATAGGGAACAGGAAGAAGTATTTTCATTGTTCCTTGTGAGTTCCACTCATGAAGTCTCTTGCAAAAATATATTTTTCCAAGAGAGGGAAAAGGGACTCATGTTAAAGGGGAGGATTTTGAGTTTCTTTACCCTTTTCCCTTTCACCTTTACCCCGGCTTTTGTAAGAAGTCTAATATCAGTGTGAGTAATCAAAAGTGGAAATACAAACTTTTTCACAACTACTAATTTTTGGCTCTTTTATCGGATTAATTGGTTGGACTATTAGCAATCAAATTGGCAGAACTCAACTTCAAGTTAAAAGCCATGAAGATTGGTTACTAGATGGTACAGGGCTAATGATTCAAGGAATTTTGATTCCCTTACTACAAGCTACTTTAGTTTATTGGCTTTATCAACATTTATTACCAACTCAGCAAGGAAATTTAAAATTATCATTAATTCTGAGTTTTCTGATTGGGTTTGTTGTAATTGATTATTTATATTATTGGAATCATCGTTTATTACATACAAAATATTTGTGGACGGTTCATCAAGTTCATCATACTGTTACTCAGATGGATGTACTAGGAACTTCTCGCAACACACTTTGGACAAGTTTGTTAATTATTTATTTATGGATACACACTTTATTTTTATATCTTTTAGCCGATCCTACAGGTTATGTACTTGGAGTAAGTCTAACTTCTGCCTTAGATTTATGGCGACATAGCCGTTTGATAATTCCTGAACATAGCTGGTTTTATCAATTTTTATCTTCTTGGTTAATCTTGCCACAGGATCATGCTTGGCATCATTGCTGTGAAATCCACAATTATAACTATGGAGCTAATCTAAAAATTTGGGATAAGTTACATGGGACATATTATGAAAGCAAAAAAATGCCATCTACAATCGGAATTTCTAGCTCATTAAACTTGTTCCAAAAACTTTTATTTCCATTTTCATGACTGTTCTAAGTAAAATTCTGTTGTTTTTTCCCGCCTTTGTATTATTGCTAACTGGGGCAGCAATAGTCTACCTCGTTTATTCACCCAACATCTTCAGTATTTTCGGGGTGTTCCTTTCTATTTATGGGCTACCAGTGCTAGTTTACCGCTTGCATGAATGGGTTTATCCTGTGCGGGAAGGTATTAGTTATCTACAAAATAAAGAATATAATTCCTGGTGGGGTAGTCATCAAATCCAAGTAATTTTTATTGCAATTCCAGTGTTGGAAGCAGTGTTGCGGTTGATTCCAGGGGTGTTTTCTTGTTGGTTGCGATTGTGGGGTGCTAAAGTGGGGCGAGATGTCTATTGGACACCAAGTTTAGAAATTGCCGATCGCAGTTTATTAGAAATTGGCGATCGCGTCGTTATCGGGCATCGTGTCGGTATCTATTCTCACGTCATTAAACCCCGTAAGCAAAATTTAATGTTGTATGTCAAAAAAGTCAAGATTGGCAGCAATGTTTTTGTGGGAGCCGGATCTAATCTTGCTGCTGGTGTCGTCATTGGTGATGGTTCTTATGTACCAGCAGTCAGTAACCTTTATCCTAATCAAAAGGTGCAATAATGCGTCCGATTATTCAGCTTTTTGGGCAAATCCTTGCGCCAACTGCGAGGCGATTTCATCAAGCTTTGGATAACCCAGAGTTAATGCAGACATCTATAAAAAGGGAGATTTGCGATCGCCTAATCAAAAGTGAGTATGGTAAAACTTTGGGAATTCATTCTGTAGACGATTGGCAGCGTCTACCAATTGTAAATTATGATACACTCGAACCTTACTTAAATCAAAAACATCAGCAAATTTCCCTTACACCAGAACCCATTTTGTTCTACGAAAAAACCTCTGGTAGTAGTGGAGCAGTAAAATGGATTCCTTATACTCAATCTTTGCGGCGATCGTTTAATCAGATGTTCTGTGTATGGGCACACGATCTGATTGTACATGGCCCGAAATTTTCCACAGGCAAACTTTATGCTTGTATATCGCCGCAATTAAATGTAGCTGATAGTCAAACTTTACAAGATGATTTAGATTACTTAGATGGCTGGTTGCGTTGGTTTTTGCGTCCTTGGTTGGTGATGCCAAATAAACTTAATCGGCTACATGATGCGAACTTGTTTAAACATCAACTGGCTTTGGCATTATTAGAGGCTGAAAAACTAGAAATTATCTCTATTTGGAGTCCTAGTTTTCTACAAGTACATTTAAAATATATTCAAGAAAATCAAGATTTGTTACGAGGAGAATTACACAACCGGATTTCACATCATCGGTTGCAAAACCTGTGCGAAAGTAATATTCCCTGGATGCAACTCTGGCCAAATTTGAAGCTGATTTCTTGCTGGGATAGCGCCAATGCAGCAGACCAAGCGCAAGGATTAAGATTAAAATTTCCAGACGTATTAGTTCAAG
The DNA here is from genome assembly GCF_053470305.1 of Nostoc sp. DSM 114160. Taxonomy (NCBI): domain Bacteria; kingdom Bacillati; phylum Cyanobacteriota; class Cyanophyceae; order Nostocales; family Nostocaceae; genus Nostoc; species Nostoc sp. DSM 114160. Next base: position 764,181 of record NZ_JBPFGO010000001.1, on the reverse strand, counting down.
GTAAAGGACTACTTGCAACGGAAGCACCAATGACGATTCCGTTGATTGTTGCTGGGGGATGTGTGCCGGTTCTGGATGAAGTATTTTTCGAGTTCGAGGACGATGCTGGTTCGTTGTATGGTTTACATGAACTCAACATTGGCAAGGAATACACGATTATTTTATCTCAAAAAGGGGGTTTGTATCGTTATCGAATTGGCGATCGCATTCGGGTAACTCATTACTATCGCCACACTCCCTGTTTAGAGTTTCTCGGACGATATCAAGCCATTAGCGATTTGGTAGGCGAAAAGTTACAAGAAACCTTTGTAAATAATGTTCTAACTCTACTGAACTTGCAAGAAACTAATTTTAAAAGCTTGATGCCAATTACCGATCCTCCGCACTATATTCTATTATTAGATTCGGCAACACAAACCCCAGAAATAATCGCTCAAAAACTGGATCTGGCTCTATCAGAATCGTATCATTACAAGAGAGCGAGAGCCATCGGTCAACTTACACCACCACAAGTTTTAATCTCTAGTCAAATTCCTGAAATATTAGTTTCCCATCGTATCCGCACTGGAAGTATTTGGGGAGGTATTAAGCATCCAATTCTGGCAACATCACCCATTAGCACTGAACTTTTACAAGAATTGCAGGTGAAAATTGTCCAAAAATAGCTCAATACGGTTCGGTTAAAATTTTTTGATGAAAATTATAAATCGCCGTCAACACGAAAAACTGATTATTGTAGAGACGGCGATTCATCGCGTCTCTCACCTTCGGCGATTCATCGCGTCTCTCACCTTAATGTGTTCATTTTTAATTTTTAATTTTTAATTTTTAATTCCGCCTTGCGGTACTAGCCTTTTAAAATTTGATTAAATATTTAACGCGATTCTAATTTAGCAACTCGCTCCTCTAATTTATTAACTTGTTGCTTCAATTCAATCACCAAAGTTGCAAGCCGATCGAACATCGGATCTTGTTGTGATAAGTTCCTTCTAGAACCAGTTGACTGTCGTGGGGTAAGTGTTGTTCTTGAAGATGGAGACTGGCGAGTTCTACCTAACTGAGACTCTAGCTGATTTAACCGCGACTCAACACGATTTAAATCCGCTTCCAGATTGTAGATGCGGGACTCTACTTGCTGCGATGAGGCAGTTTTAGAAAAAAAACTGCCCCAGATAATTGTTGCTAAAATCCCGGCGATTACTAACACCTTGATTTTTTTCATACCAATAGCTGACTTGTTAGAACAGTCTATCTAACCAGAGTTGGTTGAGATAATTTACAGACTAAAAATCTGTAGATATTTCATCTCTTATCTGGTTGTAAATTAGAAAATAAACTCTGCCAATCGATATTGACAGTATTTTCTCCCTGCTTAACCTCAAATGTGACGTTAGACGCTTTTCCTATTTTTAACGCTTGTACGCAAAGTTCTGCCACATCCTCACGACTGATTTTGCCTCTAATATTATCACCTTGCTCAAATATTAATTCCTTACCTCCTGGGTCTTCAGTTAAGGCACAAGGTCTAATAATTGTATAAGGAATTCCGCTTTCTCTTAAACTATCTTCTCCCTTCAACTTCCAAGTTAAAATTCCTCCCAATTGGTCATTTAATTTCACTGCTGGCGGTTCTTCATCTAAATTAATGCCAGGACGACCAGGACGAGTGACACCTGCTGAACTGACGAGGATAAATTGTGGTAAAGTTGCCCCCCCATAAGCTTTAATTGATTCCAACTGGAAAGTAAAACTACCTGGGGAAAATTTCGGATTTAAAGCGCCATCATGTTCAAATTTGCTCAACATCAGTTGAAATGAGCAAATTCTACTTTGCTCAATTGGTGGCGCATCTTTGACAGTTTTTGCCCGAAAGACGGGAATCAAATCTGCAAAGGGAACATGAACATCTATCCAGGTATTAGCTACGGTGTCAAAAGAATAGCTGTAGCCAACACCATCCCATGTTGTATCTGTCCGCAGAAAGATTTTATAGCGTTGACCATCACCTTTGACACGCAATTTCACACCTTCATAACTAGATAAGTTGAAAGGTGGATCAAAATTTTTCGTTCTGACAGAAGCAAATCCGCCAGAGTTAGCAGTGGAAACATTACCCGCAAATAAAGCTGTATTTTCTAATAATTGGATATTACTAGCACTCACGCCACCCATGACAACATCATCCAACGCTCCCCAGCTATCCTTTAATTCTGCTGATGGCTTGGTGAAATCAAATATTAGTTTTTCCTTTGCTTGAGGTAGATATTTTGCTGCCGCTTGGACTAAGTTTTTTACTCCTTGATATTCTACATTTTCGGGAGTGTCACCAACAATTTCTGGCTGGTAAAATTTAACACCTTGATAGTATTTAGCTCTATCTGCTGTGTCTCCCTCAACTGGTTGTACGTGTACTGCTGTACAACAAATTACAGCTTGGATATCAGAAAGAACTAAAGGAGTTAAAGTTTCTGGTTGCGTGATATCCGCAACTACTAAATCGATATCATTACCAAGAATTGACCGCGCTTTGTCAATGTCTCGAACTAAAGCGCGAACTTTATAACCTTGTTGGAGCGATCGCTGCACAACTCGTTTACCGACACCGCCCGTTGCACCTGCTACTAATATTACACCCACGTTTCTTCCCCCATTGGGTCTATATTGATTATCCTTAGGACGACCTTGGATTAATTGCTGTACCCAGTTAAGGAAAGGAATTACCTCAAAGTAAGTCAGGGTTTCGATAAACCTGCCTAAGTCCCATTGAGAACGATTTTTGTCAGTCATATTTGCGTCCTCATAACTTTATTTACTCTAACAATTTTAGAGGGAGTAGCGAGTCAATACTTTTTGGGTTTTGGGGGAAAGGGAAAAGGGAAAGGGTTTGATATTTACCTTTTCCCGCAAACCCATTAACCTTTACCCAGACCAAAAGAGAGATTGTTGGATTTATCCGAAAAGTATTGAGTGACGAGTAGTGTAGTTCAATTACTTGAAAAACGCTGTCATTTCTTCAGAGTGCAAGAGTATCATCAGCAATATCTAGAGAAGCATGGACGCGCCTCTTACAGGATAGGCTAATCTTTCACTGGATTGAGGGAATATATAAGTGCTCAGTTAGAATATTTATACTTCATAAATAGTACAAAAGATTTTGTTAACCTCTTTCGTAATTGAGATAGTCCAAACTTAGACTTGAGGGATGGTGGTAAGTCTTGAAAGTTAACGGATACAAAACCTCTTTGAATGTAAAAATTCACCAATTGATGTTTTAAGCATTTTAAATAAAGCGGTTGACTAGCTTGAGTAATTAAATGCTGCACTAGAACAGTCCCCAAACCACGGTTTCGCCAAGCTGGTGCAACAAATAAACTACCTAGTTCTTGTGCTAAGTGAAAGTTTCGGATCTGCCCGAAGGCTACTAAATGCCCATCACATTCAATGACCCAAAATTGCTGCCATCTGAGTTGACTGGGATCTAGCTTTGCTTTAAACACAAAAAATACTATTAACCACATATCAAAAGGCTTGGCCTTACGAAGAACATACTCAGGTGGCAACGAGACATTAGACTGTATCATCTATCCAGCAATAATTAGACAGTCCCAATTTACCTTGACTGGTTGAAATTTTTTGACCAAAACAGGGTGTAGGCTGTAGGGGAAAGACGAAATGGTAAGCTGAAATTGTAGTTATCCCGACAACAGGCATCAATTACTATCGTTACCAGAGCAGTAAAGCAGGCAGAATATAGCTTTTGGGCAATAATGCAAAAACTCCTTTTTAATGACAAAGATAGATTTAGAGCGCAGGCCCTGTTCCTTGGTAAAGGTATTAACTTACAGACACTAGATAATTACGTTTCCTTGGCGACTATGCCACTAATAATTAGAGTTGGTGAAGAAGGCTACGCAGTATTGCTAGCCTATGGTGCAGTTGTCCTGTTTAACCTTGAGCCGAGAGAAAAGGTAGCCTTTTTGACCAAACTATCTTCTCAAATTAGCGGCCCTTTTGCCGACCCAGAAACAGAAGAGGTAGAAGTTCATCTCAGTATTAGTGAGAGTGAACGAGCCAAGGAAGGAAAAATTTTACTGCATGAATTGAGTATAGAACGCTTGCAGATAGTGGCTGATATTCTCGCCAAGAGTGTTGTGTTGTCTCACTATGAAACCAGCCTAGCGACTGTATTCGATCAAATTGAACCGTTCGCAGCTAGTCTCCAGCGTGAAAACAGAAGTAGACAACAAAGCCGGGAATTACTGCGTCAACTAGGAACTACCCTATTAGTTCAACATAAGATTGTAGGTCAAGTAGAGATTATCGATAAGCCGGAGTTGCTCTGGGAATCTCCACAGCTAGAAAACTTATATCTGCGCTTGGAGGATGAATACGAAATTCGCGAACGTCACCATGCTCTAGAACGTAAACTAGAGCTAATTGCCCAAACCGCTCAAACGGTGCTGGAGTTCATGCAGCATAGCAGTAGTCAGCGAGTAGAGTGGTATGTGGTGATTCTGATTGTGGTAGAGATTCTGCTGTCACTTTATGACATCCTTTTCAAAAGCTAATCTGAAATTTGGGGTTGTGAAATGGCGAGGGAGCGATCGCAACTACTCAAAATTCAGTGCGAGAAATCGCTCCTCAGAGCAATGTTATTACTAATACCATTTTGAAAAATGATTGCGACACATGGATTCACACCAAGCCAGACGCACCAAGGCAATTTCCAATCCAAAATCGTTCGACTGAGCGCAGCCGAAGTCTAAAATCCAAAATCTAAAATGGTATAACTTACTGGCAAACTGGAATACGGATTTGAAACTCCGCTCCCTCGCCCGGTTCTGAAGTGCAAGAGAGCGAACCACCATGTTTTTCGGTAACGATTTGGTAGCTAATCGACAAGCCCATACCTGTTCCTTTACCCACAGGTTTTGTGGTGAAGAAAGGATCGAACAGGCGACGGCGAATCGGCTCTGGTATACTCATCCCATTGTCTGCAATCCGAATTTCGACTCGATCGGCATTAATTTGCTCAGTGTGAATAGTAATAGTTGGAGTTGTTATTTCTCCTTGATTGTTCGTTAATGACTCTTCCAAAGCATCGATCGCATTACTCAACACATTCATAAATACTTGATTTAGCTGCCCTGCATAGCATTCCACTTGGGGCAAATTACCGTAGTGTTTAATAAGCTCAATAGCGGGACGATCTGACTTGGCTTTGAGGCGATGTTGGAGAATCATTATCGTACTGTCAATGCCCTCATGAATATTAACAGCTTTAATTTCGGCTTCGTCCATACGTGAGAAGGTTCGCAGAGAAGCGACAATTTGCCGAATCCGATCTGCTCCAACCCACATAGAAGATAGTAGCTTCGGCAGGGTCTTCTAGCACGAATTCTAGATCGATCGCCTCTGCTTCTGACTGAATCTCTGGATGGGGAGATGGATAATGCTTCTGATAAAGTTCCAGCAGTCTTAGCACCTCTTGGGTGTAACTGTTGGCATGGGTCAGATTGCCAAAGATAAAATTGACTGGATTGTTGATTTCGTGAGCAACCCCAGCTACCAATTGCCCCAAGCTCGACATTTTCTCGGTCTGCACAAGATGAGCCTGGGTTTGTTGTAGTTTATACAGAGATTTTTCGATTTGTTCGGCTTTTTCTCGCTCTCGCGTTTCGGATGCTTGCAAAGCTTCATTTTTAGTTTCGAGTTCTTGTGATTTAGCTTCCAGTTGTTCTGAGTAAGCTTGCAGGTTGGTGTAAAGACGGGCGTTGTCGATCGCAATCGAAATTTGTGCTATCAACAGACTCAGCACATTCACCCGTTCTGGGGTAAAAGCACCAGAAATGAGATTATTTTCCAGGTAAATAATTCCAGTAAACTTGCCAGAGTGAATCAGCGGCAAACACAAAATTGACTTGGATTGGTAAGTGGTGATATAAGCATCAGCCACAAAACGTGAGTCTTTAACAGCATTGTCTAAAACTAGATTATTTCTAGTTCTTTCGACATAATTCAATAAGGCAACTGGGAGTAGGGGTGAATTAGTTTTATCCTCTACGTTAACAACAACGCTAACCTCCTTATCTATAACTATTCCCGTCGCTTCTAACATCCATTTATTCTCGTGCTTGGCAATAAAGTAACCTTGTTGAGCGCCAGCATTTTCGATGACAATCTTCATCAATTTTTCGAGCAGCTGAGTTAGCACCATTTCTTCTGACAGCACTTGTGCAGCTTTCATCACTGTCATGAAGTCGAAAATGTGAGCGCCTCCAGTAGTCGTAGAGCTTGTTTGAATAGTGTGTAGGTAATTCGTTTCGATTTTTTCTGTGTTTGACCGCAAAATTAATTGCGGATAGCGTGTTTCTAAATCTTTGACTTTAGCAACAGCACCCCAATGACTATAGGCGTAGTAAGCATTTGTCATGTATATTTGGGCAATCGTTTCTTTACCCCATAACAAATAGAATTTGGCGGCGAGTTCGTGAGCGATCGCTTCCTCGTTGATGTACTCGTTTTCTTTAGCAAGTGCGATCGCTTTTTCATACATCTCGATCGCTTCGATTTTTTCGCCTAAAACTCGATGCCGTTCTGCCTCTACTAAATAGAATTTGTGTAAATGATTCATTGGGGCATAATCTGCCCATTTTTGGATTTTTTCTTGATTAGCTTGGACGCGATCGAGAATTGCCTTTTGCTCTGATTCTTGGCTATTAGGATACACCGCTAGCCGCAGTAAAGAATCGTAAAAATTTAATAGAGGAACAAGGGGCATTCCTACCACTGCATCTAAATACTTCTCTGCTATAGCGAGATTCTCAATCGCTTCCGAGTAATTTTCAAACCAATAACAAAGCAAAAATTTGTTCAAATAGATGTAGCCAACTCCCGCATTGTCGTTTGCTTGTTGGTGCAGTGGCAACCCGATCTGTTCATCGCAGGCTTCACCCTTTAGAAGGCAGGGATTTTCATTTTTTCCCAGTAGATTTAAGGTAGCCTGCCAATAGATTTCTATATAATTAAGCGCTGTTTCTTGCTTAATTTTATGAATAGCATCTCTGTTTCTTGCCATCTCTCTTTCAAGGACAGCCAGTTCTTTACCGCTAAAGTAAGCTAAACAGGAGTACTGTAGTAGACAATAGCCTGCATATTCTAAATCTCCTGTCTCCATTCCGCTAGAGTAACCTGACAGCAAAGGCTCTAAGGTTTCTCTCAGATGCTCTTTCCAATGTCGGATAAATAGATTTACGATGAAAACTGTCTTGGCTTTGATTTCTTGAGCATTTAACTTTGACACTAGATTTAAAGCCAACTGACCAAATTTATAACCTGAATCAATATCTCCCACAATCGCACAAAGAAGAAAACCATAATTGGCATAAGCAAAAGGAGAAACGGCAGCATTACCATATTCGACAGATAATTGTACTTGTTTGCACACCGTCAAGGGCAACAGTGCAGGAGCAGCAATATATGCAGGAGCAAAGATACTTGACAAAAGTCTAATAGCTGCTAATTTATAGCGATCGCTCATTTGAGGTAGCTCAATTAAATCCTCAATTCGCCTTCCAGTCAAAATTGCCGCAGTGTCCGCCAGACCTTGCCCAATATCTGACGCGTTCGGTTCTTGGGGAAACTCTACCCCTAACTGCTTTAAAACTTGTAGCGCTGTGTTAACCGCTTCTAATAACCTGTTCTGCGCCATATAAGCTTGAAGCAGGACTTCATACACTTTAATTTTGTCCAGTAGCGTCACAGCACAGTTTTGGACGATCTCAAACAATCTCTGCATTTCTGCAAAATCACCGCTCAAAAAAGCTGCCTCTGCCGCTTCTAAGTGCAGTGCTAATGTCAGTTCATATTCACACTTCCAGCTTTCTTCTGCTAACAATCCCAAACCGACTTGCAAATATTTGATGGCGGAATCGTGCGCTGTGGCTGCTTTTGCTCTTTGACCGGCGATCAGATTTAGTTCTGCAAGTTGATATTTTTCTGTTTCAGATATCAGTAAATCAGTACCGTAATTGAGTTGATTAACTAAAGCAAATATATTTTCTTTGCGTTCTTCTGGTGTCGTATTTTGTAGTAGTAATTGACCAATTTTCAGATGCGTTGCTTGCTTGCGATCGTCGGGAATTAAAGAATACGCCGCTTGCTGTATGCGGTCATGTAAAAACTTGTAATCAACCTTGACATCAGTTAAATTAATTCTGTCAGAATCTTCCTGAGTAAAGACTAAGGGAATTTTGTAATCCTGATTTAACGGTAGAATTAACCCAGCTTGCAGGGCTGACCACAATTGCGCCGCAGTGGTTAAAGAAGATACTTCGTTGACGATCGCTAATACATCTAAGTTAAAAGTATTACCAATACAAGCAGCCAGTTTCAGAACTTGTTGCGTTTCTAATGACAGTTTGCGAATATTTCTCGCTGTCAATTCAACAACATTCAAGTCAGTAATGCCGATTGCTTGAATATGTTGAATATTCCATTGCCATACTCCTGAATGGAAGTCGTATGTTAGTAAGTCTTCTTGATATAAAGTTTTCAGCAGTTGTGTTAAGAAGAAGGGGTTCCCCCCGGTTTTGTGGAATAGTAATTCTGCTAGTGGCTGACTGTGCTCTATGTGATTCAATGTATCGCCAATTAACGCTTCCACATCCGTTAACTGCAATGATGACAAGACGATGTTATTCACCAGCGCACCAGAGGATTGAATTTTGGACAAACTCATCATCAATGGATGGGTGGGCGACACTTCATTATCACGGTATGCCCCGATTAGCAATAAATATTTGCGCTCAGTATCGGTCATCAATAGCTCAATTAAGTTCAGTGATGCCAAATCTGCCCACTGCAAGTCATCCAGAAAGACAACTAAGGGATGGTCTTGGCTCGTAAATACCCCAATGAATTGCCCAAAAACGCGATTGAAACGGTTTTGAGATTCTGTTGCTCCCAATTGGGTTACAGGTGGCACAGTTCCAATAATCAGTTCGACTTCGGGTATCACATCAATGATGACTTGCCCGTTTTCTCCCAACGCGGTTAATAGTTTCTCTTTCCATCCTTGGATTTGGGCAACACTTTCAGTGAGTAATTGCTGAATCAAAGATTGGAACGCCTGAATCAACGACGTGTATGGAATATTGCGTTTGAACTGATCGAATTTGCCTGCAATGAAATAACCTCTGGCCCCGACAATCGGTTTATGAACTTCATTGACGACACTCGTCTTGCCAATGCCCGAATAACCAGAGACGAGCATAAGTTCGCTGCTACCACCTGCCACACGCTCAAATGCAGTCATTAATGTTGCTACTTCTGCTTCGCGTCCGTAGAGTTGTTGTCCCAATCAAAAAATGCCCAGATTTATCCTGTCTCCCTGGTACGAAGTTTTCAATTTTGCCAATCACTTGAAGTTGAAACAAGCATTCCTCTAAATCCGCTTTCAGTCCCCAAGCGCTTTGATACCGCTCCTCTGCTGTTTTTGCTAACAGCTTCAAAATAATTGCACTAATTGCCTCTGGTACATCTTCTAGAACACGACACACGGTTTCACTACAGGGTGCAACTGGCATTTTGGCGATGTGACAGTGGATCAACTCCATCGGGTCACTAGCATAAAATGGCAGCGTGCCTGTTAGCATTTCATACAAGGTGACACCCAACGAATAAAAGTCGGTGCGATAGTCGCACACCCGGTTCATTCTGCCTGTTTGCTCAGGCGACATATAGGCAAGTGTACCTTCAAGCAAATTAGGATTGCTCAAGGTAGGATTTTCTCGATCGAGGCGCGAGGAGATACTGAAGTCAATCAGTTTGACTTCCCCAGATTCGGGATTAATTAAAATATTGTGCGGCTTAATATCTTTATGTATAATTTTTTGGGCGTGTAGCTCTCCTAAAGTCTGTGCCAAATTAATCGCCACCTTGAGAAAAGTAATCAAGGTAGTTTTTTGAGTCGCAATTATTTCTTTGAGCAAGCAACCTGGGATATCTTCCAAAACCAAAGCCAAACCATGCTGATAATTCTTTAATTCGTAGGCTTTAACAATGCCAGGAATTCGCAGTGACTCAATGATTTGATATTCGTGGCGCAGTCGAGCAATATCTTCTAGGGGTGGATGTTCGCACAGAAGAGTTTTGATCGCCACAGAGACATTATCGGTTTCTCGCCGTCCACGATAAATGACGGTTTTACTACCGGAGTGAAGGGTTTCGAGGAGTTGATAACCAGATAAAGTAGCTGTCATTGTTTTCTCTTGCAATATAAGCATTCTTAATATGCCCATGCAAGTTTAGCTTTGTAACATCTGAGATAAAAATAAGTATATTTTTACGAGATGTTACATGAATCATTTGGAATAAAAATGTATATTATGACTTGATTTTCACGGCATTTCGCGTTTTTTTGACCTGTGATGAAGTAATGCTTATCCGATCGCAGTCGCAAATGAAGACATGACACCACGAATCAAAGCCAATGCCTATTTTCTCTGCAACAAACAGAAGAATCGTTGGATTTTCGCGGGAGCTAGCTTCATGGTAAAAGATATTAAAACTACTGACTGCTAATTAGTCTCTTGATTTTTCAGCTAAGTAATTACACAAATTAAGCTTTTTACAAATTAATTGAATATATGACTAGTATTTGATTGCGTGAAAAAATTCAGCACAACTTCAAGAGGCTTCTTTTCCGTTTTCTATATAGGATTTTTTTAGAAGTTTAAAATATCTAATGATTCTTCTATTTCTAAATCTAATATTATTTCTCGTGTATCTTTGAGTGCTTCTAGCTTACCTTCTTGACGATAGATATCTGCCGCTTTTTGGAAATCTTCAATTGCTCCCTGCTTATCTGCAATTTCTAAACGAATATTGCCACGGTTGTAATAAGCATCAGCATAACTAGGATTAATCTGGATTGCCTGAGTATAATCTTCAATTGCGCCCTCAAAATCTCCTAAATCTGAACGAGCATTCCCACGGTTGTAATAAGCATCAGCATAACTAGGATTAATCTGGATTGCTTGAGTATAATCTTCAATTGCCCCCTCAAAATCTCCTAAATCTGAACGGGCATTACCACGTTTTTTATAAGCTATAGCATCTTGAGGATTAATCTTGATTGCTTGAGGAAATCCTGGCTGAGAGCCTAATAAATAACGAGTAATTCCACGGTTTTTAAAAGCATCAGCATAATGAGGATTAATTTTAATAGCTTGGGTATAATCTTCAATTGCTCCTTGATTATCTCCAACATGAGAACGAGCTTCAGCCCGGTTTTTATAGGTTACGGCAATATTAGGATTAATTCTAATAGCTTGAGTATAATCATTAATCGCTTCCTCTAATCGCCCCAGTTGATAAAGAGCTAAACCTCGTTTATTGTAAGATTTCGCATCATGAATATTCATCTGGATTGCTTGAGAATAATCTGCAATCGCAGCTTCGTAATCTCCTATTTGATAATGAGCTAAACCTCGTTTATAATATAAACTAATATCATTATTAATTTCTAAGGCTTGAGTATAATTAATAATAGCATTTGTATATTCTCCTTTTTCGAGATATTCATCACCCCTTTTTGTATAAAGTAGATTTAAATCTTCATCATTATATTCAGGTTTAAAAGTAGATTTGAACACCTGATTAATAGTTGGCTTAAATGAAATTTCTTGTTTCGGAAGATATTTATAAATAGGTGGTTGTTGGCGAGAATAATTATTTATAGAAGATTGTAACTGTTCTAGATAGCACCATAAACCACCCCCATATAGTAATTGTTCTATTCCAAAAGAAATTTTCCCAGTCTTCAACTTAATCATCCGGGTTGGGAGAAAGCCAGCCAAAAAAAGGTGATACTCAGATTGTGCTTCACTGACATCTTCTTGAATTAAAATGCAAACTACTACTGCATTTTTTTCAACTTCTTCAGAACTAATTGACCATCTAACTCTGTCAATGCGACCATGACGAGATTTAACCTCAATACCAATAGATGGGTCAGAAGTCAAGGTAAAATCTATATTACCATCGCCGCCAAATCGCTTTTCATAATCGACTTCGGTAATAAAATCAGCTAAACGTTCTTTGACAACTTCCTCACCCAACTTTCCTTTGAGATAGCTAAGAAAAACATCACGTACTGGTAAAACACGCTTATATTTTTCAGCCATCTGCCAGCAAAATTCCCGTAGTGCCTTTAACCTCTCCCCAGAAATTATAGTTAATTCACTATATTGACCTTCTGTTTCACAATGAAGCAGACAACCAGATGCTAACCTTTTAATAAAATCAGACTGTAGCGATCGCAGTAGTGTAATCCAGTCCATTGATATTTCTGCGAATCTTTTGATGAGATTATTCTATTAAAATATCCATTCGGCGTAAACCTTTTAATTAGTTTGGGTGATATTACCAAAAATTGTTTACTATTTTGCAATAATTATTCATTAAAATTAATATATGACAATGAGCTATGATATTTACCGTTAGACATTGGCGTAATTTACATTAGTTTTGAAACTGCGGCCATGTTTGATTATGCCAGAGTTTTAAAGAGTTGGGAGAGTGCGATCGTTGGGAATAATACATGAAATATTAATTAGCTAACTACCAACATCACAAATGTCCGAAAATCACAACCTCAACCCAAAGCCTCTCACCAACTCCAGTCCCCCTCTCGAAAAGCAAGGAGAGGGCTAATTATGGGGGTTTTGATGAGGAAGTGCGATCGCAGTAGTGTAATTTCCTCATTTATGTTTATGCAACTTTTGATGAGATTATTCTATTAAAATCTCCATTCAAGGCATCTCCCATACTTTAACTGTTTTATCATAACCACCACTAACAATATTTTTACCATCTGGACTAAAAGCTACTGACTCTACAAAAGATTCATGTCCAAAAAGAGTGATAATTGGTAGTCCAGTTTGCACATCCCATACTTTAATGGTTTTGTCATCACTACCACTCACAAGGTTTAGTCCATCAGGGCTAAAAGCCAAGGATGTCACTGCATTAGAGTGGCCTTTAAAAGTACGTATCTGCCTATTATTTTGCCAATCCCAAAGTATGATGTTATTGTCTTTACTACCACTAGCCAAAATCTGACCATTTGGGCTAAAACCTATAGCACGAACACACTGTTGATGTCCTTCTAGGGTATTAATTTCTTTGCCAGTTTGCACTTCCCATAGTTTTATACTATTGTCGCAGCTTCCACTAGCGATAATATTATTATTTGGACTAAACTTCAAAGACTTAATGTAACCTGAGTGTCTAGAGAAGCTACCAATTTCTTGTCCAGTTTCTATATTCCAAAATTTAATGGTTTTGTCATCACTGCCACTAGCTATGGTCTGTCCGTTTGAACTAAAAGCAAGGGAACCAACCCAATCAGAATGTCCTGATATAGTAAGGATTTTTTCTCCTGTACTAACATTCCAAAGCTTAATAGTTTTTTCAGTACCGGAACTAGCAAGAGTTTGACCATCAGGGCTAAAAGTTACAGCAAGAACTGAACCTGAATTTCCAGAAAGTGTGTTAATCTCTTGTCCTGTCTTTAAATTCCATAGTTTGATAGTAGAATCTTCACTCCCACTGGCTAAAGTTGTTCCATCAGAACTGATAGCTACTGACCGAACCGCAGCAAACATTCCTGAATGCCCTGTGAAATTATATATTAATAACGCCTTACTATAATCTGCACTGATGTAATCTTTATTTGCAGCTTCGTATTCACCAAGTGTTTGGTGAGCGATCGCACGAATATCATAAGCTTCATAATACTTGGAATCCAGCTTAATAGCATTATTTAAATCCTCAATTGCTTTTTTTGGTTCGCCTAATTTTAAATTAATAAGTCCGCGTTTATAGTAGGCATCTGGATAATAGGTATTAGCATCCTCTGCATTATTATCAATAGCCTGAGTGAAGTCTTCAATAGCTTTTTCATATTCGCCCAATTCAGCCCAAACAGAACCACGTTTCAAAAAGGCAGCCGGATAATTATCAGCAGTTAACTTTAATGCTTCTGTTAAATCCTTAATGGCTTGTTGATAATCTTTTTGTTCAATATAGATAATAGCTCTGCCTAAATAAGCATCATAAAAGTCAGGATTTAGTTTAACTGCTAAATTAAAATCATCAAGTGCTGCCTGATAATTACCAAGTTTGATGTAAACAGTACCTCGTCCTAGTAATGGTTCAACATATCTGTCTTTGTCTTCGGCAAATTTGGGGCTAACATTCATTGCCATAGTATAATCTTTAATAGCTCTATCCTCATCTCCTAACTCTGAATATGCACGACCTCGGCTTACATGGGCTTCTGCAAATTTGCCATCTTTACTTAAAGCATCGCTGTAATGCTTAACAGCACCCTTATAATCTGCTTTTTCTTGAGCTTTTTCGACTCCTAATTTATAACACTCTAAAGCAGGAGACACAAAGGAATCTTTTTTATCACCTATATTAATCTTAATTAAGTTAACCTCTTGAGCTTCAAAAAAGAAATCTACTCTGCCAATGAAAGATAGAGTAGGAGCGAAAGTAGGGGCAAAAGTCGGTGCGAAAGTAGGAGCAATAGTTGGCGCCAATGTTGCTCTTAAAATAGAAATATCTGGAATAAAAGAATTCTCTGTGGCAAGAAAATTTCTAGCTTTTTCCAAAACTGCAAGTGTCTTATCTACTTGCAAGGATGATAAATATTTATTTATGGTAACAGCCTCAGCCACTCCATGCCTTGTTAGAGGTAGAATAGGTAAAATAATCTCTGTCATACTCAGAATCAATGCGAGTAAAATACAAAATACAAGTTTAGATAAGTGCTGCAATACATTAGAAAATTTTATAAATACAGCCTGTTTTGTTTTTTGTAGTGTAGTCAATTTCATATTTTTAGGAATCCAGTCTTACCTTACAAGGAATCTCCGGTTAGTATTCCCAGTTAAGTGATAGAAATCTCAAATCCTTATTAAGTTCTACTGTAATTCTTTCTCCTGCAACAGTGCATCAGCTCAAGCTGCATCTGCTTCTGACAACGCTGGTACTGGCTGTTAACTGTAATCTATTACTAAGTCATAACTTGCGCGGTCATAAATCCCAGCTAATAAACTCTGCAAATCTACCAACGGTTCACTATCACCAGTTCGTAAAGGCAATGGAAATGCAGGAATCATATCTTGCAAATTGAAGGCATATAAATCAGATTGGGGACGATTTTCTGCCCGACTAACCAAAATCCGATAATCATTTTGCGTACCATCTCCAAAAACTAACATTGCTTCCCCGGTACGCAACAAATCAATTTCCACCAAATGTGTTGAACTTCCCAATACTCGTTGCCGCTTAGTTTCGTATGCGTTGCGTCCTTCTCCTGTACGTTTATTTTTAGGTGATAAAATTTCAATTACTGTCACTACTTCTTTTGTTCCTACCTTTCGCACCTCTAAATATCTTTCCTTTACTATCTCAGGTATGGGAACTGTCACCGTTTTAGGTTGAACAGCAGGTGTAGCTACAGCTATATTCGGTATTTTAGGATTTATTGCTGTCTGTGAATTTTGTACTATTACATCAGGAATACTAACCAAAAGTTTATCATCGCCAGTAGTTTGATAAATTCGCTCTTCAATGGCGACAAAATATTTCGGACGTAATTGAGGAGAGAGATAATCTGCGATCGCAACTATTAGTCTCCCATGTACTCCTGCCCATAACTCAGGAGCTTCTAAATACGGGTTCATTCCTGGAAATGGATAAGCCATAACAAATATCTCAAAACCAAAAAAATTTTAAAAGTAATTCTCATAGCCCCATCCTCGCTTGCCTGTTGGGGGTGAGATTTTAAGAACAATTAGTGAGGGCTGCACCACATTGCTCTTCCTTTGTCAACCAACCTTTAACACTTTGATATTCTACCTGCGCCCAATCTCCCTGACAGCCTAACAATTTGACAGCCGTATTAGCAGGAATTCTTCTCAGTTTTTGGCTTTTTCGACTGCTACTAGCATAGAAATCCACACCATTAGTACCGTAGCCCCGCGTTGTTAAGCCTAACTTTGGCACGAATACCCATCCAGTTCCTTGAAAACCATTGCTAGCATTAGTAATTTGCACCCAATTTCCAGCAGCACCAATAACGTGAACTGTTTCGTTAATGGGTATTTGTCCTATAATTATGTTATTTGTACTTGCACCACTCCGCACATTTAACCCTTGCGAATCTGTATCGATGACATAGGCAAAAAGATTGCATTTTTGAGAATTACTTGATTTCGCTAAACTTATTTCACTAGCTATCCCAGTATTGAGTATCATATTAATACAACTGAATGCTAATCCGAACGCTAATTTTGGTGCTGGATTTTTCACTTTTTTTGCGATCATTTCTTCAAGTTTCTGGCATCATTACTCAAGGCTAGAATCTTAGTTTATATCTTTGAATCTACCTAAACAAATTATGGTTAACTTTGTAACGTAGTTCGATCAAATAAATTTTAGTACTACAATAACACTTTTAATTTTACAAAATTTAGTCCTGCAATGTCTACGACGGGTGGTTCCTGAGCGCAGCCGAAGGGCTACGCCTACGCTGATGGATGCAACACAACGATATCATTGAGTATTAAGATGTCAGTATATGGTGTAGTTAACGCCAACAGGAAGTTCATATTTCGACAAAGATTCATTAAGTTATATGAATAAAAAAATACATTCCATATCAGATAGCATAGTTCAAAAAATTAATAATCTCGACAATGTGAGTATTTTAGAATTAGACAAAGAAGAAATTATTAGCTTATTTAAGGCTAATGGAATCTTGCTTTTTAGAGGATTTGATGTTGATGTTGATATTTTTAAAAAATTTACCAATCTCTTGAGTACCGATTTTATAAATTATGCTAGTGGTGCATTCAGTAGAAGGGTAATTAATGGAGATGAGACTCTTTTAAGCGTCAATGATTTTAAATCTGAGATTAAGTTGCACGGAGAAATGTATTATCAGCAGAATATCCCACTTATGCTGTGGTTTTTCTGTGCTAATCCACCATTAAAAGATGGTGAAACTACGGTATGTGATGGCAGACAGTTTTTTAATGAAATGAGTAGTTCAACTAAAGAGTTATTCAGGCAAAAGAAGTTAAAATTTAATGTTCGGATGTCTCAAGAGGACTGGCAGAAAAAATACCAAACAGATGATTTGAATCCGCTAGAAGAAATGTGTCAAAAAAATAATACGCATTTGACAATAAATGACGATCGCTCAATTCTGCTTGAATACATTTCTCCAGCTATTATCCCTAGCAGATGTGGAAAATATCAGGTATTTATTAATAGTCTATTGCCTACAAAGCAGTTAAACCCAAAGATTCTTAATTTGGAAGATGATTCAGAAATTCCTGAAGAGGTTATCTCTGAACTTAATGAGATTGCTGAAAAAATAACCACGGAAATTTCGTGGCAAAAAAGCGATATTTTAATGATTGACAATACAAGAGTACTTCATGGTAGAAGGTCTTTTGCTGACGATCAAAGAGATATTTATATCAGGCTGTGTTCTCCAGCTTTTTCATTTTGAGATTTGATTACACCAGGTTTCATTTATTTAAATGATATCTGTCGTAAAATATAGCTTTACTGTGCTATTACTGCATTATCTATCACATAATACTTTTTAGTTAAGGATTATTGGGGTAGATAATTTGTCTTTCAAGACGCGATAAATCGCGTCTCTACATTAGGGTTTTGTTGCTTTATCTAAACTGTATTGATTTTATAACAGGTTATTTCATATCATAGCCAAACAAATTTGGGTCTACTTCTCCTAACTGCAACTCTGCTAAACCATACTCCGCCCATCGTCTCTCTACCATCGCCGCCACATCTGGGTCGGATTCTAAAGGCGAACCCCATTCATGATTTGTTTCCGGCGGAATCTTGGTAGTTGCATCAATTCCCATCCGTCCGCCTAAGCCAATCTTCTCACTGGCAAAATCCAAGGTATCAAAAGGTGTATTCGGCAAAATAAAGACATCCCGCACTGGGTCAACTTTAGAACTAATCGCCCAGACAACTTGACGCGGATCGCGAATATTTATGTCTTTATCCACCACAATTACAAATTTGGTGTATGTAAATTGAGGTAAAGCACTCCAAAACGCTAAAGCCGCCCGTCGCGCTTGTCCCGGATATGCTTTATCAATGGAAATAATCGCTGCTTTGTAACTCAAAGCTTCCATTGGCAGGAAGAAATCGACAATTTCTGATACTTGTTGCCGCAGTATAGGCGTATAAATGCGATTGAGTGCGATCGCCATCATCGCTTCTTCTTTGGGTGGACGACCGCTAAATGTTGTTAAGTAAATCGGATTTTTCCGGTGCGTCATACACTCGAAGCGAATTAACGGCGAATCTTCCACGCCGCCGTAATAACCCATGTGATCGCCAAAAGGCCCATCTGGTAAAACTTCCCCTGGTGTAATCGTTCCTTCCAAGACAAATTCGGAATCCGCGGGAACTTCCAAATCTACAGTTTTACATTTTGCCAACTGGACGCCAGAACCGCCATAAAGTCCTGCAAACAGCCATTCTGATAAATCTACAGGTATAGGTGTAGCTGCTGCCATGATAATTAGAGGATCTACACCAAGTGCGATCGCAACTTCTAATTTTTTCCCACGTTCGGCCGCTTTTCGCAAATGCCTCGCCCCACCCCGCACCGATAACCAGTGAACCGTCATCGTATTTTGAGATTGTAGTTGTAAGCGATACACACCTACATTTGGAGTACCAGTCTCACAATCCTTGGTAATTACTAATCCCAGCGTGATAATCCTGCCAGCATCACCAATATAAGGGCGTATCAAAGGCAACTTATTTAAATCTAAATCATTACCTTGAATCACAACTTGCTGACAAGCGGGGAAAAAGTCTCGTCCCTGGTTTTGCCTTCACCACATCAAACAGCACTTTTCCAAAATCTATCGCCTGGGAAATCTTTTTCGGTGGTTTTGGCTGTTGCAGCATACTCAATTTTTTACCCAGAGTTTCCAACTCCTCTGGATGCTGCATATTCATCGCCCAGCAAATCCTTTCCACAGTTCCCATCAAATTCACCGCCACCGGGAAGGAAGCGCCTTTGACGTTTTCAAACAACAACCCTGGGCCACCTTTTTGCAGCATTCGGTTGGAAATCTCAGCAATTTCCAAGTCTGGGTCAACTAAAGCTGAAATTCGCCGTAATTGTCCTCTTTCTTCCAAAATTTTGATGAATCCCCGCAAGTCTCTCGCCATTGTTCTAATAAAGCTGATTATTTAAGAAGTGTGAAGCGCTTTCTTATATTATGGGGCATTGGGAGAGTGGACTAGAAGACAAGGAGAATTGGAGACAACACATCTCAGGAAAGCTGATGAGTAAACTAGTAAACCTACTGTTCCAAAAATTGTGTAAAATTACTCCCCCAGAGTGATGTTACTAATCCTTCATATAAATGAAGAGTTTTGAAACCTAAACTTTCAGTTACCCTGAAATTGATATATATAAAAGAGCAATTTTCAAATGACCATTTACTTTTATAAGGTTTGGCAGCCTTATGGCTGTTTTTCTAACTTTTCTCTCCACGGAATCCACATCGAGGGTGTTTACTGGCCAACGGTTGAGCATTATTATCAAGCGCAAAAGTTTGTAGGCAGCACAGATGCGGCAATTATACCTCTTATCCATGCCGCCGCCACCCCAGAAGAAGCTGCGACTTTGGGAAGATGTAGCACTCGCCAACTCCGTCGAGACTGGGATTTGGTTAAAACTCAAATTATGCGAGAAGCTGTACTCAAAAAGTTTCTCACTCATGCTGATATCAGAGAAGTTCTCCTGAAGACAGGTAATGAGATGTTGGTTGAAAACTCCCCAACCGATTCTTTTTGGGGCTGTGGTGCTAATAAAAGCGGTCAAAACCATCTCGGTAAAACTCTTATGAGTGTGCGTGAAGAAATTCGGAATTTACTATCTTTAACGGTAATTTACGAATAATTTAATCAAAATAGTTACATCCAACATCAAGTCAAGCAATTAAACGGGGAATAGTCAAATTCCCCAGCCAAAAACATTTTCAAAAATTACTAATAATTTAGTTATGGCTCTGAATAAATTTTAATTAATTGAATTAATGGGCAAAAAGATTAAAAAAATCTTTTTAATTTCAAGAAATTATTCCAGTTATAAATTAAGTAAAATTACTGGAATAGTTTAATGATTGAGAATATAAAATTAATAAATGTCAATGATTAAAATTTTCTGAACTTTAGACTTGAGATGAGCGCTAAAAAGTATTTAATGATACAGCATTTTTATATATCACTTAAATCCGCTTTCCAAGAGACCTCTTGGCAAAAGTGCTTTTTACACTCTCGTAGGAAAAGGTTTTGGTTAAAGGGGAAGGGAAAATACAAAACCTTTACCTTTTCGCGACAAATGCCAAGAAGTCTAAGGGCTACAGGGAACAAGCAAAATATCTGTTACTTTTCAAACATCTTCTAATCCATTTCCCAAAATATTTGTAATACATGTATGCCCTTAGCAATACATTATTAGCAAGAATTTTTGGAAATAGGATGAAAATCAAAGTATTGTAAGTTGAAAATTACGATCGCGAACAATTATAAAAAATTATACTTAAATAAATTAAATATAAGTAATGACACGTAGGGATAAACCAAACGAGTTGCAGCAAAACTTCGGTCGAGAAAGCTTACTGCACCGGATGACAAAACAGATTAGGCGATCGCTCGACCTTCAAGAGATATTAACAACTACTGTTAGCGAAGTGCGTTTATTTTTGGGTGCAGATCGGGTGAAAATTTATCGCTTTGATGCTGATGGTAGTGGTGAAGTGATTGCAGAATCTATTCATAAACAACGTCTGCCATCTTTATTGGGGTCAACGCTTCCCAGCTGATGATATTCCAGAAGCCGCCAGAGAGATGTTTTTGTTGGCGGGGCAACGTTCGATTGTCGATGTGGCAAATGAGAAGATTGGGCTATCGCCTCTACAGTCAAAAGAAACTGGCAAACGTCTAGAAACTAATATCTACTATCGGCAAGTAGACCAGTGTCATATTCAATACCTAAAAGCAATGGGCGTACAGTCTTCGTTGGTAGTACCAATTTTAGATTGCGAGCCACAAGAACTATCGGCAAAGCCTAAATTGTGGGGATTGTTGGTAGCTCACCACAGTGAACCGCAAAAGATTTTGAAGCGGGAACTAAAAGTATTGCAGCAAGTTGCCGACCAGGTAGCGATCGCGATCGCTCAAAGTAATCTACTCGCTGAAGCCCACGCCAAGCAAAAGCGAGAAGCTACTATTAATCGAGTCACCACATTATTGCATAAACTGCCGACAATCCAATTACAAGGAGCACTAGAAGAAGTTATTACTGCCTTCTGTGGAGTCGGTGGCAGGCTTTACATTGCAGAGAACCGAGAACTATACACCTGGGGCGACCAACCGACACTCCCCTACGAGTTAGATAACAGTATTATCGAACAGCATCCCATCTGGCAAAACTGGATGGCTGAGTTTCAACAAGGTAATATTTGGGCAACTACCGACCTCTATAAAGAACCACGTTTGCGAGTTTTGGCTTTAGCATTCCGTTCTACTGAAATTCGCGGACTCATGGTGATTCCGCTACATTACCGCGAAAAATTTATCGGTGTATTAACTATTTTTCGCTCGGAATTGGAAACGGAAATCTTGTGGGCGGGAAGATGCGAACATAATCGGCGACAACTTTTACCCCAGCTTTCCTTTGAGATTTGGCGAGAGCAAAAAAAAGGGCAATCACCTGAGTGGAAATTGGAAGACATCTTTTTGGCACAAGCTTTATACGATCATTTCTCAATGGCAATTCAGCAGCAGCAGATGTATAAACAGGTACAATCCCTGAATGCCAACTTAGAACTGCGGGTGCAAGAGCAAACCTCTGAACTCGAAAAATCATTACTGTTTACCAAAGTCATCAAGCAAGTCACAGAGCATATTCGCCGCACATTGGACTTGCAAGCAACTCTGCAATCCATAGTTCAAGAAGTCCGTCCCCTGCTAAATTCAGACCGAATGCTGATTTTCTACCTGAAGACTCAATCAGTGATTGTGGAAGAGATTAATGGTGATTGGCAGTCAGTTTTGGGAGTGAATGCACCACCAGAATGCTTTCCTGATGAGTATACCCGTCTATACTGTCAGGGTAGGGTACGGGCAATTAACAACCTTTCAACGGCTTCTTTAAGTGATTGTCATCGAGAGTTTTTGCAGAGTTTGCAAGTGCAAGCAAACTTAATAGTTCCAATTAATATGGGTATGGAACTATGGGGCTTATTAATTGCCCATGAGTGTGAGGCTCCCAGAAATTGGCAAGATACAGAAATTGATTTATTGCAGCAGGTGGCAGATCAGGCTGCGATCGCAATTCAACAAGCACAACTCTACCAACAAACCTCACTAGCCGAAACTGAAGCCAGAAATCAAGCTGCTCAGTTAGAGCAGACCCTACACGAACTCCAAGAAACACAGACAAGATTGATTCAGACCGAAAAAATGTCTAGTTTAGGACAGTTGGTGGCGGGTGTCGCCCACGAAATCAACAACCCCGTTAACTTTATTTACGGTAATCTGTGCCACGCCAGTGATTACACCGAACAGCTGCTAGAAATTTTACGTCTCTACCAGCTATACTATCCCCATCCCCATAGTGAAATTCAAGCCGCGATCGAAGCGATCGATTTTGAATTTTTGGTAGAAGACCCTGCCAAAAATCATGACCTCAATGCAACTAGGAACCGAACGCATTCGCTCAATAGTGTTGTCGTTACGCAATTTTTCTCGCTTGGATGAGTCTGAAAACAAGCGCGTTGACCTGCATGAAGGTATTGACAACACCTTATTAATTTTGCAACATCGGCTGAAAGGAAATGCCGAATTTCCACGAATTGAAATAATAAAAGATTATGGCAGCATTCCACGGGTGGAATGCTATGCCGGTCAAATGAATCAAGTATTCATGAATATTTTCAGCAATGCCATAGATGCTCTGGAAGTAGGGCGTCGAGAGTGGCGCGATCGGGGTGACAAGGAGAATAACTCATGCCCAATTCCAACTATCCAGATTTCCACTAAAGTCTCAGCAGACAACTCTCGTCTGTTAATTCGGATTACTGACAACGGCCCCGGAATGAATGAAGACGTAAAAAAGCGAATTTTTGACCCGTTTTACACTACCAAGCCTGTGGGCAAAGGTACAGGATTGGGACTAGCAATCAGCTATCAGATTATTGTCGAAAAACATGGGGGAATAATGGAGTGTATCTCAGAACCTGGCAAAGGTACAGAGTTCTGGATTGAGATTCCCATCAAGCCTCCAGCCAAAATAGTTAACTAGCAATAGGAAATGGGAGATGAGGATGCAGGGGAAAAATCACTATTGGTTATTGACCAATGCTCAATTGTTAGTTTCAAAACTTAAAAATCGATTGATAAATTTTTAAATTCATCCACAAGATAGATGATAATTTTATTAACATATAGGCTAAATAAATAGCTATCAGCGATCCAGGATACAATACTGCTCGCTTTGTGCATTTTTAAATCGAAATTGGATTTGGGGAAAAGGTTAAAGGGTAAAGGGTAAAGGTTTTTTCTTTCCTCTTTACCCTTTCCTTTTCCTCAAAACCCGACAAGTATCGATCCAGGATATGCAATATATTTAATTCGATTAAAATCATTTAAAAGTAAAGTTTAGTTGCAAAATAAATTCCTCCCAGCTACAAATGATAATCTAATAGTAGAAGCTAATAAACAAGCTTCCTTGGCAGATAATAACAGCTGCATTTGAAATGTTAGTAAGAGGTATAAGACGCTGTTGAACTTACATCTGTCTCGTCAAAATACAGCAACACCCAACGCGAAAACTGCTGTTTCCTCAAATCTATAAGATTAGGGGGCACTGTAACTGATTTTCATTTCTTGTTTACAAAAGCAATGGAAGTTAGTACATCCCTAACTACGATCGACAAAGAGAGGAGATAGTTCAGGGAGTAGAGGCTTGGGTGTTGTTGTATTTAAACAGAAGTCTGAAATAGGGACTCCTCTGGGTGTAAGATTATACGAAGTTGAATAGTGAGAAACAGTTAAAATAGCGCCTTATGTCAATAATTGCGCTCAGAGCGTGGTATCTACAAGATTATGAGCCGATTCCAGAATTGGAAAAACGTCCGCCAGACATTCGCTTAAGCAAAAAAAGCCTGCTGAAATCAGCATTGCGAGCAGACTTTTTGGAAGACAGCGACGAAGTGAAAAAATCAACTTGGTTTGGGCGCTATTTGGAAGGGGAAAATATTGAATTTTATATTGAAGGTAGCGGTGGCTATTGCGTCTCTAACATTGACTTAATTAGTCATGAAATTTATTTCACTAAACAGGCGGTGTTGGCTCAGTTAGAACCAACAATTTTTTTATCCTATCAAACTGAGTATGGCGCAGCGACGAATATTCTCAAAGAAGAACTGCGAAAAAGTTTAGACAATTTAAACTTGCGATCGCGTCTTCCCCTAACATTAATAGAATCCTCTCGTCCTAGCGGTGCTACTTTCCGAATTAACCGCACAATCATGCGGAAAATCCGTAAGAGTTTGTTATTTATCGCTGACACCACGCCCATTGCTAGTATTGATGGTAAGGAAACGTCTCAATTAATTCCCAGTCCGAATGTCTGTATTGAAATTGGCTATGCCATCCAAAGTAAGCGATCCGAACAGATTCTACTAGCGCAAATGCAACGCCCAGATTTTGAAGGTGAATTTCCCTTCGACTTACCAACACAGCAAATTTTGCAATTCCAAGACACTATAGAACTGGACAAAATCCTGACAGAGACAATTAAAAACCAGCTAGCACGATTCAAATTGTTTTTTTGAACAAGATATACAAGATAATACTTACTTACCAAAAATAAAACTATAGCACTCCTAAAACATGACTAGGCTCTATGCTAGGGCGTTAAAGGGAAAAAGAGCACACGGTGCTCGTCCAGACAAACGTGGTAAAAATATAACTATTATTGGGGCGATCGCAACCCGTGGGATTGTTGGTGCAATGAGTTTTAAAGGTGGAAATGATAAAAACGCATTTAAAACTTATATTAACCAAGTCTTAGTTAGTTCGGCGAAAGAGAGCATTCGACGGATGAAGCCTCCGAGGTGTACCCCGTATCCGCCTGCCGCCCGATACAAGCGGGTGGTCGTGCGGTCGCTGTGGTACGACGCGGATGGACTGACCGTCGAAGTGCAGGGGCCGGGGTTCGTGTTCGCCCGTGTGGTGTTCCGGCGGCCGGTCGGGTTCCGAGTGCTGGACGAGCGTGACCCTGTGCGAATTCTGGGACAGCTACCACGCCGGCAACGGGTGGTTGTACGAGGTTCACGAAGGCGGCTGGCAGGAGTTGGAGTCGCACCGCCAGTACTTTAACTCCCCGTTGTGCTTTACCGGTCTGCGGGAGTTCCTGGTGGTTTGCGACCAGTGCGTCAGCGTACTGGCCGTCGAGCCGCCGGAGCTCATCGACTTGGGTGCGAACCCGGAACACCCGCTCGCCGACTGAGTAAAACTAGGGTATTTGAGCATTAGAAGAGGATTTTTGAGAAAACAAAGGCTGAAAGGGTTGCTATTGCTTTAATTAGAATAAACGAACAGGTTTACTTTGCAGCTTTGAACTAATTGAACTTACCCGATCGACCACAGAAATCATGTATTTGTAATCTGGTACTTGTCCATTGGGTACATACCCCACTTCTTGAGCTAAATCTGAAGGCGAATCACTCATCACTTTGCGGATAAATTCTTGACGGTTACGTTCTACATTCGGCCCAATCAAAACCACACCTAATGGTACATAGTGAGGGTCTTTAAATAGTATGCGGAATTGGGTTGGTGCCAACTGCGAACTGTAAAGACTTAATTCCGCCTCCGAGACGGCACAGGCGATCGCTTTTCCTTGAGCGACCAATTCCAGTGCTGCTTTGGGTGTGGGCGCAAACAAGATGTCAGCTAGTGTTGTACCATAAAGATTGTAAAGAGGAAAATAATATCCTGTTGCTGAACCTAACTGTCCTAAAGCTATTGTTTTGCCTTGTAATTGTTTCAAGTCAGCGATCGGATTATCTTTGCGAACAACGAAGATTGAACGTAAATTACTAATACCTATTAAAGGAAATAGGGGAACATATTGGTGACGTGCGATCGCAATAGCTGCTAAACCCGGTGGAGCAAATACCAATGACCAAGCACGAGCATCAAGGCGCTCAACCGCTCTATTTTCATTAAAAACAGGCTCTAACTGAATATATGAGTTTGTTTTTTCACCTAAGTAACTATTAAATCTCGCATATTGATTAATTATCTGTTCGCCTCCACCATAGTTAATTACACCAATAGTTAACGTGCCCTCAACCCCATCTCCATTTTGTGGTTTGCAGGCAGCAAATGTAAAACCTAGTAGATGAAACAGAAATAAACGACGGGGAAATCGCACAAACATCACTAATTATGGTTAAGAAAATAATTTGGCTTTCAGGACTAATTTAGATAAATTTTACTGCCGCCTAAAAAGGTTATATTGCAGTAAAAAATTAATATTTATTTAGATATTGTTGAGATGCTTTCTAAGAGGTATAAATAAATATTAGACAAACTCACAGGCCACCTTTCTTGCTTAGGTTATGTTAAACAACATTACGTTAAAAAACTTAAAAATAGGTGCTAAATTTAACTTGCTTTTAATATTAGTTTTCATCATCAGTATTTTAGGAAGTGGCGTTGCCTTATCCAGTGTACTTCAAAGGAGAGCGCAAAATGAAGTAAGTTCTCAAGCGGAGATTCTCATCCAAATGGTGAATGCAGTTAGAGATTATACACAAAATCGTATTGCTCCCCTATTAGAACCTAGATTAGATACTAACCCAACATTCCTGCCTGAAGTAGTACCAACTTTTTCCTCTAAAGAGGTTTTTGAAAATTTTCGTAAAAAGCCTAAATTTAAAAACTTTTTTCATAAGGATGCAACACTTAATCCAACCAATTTAGCGGATAAAGCTGATAATTTTGAAACTCAACTTGTCGAGCGTTTTCGCAACGAACCTAATACTTTAGAAATCACAGGCTTTCGTAAATTGTCAGAAGGTGAAGTATTTTACATTGCACAACCACTAAAAATTACCCAAGCGAAATGTTTGCGATGCCATTCTACACCCGATCAAGCTCCTAAAAGTCAGTTGCTAAATTATGGCTCGGAAAATGGTTTTGGCTGGCAACTTAATCAGATTGTTTCTGCCCAAATAATCTCTGTTCCTTCTCAAGATATTTTTGCTAATGCCACACGGACTTGGATATTGATAATGGGACTTTTAATTGCGATCTTTGCGTTCGTAGTTTTCTTAATTAACTTTTTAATTACAAAATATGTGATTCAGCGCATCAGAAGAATAGAGAAAATAGCTCAAAAAGTTAGTATTGGTGATATGAGTGCTGATTTTGAAGAAAGCTCTCATGATGAAATTGGCGGGTTAGCAGAAGCATTTAATCGGATGAAAGCTAGCTTGAAAATAGCTTTGGAAATGCTGAATAATTAAGGCTAATAATCCGTAATTCACAGAGAGAAAAACGCAATTTTGAGAAAATCAAGAAAGTAAGCGTTGCTCAAATTGCAAAGCTTTTTGACGTTCGGGAATTTGCGATGCTAAAATTTTCACAAATTCTGCACGAGAGATTTGTCCAGCAGATTTCATAGCTTTTTGCACTAGAAACTTAGCTATCGGGCCAATTAAATTAGCCAACTCACGTTCGCACTCTTCCAGAAATTTTTCACTGATGACTTGAGATTCTTGGTTTGCTAAATTATTTGAGTTAATACCAGATGGATCGGATTTTACAGTAAGTTCTTGTAAGAGAGTAGGTTTTTCTAGTAGAAATGTTGTTTTCTTCTTAAAATCAGTTTGTTGATTTTCTCGAAGACGAAGGGCTAATTGACTAATTAATTCTTCCAAATTGGACGCTGATGCCGCAACTTGTCGTAGTAATCTTGAGGCGATGGGGCCGACAAATTCTAAAAGAATTGTTTCTAAGCGGTTGTAACTTTCCCCAGACAGAATAGAAGCAGTTGGATACCCAATTGAGTTTTGTTGAGTAAGCGAAGCTTGAGGCGGTTGTGTTAAATCTGGTAGTTGAAGCGATCGCGCTTCTACCTGATAATCTTGACGATAATATTCTTGCTGTTTGGGTGTCGAAGATGGTAGTTGAAGCGATCGCGCTTCTTTTCTAGGATCGAGATCCTTAAGCACGTGTAAAACTTCAGCCGCAGACTGATAGCGCTGTTTAAAGTGATGTAGCACCATTTTAGATAGCACAGATGCCAACTCAGAACTGACGTTAGCTTGATGCTGCCAAGAAATTTCTCCTGTATCTGGGTCTTCTTCAAAGTTGATCGGATGTAACCCTGTCAGCGATTGTATACCAATAATGCCCAAGGAATAAATATCACTGTTGAGGCGGGGCTTACCTTGTCCCTGTTCTGTAGACATATATCCGGGAGTACCAATAATAATAGTAGCTCCCGTGTGCCCTGCAATTGTCAGCAGTTGAGTTTGGACTTGTTTAACAGCGCCAAAGTCAATCAGCACTAACTTACCGTCTTGTTGCCGCCTAATTATATTGTCCGGTTTGATATCTCGATGAATAACATTGTGGCTGTGAATAAATTGTAGAATATCCAAAACCTGTTGGAGTAGTTGAATGACTCGATCTTCTGGCCAACGTTGATTGGGGAATAGTTCCGCTTTCAGGGTATGTCCTTCAATGAACTCTTGCACCAAGAAGAACTCTTGGTTTTCTTCAAAATAGGCTAAAAGCCGAGGAATCTGGTCATGGTAGCCCAGTTTTTCTAGTGTTTCTGCCTCACTAGTAAATAGCCGTCTGGCAGTTTTGAGAAATTCAGGACTACGAGTGACGGGCTTAAGGTGTTTGACAACACATTTTGGGAAACCTGGTCGATGGGTATCTTGGGCTATGTAGGTTTGACCGAATCCCCCTCCACCTAATATCTGGAGGACTTGGTAACGTCCGTCTAATAATTGTCCTAACATTGTGTTACAAACCTTAATTCCTCAAATTAATCTTGACACAACTACCAGCTTTGGCAAGGTTTGTTCAGACAGAAAGTAGGTAGTGGCAAAATTTCAAGCAAGGTCTTTTGAGGATTGCATTACAAGTTTATGACTGACTAAACTCCAGATCGGCTTGCAGGCATATTATTGTTGAAGCTTTAATAATTCCTCAGAAATCGCCAGTATCTCAGCTTTTGAAGTAGTTGTTGGTTGAGAGACTAGGCTAACCTCTCCTAATTGAGTTTTATTGACAAAATAGGTTATTCCCCGAAAGCTCAATTTATAGGCTACTGGTGCTAGAGGAACTTCTGCCGATTTGGAATTTGGATCGACACAATAGTTAACACCACGGTAGATCAAATTATAAGCTGGCCCAATTTGAGGAACTGGTTGAAACGGCTGTTGTGTTTTTTTGCTGCCAACTTTGCTTAAGTCGTATTCGTAGCTCAGACCACGATAGTAAAGTTTCATAATTTTCGCTTCCTGAATAACTGTTTTTCAATAATGCCAATGACTTATCAGAAGTTGATTGGAATGTTATGCAAGAGCTAATGTAAACTTACACTTTTTAAGGAACTGCTTAAAGGATTAAGCGTCTAGAGTGAAGAGTTATTGGGCATTGGGCATTAGGAGTGCTGTTAGCGATAGCGGGGGCGTTTAGCCCGTGCTGAGTTAAGAGTTAGGAGTTAACAGTAGAGACGCGATTAATCGCGTCTCTACAAGAGTTAGGAGTTTTGTTTATCTCCTTGTCCCCTTGTCCCCTTGTCTCCTTTGTCTCCTTTGTCTCCCTGCTCCTCTGCTGCTCTGCTCCCAACCTCCCGTATGCTTACCCTTTTCATTCGGGGGTTACGTGGTTAACAATGGGTTGAATGTTTTTTAAATGATTCAACTTTATGGCTAGAACCGCAAATGAATATGCCGTATACCTCCTACTGGAAAGCGGCCACCGAGAAGAAGTACGTTTTCCTACTATTCAAGAGTTTCAGAAATGGTATAGCGGCGAACTTGTGCCAAAATCTGCTTCTAATGACTTTATTAGCGTACCGATCAAAAATATTCAAGGGGAATATATGGTAGTACGCCCTTCTCGGATTGTGGCAATCCGGGTAGAACCGATTTTTAGTTCTAGTGTTGAAAGATTCAACTAAATGATGAGAAAAACCCTTGCTTTGCTTTCCTTGAGTCTAGGAATTGCCCTCGTAAACCCTCTCTGGTCGGCTGTTGCTCAGGTTCCTAACTTACTGCCGTTGCCACTACCGACTGCTCCCGATCTTCCACCCATACCAATACCGATCGCTCCTGAGATCGCGCCGCCGCTAAAACCAATCACTATCGAAAGCGATTGTACACTCCGGCCGACTTGCTTGGGTTGGGATGAGCAAATTTGGAGTCAAAGAGGTAAAACAGGCGATCGCAAAGCGCTGTTGGCTTCCATTGATAACAGTTTGCTTTATCTAACAAAGGGTGATGCGATCGCAGCATATCAAAATTATCCAGTTCGGGAAATTACTCTCGATCGCGTCCGGAGGAGTTTGCTGCGTTTCCGCCAACTGGTTGTCAGTTCTAAGTCAGCAGCCCAACTACAAGCTGCTGTCAGTCGTGAGTTTGTCTTCTACCAATCTGTGGGCAACGATGGCAAGGGTACTGTTAAGTTCACTGCTTACTACGAACCTGTTTACACCGCTAGCCGTGTGAAAACTGCAATCTATAAGTATCCCATTTATCGGCTACCACCAGATTTTAGCCAATGGCCTAAACCTCACCCAAAACGAATTGATTTGGAAGGGAAAGATGGTTTAAAAGGGAATAAGAGCAAATTACGCGGTTTAGAATTGCTTTGGTTTCGCGATCGCCTAGACGCATATATGGTACATATCCAAGGTTCCGCCCAAATTAAATTAACCAATGGCAAAACAACATCAATTGGCTATGCAGGTGGAACTGATTACCCCTGGACTAGTATCGGCAAAGAATTAGCCAAAGATGGCAAACTTCCCCTGGAAGGATTGACAATGCCACGGATGATTGCTTATTTCCGACAAAAACCCCAGGAATTGAACAATTATCTACCGCGCTGGGAACGATTTATTTTCTTCCAAGAAACTGGTGGTACCGGAGCTACAGGCAGTATTCATGTGCCAGTGACAGCAGAACGTTCTATTGCTACAGATAAGTCTCTCATGCCTCCAGGAGCGCTAGCGCTGATTTATAACTCATTTCCCTATCCTGCTGGTGGTGGCAAACTAGAGAACCGTACTGTTAGCCGCTTTGTACTTGACCAAGATACAGGAAGCGCCATCAAAGGGCCGGGCCGGGTGGATTATTTCATGGGGTCTGGTAAACTAGCGGGCGATCGCGCTGGTATCACAGGCGGTAATGGTTCATTATATTATTTGCTGCTCAAAGAATAGATATTGGGCATTGGGCATTGGGCATTGGGCATTGGGCATTGGGCATTGGGCATGGAAAAGAGACAAGGTAGACAAGGAAGAGGGGGAAGACTTGGGAGAGATTTGTTCAATAATTCCCCCTTGTCCCCCTTGTCCCCCTTGTCCCCTGCTCCCCTGCTCCCCTGCTCCCCTGCTCCCCTGCTAATACGGCGGATAAGCAAAATCATCCTCATCAGCATAAACGTAAGAGTTGGAAACTCCTGCCATTGCCAATTTAGGGGTTTCTGATTTTACAGGTTCCTTGCCAAAATCTTTGTATTCTTCAAAAGTCTTACAAATCATTGCAGACTCCAGAGCATCGGAAGCAATTAAATATTGCGTTAAAGTCCCTACGGTGGGATGTTTATAGTCCACAGTTGAAGCTACCAAAACTGTATTTGGTTCAATTCCTCTTTCTTCACACTCAACGATCGGACAAAAAATCCCGTGAGCGTGGAACAAAGGCCCTTTTGGTGTCAAAGGTTGCTTGCGGTAGATAGCATAAGCTTTTTCTAGTTCAGCAACGAATCCACCTACTACTCTGCCTTGTTGATATTCACAGTAGGTTTTGCTGAAACTCGCTCCGGCTGCACCATTGAGAGTTAGTTGTAGTGGTGATTCATGTAAAAACTTTTTATTCTCACCCACTATAAAAATTAGATAGCGAGTAAAGGTTTTAAATTTAAGTTTGTCGGCTAAAAAAGCATCATAATTATCTTTGAGCGTACCCAGTTTTAGGCCACTTTCCCGGTCTTTAACAGACAATGGCCCCCGGCGCACTATGACCAAGCGTGGAGTAGCGCTAATAAAGACTGTTTCTACTCCAGAGCTAAATTCATGCTCAACTTGCTGCCAGTTATCATCTGGTACAAAGCCGACAGCATTGGCATTATCCAGCTTAATCGCCAAACCGTGAGATTGTATACCATCTGTGCCATACCGAGGATTAATCATCTGACACCAGGGAAGGACTTGCGAAGGCGGTGCATTGAATTTCTCGTCTTCAAAGTCAAAATTAGCAGATGCTTTCATCGTTTTAGGCTATCAAAGTGTTTTATTGAACAAGGCGATCGGCAGGGCGCACAGGAAAGTCAAGCCAGTTATATGCTGTGGTTCCCAAAGTTTAAGAACATTAAACTGACGTAGTATTTTTTCTAGAGTAAGACAGAATCAATCTATGTTGCAATCTCTGTTTAGTTTTTTAACAACAAATTCTTTCTTTGGCATCTCTCTATCTAAATACGCTCTACTTTTTGTTCCTCTCGTGGTTAAATTCAAATCAGCAAATTACTGTAAACTTAAAGCCGCGAGAGTCTTCAAATCAGGCACTTCTAAATCAGGTTGAGTGACTGCTGGTAAACTCGCACTAACCCCTTGCTCTGCTCGACGATTTACCCAGACTGTTGATAATCCTAGAGATTTGGCTGTCACTATATCATGATATACACTAGCAGCAACGTGTAATATCTGCTCTAGCGGCAAATCAATTCTCTCAATAGCCAGTCTGAAGTTGTTGAAGGCAGGTTTGTAGCTTTTTGCCTGTTCTGCTGTGATTACCTTGTCAAACTCCACCTCCAAGTGCTTTGCCGAGAAAGCAAAGAGATCGTCATCTACATTTGAGATAATTATCAGCCTAAACTTTTGCTTTAAAGTTCTAAGTGCCTCAACTGTATCGGGGAAAGGCAGCCAATGCTGAATCGAATCGGCAAGTGAATTTAGTTCGTCAGCAGTTGGCTCAAAGCCAAATCGTTCACCAAATTTCTGGACTACTCTTTGCAAAACTTCTCGATATTTGATATATTCTCCAATTTCGATTTCTGCTTCAAATTCAGCAAAAATATCAAGAATTTGCTCGTTATCCAAATTAGTGTTGTGTGTCAGCAGAAGTGGCCTTAGCACCCCTAAGATGCCATTTTCCCAATCAATTAGGGTTCCGTAACAATCGAAAGTTAAAGCCTTATACTGATTTAATTCAATCACTTTTTTATACTCCAGAGCTTGATTAATAGCGTTCAGTTTTCACAAACCAAAAGACGGGTGAAATCATCCGTATTGGCGCAGGGAGCATTTCTCTACGAGACGCTTTGCGTAGCTTGCCCGCAGGGGTACGACAAAGCTACTTCGGCTGCGCGATAGTTGAGCGCAGTCGAAACTCAGTACAAGTCAGTGACCACCGCAGGCATCGCCACATCCACTGTTCTTGAAGTCTCTGAACATTTTTATTTTTTCTATATCAGGGTAACGCGGAACTTATAGGTTGCTCAAAGATTGACAAAGTGAACCGCCAAGGTCGTTTTACAGTTATACCTGCGTTGGAGAGCATTGCTCGCCAAAGTTGTATTGGCATTATCCAAACAAATTTATATTACATTGATAATACAACATTACTAAGTTGTAGGTGTGGGATAATAGTTATTCCAAAAAGGAAATTATTCCTAAGTATAATTTGTATGGATGTGAAATTTCAGGATACACAAGCGAATACCACTAAACAATTAAACTCAAGTAAACAGCCATCTAATAGCAAGCCATCCGATACTTTTTCGGTAGCGGAGGCAGTGGTAAAAATTCTGGAAGATATGGGAGTGCAGTATGCCTTTGGTGTTTCGGGAGGTGCGATCGCGCCAGTGTGGGCTGCATTACATCAAAGTTCCATCCAGGTGCTGCACTTTCGCCATGAAGCTGGAGCCGCTTTTGCAGCCATTGAGGCGTATTTTGCTAGCGATCGCCCAGTTGTGGTATTCACTACCACGGGGCCAGGAATCACCAACGCTTTGACAGGGCTATTAGCTGCTCGTTGGGAAGGTGCTAAGGTGATTCTGATCTCAGCTTCAACTTCAGCGCCACAGCGTGGCCGGTGGGCTTGCCAAGAAACTAGCACCTACACAATGCCTAGCGCCGGAATTTTTACTTCCGGGCAAATATTCCATTATGCAACCACTCTCGAATCCAGCGATGAACTCACAGAAGTTTCTCGAAGGCTTGCTCTTGGACTAGGACAACCAGGAGGATTCGTAGCTCATATAAGTATTCCTACAAATATCCAGACAACTTTACTAAAGACATTATTGCCACGAGTAACTCTATCTCACGATAGGGCAACAGCAACTGAGGAAACAATTGCCGAATGTGTCCGATTATTATCTGAGGAACCGTTTGCCATCTGGGTAGGTTTCGGGGCACGGGGTGCTGCAAAAGAGATTCGCCACCTAGCCGAGAGAACAGGAGCTGCGGTGATGTGTTCACCACGGGGCAAAGGTATTTTTCCTGAGGATCATCCTCAGTTTGTAGGTGTCACTGGTTTCGGTGGGCATGAGTCGGTTTTGAGGTATATGCAGGAGTACGGTCCTTTACGAACATTAGTTTTAGGAACACGTTTGGGTGAACTGACTTCGTTTTGGAACCCCATGATGGCTCCTCGGAAAGGCTTTTTACATGTTGATATAGACCCGCAAGTACCAGGAACCGCGTATCCATCTGTCGAAATTTTTGCCGTCCATTCTGATGTGAGAGTATTTGTCAAAGCATTACTGAAGTACTTTCCCGATCGTCCTGGCATATCAAAACTCCCGTCATTGGCATCAAAGACCGATGTAATTTATCCACTTACTGACGAGAAAGTGCGGCCAGATGTGCTGATGAATATGATTCAACAGGTGATTGTCGAACAGAGCAATGCAGTTGTCATGACCGAAGTCGGAAACTCGTTGGTTTGGGCAATTCACCTGCTGCGATTTGCCAAACCTTCTCGTTTCCGAATCAGCACAGGCTTCGGGGTCTATGGGACATTTTGTGACTGGTGTCGTGGGTGCCGCCTTAGCAGGGAATGGCAAGGTGGTTGCGATTGTCGGGGATGGTGCTATGCTCATGAACAGCGAGATAAACACTGCGGTAGAATACCAAATTCCGGCTGTCTGGATTGTACTCAACGACGGGCGCTACAATATGTGCGAACAGGGAATGACGTATTTGGGCTTCAACGGTATAGATGCAAAAATTCCCCAAGCAGATTTCGTCAAAATTGCTCAGGGTATGGGAGCTGATGGTATCCGTGTTCAAAGTGAGTCCAACATTCAAGCGGCGCTAGAGAAAGCTATGGCATCGCCTCGTCCGTTTGTTATTGATGTACTCATTGAACCTACTAGTTCTGCACCAATAGGAAGCCGTCTCGACAGTCTAATTTCGCAAGGCGCTACGAATTAGTGAGAGGAAATTAGTTATGGTGAATCAACCAGTAGGTATTCGGGCGATCGCACTGAGCTTTCCCAGCATTAGACGTACTAATGATTACTACAGGCAAAAATACCCTGAGTTAATTGCTCAGGCAGAGCAAAAAAGTTTGGCGAGGATGTTTTCGCTCGCAGGCTCAACTCCCAGCAACGAGTTTGACTTAGAAATGATGCCATATCTGTCAGACCCATTTCGTGGTACTGTTGAGCGATGGGTACTTGGTACTGGCGAGTCATCACTGACGTTAGAAGAGCGGGCTGCAAGGGATGCCCTCGAAGCCGCTAGGCTTTCTCCCAAAGATGTCGATCTAATGATTGTCGCTTCTGTATGGCCCGAACAAATCGGGTTGGGCGATGCAGCTTTCCTTGCCCGTAAACTTAATCTAGGGGGTGCCGCATGGAATCTTGATGCAACATGCGGCAGTACACCTATTGCGCTTCAAACCGCCTGTGCCTTGGTACGAGCAGGAGAGTACCGCAATGTTTTGGTAGTTATCTCATGCACATACTCTCGCTTTTTCGACGAGGATGATACCATGTCATGGTTCCTTAGTGATGGTGCCGGAGCTTTCGTAGTTGGTTCATTAGAATTGAATCAGGGAATCCTTGGCACAAAGACCATTCATGCCGGTGAGTTGTGTAATGTCGTTTTTCCCAAACTTACAACGGACGCACAAGGCAATCCACAGCTTCGCATGAAGCTATGCAAGGAAGCCAACAAGGTAACTCGCGAAACCGCTGTGGGGTTTCTCCGTACATGCTGTGAGGGTGCGATCGCCGCAGCCAGTGTGACACTCGAGCAAATCGACTTTTTTATTTTCAATACATCTACTGCTTGGTTTGCCAGCTTCTGCATACGCGTACTGGGCATTGATCCAGAACGGACGATCGATCTCTATTCTCAATATGCAAATATTGGGCCAGTACTTACTGTCGCCAATATGTACTATGCTGCCAAATTGGGCAAGATTCGCGAAAATGACTTGGTTCTCGTTTATGGCTTCGGTGCAGCCGGTGCTATTTCTGCGAACGTGATGCGCTGGGGCAATGTAGCGCTAAGTCCTGACCCTCTTGAAAGCTCTAAATCAGCAAAAGAAAGCTCTAAACATTCGAGCGAAGTTTCTTTTTAAAGACATGTTTGCAAGGTTGAAACTAGATTAAGGAATTAGCTGTGCAAAGACAAATTATAACAATAGGATTTTTGCTATTATCTTTGATATTTCCACTCAAAGTATTAGCAAAAGATTATGACAACATTTACGTCTTTGGAGACAGCTTTTCTGATACTGGTAATGTATTTAATGCCACTAACGGAATCATTCCTCCAAGCCCAACCTACTCTAATGGGCGTTTTTCTAATGGCCCAATTTGGGTTGATTATCTTGCCTCTGATCTAGGATTAACATTAAATCTGAAAAATAACTTTGCTTTTGGTGGTGCGACGACAGGAACTAAGAACATTGGTATACCTAGCTTACCAGGATTACAGCAACAGATAAATAACTTTGTAGCAGGACAAACTGCTGATTCTAATGCTCTATATATTATTTGGGCTGGTACTAATGACTACCTAAGTTACTTTTTCGGTGGTGTTCCCAACCCTACCAATACTGGGGGAAATTTATCAGCAGCGTTGACATCACTTGTTACTGATGGCGCTAGAGATATCATGGTGGTCAACTTGCCAGATTTAGGAAAATTGCCTTTTGCAAATTTCGATAGTCAACGTTCCAACTTATTTAATACATTCAGCAGCACACATAACTCTACCTTAAACACGACACTCAAATCTTTAAAGCAACAATTAAGTCCCGATATCAACATTATAGAACTAAATGTTAATTCCCTATTTGATAGGATTATTGCGACTCCAGATGAATTCGGTTTTACAAACGTGACCAACTCTTGTATTAGCAAAGACTTATCAGTAGTACCCATAGATGTTCCCACACAACAAGTTTTATGTAACCCTGAAAAATTTGTGTTTTGGGACGAAGTTCATCCTACAACTGCTACTCATAAGCTAATTGGAGAATTAGCTTTCTCAGCACTTGAGCCAGTGCCTGAACCATCTGCTGGATTAGGGATATTAGCATACAGCGTTTTAGGTGCAGTTTCGCTACTGAAACGCAAAATCCCCAACTGATAGTGTTCGCGCAGCCTGTCGTAGAGAGCGTCTTGATTATGACACCTTAGCAGACCGTCTCCGGCTCTGCTCCTGAATTCAGAATAGCCGTATTCTTCTTCAATTAACGTGAGTTCGACGGAACTAAAAAATGGCAGGAGGTAGCGCAGGCAAATCTTTTGGGTAAATATCAATTGAAGGTTTTTTAGGCAAATAGGTATAAGCAGCTAAACCAGCCATCAAATTCACCAAAAAATTAAATGGACTACGATGGCGAGAGTGTTCGATTTGACATATATTTTTCAGATGGTCATTGACGGACTCAATCACAGCACGTTTGCGTAACAGAATTTTATCAATCAGTTTTACCAAGCGATTTTTCATTTTCTTTTTAGATTTTGTGATTAATTGCAACCCTCGTTCATATAACTCCTCAAATAATTTTTGAGAGATGTAACCTCTGTCACCAAAGAGTTTACCAATTAAATCTTTAGTCATATCTGGGACTGGTTTTCGGTCATCGATATTTGCTGGAGTTAGTGAAAATGCGAGTAATTCTCCACAATCATTAATAATCAAATGCAGTTTAAATCCAAAGTGCCAGCCCACAGAATTTTTGCCCCATTTCACCAACCCTTTAAATACCTTGTGAGAATGCGCTCGACAGTTGTGACAAACATCTATTGGGGTGGAATCGATAAAACTAATCCCTGTAATTTCTCCTGTTCGTGTATGCAAAAAACAACACAGCAACATTAAACACCAAGGCATGAGTTCCACAAATCTTGTGTAACTGACCAAATTTGGAAACACTCCACGCCAGCTTTGTAGTACGTGCAACGTATAAAATTCCTTAAAAGTCTTATAACCACTGCCATGAAACGCGATTACTATTGTCATCACTTCCGATAAATGCATCCTGGACTGACTGCGACGTTCTCATGAGTGTGGATGGTAACTGTGGTACTTGTTGCCATAAGCTTTGCCACTGATTGCAGAAATCATCCACATCCCAGAAGATTTGCGTGATATCAAGGCGAGATACAATGGTGGACATAGCCGAGACCCTTATTTTTCTTAGATATTTTTAGTCTCGGCATTTTTTTGTGATTTTTTGGCTAATCCTCAATTAATCTTAGCGATCGCTGCCGTGAATAACCTTGTTTTGCAAATCTATACATCGCAAGCTTTTTACCTTTTTATAACCGTCGAACTCACGTTCAATTAATACTCAACTGCTCCTAAAGCTTTTAAAGTATCCTTCTGAGACTCAGTTAACCCAGTTATGCTAGTGATATTCATTCCCTCATAAGGGCTTTTGCTTCTCAAAGTTTTCAAGCATGCACCTGTTTCTACATCCCAAACTTTAATTGTCTCATCTTCACTGCAACTGACCACACTTTGACCATTGGGACTAAAGCCAACTGACCAAACCCACCTAGTATGTCCAGATAAAGTCCTTAAGCAATTACCTGTGTCAACATCCCAAAGCTTCACTGTTTGGTCGCCACTACCACTAGCTAGTATGCAACCATCTGCACTGAAAGCAACTGAGTATACGCTATTAGTATGCCCTTGCAAAGTTCCAAGGCAGCCACCAGTGCTAACATCCCACAGTTTTATAGTTTGGGTCTCCGCTACCGCTAGCTAGAGTGGAACCATCCGCACTGAAGGTGACTGAATATATCCAGTCAGTATGACCTTGCAGAGTCTGAAGGCATCTACCAGTATGAACATCCCAGAGTTTCACTGTTCGGTCATGACTCCCACTGGCTAATATATGACTGTTAGGGCTAAAGGCGACTGACCATGTTCTACCGCTATGTTCTCGTAGAGTATTAAGACATTGACCAGTGCTAACATCCCAGACCATTACTGTTTGGTCATCGCTACCACTGGCAATAAAATGACTATCAGCACTGAAAGTGACTGATGTAACTCGATTAGTATGTCCCCTCAAAATTTTTAGACACTTACCAGTATTAAGATCCCATAGCCTTAAGGTTCGGTCTTCGCTGCCACTAACAATAAAATGATTATCGGCACTGAAAGTGACTGATGTAACTCGATTCGTATGCCCTCTCAAAATTTTTAGACATTTACCAGTTGTAATATCCCACAGTGTCACTGTTTGGTCATAACTACCACTAGCAATAATCTTACCGTCTGGGCTGACAACGACTGACCATATCCCATTGTTGAAACTTTGCAAAGTTTTAATACATCTACCAGTGCTGATATTCCATAACTTTACCGTTTGGTCATCACTGCTACTGGCACAAATATTTTGATTTATACATATTGCTAAAGACCATATCCTACTTCTATGTCCTTGTAGAGTTTTAAGGCATTCACCAGTATCGAAATCCCATACCTTAACTGTTTGGTCATCACCGCAACTAATAAGAGCATTACCATCTAGACTGAAGGTAACTGAATGTACTAAGTCAGTATGCCCCTGCAAAGTTTTAAAACATTGAGCAGTACTGATGTCCCAAAGTTTCACTGTTTGGTCATGGCTGCCACTAGCTAGTGTATTACCGTCAGGGCTAAAAGCGACTGAGTATACCCTCTGAGTGTGACCCTCTAAGATGTAAATACATGAACTGCTGTTAATATCCCACAGCCTCATTGTATAATCATCATTTCCACTTGCCAATATGTAATCTTTTGGACTGAAGGCAACAGACCATATACTACAACCAACTTCTTGTAAGGTTTTTACACATTTGCCTGTAGTGGTATTCCATAGCTTCACTGTTTGGTCATCACTGCCACTAGCAATAACCTGACTGTCGGGACTAAAAGTGACTGAACGAACCCCACCACTATGACCCTTTAAAGTTTTGAAACACTCACCAGTACTAGTATCCCACAGCTTTATTGTTTGGTCATTACTGCCACTAGCAAGAACCTGACCGTCGGGACTAAAGGAGACTGACCAAACCCAACCAGCATGACCCTTACAAGTCAGAAGTTGCTGACTATTTGCAACTTCGTACAAGCGAATTTCTCCATTGGTATCACCAGTAGCTAAAAGTTTACCATTAGGGCTGAAGGCTACTGAAAAAATACCACCAAAGGTTTCAACAAAAACGCACTTAGCTAGATGGGCGTGAGCAAAATTTGCATTATATAACTTGACGTTTTGCAGGTCGGCTTGCCAAATAGTTAGATAAGAAAAATCATAACCGCTAAGATCGGTTTCTAAATCAGAAAGTAGGTTAAAAACATTTCCTGCCGTATAACTTTGTTCTAGAGGGGATGTATCTCGTAGGGTTGTTAAAATTTGAGTTAAGTGATTTTCTAGGTTTTTTTTACTTCTAAAGACAGTAAGCAACCCATTTATAACTGGTTTGACGATCAGGCGAATTTGAGTATCTCTAACATATTCTTTTGCTGTCGCTTTTATCAAAGCTTTGCTCGTGAATACATCAAGATTCTGAGTGATAATCTCCTCACATACGATTTCTATAAAGCTACTAGTCACATACTCCATGACAACAGGCTGGAGAGTAAAAAGCGATCCAGTTTTTTCAATGAGCGTAGGCGTAGCCTTCTCGATTAGCGATCGCCTTCCTAAAGATTCTACAGCCTCTAGTAATTTTGCTTGCGGTACTTGTGATATAATATCGTCTCGCAATTCTGGAAGCGTCATTGGCTCACGATTAATCGCTAGCCAATACATTATTTCCTTTTCTAAATCTGACAAGCGCTCAAACTGCTGCTCTAAGATATCGCGAATGTCTCCAAAAACAGCTGTGTCTTGTTGTAAAAAGTCAGTAATATTACCATCAAAGATATGTTGAATGGTTGTGGCAACTATCTTTAAAGCTAATGGATTGCCTGCGTAACGTTCAATCA
This sequence comes from Nostoc sp. DSM 114160, assembly GCF_053470305.1. Classification (NCBI taxonomy): domain Bacteria; kingdom Bacillati; phylum Cyanobacteriota; class Cyanophyceae; order Nostocales; family Nostocaceae; genus Nostoc; species Nostoc sp. DSM 114160. Next base: position 722,312 of record NZ_JBPFGO010000001.1, on the reverse strand, counting down.
TTACTTTCCATTCATCTTCTGCAGCCGATAGTCCCTTGAGTTTTAAAATTTCTTGCCCTTCCGCCACCTTCAATCCACTCAGTGGCAATGAGCGAACAGGTAGTGCTTGTCCTTCCAGAAATGCTATTTCTCTGGGTTTTTCACGACTAGTTAACACTAAGCAGCTTTGGTGAGTTGCTTCTCCTACCCGTCTTAAAAGCTCACCATATTCTTCATATCCTTCTCGATAAAGTCCAGCGCGGCTACCACTACGGAGAATTGATTCTGCATTATCAAGGAATACTAAACAGCGATAATTTTGTAAATAATAGAGTAGTCGCGATACCCGATCGCTAAAACTTTCTGGTAAGTTATTTTCTGTTTCCTGTTCGTCAGATAAAAATTGAATTAAGTTACCTAAAATAATTTTAACAGGTGGTGCTTCTCGTAGCGATCGCCAGATCACATACTCAAAGTTGTCCTGATTTTTTTGAGCAAACTTTACAGACAGTGCTGTTTTTCCAATACCTCCTATTCCCAAGAGTGCAACCAATTGGCAGTTCTCATTAAGAATCCATTGCTCTAATGTAATAAGTTCTTCTATACGCCCATAAAAAGCGGAGTTAAAGATAGCCTCTCCCCAATCTAGACGAGTATTTGAGCTTGAATAGTCACTTTTGTCTATTTTTAAATTAAAAACTGAAAAAAGCTTCTCAATAGTCTGTTTGTCAACTCCTCCTTCCCGATTCAATACTTTCGAGATGGTAGCGGAATATAAACCAGAACGTACACTCATTTCTTCAAGAGTATACCGATTTCCAAAATTTTCCTTTGCTTCTGATTGATGCTTTGCTTCTTTAATTTTTTGTAAACCCTTCGTAGTAAGTGCAACGCCACGCTTACGTCTCCAATTCTGTAAAGTCATGTATTAACTCACTGTTCGTTTAATCACTTTTTATTAAAAGGAATTATCTACTAGGTTGTTATAGATATAGGGTAATAGCCATAACAAACGAATAATCTCATGTTGCAGAAGATTCAAAATAGGCATATTACCAACATACTCAGTAATAAAAACTACCTTTGCATCCACTCATCTCGGTAATTCAACACCGCTTGCTCAACAGACTATCTGGACTGTAGGACATTGCTAACATCATCTTTTTAGCCGAAAGCTTCTTACATTTGGTAATGGCAGATTTATTACGTAGGGTATTAGTGATTTAATACCTCGTATTCTCAGTAATATTTTTGGGAGTAAAGCTTAAGTTCAATCTCAAAATCCCGATCTTCACTGGTAAATACAGCTCAAAATTGGCAATCTTGATAAGGAAAGTTTCTATATATCTAGCTTATCAATCAATGAATAAAACTGCTGCACTGAAATTTCCCCGTTTGACCACCTCCAGTCAAAAAAGAGCGCTTAAGCGAATCACTATCAATTTGACAGCAGATGAAGCTAAAAACCTTGAAAAGTATTGTGAACAGAAAGGCAAACTAGCAATAGACGTGATTCGAGAACTCATTCAAGCTTTGCCTTGAGCTGCTGAACGTTGACGCCAAGTCCCAAAAGCGATATCCAGAAGAGTTATAGCTAAAGTAGAAGTGCAGATTTGGACAAAGGTTTCCAATTTTTCTCTGATGTGAGTAATTGCAAGAGCTGTAATCATAGATTAGATCCTCACGACTGTATATTTGCTACCTCAATGCTATTGTTTGTGGCGAAAATTTTAAACAATATGGGTTAGAGATTATTTTCTGACGAAGATGACGACACAATATAATTACCCAACCAAAAAAATATTCTCTCACTCCTCATTGTGCAACTCAATAATAGCGCTCGCGTCATCTTCTTTTTGACGTGCTGCGCTCGTAGTAATGAGCGCAGCACGCCAGAAACTAAATTTTTACGTTCTTCTCAATATCACAAAAAATTACTACCTCTTACTTTAAGACCTCCAAATTAAACCAAATTTTAATAGTTATATCTTGAAAATCAACCAGGGTGAAATAGTTCGCAAATCTACTTTTATTTTGTCAGTGGCAAGGCTCGAATAAGTTCTCTGATGACATCCGTTGCTGGTCTGCCTGTCTGTTCACAATATTTTTCAAGGTTTTTGGCTTCATTTGATGCCAGGTTTATAGTGATTCGCTTGACCGCCCATTTTTTGTTCATACTGAAATAGATAAATCGTGTAATCATAACTTCAAATTCTGATTTTACCTTCCAACTGGAAAGTAACCTAAATTTTGGATATACTGAGATACCCTTTTAATAGGACGCGTTGTAAATAAATATTGCAGGTGTGCTTTACTGATTTACTAACTTGTCTATAAATGATAAAGGAAGAATCAATCTTTGGTACTCTATCATTTAATTTTTTATATTTTTTAGCTTGGGCTGTAGTCTAATGCATACCCCGTTTGCTGTGCGTAGCAAGCTATGCGCAGTAGTAACCACAAAACAAGGGTGACACATAGAGTTGCTAGTGTCTACAACTCGAGCGAACGAATGGTCTAGAGTAAGGAAATCCAAACGCACTTGGCAAATAAAGATAAATTATAAAATTATCCCTACATTTTGAATGTTTATTCATCATTGAAAGTGTAAATTAAAAGTGATATTGTTACTCAATTTTTAAAAAATATCTATGGTATCTAATTAATTATAGATGCTCTAAATGTTACAGATAAATTCAACTATAAACCTACTTAATTCACCTCAATAACTCAATTAATATTGGCATAATATCTATTTATATCGTTCTAAATCGAGTCATCATTCAAGCTTAATTGCAATAAATTTAGAATTAACAATATTGCAGAAATCCTTAACCTAAATTTGTACCAAGCTTAACTCAACCTTTGCTTACGCTGTATGCCTTAGTAAGAAGATTGTGTAGTAACTATGGTAAACTACTGTATTTACATAGGGTTTTAGAGGTATTAATACCATTAACTCAGAGCTACAAGTCAAATTGGAAGTTCTTACAAGTTGCTGTTGACTGTATTAAGGAGCGGAGATTCATGAAACTGCAACTGATTTAATTACATATACTCTGAGCCAAATTAACTGGAGGGTAGACTCATGAGACACACAGGTGCTACTTGCATAGTCCAAAACAGGTGTCTACGCCTACAGCATGACATTTGCATATTTTCTGTGGAGTTTTTTTATTAAACTTGAGGAGTACAAATGCTTGAGGCTATCGCTGTTGCTTGGTTGTTACTGTTTGTTGGCGATTTTCTATCTACATTTTTTTACCACGTACCCGAGCACGTTTTTGGTAGCCTTCATTTAAAAACGCACCACTCCTGGAAGAAAGACTTCCGCCACTACGCTATTTTGACTTTTAATCCCCAAGTTCTTTTAGATGGTATCTTGGGAGCTTTGCCTTATGTACTTATAGCAGTAGTCCTGTGGTCTTTTTCTCCTATTGGCGTGATTTCTGGATTACTGCTTGGTCAATTACATGTATGGTGGAGACATATAAGTGTACTGGGTTGGCAAACTTCAAAGCCTGTAAATATTTTATGCCAAATTCTATTTATTACTACTCCTGAAAGACACTGGTTACATCATCACAAAACTAATTTGGGTTTCGGTGATATTTTTACTTTCTTTGAACAACCTGCACAAATGTGGTTACGCTGGCTACGGCTACTCAGACTTCGTTTTCGCTACTCTCGGATCTAACTAAAACTAGCACCTACCTAAATACTTTTTAAAACCACCAAAAGAAGCTGCGATCGCAGCTTCTTTTGATGCACTAAAGGCGATTATTTTACTCTCATAAATACGCTAACTTTTATACTCAAAAAAGCTGATTCCCAATTTATCAGGAGTAGTAACAACAGACATGAATTTAACATAGACTTTAATCTATGGTTTTATATAATTAATAAATTTTTACTTATAGTTTTTTTAGAACCTATCAAACATTAAGCGAGTTATAAGAACAGAAAAATGCCTCTGGTAAAGAGTTTAAAGATATTTGCTACCGTTCGACTTCGCTGTTATATCGCTAAGGTTTTTGGGAAAACTAGCCTTAATTAGTAAACTGTTATATCCCTAGATTTTTATGAAAATTCCTCTCTTATCGGGAGATGGTAGCTCTAGCTTGCTTATGCAAAGGAGTATGGATAGCGACATTGAAGGTGGCAGGAGTTTGCAATACACTGTATTTTTCTCGATGAGAAACTACGCCAACGAACCAACACTGATTGTGAGAAATTTGCAACCTGCTCTAGATGAGGTGTTTCATGCCCGCACTTAGCCTCAGAAAGATGCTCAACAAAAAAGAGTTGCCATCTCTTATTCATAACTTAGTTTACCAGTTCAACATCGCGATTGATATTGAACTGGTAGACGGCACGAAACTAATTAGCATTGGAGAGCAAACTGTAGAAAACCGTTATCCAATCGAGGTCTCAGGAGAAATCATCGGTTGGGTTGTTGGAGAAGAACAGGCAACTATACTTGCAAATTTGCTTTCATTTTTGGCAAAGGAGGAAGCTGAAAAAAAAGTACTCGCCAAAGAATTGTTAGAGCGATATCAGGAAATTGATTTGTTTGACGATATCTCGACTCAACTGACAACAAGTTTAGATACGCGACAGATTGCCCAACTTGTGCTTCAAGAATTGAGTCAATTAATTGAATCATCTGCGGGAATGATTCTGCTCCTGAATCGAGATGCAACTGCGTTTGAAATCATTGCCGAATTTGGAGTGTTTTTTGACCACAGTCAGCCAGAACCCGGTAAGGGAATTATCGGCAGCATTGTGCAATCCAACCGGGCCGAACTCGTTAATGATGTGCAAGCCGATCCGCGATTAGAGGGACAAAAACACGTTAGTGCAATGATTTGTGTACCGTTACGAGCCAAAGAGCGGGTACTGGGAGCGATCGCTATTGGAACGTCCAAAACTGACTCATACAAGGCTGAACACTTGAAACTGGTGAGTATTTTTGCCTCTCAAACAGCGATCGCTATTGACAAAGCTGTGCTTTACGAGCAAAGTACTCAAGCAGCTCTCCAGGCAAAAGCCCAAACACAGAAGCTTCAGCAAGCTCTCCATGAGTTGCAATTGGCCCAAACTAAGTTGATCCAAAGCGAAAAAATGTCCAGTTTAGGGCAACTCATTGCCGGAGTTGCCCACGAAATCAACAACCCGGTTAACTTTATTTACGGCAATTTAAAGTATGTTGCCGAATACACCCAAGACTTGTTACACCTGTTGGAAAAGTATCAGAAATTTCTACCTGTTGCTCCTCCAGAATTGGAATCAGAGTTAGACAATATAGACCTGGAATTTATCATGCAGGATTTTCCCAAACTGCTAGATTCGATGAAATTAGGCACAGGGTCGTATCGTCGAAATTGTCCAATCCTTGAAAAACTTCTCCCGCCATGATGAAGCTGAAATGAAAGCCGTGAACATCCACGATGGCATCGATGGAACGCTAATGATTCTTCATCATCGTTTGAAAGCAGATGTTCATCGTCCGGCAATTGAAATTGTTAAAGACTATGCAACACTTCCTCTGATTGAATGCTATCCCGGACAATTGAATCAGGTGTTTATGAACATCCTGGCAAATGCCATTGATGCTTTAGAAGAAAGCATGGAAAATCGGAGAATCAAAAATAATTCTCAATCCCCAACCCCGAATCCCCAAATCACTATTCGTACCATAGCCATTGACCACCAGTGGGTTGTAATTCGCATTGCCGACAACGGCCCAGGCATGAAGGAGGAGGTAATTCGCCGCATTTACGATCCCTTCTTCACCACGAAAGATGTTGGGAAGGGAACGGGGTTAGGCATGGCAATCAGCTACCAAATTGTTGTAGACAAACATGGGGGAATGCTTAAGTGTCGTTCTCAACCGAGTGAAGGCACAGAATTCTGGATTCAGATTCCAATAAATTGTGCATTGGCAGACGCTATTGAAGAACAAAATAGCACATCTGGCTTGTCAACTCCCACAACGGAATCATCCCCTACTCCCGATACCGACGGTTTTATTCGATCAACAGCTCCAATCCTCAAGCCGACGGATCTGCTGATCCGCCATACTCAACTGATCCAGCGACTTTCACAGCACAGTCCAGATGTGGAAAGTGCATCACCCGATCAACTTTACCAAATGTTTCAACACCACCCAATTTCGTTAAAGCTTTACGCCACTTTGTTGTCTTGGTTCTGTTGTTCTAACCCTACCCAAATACGCCACTAAAGAAACCTCAATCATGTTTAACCAACTTGATGAATACAATAGTCAGCTATTTGAACAATGTCCTGTTGGGCTGGTACTTTGCCGAACAGATGGGACGTTAATTAGCATCAACCCCGCCTATGCTGCCATTTTGGGGCGAACTGTTTCAGAAACCCTGAATCTCACCTACTGGCAGATTACCCCAGAAAAATATGCTGCTACAGAGCAATCTTGCCTAGAAGACTTGGAACGAACTGGTCGCTATGGCCCTTATGAGAAGGAGTACATCCATAAAGACGGGCATCTGGTTCCGGTGAGGATTTCTGGACAGATGATTGAGAAAGATGGAGAGCAACTGATCTGGTGTAGTGTAGAGGACATCAGCTACCTTCGACGCGTCCAGCAGGAACGCCAAGATACCGAACAAATACTGAAACAGAGTGAAGCCCGATACCGTTCCTTGGTAACAGCTAATACACAAATTGTCTGGGTAAGCACACCACAAGGAATTTGTTTTGAACTGGCAAGCTGGATAGCCTATACAGGTCAAAGTCTAGCTGAAGCGGAAAATGGGGGCTGGATTGATGCCGTTCATCCTGACGATCGCGCCTATACCGGAGAAGTCTGGAGTGCTGCCGTGGCAAACCTGAGTATGTATCAAATTGAATACCGAATTCGTGGCAAGGATGGCAACTATCGCTACTTTTGGGTCTGGGGCGCGCCCGTTATAGAAGAAGATGGCAGCGTCCGGGAGTGGATTGGCACCTGCACCGATATTCACGATCGCAAACTAGCAGAAGCCGAGAAGCAATATCTCGAACAACGGTATCGCTCTTTAGTGACTACCACTTCACAAATGGTCTGGACGGCATCTCCGGAAGGAATGGTGAACTCTGAAATAGCTGGTTGGGAGGCATATACAGGTCAAAGTGCAGCCGAAATGATGGGCTGGGGCTGGTTGGATGTCATGCATCCCGATGACCGTGCCTACAGTGCTGAAGTTTGGAGTGCTGCTGTGGCAAACCAGACTATTTATCAACTGGAATATCGGATTCGTGCCAAAGACGGCACTTATCGCTACTTTTTTTGCAATGCAGCTCCTGTTTTGGAAGCAAATGGCAGCATCCGGGAGTGGATTGGCACCTGCACCGATATTCACGATCGCAAGCTAGCAGAACAAACTCTGCAACAGAGCGAACAACGGTTTCGCTCTTTGGTGACTGCCAGTTCGCAAATTGTCTGGGTGACTACCCCTGAAGGACTGGGGGTGAGCAGTGAAATGTCTACCTGGTTAGCGTACACAGGTCAGAGTGCAGATGAAATCCAGGGTTTGGGCTGGCTCGATCCGATTTACCCCGATGACCGTACCTGCACCGCCCTAGCCTGGAGTGCTGCTGTGGCAAATCAGAGTCTCTTTCAAACCGAATATCGGCTGCGTGGTAAGGATGGCACACACCGCTACTTCTTTGTCTGTGGCACCCCCATCCTAGAAGTTGATGGCAGCATCCGAGAATGGATTGGCACCTGCACCGATATCCACGATCGCAAACTGGCAGAAGCCGAAAATCAGCGTCTTAAAGAACGATATCGCTCCTTAGTAACTGCTACTTCACAGATTGTCTGGGGAGCTACCCCAGAAGGACTGGGAATCAGCAAGGAAATGCTCACCTGGATTGAGTATACGGGGCAGAGCCAAGCTGAAGTTGAAGGTTGGGGCTGGCTCGATCCGATTCACCCAGATGACCGTGCCAGCTCCACAGAAGCTTGGAATGCTGCTGTGGCAAACCGAGGTATCTATCAAACCGAATATCGGCTGCGTGGCAAAGATGGCACATACCGCTACTTCTCTGTCTGTGGTGCCCCCGTACTAGAAGAAGACGGCAGCATTCGGGAATGGATTGGCGCTTGCAGCGATATTCACGATCGCAAGCTGGCAGAAGCTGAAAATCAACGTTTATTGGATATGTTGAATCATTCCAGCGATGCCATCATTGTCCGCGACATGAGCGAGAAAATCTCTTACTGGAATCAGGGTGCCGAAAGACTCTACGGTTGGACGCGTGAGGAAGTGAAAGACCAATACATTCACACATTTCTAAAATCAACTTTTCCAAAACCTTTAGAAGAAATCCTATCAGAGTTTCTACGGGAGGGTACTTGGGAGGGAGAACTGGAACACATAACGCGCGATGGCAGACCGATCACCGTTCAGAGCCGTTGGACTTTGCAACGAGATTTATCTGGTCAACCCTGCGCTATGCTAGAAATCAATACCGATATTAGTGCCCGCAAACAAGCAGAAATCGCTCTGCGGCAACTAAATCAACAACTGGAAGCTAGAGTTGTAGAGCGGACAGCTGCTTTGCAAAATACCCTAGCAGAAGCGCAGGGATTAAATGCCATTTTGGATAACTTAGCAGATGGTTTGTTAGTGGTAGACACCGCAGGACAAATCACCCACTTCAATCCTGCTTTTTTAGCTATGCATGGATTAACAGCTACCGCCCTCAACGGTCACTACCGAGAATTGCCGATATCTGGTTTAGCAGACCTAATTGCACGAACTCAATCCCATCCTGGTGAGGTGTTCTCTGCCGAAGTTGCACTGACCAAAGAACGCATTGGTCAGGCAGTGGCAACCGCCATTTTCAAAAAGACGGCAAATTCGGAACCCGCTGCCTGCTTCGGTTCAGCACTGCTAATTCGAGATGTGACGGCAGAAAAGGAAATCGACCAGATGAAGACCGATTTCATCTCAACAGTTTCCCATGAGCTGCGAACGCCACTGACTTCTGTCCTCGGTTTTGCGTCGATCATTCAAGAAAAGCTGGAAACCGATGTGTTCCCAATGATTTCTACCGAAGACCGCAAGCTTCAGAAAACGATTAAGCGGGTGGCTGACAATCTCAACATTATTGTGTCGGAAGCAGAACGGCTCACGTCTTTGATTAACGATGTCCTGGACATCGCCAAGATGGAAGCGGGTAAAGTGGAATGGCAGATGCAGCCGATCGATCCCAGCGAATTACTGGATTGGGCAACCAATTCTACTGCCGGGTTATTTGAAACCAATGGCTTGCAGTTGGTCAGCGAGATTGAACCTGGACTGCCTCAGATAGTAGGCGATCGCAACCGTCTGCTGCAAGTTTTAATTAACTTGATTTCTAATGCCGTTAAGTTTACCGAATCTGGTTGTGTCATCTGCCGCGTTAAACAAGGAAACGACGGTGTTTGCATCAGCGTCATCGACACAGGCATTGGAATTGCACCTGAAGACCAACCGAAAGTATTCGAGAAATTCCGCCAAGTTGGCGACACTCTTACCGACAAACCCAAAGGCACTGGGTTAGGACTGCCCATCTGTAAACAAATTGTCGATCATCACGGTGGTAGGATCTGGGTTGACAGTGAACCAGGTAAAGGCAGTATATTCTCGTTCATCATTCCCACCTACGCCTGCGATCGACAAACCACTGCTAATCTGAATTTGGATACGCTTGTCAAACAACTCAAAGAACACGTCATCGCTAAAAACCCTGTGCTGAACCAAAACCGTAAAACCATTTTGGTTGTAGATGATGACGCTAACATTCGGGAACTGCTGCGTCAACAACTGGAAAACGAAGACTACAATGTTCGAGAAGCGAAAGACGGCATGGATGCAATTCATCAAATCAAAATAGCCCGTCCCGATCTGATTCTTTTGGATGTGATGATGCCCCAAATCAACGGCTTCGATGTGGCAGCCGTTCTCAAAAACGATCCTCAAACCGCAGACATTCCGATCATTATTTTGTCAATTATTGAAAACAAAGAACGAGGCTACCACATTGGCATCGATCGCTATCTCACCAAGCCCATTGATACAGAAAAACTCCTTAGCGAAATTGGCTCACTGCTTTACCAAGGCACTTCTAGTAAAAAGGTATTGGTTGTAGATAAAAATGCCTCAGCCTTAAAAACTTTATCTGATGTATTACAAGCTCAGGGATACAGCGTCATTGAAGCCTCCAATCCGCAAGAATGCATCAATAAAGCCCTGTCAGCCAAACCTGACATGATCATCATCGATTCTATCTTCTCTCAAGAAGCCGATTTGGTGAAAACCCTACGCTTTGAGAAGGAGTTAGAAAATGTATTTTTTATTATGCTGTCAGAACAGTAATTGCTAGGGAGTGAGGACTGGGGACTGTGCAAAAAGTAAGGGAGCAGGGAGATAGGGGGACAAGGGGGTAAACAAAACTCCTAACTCTTGTAGAGACGCGATTAATCGCGTCTCTACTGTTAACTCTTAACTCAGTACTCAACACGGGCTAAACGCCCCACTGACGCTAACAGCACTCAGCACTCCTAATGCCCAATTCCCAATTCCCAATTCCCAATTCCTAATCCCTATGAACCAGAAAATTCTAATTGTTGACGATGAACCCAATATCTTAATTTTGATGGAACAAGCCCTAGAAGCATTAGAAGACGAGGGTGTTGAACTTCTAACTGCTAGAAATGGCGAAGAAGCTCTCGAAACTATTAAAACTGAAAAACCAAATCTAGTTTTTCTTGATGTGATGATGCCTAAAATGAATGGTCTGCAAGTCTGCCATATTGTAAAACACGACCTGCAAATGACTGACATCTACATTATAATCTTGACAGCTAAGGGACAGGAATTTGATAAACAAAAAGGAATTGAGGTTGGTGCAGACTTATATCTAACTAAACCATTCCGCCCCAAAGAAGTACTTGAAAAATCAATGCAGGTATTGGGTTTGTAAGGAAAGTTATGAATAATTTTCATCTGCGATCGCTTCCAATTTAACGTCGGCGATCGCAGGATTCGGTGTGATAATTCATACTAAAGAGCGTAGCTTGCTTCTGCAACTAGGCTTTTTAATCACCAGCTTTTTTTAGATTGAATTAAATACTTTTTAAAATTACCAAAGTTAGCTGCGATCGCATCTGCTTTTGATCCGCTATTTTGAAGCTATCCGCACCTTTGATAAGTGAAAAAACTATTGAGACGAAGGTTAGCCAAGGGTCTTCAACAGAGAACACTTACTCTTCATTCACAAATTTGGCGACTACGAACAACACTACCATCTAGGCTAGTAGTAGTTGTATAAATAATAGCTCCGCTGATGTTGGCATTTTTAACACCAGTCAAATTGGCATCAGTGATGTTAGCACTGTTGAGAGAAGCTCCGCTCAAATCAGCGTCGGTCAGATTAGCACCAGTCAAATCGGCAACATTCAAACCCACATTACTGAGACAAGCTCCACTCAGGTTGGCTCCACTCAAAACGGCGGTGAACATTTCGGAACCACTAAAATTAGCCCCAACCAAGTTAGCTTCGTTGAAGATACACTCAGTCAAATCGGAACCACTCAAGTTGGCATAACTCAAGTCGGCACCTTCAAAGGTAGCGGAAATCATCATACTCTTACTGAAGTTAACTCCACTGAGATTAGCATCGGTGAAATCAGTGCCAGTAAAATCACCCTCACTCAAGTCGGCACCACTAAGATTAATACCAATCAACTCGCTATAGCTCAAATCAGTGTCCCTAAAGTCTCGCTCTCCAGCAGCATACCTTTCCAGCAATTCTTCAACTTCCATAACTTACCTCTTGCATCAACTAACACGTATAAAGATAACCCACTCAATCTGTGGCAAATCCTCTTTGACCCTACCAACCCTTCCATAGCAACGAAGCTCTTAGTTTTTAGTTTGGTATTTGTTGGTAATGACAAATCTTCAAGGTAGGCGTACAGGTTAACAGAGCCGACATAAGGAAAGAAAACCTTTCTCCTGCACCTGCTGATTCAGAAGGTAATTCTGGGAAAGCTTAATTTGTGAGAGCGGGAGGCTTTTGCCAGAAGGAACTAGAATTAGGAAACACCTAGCTGGGTTCTTCTGACTTTTGAAATTAGGAGTGCATGTGTGCCAAAATCCCCTAAATATTTGCTGATTGGATCGACCGAGAATTACAGCGGTAAATCTGCAACTGTTCTGGGTTTGTCTCATCAGCTACAGCAAAAAGGTCTGGATATTAGCTACGGTAAACCACTTGGTACGTCTTTCAATTCGTCCGGTGGAACCGTAATTGAGGAAGATGTCCAGTTCATCGCTCTTAGCCTCAATTTGCCGGAAAACCGCGTTGCACCTACAATGCTGGCTTTGGATGAACCGAATGTGCAAAAGCGCTTGCGGGGGGAAGACAAAACCGATTATCAGCAGTCCCTAATACAGCAGTATTTACATAAGTCTCAAGGAGATTTAGTGTTACTGGAGGGGCCTGGTAATTTGTCCGAAGGCAATTTGTTTGATTTGTCTTTGCTGCAAATGGCTGAAGTATTGGATGCTGGTGTGCTGTTAGTAAGCCGCTATAAATCCTTGCTTTCGGTTGAGGCGCTGTTGGCTGCAAAACAGCGTCTGGGCGATCGCTTGATTGGAGTTGCGATCAATGATATCCCTATCACCCAACTAGAAGCGGTTGAAACCCTCATCCTACCATTTTTGGAACAGCAGGGTATTCCAGTGCTAGCAATGCTGCCGAATAGCGATTTGCTTCGCAGTGTGAGTGTTGGCGAACTAGTCAAGCAGTTAAAGGCTGACGTTCTCTGTCGCAACGATCGCATGGATTTGTTGGTGGAAAGTTTAGCAATTGGAGCAATGAATGTCAATTCCGCTGTAAAATATTTCCGCAAACGCCGGAATATGGCAGTGGTGACAGGAGGCGATCGGGTGGAAATTCAGCAAGCGGCTTTAGAAACTTCTACCCAATGTTTAATTCTTACCGGGCAACTACCACCCCCACCGTTCATTCTCAGTCGCGCTGAAGAACTAGAAATCCCCATTTTGTCTGTTGACTTAGATACCCTAACTACTGTAGGAATTGTCGATCGCACTTTTGGTCAAGTCCGTGTCCACGAGCCGATTAAGGTTCAGTATATTCGCCAGTTGATGTCCCAGCATTTTGACATTGACCGCTTGTTATCCAAACTAGGTTTAACTCCCGCAGCGGCATTGTCTTAGATTTATGAGTGTATTGAAGGAGGCAAAAGGCAGGAGACAGAAGGAGTAAATCATCCGGGATTCGATCCCGGATTGATTTGAAGCTACTGAAGTAAGAATTCAGTGGGGTCTTATTAGTGATGGCTATAGAAGTCACTGGAACTAGGAGAAAATGGATTTAACGGCAATCGATCCCTTGAAATTACCCTCGCTTCCATTGGAGAAAAAAGCCGATCTCCCTGACTGTCCAGCCATCTATTTTGCGATTTCTGGTTCTGGGGAAATTCTCTACATAGGCAGAACTGCTGATCTTGCACGTCGTTGGATATCACATCATAGATTTCAAGAACTCATTGATTTGGGAAATGTCAAGTTAGCTTGGCTACAATGCGTAGATCCTTCCATTCTGAAAACTCTTGAGGCCAAGTTGATTTATGCACTCAAGCCAAAGCTAAACGAACAACTGCCATCAAGCAATACACTTTTTTCTTATCTTCACAAAGCCAACCAAAGTACAAGCCCGATAAAAATACAAGGTAGCAAATTAGCGCACGCAATATTAGCGGCTCTGGTTGACGCACCCTGTAGTGGGTATGATTTAGCAAAAAAATTTGATGGCTCTGTAGGTTTTTTCTGGTCAGCAAGCCACCAGCAGATTTATCGGGAATTGGCGAAGCTAGAAGATCGTGGATGGATTAGTTACGAATCGATTCTTCAAGCCGGACGGCCAGATAAAAGGCTCTACAGCGTTACAGACTTGGGAGAACAGCACCTCAAAGCGTGGATTGCTCAGTCTTGTGAACCCACACCGATTAAAGATGATTTGCTAGTTAAAATTTTTGCTGGTCATATTGTTCCTAAGCAAATTATCTTGGCAGAGCTAGAAAATCACCAAAAAGCCCATCAAAAAAAGTTGTCTACGTACAATGAATTAGAACAGCGTTACTTTCAAAATCCGCAAGAACTGCCAGAATCAGGCAAATTTCAGTATTTAACTCTTTTAAATGGTATTAGTTACGAAACACATTGGCTAGCTTGGTGTAAGCAAGTAATGGAGTTACTGAATCAAAGAATCGAAAATTAGTAGCAATGTTTAACTCAAGTTTTCCTCGTATCTACACGCTGTTTGGTAGAATATCTGGGTCGTTTAATCTGATTTTCTCCATCTTTGAGCCAATCAACAGACCTTATTAACCTCGATACATTAGCGCAAGAACTCGCGACAATCCAGCAAACGGGTTCTAAAAGAATTGCCTTGCTGGGTTCTCGTCACGTCCCGATTACGCATCAGAATCTTATTGAAATGATGACTTATGCCCTAGTTTTATCGGGTAATCGAATCATCACTTCTGGTGCTACAGGTACAAATTCAGCTGCTATCAAGGGAGCAACGCGGGCTGATGCAAATTTGTTGACGGTGATTCTACCCCAAAGCCTGGAACGCCAGCCTTTGGAATCGCGCCAGCAGCTAGAACAGGTAATGCATCTAGTCGAAAATCCCAGTAATGATAATCTGTCTCTAGCAGAAGCTAGTTACTTGTGTAACAAGGAGATTGTCTCCCGTTGCCAGCAACTAATCTGCTTTGCTTTTCACGACAGTGGCACCCTGTTGCAAACCTGTCAAGATGCAGAAGAACAAAGAAAAGTGGTGACGCTTTTCTACTTTGATTAGTCATTTGTCATTTGTCTTTCGTCTTCTCTTACAAAGTTCCGATGCCTACGGCGGGCTGCGCCAACAGAGGAAACCTCCGCTCAGACTTTGCGCTTTGTCCTTTGTATTAGACTAATGACCGATGACTGATGACTAATAAACAATAACTAATAAGTAATGATAATTTTTTTGTACTCGATCGCTGCTGCTGCATTTCTCATTTATGTGCCATTTTTGCTAGTAGCTTATGCCCGTGCGCGTATTGGGCCTGAAATGCTTTCTACTCCTCGCGCCCTGTTTGATAAATTGCCACCTTATGCCCAACGAGCTACTTGGGCACATCAAAACACCTTTGAAGCCTTTATGGTGTTTGCGGCAGCCGCATTGATGGCTTATGTAACTGGTGTAAATTCTTTTACAGCCCAAGTAGCGGCGATCGCCTTTGTGGTGGCTCGTTTCCTATACTCAATTTTTTATATTTTGAATATACCCCTTTTGCGATCGCTCATGTTTGCCATTGGCATCTCTAGCTCTGCCACTCTCATCTTTTTGAGCATCATCCAAGCTACTAGTTAATTGGGGCATGGAGACTGGGGACTGGGGAAGAGTTTTTCCAACCCAAAATCGTTCGACTAAGCGACTTGCCTTGAGTTTCGACTGCGCGGTAATCGAGCGACTTGTACTGAGCGTAGTCGAAGTAAGTCGAGATTCAACTACCGCGGAGCCGAAAGGAGCCGAAGTCCAAAATCTAAAATCCAAAATGTTTTATGGCTTCTACTTTTTCTTTTGACATTGTGAGCGACTTTGACCGACAAGAGTTGGTTAACGCTGTCGATCAAGTTATCCGAGACATCAAAGGTCGTTACGACCTCAAAGACACTGAAACTACTGTCGAGTTAGTTGAAGAAAGCATTAACGTTAGTACTGACAGCGAGTTTACCTTAGATTCTGTACACACCATTCTGCGAGAAAAAGCCGCCAAGCGTAACCTCTCCCAAAAAATCTTTGATTTTGGCAAGGTTGAATCAGCCAGTGGTAATCGTGTCCGTCAAGAAATCAAACTCAAAAAAGGCATAAGTCAGGAAATTGCCAAACAAATTTCCAAATTGATTCGGGACGAATTTAAAAAGGTACAAGCTTCAATTCAAGGTGATGCTGTGCGGGTTTCTGCCAAATCTAAAGATGACTTGCAAGCTGTCATGCAGCGGCTAAAACAAGAAGACTACCCAGTTGCTTTACAATTTACAAATTATCGTTAAAAAATTCGTAATTCGTAGTTAAAAATTCAATTACGAATTACGAATTACGTTAGCGCCGGCGGCAAGCGAAAGCGTTGCGGTAGGGAGTACTCGAGCGTCCGCAGGAGCGTCATTACGAATTATTTTCAGTCCGTCCGCCAATACTTCTTTGAAATGCCGGACGTTCAGATAACTGCTTCATATAGTTCAACACTGCTGGATAGGGGCTGAGGTCTAGTTTCAGGATCATGGGAATGTAATTCAAAATAGACCCCACTGCTACATCAGCAACAGTGAACTCATTGCCAAGTAAAAAAGGCTGCTTACTGAAAATTTCATTTAAGGGAGTCAACAAGCGGGGCATTTCCCGCTCCCGATTTGCTTCTACAAAAATCCCTGGGCTAAGGGTAGCATTGGCAAACAACACCCATTGGGAAAATAGAGCATTTTCCTCTGGTGAAAGTGGAGTTGTACTATACTTATCGGCAAGATACAACAAAATTGCCCCAGATTCCCAAAGCTGAAAATCTCCATCAACAATTGCTGGAACTTTACCAAATGGGTTAATTGCTAAATATGCAGGCTGGAGGTGTTCACCCGCCTGCATATCAAGCTTGACGAATTCGTAGGGAATTCCTAATTCCTCTAAATACCAGTGGACAATTGACGCTCGACTACGAACGCCACCGTAAAGTTTTAGCATAATTACTTAAAGCACTTTGTGAGTGTGAGAATGCTGTTTAATATTGTCTTCTTTGGTTACAATTCTGGCTGCGTTTAACACCCGTTTCCGCTCAATTGAATATTTAAATTCAGTGTAGTTTGTACCCAAGGGAATCAGAGATTTTGCAGATTCACGACGCTTATAGGTACGAGCTGCTGCAAATGCCCGTGGTACAAATTCTTCTCCAAACTGAGCCGACTCTGGAAAGCCATCTGGTAGCAGTGGTGAATCGCCATCCAGCACAGATCCCAAAGTTGTGGCATGAGCCAGCTTATAGGAGGTAGGAATGCCCTTTAAAAGCGCTTCCAAAGCCGCAGAGGGAATCGGTTCTATAACTTCGATTTGATAAACTTCTCCATCTTCTTTGACGAAGCAGGTTGCCAAGCCGACCACAATGTAATCATCGGTTGCTAAATCAGGGGCATTGGGATAGGAAATTGCAGTTGTCATCAGAAAATTTCTCAAAATTTAAAAATTGAATTTAGGGAATGGGGTATGGGGCATTAGGAGTGCTGAGTGCTGAGTGCTGAGTGAAGAGTTAGGAGTTAAGAGTTAGGAGTTAAGAGTTAGGAGTTTTGTTTACCCCCCTATCCCCCTGTCCCCCTATCCCCCTGTCCCCCTATCTTCCTCATCTCCCTGCTCCCCTGCTTCCTCATTCCCTCTTTAACGAACGGCTTGTTGGCATTCTACCAATTTGCTGCTCTCACTACTTGACTAGTCTTTAAGATTAACGTCTGCTATTTCTGGAATTCATCTTCGGGATCGAGTATCTATGAATAGGTTTGAGGAGCAATTGTTTATTTAAAGAGTAGATTTCTACTGGTGTGAGTAGTTTAAATCTCAGTCTTAAGATGGCTTTCAAGTAACCATAAGTACCTTGAAAATAAAAATAGTGGTAAAACCACCAGCCTTAAAAAACTCAATTTTTATTTAAAAAAGCAGGGATTTCAAGCAGGGAAAGATGAATATTCACTCATTTTTAGCTGACGATGACCATGTTTTAAATAGTACAAATAAACTTCAAGAGCGGAGGAAAAGCGATCGCAGCGAATATATTTTTGGGGATAGCGACTTGCGCTCTTGTGCTTTGAGGTTGGCTCAACAAGGAGATTATACCGAAGCGATCGCATTTTTAACCCAACTAATCTGCCGCCATCCTGATAATGCCGTTGATTACAACAACCGGGGGCTAATTTATTTCCAAAGTGGCGAAAGGGAAAAAGCGCTTTCCGACTACAATACCGCCCTGAAACTGAATCCTTATTTGGCTAGTGCTTATAATAACCGCGCAAATTACTACGCGGCTTGTGGAGAATTAGCATTAGCAATTGCCGACTACGATCGAGCGATTGATTTGAAACCTCACCATGTCCGGGCGTGGATTAACCGAGGCATTACCTGGCGTGATTTGGGGCAATATCAAGAGGCAATTGATAATTTTGAGGTAGCACTGCTTTTCGGTCAACTAGAAGGTCATATCTGGGCTGAACGCGGCAGGACTTACCATCTTTGGGGCGACTGGAATTGTGCGATCGCTGATTATCGTCGCGCTCTTACTCAACTAACCTCTCTCGACAATGATAAGGATATTACTGATTGTCGCTTGCGTTTACAACTCGAAAATTGGTTAAACGAGTTACTATCTCAATCAGCGTCCTAATTGGTAGATTAGTTCTTCTGGGGGATTTAAAATTCAAAATAATTGATTAATTTTGAACTATAGTTTAGTGACGCTGTATCGCTAATAACTAATAGATGATAACTACATAGCTATTCAAAAATTAGCTATTAACCATTATTTATTAGCAATAATATAAATTAACACCCGGTTTATACGTAGCCTAAATCACAATAAACCTAAATAATCCCAAATTCGCCATTTGTCTTAGGGTGACGAGTCTGTTTGCTCATCTTCTCGGCGATCTTGATTCATCAACACGATCTGACGCTGGCTGGGATCGAATCGGTATCCTTGTCGTTGTCTAATAATTTTAGCTTCTTGGGGATCAAAGTTACGGCTAAATTCCGCCTGTAAACCATTGACATGTCCTTCCATCAGCTTGACTTCAGTACTCATTTCTCGCAATTTTTCTTGCTGTAACCAATGATAAGGCAAGAGTTGTGTTAAGGCGGATGCTGCAACGGCTGTAATCACAAGATTGACCGCTATTTTGGCTGTGCTTTCTAGTGCCATCACTTTGTAAGAACGTTGCCGAAGATGCCGCTTTGGTCGAGAAATGACTCGGCGTTTTTGTATAGGTTGTAACGGTGGTTTGGAGGGTTGAATCGCGTTCATGATGCTAAAAGATAACCTCGCTTAGTGAAGGGAAACACTATCAAGAGTGCTGAGTTATGAGTTATGAGTGAGATTTCCAACTCAGCAACGCCAGTTGCTACAACGGAGGGAACCTCCGCAACGCACTGGCTCCTCAGCACTTAGCACTCAGATATCAGCACTCCTGAATGCTTGATTTAGCTGTCATATTACTTCATTTTTTTGAAATAGCTACAAGTGTCGCACTAGTTAAAAAATAACCTGGCTTACGTAAGTGCAAGGTTTCTAGGTACTTATGACATAAAGCCATAAAATCTGGAAATTGCACCCCGTACTGCCAGGATTATTAGCTTTTCAACTGTGTCACATCGGAGCCTTATTTGTAAAGTTCCGTGGCTAATCGCCAAGCTAGAACTCCTGGGATCAAGGCTACAACTAGAGCGATGTAGACTTGAGTATCTGAGATGGAAGACACTTGAGCAATGTACAGAGTATCTAAGATAGGCATGGCTGAAAACCTCCTAACCTGAATTGATTTTGAACAGTTCGTTTACTACTTTTCCTTGTTTTGCCAGAATTGTGGAATATCTTGTTACAAGATGCAACAAAAGCAGTTATTGGTCAGTAGTTCTTATTTATTCTCCATTAAAAAAATTTATAAAAATTATGAATTTATATCTGGGTCTCGACTTCGGCACATCTGGCGGACGCGGTGTGGTGATTGACGAGGAAGCCTGTTGTATTCAGGCAGAGGTGCGATATCCCTTCTACGACTCACCAAGTACCGTTACGCCAAAAATTTGGCAGGAGGCTTTGTTTGCGTTGGTGGAACAAATACCTGAGCAATTGCGGCGAGAAATTAAAGCGATCGCAATTAATGGTACTTCCTCTACCGTCTTGCTGGTCGATGCTGCTGGCAACCCTGTAGATGCACCATTGCTATATAACGATGCGCGGGGATCGTTGGTGCTAGAGCATTTGAGGAGTATTGCACCTCCCAATCATACTGTATTGAGTGCCACCTCTAGCCTCGCTAAACTTTTGTGGATGAGGCAACAACCCTCTTTTAGTGAAGCTAGATATTTCCTGCATCAAGCAGATTGGCTAGCGTTTCTGCTGCATGGACAGTTAGGTATTAGCGATTACCATAATGCTTTAAAGCTGGGTTATGACGTAGAAGAGTTGAAATACCCAGAATGGCAAGAATTGCTAGAAATACCGATTCAGCTACCCAAAGTTTTAACTCCTGGGACTCCGATTGCCGAATTGCGTTCTGAAATTGCAGACAAGTTTAGTTTAAGTCGTAATTGTCTGGTGTGTGCTGGTACAACCGATAGTATTGCCGCTTTTCTTGCCAGTGGGGCAAAATTACCTGGTGAAGCCGTGACTTCCCTTGGTTCAACGTTGGTACTAAAGTTGTTAAGTTCTAACCGGCAAGAAGATGCCAGATATGGAATTTACAGCCATCGGCTGGGTAATTTGTGGCTGACTGGGGGTGCTTCTAATACTGGGGGTGCAGTACTAAAGAAATTTTTCACAAACCTTGAGTTAGAAAGCCTTAGTCGGGAGATTGATGCTTCAATTGCCAGCGAGTTAGATTATTATCCGTTGTTGAAGGTAGGCGATCGCTTTCCGATTAACGATCCCAATCTACCCCCACGCTTGTCACCACGCCCAGATAATCCAGTAGAATTTTTGCATGGGTTGTTAGAAAGCATTGCCCGCATAGAAAGCCGAGGGTATGAATTATTACAGCAAATGGGAGCAGACAAATTGAGCCGTGTTTATACTGCTGGTGGTGGTGCGGCGAATGATACTTGGACTGCAATTAGGGCACGTCATTTGCAGGTTCCTGTAATAGCGTCAGTATACACAGAAGCTGCTTACGGGACAGCACTGTTGGCGATGGGGAATGGAAGAAGCGTTGAAAAAGAGTAATTGTGTACCTATATTTTTGTAGATATCTTCTAAATCAGTATCTATCCCAGTGACAATCGACATATCTCGGCCGATACTGGGATGATTAGATACCGGACTATAGATTCCAGGTTCATTATCTGGGCAGCTATTCGGGGATGGGTGCTTCGCAGCAAGCGAAATGTCATCGATCCCCTTTACTCATTACTGGTATAAATTTTGAGGGAGTCAGGAGAAAATCTAAAGGTTCTTGAAGAAGGTTTGATCGGCGCGATCGAGATTATCATCTAGAGAAAAGGTAAGGCTGCGGACTTGAGACCCTCTTGGCAAAAGTGCTTTTTGCACTCTTGGGGAAAAGGTTTTGGTTAAAGGGGAAAGGGACTTTTGCAGAACCTTTTCCCCTTACCCTTTCCCCTTTTCCCGACAAATGCCAAGAAGTCTTCGGATTCGATCGCTTTTAATATTTACTTTGCCCCATACCCCTCGCTCACTAAGCGTAGTCGTACCCCTACTCTTAAAGCTTGCTAGCAAGAGCGTCTCCAAGAGTTGTGCTGCTTTTGTGCCTCTTGTCCCCAATGCCTAAACTATTTTTCTCTACGTACCAGCATTTGATAAGTTAGTACATAATCTGAAACAATAACAGTAAAAGCAGAGAGGGGATTAAGTTGAGTCACAATCCAGATGCCATAGCCCCCCACGGTGGACAGTTGGTTAACCGTATCGCTACACCAGAACAAAGAGCAGAGTTTCTCTCAAAAGCTGACTTTTTGCCACGAGTGCAACTTGACGATCGCGCCGTTTCCGATTTAGAAATGATTGCGATCGGTGCTTTTAGTCCGCTGACGGGTTTTATGAACCAAGAAGACTACGATCGCACTGTCACAGAAATGCGATTAGCTAACGGTCTTGTGTGGTCAATCCCGATTACACTATCGGTAAGCGAAGAAGTAGCTTCCCCGTTGCCAGAAGGCGGCTTAATCCGTCTGGATAACTCCAGTGGCGAATTTATCGGAGTTTTGCAACTTACGCAAAAATATCACTACGACAAAATCCGCGAAGCCATAAAAGTCTACCGTACTAATGATGTCAATCATCCCGGCGTACAGGTACTCTATAACCAAGGTAGTGTACATCTGGCGGGTGATATTTGGTTGTTGCAACGCGAACCTCATCCCCAGTTTCCCACTTATCAAATCGATCCAGCAGCCTCACGGCAACTATTTCAAGACAAGGGTTGGAAAACCATTGTCGGCTTTCAAACTCGCAACCCCATCCACCGCGCCCATGAATACATCCAAAAGTGCGCCTTAGAAACTGTTGATGGTCTATTTTTGCACCCATTAGTCGGGGCGACAAAAGAAGATGATATCGCCGCTGATGTCCGGATGCGCTGCTATGAAATTTTGCTGGAACACTACTACCCCTTAGACAGGGTAACTTTGGCAATTAATCCCGCCGCAATGCGCTACGCTGGGCCTCGTGAGGCGATTTTCCATGCTTTAGTCCGCAAAAACTACGGCTGTACTCACTTTATCGTCGGACGGGATCATGCTGGTGTTGGTGACTATTATGGCACTTACGACGCTCAGTATATCTTTGATGAATTTGCGCCAAGTGAATTAGGCATTGTGCCCATGAAATTTGAACACGCTTTTTACTGCACGCGCACTAAGCAGATGGCAACATCTAAAACCAGTCCCAGCAGGCCAGAAGAACGCATTCACCTATCAGGGACAAAAGTTAGGGAAATGCTGCGGCGCGGTGAGTCACCTCCACCAGAATTTTCTCGTCCAGAGGTAGCAGCAGAGTTAGCGCGGGCAATGCGGATAGAAGTAACGGCTTAGGGCATTGGGCATGAAGAAGAGACAAGGTAGACAAGGAAGAGGGGGGAGACTTGGGAGAGGTTTGTTCAAGAATTCCCCCTTGTCCCCTTGTCCCCTTGTCCCCCAAGTCTCCTGCACTCCCCACATTTTTGTAACTTTACAATACAGAGTTCAGCCCTGTAAGCTGCTAACTGAATAGCTGAGGGCTGATAGCTAATTATGAAACGTCGCGCGTTTTTAGAGAGAATTGGCTCAATACTCGCGGTATTGGGGATAACTGAAGCTGAGTGGTTGTCTTTAGGAAATCGCTATTATCAAGCTTTGGCACAACCCAGTCCGCGCAAGTTGGCATTGTTAATAGGTATTAACCAATACCCAAAAATTCCAGCCCTCAGTGGTTGTCTGACAGATGTGGAACTACAAAGAGAAGTTTTGATTCATCGCTTTGGTTTCCAAGGGTCAGATATCCTAACCTTAACTGAGGAAGAAGCTAGTAGGGAATTCATTGAGGCAGCTTTTTTAGATCGCTTGGGCAATCAAGCTAAACCCGATGATGCGGTCTTCTTCCACTTTAGCGGTTATGGCAGCCGTGTCAAATTGGAAACATCTCCTGAGACAATCCAAAATGCTCTGGTGACAGCTAATACCAGTTTTGAACCACAAGAAGAAAAAATAGTCAACTATATATTAGAAGAAACTTTATTGCTATTATTGCGATCGCTCCCTACAGATCGAGTCACAGCAGTATTAGATACTAGCTATCATGCGCCAACCCCAGTATTAGGATTAAAAAGTCGTGCCCTTCCAGAATCAGTAGAGGCAAAGCTAGCAGCAAAAGAACTCGACTTTCTTCAACAACTTAAAACTCAGAAGTTACCCAGCACGCCGATTGTCTTAGCAGCTACCTTAAATCCCAAGCAGTCGGCGAGGGAAGAACTCTTTTCTGGTTTTAGTGCTGGGTTATTTACCTACGCATTGACACAGTATTTGTGGGAATTCACCCCAAATACCAAAATTCAAGTCGCCCTCTCGTATATGGAAAATTCTCTATCCAAATTGGGTAGTAAACAACAACCAGGGTTATTAAGTAGTCAAAAAAATCAACATTTAACGTCTCTACCGCTAGACACTATTATTGGTGCAGAAGGCGCAGTGACAGCCATTGAAGAAGACGGTAAAACAGTCCAGCTGTGGTTAGCAGGATTACCGCCACAAGTGCTGCTATACTACGGAGTTAATTCTCGATTTACTTTAGGAACAACAAGAGAAGAATTAGTATTGCGATCGCGGACTGGGTTAACAGCAAAAGCGCAAATTTCCCAAATAGAAGGTGCAAATCCCCTACAAATCGGGCAACTTGTCCAAGAAGCAGTCCGAGTTTTACCCCGAAATATTCATTTAATAATTGCTCTGGATACTGGATTAGAAAGAATTGAGCGGGTAGACGCTACAAGTGCCTTTGCTGCATTTCCCCATGTCTCCACCGTAGTCGCAGGGGAAAAACCGGCTGATTATCTATTTGCCAAACTACAGCAAACACCTAGCCGTTATGGTTTATTTTCTCTTAGTGGCGAACTAATTTCTAATGCCACGGGGGAAGCAGGAGAAGCAGTAAAATCAACAGTGCAAAAGTTAGCACCAAAATTATCAACCTTGTTAGCAGCCAAGTTATGGCGGCTGACTGAAAATCAAGGTTCTTGCCGCTTGGCTCTCAAGACAACCTTAGAAATAATTAACAACATATCGCCTCGCGTTATCATGCAGCGCGAAACAGTACGAACTTCTAAAACAGAAACTTCGATTCAAAAATCACTCCCTACTCCGATTGTCCCCCCCTATCGGTAGTCGAATGCAATATCGGGTAGAAAACCAGAGCGATCGCCCAGTATATTTAATCTTGCTGGGATTAAACAATAATCATACAGCGATCGCCTTGTATTCTTGGGAAACACCCCAAGAACCAAACACCTCGGACACCAAGCCCCTCCTGAAAGAAGTCGTTATCTCTCCAGGTGAAACCCTCATCCTACCCCAAACGAATACTGCTTCCGAATGGATGATTTCAGGGCCAGCTTCGGAGTGCGAACACCAACTGATTTTTAGTACTGCCCCCTTTAACGCAACTCTGGCCGCTTTGAACGCTGCCAAGTATTCCACAGCCGAACAAGAACCAATTGGCCCATTGTTGAATTCCTTAGAAGTTGTACAAGCCTTGCTACAAGACTTACATAACGCTAGTGCCTTCAAAACAGAGATGAACGTTACAGCAGCCGATTCACATAGCTTGGATGTGAATAATTGGGCCAGTCTTAGCTTTAGTTTTCAAGTGCTGTAAGTTAATGTGATTGAAGAAGAATGCAGAATTCAGAATCAAGACATTAGATTTATTGGCATTTGTTGGGGTAAAGGGGCGGGGGAAAAGGGTAAAGAAACTCAAAATCCTTTTCCTTAAGAGTGCAAAAACATATTTTTGCAAGAGGTCTAATTTCTACGAGACGCTGCGCTATTCGCTTTTTCAATCAGAATGAATTCTGACTCCTGCCTTATCCCAAAGACAAATATTTACGCCCACCTACTTATACCAATTCACAAAAAATATGATACTAGATGCAAACCATAAAACCTATGCTAATTCTCACTTTCTTAATTTTGAATGCGTGAATTTTGAATTTTGAATTGCTATTAGTGCCTCTACTAAAGCCTGATTTTGCTCATCTGTCCCAACAGTGATGCGTAATTTATCATCTAGTCCAGGCTGCTTGAAATAGCGGATTAAAATTCCCCGTTCCTTCAATTTTTGATAGAGATATTCTGCGTTTCCTTCTCTTGGTTGTGCCAGTAAAAAGTTAGCTTGGGAATCCCAGATATGAAAACCTAATTGTTTTAAGTCTGTTGCTAACTTAGTCCGTGATGCTTTAATCTTGGCTACACAAGCATTTTTATAAGCTTGGTCAGTGATGGCAGCCGTGCCAATTGCACAAGCGATCGCATCAATGTTATAGCTATCTTTAACCTTAAACAATCCCTGCAACAGTTTGGGATTTGCCACTCCAAAGCCCAATCGCAATCCTGCCAACGAATATCCTTTAGATAGTGTCCGTATCACGATAACGTTTTCGTACTCCTTAACCAAAGCCAATGCATTCTCTTCGGTAAAATCTATGTATGCTTCATCAATTACTAAAACTCCAGATAACTGGCTGGCTAATTTTCGCAAATCATTTGTTGCCACCACATGTCCCGATGGACTATTAGGCGACGCAATAAAGGTAACAGCCCCATTGGCAGCAACTAATTCGTCCTTTGGTAAACTGTAGTCTTTGCTGTAGGGAATCTCAATAATTTCCGCCGCTTGCATTTCTGTCAATGTGCGATATAGCACGTAAGTAGGCATTGGATAAACTACCTTTTTCTCAGGTTCAGCACAGGCTCGAATTACCACACTTAACAATTCATCACTGCCATTGCCGACAATTATCCAATCACTAGGAACTCCTAAAACTTTACTCGCAGCTTGCCGAAATTCTCCCCCAAAAGGTTCTGGATACCGCCGCAACCACTCACCATCAATATTCCGTAGCACAGCTAATGCCGCAGGCGAAGGAGGATAGGGATTCTCATTGCTGTTAAGTTTAATAATCTGTGTACCACGTTGAGGCTGCTCGCCAGGAACATAGCTAGCCATTGCATCAACATTAGAGCGAAAGTAGTTGGTCATAGGGCATGGTAAATTGGGTGGGATGTCTAAATACGGCTTTATAAATTACGAATTACGAACTTGTACTGAGCGTAGCTGAAGTATTACGAATTACGAATTATAAAAATATGTCAGATAAATGGAATCCAGAACTATACGAACGATTTCAAGCTGAAAGAAGTCGTCCATTCTACGACTTGGTAGATATGATACATTGGCAAAAAAACTTACGAGTTCTCGATTTAGGATGTGGAACCGGAAAGTTAACGAAATATCTGCATGAAACCTTAGCAGCACAGGAGACTTTAGGGATAGATGCTTCTGAGAAAATGCTGGAAAAGGCGCGTCAATTTGAAGGCAATGGACTACGGTTTGAGCAAAGACGGATTGAGGAAAACCCAGGAAATGAGGAGTTTGATGTGGTATTTTCTAATGCGGCATTGCAGTGGTTGACGGGACATGAGGTTTTATTTGAGAAATTGCGGGCAAAACTGCGACCCCTAGTGGGCAGCTTGCCGTACAAATACCAATGATGGATAGTGAGCCAGTGCATCAGATAGCAGTTGAGACTGCACAAGAATTCAGTCAAGAATTAAGAGGATATGTGCGGCGTTTAGAGGTACTTCCTCCTGAAACATACGCCCGAATGCTTTATAAATTGGGATTTGTTAAGCAGGAAGTCAAGCTTCAAATTTATGGGCATGTGTTGCCCTCACGAGAAGCCGTAGTGGAGTGGTATCGCGGGACATTGCTAACGGCTTATGAATCCCTACTGGATGCCCAAACCTATGAGAGATTTGTGGAACGCTATCAGCAGAAGCTATTCGAGTTGTTAGAGGATGAGCGCCCGTTCTTTTTTCCCTACAAGCGCATCTTAATGTGGGGGCGTATTTAAGAAACAGTCCACTAGTTGTGATTTCAAGCATAATCTTGCTTAATTTTGAAGGAGAAGTTAGACAAGTTGTGCAACTTCTCCTTCAGGTGACACAAAACAAACAGGTTTTGAGTACCTATGTTTTAATAGTGGAGCTAAGCGGATTCGAACCGCTGACCCCCTCAATGCCATTGAGGTGCGCTACCAACTGCGCTATAACCCCAAAACTACTAGTAGATAAGCTTAAAAAGCTTACTAATTAGTTTTATAAATTGTATTAGCTTTATTATTATGCAAGTTTATGCAATTTAAGTCAAGACACCTGTATTAAGTTATGTGGATGCGATCGCCATCGGTTACGCTTGTTATCAAAATGCCCTGTCTGTGAAAAACCCTTTCCTATTCTGGCTTTATGGATAAACGGACAATGCCAGCAATTGCTTTATATCCTTTGCAGAAATTGCAGAATATCAAAAGCATTACTAACTAAGAGAACTTGTCTTAACAAAACAGCGCAGATGTTTCACCCTTACGTCTAAGTTTCACTGGCACATTACGAGTTGTTTGTCGTGCTTCCCAAAATTCCAACGTTTACAACCACAAGAACTTCCCTTTTTTTGAGTTGGTTAACTGTGGAGATTCTCGATCGAGTTTTACCTGAAAGGGTTCATAGAAACAACCCTAGAGCGATCCATTCTTCTGGAGTTTGGGCTTTTACTGGTACAGACGGAACTAAAAGACACAAACAAATTAATAAGGATATAAGTCGCTCAAGTTTGTTAGATACCATACTTTAACAAAATAACTACTTAAAAATCGTAATTAACTTGAATAAACAATCTCTAAAGCTCAAACCATTTTGCTAAGAGCCTCTAATGAGCAATAACTTCACTGCGTAGCAAACTTATATCTAGCTTAAGAAACGATCCAACACCGTCTTTAATGCTTCAATCTCAGTTTTAATATCTCCTTGTTGAGTAGTTCGAGCAACAGATTCCTTGAGATATTCATCTAAAATAATTCGACCAACTTGCTGAACTGCTCCTCGAACAGCAGCTATTTGAATCAATACATCCGGACAAGGACGACTACTCTCAATCATATTCTTAACACCCCGAATATGTCCTTCAATACGAGACAATCGCTTCATCAAATCATTTAGAGATGCTTCACTGTAACTATGCTTTATATTGGATATGTTTTCTTGATGAGAATCCATATAGCTATTTTTGGTAGATTTTGATCGGTTTAAAATTGATAAGTAACAATTTACTAGTAGCTTAAAATCTAAATTACTGCTAAAAAATCTTGATAATAGCAAGTACCTGTTTGAATAACAATTGAATGTGATTGAATCAAACAAATTCACCATACCGAGATGGACTAACAGGTGCGTGTTCCAGCTGACAATAAGGGCGGCTATAGCATAATGGTGACTCTAAAGCGTGCCTAGCCAAGAACTCTGGATTGCTCATTACCTGCTCAGTTGCACCATCGTATACAACTTGACCTTGACTGAGAACAACTGTGCGATCGCACAAATCCAAAGCTAAATCTAAATCGTGAGTTGCAATCAGTTGTGTTAGAGGTAAACTGTGCAGCAGTTCGATTAATTGACGGCGAGAACGAGGATCTAACTGAGCTGAGGGTTCATCAAATACTAATATTTGTGGATTCATGGCTAAGACACCAGCGATCGCAATCCGTTTTTTTTCACCTCCAGATAAATTACCTGTGTAGCGTTGTCCATACCATTGGGGATCGATATCAACTGCTGCCATTGCATGAAGAACTCGCTGTTGTAATTCCTCACCTTGTACGCCCATATTCATTGGGCCAAAAGCAACATCTTCCCAGACTGTTGTCATGAATAACTGATGATCGGGATTCTGGAACACCAACCCGACAAAATTCCGAATGTTTCGCAAATTCTCAACATTTAAAGGCCATTCTCCAATCGTTACCTGTCCCGATTGAGGCATGAGAATGCCATTCAGATGTAACAGCAACGTAGATTTTCCTGAACCATTGGCTCCAATTAATGCTACTCGCTCAGTTGCTTTGATGGACAGATTAATATCTCTCAAAGCCTGAGTTCCATCAGGATAGGTATAGCTAAGATTTTGAATTGATATTGGATTATGATGCATTAAAACAATCTAAACAAATATTATTTCCGCCAGTAAATAGCCTGACCCAATAATGCTAAAACTATAGTCAAACTCAAAGCCACAATGTCATTTCGTCCTCCTGACGAGACTTTTTCTATCATCGGTGGGACTCCTTGATAACCTCGTGATAGCATCGCCTGATAAACTAAATTTCCCCGGTCATAAGTGCGGATAAACAACGCTCCGATCGTGTTGCCAACAATTAAACGTATCGAGCGATTGCTGTTCATCAGGTTTCGGGACTCGGCTGCTCGACGCATCGCGTTAAACTCACCTATTAATACGCTGATATAGCGATACATAGATGCCAGAATTGCTACTAGTAGCGGTGGGGTTTTCAGTTCCAGCAGGGCATGAAGTAGTGCTGTTACTGAAGTTGTTAACGTGAGTAAATTTAGTATCAATAGCGATAGCAATGCCTTAAGCGTTACACTACCCAAAACAGTTAGCCCCACTGTCGTAATCTGTAATGGCCCCCAAGACCATAAAACTTCGCCACCACCTCGAAATAAAGTCCCCAGGAGAACTACACCAATAAATGTGAACTCTACTGCCAACCGTTTCAGTAGTACTGCTAAGGTGACTCGACTCAGTAATAGCAGGCAGACTAAAGCTAATCCATAAATAGTCCAAGTCCACCAGTGGCCATCTGGTGTTAAGACAGTGGCGAACACGAACAACAATGTACATAATATCCGGGTACGGGGAGCAAGTTTGTGCCAAACAGTAGCCTGCTTGCTATCGATATCCAGCACAAATGCTCCAATGTGCAACAGCATGATGTTAAGTTCCTATTTGTATTTAATCTGCTGCATCTGAGTCGGAATAGCCATCATGTGTGGAAGGTGAAGTTGAACCACGCACGACTAGTTTGCCAATACCCCAAGCCAAGCCAAAAGTTACTAGTGTTCCAACTAAACCAGCTAAGGGAGTGGCGATCGCCTCTGGTACACCTCTGAGAGCATACTCATCAAATATGCCGTAAAAGGGTAACTTACGAGCTGGCGTATCTTCATGTGCCTTGCTATCAAACTTCAGGTCTTGTGAAACTCTATCTAACCCATCTGGGTTTTTGCTAGCTAGCGGCGAAAGGAAAATTGCAATCAGCAGGGCAATACCTAAGCCAGCGATGACAAAAGCACGGTTACGCGATCGCGAGATGTTGCTACTCATAAGCATTCACTCCTGATTCATTCGATTTAACTATCGATAACGGGTCTAAATCCCTTTACAAAAAATAATTACGAATTACGAATTACTTTAATACCGAGACAGAGGACGAGAGGTTGATACTTTCGTCTTGCGGGGCGGGTCGTAAAGTAATTCAGGTCGAGTCCGCCAAATGAAACTGAGTGCTACTACAGTAATCACTGCCTCGCCAATACCAATTAGAACGTGCCAAGAAGCCATTGCTGTGAAAGCTACCGCTAGAGGAACTGTCCCAGAAATTGCAAGTTCCAAGGCACATATAATTGAGGCTACGACTACGCTTGTCCAGGCGGCGATCGCCGCGCCAATAACTAATCCAGATAAGCGATCGCGTCCAATAGCAAATCTCACTGTGCGATAGAGATAGTAACCGCCAAACGTACCAATTAATCCCATGTTAAAGATGTTGGCTCCTAACACGGTCAGTCCACCATCTTGAAACAGAACACCCTGCACAATGAACACTGCAACCATCACTAGCGAACCTGCCCAGGGCCCTAGTAAAGCTCCTGCCAGCGTTCCACCCAAAAGGTGTCCAGACGTACCTCCAGGAATCGGGAAATTAATCATTTGGGCTGCAAAAATAAAAGCTGCACAAACTCCCATTAAAGGTACGGCTCGTTCTTGGTATTCTGCCTGTGCTTGCCTTATAGCTAGTGCAATCAAACCGATAGCAATTATCCAGGTGACAAGGATAACAGGTAGATTCAAAAAGCCATCGGGAATGTGCATCGCTAAATGCGGCTGTATTATCCAGTACAGCCAGCCGAAGGACGAAATACCCGCGAACGCTACTATGTTCATAATTTAAGAAGTGTTCTTTGCAGCCAGATTATTTAAGGGTCTAGTTTTTTAGTAGACCATGTATTTTGTATAAACTTCAATCCGGTAGGGGGGCATAAAATTTGTAGTGCGATCGCCTACGGCGGACGCTTGCGCCATCAAAGTAATGGCAGCAACACGAAAAAATGATGCTTGCACACAAGCAATAATTGCTTTCTTTTCACAGATACGGTATCTACGATCTGATTTAGTACGGTTTACCGCACTTATTTGCATTGTCAAGTATTTGCAAAAAATATTCACATATAGTTATATTTAGTTACATAAACCAGCAAAGGAAAAAAACATGACTAGCAAAGGCTTCACCATCAACGAACTCGGTTAACTCAACAACTTTGCAGTTGAACCAAAAGTTTATGTAGACCAAACTCCAAGAGTTGGCTTTACCGAGTATGCTGAAAAACTCAATGGTCGTCTGGCAATGATTGGCTTCGTCTCACTTATCGCTGTGGAAGTAATCACCGGACACGGCCTGATTGGATGGCTGACAAGCTTGTAAATAATTTCGACTATTCAAAAATTACATTCAATCAACCCATAGAAAATTAAAGGAGAGTTATGAGAACTGATTTTGATTTCCCTAAACAAGATTTGATTGGCCCCGTTGTTTTCCGACCTGATTTCACCAACTTTGAGAAAATCAATCTTAACCAAGCTTGGTCATTGTTTTTCACCGCAGGTCAAGATGACAAAGCACTTGGACAAGAAATTGAATTAGGCAAGTTTTTTACTAACCTTTTAATTGCTGTAGGAGTAACAGGAATCCTTTGGGGAACTTTCTTCAGCAATTTGGGATAAGCAATTGTATAAGCGTGTTCAATCGAATAAATTCGCTTGAAGTCTTGGTAAACAAAACCAAGACTTCTTTTAAATATATAGTGATGTCTGAGTTTGAGGCTTGTTTCTGCTTCAAAAAGATTTAAGTCCTGATAGAAGCATTGTCTTTCATTATTGAAATTTTCTAACTGTAAAATTATTAAAAATTGCGAAATAATTCTACTATTCGTTGTTGCACTCGTTCTCTAACTACTCCTGACTCAGCAGATAACCCATTAAATAACATCTCATATATCAATGGTATGCCCAACTCTAACTCTTCTAAAAGTGTACGCTGGCTAAATATATCTTGGGGTTTGCCTTCTAAAATCAGTCGCCCTTTATCCATAACAAAAATCCAATCCGCCCACCGATAGACTAAATCTAAATCATGAGTTGCCATTATTAAAGTAGTGCCATCTTGATGAATTTTTTTCAGAGTTGCTATCAAATTACGAGTATGTTTGACATCTAAATAGGCAGTAGGCTCATCCAGCACTAATAGTTCTGGTTGTAGTACCATCACATCTGCAATAGAAACTCGCTTTTTTTGTCCCAAACTCAGATGATGTACTGGTCTTTGGGCTAAAATAGTTAGTCCAAATTCAACTAATGTTTGCTCTACTCGCTGTTGAATTTCCGATACTGGTAAACCCAAATTACACAAACCGTAAGATATATCTTCTTCAACAGTAGAAGCTACTAATTGTTGTTCTGGATCTTGAAATACTAACCCGACATTTTGCCTTAATTTAGCCAGATAATTCCGATTATAACTTAACGGTTCACCACGCCACCGAACAATTCCAGAATCAGGTTTATATAGACCATTAGCTAGTAAAAATAATGTTGTTTTACCACAACCATTCTGACCAATTAACGCACATCTTTTACCTAATGGAATGTTCAATGTTACACCATTCAAAGCTGATTGTTGTGCGCCAGGATAAGTATAATATACCTGCTCAAATTGAAGTAAATATTCCTGCATTCCGCCAAAAGTCCAATCCTATTAATACTACACAGCCGAAAATCGCTTCGATAATATACCGTAATTGAGGACGATAGCGACTCTGATGCCAAACTCGAAATTCACCAACAAAACCTCGTGCTTCCAGTCCCAGAGAGAACTGACTATATCGTTCTAAGGTTCGCTGTAATAGTTGTCCGATTAGTAGTGCTAAACTTTTCATTCCACTACGCCAAGTTCGGTAGCCACCACGGGAATTTTGTGCTGTCCATAATTCATTGGCTGTGTTCAGCAGGATGAAAATAAACCGATACATTAGCAATAATAAATCGGTTAACAGCACTGGGAATCGTAAGTAACGCAGAGTTTGTAATATCTCTATGAAAGGGACGGTCAACATGAGAAAATATAAGCAAGAAACAGAGGCTAATGCTCTGGTTAAAAGTCCCAATGCTTGGATACTGCCACTATGGCTGATATAAATATAGAAGTGTCCGAGAGTCAATCCATACCACGAATCTAATTTGACGCTTTGTAAATCAGGAATGGCAACTCCATTTACCATCAGGGCTGGTAAACTCGTCAAACAAAAAACTATGGTGAACGTTAACAACCGAAAATAAACTCCAGCCGGAATTCTTGCATAAATTACTGTCCAAATACTCATCCAAACTATGATTAAAATTTGTACTAGCGGATGGCTGGCAAGGGAAATAGCAAGAGTAGTAAATGCAAAAATTAGTTTATGTTCTGGTGGCAATCTCCGGAGTCTATTGGTATAAGCTAAAGTGTCTATTTGCAGGCTCATTCTTCACGTTTTTGTTGTTGGGAACGTCCTTTATACAACCCAATTGCATAACCGACTACTCCAGCACCTAAAGCTGCTTGTGAAGCAAATAATAAACTTTCTATTTCCCCACTAGCTGGTTCAAAAAATGATTTAAACCAGGGTTTATATCCAGGTTGGATTTCAGTAATTGCTTTTTCGGCTTTGTCATCGGAACCTGTAAATTCGCCACCACGGACAAATATTAACGGTACAACTGCTAAAGCTAATACAGCTACTACCAACAGCCAGTTACTCAACCCTTTTTTAGACTGATTCATTTCTTTGGGGTTCCCGTTTGATTAATTTCAGCAATTCCAACTCTTGAGGATTATAAGATTGCAGCCAGTTCCACACCAATACAGTTAGCAACCCTTCACTAATTGCTAAAGGGACTTGAGTTATGGCAAAAATCCCGGCGAACTTGGTAAATGAAGCGAGAAACCCACCAATAGGTGCAGGAAAAGCTAAGGCGAGTTGGATAGAAGTGATAACGTAAGTGAGTAAATCTGCGATCGCAGCCGCTAGAAATATGGCAATTTTTTGTTTACCACCCAACTTGATTGTCAGATTATATATCCAGTAAGCGGCAAATGGCCCGGCGATCGCCATCGAAAAAGCATTTGCACCTAGCGTAGTCAAGCCGCCATGCGCTAGTAACAAAGCTTGAAACAACAATACTAAACTACCCAAAACCGTCATAGTGAGGGGGCCAAACAGCACCGCACCTAACCCCGTCCCTGTAGGATGAGAACAGCTACCCGTGACGGAAGGGATTTTTAATGCTGACAGCACGAAAGTGAAAGCACCGGCCAGGCCTAGTAGCAGTTTTAGCTGTGGGTTAGCTTGGGTAATGCGAGTCAGACTACGCAATCCTAATAAAAAAAATGGTAATGCCACAATCCACCAAAAAATCGCCCACTGCACTGGTAAAAAACCTTCCATAATGTGCATGGCGTAGGCGGGCTTGGGTAAACCAACTACTAGATAAAAACTAATAACTCCCATCAGGCTTAGACTGACTAACGCCTGTTTTCTTTTCATAACCTGTACCTCGCAGATTTATGTAAACGAATTGATTCTAACCGGCGGGCATCCTGACTCACCTATTTTAGGTTCACAGTTGCGGGACAGTGCTGGATTTTCACCAGACTTTCCCCCTTGCGTCCGATGGCTGCTCCCCATCAGAACCGATTGGAGTAACTATATCACTATTACCAATTTTGAACAGCGATTTTTTCTTAATACAGCTGCCGCAATACGGTTCAGTTAAGGCTCAAACAGTTGTAAATTAGGTATTGTTTCCAAAAATGGAAATCAAGTACGGTGTATCTGAAAGTATTCTCATTAATGTATTACAAGATACAAAATACTGAGATATTCAAAGCAATAGAGATGGCTATTCCAGCAACTTCATCGAAGAAGCGATGCCTTCGGCAAGCCGCTAAGAGCGTCTACGCTAAAACTAAGGTCGAAGAGGAACGTCATCGCTCGTTACCAGCACAACTGGTAGTTTGCCTGATAATAGCAATAAGCCTGTGGTCGAGAGATTCAATGCGGGATGTACCTATTTTCAGGAGTGTCAGCTAAATGTAAAGATAAATATTTCTGAATAGTATTAATAATCAAACTATAGTAAATCTTAATCTTATATCATGTCTGGCTAATCACTTATGATTACCGGATCTGTGCAAAAATACCAAAAGTTTCTTTCCCCCTGCTCCCAGCAAGAACTGCCCTCTAAATGATAAGTCTTCAACCGGATATGATATTAAACGACCTTTCAGGGCTTCAATTCCAACTTTCATGACTATCACGCTGTTGAATGAGCATAGTCATTTGATAGTCAAAAGAGGCTTATAGAGCAATTCAGCTCCTTAGTACTACAAATGCCTAGAAGCTGAAACGCTTATATTATTTTACTTTTAAAATGGCTCAGGTCGGAGTTGAACCAACGACCCCAGGCTTATGAGTCCCTATGGAAAGCCAACTATATAAGGAGCTTCAGCTCCAGATATCTTATTTCATAGTCAGGTAATAGACACCCCCCATAGTTAATAATCGAATGGCACTAAGAAAAGCGGAAACGCTTATCAATTAAGCAGTTTGCAATTGTTTGCGTAATTCATGCCGGGGTTTGGTCATTAAGGGGTAGGCTTTGGGGCGACGTTTACGGACTCGTGGTTGATTTCTAGCTGGGCGGTCAGGAACAGCCTTGTGAGCAATAACTTTGAGTAAAGTGCGATAAATTTGGTGCCGTTTTTGAGAAGTTGCTGCTATAAGAGAGGGAATAAAGTTAATTAAATGGTGGCGAGTACCTTGCAGTGATAGGCGATTTGGAGAGGTAGTATAAGTAGTTCCAGCCGACCACATTAAGCTACGAAGTAGATTGTAAGCCAGCAAATAAACGTAAATTTCTTTGCGGATCATCGAAGGTGTTTTACATCGCAGAATATCCATACCCAAGGTAGTTTTGAGATGTCTTAAATTTAGTTCAACATCCCAGCGTTGTCCGTAAAGCCCAACAATTGCCAGAGTAGAATAAGAAGATCCATCTAAAAGAGTGGTAATTAAGCTAACTTGTTGAGTCCGAAAACCAGGAATAACAATATAATAGTAAATCTCTCGCACAGTTATGGAAGGAGGTAAAGCATTAAATTCATCTTTATCCAATCCTTTTGGGCAAGTTTTCGGCTTATACCAAGTAACTAATTTGTCGCAATCTCCAACAATTTTACCTTTTCGCATAGTTGTTGTGCGAGATTGATGTTTACGAAACACGGCATCACAATTAAACTTTTTGATACTAAACATATCGGCGTAAGCACAAAAAGCTCTATCCCCTACAAGCACATCATTAGGTTTGAGAAAACTGTACAGAATTCTTGCTAATTTAATATCATGAGTGTTCAGAACATCTATGCACAAGGCAACGGCAGCTCCCGTTAATAAACTGAATATCACACCAATTTTGGCAATTGGGAATCCACATTCCGGCTTTTGACTACTGGGTTGTGGGTATTCTTTTTGGTTTTCTACAGTGTCAGGCATAGAGACCGTCGAGCCGTCTATCACCAAAATATTTCGACCACACCATAGATGTTCTTGGGTTACTTTCTCTTCCAGTTTTTGTGCTGAATAATTGAAAACTTTTTCTAACAATTTTTCTGGTAATCTTGCCCGTGCTTGGCAGTAAGCACTCGTATCTGTTGAGGGAACTTCTACTTCTGACTCAGCCAAATGTGCAATTATTTTACTCACAGCATTATTACAAGTTTTGTCTGTATCTAATACTTGAGATAAAAATGCCCATAAAGTTACGAATGGGTCAAACAACCGTTTTTTGTATTTAATTTTTAGCTCCGAGATTGCAAGTCTTATCACAGACTCTGGCAATAGTTCTTTAAACGGTAGTCCCAAACTTTGGCTAAATTTATCCTTGAGGATTTGTACTCGTAGTGTCACAGTAGTATTTATGATGTTTGCTTGCTCGTCTCAAGGAAAGTATTTCATGAACGAGTAAGCTTTTCCTACCTAAAATTTTTTTGGACAACCCGTACATTTTTGCACTGTCTGGAGTCAACCATAGCGTAGTTTACCGCCGCAGGCATCCCAACAAGGCGGGCGGTTACGCCGGGAGCAAACTTCATTAGCGATCGCAACACTTCATCAAGAACAATCGCCTGCCCCGTCGCCACACTGCTTAATAGCTTTGAAATCTGTAGCGCCTATCCTGTATAGCTTAGAGCTTTTCTTAGTGCCATTCAGCTAAGAACTGTTGTCTTAATGTTTCTGATTTTAATATACCTTCTAAATCTGATGGGATAGTACTCATTAGTCATCATCCCCCAACTCATATTCAACTTCTACATCAGCAGGTTTGAGAGCTAATAGGTCATCTAACTTAGCATCAGGGTTAGCAGATAAATAACCTCTGACCATATCTTGAATTAACATCTTAGGATCAACACTTATCTGTTCATATAAAGATTGAAGAATAGCTTCATTCTCATTTCTGTCACGTAGGTCTTTTCTAGTTGTTAAAGTAGAATTAATCTGAGCCTGATGAACTTGAATAACTTTAGATATATCAGTAATAGCTTTACTTAAACCATTAATATTATTAGTTAAAACTTATAGTTCCCGTGGTTCTCTTTTTTCAGAACCAGATAATAATTGAACAGCAGCGTCATATCTTTCTATTATATTTGTTTGATGCTCAATTAACCTGCCAAGCATAGCATCACTAAGCATTAAGCTATTATCTAATAAAGTTTCTTTATTATAATCAGTAGCTAATAGTTCTTTTTTCTCTTTGTTTGATAGTGATTTAATAGCTCTCATATCTTGATATTTAATTAATTTAGAATTTAAACCATGAGTAATCTTAGCTTTAGCTGCTTTACCTCCATGAGATGCACAACATTTGTAACCTAGCATTATTTTATTTTTACATTGTGTACCATCTTTTTTAATAACAGAACATCTAACTGGTTCCTCTCTTTTACCTGATAGATATCTATGTTTATAAACAGCACTTTCTTTATATAATGACAAAAAATATCCTCCAATTACTTATATAATTTAAGGATATCATATAGAAAATATAGATAAATAGGATAATTACACCTTTGGTTTATTAGCTATAATTATTTTAATCTCTTTAACATCTAACTCAATTGATTCTAATTTGTTAACTATTTTAGTATGTGCTTCGGTA
This sequence comes from Nostoc sp. DSM 114160, assembly GCF_053470305.1. Classification (NCBI taxonomy): domain Bacteria; kingdom Bacillati; phylum Cyanobacteriota; class Cyanophyceae; order Nostocales; family Nostocaceae; genus Nostoc; species Nostoc sp. DSM 114160. The sequence goes on along the minus strand of NZ_JBPFGO010000001.1, from coordinate 683,344 downwards.
GCATCACTTTCTATTACTATTAAGTTTTTTTTAATATCTTCTGAATTAGAATTAATAGCTTTAATAAAACTTTCTTGTGTAGATAAATAAGATTTTAAATCAGGAACTACATGCCTAGCTATAAATTCAGTTAATTTTTTACCTAGAAAGAATATCCCTACCCCTACAATTGATAGCGTAACTAGTACTGTCAAAGCATTAGTTGTTACTGAATTTATACCTATTTCATATATATCTTGTTGGATATCTTTTTTATTAATCTTTTGAGTTTCAATTATTTTATTTAACTTTTCTACCTCTGGACGTACAGTAGTTAAGAACATTTAGTAAACCTCAGCAGCATATACTAAGTCAACTAAAGCTTGTTTAGCAGGATCATCTTGAGGCCAATTATCAGTAATATATTGGTCTTGTTCTGCTGCGTATACATAAGAAGAGGGGTTTAAATCAGGATATAAATCATAATAAACATTTATATCTTCAAGTTCTAAAGCATCACAATCAGCTTGATCTCTAACTAAACGTAAGTAATTAAAATAATAATTTAATGCTGTCATTATCCACATATCCCCAGGTAAACTAGGAATAGTATCTGTATAAGGATATTGTGTTTCAATATCAATAAGTATTTCTTCGTTAGAGAATTCGTCAACAGCATAAAGTTGACCATTTCTTTCTATATAATTCCAACTCATATATTTAAAATACTTGAAAAAATAATGTGGGAGCACCAGCAGTAAAAGAAGTTAATGTATCTACTACTGCATCAGTAGGAAAAGAGGAACCTGCAACCCATGTTAAAGGATTTCTATATCCATAAGTAAAAGTAGAAATAGTTTGAGTATCACTACCTATAAAATAGTTATAAGCAGGATAAGCTGTTTCTCCAGTAAAAGCTAAGGAAGCACTACTAGATATTGCTAACCAATACCAACCTGGATACATGTAAAGGGGACTAGCCCATGTACTAGGTTTTAATCCTGTAGTACCACCTGATAAATCACTGGGACTAGTTGCAATACCATCTACTAAAGTTTTAGGTAAAAAAGTAGTATTATCATTAGTATATATTCCTATTCTAAAAAGACTACTAGTTACTGCTGTAGTAACGTTTACAGAAGCATTAGACATTCTAAAATATCTAGGAATTCTGAAAGGAAAATAAGTAACAGTATTAACTATACTTGCTGCACTTACAGCAGAAAAACCATCTGTTAATGGTGTATTAATATAATACTTACCAGATAAATAACCTGGGTGTTCTACCTCTTCAGTAATTATTTGGTTACTATTTACTTTAATAATATTAGATCCACTTCTATTTAAACTAGGTCCACCTTTACCTATTTTAAATGAATCAATTGTTGTACCTTTTAAATCAAAATAAGAAGCCATATATTTTATTATCTTTATTTATAAAAAAGTCATTAGGATAACTTTAAATTACCCTAATGTTAATGTCACATAATAGTTAAATTATTAAGCAGGATTACTGTAATAAACTAGGACTCTTGCAGCCCCAGCAGTAGCACTACTAGCAGCATAAGTAATGATTAAAGATTCCGAAGAACCATTAGCAGCTAAACTAGGAGCAGTAACATAAGAGTCACCAGCAGCACCATACAAATCAACAGAATTACTTCCCAAATACTTAGAAGTAGTACCTGAAATTCCTACTGTCATTGTAGCACTCCCAGTAGCCCAAGGAGTATCAATAACTACTTCGACTCTACTAACAACAGCATTAGCTGGCAGAGTAAACATTGAAACACTAGAAGCACTATTAAATGCTAAAGAAGTTGTATCAACTAATTGACCATTTGAACTACCACCACCTGAGGGAGTTGTCCAGCTAGCATTACCACTACCATCAGTTGTAAGTACTTGAGAAGGTGATCCCGCACTAGTAGGTAAAGTCAAAGTGTAGTTAGCCGTCATACCTGACGAAGGTCTAGCTAGTGTAATTTTCCAATCTGCACCACTACCAGCCGCATCTGAATTAATTACTAAGCCAATATCATTAGTTGATTCAAATTGAGAAGCAGTTACTTTAGTAAAAGCAGAATCAGCAGAGTTTTTAACTTGTAAATCACCAGTAGCATTCTTAAGTCTTACACCTGCTTTTTCAATTTGAAGTGAGGAAATAGAAGTTCCTTTTAAATCTAAAATCTGAGCCATATTATTTATTAATTAATTTTATTATTATTTACTTTCAATTATAATGTAACCACTACCTTGAGTAGCTCCAGCACCAGGAGTTATTAATAAATTAATAGGAGTAGCTGAAGTATATTTGTAAGTAGGATTAATAGAATATTCTCCTACTTCACTAAGGTAAATCTGGGTATTGTTAGCCAACCTGTCTGTTACTATTGAATCTCCTATTGAAATAGAAGCTCCTGTCCCATTAAAGGGAACTAGTATTACTACAGTTACAGTTAAAATTATTTCATTAATTCCTGTAGTGTAAATTAATCTTGAAGTTACATCTGCATAAGTAAAGTATATATCTTTTTCAGTTGTATCAACTATGTCATTAGAACCTAAAGCTATCACATCCCAATCAACACTTTCTGAGGAAGGTGTTTGAGTTGTAGTTTTATTTGCTCTAAAAGAAGAACCTAAATAACTAACAGCTTGATTTTTTCTATATGTCTTAGTATTTAACCAATCTCCTGCCCAAATTACTGATAAACCATTTACATAAATGGAATCATTAGTAACTTTATCTGGGGTAATTTCTATTGCCATTAGAGGCTGACCTCCATAATTATTATATTTGATACAGTGTTATTACTTTGAAACCTGATACTGCCTCCAGTTACGTTTGCTCTTACAGCAAAATTCATAGTAGTTGCAGTAATAGAACCTTGAGCTTGAAAACTAATAGGAGGTATATAACCAGTAGTAAATCTTCCAGCAAAACAATTAGCAGTATAAGTAGCAGAAGCACTAGTAGTATTATAAAGTTGGGTACCAATAATATAATTTGTATCAGCAGTACCTGAAGTTTTCTCTATACCTTGTATTTCTACAAAGAAGTAAAGGATATTAGAAGTAACTGTAGGTGTAATAGATGCAGTTAAACCAATACTTGTATAGGCTCCCGCAGCTACTGTAGTTATAGTATTACTTGAAGCATAAACAACTTGAACTACTTTACCCCCACTAGCCCCAGCAAATGTAGTAGGTTCCCATTTAGTACTTGTGCTGTTATAAGTTAATATCTGTCCATTAGTGGGAGTGGTTGATATTACATCTACACCCTGTAATTTATTAGCATTCCATTGAGCAGTGCTATTACCAACTTGAGCAGCAGTGACAGAGTGAGGGTTACTTGTATTACTAGTGTGAGAAGTTAAAGCAGTGGTATCAGCTTTTAAAGCTACACTTGCAGTAGTGGCACCTCCAAGAGCAGTAAGGGCAGCAGAAGCTGAAGTAGACCCAGTTCCACCTTTTGCGATCGCAAGTGTACCTGACAGGTTTCCTAGAGTTAAATTAGCTTCATTTACATCTATATCTACTTCAGAGTTACTGGGGTCATTTGTAATGCTTATTTTATTAGAAGCAGCATTAATGTTTTTAAATTCTAAATTAACTCCAGTTTTCTGTTTAAATAAACCTACACCACCTAAACCAACATTTGAAGCAGTATTAGTTTCCCCAGTACCACCACCTCCAAGAGAAACAGTTTGATTAACCCACTTACCACTGCTAACATCATCAAAATATAATAATTGACCCTGAACAGGTGATGTTATTTGTACATCTGATAATTGACTTAAAGAACTTGGTTTAAGATTTAATAAATTATCAGTTTCAATTTTAGTATAAGTATTACTTTGATTAGCTTTATTTTCTAATAGTGTATCAACTTCTTCTATTGTGTAATAATTATCTAAATCAATATCAGAAGCATCTGCACCTTGAGCAAGTAAATCCCAATCTAAAGCATCAATAGATGGTTCTTCTGTAGTAGTTTTATTGGCTCTATAGGATGAACCAAGATAAAATACTGCTTGATTTTTATAGTAAGTTTTAGTGGAACTATAATCCCCACCCCATATTACAGATATTCCATTGTTCATATTATTAACTATGTAATTGTCCAACTATTAATAGTTCAGTATTAGGCTCTAAAGCAGTAATTTTTATTTTGATAATAGAAGTATTAATTAAAGAGTAACTCTTTGTTATTGCATTATCTGTTACTTCTGGGCTTATATCTTCCCAATCATCTACTAATTCTTGCAAAGTAAAGTTTATGCTAGCTGAAGCTACTATTTTAATATCTAATCTCTTATATTTATTAACAGCAATAGAAGTTTGATAACTACCTACTTGTAATAAACTTGGTATACCATAATCTTCATTGGTAAATTCTGTAATCATTAAAGGTACAGTGTCTACTAAATCTGTAACATAGTAATCTAAATAACTAATAGTGAACTGACCTGAAGAAGTCCAAGCACCATTGTCTGCTTTCTTTTCAATAAGAGCAGCTTTGTTTTCTAGTTCATAAGCTCTATCAACTTGTTTTAGTTCAATAGAGTTTAATCTCTTTTGATCACCTACAGCTAATTCTTTATCTTCTTCTCTAGCAATTTCAGCTAACTTAGCATTCTTTTCAGCTTCAATAATTTGAAGTCTTTCAGCTAAAGTTAATTGTCCCCCACTACTTCCTCCACTTGATTCACTAGAAGAAACCTGTAGTTGCTCTTTCCAAAAGGCAGAGGCAGTAATTTCATTAAGAATGTGTATTCTTAAATAAGCAAGAATTAAAAGGTCATAGTTAGCTTTACAAGCGCTAGTTAAGGCTTCATTCTTTTGAATATCTAAACCAGCAGCAGTTTGTAATTTAACTACAGGATCAGATACTAAAAAGTATTTGACACCAGCAGCGATTGTATTAAAAGCATCTGCGTGGTTAGCATTAATAATAGATAAATCAGTTATTTCTAATTCAGAATCACTAGCTTCACTATTTATTACTACTTCTAATACTGGGTTTCCAGTACCTACATTTCTTTCAGCTAAACTATAAAACTCTTGCTCTTCTCCTGAAGTAATACCAACTAATCTAACTCTAGTAGAATCATCATAGGCTGTTAAATCACTATTAAAAGTAGCATTAGCATTTATTAAACTAGTTAAATTTGCAGTTACATTAGCAACAGTATTAGCAGTAGCTACAAAAGAAACAGTTACATTATTATAAGTAACAGAAAATGTATTACCAATAGTAATTTGACTAGGATTTAAATAAGTTATTTGAGGAGTAGCAGGTATTAAAGTAGTAGTAGGTAAAGGCCCTACGTCTATTAGAGCTGATTCGTAAAGAAAATCTGAAGGATACTCAAGTCGTTACTAGGTCTGAGTTTCAGCGAATAAGTATTTTTTTGACTCAAATTCCTGAAATCCTTGCAAGACAAGTACTTTACTTGAGTTTACAAATTAGCTCTTAATCCTTTGCTAACTAAATCAGTTATAGAAGCAAAGGTAGTTTTCTTTAAAGTGTCTTCATCATATTGAGCGCCATAAACGTCAGATATCTGGGGGTCTAAGGGACTTCCAAAAAATAAAACATCCCATTTAAGATAATGATAATCATTTTAGGGGGGGGAGAAAGCGGCAGCCGATGGCTGCCGCTTTCTCCCCTCCTTTTTGTAGTAAATTCAGTAATGATGAATTTTTGGGTGCAGCAGAGGTGTCTATAGTATTAACTTCTTCACTGAAACAACTATTAAAACAAACAGCATCTCAATTAAAAGGTGCTGCAAAACGTAAGTTTATAGCGTCAACAGTCCAAGGTTTGGGTGTAGGTGGACAGAGACTTGCAGAATCGGAATTAGGATGGAATCGAGGTACTATCCGTAAAGGGATGAAAGAATTAACTAGTGGTGTTACCTGTATTGACAATATGAGCGCAAAAGGTCGCTATAAAGCAGAATTACATTTACCAAATCTCCTAGAAGATATCAAAAATTTAGTAGATTCCCAAAGCCAGACAGACCCAACTTTTAAAAGTCAAAGACTATATACTCGTCTCTGTGCTACCGAAGTGAGAAAGCAATTAATAGAAAAGTATGATTATAGGAATGAAGATTTACCTACGTCAGAAACGATTCGTCTGAAACTGAACCTCTTAGGCTATAACTTGAGACGAGTAGCTAAAGTTCAACCTCAAAAAAAATTCCCCAAACCGACGCAATCTTTGAGCAACTAGATATAGTAAATCAAAATGCATCTTCTGACGGAAGTGTCTTGCGTCTGTCGCTGGATGGAAAAGCTCGCGTCAAAATTGGCTCATTTGACCGAGGAGGTAAAAGCCGGGCTAAGGTCGAAGCTGATGACCATGATTATCATCCTAAAACAACCGTAACTCCTTATGGGATATTCCTTCCAGAGCTTGATGAACTTTTTTTATATTTTACGGAATCGAAAGTTACAAGCGATTTTATAGTTGATATTTTAGAGGATTTTTGGATGAGTGAGAAACATCGTTTTTCTCACGTTGAAACATTACTGCTCAATCAAGATAATGGGCCAGAGAATAGTTCTCGACGCACCCAGTTTATGAAACGTATAGTAGAGTTTGCCCAGAAATACTCATTGAATATACGTTTAGCTTACTATCCGCCTTACCATAGCAAATATAATCCCATAGAAAGAACATGGGCAGTATTAGAAAATCATTGGAACGGCAGCATCTTAGATGAAATAGAAACGGCTTTAAACTTGGCTGCTAGTATGACATGGAAGGGTAAACATCCAATTGTTAAGTTAGTTACTCAAACTTACGCCACCGGAGTGAAACTCACAAAAAAAGCTATGTCGGAAATTGAGAAACAAATTGAGCGTTTGACTCATTCTCAAAACGAATTTTTTCCCAATCTGGGTAATTGGTTTATTGATATTAATTTTGCCAAAACGTAAGTTATAAATAGTAATTTACAGCTTTATAGTCTTAAATAAACATAACTTCACTTTGCGGCTTGCTCGTGCGAGTGTAGATTTTTTCATGCTTACAAAGGGGGGAAGAGAGCGGCAGCCGACGGCTGCCGCTCTCTTCCCCTTAATAATGATTATCATTATTGAGTAACTGCCAAAAGATTAATTTTTGGGACAATTTATTCTTTGGAAGTCCCTAAGATAAGTACTTTCAAATAATTCCCAACTAATTGATGTGGCCATAATTATTAATATTTATATATAACTATATACTATCTTGAAAGTTAGCCATTAATTTGTAGCCAACCTTTTCTACATTCATATACAATCCACCTTTAAAAGTTTTAGATAAGAAATCAGGTTGAAGTAATAACTTTAAATCTGATTTAAAATAGTATCCATTTCTTTTAAGTAATTCTCTATTCTTTTCTTTATTGCTAATTAATTTAAAACTAATCTTTTCACTAACAGTACCCGCTTCTTCATCTACTATTAAGTCAGAGTAGGCTATAGCTGCATCAATACCACCAAGACTAGTAGGGTCTAGATATCCAACTAAGCTAGTTTTATAAATAAGACTTCCTGTTCTAGTACCTTTGCTAGTATCACTAACCTGTTTAGTTGCAAATAAAGTACTACCTGTAAGACTATCTACCGCATTGATATCATAAACTCTAAAATCTTGTCCAGGTAAAATTTTAGTAGTAATAGCAGTAATTAAATCACCGTCTTCTGTTGTGGTATAGCCTTTAATAATTTTAGGGGTAAATATTCTTTTTTCATTTCTAATAGCTACTGCTAACTTTGACCAAAACTCAGGATCACTTTTTAATTGCTTTAATAGATTATCAATATAATTAATAACCTTTGTTGTTTTATCTGCAACAACAGCTATTCCAAATAAACCTATACTATTATTATATAAAAGATAATTAGCTTTATAATTTCTTAGTAAGGCATAATTGCCATATACTGAAGCATCTTTCTTGTCAACATCTCCATATATTATTTTGTAAAGGTTATCTATAATAGCTGGGCTTAAATTAATCTGAAGTAAACCTGAGTCTGTGTTAGCCATAGTTATGTAAAATTAAAATCAAATGTCCCATTAAGAGAAGAGATAGTAGTAGCAGAAGCAGGTTGAGCAGAAAGCTGTATAACTATTACTCCCTCTTCTAAAATACTATTTTGTCCTACTTTAAATAATTGTCTATTATTCTTTAAATCTAAAAAAGGTATATCAAATCTCAACTCATAAGAATTAAGTTTATTTCCATTAGGAACTTGAGGATACCAATAATAAGGTATTGTAGTAACTAATAGAACGTCAGCAGGGGTAGTAGAAACTGAACCTGTAGGTAATGTTGGTAATTCTATTCCTGGGCTAATCTGAGGGCGTTTAATACCCTCTAATAGATAACCAGGTAAAGCCCAAGCTCTCTGAGTTTTCTGAATTACTTTAGGTCCATTAGAAGAGTTCTCTACTTCTTTAAACCTAACAGCACCATCATCAATAAAATAATTTATTCCAGAGGTAATATTACCTTTGTAATCAACAGCAAGTATTCCACTAAACTGGGATATTAAGTGAGATAGTGAATTTCTTTTTGCCATTAACTCATAATGTTCAATGGATGTAATTAAACTCATACTGTTATACCTGCTATATCTAAAAGTTGTTGAAGCACTGCAATGTCTATATCTATTCTGCTTGAATCTCCACCTGAAAGAAACCACATCCTACCAGCAGGAAGATTACTTTCTATGTCAAAGTTACCACTAGTAATAATCTCATAAGTCTTAATACCAGAAGCTATAACATTTTCTATAGGTAGAGTAGAGTTATCAAACTGTAGGGCATCAACTGTATAATCTTCAAAGTTACTAACTGATCTGATATTTCCAGAGTACTGCCAGAACTTTAAGCAGGTAGATTTACAATAATCAATTAACTCTTTAAGAGCTGATTCGTAAAGAAAATCTAAAGAGAACCAAATCTACCGTGACTAAGGTTATAGGCTAAATCGAGTGTAGTTATTTTCTTGTTGATGAGCCATCTACCTGCGATTGAAAATCCGCGCCGCAAACCCTACCCAAGTGATTTAAGCGATGCTGAATGGTTAATTCTCAAGCCTCTTCTACCTACACCCAAGGGATTTGGACATCCTGTAGAAGTAGATTTACGAGAAATTCTCAACGCGATTTTCTACGTGCAACGTACTGGGTGTCAGTGGGAAATGTTGCCTCATGACCTTCCTCCTTACACAACGGTGTATGGCTACTTTCAAAAATGGCAGCGCAAAGGCATTTGGCAGAAAATTCACGGGCCTTGTACGCCATCAACTACGACAAGATTTAGGACGAGATGAACTGTCTACCGTTGCGATCGCAGATTCTCAGTCGGTGAAGACGACGGAAAAAAAGGGGAGATCTACGGTTTCGATGGTGGTAAAAAGGTTAAAGGGCGTAAGCGCCATATAGTGGTGGATTCTCAGGGGTTGTTGATTGGTGTTTTAGTGACCGAAGCCAATGCTTCGGAGCGTTTAGGAGCCGTCGTTGTGCTACATGAGGCTGTTGACGAATTGTCCAAATTAGAAGTTGTTTGGGTAGATCAGGGCTATTCAGGCGAAAACTTTGCTCAAGCAGTTAGGCAAGTTTGCGGTGAACAGGTTCGTGTTGAGGTGATCCAAAGGAACTCAAAAACATTTGAGCGTTTACCGAAACGATGGATTGTAGAACGTACATTCGGGTGGCTCAATCGATTTCGGCGTTTGAGTAAGGATTATGAGTTGTATACAGAGTTAAGTGAAGCAATGATTTATGGCTCGTTGATTCGTCTGATGGTAAAGCGCATGGCTTCTTAAGCTTTTGTTTACAAATCAGCTCTTAGAGTTGATTCCTGTACTTGACCGCTTTTAAACTGAGTGTACTTTTCCCATAACTCAAGTAGGCTGTATACCTTTTGTTTCTTAGGGGTAGGGGTGTGATCAGTTTTGTATTTGGCAAGGGTAGGGTCAAAATAACCAGCTAGGATATCTAACTCTATTCGTCGTGCCTGAATCTCAGCAGCCACTCTATTCTCAACAGTGTCAGCTAAATTTAAGGATAAGTATTTCTGATTGCCATTAAATAAAGCTCTAGGAAATCTTAATCTAAGATAACCTTTAGATACTTCAATACCAACTTTCATGGTAGTCCTTTGACTATTTTGGATAGTCACTGGATAGTCAAAGGAGAGTTAAAACAAAGATTCAGCTTCCATGACCACCAATGTACAGAAGCTGAAACACTTATATTATCTTACTTTTAAAATGGCTCAGGTCGGAGTTGAACCAACGACCCCAGGCTTATGAGTCCCGTGCTCTAACCAACTGAGCTACTGAGCCATGTTTTTCAAAATCATTAACTACTATAGCATATAAATTTGCTCAAGACTAGTCTGTTTTGCAATTTTGTTAGAACTTTCATTCTTATTGAGGTAATAAAAGTAGAAGAGGGAGGTAAACTCCCTCAACTAATAAAGCAATGATTTAGTTAAAGAGAACTAAGAATTACAGGCGTTGTGGTAGAAAGGCTATTGGGTTAACAGCACCCTTGCCTGATGGATGAATTTCAAAGTGGCTGTGTGGGCCAGTGCTGTGACCAGTAGTACCCATTAAAGCAATTGTTTCTCCTTGATGTACCTGTTGACCCGGTTGCACCAGAATCTTGCTGTTATGAGCATAGCGAGTGCTGCTGCCATCAGGATGATGGATTTCGACGAGGTTGCCGTAGCCACCATTGTTCCAGCCGGCTTTTTCTATCGTACCGTCAGCTGAGGCAACAACTGGCGTGCCAGTGGAGTTAGCAATATCAATTCCCTTGTGGGGTCTTCCCCAACGCATACCAAAGCCAGAAGTGAGAGTACCCTTCGTTGGCCAGATATAAGCCAAAGTTGAACTAGATGGAGGAGGCGTAAGTTCGTCAATGGGTCTGGGAAGATATTGATCCACTGCTGCCAAAGGCGGTAATACCTGTGGAGAAACTGTGGTTCCTCGCATCTTTCCTAAAGAGTCAGAGGCATTTACTTTTCCAGGAGGCGTTGCCACCCTTGTCGCAGATTGAGTCCGAGAGGGAGTCCACTGGCTAGCAGAACCTAGATTAGGCAAGAATTCTGGGTTTACTGCTTCGGTAGGGCGTACAGTAGTACGCAATTGGGGCTTAGGCTGAACGCTATAGTTAGCCCGAATCGGTGTCGGAACTGGAATTGGTATTGCTACACTATTTGGTCTAGATGCAGAGTTAGGTACACTGAAATTATTGGGCGTAGAAATAGGAGTGAGTATAGCAGCATTATTTGCTTTGATCGCTGCTGCTGGCACAACTAAATTACCAGACTGTTGAGCGCGATATTTCTGCTGTAATCTCTGGATTTCCGCTTGTAAGCCCCGCAAACGGTCATTATTGTTATTGTTTACCCTTGCTACCCTATTTACTGGTGTCTTCGGCTGTTGCATTTCGGCAAAAGCTTGTGGCACTGGAATATCACCACCGACGCCATTAGACTTAGCTGTCGGGGGGGCCGTTTCTAAGTCGGTTGCACTATTTGCCTGAATCTGTACAGTTACCGGTGCAGGGACGGCAACGCTACTGTTGTCGGCAATAGTTGGTGATGGTGAACTAGGTAGATATGAGTTAGCACTACCAATATTCAAAGGGGAGGTAGCAACATTAGGAGTTTTGCTAGACTCTACAAAAGTCGGCTGATTCGCTACAGTTGCCTCAACTTTAACGGTAGGAATTTGAACCGCAGGAATTTGAACCGCAGGAATAACTAGTTTTTGACTAATTCGCAGTTCATTGGGATTATTGAGGTTATTTGCTTTAACTAGTTCTGATACTGAAGTGTTGTATCTGCTGGCGATCGCTGCTAGTGTATCTCCAGGTTTAACTTCATAAGCTGTATGCGTCGAGGAGGCAATCACTATTGGCGCCGATGGTACAGATGCAGTGTCTCTTGGCTTCTGTTTTAACTTCGATACCAGGTTCGCTTGGCTTGCATCGCTAGAAGTATCTGACTGGACTGCTAATGCAGTCTTCTCAACCACAGTTGTCGGCTGCGCCAATTCTATATCAGCTTGTGATAAATTTTTGGTCTCTCCAGACTGCAACTGCGCCAGACTCTTTCTTAAGCGGTTCGATTTTTCTTGTAAGCGATTTAGTGCGAACTCTTGTTGCGCCTTAAGTTGTGCATTTATTTCACTGTTAACTGCGGTTGACGTTGCCACTGTTTGTGGCTGGGCAGTTAGTGATGTATTTGTACTATCAACACCATCAGCACTATAGTCAGACAGCTTATTGACTGTTGGAAAACTAGTTTCGGCTAAGGTATTGTTCAATCCCTGTGCCATTTTGGGCTTCAGGTAAGTAGAATTTTTATCACCTGCTGTTGTTTGAGAAAACGTGTTTGATGCAGGAACTTGCAAAGATATTCCACTTGCCGCGACTTGCCATTTAGCTTCAAGCCCAGGCACTTGTGATACTGCCGTTGGTTCCACGATTACAGGATTTTCCGGCACGCTCGCTGATGAGACTGCTTGGGGACTCCAGCTTTGTGGAGGCAAATTTCACTTTGGTGTCAGGAACAGCAGGAATCGCTGAAGTTGCCTTTTGGCTACCTACTGGCACCGCTGCTTGGGCTTGATCGCTTTGTCGAGTCACCAAAAGGCTGGTTGCTCCCATAGAGATTGCCAAGCCAATCATCGCCGCTTTTGTCCGCACCCGGCTGTTCACTTTTGGATTCATCACATTTAGCAGTTCTACCGGGGCATCATCGCTGCTAGGGGTATTGTTCAACACAGCTTTTACTCTCTTTTTCAATGCTCGTTTCAAAGACGACCTCCTTACGATCACTAGCGCTTAACTAACCTCGATTTTTCAGTTGGATACTAGTCAATGATTTAGATCGCAACAAATGATAGATCGAGATCACATTCACCAGAGATGCTTACGCAAGATTAACCTGCTTCTCTGATTTAGACAAGTTCACATCTGTTTGCAAAACTTAAATTTTGCTGTGTTTACTTGTCCGAACCACTCCTAACACCACTTAGGACGAGATTTTATTCTTTACCATTATCCGCGCTTGTCTTGCGTCAATCACGGGGACTGGACAAATTATTTGCCAAGTCCAAGTCGCTGCTAAAAATTAAATTGCGGCGACTTCTGGAAAAGTTATGCCCCCTGCTGTAGATATCTTCAAGATATTTCTACCCCATCCGTCTTCTCAACACGAGACTTTACGTTGATTATTCCCTAAAAAACAACCGTATTAACTATCGGCTACTTTTGGGCTAATTTCTGTCCTCGATCGAGCAAAAATAGCTCAAATGTAATACATGACTGGATTTTAGCAATTTCGTTCCTAGTTTAGGATGTTTTAAATTCATCAAAATCTATCATTCAAATTTGGCAATATCCCAAGTTTTATATACAAATTTCTTATAATAACCTTACTATACTTGTAAGTATCTTCCACTACATTTCGCGAATAAACCCATTTTTTGGTATATTGTTTTACATATTCTTGCCATCATCAAGAAAATTTTTACAGTCACAAATAAATCGTCTAATAGGTTTATGGAAAGCTTATAAGTAAATACACTTATAAGCAGTCATGTAAACAACTATTCTAAATAGCCTAACTGGCGACGGGTTTCAAATAAGCCTATTGCTACACTCACTGACAGATTCAAGCTACGAACCCCTGGTTGGCTCATGGGAATATAGACGGTAGCATCGCAATCTGACAGAATTGCTGGTGGTAAACCCGTGGTTTCACTACCGAACAGTAGCCAATCATCAGGTTGAAACTGAAAGCTTACATAATTACAATTTCCATTAACCGTATAACCCAACCATCTGCCGCCACGCCTCTGATGTACGGTTTTAAAGGCTTCTAGTGATTCGTGATAGTGTAGTTTGACATAAGGCCAGTAATCTAAACCGGCTCTTTTGAGGTAGCGATCGCTAATTTCAAACCCTAAAGGCCCCACCAAATGCAACTCTGTACCTGTAGCTGCACAAGTACGGGCAATATTACCTGTATTAGGAGGTATCTGCGGGTTAACTAAAACTACCTGAGGCATTATCCGTACAATTTAGGTATTGTATAAAAAAATTTATTGTCAATGTTAAATCTACCAAAAGGTAGAGGCTATTCATAGGTTTTGTTAATAATAATCAAGCATCCTCTATCGATTAGATTTTTAAAAGGAAGTACAAATTAGCCCAGATCAATGCCTGAGAGGATATTTGGCTACAATCAGGAAATATTAAGTTTTGTGTAGACAAAGTAAGTGCTTGTGTCTTTTAGGGCTGGTAGTGCCTGCAATAAAATCTACCATTTGTATGAAGACGGGAATGGGGAATGGGGAGTAGAGGTGAGGGGATGAGGGGACAAGAACATAAACAAAGTGTTTTCTCAATGCCTAATCCCCAATGTCTTTTGAGTTAACCCAGCAGCGACGAACATAATTTGTCTTCGAGTTCGATTTCGCGCTCTTGGGTGGCAATAATAGCCTGAGTGATGACGCGCTGGGTGTCAAAACCAACTGCGTGTAATTGCAACCACTGTTGAGCTTCATTGCCTTCGCGGAGGATTTTGTGCAAAGGGGAAAGGAAACAGCTAAAACCTTGTTGCTTGGCGATCGCCCAAACATCTTGGTAAATTTCGGCAATCCAATCTCTGGCTACAATACTTCTGCCATCTTGCCAATGCCTCAACTGAGCATCAAGACTACCAGCAGCAGCAGCAGCTTCGTTGTCAGCAGTCAGGGTGACAAGTTCTTCAGCAGAGAAAGTGCTTTGGGTTAACGGATCGATGCTGGGATTTTCGATTATTTGCAACAAACGCGCTTCTAATAAGGCAGTAATAGCTAATAAGGCAATGGGATCTGTGACTAAATCGCAAATTCGTAGTTCTAGGCGATTCAAGTCATAAGGACGGCGATCGCCATTTGGTCGCACCGATGCCCACAAATGCCTTACATTCTGCATGGTTCCGGCAACGAGTTGATCTTCCACCCACTGGATATGATCGGCGTGGCTGGCAAATAAGGGCACATGGCTGGGCGTTTGTGGGAAAACGCCCCAACGTGTGGAATGATAGCCGGTAGCTTTGCCATCCAAGAACGGAGATGAGGCGCTGAGAGCGAGAAATAGGGGTGCTTCCATACGGATTACCCGACACGCCCGCATCAATACTTCTGGGTCGCTGATGCCTATATTGATGTGTACGCTAGCGGTGACTACTTTCGTGCCGTAGGTGTTCTCAATGTAGTCATGATAGGGGTTTGCTGGATCGGAACGCACAAAGCGATCGCCCCCACCCAAAGATAAAGTACTCCCTGGTATTAAGGTGTAATCGCCCAAACGATTGAGGTAGTTTCGCAACTCCCGCCGGGGACGCAGCAAGGCACACAACAAATTTTCGTAATTATGGGATGGTTGAGTTATGTACTCGACGTTGCGGCTATCTGGTTCGCGCATAAATCCATCCAAAGCCGCAACAATTTTGTCGGAGAGACCGACGATTTCACCTTGAGGCGTGCCCGTGTACATCTCAATCTCAAAGCCTTTTAATAAGACCACCTTGTTCTCCTCGGCTCTCTCTACCCATAAATTGTATCGAACAAGACGAATCTCTGGATCTATCTTTAAGTCAATCAAAGGTTAAGAATCATTTAATTGACAATCCCCGCCAAATCAAGACGGTATATTTCAGACGGCATATTTCTCGATTGTCTTTGATAAATTATTACTATTGAAGTATGAAAAATATCCCAGTGCGGGTTAAGTGCGGTACAAAATAAAATGATTGCGTGAATCACTCTCTTGAACAATATTGAGACGTATAAACTGCGCCCATACTTCATCATTAAGTAAGTTTAAAGCAGTTTCAGGATTATTAATTGCGATCGCGCCGATAACTTTCCGCCATCCCTGTTGCAATTGCTCAATAAAAGCTTCTTCAACAGAAACTTGACTGAGTAACGAAAGTGCAGTTTGAAAACTTGTTGAATCACCTGATAGGTTTTTCGATTTTAATCCCTGTAGTGCTACATTTAACCATACAGGCAAAAGTTCAAACCAATTATTTTTTTGTATCTCTTTGAGTACAATATCTTCCATACCTAGCGCACTCCAGATACATAAAGACTCTACAGCCAATTGATAATCACGGTTTTCGAGAGCATTTTGCCATAATTTTTGAGCGTGATTTTGGAAGCGATTAGCGAGAAATTCATAAGCTTCCTGGACTTGAAGGGGAATTGTAACTTTATAAACTGACTCGTCTAGTGGTAGGTAATTACCGCGATCAGATAGCCACTTATGAGAGCCGCAAAGATAGATTTCTCGATCGACTATTACTTCTTTGACATGGGAATCTCCCAAACAAAAAACCTGTACGGATGGTAACCCATCGGGTGTTTTTATCGCTCGAAGTTTTTTTTCCACTTCTGGTGGAATTGGTTTATCTTCATTTTCTAGTTGCTGCGTAATTCCATATCCAATTAAAATCCATACTCCGCGATTAGCTAATTTCTGTAATAGAGTCAGAAATTTTTCATTAACAACTGCTTGATTCATCCAAGGAGAATAAATCAGAACTTGGCTTTTCGCCGAATTTAAAACTTCTAAAAAAGCTTGGCTAATTTGTCCATTCCGTAGCTGAATTGCTTGACCTACTACTGATTTTTTAGAAGTTTCTAGAGCCTTTGTGCAAATATTTTTGAGTCTAGCTTCTATTTCAGTATTTTTCAGCTTGAGAATGGTTTCACGTTCATAATTGATGGTTGCAATTGAAAATTTACATAATTTTTGCAAAGAGATTTTTCCTTCACTATGTAGCATTTCTAACCAATTGGATGCTGACTCTAAGATTTGTTTTCCATTTCTTATTTGAATACTCAATTTATCTTCAAGGGCATCAAATATAATGAAAATCGATATCTTTCTCCAAATTTTTTGAGTTGAAGCTAGCACCTTACAGGAAGTGACAATTTTTCCCTCTTCTGAAACATGAAGTCCTAAACCTGAAGCTTGAATACTTTTTTGGATTTCCTCAAGAGGTAAGGAAGCAATATCAGCAATTGTATTATCAATATTTATAAAGTCTGCCAAATCAGGCAAATTTATTACTGTCTCATTTAAGGATTCAAATTGAAAGGTTATCTTATCGCTTAAAGGGTCTGTAATAGCATAAATTTGTATAGGATATGGCGGCTGTGGCACTGACCCTTTTTCATAAAACGATCGACCTTCAGGAGTAACTGTTAGTGGCGATGTTGGTGATAGAGTTTGTAAAGAACGAAGTGTTGCAGTAGTAGTTTTAATAAATACAGAATCCAGCCCAAGTATAGAGGCTAATTCATCTTCTGTTGGCGGAGGTTGAAATTCAATAGCAGCACGGATGATAAATTCTTCGAGTACGTTAAACTGGCGGGGTTCTTTGATGCTCACTTCTACCGAAGTTTGAAGCAAACTATAACGGAATTGACGCGCTGCTAAAACTGATAAACTAAAACTTTGCGCTTCAATTTCGTCTACTAAATTTTTGAGATTGTCATCAATGGGTTTAGCAGAAGAGGCTAGAAACATCAACGTAACAAGATTGAATAATTCAATTTCTACAAATACTTGTAACCTATGAGGCAAACTAATTTTATGCTTTCAAAAAATATTGGTGACGACTAGTCCACCAAGTAAATCCAGCACCAGTCAGACAATTTTGGATTTGAAATACTTCGACTTACCTCGGCTCCGCTACCTCGACTTCGCTCGGCACAAGTCGGTACGAGTCGCTCGGTACAAGTTTTGGATTTTGGATTGACCCCATAGATAAATCTAGGGGCTTGGGAATTTGATATACTTCGACTTACCTCGGCTCCGCTACCTCGACTTCGCTCGGCACAAGTCGGTACGAGTCGCTCAGTACAAGTTTGAGATTTGAGATTAACTCCATAAATGAATTTAGGAGCTTGTACCATCAAGGAATGTCGGTCACAAACATTAGCAGACCATAAATTGCCCCAATAAATAATGGTCATTGTAGGACTGTTCAGTAGTGTAGGTGTAGAAGCGATCGCGATCGCCAGTGTCCCATTTTGAATTCCTACTTCTACTGTAATTGCTGTAAAACGTTTTTCTCCTAATCCGGTTAAAGTAGCGATCGCAAAACCTAAAGTTATTGCAACTATATTCAAAACTAGAGTTGCCCAGCCTACATCTATGACATAAGAAACAATAGCGTCACTGAAAGAGCAATATCACCCCCAGCCAAAAACGTAATCATATTACTTCCATCCTTAACCCGCGTTGATAACAATAAAAGTACCTCTGGATTTTACCGTATTCCCGTTAAAATTCTCGTTATTGCTTGTGACAATCAATATAATTAACCACAGATCGATATAGATTCTCATAGAGGCGCACAGATGTACGCCCCTAAGCAAGCCTATATTTTCTTCAAATGAGAATCGCTACAGCAGGCAGATTTCATCGAAGAGGAGTGGTTTATACCTCTTCTAAGGGTGGTAGAGATTTAGAAGAACTAGCGCTACTTTCTGGTGTTGAAAGTTCATCATTTACAACTCCATCCCATGAATAATTGCAGATTTTAGTGCGAAGTAATGTACCAAATGTCAGGTTAATTACTACAGCAAAGGAATCGATAAAAATTAGATTCAAAAAGCGATCGATCATTAGACCCCCTTGAGCTAACTTGAGCATCAAGTGATATTTGCTTTCTTACTACACATGCCACAATGTCTTTTCCAGAAATGCATCGTGTATTAATACTTGTCGGTTGGGTCGCATAGCTAACTGTGTGCCCATAATATAAATATAATTTGGGATAAATTACAGCACTTTCGAGGTAAATGAGGTACACATAATATTGGTGTATCAAGACTTAAAATGAAAGCATACTCAATCGATTTACGAGAAAAAATAGTAAATACTTACGAAAAGGGTGGTACTTCAATAAGAAAGGTTGCTGTGCAATTTGGTGTAGCAAAAAGCTATGTGCAAAAGCTAATCCAACTTCATAGAGTGCAAGGACATCTAGAACCTAAAAAGCAAGGTGGAGCCATGAAGGGTAGGTTAGATGATTTCGTGAGCGAATTAGCCGAAATGGTTCAAATTTACCCAGACGCAACTTTATTGGAATATTGCGAATATTTTGGAGAAAAATACAACGTTTGGGTGTGTGCAAGTGTGATGTGTTGTGCATTACAAAAACAAAAATTAACGCGAAAAAAAAGTGAAAGTGCAGCCAAGGAAAAACAGAAAGAGTCCAAAAACTGAGAATAGAGTATTGGGAGAAAGTAAAGCAAGTAGACCCAGAAGACCTTGTATTTATAGATGAAATGGGTGTTTTACTTGGCTTAACTAGAACTCATCAAAGAAGCGAGCGCGGTACTAGAACGTATAATTTTAAACCATATTATCGGGGAGCAAAAATAAGTGTAATCGGAGGAATTAGCTTAAAGAAGGTTTTAGCCGTGATGACTTTAAACGGCTCAATGGATGGAGATGCATATAAAGTTTTTGTAGAACATTTTTTACTTCCGCAATTATGGGTTGGTGCAGTCGTTGTAATGGATAATCTACCTGCTCATAAAGTCGAAGAGATTAAGCTTTTGATTGAAGGAGTGGGAGCAAGTGTTCTTTATCTATCTCCTTATTCTCCTGAATTCAATCCAATTGAACATTGGTGGTCACAATTAAAAGCTTTTCTGAAACAATTTTCTCCCAAGAGTGCATCTGTCGTTGATGGTTTAATTAAAATTGCGCTGAAACTAGTTGATCCAAAGCATCTAAAAAATTGGTTTACTAATTGCTGCTACTGTACCTCATGAACCTCAAATTTGCTGTATTTTTTGGAAGTCTCTAAATAATAGACTAGACAAGCGATCGCTGAGAAATGCAGCACTCAAGCTGGAAGATGGATTATAGCGAATATCTGTATTCACATCCTACTTATTACCCGTCAATGCTGAAACTGCTACCTGCAAAGGTAACTTTCCCGGACGCCAAAATAATTCTGCTAAGGCTCTAGCCGATTCGTCATACACTCCACCTAAACCTACTGTCAGATTTTCCGATGAACCCCAACGCCCAGCAATTCCGCCCCGAAAGTCAGAAAAGTTACCCAACAAACTTTGATTTTCCACAAAATCCCGTCGTAAGCCACCAGAAACGATTAATCCTGAAGCACCTGCTAGTAATTGTCCTAGTACTGTCGAAAAAGTAGCCTCTTGAATTTCTGGTTGGGCGGTGAGTCGTCCTTGGGGATAGAGCAAGATGCGATAATTGTTGCCCAAAAATTGATTTTGGCTTTTAATATTTTCAAAACGGTAAATGCCAGAAGAATCAACTAAAATTTCGGCAATCACGCGAGCGCCAAAACCTTGCACCAATCGCACTAATGTACCTGGTTCAGCCTTACCAGAAATTGTCCGTCCAATAGAATCTGCTTGTAACCGTTGGCGAGGATCGGAAGAACCACCACTGAAGGGTTGAGGTGGTACTAACCCCCGTCGTTGAATGGATATAAAACCCCAATAGTCTCCTATTCCTTGAGCCTGCCAAAACGTTGGCTGGGAACCTACAAAATAATCAGTTGAATTAGTTTGTCGAAGAAACTACGCTTCGGCAATATTCCAAGTTTGCGGATTTTCTAAATTTGGTTGATCGGTGCGGATGAACCACGAACCACCAAAAGCACTACCAACACCAAGAAAATCACCTCTATAGTTTGTTGCTCTGCTAGCACTACCGCTAACATTTACCTTCTGTTCAATTGCGGCGATACTAAACTTTTGAGGTGCAACGTGTGGTAATCTTTCT